>NZ_CP160398.1:0-2400000 GCF_040729435.1 Pseudomonas sp. HOU2 | reverse complement strand
AGCGGATACCCGCCAGCAACGAATCCAGCGTGGCTTTGCCCTTGTTCAACGGCGTTTGTCGCGCGGGCAGGTTGAGCATCAAGGTGCAGGCGATGACGTAGAGCAATACCGTCGGGCCGTAGACCCAGACGCTGCCGAACGCGTAAAGCAAGCCACCGAGGGCTGGAGCGACAATGGTGGCTGACTGTTGAGCCGATTGCGCGGCGGCGACCGCCCGTGGAAACAGGGCGCTGGGCACGATGCTCGGCAGCAGCGCCTGGGTCGTCGGCATTTCGAAGGAGCGCGCCGCACCGAGCAGGAAGGCGAGGATAAAGATCATTTCCCGGGTGACGTGATCGGTCGCACTGCCGATGGCCAGCGCCAGGGCAATCAACGCCTGCAACGACTGACAGATTGCCGCGACCCGACGCCGGTCATAACGGTCGGCGACATGCCCGGTGTGTAGCATGAACAGCACCCGAGGCGCGAACTCGACCAGCCCGACCAACCCCAGGTCGAGCACGTTGCCGGTCAGCTGGTACAGATTCCAGCCGATCGCCACGGTGAGCATCTGAAAACCGCTGGCGGTAAAGATCCGGGCGAACCAGAACGCGAGAAATGGACGATGGTGACGTAACAGCAGGGGCTCTTGGCTGGGCATCTGAAGGCAGGTCTGGCTCGGGGGGGAACGGCGAGGTTATCACCAGTCTGTAACAGGAAGTTGCTATGACAGAAAATTTAGTTAGCCAGACATCGATTATCCGGATACCCCTCTCTCTGTGGCGAGGGAGCTTGCTCCCGCCGGGTCGCGAAGCGGCCCCAATCCAGCGCAATCCTGCTTTCAGGCAAGCGCTGGAAAATCTTTTTACGACTGCTGCGCAGCCGAGCGGGAGCAAGCTCCCTCGCCACAGAGGGTTTCTCGGCTCTGGGATATCTGTTTCAGAGCGTTGCCCAGGCAATGAGGCAACTTGTCACGCGGCAAACGACCACGCCGTCCTTCGTCGGAAATGGGACTACTCTTTTAACGTTGCTTGATCCAGATCAAGACCCTCGCGGGCCATGGTCTGGTGGCCCGATGGCCAGACTCCCTGCGTTGCGATGGTTATTAAAAAGAACGAATCAGAATTCGCCGCACTCGATATCCGTGGGGGCAGTAGGCAGGGGCCACAAGCCCCAATGCCGGTATTACCTGACAGAGGAAGCCATATGTTCGGTTTAGAGGCACTCGATCTCGCCCGAATTCAGTTCGCGTTCACCATCTCGTTCCACATCCTGTTCCCGGCCATCACCATTGGTCTGGCGAGCTACCTGGCGGTGCTCGAAGGGCTGTGGTTGAAAACCCATAACGACACCTACCGGGACCTCTACCACTTCTGGTCGAAGATCTTTGCCGTCAACTTCGGCATGGGTGTGGTCTCCGGTCTGGTCATGGCCTACCAGTTCGGTACCAACTGGAGTCGTTTCTCGGACTTCGCCGGCTCCGTCACCGGACCATTGCTGACCTACGAGGTGCTCACGGCATTCTTCCTCGAAGCCGGTTTCCTCGGGGTGATGCTGTTCGGCTGGAACAAGGTCGGACGCAAACTGCACTTCTTCTCCACAGTGATGGTAGCGATCGGCACGCTGATCTCGACATTCTGGATTCTCGCTTCCAACAGCTGGATGCAGACCCCGCAAGGCTTCGAGATCGTCAACGGTCAAGTGATCCCGACCGACTGGCTGGCCATCGTCTTCAACCCGTCGTTCCCCTATCGCCTGATGCACATGGCCACTGCTGCGTTCGTCGCCACGGCGTTCTTCGTTGGCTCGTCGGCGGCCTGGCACCTGCTGCGCGGCAAGGACAACCCGGCGATCCGCACCATGTTGTCGATGGCGATGTGGATGGCGCTAATCGTCGCGCCGATCCAGGCGGTTATCGGTGACTTCCACGGCCTCAATACCCTTGAGCATCAGCCGGCGAAAATCGCCGCGATCGAAGGTCACTGGGAAAACAAAGGCAACGAAGCGACCCCGTTGATTCTGTTCGGCTGGCCGGACATGAAGGAAGAGAAAACCAAGTTCGCCGTGGAAATCCCCTACCTCGGCAGCCTGATCCTGACCCACTCGCTGGACAAGCAGGTGCCGGCACTCAAGGAGTTCCCGCCTGAAGACCGGCCGAATTCGACCATCGTGTTCTGGTCGTTCCGGGTCATGGTCGGCCTCGGCTTCCTGATGATTTTCACCGGTCTGTGGAGCCTGTGGCTGCGCAAGCGCGATTCGCTCTACACCTCGCGGCCGTTCCTGTATCTGGCGCTGTGGATGGGGCCGTCCGGCCTGGTCGCGATCCTCGCCGGCTGGTTCACCACTGAAATCGGTCGTCAGCCGTGGGTGGTCTACGGGCTGATGCGCACGGCGGATGCTTCGTCCAACCACAGCTTCATGCAGATGAGCATCACCCTGATCATGTTTGTCGTGGTGTATTTCGCGCTGTTCGGTGCGGGGCTCGGCTACATGATGCGTCTGGTGCGCAAAGGACCGAAAACCGACGAAGGCAAGGAAACCAACGACGGTGGTCCTGGCCAGAAACGCACACCGGCTCGGCCGTTGTCCGCCGCCGATGACGAGGGCACTGACGCTGGTTCGCATCGCAGCCTGGAAAAGGAGATTTGACTCATGGGTATTGATCTTCCGCTGATCTGGGCCGTGATCATCATCTTCGGCATCATGATGTACGTGGTCATGGACGGTTTTGACCTGGGGATCGGGATTCTCTTCCCGTTCATCCCGGGCAAGACCGACCGTGACGTGATGATGAACACCGTCGCTCCGGTGTGGGACGGCAATGAAACCTGGCTGGTATTGGGCGGCGCGGCGTTGTTCGGCGCGTTCCCGCTGGCCTATTCGGTAGTGCTGTCGGCGCTGTACCTGCCGCTGATCTTCATGCTGATCGGCCTGATTTTCCGCGGTGTGGCGTTCGAGTTCCGCTTCAAGGCTAAGGACGACAAACGCCACCTGTGGGACAAAGCGTTCATCGGCGGCTCGGTGGCGGCGACGTTCTTCCAGGGCGTGGCACTCGGGGCCTTCATCGACGGTTTGCCGGTGGTCAATCGGCAATACGCCGGCGGTTCACTGGATTGGCTGACACCGTTCACTCTGTTCTGCGGCGCCGCGCTGGTGGTGGCCTATGCCTTGCTCGGTTGCACCTGGCTGATCATGAAGACCGAAGGCAAGTTGCAGGAGCAGATGCACAACCTCGCGCGACCGCTGGCGTTCGTGCTGCTGGCGGTGATCGGCATCGTCAGTCTGTGGACACCGCTGGCTCACCCGGAAATCGCCACACGCTGGTTCAGCATGCCGAACCTGTTCTGGTTCATGCCGGTACCGATTCTGGTGCTGGTAACGCTGTACGGCTTGATTCGCGCGGTGGCGCGCAACGCCAACTACATGCCGTTCCTGCTGACCCTGGTGCTGATCTTCCTCGGTTACAGCGGTCTGGGCATCAGCCTGTGGCCGAACATCGTGCCGCCGTCGATCTCGATCTGGGACGCCGCCGCACCGCCGCAGAGCCAGGGCTTCATGCTGGTCGGCACGCTGTTCATCATCCCGTTCATCCTGGGTTACACCTTCTGGAGCTACTACGTGTTCCGCGGCAAGGTCACCCATGAAGACGGTTACCACTGATCTCTCGCTCTGCTCACCTGTGGGAGATTCTATGTTGCTCAGCAACCCTAGAATCTCAAATTGATCGGTATTCGCCCTGATTCTTCATCAGGGTGAATGCCACTCGGCAGAGCTTGCGAGCAAGAGCTACCAATGCCTGTGTTTTCGAGAAGCCTCTGGCCAGGTAAGACTCGTAAAAAGGCTTCCACTTGGTTGAGCGACACGCCGCCATTGCGGCGTTGTAGGCTAATCGACGGATCTCCGGATCTCCTTTTTTGCTCAGGAACCTCGGGCCGTTCTTTTTCCCCGAATCGTCCACCGTCAGATCCATACCCAAAAACGCGATGAACGCGTCGCTGTTGGCAAAGTCACCGCGCATATAGGTCGTTGCCAACCCAGTCGCAGTCAGCTCTCCCACGCCCTCGATTGCTTTGCAGCGGCCAATATTGTCATCAATACCGGCCTCTTTGCTGACTTTGCGCAGCAGGTTTTGAATGACCTTGTCGGATCGCTCGAATGCCTTTTGCTGAGCCGTACGTTCTTTCTTCAGCAAGGGTTCATCGGCCCAGCTCAACATCAGACCCGTATGGTTCTGAATCAGCGTCGCGCGTCTGTGCAGCAAGCTTTTCAGTACGGTGTAGGCTTTAGGAGGCGGGTTCCAAAGCCGCAGTTTGCTTTGTTCATTCGTCAGATAGCGTGCGAGCACGCGTGCATCGCAGGGATCATTTTTGGCTCGCTGACCGACACCGCGACGATAGTGGCTGACTCGATAAGCATCCACCACATAGACCTGATGTCCCATCGCATGAGCCAGATCAACAGTCTCCAAATGGTAGATATTGGTGGCTTCGACAGCGATAGCGCTTTGCGCGGGCAGAGTTTTGAGCCAACGTTTGAGGGCGGCACGATCATTCTTGACCGCTTCAATGGTTTCCAGGTCGGCGCGATAGACAACGATTTCGGCCTTGGCGATATCGATACCAACAACCGTCTGCGAAGTAAGGATTGTCATGACGAATCCTCGGAGCTAGGGTTTAAGAGCTTGTTGGGGTCTACCGTTGCGCTGGCTTGTCTCTGTCGTCGGTTTACCGATGAATTCCTTATTGGCGCTTTGGGTAGAAGGGGCGGGACGAGAAGTCTCCCACGGTCTGTACTGGTCAGAGTCAGAATCGAGTCTGTAGTCCCGCCCACCCCTTCAAGTCTAAACATACAAGCGAGCCTGCTCGCGATGGCGTCCTTGGCGACGTCATCGCCTGATGGAGGAACGATGCAATGAACGGCAAACATTCCCTGCACGAGATTGAAGAAGCCGAAAAAAAACCGCTGTGGCAGCGGCTCGGCTGGTTGGCCCTGATCTGGATCGGTAGCGTCGGCGCGCTGTTCATTGCCGCCAGCCTGATGCGCCTGTTCATGAACGCGGCCGGTTTGACCACGCACTGATACATCCCGTCCCGTGGCCCTTGGGCACGGTTTACAACCCTCTGTACCGCGGAGGGTTTTTTTTGCCTGAGGTTTTACTTGCGGGCCTTGAGAATCACGAATTTCGGCGTGGCCGCCACTTGCTCGACGCCACGGAACAGCCGCGCCAGTTTGCTGTGATAACCCAAGTGCCGGTTGCCGACGATGTACAGCGCACCGCCCACCACCAGCGCCTCACGGGCCTGTTGGAACATGCGCCAGGCGAGGAAGTCACCAACCACCTGCTGCTGGTGGAACGGCGGATTGCACAGCACCACGTCCAGCGATTGCGGCTCTTGACCGGCCAGGCCATCGCCGGCCCGCACGATCACTTCGCGCTCGCCCAGCGCGGCACGCCAGTTCTCGGCGGCCGATTGCACGGCCATGAACGATTCGTCGACCAGCGTGTAGTGCGCCTCAGGGTTGTGCAGGGCACTGGCGATGGCCAGTACGCCGTTACCGCAGCCGAGGTCGGCGACGCGGGCGCTGCCGAGGTTTTTTGGCAGGTGTGGGAGAAAGGCTCGGGTGCCGATGTCCAGACCTTCACGGCAGAACACGTTGGCGTGGTTGAGCAATTCGATGGCCGGCTCGTCGAGTTGGTAACGCGAAGGATAGGGCGAGGTCGCCGGGGCTTTGGCCTCGGGCGTGGCGATCAGCAGGCGCGCCTTTTTCACCGCCAGTGAGGCCTGTACCGGACCGATGTAACGCTCCAGCAGATCACCGGCAGCACGCGGCAAATGCTTGACCATGGCCGCTGCCACCACTTCGGCGCCAGGTGCCAGTTGCCCTTGCAGGCGAATCAGTTGTTCTTCCAGCAATGCCAGCGTCTTGGGGACGCGGATCAGCACTCGGTCGAACGGTCCGACCAACGGCTCACTGGCCGCAATCCCGCGCACCGCATCAAATGCCAGGCCGTTGCGTACCAGGTTCTTTTCCAGCCCCTGGAATGCGAGAAACGAGTCGCCACTGCTGCTGACCTGTACCTTGCCCGCCAGACTTGCCGCCAACGCTCCGAAGCTGTCATTGAGTACCAATACCCGGGTGTCTGCCGTCGGTTGCTGCGCGGCCAGATGATTGAGCAGGTATTCGTCAGCCGCGTCGAACGCTTGCAGCGGTTCGTTCTGCTGTTCTGGCTGACGGATCAGGTCGAGTTGGGCGAAGGGCGTATCGAGCAAGGGCATGGTACGGGAACTCTGGTTAATCAACGGGTGGCCCGCAGCCCAGGGTGTCGCGCAGCGGAACCGTCCGAGTGAAATACAACGTCAAGGTTCACGTCATCACTCAGGAAGGTCGCAAATGGTACGTTTTTTTCTGTTGAATTACTCGTGGCTTTAGGCGATCGGGGCATCGAGAAGGCCACAGCGGCTGGCAGCGATGACCGCCGAAATCTTGTTACAGACGTTCAGTTTGATAATCACGTTTTGCACGTGGTAATTCACGGTCCGTTCGCTCAGGCAGAGGATTCTGGCGATTTCATAGGCCGTTTTGCCGAGCGCCGAGAGCTTCAACACTTCCAGTTCACGTGGTGAGAGGTGCGGGTGCTGCGGCTTTTTCGGTGCTCTGGGCAAGGTTCTGGCGAACAGATCGCTCAGATGGCTGGTTGCGTAAAACATGTAGCCAAAATGCTCGTACAACTCCAGCGGGCTCAGTGGGCCATTTTTTCTGACAAGGCTGAGCGTGCTGCACAGGCCGCTGGCTTCATGGTGAAACGACTGCGACCAGCCGTGGCGCAACCCATGTTTCTGTTGGGCACCCCATAGCAGCAGGGTCTGCGAGAACACGTCCTCGGTCCAGACAATCGGCAGCATCGAGTGATTGCAGTGTGCTATTACCGGATCGATTTTGCTGTAGCACTGTTTTTCATAAAGTTGATTCCACTCCATCGGATAGTTATTGATTTGCAAGGCTTTGAAGTCAGCGTTCCGATTCATTGATGTTAATGAGATAGCACAAAAATTGAACCCAATATTTTGAGCGAATCGCAGCAGGATCGGATAAGCGGTCTCTATTTCTCTTGCGAAAGTCAGTTGCTTTAATTGCGACTCCTTCCACATTTCCATCACAAACTCTCCATGAGTTGTTTTCGGGGGTGCTTGCTTGGATCCAATCGGATCCTGCACGCAACGGAGTGTAGGACAGGTCCTACAAGAGGCGTTGAATTTTTTTGCTCTTATAGGGGGGTGTTAGTTGCTGGAAAAGTTATGACTCATCAATAACTCATTGTATGTAGCCTGTCATTCAATGTGCTTATGGATAGCGCTGTATTAACTGTATATGGGTCTACTTCTCATTGAGCTGGGCTCCGTGAATAGGAAGTCATTACAAAATCAGTGGTGTTTTATGCTCTGGGTTTGCGCGAGACTGTAAGGGACTTTTCAGTGGAGTGCCCCATGACTGTCAGCGCAGAGAAGTTTACCGCCCAGACCCTGCTCGACGTGCAGCCCTTGACCCCCAGCCTGTTTACCCTGCGTACCACACGCGATGCGGGTTTCAGGTTTCGGGCAGGACAATTCGCCCGCCTGGGGGTGACCAAGGCTGATGGCAGTACGGTGTGGCGTGCCTACTCGATGGTCTCTTCGCCTCATGACGAGTTTCTCGAGTTCTTCTCCATCGTGGTGCCGGGTGGCGAATTCACCGGTGAACTGAGCCGGCTGCAGGTCGGCGATACCCTGCTGGTGGAGCGCCAGGCCTTTGGTTACCTGACGCTGGATCGGTTTGTCGACGGTCGGGACCTGTGGCTGTTATCCACCGGGACCGGGGTTGCGCCGTTTCTGTCGATCCTGCAGGACTTCGAGGTGTGGGAGCGTTTTGAGCGGATCATTCTGGTGTACAGCGTGCGCGAAGCGCGGGAACTGGCCTATCAGCCGTTGATTGCAGAACTGTCCAGGCGTGATTACCTGGCAGAACATGCCCATAAGCTGCGGTTTATCCCCACGGTTACCCGCGAACAATTGCCGGGCGCCTTGCACGGTCGCATCACCACGCTGATTGAAAACGGCGAGCTGGAGCGTGAAGCCGGCGTTGAACTGACCCCCGAGCACTCGCGCGTCATGCTGTGCGGAAATCCGCAGATGATCGATGACACCAGGGCACTGCTGAAACAACGCCACATGAGCCTGAGCCTGACGCGGCGACCGGGGCAGGTGGCGGTGGAAAACTACTGGTAAAAAAACGGCGCCATCAGGCGCCGTTTTTATTCATAAAGCAGTCAAGGCCGGTTGTTCTGGGCTTTGAGCAGATCGCGGATCTCACCAAGCAACTCTTCTTCCTTGGTCGGAACCGGTGGCAGGGAAGGGGCTACGGCTTCTTCGCGTTTCAGACGGTTGATGGCTTTGACACCCATGAAAATCGCGAAGGCGACGATCACGAAGTCCAGAATGCTCTGGATGAATTTACCGTAAGCCAATACCACGGCAGGGGCGTTGCCCTCGGCGGCTTTTAGCGTAATGGCCAGATCACTGAAGTCCACCCCTCCGATCAGCAGGCCGATTGGCGGCATGATCACGTCGCCGACAAACGACGAAACGATTTTGCCGAAGGCGGCACCGATGATGATACCGACGGCCATGTCGACCACATTGCCTTTGACCGCGAAGGCCTTGAACTCACTTAGCACGCCCATAGGTTATTTCCTTGTTACAGATGAGTTTGGTGTACGCAGTGTAAATCAGCAAAACGCGTCCTGCGCGAAACACCTTCTTACAATGCCCGTTTTTATCGACATATGAATCGACGATTAGTTTGCAAAGTGCCACTAATCGCGCGCGAAATACGCCGTAAATCGCTGATCGCAAAGCCATTTTTTTCAATCGTCGGGTTGTGAACTTTCTATTTATGTTCACCGGCGTAGCCCTCTAGCCTCTGGTTGGCGCACCTGGATGCGCCCAAAAAAACCAGAGGAACCTGATATGAATTCCACTCTTGGACTGGGGGCTTTTCCCCATCGCCGTACGCTCGGCGTGCTTACCGCCAGCTTGCTGACCTTCTCCGTGCACGCCGCGCCCCTGACCCGGGATAACGGCGCGGCGGTCGGCGATAATCAGAATTCGCAGACCGCCGGCGCCACCGGCCCGGTGCTGCTGCAGGATGTGCAACTGATCCAGAAGCTCCAGCGTTTCGACCGTGAGCGCATTCCCGAGCGTGTGGTGCATGCCCGGGGTACCGGTGCCCATGGCTCCTTCACGGTGACTAACGACCTCAGCGACCTGAGCAAGGCCAAGGTATTTGCCGCCGGCCAGGTCACCCCGGTGTTCGTGCGCTTCTCCGCGGTGGTTCACGGCAACCACTCCCCGGAAACCCTGCGCGATCCACGGGGTTTTGCCACCAAGTTCTACACCGCCGATGGCAACTGGGACCTGGTCGGCAACAACTTCCCGACCTTTTTCATCCGCGATGCGATCAAGTTTCCAGACATGGTCCACGCCTTCAAGCCCGATCCACGTACCAACCTTGACGATGACTCACGTCGTTTCGACTTCTTCTCCCACGTGCCGGAAGCTACTCGCACGCTGACCGAGCTGTATTCCAATTCGGGTACTCCAGCCAGTTATCGGGAGATGGACGGTAATGGCGTGCATGCCTACAAGTTGGTTAACGCCAAAGGCGAAGTGCACTATGTGAAGTTCCACTGGAAAAGTTTGCAGGGCATCAAAAACCTTACACCTGAACAAGTCGAGAAAGTTCAGGGCAAGGATTACAGTCATATGACTAATGATCTGGTCAGCCATATCAACAAGGGTGATTTCCCGAAATGGGACTTGTACATCCAAGTGCTGAATCCGCAAGATTTGTCCAAGTTTGATTTCGATCCATTGGACGCTACCAAGATCTGGCCGAATGTTCCTGAGCGAAAAGTTGGACAAATGGTGTTGAACCGTAATCCGGCAAACGTATTCCAGGAAACCGAACAAGTGGCGATGGCCCCCGCCAATATTGTGCCGGGTATCGAACCTTCAGAAGACCGTCTGTTGCAAGGCCGAGTGTTTTCTTATGCCGATACGCAGATGTATCGTCTGGGCGCCAATGCTTTGCAACTGCCGATCAATGCACCGAAAGTTGCCGTCAACAACGGCAATCAGGACGGCGCGATGAACTTCGCAGCCACGCAGTCTGGCGTGAACTATCAGCCAAGCCGCCTGCAACCGCGTGAAGAGCCGCAAAGCGCGCGTTACAGCCAACTGGCACTGTCGGGCAGCACCCAGCAGGCGAAGATTCAGCGTGAGCAGAACTTCAAACAGGCCGGTGATCTGTATCGCTCGTTCAGCCAGCAGGAACGTCAGGACCTGATCGCCAGTTTCGGCGGCTCGCTGGCGACCACCGATGACGAGAGCAAGCACATCATTCTGTCCTTCCTTTATAAGGCCGATCCGGAATACGGCACTGGCGTAACCAAAGTGGCCAAGGGTGACCTTGGCCGGGTCAAGGCGCTGGCAGCGAAACTGGTCGACTGATCTCGATGCCCTGCCACGCGGGGCCTAATTCAGGCCCCGTTCTGCTCAAGGAGACGGCGAATGCGATTTTGTCTGTTATTGCTGCTCGGTTGCCTGTCATTTACTGCGCTGGCCGAACAGAACCCCAAGGCGATCAAGGCCCAGTTGCAGGATTACTATTTCGACGCCGCACGGCGTGGCGATGTGCCGATGCTCGAGACGTTTATCGAATCCGGTTATTCCCTCGATACCCGCGACAGCAAGGGCTACACCGCTTTGATTCTGGCGGCGTATCACGGCCAGAGTGCGGCAGTTGACCGGTTATTGGCCGCAGGCGCTGATGCCTGCGCGCAGGACCAACGCGGCAACACGGCGCTGATGGGCGCGATTTTCAAAGGCGAGATGCAGATTGCTCGACGACTGATGGCCACCGATTGCAGCCCCGATCAGCGCAACGGCGCAGGCCAGACTGCGGCGATGTACGCCGGGTTATTCAAGCGTGTCGAACTGCTCGATGCGCTCAAGGCCAAGGGCGCCGACCTCAATGCCGAGGATCCGCTGGGCAACAGCGCCGCGCGTCTGGCCAACGGCGAAATCCGCACCGCCGCGCCGCGCTGAGCGGTGGCTGCGTTATCATCGCGGTTTTTGCCGGGGGATCCAGATGGCCAAGGCCAAGCGCATGTACGGCTGCACCGAGTGCGGCGCAACCTTTCCCAAGTGGGCGGGCCAGTGCGGCGAGTGCGGCGCCTGGAACACCCTGACCGAAACCATGATCGAAAGCGGCGGGGCCACGGCGCCCACCGGACGTACCGGCTGGGCCGGGCAGCAGGCGCAGATCAAGACCCTGGCCGAAGTCAGCATCGAGGAGATTCCGCGCTTCTCCACCGCGTCCGGTGAACTGGACCGGGTTTTGGGTGGTGGTCTGGTCGACGGCTCGGTGGTGCTGATCGGTGGTGACCCGGGCATCGGCAAGTCGACGATTCTGTTGCAGACCCTGTGCAACCTCGCCAAGAGTATGCCGGCGCTGTACGTCACCGGCGAAGAGTCCCAGCAGCAAGTGGCGATGCGTGCCCGGCGTCTGGGTTTGCCTCAGGATCAACTGCGGGTGATGACCGAAACCTGCATCGAAACCATCATCGCCACCGCCCGTCAGGAAAAACCCAAGGTGATGGTGATCGACTCGATCCAGACCATTTTCACCGAACAGCTGCAATCAGCGCCGGGTGGCGTCTCGCAGGTACGTGAGAGCGCGGCCTTGCTGGTGCGTTATGCCAAGCAGAGCGGCACAGCGATTTTCCTCGTCGGTCACGTCACCAAGGAAGGCGCGCTCGCCGGCCCCAGGGTGCTGGAGCACATGGTCGATACCGTGCTCTATTTTGAAGGCGAGTCCGATGGGCGTCTGCGCTTGCTGCGGGCGGTGAAGAACCGTTTCGGTGCGGTCAACGAACTCGGCGTGTTCGGCATGACCGACAAGGGCCTGAAAGAAGTCTCCAACCCTTCGGCGATTTTTCTCACCCGTGCCCAGGAAGAAGTCCCGGGCAGTGTGGTCATGGCGACGTGGGAAGGCACCCGGCCGATGCTGGTGGAAGTGCAGGCGCTGGTGGATGACAGCCATCTGGCCAATCCGCGCCGGGTTACGCTGGGTCTGGACCAGAACCGCCTGGCGATGTTGCTCGCTGTGCTGCACCGCCACGGCGGCATTCCGACCCACGATCAGGATGTGTTCCTCAACGTGGTCGGCGGGGTGAAAGTGCTGGAAACGGCTTCTGACCTGGCGCTGATGGCGGCGGTGATGTCGAGCCTGCGCAACCGGCCGGTGCCGCATGATCTGCTGGTGTTTGGCGAAGTCGGTTTGTCTGGCGAAGTGCGTCCGGTGCCGAGTGGGCAGGAGCGTCTGAAGGAAGCGGCCAAACATGGCTTCAAACGCGCGATCGTGCCCAAGGGCAATGCGCCGAAAGAGGCGCCGCCGGGGTTGCAGATCATTGCTGTGACGCGGCTGGAACAAGCGCTCGACGCACTCTTCGAGTGACTGCTTACGCTCTCTCCAGCCGCAAATACTGCCCATTCGGCAAAAATAATCTGTGGCGAGGGAGCTTGCTCCCGCTGGACTGCGCAGCAGTCCCTTGCTTTTTTTAGTGAAGAGCAGGGGCCGCTTCGCGACCCAGCGGGAGCAAGCTCCCTCGCCACAGTGGCAGCGTCACCCGTACCTGAGCAGCATTATTTTAGATTTCGATCAGTGCGCCGAGTTCGCGCTCAAGCTCGGCTTCGTCAGCCAGATTCAGCTCGATCAACCGCCGCAAGCGCTGGATCGACTCCAGGCTGATATGCCGGCACACGAAGCCCAGTTGCCCATGATCTTCATGGGCCAGATGCACATCCATCTGAATATCCACGTCATCGCTCAGATGAATGTCGACGAAGAAATCCTGCTCCTTATCCCCCAGCCACGGCTCCGGCCGCTCGATCAGCAACCCCTTGAGCGACAGATCGATCAGTTTCACCGGCCAGATGTATTGGCCCTGACTCAGCTCGGTTCTGGCATCGAACGCAATACGTTTGAAGCGACGACGGTTGGCTGGGTGCTCGCTCATGGCGCAATCCTCGGGAGAGTTCGCTGACTATAGACCCGACCATTGGGTGGCTGCCAATCAACAAGCCGTCTAGACCTATGTCGGGGTATGGTCTTTACCGCCAGTAGCGCTAAACTCGAGGTGGCTGTCTTTCTTGTCCACCCTGGCTGGAATAATAAAATGAAAAATAATAATAGCCTGCTACGCCACTTACCCTGGCTAGTGCTGGCAATCGTAGGAGCGTGCGCCCTGGGCGTAGTGGCATTGCGCCGAGGAGAGGCGATCAACGCCTTGTGGATCGTGGTCGCGGCAGTGGCCATTTATCTGGTTGCGTACCGTTACTACAGCCTGTTCATCGCCAACAATGTGATGCAACTGGATCCGCGTCGGGCCACCCCCGCCGTGCTCAACAACGACGGTCTGGACTACGTTCCGACCAACAAACACATTCTTTTCGGTCACCACTTCGCGGCCATCGCCGGCGCAGGGCCTCTGGTCGGCCCGGTACTGGCGGCGCAGATGGGCTATCTGCCCGGTACGCTGTGGCTGATAGCCGGCGTGGTGCTGGCGGGCGCGGTGCAGGACTTCATGGTTCTGTTCATGTCGACCCGGCGCAACGGCCGTTCGCTGGGCGACATGGTGCGTGAAGAAATGGGCCGCATCCCCGGCACCATCGCACTGTTCGGCTGCTTCCTGATCATGATCATCATCCTCGCGGTGCTGGCGCTGATCGTGGTCAAGGCACTGGCAGAGAGTCCGTGGGGCATCTTCACCGTGATGGCGACCATCCCGATCGCGATGTTCATGGGCATCTACATGCGCTACATCCGTCCGGGCCGCATTGGCGAGATCTCGGTCATCGGTGTGTTGCTGCTGCTCGGTTCGATCTGGCTCGGTGGGCAGATTGCCGCTGATCCGGTGTGGGCCAAGGCCTTCAGCTTCACCGGCGTGCAAATCACCTGGATGCTGATCGGTTATGGCTTCGTTGCCGCCGTGCTGCCGGTGTGGCTGATTCTGGCGCCACGCGACTACCTCTCTACCTTCCTCAAGATCGGCACCATCATCGCCCTGGCAATCGGCATTCTGGTGACCATGCCCGAGCTGAAAATGCCGGCGCTGACCCAGTTCGTCGACGGCACCGGGCCGGTGTGGAAGGGCGGTCTGTTCCCGTTCCTGTTCATCACCATCGCTTGCGGTGCGGTATCGGGTTTCCATGCGCTGATCTCTTCGGGCACCACGCCTAAGCTGCTGGATAACGAAACCAACGCGCGTTACATCGGTTACGGCGGCATGCTGATGGAATCGTTTGTGGCGATCATGGCGATGGTTGCCGCTTCGGTGATCGAGCCGGGCGTGTACTTCGCCATGAACAGCCCGGCTGCCGTGGTCGGCGGTGACGTCGCATCGGTGGCGCAAATGGTCAGCAGTTGGGGCTTTGCGATCACGCCGGAGGCGCTGCAAGCCGTGGCGCATGACATCGGCGAAACCACCATTCTGGCCCGTGCCGGCGGTGCGCCGACCCTGGCGGTCGGTATCGCGCAGATCCTGCACAGTGTCCTGCCGGGTGAAAACACCATGGCGTTCTGGTACCACTTCGCGATCCTGTTCGAAGCGCTGTTCATTTTGACTGCCGTGGACGCCGGCACCCGTGCCGGGCGCTTCATGCTGCAGGACCTGCTCGGCTCCTTCGTTCCGGCGCTCAAGCGCACTGAATCGTGGACCGCCAACCTGATCGCCACCGCCGGTTGTGTGGCGATGTGGGGCTGGTTGCTGTATCAGGGCGTGATCGATCCACTGGGCGGCATCAACACCCTGTGGCCGCTGTTCGGCATCTCCAACCAGATGCTCGCCGGTATCGCGCTGATGCTCGGCACCGTGGTCCTGATCAAGATGAAGCGCCAGCGCTACATCTGGGTCACCCTGCTGCCAGCCGCCTGGCTGTTGATTTGCACCACCACTGCAGGCTTCATCAAGCTGTTCGACGCCAACCCGGCGATCGGCTTCCTGTCGCTGGCCAAGAAGTACAGCGATGCGCTGGCCGCCGGCCAGGTGATTGCCCCGGCCAAGAGCATCGAACAGATGCAGCACGTGATCTTCAACGCCTACACCAACGCAACGCTCACCGCGCTGTTCCTGTTCGTGGTGTTCAGCATCCTGTTCTATGCGCTCAAGGTCGGCATCGCCGCCTGGGGCAAAAAAGAGCGTACGGATAAAGAATCGCCATTCCAGGCTCTGCCGGACGCGTAACCAGAGGATTGCACCATGTTCAATGACCTGAGTCGCCTCGGTAAATACCTCGGTCAGGCCGCGCGCCTGATGGTCGGCATGCCCGACTACGACACCTACGTCGAGCATATGCAAACCAAACACCCGGACAAACCGGTGATGAGCTACGAGATGTTCTTCCGCGAACGTCAGGAAGCGCGTTACGGTGGCAAGGGTGGGCCGAAGTGCTGTTGAGCTGACAGCACAAGGTTGAGGTCATCCCCTGTGGGAGCGAGCTTGCTCGCGAAAGCGGTGTGTCATCGAGCAATGATGTCGACTGGCACGACCCCTTCGCGAGCAAGCTCGCTCCCACATTTGTTTTGTGTTTGTTTCAGGAGATCGTGTTTTGTCTTCTCCCATACCCGTAACGGTACTCAGCGGTTTCCTCGGCGCCGGCAAGACCACCTTGCTGCGCCATCTGCTTAAAGCCGAGCACGGCCTGAAGATCGCCGTGATCGAGAACGAATTCAGCGACGCCGGCATCGACACCCAGTTGCTGGGCGACGAACCGGTGCAAGTCATGACCCTGGCCAACGGCTGCGTCTGCTGCACCATTCACACCGATCTGACCAAGGCGCTGTACCTGCTGCTCGAACGCCTGGACAGCGGCGAAATCGCCTTCGACCGGCTGGTGATCGAGTGCACCGGGCTGGCCGATCCGGCTCCGGTGGCGCAGACCTTTTTCATCGATGAAGAATTGCGCGAGCGTTATCTGCTCGACGGCATCATCACCCTGGTGGATGCCGCCCACGCCGACCTGCACCTGACCCAGACCATCGCCCAGGCGCAGATCGGTTTCGCCGATCGCCTGCTGGTGAGCAAGACCGATCTGGTGGATGAGACTACGTTCAACGCACTGAGCGAACGCCTGACGCGAATCAACCGGCGCGCGCCGATCCGCGTGGTCGAGCACGGCAACATCGATCTGGCGGAACTGCTCGATGTGCGCGGCTTCAATCTCAACGCCGACCTCGGTGGCGGAGTGAGTCTGCGTCCGGTGAGCAAAGCGCCCTCCATCGACCGTATCTCCAGCCTGGTGCTGCGCACTGACCAGCCGCTGGATATCGATCAGCTCAGCGAGTTCATGAATGAGCTGCTGGAAGAACATGGCAAGCAGTTGTTGCGCTACAAGGGCGTGTTGAACATTGCTGGTGAGGATCGGCGTCTGGTGTTTCAGGGCGTATTGAAACTCTATGGTTTCGACTGGGACACCGAGTGGGCCGAGGGTGAGGCGCGGGAGAGTGTGATTGTGTTTATTGCCGATGATTTGCCGGAAGAGAAGATTCGGGCGGGGTTTGCCAAGGTGGCTGCTGCCTGATGGTTCTTCGGTGTCAGGGCTGACGCCATCGCGGGCAAGCCCGCTCTCGCAGGTTTACAGGTGTACACACAATCTGTGAACGACAATAACCCTGTGGGAGCGGGCTTGCCCGCGATGACGATTCAACCGACAACGCAACGCTTGCCGGTTGGCTCCAGCAGCGTCTGCTCAAGATGATCCAGATGCCGATTCATCAGCATGCCTGCTTTGGAAACATCCCGAAGCTCCACTGCCTCAACCAACGCCAAATGCTCCTGCCATGCGCAACAGCTATGCGTCTGGCACTCACTTCGCGCAATCGCCAGCGACGTCAACGGCACCAGACTGCCGAGAAAATGCGCCAACGGTGCATTCCCCGCCATCCGTGCCAACTGCAGATGAAACTCGCCGGACAAACGAATCGCCGCCGCACGCCGTTCCTGTGTCACGGCCAGACGTTCGCGTTCGACCAGCGTGCGCAAGCGTTTCAAACCCTCCGCTGACGCATTCTGACAAGCCAGGCGCACCAGCGTCGCTTCGGTCAGGCGCCGGGCGTGCAGGGTTTGCCGGGTCTGCTCGGCATCCGGTGCGGCCACCCGTGGCCGATGGTTGGCGCGCAACACAATCACCTGCTCATGGGATAACTGTGTCAGCACCCGGCGCACATCGGCGCGGCTGACGCCAAACATCTGCTTGAGACTGTCTTCGGTGAAACGGCTGGCCGGGTCGATTCGCCGGTCCAGAATCGCGTCGAACAGCCGCGGGTACAGATCATCTGCCGGCGCCTGCAGGCGGGAGAAGGGCAGGGGGGCCGACATCTGACGAGTGTGCGGCGACGTGGCAAGACTGTTCATGGCCGGTCTCCAGTGTGAGTTCTTCAGTGGCTGAGGTTGTCATCTGGAATGTTCAATTCAACGCCCATCCGTTGGCCTTCGCGCAGGATGTGCCGACGCATTTCGGCGCTGGCCTGGGCGCTGTTCTTGCTGCGGATTGCGCGCACCACCGCTTCGTTTTCTTCCAGACGCTCAGCCAGGTGCTCAGGCGAATTGCGCAGCACGTCGGCACTTTGCTTGAGGGCATTGCTGGTTTGCTGCACCACACTCTGGAAGATCGGGTTCGAAGTCAGGGTGAACAGCTCTTCGTGGAAGGCGATGTAGGCGCTGACCCCGGCTTCGCTGTCGCCCGCTTCAAGGGCTTCGCGCATGTCCATCAGGGTCAGACGCAATTGCCCGACTTCCTTACTGCTGATCGACTGCGCCACCAGACCGACGATGAATGGCTCAAGGGTGTAGCGCAGTTGCAGCACGTCTTCGAGGCTGGCGCCGGCCACCGCGCTGTCGTGGCTCTGGCTGTCACTGAGCTGGGCGTCGAGCACCACCACGCCTTTGCCCGGCATCGAACGCACCAGGCCAAGGGTTTCCAGGACGATCACTGCTTCGCGCAGGCTTGGGCGGCTGATGCCCAGTTGTTCGGCCAGTTCGCGCTGGCCCGGCAGCATGTCGCCGGAGCGCCACTGGCCGCGGGCGAGGGCGGCGCGGAGTTTTTCTACGACTGAGTTGACGACGGTTGATGTGGTGATCACGGGTCTTGCTCCATATGCCCGTAAGGAGCCGGCAAGCGAAGATCAAAAGATCGCAGCCTGCGGCAGCTCCTACAGGAGTTAAATCAGAACTCTTGCTGGTGCGCCGGAGTCCCGGTTTTACGCGGTTGAAAGGTGTAGCCCTGCTGACCGCTGAGTACTTTGTTTGCGCGTTGTACGTCGATGTCTTTTTCCCAGCGGGCGATGGCCACGGTGGCGACGCAGTTGCCGATCAGGTTGGTCAGCGCCCGGCCGATGCCCATGAACCAGTCCACCGCCAGTACCAGCACCAGACCCACGACCGGAATCGCCGGGATCGCCGTCAGTGTCGCCGCCAGAATCACCAGCGCCGAGCCGGGGATGCCGTGCGCACCCTTGGAGGTGATCAGCGACACCAGCAGAATCGTCAGCAAGTCGGTCATCGCCAGCGGCGTGCCGGTGGCGTTGGCGATGAACACGATGGCCAGGGTCAGGTAGATCGAAAAACCGTCGAGGTTGAACGAGTAACCGGTGGGAATCACCAGGCCGACCGTCGAGCTGCCGATGCCCAGATGTTCGAGCTTGCGCATGATCTGTGGCAGCACGGCGTCTGAGGATGCGGTGCCCATGACGATCAGCAACTCTTCGCGCAGGTACTTGAGCAGCGGCCACAGGCGCAGGCCGGAAGCGCGCATCACCACGCCGAGGATCACGCTGACGAACGCCATGCAGGTCAGGTAGAACAAACCCACCAGACTGCCCAGGTGTTGCAGCGAATCGAGGCCGTACTTGCTGGTGGTGAAAGCGATGGCACCGAACACGCCGATCGGCGCCAGGCGCACGATCATGCCCATGATCCGGAAAATCACGTGGCTTAGCTCGTTGATCAGTCGTGAGATCCCGGAAGCCGCTTCGCCCACCAGATTCAGCGCGCTGCCGAACAGCACCGAGAACAGCAGCACTTGCAGAATGTTGTTGTCGGCGAAGGCGCCGAGCACCGAGGTCGGGATCAGATCCATCAGGAACTGGGTGGTGGTGTGCATGTGCTGGCCGCGTTCGGCGATGTCGCCCATGTCGGCGGCGGACAACTGCTCCAGATGGATATTCGCGCCGCTGCCGATCCCGGTGCTGAAAGCGAACACCAGACCGATCACCAGGGCGATGGTGGTCAGCACTTCAAAGTAGATCACTGACTTGAGGCCAATGCGTCCGACCTTCTTCAGGTCGCCCGCACCACTGATACCGCTGACCACCACACAGAACACGATCAGGCCGATGAGCATTTTGATCAATTTGATGAAGCCGTCGCCCAGCGGTTTGAGCTGAGCGGAATATTCGGGAAGGGTCAGCCCGCAGACGATGCCGAGCACCAGTCCGAGAACCACTTGGAGGAAGATTGAACGCGAGCACCATCTGAGCATGGGAGGAATCCTGGTCGGTGTCCTGGCTGCCGTGTGCGGAGCACATCAGATTCAGGACTTAATTATTGTGGTCTTACCGGTATGTCCAGTGCGGGTGCAGTCTACGCTCGGTTTTTTCAGGATGACAAGTGAAAATCATGAAATTGGCATGACCGGTCTGACCAGCGGCCAGAGATCAAAAGATCGCAGCCTTCGGCAGCTCCCACCGGTGAGCGCATTCCAAATGCAGGAGCTGCCGAAGGCTGCGATCTTTTAATCTTTCCGACAGGCGAAAAAAAACCGGCCATCTCTGGCCGGTTTTTCATGCTGCGGATTTAACGTCGCGATTACGCGCCGTATACCGGCAGTTTCTTGCAGATGGCTTTGACTTTCTCACGAACGGCGTCGATCACCGCTTCGTTGTTCAGGTCAGCCAGGATGTCGCAGATCCAGCCGGCCAGCTCTTTGCACTCGGCTTGCTTGAAGCCGCGAGTGGTCACAGCCGGAGTACCGAAGCGCAGGCCGGAAGTGACGAACGGCGAGCGTGGATCGTTTGGTACCGAGTTTTTGTTCACGGTGATGAACGCTTTGCCCAGAGCAGCGTCGGCGTCTTTACCGGAGATGTCCTGCTTGATCAGCGACAGCAGGAACAGGTGGTTCTTGGTACCGCCGGACACCACGTCGAAACCGCGCTCGATGAACACTTCGGCCATGGCCTGGGCGTTCTTCACCACTTGTTCCTGGTAAGCCTTGAACTCAGGCTGCAGCGCTTCCTTGAAGCAGATCGCTTTCGCGGCGATCACGTGCTCCAGCGGGCCACCCTGGGCGCCCGGGAATACCGCGGAGTTCAGCTTCTTCTCGATCTCGGCGTTGGCGCGCGCCAGGATCAGACCGCCACGTGGACCGCGCAGGGTCTTGTGCGTGGTGGTGGTGACCACGTCAGCGAAAGGCACCGGGTTCGGGTAGACGCCAGCGGCGACCAGACCGGCCACGTGCGCCATGTCGACGAACAGGTAGGCGCCGACCTTGTCAGCGATGGCGCGGAAGCGCGGGAAGTCGAGAATCTGCGAGTAGGCAGAGAAACCGGCCACGATCATTTTCGGCTTGTGCTCAACCGCCAGACGCTCGACTTCGTCGTAGTCGATCAGGCCGTTGGCGTCGATGCCGTACTGCACCGCGTTGTACAGCTTGCCGGAGGAGGAAACGCTGGCGCCGTGGGTCAGGTGACCACCGTGGGCCAGGCTCATGCCCAGGATGGTATCGCCACCTTGCAGCAGGGCCAGGTAGACAGCGGCGTTGGCTTGGGAGCCGGCGTGCGGCTGAACGTTGGCGTAGTCGGCGCCGAACAGCTCTTTGGCGCGGTCGATGGCCAGTTGCTCAACCACGTCGACGTACTCGCAACCACCGTAGTAGCGCTTGCCCGGGTAGCCTTCGGCGTATTTGTTGGTCAGTACCGAGCCTTGAGCTTCCATCACCGCAGGGCTGGTGTAGTTTTCCGAAGCGATCAGCTCAATGTGCTCTTCCTGGCGCTGAGCTTCTTGCTCCATGGCGGCAAAGAGATCGGCGTCGTACTTGGCAATAGTCAAATCACGGCTGAACATGGCGGTCCTCAAGGATCGGGGGCAGAAAAGGGGGGCATTCTAACCCAATGGGTTTTGGATGGCATATGAAACGACATCATGTCGCAGACAAGTGGCGTTCATGCCAGATGTGCGGTGCTTTTGCCGGCCTGAAAAGATCGCAGCCTTCGGCAGCTCCTACAGTAATCGGGGCTGATTGCGAAGATTGTGATCGACATCAATCCCTGTAGGAGCTGCCGGAGGCTGCGATCTTTTCTTCAGTCGAACATGAACAGGGCGTCGTTACTGAACTGCGCTTCAAACCGGCTCGCCGGCATCGGTCGCCCGAACAGATACCCCTGAACCTCATCGCAGCCGTGCTCGCGCAGGAAATCCAGTTGCTCATGGGTCTCCACGCCCTCGGCGATTACCGCCAGATTGAGGCTGTGGGCCATGGCGATGATCGCGCGGGCGATCTGCGCGTCCTGCTCGCCGGACGGCAGGCCGTCGACGAAAGTGCGGTCGATCTTCAGCACGTCGATCGGGAATTGCTTGAGGTAGTTCAGCGACGAATAACCGGTGCCGAAGTCGTCGACCGCGATGCTCAGGCCAAGGTTTTTCAGCCCGGCGAGGATCTGCATCGCCTCGCTGACTTCGCGCATCAGGATACTTTCGGTCAGTTCCAGCTCCAGGCACGCCGGCGGCAGACCGGTTTCCCGCAGAATGGTGGCGATACGCGTACCGAGCTGGCCGTCGGAGAACTGCCGCGCCGAAATGTTCACCGAGACTTTCGGCACGCGCACCCGATTCTGGTGCCAGGTCTTGAGCCGACGGCAGGCTTCGCTGATCACCCAGTCGCCAACGTCGACCACCAGACCCAGCTCTTCCAGCACCGGAATGAAATCCCCCGGCGGCACCAGTCCACGACGCGGATGACGCCAGCGCAGCAGCGCTTCGGCGCCGGTCAGGCGTTTGCCGTCACCGCTGAATTGCGGTTGGTAATACAGGACGAATTCGTTCTGCTCCAGCGCATGGCGCAAGTCGCTTTCCAGCTCCAGACGTTCCAGCGCACTGGCGTTCATGTCGGCCTGATAGAACTGGAAGTTGTTCTTGCCGCGCTCCTTGGCGTGGTACATCGCGGTGTCGGCGTTCTTCATCAACTGGCTGAGTTCGTTGCCGTCCTGCGGGCTCAGGGCGATGCCGATACTGGCGGTGACGAAGAATTCGCGACCTTCCAGCACGAACGGACGCACCAGACTGGCGAGGATCTGCTCGGCGACATGAATCGCCCGGTTCAGCGCCATTTCGCGGCTGGAGCGGTGTTGCAGGAGCAAGGTGAACTCGTCGCCGCCCATGCGCGCCACGGTGTCGTCATCGTCGACGCAGGCCAGCAGGCGCGTGGCCATGTCTTTCAACATGCGGTCGCCAGCCGCGTGGCCGAGGGAGTCGTTGATCGGCTTGAAGCGGTCGAGGTCGAGGAACATCAGCACCACCCACGACTTCTGCCGTTCGGCCGATTGCAGCGCGGTGTGCAGGCGATCCTGGAACAGTGTGCGGTTCGGCAGGTGGGTCAGGGCGTCGTAGTAGGCGAGACGATGGATGCGCTGTTCGCTGGCCTTGCGCTCACTGATGTCGCTGAAAAAACACACGTAACTGGCGAGGTCGCCTTCATCGTCGAGTACCGCCGTGATGCCGACCCACGCCGGGTAATGCTCGCCGTTGCGGCGCTTGAGCCAGACTTCGCCTTCCCAGGTGCTGTGCTGATGCAATTGCTTGAGCACGTAGCGCAGGTGCGCATCCTGTTGTTCGTCGACGGTGAGCATGTTCGGCAACTGGTCGAGCACCTCGGACACGGCATAACCGCTGACGCGGCTGAAGGCTTCGTTGGCCTGCACGATGTAACCGGCAGGGTCGGTGATCAGGATCGCCGAAGTCGAGTGCTCGAATACCGTGGCGGCCATGCGCAGATCTTTTTCGGCGCGGCGCTGCTGACTGATGTCGCGACCGACGCCGAGCACGCCTTCGAACGCGCCGTGTTCGTCCCACACCAACACCAGACGCAGTTCGATCGGGATCTTGCGGCCGTCGGCGCGCAGGCAGTCGAACAGGAACATCTGCGTCTGCACCTGGCTGCGCAATTGCGCGAGTTGCTCTGGCTTGTCCAACGCCTTGCTGACCCGATCCATCAGGGTGTAGATGCCCGATAGCTGCTGCGGGTTGGCGATGGTCGATTGCCAGCCGTTCTGGAAAATCCACTCGGCGTCGTAACCCAGCACCGCCTGCACCGACGGGCTGACGTAGTTCAACGACAGCTTGCTGTCGGTGGAGAAAATCACGTCGCTGATGCTTTCGGCGAGCATCCGGTAGCGCTGCTCGCTGTCGCGCAGCGATTCACTGGCCTCGATCTGCTCGGTGATGTCCTTGGCCACGCCGATGATCCGCGTGACCTGATCGTGCTTGTCCCGGGCCAGCGCCTGCTCTCGAATGTCGAAGCGCCGCCATTTGCCGTCGCGATGGCGGAAGCGCAATTGGCACTGCAACAACTGGCTGTAACCGGCGTGTCGCTGCATCTGCCGCGAGCGATGGTAGTAGTCGGCATCTTCCGGGTGCAGAAGGATTTCCCAGAAATACTCGCCCATCTGATGCAGCTCGGTGCGGTTGTAACCGAGGGTCTGGCCGAGGTGGTGGTTGCTGAAAATCATCCGCTGGCTGATCACGTCCTGCACATACAGATGATCCGGCACGGTGCGCACCACGTCCGACCAGAAACCTTCGCGCTCCAGCAACGACAGTTCGATCAGCTTGCGGCTGGTGATGTCGTTGATGCTCAGAATCACCGCTTTATAGTCGTGCTGTTCCTCGGGCAGGCGCAGGACCATCCACAGGTGCTGATCGCGGCCGTTGATATCCGGCAGTCTGATTTCCAGTTCCAGCTGCTTTTGCTGCTGCAGAACGGCGTCGAGCACCTGGTTGCCGATGGCGCATTGATGGTGTGGATGTCCGTCGATCAACAATTGCCACGCATGCTCGCAGGAATTGACGTTGAGCAGTTGCAGCGCCACCTGGTTGACCTCGGTGACGCGCAGTTCTTGCAGCAGTTGCTGGCGCTGGGCCGGTTGGTCGAGCCAGGCCTTGAGCTGGTCGCTGGTCTGGATCTGTGCCTTGTCGAACACCTGCTTGAGGCCCGACAGATCCAGCACGCACAGGGCGACGCCGGTGCCTTCGAAGATGTCCTGATAACGCCGGCGGCCTTCGTGCAACTGACGTTGGCGGCGACGCATGTTCAGCAGGGCGATCACCGGCAACATCGAGAACGCCAGGCCCAGCAGGCATTTGCCGATGAACGCTGGCAGCAGCTCTTCGAGCACCCGCTGACGGTCGAACAACCCGCGCAATTGCCAGTCGCTGCTGCTCAGCGGCACGGTCAGCACGGTGTTGGCCATGTCGTCAGGGCTCAGCACCCCGGGCCTTGCAGAAGACAGCGCTTCGTCGCGGCTGATGATTTGATGGTTGAGACGGTTTTCCACCAGCCACAACGGGCGGATGCCGGTTTCGCCCAGCTTGGTCAGCGAGTCGAAGAAGGTCGGAGTCAGGCGTAATACCCAGTAGCCGCGCGTGCTGCCGCTGGCCTGATGCAATAACAGGTGCACTACCGAGCCGTCGTCGGCATTGCTGAAGTAATGTGCCTGGGCGCGGCTGCGGCGCACCAGTTCGGCGAGGTAATCGGCGTCGTGGCTGTCGCTGGCGCTGTCGTTGAGGATTTTCCCGGACGGGCTGAGCAAGGCCAGGCTGCGCAGGTCCGGCAGCGATTGCTGGAGCTTGCGCAGCAGCGCCTGCTGTTCGTCGGACGACTGCGGCTGTTCGACGATCGGTAGCAGGTTGAGGGCGATTTGCGCATTCAGCGACATGTTCAGGCTGACCTGCGAGGCGAGGTCGGCGGTGTAGTCGATGGTGTACTGGCGCTGGTTTTTCTGGGTCTCGCGCAATTGATCGAGCAGTTGCCAGAACAGCAGTGCCAGCAGCAAAAGTACCAGTGTCGCCAACGCACCCTTCAATGTTCCGCGCAGGGGTGTGCCGGTCCCCGGATTGGACGCGCTCACAGAAGCTGGCGGGGTAACGTTGGACAAGCTGAAATCCTGCGGTTTGGCTGGACTGGCGCGACGTGCACTATAAGCCGGACGCCCGAAGGGCGGCTAGCATGCCTTGAGTTGTGGCGAAGTGCCAGCCCCACTCGGCTGGACTGCCTTCCATCATTAAGGTAGCTTTGCCGGTTACGCGGGAGCCCAGACACTGTTAAAACTACTGCGCTCGGAAATACTGCGTTGAAAACAGGCTCGGACTGCTCATTTACAACCCGTAAAGTCGAGCGCGACTCCGACCGGTCCTCGCCTGTTTCCGCCTTGTCTTTCCTTCGCTCGTTACGTTTTAACAGCGTCTGGCCCAGCTCCTAGACTCAGGTTTTTTTAGCGCGCACGCCTTGATGGCCATCAAGTGATCAAGTGAACGACGCGCATCGGCCTGGCCGGGCATCGCCTGCGCTCCAATCATTCATCTGTCACTGACCCAAGGTTCTCCATGGCTCAATACGTCTTCACCATGCATCGGCTGGGCAAAGTTGTTCCGCCGAAGCGGGAAATCCTGAAAAACATTTCGCTGTCGTTCTTCCCCGGCGCCAAGATCGGCGTACTCGGCCTCAACGGTTCGGGTAAGTCCACACTGCTGAAAATCATGGCCGGCGTCGACACCGAGTTCGAGGGCGAAGCCCGTCCGATGCCGGACCTGAACATCGGTTATCTGCCGCAAGAGCCACAACTTGATCCGACCAAGACCGTGCGTGAAGTGGTCGAGGAAGCGGTCAGCGTGATCAAGGACGCACAAGCGCGTCTGGACGAGGTCTACGCCGCTTACGCCGACCCGGATGCCGACTTCGATAAGCTGGCTGCCGAACAGGCCAAGCTCGAAGCGATCCTGCAGGCCAGCGATGGTCACAACCTTGAGCGCCAACTGGAAGTCGCTGCCGATGCGCTGCGTCTGCCGGCCTGGGATGCCAAGGTCGAACACCTGTCCGGTGGTGAGAAGCGTCGTGTGGCCCTGTGCCGTCTGCTGCTGTCCGCACCGGACATGCTGCTGCTCGACGAACCGACCAACCACCTGGACGCTGATTCGGTGGCGTGGCTGGAGCACTTCCTGCACGACTTCCCGGGCACCGTGGTCGCGATCACGCACGACCGTTACTTCCTCGACAACGTTGCCGGCTGGATTCTGGAACTCGACCGCGGCGCGGGCATTCCTTACGAGGGCAATTACTCGGGTTGGCTGGAAGCCAAGTCCGATCGTCTGGCCCAGGAATCCAAGCAGCAATCGGCTCACGAAAAAGCCATGAAGGAAGAGCTGGAGTGGGTGCGCAAAGGCGCGAAAGCCCGTCAGTCGAAATCCAAGGCACGTCTGCAGCGTTTCGAAGAAATGCAGTCGCAGGAATTCCAGAAGCGTTCGGAAACCAACGAGATCTACATCCCGGCCGGTCCGCGTCTGGGCGACAAGGTCATCGAGTTCAAGAACGTCACCAAGGGCTACGGCGATCGCGTACTGATCGACAACCTGTCGTTCTCCATGCCCAAGGGCGCCATCGTCGGCGTGATCGGTGGTAACGGTGCCGGTAAGTCGACCCTGTTCCGCATGCTGATGGGCAAGGAAACTCCGGATTCCGGCACCATCGAAGTCGGCGAAACCGTGCAACTGGCCTGCGTGGATCAGAGCCGCGAAGACCTCGACGGCAGCAAGACCGTGTTCCAGCAGATCTCCGACGGTTCGGATCAGATCCGCATCGGCAACTACGAGATCCCGTCGCGCACTTACGTCGGTCGCTTCAACTTCAAGGGCGGCGACCAGCAGAAGTTCGTCAAGGACCTGTCCGGTGGTGAGCGCGGTCGTCTGCACCTGGCGCTGACCCTGAAGGAGGGCGGCAACGTCCTGCTGCTCGACGAACCGTCCAACGACCTCGACGTTGAAACCCTGCGTTCCCTGGAAGAAGCCCTGCTGGACTTCCCGGGCGCCGCCATTGTGATCTCTCACGATCGCTGGTTCCTGGACCGCGTCGCGACGCACATCCTGGCGTACGAAGACGACTCGCAAGCAGTGTTCTTCGAAGGCAACTACACCGAGTACGAAGCCGACCGCAAAAAGCGCCTCGGCGAAGCGGC
The DNA here is from genome assembly GCF_040729435.1 of Pseudomonas sp. HOU2. NCBI lineage: Bacteria > Pseudomonadati > Pseudomonadota > Gammaproteobacteria > Pseudomonadales > Pseudomonadaceae > Pseudomonas > Pseudomonas sp. HOU2. Next base: position 2,372,646 of record NZ_CP160398.1, on the reverse strand, counting down.
GGCCCAGCCACACCGGGTGCGTCACAAGAAGCTGGCCTGATTCGGGTTGGTGGCAGAAAGAGCGGAGCCTTCGGGCTCCGTTTTTTTTGCCTGGGTTTTTCAGGTGCAACCGAGTCGAGCCCTTCGCGAGCAAGCTCGCTCCCACAGGGGGAATGCATTTCAAATGTGGGAGCGAGCTTGCTCGCGAAGGCGGTATAACTGTTGGTGCATCACTTCAATCTTATCTCCCCATTCAGGTGCAAAACCCGCTCAAAAAACCACCTGATTTATATCCTGTGCACCATTTAATTTCATAACTGCGACATTTTGCGCTGTTCCTGTGCGCAATTCGTTTGTTACAGTCCGGCTCAATCGCTTCCAACGACAATAAATTTGCCGAGACTTTTCCCATGATCGAATCCGTCGAATCCTTCCTCGCCCGCCTGAAAAAACGCGACCCGGATCAACCCGAATTCCACCAGGCCGTCGAAGAAGTCCTGCGCAGCCTGTGGCCGTTTCTTGAAGCCAATCCGCATTACCTGACCTCAGGCATTCTGGAGCGCATCTGCGAGCCGGAGCGGGCGTTAGTGTTCCGGGTGTCGTGGGTCGATGATCAGGGCAAGGTGCAGGTGAACCGCGGTTTCCGCATCCAGATGAACAGCGCCATCGGCCCGTACAAGGGCGGCCTGCGCTTCCATCCTTCGGTGAACCTGGGCGTGCTGAAGTTTCTCGCCTTCGAACAGACGTTCAAGAACTCCCTGACCTCATTGCCCATGGGCGGCGGCAAGGGCGGTTCGGACTTCGATCCGAAGGGCAAGAGCGACGCCGAAGTCATGCGTTTCTGCCAGGCATTCATGAGCGAGCTGTACCGCCACATCGGCGCTGACGTTGACGTGCCGGCCGGCGATATCGGTGTCGGGGCGCGGGAGATCGGTTTCCTGTTTGGCCAGTACAAACGCCTGAGCAACCAGTTCACCAGCGTGTTGACCGGCAAGGGCATGACCTACGGCGGCAGCCTGATTCGCCCGGAAGCCACCGGTTTCGGTTGCGTGTACTTCGCCGAAGAAATGCTCAAACGCCGCGGGCAGACCGTCGAAGGCAAACGTGTGGCGATCTCCGGTTCCGGCAACGTCGCCCAGTACGCAGCGCGCAAGGTCATGGACCTGGGCGGCAAGGTGATTTCGCTGTCCGACTCCGAAGGCACGCTGTACTGCGAATCGGGCCTGAGCGAGGAACAGTGGCAGGCGTTGCTTGAACTGAAAAACGTCAAACGCGGACGCATCAGCGAACTGGCCGCGGCGTTCGGCCTGGAGTTCCGCGCCGGTCAGTTGCCGTGGTCGCTGCCGTGCGACATCGCGCTGCCCTGCGCGACGCAGAACGAGCTCGACGCCGAATCTGCTCGTACGCTGCTGCGCAACGGCTGCGTGTGTGTGGCCGAAGGTGCGAACATGCCGACTACGCTTGCGGCTGTGGATATCTTCATCGAGGCCGGCACCCTGTTTGCCCCGGGCAAGGCATCGAACGCCGGCGGGGTCGCGGTCAGCGGCCTGGAGATGTCGCAGAACGCGATGCGCCTGCTGTGGACGGCCGGCGAGGTGGACAGCAAGCTGCACGCGATCATGCAGTCGATCCACCATGCCTGCGTGCATTACGGCGAAGAGAACGGACGGATCAACTACGTCAAAGGCGCGAACATCGCCGGCTTCGTCAAAGTCGCCGATGCGATGCTCGCGCAGGGTGTGGTTTAAGCCGGTTCGATGCGAATCACTTCAATCAGCTGATCGCCGGCGGGGCGCTGCCACAGCACTTCGTCATTGAGCCGGGCACCTAGCAGTGCCCGACCCAGCGGCGAAGCCCAGTTGATCAGGCCCTGACTGGCGTCGGCCTGATCCTCACCGACCAGTTGCACCCGACTTTCGGTGTTGTGTTCGTCGGCGTAGGTCACCCAGCTGCCGATCTGCACCTTGTCGGTGGAAGTCGCGGGAGCAGCGACCTGTGCACTGGCGAGGCGTTGGTTGAAGTAGCGCAAATCTCTTTCGAGATCGGCCTGACGCTGTTTGTCGGCTTGTTCGCCCTTGGCCGATTGCTCGGCGTGCAGGGCTTGCAGTTCGGCGACTTTGGCCTGCAACTGCGTCAATCCTTGGGGGGTGACGTAATTGGGCTGCGCACTGACCTGCCGTTCGACGGGCTGATCGGCTTGGGCGGCGGCGTTATCTTCGTTGACGAAAGCGCGACTCATGGTGTCCTCCTGTTATAGGAATTGGGCCATGGTCGCCGGCATTTGGTTTCACTGGATGTCTGGAAGCGACCTATTGCGAGCGATAAGCCCGCCCGGCGTCCTGATCTTTCTGTTGCTGCCAGGCGCGCTCGCGTTCGTCCCAGTGCTCATTGCGATACTCTTCGCGATCCTTGTTTTCCAGCATTGCCTGACACTGGCGGAAGCCGTCGGTCCAGCCTTCGGCGTATTGCTTGTCCTTGAGATAGCGCGGCACGTTCTTGCGGAACTCGCCGCTGATCGAACCGACGGCTTGCCGGCCACTGATGCAGCCATCGTCAAAACCGTCGGCGAAGGCCGGTGGATAACCTTTGGCGATCAAGTCTTCGTGGGTGGTCTGGCAACCCCCGAGCAACAGCAAAATACCCAGCAAACCCGCACACCGCCACATCGCACTCTCCCGCGCCGATTTTCGGCTTATGGGGAAAGTCTAGAAGGTGATTCGTCGGACGTTGGTGAAAGGCATGTAGGTAATTCGTTGAACACCACAAATCCCTGTAGGAGTGAGCCTGCTCGCGATAGCAATTTACCAGTCACTGTTGCTGTGTCTGACCTACCGCTATCGCGAGCAGGCTCACTCCTACATGGGGCTAGGTTCCGGATCAGTAGTGATACCACTTCACCTCAAGCATCACCTCGGTTTCCGGCGTCGCCACATGACTGAACTCACGCTGTGCCGTCAGGCGCAAACCGAGGTTGCGTGACAGCTCCCACTGCTGGTTCAGGCTCAGGCTGCGGCGTACTTCGCCGTTGGTGAAGTAATCGCCCTTGGCTTCGACGCTGAGATTGCCCAACGGGTTTTTCCACAGCACGCCGGTGTTGAAGCCTGCGGCCGGCGTGACGAATCCGGCGAAGTCATTGTTGTGCTCGATACGCACCGTGCCAAGGGCAAAGCCGAGCGTGTCTTCGCCTAACTGCCAAGTACCGCCACCACCACCGTTGACGTGGCTGACCAGGTTTTCGTCATCATGCTTGCCCGGTACGCGCTCGAGGCCGCCGGTGACTTGCCACGACAGTGGTTGCAGCAACTCATTGCGCGGGGTCAGCGAGCGGATGGTCGCCAGGTCCAGTTGCTGGAATTGCCACTGATTGCCTTCATACTGGCGCAGCTTCATCTGCAGGATTTCGATCTGCGCGCCAAGGGGGAAGCTTTCGGCGTTGTCGTTGAGATCGTGATAGGCCATGCGCAAACCGTACTCGCCGAAGGCACGATCGCCCCGTGTGCCGACGCCGGCCTGCCAGGTGCGTGATTCGTGGCCGTCTTCGGGCAGCCCCGGTTGCGGGATCTGCAGCTCCGGCGCCGGGTTCTTGTTGATCGCCCGCAGCAGGTCGAAGCTGCGCTGCGACCGTTGCGCATCACGTTCCTGGCCGTTGGCGCGGTAGCGCTCCAGACGATATGCCGCATCGATGATCAGCGCCTGACGATCCCGGGGCAGGGCCTTGAAGGTCGGCTCTTGCAGCACCTGCTGATCGGCGCTGACTTTCAGCACCCATTGCTGTTCTTCGCTGTTCAACGGTTCGGCGCGGCTGAGCAATTCACGCTCGCGTGACGGGCGGTATTCGATGCTTTCCACCAGCCCGGCTTCCTTCACCGCTTTGACCGTGTCGGTGGGGATGGCGGTCAGCGGGAATTGCTCGGTCAGGCGCAGGCTGGGGCGTGCCACCTGCAGCAGTTCGAGCAGGCGATAGGAGCAGTTTTCGTCGAAGAAGAAATAGTCGAACTGGATCTGCTTCAGCTCCCACACATGCTCGACCATGCGCGCGGTTTCTGCTTGCGTCAGGTTCAGCCGGTATTCCCACAGGTCGCGGTTTTCCAGGCTGCGGTACTCGGAGAGTTTTTCCTGATACGGCACCAGCGCAAACAGCCCCGGATAGCCACCCATCAAGCCCTTCCAGGCGTAGAGAATGCTGTTGTCGGAGCCTTCGATGTAGGCGCCGAAGTTGATCGCGTAGCTGAGCAGCGAGGTCTTGTCGGCCTGCACGTCGGCCTGATCGATACGCAACAGGGTGTGGCCAAACATTGAAGACGGGCTGTTGAGGTAGGCCGCCGGGAAGATCATCACCGCGCTGTGTGGCGAGACGTCCTTGAACCACTTGTTGAATTCGGCGCAATCGGGGGCGGGCAGGTCGCTGAGGTTGAGCTGCGCTTTCAGCCAGCGGGTGCGCGCCGGGTAGACGCATTGCGCATGCTGCTCGCCGAGACTGGCGGGGGCGTACAGTGCCTGCACGGTGGCAGCCAGTTCATGGTCGGGGTGTTCGTTGCCATCGGGCGCAAGAAAGAATTTCCTGTCGCTGACATAGCTGCGCCAGCCACCAAGCTTGGCGGTTTCGTAATGACCGAGGGAAATCCAGAAGCGGTCGTTGGCCAGTTGCTGCAAACGTTGAGGGTCGATGTGAGGCGCGGCGGACAGCGGGGCGCAGACACAGAGCGCCAGCCAGGCAAGGCGTTTGAGCATAAGTGGCAACTTAAGTCGAAAGAAAGACAAAGACCCCAGGCATTAATGCCGATCAGTCAAACCCGCACCAACCCTGTGGCGAGGGAGCTTGCTCCCGCTGGGGCGCGCAGCGGCCCCGCTTTGAAAACCGGGAGCGCTGCGCACTCCAGCGGGAGCAAGCTCCCTCGCCACAGGGCTCGGCACATGTCACAACTGACTTGCATTGCTCAAAAAGGGTGGGCCATAAAAAAACAAAACCCGCTTCCCGAAAGAAGCGGGTGGGGTCGAGCTTAAGCCTGAGTTGCGTACTTGGCCAGACGTGGGTCTGATTTCAGAACGGCCAGGGTGTTGGTATGCACGTCTTCGGCGGTTACGTCAGCCTTGCTGAAGATCTGCTGGAAGTGCTCGTGAGTGACAGCAGCGAAGTGCGCACGGTCTTCCGGCGCAACGCCCAGTACCACGGCATAGGTCGTCAGCGCTTCGCCGTTGCCCTTGGCCATGTCTTCGGACAGCTCGTTCATCATGCCATTCATGGCGAACCAGGATTTACCGCCGTAGGTCAGCGACGCGTTGGTCGAGCAACCGTTGGTGCCGGAAGTCATACCGAACGTAGCGTTACCGGAGGTGCCGTTAGTGGTGGATGCCAGGAAGTGTGCCGGGGTGCCACGCTGACCTTCGAACAGCATGTTGCCCCAACCGCAATCCGGGCCACCCGGGGCTTGCGCCATGGCGTTGATGGAAACAGCGGTGAAGAGAGTACCGAGAAGAATCCGTTTCATAGCTTTGTTCTCTTTGTGTGCATACCAATGGACAGGGTTCTGACCCCCAGGCTCTGTGATAACAGACCCCTGAAGCGCCAGTGGGCCGGTATTAGTTCCAGCCGCGCAGTTTGGAGTTTAGGCACGTTCCGGGGGTTCCGTGATTTTTTACAAAAGATTTGGCGATAACCCCGGATTCACGGGGGGCGAAGCGGGGTGGCCCGGTTGTCTATGCTTTGTCGTGTGGCGCGCCTTGCCAGTGGGGCACGGGCAGCGCCAGAATGCCGCTATCTGCCCCGCCTGATTGTTAAGGAAGCCCGATGCCTGATCCTGTTGCTGCCAGCCTGCGTATAGCGCCCGAAGCGCTGACTCGTCCGTTTTCCGCTGAACAGTTCAGCTTCACTACCACCAATGATCTGGAGCCCTTTCGCGGTGTGCTTGGCCAGGAACGTGCGGTCGAAGCCTTGCAGTTCGGTGTGGCGATGCCACGCCCCGGTTACAACGTCTTTGTCATGGGCGAACCGGGCACCGGCCGGTTTTCGTTCGTCAAACGCTACCTGAAGGCCGAAGGCAAACGCCTGCAGACCCCGGCGGACTGGGTCTACGTCAACAATTTCGATGAGCCGCGCGAGCCCCGCGCGCTGGAACTGCCTTCGGGAACGGCCGCTGCGTTCATCGGCGATATCAACGGGCTGATCGACAACCTGCTGGCGACTTTCCCTGCGGTGTTCGAACACCCGTCCTACCAGCAAAAGAAAAGCGCCATCGACCGCGCCTTCAACCAGCGCTATGACAAGGCGCTGGACGTCATCGAACGTCTGGCCCTGGAAAAAGACGTCGCCCTGTACCGTGACAGCAGCAATATCGCCTTCACGCCGATGCTCGAAGGCAAGGCGCTGGACGAGGCCGAGTTCTCGCAATTGCCGGAAGCCGATCGTGAGCGTTTCCACGAGGACATCTCCGGGCTCGAGGAACGTCTGAATGAAGAACTCGCGAGCCTGCCGCAGTGGAAGCGCGAGTCGAACAATCAGTTGCGTCAGCTCAACGAAGAAACCATCACTCTGGCCTTGCAGCCGTTGCTCTCGCCGCTGTCCGAGAAGTACGCGGAGAACGCTGCGGTCTGCGGTTACCTGCAGGCGATGCAGGTGTACCTGCTGAAAACCGTGGTCGAGCAACTGGTCGACGACAGCAAGACCGACGCCGTGGCGCGCAAACTGCTGGAAGAGCAGTACGCGCCGAGCCTGGTGGTCGGGCATCCGGCCAGCGGCGGTGCGCCGGTGGTTTTTGAACCGCACCCAACTTACGAGAATCTGTTCGGCCGCATCGAATACACCACCGATCAGGGGGCGCTCTACACCACTTATCGGCAGTTGCGCCCAGGTGCACTGCATCGCGCCAACGGCGGCTTCCTGATCCTTGAAGCGGAAAAAATGCTCAGCGAGCCGTTCGTGTGGGATGCGCTGAAGCGTGCCCTGCAATCGCGCAAGCTGAAGATGGAATCACCGCTGGGCGAGATGGGCCGTTTCGCCACCGTGACTCTCAACCCGCAGCACATTCCGTTGCAGGTCAAAGTCATCATCATCGGCGCGCGGCAGCTGTATTACACGCTGCAGGACCTGGATCCGGACTTCCAGGAGATGTTCCGCGTGCTGGTCGACTTCGACGAAGACATTCCGATGGTCGACGAAAGCCTGGAGCAGTTCGCCCAGTTGCTGAAAACCCGTACTTCGGAAGAAGGCATGGCGCCGCTGACCGCCGATGCGGTGGCGCGTCTGGCGACCTATAGCGCGCGGCTGGCGGAGCATCAGGGGCGCTTGTCGGCGCGGATCGGTGATCTGTTTCAACTGGTCAGCGAAGCGGATTTCATCCGCCATCTGGCCGGTGATGAAATGACCGATGCCGGGCACATCGAGCGGGCGCTGAAAGCCAAGGCAACCCGCACCGGTCGCGTGTCGGCAAGGATCCTCGACGACATGCTCGCCGGGATCATCCTGATCGACACTGACGGCGCGGCGGTTGGCAAGTGCAACGGGCTGACCGTGCTGGAAGTCGGCGACTCGGCGTTTGGTGTGCCGGCGCGGATTTCCGCCACGGTGTACCCGGGCGGCAGCGGTATCGTCGACATCGAGCGCGAGGTCAACCTTGGGCAACCGATCCACTCCAAGGGCGTGATGATTCTCACCGGGTATCTGGGCAGCCGTTACGCCCAGGAATTCCCGCTGGCGATCTCCGCGAGCATCGCGCTGGAGCAATCCTACGGTTATGTCGATGGCGACAGTGCGTCGCTGGGCGAGGCGTGCACGCTGATTTCGGCGCTGTCGAAAACTCCGCTCAAGCAGTGCTTTGCGATCACCGGTTCGATCAACCAGTTCGGTGAAGTGCAGGCGGTCGGCGGGGTCAACGAGAAGATCGAAGGCTTCTTCCGTCTCTGCGAAGCCCGCGGGCTGACCGGCGAGCAGGGCGCGATCATTCCACAGGCCAACGTCGCCACGCTGATGCTCGACGAGAAGGTGCTGGCGGCGGTGCGCGCCGGGCAGTTCCACGTGTACGCGGTGCGTCAGGCAGACGAGGCGTTGAGCCTGTTGGTCGGCGAGCCGGCCGGTGAGCCGGATGCTGACGGTCAGTTCCCTGAGGGCAGCGTCAATGCGCGCGTGGTCGAGCGTCTGCGGGTGATTGCCGAGATGATCAGTGAAGACGATCTGAAAGAGGCCGAGAAGGAATTGGCGCAGGAGGCGTTGGCCGAGGCCAAACCGGCGTAAGCCTCAACGCGGTCAAACTGTAGGAGTGAGCCTGCTCGCGATAGCGGAGTGTCAGTCAACGAATGATTGATCTGACATACCGCTATCGCGAGCAGGCTCACTCCTACATTTGTTTTTGCGTGTAATCGAACGAAAAGTGCCACTACTCTGACGTCAACATTCACACAATGACCATTCGGCGCCTTCTGGTTCCATCCGGCTTGCGCGGCGGACTTTTCTTCTATTCTCAGCTCAAGGACATCGACAGTATCACTGGATCGAAACAGCCTTCGCGTGAGGGCTGAATACAGGTTTTACCGAGGGTCGCCGCCATGTCGCGCAACCTCTGCCTCACCCGTCAATGCCTGGGTCTTGTGACCCGCATCGAATGCGCCATCAAGCCGTTGGCCGGCGATAACGGCATGTGGACCTTGCTCTTCGCTGCCGGCATGGCCGGTGAACAACCTTCCGCCATCAAGGCTCAGGGCCCGTTTCATGGGCCGGTCGCCGCCGAGTCGATTCTCGACACCATTGTTGAAAGCCTGACGATGCACGGTTACGAGCTGGCCGACGATCCGCAGATCTGGAGTCTGCACCTGCAGGCACAGCTGCGCCAGATCAATGGCGGGCGTGGGCGTACGGTCGGCGTGTTCGACCACTAGGCGCAATCATGGCGCGGTGTCGGACTGCTGCGCCTTGTCGAGCTTGACCTCAAAGCCGTATTGCACGGTATTGAGTTCGGTTCTCTGATAGGTCTCCACATGCGTTGGACGGCCATAGAAGTAATGCACGCCGAACAGCGCCGGACCATCCGCACTCGCGTCGTGACTGACCGAAAGAATCTGTTTCAGGTAGTTACCGCTGTCGTCCTTGACGAAGAATCGCCAGGCGTTGGCCGGGAACAGTTTCAAGTCCACCACCAGCATGTTGTTCTTGATCTCCAGGCCTTTGGGCAAGGACTTGGCGTCGTAGGTTTGCTTGTCGACGGTCGCGAGAAACAATGGCATCGAGCCCACGGCAATCGCCGGGGTTTCCGGAAACAGGTTCAAATCGTAAGTGATCGTCGCTTGCAGCGGATCGACCTGATACGCCTCGGGCGGCAGTTCGATCGGCTCATCGAGTTTGCCGCTGCGTTTCTCGGTGAAGAAGGTCACGGGACTCTCGCCGGGGCTGAAGTCATCGCCGAGCAGCTCATCGTTGAAGGTTCGACGGTGAGAGAACTCGATGCGTGCAGCGCTCGGATCCTCCACGGACTGATGGATGCGGATGCCGGCCTTCAACGCTTCCTCGGTGAGGCTCGCGCCCTTGAGCCAGTTCGGCGCCAGGTCGTCATAGACGACCACCGCCGGGTCCAGCGGCTGGATGGCTTTTTCGGTGGTGTGCTGACTGAAGGTGCGCACCGGCAGGTCCAGCGCCTTGCGAGTCACGGTTGCCGATGAGAAATCGAGCACGCTGACTTCCAGGGTATCGATGGGGCCATTGAAGTAGACCTTGTTGTAGCGGCGCGGATGCTGCTGCTCGAAGGTCTGCTGTTCGTCCTCGAGCTGTTTTTCCAACGCCTCGCTCCAGGTTTTCTGCTGTTGCAGATGCGCCAGTTGTTTCTCGTAGAAGGCGACTTGTGCCGGGCTCTCGTTGATCGAACCGGCGCGCACCAGGTATTGCCCGCTGAGGTCGCGGGCCTGAACGATGACTGGATTGAGCTGCGCACCCTCGACCTCAGGTGCCAATGGCAGGCTGTTGCTGAATTCGACTTCGGCGTAGTTCTTTTCAAGCTTCAGCAGAGTGACGCTGAGGTTGTCGTCGGTGCGGGTCTGGCCGACATCCTTCTGGTTCAGGTTGAAGCTGAACAAGCGACGCGGCGCGATGACTTCGACTTTGCCTTGCAGGCTCACCGGTTGTGGCTGGCTCTTCTTGTCCACGTCCAGCCCTTCGATGAACGGGTAGGTCACGGTCAGGTCATCGGGGTTGTTGACGTTGGAGCTGGACGGGCTCAACTGAATGCCGGGATCGGTTTCCGACCACTCCGGCTGATAGGCGATCACGCGCTTGTTGCTCAGGGTCACTGACTGCCATTCCACGCCGTGCGGGAATAGAAAGCCACCGGGAATGTTCAGGTTGAACGGGAATACCGGTTGCAGGTCGGTAAGGTAATCGGAGCTGGCGTCCTTGTGCAGCACGAACAGTCCGTTGATAAAGGTATCGACCAGCGCCTGCGGCGAAGGGTAGTGCTTGAGGATGCCGAGGGTGTCTTCGCCGTAGACGGTTTTCAGCGGGGTGCTGTCGAGCTTGAGCTGCGCGCGTTCGAGCAGCAGCAGCGAACCGCCGAGTTCGGTTACGGCGTCCTTGAGTTTCGGGTCGGTAATGGCGTCCAGTGAGTGTTCGAAGGTTGCCGTCTTCGCGTCGAGGCTGACCGAGGGTTTTTTCTCTTCGCCGGGCGAGCAGCCACCCAGCAGCAGAGCGAGGCAAATTCCGGCAGTCGTCAACGGTAATCGCACATCCATTTCCAGTCGTCCTGTCCACTTTCGCTAGGCGGTCAATGGTTTGGACAGTAGCAGAAAAAAAATCACCTACACACGCAGGTTGCAGTGATTGGAGGTGCGAGCCGGGCGGTTTCTGGTCGTCACGGGCGGCTGGTATACTCGCCGCCGATTTCAATCCTTATTGTGTGAGAGTCAATGGAACGCTTTATCGAAAATGCAATGTACGCCACGCGCTGGCTGCTGGCGCCGATCTATATCGGGCTGTCCCTCGGGCTGCTGGCGCTGGCATTGAAATTCTTCCAGGAAGTGTTTCACGTCATTCCCAACGTGTTCTCCATGGCCGAATCGGATCTGATCCTGGTGCTGCTGTCGCTGATCGACATGGCGCTGGTGGGCGGCCTGCTGGTGATGGTGATGATTTCCGGGTACGAAAACTTCGTGTCCGAGCTGAACATCGACGAAGGCAAAGAGAAGCTCAGCTGGCTGGGCACCATGGATTCCTCGTCGCTGAAGATGAAAGTGGCGGCGTCGATCGTGGCGATTTCCTCGATCCATCTGCTGCGGATCTTCATGGATGCCAAGAACGTCGATCCCGAGCACCTGATGTGGTACGTGATCATCCACATGACCTTCGTGATCTCGGCGTTTGCCATGGGCTATCTGGACAAGCTCACCAAGCACTGATCATTGGCTGATCGCTGCAAAAACACCGCCCGTCTGTTGCGAAACAGACGGGCGGTGTCGTTTGTGGCTTGTGCTTTGGTGCGCGCGGGCATATCCCTGTAGAGGTCCTGGCTCGCCACCGCACGAGGTGCGTTCATGAACCTGCAAGAATTGAATGCGTTTGCCATCGCCAGAAAGGTCGATGAGCTGAACCTGATCTCCATGGAGGGCGGACTTTATCTGCTCGAGGCGCGGATGCATGGGGCGGCGTATCCGCTGAGTGATCCCAAGGGCAACATGCTGATGTTGCGTTCGGTGGAACATGCGCGGGATGTGCTGCATAACTTTCCGGTGCTGCCGTTCAACCTCGTCCACACCTCGGTACACGATGAAATGTGCGGCCTGGGCGCCAGTGGCGAAGAAAGCCTGAAAGTGCCGCTGGCCTGGCGCTCGGCCCTGTAGGCCTTGCGTCCCATCCTCCGGGCATCTGTGCTAGTCTGCTCGCCCTTTTTCATGTAGGGCTTTTCGGAGGGGGTTGTAAGAATATTTCCTTCCGGATCGCCCCAGAGCGGAGCATTGTCATGTCCGAAGTAAATCTGTCCACCGACGAAACCCGCGTCAGCTACGGTATTGGCCGTCAGCTGGGTGACCAGCTGCGCGACAACCCGCCACCGGGTGTCAGCCTGGACGCGATCCTGGCCGGTCTGACCGACGCTTTCGCCGGTAAGGAAAGCCGTGTTGGCCAGGAAGAAATGTCCGCCAGCTTCAAGGTTATCCGCGAAATCATGCAAGCCGAAGCCGCTGCCAAGGCTGAAGCTGCTGCCGGCGAAGGCCGTGCGTTCCTGGCTGAAAACGCCAAGAAAGAAGGCATCACCACCCTGGCTTCCGGTCTGCAATTCGAAGTGCTGACCCAGGGCGAAGGCGCCAAGCCATCCCGTGAAGACACCGTGCGTACTCACTACCACGGCATGCTGATCGACGGCACTGTGTTCGACAGCTCCTACGATCGTGGCCAGCCAGCGGAATTCCCGGTGGGCGGCGTGATCGCCGGCTGGACCGAAGCCCTGCAACTGATGAATGCCGGCAGCAAATGGCGCCTGTACGTGCCGAGCGAACTGGCTTACGGCGCTCAAGGCGTTGGCAGCATCCCGCCGCACAGCGTTCTGGTATTCGACGTCGAGCTGCTGGACGTTCTGTAAAACCTTTGTGGGAGCGAGCTTGCTCGCGAATGCAGGCGATCCGGTTCAAATCTGTAATCGCGTTGCTGCCTTCGCGAGCAAGCTCGCTCCCACATGTTTTGTGTTGCTGTTCATATTTCGATCTTGTGATGCAGTTCATTGGTCGGGCGCAAGGCCCGGGCATAGCAGAACAGGAACAGATTACGCACCAGTTCCTTGAGCACCAGCGGTTCGCTGGAATTCAGGCTGCTGACATCCAGATCACCCTGATCCTGCAGCTCATGCAGGGCTTCTTCTTCCAGTACTGCACAGACTTCGCCGGTTTCCCGATGCAGGATTCTGAGGTACGGGTGTGGGCGATCCAGCCAGGCGTCGATCAAATAAGTCATGGGTCTCATCTCCTTGAAAGGTTTCAATGAGAATAATTCTTATTCGTCAAATAGCAAGCGCCTATTGGCGGAATGCGATTTTTTCCGGGTAAAGATTGCGTAAGGTCAAATCGGCTGGCGTCTGGCTATTACGCGAAAATGCGGGAGGGCAAAGCGGGGGAGGGCGAAGCTCCATCCCACGGCGGGCGCGGGATGGATGACAAGCGGATCAGACCTTTCTGACGAACTCGGACTTGAGTTTCATCGGGCCGATGCCATCGATCTTACAGTCGATGTCATGGTCGCCATCGCACAGGCGGATGTTCTTGACCTTGGTGCCGACCTTGACCACCAGCGAGGTGCCCTTGACCTTCAGGTCCTTGATCACGGTGATGGTGTCGCCGTCCTGCAGCACGTTGCCGACCGAATCTTTCTTCACGGCATCATCGGATGCCACTTCGGCTTCGCCGCTGGCCGACCACTCGTGGGCGCACTCTGGGCAGATCAGTTGGGCACCGTCTTCGTAGGTGTATTCGGAATTGCATTTCGGGCAGGGTGGCAACGTGCTCACTAAGGCTCCTTGGGATGTGGATCGCTAAAAGTCGCACATTGTATAAGGTTTTAGCGCGTAGAGGGCAGGCAACAAAAAGCCGCAGGCTTCGGCAGAAGGCTGCGGCTCTTTGGTTGCGCGGTGATCAGTGCGTGCGGGCGACCGCAAACTCGCTCAGTTCTACCAGTGCATCGCGGTATTCGCTGGCCGGCAGCGCGTCGAGGCACTTGATCGCACGGGCCACGTAGTCGCGGGCCAGTTGTGCGGTGTACTCCAGCGAACCCGAGGCTTCCACGGCGATGCGAATGCTTTCGAGGTCTTCGATCCCGCCTTTCTGGATCGCCTGGCGCACCAGAGCAGCCTGCTCCGGCGTGCCTTCACGCATGGTGTAGATCAGCGGCAGGGTCGGCTTGCCTTCGGCCAGATCGTCACCGACGTTCTTGCCCAGGGTCTCGGCGTCGCCCTTGTAGTCCAGCAGGTCGTCGACCAGTTGGAACGCCACGCCCAGGTGATCACCGAAGGTGCGCAGGGCTTCGCTCTGCTCGGCGGTGGCACCGGCCAGTGCGGCAGCGCTGTGGGTCGAAGCTTCGAAGAGCATCGCGGTCTTGCCGCGGATGACTTCCATGTAGGTTTCTTCGGTGGTGCTGGCGTCGCGTACCTTGGACAGCTGCAACACTTCGCCTTCGGCGATGATGCGCGTGGCCTGGGACAGGATCTTCATCACCGGCATCGAACCCAGCTCGACCATCATTTCGAACGAGCGCGAGTACAGGAAGTCGCCGACAAGTACGCTTGGGGCGTTGCCCCACATGGCGTTGGCGGTCGAGCGGCCACGGCGCATGCCGGACATGTCGACCACGTCGTCATGCAGCAGGGTCGCGGTGTGCAGGAATTCGATGGTGGCGGCCAGCAGACGCAGGTCATCGCCTTCGCGGCCCAGCGCCTTGCCACACAGCAGCACCAATAAAGGACGCAGGCGTTTACCGCCGGCCGAGGTGATGTAATCGCCGATTTTCGATACCAGCGGCACTCGGGAAGTCAGCTGCTTCTTGATGATGCCGTCGACGGCGCTAAAATCGTCCGCCACCGCGCGGTAGAAAGCTTGGGGTTGCATCAGCGACAGTTGCTCCAGAAGGGTTGCGCGGCATGCTAGGACCCCCACCGGGGCCTGTCAAGGCGCGATGGACGGCCACTTGCGTGACTCTCGATGCTTGCGTACAATCGCGCACCCTGAACTTCCTGGGCAGCACCTGCCTTACGCAATTGCACTTGGGCCGTTCCAGCCCCATGCAGCCATGCCAGCCAATACCTCTTCTTATAAAGAGCTGGGTGAGCAGGATTATCGGAGAAATACCATGTACGCAGTAATCGTTACCGGCGGTAAGCAATACAAGGTCGCTGAAGGTGAATACCTGAAGATCGAAAAACTGGAAGTCGCTACTGGCGAATCCGTGACTTTTGACCGCGTTCTGCTGGTCGCCAATGGCGACGACGTGAACATCGGCGCACCTGTTGTTGCTGGCGCAACCGTCAAGGCTGAAGTGATCTCCCAAGGTCGTCACGATAAAGTCCGCATCATCAAGTTCCGTCGCCGTAAGCACCACATGAAGCGTATGGGCCACCGCCAGTGGTTCACCGAGATCAAAATCACCGGTATTCAGGCTTAATTACAGCCTAATTCCTCACTAGGAGAATTGAACTCATGGCACACAAAAAAGCTGGTGGTAGTACCCGTAACGGTCGCGACTCAGAAGCCAAACGCCTTGGCGTGAAGATGTATGGCGGCCAGGTCATCAAGGCCGGCAACATCATCGTGCGTCAGCGCGGCACCCAATTCCACGCTGGCTACGGCGTTGGCATGGGTAAAGATCACACCCTCTTCGCGAAAATCGAAGGCGTGATCAAGTTTGAAGTAAAAGGCGCCTTCGGTCGTCGTTACGTGAGCGTTGTCGCGGCTTAATCGCGAGATCGCTGGAAGAGCCCTGTCTTGCGACGGGGCTTTTTCGTTTGTGGGGTGAGTCTCTTGCAAAACTGTTTGTATGGGCTGTCGGCGTGCGATGCAGGTCGTGTTTTGGGGTCGCTGCGCTCATTTTTGCAAGAGTCTTATGTCTTGATTGTTTTTCGGCTCGTCCGTATGGCGAGAGGCGTTGAGTTATGAAGTTTGTAGACGAAGTATCGATCCGCGTAAAAGCTGGCGACGGCGGCAATGGCTGCATGAGTTTCCGTCGGGAAAAATTCATTGAAAACGGCGGCCCGAACGGCGGTGATGGCGGTGACGGCGGTTCCATCTACATGATGGCCGACGAGAACCTCAACACCCTGGTCGACTACCGTTACACCCGGCACTTCGATGCCGAGCGTGGCTCCAACGGCGGCAGCACCGATTGCACCGGCAAGAAGGGTGAAGACCTGATCCTGCGCGTGCCAGTCGGTACCACCGTAATCGACTCGGCTACCCAGGAAGTGATTGGCGACCTGACCAAGGCCGGCCAGAAACTGATGGTGGTGCAGGGTGGTTGGCACGGTCTGGGCAACACTCGTTTCAAATCCAGTACCAACCGTGCGCCACGCCAGACCACGCCGGGCAAGCCGGGTGAGCAGCGTGACCTGAAACTGGAAATGAAAGTGCTGGCTGACGTCGGTCTGCTGGGCTTGCCGAACGCCGGTAAAAGTACCTTTATCCGTTCGGTATCGGCGGCCAAGCCGAAAGTTGCCGACTACCCGTTCACCACGCTGGTGCCGAACCTGGGTGTGGTCAGCGTTGACCGCTGGAAAAGCTTCGTCATCGCCGACATTCCCGGTCTGATCGAAGGCGCTTCCGACGGTGCCGGCCTGGGCATTCGCTTCCTCAAGCACTTGGCGCGTACGCGTCTGTTGCTGCACCTCGTCGACATGGCGCCGCTGGATGGCACCAGTGCACCGGACGCAGCTGAAGTGATCGTCAACGAGCTGGTCAAATTCAGCCCGTCGCTGGCCGAGCGTGATCGCTGGCTGGTACTGAACAAGTGCGACCAGATCCTTGAAGAAGAGCACGAAGAGCGCGTCAAGGAAATCGTCGATCGCCTGCAGTGGGAAGGCCCGGTCTACGTGATCTCGGCCATCGCCAAAGAAGGTACCGAGCGTCTGACGCGCGACATCATGCGTTATCTGGAAGATCGTGCCGATCGCCTGGCTAATGACCCGGCGTACAAGGAAGAACTGGCCGATCTCGATCAGCGCATCGAAGACGAAGCCCGTGCCCAGTTGCAGGCGCTGGATGACAAGCGAGCCCTGCGTCGCAGCGGCGTGAAGTCGGTCCACGACATCGGCGACGATGACTGGGACGAAGAAGATGTGGATGATGAAGACGGTCCGGAAATCATTTACGTGCGTGACTGATCTGTTGCGATAAACTTGAACGCCGCTCAATCGAGCGGCGTTTTGGTATCTGGAAATCGATAGTCACGATTAACGGGCAGCGCTGGGTCGCGCTGTCCTCAAGCTAAGGTTGAAGATGATGCGGAGCAAGGTGACAGGTGCGCAGCGTTGGGTCGTGAAGATCGGCAGCGCTTTGCTGACGGCTGATGGCAAAGGGCTGGATCGTGCGGCAATGAGTGTCTGGGTCGAGCAGATGGTCGCCCTGCATGAGGCGGGTGTCGAGTTGGTGCTGGTGTCCTCCGGGGCAGTGGCTGCCGGCATGAGCCGCCTGGGCTGGACCGCACGACCCAGTGCGATGCACGAGCTCCAGGCCGCAGCTGCAATCGGCCAGATGGGGCTGGTGCAGGCTTGGGAATCGAGCTTTGCCGAGCATGGTCGGCACACCGCGCAGATTCTCCTGACTCACGATGACCTGTCCGATCGCAAGCGCTACCTCAATGCCCGCAGCACTCTGCGCGCGTTGGTCGAGCTGAAAGTCATCCCGGTGATCAACGAAAACGACACCGTGGTCACCGACGAGATTCGTTTCGGCGACAACGACACGCTGGCGGCGCTGGTGGCCAACCTGGTCGAGGCCGATCTGCTGGTGATCCTCACCGATCGCGACGGTATGTTCGACGCCGATCCGCGAAACAACCCTGATGCACAGCTGATTTACGAAGCGCGCGCCGATGATCCGACGCTTGATGCGGTGGCGGGCGGTACTGGTGGCGCGCTGGGGCGTGGCGGCATGCAGACCAAGTTGCGAGCGGCGCGTCTGGCGGCGCGTTCCGGGGCGCATACGATCATCGTCGGTGGGCGTCTGGAGCGAGTGCTCGATCGCCTGAAGGCTGGCGAGCGCATCGGTACGCTGCTGTCGCCTGAGCGCGGCATGCTCGCGGCGCGCAAGCAGTGGCTGGCCGGGCATCTGCAAACTCGCGGCACGCTGGTGCTGGACGAAGGTGCGGTGTCGGCATTGTCGCAAGGTAACAAGAGTCTGTTGCCGGTCGGCGTGAAACTGGTCCAGGGCAGCTTTCGGCGTGGCGAGATGGTGGTTTGTGTGGCGCCGGACGGTCGCGAGATTGCCCGTGGTCTGGCCAACTACAGTGCGCTTGAAGCGCAAAAAATCATTGGTCAGTCGTCGGATGCAATTGTCGGCGTGCTGGGCTACATGGCTGAGCCGGAACTGGTTCACCGTGACAACCTGATTCTGGTCTAAGGAAAAACGCGATGCGCATGGCAAAAGGATTGTTGGGTCTGCTGATGGCGTTGCCGTTGCTGGCCTCGGCCGAGGAAATCGGTCAAGTGTCGACGGTGTTCAAGTTCGTCGGCCCGAATGACCGGATCGTGGTCGAAGCTTTCGATGATCCGAAGGTCGACGGCGTGACCTGCTACCTGTCTCGCGCCAAGACGGGTGGGGTGAAAGGTGGTCTGGGTCTGGCCGAGGATCGCGCCGAGGCGTCGATAGCTTGTCGTCAGGTCGGTCCGATCAAGTTCAAGGGCGAACTGAAGGATGGTGACGAGGTGTTCAAGGAGCGCACCTCGCTGGTGTTCAAGACCATGCAGGTGGTGCGCTTCCTCGACAAGAAGCGCAATACGCTGGTGTATCTGGTCTACAGCGATCGCGTGATCGAGGGTAGCCCGCAGAATGCGGTGACGGCGATCCCGATTGTGCCGTGGGTGCCGGTCCAGCAGTAATAGCGCAAAATCAATTGCAGGTGTGAGCTTGCTCGTTCCTGCATTTTTTTGCTGTGTGTTCATCAAATCGCAGGCAATAAAAAACCGACCCTAAGGTCGGTTTTTTAATGACTACGTCGATTAAGCAGCTTCTTTCAGTGCCTTGACGTGGCCATTCAGACGGCTCTTATGACGAGCAGCCTTGTTCTTGTGGATGATGCCTTTATCGGCCATACGGTCGATAACTGGCACAGCCAGAACGTATGCAGCTTGAGCTTTTTCAGCGTCTTTTGCGTCGATGGCCTTAACTACATTCTTGATGTAGGTACGAACCATGGAACGCAGGCTGGCGTTGTGGCTGCGACGCTTCTCAGCCTGTTTTGCACGTTTTTTGGCGGAAGGTGAGTTGGCCACCGTCGAGCTCCTCGAAAGACTTTTTAGGAAATAGCAAACAAAATAGGCCGCGAATCATGCCGATGAAGAGAAGTCTTGTCAAGGGCGCTTGAAACGTTCCGCTAAGTGGTAGGTATGAAGAGGCGGGATATTTATTTCCGGCGCTTGACCTGTAAACTCGCGAGCTTTGGCTCTGTGCTGTTGCGGCGCGGAGTATCGCACAAGTGGGCGCATTGTTCGCCTGCTGTTTATCGACAGGCACTAATTTCCTTAATGAATCTGCTCAAATCGTTGGCCGCCGTCAGCTCTATCACGATGCTTTCCCGGATTCTGGGGTTCGTCCGTGACACGCTCATCGCTCGCACATTCGGTGCCGGAATGGCAACGGACGCCTTTTTCATTGCCTTCAAATTGCCCAACCTGCTGCGGCGAATCTTCGCCGAGGGTGCGTTTTCGCAGGCTTTCGTGCCGATTCTGGCGGAATACAAGAGTCAGCAGGGTGAAGAAGCGACCCGCACGTTCATTGCTTATGTATCGGGCTTGCTGACGTTGGTGCTGGCTCTGGTCACAGCATTGGGGATGATCGCTGCACCGTGGGTGATCTGGGCCACGGCGCCGGGGTTTGCCGATACCCCGGAAAAATTCCAGCTCACTTCCGACCTGTTGCGGGTGACGTTCCCCTATATATTGCTGATCTCCCTGTCCTCGCTGGCCGGGGCGATCCTCAATACCTGGAACCGTTTTTCGGTGCCGGCCTTCGTGCCGACCCTGCTCAACGTCAGCATGATCGTGTTTTCGCTGTTCCTGACGCCGTATTTCGATCCACCGGTGATGGCTTTGGGCTGGGCGGTTCTGGTCGGTGGTCTGGCGCAGTTGCTCTATCAACTGCCGCACCTGAAAAAAATCGGCATGCTGGTGCTGCCACGCCTGAATCTGCGTGATACCGGGGTCTGGCGGGTGATGAAGCAAATGCTGCCGGCGATCATCGGTGTCTCGGTCAGCCAGATTTCGCTGATCATCAACACCATTTTCGCCTCGTTCCTGGTGGCCGGTTCGGTGTCGTGGATGTACTACGCCGACCGTTTGATGGAGCTGCCGTCCGGTGTGCTCGGCGTAGCGTTGGGCACCATTTTGCTGCCGACGCTGGCCAAGACCTATGCGAGCAAGGATCGTCACGAATACTCGCGGATCCTCGACTGGGGGCTGCGTCTGTGCTTCGTATTGGTGTTGCCGTGTGCGCTGGCATTGGGGATTCTCGCCGAGCCGCTGACTGTGTCGCTGTTCCAATATGGTCAGTTCAGCGCGTTTGACGCGTCCATGACCCAGCGTGCACTGATTGCCTATTCTGTCGGTCTGCTCGGAATTATCGTGATCAAAGTGCTGGCGCCGGGCTTCTATGCGCAACAGAACATCCGCACGCCGGTAAAAATCGCAATCTTCACCTTGGTGTGCACGCAGCTGTTCAACCTGATGCTGATCGGCCCGCTGGCTCACGCCGGTCTGGCGCTGGCAATCAGTGCCGGTGCCTGCCTCAATGCCGGGCTGCTGTTCTATCAACTGCGCAAGCAAAAGATGTATCAGCCGCAACCGGGCTGGTACATGTTCGGCTTCAAGCTGGTGGTGGCAGTGGCAGTGATGTCGGTGGTGCTGCTGCTGGGCATGCATTTCATGCCGGCCTGGGATCAGGGGCATATGCTGGAACGCTTCCTGCGTCTGGGGGCGCTGGTGGTTGCCGGTGTGGTGGCGTATTTCGGTATGTTGCTGCTGCTCGGTTTCCGCCTGCGCGATTTCAATCGCAAGGCTTTGAGCTGAGGTTTCAGCCTTTATAACCGGGCACGTGCCGGCAGTTTTGTCGGCTCGATCACTTTGCGTTACGGTGTTGCCTGTCGTCGACCGTCGGGTGTGGTTATAATCGACCACTTTATGAGCAAGAAGCGCGTTATGCAGCTGGTTCGAGGCCTCCACAACTTGCGCCCCCAGCATCGGGGCTGCGTCGCCACTATTGGCAACTTTGACGGTGTTCACCGTGGTCACCAGGCTATCCTGGCCCGACTGCGTGAGCGTGCGCTCGAGTTGGGCGTACCCAGCTGCGTGGTGATTTTCGAGCCGCAGCCACGGGAATTTTTCGCCCCCGAGACCGCGCCGGCGCGTCTGGCCCGTTTGCGTGACAAGCTGCAGTTGCTGGCCGCCGAGGGTGTCGACCGGGTGCTGTGCCTGGCGTTCAACCAGCGCCTGAGCAAGCTCAGCGCCAGTGAATTCGTCGATACCATCCTGGTGGACGGTCTCGGCGTGCAGCATTTGGAAGTCGGTGACGATTTCCGCTTTGGCTGCGACCGCCTCGGTGATTTCGATTTCCTCCTGCAGGCCGGCCAGGTACGCGGGTTTACCGTGGAAGCCGCGCAAACCGTCGAGCTGGACGGCATTCGTGTCAGCAGCACCCAGGTGCGCAACGCGTTGGCCGCCGCCGATTTTGCCTTGGCCGAACGTCTGCTCGGCCGCCCGTACCGGATCGCCGGTCGCGTGCTGCACGGCCAGAAACTGGCCCGGCAACTGGGTACGCCCACTGCCAACATTCAACTCAAGCGCCGTCGCGTACCGTTCACCGGGGTTTACCTGGTGGACGTGGACATCGACGGCAAGACCTGGCCCGGCGTCGCCAACATCGGCGTACGGCCTACGGTCCGAGGTGATGGCAAAGCCCACCTTGAAGTTCATCTACTGGATTTTGCCGGCGATCTGTATGACCGGCGTCTGACGGTGGTTTTCCACCAAAAGCTGCGTGAAGAGCAGCGTTTCGCCTCCCTGGAGGCACTGAAAACGGCGATCAACGCGGATGTCGCCGCCGCCCGTGCACTAGCCGCACCTAGCGCCCATCGCTAATGAAGAGCCTTAAATGACCGACTATAAAGCCACGCTAAACCTTCCGGACACCGCCTTCCCAATGAAGGCCGGCCTGCCACAGCGCGAACCGCAGATCCTGCAGCGCTGGGACAGTATTGGCCTGTACGGAAAGTTGCGCGAGATTGGCAAGGATCGTCCGAAGTTCGTCCTCCACGACGGCCCTCCGTATGCCAACGGCACGATCCACATCGGTCACGCACTGAACAAGATTCTCAAGGACATGATCATCCGCTCGAAGACCCTGTCGGGTTTCGACGCGCCGTATGTTCCGGGTTGGGACTGCCACGGCCTGCCGATCGAGCACAAGGTTGAAGTGACCCACGGCAAGAACCTGGGCGCGGACAAGACCCGCGAGCTGTGCCGTGCCTACGCCACCGAGCAGATCGAAGGGCAGAAGAGCGAATTCATCCGTCTCGGCGTGCTGGGCGACTTCGCCAACCCGTACAAGACCATGGACTTCAAGAACGAGGCCGGCGAAATCCGCGCCCTCGCCGAAATCGTCAAGGGCGGTTTCGTGTTCAAGGGCCTGAAGCCGGTGAACTGGTGCTTCGATTGCGGTTCGGCGCTGGCCGAAGCCGAAGTCGAGTACGAGAACAAGAAGTCCTCGACCATCGACGTGGCTTTCCCGATCGCCGACGAGGCCAAACTGGCCGCCGCGTTCGGTCTGCCGTCGCTGGGCAAGCCTGCCTCGATCGTGATCTGGACCACCACCCCGTGGACCATCCCAGCCAACCAGGCGCTGAACGTGCACCCGGAATTCAACTACGCGCTGGTCGACATCGGCGACAAGCTGCTGGTCCTGGCTGAAGAGCTGGTTGAATCCTGCCTGGCGCGTTACGGCGTTGAAGGCACCGTACTGGCCACCGCGCCGGGTTCGGCGCTGGAACTGATCAACTTCCGTCACCCGTTCTACGACCGCCTGTCGCCGGTGTACCTGGCTGACTACGTCGAACTGGGCGCTGGCACCGGCGTGGTTCACTCCGCTCCGGCCTACGGTGTGGACGACTTCGTGACCTGCAAGAAGTACGGCATGGTCAACGATGACATCCTCAACCCGGTACAAAGCAACGGCGTGTACGTGCCGTCGCTGGAGTTCTTCGGCGGCCAGTTCATCTGGAAGGCCAATCCGGCCATCGTCGAAAAACTGACCGAAGTCGGTGCGCTGATGCACACCACCGTCATCGAACACAGCTACATGCACTGCTGGCGCCACAAGACCCCGCTGATCTACCGTGCCACCGCGCAGTGGTTCATCGGCATGGACAAGGAACCGGTCAGCGGCGATACCCTGCGCGTGCGCTCGCTCAAAGCCATCGAAGACACCAAGTTCGTTCCGGCCTGGGGCCAAGCGCGCCTGCACTCGATGATCGCCAACCGTCCGGACTGGTGCATCTCCCGTCAGCGCAACTGGGGCGTGCCGATCCCGTTCTTCCTGAACAAGGAAAGCGGCGAGTTGCACCCACGCACCGTCGAACTGATGGAAGAAGTCGCCAAGCGCGTTGAAGTCGAAGGCATCGAAGCCTGGTTCAAACTCGACGCCGCCGAACTGCTGGGCGACGAAGCGCCGCTGTACGACAAGATCAGCGACACCCTCGACGTCTGGTTCGACTCAGGCACCACGCACTGGCACGTATTGCGCGGCTCGCACCCGATGGGCCACGAAACCGGCCCGCGCGCCGACCTGTACCTGGAGGGTTCCGACCAGCACCGCGGCTGGTTCCACTCGTCGCTGTTGACCGGTTGCGCCATCGACAACCACGCGCCGTACCGCGAGCTGCTGACCCACGGCTTCACCGTCGACGAGTCCGGCCGCAAGATGTCCAAATCGCTGGGCAACGTGATCGCGCCGCAGAAAGTCAACGACACCCTGGGCGCCGACATCATGCGTCTGTGGGTTGCGTCGACCGACTACTCCGGCGAAATGGCCGTGTCCGAGCAGATCCTGCAACGCAGCGCGGACGCCTATCGTCGTATCCGTAACACCGCGCGTTTCCTGCTTTCCAACCTGACCGGTTTCAACCCGGCCACCGACCTGCTGCCGGCTGAAGACATGCTCGCACTGGATCGCTGGGCCGTTGACCGTACCCTGCTGCTGCAACGCGAGTTGCAAGAGCACTACGGCGAATACCGTTTCTGGAACGTTTACTCGAAGATCCACAACTTCTGCGTGCAGGAGCTGGGTGGTTTCTATCTCGACATCATCAAGGATCGCCAGTACACCACCGGCGCCGACAGCAAGGCCCGTCGCTCGTGCCAGACCGCGCTGTTCCACATCTCCGAAGCGCTGGTGCGCTGGATCGCGCCGATCCTAGCGTTCACCGCTGACGAGCTGTGGCAGTACCTGCCGGGCGAGCGCAACGAGTCGGTGATGCTCAACACCTGGTACGAAGGCCTGACCGAGCTGCCGGAAGGCTTCGAGCTGGGTCGCGCCTACTGGGATCGCATCATGGAAGTGAAGGTGGCGGTCAACAAAGAGATGGAAATCCAACGAGCGGCCAAAGCCGTCGGTGGCAACCTGCAAGCCGAAGTGACGCTGTTCGCCGAAGACGCGCTGAGCGCCGACCTGGCCAAGCTGAGCAACGAGCTGCGCTTTGTCCTGATCACCTCGACTGCCAGCGTGGCACCTTTCGTTCAGGCCCCTGCGGACGCGGTAGCCACCGAAGTCAGCGGCCTGAAACTGAAGATCGTCAAATCGGCCTTCCCGAAATGCGCGCGTTGCTGGCACTGCCGCGAAGACGTCGGCGTAAACCCGGAGCATCCGGAAATCTGCGGTCGTTGCGTCGACAATATCAGCGGCGCCGGCGAGGTTCGTCACTATGCCTAACGCCGTTGGCCGTTTCGGACGGTTGAGCTGGCTCTGGTTGAGTTTGCTGGTTCTGGTCATTGACCAGGCCAGCAAGTTCTACTTCGAAGGCAAGCTCGAAATGTTCCAGCAGATCGTGATCATTCCTGATTACTTCAGCTGGACCCTGGCCTACAACACCGGTGCGGCGTTCAGCTTCCTGGCTGACAGCTCCGGCTGGCAGCGCTGGCTGTTCGCCCTGATCGCGATCGTGGTCAGTGCGGTGCTGGTGGTCTGGCTCAAGCGTCTGGGCCGCAACGATACCTGGCTGGCTGTCGCTTTGGCGCTGGTGCTGGGCGGTGCGCTGGGCAATCTGTATGACCGCATTGCCCTGGGCCATGTGATCGACTTCATTCTGGTGCACTGGCAGAACCGCTGGTACTTCCCGGCGTTCAACTTCGCCGACAGCGCCATCACCGTCGGTGCGGTGATGCTCGCACTGGACATGTTCAAAAGTAAGAAAACCGGAGAAGCCGTTCATGACTGAACAGGTATTGGCTGAGCAACGCATCGGCCAGAACACGGAAGTCACTTTGCACTTTGCATTGCGCCTGGAGAACGGCGACACGGTCGACAGCACGTTCGACAAGGCTCCGGCGACCTTCAAGGTCGGCGACGGCAATCTGCTGCCGGGTTTCGAAGCGGCATTGTTCGGCTTCAAGGCCGGCGACAAGCGTACGCTGACCGTCGAGCCGGAAAACGCTTTCGGCCAGCCGAACCCGCAAAACGTCCAGATCATCCCGCGTTCGCAGTTCGTCGACATGGAGTTGTCGCCGGGTTTGCTGGTGATCTTCAATGATGCGGCCAATACTGAGCTGCCGGGTGTGGTGAAAGAGTTCGATGACGCGCAAGTGACCATTGACTTCAACCACCCGCTGGCCGGCAAGACGCTGACCTTTGATGTCGAGATCATCAACGTCAAAGCGATCTGAGTCACACTGCAAAACCACTGTGGGAGCGGGCTTTTGTGGTGAGGGGATTTATCCCCGATGGGGTGTGAAGCGCCCCCAAATCTGATCACCGCGATTCAGAACCGGAAAGCGTTGACTGTTTTGACGATTGCTTCGCAATCGATCGGGGGTAAATCCCCTCGCCACAACAGGCTCGCTCCCACAATGTTTTCAACCGTTTTCGCTATTTCTTGCGCGCAAGACACGAGGCACAGCATGCAAATCAAACTCGCCAACCCCCGTGGCTTCTGCGCCGGCGTGGACCGGGCGATCGAAATCGTCAACCGCGCCCTGGAAGTCTTCGGGCCGCCGATCTACGTGCGTCATGAAGTGGTGCACAACAAGTTCGTGGTCGAAGACCTGCGCAGCCGTGGCGCGATCTTCGTCGAGGAGCTGGATCAGGTGCCGGACGACGTCATCGTGATCTTCAGTGCTCACGGCGTTTCTCAAGCCGTACGCAGCGAAGCCGCCGGCCGTGGCCTGAAAGTTTTCGACGCCACGTGCCCGCTGGTCACCAAGGTGCACATCGAAGTCGCCAAATACAGCCGCGACGGCCGTGAGTGCATCCTGATCGGCCACGCCGGTCACCCGGAAGTCGAAGGCACCATGGGCCAGTACGATGCCAGCAATGGCGGCGCGATCTACCTCGTCGAAGACGAGAAAGACGTAGCCGAACTGCAAGTGCGTGACCCGGAAAGACTGGCGTTCGTGACCCAGACCACCCTGTCGATGGACGACACCAGTCGCGTGATTGATGCCTTGCGCACACGTTTCCCGGCCATCGGTGGCCCGCGCAAGGACGACATCTGCTACGCCACGCAAAACCGTCAGGACGCGGTCAAGCAACTGGCCGACGAATGCGACGTGGTATTGGTGGTGGGCAGCCCGAACAGCTCCAACTCCAATCGCCTGCGCGAACTGGCCGAGCGCATGTCCACGCCGGCCTACCTGATCGACGGCGCCGAAGACCTGCAGAAGAGCTGGTTCGACGGTGTCGAGCGCATTGGCATCACCGCCGGTGCTTCCGCGCCGGAAGTGCTGGTGCGGGGCGTGATCCAGCAGTTGCAGGCGTGGGGCGCGACCGGTGCCGACGAGCTGGCCGGCCGCGAAGAGAACATCACGTTCTCGATGCCGAAAGAGCTGCGCGTGCGCTCGATCTGACGCTCTTCTTCAGGCACAGCGCCTGCTCAGCCTTCGCGCTGGTCAGGCGCACCCGGCCAGTTGCCGCCAGTACTACCTGGCGCTGGCTGACCGGCTCGCGTGCCGAACAGATATGTAATGTCCCTGCCTGAAACGCCCGCCCGGGCATCAGTGGTTGTCCCAGACTGCTGAAGCGCACATAACGACTGACCGCCCAATTGCCGACAATCGGTGTCCGCCCGTCACTCGCTTGCTCCACCAGCAGCGGATTGCTGCTGTCCTGCGGCCCCTTGCCGCTGATATCCAGAATGATCCTCCAGCCCTGACTCCAGTCGCCGTTGATGCCATGGATCACCACGTTCTGATTGCGGGTGATGGCCAGGGTGCGGGCGTTGCGAATTCCGTCGAGCAGCGACTGCGCCGCCTGGTCGCGCTGCGTCGATTCGCTGAAGGCGGCAAACGCCGGACTGACCAGCGCCAGAACAATTGCGCCAATCGCCAGTCCCATAAGCAATTCGATCAGGCTGAAACCCTGTTGCGGCATGACGATTCCCTCCGTGGAGCATGAAGCCCGGCGCGATCCTTTTCGCCGGGCAGGGCAAATCAACCGACGCAGGCCGGTTGAATGTTCTAGTTTGTAGAAGCAGGTATAGCCGACGGCAACGGAGGGCATCGATGGATCATCGTACAAAAGGTTTCACGCTGCCCGAATTGTTGGCTGCGGTCGCGGTGATGGTGATCCTCATAACCCTGGCGGTGCCGGGGTTCACCCGCTCGATCCAGAGCAGCAAGGCCGACACCGAAATGGGCGACCTGCAGCGCGCCATCAACTATGCGCGGCTGGAGGCGATTGATCGTGGCGTGACCACACGCTTGCGCCCGAGCGCCGGCGGCAGCGTGTGGACAGGCGAACTGTCGGTTTACGACAGTACTGGCACTCCGGCCAATGTATTGCGGGTTGTTCCAGCGATGAGCAGCGGCGCGACTCTGACGCTACCCTCAGGAGTGACCGCACTGGATTTCAACAATCTGGGTGGTCTGGCGGCGCCGTCAACGGCGGTGGTCATCAGTTACGTGCTGGGAACGCAAAGCAGGACGCTGAACGTGTGTCTGAACGGACGAATTCAATCGGGTGGAAGTTGCGGATGAGGGCAGGGAGCAAACAGGCACAGAAGGGCATGTCGCTGATCGAAGTGCTGGTCGCGTTGTTGATTCTGACCGTTGGCATATTGGGCGCGGCAGCCGTTCAAGTGAATGCGCTGAAATATACCGACAGCTCGCGAATGACCAGTCAGGCCAGCTTCATCGCCTACGACATGATGGACCGCATCCGCGCCAATGCCGCTGCCGATTACACCGTCACGCCGCCGACTTCGGGCAATCTCAGTGTCGCCCGCGATCAGGATCTCTACGATTTCACCACCAACATCGTCAATTTTGGCGGACCGACCGCCACCGGCACGATCACCGTCAATCAGCGGGTGTACACCATCACCATCAACTGGAATGACTCACGGGCGGCGAATGCCACCGGCACCACGCGCAGTTTTGTTCTGAGCAGTCGTGCCACGGTCGATCCGGTGGCCACACCATGAAGCACGCCAACCGTGGTTTCGGCCTGATCGAAATGCTCATCGCTCTGGCACTGGGCCTGATCATCGTGCTGGGCGTAGTGCAGACGTTCCTCGCCGCTAAAAACACTTACGTCAGCCAGAACACCGCTGCCGCGATGCAGGAAGACGCGCGCTTCGTATTGAGCAAGATGATTCAGGAGCTGCGCATGGTCGGCATGTTCGGCTGTCTGGGCGCGATTACCGACGCGAGCTCGGCAGGGGATTTCAACGCGGCGCAGATCACCCCGATCAGTTGGGACAACAGCAACCTCAAGCTGACGCTGGTTACCGCCGACGTCGGCGGCAATGGCGGCACACCGACCTGGACGGTGGTTTCCGATTGTCGTAACAGCGCCACGGCTTACACCGGGTTGCGTGCTGCGGCGAGCGGGCAGATCGCCTTTCCGATCCGTCGCTTGATCTACAGCTTCAGCAACAACCAGATCCTCATGGGCACCGGCAGCGGTACCCCGACTCAGCAGGTGCTGGTGAACAACGTCAGCGCGTTCACCGTGATGTTTGGCCTGGCGACGTCCGCTACCGATGTCGCGGCGTCCTCCTACAGCGCCAACCCCAGCGATCCGGCGCGCATCCGCAGTGTGCGCCTGAGCCTGACCCTCACCGACCCGAACAACCGGGTGGCCAATCAGACCTTCAACGTGGTTGCCGCTTTGCGCAACCGCTTGCAATGAGGGCCGGGCCGATGAGGATGACTTTCGACCAGCGGAAAAACCAGCGTGGCATGGTGTTGCTGGTCAGTCTGGTGTTTCTGTTGTTGCTGACCTTGATCGGGCTGTCCTCGATGCAGAGCGCCAACCTGCAGGAAAAAATGGCCGGCAGTGTAAGCCTGCGCAATCAGTCGTTCCAGACCGCCGAGGCGGCGTTGCGTATCGGCGAAAGTGCGGTGCAGCTCGACAGTTATTCACTGGCGGTGTGTGCCAGCACGACACAATGTGCGCCGCCGGCAGAGTCTTCGGTGGTCAGTGCGGCGGGGCTCAATTCGACTTCCGGAGTCACGTGGATCGCCGCCGGCAACGGCTTTTATGGGGTGCAGAACATCGGCACCACCCTGACCGCAGTCAACGTGCCGAGCAACACCTCGGCGACCCTGTATCGAGTGACCGCTGTCGGCATTGCTGGTACTTCGCGCAGTGTGGTGGAGAGTGTCTATGCGAAGTATTGAGCGCTACTGGACGCTGTTGACGGGGATGCTGCTGGGTTTGTATCTGGCAGCGCCGGCGTATGCGTTCACGCCGTCCGATTCGCCACTGCTGAGCGCGGCTGCGGTGCCGCCCAACGTGATGCTGCTGATCGACGATTCCGGCAGCATGAACAGCATCATTTACGCGGCGGGCTTCGATCCGACGGTCACGCGCACCCCGGCCCGGCAATGTAATGCGCTGCTCGGACTGTGCCTGAGTTCGACGGCGATCACCGGCGATCCGGTGTTTCTGTCAAACCTGCCGACTGCCGGTTGCTCTGGCGGAGCCTTTGCCTTCTACAACAACAGTCTGGTGCCGCAGTGCCTGAAATTGCCGGACCCGGTCGGCGGAGGCAACACGCGCTACACCGGGGACTACATCGCCTATCTGGTGGGGCTTGCGAACGGCAGCAACCGCGACTTCACCACCGGATCCATCCCCAACGACTACCGGATCAACGTGGCGCGCAACGTATCCACCGCGCTGGTTACCAGCAACCGTACCTTGCGCATGGGCCTGTCGACCTTCAATCCGGTCACCAGCAACAACCCCGGCAACGGCGGTTACATCGCCCGCGCCATCAGCGACCTGTCACCGGTCTCCGGCAGCGTGACCCAGGCGCAAGCCGACACTAACTACAACGCGCTGATTTCTTCGATCAACGCCCTGGGCGCCGTCGCCAACACGCCGTTGGCGGAAACCTATTACGAAATCACCCGCTACATGCGCGGCATGACGCCGTACTACAACAGCACGCCGGCGACCTACACCAGCCCGATCCAGTACCGTTGCCAGAAGAACTACGGCGTGGTGATCACTGACGGTTTGCCGACCTACGATCGCACCTTCCCGACCAACGATCCGTTGGGTGGCAGTCGTCTGCCGAACTGGGACGGCATCAATAATGATGGCAACAACCTCAATGGCGACAACGAGGGTGACACGCTGTATCTGGATGACATCGCCAAGTTCGCCTTCGACATCGACATGCGTTCGACAGGCACCGATCTCGCGGGCAAGAGTTGGGGCTTGGCGGATTTTCCCAAACAGAACATGAACACCTACACCGTCGGTTTTACCGCCGACAACGACATGCTCTCGGACGCCGCCGCTTACGGGCAAGGCAAGTATTACCAGGCGACCGATAGCACGGGCCTAAATGCCGCGCTGTCCTCGGCGTTGAGCGACATCACCTCCAAGGCCGGCTCCGGCGGCAGCGGGGTCACCAGCGGCACCACGCTGGCCAGTGGCACCAGTTATTTCCAGACCAGCTACGACCCCAAGGACTGGCGCGGCACGATCAAGTCCTTTGGTTTCACTTCGGCCGGCGCGGTAAATACCTCCGCAGCGTTGTGGACCACCGATACCACGATCGTGCCGGGCGCGACCGCACCGACTTATCAATCGTGGAACACCAGCAGTAACGCCGCCGTCACCCTGGCTTACGGCAACTTTTCCGCGGCCCAGCAGACGACCCTCAGCCAGAGCCTGCCCACCGGCATCAGCGGCAACGATCTGGTGGAGTGGAGCAAGGGCACCAACAAGACCGGGCTGAAAGTGCGCAGCGTGTTGCTCGGCGACATCATCAACTCGCCGCTGGTGCTGGCCTCGCCCAGCGACAAAACCGCCTCAGACCTCTCGGGCGACACCACCTACACCACGTACCTGACCACCAAAGCGGCGAACATGAATGCCAATCTGGTGGTGAATGCCAACGACGGTTTCGTCAACGTGATCAACTCGGCCAACGGCACCCGGCGCTATGCCTACATGCCGTCCAGCGTGTTGCCGTCGCTGCGGCTGATTGCCGATCCGGCGTACATCAATGGCGTCAGCCACAAGTTTCTGGTGGACGGTCAGGTCGGGGTTTACGACCTTCAGTTCAACAGTGCCTGGAAAACCGTGGCCATCGGCGGCACCGGTGCTGGCGGCAAGACGTTCTACGCGCTGCAACTGTTCGACGCGTCCGCAGGCAATGTGCTCAATGCCCTGTGGGAAGTCAGTGCACCTGCCACGGCGAACACTGCCAACGCCTTTAATGATCTGGGTTACGCCTATGCGCGGCCGGAAGTGGCACGCTTGGCCGATGGTCGCTGGGCGGCATTCATTGCCAATGGTTATGGAAGCAACTCCGGGGTGGCGGCGTTGTATGTGCTGGATGTGCGTGACGGTTCGTTGATCAAGAAGATCGTGATCGACAGCACCGAAACCACCAATGGCCTGTCGTCGGTGAAGCTCAAGGTCAATTCGTCGAACGTGGTGCAGGCCGCTTACGGCGGTGACTTGAAAGGGCGTTTGTGGAAATTCGATCTGAGCGCGACGTCAACCGACAGCTGGGGCGTGGCGTTTTCCGGCAAACCACTGTTTACCACGGCGGGCGGGGCGACCCAGCCGATCACCGCGCAGCCGTTGCTGGCGGACAATTCGCTGGGAGGCAAACAGATCTTTGTCGGCACCGGCAAATTCAACGAAACCGCCGACAAGACCAACAAGGATTTGCAGGCGTTCTACTCGGTGTGGGACGCCGACGGCGGTTCCGGCCAGTTGACCGTCAGCAGCCTACAGGCGCAGGCGGTGACCGGAGTGTTCTCCGGCAGCACCGGGCAGTTCATCACCACCAGCCAGAACGACACGACCTATCCGGGGGAGAAGGGCTGGTATCTGCCGTTGGTGTACAACAACGTGCTGACCGGCGAGCGGGTGATCAATCAGGCCAGTCTGGTGCTCGGGCGCATCGTGTTTACCACTGCCAGTGTCGACACCACCGACCCGTGTGCCAGTTTTGGCACCGGCAAACTGGTCGAACTCGATGCGTTCAGCGGTAAGATGCTCAACTACGCAGTGCTCGACACCAACGCCGATGGCGTGGTCGACAGTAACGATACGATTTCCAGCGGCGTGGTGTTCACCGGCGGGATTCCGACCCTTAACGCCATCGTCAATGGCGCGACGCGCAAGATCGTCAACGATTCCAGTGGCACCGTGACCACACTGGTGGAAAAATCCGGCGGCGGCAGCCGTCGTATCATGTGGCGACAAATACAGTAATTGAGAGTTTGAGGCATGCGCAGAGTCAACCAAGGCTTCACCCTGATCGAAATCATGATCGTGATTGCGATCATCGGGATCATCATCACCATCGCCGCACCGAGCTACACCGAGTACCTGAAAAAGGGCCGGCGTGCCGAAGTGGTGTCGCTGCTCTCGGAGCAGGCGCAGAGCCTCGAGCGTTTCTATACCAAAAACAACGTCTACACCGGCATCACCGGTCTGAGCACGGGCAATGATTTCTACACCATCACCCCGACGATCGCTGACCAGACCTTCCTGCTGACCGCCACCCGCAAGGCTGGCACTGCCATGGCCACCGACAAGTGCGGGGACTTCACCCTGACCAACACCGGTGTCAGAAGCATGAACAACGCAACCACCGGGCTGACCACCAAGGATTGCTGGGGCCGCTGAGGTACCTTCTCAAGGGCGCCTTTTGCGCCCACTGTCTTTTTTACGGTTGGATCAAACATGACCAGGCAACAGCAAGTGGTGATTGTCGGTGGCGGGGTGATTGGCCTGCTGACCGCCTACAACCTCGCCTCCGAAGTGCGCAGCGTGGTGCTGCTGGATCGTTCGAACGTCGGCCAGGAATCGTCCTGGGCCGGCGGCGGTATCGTTTCGCCGCTTTACCCGTGGCGCTACAGCCCGGCAGTCACCGCGTTGGCGCATTGGTCGCAGGATTTTTATCCACAGCTGGGCGAGCGGCTGTTTGCCGATACCGGGGTTGATCCCGAGGTGCACACCACCGGCCTGTACTGGCTGGATCTGGAGGATGAAGCCGAAGCGCTGGCCTGGGCCGAGCGGGAAAACCGTCCGCTGCGGGCTGTGGATATCTCGGCGGCGCACGATGCGGTGCCGGTGCTGGGCGGCGGGTTCTCCCGGGCGATCTACATGGCTGACGTGGCCAACGTGCGTAACCCGCGTCTGGTCAAATCGCTGAAAGCCGCTTTGCTGGCGCTGCCGAACGTGACCCTTCACGAGCAATGCGAAGTTCGCGGGTTTGTGCGCGAAGGCGAGCGGGTGGTTGGCGTCGAAACGTCGAAAGGCCTGATCAGCGGCGATCAAGTGGTGCTGACGGCCGGGGCATGGAGCGGTGATCTGCTCAAGACGCTGGACCTGACGCTGCCGGTCGAGCCGGTCAAGGGCCAGATGATTCTCTACAAGTGTGCGGCGGATTTTCTGCCGAGCATGGTGCTGGCCAAAGGGCGCTATGCAATTCCGCGTCGCGACGGGCACATCCTGATCGGCAGTACGCTGGAGCATGAAGGCTTCGACAAGACCCCGACCGATGTTGCGCTGGAGAGTCTCAAGGCTTCGGCGGTCGAGCTGCTGCCGGCGCTGGCGGAGGCTGAAGTGGTGGGGCATTGGGCCGGTTTGCGCCCGGGCTCGCCGGAGGGAATCCCGTATATCGGCCGGGTGCCGGGGTTTGAGGGTTTGTGGCTGAACTGCGGGCATTACCGCAATGGCTTGGTGCTGGCGCCGGCGTCGTGTCAGTTGTTTGCCGATGTGATGCTGGGGCGTGCACCGATTATTGATCCGGCGCCTTATGCGCCAGAGGGACGCATTTAAGCAAAAGCAAAAGATCGCAGCCTGCGGCAGCTCCTACAGGGAACGCATTCCCATGTAGGAGCTGCCGCAGGCTGCGATCTTTTAAAGGCTCAATCCAGACCGAGTTTTTTCAGCCGATAGCGCATCGACCTGAACGACAGACTCAAACGCTGCGCCGCCGCCGTACGATTCCAGCGCGTTTCCTCCAGCGCCTGCAGAATCAGTTTGCGTTCGACGTTTTCCAGGTAATCCTCAAGGTTATCGATCTGCGTCAGGTCGGCAATGCCGCCCTCGACTGCGCAACTTCCTTCGCTCAAGCGCAAATCCTCGGCCTCGATCACCTGGTTTTCGCATAGCGTATGCGCGCGTTCGAGGACATTCTCCAGTTCTCGCACATTTCCGGGAAAACGATAACGCTTCAGTGCTTCAAGCGCTTGCGGGTGCAGTTGGGCTGCCGGCTGGCCACTGTTGCTGGCCAGACGCTGGAGCATGTGCGCAGCCAGCACTTCGATGTCGTCGCGCCGTTCGCGCAGGGACGGCACCCGCAGTTCGATCACGTTCAACCGATAATACAGATCCTGACGAAAGCGCCCGGCGGCGACTTCCGCTTCCAGGTCTTTGTGCGTGGCGCACAGAATGCGCACATCGACCACGGTTTCCTGCTGGCCGCCGACGCTGCGCACGGCTTTTTCCTGAATCGCCCGCAGCAGCTTGACCTGCATCGACAGCGGCAGATCCGCCACTTCATCGAGAAACAGGGTGCCGCCGTGCGCGGCCTGAAACAGCCCCGGTTTGTCGTCCACCGCGCCGGTGAAGCTGCCTTTGCGATGGCCAAAAAACTCGCTCTCCATCAGCTCTGAAGGGATCGCCCCGCAGTTGACCGGTATAAACGGCTGTTGCGCGCGCGGCCCTTGTTCGTGGATCAGCCGCGCGACCAGCTCTTTGCCGCTGCCCGATTCGCCGCTGATGTAGACCGGAGCCTGACTGCGGGCGAGCTTGTCGATTTGTTTGCGCAGAGCGCGCATTGGGGGCGAGTCGCCCAGCAGTCGGCGGTCGATCGAGGTGACGCTGCCGCCGGCGGCAGGCATGCGCAACGCGGTGCTGACCAGTTCACGCAGGCGCGTGAGATCAACCGGTTTGGTGAGGAAGTCGAAGGCTCCGGCCTTCAAGGCGTTGATCGCGGTTTCCAGGCTGCCATACGCGGTAATCATCGCCACCGGCAGTTGTGGATAACGCTGCTGGATGTGCTGCACCAGGTCCAGCCCCGTGCCGTCAGGCAGGCGCATGTCGGTCAGGCACAGATCAAACGCATTGCGCTGCAACAACGTCTGGGCTTCGCCGAGATTGCGCGCGCTGAAGGTGTCGAGTTTCATCCGTCCCAGGGTGATTTCCAGGAGTTCGCGGATATCCGGCTCGTCGTCGACGATGAGGATTTTTTGCCGTGGGCTCGTGTTCAACTTTGTTTCCGTCCGTGAGCAAAGGTGATGCGAAAGCAGCCGCCGCCTTGGCGTGGTTTGAAGTCTAGGCGCGCCTGGTTGCTTTCGCACAGCTCACGGGACAGATAAAGCCCAAGGCCGGTGCCCTGGCTGCTGGTGGTGAAGAACGGTTCGAACAGATGCGACTGCTGATCGGGCGGCACACCGGGGCCGTTGTCCTGCACTTCGAGCACCGCCAGCTGGCTGTCAGGATCGATGAACAACGCCAGCCAGACCTCGGCCTGCTCATGCAGCAGGGCGCTGTGTCGCCAGCCATTGCGTAACAGATTGTCGAGAATCTGCGTGAGCTGGTCGGGGTCCATCAGCGTGATGAAGTCCCCGGAATTGATCCGCAAATGAATCGACTGGCGCTCGTTCGCCTGTTCGCGGCTCTCGGCAACAAAGTGTTCCAGCCAAGGCTTGAGATCCAGGCGTTGCGGAGCGCTCTGCTGGCGACGCGACAGTTGCAGGACATTTTCGATGACTCGGTTCATGCGCTGGGAGTGGTCTTGAATAATCTGCGTCAGACGCCGATCGGCGCCATCGAGTTCCTCGGACTCGCCCAATAGCTGCGCGGCGTGACTTATGGCCCCCAATGGATTGCGGATTTCATGGGCGATGCCGGCGGTCAGGCGCCCGAGCGCGGCGAGCTTGAGTTGCTGGGCTTGCTGGGCAACTTGTGCAAGGTCTTCGAGAAATACCAGGGTCTGCTGGTTCGGGCTCTGTGCGAGGGCGATGAAGTTCGGTTGCAGTTCCAGACCGTTGCCGGGGATTTTCAGACTCTGCGGGCGCAGGGTCGGGTTGCTCAGCCACAGTTGCAGGCGCTCGACCAGTGTCGGCGAGTAGTCATCGATCAAATGCCCCTCAAGGTGCGACTGCGCCAGCAGGCTTTTCGCGCTGTGATTGGCCAACTGCACCCGGCGTTGTTCGTCGAGCACCAGAATGCCGGTGCGCATGCGCTGCAGAATCAGGGCGTTGAGGGCCTCGAGGCCGACCACCTCGCTGGCGCGCTGTTCGGCGAGGGTCTCGCTGACTTCCAGGCGCCGCACCAGACCCTGTACCAGCAGTGAAGCGGCAAAACACAGGGCACCGAGGGTCCCGGCTTGCAGGTAATTGTTGGCACTCAGGGGCTGGCTGAGCCCCAGCAGGAAACTGGAAGCGACAATGCCGAGAGCGCCGATGGCGGCAATCAGCAGGCCGATGCGGCGGCGCAGCAGGGTATTGGCGATCGCCACCGAGACAATCAGCAGGTTGCCGATGGCGCTGGCGACGCCGCCCGCCGCGTAGAACAGGCCGCACAGCAGCAGCACATCGACCAGCGCCAGGCTGAACAGCTGCGCCGGGCGGCGAGTGTTCTCGAGGAACACCACCAGCAGAATATTCAGCACCAGATACAACCAACTGCCGCTGCGCAACAGGTCGTCGTCGGCCGAGGTCAGCAGGCGGTTGTCCATGTTGCTGGAGATCAACAGCACCAGGGTGATGCCGACGCTCAAACGGTAGAGATGATAGAGACGCAGCAGGCGCTGCGCCTGTTTACTGTCGGCGTGGGCGGCCTCAGCGATCACTGGTGCCCGGGCCTTGCTCAAGGTGAGCCTGGCTGCAATACCACTGTTGCTGAAGGTTCAGCGCGCGATCGCGCGGCAGGTGCACGCCGCAATGGGCGCAGCGCACCATCGGCGCGGCGTCTTGCTCGCGGGGCGACTGGGCGGAAGCGGCGGGCACCTTGAATTTTCGCCACAGCCATACCGCAGCAAAAATCAGGACAATCCAGAACAGTAAACGGAGCATGATGGGCGGCTTTTCGGCTAATGATTCGGCAGTTTAGCCAAGGAGCCGGCAAGCGCACAGACTATTAATGCGCGGCAATGAAAAAGGGAGATCCGCAGATCTCCCTTTTTTGTGACGCCCGGTGTGATCAGTCGAACACGCCGAAGGTCATGTAGCTGAACCACGAACGGTCATCGTTGTTGCCTGCGGCTTCGTGATGTTCTTCTTCAATCACGTCACCGTTTTCGTCTTTAGGCTTGAGCTCGTTCGGGATCGCGTCTTTCGCGTCCTGGAATTGCTTCTGCACGTCCTGGTTGGCGCGGGTTTCTCCCGGCGGCAGCGGTGGACGCGATTCGATCAGACCCAGCGTCGCCTTGCTCAGGAACGAACGGTTGTCGGCTTCGGCGACCGATGGCACGAACTGACCGTCTTTCAGGCTCGGGTGATTCGGGTAGTTGAGCTTCAGGGTTTCCAGGCTGGTGGCGGCCAGATCGTCCAGGTGCAGACGCTGGTAAGCCTCGGTCATCACCGCCAGGCCGTCGCCGACCGATGGGGTTTCCTGGAAGTTTTCCACTACATAACGGCCACGGTTGGCGGCGGCGACGTAGGCCTGACGGGTCAGGTAGTAGTCGGCTACGTGGATTTCGTAGGCGGCCAGCAGGTTGCGCAGGTAGATCATGCGCTGCTTGGCGTCCGGCGCGTAGCGGCTGTTCGGGTAGCGGCTGGTCAGCTGGGCGAACTCGTTATACGAGTCGCGGGCAGCGCCCGGGTCACGCTTGGTCATGTCCAGCGGCAGGAAGCGCGCCAGCAGGCCGACGTCCTGGTCGAAAGAGGTCAGACCTTTCAAGTAGTACGCGTAATCCACGTTCGGATGCTGCGGATGCAAACGAATGAAACGCTCGGCGGCGGACTTTGCAGCTTCCGGCTCGGCGTTCTTGTAGTTGGCGTAGATCAGCTCCAGCTGCGCCTGATCGGCGTAGCGACCGAACGGATAACGCGACTCCAGGGCCTTCAGCTTGGCTGTGGCGCTGGTGTAGCTGTTGTTGTCCAGATCAGTCTGAGCCTGCTGATACAGCTCGGCTTCGCTGAGGTTTTCGTCTACGACTTCCTTCGATGAGCAAGCAGCGGTCAATGCGAGGATGGCGATCAGCAGCAGGTGTTTCACTTGCATGGCGGCTTGCGTCCCTATGACGGCCGCTGTCTTGGGCGGGGCCGTCCTGTTATGATGAGCGCCCCGTTGAAAAGCCTCGGGGCAAAAGACGCCGTATTTAACCACAAGCGCGCAGCCGAAACCAAAGGCTGTGCCGACGCCAGTCAGAGCATGTCCGATAAAATTGAACTTCGCGCAGAGGTGCCGTCCGATTTGGGCGGCCAACGCCTCGATCAAGTCGCCGCCCAACTCTTCGCTGAGCACTCACGCTCGCGCCTTTCCGCCTGGATCAAAGAAGGTCGCCTGACTGTGGACGGGGCGGTCATCCGCCCGCGCGACATCGTGCATGGCGGTGCCATCCTTGAGCTGACTGCCGAGCAGGAAGCCCAGGGCGAGTGGATCGCCCAGGACATCGAGCTCGACATCGTCTATGAAGACGACGACATCCTGGTGATCAACAAGCCTGCGGGCCTGGTGGTGCACCCGGCTGCCGGCCACGCCGATGGCACCTTGCTCAATGCCTTGCTGCACCACGTGCCGGACATCATCAATGTCCCGCGTGCCGGGATCGTGCATCGTCTGGACAAGGACACCACCGGTCTGATGGTGGTGGCCAAGACCATTCAGGCGCAGACCAAGCTCGTTGCCCAGCTGCAAAGCCGCAGTGTCAGCCGGATCTACGAGTGCATCGTGATCGGTGTCGTCACCGCCGGGGGCAAGATCAACGCCCCGATCGGCCGTCATGGTCAGCAGCGCCAGCGCATGGCAGTGATGGAAGGCGGCAAGCCGGCCGTCAGTCACTACCGCGTGCTGGAGCGTTTCCGGTCCCACACGCATGTGCGGGTCAAACTGGAAACCGGCCGCACCCACCAGATTCGCGTGCACATGTCGCACATCAACTTCCCGTTGGTCGGCGACCCGGCGTACGGCGGTCGTTTCCGCATTCCGCCGGCCGCGAACCCGACCATGGTCGAATCCCTCAAGCACTTCCCGCGTCAGGCCCTGCACGCGCGTTTCCTCGAGCTGGATCATCCGACCACCGGTGAGCGCATGAGCTGGGAATCGCCGCTGCCGGAAGATTTCGTCTGGCTGCTGACCCTGCTCAAGCAGGATCGCGAGGCCTTCGTCGGATGAACTGGCTGACGCCGGACTGGCCTGCGCCGGCCAGCGTCAGGGCCTGTGTCACCACCCGCGAGGGGGGTGTCAGCGAGGCGCCGTTCGACAGCCTCAATCTGGGTGATCATGTCGATGATCGCCCGGAAGCAGTCGCCGAGAATCGTCGGCGTCTGACCGAACACTTCTCTATACAGCCTGCCTGGTTGCAGCAAGTGCACGGGATTGCCGTGGCCCATGCTGATCCGGGCGTGGTTGCCACCGCCGATGCCAGTTGGACGGCGACTCCCGGGATTGCCTGCACGGCGATGACCGCAGATTGCCTGCCGGCATTGTTCTGCAACCGTGCCGGTACTCGCGTCGCGGCGGCTCACGCTGGTTGGCGCGGTTTGGCGGCGGGCGTACTGGAAGCTACCCTCGATCATCTCGACACCGCTGCGGCGGACGTACTGGTCTGGCTCGGTCCGGCTATTGGCCCGAAGGCCTTTGAAGTCGGCCCGGAAGTCCGCGAAGTCTTCGTCAATCAATTGCCGGAAGCAGCATCCGCCTTCGTCCCCAGCCACAATGCTGGCAAGTTCATGGCTGACATCTATCTGCTGGCGCGCTTGCGTCTGGCTGAACGCGGTGTCACTGCGGTTTATGGCGGCGGTTTCTGCACTGTGACCGATCCGCGCTTCTTTTCTTACCGCCGTGCGTCGCGCACTGGCCGTTTCGCCTCCCTTGTCTGGCTCACCCGCTAGACTTGCCTGACCTGAATCAACTCGCTGACGCTTGAATCTCCCAGAATCGACCGCATCTACAGTGGTATCTGGCAGGTTTCTTTATTCAGGATGGTTTTTAGGTCCGGCCTGCTCAAAAGGAAGGTGACCCCATGCGTATAGACCGTTTAACCAGCAAATTACAGTTGGCGTTATCCGACGCCCAATCCCTGGCCGTTGGCCACGATCATCCGGCCATCGAGCCGGCGCATTTGATGCAAGCCATGCTTGAACAGCAGGGTGGTTCGATCAAACCCCTGTTGATGCAAGTCGGCTTCGACGTTAACAGCTTGCGTAAAGAGCTGACCAAAGAGCTCGATCAATTACCGAAAATCCAGAACCCGACCGGCGACGTCAACATGTCGCAGGATCTGGCGCGTCTGCTTAATCAGGCCGATCGCCTGGCCCAGCAGAAGGGCGACCAGTTCATTTCCAGCGAGCTGGTGCTGCTCGCCGCGATGGACGAGAACAGCAAGCTCGGCAAGTTGCTGCTCGGCCAGGGCGTGAGCAAGAAAGCCCTGGAAAACGCGATCAACAACCTGCGCGGCGGTGAAGCGGTAAATGACGCCAACCACGAAGAGTCGCGTCAGGCGCTGGACAAGTACACCGTCGATCTGACCAAGCGTGCCGAAGACGGCAAGCTCGATCCGGTGATCGGCCGTGACGACGAAATCCGTCGCACCATTCAGGTTCTGCAGCGCCGCACCAAGAACAACCCGGTGCTGATCGGCGAACCTGGTGTGGGTAAAACCGCGATTGCCGAAGGTCTGGCCCAGCGCATCATCAACGGCGAAGTGCCGGACGGCCTCAAGGGCAAGCGTCTGCTGTCGCTGGACATGGGCGCACTGATTGCCGGTGCCAAGTATCGCGGTGAGTTCGAAGAACGCCTGAAAGCGCTGCTCAACGAGCTGTCGAAGCAGGAAGGGCAGATCATTCTGTTCATCGACGAGCTGCACACCATGGTCGGCGCCGGTAAGGGCGAAGGCTCGATGGATGCCGGCAACATGCTCAAACCGGCGCTGGCCCGCGGCGAGCTGCACTGCGTCGGCGCAACCACGCTCAACGAGTATCGCCAATATATAGAGAAGGATGCGGCGCTTGAGCGGCGTTTCCAGAAAGTGCTGGTGGACGAGCCGAGCGAAGAAGACACCATCGCCATTCTGCGTGGCCTCAAGGAGCGTTATGAGGTTCACCACAAAGTGGCTATCACCGACGGCGCGATCATCGCGGCGGCCAAGCTCAGCCATCGCTACATCACTGACCGGCAGTTGCCGGACAAGGCCATCGACCTGATCGACGAGGCCGCCAGCCGTATCCGTATGGAGATCGACTCCAAGCCGGAAGTGCTGGATCGTCTGGAACGTCGCCTGATTCAGTTGAAGGTGGAATCCCAGGCGCTGAAGAAAGAAAGCGATGAAGCGGCGATGAAACGGCTGGAAAAACTCCAGGAAGAAATCGTCCGCCTCGAGCGTGAGTACTCGGATCTGGAAGAAATCTGGAACTCGGAAAAAGCCGAGGTACAGGGTTCGGCGCAGATTCAGCAAAAGATCGAGCAGTCGCGTCAGGAACTGGAAGCGGCGCGCCGTAAAGGCGATCTCAACCGCATGGCCGAATTGCAGTACGGGGTGATCCCGGATCTGGAACGCAGCCTGCAGATGGTCGACCAGCACGGCAAGAGCGAAAACCAGTTGCTGCGCAGCAAGGTGACCGAAGAGGAAATCGCCGAAGTCGTTTCGAAGTGGACCGGTATTCCGGTATCGAAAATGCTCGAAGGCGAGCGCGACAAGCTGATGAAGATGGAAAGCCTGTTGCACCAGCGTGTGATTGGTCAGGACGAGGCGGTGGTTGCGGTCGCCAACGCGGTACGGCGCTCGCGTGCCGGGCTGGCGGATCCGAATCGTCCAAGCGGCTCGTTTATGTTCCTCGGTCCGACCGGTGTCGGTAAAACCGAGCTGTGCAAGGCATTGGCCGAGTTCCTCTTTGATACTGAAGAGGCGATGGTGCGGATCGACATGTCCGAGTTCATGGAGAAACATTCCGTGGCGCGGCTGATCGGTGCACCACCAGGCTACGTGGGCTACGAGGAGGGCGGTTACCTGACCGAAGCGGTACGCCGCAAGCCTTACTCGGTGATCCTGCTGGACGAGGTCGAGAAGGCGCATCCGGACGTGTTCAACATCTTGCTGCAGGTGCTGGAGGATGGCCGTCTGACCGACAGCCACGGGCGTACGGTGGATTTCCGCAATACCGTGATCGTCATGACCTCGAACCTCGGTTCGTCGCAGATCCAGGAACTGGTCGGTGACCGTGAGGCCCAGCGTGCAGCGGTGATGGACGCGCTGACGTCGCACTTCCGTCCGGAGTTCATCAACCGGGTCGACGAAGTGGTGATCTTCGAGCCATTGGCGCGGGATCAGATCGCGGGCATTACCGAGATCCAGTTGGGCCGTCTGCGCAGCCGTCTGGCCGAGCGCGAGCTGAAGCTGGAGCTGAGCCCGGAAGCGATGGACAAGCTGATTGCCGTCGGTTACGACCCGGTCTATGGCGCACGTCCACTCAAACGTGCGATCCAGCGCTGGATCGAAAACCCGTTGGCGCAGTTGATCCTGTCGGGGCATTTCCTGCCAGGCGACACGGCGACCGGCAAAGTGGTGAACGACGAAATCGTTTTCGACTGAGCCGCAACGCCAATGAAATAAGGAAGGCCTCGCTTTGCGAGGCCTTTTTTTCGTTAGGCTGTTGAACTCTAAGGAAAAGGCTTGTAAAGTGCGCCCCGCAGTCAGTCACCGGCAGCGTTTCAACCCACTGGGTTGAAAACTGAAATAAGTTGCAAATCATTAACTTGAAAGCAATTTAGGGGGTTGACAGAGGTGTTCTAGGTTGTAGAATAGCGCGCCTCAGACACACGAACGCAGCGATGCGAAAACGATGTCGAGAAGCTTCAAGTTTCACCGTTGTAAATTGAAATATGTAGTTCCGTGATAGCTCAGTCGGTAGAGCAAATGACTGTTAATCATTGGGTCCCAGGTTCGAGTCCTGGTCACGGAGCCAATTTCAAGCCGGGGTATAGCGCAGTCCGGTAGCGCGCCTGCTTTGGGAGCAGGATGTCAGGAGTTCGAATCCCCTTACCCCGACCATTTTTGGGTCGTTAGCTCAGTTGGTAGAGCAGTTGGCTTTTAACCAATTGGTCGTAGGTTCGAATCCCACACGACCCACCATTTTTGAAACCAGTTAGCGCTGGGATCGAATCTTAAGATCAGAGGCCAAAAGCGCTGATCGAAGAAGGCGATCTTTGAAAGGTCGCCTTTTTTTTACCGGGGTATAGCGCAGTCCGGTAGCGCGCCTGCTTTGGGAGCAGGATGTCAGGAGTTCGAATCCCCTTACCCCGACCATATTGAAAATCCTCGTATCGAAAGATACGGGGATTTTTTTTGCCCATGAAAAACTCAGGCCCTAAGCAAAATCATTGTAGGAGTGAGCCTGCTCGCGATAGCAGTGTGTCAGTCATGAATGAATTGACTGACCCACCGCAATCGCGAGCAGGCTCACTCCTACAGGATTTACGCCATCAATGCAGCTTCAGGCGTGGCTCGGTGCCGCGACCGATCTTGCTGCCCAGCATCAGCATCGCCGTGCGGAACGGCCCGTACAGCGCCATCTGGTGCATGCGATACAGCGACACATAGAACATCCGCGCCAGCCAGCCCTCCAGCATCACGCTGCCGGTCAGGTTACCCATCAAGTTACCCACAGCCGAAAAACGCGACAGCGAAATCAGCGAACCGTAGTCGGTGTACTTGTACTCCGGCAGGGTTTTGCCCTCGATGCGCAGCTTCAGTGACTTGGCCAGCAACGACGCCTGTTGGTGCGCGGCTTGCGCACGCGGCGGCACGTTGCGATCCGAACCCGGCTGCGGGCAGGCGGCGCAGTCACCGAAGGCGAAAATGTTTTCGTCGCGGGTGGTCTGCAACGTCGGCAGCACTTGCAGCTGATTGATGCGGTTGGTTTCCAGACCGTCGATGTCCTTGAGGAAACCCGGTGCGCGAATACCCGCTGCCCAGACTTTCAGGCTGGCCTTGATCACGTTGCCATCGGCGGTGATCAGACTGTCGGCGGTCACTTCGCTGACCGAAGCGTTGGTCATCACATTGACCCCGAGTTTCTCCAGAGTCTTGTGCACCGGGCCGCTGATGCGCTCCGGCAGGGCTGGCAACACCCGTGGGCCGGCTTCGATCAGAGTGATGTGCATGTTTTCCGGTTTGATCCGGTCCAGGCCGTACGCAGCCAGCTCATGCGCCGCGTTGTGCAGTTCGGCCGCCAGCTCGACGCCCGTGGCGCCGGCACCGACGAT
Source organism: Pseudomonas sp. HOU2 (assembly GCF_040729435.1). Classification (NCBI taxonomy): domain Bacteria; kingdom Pseudomonadati; phylum Pseudomonadota; class Gammaproteobacteria; order Pseudomonadales; family Pseudomonadaceae; genus Pseudomonas; species Pseudomonas sp. HOU2. The sequence continues at coordinate 2,327,889 of NZ_CP160398.1, read as the reverse complement.
GGCCACGCTGATCTGTTCGACCACATCGGTCTGCCCGGCATGCGCGCGCAGATAGTGATTGAGCAGTTGCTGGTGGAAGCGTTCGGCTTGTTTGCGGGTGTCGAGGAACAGGCAGTGCTGCGCTGCGCCCTGGGTGCCGAAATCGTTGGTGGTGCTGCCGACGCTGATTACCAGCGTGTCGTACTGCACTTCACGGGCGGGAACCAGTTCCACGCCGTTTTCGTCGTAGGTGGCCGCCAGCTGGATTTTCTTCTGCGCGCGATCAAGCCCGCTCATGCGCCCCAGCTGGAACTCGAAGTGGTTCCATTTCGCCTGGGCAACATAGTTGAGTTCATCCTCGGAAGAGTTCAGCGATCCGGCGGCCACTTCGTGCAGCAGGGGTTTCCAGATGTGCGTGAGGTTCGCGTCGACCAGCATCACACTGGCCGTGCCACGCTTGCCCAGGGTCTTACCCAGACGGGTAGCCAGCTCCAGACCGCCGGCGCCGCCGCCGACAATAACAATACGATGGGACATGGGGATAACTCGCAAGGTTTTTAAAGGAAATCGGTGCAATCACCTTCGCGAGCGCAATGCTGCTCATAGCGTCAGGTAACTGATAAGTCGGCTCAACAAGCCCAGACCAATGGTCACTGCCAGCACCAGCACCAGAAGCATCCACGGCCGGAAAGGCCGGCGCTCGACACGGTGTTGGGACAACTGCAGGTACTCTTCGACATGCTTCTGGTCTTCGGGGTTCAGGCGGCTGGTCATAAAGGCCTCGTCAGGTAGACGTTGCTGAAGGTGGGGAAGCTACAGCGGTTTTTAACCCGGGTTGAATGCAGCATAGCCACTGGCCGGAACCGGTTCGACCGAAACACCGTCGTCGAGGCGAATGATCCCGCTTTGTAACACCCGCGCGGTTATTCCGCCATGCCCGCGCACCGCTTGAAAGGTGCCGGGGCCAAGGTTGTTTTGCAGGCGCGCGCAGGGCTGACACCAGCCGGTGGTCTCGAATATTGCCTGACCGATGCGAAAGCGCCGACCCTTGAGACTAAACAGATTGATACCGCTGATGACCAGATTTCGCCGCAGGTCTTCAGGCCTCACGGGTTGATCTTCAGGCCGGCCCATCAACGCGCTGATGACCGCCAAGTGTTCGAACTGAATCAACGTCACTTGCCGCGCGTTGCGTACACCCGGTCGGGCGTGATCGCCGGTCAATCCCGCTTCGAGCCCCGCCTCGACGGCGTCAAGCTCGATCATCGGCCCGCGAGACTCCGGACGCACGCCGATCCAGCGTACGCGGCCGGTCTGCGGCACGTCGGCGATCAACTGCTGCAGCGGCGTCACAGGCTGATCCCGACATCGAAGACGATGCTGCGACCGAGGTTGCTGCGCAGAAAGTCCGGCGCATCGGGATGGGCGAACAGCACCCGGGCGAACGTCGGCCCGACCAGTGACAGCGAGCGCCAGCCCTGACGCAAGTACTCGGTGGGCGGTGGAAAGTGGCTGTTGAGGTCCAGCACCTCGCGCTTGAGACTGGCGAAGGCGATGATGTCCAGTTCGCCCAGATCCATGCCGCGTTCCTTGTAGTTGTGCGCTTTTTTACGCAAGGTCGGCGCCAGTCGCAACAGGAACTCATTGGCCGGAATCCGCCGTGGCTTGGCTTCACGGCGCACCAACTGGCTGAGGGAAAACGCACTGCGCCGGCGCTGCAGTTCGTCGCGCCATTCGTCGTTGAGCCGGCGACCTTCATCGAGAACGAAGAACACTTCGAAATTGGCATCACGAAACAGCACGTCCGGCGGTTCGCCGGCGGGGGCGAACTCATCAGCGCGGTAAGGGATGTTCAAGCCTTGCAGCAGGCGCTGGCAGACCCAACGCTCACGCTCCCATTTGCGGGCATTGGACAGGAACGCGTTGGCTTGCTCGGCCGCAATGGTCAGCAGGCGTAAATAATCTGAGTCATCCATAGGCCCAAGCTTAGCGTTCAAATGCGACAAGCAGAAAGCTTTGCATCGGCGGATGCTGACAGCTCGTACGTTGAGCTCTTGTAGGAGCTGCCGAAGGCTGCGATCTTTTGACTGTCAAAGTGCAAGATCAAAAGATCGCAGCCTGCGGCAGCTCCTACAGGGGATGTGGGAGTTTTCCTGATAAAAGTGAGGGAGAGATGATCGGTGCAGAACTGCTGTCCTCGACAAGCCTGACACTCGGCTGGCTGATTTACCTGCCGGTGCTGCTGTGGGCGGTTGTCCGCGCGCCGTGGGTCGAATTGTTTAGTGACAGTCGTCGTCAGCATTTGCTGTTCGGCACGGTGTTCGCCTTGTTTCTGCTGTGGCTGGTGCGCAGGGATTTCGACACCGGGGTTTCCTATCACTTCATCGGCATGACCGCCGTGACGCTGCTGCTGGACTGGCCACTGGCGATTGTCGGCGGGCTGATTGCGCAGCTCGGTCTGGTGTTGCTCGGGCGTCAGGATCTGGCGGCGGTCGGGGTCAACGGGACGTTGCTGATCCTGTTGCCAGTGCTGATCACCGAGGGTGTGGCGATCCTCGTCGAGCGCGCGCAGCCGCGTAATCCGTTCGTGTATATCTTCTGTTCCGGTTTTTTCGCCGCAGCGTTGTCGGCGTTGTTGTGTCTGACCCTGAGCCTGGGCCTGCTCTGGTACGACGGCCTGTTCGCCATGCCGGAATGGCTGGAAGATTTCATCGGTTATCTGTGGCTGCTGATTTTTCCCGAAGCGTTCATCAACGGCATGGTGATCAGCGCGCTGGTGGTGTTCAGTCCCGAGTGGCTGGAAACCTTCAACCGCACCCGCTACCTTTCGGCGCCGTGGAAGGACGACGATCCCAAGTCTTGATCCACATCAAATCCGCTACCCGCGCGGCATTTCATGCTCGGCCAAATCCCTTCAGGAGCAGCGGCATGAGTGTGTACGAGTGGGCAAGACAGGAAACGCGACAGAGTCTTGAGATGGCACAGGAGGTCGGCTTCGATCCGGGCCTGAGTTTGCGCGCCTTGCTCAGCGCGGTGGTGCAGCAGAGCAAGACGGTGCGCAACGCCGAAGACCTGGCCGACGAGTTGCGCTTTCTCGCGGAAAACCTCGACGACGATCAGGACTACGGCTTCATGCGGCCCTGATCGCGTTCAGTGACGCGGGTCGAAATCGCCGGAGAACATTTCGTCTTCGGCATCCGGGGCGACCGGAATCTTGTGCTCTTCGGACGCCCAGGCGCCGAGGTCGATCAGCTTGCAGCGATCGGAGCAGAACGGGCGGAATTTGTTCTCTGGGGTGAATTCCACGGGGGCGCCGCAGGTTGGGCATTCGACGGTTGTAGGGCTCATGACTGGCCTCCGGATAAAGTCAGGTAAAAGTGATGCAGGCGCTCGACTTCGCTGTGCAGCCAGGCGAGGTCGCGGTCGTTGACCACCACATCGTCGGCACGGCTCACGCGGTCTTCGCGGCTCGACTGGGCCTTGAGGATCGCCTGGACCTGCTGTTCGCTGGTCTGGTCGCGCTGCAAGGTGCGTTCGATCTGCAGTTGTTGCGGGGCGTCGATCACCAGGATGCGCTGGGTCATCGCGTATTGCCCGGATTCGATCAGCAGCGGCGACACCAGAATCGCATAAGGCGATTTTGCCAGCGCCAGATGGTGAGCGATTTCCTCGGCGATCAATGGATGCAGCAGAGCTTCGAGCCAGCGGCGTTCCTCCGGCACTTCAAAGATCAGTTTGCGCAGGGCCGCACGGTCCAGAGTGCCATCGGCCTGCAGGACGCCGGGGCCGAAGTGTTCGGCAATTTTCGCCAGTGCCGGACGCCCCGGCTCGACCACCCAGCGCGCCGCGTGGTCGGCGTCGACCACATGGATCCCGAGATCGATGAAGTGCTGGGCCGCGGCGCTTTTACCGCTGCCGATGCCGCCGGTCAGGCCGAGAATCCAGGGTTTTTCCACAGGGGTATTCATTTCAAACCGACAAACTGCCAATAGAAGTCGGTTATTTGACCACCCCAGAGCAAGGCAATCCAGCCGGCAATTGCCAGATACGGCCCGAAGGGCATCGGCGTCGAGGTTTTCTGCTCACGCAGACGCAACAGAATCACCCCGACAATCGCCCCCACCAGCGACGACAGCAGAATCGTCAGCGGCAGAATCTGCCAGCCACCCCAGGCGCCGAGCAGTGCCAGCAGCTTGAAATCGCCGTGGCCGATGCCGTCCTTGCCGGTCAGCAGCTTGAACAGCCAGAACACCGACCACAGCGCCATGTAGCCGGCCACCGCGCCCCACAGCGCCGCGTGCAGCGAGACAAACAGCCCGAAGCTGTTGACGATCAGCCCCAGCCACAACAACGGCAACACCAGCACATCGGGCAGCAGCTGATGTTCGGTGTCGATCAGGCTCATCGCCAGCAGCCCCCAGGTGAGGACGATCAACAGACCGGCCGGCCAGCCGAAACCCATATGCCACGCGACAAATGCCGAGAGCAGGCCGCAGGCCAGTTCGGTCAGGGGATAACGTTTGCTGATCGGTGCGGCACACGCCGAACAGCGTCCGCGCAGCAACAGATAACTGAGCAGCGGAATGTTTTCCCACGCCCGAATCCGGTGACCGCAGCGCGGGCATTCGGAGTGCGGCAGCATCAGGTTGTAGGTCGGCAGTGGGGTTTCGCTCGGCAGGCCGAGGACGTCTTGGGCCTGCTGGCGCCAGTCGCGCTCGAGCATTTTCGGCAGACGCCAGACCAGCACGTTGAGAAAACTGCCGACCACCAGACCCAGCAGCAGGGCGGTGAGTACGAAGGCCAGCGGATACAGACTGAAAAGTTGGTCGATAGGCATGTCAGATCGCTGAGCCGAGTTGGAAGATCGGCAGGTACATGGCCACGACCAGCCCGCCGACGATGACCCCGAGCACCACCATGACGAACGGCTCCATCAGGCTGGTGAGGTTGTCGACCATGTTATCCACTTCCTCTTCATAAAAACCGGCGACCTTGTCGAGCATGTCGTCCAGCGCACCCGACTCCTCACCGATGGCGGTCATCTGCACCGCCATGTTGGGGAAGACGCCGGTGCTGCGCATCGAGAAATTCAGCTGCATGCCGGTGGCGACGTCCTGGCGGATACGCAGCACCGCGCGTTTGAACACCACGTTGCCGGTGGCACCTGCCACTGAGTCCAGTGCCTCCACCAGCGGTACGCCAGCGGCAAAAGTGGTCGACAGGGTGCGAGCGAATCGCGCCACCGCCGACTTGTACATCAGCGTCCCCACCAGCGGCAGTTTCAGCAGCCAGGTGTCTTTGCGGTCGCGCAGGGCCTGGGATTTCTTCAGCGCATGACGGATGCCGAACACCGCTGCAATCAGTGCTCCAAGCACCGCCCACCACCATTGCTGCATGAACTCCGAGATACTGATTACCATCAGGGTAAAGGCCGGCAGTTCAGCACCGAAACCGGAAAATACCGACTGAAACTGCGGCACCACTTTTACCAGCAGAATCCCGGTGACGACCATTGCCACCAGCACCACCGCGCTGGGATAGGTCAGGGCTTTCTTGATCTTGGCCTTGAGCGCTTCGCTTTTTTCCTTATAGGTCGCGACCCGTTCGAGCAACGTATCGAGGGCGCCGGATTGCTCGCCAGCATCCACCAGGTTGCAATACAGCTCATCGAAATACTGCGGTTTCTTGCGCAGTGCGGCGGCGAAGCTGTTTCCGGCGGCCACTTCCTGCTTCACCTCGTCTACCAGTTTGCGCATCGCCGGGTTGTCGAAGCCTTCGCCAATGATGTCGAACGACTGCAGCAGCGGTACGCCGGCTTTCATCATGGTTGCCATCTGCCGGGTGAACAGGGCGATGTCTTGGGCCTTGATGCGTTTGCCGAGGCTGAGCAGGGAGGTGGATTTCTTCCGTACCTTGCCTGGATTGATTCCTTGCTTGCGCAGTTGGGCCTTGATCAGCGCGGGGTTCTGCCCGCTCAGCTCGCCCGTGACCTTGCTGCCTTTGCGATCCGTGCCTTCCCAGGCGTAGATACTGATTTTCGCTGCCTTGACCGCCATGTTCAGTCCTTGGTGACCCGGTTGATTTCTTCCAGGCTGGTGATGCCTTGCATGGCCTTGTGCAGGCCCGAGGTGCGCAGGTCGTCGAAGCCGTCGCGACGCATCTGGCTGTCGATTTCCAACGAGTTGCCTTCGGCCATGATCAGCCGTTGCAGCTCGGGGGTGTTCTTCACCACTTCGTAAATCCCCACGCGGCCCTTGTAGCCGCCGTTACAGTGATCGCAACCGACCGGCTCATAGATCGTGAAACTGCCGATCTGTTCCGGCGGGAAACCCTCCCTGATCAATGTCTCGCGAGGGATCTCGATCGGTTTCTTGCAGTGGCTGCACAGCTTGCGCGCCAGGCGCTGGGCGATGATCAGGCTGACCGAGGTGGCGATGTTGAACCCGGGAATGCCCATGTTGTGCAGACGGGTCAGGGTTTCGGCGGCGCTGTTGGTGTGCAGCGTGGACAGCACCAGGTGGCCGGTCTGCGCGGCCTTGATCGCGATTTCGGCGGTTTCCAGGTCACGGATCTCGCCGACCATGATCACGTCCGGGTCCTGCCGCAGAAACGAACGCAGAGCCTGAGCAAAATCCAGCCCCTGTTTCGGATTGACGTTGACCTGGTTGATGCCTTCCATGTTGATTTCCACCGGATCTTCGGCGGTGGAAATGTTGATGTCGACGGTGTTGAGAATATTCAGGCCGGTGTACAGCGACACGGTTTTCCCCGAGCCCGTAGGCCCGGTTACCAGAATCATGCCCTGCGGCTGCTTGAGTGCTGCCATGTACAGCTCTTTCTGCGCCGGCTCGTAACCCAATGCATCGATGCCGATCTGCGCGCTGGACGGATCGAGGATCCGGATCACCACTTTCTCACCCCACAGGGTCGGCAAGGTGTTGACCCGGAAGTCGATCGACTTGGTCTTCGACAGGCGCATCTTGATCCGTCCGTCCTGGGGTTTGCGGCGTTCCGAGATGTCCAGGCTGGCCATGACTTTCAGGCGTGCGGCGATTCGTCCGGCCAACTGGATCGGCGGTTTGGCCACCTCGCGCAGGATGCCGTCGGTGCGCACCCGCACCCTGAAGTTTTTTTCGTAGGGTTCGAAGTGCAAGTCCGACGAGCCACTCTTGATCGCGTCGAGCAGCATCTTGTGCACGAAGCGCACGACCGGCGCGTCGTCGGCGTCGAGGCCGCCAATGGCGTCCTGGCGGCTGTCGTCGACGGACTCGACATCCACGCCGTCGAGATCGACGTCGGCCATGTCTTCGAGACCACTGGCGTGAGTGTCGAAGAATTTCTCGATGGCATCAGTGAGCTTGTCGTCCTCCACCAGAATGGCTTCGGTGCTCAGCCCGGTGCTGAACTGAATGTCATTGATCGCCTGATGATTGCTCGGGTCGGAAATGCCCACGAACAGTTTGTTGCCACGACGCCACAAGGGCAGGGCGTGGTGCTGGCGCACCAGTTTTTCACTGACCAGGCCTTTGGGCTGGGTTTCCTTGTCGAGGCAATTGAGGTCCATGAAGGCCATGCCGAAATGCTCGGAAGCGATCTCGGCCACCTGTGAGCTCTTCACCAGTTTGTTCTGCACCAGGTAGCTGACCAGCGACAGCCGATTGCGCTGCGCCTGTTGCCAGGCCTGCTGGGCGCTTTTTTCCGTAAGCAGTTCGGCCTGTACCAATTGCTTGGCCAGACCGCTCAGAGCGATGTCATTCATGGGGATTCCGGATGCTGACAGTTCATGACTTATAGCCTAGTCAAGTGACAGCGCCAAACACGCCCGGTACAGGTGACAAAAAGTGTCAGATAGTGCGGTTGCAGGTTGTAGGAAATGACATCGCACACGCTTTGCGCCCAATGGACGGGGCCTGGAAGGCATTGGCATGGCCTATGCTGCGTCCCTTTCAGATCATGAGATTTCGACTCATGCATGGAGCGTGTCTATGAAAAAACAACAAGGTTTCACTCTGATCGAGCTGCTGATCGTCGTCGCGATCATCGGCATCCTGGCAACCATCGCCTTGCCGCAGTATTCGAAGTATCAGGCGCGGTCAAAAGTGACCGCGGGGCTGGCGGAGATCAGTGCGATGAAGGTGCCGTTCGAGGACACCATCAATCAAGGTACCGCTCCGGATATAAACGCTGTGAATGGCGGTACAGCCACCACCTCCAACTGTACGGTCTCGGTTACAGGCACAGCGGCGACGGGGGCGGGCAGCATCAGCTGTACGCTGCTCAACGCTCCGGGTCCGGTACTGGGCAAAACCATCACGCTCACTCGTTCGGGCGCTGCTACGGGTAATACCTCTGGCGTGTGGACCTGTGCCACTACTGTTAACGCGGATTATTCGCCAAAAGGCTGTACCGCCAGCGGTACTTGATCGCTAGCGCGTGATGTACGAATGCCCTGCCACGCAGGGCATTTTTCTTTATTCGGTGAAAATAAAAGTCTCAATAATTTCAGCGCCTTAGGAACTTTCCAAAAAACCGCAACTTGCAAGTGAATATTCCCCGAATCATGCATTTTGCATGAATCCGGAATTTTCCATTATCTGTAAGATGTTGATTTATATAGCTTTTGTATCTTTTAAAAAGTTGGCACAACGTTCGCAACTACCTCGGTAACCCTGCTGACAAGTAATCCAGCAGACTTTCCAGAAAAACAGGAGTTACTCGTATGAAGAAGTTCGCTATCACTGCCGCTGCTGCTACCGCGCTGACCCTGACCATGGCTTCCGGTGCCTTTGCACAAACCACCCAGGCTACTCAGGCTCCAATGACTCTGGCTGCTGGTGAAATGACCAAGGCTAAAGAAGCTACTTCCGATACCTGGATCACTACCAAAGTCAAAAGCGACCTGGTAACCGAAAAAGGCATTCCTGGTACCGACATCAAAGTCGAAACCAACAAAGGTGTGGTTTCCCTGTCTTCTGACGTCGCTGTCACCGAAGCTCAGAAAACCACCGCGGTGAACATCACCAAGAAAATCAAAGGCGTCAAAGCGGTTTCCGCTGACGGCCTGAAAGCCGAGTAAGGCATGACTTCTCGCCTGGACCGGGAGAAGACGCGACAGACGGGCCGAGCAATACGTCTGCCGCAACTTTAGAGTTCATGCGAACGGTCACACGGATGTGACCATTACAGGCCCCGGCACTTGTGTCGGGGCTTGTTCTATTTCAGGGGCACCATAAAACAATTGTAGGAGTGAGCCTGCTCGCGATAGCGGTGTGTCAGATGGAGAAATCTGCTGACTGACACACCGCTATCGCGAGCAGGCTCACTCCTACAGGGGGGAATTAATTACCGCGCTTGCTGTTGATCTGCCGCAGGCGATTGCCTTCAAAGCGCAGGTACTGATACATGCCGTTACTCGGGCCGTAGGTCCATTCCTCGACCTGAAACTCTTCGCGACGGTTGGCGCTGCGCTTGTAGCCGAGGACGTCGCGGCTGACCGGTTCGCCGCACTTCTGCAGCACTTCGCTGGCGCGGTCGCCGAGACTGACCAGTTGGCTGCCGCAGCGCAGCGTGTCGGAGGCCAGCGCGGGGCTGGCGGCGAGCAGCAGTGTCAGCGCAACCCGCCATTTGTGGTTCATCATTCGGCGTCCAGGTGCATTTGCGTCACGACCCGGCCATCGCTCTCGGCTTCGCCCAGATTGGCATCGATGAAGTACACCCGGTCATCCGCCAATTGGGCTTTGTCGACCAGATAGTCCTTGATGCTGCTGGCGCGTTCCTGACCCAACTGCCGCAGCAGCACATCGCTGGAACTCCAGAACTTGATCACGCCATCACGCATTTTCGCCGTGCGTTCTTCCTTGCCCAGATCTTTCCATTCGGCCGGTGGCTGAGTTTTCAGACGGGTACGGTAGATGCCTTCAAGCAGCGGGCCTTTCTCGCTCTCCGGCACTTGCAGCAGGGACGCTTGCGCCGGCACCTTGTCGCCCCGACGCTGGAGCATCTTGTAGTAGTTGTACTGGTATTCGCGCTCCAGACGCTGTTCGGCGATCAACGGACCGTCGCTGCTCTGTGCGGCAGTGCCTTCGATTTCCAGACGCAGGGCTGGACGTTCCTTGAGGGCCTTGGACAGTTTGTCCAGCGCCGACTCGGCGTCCTTGCTCAGGTCACTGGAGCCCGCAGCAAAGGACACGGTACCGAGGTCCTCGGAGCCGCCACCGTTGATCAGCCCGCCAATCATCTTGAACGGTGCGGCGGCGGCCTTGACGATCAGGTTGCGCAGGGTCTGCCAGACAATCGGCATCACGCTGAACTGCGGGTTGTTGAGGTCGCCGGTCACCGGCAGCTCGATGGAGATCTTGCCATCGACGTCCTTGAGCAGGGCAATCGCCAGTTTCAACGGCAAGCTCACGGCATCCGGGCTGTCGACTTTCTCGCCGAGTTGCAGTTGCTCGACCACCACTTTGTTTTCAGCCTTCAACTGGCCCTTGGTGATCAGGTAATGCAGGTCGAGGTTGAGCCGGCCCTTGCGGATGCGGTAACCGGCGAACTTGCCGGAGTAGGGCGTCAGGGTGGTCAGCTCGACGCGTTTGAAACTGGTGGCGATGTCGAGGCTGGCCATCGGGTCGAACGGGTTGACCGCACCTTTGATGGTCACCGGAGCATAGCGATCGACCTTGCCCTTGATGTCGACGCTGGCCGGTTTCGCCTGACGACTGTCGATGGTGCCGATCTGGCCGTTGAGCTGTTGAATCGCGGTGGCGAAGTTTGGCGTCAGGCTGAAATCGGCGAAGTTGGCCGAACCGTCGTTGATCGCAATCGCGCCGATGTGAATGCCCAGCGGTTTGTCTTTGCTGGCCGGTTTCGCCGCTGCGGGTTTCGCGCCATTGTCAGCGGGCTGCGGGATCAGCAGATCGTCGATGTTGGTGGTGCGGTCATCGTTGATCATGAAGCGCGCATACGGCTGGAACAGGTTGACCTTGTCGATCGACAGGCTGTCACCGTGCTGATAGTTGATGCCTTCAACCACCACCTGCTGCCACTTGAGGAAGTCGCGGGTTTTCAGGGTGTCGAGGGTGTGCAGTTGATCGATCTGCGCGCGTCCGGTCACGCCGAGTGCCAGGGGGGCGGTGCTCTTGAGGTTGACCTTGAGGTCGCTGCCGAGCATGCCGCTGCGCAGTTCCAGGCGAATGAACGGATTGATGTAGGACTGTGCGACGCGCAGGTCGATGTCTTGGGTTTTCACGTTGAGCTGGGCGGTGACCGGCGCGAGGTTGACCACACCGTCGGCGTTGATCTTGCCTTGTTTGCCCAAGCCGCTGTCGAGCCTGACCTTGAAAGGCGAGCCGTTGAGGCTGTCGAAATCCTGCAGGTCGATATTCAGCGGGGTGACATCCAGTGCCACGGGTGGGTTGGCCGAGCGGTCGGCGAGATGCACGGTGTAGTTGCGTAGCTGGACGTCTTTGAGCAGCACTTGCCAGGGCTTGCTCGGCGCGGCCGGCTCTTTCGGCGAGTCGGCGGCGGCCGGAGTGGTCTTGGGTTCGGCGGCGGCCTTGGCGGCAGGTTTCGATGGCTGACTGGCGAACAGTTTCTGCCAGTCGAGCTGACCGTCGGCTTCGAGCGCGGCCCAGGTTTCCAGTTTGTTGCTGCGGATCTTGCCGACCACCACTTGCTGTTTGGCCAGGTCGACCGAGGTCTCGCTGACATCGAGGCGTTCGAGTTTTGCCAGCGGCCGGCCGTCCGGCGCCTTGATCGCGAATGGGGCAATGCTCACCGCGACGTTGTTCAACAGCAGTTCGGTTTCTTTCGACAGATTCAGTTTGTATTCGGTGCTGAGGTTGATCACGCCGTCTTCGAGCACCAGCGGCACGGCGTCACGCACGTAGGGCCAGAATGACTTCATCTTGCCGTCGGTGACTTTCAGTGTGCCTTCGGAGGTGAACGGGATCAGGCTGAAGTTGCCCTTCCAGTCGATCTGCCCACCGGCCGGGCCGGCAGCCACCAGGGTCATATCGGCATTGTCTTCGGGCAGAGTGCTGAGGTTTTTCAGCTCGAAATCGAGCTTGTCGTAGAGAAACTCGATGGGCTCGCTCGGCCGGGCGTCCTGGAAATGCACGTTGCCGCCGGCCAGTTGAATGCGGTCGATGCGCAGCGGGAACGGCTTGGCATTCGGATCGGCCGGGGTCGGTTCGCTGGCGGGAATCTTGAACAGGCCCAGCAGATTGAGCTGGCCGTCTTTGGCGAAGAGGATTTCGGTCTTGGGCTTGTCCAGCTCGATATCGGCCAGATGCAGCGCCTTGGTCCACAGGCTGTCGAGTTGCAGATTGGCGTACAGCCGCTCGAAGCCGACTTGCTCCTTGCCCGGCTCACCGACGACCAGCCCCCACAGGGTAACTTCCAGGCTGAACGGATTGAGTTCGATGCGCTGGATATGCGCAGGCACCGTGGCATAGTTCGCCAGTTGCTGGTTGGCGATACGCAGGGCGATGCCCGGCAAAATCAGAAACCCCAGCAGGCTGTAGAGGGCCAGAGCAGTCAACAAGGCGCCAATCGCGCGAATCAATCCTTTGGGCATGTGCGGCTTCATCTGTCTGAATCGGAGTGCCTTGGAGTATGGCACGCGATTCTGGTTCCGAAGTACATCGTGGGGGGCAGGATTGTTCAGATTGTTCTGTAGGACCAAGACACTGTGGGAGCGAGCTTGCTCGCGAAAGCGGCGGATCAGTCGAGAAATATGCTGACTGGCGCGCCGCCTTCGCGAGCAAGCTCGCTCCCACATTGGATGGTTGCCAGTCCCGCAGGGGGGTTACAACTGCAGGATCAGGGTTTTCAGCGGTGGCTGTTGATCCAGCGACGGGAAGTCCGCGCCCGGGGTCATCACGCTCCATTCGCGGACCGGTCGCCCGGCTTTCTCGGCGCAACGCAGAACCTGTTCACGCCAGTCGTCCATGCTGACTTTTGCCAGGTTGTTGCAGCAGATCAGCACGCCGTTGTCAGCGGTGGTCAGCAGCGCCGGCTTGAGCAGGCTCTGATAGTCGCGCAGCAGGTCGACGGTGCCGAACGCACTCTTGGCCCAGGCCGGCGGGTCGAGCAGCACCAGATCGTATTGACGCTGTTCGAGGCGCTGATAGCTCGGCAGTTTCTGCCCGCGTCGCTGGCTGATCGGCAGCCCGGCGAGCTGACGGATTGCCGGGAAATAATCGGACTGGATGAATTGCATCTCGGGCAATTGCGGGTTGAGCAAGCCGTTTTCTCGGCCGACTGCCAGATTGCCTTCGGCGAAGTCGAGGTTACACACCTCACGCGCGCCACCGGCAGCGGCACTCAGGCCGACGCCACAAGTGTAGGCAAAGAGGTTGAGCACACTTTTGCCCTTGGCGTGATCCTTGACCCAGCCGCGAGTGTTGCGCAGGTCGAGGAACAGCAGCGGATCCTGCCCGGCATGCCGGCCGCGCACGCGATAGTTCAGGCCCCATTCGTGGCCGACCAGATCCGCCAGCGCGGCGTCATCGGCTTTGTACACACTGTCTTCGCGATCGATGCGCGAGTTGCCCCGAGAGCGGTCGTTGTAGACCAGCAGGGTTTCGAAGCCCAGGGTCTGATTGACCATGGCGTGCAGTTGCAGCAGGTCGTCACGCTCCAGCGTCTGGTGAAAACTTTGCACCAGCAATTGTGGGCCATAGCGGTCGACGGTCAGACCACCGGCGCCTTCCTGGCTGCCATGGAACAGCCGATAGCAATCGGTGCCCTGGCTGTGCAGCTCAGCGAGCAGGTCCTGGCGTTTATCGAGGGCGGCGCGCAGCGCCTGATTCAAGGAAGACATGCGTGCGCCTTGCTGGTGAGAATTGAGGCGCGGGAGTTTAGCAGTTACCGATGTCCTGAGACATCGCGCAGTCTGTGGCGAGGGAGCTTGCTCCCGCTGGGTTGCGCAGCGACCCTCGAAAGGTTGCGAGCGCTTCGCACTCGAGCGGGAGCAAGCTCCCTCGCCACAGGGTTTTGTGTATGGATCAGGTGAGCAAGCCCATCCGCCGCTTGGCCCGTTGCACCGAACCGTTGCGCATCGCCCAGCGCAGCATCGGCGCACTGCGTTTGACGCTGGCGCGGATCAGCTGGCGTTGCAGCGGATTCTGTCGTATGCCGAACATTTCGCTGGCCCAATCCGGCAGCAGATCGATGCCGGCCTTCATCATCAGGTCGCCAAACGGACGGGCCAGCACGCTCGGTGCCGGGGCGTCGAGCAGCAGGCGCAGGACTTCGCGGCTGCGCTCATCACAGAGCAATTGCGGGCGCATGCGTTGCAGATAGTCGGCCACGGCCCGCCGCGATTTCGGCACTTCCCGCGCACCCAGACGCTCGGCGACCACGGCGATTTCCGCGTAATAGCGATCCTGATCCGCCCCAGACAAATTCGGGTTGCGGTAACGCAGATGCGCGGCAAGAAAGTGACTGACCTCGGCTACATGCACCCAGGTCAGCAGGTCCGGATCGCTGGCCGCGTAAGGCCGGCCATCCGGCGCAGTGCCGACCACTTGCAGGTGAATGGTGCGCACTTTGTCGATCAGCCATTCGGCGTCGCGGCGCGAGCCGAAGGTGGTGCCGGAGACAAACTGACTGGTGCGGCGCAAACGTCCGAGCATGTCCTGACGAAAATTCGAATGATCCCAGACCCCGGCCAGCGCCAGCGGATGCAGGGCTTGCAGCAACAGCGCGCTGATGCCGCCGATCAGCATGCTGCTGAAATCGCCATGCACTTGCCAACTGACCGAGTCCGGCCCGAACAGCCCGGGATCGCCCTTGGGGTTTTCCAGATCGAGCTGACCGAGGGACAGACCGGTCAGACTCATGAGTTGGTTTTCGATGCGGCTGCGGATGAATTCCATGACAACTCATTGGTGGTGGACGGGCGCGGCCGGTTGACCGCGCCGGGGACGTTACTGATTCAGGCGTTTGTCGATCAACCCTTGTACTACGCTCGGGTCGGCCAGGGTCGAGGTGTCGCCGAGGCTGTCGAGTTCGTTGCAGGCGATCTTGCGCAGGATCCGCCGCATGATCTTGCCTGAACGGGTTTTCGGCAAGGCCGGCGCCCACTGGATCAGGTCCGGTTTGGCGAAGCTGCCGATTTCCTTGCTGACGTGGGCCAGCAGTTCTTTCTTCAGCTCATCGCTCGGTTCGACGCCGTTCATGGGGGTGACGAAGGCGTAGATGCCCTGGCCTTTGACGTCGTGCGGGTAACCGACCACGGCGGCTTCGGCGATGCTGTCGTGCAGCACCAGCGCGCTTTCCACTTCGGCGGTGCCGATGCGGTGGCCGGAGACGTTGATCACGTCGTCGATGCGCCCGGTGATCCAGTAATCGCCGTCCTCGTCGCGGCGTGCGCCGTCACCGGTGAAATAATAGCCGGGGTAGGGTTTGAAATAGGTGTCGACCATTCTTCGCGGATCGCCGTAGACGCTGCGGATTTGCGCCGGCCAACTCGACTTGATCGCCAGCACGCCGCTGCCGGCGCCTTTGATTTCCTTGCCGTGCTCGTCGAGCAGCACCGGTTGCACACCAAACATCGGCTGTGTGGCGCAACCCGGTTTGATCCGCTGTGCGCTGACCAGCGGGCTGAGCATGATCCCGCCGGTTTCGGTCTGCCACCAGGTATCGACGATGGGGCAGCGCTGTTCGCCGACCACATTGAAATACCATTCCCACGCTTCCGGGTTGATTGGCTCACCGACACTGCCGAGTAATCTGAGGCTGGCGCGCGACGTTTCCTTCAACGGTTCGGCACCTTCACGCATCAACGCGCGCAGAGCCGTCGGCGCGGTGTAGAAGATGTTGACGTGGTGTTTGTCGATCACCTGCCAGAAGCGCGAAGTGCTCGGATAGCTCGGCACGCCTTCGAAGATCAGGGTGGTCGCGCCGTTGGCCAGCGGGCCGTAGACGATGTAGCTATGGCCGGTCACCCAACCGACGTCGGCGGTGCACCAGAACACTTCGCCATCGCGGTAATCGAGCACGTATTTGAAAGTCATCGCCGCCTGCAGCAGGTAGCCACCGGTGGTGTGCAGCACGCCTTTGGGTTTGCCGGTGCTGCCGGAGGTGTAGAGGATGAACAGCGGATCCTCGGCGTCCATCGGCTCTGGCGGGCAATCGTCGCTGACGTCGCGCACGGCCTGGTGATACCAGAGGTCGCGACCCTCGAGCCAATCGACCTTGCCCTGAGTGCGTTCGACGACGATGACGGTGCTGACGTCCGGGCAACTCTGCAGGGCCTTGTCGACGTTGTGCTTGAGCGGCACGAACTTGCCGCCGCGCACGCCTTCATCAGCGGTGATCACCGTACGGCAGTCGGCATCGAGGATGCGGTCGCGCAAGGAGTCTGGGGAGAACCCGCCGAATACCACTGAGTGAATTGCGCCGATCCGCGCGCAGGCGAGCATGGCGTAGGCCGCCTCGGGGATCATCGGCATGTAGATGCACACCCGCTCGCCTTTTTTCACCCCACGGCTTTTCAACACATTGGCCAGGCGGCAGACGTGATGGTGAAGTTTTTTGTAAGTGATCTGTGCCGATTCGGCAGGGTCGTCGCCTTCCCAGAGAATCGCGGTCTGCTCGCCGCGCTGGGCAAGGTGGCGGTCGATGCAGTTGTGACTGACGTTCAGTTGGCCGCCGGTAAACCAGGACGCTTCACCGGTTTTCAGGTCGTAGCGCTGGACGGTCTGCCACGGGGTGCTCCAGTCGAGGAAGCGCGTGGCCTGTTCGGCCCAGAAGGTGCTGGGGTGTTCAATCGATTCGCGGTACAGGCGCTTATAGTCGTCCTGACTCAACTGCGCAGCCCGGCGGACGGCATCGGCTTTGGGGAACGTGCTGATATCGAACATGACGGTTCCTTATTCTTGTTGTGCGAAGAATAAAGATGCGCCGAGAGGGCCAAGGGTTCAAGCCGCATCAGGAATCTGATGGCTGGTATTGAATTCAGGTGTACGCAAAACAACTGTAGGAGTGAGCCTGCTCGCGATAGCGGTGTGTCAGTCAACATCAATGCTTAAAGACATACCGCTATCGCGAGCAGGCTCACTCCTACAAGGGAATTTGCTTGCCCACAGGATTCTGGTTGATCCAAATCCTGTGGGTTTTGCTTTCAAATCATCCGCGGTGACGACCGCGGAAGTAGTTGATCAGGCCTTGGGTGGAGGCATCGTCAGCAACGGTTTCATCGCTGCCGACCAGACGGTTGTAAACGCCCTTGCCCAATTCCTTGCCCAGTTCCACGCCCCACTGGTCGAAGGCGTTGATGCCCCAGACCACGCTCTGCACGAACACTTTGTGCTCGTACATGGCGACCAGCGCGCCGAGACGCCGCGGGCTGATGCGCTCGACCACAATGGTGTTGCTCGGACGGTTGCCCGGGATCACCTTGTGCGGTGCGAGTTTGTGCACCTGCTCTTCGCTCATGCCTTTTTCGCGCAGTTCGGCCTCGGCTTCCGGCAGGGTCTTGCCGAGCATCAGCGCCTGGCTCTGCGACAGGCAGTTGGCGTACAGCCACTGATGGTGGTCGGAGACCGGGTTGAAGCTGACGATCGGCACGATGAAATCGGCCGGGATCAGTTGGGTGCCCTGGTGCAGCAACTGGTGATAGGCGTGCTGACCGTTGCAGCCGACGCCGCCCCAGATCACCGGGCCAGTATCAGTCGACACCGAGGTGCCGTCCTGGCGCACGCTCTTGCCGTTGGATTCCATGTCCAGCTGTTGCAAGTGCTTGGTGATGTTACGCAGGTAGTGGTCGTACGGCAGGATCGCGTGGCTTTGCGCGCCCCAGAAGTTGCCGTACCAGACGCCGAGCAGGGCCAGCAGTACCGGCATGTTCTGTTCGAACGGCGCGCTCTGGAAATGCTGGTCCATGGTGTAGGCACCGGACAGCAGTTCCTTGAAGTTGGACATGCCGATAGCCAGGGCAATCGGCAGACCGATGGCCGACCACAGCGAGTAACGACCGCCGACCCAGTCCCACATCGGGAAGATGTTTTCTTCACGGATACCGAACGCGACTGCCGCAGCGTTGTTGCTCGATACCGCGATGAAGTGGCGATACAGCTCGGCTTCCGAACCGCCCTGAGCCAGGTACCAGGCGCGTGCGGCCTGAGCGTTCTTCAGGGTTTCGAGGGTGTTGAAGGATTTCGACGAAACGATGAACAGCGTGGTTTCGGCGCGCAGCTTTTGCGTCAGTTCGTGGAACTCACTGCCGTCGATGTTCGCCAGGTAGTGGCAACGCACGCCTTTCTGCGCGTAGGACAACAGCGCTTCGGAGACCAGCTCCGGGCCGAGGAACGAACCACCGATGCCGATGTTGACCACGTCAGTGATCGGCTTCTCGGTGTAACCACGCCACAGACCGTCGTGGATGCGGCCGACCAGATCGGTGATCTGGTTCAGTACCTTGTGCACTTCCGGCATCACGTTGACACCGTTGACCGACAGCTTGTCGCCCACCGGACGGCGCAGGGCAGTGTGCAGTGCCGGGCGGCCTTCGGAGGCGTTGACGATTTCGCCGTCGAACAGCGCTTTGATCGCGCCTTTCAGATCGACTTCATTGGCCAGGCCCACCAGCAGGTTGCGGGTCTCGGCGTTGATCAGATTCTTCGAATAATCGAGAAACAGGCCGCAGCTGCTGAGCGTGAATTGATTGAAGCGCTGCGGATCGGCGTTGAAGGCTTCGCGCATGCTGAAATCCTGCATGGCTTGGCGGTGATTTTTCAACGCCTGCCAGGCAGGCAGAGCGGTAACGTCATGAGGAGTGCGGTAGTACGCCATCGCTGCGGTTTTCCTTTTTACTTGAACGGCCTTTTGAACACAGAACAGACCGATACGCCATGTTTGGGCGAGGGTCAAATGCGTCGACACGATTTTTCAACGCAGGGCGAATACAGTAAACCTCGCGCTGCGATCTGTCTTGACTTCTTCTGACCTGTTCCCTGTACTTTTTTAACATCAATACCGGGAACGGGCCGACCAACGGAAGGGGAGTGATGCGTCGAGGCGGCTCAGGCCACCTGAACCGGAATGGCGTTGCTGGTGTGGCTGAGCTCATTGCCCGGCGCCATGTACAGCATGCGCGGCTTGAAATTGAGCAGTTCCGCTTCGCTGTAATGGGCGTAGGCGCAAATGATCACGCGGTCGCCGACCTTGGCTTTATGCGCGGCTGCGCCGTTGACCGAAATCATCCGCGAACCTTCTTCGCCACGAATCGCGTAGGTGGTGAAACGCTCGCCGTTGTCGACGTTATAGATCTGGATCTGCTCGTACTCACGGATGCCGGACAAGTCCAGCCATTCGCCATCGATGGCGCAGGAACCTTCGTAATCGAGGACCGCGTGAGTGACTTCGGCGCGGTGCAGCTTGGCCTTGAGCATGATGGCGTGCATGAGGGATTTCCCGGGTTGGAAGCAAACGGCGGGCAGTGTGCCCGAAGGCTTTGGGGGCGGCAATACAACGCAAAAGATCGCAGCCTGCGGCAGCTCCTACATGGACTCATGTGTAGGAGCTGCCGCAGGCTGCGATCTTTTGATCTTGCTTTAAACGGGGGTATCGAGGTTCAGATGCAGGTTGTCGATCAACCGCGTGGTGCCGAGGAACGCTGCCACGAGAATCACCAGATCGCGGTCTTCAGCCGTTGCCGGACGCAAGGTCAACGCGTGGCGGATTTCCAGGTAATCCGGACGCAGGCCGGCGACTTCCAGCTGTTGCACTTGGGCGGCGATCAGCGCCGGGTAGTCGCGCTCACCGTGCTTGATCGACTCGGCAATCGTACTCAGGGTGCGATAGACCACCGGCGCCACCGCACGTTGATCTTCGCTGAGGAAGCCATTACGCGACGACAGCGCCAGGCCGTCGGCCGCACGCACAGTCGGTTCGCCGATGATCTGGATCGGCATGTTCAGGTCATGCACCAGCGCGCGGATCACCGCCAGTTGCTGGAAATCCTTCTGGCCGAAGATCGCCAGATCCGGCTGGACCATGTTGAACAGCTTGCTGACCACCGTTGCCACACCTTCGAAGTGCCCCGGACGGCTGGCGCCACAGAGGCCTTCAGACAGTTGCGGCACGCTGACCCGGGTCTGCCCGGCCATGCCGTCGGGGTACATCTCTTCGACGGTCGGAGCGAACAGCAAATGACAGCCGGCTTGCAGCAGCTTTTCCTGATCCGCCGCCAAGGTGCGCGGGTACTTGTCGAGGTCTTCGCCGGCGCCGAACTGCAGCGGGTTGACGAAAATGCTCGCGACCACGAAATCCACGCGTTGAGTGGCTTTGGTGATCAGCGCGATATGGCCGCTGTGCAGGTTGCCCATGGTCGGCACGAAGCCGATGCGCTTGCCTTCACTGCGGGCGCGCGCCACGGCGGCGCGAAGTTCGCGTACGGTTTTAACGGTGTTCATGCAGAGAATCCGTGTTCGATCCCAGGGAAAGTAACGCCTTTGACTTCGTTGACGTAGGCCTTCAGTGCGGACTGGATGCTGTCCTGACCCTGCATGAAGTTCTTGACGAATTTCGGCACGCGACCGGTGATCGACAGGCCGAGCATGTCGTGCAGCACCAGTACCTGACCGTCGGTATCGCTACCGGCGCCGATGCCGATGACCGGAATCTTCACGGCCTGGCTGATTTCGGCGGCCAGTTCGCTCGGCACGCATTCGAGCAGCAGCATGGCTGCGCCAGCCTGTTCCAGCGAGATCGCGTCGGCACGCATCTGCCGCGCCTGGTTCTCGTTGCGGCCCTGCACTTTGTAGCCGCCAAGAATGTTCACGGCCTGTGGGGTCAGGCCCATGTGCGCGCAGACCGGCACACCGCGCTCGGCCAGCAGGCGGATCGACTCCGCCAGCCACAGCGCACCTTCGACCTTGATCATGTGCGCGCCGGCCTGCATCAGCGTGGCGCTGTTGGTCAGGGTTTGCTCGATCGTGGCGTTGGCCATGAACGGCAGGTCAGCCAGGATCAGGGCGTCGGTGTTGCCGCGTTTGACGCACGCGGTGTGGTAGGCCATTTCTGCGATGGTCACCGGCAAGGTGCTGTCGTGCCCTTGCAGAACCATGCCGAGGGAGTCGCCCACCAGCAGCACTTCGACACCGGCCTCGTTGCAGGCGTGGGCGAAGGTCGCGTCATAGCAGGTCAGCATGGTGATCTTTTCACCTTTCTGCTTGAGGCTCTGGAGCGTGGTCAGGGTGATGGCTGGCATGTAAAAAATCCTCGTTCAGGCGCTCTGGAAACTACTGCGAGTAACGCGCGTGATTCTTCGTCTACTCAGGCGCACGCTCTTTTGTCGTGCTTATAAGGCCTGGATTGCGCCCGTATGTGCCGTGTTGGCGGCAGCGGGACGCCTATAGTCGTGAGGAGAACCTAGGAAGTCAATTGCGTGTGTTACCGCATTGTTACGAGGGGAGTGTTACCGGCGTTACTGATGCGATTCAGCGGTGCGGCGGGGCTGATTGGCGGGTTTTTTGTCCGACAAAAATGGCAATGCTGCACGCTCTCTGTGTAGGAGCTGCCGAAGGCTGCGATCTTTTGATCTTGCTCTTGATTCTAAAAAACCAAGGTCAAAAGATCGCAGCCTTCGGCAGCTCCTACAGGGGATTTTTGTCAGGCGTGGGGAAGGCGTTCGAGGCCGACGAACGGGCAGGCGGCGAGCAGGTCGGGCAGGGTGCGGCCATCGGCGAGACGCAAATCCTGCGGGGCCAGTTCGGCCAGGGGATAGAGCACGAACGCACGTTCCTGAATCTGATAATGCGGGACTTTCAGCCGCGGCTCGTCGATCAGGCGATCGCCGAACAACAGGATGTCCAGATCGAGCGTGCGCGGGCCCCAGCGTTCGAGGCGTTCGCGGCCCTGATCGTTCTCGATGGCTTGCAGCGCATCGAGCAGGTCCAGCGGCGCGAGCTCGCTGTCGAGGGCGGCGACCGCATTGGTATAGCGCGGTTGCCCAGGCAGCAGTGAATCGCTCTGATAGAACGCCGAAACGCCGGCGAGGGCGGTTTGCGGCAATTGCTCCAGCGCGTCGAGCGCGCTGCGCAATTGTTCGGCCGGGTCAGCGAGGTTGCTGCCCAGGCCGATATAGATGCGCTCCATGTCTTATTCGCCCGATGCGCTCGGTGCCCCGGCGCGCTTGCGCTTGGAGCCGCTGCTGCGGCGACGTTTGCGTGGCGCACCGCTGGCGTCATCGCCCTTGCCGCTGAGGTCACGGATCATCTCGCGACGCTCGCTGTCGTTGGCGTCCTGATAGTCCGTCCACCACTCGCCCAGACCATCGGTCTGCTCGCCGGCGCTTTCACGCAGCAGCAGGAAATCGTAGCCAGCGCGGAAACGTGGATTGTCCAGCAGCAGGTCGGCGCGTTTGCCGCTGCGGCGTGGCAGGCGTTCCTGCATGTCCCAGATCTCGCGGATCGGCATGGTGAAACGCTTCGGAATGGCGATGCGCTGGCACTGTTCGGCGATCAGCTCGTGTGCACCTTCCTGCATGGCCGGAATTGGCGGCATGCCACGTTCCTGCAGACGCAGCACGCGCGCCGGCAGGGCAGGCCACAGCAGCGCGGCAAACAGGAACGCCGGGGTTACCGGTTTGTTCTGCTTGATGCGCAGGTCGGTGTTGGTCAGCGCTTCGCTGATCAGCGTGTGGGTGTATTCCGGGTTGTGCTCGAGTGCGTCGGCACTGGCCGGGAACAGCGGGGCGAACAGTTGCAGATCGACCAGCATCTCGAAGGTGATCGCGCCGTGGCCGGAGAGGAACAGCTTGAGCACTTCCTCGAACAGACGGGCCGACGGGATCTCGCGCAGCATCGGCGCCAGTTCGCGGATCGGCTGCACGGTGTGCTTCTCGATGCCGAAATTCAGCTTGGCGGCGAAACGCACGGCCCGCAGCATGCGCACCGGGTCTTCCTGGTAGCGCTGCTTCGGATCGCCGATCAGGCGGATCAGGTGATTGCGGATGTCGTGCACGCCGTTGGCGTAATCGAGAATGCGCTCGCTGACCGGATCGTAATACAGGGCGTTGATGGTGAAGTCGCGGCGTTGCGCGTCTTCTTCCAGGGTGCCGTAGACGTTGTCGCGCAGAATCCGCCCGCTCTCGTTACGCGAAGACTGGTTGCTGTCTTCGTCGTCTTCATTGACCGGGTGATTGGCGCGGAAGGTCGCGACTTCAATGATTTCGCGACCGAAATGGATATGCACCAGTTTGAAGCGGCGCCCGATGATCCGCGCATTGCGGAATTCGGCACGGACTTGCTCGGGGGTGGCACTGGTGGCGACGTCGAAATCCTTGGGCGTGATGCCCAGGAGCATGTCACGCACGCAACCACCGACCAGATAGGCCTGGTAGCCGGCGCCTTGCAAGCGTTCGACGATATTCACCGCATAGCGGCTGAATTGCCCCTTCTGCAGCGAATGTTGGCCGCTGTTGAGCACTTCAGGGGTGCTGCGGATGTGTTGCGTACGACGCACGGGAGTTCGGAATGACTGGAACAGCTTCTTCAGCATGGGATGCACTGTTTGAAGGAATGTTCGGCCATACCAAAGAATGACCGCATGATGGGCGCAGATTCTAGCATTTAGTCGGGGGATGGTGTAGGACGCAGCAGATTTGCGCTGTAAGCCGCAAGCTGCAAGGGTCGAGGAGGGTAAAGACAGCAGGATTTTCAGAACGGGAGAAACTACAAGGGGAGCCGAAGCTCCCCAAGAAGTAGTTGCGTGCTCTTTTTATTATTGATTCGGGCTTCTTGTTTTTGTTGAGTGCCCTCGCCATGAAGCTTTTCCTTCATGACCCTCCCAATCGGGAGCCAAGAGCAAACGGATTGCTTTGGTCGCTGTGTTGCAGTGATCTTGCGATCCAACCAGTACAGGCTCTGTCTTAGGACAGTTTTTGTTGTTCTCGGCCTGGTCGTGGGGCTAGCCCCAAATACAACGCCTCTCCAAAAGAATCAGTTAGCTGCGCCTCTCGCCGTCTTGTTTTTATTGTGCGTGAGTCGATTCGTCTTATTTTTATTGTCTTGTGCATTGCTTGTTATTGTTCTTGTACCAAACATATAGCAGGTGCCGTGCCAACTTTTGCGAAGCCCAATAAAACAAGGGGTTAGGTCGTTATAACCGTTTTCTCGGGGCGAAAAAAAGCCGGGGTTTCGTTACCGATAACCCCGGCTTCTGTTACGTGAAAGGACTGAGGTAACAGTTTTTTCACGTCTTCAAGCGTTACCCGCGCACTCGACAGGTAACGTTCAGCTCTCGCTGGTAACCCCGGTCTTGCGCCGTGGAATGCCCAGACGCTGACGGCGTTCCCACAGGCACTTGCGGCTGACGCCCAGTTTGCGCGCCAGTTCGGTTTCGGTCATGTGGTCCTGATGCTCAAGAACGAAGTGCTGGAAGTAGTCTTCCAGCGACAGGTCTTCAGTCGGTTCATGACTGCTGTTGCTGGCGTTACCCGGCGTTTGTGGCGGCAGACCGATGAACTCGTCGTCTTCCAGGTCGCTCAGCTCGATGTCGATGCCCAGCAAATCGGCAGAGATTTCCGGGCTTTCGCTCAGGATCACTGCGCGCTCCACCGCGTTTTCCAGCTCGCGCACGTTACCCGGCCAGGAATAATGCCGGATGGCCTGTTCGGCATCAGCGGCAAATTTCAGGTCGGTACGGTTGATGCGCGCACTTTGACGGGCGAGGAACGCGGTGGCGATTTCGTTGACGTCGGCGCCACGTTCGCGCAACGCCGGCAGTTTCAGGGCAATCACGTGCAGTCGGTAATACAAGTCTTCACGGAACTGGCCGATTTTCGCCAGGCTCTTGAGGTCGCGGTGGGTCGCGGCGATCAGGCGCACATCGACCTTTTGCGACTGCACCGAACCCACGCGGCGAATCTCGCCTTCCTGCAGCACGCGCAGCAGTCGGGCCTGGGCTTCCAGCGGCAATTCGCCAATCTCGTCGAGGAACAGCGTGCCGCCGTCCGCCGCTTCCACCAGACCGGCGCGACCGGCGCTGGCGCCAGTGAACGCGCCTTTTTCGTGGCCGAACAGTTCGGACTCGATCAGGCTTTCCGGAATGGCCGCGCAGTTCACCGAAATCATCGGTGCCTTGGCGCGCTTGGACAGGTTGTGCAGGGCGCGGGCCACCAGCTCTTTACCGGTGCCGGACTCGCCCTGGATCAGGACATTGGAATCGGTCGGTGCGACTTTGCGGATCTTGCTGTACAGATCCTGCATCGGCGGGCACGAGCCAATGATGCCGATTTCGCCGTTGCTGTTGTCGACAGACGGTTTGCCGCTGCCATTGGCTGCTTTGCCGGCAGGCACTTCGCCGGCGGCAGGCGCTGACTGGTGATCACGCAGGATCCGCGCGACAGCCTGAAGCATTTCATCGTGATCGAAAGGCTTGGCGATGTAGTCCACCGCGCCCATCTTCATCGAGTCGACCGCCGAGCGCAGGCTGGCGTAGCTGGTCATGATCAGCACCGGTTTGCCCTGGCCAAGCTTGATCAGCTCGGTGCCGGGGGCGCCAGGCAGGCGCAGGTCGCTGACGATCAGATCGAATGTGGGAATACTGAAGCGTTCTTGTGCTTCCTGCACAGAACCGGCTTCGCTGACCTGATACTGGTTGCGTTCCAGCAGGCGGCGCAAGGCGGAGCGGATAATGGTTTCGTCTTCGACGATCAAAATGTGCGGCATTGATTCGATACTCTCGACGGTCTCAGTTCACAGCGGACGTCGCTTCGACATGACGCGGTAAGGTCACCCGGATACGGGTGCCGCGCTGGCTTTGAACATCAGCCGGGCTGTCGATGGTGATTTGTCCATAATGCTCTTCAACGATGGAATAGACCAGTGCAAGGCCCAGACCGGTACCTTCGCCAGGGTCCTTGGTGGTGAAGAAAGGTTCGAACAATCGGTCCATGATGTTCTGCGGAATACCACTGCCTTCGTCTTCGACGATCAGATCGACCGTGTGTTCGCCGGCTTCACTCTTGACCCGCACCGCACTGCCCGCAGGCGAGGCATCACGGGCGTTGGAGAGCAGATTGATCAGCACCTGGGCGAGGCGCTGCGGATCGCCTTCGACCCAGTGATCGGGATCGCACAGGTTGTAGAACTGCACTTCGAAGTTGCGCCGGTTCAGTGCCAGCAGGCCGATGGCGTCCTGCGCCACTTCCGCCAGACAAACCGGTTCGTCGCTGTGCTGATGGCTGCCGGCGTGGGCGAAGCTCATCAGCGACTGCACGATGCGTGACACTCGCTTGGTCTGTTCGAGAATCTGCCCGCTGATTTCCGTCAGTTCGCCATCTTCTTCACGCTCTTCGCGCAGGTTCTGCGCCAGACAGGCGATGCCGGTGATCGGGTTGCCGATTTCATGAGCCACACCTGCCGCCAGTCGACCGATGCTCGCCAGACGTTCGGAATGCACCAGTTTGTCTTCGAGCATCTGCGTTTCGGTCAGGTCTTCCACCAGCAGCACCAGGCCGCTGTTGCCCGGTGCCAACGGTTCATCGATCGCCGCTTTGTGCAGATTGAGCCAGCGGGTCTGGCCGTCGAGGGCCAGGTGCTGCTTGTGCAAATGTTCATCGGGCAGGTTGATGAAGCCTTGCAGCAATTGCTTCCACGGATTGGCGATGGTGCTCAGGCGCGAGCCGACCACCCGTTGCGCGGCAATCCCGGTGAGTTCTTCCATGGCCTTGTTCCACATCAGGATCTCTTGATCCTTGGCCAGCGAGCAGACGCCCATTGGCAGCTCCTGCAGGGTCTGGCGGTGGTAGCGACGCAAAGCGTCGAGTTCGGCGGCCAGCCCGGTGAGGCGCGAGTGGTAGTCCTCGAGACGGCTTTCGATGAAGTGGATGTCTTCGGTGACGTAGTTTTCGCCACCGGCCTTGTACGGCAGGAAGGTTTCAACCATGTCCTGCGCCACGCTCGGCCCCATCAAGCCGGAGAGGTTGGCTTCAATGCGATCGCGTAGACGACGCAATGCATAAGGACGGCGTTCGTCGAACGGCAGATAGAGATCGCGCAGCGCCTGCTCGACTTCTTTCTGCGCCGCCTTGGCGCCCAGCGGTTTGGCCAGTTGCGTGGCGAACTCCTGGGGCGAGGCCGCATGCAGTTCGCGGCGTTGCGGGCGACGCACATTATCCACCGCACAGGCTTCGGCGGCGCTGGCTTCTTCCGGGCTGGCGTTGGTGAACAGCGAGATCAGGGTGAACATCAATACGTTGGCCGCCAGCGAGGCGATGGCCGCCATGTGCCAACTGGTGTCGTCCAGCACGTAAATCATGTTCAACAGGGGAATGTAGAAACCCTGCAGGTTGCCGACCAGCGGCAACAGCATGGTCACCACCCACACCAAAATCCCCGCCAGCAAGCCGGCGATAAAGCCGCGACGGTTGGCGGTCGGCCAGTACAGCACCGAGAGCACGCCGGGCAGGAATTGCAGGGTCGCGACGAAGGCGACGATGCCGAGGTTGGCCAGATCCTGTCCGGCGCCGAGCATCAGGTAAAAGCAGAAACCGGCCATGATGATCGCGACGATCAGCGCCCGGCGGGTCCACTTCAGCCAGCGATAGATGTTGCCTTCAGCCGGTGGCTGGTACAGCGGCAGCACCAAGTGGTTCAGCGCCATGCCCGACAGTGCCAGGGTGGTGACGATGATCAGGCCACTGGCCGCCGACAATCCACCGACGTACGCCAGCAAGGCCAGCGGTTTGCTGTTGGCGGCGATGCCGATGCCGAGGGTGAAATATTCCGGATCGGTGGTGGCGCCGAGCTTCAGGCCAGCCCAGAGAATCAGCGGCACCGCCAGGCTCATCAGCAGAAGGAACAGCGGCAGGCCCCAGCTTGCACTGACCAGCGAGCGCGGATTGAGGTTTTCGGTGAAGGTCATGTGATACATGTGCGGCATCACGATCGCCGAGGCGAAGAACACCAGCAACAGCGTGCGCCAAGGCCCTTCCTGCAGCGGCGTGTGCAGCGCGGCGAGGGCGGTCTGGTTTTGCAGTAGCCATAACTCCAGCTGTTGGGGGCCGTCGAACACGCCGTACAGCGCATAGAGGCCGACGCCGCCGAGGGCGATCAACTTGATCACCGACTCGAAGGCAATCGCGAACACCAGCCCTTCGTGTTTCTCGCGGGTGGCGATATGCCGGGAACCGAAGAAAATCGTGAACAGAATGATCAGCGCACAGAACGCCAGCGCGACGCGGCTCTGGATCGGCTCGCCGGTGAGGATGCCGATGGAGTCGGCCACCGCCTGAATCTGCAACGCCAGCAGCGGCAGTACGCCGATCAGCATGAAGATCGTGGTCAGCGCGCCGGCCCAGGTGCTGCGGAAGCGGAAGGCGAACAGGTCCGCCAGCGACGACAGTTGATAGGTGCGGGTGATTTTCAGGATCGGATACAGCAGCACCGGCGCCAGCAAAAACGCTCCAGACACCCCGAGATAACTGGACAGAAACCCGTAGCCGTACTGATAGGCCAGGCCCACCGTGCCGTAAAACGCCCAGGCACTGGCATAGACCCCCAGCGACAGGGTGTAGGTCAGCGGGTGGCGAATGATCGCCCGCGGGATCATGCCCCGCTCACTGATCCAGGCAACACCGAACAGCACCGCCAGGTACGCGGCGCTGATCAGGATCATCTGGGTCAGGCTAAAGCTCATCGGCATCTTTTTGGCTCTGCAGGATGAAGGTCACGACAATCAGGATCAACCAGAGCAGATACGGCCGATACCAGGCGCCCGTGGCGTCGATCCACCAATCCATGATGGCTGGCGAAAACAGATAGATTCCCACGACCAGAAGCAGGACCAAGCGATAGATGTACATCCCGGCCTCTCTTTTTTATGCGCGTGCCCGAAAACGTGCGGCGATGGTAACGGATGGGCGCGCCACTGCAAGTGCCGTCATTGCAGTTGCGCTTCGGGCAGGCTCAGTGTGCGCGGGATCTTTGTCGCATCCCAGTGGCCTGCGCCCCATTTCAGCAATTCCTGCGGTGAAGCGTGGGCCAGTTCGGCGCCGGGGTTTTGCCCCAGCGCACGCAAGGCTCGCAACAGCAGCGGCGTGGCCTGGTCGGCCTCAAGCGGTGGCGAACGGTAGGATTTGCCGAGCTTGTTGCCGTCCGGTTGCGTGATCAGCGGCAGGTGCAGGTAGCGTGGCTGACGTAAGCCCAACAATTCTTGCAGGTAGAGCTGGCGCGGGGTGGAGTCGAGCAGGTCGGCGCCGCGCACGATGTCGGTGATGCCCTGCCAGGCGTCATCCAGCACCACGGCCAGTTGATAGGCGTAGAGGCCGTCGCGGCGGCGAATCACGAAATCGCCGACATCACGCCCCAGGTGCTGGCGGAATTCGCCTTGCACCCGGTCGATGAAGTGGTATTCCAGCTCCGGCACGCGCAGGCGAATCGCCGCGCCTTGCTGTTCATGGCCGGCATTGCGGCACAAGCCCGGATAAATACCGTTGTAAGCCTCCAGCTGTTTGCGCGAGCAAGTGCAGGCGTAAGCGAGGCCGTGATTGAACAGACTGTTGAGAACTTCGGCATAGGCTTCGTGCCGGTCACTCTGGCGCACCATCTCGCCGTCCCATTCGAAACCGTAGCTTTCCAGCGCCTTGAGAATCGCCGCCTGTGCGCCGGGTTCTTCCCGAGGCGGATCGAGGTCTTCCATGCGCACCAGCCAGCGCCCGCCGACCGCGCGCGCGTCGAGGTAAGAGGCGAGCGCGGCGACCAGCGAACCGAAGTGCAGGTGGCCACTGGGAGTGGGGGCGAAGCGGCCGATGTAGGCGGGGGCAGTTTTGGCAGTCATGGGTCAAACTACTTTTCAGGGCGTGCGCAGGTCAACTTGTAGGAGTGAGCCTGCTCGCGATGGGGGTGGTTCAGTCATCATTGATATTGAATATCAAACCGCTATCGCGAGCAGGCTCACTCCTACACAAAGGCAAAAGGCAGAAACAAAAACGGAGCGTTCGCACGCTCCGTTTTTCGTTCAGGTCGAGATTACTTGCCGACCTGCTTTTCCTTGATTTCCGCAAGGGTCTTGCAGTCGATGCACAGATCGGCGGTAGGACGGGCCTCGAGGCGCTTGACGCCAATCTCGATGCCGCAGGATTCACACCAGCCGTACTCTTCGTCCTGGATCAGTTCGAGGGTCTTGTCGATCTTCTTGATCAACTTGCGCTCGCGGTCGCGGGCGCGCAGCTCGAGGGCGAATTCTTCTTCCTGGCTGGCACGGTCGGCCGGGTCAGGGAAGTTGGCCGCTTCGTCTTTCATGTGATCAACAGTACGGTCGACTTCCTGCATCAAGTCCTGTTTCCACTTGTTCAGGATCTTGGTGAAGTGCGCGCGCATGGGGGCGCCCATGTACTCTTCGCCGGCCTTCGGAACGTAAGGTTCGAAGCCGCTGATCGTCGCTTGCTGCTGTTGCTTTGCTTGGGTGGGCATGAAATGGACCGCCTCTACTCTTGTAATCCATTGCGCAGGATTGCTCCATCACCGACACCTGCCGGCCCTGCGGCTGCAAGCGGGCGAACTTACCAGATCAATTCGGCCCGCGCTACTCCCGGATGTCGAGGCCCCGGCGGGTGGCGCTTGCAGATGTTTGGCAAGCCGTGTCTGGCGCTGATGAAAGCCTGTTCAATCACTGATTTTAGTCAATCCTGGAGCGTACGCTCATATCGTTACAGTCCAGCGTTCTTGAGGCTGTGACCGCGACGGGTTCTCGCTCGTTCCGGCAGATGGGTAGAATCGTCTCTTTTTCCCCGTCGAAGGAAAACCAATGGCTCAGCCTTACAGTGCGCGCAGTCGTGCGATCGAACCGTTCCATGTAATGGCACTGCTTGCGCGGGCCAACGAACTGCAGGCCGAAGGCCACGACGTGATCCACCTGGAAATCGGCGAGCCGGACTTCACCACGGCCGAGCCGATCATCCGGGCCGGGCAAGCGGCGCTGACGGCGGGCAAGACCCGCTACACCGCGGCGCGCGGTATTCCTGAGCTGCGCGAGGCGATTTCCGGGTTCTATCAGACGCGTTATGGCCTGAATATCGATCCGCGACGGATCCTGATCACGCCGGGGGGCTCCGGCGCGCTGTTGCTGGCCAGTGCCTTGCTGGTCGATCCGGGTAAGCACTGGCTGCTGGCCGACCCGGGTTACCCGTGCAACCGGCACTTCCTGCGTCTGGTCGAAGGCGCGGCGCAACTGGTGCCGGTCGGGCCGGACGTGCGCTATCAACTGACCCCGGATCTGGTTGCGCGGCACTGGGATCACGATAGCGTGGGAGCGTTGGTGGCGTCGCCGGCCAACCCGACCGGCACCATCCTGACCCGTGACGAGCTGGCCGGGTTATCCACCGCGATCAAGGCGCGCCACGGGCATCTGGTGGTGGACGAGATTTACCACGGCCTGACTTACGGCACCGATGCCGCCAGCGTGCTGGAAGTCGATGACAGCGCTTTTGTCCTCAACAGTTTCTCCAAGTATTTCGGCATGACCGGTTGGCGCCTCGGCTGGCTGGTGGCGCCGGATGCGGCGGTCAGTGAGCTGGAAAAACTCGCGCAAAACCTCTACATCAGCGCCCCGAGCATGGCGCAGTACGCCGCATTGGCCTGTTTCGAGCCGGACACCATCAGCATTCTCGAAGAGCGCCGCGCCGAATTTGGCCGCCGTCGCGACTTCCTCCTGCCGGCGTTGCGCGAGTTGGGTTTCAACATCGCCGTCGAGCCGGAAGGGGCGTTCTATTTGTACGCCGATATCAGCCAGTTCGGCGGTGATGCCTTCGCGTTCTGCCGACATTTCCTCGAAACCGAGCACGTAGCCTTCACCCCGGGTCTGGATTTCGGCCGTTATCAGGCCAGCCACCATGTGCGTTTTGCCTACACGCAAAACCTCCCTCGCTTACAGGAAGCGGTGGAGCGTATCGCTCGCGGCCTGAAGAGCTGGCAAGGCTGATGCGCTTTTATCCGGCTCTGGAAGAGGCGCGGCTGATCCGTCGCTACAAACGTTTTTTGGCAGATGTTGAAACGGTCAACGGCGAGTTGTTGACCCTACACTGTCCGAACACCGGTTCGATGCTCAACTGTCAGGTTGAAGGCGGGCAAGTGTGGTTCAGTCGCTCAAACGACCCGAAGCGCAAACTGCCCGGCACTTGGGAAATCGGGGAAACGCCGCAGGGTCGACTGTTCTGCGTGAACACCGGCCGCGCCAACGCCCTCGTTGAAGAGGCGCTGCAGGCCGGTGTCATCAGCGAGTTGAACGGCTTCACGGCGCTTAAACGCGAAGTGGCATACGGTCAGGAAAAAAGCCGTATCGATTTCCGCCTTGAATACCCGAGCGGGCCGGCTTATGTGGAAGTGAAGAGTGTCACTTTGGGGTTCGACGGGACGAACGTCGCGGCGTTTCCCGACGCGGTCACCCAGCGTGGCGCCAAGCATCTGCGGGAGCTGGCACACCTCGCCCGTGACGGTATTCGTGCGGTGCAGCTGTATTGCGTCAATCTCAGCGGGATCGAGGCGGTGCGTCCGGCCGAGGAAATCGATTCGGCGTACGCGGATGCCTTGCGTGAAGCGGTGGCGTGCGGGGTCGAGGTGTTGGCTTACGGCGTACGTTTGAACCACGAAGAGATGGTGATCGACCGGCGGCTGGACGTTTTGCTCAACGGTTAAACATCTATCCACAGCCCCTGCGCGTCTTCGCGGCAAGGAATGGCGGTCAGGGATTGCCCGGCGCAGGGCCCGGCGACGCATTCACCGTCCTCGATCAGAAACAGTGCGCCGTGGGTGGCGCACTGGATCAGGCTGTTGCTCGGGTCGAGAAACCGGTCGGGCTGCCATTCGAGGGCGACGCCACGATGCGGGCAGTGGTTGCGATAAACATAGGCCTGGCCATTGCGGCGCACGGCAAACAGTTTGTTGCCGTCAATGTCGAATCCACGGCTGCTGGCCTCAGCGAGATCGGTGCCGGCGCATAAAAACTTCATGGCTATCCTCAAGTGTCGGCTCGTTTCAGGAAATGTCCGAGCTTGACGTTTAAATGCAAACAATTATCAAATGGCCGCCTTCGCCCACTGTGCGCAACCGCCGCCAAGGATACTTGGCCTGCCGGTGTGCTGCCCGGGAAAACTGTTATAGGAATGCTGCGTATGCGCCTGATTACCCGCGTTGTTGTGCTGTGTGTCGGACTGCTCGCCAGCCTTCAGGCGATAGCTGCCGATTTGCCACAACGTTGGGTCAGTGCCGGTGGCGCGCTATCGGAGTGGGTGAGCGCGTTGGGCGGCGAATCCAAACTGGTGGGCGTCGACACCACCAGCCAGCATCCCGAATCACTGAAGAAACTGCCCAGCATCGGCTATCAACGCAGCCTTTCGGCGGAAGGCATTCTCAGTCTGCGCCCGGATATCCTCCTCGGCAGCGAGGAAATGGGCCCGCCGCCGGTCATCGCCCAGGTGAAGAGCGCGAAGGTGCGGGTCGAACTGTTCTCGGCACAGCCGGATCTGCCGACCCTGGAAAAAAACGTCACGCATCTGGGGCAGTTGCTGGGCGCGCAAGCGCAGGCGGCGCAGTTGCTGGAAAGTTATCAACAGCAGCTCACCGCGCAGAAAGCCCGAGTCGTCGAGTTGCAGACCAAACAAAAGGCGCCCGGTGTGCTGGTGCTGATCGGGCATGCTGGCGGCAAGCCGTTGATTGCCGGCAAGGACACTGCCGCCGACTGGCTGCTGCAACGGGCCGGCGGGCAAAACCTGGCGACGCATACCGGTTACAAACCGTTCTCCGTGGAGTCACTGGCGGGGCTGGATCCTGAAGTGCTGGTATTTGCTGATCGCGCGTTGACCGGCGAGGCGGCGAAAGCTGCGCTGTTCAAGGAAAACCCGATTCTCCAATCCAGCCGCGCGGCCAAGTCCGGCCGAGTGCTGGAGCTGGATCCGACGCTGCTGGTCGTGGACTCGGGCCGCGCCTGCCGGTGGCAATGAAAAGTTTGTCCGACGGTTTCTACCCGACTACGAGCAGCCAATGACCACGCTGGTCAAACCACGAAGCCTGTTTATCGGCCTGACGCTCCTGTGTTTGCTGGCCATCTGGCTTTCGTTGGCGCTGGGGCCGGTGAGTCTGCCGCTGTTCGATACGTTGCGCGCGGCTCTGCGCATGCTCGGCGTGCCGCTGGCGCCGGACGGTCTGGAACAGGCTGAACTGATCCTCGGGCAAATCCGTTTGCCGCGTACCTTGCTCGGGCTGGCTGTCGGCGGTGTGCTGGCGTTGTCCGGTGTGGCGATGCAGGGATTGTTTCGCAACCCGCTGGCCGATCCCGGGCTGGTCGGAGTCTCCAGTGGTGCAGCGCTGGGGGCGGCGGTGGCGATTGTCGGCGGTTCGTTTTTTGGCGGCTTGCCGGAGTGGTTCGGGCCTTATCTGTTGTCGGCTTGTGCGTTTCTCGGTGGGCTGGGGGTGACGGCGCTGGTCTATCGACTCGGGCGGCGCAACGGTCAGACCAACGTTGCAACCATGCTGCTGGCGGGGATCGCCCTGACGGCGCTGGCAAGCTCGGCGGTGGGGCTGTTCACCTATCTGGCGGACGATGCGACGCTGCGCACGCTGACGTTCTGGAACCTGGGCAGCCTCAATGGCGCCAGTTACGCCCGGCTTTGGCCTT
This sequence comes from Pseudomonas sp. HOU2, assembly GCF_040729435.1. Taxonomy (NCBI): domain Bacteria; kingdom Pseudomonadati; phylum Pseudomonadota; class Gammaproteobacteria; order Pseudomonadales; family Pseudomonadaceae; genus Pseudomonas; species Pseudomonas sp. HOU2. The sequence continues at coordinate 2,293,290 of NZ_CP160398.1, read as the reverse complement.
TGCTGATCATCAGTGCCGGTGTGGCGCTGTGGTTGCCGCGGCGCGCCAAGGCCCTGAATGCGCTGCTGCTCGGTGAATCCGAAGCCGGGCATCTGGGTATCGATGTCGAGCGACTCAAGCGCGAATTGGTGTTCTGCACGGCGTTGGGTGTTGGCGCTGCGGTGGCGGCAGCCGGGATGATCGGTTTCGTCGGGCTGGTGGTGCCGCATCTGGTACGTTTATTGGCCGGGCCCGAGCACCGGGTGTTGCTGCCAGCGTCGGTACTGGCGGGTGCGAGCCTGTTGTTGCTGGCGGATCTGGTGGCGCGGCTGGCGCTGGCGCCGGCGGAGTTGCCAATCGGTATTGTTACTGCGTTTATCGGCGCACCGTTCTTCCTTTATCTGCTACTGCGAGGACGTGCCTGATGCTGCGCGCGCGCAATCTGCAGATCCGTCGCGGGCGCAAGACCGTCCTCAGCGACGTCACGTTGCAACTTGAACCCGGCGAGGTGCTGGGTGTACTCGGGCCGAACGGTGCCGGCAAAAGTACCTTGCTCGGGGCCTTGTGCGGTGAGCTGGCGGCCAGTGAAGGCGAGGTGTTGCTCGACGACAAGGCGCTGAATCACTGGACAGGTACGCAGCGCGCCCAGCGCCTGGCAGTGTTGCCGCAGGTCTCGACGCTGGATTTTGCCTTCCGTGTCGAAGAAGTGGTCGGCATGGGCCGCTTGCCGTATCAGAGCGGTCGGGTGCGCGATGACGAGATCGTTGCTGCAGCGCTGGACGCGGCGGATGCCGGGCACCTGAGCGGGCGCAGTTATCTGGCGCTGTCGGGTGGCGAGCGTCAGCGCGTGCATCTGGCGCGAGTGCTGGCGCAGTTGTGGCCGGGGCAGGCCGGGCAAACCCTGTTGCTGGACGAGCCGACCTCGATGCTCGATCCCTTGCATCAACATACGACGCTGCAAGCGGTGCGCGAATTTGCCGACCGTGGGGCGGCAGTGCTGGTCATCCTGCATGATCTGAATCTGGCAGCGCGCTATTGTGATCGGGTGTTGCTGCTCGAAGGCGGGCGTCCGGTGGCGCTGGATACCCCGCAACAAGTATTGCGACCGGATACGCTCAAAGCCGTTTTCGGTCTCGAAGTGCTGGTGCAGCCGCACCCGGAGCGCGGGCATCCGCTGATCATCGCCCGCTGATTTCGTCATCGAGGTGAAAGCATGCGTGGGATTTTGCTGTTTGCGGTGTTGTTGCTTGGCGGTTGCCAACATGTCACTCCGCCACCGGTCACTGGCGAGATTCGCGACTTGCGCAGCGGAACACTGATTACCCCGCACGAATTGCTGACGCGTCTGGGCAAGCCGGCACGGGTGATCGTCGGTGAGCAACATGACAACGCCGATCATCATGCCGTGCAATTGTGGCTGTTGCAGACGCTGGGCGAAGCGCGTCCCCAAGGCAGTCTCCTGCTTGAAATGCTGACACCCGATCAACAATCGCGGGTTGATGACGTACACCATTCCCCAAAGCCTCCTGTTGATCTTCCGGTCGAGCTGGCGTGGCAGGACGGTTGGGACTGGAAACTCTACGGGCCGATTGTGCGGTTTGCTTTCACGCAACCGTATCCACTGTTGGCGGCCAATCTCGATAACATTGAAATTCGTGCGTTCTATCGCGACCCTCCGGTATTGAAGGGGGATCGCAGCAACGCCGAGTTGGTGAAAAACGAGCTGGCCGGGCAGATCAACGATTCTCACTGCGGCTTGCTGCCCCAATCGCAAATGCCGGCGATGCTGGCGGTGCAGCAGCAACGGGATCGGCGGATGGCTTCACGATTGATGGCGGCGCCTGCGCCGGCGTTGTTGTTCGCTGGTGCGTTCCATGCGCGCAAGGATGTTGGTGTGCCGCTGCATGTGCTGGATCTGGGCGCGCGCGAAGCGCCGACGGTGCTGATGCTGGCGGAGCAGGGCAGCGAGGTCACGGCGGCCATGGCCGATTATGTCTGGTTCACGCCGGCCACACCGAAACCGGATTACTGCGCCGAGATGCGCAAACAGTTCGGCCAATGACTTTTCCACAGGCAAAAAAAGACCCGGTAAAAACCGGGTCAAATAACCGTGATTAGCCTGATGAGGAGATAATCTGAGAGTCCGAACCAAGGGCTTTTCAGAATATCGACTGATCTCGCGACCAGTTGTGATAATCATAGCGATTCTCATTAGCGAGTCAACCACTGTTTTTCCGTTTGCTTGATTTAGTCGGGCAAATGGCCGGAATGCCCCGGAAAAATGGGGCTTAACGCGCAGCTTTCACAGCGCTGAGTTGCGTGATCTGTTGATTGAGCTGGCCGATGCGCCGGGCCATGCTCTCAATCAGGCTGTGGGCAATCTTTGGATTGTTGCGGGTCATGTTCAGAAACTGCTCGCCGGGAATCAGCATCACCGTGCTCGGCTCGCGCGCGATGACCGTAGCGTTACGCGGCTCACCGGTGAATACGGCCATGGCGCCGAAAATCTCGTCCTTGGGCACTTCGCCAACCTTGTGTCCATCAACAAAGGCTTCGGCATGTCCATTGATGATCACGAAGACGTGATCGGCGGCATCGCCCTGCTGGATCAACACCTCACCGCTCTCGACGCGTTTAAAGCCATTGGTGCTGCGAAATTCCCGTGGTTTCAGTTCGGCCAGCGCGTGAGCCAGTAGCGCCATCTGTCCCAGCAGATACTCAAGCCATTGCTCGGCGCGGTCAGGCTCGGCATACAAATGCTGGAACAGCTCGGTTCGCCGATAGGGCAGCAAGCGCACTGGCCCGTCGCTGCGCAGGTGGCAGTCGGCCCAGGCGTCACCTTGCTGCAGACCGATCAGATCGCCCTCCTGCCAGTAAAACAGAGCACGACCGCCGATATGGCCGTGGATCACGCCTTCTGTCAGCAGAAACAGCTGATCGTGTGGGAGCTGCACCATCAGGTCGTCAGAGATTTCTGGCTCAAAGGCTGGTCCGCACGGCGCAAGGCCTTCCAGCCAGCGCTCAGGCAAACTCTGCAAGCGATTGATCAGTGCATCGACCTGTGCCGATTGTTCCCCGAGCAGATACATGGCAGTCAGCGCCCGTTCAGTTCTTGTGACGCGAGGAGATGGCTTCGAGCTGCTTGTTCAAGGCGTCTTTGCGTTCGGCCGGGATGTCGTTCCAGTGCACATCCATCAGCGCCCCTTCGATCGCATACAACAACACCTTCGATGCGCGAAACCCGCGGGTACGCACCGCCCGATAGGCGTCCACCGCCCCCAGGCGACGCAAGTCCGAGGCGCTGTGGATCCCCACGGCATGCAGCCATTGCGCCGACGTCTTGCCAAGATTCTTCAGGTGTTGCAGTTCATCATTCATCAAGCCTCCTTGCGACGGCCGAATGGTGCGTGGGCGATCTTCTCAGGAGTGTAGCCATCAGTAGGAAAAGCGTGGTTGTTTGGTCGGATTAGACGCAAACGCTTCTAAGAAAGGGACTGCGAGTGCAGAAAGGAAGAAAGAAACGCTGAAACAATGTGGGAGCGAGCTTGCTCGCGAAGGCGTCCTGTCAGCCACCAGATGTATCGACTGACACTACGTCTTCGCGAGCAAGCCCGCTCCCACAGGGGAAAGGCGTCGGGTCAGAGAAAGATAAAAAGTATCAGCGAGTGCGATAGCGCAGGCGGGTGCCGAAATTCATCGACATCAGGATCTCGTCGGCACTCAGTTCCGGCGGGAAGTACGCTCCGGAAATCTGTGCATGCGCCAGGCTTGCGCCTTCGAGCGATGAATTACGGAAATCGATGCCACGCAAATCGGCAGAGCGGAAGTAGGCGTCCCGGAAATCCACGCCATCAGCGTTCAGTTCGCGCAGATCGAGGCCACGGAAGTCGCCACCGACCATGTCGATCGGGCCGTCGTTCGGGCGTTCTTTGTTGAAGCCTGTGATGTCGTCTTTGTGCAGCAAGGCATAAAGCGGAGTATCGAGAAGTTTCGGCTGGCTCATGTCATTTCACCTGTTGGTTTTATGACGCCAGTATAGTGCCACTATTTGACGACCGTGAAGCCAGCGAGGGCTTCACGGCCGAAATAGTTTCTTACAGGCCTGGCAGGCGCTGGCGGATCTGTGCGACTACGGTGTCGAGGGTCCCGCTTTCATTGGTCTGCACGCGTTTGCTTCGCAGAATTTCTTCTGGCGTCAGCGCCTCGCGACTGGCCTGCTGGGCCTCGATCACGGCCAGCGTGGCGTCGGAAGGATCCTTCTTGTCAGCCTGACGAATCGCCAGCCAGCTTTCGATCACCGCCTGAGGCGCGTTGCAGTCGAGGATCAGGAACGGCGTGCCGGTGGCCTCGGCCACTTGAGCGGCGTTGTCGCGCTGCTCACGCTTGAGGTAGGTCGCATCAATCACCACCGGAAACCCGGCGTGCAGAATCACGCCGGCAATCTCATGCAGGCGGGCATAGGTGGCGGCGCTGGCCTCGGCGCTGTAAATCCCGGCCTGCACGTCGTTGGCTACGGTCTGCTCGCCGAACAGACGTTTGCGCTCGACGTCGGAACGCAGGCGAATCGCGCCCAGCGCTTCGACCAGACGCATGGCCACGTGGCTCTTGCCGACAGCCGATACGCCGTGGGTGATGGCCATGAAGCGCGAAGGAATGGTGCTGTAGCTTTCCGCCAGGTTGGCGTAATTGCGGTACTGGCGCAGGGTGGTGGCGCGCTGCACCGGGGTGGCGTCCGCCGGCATGCTGAACAGTGCAACTTTGGCGCGAACCAGGGCGCGGTAGGCTTTGTAGAAGTTCAGCACTTCCAGGCCTTGATAGTCGCCGGTCAGCTCCAGGTACTGGCTGATGAAGCGGCGGGCGAGGGATTTCAGGCCGCGGTCTTCCAGGTCCATCGCCAGGAAACCGGTGTCGGCCCAGACGTCAGTGAAGCGGAACGGTTCGTTGAACTCGATGCAGTCGAAGATCACCACCTTGCCGTCGATGACGGTGGCGTTGCCCAGGTGGATGTCGCCGTGGCATTCGCGAGTGAATCCCTCGGCCTTGCGCTGGGCGAACAGTGGCTTGAGACGATCGTAGCTGCTCTCGGCCCAGGCTTTCAGTGCCTCGAGTTGCAGCAGATCGTTTTTGTCGCTAAGGAACGGCAGAATCTGTTCGAAGTTCTGGCGCACCGGGGCCATCACGCTGTCTGGCGTGCCGGCGTCGTGCTCGGCCGGGACTTTTGGCGCGCTGAGGTGGAATCTGGCGATCTGTTCGGCCATTTCGTCGATGTGCTGGGTGGTCAGCTCACCGTTGGCTTGCAGGGTGCTGAGCAGGCCGGTCTGCGGGAATTGACGCATCTTCAGCACATAGTCGATCACCGGGCCGTCGCCGCCCAGTTGTGGCGCCTCGACACTGCCGGTCACTGGCAACACGTCCAGATACAAATCATCGGTCAGACGCTGGTTCAGACGCAGCTCTTCAGCACAGAAATGTGCGCGGGATTCGAGGCCCGTGAAGTCGAGAAAGCCGAAATTCACCGGCTTCTTCACTTTATAGGCAAACGGGCCGGTGAGGATCACCCACGAGATATGGGTTTCGATGACCTGGAACCCTTCGATGGGGTGCGGGTAGAGGGCCGGGTTTTGCAGGGCAGCGATCAGGGACTGGCTCACGGGCGATCCTTCAGAGACTGGGAAATTCGAGGTCGTCATTATGGCCGCTCGCCAGCCTGACGCAAACCTCGGAGCGCTCCTGTTGAGTATGAATAAAGTGCGTATAATCCGCCGCCATGACTCGAACTCGATCCCCCCGTACCAAGAAAAAACCAGTCTCCAAGGGCCTCAGCCCATGGTTGAGCTGGGCCATTAAACTCAGCCTGGTCGGCCTTGTGGTGTTGGCCGGCTTCGCTGTTTACCTCGATGCCGTGGTGCAGGAGAAGTTCTCCGGCAAGCGCTGGACCATCCCGGCCAAGGTATACGCGCGCCCGCTGGAGCTGTTCGTCGGACAAAAGCTCGGCAAGGACGATTTCCTCACCGAACTCGACGCCTTGGGCTATCGCCGCGAAGCCGTGAGCAATGGCCCCGGTGCCGCCGCCGTCAGTGGCAATACCGTCGATCTGAATACTCGCGGCTTCCAGTTCTATGAAGGCCTGGAGAAACCGCAGCCGGTGCGCGTGCGTTTTTCTGGCGACTATGTGGCCGAACTCTCCGGGCTCAACGGCGGGAAGTTGTCCGTGGTGCGACTCGAGCCGCTGATGATCGGCGGCATTTACCCAAAAAATCTTGAAGACCGCATCCTGATCAAGCTCGATCAGGTGCCACCGTATCTGCTCGACACCCTGGTCGCGGTGGAAGACCGTGATTACTACAGTCACTGGGGCGTTTCGCCGAAATCGATTGCCCGGGCGATCTGGGTCAACACCTCTGGCGGCAAGATGACCCAGGGCGGCAGTACGCTGACCCAGCAGTTGGTCAAAAACTTCTACCTCACCAATGAACGCAGCCTGAGCCGCAAACTCACCGAAGCGATGATGGCGATGTTGCTGGAGCTGCATTACGACAAGAAGGAAATCCTTGAGGCCTACCTCAACGAAGTCTTCGTCGGGCAGGACGGCCAGCGTGCGGTGCACGGTTTCGGTCTGGCCAGCCAGTTCTTCTTCGGCCAGCCATTGTCCGAGCTGAAGCTGCATCAGGTTGCGTTACTGGTCGGCATGGTCAAAGGTCCGTCCTACTACAACCCGCGCCGCAATCCCGAGCGTGCGCTGGAGCGGCGTAACCTGGTGCTCGACGTGCTTGAACAGCAAGGCGTGGCAACTGCCGAACAGGTCGAAGCGGCGAAGAAAATGCCCCTGGGTGTAACCACGCGCGGCAAGCTCGCCGACAGCTCGTTCCCGGGCTTCATCGATCTGGTCAAACGCCAGTTGCGTGAAGACTATCGCGACGAAGACTTGACCGAAGAAGGCCTGCGCATCTTCACCAGTTTCGACCCGATTCTGCAGATGAAAGCCGAGGCGTCGGTCAACGACACCTTTAAACGCCTGGCTGGACGCAAGGGCTCCGATGATGTGGAAGCGGCGATGGTCGTGACCAATCCGGAAACCGGCGAAGTGCAGGCGATGATCGGTAGCCGTCAGGCCAGTTACGCCGGTTTCAACCGGGCGCTGGACGCCGTGCGGCCAATCGGCTCCTTGGTCAAGCCAGCGGTGTATCTGACCGCACTGGAAAAACCGAGCCACTACACGCTGACCAGTTGGCTGTCGGATGATCCGCTGTCGATTAAAGGCGCGGACGGCCAGGTGTGGAAACCACAGAACTATGACCGTCGCTCTCACGGTACCGTGTTCCTTTACCAAGGGCTGGCGCACTCCTACAACCTGTCGACCTCGCGTCTGGGCCTGGAAGTCGGTGTGCCGAATGTGCTCAAGACCCTTGCGCGTCTGGGCGTGACCCGAGAATTCCCGGCGTTCCCGTCGATGTTGCTGGGTGCTGGCGGCATGACCCCGATCGAAGTGGCGACCATGTATCAGACCCTCGCCAACGGTGGTTTCAATACGCCGATGCGCGGGATTCGCAGCGTACTGACCGCTGAGGGCGAGCCGCTCAAGCGTTATCCGTTCCAGATCGAGCAGCGATTTGATCCGGCGTCCATCTACCTGATTCAGAACGCCATGCAGCGTGTAATGCGTGAGGGTACCGGCAGCTCGGTTTACAACGTGCTGCCCAAGACCCTGACGCTGGCCGGCAAGACCGGTACCAGTAACGACTCGCGTGATAGCTGGTTCGCCGGTTTCAGTCAGGATCTGCTGGCGGTGGTCTGGCTGGGTCGTGACGACAATGGCAAGACCCCGTTCACCGGGGCGACCGGTGCGTTGCAGGTGTGGACCAGTTTCATGCGCAAGGCTGACCCGCTGCCGCTGGACATGCCGCAGCCGGACAACATCGTGCAGGCGTGGGTCGATTCGCGTACCGGGCAGGGCTCGGATGCCAACTGTCCCGGGGCGGTGCAGATGCCGTATATTCGCGGCAGCGAACCGCCACCCGGCGCCGCGTGTGCAAGCGAAACGCCTGCCTCGCCGGAATCGGTGATGGATTGGGTCAAGGGCTGGATGAATTAAGCAAAGAGGGTTTCAAGTGAACAAGTGGTTGATTCCAGCGGTGACTGCCGTGGCTTTGCTCAGTGGCTGCTCTACCGTACAGCGTGGTTCGATCCCGGTGGTGGACTCCGGCACAGCCGTGTCCAACAGCGAACGGCTGTCGGCCAACGCCGGTTTCCGCAAGACGACAGTCAAGCGCCCAGTTCAGGGTCAGGCGCAATCCCAGGCCATCCCGCAAGGCGATACCGGCGTGGTGGTGATGGTGCCGGGTGGCGGTGCTGCGACATCGGCGCCGATCAGCTCCTCGCCGATCGTTCCTGGTCCGGCTTCCGGCGGAATTACGGCGGGTCCGTACAATCCTTCGCCGGCCGAGTCGGCACCGGTCAACACCGGCAGCTACAGCATGCCTTCGACGCCGAGCGGGATTCCTTCGGCCAGCAATGGCGGTGGTCTGTCGGCGGATGAGCAACTGGATGGCCCGGTGCTCGCCTTGCTGACCACCGCGCAACAGCAACAGGCCGGTGGCGACCTCAATGGCGCGTCCTCCAGCCTGGAGCGCGCGCAGCGCGTAGCCCCGCGTGAGCCGCAAGTGCTTTATCGTCTGGCGCAAGTGCGCATGGCGCAAGGTGATGCACCGCAGGCCGAGCAGTTCGCCCGTCGTGCGCTGACCATGGCCAACGGCCGCCCGGATTTGCAGGCCAACCTGTGGGAAATCATCGCGCAGTCCCGTGAGAAGCAGGGCGATTCCGCCGGCGCCGCTCTGGCTCGTCAGAAGGCCAAGGTTTCGCTGTGATGGATTCCCGTTTCCCGAAAATCGCCGATCAGTTGCTGCTGATCGAGCGTGAACTGCGCACGCAGGGCTGGTGGGACGAGGTCCAGCCATCGGCCGAAGCCCTTAGCAGTGTCGAACCGTTTTCGGTCGACACGCTGGATTTCGAGCAATGGCTGCAATGGATCTTCCTGCCACGGATGAAAATGATCCTTGAGCAGGATCTGCCGTTGCCGAATGCCTCGGGCATTCAGGAAATGGCCGAAATGGTCTTCGCCCAGCGCAATCTACAGGGCAAGGATCGACAGTTGCAGGTACTGCTCAAAGAGTTCGACCTGCTGATCACCGCTTCCCGCTGAACCTCTGTAGGAGCTGCCGCAGGCTGCGATCTTTTGATTCTGTTTTTAAAAGCAGGATCAAAAGATCGTCCGATCGCGGCCCGAGCCTGCGGCAGCTCCTACAGGGTTATTGGCAGTTTTCAGTAATCTGTTTCTGCGTCTCGGCGAGACGCTCCTGACGCTGCGCATCATCCAGTCGCCGCAATTGCCCATCCACTTCTTCCCTCAAACGCGGATTGTTCTGCAACTGCGCCAGGTTCGTCCGTGCCTGTTCGCAAAACGCCTTGAGCTGCGCCTGCTGCTCGGTTACCTGTTTCTTGACCTTGTCGTCGATGGCTTTCTGATCGCCCAGCGCGCCGCTGCCAGGCATGGCTGCAGGTTTCGGTGGGGGTGAGGAGGGTGTCTGCACGGTCGTTGCGGGCAAACCTTGCGGTGGCTGCGCATCGAAGTGAGTGACGCCCTGGGCATCGACCCATTTGTAGATCTGACCGGCCGAGCACCAGGGGCTGAGGCCGATCAGCAGAGTTAACAGAAGCGTTCGCATGCTGATTCCTTGGCAAAATTGCGCAATTGACGCTAACAGAGTAGCTGTTTTCAGGTTTTTTCTTGCGTTCTCATGTGCTTACCCACAATTAAGCACATTGACGGCTTGACTTGGAGAGGGCGAAACAGAAGAATCCAAAGTCCGCTGTAGAGGGACTGCCAGAAGCAGACCCACTCGGTAGATCATGAGGCGCATATCCGCGTCGACCTGTTACACCCGCAACGCGTTACCTCGCGCTGGGTGGGAAAGGCCCGCAACACTTGGGACGATCCCAATACTTGCTCAGTCAGTGCTGACGTAGTCGGCGACCACCGTCGCTCATGCTCTGCCGAGAAGTAAACCTATTAAGACCCGCCCCTTTTTTTGTGGACGGTATTCTGGCGTTTTAGAGGTGAACAACGTGGAGCTTTTATCTGGCGGTGAGATGCTCGTCCGCTTCTTGCGTGACGAAGGCGTCAAATATATCTACGGGTACCCGGGCGGTGCTCTCCTTCATGTTTACGATGCCCTGTTCAAAGAACCGGAAGTGACCCACATCCTGGTTCGTCATGAGCAAGCGGCTACTCATATGGCTGACGGCTACGCCCGTGCCACCGGTAAAGCCGGCGTGGTATTGGTGACTTCCGGTCCTGGCGCCACAAACGCCATCACCGGTATCGCCACCGCCTATATGGATTCGATTCCAATGGTGATCATTTCCGGTCAGGTGCCAAGCACCATGGTCGGCACCGACGCGTTCCAGGAAACCGACATGATCGGTATTTCCCGGCCGATCGTGAAGCACAGTTTCATGATCAAGCACGCCTCGGAAATCCCGGAAGTCATGAAGAAAGCGTTCTACCTGGCGCAATCCGGTCGTCCGGGCCCGGTCGTGGTCGATATCCCGAAAGACATGACCAACCCGGCCGAGAAGTTCGAATACGTTTTCCCCAAGAAAGCCAAGCTGCGTTCCTACAGCCCGGCCGTTCGCGGCCACTCCGGGCAAATCCGCAAGGCGGCAGAAATGCTCCTGGCGGCCAAGCGCCCTGTGCTCTATTCCGGTGGTGGGGTGATTCTGGGCAACGGTTCCGCACCGCTGACCGAACTGGCGAAAATGCTCAACCTGCCAGTGACCAACACCTTGATGGGCCTGGGCGGTTTCCCTGGCACCGACCGGCAGTTCATCGGCATGCTCGGTATGCACGGCAGCTACACCGCCAACCTGGCGATGCACCATGCCGACGTGATTCTGGCTGTCGGCGCGCGTTTCGATGACCGTGTGATCAACGGCGCGGCGAAGTTCTGCCCGAACGCCAAGATCATCCACATCGACATCGACCCGGCTTCGATCTCCAAGACCATCAAGGCCGACGTGCCAATCGTTGGCCCGGTGGAGAGCGTCCTGACCGAAATGGTCGCGATCCTCAAGGAAATCGGCGAGACCCCGAACAAGGAGTCCGTCGCCAGTTGGTGGAAGCAAGTCGATGAATGGCGCGGTGATCGCGGCCTGTTCCCTTATGAAAAGGGCGACGGCAGCCTGATCAAGCCGCAGACCGTGATCGAAACCCTGTGCGAAGTGACCAAAGGCGATGCCTTCATCACGTCCGACGTAGGCCAGCACCAGATGTTCGCGGCGCAGTACTACACGTTCAACAAGCCGAACCGCTGGATCAACTCCGGTGGTCTGGGCACCATGGGCTTCGGTTTCCCGGCGGCCATGGGCATCAAGTTGAGCTTCCCGGATGACGACGTTGCCTGCGTCACCGGCGAAGGCAGCATCCAGATGAACATCCAGGAGCTGTCGACCTGCCTGCAATACGGCTTGCCGGTGAAAATCGTCATCCTGAACAACGGTGTTCTGGGGATGGTTCGTCAGTGGCAGGACATGAGCTATGGCAGCCGTCACTCGCACTCTTATATGGAGTCGCTGCCTGACTTCGTCAAACTGGCTGAAGCCTACGGTCACGTCGGCGTGCGCATCACTGATTCGAAAGATTTGAAGTCGAAGATGGAAGAAGCGTTCGCCATGAAAGATCGTCTGGTGGTGATCGATATTTCGGTCGATACCAGCGAGCACGTCTATCCGATGCAGATCAAAGACGGCTCCATGCGCGATATGTGGCTGAGCAAGACGGAGCGTACTTAATCATGCGGCACATTATTTCCCTGCTTCTGGAAAACGAACCCGGCGCTTTGTCTCGCGTAGTCGGCCTGTTCTCGCAGCGCAACTACAACATTGAAAGCCTGACGGTGGCACCAACCGAAGACCCGACCCTGTCGCGTCTGACGCTGACCACTGTTGGCCACGATGAAATCATCGAGCAGATCACCAAAAACCTGAACAAGCTGATCGAAGTGGTCAAGCTGGTGGACCTGTCGGAAAGCGCTCACATCGAGCGCGAGCTGATGCTGGTCAAGGTCAAGGCCACTGGTGCCCAGCGCGCCGAGATCAAACGCACCACCGATATTTACCGTGGACAGATCGTCGATGTCAGCGCCAGCGTGTATACCGTTCAACTGACCGGTACCAGCGACAAGCTCGACAGCTTCATTCAGTCCATCGGCACCGCATCGATTCTGGAAACCGTCCGTAGCGGCGTGACCGGCATTGCCCGCGGCGACAAAGTACTTAGCATCTAAACCAAATTAGCGAATGGCCTGAACGGCCTGGATATATAGGGGAAATTCATGAAAGTTTTCTACGATAAAGACTGCGACCTGTCGATCATCCAGGGCAAGAAAGTTGCCATCATCGGTTACGGTTCCCAGGGCCACGCCCAGGCGTGCAACCTGAAAGACTCCGGTGTCGACGTTACCGTCGGTCTGCGTAAAGGTTCGGCTACCGTTGCCAAAGCCGAAGCCCACGGCCTGAAAGTGACCGACGTGGCCGCCGCTGTTGCCGGCGCCGACCTGGTCATGATCCTGACCCCGGACGAATTCCAGTCCCAGCTGTACAAGAACGAAATCGAGCCGAACATCAAGAAAGGCGCCACCCTGGCCTTCTCCCACGGCTTCGCGATCCACTACAACCAGGTTGTTCCGCGTGCCGACCTCGACGTGATCATGATCGCGCCGAAAGCGCCGGGTCACACCGTGCGTTCCGAGTTCGTGAAGGGCGGTGGTATCCCTGACCTGATCGCGATCTACCAGGACGCCTCGGGCAACGCCAAAAACGTTGCACTGTCCTACGCAGCTGGCGTGGGTGGCGGTCGTACCGGCATCATCGAAACCACCTTCAAGGACGAGACCGAAACCGACCTGTTCGGCGAACAAGCCGTACTGTGCGGCGGTACCGTTGAGCTGGTGAAAGCCGGTTTCGAAACTCTGGTTGAAGCTGGCTACGCGCCGGAAATGGCCTACTTCGAATGCCTGCACGAACTGAAGCTGATCGTTGACCTCATGTACGAAGGCGGTATCGCCAACATGAACTACTCGATCTCCAACAACGCTGAATACGGCGAGTACGTGACCGGCCCGGAAGTGATCAACGCCGAATCCCGTCAGGCCATGCGCAACGCCCTGAAACGAATTCAGGACGGCGAATACGCCAAAATGTTCATCAGCGAAGGTGCAACCGGCTACCCTTCGATGACCGCCAAGCGTCGTAACAATGCCGCCCACGGTATCGAAATCATTGGCGAGCAACTGCGCTCCATGATGCCGTGGATCGGTGCCAACAAGATCGTCGACAAAGCCAAAAACTAAGTCGTCATCCTTGTACGAAAAACGCGGCCTTGGCCGCGTTTTTTCGTTTGAAACCGATGGTTCTGGTATAAAGCTGCATCGTTTGTGGCCGAACCGTCGTCACAGGCACCTGTCGAATTTTTTCCAAACCGTTGCAAGGTAATGTCCATGAGCGAACGTCCCGAAGAGCCGAACCAGGCTTCTGACGCCGAAAGCCTGCTGCCCATCGATGAACATGTCGAGGAAGGGCACGACGCAGAAGGTCGTAAAGTCCGGCATCGTGGTATCTATCTGCTGCCGAATCTGTTCACCACTGCGAACCTGTTTGCAGGGTTTTATTCCATCATCAACTCGATGAGCGCCCAGGCTGCGTTGAGCGCTGGTGACTCTGCGAATGCGAGCAAGTATTTCGCCTTCGCCGCGATCGCAATCTTCGTAGCCATGGTGCTCGACGGTCTCGATGGCCGTGTCGCGCGCATGACCAATACGCAAAGTGCCTTTGGCGCCGAGTATGACTCGCTATCCGACATGGTCGCTTTCGGTGTCGCACCGGCGCTGCTGGCCTTTGGCTGGGCATTGGGCGACATGGGCAAGGTCGGCTGGATGGTTGCCTTCATCTATGTAGCCGGCGCGGCATTGCGTCTGGCGCGTTTCAATACTCAGGTCGGTACGGCTGACAAGCGCTACTTCATCGGTCTGGCCAGCCCGGCAGCTGCCGGCGTGGTCGCGGGTATCGTCTGGGCCTTCAGCGATTACGGCATTCAGGGTTCGAAGATGTCGTTCCTGGTCGCGCTGATGGTGGCGGCTGCCGGCATGCTGATGGTCAGCAACATCAAGTACAACAGCTTCAAGGAGCTGGATCTGAAGGGGCGCGTACCGTTCGTGGCGATCCTCGCCGTGGTTCTGGTGTTCGCCGTAGTGTTCAGTGATCCACCGCGCATTCTGCTGCTGGTGTTCCTCGCTTATGCGGCTTCCGGCCCTGTGCAATACCTGTTGCATCTTCGTCGGCGCAAAAACGTCGAGTGATGTAATTTCCCGCATACTCCGCAGTCTATGGGTGCATCTGTCCTCCAAAGCTGCGGAGTTGCCATGCTGATCAAATTCCCCAAAGCGTCCGACTGCCATGAGTCGGATGTCACGCCTGAATCCATTTATCTTTCCCGTCGACAGTTGCTCGGAGCTACCGCGGCCGGTATCGCCGTGAGCAGCCTGCCGCGTTTGGCTACTGCAGAAGATGCGGTGCGCTATGCCGATGTTGAGCCGGGCAAGGCGCCTGCCTGGTTTGCCGAGAAACTCCCTTCTATCAAGTGGGGCGCAGTCAACGTCAAGGATGAGGCGATCACGCCTTATAAAGACGCGACTCATTACAACAACTTCTATGAGTTCGGCACCGACAAGGGCGATCCGGCGGCCAATGCCGGTTCGCTGAAAACCGAACCGTGGAGCGTTGTCGTCGATGGGGAGGTGGGTAAGCCCGGGCGTTACGCGCTGGAAGACTTCATGAAGCCGTACCAGTTGGAGGAGCGTATCTATCGCCTTCGCTGTGTTGAGGCGTGGTCGATGGTCATCCCGTGGATCGGTTTTCCGATTTCTGCGTTGCTCAAGCAGGTCGAGCCGACCTCCAAGGCCAAATACATTCGCTTCGAAACCCTGCAGGATCCCAAGAGCATGCCAGGGCAGCGCTCAGGTTTTGCCCTGATCGATTGGCCGTATGTAGAAGGCTTGCGTCTGGACGAGGCGATGAATCCCTTGGCGATTCTGGCGGTTGGCATGTATGGACGCGAATTGCCGAATCAGAACGGTGCGCCGCTGCGCCTGGTGGTGCCGTGGAAGTATGGCTTCAAAAGTGTGAAGTCCATTGTGCGGATCAGTCTGGTCAGTGAGCAGCCCAAGACCACCTGGCAGAGCATCGCGGCAGATGAATACGGGTTTTATGCCAATGTGAATCCGACGGTCGATCATCCGCGCTGGACTCAGGCGCGGGAACGGCGTCTGCCGAATAGCCTGTTCAAGCCGAATGTGCGTGATACGCAGATGTTCAACGGCTACGCGGATGAAGTT
This sequence comes from Pseudomonas sp. HOU2, assembly GCF_040729435.1. Lineage (NCBI taxonomy): Bacteria > Pseudomonadati > Pseudomonadota > Gammaproteobacteria > Pseudomonadales > Pseudomonadaceae > Pseudomonas > Pseudomonas sp. HOU2. The sequence goes on along the minus strand of NZ_CP160398.1, from coordinate 2,277,865 downwards.
GCTTCCTTATATACAGGGCTCGATCTGCGGAAGAACTACTGATGCGATATCCGTTCTGGCGTGTAGGCGTTTTTATCGCTGCGGCGATTTGGCCATTGCTTTGGTTTTATCAGGCGTTTGCCGATTTGCTCGGCCCGGATCCGGGCAAGGTGCTGGTTGATCGGTTGGGGCTGGGGACGCTGGTATTGCTGTTGATCACATTGAGCATGACGCCGTTGCAGAAATTGACGGGGTGGGCGGGGTGGATTGCTGTGCGCCGTCAGTTGGGACTCTGGTGTTTTGCTTATGTGGTTCTGCACCTGTTCAGCTATATGGCGTTCATCCTTGGTTTCGACTGGTCGCAGTTGGGTGTGGAGTTGCGTAAGCGGCCATACATTATTGTCGGTACGCTGGGCTTTCTCGGTCTGTTGGCGTTGGCAGTAACGTCCAATCGCTACAGTCAGCGCCGTTTGGGTGTGCGCTGGAAGAAACTGCATCGGTTGGTGTACGTGATTCTGGGGTTGGGATTGCTGCATATGCTGTGGATCGTGCGTGCGGATCTCAAGGAGTGGGCGATCTACGCCTTTATAGGTGCAGTGCTGTTGCTGCTGCGTGTGCCTGCCGTCGCGCGTCGCATCCCGCGTTTGCTGACTAAAAAGCAGGTTTTGCAATAAAACTGAAATTAACGGTTGACGGCAGATTCAGGAGGTCTATAATTCGCCCCACTTCCGGCGCAGTCGAAACGGAAAACTCCTTGAGATTCAATGAGTTACGCAGCTTTCGACAGCGGCTTGCTTCAGTTCATCGAGGCCTGGAAGGAGTTGAAAGGGCGGTGATGTTTAGCTCTTTTGACGGTTCGATCTTCTCGGTCGAAAGCGGAGAAAAAGAGGTGTTGACAGCAGCGTGTAACGCTGTAGAATTCGCCTCCCGCTAACGAGAGATCGGAAGCGCAAGTGGTTGAAGTTGTTGAAGAAATCTTCGAAAACTTCTGAAAATAATCACTTGACAGCAAATGAGGCTGCTGTAGAATGCGCGCCTCGGTTGAGACGAAAGATCTTAACCAACCGCTCTTTAACAACTGAATCAAGCAATTCGTGTGGGTGCTTGTGGAGTCAGACTGATAGTCAACAAGATTATCAGCATCACAAGTTACTCCGCGAGAAATCAAAGATGTAACCAACGATTGCTGAGCCAAGTTTAGGGTTTCTTAAAAACCCAAAGATGTTTGAACTGAAGAGTTTGATCATGGCTCAGATTGAACGCTGGCGGCAGGCCTAACACATGCAAGTCGAGCGGATGAAAGGAGCTTGCTCCTGGATTCAGCGGCGGACGGGTGAGTAATGCCTAGGAATCTGCCTGGTAGTGGGGGACAACGTTTCGAAAGGAACGCTAATACCGCATACGTCCTACGGGAGAAAGCAGGGGACCTTCGGGCCTTGCGCTATCAGATGAGCCTAGGTCGGATTAGCTAGTTGGTGAGGTAATGGCTCACCAAGGCGACGATCCGTAACTGGTCTGAGAGGATGATCAGTCACACTGGAACTGAGACACGGTCCAGACTCCTACGGGAGGCAGCAGTGGGGAATATTGGACAATGGGCGAAAGCCTGATCCAGCCATGCCGCGTGTGTGAAGAAGGTCTTCGGATTGTAAAGCACTTTAAGTTGGGAGGAAGGGTTGTAGATTAATACTCTGCAATTTTGACGTTACCGACAGAATAAGCACCGGCTAACTCTGTGCCAGCAGCCGCGGTAATACAGAGGGTGCAAGCGTTAATCGGAATTACTGGGCGTAAAGCGCGCGTAGGTGGTTTGTTAAGTTGGATGTGAAATCCCCGGGCTCAACCTGGGAACTGCATCCAAAACTGGCAAGCTAGAGTATGGTAGAGGGTGGTGGAATTTCCTGTGTAGCGGTGAAATGCGTAGATATAGGAAGGAACACCAGTGGCGAAGGCGACCACCTGGACTGATACTGACACTGAGGTGCGAAAGCGTGGGGAGCAAACAGGATTAGATACCCTGGTAGTCCACGCCGTAAACGATGTCAACTAGCCGTTGGGAGCCTTGAGCTCTTAGTGGCGCAGCTAACGCATTAAGTTGACCGCCTGGGGAGTACGGCCGCAAGGTTAAAACTCAAATGAATTGACGGGGGCCCGCACAAGCGGTGGAGCATGTGGTTTAATTCGAAGCAACGCGAAGAACCTTACCAGGCCTTGACATCCAATGAACTTTCCAGAGATGGATTGGTGCCTTCGGGAACATTGAGACAGGTGCTGCATGGCTGTCGTCAGCTCGTGTCGTGAGATGTTGGGTTAAGTCCCGTAACGAGCGCAACCCTTGTCCTTAGTTACCAGCACGTAATGGTGGGCACTCTAAGGAGACTGCCGGTGACAAACCGGAGGAAGGTGGGGATGACGTCAAGTCATCATGGCCCTTACGGCCTGGGCTACACACGTGCTACAATGGTCGGTACAGAGGGTTGCCAAGCCGCGAGGTGGAGCTAATCCCACAAAACCGATCGTAGTCCGGATCGCAGTCTGCAACTCGACTGCGTGAAGTCGGAATCGCTAGTAATCGCGAATCAGAATGTCGCGGTGAATACGTTCCCGGGCCTTGTACACACCGCCCGTCACACCATGGGAGTGGGTTGCACCAGAAGTAGCTAGTCTAACCTTCGGGAGGACGGTTACCACGGTGTGATTCATGACTGGGGTGAAGTCGTAACAAGGTAGCCGTAGGGGAACCTGCGGCTGGATCACCTCCTTAATCGACGACGTCAGCTGCTCCATAAGTTCCCACACGAATTGCTTGATTCATTGAAGAAGACGGAATTTAAGCGAGAGCTTGGAAATGAATATTCGTTGATGAATATTGATTTCTAGTCTTTTGATTAGATCGTTCTTTAAAAATTTGGGTATGTGATAGAAAGATAGACTGGATAGCACTTTCACTGGTGTTGTTCAGGCTAAGGTAAAATTTGTGAGTGACTCTTAAGAGTTTTGCGAATTTTCGGCGAATGTCGTCTTCACAGTATAACCAGATTGCTTGGGGTTATATGGTCAAGTGAAGAAGCGCATACGGTGGATGCCTTGGCAGTCAGAGGCGATGAAAGACGTGGTAGCCTGCGAAAAGCTTCGGGGAGTCGGCAAACAGACTTTGATCCGGAGATGTCTGAATGGGGGAACCCAGCCATCACAAGATGGTTATCTTGTACTGAATACATAGGTGCAAGAGGCGAACCAGGGGAACTGAAACATCTAAGTACCCTGAGGAAAAGAAATCAACCGAGATTCCCTTAGTAGTGGCGAGCGAACGGGGACTAGCCCTTAAGTGGCTTTGAGATTAGCGGAACGCTCTGGAAAGTGCGGCCATAGTGGGTGATAGCCCTGTACGCGAAAGTCTCTTAGTCATGAAATCGAGTAGGACGGAGCACGAGAAACTTTGTCTGAATATGGGGGGACCATCCTCCAAGGCTAAATACTACTGACTGACCGATAGTGAACTAGTACCGTGAGGGAAAGGCGAAAAGAACCCCGGAGAGGGGAGTGAAATAGATCCTGAAACCGTATGCGTACAAGCAGTGGGAGCCCACTTTGTTGGGTGACTGCGTACCTTTTGTATAATGGGTCAGCGACTTATTTTCAGTGGCGAGCTTAACCGAATAGGGGAGGCGTAGCGAAAGCGAGTCTTAATAGGGCGTCTAGTCGCTGGGAATAGACCCGAAACCGGGCGATCTATCCATGGGCAGGTTGAAGGTTAGGTAACACTGACTGGAGGACCGAACCGACTACCGTTGAAAAGTTAGCGGATGACCTGTGGATCGGAGTGAAAGGCTAATCAAGCTCGGAGATAGCTGGTTCTCCTCGAAAGCTATTTAGGTAGCGCCTCATGTATCACTGTAGGGGGTAGAGCACTGTTTCGGCTAGGGGGTCATCCCGACTTACCAAACCGATGCAAACTCCGAATACCTACAAGTGCCGAGCATGGGAGACACACGGCGGGTGCTAACGTCCGTCGTGAAAAGGGAAACAACCCAGACCGTCAGCTAAGGTCCCAAAGTTATGGTTAAGTGGGAAACGATGTGGGAAGGCTTAGACAGCTAGGAGGTTGGCTTAGAAGCAGCCACCCTTTAAAGAAAGCGTAATAGCTCACTAGTCGAGTCGGCCTGCGCGGAAGATGTAACGGGGCTCAAACCATACACCGAAGCTACGGGTATCACGCAAGTGATGCGGTAGAGGAGCGTTCTGTAAGCCTGTGAAGGTGAGTTGAGAAGCTTGCTGGAGGTATCAGAAGTGCGAATGCTGACATGAGTAACGACAATGGGTGTGAAAAACACCCACGCCGAAAGACCAAGGTTTCCTGCGCAACGTTAATCGACGCAGGGTTAGTCGGTCCCTAAGGCGAGGCTGAAAAGCGTAGTCGATGGAAAACAGGTTAATATTCCTGTACTTCTGGTTATTGCGATGGAGGGACGGAGAAGGCTAGGCCAGCTTGGCGTTGGTTGTCCAAGTTTAAGGTGGTAGGCTGAGATCTTAGGTAAATCCGGGATCTTAAGGCCGAGAGCTGATGACGAGTTACCCTTTGGGTGACGAAGTGGTTGATGCCATGCTTCCAAGAAAAGCTTCTAAGCTTCAGATAACCAGGAACCGTACCCCAAACCGACACAGGTGGTTGGGTAGAGAATACCAAGGCGCTTGAGAGAACTCGGGTGAAGGAACTAGGCAAAATGGCACCGTAACTTCGGGAGAAGGTGCGCCGGTGAGGGTGAAGGACTTGCTCCGTAAGCTCATGCCGGTCGAAGATACCAGGCCGCTGCGACTGTTTATTAAAAACACAGCACTCTGCAAACACGAAAGTGGACGTATAGGGTGTGACGCCTGCCCGGTGCCGGAAGGTTAATTGATGGGGTTAGCTAACGCGAAGCTCTTGATCGAAGCCCCGGTAAACGGCGGCCGTAACTATAACGGTCCTAAGGTAGCGAAATTCCTTGTCGGGTAAGTTCCGACCTGCACGAATGGCGTAACGATGGCGGCGCTGTCTCCACCCGAGACTCAGTGAAATTGAAATCGCTGTGAAGATGCAGTGTATCCGCGGCTAGACGGAAAGACCCCGTGAACCTTTACTATAGCTTTGCACTGGACTTTGAATTTGCTTGTGTAGGATAGGTGGGAGGCTTTGAAGCGTGGACGCCAGTTCGCGTGGAGCCATCCTTGAAATACCACCCTGGCAACTTTGAGGTTCTAACTCAGGTCCGTTATCCGGATCGAGGACAGTGTATGGTGGGTAGTTTGACTGGGGCGGTCTCCTCCTAAAGAGTAACGGAGGAGTACGAAGGTGCGCTCAGACCGGTCGGAAATCGGTCGTAGAGTATAAAGGCAAAAGCGCGCTTGACTGCGAGACAGACACGTCGAGCAGGTACGAAAGTAGGTCTTAGTGATCCGGTGGTTCTGTATGGAAGGGCCATCGCTCAACGGATAAAAGGTACTCCGGGGATAACAGGCTGATACCGCCCAAGAGTTCATATCGACGGCGGTGTTTGGCACCTCGATGTCGGCTCATCACATCCTGGGGCTGAAGCCGGTCCCAAGGGTATGGCTGTTCGCCATTTAAAGTGGTACGCGAGCTGGGTTTAGAACGTCGTGAGACAGTTCGGTCCCTATCTGCCGTGGACGTTTGAGATTTGAGAGGGGCTGCTCCTAGTACGAGAGGACCGGAGTGGACGAACCTCTGGTGTTCCGGTTGTCACGCCAGTGGCATTGCCGGGTAGCTATGTTCGGGAAAGATAACCGCTGAAAGCATCTAAGCGGGAAACTTGCCTCAAGATGAGATCTCACTGGAACCTTGAGTTCCCTGAAGGGCCGTCGAAGACTACGACGTTGATAGGTTGGGTGTGTAAGCGCTGTGAGGCGTTGAGCTAACCAATACTAATTGCCCGTGAGGCTTGACCATATAACACCCAAGCAATCTGCATGCTCGAGAGAGACCAGATTGCGGTGTGTGAAGACGCAATGAACCGAAAGTTCGCGCTGCTCACAAACACCTGTATCACATACCCGATTTGCTGAAGCGAGGCCAACCGGCCGCGAGTCAGTACCCGAATTTCTTGACGACCATAGAGCGTTGGAACCACCTGATCCCATCCCGAACTCAGAAGTGAAACGATGCATCGCCGATGGTAGTGTGGGGTTTCCCCATGTGAGAGTAGGTCATCGTCAAGATTAAATTCCGAAACCCCAATTGCGAAAGCAGTTGGGGTTTTGTTTTGCCCGCAGGAAAGTATTTTTGCTTAGCCAGCGAACAATTTTGCACAGTTATTTTCGAATCAGAACACTAGAATAACCCCCATCTTTTTCGGAGCCAGAGCCTTTATGTCAGATCCGGTTGACGCCCAAGGGCTGTCAGATTTACCGCTGGAAGACTTGGTGGCCTGTCATGAGTGCGACTTGCTGATGCGCAAGCCCGAGCTTGCCTATGGCGAGAAAGCGCTCTGCCCGCGCTGCGGTTACGAGTTGTACGCCCATCGCCATAATGTGGTGCAGCGCAGCCTTGCCTTGGTGATCGCAGCATTATTGCTGTATATCCCGGCAAACTTTTTACCCATCATGCAACTCAATATCCTCGGACAATCTTCGCAGGATACGGTCTGGAGCGGCGTGCTCGGCTTGTTCAATACGGACATGCAGGGCGTTTCGATCGTCGTATTCCTGTGCAGTATGGCCATTCCGTTGCTGAAGTTGCTGTGCCAGTTATTCGTTTTGCTGACGATCCGTTTCAACATCGGCCGCAGTTACGGCTTGCTGCTCTACCGCATTTATCACCACCTCAAAGACTGGGGCATGCTCGAGGTCTACCTCATGGGCGTCCTCGTGGCGATCGTCAAACTGGCGGACATGGCGGCCATCACCGTCGGCCTCGGTCTGGCGTGTTTCATCGGTTTGTTGTTGGTCCAGGTCTGGCTGGAAGTGGTGATGTCACCGCACCAGATCTGGCAGGCATTATCAGGAGAGGATGCCCATGCGGGCGATTGATGCGGGCATTCTGATCTGTACCGAATGCCATGAATTGAACAGACAGGATGCGGACACCGACGAGCAGACCTGCACGCGCTGCGGCGCGCTGGTTCACGCTCGCCGGCCCAACAGCCTGGTCCGAACCTGGGCCCTGCTGATCACTGCTGCGATCATCTATATTCCGGCCAATGTGTTGCCGATCATGACGGTCAGCTCGCTGGGTCAGGGCGACCCTAGCACCATCATGTCCGGCGTGATCCAGTTGGTGCAGCACGGCATGATCCCGATTGCCGCCGTGGTGTTCATCGCCAGTATTCTGGTGCCGACCTTCAAGCTTGTAGGCATCGCGTTGTTGCTGTTTTCGGTGCAGCGACGCCAGCCATTGTCTGCACGGCAGCGGATCTGGATGTACCGCTTCATCGAGTTCATCGGTCGCTGGTCGATGCTCGATATCTTTGTGATCGCCATTCTGGTGGCGGTCGTCAACTTCGGCCGGCTTGCCAGTGTCGAAGCCAACCTTGGCGCCATCGCCTTCGCCAGTGTGGTGATTCTGACGATGCTTGCCGCAGTAACTTTCGATCCCCGACTGATTTGGGATAACACGGAGTCGGACGACGACCATGACTGATTTGCCTGTAGCGAAAACCCGACCGGCCTCCAACTGGTCTGCCATTTGGGTACTGCCTCTGATTGCCCTGATCATCGGCGGCTGGCTCGGCTGGCGTGCCTATAACGAAACCGGCATCGAGATTCAGGTGCGTTTCGAAAGCGGTGAAGGCATCCAGGCCAACAAGACCGAAGTGGTCTACAAGGGCATGCCGGTGGGTAAGGTGAAGACGCTCAAACTGGATGACGAGGGCAACTCCAAAGGGGTAATTGCCACCGTCGAAATGAACAAGGACGTCGAGCAATACCTCAAGACCAGCACGCGTTTCTGGCTGGTGAAACCGAGCGTGACCCTGGCCGGCATTACCGGTCTGGAAACCCTGGTTTCAGGTAATTACGTGGCCATCAGTCCCGGTGAAGGCGAGCCGACCCGCAAGTTCAAGGCACTCGCCGAAGAGCCGCCGCTGTCGGACTCCAAGCCCGGCCTGCACCTGACCATCAAGGCCGATCGTCTCGGTTCGCTGAACCGCGGCAGTCCGGTGTTCTACAAGCAGATCAAGGTCGGTCAGATCAAAAGCTACGTGCTGTCTGAAGACCAGAGCACCGTTGAGCTCAAAGTGTTCATCGAGCCGACCTACGCCAAACTGGTGCGCAAACACACACGTTTCTGGAATGCCAGCGGCATCAGCATCGACGCCAACCTGTCCGGGGTAAAGGTACGCAGCGAGTCTCTGGCGAGCATCGTCGCCGGCGGTATCGCCTTCGCCACACCGGAGAATCGCAAGGACAGTCCACCCACTGATCCAAGCCTGCCGTTCCGCCTGTATGAGGACTTCGACGCCGCCGCTGCCGGCATCCGGGTCAAGGTCAAACTCAGTGACTTCGAAGGCCTGCAGGCCGGCCGTACGCCGGTGATGTACAAGGGCATTCAGGTCGGCAACATGAAAGCGTTGAAAATCGATCCGGATCTGAATAGCGCCACGGCCGAGCTGACGCTGGATCCTCTGGCGGAAGACTATCTGGTCGAAGGCACGCAGTTCTGGGTGGTCAAACCGTCGATTTCCCTGGCCGGTATCACCGGGCTCGAAGCGTTGGTCAAAGGTAACTACATCGCCGTGCGTCCGGGCGACAAAGGTGCCGCGCCGAAACGCGAGTTCGAGGCGCGGCCAAAAGCGCCGCCGCTGGATCTGCGTTCGCCGGGTCTGCACCTGGTGCTGTTCACCGATGTTCTCGGTTCGATCGAAGTCGGCAGTCCGATTCTGTACAAGCAGGTCAAGGTCGGTTCGGTTCAGAGCTATCAGTTCTCCAAGACCAAAAAACAAATCGTCATTGGCGTGCATATCGAGAAGGAATACGAAAACCTGGTCAACGCGTCGACACGCTTCTGGAACGTCAGCGGCATCACCCTCACCGGTGGTCTGACGGGCGGGATTCAGGTCAAGAGCGAGTCGTTGCAGACGTTGATGGCCGGCGGCATTGCCTTCGAAACACCGCAAGCCAAAGCGCCGCTGCAGAAGCGTATTCCACGCTTCCGGCTGTTCGCCAACCATGACGAGGCCAACCAGAAAGGCACTTTAGTCACGATCAAGGTCGACCGCGCCGATGGTTTGCGTCCGGGCACGCCGATTCGTTTCAAAGGCCTGGATGTCGGCAAGATTGAAGACGTCGATCTGACCGACGATCTGCAAGCCGTGATGATTACCGCGCGGATCACCGAAGTGCCGGAGCGCATTGCGCGGGTCGGCAGTCAGTTCTGGGTGGTCAAGCCAGAGTTGGGACTGATCAAGACGCAGAACCTGGAAACCCTGGTTACCGGGCAGTATGTGGAAGTGCAGCCGGCGGCAAAAAACCTCGGCCCGCAGAAGAACTTCGTTGCGCTGGCCAGTCCGCCGGAAGTCGCCAAACAGGAAGCCGGTTTGAGTCTGGTGTTGAGCGCTGCGCGCCGTGGCTCACTGAAACCGGGCGTACCCGTGACCTACCGAGAAATCACTGTGGGCAAAGTCACGGGCTATGAGCTGGGTCAGACCGCAGATCGCGTCTTGGTGCACATTCTGATCGAGCCGAAGTACGCGCCGCTGGTGCGCAGCGGCAGCCGATTCTGGAACACCAGCGGTGTCGGTTTCGACATCGGCTTGTTCAATGGTCTGACGGTGCGCACGGAGTCGCTGGAGACGGCGATTCAGGGTGGCATCGCCTTCGCCACGCCGGACGGTGAGCGCATGGGCAACCCGGCACGACCTGAGCAGACGTTCCCGCTGTTCGACAAGTTCGAGGATGAGTGGCTGACCTGGGCGCCGAAGATTTCGCTCGGTAAGTAATCCGGAATTGATGTGGCGTCTGGGAGGACGCCTTCGCTGGCAAGCCAGCTCCCACAGGGTTTTATGTCGTATACAGAATTTGTGTTTAGCGCAAAAACCTGTGGGAGCTGGCTTGCCAGCGATGAGGTCCTCTAAGTCAGCACAAACCCAAAGCCATAAAAAAGGGCCGCGATCCCAACAGATCGCGGCCCTTTTTTTGCCTTCAGCTAACGCCGGTCAAACCTCATCCAGCTCCGGCTCATCGGCTTGCACATTGACGGTGGCCTTCACCACATCATGGCGGCGGATGTACTTCCAGTCCGCCTCGTCGATGTAGATCCCCGCCGGACCGCTGCCGCCCTCTAGGTCGATGGCGACACTGGCGCAGACTTGCGGCTTCACGCTCGCCAGAATCGGCACGAAGCCCAGTTGCAGGCTGGTTTCCAGCAGCGCGGCCTGGTTCTTCTCGTCGATGTCCGCCGCCTCATCGAGGTAGTACGGCAAGCGCACGCGACCGGCGAGGTCGCGATCCATCAAGTGCAGCAACAAGTACATGTTGGTCAGCGCCTTGATGGTCATAGTGGTGCCGTTGGAGGCCGCGCCGTCGATGTCGGTGTGAATCACCGGCTGACCGTTGACCTTGGTGATCTCGAACGCCAGTTCGAACAAGTCCTTGAGGCCTAGTTGGTTGTGGTTCGCTGCCACCAACCGTGCCAGATATTCCTTGGCCTCTTCGTTCTTGTTGTCCTGTTCGGCGCTCTGGCTCAGATCGAACACCGACAGGGTTTCGCCTTCTTCGTACTGACCGGCGCTGTGGATGATCTGGTCGATGTGCTTGAGCGCTTCCTTGTTCGGCGCCAGGACGATGCGGAAGCTCTGCAGGTTGGACACCTGACGCTTGTTGATCTCGCGGTTGAACAGCGCCAGTTGGTGTTCGAGGCTGTCGTAGTCGCTGCGAATGTTGCGCAGGGTCCGGGCGATGTCGGTGACCGCCGCACGCCGTGCCTTGCCCAATGTCAGGGCTTCGTCGGTACGGTGCGCGTAAGCGTTGATCAGCAGCGACAGACGGCGCTCCATGTCGTCTTCGCTGTCGAACTTGGCCACGCCTTTGAGGCGTACTTGCGCGTACAGCGCTTCGATCTGCCCGTCAGCGCGCAGCAAGCCTTGCCAGCTGTCCTGATAGTCGTTGAGCAGCGGCAGCAGGTTGTCCATCGAGTCGTCGACTGGATCCATGAACGGCGTGCCGAACGGCAGGTCCGCCGGCAGCAGTTGACGGCGACGCAAGGCGTCGTCGAGGGTGCGCTGCTTGGCTTCCATGTCGGCGATCTGCCGACCGACCAGTTGCAGCTTGGCTGACAGCTGCTGGACGCGCTCGGTGAACGCATCGCTGGAGCGCTTGAGTTCGTCCTGCGCGGCTTCCATCTGCGCCAGTTGCTCGAGCTTGTCGCCTTCTTCGGCGCTCAGCGTCTGGGTACGGCGGAAATCTTCCAGGGCTTTCTGCGCATCCAGCACTTGCTGATACAGCGCTTCGGTCTGGGTCTTGCTCGCGGCGCGGTCGGCAGCCACGGCTTGCTGGGTTTTCAGTTGCTTGAGTTCTTTTTCCAGACGCTCTTTCTGGTCACGCAGCGCGGCGCGGTCGGCCAGCGCTTGCAGAGCTGGCGGCTCGATGTGCGAGATGTCGATCGACAGCCCCGGCACTTCGAAACGCTCGCCCTTGAAGCCATCGAGGATCAGCTCGACTGATTTGACCCACTCGCCATCCTCGTCGAGGGTGATGCCATGTTCGCCCAGCGGCAGACTGAACAGCGCGCTGTTGAACAGGCGCATCAGGCGCTCGACGTCCTGCTGTGAGAACTCCTCACGCAGGCGCGCATAGCTGTTGTTGTCGGCGTGATCGAGTTGCTGCTTCACCGACTTCAGGCGTTTTTCCAGATCGCGCAGACGCTCTTCCAGATCCTCGGCGCTGAACTGTCGGGACTGTGCCAGCGCACCGGCCAGTTCGTCGTGGGCATCCTTGGCCGCGAGCAACTGTTGCTCCAGCACTTTCACGTCATCGACCAGGGCGAAGCGGTTCTTCAGCACCGACAACTCACCGAGCCAGCGTTGGATACCGGAAATTTCCCGCTCCAGACGCATCAGTTCCTGCGTGCCACCGCGCTGATCGTTTTGCAGATCGTCCTGCTCGCGACGGTAGTGTTCGGCCTGAATGGTCAGCTCTTCCTTGCGCGCCGTGGCGTAGTCCGACCAGGTGCCGAGCAACGAGTCGAGCAGCGGCGACAGGCGATGCAGCTTGCCGCGCAGCACATCGCGCTGTTTCACGCCGTTGGCCAAGGCTTCGACCAGCGGGCCGGCGGCGACCAGCGAGTTGTAGTCCTGCTCCATGCGGCGCACGTCGCGGAAGGCTTCTTCGCACGCGGCGATGTAATCGACGCTGCCGGAACGCAGGCTGTGCTCGAAGGCATCGAGGAACAGTTGCTTCAACTTGGCCGCAGTGATTTCACGCATGTGCAGCAGGTTGATGAACAGCGCGCGGAAGGTTTTCAGGCTCTGCTCGCTGGTGGAGCGCAGCGGGATCAGCGTCAGGTCCAGCGGGATAGAGGTGTGCCCGCCCACCAGCAGACGACGCAATTCATCAGGTTTGAGTTCGTAGGCTTTCAGGCCTTCTTTCTCAAGGTTGCTGAACAGCTCTTTCTGCCGCAGGCAGGTGTCGTTCTTCTGGTAATGCGCCAGATCCAGCTTGCCGGCATAAGCGAAGAACTGGTGACCGAAACCACCACCCGGGCCGCGACCGACCACACCGATCACGTGCGGACCGTGGGGCAGATTGACTTCGACGAGGATGTAACTGGTGTCGGAGGCGAAGTAGAAACGCCGCGATTGTTCCAGGCTGTACTTGCCGAAACTCATGTCCGACATGCGCGCCAGAATCGGGAACTGCAAGGCGTTGATCGACGCCGACTTACCGAGGTTATTCGCGCCGTAAACCGACAGCGGTTCTTCCAGCGGGAACAGGCCGAGGCTGTAACCGGCGGTGTTCAAAAGAGCAAAGCGGCGGATGCCGTAGCGTTCCTGGCTCATGCGTCGGACTCCTGTTCTTCGGCAATGGCGCGGGCCAGTGCGTCTTCTTCGCTTTCTTCTTCGAATTCGGACAGATCAAGCGGATCGTCGGTCTCGAGGAATTTCGCTTCGGCTTCTTCGTCGATCAGCACCGGTGCCGGCAGCGGCAGCACGCTGTGCACGCTGGCCGCCAGATCGCGGTCCTGTTGCACCGACAGGCACACGTCGAGGAAACGGTGCATCGGCGGCAGGAAGCGGTACACGCCGTTTTCTTCGCCGGCGAAACCAAGCTGAGTCATGCGACGCATGATTTTTTCTTCGAGCTCTTCAACGGTCTGCACTTCGGCCTGGATGAACAGGTCGCGGTATTTGTCCAGCAGCGACGGCAATTCTTCGCGGCCGAGGCTGCCGCCGTCGAGCACGGCAATCGGGTCGCGGCCCTGATCGGCCAGGTGCTCGACGAGGATGAAGGTGAACAGTGCCAGACGCTGGGCGGTCTTGTTCACCGCCGCAGCGGCCATGTCCGGCACGAAGTAGTAGAAACCCCGGGTGTCGCAGACCAGCTCGAACCCCAGCGCCTTGAACAGCGTGCGGTATTGATCCTGGAAGTTCGACAGTTGCGCGTACAGCTCCGGGTCGCGGCGGCTGACGTGGTAGCCCTTGAACAGCTCACGGAAGATCGGCGCCAGTTGGGACAGTTCGGATAGATCAAGATGCATTGGGGATGCTCGCAGAATCCTCGGCGGCGGCAGGGTCGCGGGCCGAGAGCAGGGCGAAGGAGCGCAGGCTGACCTGGTGCTCGTGAGTGTGGTATTCGCGGCGTTCCAGACGCTCGCGGGTGAAGCGTTTTTCCCGCGACAGACGCGAGAACCAGTACAGCAATTCGTCGGTGGCGCCGTCCGGTTCCTGCTCCAGCAACCAGGTCATCAGATCCGGCATCGGCAGGGACTCTTCGCAACGCTCGACCATTTCGCGCACGGTGCGCGGTGCACGCGGCGCATCGCCGGATTTCTGGGTCTTGTGCGCCTTGGGGAATCGCGCCGGTTTCGGCTCGAAACGCGCCAGGGCGTAGACGTAGGCCTCGACCTGACTGGCGCTGCCGAGGAAGGTGCTTTGCGGCCGGGTGAACAGTGGCATCGCCGCTTGCGGCACGGCATCGATGCCTTTGCGGCGAATCGCCGCCAGTGCGAGTGCGGCGCCACGGGTCACGGCGTTGTGCCGGCGCGCCTCTTCACGCAGCGGCAGCAGCAGTTCGCGGGCGTGGCGCAGGGTCAGCTGGGCGCTGGTCTGCATCTCGAGGATGCGCGCGTGGGTGCGCAGCAGCATGTCGTCATCGACCAGATGGCCGAGGCGTTGCTGTTCGCTGAGCATCTTCAGCAGCACGGTTTCGACCTTGCGCACGCCTTGTTCGAAGGCGCCGTCGGCGTTCACCAGGTCGATCATCGGCTCGACGTATTCGTCCCACGTCGCCAGCACTTCGGCGTAACGCTGACGCAGCGGAATCTGCCGGTCGCTGGTCTTGGCCCGTTCGGCCACGGCCACCAGCGCCTGTTCGTCGTTGTCGAGTTTCTTCAGTACATCGCGCACGCGCATGTCGAGCAAACGCAGCTGACGGGCGAGGTCGTTGCCGTCGCGCACGTCGAACGCGTCCTGAATGTAGCCGGCCAGCCGTTCGAGGTGGCGCAGATAGGCTTCGATTTCCAGGCACAGGCCCAGACGGTGCTCACGGCGCAGGTAGGCGAGGAAGTCGTGGATCTGCGCGTTGAGCTCGAAACGGTTCGGGCTTTTCGCCACGGGCACCAGAATGTCCAGGCGAATCCACACGTCGAGCAGGCTGGTGATGTCCTGCGGCGTGCTGTCCAGTTGTTGGGTGGCCAGTTGCGTGCGCAGTTCGTTGAGGCTCAGGGTGCCCTGGTCGAAGTGCTCGCACAGTGGCTCCAGAAGTGCCCAGTGTTCAGCGAGGGCGCGCAAGACGCGCTTGGGTTCGATCATCGGAATGGCCGGCTGGTTGGCGATTAAAAGCCGCGATTGTACTGCATCGAGAGGGATGCGATTCACTCTCGGGACGGGCTGTCGCATTTTCTCAGGGAGCGAGCCCAGGTAAAGGCTATCGATCAACAGCAAGCGATCTTGAACGAAGGGCGGTAGAATCAGCCCACTTTCAGTTATCCACAAGTGGCCGAACCCTTTGCTTATCGAGTCCCGCCGCCGCGCCTATTTGAACGCCATGCAGGTGGTCAACTGGCTGCCGCGCACCGAATTGCCTTTCGCCGCCCCGTCGCGGCCCGAGCTGCTGGACATGCCCGAGCCTGAGCCAGAGGTGGCGGTGATGCCGGTTGTTCAGGCCGAAGCCCCGGTGCAGAGTGCACCGCGCCCGGTCGAACGGCCGAAGATCGAAGTGCCACGCCCGTCGCTCGCCAGCACCCGCACCGGTGCCAAACCGGTGGCAGAGGTCGAGGAGGCGCCGGTCGTCGTCAAACCTGCACCGGTGCCGCCACCGCGTTTCGCCCTGCAATTGTTGCGCGCCGGGGCTTGCCTGCTGCTGGTGGAGTTACCCACAGGCGAAGCGTTCCAGAGCCGCGATCCGGCCTATCTGCTGCTTAAGGACATGCTGCGCGCCGCCGGTCTGCCGGATGCGCCACAAATCGTCGGCGAGCCGGTGCGCTGGCCGTGGCTGAACCGCGGCACCATGGATCAAGGCCCGGAGGCGGCGCGCGACTTCGTTCAAGGCTTCCTTTCGGTGCAAATGGAAGCGGCGCCTTGCGCCTGCCTGTGGCTGATCGGCCTGCCGGCGGTGCGCTTTGCCGGTGAGGCGGATGCTGCAGCGTTCAATTGTGAGTTGCAGATCGAAGGCCTGGGCCTGGCCTGGGCCATCCCCGGTCTGGAATTGTTAATGGAAGAGCCGCAGCGCAAAGCCGCTGTGTGGCAAGCCATGCGTCGGCTGATGGCGCGCTGGAAACCATCGAATGAGTGAAGCTGTATCGTTCCGCCCGATGACCGAGGCGGATCTGGACGCGGTATTGAAGATCGAATACGCCGCGTACAGCCATCCTTGGACCCGCGGGATTTTTCTCGACGGGCTGGGCAAGTATCAGATCTGGCTGATGTTCGAAGGCCAGCAGCAGGTCGGCCATGGCGTGGTACAGATCATTCTGGATGAGGCGCACCTGCTGAATATCACGGTCAAGCCGGAAAATCAGGGGCGTGGGCTGGGGCTGACGTTGCTCGAGCATCTGATGTCGCGAGCGTATGCGGCTGAGGCGCGTGAGTGTTTTCTGGAAGTGCGTGACAGCAATACGGCGGCGTTCAAGCTGTATGAGCGCTATGGATTCAATGAGATTGGCCGGCGGCGGGATTATTATCCGGCGGTGGGCGGGCGTGAAGATGCCGTGGTCATGGCCTGCACGTTGGTCGACTGAACACCTGTAGGAGCTGCCGCAGGCTGCGATCTTTTGATGTTGTTTTTAGAAGCAAGATCAAAAGATCGCAGCCTTCGGCAGCTCCTACAGTGAGTCGCGTCACATAAGGTGATCAGCGGTTGCCATCCAGCGGATCACGCCGCGCCAGCTCCGCCTCATCCAGACCATTGCCGCCGCCGATGTCGTCTTCATCGACAATGCTCAGATCCCAATCCGCCTGATTGCCTTCGCCAGCCTCTTCGGCATCGCGCGCGCCATCTTCATGAATCAGTGTTTCCGGGCTCGTATCGTCGTCGGTCGGCTCATGATCCGCCGTCGATGCACCGGTAAACCCGGCCTCGCGCACTCTTTCGTTGGGCATCAGTTGCTCGCGTTCACGTTCCGGAATCTCGTCGCCAATCTTGGCGCTGGGTTCGTCTTCATCGAAATCCAGCTCGTGCACCGAGCCCATGCGGTCTTCGTTGTCATCGATGGGTTCCGGTTGCACCGCATCGTACGGACGTCGTGAATCAGTCATGGCAAATCCTCATACTGTGGGCCTTACTGAGTGGACTCACCGGGCACCCGAGAATTCCAAAGAAAAACACCGGCGATTCTCGCGTGACCCCGACGGGCGGTCGTCTGTCATACCTGCGCATCTTTCTTGAGGCCTTAACCATGCACGACTTACAAGACCTGATTGATAACAACGAGCGTTGGGCTGACGCGATCACCAAGGAAGACCCGGATTTCTTCGCCAAGCTGGCGCGCCAGCAGACCCCGGAATATCTGTGGATCGGCTGCTCCGACGCACGGGTGCCGGCCAACGAGATCGTCGGCATGCTGCCGGGCGATCTGTTCGTACACCGCAACGTCGCCAACGTGGTGCTGCACACTGACCTCAATTGCCTGTCGGTGATCCAGTACGCAGTCGATGTGCTCAAGGTCAAACACATCCTTGTCACCGGCCACTACGGTTGCGGCGGTGTGCGCGCCTCGATGCAGGATCGCCAGTTCGGTCTGATCGATGGCTGGCTGCGTTCGATCCGCGACCTGTATTACGAAAAACGAGAAGAACTGGCCAAGCTGCCCACCGAGGAAGAGCAGGTCGACCGGCTGTGCGAGCTCAACGTCGTCCAGCAAGTTGCCAACGTTGCCCACACCAGCATCATCCAGAACGCCTGGCATCGCGGGCAGAGCCTGTCGATTCATGGCTGCATCTACGGCATCAAGGACGGTCGCTGGAAAAGCCTGAACACCACCATCAGCGGTTTCGAGCAACTGCCGCCGCAATACCGCCTGCGTCCGGTCGGAGCGTTGTAATCCCGATCAGTGCGCGTGCCGCCAGTGCTGCAAAAAGTGCTGGCCCTCGATACTGGGTGGCTCGTCGTAACCGGTGATCCACCCCCGACAGCGCGGCGAGCCACAGGTGCAGGCGAATTGCTGCAACAAACGGTCCTCGGTGGCGGCGAAGTCGATGGTCAGGCGTTCACCCGGCTGAATGTCGCGCAGCGCCCACAGCCATAGTTCACTCATGTCCAGAAATACATTCGGATCGCAGGCATGTTCGAGCAACCCGCAAAAGCGCGGGTCGTAGATATGGATGCCGGCCAGTAGCTGGCGGGTCTGGCGACAGCGATAGGGCAGCAGTTGCCCGGACACCCGACACATCCGGGTGATGCGCAAGAATGCCCGGCGCGCCACCACTGCCGCGCGACCATGGCTGTTCTGAACGATTTGGAAATCCTCAGTCGAGGGGAAACCCAACCGTACCGGCAACCCGGCAAATGGGTAGATACCCGGTGTGTCGCGGGGGATGGGGTGTTGATGTGCCTGGTTGTTCATAACGATCCCTGTCGGCAAATGCTGCGACTTCCCCGGTCTGACGTCCTGTCAGCGCTGCAACATGTTTGGATCCAATATTCCGGTGTATCTCTCATACCGTCTACTGTCAGATCTGACAGGCGTAATCCGCTGCTTCCCGCGTCAGCATTGACTGACACGGGAAGCTTTTTCAGCGGATCAGAGGTGTGGTGCGGGAACGGCGGTGTCCGGCAATTCGCCCTGAAGCTGTTGCAGCTGCGTCTTGATCGGCGTGGTCGAGCACTTGGCGGCAGCATCCGCCGGGCTCAGGTTGCGGATCGAGGTGTAGAACAGCTCACAGGTTTTGACCTTCTGCGTCACTTGCCAAGACTGCTTGCAGCTGTCGAGCAGGGTTTTCGCATCGGTACCGGGTTTGCTGCCCATTCCGGCCTGCCAGCAAGCGGCGCTCAAGTCCTGACCCATGACCTTCAAACCGGCGGCATCGGCTTTCGCTTCATCGCCGTCGTAGCTCGCCGGATCGGCGGCGTACCAGATGTAGCTCGGGTGGTTCGATCCCAGCACCGGCACGTTCACCCCTGCACTCGGGCTGATAGTCGCCAGACCCAATACCGCCACGGTCGGGCCGTATTGCTGCTTGATCCAGTTACGCACCGGCGCACCGAACGCGACCATCGGCAGGGTGCTACCGGCGCTGGTCTGGCTGAACTGCTTGACCAGCGTGGTCTGGTAATCCTTGAAGTAGTCGTAGACCCCTTCCAGATCACTGCCGGCATTGGACGGGGCCGCGATTGGCGCGATGTCGATGATGGTCTGATAGGCCGGCGTCTGGTCGGCCGGAATCCCGTTATCGGTCAGCAGCGCAGCCCAGCGATCGGTGGTGTTGGAGCGCAGATAATCCTGCGCCTGAGTCAGCGAGTAATCCGGCGGGAAGTGCAGCAGCTCGACGCTCTTGCGGTTTTCCAGCGCCATGCCCAGCGGCAGGAACAGATACCAGCTGTACGCCCACTTGCCATCGGCGTTGAGCTTGCTGGCGCCGGTGTAAGCCAGATCGCCGGCATCGAGCAGCGCCGACAGCGGCTTGTCGTAGCCCTTCGGTACGCCGCTGATCTCGGCGTAAATCTGCCCGTTATCGTTCTTCACCAGCACCTTGGCATCGGTGTAGCCATCGCGCTGCACGCTCTGGCTCAGGTAATGGGCGACGGTCTGCTCCAGCGACCAGTTGCGATAGCAGATCACGTTGCAGTTGTTGGGGTAGGCGAAGAGGCGGGTGACGCGTTCGGTGCTGCCCAGCTTCAGATCGACATCGGCGTGGGCCGCCGCGCTCAGGGTGAGCGCGGCGAGGGTGAAGGCTGCGGAGGTCAGTCCTGCGAGTTTGAACATGCTCAGATCCTTTTCAGCGTGGGTTCCCCGGGATTTCGGGGCGCTTCATATTGGATCAGCCGTGTTGCACAGAGAAGCCGTCATTCACGGATTTTTGCGTCAGCCCGCAGAACCGGGTTTTCAGGCCTGAAACTGCAGGGCGTTGGTCAGATCGCCCATCGGTTTCTGGCCCCGGGCGCTCATCGCCTCATCGCGCTGCTTGAGGCCATCGAGGGTTTCGAGCTGGAACACCCGGGTGATCAGGCGCAGGATCGACGCCGTGTCGTAGACCGTGTGATCCACCGTGCCTTTGCGGGCGAACGGCGACACCACCAGCGCCGGCACCCGTGAACCCGGGCCCCAGCGATCGCCTTTGGGCGGCGCCACGTGGTCCCACCAGCCGCCGTTTTCATCGACGGTGACGACCACCACCATGTTTTTCCACTGCGGACTTTCACGCAGCACTTTCAAGGCGCGGACGATGTGCCGGTCACCGGAGGCGACGTCGGCATAGCCGGCGTGCATGTTCAGGTTGCCCTGGGGTTTGTAGAAACTCACCGCCGGCAGCTTGCCCGCCTCGGCATCGGCGAAGAATTTGTTGGTACTCGACTCGTCACCCAAACCGGCGTCACGCAGGCGTTTGTTGCGCTCTTGCGGGTTTTCCGGGCCTTGCTGCTTGAAGTAGTTGAACGGCTGGTGGTGATACTGGAAGTTGGGGATCTTCGGAATCCCGCCGGAATCCTTGTACTGATCCAGCGTTGCCTGCCAGGCGCCGGCGTACCAGGCCCAGTCGACGTTCTTCTTCGACAGTTTGTCGCCGATGTGTTCGTGGGTCTGCGGCACCATTACGTTGGGCAGATCCGGCTTGGAATAGGCCGGACGTTCCGGGTCGCGAATCCACGTCGGCCAGTACGGCGGGGCGAGAGTGTTGACACCGAAACCGTCCGGGGTCAGCGCACTCGGGCCGAACTGCGGCGGGCCGGTCATGGCGCTGGCCGGCGATGCCTCCAGTGGCTTGAGACGTGGATCGGCGGGGTCAGCGCTTTGCAGCGTGGCGATCTGCGCTTTGGCTACCGAATTGGCCGCGTCCGGATAGAACGGCGCGGTGGCGCTGATCAGGTACTGGTGATTGAGGAACGAGCCGCCGAAGGCACCCTGGAAGAAGTTGTCGCACAGCACGAACTCCTGCGCCACGTCCCACAGCCGCAACGAATAACGACTCTGCGCGTAGTGGCCCATGGTCAACCCACCGGAGTCGGCCCAGGCGACGAAGCCGTCGTTCTTGCCGCCATTGATCTGCATCTGGTTCTGATAGAACACGTGCCACAAATCGCGGGTGACCAGACCGAACGGCAGGTCTTCGCCATTCGGGCCTTTAAGGGCGAACGGAGCGTTGGGCAGGTTTTCCTGAAACTGCGTGGCGGCGGGGTAGGTCACGCCATCGAGGGTTTGCGGGCCGACCTGCAACACGCCGCCCCAGACTGGCGGCAGCGTCTGCAACACACTGCCATCGCGGTCACGTTGCTGGTAATCGGCAGGCTTGAGGGCCGACAGCGGCTTCTCGACACCGGGAAAATCACCGAACAGGTTATTGAAGCTGCGGTTCTCGGCGTAAATCACCACCACGTTTTTCACCTGCTCGCGCAGGGCCTTGTCCAGCTCGGCTGGCGTCAGCGGGCGCTCGGCCGGTTTGCCCGGTTGATCGACGGCGCTGCCACAGCCGGCCAGCGTGGCGCCCACACCGAGGACCGCAACACCGCCGAGGAAGCGGCGGCGGCTGGTGTCGGTGGGGGTGTCGGATTCTGGCGAGGTGGGTTCTTTGTCGTTCGTCTCGTCGTTCATGTCGCGCCCGTTTTGCTTAAATGTTTCAGTATGTTTCGGCGGACGCTAACAAGGGAATGTGACGGTTGGGTGACAAAATGGAGCGGTGTCTACGATCCTTCGGCACTGCTAGACTGCTGCAATATTGAAACCGGCCTGAGTGAACCATGAAGCCTTCCATTGCACTTGATCTGCAACGAGCTGCCGTCCGAGAGGTTGTCGGCAGATTCCGTGTGGCCAATCCGCGTGTGTTTGGCTCGACGGTGCTGGGTACTGATATGGAAGGCAGTGACCTTGATCTGTTGGTCGATCCATTGCCCGGTGCCACCTTGTTTGATCTCGGCGGGCTTCAGGTCGAGCTTGAAGATTTGCTTGGAGTTACCGTCGACCTGCTGACGCCGGGAGACCTTCCGCTGAAATTTCGTCAGCAGGTTCTTGAACAGGCCCGTCCCGTATGATCGAGAACCGGCTCGGCGATTACCTTGAGCATATGCGTCAAGCTGCGAGCGATGCGCTGGTCTTCGTCGAAGGTCTGAGCAAGGAAGAGTTCGTCGACGACAAACGGACGCAACAAGCGGTCATCATGAGCCTGGTTATCATTGGCGAGGCGGCGACCAAAATAATGGATCGGTTTCCGGAATTCGCAGCTCAGAACACTCAAACTCCCTGGCGCAGCATGCGCGGGATGCGTAACCGGATCGCTCATGGCTACTTCGACATCAATCTGGATGTCGTCTGGGAAACGGTTCAAGTTGCTTTGCCTGAACTGTTGAGATTCCTGCCCTCCGAGCAACATTGATTGCACCTGCCCTAAGGCAGGTGCAATCTCGTCAATCTACGGCATCACCGGCGGCGTATACGCCAATGTCGTCCCCAGCACCCACAGCAGAAACAGCACCAGCGGCGTGTGCACCAGCAACTGCACGAACGAGAAGCCGATCAGGTCCCGCGCCTTCAAGCCGAGCACGCCCAGCAGCGGCAGCATGTAGAACGGGTTGATCAGGTTCGGCAGCGCTTCGGCGGCGTTGTAGATCTGCACCGCCCAGCCGAGGTGGTATTGCAGATCGTTGGCCACTTGCATCACGTACGGCGCTTCGATGATCCACTTGCCGCCGCCGGACGGGATGAAGAAACCGAGAATCGCCGAGTACACGCCCATCAACAGCGCATAAGTGTCGTGCGAGGCGATGCTGACGAAGAAGGTCGAGATGTGATGGGCCAGCGTCTGCGCATCGGCACCTTTGACCGTGGTCAGCAGCGCGGCAATCGAGCCGTACAGCGGGAACTGGATCAGCACGCCCGTGGTGGTTGGCACCGCGCGGGCCACCGCATCGAGGAAGCTGCGCGGGCGCCAGTGCAGCAGGGCGCCGAGCATGATGAACAGGAAGTTATAGGTGTTGAGCCCGGAAATCGCGGTGATCGCCGGTTTGCTCGAGAACTCGTGGAACAGCCAGCCGGCGGCCAGCAGCACCAGCAAGATGATCAGCAGCGGACTGTGTTCCAGCCATTCGCCGGGGCGGGTGCGCGGTTGCAGCGGTGGCAGATTGAACGCCGGGTCGATGCCGCAATCCTTGGCGTCGCGCGCAGAGTTCGGGCCGGGCGCAGTGGCATAGGCGACGATGATCGAAATCACGATCAGCGCCAGCAGCATCGCGCCGGACTGCCAGAGGAAGATGGTCTGCGTGAACGGAATCACCCCGGTGATCGACAGAATCGCCGGCGGCAGGCTGGCCGGATTGGCCTGCAATTGCGCCGCCGACGATGACAGCCCCAGCGCCCACACCGCGCCGAGGCCCAGATACGCCGCCGCACCGGCCGCGCGGTAGTCCATTTTCAGATCGGTGCGGCGGGCGAGGGCGCGCACCAGCAAACCGCCGAACACCAGCGACAGGCCCCAGTTCAACAGCGAGGCGACCATCGAGATCAGCGCGACCCAGGCCACGGCGGAACGGCCGTTTTTCGGGATGCGCGCCAGTTTGTCGATCAGTTTGACCGCCGGCGGTGAACTGGCGACCACATACCCGCCAATCACCACGAAGGCCATCTGCATGGTGAACGGGATCAGGCTCCAGAACCCGTCGCCGAACGCCATCGCGGCATCGGTGGGTTTGGCGCCCATGGCCAGTGTGGCCAGCGCGACAATGATCACCGCCAGTGCGGCGAACACCCAGGAGTCGGGGAACCAGCGTTCGGCAAAGCTTGAACAGCGCAAGGCAAAGCGCGCGGAGCGGCTATCTTCGATATCAACGGCCACAGGGAGTACCTCGGATTTTTATGGTTATTGTGGTCCTTGGGACATTCAAACCCGACAACCCTGTGGCGAGGGAGCTTGCTCCCGCTGGACTGCGCAGCAGTCCCCTTCTTTTACGGTTCAGAGGGGGCCGCTTTGCGACCCAGCGGGAGCAAGCTCCCTCGCCACAGAGGCAGAACCTGATTCAGGTGTGTCCCGCCAGACAAGCCTCAACAGTAAATCAAGCCAAGCCATTTTGTGAGCAGGTTTTGCCAAACCATGACTATGGTCTAACGGGTTGTCCATCAGCGCATTTGCGTAGACCATGAGCGCCTTGGTTTTTTGCCTGCCAGAGTTCTTTGCCATGACTGCCCAATCCACAGCCCGACCGGCGCCGTTCAGCCGTTCCGACTACAAGACCCTCGGCCTTGCGGCCCTCGGCGGGGCGCTGGAGATCTACGATTTCATCATTTTCGTGTTCTTCGCCCTGACCCTCAGCCAATTGTTCTTCCCGCCGGAAATGCCCGAATGGCTGCGTCTGCTGCAAAGCTTCGGGATCTTTGTCACCGGTTATCTGGCGCGCCCGCTGGGCGGGATCCTGATGGCGCATTTCGCCGACAGACTTGGGCGCAAGAAAGTCTTCAGCCTGAGCATCCTGATGATGGCGCTGCCGTGCCTGCTGATCGGGATCATGCCGACTTATGCCCAGATCGGTTATTTCGCGCCACTGCTGTTGCTGGCGCTACGCATCCTGCAAGGCGCGGCGGTCGGTGGCGAGGTACCGAGCGCCTGGGTGTTCGTCGCCGAGCACGCGCCTGCCGGACATCGCGGTTATGCATTGGGCTTCCTGCAGGCCGGGCTGACCTTTGGTTACCTGATCGGCGCGCTGACCGCCACGTTCCTCGCACAAGTGTTCACCCCGGCGGAAATTCTCGACTACGCCTGGCGTTATCCGTTCCTGCTTGGCGGAGTGTTCGGCGTGATCGGTGTCTACCTGCGCCGCTGGTTGAGCGAAACCCCGGTGTTCATGGCCATGGAAGCCCAGCGTGAAGCACGGGTCGAACTGCCGCTGCGCACGGTGCTGCGCGAACATCGTCTGGCGATGTTGCCGGCGATGCTGCTGACCTGTGTGCTGACGTCGGCGGTGGTGGTGTTCGTGGTCATCACCCCGACCATGATGCAGAAAACCTTCGGCATGACCGCCAGCCACACCTTCGCCCTGAGTGCGTTGGGCATTGTCTTCCTCAACATTGGCTGTGTGATTGCAGGTCTGTTGGTCGATCGCCTCGGTGCCTGGCGCACGGTCATGCTGTATAGCCTGCTGCTGCCCTTGGGCATTGGTGTGCTTTATAGCTGTCTGATCATGGGCGGCGACTGGGTGGGGCTGGCGTATGCCATCGCTGGTCTGGCGTGCGGAGTGGTCGGCGCGGTGCCGTCGGTGATGGTCGGCCTGTTTCCGGCGCGGATTCGCGTGTCCGGCATCTCCTTCACCTACAACATTGCCTACGCCGCATGGGCCAGCATCACACCGCTGTTGCTGATCGGTCTGATGCCGTGGAGCCCGTGGATCTGCGTGATGTTCTGTGCGGTGATGGGTGCGGTCGGCATCGTCAGTGCGGCGTACTTCGGTGTGCGCATGCCCGGTGTCGGGCGCCAATCCGTGGCGCCCTGTTCCTGACCGCCGTCAGGTCAGCCAGTGCCACCAGAGCAACGTCCCGACCAGTCCCACCACCGAGACAATAGTTTGCAGGATCGACCAGACCCAGATCGTCTGTTTGAGCTGCAAGCCAAAGTACTCGCGAACCATCCAGAAACCGGCGTCGTTTACGTGGCAGAAGAACACTGAGCCGGCGCCAATCGCCAGCGCCACCAACGAACTTTGCGTCGCGGCGAGCCCCGCCATCATCGGCGCCAGAATCCCCGCCGTCGTCGTGGTCGCGACTGTCGCCGAGCCGGTGGCCTGACGCAGTGCCACGGCAATCAGCCAGGCCAGCAGCAGATACGGCATGTGCGCACCTTCGGCGACTTTGCTGATGGTCTGGCTGACACCGGCGTCCAGCAAGGTCTGCTTCAAGCCGCCGCCAGCACCGATGGTCAGCAACAACACGGCAATCGGCGCCAGGCTTTTGCGCAGCGTACCGCCGACTTGCTCACGTGGCATGCCGTTGGCCCAGCCGAGGCAGATCACCGCCGCCATCACCGCGATGCCCAGCGCCACCAGCGGTTCGCCGAGGAACCTCAGGGTCAGGGCGACGCTGCTTTCCGGGCTCATCGCGACTTTCGCCAGGGTGCTGCCGAGCATCAGCAGCACTGGCAACAGAATGATCAGCAACGACAGGCCGAAACTCGGCTGGCGCGGCGCTTTCGGCGGGGCGCTGAACAGTGCGCCGAGCTCTGCCGGCTCATCGACGTGCATGCGTTTCGACAGCCAGTTGCCGTAGACCGGCCCCGCCAGAATCACCGCCGGAAGCGCAATGCTGAAGCCCAGCAACATGGTCAGCCCAAGATCGGCATGCAACGCACTGACCGCGATCAGCGGCCCGGGATGCGGCGGCATCAAGGCATGCAGGGTGGTCATCCCGGCCAGCGCCGGAATGGCGATTTTCAACAATGGCTGCCCCGAACGACGGGCCATGACGAAGATGATCGGCACCATCATCACCAGCCCCACTTCGAAGAACAGCGGCAAGCCGATCACCATCGCCACCAGCGCCATGACCCACGGCAAGGACTTGCCTTTGCCCAGACCCAGCAGGGTCGAGGCGATACGGTCGGCCGCGCCGGACTCGGCCATCAGCGCGCCGAGCATCGAGCCCAAGGCGATGATGATCCCGGCTTCACCGAGAATCGCCCCGGCGCCTTTGCTGAAGGCCTTGGCGACATCTTCCGGCGGCAAACCGGCGCCGATACCAGCAATGAAGGTGCCGATCAGAATCGATAGAAAGGGCGGGAGTTTAGTCGCGCTGATCAGCACGATGATGGTGGCAATCGCCACCAGACAGCAGAGAATCAGGCGGGTGTCATGCACCATCCAGGCAGCGGTCGATAAATCCAAAAGGGCACTCCTTATCGGGCGGATACCTGCAACATGTTGTTGCAATTTTCCCTGAGAATACCTGAAGTGGCCGGACCAGAGCGGCGGCTTTTGTAACCGCGTTGCGGGGTGACGGTTTAGACCAATGGCCTATTGAGATTATTTTTGACTGACCAGTCTCAATCGCTCTTCAGAAAAGTTTTCCAAGGCCGATGGTTAAGCTGCATCCCGCTTTCTACCCTGCCTATCGGTACTTCCCCATGTTCAACAAACGCCTCAAGCAAGAGCTGGCCACTCTTCGTGAAGAACTTTCCAGCCTGCTGCAAGTGAAGGAGAGCCTGGAAAGCGAGATGCTGGTGCTGACCCTGGAACCCGATGGCCGGATTCAGTCGGTCAATCAGAACTTCCTGGCCGAGATGCTCTACAAGAGCCAGGATCTGGTCGGTCGCGCGCTTGAAGACATCGTTCCGGCGCACGTGAAGGCCGATGACTTTCATCACCGTTTCAAGGCTGCCCTGACCCGTGGCGAGCATTTCGCTGGCGCCGTGCGCCTGCTGCGCGGTAACGGCGAAGAAGCGTGGCTGCGCTCCATCGTGCAACCGGTGCGCGCTTCGGACGGGCGGATCAAGCATTTTTCGATCTTCTCCAGCGACCTGACCCGCACCATTGAAGCCTCGCGTGAACACGAAAACCTGATCGGCGCGCTGGTGCGTTCGACGGCGGTGATCGAGTTCGACCTCAATGGCAACGTGCTCAATGCCAATGAGCGCTTTCTGCAGGGCATGGGTTACAGCCTGGCGCAGATCAAGGGCAAACATCACCGGATGTTCTGCACACCGGAGGAGTACAACAGCGCCGAGTACCAGAACTTCTGGCGTCGTCTGAACAATGGCGAGTTTGTCGCCGACCGCTTCAAACGGGTCGACAGCCATGGTCGTACGGTGTGGCTGGAGGCGTCCTACAACCCGGTGGTCGATGCCAACAACAAACTGTACAAAGTGGTGAAATTCGCCACGGTGATCACCGATCAGGTCAACCGCGAACAAGCGGTTGCCGACGCGGCCAGCATTGCCTACAGCACTTCGCAGCAAACCGACAGCACCGCGCAACGCGGCACCACGGTGGTCACCGAGGCGGTGAATGTGATGCGTGATCTGTCGCGCCACATGCAGGCGGCCGGTGAAGGCATTGAGGCGCTGAACGAGCAGTCGCAGGTGATCGGCACCATCGTCAAAACCATCAGCGGCATTGCCGAACAAACCAACCTGCTGGCGCTCAACGCCGCCATCGAAGCTGCCCGCGCTGGCGAGCAGGGCCGGGGCTTTGCGGTGGTGGCCGACGAAGTGCGGCAACTGGCCTCGCGCACCAGCCAGGCGACCGAAGAGATCGTCACCGTGGTGCGGCAGAACCAGGAGATGGCGCGCAACGCCGTGGCCCTGATGACCGATGGCAAGCTGCAGGCCGAGCAGGGCCTGGCGCTGGCGGCGGAGGCGGGCACGGTGATCGTCGAGATCCAGGACGGCGCGCAGAAAGTGGTGGATGCGGTCGGGCAGTTTGCCAATCAACTCTCCAACTAACCTCCATTGATCCCATGTGGGAGCGAGCTTGCTCGCGAATGCGGTGTGTCATTCAACATTGATGTAACTGACCTATCGCCTTCGCGAGCAAGCTCGCTCCCACAGGTTTTTCATCCGCCTTCTTTCTGTGGTCTGGCGCTACAATCTGTTCCTTTTTCCCCGGAGCAGATCCCCATGAGCGCTTCCCATCGCCGCCCGGTTCCCCTGAACAAAGCCTACCGTCTGCTCAATCACGGGCCGACCGTGCTGGTCAGCGCTGCCCATGACGGCCAGCGCAACATCATGGCCGCCGCCTGGGCTATGCCGCTGGATTTCGAACCGCCGAAAGTAGCGGTCGTCCTCGACAAGTCCACCTGGACCCGCCAGTTGCTCGAAGCGTCCGGCACCTTTGTGCTCAACGTGCCGTGCGTCAATCAGGCTGACATTGTGCAAACCGTCGGCAATACCTCGGGGCTGGAGATCCGGCAGAATCAGGGGCAGGACAAGTTTCAGGCTTACGGCCTGCAAACCTTCACCGGTGAAACCGTTGAGTCGCCGTTGCTCGAAGGCTGCGTGGCCTGGCTCGAATGCCGCTTGCTGCCCGAACCGCGCAACCACGAGCAATACGACCTGTTCCTCGCCGAAGTCATCGCCGCTCAGGCTGATGAACGGGTGTTCAGCGACGGCCGCTGGCACTTCGACGGGCACGACGGCTTGCGCACGCTGCACCACGTGGCCGGCGGGCATTTCCTGACGATTGGCGATGCGGTGGACGGTAAAACCCTGCCGTTGTGATATTTGCCTGATGGAAAACCTGCGCCGGATGTAGCAAGGTGTGGGGCATTGTCGAACCAATCAGGCGCCCGCCCCATGGACCTTTCGCTTTCTGGCTATCTCGCCCCGTTGTTGTCGCTGGCGCTGTTGTGGACGGTCGCGGTGGTCACCCCCGGCCCGAACTTCTTCAACATCGCCCAACTGGCGGTCAGCCGCTCGCGTCGTCACGGGGTGGTTGCGGCGCTCGGCGTCGCCAGCGGGACCGTGTTGTGGGGCCTGGCCGGCGGTTTGGGGATTCAGACCCTGTTCAGCGCGGCACCAACGCTGTACCTGAGCTTCAAAATCGCCGGTGGCTGCTACCTGATCTGGCTCGGACTCAAGCAGTTCAAACGCAAGGCGCCGATTGCCCCCGGCACGCTGGATGAGTCGCAGCAAACCTTGCTCGGCGCTTACGGGCGAGGCTTGCTGGGCAACATGACCAACCCCAAATCGGCACTGTTCGTCGCCACCATCTTCGCCACCGCAATGCCGGCCCACGTCCCGCCACTGTTGTTGGCGCTGGCGGTGCTGACGATGGCCACGTTGTCGTTCAGCTGGTATTGCAGCGTCGCGCTGTTCTTCGCCAGCCGCCGGATCGCCAGTGTTTACGAGCGTTCACGGCAATGGCTGGATCGTTTGGCCGGTGGTTGTTATTTGCTGTTTGGGGCGCATTTGGTGGCTAATCGCTGAGCGGATAGTCTTTGGATTTAAATCAGTTGCATGAAAAAAGGCTTACCTCGCGGTAAGCCTTTTGTTTTTCCTGCGTAATCTCAATCCCCCAACGCTTCCCCTTCGCGCCGCGGATCTGCGCCACCTTCCAGCGAGGCTTTCCCTTGCGCATCCTTGATCCGCACGATCGCCTGAGTGCCGCTGGTCATGTCGATTTCATTTACCACATGCCCTTTATCTTTCAACGCCTGGATCAGCGCCGGGCTGAACTGGCCTTGTTCCAGTTCGGTCGGGCCGTTGCGGCTGCCGAAGTTGGGCAGGCTGATGGCGCTTTGCGGGTCGAGGTTCCAGTCGAGCAGGCCGACGGTGGTTTTCGCCACGTATTCGATGATCTGCGAGCCGCCCGGCGAGCCGACGCTGGCGAGGAATTCGCCGCTGTTTCTATCAAAGATCAGGGTTGGTGCCATCGACGAGCGGGGGCGTTTGCCGGGTTCGACGCGGTTGGCGACTTTTTGCCCGTTTTCTTCGGGGATGAACGAGAAGTCGGTCATCTGGTTATTCAGCAAAAAGCCCTGAACCATCAGGTGCGAACCGAACGCCGCTTCGATGGTGGTGGTCATCGACACCGCACCACCGAGGTCATCCACCGCCACCACTTGCGAGGTGGAGATGCGCAGCGGCGAGCGATCCGGCGCGTAGGCCACCTGCACGCCCGGCGGTGTGCCCGGTTGGGCGCTGCCCATGCTGCGTTCGCCGATCAGGCTGGCGCGGCTGGCCAGATAACCCGGGTCGACCAGACCTTTGACCGGCACCGGCACGAAGTCGGTGTCGGCCACGTATTGCGCGCGGTCGGCGTAGGCCAGGCGTTCGGCTTCGGCGATCAGGTGCACGGCTTGCGGCGTCGGTTCGATGCCGGCGGGTTTGTTGGTCTTCAGCGGTTTGAGCGGTGTCAGCGACAGGCGCGGGTCGCGGCTTTCCAGCGCTTGCAAGGTGCCGAGAATCTGCGCCACGGCGATCCCGCCCGACGACGGCGGCGGCATGCCGCAGACCTGCCAGCGTTTGTAGTCGGTACACAGGGGGGCGCGTTCCTTGGCCTGATAACGCTGAAGATCATTCAGCGACAGGCTGCCGGGGTTGGCGTGGCCCTGCACCTTGGCGACGATCTCTTCGGCGATCGGGCCTGTGTACAGCGCGTCCGGGCCTTCGTTGGCGATGCGCTTGAGCACGGCGGCCAATGCCGGATTCTGCAGACGCGTGCCGACGGCTTTGACGCTGCCGTCGCTGTTGAGAAAGTACGCGGCCATGTCCGGCGATTTACGGATCACCGGGTCGGATTCCAGCAGCGAATGCAGGCGCGGCGAAATCGCAAAACCCTGCTCGGCGAGCTTGATCGCCGGGTCGAACAGCGTGGCCCACGGCAGTCGACCGTGTTGTTTGTGTGCCATTTCCAGCGCACGCAACACGCCCGGCGTGCCCACCGAGCGCCCGCCGATCTGCGCCTGCGGGAACGGCATCGGTTTGCCGTCGGCCTGCAGGAACAGCTTCTCGGTGGCACCCGCCGGGGCAGTTTCGCGACCGTCGTAGGTACGCACCTGTTTGCCGTCCCACAACACGATCATCGCACCGCCGCCGATCCCGGAGGATTGCGGCTCGACCAGGGTCAGCACCGCCTGCATCGCAATCGCTGCATCAATCGCCGAACCACCCTTGCGCAGCATCTCGCGCCCGGCCTCGGCGGCCAGCGGGTTGGCGGCAGCGGCCATGTGTTTGCTGGCGTGGCGAGTCTGCAGATCGGTGCGGTAACCGGAAGCGGCTTCCGGCGCCAGTGGCAAGGTCGAGGAGGGCGGGGCGTTGCACGCGGTGAGGGTCAGCGCGCTGATGATCAGCGTCAGGGCTGGCAGGCGAAAGCGGCTCAGGGGCAGGGCTGGAAACACGTGGTGCTCTCCGTCCGTGGGGTGAAAGGTCTGACGGACTTTATCGACCGGTCGGTCGCGACGCAAACCGGTGGGCATTTTTGTCTTTCTTTTCGGGGCGGATATTCGCTAGGGTCAATGTCAAATTCATCGAACTGAAATACAGACCCTGTGGGAGCGAGCTTGCTCGCGAATGCGGCGTGTCAGGCAACCAAAATTTGAATGCACAATCGCCTTCGCGAGCAAGCTCGCTCCCACAAATACAAAACCAACATGAGGCGACGCATGCACAGCGAGTTCCCCACCGAATCCAGTTACCGCGATCAACGCGAACAGTTTCTGACCGCCGCCCAAACTGCCGGAGCCACGCTCACCTCCTACGCCCATCCGCGTTGCGGCCCTTTTGGCGAACCGCTGAGCACTGACGTCGCGGTGCTCGGTGATCCGCAAGCCAAACGCCGGCTGGTCGCACTCAGCGGTACCCATGGGGTCGAGGGCTATTACGGTTCGGACTGCCAGATCGACTGGCTGAAGACCTTCGTGCCGGGTTCGCTGCCCAAGGATGTCGCGGTAGTGATGATTCACCTGATCAATCCATGGGGTACCGCGTGGCTGCGCCGGGTCAACGAAGACAACATCGACCTCAACCGCAATCACCTGGATTTCACCGGGCCGCTGCCGGACAACCGCGCCTACGCCACACTGCACGAGATCTACGCCTGCACCGATTTGCACGGCCCTGAACGTGAGCGCGCCGATGCCTTGCTCGACGCGCAGATTGCCGAACACGGCTGGCCGGCGGTGATGTCGATTGTCGAGGGCGGCCAGCATAGCCATCCCGATGGACTGTTCTATGGCGGCCGCGCGCCGAGCTGGTCGAATCGCACGTTGCATCAAATCATCGACGCACATGTGGCTGGCGCTGAAACCGTCATGTGCTTCGACCTGCACACCGGGGCAGGGGAGTACGGGCATCCGATGTTGCTCACCATCACCCAGGCGCCTTATCCGGCACTCGCGCAGGCACAGGCGATTTATGGCCCATGGCTTTACACGCTGCACACCGGCGCCGAGACCTTGAGCGAAACCGGTGTGGCAGCGACGGCTACCGGGTACACCTCACAGGCGCTGCTCAATGCGTTGCCGGATGTGCAGCTGATACCATTCGTGATCGAGTGCGGGACGTATCCGGGGCCAGACGTGCATCGGCATTTGCGCGATGACCATTGGCTGCATCTGCATGGTGATCCGCTGGATGCGACGGGGCAGGCTATCAAGTTGAATCTGCTGGAGCAGTTCTATCCGGCAGATCCGGACTGGCGGGCGATGGTCGGGTTGCGAACCCGGCAGATCTGGGCGAAGGGGCTGATGGCCCTGTCGGTAGAGAATTCTGAATAGACCTGTAGCGAGGGGATTTATCCCCGATGGACTGCGCAGCCGTCCTGTTCGCTTTTTACTGGGCAAGAAGGGCATGAATCCCCTCACCAGAGATGATGGTTTTTTCGAGGCATAAAAAAACGGCCTACCTTTCGGTAAGCCGTTTTTAGTACTTGGTGGCTACACAGGGACTTGAACCCCGGACCCCAGCATTATGAATGCTATGCTCTAACCAACTGAGCTATGTAGCCAAGTGGCGCGCATTATTCCCCTGAAATGGAAAAGCGTCAAGCGTAAATTTAAAAATTTTTTCTACGCTTTCAACCGTTTATCAAAATCATGGGCCGAGCAGCGGTGAAGGGCAGCGTTCGAACCAGCGGCTTGCCTGTTCATACGCGTGCGCCAGTTGCAGAACCGCGAAGTCCGCCTGATGCCGGCCGATGATCTGCAGCCCCATCGGCAACCCCTGTGCATTGAAGCCGGCCTGGACGCTGGCCACCGGACAACCGGACAACGTGCCGGGGATCACCACCTCCATCCAGCGGTGATACGTGTCCATGGCCACGCCTTCGATTGCCTTGGGCCACGGCTGGGTTTTATCGAACGGGAAGACTTGGGCGCTCGGCAGCAGCAGATAGTCGTAGTGTTCGAACAAGCGCGAGATCGCCCGATACCAGTCGCTGCGCACCACCGAGGCAGCGAACACTTCGCTGGCCGAGAGCTTCAGACCGTTTTCCACTTCCCAGCAGGCTTCCGGTTTCAGCTGCGCGCGCTTCTGCGGATCGGCGTAGGCCGCGCCCAACGACCCCGCGACCATCCAGTGCCGCAACGTCCGCCAACTGCTCCACAGTCGCTCGGGGGCGAAACCCGGTTCAACCGACTCGACCCGGCAGCCGAGGCTTTCGAAGTCGGCAAAGGTTTTTTCGCACAGTCCGAGGATGCCGTTCTCCATCGGCAGATAACCGTTGAAATCCCCCAGCCATCCCAACCGCGTGCCTCTGAAATCACGCTCCAGCGGCGCCGCAAAGGCTTCGCCGGATTCAGCGATGGACAACGGCGCCCGCGCATCGCCCCCGGCCTGCACCGACAGCAGCAATGCCGCATCCCTCACGCTGCGCGCCATCGGCCCTTCATAACCGAGCTGATCGAAAAACAGATCGGCACTGTCATCAAACGGCACCCGACCCTGAGAAGGTCGAAACCCGAAGATGTTGTTGAACGCCGCCGGGTTGCGCAGCGAACCCATCATGTCACTGCCATCGGCCACCGGCACCAGATGCATCGCCAACGCCGCTGCTGCGCCACCGCTGCTGCCGCCCGCGGTTTTGCTCGGGTCGAAGGCGCAGCCGGTGGCACCGAACAGCGGGTTGTAACTCTGCGAACCGAGGCCGAATTCCGGGGTGTTGGTCTTGCCAATGATGATCGCGCCGGCAGCCTTGATCCGCTCGACCATGATGCCGTCGCGCTCGGGGATAAAGTCCTTGAACAGCGGGGATCCGAGCGTGGTGCGGATGCCCTGGGTCAGCGACAGATCCTTGATCGCGTGGGGCAGGCCGTGCATCCAGCCACGGTATTCACCGCGCGCCAGTTCGGCATCGCGCTCATCGGCCTGGGCCAGCAGGGTTTCAGGTGACTGCAGGCTGATCAGCGCATTGACCTGCGGGTTGAAACGTTCGATATGGGCAAGATAAGTCTGCATCACTTCGCGGCAGGACACCTGGCGCAGGCGGATGCGTTCGGCGAGCTCATGGGCCTGCAGCAGGACCAGTTCGCTGATGTTATTGGAATTCATGACAACGGCGCCTTTCAGACGGCTGGAGAAACGCCCCGGCCGCATGCCGGGGCGGGCAGGGGTCAACGCATCAGGTTGGTCCAGAGACGGTCAGCGAGGCGGATCGCACCTTCGCCGCAAGTCTTGCTGAACACCACGTGGGTGCCCTCGGGAATGTGCAATTCCGGCGCGTCCTTGAGCGCCGCATCGAGGAACGGTTCGACGCCTTTGATCGGGCTCTGGTGCTTGAGGAAGTTCTGGGTCATCGCCGAGTTTTCCGGCTGGCTGAGGAACGCAATGAACGCCTTGGCATTTGCCGGGTTCTTGCTGCCGGTGGGGATGACCATGTTGTCGACCCAGGCCAGCACGCCTTCTTTCGGGTACAGGTATTTCAGGCTCGGTTTCATCTCGCGGGCACGCATCGACGAGCCGCCCCAGAACATCGACATGTCGATTTCACCCGAGGCGAGATTCTCGCGGATCGAGCCAGCCTTGGAGCTGTAGGTCTTCACGAACGGCTTCTGCGCCTTGAGCAGCGTGAGGATCTGCTGCATCTGTTTCGGGTCTTCACTGCACAGCGGAATGTTCAGGTACAAGCTCGCCATGTCGACCATGTCGCTGACCGAATCGAACATGTTGATCCGCCCCTGCAACTCGGCTGGCGGCTCGTACAAAACCTTGTAGCTGTCGGCCGGGCCTTTGTAGCGCGCACTGTCGAGGACCACGCTGGTGGTGCCCCAGATGAACGGCACCGAGTACGCGCCTTCCGGGTCCCAGCTCGGTTTTTTCAGGTTGTCCACAACGCTGGCGTAGTACGGCTCCTTGACCGGATCGAAACGCTCCAGGAGGTTTTCCTTGATCAGGATCGGAATGAACTGGTGCGACGGAATCGCCACGTCATACCCGGCGCCGCCCTGTTTCAGTTTCGCCAGCAGGGTCTCGTTGGAGTCGTAGGAATCGACCGTGACTTCGATGCCCGTCTGCTTCTGGAACTTGGCGAGAATCTCCGGCGAGAAGTAGCCGCTCCAGCTCACCACGTTGAGTTTCTCCGCAGCCTGAACGCTGCCGGTCATCGCCAGCGGCACAGTCAGGAACAACGCAGTGCCGACGCTTTTCATCCACTTGCTCATGCTATTTCCCCACGGTTCTTGGAAGGTTCAGGCGTTCTTTTTGCCCAGCAGGTAAGAGAGGCTGACGAATAACACCGAGACGCCCAGGATCAGGGTCGAGACGGCGTTGACGTCGGGTGTCACGCCCATGCGCAACAGACCGAAGATGAAGATCGGCAGGGTCGTGGTGCCGGCCTGGGAGACCATCATCGAGATCACGAAGTTATCCAGCGAGACGATGAAGGCCAGCATCAGCCCGGAGAAAATCCCCGGCATCAGCAGCGGCAAGGTCACTTTGCGAAAGGTCCGCCATGGGCCGGCGTAGAGGTCGGCCGAGGCTTGTTCCAGTGACAGGTCCATGTCGTTCAAGCGAGCGCGGATCGGCAGGTAGGCGAACGGAATGCAGAACACCGTATGGGCGATGATCAGGTTGCCGTAACCCAGCGACAGGCCAATGGTCGAGAACAGCGCCAGCGTCGCCACACCGACGACAATTTCCGGCAGCACCAGCGGCAACATGATCGCGCCCATCGACAATTGCAGGCCCTTGAACTTGGCACCGCGTGAGGTGCCGAGGGCGGCGAGGGTGGCAATCGCCGTGGCGATCATGCTCGCGCACACCGCGATCAACAGGCTGTTGCCGGCGGCCTGGCGCAGGGCCTGATTGGCGAACGCGGCGCGGTACCAATCGAGGCTGAAGCCGGTCCACACCGTCGCCGACTGGTTGGCGTTGAACGAGAACACCACCAGCACCACGATCGGCGCGTACAGGTACAGATAGAACAGCAAACTGAAACCGCCGAAACCGGGAAAGTCCTGCACCCCCAGCCCTTTGCGTTTGAATAGCGCGAGCATCACGCACCTCCTTTGGCGATGCGCTGGCGCTCGGCGCGCAGGGCATACACGGTCAGCACCAGCATCACCGCGGCCATCAGCACCAGCGACAGGGCTGCGCCGAACGGCCAGTTACGCGCATCGCTGAACTGCCGGAAGATCAGGTTGCCAAGCATCATCCGCGTGCCGCCGCCGAGCAGTTCCGGGGCGATCATCGCGCCCAGGCACGGTACGAACGTGAGGATGGCGCCGGCGAGAATTCCCGGTCTGGCGATCGGCAACACCACTTTGCGCAAAGTGCGCACGCGGCCGGCATACAGATCCTGAGCGGCTTCGAGCAGACGGATATCCATCTTTTCCAGCGTCGCGTAGATCGGCAACACCACGAACGGCGCATAGGTATAAACCAGCCCCAGCAGCACCGCGCCGTCGGTGTACAACAACTGCAACGGCTCATGGATCACACCCATGCCCATCAGGCTGTTGTTGATCACCCCGGTGTTGCGCAGCAGCAGAATCCACGCGTAGGTGCGGATCAGCAGGTTGGCCCAGAACGGCACGGTGATCAGAAAGATCAGCAAGCCACGCCGGTGCGCCGGCTGCATGGCCAGCCACACCGCCACCGGAAACCCGATCAGCAGGGTGATGATTGTGGTCAGGCCGGCGATACCGATCGAGCGCAGGGCGATGATCAGGTAGGAGTCGGCGAACGCGAGGCTGTCGTCCATCTGGCGTTCGAACAGCAACGAGGTGTACGCATCGCTGCTGAAGACTTTGTTGACCCCGCCGTAGGGGTTGGCTTCCATCAGCGAATAGCCGATGACGATCAGGATCGGCACCAGCAGAAACAGGCCAATGGCGACCAGCGCCGGGCTGACCCCGAGGAAACTCTGGAAGGCCTTGCGGCGCTCCAGCGTGTTGGCAATCGGTAAGGCGTGCATGGCAACTCCTCGGGCTCAATCGTGCAGGACGCTGGCGCTTCCCCGGTCGAACAACAGACCGGCCTGACTGCCGACGGCAAAGCGCAGGCTCTGGTCGACGCAGTTCGGCGTACGCACGGTGAGGCGCGAGCCGTCGCTGAGGCTGACCTGATATTGCAGATCGGTGCCCAGGTAGATCTGCGCTTCGATCCGGCACGGCAGCGCGGCCTCGGTCGCTGCGGGTACCAGATGCAGGCGCTCGGGACGTACCGACAAGGTCACGCTGGCGCCGACCGTCACGTCGCTGCACGCTTGCGCCGGCAGCGGATGCCCGGCCGGCCCGGCGAACCAGGCTTGGCCGGCCTCGATCTTCGTCACCGTGCCCTGGATGAAGTTAGTCTCGCCGATGAAGTCGGCGACGAAGCGATTGCGCGGGCGTTCGTAGATATCTTCCGGGCGGCCGACCTGCTGCACTTCACCTTCGGACAACACGGCGATGCGGTCGGACATGGTCAGCGCTTCTTCCTGATCGTGGGTGACGAAGATGAAGGTGATGCCGGTCTTGGCCTGAATGGTTTTCAGCTCTTCGCGCATGGCCTGGCGTAGCTTCAGATCGAGGGCCGACAGTGGCTCATCCAGCAGCAGGACTTTCGGGTGCGGTGCCAACGCACGGGCCAGCGCCACACGTTGTTGCTGGCCGCCGGACAGCTGCGCCGGTTTGCGCTGAGCGAAGCGCTCCATCTGCACCAGCGCGAGCATCTCGCGCACGCGCTCGGCGATTTGCGCTTTGTTCAGCACCTTGCCCATCGGGTGGGATTCGAGGCCGAAGGCCAGGTTCTCGGCGATGGTCATGTGCGGGAACAATGCGTAATGCTGAAACACTGTGTTGACCGGGCGCTGGAACGGCGGGCGATCAGCGATGTTTTCGCCGTACAGCAGGATCTCGCCTTCGGTGGGAAATTCGAAGCCGGCGATCATCCGCAGCAGGGTGGTTTTGCCGCAGCCGGAAGGGCCGAGCAGGGTGAAGAATTCGTTGTCGCGAATGTCCAGGTCGATGTTTTTCAACGCCACCGGACCGGTGTTCGGATCACCGTAAACCTTGCGCACCGAGCGGATCGACACCGCCAGTGTTTGCAGCGAATGCAGGGCATTCATGCGTTACCTCCGATTCCCCCATCGCCTGCGATTGCGCTGCGAATCAGCGACGTCGTCGGGCCATGGATATTATTTTTCTGGGCAGGATCGAGATTGCGTACGGGGTGAAACCAGCTGTTTTTTTGTTCTGCTGTGGCTCGATTATCAGCCAGGGGTTGCGCGGGGCGACACTTCAATTTAAACATGGCAGCTGTTAGTTAATTTAACAGCCAAAGGTGCCAGGAATCATGCCCGACCACCGTTTGCCGCCGCTCAACGCGGTGCGTGCGTTTGATGCCGCCGCGCGTTTGGGCAGCTACGTCGAGGCCTCGAAAGCCCTGCACGTGACCCAGCCGGCGATTGGTCGGCACGTGAAGCTGCTCGAGGACTGGCTGGGCATTCAGTTGTTCGAGCGCACCTCGCGCGGGGTCAACCTGACGCCGGCAGGGGAGAAGTACCACCGCAAGATCAGCGCCGCGTTGCAGTTGATCATCGAGGCCGGCAAAGAGGCGCAGCCAAAGGATGCCGAGCGCTGGTTGCGGATCATGGTGGTGCCGGGGTTTGCCAAGCGCTGGTTGATGCCGCGCATCGAAGCGATGCGCCATTTGCGCCCGGGTTTGAAGTTCGCCATCGAGCCGAATTCGACCTTCACCGAAGTCGACGGCAAGAGCGCCGATCTGGGCATCGTCTACGGCCTCGACGGGCAATACGCCGACTCCCGTGAAGCGCTGATCTGCCCGCGCGTGTTTCCGATCTGCACCCCGCAATACCTCGCCAGCATCGGGCCTGTGGCCGGCCCGGCCGATCTGGTTCGGCATGAGCTGATCCACGTCGATGACGGCGAATGGTGGAACCTGTGGTTCGCCGCCCACGAGCTGGATATTCACCTCAATTCCGACATGCTCTACGTCAACAACGATCACGCACTGTCGGTGGCCGAGAGCGGGCAGGGCATTGCGCTGGCCAATGAGGTGCTGGTTCGCGAGGAACTCAAGTCCGGCAAACTGGTGCGCGCGGTGGACGCGCAGGTGAAGCTGGAAAGCTATCGGGTGCTCACGCCGTCCGCCGAACTGTCGGCGGATGCGGCGTGGTTTATTCAGTGGCTGAAGACCGAGCTGGAAGCGGACTTCCCCGAAGCCGTGATCAACTGAGGCGGAAGCGCGCGGTGTTGTCGCTCAGGGCCTTGCTGCCCTGACTCAAAGTGTCCGCCGCCAGGTTCACTGCACGGGCGCCTTCGAGCAAGCGCACAGCGGCCTGATCGACCTGCTGAATATTGCCGCTGACCTCATCGGCGGTGCTCGCCTGTTCTTCCACGGCAGTGGCGATCTGCGCCAGGGTGTCGGTGACACTTTGTACGGCGCTGGCGATTTCGCCGAGACGTTCACCGAGACCGGTCACGGCTGCGGCATCCG
Source organism: Pseudomonas sp. HOU2 (assembly GCF_040729435.1). Taxonomy (NCBI): domain Bacteria; kingdom Pseudomonadati; phylum Pseudomonadota; class Gammaproteobacteria; order Pseudomonadales; family Pseudomonadaceae; genus Pseudomonas; species Pseudomonas sp. HOU2. The sequence continues at coordinate 2,237,744 of NZ_CP160398.1, read as the reverse complement.
ATTGCGCCTGGCCGCAGGCGGCTTCCATCAGGCTCACCGCTTCGTTGACCGTGGCGCGCAGGCTATCGACCGTGCCGGCAATCTGCGCAGTCGATGACTGAGTGCGCTGCGACAGGCTGCGTACTTCATCGGCGACCACGGCAAACCCGCGCCCTTGTTCGCCGGCGCGTGCCGCCTCGATCGCAGCGTTGAGCGCGAGCAGGTTGGTCTGCTCGGCGACGCCACGAATGGTGTCGACCACCAGTTGAATCTGCTGGCCTTGCTCGCTGACTCGACCGAGTGCCGCTGCGGTTTCGTTGAGGCGTTGGTTGAGTTGCTGAATGCTCGCCGTGGTGCGCTGGCTGTCGCGACTGCTGTCGGCGGCGATGCGCCGCGTGTGCTGGGCGCTGCCGGAAGCCTGTTCGCAACTCTGCGCCACACCTTGCGAAGTGGCGGCCAGTTGCGTGGCAGCGGCGGCGATCTGGCTGATTTGCAACTGCTGCGCTTCGACTTCGCTCAGCGCGCCGCTGGAGTGGTCATTGAGGCTGCGCACCGCGTGGCTCAGTTGCGAGGTTTCGTGATCGACCCCGAGCATGCTGGCGCGCAGTTGCACCACGGCGACGTTGAGCGCGGTGCTGATCGCCGCCAGCTCGTCGCGGCCCACCACCGGCACTTGCAAGCTCAGGTTGCCGTCACGCAGGGCTTCGGCGAGCAGCGTGATGCCGCTGGCGCTGCTGCGGATCGAGGCTTGCAGGCAGACGAACAGATACAGCGCCGCCAGCAGCAGGCAACCGAAGATCGCCGCGACCACGATGAATTGGCGAATCGCCGAAGTGTGGTAGGCGTCCAGGCGCTGATCCAGCGACAGCAGCGATTGCTGGCGCAATGAGGCGAGATCGCCCAACAGTGCATCGAGGCTGCGTTCGAAGTCTTCAGGCTTGAGGCTAATACTGCCGCCGAACACGCCGTCATCCAGCACCTTCAGCCCTGCATCGAGACGTTTGAGACTGTCGTGGTACTGGCCGGCCCAGGTTTGCAGATCGCTCGGCAGACGCGCTTCAAGCAGGCCGGCGGTTTTGACGAGTTGCTCGCGGGCATCGCCGATGCGGCCACGCAGGTCGCGCAACTGCAGGCGACTCTGCAAAGTGAATTGTCCCGATACGACCGAAGCCTGACCGACCGCCGCCAGACGACCTACGCGCTCGATCAGGTCCGGCGCGTGCTGCGTGGAGATCTGCGTCAGCAGATAGGTTTCCAGCCACGGCGCGAGGGTCAGGCGGTTGTCCATGACGATCTGCTCGCGCAAGGCTTGCAGGGCGCTGAGGGCGTTGGTGAAACGATCGTAACCGTCTGGCCACCAGCCGACGCTGCTCAGGCTTTTCGAATCCAGACCGCCGAGCGCGGTTTGCAGGGCTTGATAGCGGGCGAGGGTTTCGCCTTCGGCGCCTTCCTTGTTCAACGCGTTGCCCAGATCCGTGGTGGCCTGAACAACGGCGGGCTGGACCTTGTCGAACGCCGCCATGGCGGCGAGGGTCGCCGGGGTCGGCTGGCGATTGGTTTCGGTGGCGCGCCAACGGGCGGCGCGGTCACGCTGGGCGGCGAGCAGGTTATCCAGCGCATCAAGGCTGAGCAATTGGCGCACCCCGGCACGTTCACCGGAAATCAGATTGAGCCTGTCGCGATAGTCCTGGCCGATCATCAACAGGCTGCCGGCCAACGGCAGAATGAACAGTAGAAACAACAGCTGGAATTTACGTGCGAAGCCAAACCGCCCCAGCAATTTGATCCCCGGTGAAAGGAAAGCCTGCATGCCTCATGACTCCTCTGGACACCACGCACCAATGGCGTGCATCGCGGTCGTGCGACCTGGATGTCGTGCCCTGCTAAAAGGCCTCGAAAGTTCACTCTCGCCCGCTCTGTAGGCCGGCTCTGTAGCGAAACTTCCCATTCTCGGCTGCCTTTGTAAGGCCGCCGCGTTCGAGGGGAGAAGCAAGGCAAGATTCAGACCATGGCGTTGCGCTATCACCTATCCTATGTAGGAGCTGCCGAAGGCTGCGATCTTTTGATCTTTGTTTTTTAGGATCAAGATCAAAAGATCGCAGCCTTCGGCAGCTCCTACAGAGATTGGTCTGTTATTCGGTTGGTTAGTTAGCTGGCTAAGGGGATGGCGTTGGCGCACCGAAAAATGGCACATTGGCGCACCTGCCCGCGTGCACCCATCTGCTGTACGGAAACTTTCATGGCTATCAGCAACGCTCAGACCGCCGCTGCCTCGGCGCCCGCTGCTCCACAAAGCAGCCCACTGGTGATGCGTATCATCGGCGCGGTGGCGCTGGCGCATTTGATCAACGACCTGATTCAGTCGGTGCTGCCGTCGATCTACCCGATGCTTAAAGCCAACTATGGCTTGAGCTTCACCCAGGTCGGGCTGATCACCTTGACCTTCCAGCTGACCGCATCGCTGCTGCAGCCGTGGGTCGGTTATCACACTGACCGCCATCCGAAACCGTGGCTGTTGCCGGCAGGTTCGATCTGCACGCTGATTGGCATCGTGATGATGTCGGTGGTCGGCAGTTTTCCATTGATTCTGCTGGCGGCGGCGCTGATCGGGATCGGTTCCTCGACGTTCCACCCCGAGGCGTCACGGATTGCCCGGCTGGCCTCGGGTGGACGCTTTGGTCTGGCCCAATCGACCTTTCAGGTCGGCGGTAACGCCGGTTCCGCGTTCGGCCCGTTACTGGCAGCGGCGATCATTATTCCGTTCGGTCAGGGCAACGTGGCGTGGTTCGGTCTGTTCGCGGTGTTTGCGCTGTTCGTGCTGTATCGCATCAGCCGCTGGTACGCTCATCACCTCAACCTGTTCAAGCTCAAGGCTGGTCAGGCGGCGACTCACGGACTGTCGAAGGGCAGGGTGATCAGTGCGCTGGTAGTACTCGGCCTGCTGGTGTTCTCCAAGTATTTCTACATGGCCAGCCTCACCAGCTATTTCACGTTCTACCTGATCGAGAAGTTCGACCTGTCGGTGGCCAGCTCGCAACTGCACCTGTTCCTGTTTCTCGGTGCGGTGGCAGCGGGGACGTTCTTTGGCGGGCCGATTGGCGACAAGATCGGGCGTAAGGCGGTGATCTGGTTTTCGATTCTCGGCGTGGCACCGTTTACCTTGCTGATGCCGCACGTCGATCTGTTCTGGACCACTGTCCTCAGCGTGGTGATCGGCTTCATCCTCGCCTCGGCGTTCTCGGCGATTGTGGTTTACGCGCAGGAACTGGTGCCGGGCAATGTCGGGATGATTGCCGGGGTGTTCTTCGGCTTGATGTTTGGCTTCGGCGGGATTGGTGCGGCGTTGCTGGGGCATCTGGCGGATGTGCACGGTATCGAGTATGTGTATTTCCTGTGCTCGTTTTTGCCGTTGTTTGGCGTGCTGGCGATCTTCCTGCCGCGCACCAAAAAGGCCTGACCCATACCGTTTAAACTGTAGGAGTGAGCCTGCTCGCGATAGCGGTGTGTCAGTTGACGTAACTTCATCTGACACACCGCTATCGCGAGCAGGCTCACTCCTACAGGGGATGGGTGGTGTAACGGAGATTATTTCAGGCACAAAAAAGCCGCGTATCAAACGCGGCTTTTTCTTGGGCGTAACGCTTAGACGTTGAAGCGGAAGTGCATCACGTCGCCGTCCTTGACGATGTAGTCCTTGCCTTCCAGGCGCCATTTACCGGCTTCCTTGGTACCGGCTTCGCCCTTGTACTGGATGAAGTCGTTGTAGGCGATGACTTCGGCGCGGATGAAGCCTTTTTCGAAGTCGGTGTGGATCACGCCGGCGGCTTGTGGTGCGGTGGCACCGACGCGGACGGTCCAGGCGCGGACTTCTTCGACACCGGCGGTGAAGTAGGTCTGCAGGTGCAGCATTTCGTAACCGGCGCGGATCACGCGGTTCAGGCCAGGCTCTTCCAGGCCCAGGGCCTCGAGGAACATGTCTTTCTCTTCGCCGTCGTCGAGCTCGGCGATTTCCGCTTCGATCTTGTTGCACACCGGAACGACCATGGCGCCTTCTTCTTCGGCAATGGCCTTGACCACGTCCAGGTGCGGGTTGTTCTCGAAACCGTCTTCAGCGACGTTGGCGATGTACATGACCGGTTTGGTGGTCAGCAGGTGGAAGCCCTTGATCACCGACTTTTCGTCAGCGCTCATGTTCTTCATCAGGCTGCGCGCAGGCTTGGCTTCGGTGAAGTGCGCGATCAGTTGCTCCAGCAGAGCTTTCTGAACGACTGCGTCCTTGTCACCGCCCTTGGCGTTGCGTGCGACTTTCTGCAGTTGCTTTTCGCAGCTGTCGAGGTCGGCGAAGATCAGTTCCAGGTCGATGATTTCGATGTCGCGCTTGGGGTCGACGCTGTTGGAAACGTGGATCACGTTGTCGTCTTCGAAGCAGCGCACCACGTGAGCGATGGCGTCGGTTTCGCGGATGTTGGCCAGGAACTTGTTGCCCAGACCTTCACCTTTCGAGGCGCCGGCCACCAGGCCTGCGATGTCGACGAATTCCATGGTGGTCGGCAGGATGCGCTTCGGATTGACGATGGCCGCCAGGGCTTCCAGACGTGGATCCGGCATCGGCACGATGCCGCTGTTCGGCTCGATGGTGCAGAAGGGGAAGTTCTCGGCCGCGATACCGGATTTGGTCAGGGCGTTGAACAGGGTGGACTTGCCGACGTTAGGCAGGCCGACGATGCCGCAATTGAATCCCATGGTGTTTCCCCTCGGATTAGAGTCAGGCCTTCTGGCTGTGCAGGTTTTTCATCGCGCGGTTCCATTCACCGGCGAGGATATCCGGCAGCACGCCGAGGGCAAAGTCGATGCTGGCATCGAGTTTTTCCTGTTCGGCGCGTGGCGCACGACCCAGGACGAAATTTGAAACCATACTGGCGACGCCCGGGTGGCCGATGCCAAGCCGCAGGCGGTAGAAAGTATTCTGATTGCCCAGTTGCGCGATGATGTCGCGCAACCCGTTGTGACCGCCATGGCCGCCGCCCTGCTTGAGCTTGGCGACGCCCGGAGGCAGGTCGAGTTCGTCGTGCGCCACCAGGATTTCTTCAGGCTTGATGCGGAAGAAACCGGCGAGTGCCGCCACGGCCTGGCCGCTGCGGTTCATGTAAGTGGTGGGAATCAGCAGACGAACATCCTGACCCTGATGCGAGTAGCGTCCGGTCAGGCCGAAATATTTGCGATCGGCCACAAGGTTCACACCTTGCGCGGCAGCGATGCGCTCAACAAAAAGGGCCCCTGCGTTATGCCGGGTCTGTTCGTATTCAGCGCCTGGATTACCCAGGCCAACGATCAGTTTGATGGCAGTCACGATAGGGGCCCTTCCTTGGAGTGGTGGTTAACATCGCCGCGATCAGTGAAGGCGGCGAAAGTGGACGAAAATTGCTCATTTACCATGAATGTAAACTCCGCGTTCTCGCCCGCTTTCTCGCTACGTTCCAGTCCGCGATGTTTCACTCACTCCGACGAACAGAGTGAAATTACTCTGCTGCGCCTTCTTCGGTAGCTTCTGGAGCAACACGTGGAGCGTGGACGTTGGCTACTGCCTTGTCATCGCCGTGTGCCAGAGCAACGAACTCGACACCTTTAGGAGCTTTGAGGTCCGACAGGTGAACGATGGTGCCGATTTCAGCGTTAGCCAGGTCGACTTCGATGAACTCAGGCAGGTCTTTTGGCAGGCAGGAAACTTCGATCTCGGCAACAACGTGCGAGATTTCGCCGCCTTTCTTCACTGGAGCAGCTTCGTTGATGAAGTGCACAGGAACGATAGCGGTCAGTTTCTGGCCAGCGACAACGCGTACGAAGTCAGCGTGCATCACGTGGCCTTTGGCCGGGTGACGTTGCAGAGCTTTGATGACGACGTTTTGTTTCTTGCCACCAACGTTCAGCTCGATGATGTGGCTGTAAGCCGCTTCGTTTTCGAGCAGTTTGGCAACTTCTTTGGCCAGCATGCTGATGGATTCAGGGGCTTTGTCGCCACCGTAAACAACAGCTGGAACCAGAGCGGCGAGACGACGCAGGCGGCGGCTCGCACCTTTCCCCAGGTCGGAACGCACTTCAGCATTCAGAGTAAAATCGTTCATTTTGTATCTCCAAAATAGCCATGACCGGGTGGCGTTTGCGACCAGCGCCAAACACGGTATGGGCAAAAAAGCCCCGCCCCGACAGGTATGCCGGGGCGGGGCGCTTTTCGTCAACGAGACATTTCGAGAAGGGCAGGGCCCTTAACGGAACATCGCGCTGATCGATTCTTCATTGCTGATGCGGCGAACCGCTTCGGCAACAACCGGTGCGATATCCAGTTGACGGATACGTGCACAGGCTTGTGCTGCAGCGGACAGCGGGATGGTGTTAGTCACCACCAGCTCGTCCAGCACGGAATTTTCGATATTCTCGATGGCCCGACCCGACAGCACAGGGTGTGTGCAGTAGGCAAAGACCTTGGCTGCGCCATGCTCTTTCAGGGCCTTGGCCGCGTGGCACAGAGTGCCGGCGGTATCGACCATGTCATCGACCAGAATGCAGGTGCGCCCTTCGACATCACCGATGATATGCATCACTTCAGAGTGATTGGCTTTCTCACGGCGTTTGTCGATGATCCCGAGATCCACGCCCAGGGATTTGGCAACGGCACGTGCACGCACGACGCCACCGATGTCCGGGGACACGATCATCAGGTTTTCGAAGCGCTGATCTTCAATGTCATCCACCAGAACCGGGGAGCCGTAGATGTTATCTACCGGAATATCGAAGAAGCCCTGAATCTGGTCAGCATGCAGATCAACCGTGAGAACACGGTCGATGCCGACTACGGTAAGCATGTCAGCAACGACTTTCGCGCTGATAGCCACACGTGCGGAACGCGGACGGCGATCCTGACGGGCATAACCAAAATAAGGAATAACAGCAGTAATACGAGTAGCCGAGGAGCGGCGGAAGGCATCAGCCATCACTACCAGTTCCATCAGGTTATCGTTGGTCGGAGCGCAAGTCGGCTGAATAATGAAAACGTCTTTACCGCGAACGTTTTCATTGATCTCGGCAGTAATTTCGCCGTCGGAGAACTTGCCGACAGAGATGTCACCGAGAGGGATATGCAGCTGACGTACAACACGCCGAGCCAGATCGGGGTTAGCGTTCCCCGTAAAGACCATCATCTTGGACACGCGCAGTACCTAGAGGCTGAGGGTAACCTGGATGAGTATAGAAAATGGCAGGGGCGGCTGGATTCGAACCAACGCATGGCAGGATCAAAACCTGCTGCCTTACCGCTTGGCGACGCCCCTGTATCTGTTGCTTCAAGTGCCTGGCACTTGATTCCTTTTAGAGCAGACTTTGCAGCTTGCGATGCAACATCGAAACGTTGCTTCCTTTCGCTACAAACCCTGTAAGGGTCTCTGTCAGAAGGGCCGAGACTTTATCAGCTTCAGCTTTGCTTGGGAAGCCCCCAAACACACAACTTCCAGTTCCGGTGAGTTTTGCTTCGGTAAATTTACCTAACAAATCCAATGCGTTACGTACTTCTGGATAACGCCTTGCAACCACCGGCAAGCAGTCATTTCGACTGTTTCCCTCGGGAACGGGGCGCACTTTAATGGGCGGCGTGTTACGTGTCAACAAAGGATCGGAAAAAATTTCTGCCGTACTAACAGAGACTTGCGGCACGAGCACCAGATACCACGGTTCTTCGGGGTCGACCGGGGTCAGTTTTTCGCCCACGCCTTCGGCAAATGCCGCGTGGCCACGGACGAATACCGGTACATCGGCGCCGAGCGTAAGGCCCAGCGCGGCGAGGCGATCTTCATCCCAGCCCAGTTGCCACAAGTGGTTCAGGCCGAGCAGGGTGGTCGCGGCATTCGAGCTGCCGCCACCGATGCCGCCGCCCATGGGCAGAACTTTATCAATCCAGATATCGATACCGAGCGAGCAGCCGGATTGTTGCTGCAGCATTTTTGCCGCGCGCACGATCAGGTTGCTGTCGTGGGGCACGCCGGCGAATTCGGTGTGCAACTGAATCACGCCGTCATCGCGCACGGCGAAGGTGATTTCGTCGCCGTAATCGACAAACTGAAACATCGTCTGCAGTTCGTGATAGCCGTCTGCCCGGCGACCGAGAATGTGCAGCATCAGGTTGAGCTTGGCCGGCGAGGGCAGCGTCAAACGTGGAGCGGTCATGCTTTATTGCCCCAATTTACGCGGTTGCCAGGTCTTGATCACCAGCGTCACGTCCAGATCGGTGCCGTGCAATTTGATCCGCTCGGGCAGCCAGTAACCGTTTTGCTCGGCGTAGCTGAGGTACTCGACCTTCCAGCCGTCCTGTTCCAGATTGGCCAAGCGACTGTCGTTATCCAGGGTCAGGCGGCTCTTGCTGCTGGGTGCCGGCAGGCCACGGACCCACCAGGCCAGATTCGATACCGGCAATTTCCAGCCGAGTTGCTCTTCGAGCAGCGCTTCCGGCGACTCGGAGTCATAGCGACCCTGATTGGCGACTTCCAGCGAGACCTTGCCCGGGCGCCCGGTCAGACGTGCCGCGCCACGACCCAGCGGGCCGGACAGGCGAATGTCGTAGTAGTCCTGGCGTTGCAGCCAGAACAGCGTGCCGCTGCCGGAGTCTTTCGGCGCGCGAATGCCGATCTTGCCGTCGATCTGCCAGCCGTCGAGGCCGGTCAGCTGTTGTTTGTTCGCGGCCCACTGAGCCGGACTGCCGTGGCCCTCGACCGATTCGCGAGCGCCGAAGCCCGCGCAACCGGCGAGCAGGGCGATGAAGCTGAAAACAATAACGTGGCGCAAAAACATGAGTTAAAGAGTCTCGGATCCGGTCAGGCGCTTGATGGTGCTGCGCAGGATGGTGCTGTCGGGCTGATCTTTGAGGTACTTGCCCCAGACCTGTTTGGCTTCGCGCTGGTTGCCCTTGACCCACAACACTTCGCCCAGGTGCGCGGCGACTTCGTGGTCAGGGAAACGCTCGAGCGCCTGACGCAGGTATTTCTCGGCGTCGTCCAGATTGCCCATGCGGAAATTCACCCAGCCGAGGCTGTCGAGTACCGCCGGGTCTTCCGGGTTGATCTGGTGCGCCTGTTCGATCAGCGCCTTGGCTTCAGCGTAGCGGGTGGTGCGATCGGACAGGGTGTAGCCCAGCGCATTGAGCGCCATGGCGTTGTCCGGGTCGCGCTTGATGATCAGGCGCAGGTCTTTTTCCATCTGTGCCAGATCATTGCGTTTTTCCGCAAGCATGGCCCGGGTGTAGAGCAGATTCAGATCGTCCGGGTATTGCTGCAAGGCTTTATCTAGGGTTTTCCAGGCCTTGTCGTCCTGCTTGTTGGCCGACAGGGTTTCGGATTCGATCAGGTACAGCTGGATCGCGTAATCCGGCTGGGCATCACGTTCGGCGGCCAGTTTGCTCTGGGCTTCGGCGGTCTTGCCGTTGTTCATCAGAATGTCCGCCTGACGCAGTTGCGCCGGCAGATAGTCATTGCCCGGGCCGACCTGCGCGTATTCGATCAGCGCGCCCTGCGGGTCGTTGCGTTCTTCAGCGATACGCCCCAGGTTGAGGTGCGCCGAATCGACATGGCTTTCACGGGCGATCAGGTCTTCCAGGTAACCCTTGGCCTCGTCCCAGGCCTTGGCTTCCAGGCATACCAATGCCAGCGAATAACGCAGTTCGTCGTCTTCGGGGTATTGCTGAACCAGGGTGGAAAATTCGACCTTGGCGTCATCCATGCGGTCCTGTTCGACCAGCGTGCGCGCATAAGTCAGGCGCAGGCGCTTGTCGTCCGGGTATTTCTTGATGCTTTTCTGCAACAGCGGCAGGGCTTCGTCGCCCCGATTCATGGTTTGCAGCAGGCGCGCGCGCAGCAGGATCGGAGCAATCTCGCCTTCTTCCGGCGGGTTGTCTTCGAGCAGGGTCAGGGCGGCCTTATTGTCGCCATCCTGTTGCAGCAGCAGGGCCTTGCCGAAAATCAGCTGGCTGTTCTTCGGGTGGCGCTGCAACAGACGGTCGAAACTTTTCATCAGGCCGTTGCGGGTTTCCTGATCGGTATCGGCCGCCGACAGGGCGAGGAAGTCGAAATGGGTGTCACCCTTGCCTTGCAGGACTTTCTCCATATAGACCATGGAGTCGTCGTAACGCCCGGCGCGGGCCAGTTGTACGGCGGCGGCGCGTTGCGCTTCGAGGTCGTCAGGGGCGTTTTTTGCCCAGATCAGTGCGGTGTCCAGCGCAGGCTGGTCGGCACCGAGGTATTCGGCGATGCGGAACGCGCGCTCGGAAACGCCCGGATCCTGGGTGTTGATCGCCTGGGTCACGTAGTTATCCAGGGCAATGTCGAAACGATTGCGCTGGCCGGCGAGTTCGGCGCTCAGCAGGCTGAAAACGGTTTCCTCGCTGAACGAGCTGTAAACCTTGGGTTTTTCAGGCGTGGACGCGGTGTCTTCGACCGGCGGGGTACCGCCCGGCGAAACGGGTGCCATGGCCTGGCAGCCGCTGAGGAAGACAAAAGCAAGGAGCAACGCGGAAGATCTATTCATATAAGAGAAGGACGACTAACCTGCGGTCGGATCATCATGACACAAGCCTTCGGTCAAACATAACCGCTCAGGCAATTTACGCTGCTCCCCTGTAGGAGCTGCCGCAGGCTGCGATCTTTTGATCCTGTTTTTTTGAATCCGAAGCAAAATCAAAAGATCGCAGCCTGCGGCAGCTCCTACAAGGGTTGTGTGTACATGAACGAGAATGGATCGCAGCACGATGTGGATACAATAAGGGCGATAGATATCCAATAGTTGTTCTGAATCTGACGAAGTAGGACAATTGCCGGCTTCACGTCACCATCAGCGACCTTGAATGGCCTTCCTTGCACTCGGTATTAACCACAAGACTGCTTCAGTAGACGTCCGCGAGCGCGTGGCCTTTACCCCTGAGCAGCTGGTTGAGGCCTTGCAGCAGCTCTGCCGACTCACCGACAGCCGCGAAGCTGCGATCCTCTCCACCTGCAATCGCAGTGAGCTTTATATAGAACAGGATCAGGTTTCCGCTGATCTGGTTCTGCGCTGGCTGGCCGATTATCACCATTTAAGCCTCGATGAGCTGCGCGCGAGTGCTTATGTGCATGAAGATGATGCGGCAGTTCGTCACATGATGCGCGTCGCCTCCGGGCTCGACTCGCTGGTGCTGGGCGAACCGCAGATTCTCGGCCAGATGAAATCGGCCTACGCCGTGGCGCGTGAGGCCGGGACCATCGGCCCGCTGCTGGGGCGGCTGTTTCAAGCGACATTCAATGCCGCCAAGCAAGTGCGTACCGACACCGCCATCGGTGAAAACCCGGTGTCCGTGGCGTTCGCCGCGGTCAGCCTGGCCAAGCAGATTTTCAGCGACCTGCAACGTAGCCAGGCCCTGCTGATCGGTGCCGGCGAGACCATCACTCTGGTCGCCCGTCATTTGCATGAGCTGGGGGTCAAGCGCATCGTAGTTGCCAACCGTACGCTGGAACGTGCCAGTCTGCTGGCTGAGCAGTTCGGCGCGCACGCGGTGCTGCTGTCGGACATTCCGGCGGAACTGGTGCGCAGCGACATCGTGATCAGTTCGACCGCCAGCCAGTTGCCGATCCTCGGCAAGGGCGCGGTGGAAAGCGCGCTGAAGCAGCGCAAGCACAAGCCGATCTTCATGGTCGACATCGCCGTACCGCGCGACATCGAACCGGAAGTCGGCGAACTCGACGACGTTTATCTGTACAGCGTCGACGATCTGCACGAAGTGGTCGCCGAGAACCTCAAGAGTCGTCAGGGCGCAGCCCAGGCGGCGGAAGAGATGGTCTCGGTCGGTGCCGACGATTTCATGGTGCGCCTGCGTGAGCTGGCGGCGGTCGATGTGCTCAAGGCCTATCGGCAACAGAGCGAACGCCTGCGCGACGAGGAGTTGCAAAAAGCCCTGCGCTTGCTGGCCAACGGCGGCAACGCCGAAGACGTGCTCGGGCAGCTGGCCCGTGGCCTGACCAATAAACTGTTGCATGCGCCCAGCGTGCAATTGAAAAAGCTTTCTGCCGAAGGCCGCCTCGATGCGCTGGCCATGGCCCAGGAACTCTTTGCCCTCGAGGGCTCACCGGATAGTTTTTCGGATAAAAAACCGCAATGAAAGCGTCACTGCTCAATAAGCTGGACACCCTCCAGGACCGTTTCGAGGAACTGACCGCGCTGCTCGGCGACGGCGAAGTCATTGCCGATCAGGCCAAATTCCGCGCTTATTCCAAGGAATACGCCGAACTCGAGCCGGTGGTACAAGGCTATAAAAAGCTGCTCGGCGTACAAAGTGATCTTGAAGGCGCCCAGGCGCTGCTCAAGGACAGCGACCCGGACATGCGTGAAATGGCCGTGGAAGAAGTCCGCGAAGCCAAGGAGTTGCTGATCAAGCTGGAAGATGATTTGCAGCGCATGTTGCTGCCCAAGGATCCCAATGACGGGCGTAACGTCTTTCTCGAAATTCGCGCCGGTACCGGTGGCGACGAGGCGGCGATCTTCTCCGGCGATCTGTTCCGCATGTACTCGCGTTACGCCGAACGACGTGGCTGGCGCGTGGAGATCCTTTCGGAAAACGAAGGCGAGCACGGTGGCTATAAAGAAGTCATCGCGCGCATTGAAGGCGACAACGTTTATGGCAAGCTGAAATTCGAGTCCGGCGCGCACCGCGTACAGCGCGTACCGGCCACCGAATCCCAAGGCCGTATCCACACCTCGGCCTGCACCGTGGCGGTGTTGCCCGAGCCGGACGAGCGCGAAGCCATCGAGATCAACCCGGCGGATCTGCGTGTCGACACTTACCGTTCCTCCGGGGCCGGTGGTCAGCACGTCAACACCACCGACTCGGCGATCCGCATCACGCACATACCGACCGGCACCGTCGTCGAGTGTCAGGAGGAACGTTCCCAGCACAAGAACCGTGCCCGGGCGATGGCCTGGCTGTCGGCCAAGCTCAACGATCAGCAAACCGCAGCGGCAGCGAATGCCATCGCCAGCGAGCGTAAATTGCTGGTCGGTTCCGGTGACCGTTCCGAGCGCATTCGCACGTACAACTTTGCCCAGGGCCGGGTCACTGACCATCGCGTCAACCTGACCCTGTACTCCCTCGATGAAATCCTCGCCGGTGGCGTTGAAGCGGTGATCGAGCCTTTGCTGGCCGAATACCAGGCCGACCAGCTTGCAGCGATAGGTGAATAAATGACCATCATTGCCAGTCTGTTGCGCGCCGCCGAACTGCCGGACTCGCCCACCGCGCGTCTGGATGCCGAATTGCTCCTGGCTGCGGCACTGGGCAAACCGCGCAGCTTCCTGCACACCTGGCCCGAGCGCATCGTACCCAGCGAAGCGGTGCTGATTTTTACCGAGTACCTGCAACGGCGTCGAAGTGGCGAGCCGGTGGCCTACATCCTTGGTCAGCAGGGTTTCTGGAAACTCGATCTGGAAGTCGCGCCGCACACGCTGATCCCGCGCCCGGACACCGAATTGCTGGTCGAGGCCGCGCTGGAGCTGCTGGCGGCAACGCCAGCGAAAGTTCTCGATCTGGGCACCGGTAGCGGCGCGATTGCCCTGGCCCTGGCCAGCGAGCGTCCGGCGTGGAAAGTCACGGCGGTGGACCGCGTGCTGGAAGCCGTGGCCCTTGCCGAACGCAACCGTCAGCGCTTGAACCTGAACAACGCCACGGTGCTGAGCAGCCACTGGTTCAGCGCCCTCGAAGGCCAGCGTTTCAATCTGATCATCAGCAACCCGCCGTACATCGCCGCCGCCGACCCGCATCTGATCGAGGGTGACGTGCGCTTCGAACCGGCCAGCGCGCTGGTGGCCGGTGTCGACGGGCTCGACGATCTGCGCCTGATCGTCGCCCAGGCCCCGGATCATCTGGAAGCCGGTGGCTGGCTGATGCTCGAACACGGCTATGATCAAGCCGAGGCCGTGCGTGATCTGCTGCTCACCCGTGGTTTTGAACAAGTCCACAGCCGCACCGATCTGGGCGGCCATCAACGGATCAGCCTGGGGCGCCTGCCGTGCTGAATGATCAGGAGTTGCTGCGCTACAGCCGGCAGATTCTGCTGCAACACATCGACATCGACGGGCAACTGAAGCTGAAAAACAGCCGCGTGCTGATCGTCGGCCTCGGCGGTCTCGGTGCGCCGGTCGCGCTGTATCTGGCGGCGGCCGGTGTCGGTGAGCTGCATCTGGCGGATTTCGACACGGTCGACCTGACCAACCTGCAACGCCAGATCATTCATGACACCGACAGCGTCGGCATGAGCAAGGTCGACTCGGCGCTCAAGCGTCTGGGCGCGATCAATCCCGAGATTCAACTGGTGCCTCATCGTCAGGCGCTGGACGAAGATTCCCTGGCCGCCGCGGTGGCTGCAGTGGATCTGGTGCTCGACTGTTCCGACAATTTCTCCACCCGCGAAGCAGTTAACGCCGCGTGCGTGGCTGCACGCAAACCGTTGGTCAGCGGCGCGGCGATTCGTCTGGAAGGGCAGTTGTCGGTATTCGACCCGCGCCGCCCGGAAAGTCCGTGCTACCACTGCCTGTACGGGCATGGCAGCGAAGCCGAACTGACGTGCAGCGAGGCCGGTGTGGTCGGGCCGCTGGTGGGGCTGGTCGGCAGTCTGCAGGCGCTTGAAGCGTTGAAGGTGCTGGTGGACTTTGGCGAACCGCTGGTGGGCCGCTTGTTGCTGATCGATGCGTTGGGGTCACGCTTCCGTGAACTGCGGGTCAAGCGCGATCCGGGTTGCAGCGTCTGTGGTTCGCAGCATGCGTGAGGCGCCGATCGCGGTGTTCGATTCCGGTGTCGGCGGTTTGTCGGTACTGGCTGAAATCCAGCGTTTGCTGCCCCATGAGTCGCTGCTGTACTTCGCCGATTGCGGGCACATTCCCTACGGCGAGAAAACCCCGGAGTTCATCCGCCAGCGCTGCAACGTGATGGCCGGATTTTTCCGCGAGCAGGGCGCCAAGGCGCTGGTGATCGCCTGCAACACGGCGACGGTGGCCGCTGTTGCCGACCTGCGTCGGGATTTCCCCGAATGGCCGATTGTCGGCATGGAGCCAGCGGTCAAACCGGCTGCAGCCGCGACCCGCAGCGGCGTGGTCGGCGTACTCGCCACCACCGGCACGTTGCAGAGTGCCAAGTTCGCCGCGTTGCTCGACCGCTTCGCCGCTGACGTTCGCGTCATCACCCAGCCGTGCCCCGGTCTGGTGGAACTGATTGAAAGCGGTGATCTGCACAGCGTCGAGTTGTGCAACCTGCTTCAGCATTACGTCGAGCCGCTGCTGGCCAACGGTTGCGACACGATCATTCTCGGCTGCACTCACTATCCGTTTCTCAAGCCGCTGCTCAAGACGATGATCCCCGACAGCATCAGCCTGATCGACACCGGCGCGGCGGTAGCGCGGCAACTGCAACGGTTGCTGGCCGAACGTGATCTGCTCGCCGAGGGGGCGAACCGCCCGGTCAGATTCTGGACCACTGGCGATCCCGCGTTCTTCCGCAAGACCCTGCCCCTGCTGGGCCAAGTTGCCGGCGACGTCGAAAAATTCAGCTTGTAAAAAAAGTGTGAAATAACTAAAAAAACAGCTGAACTTCTAATCACGCGCTAGCTTCTATAGCGATGAGTTATCTAGAAAACCAAACGATCGTTCCGGAAAAGGAAGTTTCAACGTGAAGCGACTATTCTGCTTGGCCGCGATTGCGGCCGCACTGATGGGGCAAAGTATTACCGCACAAGCCGCAGGCGTTGAGTTTGCAGTGGGTGCGACCAGCGATTCGACCATGACTTATCGCCTGGGCATGAATTTCGATTGGGACCAGAGCTGGCTGCAAAGTGATGTCGGTCGCCTGACCGGTTACTGGAGCGGCGCTTACACTTACTGGGAGGGTGACAAGACTTCCAGCAACAACAGCCTGTCGTTCTCGCCGGTATTCGTTTATGAGTTTGCCGGTCAGTCGGTCAAGCCGTATGTTGAGGCGGGCATTGGTGTCGCAGCGTTCTCCAACACCAAGTATGAAAGCAACAACATCGGCGGCTCTTTCCAGTTCGAAGACCGTATCGGTTTTGGTCTGCGCTTCAATGGCGGGCATGAAGTGGGGATTCGTGCAACGCACTATTCCAACGCCGGCCTGGCCAGCAGCAACGACGGTGTAGAAAGCTACGCGCTGCATTACACGATGCCGCTGTAAGCAAAATCAAAAGATCGCAGCCTGCGGCAGCTCCTACAGGAAACCCAATCCCCTGTAGGAGCTGCCGCAGGCTGCGATCTTTTTGCTTCTAATCAGCAGTAAGCAGTGGCAATCCCTTTGCGCTCTTCAATGCACTCCGGTGCACCCATCTCGAATTCGCGACAGATCAGCGGGCGTTTCTCGTAGATCGTGCACATCATGCTGTCGCGATCCAGTGCCGCGCACCAGCCGTCGTCCAGACGCAGCATCACTTCACCACCCCACTCATCGGTATCGATAAAGCGTTCGGGCACGCCGGTGTCGGTGATCAGCATCACTTCGAGCTGGCAACAGCACGCTGCGCAGGTCGAACACGTGACCTCTGGCTCGGTGATTTGCTGGTGGGGAATGGTTTTCATGGGGCGCAGTGTAAGGCAGCCGCCGGTTGCTGTGTGAAAGGCCTGACAGACGCTCAGTGCGCCAGCCGCCGAGCCATCGCATGCAGTAACGGAAACAACAGCGCCCAGAGCAGGCCGATGCCGATCAGGGTCGGCAGTTCACCGTAGGGAAATTGCACTCCGGCCAAGCGTCCACCGCTGTAATAGGATAGGGCGCCACCCACCGCGCCGAGCACGCTGGCCAGCCACCATGGTCGGGCGCTCCATTGCAGGCAGTGACGCAACGTGGTGGCGAGCAAGGCCCAAAGCAGCATCAGCCACAGCGGAATCAGCGGTGCCGGATCCTGAAAATCGAAAACTCCCGCTGCGCGCAACACGCTGTCCACCGCCGTACCGACAATCACCACGCTGAGGATCAAACGGCCTTCCGCCGCCCAGCTGCTGATCCAGCCCAGATGGATCACCAGCACCACCAGGGCCAGCAGCAACCACAGACTGTTGCCGCCGAGCACACAAGCCAGCCAGCCGACCTGGAACAACACGGCGTTGGTCAGCCGCTCAAGCATCGAAGCGTCCGAGCAACGGCGCGGGCATCGCGGCCGGTTTGGCCAGCAGCAGTTGCGCGGTGCCGATAGTGCGCTCGAGGAACCCGCCTTCGCAGTAGCACAGGTAAAACTCCCACAGCCTGAGGAAATAATCGTCGTAACCCAGCTCGCTCAACCGCCCGTGGGCGCGACGAAAGTTCTCATTCCACAGGCGCAGGGTGCGGGCGTAGTGCAGGCCGAAGTCTTCCATGTGCAGCAGGTTCATGTCGGTCTCGCGGCTGACCACTTCGAGCATTTTCTGCACGCTGGGCAGGGCGCCGCCGGGGAAGATGTAGCGCTGGATGAAGTCGACGCCGCGCCTGGCCTGCTCGTAACGTTGTTCGCGGATAGTGATTGCCTGCAACAGCATCAGGCCGTTGCTCTTGAGCAGGTGCGCGCACTGTTTGAAGTAGGTCGGCAGGAAGCGATGGCCGACCGCTTCGATCATCTCGATCGACACCAGTTTGTCGTATTCGCCGGTGAGGTCGCGGTAGTCCTTGAGCAGCAGGGTCACCCGATCCTGCAACCCCAGTGCTTCAATGCGCTTGGCGGTAAACGCGTACTGCTCTTTCGACAGTGTTGTGGTGGTGACGCGGCAGCCGTAGTGCTGCGCGGCGTAGAGCGCCATGCTGCCCCAGCCGGTGCCGATCTCCAGCAGATGATCCTCGGGTTTGAGCGCGAGCTTCTGGCAGATCCGTTCCAGCTTGTTCAGCTGCGCCTGTTCCAGGCTGTCGTCGGGACTGAGGAACTGCGCTGCCGAATACATCATGGTCGGGTCGAGAAACTGTTCGAACAGATCGTTGCCGAGGTCATAGTGCGCCGCGATGTTTTTCTGCGAGCCCTTGCGCGTGTTGCGGTTGAGCCAGTGCAGGCCTTGCACCAGCGGCCGGCTGAGGCGAGCCAGGCCGCGCTCCATCGCGTCGAGCACGTCGAGGTTGCTGACGAACACGCGCACGACCGCCGTCAGGTCCGGCGAACTCCAGTAACCGTGGATAAACGCTTCGCCGGCGCCAATCGATCCGTTGCCGGCAACCATGCCCCAGACCGCTGCGTCCTGCACATGGATTTCGCCGAGCAGGTGGCTGCCCGGCGTGCCGAACATCAGGCGTTCGCCGTCCTCGACCACCAGCAATTGCCCGTGTTTGAGCTGACTGAGTTGCCGCAAAACGCCGCGACGCAGCAGCGAACCGGTCAAACCGTTGGTGCTGAGGCGACTGACCGACAGGCTAGAGGATTTCATGGCGGTGCTCCTTGGGAGGCACAGTGGCGATCTGAAAGCTGCCGTCGGCAGCCTGATGAGCAAAAATCGGGGCACGCTTGAGCAACAGGCGCACGGCTTGCCAATAAATCGCCAGACAGGTTTTCGCGGTCATCCACGGAAAACGTCGCAAGTAGCGGTGCAGGCTGTGGCGGTCGAGGGGTTCGCGCTGCAGATTGAGCGTGGCGTCGAACAGCTTGTGCTCACCTTGCCAGTCGGCCATGTGCACACCGAGCTTTTGCGCCGCCGGGCTGAAGCTCATGCGGTACTCGAGATCGCGCGGCAAAAACGGCGAGACATGAAAGGCCTTGGCCACGGCAAAGTGCTGGTGAAAGTCTTGCAGGTCGGTCGGTGCGCTGGCCGGCAGCACGTAGTGATAACGCTCGCGCCACGGCGTGTTGGTGACTTCGCAGAGAATCGCCGCCAGTTGCCCGTCGGCCTCGTGGCAATAAAAGAAGCTCACCGGATTGAATGCCAGACCCCAACTGCGCGGTTGGGTCAGCAGGCAGATCGAACCCTGCGGTTGATGGCCGATGGCGACGCCGACTTGCTGGCGTACCGCATCGATCAGGCGCATGCCGCTGCCGGTGAAGGTTTTCAGGTAGTCGGTTTCGCGAAACGAAAACGGGGCAAAGCGGCTGCGACTGGCGAATGGCGACAGGCCGAACACGGCGTCCTGTTCCGCCAGATCGAGGTACAGCAGCCCGATCCGGTAACGGAATTCGTGGCGTCTGGGCGAAAAGCGCCGATGGCCGATCCAGCCGCTGTACAGGGCACTGTTCATAAGTTTTCGCCAAAGGCGGCGGCCACGCGCAGGGCACTGACCACACCGTCCTCATGGAAGCCATTGGCCCAATAAGCGCCGCAGTAGTGGGTGTGCTGCTGACCGTCGAGTTCGGCCCAGCGGTTCTGCGCCGCCACAGCCGCGAGGCTGAATTGCGGGTGGGCGTAGGTGTATTTGGCGAGCACCTTGAACGGGCTGATCCCGGCGCTCTGATTGAGGCTGACGCAGAACGTGGTATCGCTTTGAATGCCCTGCAGAATGTTCATGTCGTAAGTGACGGCCGCGTGGGTATGGCCGGCGCCGCTCAAGCGATAGTTCCAGCTGGCCCACGCCAGTTTGCGGGTCGGCAGCAGGCGGGTATCGGTATGCAGCACGACTTCGTTGTCGGCATAGGGCAGGGCACCGAGGATCGAGCGTTCCGCCTGGCTTGGCGTACCGAGCAGTTGCAGGGCCTGATCGCTGTGGCAGGCGAGCACGACTTTGTCGAAACGCTCGATGCCGGCGGCGCTGTGGATAACTACGCCGTGTTCGTCGCGATCGATGCGCGTCACCGGACAACTGAGGCGAATCTTGTCCTGGAAGGAGGCCGTCAGCGGCGCGACATAGGCACTTGAACCGCCCTCGATCACCTGCCATTGCGGGCGATCACTGACTGACAACAGTCCATGATTCTTGAAGAAGCGGACAAAGAATTGCAGCGGAAAATTGAGCATTTCGGCCATCGGCATCGACCAGATCGCCGAGCCCATCGGCACGATGTAATGCAGGATGAAACGTTCGCCATAACCGCCAGCCTTGAGGTAATCGTCGAGCGTGGTATCGGCGGCAATGCGCTGTTCGGCGAGGTCGCGCTGGGCTTCTTTATTGAAGCGCAGAATGTCACGCAACATGCCCCAGAATCCCGGTGACAGCAGGTTGCTGCGCTGGGCGAACAGACTGTTGAGGTTGTTGCCGTTGTATTCCAGGCCGGTGTCCGGGTCGGTGACCGAGAAGCTCATTTGCGTCGGTTTGAACGACACGCCGAGCTGGCCGAGCAAGCGAATGAAATTCGGGTAGGTCCAGTCGTTAAAGACGATGAAGCCAGTGTCGACCGCGTATTCGCGGCCATCGACGGTCACCTGCACGGTGTGCGTGTGGCCGCCGACCCAGTCGCTGGCCTCGAACACCGTGATGTCGTGTCGGCGATTGAGCAGGTGGGCGCAGGTCAGGCCGGCGATCCCGCTGCCGACAATGGCGATCTTCATATCGGGTCTCGCAGCGGTGGATTGCTGCGCACCATGCGCTTGCCGATCGCCAGTTGCAGGCGCGCCGGCAGCTTGGACAGTGGCCACAGCGCCGCCATGAACAGCGCCGGAAAGGCGATTTCCAGCGGACGATCCTTGAGCTTGGCGAAGATGTGCCGCGCCGCTTTATCCACAGGCCAGCTTAACGGCATCGGGAAATCGTTTTTCGCGGTCAGCGGGGTTTCGACAAAACCCGGGCTGATGATGGTGACTTCGATGCCCTCGTCCGCCAGATCGATGCGCAGCGATTCAAACAGGTAACGCAGCCCGGCTTTCGACGCGCCATAGGCCTCGGCCCGGGGCAGCGGCAGGTAGGTCACGGAGCTGGCCATGCCGATCAGATGCGGCGCGGTACCTTTGCGCAGCAATGGCAGGGCTGCTTCGATGCAGTAGCTGCTGGCGAGCAGGTTGGTGCGCACCACGTGTTCGATGATCGAGGCATCGAACTGGCGCGCGTCGACGTACTCGCAGGTGCCGGCATTGAGGATCACGCTGTCGAGCGAACCCCAGGCCTGTTCGATCTGCTGGCCGATTTCGCGCACGGTCTGACTGTCGGTCAGGTCGCCCGCGACCACCAGCACTTGCCCCGGATAACGTTGCGAAAGCACCTTGAGCGGTGCCACCTGACGCGAACTGACAGCCAGATGCGCGCCGCTTTTCAGAATGTTTTCCGCCAGAGCAGCGCCGATGCCACTGCTGGCACCGGTCAGCCAATAACGCCGTGGAGGTGTACGACTCATCCCATTCTCCTTTTCAGCCAGGCGATCACCCGGCCCAATACGGGTAAATGTTCATACAGCATGGCCCCGGCATCGAAGTAATCCCGGTGGCGATAAACCTTGTCGCGCCAGAGCAGGTGCGAACACCCGGCGACGCGAATCAAACGACCGCCAGCCAGATGCGGGTGGCGATAACTCATGACCCAGCGCAGGTAACCTTCACCGTCACCGATCTGGTCGAAGCCGTGGAAATCGAAGCGCAGTTCGCTGACGTTGGCGTACAGCTCGCTGAAGTAATCTCGCAGTTGCGCCAGCCCCTGCACTTCATGCAGTGGGTCGGTGAAGTGAATGTCATCGCTGTACAGCTCGCCCAGACGTTGCAAGTTGTCTTTATCCAACCCGGCAAACTGCTGGGCGAAGCGGCGCAGGAATTCACTCATGGGCCTCTCCGATAGACGAGCGCGACGGCAGGTTCTTGAAGGCCGCCAGCGCCCGTTCGCGCGAAGCCCCCAGATTGACGATTGGCGCCGGATAATCCGCCACGCCGAACAGCCCGCCGGCACTGGCCGGGTTGTGCACTTCCTTCTTGTTCAGGCCGGCCAGTTCAGGCAACCAGTGCTTGATGAACAGGCCTTCGCTGTCGAATTTTTCCGATTGGCTCAACGGATTGAAAATGCGGAAGTACGGCGCCGAATCGGTGCCGGTCGAGGAGCTCCATTGCCAGCCACCGTTGTTCGCCGCCAGATCACCGTCGATCAGGTGACGCATGAAAAAGCGTTCGCCTTCACGCCAGTCGATCAGCAGGTTTTTGGTCAGGAACATCGCCACAATCATCCGCAGCCGGTTGTGCATCCAGCCGGTTTCCAGCAGTTGGCGCATGGCTGCATCGATGATCGGCAAACCGGTGCGCGCCTCTTGCCAGGCCGCCAGATCGTCCGGTGCATCCCGCCAGGCCAGGGCTTCGGTTTCCGGGCGAAACGCGCGGTGGCGCGAAACCCGTGGGTAGCCGACCAAAATGTGTTTGTAGAACTCGCGCCACAGCAGCTCGTTGATCCAGGTCACCGCGCCGACCTTGCCGCTGTCGAACTCGCCCTGATTGCTTTGCAGGGCCGCCTGCAGGCATTGGCGTGGCGAGATCACTCCGGCGGCGAGATAGGCCGATAGTTGACTGGTGCCGGGTTTGGCCGGGAAGTCGCGTTCGCTCTGGTAGTAGTCGATCTGCGCGTCGGCGAAGGTATCGAGACGGCGCCGCGCTTCCTGTTCACCAGCCGGCCACAGGGCGCGCAATGTCTCGCCAGGTGTTGCAAAACCTTCGACGGATGCCGGCACCGGATCGCTGTCGATAGTCAGCTTCGCTTGCTTGCCGGGCGCTTTTACCAGCGCCGGCATCGAGCGGTGCAGGCGTTCATAGCAGACCTTGCGGAACTGACTGAACACCTGAAAGTAGGTTTCGGTTTTGGTCAGTACCGTACCGGGCTTGAACAGCAGTTGATCAAGATAGCTGTGGAAAGCGATGCCTTTGCTCTTCAGGGCCACGGCCACTGCGGCATCGCGACGGCTTTCGTGAACGCCGTATTCTTCGTTGACGTGCACGGCCTCGATGTTCAGTTGCCGACAAAGCTCAAGCAGCACCGCCGGAGCCTGATCCCAATGGTCGGCGGTACGCAGCAACAACGGGATGTTCAATGCGCCGAGGCTGGCACTCAATTCACGCAGGTTGCGCAGCCAGAAGTCGACCTTGCACGCGGCGTCGTCATGTTCCAGCCATTGCTGCGGGCTCAGCAGAAACACGGCAACTGTCGGCCCGCGCGCTGCGGCGGCCGCGAGAGCGGTGTTGTCATGTTGGCGCAAGTCGCTGCGCAGCCAGATCAATTGCATCGCGGTTTCCATCAAATCAGCCCACGCTGAACCAGTTCCTGATGCGCCGAGAGCGGGTCTGCGGCCAGGATCAAATCAGCGATCTCATGAGTTCTTACGGACAACTCGGTCTGGTGGATGCATACCGTTGGTCCGACCAGCAGTTTGGGAACACTGACGCCATTCAGCAGTTTTGGCAGCTGCGCCAGATTCATCGCCTTGCTGGAATACAGCAGCACGCCGCGCGCTTGCAGGTGATCGACCGCCAGCGCCAGTTCTCCGGCCGGTAGCGGCCAGTCGAACACTTGCACCGGGCAGTCGGCACTGCTGATCAGCCACGCGCATAGCCACAGGTGCGGTTCCAGTGGCAGGTCGGAGTGATTGATCAACAGCAGCGGCGCGGTGTGTAACTGTCGATTGTTATGGTAGATGCGCGCGCCGAATTTGCTGCGTAACCACGAATAAAAGAACCCGCGCTCCATCTGCGCACCGAACTGGCCTTGCCAGCGCTGCTCGAGTTCGGCCAGCAGCGGCAGCAGCAATTGCTCGCACAGGGTGCGCGGCGGATACAGGGCCATGGCCTGATTGATGCTGTCGTCGAGACTGCGTTCATTGAGACGGGTGACGGCGTCGAGCAACACCTGGCGCTGGCGCTGCCAGTCGTTTTCCACCGTCTCGGTAAAGGCTTGCGGAGTGTCGAGAAGCGGCTTGACCTGACTGACCGCCACGCCGCGGTTGAGCCAGGTCAGAATGGTCAGGATTCGTTGCACATGTTCGCTGGAATACAGGCGATGGCCCTTGGGCGTACGTTGCGGCACGATCAACCCGTACCGGCGCTCCCAGGCGCGCAGGGTGATGGCGTTGACCCCGGTCTGCCGCGCTACTTCACGGATCGGCAGCCAGCCTTCGTCGAGGGCTTTCTTGAAGTCGGCACCCAGGTCTTCCTGGGCGCTGGTGTCGAGTTTGTCGTTCATCAAATGGCGTTTCGCAGGCTGAGGTTTTCCGGATGCGGCTGCAGGTAAACCTGCTGCGCAATGTAGGGATCCGGGTGTTGGCGAAAGTGGTGTTTGAGCAAGGTCAACGGCACCACCAGCGGCACGATGCCGTGGCGGTACTGGCCGATCACATGCTGCATTTCCTGTTTGTCTTCAGGGCTGATTGCCTGTTTCAGGTAGCCGCTGATGTGCTGCAGGACATTGCTGTGGGTGCGGCGGGTGGCGCATTTCTTCAACGCGCTCATCAACTCGCTGAAATAGTGCGGGCCGAGTTCGACCGGATCGGTGTTGCCCATGTTGCCCAGCAGTTTGCCCAGGGCTTTGTATTGCTCCGGGTTGTGCGCCATCAGCAGGTATTTGTAGCGCGAGTGGAATTCGGTCAGTGCGCGGCGGCTCAAGCCTTGTTCGAGCACCTGCTGCCAGGCGCTGTAGGCGAGCACGCGGGTGATGAAGTTTTCCCGCAGCACCGGATCGTTCAGGCGCCCGGCTTCTTCCACCGGCAGGTCAGGGTGCTGCGCGCAGAACGCCTGGGCATAGATGCCACGGCCACCACCGTTCACCGGCGCGCCGTTGGCGTGATAGACCTTGACCCGCTCCAGACCGCACGAAGGCGACTGCTGCATGAAGATGTAGCCGCAGATGTCATTGAGCTCGCCGGCCATTCTCTGGCCGTAGGCGGCCAGCGGTTCGGTGACATTGATTTGCGGGTTGACCGTGCCGACAGCTTCAGGAGCATCGGGGTCGCCGACCAGGCGGATCGGTTCACGGGGGATGCCCAGGCCAATGGCGACTTCAGGGCATACCGGGACGAATTCGAAATGCTCGGCAAGGGTGCGGCTGCACAGCCGTGATTCCTTGTGTCCGCCGTTGTAGCGCACTTCAGCGCCCATCAGGCAGGCGCTGATGGCGATTTTGGGCCGGGAAGCAGAAAGGTCGGACATGCGCACCTCGAATCTATTCCTGTACAGACAGTTATCTCTGTACAACTTTTCCTCAGCATAGATTCATGCGTGTACAAGTCAAATCATTTGTATAAGTTTTTGCGGGTTCCCCCAATCCCCTGTGGGAGTGAGCCTGCTCGCGATTGCGATATGTCGGCCGCGTTGATGTTGACTGATACGACGCCATCGCGAGCAGGCTCACTCCTACAGGGTGTTTATTTCCAGCCCAGTAGCCAGTGATCGTTGTTCTTCAGCGTCTGCCAATCGAGGCGTGCGGCGCGCTTGGTCAGCACCGCCTGCAACTCGATCTCCAGCACCGTGCCTTCCTCATCACGGAACAGCTCGGTCACCAGAAAATGTTTTTCGCGGTTTTGCGGGTGGGCTGCTGTCCACTTCGACAGCAGCAGTTTCTGCGGATTGATGCGATTCATTGCAGGTGTTCGTGCAAACGGCGTGCAGCTTCCTGGCCACTGAGCCAGGCCCCTTCGACACGCCCGGACAGGCACCAGTCGCCGCAGGCGTAAAGGCCCAGATCGGCATCGGCCAGCGTGGCCCATTCGTGGCCGGTCGCAGGGCGGGCGTAGAGCCAGCGGTGGGCGAGGCTGAAGGTCGGAGCGGGCATCGCACTGTGCAGCAGTTCGGCGAATGCACCGTGCAGTTGCTCGATGACGGCTTCCTTGGACAGGTCGATGTGTTGCCGGCTCCAGGCGCTGCTGGCATGCAGCACCCAGGTGTCGCACGTGGTGTCGCGTCCCGGCTTGCTGCGGTTGCGCGCCAGCCAGTCGATGGGACTGTCCTGCACGAAGCAGCCTTCGATCGGCGTATCCAGGGGCGTGTCGAAGGCGAGGGCGACGGCCCAGGTCGGGTCCATTTTCACCCCGGCGGCCGCTCCGGCCAGTTTCGGTGCGGCGGCCAGCAACGCCGTGGCTTGCGGCGCTGGCGTCGCAATCACCACATGGCTGAAGGGACCGTGGGTGAAGCCTTCGGCATCCTGCAGGTGCCAATGTTCTTCACCGCGAAACACCTCTGTGATGCGGCAGGCGAAGTGCACTTCCAGACCGTCGAGCAGACCTCGGGTGATGGCGCTCATGCGTGGCGTGCCGACCCAGCGCGTCTGCTCGTCCGGCGACAGGTTCAGTTGCCCGCCCTGAAAGGTGTAGAGCTGCGGCGTCCACTCGGCGACCCAGCCCAGGCTTTGCCAGCGTTGCACTTCGGTGACGAAACGCCGGTCGCGGGCGGTGAAGTATTGCGCGCCCATGTCCAGAGAGCCGGCGTCGCTGCGTTTGCTCGACATGCGCCCGCCACTGCCGCGGCTTTTGTCGAACAGCTGGACGGTATGTCCGGCCTCTGTCAGCGCCTGCGCGGCGGAGAGTCCGGCGATGCCGGTGCCGATGATTGCGATAGGTACAGTCATAGGGGCCTCGTTTACCTTTCTGTACAGACTACGCCGTCAATGAAACCTGTACAATTTTGTTTTTTGGTATAACTTCTAGCGTTCTCGTTCTGACAGCTTGGCCTATGGTTAAACAATAGAGCCTGCCCGATAGAAAAGATCCCTGCTTATAAAAATAGACTAGTGATCCGGGTAAAACGCCACGCGAGGAAGATGTCATGCACATATTGCTGACCGGCGGTACTGGTTTGATAGGCCGTCAGCTCTGCCGACACTGGTCGGGGCAGGGCCATCAATTGACGGTGTGGAGTCGCCGCCCGGAAAAGGTCGCGAAAATCTGTGGCGCGCAGGTGCGCGCGATTGCGCGCCTCGAAGACTTCGGCAACGAGCCGCTGGACGCGGTGGTCAACCTCGCCGGTGCGCCGATCGCTGATCGACCATGGACCCATCGGCGCAAGGCGTTGCTGTGGAGCAGCCGCATCACCCTCACCGAAACCCTGCTGGCCTGGCTGGAAACACGGCAGCAGAAACCGGCGTTGTTGATCTCCGGTTCTGCAGTCGGCTGGTATGGCGACGGCGGTGAACGCGAGCTGACCGAAGAGTCGCCGCCAGTGATCGACGATTTTGCCAGTCAGTTGTGCATCGCCTGGGAGGAAACCGCCCAGCGTGCCGAAGGCCTGGGCATTCGCGTGGTGCTGGTGCGTACCGGGCTGGTGCTGTCGGCCGAGGGCGGCTTTTTGTCGCGGCTGTTGCTGCCGTTCAAACTCGGGCTGGGCGGGCCGTTGGGCAATGGCCGGCAGTGGATGCCGTGGATTCACATCGATGATCAAATCGCCCTGATTGATTTTCTTCTGCACCGCGATCAGGCGAGCGGTCCTTATAATGCCTGCGCACCGAAACCGGTGCGCAATCGCGAGTTTGCCAAGACGCTGGGCAGCGTATTGCACCGCCCGGCGTTCATGCCGATGCCGGCCCTGGCCCTGAAGGTCGGTCTTGGCGAAATGTCATTGCTGTTGCTGGGCGGTCAACGGGCCATGCCGGCACGCTTGCTGGAAGCGGGTTTCACTTTCCAGTTCACGGATTTGCGCGCGGCTTTGGATGATCTCTCCGGCCGCCTTTGAAATAGGACGATGCATGACCGATCACGCCTTGCTTCTGGTCAACCTGGGTTCCCCGGCCTCCACCTCGGTGGCCGATGTACGCAGCTACCTCAATCAATTTCTGATGGACCCGTACGTGATCGACCTGCCGTGGCCGGTGCGGCGGCTGTTGGTGTCGCTGATCCTGATCAAGCGCCCCGAGCAATCGGCCCATGCCTACGCTTCGATCTGGTGGGAGGAGGGCTCGCCGCTGGTGGTGCTCAGCCGCCGCCTGCAGCAACAGATGACCACCCAGTGGACCCATGGCCCGGTGGAACTGGCCATGCGTTACGGCGAGCCGTCGATTGAAACCAAATTGCTGCAACTGGTCGCAGCGGGGCACAAGCGCATCACGCTGGCGCCGCTTTATCCACAGTTCGCCGACAGCACCACGACCACAGTGATCGAAGAAGCCAAGCGGGTGATTCGCGAGAAGAAGCTCGATGTAAAACTCTCGGTGCTGCAACCGTTTTACGATCAGCCTGAGTACATCGACGCGCTGGTCGCCAGCGCTACCCCGCATGTGCAGCAGGACTACGATCACTTGCTGTTGAGCTTCCATGGCTTGCCGGAGCGGCACCTGACCAAGCTCGATCCGACCGGCAGTCACTGCTTGAAAAACGCGGATTGCTGCAAGAACGCTTCGCCGGCCGTGCTGGCCACCTGTTACCGCGCCCAGTGCATACGCACCGCCGCCGAGTTCGCCAAGCGCGCGGGCATTGCCGATGGCAAATGGTCGGTGTCGTTTCAGTCGCGTCTGGGCCGGGCGAAGTGGATCGAGCCGTACACCGAAGCGCGGCTGGATGAACTGGCGAAAAACGGCGTGAAAAAGATTCTGGTGATGTGTCCGGCGTTTGTCGCCGATTGCATTGAGACGCTGGAAGAGATCGGTGATCGCGGCAAGGAACAGTTCCGCGAAGCAGGGGGCGAGGAGTTGGTGCTGGTGCCGTGCTTGAATGACGACCCGCAATGGGCGAAGGCGTTGGCGACCCTGTGCGAGAGAGCGCCGTTGGCGCTGTAGCTGTTGTGGCGAGGGAGCTTGCTCCCGCTGGGCTGCAATGCAGCCCCAAGCCCTGCGGACGCGGTTCACAGGAAACCGCATCCGCCGAGTTTATGACTGCTTCGCAGTCAAGCGGGAGCAAGCTCCCTCGCCACAGGTCATGAGCCAGATTTCAAATTAGCGGCTCATCGGCCTTCTTGTGCTTCCAGCTGTCATTGCCCGGCAGGATCAGGTTCAGCGCAATCGCCACCACCGCGCACAGCGCGATGCCTTTGAGGCCGAAGTCGTCCGGACCAGTACCGGTGCCGACCAGCACGCCGCCGATACCGAACACCAGGGTCACCGACACGATCACCAGGTTGCGCGCTTCACCGAGGTCGATCTTGTGCCGGATCAGGGTGTTCATCCCCACCGCCGCGATCGAACCGAACAACAGACACAGAATCCCGCCCATCACCGGCACCGGAATGCTTTGCAGCAGCGCGCCGAACTTGCCGATGAACGCCAGGGTGATGGCGAAGATCGCCGCCCAGGTCATGATTTTCGGGTTGTAGTTCTTGGTCAGCATCACCGCGCCGGTCACTTCGGCGTAGGTGGTGTTCGGCGGGCCGCCAAACAGACCGGCTGCCGTGGTAGCAATGCCGTCACCGAGCAGGGTGCGATGCAGGCCTGGTTTCTTCAGGTAATCACGACCGGTCACGCTGCCCACGGCAATTACGCCGCCGATATGCTCGATGGCCGGAGCCAGGGCTACCGGAACGATGAACAGGATCGCCTGCCAGTTGAACTCCGGCGCGGTGAAGTGCGGCAGGGCGAACCATGGCGCCGCCGCAATCTTCGCGGTATCGACCACGCCGAAATAGAACGACATGGCAAAACCAACCAGCACGCCGGAAATGATCGGCACCAGACGGAAGATGCCTTTACCGAACACCGCCACGATCAAGGTGGTCAGCAGTGCCGGCATCGAGATCATCATCGCGGTCTGGTAGTGGATCAGCTCGGAACCGTCACCCGCCTTGCCCATCGCCATGTTCGCGGCTATCGGCGCCATGGCCAGGCCGATGGAGATGATCACCGGGCCAATCACCACTGGCGGCAGCAAGCGGTCGATGAAACCGGTGCCCTTGATCTTCACGGCCAGGCCGAGGAAGGTGTAGACGAAACCGGCCGCCATCACGCCGCCCATGGTCGCGGCGAGGCCGAACTGGCCCTTGGCGAGAATGATCGGGGTGATGAAGGCAAAGCTCGACGCGAGAAACACCGGCACCTGACGCCCGGTGACGATCTGGAACAGAATCGTCCCTAAACCCGCGGTAAACAGTGCCACGTTCGGGTCCAGGCCCGTGATCAGCGGCATCAGCACCAGAGCGCCGAAAGCCACGAACAGCATCTGCGCGCCGGACAGCACCGTGCGCCAGAGCGGATCGTTGAACTCTTGCTGCATGCTCACGCGTCCTTCTGCTTGGTACCGAAGATCTTGTCACCGGCGTCGCCAAGCCCAGGAATGATGTAGCCGTGTTCGTTCAGGCGCTCATCGATGGACGCGGTGTAGATGGTCACGTCCGGGTGAGCCTGTTCTACGGCAGCAATGCCTTCCGGCGCGGCAACCAGCACCATCGCGCGGATGTCCTTGCAACCGGCTTTCTTCAGCAGATCGATGGTCGCGACCATGGAGCTGCCGGTGGCGAGCATCGGGTCGATGATCATCGCCAACCGTTCGTCGATTTCCGGAACCAGTTTCTCCAGATAGGTGTGGGCTTGCAGGGTTTCTTCGTTGCGGGCAACGCCCACCGCGGAAACCTTGGCACCCGGGATCAGGCTCAGCACGCCTTCGAGCATGCCGATACCGGCGCGCAGGATCGGCACGACGGTGATCTTCTTGCCGGCGATTTTCTCCACCGACACAGTGCCGCACCAACCGGCGATATCGTAGGATTCGAGCGGCAAATCTTTTGTAGCTTCATAGGTCAACAGGGCGCCGACTTCCTGAGCAAGCTCACGGAAATTCTTGGTGCTGATATCGGCGCGGCGCATCAGGCCGAGTTTATGGCGGATCAGCGGATGGCGGATCTCGAGGATGGGCATGGAAAAACTCCGGCGGCGGGCAAAAAAACCGGCCTAGATTAATCTATCCGAGGGTGATGTCCTATAGGACATTGAGTACGTTAGTCCATTAAGGCTTGATTCGGCCTCACGGGATGCGTACCTTTGCCCGCTTTTCCGAAAACATCCCCCTGGAGAGCGCCATGTCCGCTGATCTCGAGCATATCCGTCAAATCATGCGAGAGGCTGACTGCCTGTACACCGAATCTGAAGTCGAGGCCGCCATCGCCCGCGTCGGTGCACAAATCAACGAACAACTGGCCGACAGCAACCCGGTGGTGTTCTGCGTGATGAACGGCGGGCTGATCTTCTCCGGAAAACTGCTGACTCACCTGCAATTCCCGCTGGAAGCGTCCTACTTGCACGCGACCCGTTATCGCAACGAAACCAGCGGCGGCGACCTGTTCTGGAAAGCCAAGCCGGAAGTCTCGTTCATCGACCGCGACGTGCTGATCATCGACGACATCCTCGACGAAGGTCACACCCTGGGCGCGATCATCGACTTCTGCAAACACGCCGGCGCGCGCAAAGTGCACACCGCCGTGCTGATCGACAAGGATCACGACCGCAAGGCGCGGCCAGACCTGAAGGCAGACTTCGTCGGCCTGCCATGCATTGACCGCTACATCTTCGGTTACGGCATGGACTACAAAGGTTACTGGCGCAACGCCAACGGGATCTTTGCCGTTAAAGGCATGTAAGCAAGATCAAAAGATCGCAGCGTTCCGCAGCTCCTACAAATTCCGTGTAGGAGCTGCGGAACGCTGCGATCTTTTGCTTTTAAAAGACTGCTAAAGTGCTCGGCCCCGCCCTCCGGAGCCTGTCATGCGCCTCTTGATCCGCAGTATCGCCGCGTTGTTGCTGACCTTCAGCCTGCCGCTTTTTGCCGCGCCGATGCACAGCCAATTCCTGCCGCCGGACGACCTGACCCTGCGCGATGCCGAACCCGAACAGCAGCAACTGCTGCAAGTCACCGATTATTCGGTGGTGGTCGGTGCGCAACGCCAGTCCAACCAGCAGCCGATTCCGGTCACATCGCCGCTGATGATCCGCCTCAAGGGCAAGTCGCTGAACAAGGGCGCAACCATCGCCCAGGTGCTGGTCAATTTCGATGGCGAAAGCAAAAGCCTGAAAAAACCGGTTTATGACGACAAGAGCAAAACCCTGACCCTGTTCTACCCGCTGGCCCAGTACCGGGTGGTGATCGATCTGCTGCGCAACGACACCGTGTATGTACAGTTCCTCAGTTATGCCAACGGCCACATCTGGGCCGATCTGCACACCGGGGCCGTTCGTTCGCGTTGAGCCGGGTGGCAGGGCAGGGGTAAACTGCCCGCCCCGTGTAATGTCTGCGAGCTGGAGTCGGCAATGCGTAAAGATAAGAAACAGGTGATTGGTGACGAGATCGGCGATGAGCAGATCAAGCTGTTCCTCGATTTTGAGCCGGTCGACGCCACTTCGCCGTCGCTGCACAAACTGGTCAAGGCCTACCGTGGCCTGCGCATCGACGATTTCGAGCGCTTCCTGACGTTCTTCGTGGCCGCCGGTTATGACGTGGATGGCAAGGATGAGCACGGTCAGACGTTTGTTGATCTGATCAAGGATCAGCGTAATGCCCCGGAATACATTGAGTTGATCGACAAGGCCCGCGCCTGACACCGTCCCTGTGGCGAGGGAGCTTGCTCCCGCCGGGCTGCGCAGCGGCCCCAAACTCTTGTGAGCGCTGCGCACTCAAGCGGGAGCAAGCTCCCTCGCCACAGAGGTCAGTGTTTCAAATTTCGGCCATAAAAAAACGCCCCGCACTCACTGAGTACGGGGCGTTTTTTTATGCTGCAAGGTCAAGCGAAGCTTGGGGTCTCGCTGCTTTCTTCAACCAGTTCCAGAGCGATGTTGTTCTGCGTGTTGATCTTGCGATACAGCGCAGCATCGGTTTCCAGGACTTTCTCGCGGGCCGGGAAGATCTCCGCCAGTTTGGCTGCCCACTCACCCTTGGCCTTGGCCGGGAAGCATTTCTCGATCAGCTCGAGCATGATCGAAACGGTCACCGAAGCACCTGGCGAAGCGCCGAGCAGGGCGGCGAGGGAACCGTCTTTCGCCGCGACCAGTTCGGTACCGAATTGCAGGATGCCGCCCTTTTTCGGGTCTTTCTTGATGATCTGTACCCGTTGGCCGGCCACTTCCAGGCGCCAGTCTTCGGCTTTCGCCTGCGGGTAGAAGCGGCGCAGGGAATCCAGGCGCTGCTCCATCGATTGCATCACTTCGCTGACCAGGTACTTGGTCAGGTCCATGTTGTTTTTCGCCACCGCCAGCATCGGCCCGATGTTGCCGGCGCGAACCGACATCGGCAGGTCCATGAAGGAACCGTGCTTGAGGAACTTGGTGGTGAAGCCAGCGTATGGCCCGAACAGCAGGGATTTCTTGCCGTCGACTACACGGGTGTCCAGGTGCGGCACGGACATCGGTGGCGAACCCACGGCGGCCTGGCTGTAGACCTTGGCCTGGTGCTGCTTGACCACTTCGGGGTTGTCGCAACGCAACCACTGGCCGCTGATCGGGAAGCCGCCGAAACCTTTGCTTTCTTCGATGCCCGAAGCCTGCAGCAACGGCAGGGCTGCGCCACCGGCGCCGAGGAAGACGAATTTGGCGTCGACTTCGCGGCTGTTGCCGCTGTTGACGTCCTTGATGCTGACGGTCCAGCCGTTGCCGTTACGCTTGAGGCCGGTGACGCGCTTGCAGTATTTGACCTGGGTGTCCGGAGCGCTGGTCAGGTGCTTGAGCAACTGATTGGTCAACGCGCCGAAGTTGACGTCGGTGCCGTTCATCACGCGGGTGGCAGCCAGGACTTCGTCCGGCGAGCGGCCCGGCATCATCAGCGGCATCCACTCGGCCATTTTGGCCTTGTCTTCGGTGTATTCCATATCGGCGAAGGCGTGGTGCTTGTGCAGCACGTTGAAGCGTTCCTTGAGGAACGACACGCCTTTGTCACCCTGCACGAAACTCAGGTGCGGCACCGGGCTGATGAAGGACTTGCACGAGCCGAAGGTGCCTTTCTTGGTCAGGTACGACCAGAACTGCTTGGACACTTCGAACTGGGTGTTGATGTGCACGGCTTTCTTGATGTCGACGCTGCCGTCGGCCGCCTGCGGGGTGTAGTTCAGCTCGCACAGGCCGGCGTGGCCGGTGCCGGCGTTGTTCCACGGGTTGGAACTCTCCGCCGCACCGGAATCCATCAACTCGACGACTTCCAGCTTGATCGCCGGGTCGAGCTCTTTGAGCAGTACCGCCAGGGTGGCACTCATGATGCCGGCCCCAACCAGAACTACGTCGACTGCTTCGTTATGCGCCATTTAACGCGTCTCCAAAATCTGCAGCACCAAATTGTCGGCATGGCTGCCAGGGAGTGACGGGGCAGGTCAGTTGCGCCCCGGATACCCGTGGTCAGGTTCGCCATGTCCGAATCTTCGCAATTTTTCGCAACTTCGACGGATGCATGCGGCCTGGCTTCAGGAGCTCAATGAACTCATTTCAGCACGCGGCTGGCAATTCGACTTATGGTCGAGACATCCGTTTTGTGCAACCAAATCCGTAGCGGACAGGCTTCAGGCTCCGATGTTCGAGGTATCCCCGGTCCTGTGTCGTTGGGCTGTTTCAGACGCTAATGGTGCATGTTCAGACGCAAAACTATTCATTTGCTCGCCACACTCTTGTGAAGTTGTGAAAACCCGTTTTTTTCACGCTCTTTTGAAGACGTGAACCTCAAAAAGGGCTGTCCAGGCCTGGCACCGTGCCCGCAAGGGCAAAACAACGCGGTGGCCGAGCGCATGACAGCTCTGCAGATTCGCGAAAAGCGGGTTTTTGCCGCAAGAACAGGCAAGCGCGCCAGCTTCACTCGATCTGTGTGGGCGGCTCTCTGTGGGCGATTTGGAGTGCCAATGCCTGGGCATTGACGGTGTTGCGAGGCCCGATCAGGAGACGTCCTTATAATCGGGGGGAGATTGTATCGAAGAAATGCGGGCAGTTGGTCGAGTTTAATGACTTTTATTAGGCATCCGGTCAGATGCTCAACATCGCCTGCACCCGTGCACGGGGCTGCGACGGTATGACGCGGGCGCTGGCGGGCAATGGCTGGTGCAACCAGTTGAGGCGGATTTCTTCGATTTCCACCCAGCCGTCGCCCATCGGTTGCAGGCTGCACTGCTTGAATGCCTGGCAATGACCATGGCGATCGAGCAGGGCAAAGCTGCGATGCAGCGGGCGTGGAGCGAACAACGAGATCAGATATCGCATGGCCGAATACCTTGTTGGAGGGCTGGTTTGAAGCTTGGCAAGAGGCCGTGACGCCAAGGTGTATGGGCGGTGAATAATCTGTGACAGGAACCGTGTTCCCACGGGTTTGTCAGACATTGGAGTATTCACTGTCGAGTGCTGGTGACCCGCAGTGGCCCACCGCTATACTGCCGGCCTGTCTGTGCCTGATTCTGGAGAAAAGAGCATGTTGCAACGCCTGTTGTTCGGTTTGATCACTGTGACCAGTTTGACCCTGGTTGGCTGCGCCCACAGCCCGCAACAACTGAGCCCGGAACCAAAGCTGACCACGCAGCTGGCGCCGGTTGGTCATGGTCAGCAAGTGGTGGTGCGCGTGGTGGACGGTCGTCCGTCGCCAACCCTCGGCACCCGTGGCGGCCTGTACCCTGAAACTAGCGCGATCACCGTGCAGCGCGAGCAGATCCTGCCCAAGCTGCAGGCTCAGGCTGAAGCCGCCGTGCGTCTGCTCGGCTTCACCCCGACCAGCAACGCAATGAACGCGCCGCAACTGACCGTGACCCTGACCGAGCTGAAGTACCAGTCGCCCAAAGAAGGCATGTACGTGACCGAAGCCACCATCGGCGCGACCTTCCGTTCCGACGTGCAGAGCGGCAACCGTCGCTACAGCGGCCGCTACGGTGCTTCGCTGGACCAGCGTTTCGGCATGGCGCCGAATCAGGAAACCAATACCAAACTGGTCAGCGACGTGTTGAGCGATGCCCTGACCCGTCTGTTCAAGGACCCGACCGTGGGTCAGATCCTCGCCGAGTAAGCTTTGCGGCTGACGTGAAAAAGCCCGGTGCCAGTGATGGCCCGGGCTTTTTCATGTCTGCAGTTTCCCCTGTAGGAGCTGCCGAAGGCTGCGATCTTTTGACTTTGATTTTTAAAAACAAGATCAAAAGATCGCAGCCTTCGGCAGCTCCTACAGGGGGGGGCGATGTGGGTCAGGCGGCTTGGGAGTAGAAGTCGAGCACGCTTACGCCCGTCAGCAGATCGGTTTCCGGCAAATCCGCATGCTGATGCCCGCCGAGGGCGCAATACACCAGCCAGTGGCGATCCTGCACATTGAAGGCAAGGCTGCCGACAAGGCTTTGTTGTTCGTCGGTCGGGGTGATGAGGTACAGACGGTCCTGGTTTTCGGCGTGCAGCATGTCGCGTTCCATGTGTGTTTCGAGGCGCGCATGGTGGCCGATGTAAATGACGAAGCCGTGACACAGGACAGCCATCGGTCGATTGTCAGGTTATTTGTCGTAAAGGGTAGGGGAGTGCAGGCGTGTTTCGGTAGAATCCGCGCCGCAGTCGTCGATCGGGCGTCTGCCACACCGATTCAGTTCCGAGGTCTGTGATGTCGCTGCACTTGATGACGCTGTTTACTGCCCATCCCGCCAAATTGATCAACCTGCTGGCGCTGGCCCTGGCCTTCCCGGGCAGTTGGCTGCTGCACGCGACCCGCCGTCGTGAACTACGCGCCATGGCCAGCATCGCCGCTCAACGCCAGGCCCAGCCCAACGCCGAACCGATTCTGGATTGGGCGACGTTGCGCATGAACCGCTTTTTCTACCGCTTCGGCTTTGCCTGCCTCGGGCTGGCCCTGATCGTTTCCTGGATCAGCACGCGCTTCTGAATCTGATGCGCAATTTTGTGGCGAGGGAGCTTGCTCCCGCTGAGTGCGTAGCGCTCACAAAAACTTGGGGCCGCTGCGCAGCCCAGCGGGAGCAAGCTCCCTCGCCACAGTGTGATTTGCCAAAAGGTTTTACAACGGCAACCCAGCCTTCACCCGGTACTGATTGCGCACCGGCGTCGCATATTGCAGCACCAGATACGGACGGTGCTCCTGCGGGCAGGCGTCCAGTCGGCGCTGCCATTCTTCTTGTGCCTTGGCCAGTTCATCAGCCGGGAACAGCTCGACAGCCTTCGGCACGTTCAATTGCGGATCGGCATCGGCCCACATCGCATACGCCAGGTAATGCACCGGGAACAGGCGATATCCGCCGAGAATCTGCTTGTCCATCTCGACCGCCAATTGCTTGGTGTCTTCGAACAGCTCGCTGATCGGCGCGGCGAAGTTCACGTGCACCCGGCCCTTGTAGCCGGTAATGCCCTTGGCGATGCTCACGTCATCCTCGCCCGGCGCCTTGGCGTAAGTGCCGGTGGTAGCGCGGATGTACAGCTCGCGGGCCTTGGCCTGGTCGCACGGGTCGTATTCGTAGCTGATCGACACCGGCGTCAGGTTCAGCGACTGAATGACTTCGCCAAACGGCTCGTCCTTGCGGCTCATGTGAAACATCTTGAGGATTGCCGACTCGGTACGGTCGTCGCCGTCCTTGGCCCGGCCCTCGGCCTGAGCGATCCAGATCGAAGCGCAATCGTTGCGGATCGAGTGGTTGATGTACGCCGACAGCAACTGATACGCGGCCATTTTCTCGCGGCGCCCGGTGATCGAGCGGTGCACGATAAAGCTCTTGTTCAGGCGCATCAGATCGCTGACAAACGGCTTTTGCAGCAGGTTGTCGCCAATCGCGATACGCGGGGTCGGCAGGCCGGCGTGGTACACCGCGTAGTTGACGAAGGCCGGGTCCATCACGATGTCGCGGTGGTTGGCGATGAACAGGTAGGCGCTGCCGGACTTGAATTGCTCGACACCGGTGTAGGTCACGCCATCAGTGGCGCGCTCGATGGTGTGGTCGACGTAGAACTCGACTTTGTCCTGCAAAGTGGCCACGGAGGTCACGTCGGCAAACTCACGACGCAGCCGATGGGCTATAAGTGGTTTGAGCATCCAGCCGAAGGCACCGGCAAAACGCGGGAAGCGGAAGTGGGTGAGGATATCTAGAAACGCCTTGTCGCCGAGCAGTCTTGCCAGTACCGCAGGTACTTCGCTGTCGTCGTAAGGTCGGATGGCATCGAATTCGCCCATCATGCTCTCTTGTTGGAAACGGCTAGGGTAAGTAAAGGTTTTGATCGAAAACCCGCGGGGCACGGTCTGAAAAGGTAGCCAGACAAAAATAGCCCTGCAAATAGACCGGCGATTATACGCACAAGTCACCTGGGAGACCGCGATGCTGGAAAGCGCACTGTATGAATGTCCGTATTGTGGTGAAGAGGTCGAGACGACAGTGGACCTGTCCGCAGGCGATCAGACCTACATCGAGGACTGTCAGGTGTGTTGTCGACCGATCACGTTTGTCTTGCAGGTGCATGGCGAGGATTGGTTTCTGGAAGTCTTCAGCGAAAACGAGTGAGGGGCGCGCATGCAGCGAATCTACGAGCCGGAAAACCTGATGGAAGGCGAGATGCTCAAGGGCATGCTCGCCAGCGAGGGCATCGAGGCGCATCTGGTGGGCCGCGATCTGCTCGGCGGCACCGGTGAATTGCCGATTTTCGGCCTGCTCGGGCTGTCGGTCGATAACGATCAGGCCGAGTACGCCCGCGAGCTGATCACCGCGTACAATGCCGCCCTGCCGCTGCCCGGCGATGAACCGGAGAGCTTCCCCGGCACGCTGGTCTGTTAGGCTGACGTTCGTTTTACTTTTGAGTCGTGTTGCCCCATGTGTGGACGTTATGCCCTGTTTCGCTGGAACCGCGATTTTGCGGCCCTGCCCGGATTTCCTGCCGATCAGCAGGCGCAGTGGAACATTTCCCCCAATGATTCGGTGTTGATGCTGCGTGCCGAGGCCGACGGCCAACGCACGCTGGCCCGCGCCCGCTGGGGCCTGACGCCGCCTTGGCTGACCGATCTGTCGCGAACCCCGGCGCATGCCCGGGCCGAAACCGTGGCCGAACAGCCGATGTTTCGCGAGGCGCTGCGCCTGCGCCGCTGCCTGCTGCCGGCCAACGGTTTCTACGAATGGCGCGGCAACCTGCGCAAGCGTCCGTACTGGTTGACGCCGGGGGAGGGTTCGTCGCTGTTTTTCGCGGCGATCTGGGAGGCGTATCCGGTGCAGGAGCAAGTGTGGCTGAGCACCGCCGTCATCACGCAGCCGGCGGCCAGTCAGCGCCGACCGTTGATTCTCGATGAGGCGGGGCAGGCGGCCTGGCTCGATCCTGCGACGCCGTTGCATGTGCTGCAGGGTTTGCTCGCCAGTGAGCCGGCCGCGTTGCGCGAGCGGGTGCTGGCGAATCTGGTGAATGATCCGAAGCTCAATGGGCCGGAGTGTCTGACCCCGGGTTAAGTCAAAAGCCCCTCACCCTAACCCTCTCCCAGAGGGAGAGGGGACTGACCGAGCTGTCTCCCGTCATACATCGACCTGAAATAACCAGTCGATTATGGATTCAAAGCTGAGCGTTCAAGTCGGAGTATTTCGTCAATATCCCCCAGTCAGTCCCCTCTCCCTCTGGGAGAGGGTTAGGGTGAGGGGCTTTTCGCTTTTCAGACCTTGAACTGATTGATCAACCGCCGCTGCTGCTCCGCCAGTTTGGTCAGGCCGGCACTCGCCGAACTCGACTCATCCGCACCGCCCGCCACTTCATTCGCCACCTGACCGATATTGATCACGTTGCGGTTGATGTCATCCGCCACCGCGCTCTGCTCCTCCGCCGCACTGGCGATCTGCGTGTTCATGTCATTGATCACCGACACCGCCTGGGTAATCGTCTCCAGCGCCTCGGCGGCTTTCGCCGCGTGCTGCACACTTTCGTCGGTGCGGTTCTGGCTGTCTTCCATGACCCGCACCACATCGCGGGTGCCCTGTTGCAGTTGCTGGATCATGCTCTGGATTTCTTCGGTGGCCTTCTGGGTTTTCTGCGCCAGATTGCGCACTTCGTCCGCCACCACGGCAAAGCCGCGCCCCTGTTCGCCGGCCCGCGCTGCTTCGATCGCCGCGTTCAACGCCAGCAGGTTGGTCTGCTCGGCGATCCCGCGAATCGCGGTGAGGATCGCATTGATGTTTTCACTGTCCTTGGCCAGCGTCTGCACCACCTCCACGGCCTTGCCGATTTCCACCGCCAGCACACCAATCGAATTCGAGGTGTCACGGACAATCTGCATGCCCTGACCGGCGGCCTGATCCGCATGGCTGGCGGCTTGCGCAGCCTGAGTGGCGTTGCGCGCCACGTCTTGCGCGGTGGCGGTCATTTCCTGCACCGCGGTAGCGACCTGATCGATCTCGGCCATCTGTTTCTGAATGCCGATGTTGGTGCGAATCGCGATGTCGGCAGTGTGTTCGGAGGAATCGCTGACGCTCTGCACCGACGTCACCACCTGCGTGATCATCGCCTGCAATTTGGCGAGGAAGGTGTTGAAGCCTTTGGCAATCGAGCCCAGCTCATCGCTGCGATCACTGCTCAAGCGGCGGGTCAGATCGCCTTCACCTTTGGCAATGTCATCGAGCATGGCGACCATCTGCTTCAGTGGTCGGGCGATGCCATGGCCTACCAGCCAAATCACCAGCAGGCCGATGGCGGCGATGATCAAGCCGACCATGGCCATGCCGAAGGTGTCGGACTTGCGTTGTGCATCAAGGTCGGCCTGCAGTTTCTGCAGATCCGCCATCACTGCGTTCAGCGGCAGTTGCAGCATCAGGGTCCAGCGCGCGTCGGTCTGGCCGATGCCGAACGGCAGGTACAGCTCGATGCGGCCCTTGTCCATGTTGACGGAGTAGGTGACTTCGCCACGTTTGAGATTGGCCATGTTGGCAATCTGCTCGGCGTCGAGAATGTCGCTGACCTTCTCGCCGAATTTGCTCGGATCCTGGGTGTAGGCGACGATCCGGCCGTTGCCGCCGATCAGGGCCATTTGCCCGGCACCGCCGTACAACTTCTGGTTGGCAGCGAGGAGCATTTCCTGGATGAAGTTCACCGACAGGTCGGCGCCGACGATGCCCTGGAACGCGCCGTTGAGCATGATCGGTTCAATGAACGAGGCGAGCATCACGACCTTGTCGCCGACTTTGTACGGCGCCGGATCGATCACGCAGGATTTCTTGCTCTCTTTCGAGCACAGGTAGTACTCGCTGGCGCGCACGCCGGTGGACAGGACTTTCTGGTCGTCGACGTCCACCAGTTTGTCCAGGCCCAGGGTGCCGTCGTCATTGCGGAACCACCAGGGCAGGAAGCGCCCGTTGGCGGCATCGATGCCGACTACGCTGGTGCCGATGTAGGCGGCGTCATTGTGGTCCAGGGCGTTTTTTTCCCAACCGATGTAGGTGCCGAGAATCTTCGGGTTCTTCTCGACGTTTTCCTTGATCAGGCTGATCAATTGCTCACGGCTGACGCTCAGTTTTGGCTGGCCGTCGGCGCCCGGTGTGCCGAGCAGCGCATTGACCCGCACCAGCCCCCCGGCAATCAGCAGCGGTGCTTCGAGTTCGCGCTGGATCTGGCTGACCTGGGTCTGCGCCAGCGAGGTCAGGCGTTGTTCGATGACTTGTTCGAACTGCGCCTGGGTGCGCTGTTGCACCATGTCCTGGGTGCGGGCACCGGAAAACAGCGCGTACAGCACCAGCGCGGCAACCACGCTGAGCACGATGGCGCCGGCCAGGGCGGCGACGGAAAACTGGATCGACTTGAACTTCATGGGAGCTCCGCACGCAAGAGGACGTCTGCGCTGTTGTATCGGCAGCAGGCATTGCGCCATGAGTGGCGAGCGGAATATTGGGCGGGCGATGTCGCAAATGGATCAGTGCGCGACGCAGTGGCAGCGGGTCTGCCGGTTGCTGTGAATTTTTTACGACAGCAGCGGTGGGAAACTTCCGAAAGACCCTGCAACACGTCTGTTGTATCTGGCGCCGATACAATTCACCCCCTAGGATACGCGGCAGGTTTTCAGGGAGCTTTTGAATGAACAAGACATTGGTTGTAAGTGCACTGAGCGCAGCGCTGTTGCTGGCCGGTTGTCAGTCGGTCAACACCACCAGCGGCGGAGCCGTCGGTGTGGAGCGCAAGCAGTACATGTTCAGCATGCTGTCCTCGCAAGAGGTCGACCAGATGTATGCCCAGTCCTATCAGAAGACCGTTGGCGAGGCGTCGAGCAAGGGCGTGCTGGACAAGACCAGCCCCGAGGCCAAACGGGTTCAGGCAATCGCCAACCGGCTGATCGCCCAGGCGCCGACCTTCCGCCCGGATGCGGCGCAATGGCAGTGGGAAGTCAACCTGATCAAGAGCGACGAACTCAACGCCAACTGCGGCCCTGGCGGC
Organism: Pseudomonas sp. HOU2; assembly: GCF_040729435.1. NCBI lineage: Bacteria > Pseudomonadati > Pseudomonadota > Gammaproteobacteria > Pseudomonadales > Pseudomonadaceae > Pseudomonas > Pseudomonas sp. HOU2. The sequence goes on along the minus strand of NZ_CP160398.1, from coordinate 2,195,653 downwards.
AAGATCATTTTCTACACCGGGCTGATCGACAGCCTGAAGCTGACCGACGATGAAATCGCGGCGGTCATGGGCCATGAAATCGCCCACGCCCTGCGCGAGCACGGTCGTGAAGCGATGTCCAAGGCTTATGGTATTGAAATGGCCAAGCAGGGCGCCGGTGCGTTGTTCGGTCTGGGTCAGGACAGCCTGGCGCTGGCCGACACCGTGGCCAACTACGGCATGACGCTGCCCAACAGCCGCGCCAATGAAAACGAAGCCGACCTGATCGGTCTGGAACTGGCCGCGCGCGCCGGCTACAACCCGAATGCTGCGATCACCTTGTGGAACAAGATGAGCAAGGCCTCGGAAGGTGCACCGCCGGAGTTCATGAGCACTCACCCGGCCTCGACCAGCCGCATCGCCTCGTTGCAGGCAGCGATTCCGAAAGTGATGCCGTTGTACGAGAAAGCGCCGAAGTCCTGATCAGAACCCAGGCAAGGCGAACCTGCTTTTGTGGCGAGGGAGCTTGCTCCCGCTGGGCTGCGAAGCGGCCCCAAACCCTACAATCACGGATTAACAGTTAACCCGTATTAGCAGGGTTTGCGACGGCTGCGCCGCCGAGCGGGAGCAAGCTCCCTCGCCACAGTTCAGTGTTACTTCAGGCTGGGTTTAAACCCAGCCACTGCTCTGCATCGCCTTGTACACCGCAACGATCGCTAGAATGAAGAACGCCGAAGCCGCCAGGCGACGGATCAAGGTCAGTGGCAATTTCTCCGCAGCAAAGTTACCGGCCAATACCACCGGCACGTTGGCAATCAACATGCCCGCCGTCGTCCCGATGATCACCAGCCACAGCTCCGGATATTGTGCCGCCAGCATCACCGTGGCGATCTGTGTCTTGTCACCGATTTCCGCCAGGAAGAATGCGATCAGCGTGGTCAGGAAGGGCCCGAACTTGCGTGCGGTGCTGGCTTCATCGTCGTCCATCTTGTCCGGGACCAGTGTCCACAGCGCAGTGGCGGTGAAGCTTGCGGCGAGAATCCAGTGCAGAACAGAATCGGAGAAGAAGCTGCCGAACCAGGCGCCTACCGCACCGGCTGCCGCGTGGTTGGCCAGGGTCGCGGCGACGATACCGGCGATGATCGGCCAGGGTTTGCGAAAGCGAGCGGCGAGAATCAGCGCGAGCAGTTGCGTCTTGTCGCCGATTTCGGCCAAGGCAACGATTGCGGTGGGAACGAGTAACGAGTCCAGCATCAGGATTTTCCTAAGGGGCGGGTCGACACGGCTATGACACGTACAGCCTTCCCGCCCCGGGTAAGGTGTGCGTGTCATAGGTCTTGTCAAACCCTGCGATCCGTCTGGTGCGGACGCTTGGGTCGCATACGCCATGATCTGAGGATCAAGTATGTTGACGTATGCCGGACGAGCTTGGCGCTCGTGGGAGACTACTCCCCTAGGACGGAGCGGATTCTGCCTAGGCAGAACCCATTCGGCAAGTGCTAATTTTCAGCCGCGCTTGGCCCGGTAAATCCGGAAACCATTGCCTTCGGCCTTGATCGCACACACGCCCAGATGCTCCTCGATCAGCGGCTGATACTTCAGGAAACTGTTCGCAACCAGGCGCAGTTCGCCACCGTTTTTCAGATGTTTGGCCGCTTTTCGCAGCAAGTTCTCGGTGGCGAAATAATCGGTATGCACCCCGACATGGAACGGCGGATTGCTCAGAATCGCGTTCAACCCCATCGGCGCGGCGTCGATGCCGTCACCGGTCAGCACCTCGGCTTCCAGACCGTTGGCCGCCAACGTCAGGCGGCTGCTGGCGGCGGCAAACGCATCGACGTCGAGCAGGGTCACCTGATTGTGTGGATAGCGCCGTTTGACCGCCGCGCCCAAAACACCGGCGCCACAGCCGAAGTCGAGCAGGTGGCCGCTCGGCAGTTTGTCCAGATGCTCCAGCAGCAGGGCGCTGCCGCGATCCAGTCGACCATGGCTGAACACGCCCGGCAGACTGATGACTTTCAACGGGCCTTCGGCCAGCGGCAGCTCATAAGTCTGCGCCAGGCTTTCCAGTGATTTGGCTTCAGGTGCGTTGGCCACAGTCACTTGCCACAGTTGGCAGTGGCGGGCGCTGTCGAGTTTGCGTGGTTTGCCGAACGGGTTGAGCTGCTTCGATGCACCCTCGATGCCGCTGCGCTTTTCCCCGACCAGAAACACCTCGCGCCCGGCCAGACGTGCGGCCACGGCGTTGAGGATGTAATCGGTCAGATCCTTGGACTTGGGCAAAAACACCACGGCGCTGTCGAACTCGCGCTCCGGCACGTTCACGCCGAAATGGCTGCGACCTTCGAAGCGCGCATCGAGGGCGGCCTGATCGCCGGCATGCCAGCACCAGCCGAATGCATTGGGCAGGCGCCCGAGCAGATCGTCGGCAGGCAAACCGGCCAACAGCAGCGAACCCTGAAATAATTCGGCCTGACGAAGCAGTACTTCACTGCGCGGATCCATAACTGCTCCTTAAAAAAAAGTGCCGCAGTTTATCAACTGACGACCCGCAGCGCTTCACCGCTGAAGAACGCCAGTGCGTTTTCGGTCAATTGGCCGACGATACGCTGCCGCGCTTCACGGCTGCCCCAGGCGTTGTGCGGGGTGACGATCAGCCGGGGAATATCGGCGGCGAGCAACGGATTGCCATTGACCGGCGGTTCCACGCTGAGCACATCGGTGGCCGCGCCGCCGAGGTGACCGTTGCGCAGGGCATCAGCCAGGGCCTGTTCGTCGATCAAGCCGCCACGGGCGGTGTTGACCACGAAGGCGCCGGGTTTCATCGCCGCCAGTTCGCGGGCACCGATGAAGTGTCGGGTGTGTTCATTGAGCGGGCAGTGCAGGGTCAGGGCGTCGATCTGCGGCAACAGTTCGTTTAGTGGCAGACGATCCGGGCGTGCCGGGCGGCCGGGTATCTGCCCGAGCAACACACGCATGCCAAACGCTTCGGCCAGCCGCGCGACCGCGCCGCCGAGCTCACCGTGACCAAGCAGGCCAAGGGTTTTGCCCTCCAGTTCGACAATCGGGTAGTCCAGCAGGCAGAACTGTCTGGCCTGCTGCCAGCGACCTTCGCCGACCGCTTTTTGATAATCCGCGAGGCGGGTGGCGAGGTTGAGCAGCAGCATGATCGTGTGCTGCGCCACCGAAGGCGTGCCGTAACCCTGACAGTTGCACACGGTGATGCCGTGGGCGCGAGCCGCGTCCAGATCGACGTTGTTGGTGCCGGTGGCGGTGATCAGGATCAGTTGCAGATCCGGGTTGGCGGCCATCGCGGCGGCATCGATGCGGATCTTGTTGGTGATCGCCACGCTGGCGCCGTGCAGGCGTTCGGCGACTTGTTCAGGGGCGGTCTGGGCGAACAGTTGCAGGTCGCTGAAGCAGGCGCGCAACGGGCTGAGGTCGAGATCGCCGAGATCCAGTGACGGGTGATCGAGGAATACGGCGCGGCGCGGGTTCGTCATCAACTGTACCTTTTGTGCTTGGAACGGAAGGCGTAATCTGCCGAGCCTACCAGATGAAACAATTGGTTACTCACAGCGCCCGCAATACCCTGTGGCGAGGAAGCTTGCTCCCGCTGGGCTGCGAAGCAGACCCAAACCCATTCACCGTATTGTGTCAGGCACACCGGTGTTTCAGGTTTTACGACTGCTGCGCAGCCGAGCGGGAGCAAGCTCCCTCGCCACAGGGTTTGAGCCAGTTGATGAATTGTTTTTACTCATTAAAGAGGAGCCCCCATGTACTGGACCGAATTCTTGACCGTTGCCCTGATCCACCTGCTGGCCGTGGCCAGCCCCGGCCCGGACTTTGCCGTGGTGGTGCGCGAGAGTGTGACCCATGGTCGTCGCGCCGGCACCTGGACCGCGCTGGGCGTGGGCACGGCGATTTTCCTGCACGTGGGTTATTCGCTGCTGGGCATCGGCCTGATCGTTTCGCAATCGATCGTGCTGTTCAACGCCTTGAAATGGGCTGCCGCCGCGTATCTGTTGTACATCGGCTTCAAGGCCTTGCGCGCGCAGCCGGCGAAAACCGTTACCGATGACCTGCACAAGGAAGCCGGTGTGCGCACCGCGCGCGGCGCCTTCACTTCTGGTTTCGTTACCAACGGCCTGAACCCGAAAGCCACGCTGTTCTTCCTGTCGCTGTTCACCGTGGTGATCAACCCGCACACGCCACTGGCGGTGCAGGCGGGTTACGGGGTTTACCTGGCCGTTGCGACCGCTTTCTGGTTCTGCCTGGTGGCGATGCTGTTCAGTCAGCAACGTGTACGTGCCGGTTTTGCCCGCATGGGCCATTGGTTCGACCGCACCATGGGCGCGGTGCTGATCGCTCTCGGCGTGAAAATCGCGTTTACCGAGATGCACTAAGAGCTGAAACCCGATCAAAACTGTGGGAGCGAGCTTGCTCGCGAAGGCGTCGGATCAGTCGATATCACAGGTGACTGGAAGATTGCTTTCGCGAGCAAGCTCGCTCCCACAGGGAGATGGGGAATTCCTACACGAGTTGGCTGAGTTTGCTCAGATTATTCAGGTAGTCGCGGGGGTTGTCCCCGAGCAAACGGCGAAACATCGCGCTGAACGCCCGCGCGCTACCGTAACCCAGGTCCCGCGCCACGCTTTGCACGCTGTCCCCGGCGAGCAGGCGCGGCAGGGCTTCCATCAGGCGCAGTTGCTGGCGCCAAGCGTTGAAACTCATCTTCAGTTGTCGCTGGAACAGCCGCGCCAGGGTGCGTGAGCTGGCGCCGACCTGCTGCGCCCAGTCTTCCAGAGTGTTGGGGTGATCCGGTGTGTGCAGCAACGCCAGACAGATGTTCTGCAGGCGCCGGTCAGTCGGCATCGGGATGTGCAGCGGCAGGTTTTCCAGGCTGGCCAGTTCTTCCAGCATCAACTGCTGGATCAGTGGATTGTCCGCATGCGGCGGCCCCTGCACGGCGCGCAGGATCAACTCGCGCAACAGCGGCGTTACTGCCAGCACGCAACACTGCTGGAGGCTGGCCGGCGAAAGCTCGGGGGCGATGAACAGCGAGCGCATCTGCACATCGCCAGACATGAAAATCTCGTGCGCGACTTGCGGCGGAATCCATACCGCGCGGCTCGGCGGAATCACCCAGGCACCGAGATCGGTGACCACCCGCATGATCCCTCTGACGGCATACAGCAACTGCGCCTCGCGGTGCAGGTGCAGCGGCTGGTGCGCGCCGTCCAGATAGTCCCGGGGATAGGCGCTCACCGGGCCGTGTTCGAAGTGGCTGATCAACATGTCGGATTCGATGACCTGGTTGGCAGGTATGCGCTTTTTCGCCAACTTAGCATAAAGCCGCTGACAACAATCCACCCATAACAAACGCAAGCGTGCCGCCATGAACCAATCCCGAAACGTCATCCGCTACGTCAACGCTGCCCATGTGATCGATCACATGTTCATGCTGATTTTCCCCGCCGCCGTGCTCGGCATGACCCAAGCCTTTGGCCTCGACTACGCCGCGCTGATCGGCCTGTCGCTGGGCGGCTTCATTGCCTTTGGCGCGTGTTCGCTACCGGCCGGCTGGCTGGGCGATCACTGGAGCCGGCGGCAGATGATGCTGGTGTTTTTCTTCGGTATCGGCGCCTCGGCGATTTTCACCGGGCTGAGCAGCAGCCCGACGATGCTGGTGATCGGGCTGACCCTGATCGGAATTTTCGCCGCGATCTACCACCCGGTGGGCACCGCGATGCTGGTGGCCTACGCGCAGAATCGCGGGCGGGAGATCGGCATCAATGGCATGTGGGGCAACCTCGGCGTGGCGTTTTCGGCGCTGATCACCGGTTTGCTGGTGGCGCAGTTCGGCTGGCGTTCGGCTTTCGTGTTACCGGGGATGGTGGCGATCGTGCTGGGCATCGGCTTTGCCTTGCAGGTGCGCGAAGAGCCAATTCCGCAGCGTCCGCATACTGCGCTCAAAGGCGCGGCCGGGCAGCGGATCTCAATGTTCATGGTATTCGGCGTGCTGGCGCTGGCGACGGCCACCGGTGGCGTGGTGTTCAACGCCACGACCATGACCTATCCGAAGCTGTTTCAGGAACGTCTGCATGACCTGTTCGCCTCGCCGCAAACCCTCGGCGTGGTGGTCAGCCTGGCGTATGCCTTCGGTGCAGTGGCGCAGTTGAGCATCGGCCAGGTATTGCACCGGGTCAGTCTGAAATGGCCGTTTCTGCTGTTGACGCTGTGTCAGGCGCCGCTGTTGTACGCCATGGCGTATGTCGATGGCTGGGCAGTGATCGTGCTCGGTGCGGCGTTCATGTTCGTGGTGTTCGGCCAGGTCACGGTGAATGACTCGATGGTCGCCAATTTCGTTGCGCCGCAGTGGCAATCGCGGGTCTTCGCCCTGCGTTACTGCCTGTCGTTCGGCGCCAGTGCGACAGCGATTCCGCTGATTGCCTACCTTGAACCGCGCCACGGTTTTGTTGGGCTTTATCTGGTGCTGGCAGGTTTTGGCGCGTTGACCTTCCTCGCGGCGCTGGTTTTCCCACGCACACCTTCCGAAGCGGCTGTAGGGCAAACCGCCTGATCCGCGCTGAATACCGGCAAATGCTGGCGCAAAGCTAGCATTTGTACGGCTGTGCAAATCATTCCTTCGGCTGATTTGACTGGGGTATAACGGCTCTAGAGTAACGCTCTCTACGCCAACACCGTGCAGCCAGAAAAGGGATTCATATGTTGCAGACTCGCGTCATTCCCCCGGCCGATGGGGCCTACCAGTATCCATTGCTGATCAAACGGCTGCTGATGTCCGGCGCCCGTTACGAGAAAACCCGCGAGATCATCTACCGAGACCAGTTGCGCTACAGCTATCCGACCCTGATCGAGCGGGTTGCGCGGCTGGCCAACGTATTGACGGCAGCCGGGGTGAAGGCGGGTGACACCGTGGCGGTGATGGACTGGGACAGCCATCGCTACCTCGAATGCATGTTTGCCATTCCGATGATCGGCGCGGTGATTCACACCATCAACGTGCGTCTGTCGCCGGAGCAGATCCTCTACACCATGAACCATGCCGAGGACCGCTTCGTGCTGGTCAACAGCGAGTTCGTCGGGCTGTATCAGGCCATCGCGCCGCACCTGACCACGGTAGAGAAAACCCTGCTGCTCACCGATCTGCCGGAGAAAACCGCCGAGCTGCCGAACCTGGTCGGCGAGTACGAGCAACTGCTGGCCGCCGCGAGTGCGCAGTACGACTTTCAGGATTTCGACGAAAACTCGGTTGCTACCACCTTCTATACCACGGGCACCACCGGCAACCCGAAAGGCGTGTACTTCACCCATCGGCAACTGGTGCTGCACACCATGGGCGTGTCGACGATCATGGGCGCGATCGACAGCGTACGCCTGCTCGGCACCAACGACGTGTACATGCCGATCACTCCGATGTTCCACGTGCATGCCTGGGGCTTGCCTTACGTGGCGACCATGCTTGGTCTCAAACAGGTTTATCCGGGGCGTTACGACCCTGAATTCCTCGTCGAGCTGTGGCGCAAGGAGAAGGTCACGTTCTCCCACTGCGTGCCGACCATCCTGCAGATGCTGCTCAACGCCAAAGGCGCGCAAGGCACTGATTTTGGCGGCTGGAAGATCGTCATCGGTGGCAGCGCGCTGAACCGCACGCTGTATGAAACCGCCAAGGCCCGGGGCATTCAGCTGACGGCGGCGTACGGCATGTCGGAAACCGGGCCACTGGTTTCCTGCGCCCACCTCAACGACGAGCTGATGGCCGGCACCGAAGATGAGCGCACCACTTACCGGATCAAGGCCGGTGTGCCGGGGCCGCTGGTGGAAGCGGCGATCGTCGATGGCGACGGCAACTTCCTGCCCGCCGATGGCGAAACCCAGGGCGAACTGGTGCTGCGCGCGCCATGGCTCACCGAAGGTTATTTCAACGAGCCGCAGAAGGGCGCCGAGCTCTGGGCCGGTGGCTGGCTGCACACCGGCGATGTGGCAACGCTCGACAGCATGGGCGTGATCGACATCCGCGACCGCATCAAGGATGTGATCAAAACCGGCGGTGAGTGGATCTCCTCGCTGGACCTCGAAGACCTGATCAGCCGCCACGCGGCGGTACGCGAAGTAGCAGTGGTGGGCATCGCCGATCCGCAGTGGGGCGAGCGGCCGTTTGCACTGCTGGTGATCCGCGAAGGGCACGCGATCGGCGCGCGCGAACTCAAGGAACACCTCAAGCCGTTCGTGGAATTGGGGCACCTGAGCAAGTGGGCGATTCCGAGTCAGATTGCCCTTGTTACGGAAATTCCCAAGACCAGTGTCGGCAAACTCGACAAGAAGCGCATTCGCCTCGACATCACCGAATGGCAGGCCAACAACAGCACCTTCCTCTCGACGCTCTGAGCGTCTGCTGGCGCGCCGAAACCGGCGCGCCAGACCCACCAAGCAAGCGCTTGGCTTGTGAAATCGAAAAAATCAGCCATCCTTGCCGGGCCGACATCTGTCGGACTGGCGAAAGGACTGTTCCAGAGTGGCCGGCAGTTGCAAATCACACTTTAGAGGGATCAAGCAGTACCCCCTGCTGGCTATAGTCCGCTCAAGGATTTTTAAGAACGGGGCACACGCACGAACAGGGGCGATGCAACTTTGGAGTGACGTCGGGTGGCTACTGGCTCCCGGTCTTCCAGGCGTTTTTAAAAGTACTCACTGCCATAACAATAATGCACATGGAGTAGCGTCGATGACATCAGTAAACCAGTTCTGGCGCCGGGCTAAACTGCCTCTGGCCGTCAGTCTTGCCTCTACGCTCGCCGGGCCCGCATTCGGCGTCAGTTTCAACGTCGGTGAAATCGAAGGTCAGTTCGACTCCTCGCTCTCCCTGGGCATGAGTATCTCGACTCAGCAGCCGAACAAGGACCTTATTGGTGTCAACAACGGCGGCAAGGGCCTGTCCCAGACCTCCGATAACGGCCACCTGAACTTCAAGAGCGGGCAAGCGTTCTCGAAGATCTTCAAGGGCATCCATGATCTCGAATTGAAATACGGCGACACCGGGGTCTTCGTCCGGGGCAAATACTGGTACGACTTCGCGCTGCAGAATCAGGACCTGGAATACAAAGACGTCAGCAACCACAACCGCGACGTCGCAGCGCGCTCCTCCGGCGGGCAGATCCTCGACGCCTTCGTTTACCACAACTACTCGATCGCCGATGAGCCGGGTTCGGTGCGTCTGGGCAAGCAGGTGGTGAACTGGGGTGAAAGTACCTTCATCGGCGGCGGCATCAACTCGATCAACCCAATCGACGTGTCTGCGTTCCGTCGTCCGGGTGCCGAGATCAAGGAAGGCCTGATCCCGGTCAACATGTTCTACGTGTCCCAGAGCATCACCGAAAACCTCTCGGCCGAAGGTTTCTACCAGATCGACTGGCAGAAGACCGTGACCGACAACTGCGGCACGTTCTTCTCGCAGCCGGACATCGTCACCACCGGTTGCGACGACAACCTGCGGGTGCTGAACAAGCGTTCGACCATTCCGGGCATTGCGCTCGGGCCGTTGGCCGCCGCCGGCGTGGATGTCAACGAAGAAGGCGTGCTGGTGCGCCGTTCGCCTAACCGCAATGCGCGCGACAGTGGGCAATGGGGCGTTTCCGCCAAGTACATGTTCGACCCGCTGGCCACCGAATTCGGCGCCTACTTCATGAACTACCACAGCCGTGCGCCGATCTTCAGCGCCACCGGCGCGCCACAACGTATCTATAACGGTGTGGCGGCATTGCCGGGGCCGTTCCAGGCGCTGGGGCCACTGGTCGTCGCAGGCAACTCGAACTACTTCATCGAATACCCTGAAGATATTCGCCTGTACGGTCTGAGCTTCTCCACCACCCTGCCTACCGGTACGGCGTGGAGCGGTGAGGTCAGCTACCGGCCGAATGCGCCGGTGCAGTTGAACTCCACCGACATTCTGTTCGCCGGCGTACGTCCGCTGGGTGGCGCGTTGACCAACGCGTCGATTCTCAACGGCGTGCCGGGCCAGGACCTGCACGGCTACAACCGCAAGGAAATCACCCAACTGCAAACCACCCTGACGCACTTCTTCGATCAGGTGATGGGCGCCAACCGTCTGACCCTGGTAGGTGAAGTCGGTGTGACCCATGTCGGTGGTCTGGAAAGCAAATCCGAAGCCCGTTACGGCCGCGACCCGGTGTTCGGCCCGGGTGAGCTGCCTGCCACGGGTGGTCTCAATACCTGCTCGCAGATCCTCAACAACTCCACCGTCAACGGTGCCGGTCCAGGGGCTTCGCGCGATAACGTTTCCAGCAACTGCAACAACGACGGTTTCACCACGGCCACCTCATGGGGCTATCGCGCTCGGGCCATCTGGGATTACAGCGACGTGTTCGCCGGTGTGAACCTCAAGCCGAACGTGGCCTGGTCGCATGACGTGAAAGGTTACTCGCCAGGTCCTGGCGGCAACTTCGAGGAAGGTCGCAAGGCCATCAGCCTCGGTCTCGATGCCGAATACCAGAACACCTACACCGCAAGCCTGGCCTACACCAACTTCTTTGGCGGCGACTACACGACCGTGGACGATCGTGACTTCGTGGCCTTGAGCGTCGGCGTGAACTTCTAAGCACAGTTTTTTCAGGACGAACACACATATGAAAATAACAAAGAGTCTGTTCCACGCGGGTGTTCTGGGCTTGTCGCTGCTGGCGACCAGCGTCATGGCGGCCGTTCCCGCCGCCGAAGCCGACAAGCTGGGCAAGAGCCTGACCCCGATGGGCGCCGAAATGGCCGGCAACGCCGACGGTTCGATCCCGGCCTGGAAACCGCTGCCGAAAAATGCCGGCACGGTCGACAGCAAGGGCTTCCTGTCCGATCCGTTCGGCAGTGAAAAACCGCTGTTCACCATCACCGCGCAGAACGTCGAGCAGTACAAGGACAAGCTTGCACCGGGCCAGTACGCGATGTTCAAGCGCTACCCGGACACCTTCAAGATTCCGGTTTACCCGTCCCATCGCGGCTCGACCGTGCCGGATGACGTGTTCGCCGCGATCAAGAAAAACGCCACCACCACCAATCTCGTGGCGGGCGGCAACGGTCTGGAAAACTTCGATACCGCCGTGCCGTTCCCGATTCCGAAAAGCGGTCTGGAGGTGATCTGGAACCACATCACCCGCTACCGCGGTGGCAGCGTGACCCGTCTGGTGACCCAGGCGACGCCGCAAACCAACGGCTCGTTCAGCCTGGTGTATTTCCAGGACCAGTTCGTGTTCCGCGACAAGATGAAGGACTACGACCCGGCCAACCCGGGCAACATCCTGTTCTACTTCAAGCAGAAAGTGACTGCGCCGGCACGTCTGGCCGGTACCGTACTGCTGGTGCACGAAACCCTCGACCAGGTGAAGGAGCCGCGCAAGGCCTGGGTTTACGCCACTGGTCAGCGTCGTGTGCGTCAGGCACCGCAAGTATCGTATGACGGTCCGGGCACTGCGGCGGACGGTCTGCGTACCTCCGACAACCTCGACATGTACAACGGTGCGCCGGATCGCTACGACTGGAAGCTCGAAGGCAAGAAGGAGATGTACATTGCCTCCAACAGCTACAAGATCGACTCGCCGACCCTCAAGTACGCCGACATCATCAAGGCCGGCCATATCAACCAGGACCTGACCCGTTACGAGCTGCGTCGTGTCTGGCACGTGGTCGCCACCCTGAAACCGGGTCAGCGCCATATCTATGCCAAACGTGACTTCTACATCGACGAAGACACCTGGCAGGCAGCGGTCATCGACCACTACGATGGTCGCGGTCAGCTGTGGCGTGTGGCCGAGGCGCACGCCGAGGACTACTACGACAAGCAAGTACCGTGGTACGCGCTGGAAGCCCTGTACGACCTGCAATCGGGCCGCTACCTGGCGCTGGGCATGAAGAACGAAGAGAAACAGGCCTATGACTTCGGTTTCTCTGCCACCAAGAGCGAATTCCAGCCGGGCAACCTGGGCCAGGACGGTATCCGCTAAGCTTTGACCCGAGGCCGCATCCTCGAAAAAACGCCCCGACTGGTTCGGGGCGTTTTTTTTTTGCTTTGATTTTGCAGGAGCTGCCGCAGGCTGCGATCTTTTGATCCTGAAAGATCGCAGCCTGCGGCAGCGCCTACAAGGTTGCGCTTAACGGCTCGTGACCTTTTTGTAGCCATTTGTAGCAGCAACCTTCATAACCGCTACGTTTAAGGCTAGGCTGCGGACATCTGCTACGCCGCCAACAGCCATTCAAACAAGAGCCGGCCATGACTGATCTGTCCCCGCTTCCGGATCCTGCAAGCGCTGCCGTCGCGACACTGGACGGGCGTTTTTTTCGCCCGCCACTGCCCGACGGTTACGTTTTGCGACCGCGTCTGTGTGAACGCCTGAGTGCCGGGCTCGGTGGACGTCTGTTGCTGGTCTGCGCGCCTGCCGGGTTCGGCAAGAGTTCGCTGGCGGTGGAGTTCTGTCAGAGCCTGCCGGCGCACTGGCAAAGCCTGTGGCTGGGATTGAGCCCGCGTGATAACGATCCGGGGCGCTTTCTCGAGCGGTTGCTGGAAGGGCTGCAGGACTACTTTCCGGATCTGGGCAGTCGCGCGCTTGGCCTGTTGAAAATGCGCCAGCGTCATCAGCCCTTTGCCTTCGAAGAATGGCTCGACGGCTTGCTCGATGAGTTGGCCCTGCAGCTGCAACCGACGGCGCCGCTGTTGCTGGTGCTCGACGACTACCATCTCGCCCAAGGCCCGGTACTCGACCGTTGCCTGCAGTTTTTCCTCAATCATCTGCCCGATGGCTTGCTGGTCATGGTCACCAGTCGGCAGCGCCCGGACTGGCATCTGGCGCGCCTGCGCCTGTCGCGGCAACTGCTCGAACTGCATGAACAGGATCTGCGCCTGACCCATGACGAAGCCCTGACCCTGCTTGATCGGCATAGCACGTCGCTGCGTGGCGAAGCGCTGGAAAACCTGATTCAGCGCAGCGAAGGTTGGGTGGCCGGGCTGCGTTTCTGGTTGCTGGCGGCATCCGAAGCCGGCAACGAAGCCGCATTGCCGCAAGCGCTGAACGGCGGGGAAGGGCTGATTCGCGACTACCTGCTCGAAGAAGTCATCGATTGCCTGCCTGTCGAGGTGCAAGCGTTTCTCTACGACACCGCCCCTCAGGAGCGCTTTTGCAGCGAGCTGTGCGACGCGGTACGTGAAGCCCACGACAGCGGCGAAATCCTGCGGTTTCTGTTGGCGCATCAAGTGTTCCTGGTGCCGCTGGACGAGCACGGGCACTGGTATCGCTATCACCATCTGTTTTCCGATCTGTTGCGCAGCCGGCCCATCGCTCGGGCGATAGTGCCCGCCGCCACACTGCACCTGCGTGCCTGCCGCTGGTTCAATGCGCAGGGCCTGCTCGATGAAGCGGTCGAGCAGGCGCTGCGTGCCGGCCATCTGGATGTGGCGGCGAATCTGGTGCAGAACCTGTCTGAGGAACAACTGCTCGCCGAGCAGAACGTCGGCATGTTGCTGCGTTGGAAGATGGACCTGCCCGACAGCCTGCTGATCAGTACGCCGCGCTTGATCGTGCTCTATAGCTGGGCGCTGGGGCTGGCCTGTCAGCTGGATGCCGCTGAGGAGCTGGCCAGTCATTTAAGTCGCTTTCTGCCGGCGCCTTCGGCCTCTGCGCAGAAGTCGATGCTCGCGCAATGGCTGGCGCTTAGCGGGATCATCGCCCGTGGGCGTGGTCATCGTGAATTGACTCAACGCTACTGCAGCGAAGCGCTGGAAAGCCTGCCGGTGAAACGTTATGGGCAGCGACTGATGTGCCTGTCCACGTTATCCAATCTGGCGATTGCCGATGGCGACCTGTGGCGCGCCCGGGGCTTGAACCGTGAGTCCCTCGAGCTGGCGCAGCGGGTTGGCAATCCGTTGTTCGAAGCCTTGGCGCATTACGACCGGGCGCGGGTGTTGCAGGCCCGTGGCGAGATTCTGCGGGCACTGGATGAGGTGCATCAGGGCCTTGATCGTCTGCGCGGGTTGTCGGCGCAACGTCTGTACGCGGTGCGTGCGCGGCTGACGTTGTACGAAGGTTTTCTGTTGTCCATGCGCCTGCAACCACAGCAGGCCCGGGCTCGATTGCTGAGCGGTGTGGCCGAAGCGCGGGCCTGTCGCGATATCAGTGTGTTGATCGGCCACTGTGTGATCGCCCGTCTGGACGGCAGCTCAGGCGAGTTTGCCAAGGCCTTTGCCGAACTCGCTGAAGCCGAACGCCTGATGCATATCTGGGACGTGCCGCCGATCTACTACCTGGCAATGATCACCCTGGTCAAATGCGAGCTGTGGCTGGCGCAGGGCCGAACCGATCTGGCCGAGGCCTGGCTGGCGCGTCTGGGCCAGACCTATACCGGCGAGCGAGCAGCGGCGCCGCCGGAGTTTCATCCACAGTTGCCATTGCATGTCGAACTGCAGCAAGCGCTGCTCGATGTGATTCAGGGACAGCCGATGCTCGCCGAAGGGCGGTTGAATGTGCTGCTGGAAAACGGTCAGCAAACCGGTCGACAGTTGCTGTGTGTAATGGCGCTGGCGCAGAAGGTCGCCTTGTTGCTGGGCGCTGGCCGCGAACCCGAGGCGCGCAGGGCGTTGGGCCAGGCGCTGGAAGCGGCGGCTGGCGGCGTGATACAGCCGTTTGACGCACTGATCAGAGAATATCCGGACTGGTTGCGCAGCCAATTGCACGCCTCACCGGCGTTGGCAGGGCAGCAGTTGCTGGCGCATTTTCCGCAGGTGCCAGCACGGCCAGTCACTGAGTCCGCGGCTGCCGAACAACTCAGCAGCCGGGAGCTGGCGGTTCTGCGTTTGATTGCCCAAGGCTGTTCCAATCAGGAAATCAGCGAACAGCTGTTCATTTCGCTGCATACCGTGAAAACCCATGCCAGCCATATCAACAGCAAACTGGGGGTTGAGCGGCGTACGCAGGCGGTGGCGCGGGCCAAGGAACTGGGGGTTTTGACCTAACGCTACGGCTTATCGGCACCCACAAAAAAGCCCCGAATGATCGGGGCTTTTTTGTGGGTGTCCCGACCTGCGAGCAGGTCGGGTAGCCGTTGTATCAGGCCACCAGATCGTTGGCGCTGAAGCTGTTCACACCCACCAGCTGGATCTCGAAGTCCGCACCGGCGTTGCCGCTGACGTTACCGGACAGCACGTGGTCGACGAAGCGCAGTTGGCCTGCGCCAGTGAAATCGGCTGCACCGATGAAGGAGAACGCGTTGATGCCGTCTTGCAACAGGTTGGCGTCAAACATTCTCAGGTCGATCTTGTCGCCCTGCAGACTGTTGAAGTCATTGATGACGTCACTCAGGCTTCCGGTTCCCACTTCGTTCAAGTTGCTGAAGACAAACTGATCGCTGCCGGCGCCACCGATCAGGGTGTCCTTGCCGCCGCCGCCGAGCAGAATGTCATTGCCGGCCCCGCCATCGAGCTGGTCATTGCCTGCACCGCCACTGAGATAGTTGGCATCGGCGTTGCCGAACAATTTGTTGTCCTGGCCGTTGCCGAGCACACTGAAACCGCCAGTGCCGTTGATCCGTACGCTTTCCACGTTCAGCAGATTGCTCAGGTTCAGATCGACCACACTGTTCTGTTTCGCGTTGTACTGAATGCTCAACAAGTCGCGGCCAGGATCATTACCTTCCTGGATCAAGGCGAGCTCGGCAGCCTGATCCAGAATGTAGGTGTCATTACCCGCGCCGCCGATCATGGTGTCGATGCCGGTGCCACCATCCAGCACGTTGTTGCCGCTGTTGCCGGTCAACACGTTGTCCAGATCGTTGCCGGTCAGATTGAGCGCTTCACTTCCCAACAACAGGCCGTCTTCGACACTGTAGGACAGTGTGTAACTCACGGAGGTCTTGATCAGATCGTGACCATCCCACGGGGTTTCCTGAATGGTGTCGTTGACGTTGTCGACAATGTAAATGTCATCGCCAGTGCCACCGCTCATTCTGTCGGCACCGGCACCGCCGTCCAGCACATCGTTGCCGGCCCCGCCGTCCAGGGTGTTGTCGTAGGCATTGCCGAACAGTTTGTTGTCCAGGGCGTTACCCATCACCCAGAATGCTCCGGCACCCAAGACCCGCACACTTTCCACATTTTGCAGATTGGACACGTTGAGGTTGATCACGCTGCTGTTTCTGTCAGTCGAATATTCGATTGTCAGCAGGTCTCGCCCGCCATCGACATTTTCCTGGATTCGCGACAGCTCCGAGGAATCATCAAGGAAGTAGGAGTCATTGCCCGCACCACCGATCATGGTGTCGATGCCGGCCCCACCATTGAGAATGTTGTCGCCATCGTTGCCGATCAGCACGTTATCCAGTGCGTTGCCCGTCAGGTTGAGCGCTGCACTGCCGAGCAGTTGCGCGTCTTCGAGGTTGGCCCCCAAGGTGTAGCTGATCCATGATTTGACCTGGTCTCGACCTTCGTCCGCCAGCTCGACGATGGTGTCACCGATGTTGTCGATCACGTAGATGTCATCACCGGCGCCCCCCGTCAGGGTGTCGACGCCTGCGCCGCCGTCCAGAACGTTGGCATCGGCGTTGCCGAACAGTTTGTTGTCCAGGGCATTGCCGGTCACGGTAAACGCGCCCGCACCGGTAAGGCGCACGCTCTCGACGTATTGCAGGTTGCTCTGGGAGAGATTGACCACGGCGTTCTGGGCCGCGTTGTACTGGATGTCCAGCAGATCCCGACCGGTCTCGTCCGCTTCCTGGATCAGTGCCAGTTCTTCCGCTTGATCGAGGATATAGGTGTCATTGCCGCTGCCACCGATCATGGTGTCGATGCCGGCTCCGCCATTGAGCGTGTCATTGCCTGCACCACCGATGAGGGTGTTGTTGCCGTCGTTACCGGTCAGCACGTTGTTCAGCTCGTTGCCGGTCAAGTTGATTGCGGCGCTGCCCAGCAGTTGACCTTCCTCGAGGTTGGCACCCAGCGTGTAGCTGATTGAGGATTTGACCTTGTCATAGCCTTCGCCCGCCAGCTCGACGACGACATCTGCGATGTTGTCGACCACGTAAGTGTCATCGCCTGCGCCACCAGTGAGGGTGTCGCTCCCGGCACCGCCATCCAGATAGTTGGCCTGGGCATTGCCGAACAATTTGTTGTCCAGTGCGTTGCCCAACAGGGTAAAGGCGCCCGAGCTATTGATGCGAACGCTTTCAAAATTCACCAGATTGCTCTGGTTCAGATCGACCACGTTGTTTTGCATGGCGTCGTAGTAGATATTCAACAGATCGCGGCCCGGATCGTTGTCTTCTTGCACGAGCGCCAGCTCGGCAGCCTGATCCAGGTTGTAGGTGTCGTTACCAGCGCCACCGATCATGGTGTCGACGCCGGCTCCGCCATTGAGAATGTTATTGCCGGTGTTGCCGATCAGCACGTTATCGAGATCATTACCGGTCAGGTTGAGTGCGGCATCACCCAGCAGTTGCCCGTCTTCAATGTTGGCGCCCAGAGTGTAGTTGATCGAGGCCATGACTTTGTCGCGACCTTCACCAGCAAGTTCGACAACGATGTCGCCGTAGTTGTCCACCACATAGGTGTCATCGCCGGCACCGCCAGTGAGGGTGTCGACGCCGCCACCTCCGTCGATCCAGTCATTGCCGGCATTGCCGAACAGTTTGTTGTCGAGAGCGTTGCCCAGCAGGGAGAACGCACCCTCACCGTTGATCCTCACGCTTTCCACGTTGATCAGGTTTGCCTGATTCAGATCGACGACGTTGGTCGAAGGGCCAGCGGCGTAGTTGATCAGCAGCAGATCGCGGCCCGGATCATTACCTTCTTGCACGAGAGCGAGCTCAGCCGCCTGATCCAGGTTGTAAGTGTCATTGCCGGCGCCGCCGATCATGGTGTCGACACCGGCGCCACCATTGAGGATGTTATTGCCGGCGTTGCCGATCAGCACGTTGTCGAGTTCGTTGCCGCTCAGGTTGAGGGCAGCGTTGCCCATCAATTGGCCGTCTTCGATATTGGCGCCCAGACCATAGGTGAGCGTGGTCATGACCTTGTCGCGGCCTTCGCCGGCGAGTTCGACGACGACATCGCCATAGTTATCGACCACGTATGTGTCGTCACCAGCACCGCCGGTAAGAGTGTCGGCACCGGCGCCACCGTCAAGCCAGTCATTGCCGGTATTGCCGAACAGCTTGTTGTCCAGTGCGTTGCCCTGCAGGGCGAAGGCGCCGGCGCCAGTGATCCGAACGCTTTCTACGTTGACCAGGTTTGCCTGGTTCAGATCGACGACGTTGGTAAGGGGCCCGGCAGCGTAGGTAATTGTCAGCAGGTCGCGACCCGGATCGGTATCCTCGTAGATCAACGCCAGCTCCGCGGCATTGTCGAGGATGTACGTGTCGTTGCCTGCACCACCGGCCATGGTGTCAATGCCGCCGGCGCCGTTGAGTACGTTATTCAGGGCATTGCCGATCAGCACATCATTGAAGTTCGAACCGATGGCATTTTCTATCTTGGCGCCATAAGCGATGGCCAGCCCATCGTTGATCGCGGTTTGGGACGTGAAATCGACGAAGGCTTTGCCGATGCTGCTGTAAGCGCCTTCGTTGAGATTGATGCTGACGGAGTCGAGCTGGTTGCTGGCATCGATCGTGTCGTTTCCGCCGGCATCCCAGATCGTTTCGAAAATTGACTGATCCGGCGCCCACTTGTAGACGTTGTCGCCGGTCTGCCAGGCAGTATTGGCACCATAAAGGCTCTGGATCGCCAAGATGTCGAGCACCATAGGTGTCGTTGGCTGATAGGAATAGTTGCTGTTGTAGCTCATGACCGTGAGATGGACATCGTCCAGTTTCGGGTCGAGCAGGGTCTTGTTTGTGTTGCTGGTATCGAATGGGTGTTTGAGACCCAGCGCATGACCAATTTCATGCACGAATGTCAGGTAGTCGTAAGTGCCTTTGGATGGATTGGGATCATTGGTCTGCGGACCGATCCACACGTCGCCGGCTACCGGACTGTTGGCAGGGAAATAGGCCCAGGCGGCGGTCTTGTCATCCATCAACCGATAGGCGCCGAAGCGCAAGTCACCCACGTTTGTGAGGTTGTCGCTGGTCAGCGTGAAGTTGATGTTGGCGACCGCGCTCCACGCACCCAGCGCAGCGATCGCGGCATTTTGTTGGCCCACAGTCAGGGCATACAGTGCGTTGTATTCGTTATCAGGGCTGTAGTTGGTGACGAAGTACGAGGTATTCGGCGCCATGAAGCTATAGCTCAGATTGGTCGGTCCACCCGGGGTCCAGTTCGAACCTAACCAGTAAGTGCCGGACAGGAGACTGTCGACGACAGCGACGCCGGTCAGTGAAGACGGGAGGGATGGAGAGAAAGAACTGGGCGTTGGCATGCGGGATTTCCTGAGTGCGCTGCGGCCCTTCCTGAATGCGACCGCTACAAAAAAATGCGATTTTGCACCAGAAACAATACATTTGACATCATTGAGCCATCATTTTTTCGGATTGATGGCGTCAAATAACTGACCGGGCGATCTGTATCGGCATGTGCAGTAGAATTCTGAAATAAGCCTCACGACCGTTCGTCCAGGATTTTTCATGACTGCTTTCAGCTCTACGCTCATCCGCGAAACTTTCCCCGTCGGCCCGCTCCAGTGCAACTGCACGATCATCGGCGACCCGCTCACTAAAAAAGCCATCGTCGTCGACCCGGGCGGCAATCCTGACCTGATCATGGCGCGCCTCGATGCTCACGGCCTGAAAGTGGTCAGCATCATCCACACCCACGCGCATCTCGATCACTTCCTCGCCTCCGGGCAGATGAAAGAGAAAACCGGCGCGACCCTGCACCTGCACAAGGAAGACCAGTTCCTGTGGGACAACCTCGAGATGCAATGCCAGATGTTCGGCGTGCCTTACACCCCGGTACCGTCGCCGGATCGCTGGTTGAGCGACGATGAAGAACTGGCTTGCGGCTGCGGCGTGGCGCTGCATACGCCGGGACATACACCCGGTTCCATGAGCTTTTGGTTTTCCGAGGCTAAGCTGTTGATTGCCGGCGACACGTTGTTTCGTCGCGGCGTAGGGCGCACGGATTTGTGGGGCGGCGATCAGGCGACCATCGTGCGATCGATCAAGCAGCGGCTGTACACGCTCGACGAAGACGCAATCGTGGTTGCCGGGCATGGTCCGGACACGCGTCTTGGGGATGAAATGCGCGAAAACCCGTTCGTGCGCGCCTAAACATTTTGTCACGAGTGTGCGGCGGAATTTTTCGGCATTGTCATGATCCAACGCCCGCACAGGTCTATTGCCTAGGGCCGCTGCCACACAGAATGCGAAAATCAGGAGCTCTTCATGTTCACCACGCCTCGTTTGATTATTGTTGCTACTGCTGTAGCCATGTTGGCCGGCTGCGCCTCGCCCAACCCGTATGACAACCAGGGCCAGGCCGACGGCGGCGGTGTGAGCAAGACCGCCAAGTACGGTGGCCTCGGCGCTCTGGCCGGTGCTTTGGCGGGTGCCGCCATCGACCACAACAACCGTGGCAAGGGCGCCCTGATCGGCGCGGCGGTGGTCGGTGCATCAGCCGCCGGTTACGGTTACTACGCCGACCAGCAAGAGAAAAAGCTGCGCGCCAGCATGGCCAACACCGGGGTTGAAGTGCAGCGCCAGGGCGATCAGATCAAGCTGATCATGCCGGGCAACATCACCTTCGCAACAGATTCGGCGAACATCGCCCCAAGCTTCTATCAGCCGCTGAACAACCTGGCGAACTCGCTGAAAGAGTTCAACCAGAACCAGATCGAAATCGTTGGCTACACCGACAGCACCGGCAGCCGCCAGCACAACATGGACCTGTCCCAGCGTCGTGCGCAGAGCGTGGCCACCTACCTGACCTCGCAAGGTGTCAGCGGTGCCAACCTGTCGGCCCGTGGCGCCGGCCCGGATAACCCGATTGCCAGCAACGGTGACGTCAATGGCCGTGCGCAGAACCGCCGTGTTGAAGTCAACCTGAAGGCGATTCCGGGCCAGCAGTATGGTGGTCAGCAGCAACAGCCGGGTACGGTTCAGCAGTATCCGTAACTGATCGTTTGAGTGAAAAATGCCCGGTCCTGTGAACGGGCATTTTTTATGGTCTGAACGCAGTCACCCTGTAGGAGCTGTGGCACGCTGCGATCTTTTGATCTTCAGCTTCAACAACAAGATCAAAAGATCGCAGCCTCGTTTCACTCGGCAGCTCCTACAGGGTTATCGGGACAGTCAACAGAAGCTCGACAGGCACAAAAAAGCCCCCGGACAAGCGAATTGTCCGGGGGCTTTTTGTTGGGCGCTAAGCTGATTACTTCTTCAAACCATAATGCTCATCGAGCATGCCCGGCGAGTTCGGGGCTTTCGGCGCGTAGTCACGCGGCGGCTCCTGATCACGCGGCGGCGTCAGGCGTTCGCGCGGTGCCTGCGCGGCATCGGCGTGCAAGGCGGCGATCAGGCGTTGACGGGTCTGCTCGTCCAGGGCCAGGCGGTTAGCGCCCTCGGCGAGATGATCCTGCACTTCCTGATAGCTTTGGGTCAGCTTCTTGACCAGCATCGCGGTGCTGTTGAAGTGGGTGACCACCTCGTTTTGATAGCTGTCGAAACGCTCCTGGATATCATCCAGTTGACGCTGCGTGCGGCTCGGCGCAGCGTTCGGCGCGACGCGAGCGATCAGGAATCCAATGGCGACACCCACAACCAGGGCAAGAGTCGGTAACAACCAAACTAAGAGCGAGTGTTCCACGAGTCCTTCCTCTATAAACGGCTTTGCTTTACGTTAACGGCTCGAACCTGCGCTGTATACCGCGATTCACTCGCAATAGATTGGCACAGACAATTTGCTAGACGAGTCGACCCGATTCGAGGTCACGGAGTTCCTTCCTTGCTGATGCGTGAAACCCCTGTAGTGATTGATGGCCCCGTCGGCCAAATCGAGGCGCTGTACCTCGATAACGAGCAGCCAATCGGCATCGCGCTGATCTGCCATCCGAACCCGGTGCAGGGCGGCACCATGCTCAACAAGGTCGTCTCGACCCTGCAGCGTACCGCGCGCGACGCCGGCCTGATTACCTTGCGCTTCAACTATCGCGGCGTCGGTGTCAGCGAAGGCTCTCACGACATGGGCAGCGGTGAAGTCGACGATGCTCAGGCCGCCGCCGCATGGCTGCGGGAAAAACACCCGGACCTGCCGCTGACCCTGTTCGGTTTCTCCTTCGGCGGATTTGTTGCAGCAAGTCTCGGCGGTCGTCTCGAAGCGGAAGGCGTGCAGCTCAAGCACCTGTTCATGGTCGCGCCGGCGGTGATGCGTCTGGGTGACCAGGATCAACTGCCACAGCACGGCGAGCTGACCGTGATCCAGCCGGAAACCGACGAAGTGATTGATCCGCAGTTGGTCTACGACTGGTCGGAACAACTCCAGCGCCCCCATGAGCTGCTGAAAGTGGCAGAATGCGGACACTTTTTTCATGGCAAGCTGACCGATCTCAAGGATCTGATCCTGCCGCGTCTCTCGAATTGATTGCAGTCTGACAAGCGATTACCCATGACGAACCGTACCCGTATCCTCACCGGCATCACCACCACCGGCACGCCGCACCTGGGCAACTACGCCGGCGCCATTCGCCCGGCGATCCTCGCCAGCCGCGACAGCAATGCCGATTCGTTCTACTTCCTGGCCGACTACCACGCCCTGATCAAATGCGATGACCCGCTGCGCATCCAGCGCTCGCGTCTGGAAATCGCCGCGACCTGGCTGGCCGGTGGCCTCGATGTCGAACGTGTGACCTTCTATCGCCAGTCCGACATCCCGGAAATCCCTGAGCTGACCTGGCTGCTGACCTGCGTCGCCGCCAAGGGCCTGCTCAACCGTGCGCATGCCTACAAGGCCTCGGTGGACAAAAACGTCGAGAGCGGTGAAGACCCGGATGCCGGGATCACCATGGGTCTCTACAGCTACCCGGTGCTGATGGCGGCAGACATCCTGATGTTCAACGCGCACAAGGTGCCGGTCGGCCGCGACCAGATCCAGCACGTGGAAATGGCCCGCGACATCGGTCAGCGCTTCAACCACCTGTTCGGCCAGGGCAAAGAGTTCTTCACCATGCCCGAAGCGCTGATCGAGGAAAGCGTGGCGACGTTGCCGGGCCTCGACGGGCGCAAGATGTCGAAGAGCTACGACAACACCATCCCGCTGTTCACCAGTGCCAAAGAGATGAAGGACGCGATCTCGCGGATCGTCACCGACTCCAAGGCGCCGGGTGAGGCGAAAGATCCGGACAACTCGCACCTGTTCACTCTGTTCCAGGCGTTCGCCACGCCGGCACAGGCTGACGAATTCCGCAGCGAACTGCTCGGCGGTCTGGGCTGGGGCGAGGCGAAGAATCGTCTGTTCCAGTTGCTCGACAACGAACTGGGCGAGTCCCGCGAGCGTTATCACCAGTTGATCGAGCGCCCGGCGGATCTGGAAGACATCCTGCAGCACGGCGCGAAAAAGGCCCGTGCGGTGGCGACGCCGTTCCTCAATGAACTGCGTGAAGCGGTCGGCCTGCGTTCGTTCGTCAATCAGGTGCAAGTGGCGGCGACCACCAAGAAGAAAGCCGCGAAAGCTGCACGCTTCGTCAGCTTCCGTGAAGACGACGGCAGCTTCCGCTTCCGTCTGCTGGCGGCCGATGGCGAGCAACTGCTGCTGTCGCGCAACTTTGCCGACGGCAAAACCGCCGGCCAGGTGACCAAGCAACTGCAATCCGGTCAGGCGCTGGACATTCGCAACGAAGACCTGAGCTTCAGCGTGTGGCTGGAAGGCGAGTGCGTTGGCGACAGCCCGGCGTTCGCTGATGCGGCGGCGCGGGACGCGGCCATCGAGGCTTTGCGCGTTGCGCTGACCCCGGTTCAGGACTAATCCGCGGCGCGGCCCGACCAAGGGCTGATTGCCATTCCTACGGGCCGTCGCTACAGTGACGGCCCGTTTTTGTTGCCTTGCTAACGAATTATGACGCCCCTAGAACGATACCAAGCTGATCTGAAACGCCCGGACTTCTTCCATGACGCCGCGCAGGAAACTGCCGTGCGTCATCTGCAGCGCCTGTACGACGATCTGATCGCGGCCGAGCAGAACAAGCCGGGTTTGCTGGGCAAGCTGTTTGGCAAGAAGGATCAGGCGCCGGTCAAGGGCCTGTATTTCTGGGGCGGCGTGGGTCGCGGCAAGACTTACCTGGTCGACACCTTCTTCGAAGCGCTGCCGTTCAAGGAAAAGACCCGCACTCACTTCCACCGTTTCATGAAGCGTGTGCACGAAGAGATGAAAACCCTCGGCGGCGAGAAAAACCCGCTGACCATCATCGCCAAGCGCTTTGCGGCCGAGTCGCGGGTGATCTGCTTCGATGAATTCTTCGTCTCGGATATCACCGACGCGATGATCCTCGGCACGCTGATGGAAGAGCTGTTCAAGAACGGCGTGACCCTGGTCGCGACCTCGAACATCGTTCCGGACGGCCTGTACAAGGACGGCCTGCAACGTGCGCGCTTCCTGCCGGCCATTGCGCTGATCAAGCAGAACACCGAAATCGTCAACGTCGACAGCGGTGTCGACTACCGTCTGCGCCACCTCGAACAAGCGGAACTGTTTCACTATCCGCTGGACGAAGCCGCGCACGAAAGCCTGCGCAAGAGCTTCAAGGCCCTCACACCGGAATGCACCGCAGCGGTCGAGAATGACGTGCTGATCATCGAAAACCGCGAAATCCGTGCGCTGCGCACTTGCGACGACGTGGCCTGGTTCGACTTCCGCGAACTGTGCGACGGCCCGCGCAGCCAGAACGATTACATCGAGCTGGGCAAGATCTTCCACGCCGTGCTGCTCAGCGGCGTCGAGCAGATGAGCGTCACCACCGACGACATCGCCCGGCGTTTCATCAACATGGTCGACGAGTTCTACGACCGTAACGTCAAGCTGATCATTTCTGCCGAAGTCGAGCTGAAAGACCTGTACACCGGCGGACGCCTGACGTTCGAATTCCAGCGTACGCTCAGCCGTCTGCTGGAGATGCAATCCCACGAATTCCTGTCGCGGGCGCACAAGCCTTAAACCGATTCGGCGTACAAAAAAGGGCCTGCGATTGCAGGCCCTTTCTTATGCGTGGAAGAAAATCTCTAATGCACTGCAATCCCTGTGGGAGCTGGCTTGCCAGCGATAGCGGTTTGTCAGAGAAATAGATATCACCTGACACGACGCCATCGCTAGCAAGCCAGCTCCCACAGGATTTGTATTTGCTCAGAGGTCTACGCAGCCTGCTGAAACTGCTGCCGATACTGGTTCGGCGACAGCTCGGTGTGCTGGCGGAACAGCCGCGCAAAGAAGCTCGCATCGTCGTAGCCGACCTCATAACTGATGGTCTTGATGCTTTTGCGACTGCCGGACAGCAAGCCCTTGGCGGTCTCGATGCGCAGGCGTTGCAGGTAGTGCAGCGGCTTGTCGCCAGTCGCGGTCTGGAAGCGGCGCATGAAGTTGCGGATGCTCATGCCGTGCTCGCGGGCCACGTCTTCAAAGCGGAACTTGTCGGCGAAATGCTCTTCGAGCCAGTGCTGGATCTGCAGGATGATCACGTCCTGGTGCAGCTTCTGCCCACCGAACCCGATACGTCCCGGCGAATAACTGCGCTGCACTTCATACAGAATGTCGCGGGCCACGGCTTGCGCCACGTTGGCGCCGCAGAAGCGTTCGATCAGGTAGATGTAGAGGTCGCAGGCTGAAGTGGTGCCGCCGGCGCAATACAGGTTGTCGGCGTCGGTCAGGTGCTTGTCCTGATTGAGGTACACCTTGGGGAAGCGCTCGGCGAAGGCATTGAAGAAGCGCCAGTAGGTGGTCGCTTCCTTGCCATTGAGCAGTCCGGCCTCGGCCAGCCAGAACACCCCGGTGGCTTCGCCGCAGAGCACGGCACCGCGTGCGTGCTGCTCGCGCAGCCACGGCAGGATCTGTGGATAACGGCCGCACAGGGTTTCGAAATCGTCCCAGAAGGCCGGGAGGATGATGACGTCGGCGTTTTCCAGGCCGCCGTCCACCGGCATCATCACGTCACTGAAGCTGTTCACCGGTTTGCCGTCGGGGCTGACCAGGCGGGTTTCAAACGCCGGTGTCAGGCCGTGGCCCAGTTGTTTGCCGTAACGCAGGCTGGCCAGATGGAAGAAATCCTTGGCCTGCATGAGAGTGGATGCGAAAACCCGGTCGATTGCCAGGATGCTGACGCGCCGCAAGGGCGTGGAGACTTGCTTGGACATAATTCAACTTTTGTTTTGTTTTTATAAGGGAAAGTGGTCACCAGACGGCTGGATCGTCTTATTTTTTGTCGGATGTGTCCAGTGTCCTGTGTCGGAGGTGAGGCTTAGTCTCTGAAGGTCATATCCCTCCAACAAGAATGAAAGGTGCCGCATGATCCCCAGAACCTTGTTCAGCTCCGAGCACGAATTGTTCCGCGACAGCGTACGAACCTTCCTCGAAAAAGAGGCCGTGCCGTTCCATGCGCAATGGGAGAAACAAGGCCACATCGACCGCAAGCTGTGGAACAAGGCAGGGGAGGCGGGGATGCTTTGCTCGCACCTGCCGGAAGAATACGGCGGCCTGGGCGCGGACTTTCTGTACAGCGCCGTGGTGATCGAAGAAGTCGGTCGCCTGGGGCTGACCGGTATCGGTTTCTCGCTGCATTCGGACATCGTCGCGCCGTACATCCTGCATTACGGCAGCGAGGCGCTGAAGCACAAATACCTGCCGAAACTGGTCTCTGGCGAGATGGTCAGCGCGATTGCCATGACCGAGCCGGGTGCCGGCTCCGACCTGCAAGGGGTCAAGACCACCGCAGTGCTGGACGGCGACGAGTACGTGATCAACGGCTCCAAGACTTTCATCACCAACGGCTTCCTCGCTGATTTGGTGATCGTGGTCGCCAAGACCGACCCGAAGGCCGGCGCCAAGGGCACCAGCCTGTTTGTGGTGGAAGCGAATACGCCGGGTTTCGAGAAGGGCAAACGCCTGGAGAAGGTCGGAATGAAGGCCCAGGACACGTCGGAATTATTCTTCCAGGACGTGCGCGTTCCCAAGGAAAACCTGCTGGGTCAGGCCGGGGCAGGGTTTGCCTACCTGATGCAGGAATTGCCGCAGGAACGTCTCACGGTGGCGATTGGTGGTCTGGCCTCAGCCGAAGCTGCGCTGAAGTGGACGCTGGATTACACCCGTGATCGCAAGGCGTTCGGCAAGGCGATTGCCGACTTCCAGAACACCCGTTTCAAACTGGCGGAAATGGCCACGGAAATTCAGATCGGCCGGGTCTTTGTCGACAAGTGCCTGGAACTGCATCTGCAGGGCAAACTCGATGTGCCGACGGCGGCGATGGCCAAATACTGGGGCACTGACCTGCAATGCAAAGTGCTCGACGAGTGCGTGCAGTTGCATGGTGGCTACGGTTTCATGTGGGAATACCCGGTGGCCCGGGCGTGGGCGGATGCGCGGGTGCAGCGGATCTATGCCGGCACCAATGAAATCATGAAGGAGATCATTGCGCGGTCGCTTTGAAAGGCTGAAAAGATCGCAGCCTGCGGTAGCTCCAACCCAGGATCGGTGTGAACCCTGTAGGAGCTGCCGAAGGCTGCGATCTTTTTACTTATGGCGCCGGGTTCGGATGATCCTTGTGAATCGCCTCGATCCCCGCCAGCACTTCATCGGAAAGTTTCAGATCAAAACTGGCAATGTTGCTGTCCAGTTGCTCAAGTGTCGTCGCACCAATGATGTTGCTGGTGACGAACGGTTGCTGGGTGACGAACGCCAAAGCCATTTGCGCCGGGTCCAGACCGTGTTCTCGGGCCAGCGCCACGTAACGGCTGCAGGCGGCTTCCGATTGCGCGTTGAAATAGCGGCTGAAGCGGCTGTAGAGGCTCAGGCGACCTTTCGGTGGGCGAGCGCCACCTTCGTACTTGCCGGACAGGAAACCGAACGCCAGCGGCGAATAGGCGAGCAGGCCGCATTGTTCGCGGATGGCGATTTCCGCCAGGCCGATTTCAAAGCTGCGGTTGAGCAGGTTGTACGGGTTCTGGATCGACACCGCACGCGGCCAGCCACGGGCTTCGGCCAGAGCGAGGAAACGCATGGTGCCCCATGGCGTCTCGTTGGACAGACCGATGTGGCGTATCTTGCCGGCCTTCACTTGCTCGTCGAGCGCTTCGAGGGTGTCTTCGAGCGGCGTCAGGTTGGCTTCGATCTTGTGTTTGTAGCCCAGTTGGCCGAAGAAGTTGGTGCTGCGTTCCGGCCAGTGCAATTGATACAGGTCGATGTAATCGGTCTGCAGGCGCTCGAGACTGGCATCCACCGCGGCGGTGATGTGCTGGCGGTTATGGCGCAGGTTTTTGTCGCGGATGTAGTCGATGGTGTTGCCGGGGCCGGCGATCTTGCTGGCGAGGATCCAGTCGGCACGATCACCACGGCTTTTGAAATAATTGCCGATGTAGCGCTCGGTGGTGGCGTAGGTTTCGGCTTTCGGCGGCACCGGGTACATCTCGGCGGTGTCGATGAAATTGATCCCGGCCTCTTTGGCCCGCTCGATCTGGGCGAAGGCTTCAGCTTCAGTGTTTTGCTCGCCCCAGGTCATGGTGCCGAGGCAGATTGCACTCACGTTCAGGTCGGTACGGCCTAGCTGGCGATAGTCCATCGGGTGCTCCTTGGGCAAAACAATCATAAAAGCAGGTTGAAAATTTTTTCGCAATCTGCATAATTGCCGACCTCTTTCTGCAGTGGAAGTGATGCGCCGCCGCCGAAGAATCTTGCCGTTGAACGGACGCGCCGACCCGAGCCCCCGAAAGCGTCTGTATCCGGCTGCCTTTGACTTGTCAAAGTACGCACTATTCAGTAAGATCCGCCGTCTTATTTACAGGCGGCCCCTGAGGCTATAAAGAATGAAAACTTTTACTGCTAAACCGGAAACAGTAAAGCGCGACTGGTTTGTCGTCGACGCTGCTGGTCAGACCCTGGGTCGTCTGGCCACCGAAATCGCGAGCCGTCTGCGTGGCAAGCACAAGCCTGAGTACACTCCTCACGTTGACACCGGCGACTACATCGTCGTAATCAACGCCGAGCAGATCCGTGTAACCGGCGCTAAAACCACTGACAAAATGTACTACTCCCACTCCGGTTTCCCGGGCGGCATCAAGTCGATCAACTTTGAAAAGCTGATCGCCAAGGCCCCTGAGCGCGTGATCGAGACCGCGGTTAAAGGCATGCTGCCTAAGAACCCGCTGGGTCGTGACATGTACCGTAAGCTGAAAGTCTATGCGGGCGCTGCACACCCTCATACTGCTCAGCAGCCCCAAGAACTGAAGATTTAACGGAATAGTTCATTATGTCGGCGACTCAAAATTACGGCACTGGCCGTCGCAAGACCGCAACCGCACGCGTTTTCCTGCGTCCGGGTACTGGTAACATCTCCATCAACAACCGCTCCCTGGACTCGTTCTTCGGCCGCGAAACTGCCCGCATGGTAGTTCGTCAGCCGCTGGAACTGACCGAGACTGTCGAGAAGTTCGACATCTACGTCACTGTCATCGGTGGTGGTGTAAGTGGTCAGGCTGGCGCAATCCGCCACGGCATCACTCGCGCTCTGATGGATTACGACGAAACCCTGCGTAGCGCTCTGCGCAAAGCTGGCTTCGTTACTCGCGACGCCCGTGAAGTTGAACGTAAGAAAGTTGGTCTGCGTAAAGCGCGTAAGCGTCCGCAGTACTCGAAGCGTTAATTCCGCTTCCACGTTCAAAAAAGAACGCCCGATTCCTCACGGAACCGGGCGTTTTTTTATGCCTGCGATTTATCAAAAGAATTGCGCTGTGACAACTTGCCACATTCGTAGACCCCCTATACTGCAAGGCTTGAGGGTGTGAGCTCCGGGTAATTCCCTTGTCAGAATTGGGGCTTTTCATTACCATCTCGGCAAAATTTTTATAAGTAACATTGATTTATTTAGTAGATGCCTGATTTAACAGGCCACAAAGCTGATGGGAGAGGACTGAATGAGCAATGACGGCGTGAATGCAGGCCGGCGTCGCTTCTTGGTAGCAGCCACATCCGTGGTGGGTGCTGCAGGAGCGGTGGGGGCTGCGGTCCCGTTCGTGGGGTCATGGTTTCCCAGTGCCAAGGCGAAAGCCGCCGGTGCACCGGTGAAAGTGAATGTCAGCAAGATCGAGCCAGGACAGCAAATGATTGCCGAGTGGCGCGGCCAGCCGGTGTTCATTGTCCGCCGTACTGCGGAAATCCTGGGGAATCTCAAAAAGATCGAGGGCCAGCTCTCCGATCCGACTTCCAAAAACTCCACGCAACCTACCTATGTCGACCCTGAAGTGCGTTCGATCAAGCCGGAAATTCTGCTGCTGATCGGGATCTGCACTCACCTGGGTTGCTCACCAACCTTCCGTCCCGAAGTGGCGCCTGCGGATCTGGGTAAAGACTGGGTCGGCGGCTATTTCTGCCCTTGCCACGGTTCCCACTACGATCTGGCTGGCCGCGTCTACAAGTCGCAACCTGCGCCTTTGAACCTGCCAGTTCCCCCGCATTCCTATGAGACCGATGACCTGATTGTCATTGGCGTCGATACGGAGAAAGCGTGATGAGCAAGTTCATGGATTGGGTTGATGCGCGCTTCCCCGCGACCAAAATGTGGGAAGACCATCTCAGCAAGTATTACGCGCCAAAAAACTTCAACTTCTTCTATTTCTTCGGCTCGCTGGCACTGCTGGTGCTGGTCAACCAGATCGTCACCGGTGTCTGGCTGACGATGAGCTACACCCCGTCGGCAGAAGAGGCATTCGCTTCCGTCGAATACATCATGCGCGACGTCGAGTACGGCTCGATCCTGCGTCTGCTGCACTCAACTGGCGCCTCGGCGTTCTTCATCGTGGTCTATCTGCACATGTTCCGTGGCCTGCTCTACGGTTCGTATCAGAAACCACGCGAACTGGTCTGGGTGTTCGGCATGCTGATCTACCTGGCGCTGATGGCTGAAGCGTTCATGGGTTACCTGCTGCCGTGGGGCCAGATGTCCTACTGGGGTGCCCAGGTGATCATCTCGCTGTTCGGTGCTATTCCGGTGATCGGCAACGACCTGACCCAGTGGATTCGTGGTGACTACCTGATCTCTGGAATCACCCTGAACCGCTTCTTCGCCCTGCACGTCGTGGCGCTGCCGATCGTGATTCTGGGTCTGGTGGTGCTGCACATTCTGGCGCTGCACGAAGTCGGTTCGAACAACCCGGATGGCGTCGACATCAAGAAGCACAAAGACGAAAACGGTGTGCCGCTGGACGGCATTGCCTTCCACCCGTACTACACCGTGAAAGACATTGTCGGCGTAGTGGTGTTCCTGTTCATCTTCTGCTTTATCGTGTTCTTCTTCCCGGAAATGGGCGGCTACTTCCTCGAAAAACCAAACTTCGAGCAAGCCAACCCGTTCAAGACGCCTGAGCACATTGCCCCGGTCTGGTACTTCACGCCGTTCTACGCGATCTTGCGTGCGATCCCGGACAAACTCATGGGCGTTATCGCCATGGGCGCCTCGATTGCCTTGCTCTTCGTGCTGCCATGGCTGGATCGCAGTCCGGTCAAATCGATGCGCTACAAGGGCTGGATGAGCAAGATCTGGCTGGTGGTGTTCTGCATCGCGTTCGTGATCCTCGGCATTCTGGGCGTACTCGCTCCGACGCCGGAGCGCACGCTGGTGTCGCAGGTCTGCACCTTCCTGTACTTCGCCTACTTCATTCTGATGCCGTTCTACACCAGGCTCGAGAAGACCAAACCGGTTCCGGAAAGGGTGACTGGCTGATGAAAAAGTTATTTTTTGCTCTGATTTTTGCTGCTCTGCCAGTGCTGTCTTTCGCCGCCGAACACGGTGGCCCGGAGCTGGAAAAAGTCGATATCGACGTGTCTGACAAGGCTGCCCTGCAAGATGGTGCGCGGACCTTCGCCAACTATTGCATGGGTTGCCACAGTGCCAAGTTCCAGCGTTACGAGCGGGTGGCCGATGACCTCGGCATTCCCCACGACATGATGCTCGAGAAGCTGGTGTTCACCGGCGCCAAGATCGGCGACCACATGAACATCGGCATGCAGCCAGCGGACGCCAAGACCTGGTTCGGTGCTGCTCCGCCGGACCTGACCCTGGTGGCTCGCGTGCGTGGTACTGACTGGCTCTACGGTTACCTGCGCTCGTTCTACGAAGATCCGGCGCGCCCATGGGGCGTGAACAACAAGGTCTTCCCGAACGTCGGCATGCCTAACGTGCTGGTCGGCCTGCAAGGTCGTCAGGTGGTGGGCTGCAAGCAAGTGCAGATCGTCGAAGACGGCAAGAAGCAATACGATCCGCTGACCGGTACGCCGCTGACCCATGAAGCGTGCGATCAGTTGACCATCGTGCCGAAAACCGGTGCTCTGAACGAAGAGCAGTTCGATGAGAAGGTCAAGAATCTGGTAACCTTCCTGGCTTACTCGGCTAACCCGGTTAAGCTGCAACATCAGCGCATCGGTACTTACGTCTTGCTGTACCTGGCGTTCTTCTTTGTGTTCGCCTACCTGCTCAAGCGTGAATACTGGAAAGACGTGCACTGATACGCTTCAAGCATTGCTGTTAATCGCGCGCGCCCAAGGGCGCCTCCGATAACGCAAGGTCTGGTTCGCCAGGCATTGCGGGAGGCGCCCTCTGGGCGCGCGCGTTTTTCCGGTTCCGATCATTTCAACAAGCGAGGAGGATCGCCATGGGCGTGACCAATCGGTTGGCCTGTTACTCCGACCCCGCCGACCACTATTCCCACCGAGTGCGCATCGTGCTTGCAGAGAAGGGTGTCAGCGCCGAAATCATTTACGTGGAAGCTGGTCGCCAGCCGCCTAAACTGATTGAGGTGAACCCTTACGGCAGTCTCCCGACACTGGTCGATCGCGACCTGGCGTTGTGGGAGTCGACCGTGGTGATGGAATATCTGGATGAGCGTTACCCGCATCCGCCACTGATGCCGGTTTATCCGGTGGCGCGTGCCAACAGCCGTCTGCTGATTCATCGTATTCAGCGTGACTGGTGTGGTCTGGTGGATCTGATTCTTGATCCCAAGTCCAAGGAGGCCGCGCGTGTCGTGGCGCGCAAGGAATTGCGTGAAAGCCTGACGGGCGTGTCGCCGCTGTTTGCCGACAAGCCGTTTTTCCTCAGTGAGGAACAAAGTCTGGTGGATTGCTGCCTATTGCCAATACTCTGGCGTTTGCCGATTCTGGGTATTGAACTGCCGCGGCCGGCCAAGCCGCTGCTTGATTATATGGAGCGCCAGTTTGCGCGTGAGGCTTTCCAGGCGAGTCTGTCTGGCGTCGAACGCGATATGCGCTAAGGCTTAAGGAGCCGCTATGAACTCCAGTCGACCTTATCTGGTCCGCGCGCTCTACGAGTGGATTGTGGATAACGATTGCACCCCGCACATGCTGGTCAATTCCGAATACCCGGCGGTGCAGGTGCCGCAGGGTTTCGCCAGTGACGGGCAGATCGTCCTGAACATTTCGCCCAGCGCCGTGCGTCACTTGCACATGGACAACGACGTGGTGACCTTCGAGGGTCGCTTCGGTGGCGTTCCGCACAGCCTGTATGTGCCGATCAGTGCGATCCTGGGTATCTATGCCCGGGAGAACGGGCAGGGCATGGTGTTCGATCTCGAGTCGCCGATGGATGACGAAGACGATATCGAGCCCGATGACGACTTGCCGCCACCGGACAGCGAGCCGCCGCGCCCAAGCGGCCGGCCAAGTTTGAAGGTGGTGAAGTAATAAAAAAGGCGACCCGAGAGGGTCGCCTTTTTTATTACGTAGGAGCTGCCGCAGGCTGCGATCTTTTGATCTTGTTTTTGACGATCAAAAGATCGCAGCCTCGTTTCACTCGACAGCTCCTACAGAAGTGTACGTCAGTCGATGTATTCGAACAGCTTCACGATTTTCTGCACGCCGGAAACGCTCTGCACCAGATTGGTCGCCTGTTGCGCTTCCTGCTTGGTCAGCAGGCCCAGCAGATAGACGATGCCATTCTCGGTCACGACTTTGATGCGCGAGCCGGGAATGCTGGCATCGGTCAGCATCTGGGTCTTGATCTTGGTGGTCAGCCAGGCGTCGTTCTGGCGGGCGAGGAAGCTCGATGGCGCAATCACTTGCAGCTCGTTGTGCACCTTCTTCACGCGCTGGACGTTGGCGGCGGCCTGTTCGGCCTTGGCTTTGAGGTCTTCGCGCGGCGTCTGGCCGGCGAGCAGCACCACGCCGTTGAAGCTGGTGACGACGATATGCGAGTCCTTGTCCAGGCCAGGGTCGGCCTTGGCCACGTTGACGCCGACTTTGGTCTCGATCAGCGAGTCGTCGATTTTACTGCCGAAGGTTCGGGTGCCGCGGTCGTCTTCAATCGGCGCCTCGCGGCTGGCATTCACCACCGAGGTGCAGCCGCTGATGCCGAGGCACAGGGTCAAGGCCAGAAGGCCAAGGCGATTAGGGGTCATTCTTCACTCCCGAACAGTTGGCTGTCGATCAGATCGCAGAGGCAATGGATCGCCAGCAGATGGACTTCCTGAATACGTGCAGTGACATGGGCCGGTACGCGAATCTCGACATCTTCAGGCAGCAGCAGCGAAGCCATGCCGCCGCCATCGCGGCCAGTCAATGCTACGACAATCATTTCGCGATCATGTGCGGCCTGGATCGCCTGAATAATGTTTGCCGAGTTACCGCTGGTCGAAATCGCCAGCAATACATCGCCTGGCTGACCCAGTGCGCGGATCTGCTTGGAGAACACTTCGTTGTAGCTGTAGTCGTTGGCGATCGAGGTGATCGTCGAGCTGTCGGTGGTCAGGGCGATGGCCGGTAGGCTCGGGCGTTCGCGCTCGAAGCGGTTGAGCAGCTCCGAGGAGAAGTGCTGGGCGTCGCCGGCAGAGCCGCCGTTGCCGCACGAAAGCATTTTGCCTTCGTTGAGCAGGGCATTGACCATGATCTGGCTGGCTTGCTCGATGTGCGGTGCAAGTACGTCCATCGCCTGTTGCTTGGTGTCGATACTGGCCTGGAAAAGCTGGCGAATTCGGGATTGCATGTCCATCTGTGTGACCTTAAGTAGCGCGGCTGTTCGGCACGTGAATGTGCAGCCCGCAAAGCAAAGAGCAAAAATTGTCGGTGAAAGTGTCCGGGGTGGTGTGCAGGGAATCAACCATCGAACGCATTCTGCAACCAGTTCAACTGATCCGGGTGCCTGTCGATGGCCACCACGTCGAAGCGGCAAGGGGAATCGGCCCAGCGTGACTCGCGCTGAAGAAAATACTGCGCGGCGAAAATCAGTTTCTGTCGTTTGCGCTCATCGATGCTAGCGAGCGCGCCACCCCATTGAGTGTTTTTTCTGTAGCGGACTTCGACGAATACTACTGTATCGCCATCAAGCATGACCAGATCAAGCTCGCCCCGTTTGCATGACCAGTTCTGCGCCAGCAGGCGCAGACCCTGGTGTTGCAGATGCTCGAGCGCCTGGCGCTCGGCATCCTTGCCGCTTTGCAGGTGCGAGCCGTCGGGCATCAGCGCGGGGTGTCCGGCAGGCGCTGAACCTGACCGCTGACGAACTGCGCCCAAGGCAGTTGGCGTACAACGCGCTGGGTCTGGGTCATGCCGAGGCTGCCGGACTCACCCTCGATGCGGCTGTCCGGCAGGGCCTTGAGTTGACCCAGGCGTGGTGCCAGGCGATAGGCATCCACGCCCATCGCGTACAGACGACCGAGGCTGCCGGCGGCCTGTGGCCATTGCGCAACCACTTGCTGACGCAGCGGGTCGCTGGTTTCCAGCAACCATGGGGTTTCGCAGAAACGCACACCGTTCATGTCGTTGTACTGGTTCACATCGCCACTGGCGCTGTACACGTGGGAAGTCGCGTAAACCGGAACGTCACCGGCGTACTGGAAGTTCAGGGTCGGCTTGATCTGCTGCGCCTGCTGCGGCGTGGCGGCCAGGAAGATGAATTCGATGTCCTGACGGCGTGACGGCTGCGCGGCTACGTTGGTGCCGGCAGCGTTCTGCAGGCTCTTGGCGCGGGCTTCGCTTTGACGCAGCTGGAACATGTCGGCGATCTGCTGGGCCAGTTGCACCGGCTGATCGACACGTTCGGTGGCAACGATGCTGCCGCCATTGGCTTGCCAGTCCTGGCTGAACGCACGCAGTACGCGATCGCCCCATTCACCTTTCGGCACCATGATGGCGGCGCGATGCAGGCCGTCGGCGCGGGCACGGCGCGAGACTTCGCGGGCTTCGTCTTCAGCGGCCAGACCAAACTGGAACAGTTGCGCCGGACCTTGATCACCTTCGCTGTAGTTCAGCGCGAGGGTGGTGATTGGCAGTTGCGGACGGGTGCTCAGTTGTTTGACCAGTGGTTTTTCCAGCGGGCCGACCACCAGTTGCACGCCATCAGCCTGGGCCTTGCGGTAGAACTCGTCCATCGAGGTCAGCTTGGAGCTGTCGTAGAACTCGATGGCGGGCGGCTTCTGGCCGGCCTGTTGCGCTTGATAGTGCGCCGCCATGAAGCCTTCACGCAGGGCCTTGCCGACCGAGGCCAGCGGGCCGTCTTGCGGCAGCAGCAGGGCAATCTTGCTCAGGGGCTGGCTGGCCAGTTCCTTGAGTTTGGTCAGGGGCAACGGCAGGTTGATCGCAGCGGGGTGTTTTGGATTCTGCGCGCGCCAGGCATCGATCGCCGCTTGCTGCTGTTCCAGAGTACCGGCGGTTTTCACGGCCAGGGCCAGGCCCATCCAGCCGCCAAGATCATCGGCGGTGTTGGGTTGCAGCTGATCGGTCGGCAGCGAAGCGATCAGGGTCCAGATCGCTTCGTGGTTCTTGCTTGCGGCTTCGTCTTTGAGCATTGGCGCGATGAAAATGCGCTCGCGAGCGGCAGCCAGGGTCTGGCCGTCGGCTTCCAGTGCGCGGGCATGCACGGTGCCAGTGCGCACTTGCTGATCTTCCGGCATTTCGCTCAGGTGCTGCAGGCTCGGATGGCTCAGGGCGGTCAGCGCAGCTTTCGGCTGATTGCGGGTCATCGCCAGTTCAGCGGACAGGGTGCTGGCGAAGATCTGCTGGCCCGGCTTCAACTGCTCCATCGGCACTTGTTGCAGGATCTGCGCGGACTGGCCCGCATTGCCCTGGCGATAAGCCAGGTCTGCCGCGCTCAGGCGCAACAGGGCGGCTTTTTCCGGCGTCTTGGCCTGGGTAGCCTGTTCGAGCAGTTGCTCGATGCTGGCATCCGGAGTCCGTGGGAGTTCGCCAAGGCTGGAGGAAGGGGAACTGGCGCAGGCCGCCAGCAAGGCAGCGAGGCAGAGGGCAGTGAACAGCCGCAGGCAAGCGATCATGTAAGTGTTCCTGATACTCGATCAAATTAGCGTGGAATTGTACCCAAGCACTGGCCGGGGCGCGATGTTACTGGCGTGAATCAATCAATTTAGCTGGAGTAAATGTTGCGGCGGCGCACAACTGCGTGCAAAACCGCGCTCGGCGCATACGGTTCGCAAGCCTCGTGACGCGTTACAATGCCGGCTTTTACCGAACACGAGGTGTGCGCTTTGACTGCTCCAGGTCCTTTGAATTCCGCTGCTGGCTCGCTTTATGTGGTGGCGACGCCCATCGGCAACCTGGACGACATCAGCGCCCGGGCCCTGAAAATCCTCCGCGAAGTGGCGTTGATCGCCGCTGAAGACACGCGGCACTCGGCGCGACTGATGCAGCACTTCGGCATTTCCACGCCGTTGGCAGCCTGCCATGAACACAACGAACGTGATGAAGGTAGCCGCTTTATTACCCGTTTGCTGGCGGGCGATAACGTCGCGCTGATTTCCGATGCCGGGACGCCACTGATTTCCGATCCGGGTTACCACCTGGTGCGTCAGGCGCGGGCGGCAGGGATCAATGTGGTGCCGGTGCCGGGTGCCTGTGCGTTGATCGCGGCGCTGTCGGCGGCGGGGCTGCCCTCCGACCGGTTCATCTTCGAAGGCTTCCTGCCGGCCAAGTCGGTGGGGCGCAAGGCGCGTCTGGAAGCAGTCAAGGAGGAGCCGCGCACGCTGATTTTCTACGAGGCCCCGCATCGCATTCTCGAATGCCTGCAGGATATGGAAGCGGTGTTCGGTGGCGAGCGTCAGGCGTTGCTGGCCCGGGAAATCACCAAGACCTTCGAGACGCTCAAAGGCCTGCCGCTGGCCGAGCTGCGTGCATTTGTCGAGTCCGACAGCAATCAGCAGCGCGGCGAGTGCGTGGTGCTGGTGGCGGGTTGGTCTGCACCGGAGTCCGAAGATGCGGTCAGCAGCGAAGCGATGCGCGTGCTCAATCTGTTGCTCGAAGAGATGCCGCTCAAGCGTGCTGCCGCCCTGGCCGCGCAAATCACCGGCGAGCGCAAAAACGTCCTGTATCAGGTCGCACTGGATCAGCAGAAGGGCGAGTAACCCGTCGCGCAGACGGGTTTCACGGCTATTAGCGCTTGTTCTTCGGGCGCTCTGCCGTTAACCTGCGCGGCGGAGAGTCGATCGGACAGTCGCTGCCCTCTATGAAAATTAGGGGGGGGAGGAAAGTCCGGGCTCCATAGGGCGAAGTGCCAGGTAATGCCTGGGAGGCGTGAGCCTACGGAAAGTGCCACAGAAAATAACCGCCTAAGCGCTTCGGCGCCGGTAAGGGTGAAAAGGTGCGGTAAGAGCGCACCGCACGTCTGGCAACAGTTCGTGGCTAGGTAAACCCCACTTGGAGCAAGACCAAATAGGGTCCCAAGGCGTGGCCCGCGCTGGGACCGGGTAGGTTGCTAAAGATGTCCAGTGATGGCCATCGTAGACGAATGACTGTTCAAGACAGAACCCGGCTTACAGATCGACTCTCCACCTTTTTCTTTCCCTGCTTGAATCAATGGCATCAGGGCTGGTTATTATCGGCAGGCCTGCGCTAAAGTCCGGCAGCGGCACATGCAGTAATAGCCATTTCCCACCTTGCTTCAATCAACAGCAGAAGCGCTTTTGTAATACCGAAAAAATCTTACTCTTAACAAATTACTTTAACTTCCGAGCGCAGCTTTCCGTGTTGCATCAAGTTATTGGTCGAAAGTATCCGCCAAATTGTCGTTACCCCTCCTTTTAAGCTCCTAAATCTCCGTTCTGTAAGGGTTTTCCTTTGATCCGCGCCTTGACGGTGTGGTGGGCG
Source organism: Pseudomonas sp. HOU2 (assembly GCF_040729435.1). Taxonomy (NCBI): domain Bacteria; kingdom Pseudomonadati; phylum Pseudomonadota; class Gammaproteobacteria; order Pseudomonadales; family Pseudomonadaceae; genus Pseudomonas; species Pseudomonas sp. HOU2. The sequence goes on along the minus strand of NZ_CP160398.1, from coordinate 2,156,379 downwards.
CATTCCTATAGTGTGCGCAAGTGGCGGAAAGTGGCATGAAGTGGGTTTTTTGAGCTCAAAACGATAAAAATTGGAGAAACGCTGACGTGTTTCGCGGAGCTAACGCTATCAGTCTCGATGCAAAGGGCCGTCTCGCCATGCCGAGCCGGTACCGTGACGAGCTCGTTTCGCGTAGTTCCGGCCAATTGATCGTGACCATTGATGCCGTTGATCCGTGCCTGTGTGTCTACCCGCTCGACGAGTGGGAAATCATTGAAACCAAGTTGCGCGCACTCCCTTCGCTTCGCGAAGAGAACCGTCGCCTGCAGCGTTTATTGATTGGTAATGCCGTCGACCTCGAACTCGACGGCAGTGGTCGTTTTCTGGTTCCGCCGCGTCTGCGCGAATACGCAAAGCTTGATAAGAAAGCGATGCTGGTGGGCCAACTGAACAAGTTCCAATTGTGGGACGAGGATGCATGGAACGCGGTGTCTGCCGCTGACCTTGCTGCTATTCAACAACCGGGCGCCATGCCTGACGAACTGCGTGATTTGATCCTGTGACTATTGATAGCGGCTTTAACCACATCACCGTACTGCTTGACGAAGCCGTCGAGGCTCTCGCCGTACGTCCTGATGGCTGCTATCTGGACGGTACGTTCGGGCGCGGCGGGCACAGTCGGCTGATCCTCAGCCAGCTCGGGACGGACGGTCGACTCATCGGGTTCGACAAAGATCCACAAGCGATTGCCACCGGGCAAACGCTAGCGGCCGAAGACGGCCGCTTTGTCGTTGTGCAGCGCAGCTTTGCCGAGCTGGGTTCGGTGGTTGCCGAGCAGGGTCTGAGCGGCAAGGTCAGCGGTATCCTGCTCGACCTCGGTGTGTCGTCGCCGCAGCTGGATGACGCCGAGCGCGGCTTCAGTTTCCTCAATGACGGCCCGCTGGACATGCGCATGGATCCGTCTCGTGGCATCAGCGCCGCCGAATTCGTCAACACCGCACCGGTGGAAGAAATCGCCCGGGTGTTCAAGGAATACGGCGAAGAACGTTTCTCCGGGCGCATGGCCCGTGCCGTGGCCGAGCGCCGCGACATCAAGCCGTTCGAGCGCACCGCTGATCTGGCCGAAGTCTTGAAAGTCGCCAACCCGGCGTGGGAGAAGGGCAAGAACCCGGCGACCCGTGCGTTCCAGGGGTTGCGCATTCACGTCAACAACGAACTGGGCGATCTGGAAGCCGGCCTCGAAGCCGCGCTGGATGCTCTGGAAATCGGTGGCCGTCTGGTGGTCATCAGCTTCCACTCGCTGGAAGACCGCATCGTCAAACTGTTCATGCGCAAGCTGGTGAAAGGCGAAGCCGACAACCTGCCGCGCAACCTGCCCGTGCGCCACGTGGCGTTCGAACCGAAAATCAAAATTCACGGCAAAGCGCAGACGGCCTCCGACGCCGAACTCAAAGCCAACCCACGTTCCCGTAGCGCTGTCATGCGTGTCGCGGAGAAGTTGCGGTGAGCAAGCTTTTCGCCAAGCCCCTGCCAGGCGGCAGCTTTATCATGCTGCTGCTGTTTATCGGCGTGCTCGTGTCGGCCATCGGCGTGTCTTACAGCGCGCACTGGAACCGGCAGTTGCTCAACAATCTTTATAACGAACTCAGCGTGCGCGACAAGGCGCAGGCCGAGTGGGGGCGCCTGATTCTCGAGCAAAGCACCTGGACTGCGCACAGCCGCATCGAAGTGCTGGCCACCGAACAACTGAAAATGCACATCCCTGGCGCGGCTGACGTGAAGATGGTGGCGCCATGATGAAACTCGAAGGCGCACTTTTCCCGTGGCGCTTCCGCCTGATGGTGGCCCTGCTCGGCGTGATGGTCGCGGCGATCTGCTGGCGCATCATTGACCTGCAAGTGGTTGATCGTGACTTCCTCAAGGGGCAGGGCGACGCGCGCAGCTTGCGTCATATTCCGATTCCTGCGCACCGTGGTCTGATCACCGACCGTAACGGCGAGCCGTTGGCCGTGAGTACCCCGGTGACCACCCTGTGGGCCAACGCCAAGGAAATGCAGACCGCCAAAGAGAAGTGGCCAGCACTGGCCGCCGCGCTGGGTCAGGACCCGAAAGCCCTGACTGAACGCCTCGAAGCGCAAGCCAACAAAGAATTCATTTATCTGGTGCGCGGGCTGACCCCCGAGCAGGGCCAGGCTGTGCTCGACCTGAAAGTGCCGGGCGTTTACGGCATCGAAGAATTCCGCCGCTTCTATCCGGCTGGTGAAGTCACCGCGCACATGGTCGGCTTTACCGACATTGACGATCACGGGCGCGAAGGCGTCGAGCTGGCCTACGACGAGTGGCTGGCCGGGGTGCCGGGCAAGCGGCAGGTCATCAAGGATCGGCGCGGTCGGCTGATCAAGGATGTCCAGGTCACCAAGAACGCCAAGGCCGGCAAGCCCTTGGCGTTGTCGATTGACCTGCGCCTGCAATACCTGGCCAACCGCGAGCTGCGCAACGCGATCATTGAGAACGGCGCCAAGGCCGGCAGCCTGGTGATCATGGACGTGAAGACCGGCGAGATTCTCGCCATGGTCAACCAGCCGACCTACAACCCGAACAACCGTCGCAACCTGCAACCGGCGATGATGCGTAACCGCGCGATGATCGACGTGTTCGAACCGGGTTCGACCATGAAAGCGATCTCGATGAGCGCCGCCATCGAGTCCGGCCGCTGGAAGCCGAGCGACACCGTCGAGGTGTATCCGGGGTCCCTGCAGATCGGCAAGTACACGATCAAGGACGTTTCCAAGACCGAAGGCCCGGTGCTGGACATGACCGGCATCCTGATCAATTCCAGTAACGTCGGCATGAGCAAGGTCGCGTTCGATATCGGTGGCGAGACCATTTACCGTCTCGCACAGAAAGTCGGCCTCGGCCAGGATACCGGTCTGGGCTTCCCGGGCGAGCGTGTCGGCAACCTGCCGAACTACCGCGACTGGCGCAAGGCTGAAACCGCGACGCTGTCTTACGGCTACGGTATTTCCGTGACCGCGATCCAGCTGGTTCACGCATTCTCGGCGCTGGCCAACAACGGTCGTCTCGCGCCGCTGACCCTGATCAAAACCGACAAGCCGCCGCAGACCACTCAAGTGCTGCCAGAAGCGGTCGCGAAAACCATGCAGGGCATGCTGCAGCAAGTGATCGAAGCACCGCGCGGCGTGTTCCGTGCGCAGGTGCCGGCGTATCACGTGGCCGGCAAGTCGGGTACTGCACGCAAAACGTCGGTGGGCACCAAGGGCTACGCCGAAAACTCGTACCGCTCGCTGTTCGCCGGTTTCGGCCCGATGAGCGATCCGCGTTACGCCATCGTGGTGGTGATCGATGAACCGTCCAAGGCCGGTTACTTCGGTGGTCTGGTGTCGGCGCCGGTGTTCAGCCGTGTGATGTCCGGCACCCTGCGTCTGATGAACGTGACCCCGGACAACCTGCCGACCACCCAACAGGCCAACGCCACCCCGGTCGTTCCGCTGAAAGCCAATGGAGGGCGCGGCTGATGTCTCTTAGTCTGAACAAGATATTCCCCCACGCCGGCCACGATCTGCTGATCCGTGAACTGGCGCTGGACAGCCGCAACGTACGCGCGGGTGACCTGTTCCTCGCCGTGCCGGGCGGCAAGTTCGATGGCCGTGCGCACATCGCCGATGCCTTGCAGCGCGGCGCGGCGGCGGTTGCCTATGAAGTGGAAGGCGCCACCGTGCTGCCGATCACCGAAGTGCCGTTGATTCCGGTCAAAGGCCTGGCGGCGCAGCTGTCCGATATTGCCGGGCGCTTTTATGGCGAGCCGAGCCATCACCTGAACCTGATTGGCGTCACTGGCACCAACGGCAAGACCAGCGTGACCCAACTGGTCGCGCAGGCACTCGATCTGCTCGGTCAGCACTGCGGCATTGTCGGCACGCTGGGTTCCGGCTTCCATGGCGCGCTGGAAAGCGGTCTGCATACCACGCCGAACCCGATCGCCGTGCAAGCGACTCTGGGCGACCTGAAAAAGGCCGGGGCCAAAGCCGTGGCCATGGAAGTGTCGTCACACGGTCTGGATCAGGGCCGGGTCACTGCATTGGCGTTCGACGTCGCGGTGATGACCAATCTGTCCCGCGATCATCTGGATTATCACGGCACCATGCAGGCGTACGCCGAGGCCAAGGCCAAGCTGTTCGCCTGGAATGATCTGAAGTGCCGCGTGGTCAACCTCGACGACGATTTCGGTCGGCAACTGGCCGCTGAAAAACGCGAGTCGCGGCTGATCACCTACAGCCTGCTCGACAGCAGTGCTTATCTGTTCTGCCGTGAAGCGCAGTTCGATGACCACGGTGTACGCGCCACGCTGGTCACGCCGCAGGGCGAACATCACCTGCGCAGCACGCTGCTGGGCCGTTTCAACCTGAGCAACGTATTGGCCGCGGTCGGTGCCTTGCTCGGTCTGGACTATGCCCTCGACGAAATTCTCAAGGTGCTGCCGAAACTCGAAGGCCCGGCCGGACGCATGCAGCGTCTGGGTGGCGGCACTCAGCCGCTGGTGGTGGTCGATTACGCCCACACCCCGGATGCGCTGGAAAAGGTTCTGACTGCATTGCGCCCACACGTCAAAGGCCAGTTGCTGTGCCTGTTCGGCTGTGGCGGTGATCGTGATCGCGGCAAGCGTCCGCTGATGGCCGAAGTGGTCGAGCGTCTGGCTGATCGCGTACTGGTCACCGATGACAACCCGCGCACGGAAGATCCAGCACAGATTTTCGACGACATTCGCGCCGGCTTCAGCGCTGTGGATAAAGTTACTTTCGTCGCCGGTCGCGGTCAGGCGATTGCCCAACTGATCGCCGGTGCTTCGGCGGATGACGTGATCGTGCTGGCCGGTAAAGGTCACGAGGACTATCAGGAAATCAACGGCGAGCGGCACGCTTTTTCCGATCTGGTCGAGGCCGATCATGCCCTCACCGCGTGGGAGGTGGCCCATGCTTAAGGCGCTGAAATTGAGCGAGCTGACCAACGTGCTCGACGCACGTCTGATCAGCACCGACGCCAGTTTTGATGGCGTCAGCATTGACAGCCGCGCGATCACCGCTGGCCAATTGTTTATTGCCCTGACTGGCCCGCGCTTCGATGGTCACGACTATCTGAACGATGTCGCCGGCAAAGGTGCGGTGGCGGCACTGGTCGAGCGCGAAGTGCCCGATAGCACCCTGCCGCAACTGCTGGTCAAGGACACCCGCCAGGCCCTCGGCCAGTTGGGTGCGTTGAACCGTGCCGCGTTCACCCAGCCCGTTGCGGCCATCACCGGCTCCAGCGGCAAGACCACGGTCAAGGAAATGCTCGCGAGCATCCTGCGTACCCGCGGTCCGGTGCTGGCGACGCGCGGCAATCTGAACAATGATCTCGGCGCACCGCTGACCCTGCTCGAACTGGCCCCGGAACACACCGCCGCCGTGATCGAACTGGGCGCTTCGCGTCTGGGTGAAATCGCCTACACCGTCGGGCTGACCAAGCCGCACGTGGCGATCCTCAACAACGCCGGTACCGCCCACGTTGGCGAGTTCGGCGGGCCGGAAAAAATCGTCGAAGCCAAAGGCGAGATCATCGACGGGCTGGCAGCGGATGGCGTCGCTGTGCTCAACCTCGATGACAAGGCTTTCGGCATCTGGAAGCTCCGCGCCGGCGCACGCAAGGTGCTGACCTTCTCCCTGAACAATCCTCAGGCAGATTTCCACGCCAGCGATCTGAGCACCGATGCCCGGGGTTGCCCGGCGTTCAACCTGCATACACCTGAAGGTGTGGAGCACGTTCAACTGAACCTGCTCGGCACCCACAACGTCGCCAACGCCATGGCCGCTGCCGCTGCCGCTCACGCCCTGGGCGTGTCGCTGTTCGGCATTGCCACCGGGCTTGGCGCGGTACAACCGGTCAAGGGTCGCACCGTCGCGCAACTGGCGAAGAACGGCATGCGCGTGATCGATGACACTTACAACGCAAACCCCACCTCCATGTGCGCTGCCGTTGATATACTCGCCGGCTTTTCCGGCCGCACCGTCCTGGTGCTCGGAGATATCGGCGAGTTGGGCGACTGGGCGGAGCAGGGGCACCGCGACGTGGGCGAATACGCCCGGGGCAAGGTTTCCGCGCTTTACGCGGTCGGGCCGAACATGGTCCACGCCGTGAACGCATTCGGTAAAGAGGCGCATCACTTCGGCACGCAAGCCGAACTGATCCAGGCCCTCGACGCCGAGCAGGACACAAACACCACCATTTTGATCAAGGGTTCGCGCAGTGCAGCGATGGAAAACATCGTTGCGGCTCTGTGCGGGTCCAGTCTGGAGAAACATTAATGCTGCTGCTGCTAGCGGAGTATCTGCAACAGTTCTACAAAGGCTTCGCGGTCTTCCAGTACCTGACCCTGCGCGGGATCCTCGGTGTGCTGACCGCGCTGGTTTTGTCGCTGTGCTATGGCCCGTGGATGATCCGCACCCTGCAGAACCGTCAGATCGGCCAGTCCGTTCGTAACGACGGCCCGCAATCGCACCTGTCCAAGTCGGGTACGCCGACCATGGGTGGCGCACTGATTCTGTCTTCCATCGGTGTCAGCACCCTGCTGTGGGCTGACCTCAGCAACCGCTACGTGTGGGTCGTGCTGCTGGTGACCCTGCTGTTCGGCGCCATCGGCTGGGTCGACGACTACCGCAAGGTGATCGAGAAGAACTCCCGTGGCTTGCCAAGCCGCTGGAAGTATTTCTGGCAGTCGGTGTTCGGTCTGGGCGCGGCGATCTTCCTTTATATGACCGCGACCACGCCGGTGGAAACCACCCTGATCCTGCCGATGCTCAAGGACTACAGCATTCCGCTGGGCGCCGGTTTCATCGTGCTGACCTACTTCGTGATCGTCGGCTCGAGCAACGCGGTCAACCTGACTGACGGCCTCGACGGTCTGGCGATCATGCCGACCGTGATGGTCGGCGGCGGTCTGGGGATTTTCTGCTACCTGTCGGGTAACGTGAAATTCGCCGAATACCTGCTGATTCCTTACGTGCCGGGCGCGGGCGAACTGATCGTATTCTGCGGCGCACTGATCGGTGCCGGCCTCGGATTCCTCTGGTTCAACACTTACCCGGCGCAAGTGTTCATGGGCGACGTCGGTGCTCTGGCACTCGGCGCGGCACTGGGCACCATCGCCGTGATCGTCCGTCAGGAAATCGTCCTGTTCATCATGGGCGGCGTGTTCGTGATGGAAACCCTGTCGGTGGTCATCCAGGTGGCTTCTTTCAAAATGACCGGTCGCCGCGTGTTCCGCATGGCACCGATTCATCATCACTTTGAACTCAAGGGCTGGCCCGAGCCACGCGTGATCGTCCGTTTCTGGATCATCACCGTGATTCTCGTGCTGATCGGCCTTGCCACCCTGAAGCTGAGGTAGAACGAGTGTCTCTGATCGCTTCTGACCACTTCCGCATCGTTGTCGGCCTCGGCAAGAGCGGCATGTCCCTGGTTCGCTTCCTGGCGAACCGGGGCGTGTCGTTTGCCGTCGCCGATACGCGGGACAATCCACCGGAACTGGCCACGCTCAAGCGTGACTATCCGCACGTGGAAGTGCGTTGTGGCGAGCTGGACGTCGAATTCCTGTGCCGTGCCGACGAGCTTTACGTGAGCCCCGGCCTGGCGCTGGCGACCCCGGCCCTGCAAGCCGCTGCCGCCCGTGGCGTGAAAATGGCCGGCGATATCGAGCTGTTCGCGCGTAACGCGCGGGCGCCGATCGTGGCCATCACCGGTTCCAACGCGAAAAGCACCGTCACCACTCTGGTCGGCGAGATGGCGGCTGCGGCCGGCAAACGCGTCGCGGTCGGCGGCAACCTCGGTACGCCAGCGCTGGAATTGCTCAGCGATGACGTCGAGCTGTACGTGATGGAGCTGTCGAGCTTCCAGCTGGAAACCACCGACCAGCTCAACGCTGAAGTGGCCACCGTGCTCAACATCAGCGAAGACCACATGGACCGCTACAGCGGCCTGCCGGCGTATCACCTGGCCAAGCACCGGATCTTCCGTGGCGCCAAGCAGTTCGTGGTCAACCGTCAGGACGCACTCAGCCGTCCGCTGATCGGCGAGGGCCAGCCGTGCTGGACCTTCGGCTTGAACAAACCGGATTTCAAGGCTTTCGGCCTGCGCGAAGAAGACGGCGAGAAATACCTGGCCTTCGAATTCCAGAACCTGATGCCGGTGCGCGAACTGAAAGTGCGTGGCGCGCATAACCAGGCGAACGCCCTCGCGGCGCTGGCGCTGGGGCATGCGGTCGGCCTGCCGTTCGACGCCATGCTTGATGCCCTGCGCAACTTCACCGGCCTCGAACACCGCTGCCAGTGGCTGCGTGATCTCGACGGCGTCGGTTACTACAACGATTCCAAGGCCACCAACGTCGGCGCCGCTCTGGCTGCCATCGAAGGCCTGGGTGCGGATATCGACGGCAAAGTCGTGCTGATTGCCGGCGGCGATGGCAAGGGTGCCGAGTTCAACGATTTGCGCGATCCGGTGGCGGCCAACTGCCGCGCCGTGATCCTGATGGGCCGCGACTCCGACAAGATCGGCGAGGCCATCGGTGACGCCGTGCCGCTGATTCGCGCGACCTCGCTGGTCGACGCCGTTGCGCAATGCCGCGCGGTCGCCCAACCGGGTGACGTGGTGCTGCTGTCGCCGGCCTGCGCCAGTTTCGACATGTTCAAGAATTACGAAGACCGTGGTCACCAGTTCGTCCGCGCCGTGGAGGATCTGGCATGAGCCTGCGCAATATCATCAAGCCGTACCCGTCGCCGATCATCACCGGCCGTGGCATCGACCTCGACTTCCCGATGCTCGCCGGTTGCCTGGCACTGCTGGGCCTGGGCCTGATCATGATCGCCTCGGCCTCCACCGAAGTGGCGGCGGCGCAGTCGGGCAGCGCGCTGTACTACATGATTCGCCACCTGATCTACGTGGCGCTGGGCTTGGGCGCGTGCATCATCACCATGATGATTCCGATCGCCACCTGGCAGCGTCTGGGCTGGATGATGCTGATCGGCGCATTCGGTCTGCTGGTGATGGTGATCGTCCCGGGGATCGGCCGTGAAGTGAACGGGTCGATGCGCTGGATCGGTTTCAGCTTCTTTAACGTGCAGCCGTCCGAGATCGCCAAGGTGTTTGTGGTGATCTACCTCGCCGGTTATCTGGTACGTCGGCAGAAAGAAGTGCGCGAGAGCTGGATGGGCTTCTTCAAGCCGTTCATCGTGCTGCTGCCGATGGCGGGCCTGTTGCTGATGGAGCCGGACTTCGGTGCCACCGTGGTAATGATGGGGGCTGCGGCGGCGATGCTGTTTCTCGGCGGAGTCGGGTTGTTCCGCTTCTCGCTGATGGTGGTGCTGGCAGTCGGGGCCGTGGTCTTGCTGATTCAGATGCAGCCGTACCGGATGGCGCGTCTGACCAACTTCGCCGACCCGTGGGCTGACCAGTTCGGCGCCGGTTACCAGTTGTCGCAGGCATTGATCGCCTTCGGTCGCGGTGAGTGGCTGGGCGTTGGCCTCGGCAACAGCGTGCAGAAACAGTTCTACCTGCCGGAAGCGCACACCGACTTCGTGTTCTCGGTGCTGGCCGAAGAGCTGGGCGCCGTCGGTTCGCTGTGCACCGTCGCGCTGTTCGTGTTCGTGTGTATCCGTGGCATGTACATCGGTTTGTGGGCGGAAAAAGCCAAGCAGTTCTTCGCTGCTTATGTGGCTTACGGTCTGTCGTTCCTGTGGATCGGTCAGTTCCTGATCAACATCGGGGTGAACGTCGGCCTGCTGCCGACCAAGGGCCTGACCCTGCCGTTCCTCAGTTATGGCGGCAGTTCCCTGGTGATCTGCTGCGCCTGCCTCGGCTTGTTGCTGAGGATCGAGTGGGAGAGTCGGACCCACCTGGGCAGTGAAGAGATGGAGTTCCATGAGAGCGACTTCGCCGAGGAGCCGAACCATGGGCGCTAACGTATTGATCATGGCCGGCGGCACCGGCGGCCACGTGTTCCCGGCGCTGTCCTGTGCCCGCGAATTCCAGGCGCGCGGCTACACCGTGCACTGGCTCGGCACGCCACGCGGGATCGAAAACGAACTGGTGCCGGCTGCCGGTCTTGAACTGCACCGCATCAATGCCACCGGGTTGCGTGGCAAGGGCAAGCTGTCGCTGCTCAAGGCACCGTTCATGTTGCTCAAGTCGGTGTGGCAGGCGCGGGCGGTGATTCGCAAGCTGCGTCCGGTCTGCGTGGTCGGCTTCGGTGGTTATGTGACCGGGCCTGGCGGGATTGCCGCGAAACTGGCTGGTGTGCCGGTGATCGTTCACGAGCAGAACGCCGTGGCCGGCACCGCCAATCGGTTGCTGGTGCCGTTCGCCGCCCGGGTGTGTGAAGCGTTCCCCGACACCTTTACTCTGTCGGACACCCGCCGTACCACCGGAAACCCGGTGCGCAGCGAGCTGTTCCGCGAAACATCGCGACCGGCTCTGGCCGGCCGCAAAGCGCGTTTGCTGATCCTCGGCGGAAGCCTGGGCGCAGAACCGTTGAACAAGTTGCTGCCTGAAGCCCTGGCGCAAGTCCCTGCCGATTTGCGTCCGGAAGTGTTTCATCAGGCCGGCAAAAACCACGATGAAGTGACTGCAGAGCGCTATCGCGCTGCCGGCGTGGATGCGCAGGTGCAGCCGTTCATCAAAGACATGGCCCAGGCCTATGGCTGGGCTGACCTGGTGGTGTGCCGCGCTGGCGCGCTGACCATCAGTGAGCTGGCTGCCGTTGGTCTGCCCTCGATGCTGGTGCCTTTGCCCCACGCGATCGACGATCACCAGACCCGCAACGCCGATTATTTGGCCCGTGAAGGCGCAGCCTTCGTGATGCCACAAAGAACGACTGGTGCCGCGGACCTTGCCGCGCGCCTGACAGAGGTCTTGATGCAACCGCAACGACTCGAAGAAATGGCCCAAGCGGCCCGCCGTCTGGCCAAACCCGATGCCACCCGTAGCGTGGTCGATACCTGCCTGGAGGTGGCCCATGGTTGAGAATCAGAAAGCCATGCCACAACCGGAAATGCGCCGCATCCGTCGCATCCACTTCGTCGGTATCGGCGGCGTGGGCATGTGCGGGATTGCCGAAGTGTTGTTGAACCTGGGCTATGAAGTGTCCGGTTCCGACCTGAAAGCTTCGCCGGTGACCGAGCGTCTGGAATCGTTCGGCGCGCACATCTATATCGGCCACCGCGCCGAGAACGCTGCGACCGCCGACGTGCTGGTAGTCTCGAGTGCCGTCAACACCTCTAACCCGGAAGTGGCGACCGCCCTTGAGCGCCGCATCCCGGTGGTGCCGCGTGCCGAAATGCTCGCCGAGCTGATGCGCTATCGCCACGGCATCGCCGTCGCCGGTACCCACGGCAAAACCACCACCACCAGCCTGATCGCTTCGGTGTTCGCCGCCGGTGGTCTGGACCCGACCTTCGTCATCGGTGGTCGTCTGAATGCGGCGGGCACCAATGCCCAGCTCGGCACCAGCCGCTACCTGATCGCCGAAGCCGACGAAAGCGACGCCAGTTTCCTGCACCTGCAACCGCTGGTGGCCGTGGTCACCAACATCGACGCCGACCACATGGCGACCTACGACGGTGACTTCAACAAACTGAAGAAAACCTTCGTCGAGTTCCTGCACAACCTGCCGTTCTACGGTTTGGCGGTGATGTGCCTGGACGATCCGGTGGTGCGTGAAATCCTGCCGCTGGTCAAACGTCCGACCGTGACCTACGGCTTCAGCGAAGACGCCGACGTGCGCGCGATCAATGTGCGTCAGCAAGGCATGCAGACTTTCTTCACCGTGCTGCGCCCGGATCGCGAGCCGCTGGACGTGTCGGTGAACATGCCGGGCAACCACAACGTGCTCAATTCGCTGGCGACCATCTGCATCGCCAGCGACGAAGGCGTCAGCGACGAAGCCATCGTTCAGGGCCTGTCCGGGTTCCAGGGTGTTGGTCGACGCTTCCAGGTCTACGGCGAGCTGCCGGTGGACGGCGGCAACGTGATGCTGGTCGACGACTACGGTCACCACCCGACCGAAGTCGCCGCCGTGATCAAAGCCGTGCGCGGTGGCTGGCCGGAGCGCCGTCTGGTGATGGTCTACCAGCCGCACCGTTACAGCCGCACCCGTGACCTGTACGACGATTTCGTCAATGTACTGGCCGACGCCAACGTGCTGTTGCTGATGGAAGTCTATCCGGCCGGCGAAGAGCCGATCCCGGGCGCGGACAGCCGCAAGCTGTGCAACAGCATTCGTCAGCGCGGTCAGCTCGACCCGATCTACATCGAGCGTGGTGTCGACCTCGCACCGCTGGTCAAGCCGCTGCTGCGTGCCGGCGACATCCTGTTGTGCCAGGGCGCCGGGGATATCGGCGGTCTCGCGCCGAAGCTGTTGAAAAGTGAATTGTTCGCTGGCGCCGTGGCGGCGTCGGTCGAGGGGAAGTTGAAATGACTGCTGCCTACGCCAACCTGTTCTCCACCATCGCGCCGAAAGACTTCGGCCGGGTCGCCGTGCTGTTCGGTGGCATGAGTGCCGAGCGTGAGGTTTCGCTGAAATCCGGTAACGCCGTGCTCGACGCGCTGCAAAGCGCGGGCGTGGACGCGTTCGGGATCGACGTCGGCGAGGATTTTCTGCAGCGTCTGCTGAATGAAAAGATCGACCGCGCGTTCATCATTCTCCACGGTCGTGGCGGTGAAGACGGCTCGATGCAGGGCCTGCTCGAATGCGCCGGCATTCCGTACACCGGCAGCGGCATCCTTGCCTCGGCACTGGCGATGGACAAACTGCGCACCAAGCAGGTCTGGCACAGCCTCGGGATTCCGACGCCGCGTCACGCCGTGCTGTGCAGCGAAGCCGATTGTATTTCCGCGGCGACGGAACTGGGCTTCCCTTTGATCGTCAAACCGGCGCATGAAGGTTCAAGTATCGGGATGGCCAAAGTGAGTTCTGCGTCCGAGTTGATCGACGCATGGAAAGCGGCCAGTACCTACGATTCGCAAGTCTTGGTTGAACAATGGATTCAAGGTCCGGAGTTCACCATCGCCACCCTGCGTGACCAGGTGTTGCCTCCTATCGCCCTGGGTACACCGCACACGTTCTACGACTACGACGCCAAGTACATCGCCAACGATACCCAGTACCGCATTCCGTGCGGGCTGGACGCCGCCAAGGAGCAGGAACTCATGGATCTCACGGCCAAGGCCTGTGAGGCGCTGGGGATTGCCGGTTGGGGCAGGGCAGACGTGATGCAGGACGCCGACGGGCAGTTCTGGTTCCTCGAAGTGAACACCGCACCGGGCATGACCGATCACAGTCTGGTGCCGATGGCGGCCCGTGCTGCCGGTCTGGACTTCCAGCAACTGGTTCTGGCCATTCTGGCCGCCAGTGTTGAAGGTTCCGGTCATACAGAGGCGCGAGGTTAAGACCATGCAAGGCGCTCATCTCAGACATCAGCCACCCGCACCCGGCCGCAAGCCGGTGCCGCGGGGTGCCAGCCGAATGGTGGCCAAAGAGCCGATGTCCGCGCGCCTGCCGAAAGCCAATTTCGGCTTTCTGAAAAGCCTGTTCTGGCCGGTGCTGCTGGTGGCGCTCGGGTTCGGCACCTACGAAGGCGCGCAGCGTTTGCTGCCGTACGCCGACCGGCCGATCACCAAGATCGCCGTGCAGGGCGACCTGAGCTACATCAGTCAGCAAGCGGTGCAGCAGCGAATCGCCCCGTACGTGGCGTCGAGCTTCTTCACCATTGATCTGGCCAGCATGCGTACCGAACTTGAGCAGATGCCCTGGATCGCCCACGCCGAAGTACGCCGGGTGTGGCCGGATCAGGTGGTGATCCGCCTCGAAGAGCAACTGCCCGTGGCCCGTTGGGGCGACGAGTCGCTGCTCAACAACCAGGGTCAGGCCTTCACGCCAAAGGAGTTGGCGAACTACGAACACCTGCCACAGCTGTTCGGCCCACAACGGGCCCAGCAGCAAGTGATGCAGCAGTATCAGGTGCTGAGCCAGATGCTCCGGCCGCTGGGCTTCTCGATCGCGCGCCTGGAACTGCGTGAACGTGGCAGCTGGTTCCTGACCACCGGTGCCGGCAGCTCCGGCCCCGGCATCGAGTTGCTGCTGGGACGCGGCAACCTGGTGGAAAAGATGCGCCGCTTCATTGCCATCTATGACAAGACGCTTAAAGACCAGATTACGAACATTGCGCGCATCGATCTGCGCTACGCCAACGGCCTCGCCGTTGGCTGGCGGGAACCTGTAGCGCCGACGACAGACAAACCCGCTGTCGCAAAGAATTAAGAAGAGGCAGGACCCATGGCAAACGTGCAAAGCGGCAAAATGATCGTCGGTCTGGATATCGGCACCTCCAAGGTGGTGGCGCTGGTAGGCGAGGTCGCGGACGACGGCACGCTGGAAATCGTCGGTATCGGTACTCACCCGTCCCGCGGCCTGAAGAAGGGCGTGGTGGTGAACATCGAGTCGACCGTGCAATCGATCCAGCGCGCGATCGAAGAAGCCCAACTGATGGCGGGCTGCCGCATTCACTCGGCGTTCGTCGGCGTGGCCGGCAATCACATCCGCAGCCTGAACTCCCACGGCATCGTGGCGATTCGTGACCGCGAAGTGAGCTCGGCTGACCTGGAGCGCGTACTTGACGCCGCCCAGGCCGTGGCGATCCCGGCTGACCAGCGCGTGCTGCACACCCTGCCGCAGGATTACGTGATCGATAACCAGGAAGGCGTCCGCGAGCCTCTGGGCATGTCCGGCGTGCGTCTGGAAGCCAAGGTTCACGTGGTCACCTGCGCCGTCAACGCTGCACAGAACATTGAAAAATGCGTGCGTCGCTGCGGTCTGGAAATCGACGACATCATTCTCGAGCAACTGGCCTCGGCCTACTCGGTACTGACCGACGACGAAAAAGAGCTGGGCGTGTGCCTGGTCGACATCGGCGGCGGCACCACCGACATTGCGATCTTCACCGAAGGCGCGATCCGCCACACTGCGGTGATCCCGATTGCCGGTGATCAGGTGACCAACGACATCGCCATGGCGTTGCGCACCCCGACCCAGTACGCCGAAGAGATCAAGATCCGCTACGCCTGCGCCCTGGCCAAACTGGCCGGTGCCGGCGAAACCATCAAGGTGCCGAGCGTTGGCGACCGTCCACCGCGCGAACTGTCGCGTCAGGCCCTGGCCGAAGTGGTCGAGCCGCGTTACGACGAGCTGTTCACCCTGATTCAGGCCGAGCTGCGTCGCAGCGGCTACGAAGACCTGATCCCGGCGGGCATCGTCCTGACCGGCGGTACGTCGAAGATGGAAGGTGCCACCGAACTGGCTGAAGAAATCTTCCACATGCCGGTGCGCCTGGGCGTGCCGCATGGCGTGAAGGGCCTGGATGACGTGGTGCGTAACCCGATTTATTCCACTGGCGTGGGCTTGTTGATGTACGGCCTGCAGAAGCAGTCCGACGGGATCTCGTTCTCGGGCATCGGCAGCCGCGACAGCTACAGCAACGATGAGCCACAGGCGCCGTTGCTGGACCGATTGAAGAAGTGGGTTCAAGGCAACTTCTAACGCTTTACCGCAACACCGCAACAAAAATGCAGTAGGCGAAAAAACTAGAGAATGTAAGGAGAGGGAAAATGTTCGAACTCGTAGACAACATCCCCGCAAGCCCGGTAATCAAAGTTATCGGTGTTGGCGGTGGCGGCGGCAACGCTGTCAACCACATGGTCAAGAGCAACATCGAAGGCGTCGAATTCATCTGCGCCAACACTGATGCTCAAGCGCTGAAAAACATCGGCGCGCGCACCATCCTGCAACTGGGCACCGGCGTGACCAAAGGTCTCGGCGCCGGCGCCAACCCTGAAGTAGGTCGTCAGGCCGCTCTCGAAGACCGTGAGCGCATTGCCGAAGTCCTGCAGGGCACCAACATGGTGTTCATCACCACTGGCATGGGCGGCGGTACCGGTACCGGTGCTGCACCGATCATCGCCGAAGTGGCCAAGGAAATGGGCATCCTGACCGTTGCGGTCGTGACCCGTCCGTTCCCGTTCGAAGGCCGCAAGCGTATGCAGATCGCCGACGAAGGCATCCGCATGCTCTCCGAAAGCGTCGACTCGTTGATCACCATTCCCAACGAGAAGCTGCTGACCATCCTCGGTAAAGACGCCAGCCTGCTGTCGGCTTTCGCCAAGGCTGACGACGTACTGGCCGGTGCCGTTCGCGGTATCTCCGACATCATCAAGCGTCCGGGCATGATCAACGTCGACTTCGCCGACGTGCGTACCGTGATGAGCGAAATGGGCATGGCGATGATGGGCACTGGCTGCGCCAGCGGTCCGAACCGTGCACGTGAAGCAACCGAAGCGGCCATCCGCAACCCGCTGCTGGAAGACGTGAACCTGCAAGGCGCACGCGGCATCCTGGTGAACATCACCGCAGGTCCCGACCTGTCCCTGGGTGAGTACTCCGACGTGGGTAGCATCATCGAAGCCTTCGCTTCCGAGCACGCAATGGTCAAGGTCGGTACCGTTATCGATCCGGACATGCGCGACGAACTGCACGTCACCGTGGTTGCCACCGGTCTGGGCGCGAAAATCGAGAAGCCTGTGAAGGTCATCGACAACACCGTTCACACCTCCATGGCTTCCGCTCAGGTGCAACAACCGGCTCCTGCGCGTCAGGAAGCTCCGGCGGTGAACTACCGTGACCTGGACCGTCCGACCGTCATGCGCAACCAGGCTCAGGCCGGTGCTGCGACTGCCGCGAAGATGAACCCGCAGGACGATCTGGATTACCTGGACATCCCGGCATTCCTGCGTCGTCAGGCCGATTGATGGAATGTATCAGGGCTATGACGGTGATTGGTGTTCAGCAAAGGCTCGGTCTGCTATTATCGCCAGCCTTTGTTGATACCAGTTCGCAATTTGCGCTGAAGCGGCCCAAGCCATGATTAAACAACGCACACTGAAAAATATTATCCGTGCCACAGGTGTAGGCCTGCATTCCGGGGAGAAGGTCTACCTGACCCTCAAGCCTGCGCCTGTCGACACTGGCATTGTGTTTTGTCGCGCTGACCTCGACCCTGTGGTGCAGATCCCTGCCCGCGCGGAAAACGTCGGTGAAACCACTATGTCGACGACGCTGATCAATGGCGACGTCAAAGTGGACACGGTAGAGCACTTGCTCTCGGCCATGGCTGGCCTGGGCATCGATAACGCCTACGTCGAGCTCTCCGCGTCCGAAGTCCCGATCATGGATGGCAGCGCTGGACCGTTCGTATTCCTGATTCAATCGGCTGGCCTGGAAGAGCAGGACGCCGCCAAGAAATTCATCCGCATCCTGCGTGAAGTGACAGTGGAAGACGGCGACAAGCGCGCCACTTTCGTCCCTTTCGAAGGGTTCAAGGTGAGCTTCGAGATCGATTTCGATCACCCGGTTTTCCGGGACCGCACCCAAAGTGCAAGCGTGGATTTTTCCAGCACTTCGTTCGTAAAAGAAGTCAGCCGCGCCCGTACTTTCGGTTTCATGAGTGACATCGAGTACCTGCGCAAGCACAACCTCGCACTCGGCGGCAGCGTTGAAAACGCGATCGTGGTGGATTCCGATGGTGTACTGAACGAAGACGGCCTTCGCTACGAAGACGAATTCGTGAAGCACAAGATCCTCGATGCGATTGGCGACCTGTACCTGCTGGGTAACAGCCTGATTGGTGAGTTCAAAGGCTTCAAGTCCGGTCATGCACTGAACAACCAGCTGCTGCGCAAGTTGATTGAGCAGACAGATGCGTGGGAAGTCGTGACGTTCGAAGACGCCAGCACTGCACCGATCTCTTACATGCGCCCGGTTGCGGCGGTGTAAGTAAAAAACCTCTCTAGTTTTTTGAAGGCCATCCTCGGATGGCCTTTTTTTATGCCTGCGGTTTTTGTGTTGCCTGGGCAGGCCCAATCGCTGGCAAGCCAGCTCCCACAAGTTCTTTGTTGATCTCAAATCTGCAGCACCCCACATACCCATGTGGGAGCTGGCTTGCCAGCGATTGGGCCAGTGCCAGCACCTCGAGGTTTCAGGCCGCCACCACCACCCGATTGCGCCCCCCTTCTTTGGCCTGATACAACGCCTTGTCCGCCGCAAACAGCAGTTGCTCAAGCGACATCTCGACCGTTGCCGTCCAGGTGCTGATGCCGATACTGACGGTCATCGCCACGTCCGCGCCCTCGACCCTCGGCATTTGCTCGACCGCCTGGCGGATATGCTCGGCAATCTGTGCGGCGCCGCTGCTGTCGGTTTCGGCGAGGATCACCGAAAACTCTTCACCGCCGTAACGGGCGACCAGATCCCCTGGTCGTCGTACGTTCGCCGTGATCACCTTGGCCAGTTCGCGCAGCGCCTGATCACCGGCCTGATGCCCATGACGGTCGTTGAACGCCTTGAAGTGATCGGCATCGATCATCATCACCGACAGCGGCTTGCCCGAGCGCTGGGCGCGGAACCATTCGTGGCGCAGCGCCTGATCGAGCATCCGCCGGTTGGCCACGCCGGTCAGCGCATCGGTGGCGGCCAGTTGCGCCAGTTCGCGTTCGGCGCGCTGGCGCAAGCGCAGCTCACGGGCCAGCAGCCAGGTCAGCCATAGCAGCCCGACACACAGCACGCCGGTGGCGCCACTGATCAACAGCGCGGTGCGGCGCCAGGTGCCGAACACCTCATCACTGGAGAGCGCGACCATCACTGTCAACGGCAGATTGCCGACCCGCGAATAGGTGTAGAGCCGTTGCTGATGATCCATGCTCGAGGTGCTGGTGAAACTGCCGCTACCATCCTTGTCGCCGAGAATCCGCACCACGTTGGGCCGGTTGCCGAAACTCTTGCCGATAGAGTCGCTTTGCAGATAAGGCTTCTGCGCCAGCAGCACGCCGTCGCTGTTGATGATGTTCAGCGTGCTGTCCTTGCCGATGTCGAGGCTGTTGAACAGTTGATCGAAGTAGTCGAGCTTCATCGACGCCACCGCCACGCCTGCGAACTCACCGGTGTTGGAGGAGATCCGCCGACTGAAGCTGATACGCCATTGATTGGCGTCGTCGCAATCGCAGCGGGTCTTGAACGGGCGGCTGATAAACATGCCGATATCGCGGTTGAAGGCATGGGCGAGAAAGTAATCGCGGTCGGCGAAATTGCCCGGCTTGGGTTCGACCCGCGACGAGTCGGCGACCACATCGCCGTGCTTGTCGAGCAGCAGGATGTCGCCCTTGAAGCGCGCAGTAGTGGAGCGGTCGAACAGCGCCAGATGGCGGATCTGCGGGGTGACGTCGCGCAAGTCGTCGCGCTGGGCGGCGGCGATCAGGCCTTGCAAGGTCAGGTCATACAACTCGACCGTGCGCAGGACGTCGGCGTCGATCAACTGGGCGATGGTGGTGGCGCTGCGGGTGGCCGATTCCTGAGCGTTGGCGTGCTCACGAATCAGCAGAAAAGTGACGATGCACAGAATCGCGATCACGGTCAGCGAACTGCCGCAGATCAGCAGCAATTCGGGGCGTCCGGTCTTGCCCGCCAGAGGTGGGGTACGGCTCGCGATCATGATGGGCTGTCGGTTGGGGTGAGACTTATAAGAGTAGTTGCACAAACACGGAACCATCTGTGGCGAGGGAGCTTGCTCCCGCCGGGTTGCGCAGCGACCCCTCGCTTTCGAGGAGGGGCCTGCTGCGCAAGTCCAGCGGGAGCAAGCTCCCTCGCCACAGGTTCTGTGTCAGTCGCGACTGACTTGAGGTGATCTTAGAAGACGTTGATCGGGTAGTCGACAATCACACGGTATTCATCGGTATCCGTATCAATCGCGCCGTAACCGTTCCCACCCCGGTTGCTCGCCCACTGCAGGCGCACCGCGAGGTCTTTCGCCTGGCCGCTCTGCACCACGTATTTCAGGTCGAGGTCACGCTCCCAGTGCTTGGCATTACGGCCGTCAGCGCTGTACCACGAGGCATAGCCTTTGCTGTCCGGATCAACCTTGGTCAGGTCCACGGTGCCACGCGAATAGGAAACCGCCGACGTCAGGCCCGGCACACCGAGACCGGCGAAGTCATAGGCGTACTTGAGCTTCCACGAGCGCTCGTTCGGGCCGTTGAAGTCCGAGTACTGCTGGGAGTTGTCGAGGTAAACGCTGTCGCCCTGGCTGATGTAGTCGAACGGCGTGTTGCCGTTGACCCGCTGGTACGCAGCGGTGACGCTGTGGTTGCCGATGCCGACGGTGAAATGCAGGCTGTAGGTGTTGTTGTCGATGTTACCCAGCAGCGCGTCGCCGGTGTCCTGCGTGTGATAGAAGTGCAGGCCCGGGTTGAGGCTGACCAGATCGTTCAGCTGCCAGGTGTAGTCGAGGTCGTAGTAGTACTGGTTCCAGATGTCCTTCAGCTCGGCGGCGTACAGATTGCTGGTCAGGCCTTCGACGCCGCTCCAGGACACGCCGGCCCAGTTAAGGTGACGGCTTTCGTCGCCCTCGGCGAGTTTGCCGTAGGACGTGCCGATGCGCTGGCGACCGCTCTGGTTGTACGGCTTGGTGAAACTGGCCTGGCCACCTTCGAACATCCAGCCGTCGAAACTGTGATTGGTCAGACTGACGCCACGGAAGGTCTGCGGCAGCATGCGCGACTCACCGCCGGCAATCACCGGGTTGGTGAGGAACAGGTCACCGGCCTTCAGCTCGGTATCGAACGCGCGCATCTTCAACGTGCCGCCCGCGCTCGAGAACGAGCCCGGCGCTTTGCCGCTGCCATCGCTGATCGGCAGGATGCTTGAGCCATCGGTACCGCCGCCGCCGTCGAGCTTCAGCCCGAGCATGGCGTGGGCGTCGATGCCGAAGCCGACCGTGCCTTCGGTGTAGCCCGACTGGAAGATCCCGAGAAAGCCCTGACCCCACTCGATGTTGTCGTCCGTCTGTTGCAGACGGTTGCGATTCATGTAGTAGTTGCGGGCGTTGAGGTTGAGGCTCGAGCCTTCGACGAAACCTTCCTTGGCGGCTTCGTCGGCATGGGCGGCGGGGGCAATCGTTGCGGCAATTGCAATGAACAACGGAGAGAAGCGGACTGGGTAACGCACTTGCGATGGAGCTCCTTGGGTCAACTGACACTTCAATGTCTTGAGGTGCGGGATGTTTCTTGTTTTTTACAGACGAACCAAACGGCTTTCAGACCACAACGAAAAAAGGCCGCTGAAAATCAGCGGCCTGCAAGGACGACGGTTGAACGGGAAGAGCCAAACAACCGCGTCGAGGGAAATGTTTCGCGGTGCGCGACTCAGCTGTCTTTCTCGGCTGCTTGAGCCTGGGAAGTGGCGGCTTGAGGGGCTTGCGAGGCGTCCTGCGATTTGGCCATCACTTCTGTCTGAGACTGTTCGAAGGCGTGAGCGCGAGCGGCATTCTGCGCGACGAACGACTGCGATTCTTCAGCCATCGCCATTGGCGACAGGATCAATGAGGACAAAACGAAAGCGCTGGCAATACCCATGCTGTTGGACATCTTGAAAACCTTCTTGCTTGGCAAGTGCTGTTTGGTGCGGGCAAAGATAAGGTCGCCGGGCGCCGGGAAACAGCGTGATTTTCATAAATGACTGTTACAGCAGAAGCAAAGATCAACCATGGGTGAACGCCATTCCCTGTGGCGAGGGAGCTTGCTCCCGCTCGGCTGCGCAGCAGTCGTAAATCCTGCAAACGCAGTATGTCTGAATGAATGTGATTGCCGGGTATGGGGCCGCTTCGCAGCCCAGCGGGAGCAAGCTCCCTCGCCACAGTGGTTTGCTTTTCAGTTAGACCGGAAGGTGAATCCCGAAAGTATTCATCCCGCGATCACTGCGCACAAACACATCCCCACCGTGCATCAACGCAATCGCCTTGACGATCGCCAACCCCAATCCATGGTTGTTGCCGCTGTTGCTGCGCGAGGCATCGACCCGGTAGAAGCGCTCGAACAACCGCGGCAAATGCTCGTTGGCAATCGGCGATCCCGGGTTGGCCACGCCGATGCTGACCTGATGCTCTTCAACCTCGATGCGCACCTCGATCACCTTGCCCGGCTCGGTGTGCTGCACGGCGTTGCTCAGCAGGTTGATCAGCGCCCGGCGCAGATGCGCAATCTCGATTCGCACCTTGGCATCGCCGCTCACATGCACCTGCACTTGCGCGTCTTCGAGGATGAAATCCAGGTACTCCAACGTGGTCGCGACCTCATCGGCCAATGAAGTTTCAGTGAGTTTGGTCGCCTTGCTGCCCTGATCGGCGCTGGCCAGAAACAGCATGTCGTTGATGATCGAACGCAGGCGTTCCAGTTCTTCAAGATTGGATTGCAGCACTTCGAAATAATGCTCGGCGGAGCGCCCGCGCGTCAGTGCGACCTGGGTCTGGCCGATCAGGTTGGTCAATGGCGAGCGCAGTTCGTGGGCGACGTCGGCGTTGAACGATTCCAGCCGCGAATAGGCCTGTTCGACCCGCTCCAGTGTCGAGTTGAACGACTCGACAAACTGCTCAAGCTCCGGCGGCAACGGTGACAGGCGCAAGCGCCCGGCGCGCAGTGGCGGCGCCAGGCGCTGGGCTTCGTGGGACAGTTTGATCAGCGGCTTCAAGCCAATCCGCGCCACCCAATAACCCAGCGCCGACGCCAGCAGCACGCCGACAATCGCCAGGCCGATCAGGGCGATCAGCAGGTTGTGCTGAGTCTCGTGGAAAGTCTCGGTATCGATGCCGATCATGAAGCGCAGCGGCGGGCGTTGATCCTTGGCGGGCAATTCGGTGAGCAGCACTTTCAGCGGATAAGGATGCTCGGGCAATTGCAGGTCATGCATGCCCAGCGGCCCTTGGGCGAAGGCGCGGATCAAGGCATCCGGCTCGCCATATTCGTAGCCGGGATCGCCGCTGACCACCCAGAAACGGATGCGTTTGTCCTCTTCGCCGAGCAGCTTGAGCTTGGCGTTGATCTTCACCCAATGCTCAGGCGTGCCATAACGGTTGAGCGCCGATTCGAGCACGCTGTAACGCGCATCCAGCTCGGCCTCCGGCAGCAGACCCAGGCCTTTGTCGACCTGCTGATACAACGCGCCGCCGATCAACAGAAACACCAGCAGCGCCACCAGCGTGAACATGCCGCTGAGGCGCAGGGCAATCGAATTACTGGACACCACGGCTCTCCAGCACATAACCCATGCCGCGAATGGTGTGCAGCAGTTTCTCGTCGAACGGTCCGTCAAGTTTGGCCCGCAGGCGCTTGATCGCGACTTCGACGACATTCGCGTCGCTGTCGAAATTGATGTCCCAGACCATCTCGGCAATCGCGGTTTTCGAGAGGATTTCACCTTGCCGGCGCGCCAGCACGCTGAGCAGCGAGAACTCTTTCGCGGTCAGATCCAGCCGCGTGCCGGCGCGGGTGGCCTTGCGGCTGATCAGATCGATCCACAGGTCGGCGATGCTCACTTGCACCGGTTCATGGCCGCCGCTGCGCCGGGTCAGCGCTTGCAGGCGAGCTACCAGTTCCAAAAAGGAAAACGGCTTGCCGAGGTAATCGTCGGCGCCGTCACGCAGGCCCTTGATCCGGTCTTCAACGCGCTCGCGGGCGGTGAGCATGATCACCGGGGTCTGCTTGCGCGCACGCAATGCGCGCAGCACGCCGAAGCCATCCAGGCCCGGTAGCATCACGTCGAGGACGATCACCGCGTAGTCGCTTTCCAGCGCCAGATGCAGGCCCTCGACGCCGTCGCGGGCCAGATCCACGGTGTAACCCTGTTCCGTCAGACCGCGGTGCAGATAGTCCGCGGTTTTTTCCTCGTCTTCGATAATCAGAACGCGCATGACCGCCTCAGTCTGTAGTCGCCAGTGCCGTCGTGGGCATCGGTTTGGGCCTGTGGAACAGCCGCTCAAGCCACAAGTATATGACCGGCGTGGTAAACAGCGTCAGCATCTGGCTGACCAGCAAGCCGCCCACCACCGCGATCCCCAGCGGCTGGCGCAGTTCCGCGCCGGTGCCGTAACCGAGCATCAGCGGCAGCGCGCCGAGCAACGCGGCGAGGGTGGTCATGATGATCGGCCGGAACCGCGTCAGGCACGCTTCGAAAATCGCCTCCTGCGGTGCCAGTCCGCGATTGCGCTGGGCTTCCAGCGCAAAGTCGATCATCAGAATGCCGTTTTTCTTGACGATACCGATCAGCAGCACCAGCCCGATCAGCGCCATGATCGAAAAGTCCTGACCGCAGATCCACAGCATGATTACTGCACCGAGGCCCGCCGCCGGCAGGGTCGAAATGATCGTCAGCGGATGCACGAAGCTCTCGTAAAGCACGCCGAGAATGATGTACACCGCCACCAGCGCCGCGAGAATCAGCCACGGCTGACTGGCCAGCGAACTCTGGAACGCCTGCGCCGCGCCCTGGAAGTTGCCACTGATCGCGGTCGGCATGCCGATCTCGGCCTTGGCCTGATTGAGCAGGATCACCGCATCGCCCAACGCCACGCCGGGCGCGAGGTTGAACGACAGGTTGGCGGCCGGGAACATGCCGTCATGGGCAATCGACAGCGGGCCGATGGTCGGCGCATCGAATTTGGCCAGCGCCGACAACGGCACCATCTCGCCACTCAGCGGCGAGCGCAGGTAGAAATAGTTGAGGCTTTCGGCCTTGCCGCGTTGTTTGGTGTCCAGTTCCAGAATCACGTTGTACTGGTTGACCTGGGTCTGGAACTCGTTGATCTGGCGTTGGCCGAAGGCGTCGTACAGCGCCTCGTCCACGTCACTGGCGGTCAGGCCGAAACGCGCGGCGGCGCTGCGGTCGATGCTGATGTGAGTGATGCTGCCGCCCAGTTGCAGGTCGTTGGAAATGTCGCGGAACGCCGGGTTGCTGCGCAGTTTTTCGGTCAGGCGCTGGGTCCAGGTGGCGAGGGTCGCGCCGTCGTTGCTCTTGAGCACGTATTGGTATTGTGCGCGGCTTGGCCCGGAGCTGAGGTTGATGTCCTGGCCGGCGCGCAAGTACAGGACGATGCCCGGGACTTTCATCAGTTGCGGACGAATGCGGTCGATGAACTGGCTGGCCGAGACGTCGCGGTCGCCGCGTTTTTTCAAAGCAATCCAGAAGCGCCCGTTGGCAATGGTCTGGTTGCTGCCGGATACACCCACCGAGTGCGAGAACGCCTGCACGGCCGGGTCGGCGGCGACGATTTCGGCCATCGCCAGGTGTTTTTTCACCATGTCGCCGTAGGAGATATCCGCCGCGGCTTCGGTGGTGCCGAGGACAAACCCGGTGTCCTGCACCGGGAAAAAACCCTTGGGGATAAAGATGTAGCCGGCAATCGCCATTGCCAGCGACAGGCCGAACACGCCGATCATCAGCTTCTGATGGGCGAGGGCGCGGCGCAGGCCTTTTTCGTACCAGGCCAGCAAGCGTTCGCTGAAGCCCGGTTTGTCGTGGGCGTGGTGCACCGGTTTGCGCATGAACAGCGCTGCCAGCGTCGGCGCGAGGGTCAACGACACCACCACCGAAATCAAAATGGTCGAGGTCGCCGTCAGGGCGAATTCCTTGAACAACCGCCCGACCACGCCGCCCATGAACAGCAGCGGAATAAACGCTGCCACCAGCGAGAAACTGATCGACACCACGGTAAAGCCGATCTCGCCGGCACCTTTGACCGCCGCTTCGCGCATGCTGTCGCCGGCCTCCAGATGCCGGTGGATGTTCTCCACCACCACGATCGCATCGTCGACGACAAACCCGACCGCAACGACGATCGCCACCAGCGTCAGGTTGTTCAGGCTGAACCCCAGCAGGTACATCAGGGCGAAACTGGCGGTCAGCGACACGCCGAGCACGGCCGAGACGATCATGGTCGCCGACAACTGGCGCAGGAACAGCGCCATCACCGCCACCACCAGCAGAATCGCGATCAGCAGGGTGATCTCGACTTCATGCAGCGAAGCGCGGATGGTCTGGGTGCGGTCGATCAGGGTTTTCACCTGCACCGAGGCCGGGAGCATGGCTTCGAGGCCGGGCAGGGCGGCTTGAATGCGGTCGACGGTTTCGACGATGTTCGCCCCCGGTTGCCGCGATATGACCAGGTTCACCCCGGGTTGATCACCAGCCCAGGCCTGCACGTAGGCATCTTCCGAACCGTTGACGACTTTGGCGACATCGCGCAGGTGAACCGGGGCGCCGTCCTTGTAGGAAACGATCAGTTGGCTGTAATCCTCGGGGTGGAACAACTGGTCGTTGGTCGACAGCGTCGAGATGCTCGATTCGCCGTACAACGCACCTTTGGCGAGGTTGAGGCTGGTCTGCTGGATCGCCAGACGAATGTCGGCCAGGGTCAGGCCAATCGCCGCCAGTTTGTCGGCCGAGGCTTGCACGCGGATCGCCGGACGTTGCTGACCGGTGATGTTGATCTGGCCTACGCCGTCGATCTGACTGATCTGACGCGAGAGCAGGGTTTCCACCAAGTCGCTGAGTTCGGTGCCGGGCATTTGCGTCGAGCTGACGCTTAAGATCAGCACCGGGCTGTCGGCCGGGTTGACCTTCTTCCAGGTCGGCAGGGTCGGCATGTCCTTGGGCAGTTTACCGGCGGCGGTGTTGATCGCCGCCTGGACTTCCTGGGCGGCGGTGTCGATGCTCTTGTCGAGGGTGAATTGCAGGGTCAGCAGGCTGGAGCCGAGCGCACTGCTGGAGGTCATCTGGGTCATGCCGGGGATGGCGCTGAATTGCACCTCCAGCGGCGTGGCCACGGACGAGGCCATGGTGTCGGGGCTGGCGCCGGGCAACTGCGCCGAGACCTGAATTGTAGGAAATTCTGCTTCCGGCAGTGGGGCAATTGGCAGGCGCGGGAAGGCAATCACGCCGACCAGCACCAATGCGATGGTCAGCAGAATCGTCGCGACGGGGTGATCGATGCACCAGGTGGAAACGCCTTTGTGCTCCTTCATGGTTTCGGCTCCGCTTGCACCACCTGCGGCGGTTCGGTCATGACCTGCACGGTCGAACCGGGTTTGAGCCGCGACTGGCCGTCACTGACCAACTGATCGCCGGCCTTCACGCCTTTGATGATGTCCTGCCCGCTGCCCTGATAAACCATCTGCACTTGTACGGCTTCGACCTTGTCGCCATTCACGCGATAGACGAAGTGTTGATCGAGACCGCGCTGTACGACGGTGGGCGGCACCACCAGCGCATCCTTGTCCAGCGCCGTCTGAATTTTTACCGTCACCAATAGGCCCGGCCAGAGTTTCTGGCTGGCGTTGTCGAATTCGGCCTTGGCGCGGATGGTGCCGGTGTTGGCGTTGATCTGGTTGTCGATCAGGGTCAGGTGACCTTCGCCGAGCAGGTTGCCGGTTTCGCCGTCGGTGTCGGCGCCGATGTAGGCCTTGACCTGCGCACGCTGCGGATCGTTGATCAAGCCCTGCAGGGTCGGCAGCATTTGCTGGGGCAGCGAGAACTCGACGGCGATCGGGTCGATCTGGGTCACGGTGAACAGGCCGGCGGTGTCGGTCATGCGCAGGAAGTTGCCTTCATTGACTGTACGAATACCGACGCGGCCGGTGACCGGGGAGCGAATCTGCGTGTAGGAAAGTTGTACCTGCGCCGAGTCAATCGAGGCCTGGTTGCCCTGGGCGGTGGCTTTCAGTTGGTTGACCAGTGCCTGCTGCTGGTCGTAGGTCTGCTTGGAGACGCCGTCGTCGACGCTGAGCAGTTTGTAGCGCTTGAGGTTGACCAGGGCGACCTGCAATTGCGCCTGGCTTTCGCCCAGTTGCGCTCGGGCCTGGTCGAGGCTGGCGCGGATCGAGCGGTCGTCGATGGTGGCGAGCAGGTCGCCGGCTTTGACGAGTTGGCCTTCCTTGACGAGGATTTTGGTGAGGATGCCGTCGACTTGTGGGCGTACTACGACGCTGTGTAATGAGAGTACGGAGCCGATGCCACTGGTGTAGCGGGGGACGTCTTTTTCGCTGACGGTGACGACGCGAACCGGGATGGCGGTCGGGGTGGCCAGTTTGGTCGGGGCGGGTTTCATTGCCCACCATGCGCCTGCGGCGGCCAGGGCGATCACTAGGGCTAGTAGGGCTTGGTTTTTCTTGATTCGCATGAAATGGGGCGCCAAGGGCTGGAGTTTGGGCAGGTTGGGTATTTATAAACTTGTTTGGGGGTCAGGAGGGTGACGGCTGGCTGTCAGCGCTGTCAGTTTCGCCGGGGTGTATATCCGTTTCTGCGGGTGTGGCTGATTACGGTTCCGCCCTTACGGCGGGTCACTTTTGACAAACGCCTCAAAAGTAACCAAAAACGCTTGCTCCTGCGTTCGGCCCGCTCGCTAAAGCTCGGGGTTCCTTCGCTCCGGGATCGATCCGGGCGCAGCGCCTACGGTTTGCTTCGCTGCACCTCCTCTCGCTGTGTTTGGCTGCGCCAAACGGTCGCTGCGCTCCCACGCCCGGATCAATCCCTCCACTCAGCCTTCCGACGTCGCCCGTGGATCAAGATCAAGAGCGACAGCCGAGCTTGCGCTCATCCTGGAGTGGGGCGGCATGCGCCGCGTGCGGGTTGTACTTATCTTCCCTGTAGGAGCTGCCGCAGGCTGCGATCTTTTGATCTTGCTTTTGCTTTTGCTCTTTTGTGGGAGCTGGCTTGCCAGCGATGGCGGCCTGACAGCCGACCAATCTCTGGCAGGTGTACTCGATTCAACTGTGGGAGCGAGCTTGCTCGCGAAGAGGTCTGTCCAGTCAGCCGATTACATTGATCTGTTTAATTTTGTGCCAAACAACCAGAAC
Organism: Pseudomonas sp. HOU2; assembly: GCF_040729435.1. NCBI lineage: Bacteria > Pseudomonadati > Pseudomonadota > Gammaproteobacteria > Pseudomonadales > Pseudomonadaceae > Pseudomonas > Pseudomonas sp. HOU2. The sequence goes on along the minus strand of NZ_CP160398.1, from coordinate 2,127,576 downwards.
CTTCCCACAAGGTTTTCAGGTTGTCCGTCGGAAGCGGGGTCTCTAGGCTTTGGTTGTCGCTGCAAATTCAGCGATCGGGTGTGGAAACCCGATTCAAGTAGAAACAATGCACCAGCACCGTAATCGTTGCCGACGTCTTTTTTCGTCTGCAAACTGCGTCGCGGCGGCTGTGCGTGGGCAGACTTCGGTCTGGCCGGTTGCCTACTTATCGGTTTTCCACCCCGCGCACAGTTGCCACCTTTTGTCGTGTGGAAACGACAAAGGCTGGCTCCCAAATACAAGTAGGAGCTACCCATGGATAAACTGATTCCAGACCCACCCCCCGAACCTAAAACCCCACTCGCCGAAGCCATCCGCGCAGAAGACCTCGCCCAAAACCGCGAAGCCATCAAACGCGCGCTCGACTTCTACCTCTGTCCGCAACCCGCCCAGCCGCGACAGCCAAGCACAATGTTTCTGGTCAACCCAGCTATCGACACCGAAACCCTGCTCGCCCACGCCTACGAATCGTTGGCCTCTGTCAGTGCCATGGCCAGCAATTTCGCCAATGAACTCGGTGGTCCGCAACGCAGCACGGCGTTGGCGATCCAGCAGATCGTCATGCTCGCCGAACTGGCGGTGAATCGGGCGCTGGATAGGGTTGATCCACGCACTTGATCCGTCCAGGCACCGCGTCATCCTTCATCGCGAGCAGGCTCACTCCCACTCACCTATGGGAGCGAGCCTGCTCGCGAAGACGTCTGTGCGGGCGACGCATCTCTGCCGGCTCTTGTTGTTAGCCGGTCCCAAAAAGGGACCGATCATTCCCGATTCGGGAAACATTGCACCTACCTCTAAACCGTTCGGCGTACGCTGCAAATCTTCAGGTGCTGTCGCAAGGCGCGCAGGTATACTGCGCGCCTTCGCGGCTCACTGTTCGGGCCCGACTTTTTGCTTTGCGGAGCTTTTATGACTTCCCCGACCCAACCGCCGGTTGACGACGCCGTGAGCGATGTCCCGGCTGAACTGGCTGACGCCAGCGAAACCAAACCCGAGATCCCGGCTTTCAAGTTCCCGTTCAAACCAGGTGAACTGGCGGCTGCCAAGGGTTCGAATCAGCCGTGGTACAAGAACGGCGCCAAGAACGGTCACACCAAGACCCCGGGCATGGCGCCGCCGGGTACCCGTCGCTCGATGGGCAAGCGCTGAGTTTCATCCCTCCTTTTGGCCATCGACTGCGATTTTCGGTCGCAGTGATGGCTAAGTGCTCAGATCCTGAGCCAGATCAATATTTGACCAATTGGTGCGCTTAGAGTCAGCAGCCCTGCCGACTCTTCCAATAAAACGAGCGCGCCATTCATGAAGATCAATCTCCCGGTAACCGGCCGTAACGTCGATGTGGCGCTGGATGCGAACATTCTTTCGACCACCGATCTGACCAGCGCGATCACCTACGCCAACGAAGACTTCATCAGAATCAGCGGTTACAGCCGCGACGAATTGCTCGGCACCCCGCACAACCTGCTGCGCCACCCGGACATGCCGGCGCAGGCGTTTGCGCATATGTGGCAGACACTCAAGGGCGGGCGCTCGTGGATGGGGCTGGTGAAGAATCGCTGCAAGAACGGCGATCACTACTGGGTCAGCGCGTATGTCACGCCGGTGACGCAGAACGGCGTGGCGGTGGAGTATCAGTCGGTGCGCACCCGGCCTGATGCGCGGCAGGTGGCGGCGGCTGAGCGGGCGTATGCGCAATTGCGCGGTGAGTCGAAGGGGCGGCGGGCGCTGCCCGGGCTTGGTTTGCGCGGCAAGGTCACGGCGTCGGCCAGTGCTTTGCTGGGGCTGGTGCTGGGGATTGAAGCCTGGTTGCGCCCGGAGTCGGCGTGGATCGACGGGGTGCTGTTTGTCTGCGGCAGTAGCCTTTGTGCGTTGGGTGTGCGCTGGATCTTGCGGCCGCTGGAGCGGCTGAGCGAACGGGCGCGGCAGGTCGCGGACAATCCGTTGAGTCAGAGCATTTACACCGGGCGCCGCGATGAAATCGGCCAGATCGAATTCGCCCTGCAGATGCTCGAAGCGCAGGTCGGCGCGGTGGTCGGGCGTATCGGTGATGCGTCGCAGCAGTTGGCCGGGCACGCGGCGCAATTGGTCGATCATCTGCAAAGCAGCCACAGCAGTTCGCTGGCGCAACAGGCCGAAACCGATCAGGTGGCGGCGGCGATTCATCAGATGGCCGCCAGCGTCGCGCAGGTTGCCAGCCATGCGCAGCAGGCGTCGGTGGCGGCGGATATGGCCGGGACGGAAACCCGAGAAGGGCATTTGCTGGTGGGCGAGAGTCGCAGCGCGGTGCTGCGTCTGGCCGAAGAACTGCGACGGGCGACCGAGGTGATTCATCAGCTCGAAGGCCACAGCAGCGAGATTTCCGGGGTGCTGGAGGTGATCCGCAGCATCGCCGAGCAGACCAATCTGCTGGCGCTCAACGCGGCGATCGAGGCCGCACGGGCCGGGGATGCCGGGCGCGGCTTCGCGGTGGTAGCCGATGAGGTGCGCGGGCTGGCGCAGCGCACGCAGCAGTCGACCAATGAGATTCAGCGGATGATCAGCACCCTGCAGAACGGCGCGCGGGATGCGGTGCTGGTGATGCAGCAGAGCAGCGAGCATGTGGATAACAGCGTCGAACAGGCCCAGCGCGCGGCGCGGGCGCTGGACGGGATCAGTGAGCGGGTCGAGCAGATCACCGAAATGAGCCTGCAGATTGCCGCAGCGGTGGAGCAGCAGAGCGCGGTGAGCGAAGACATTAATCGCAACATCGTCAGCATCCGCACGGCGTCGGAATTGACGGTGGATGAAGGGCGGCAGAGTCAGCGCAATTCGGAAGATGTGGCGGGGCTGGCGGGGGATTTGCGGTTGTTGGCGCGGGAGTTCTGGGGGCGGCGGCAGGTTCGGGATTGATGCTGCTCTCACTGGCCTCATCGCTGGTAAGCCAGCTCCCACAGGTTTCTGCGTCGTGCACAAATTATGTGAACACTCGAGAACATTGTGGGAGCTGGCTTGCCAGCGATGAGGCCAGTCCAGTCACCTTGAATTTTGGATCAAGCCGCCCGCAACGAAATAAACGCGTACGTCTGCGCCGGCTCCGTCACCACCTGTGCGCCGGCCGCCACCAATTGCCCGGCAACGTCGTCACCGGACAGATGAAACAACCATTCACTGGATTCTGTATTCAGTGGCTGTGCTGCAACCTGATCGATCACGGCCGCGAACGCGTCCATCTGCGGCAAATACGCGGTAAACCCGTCGCCCTTGAGCGCCGTGGTGCGAATCCCCAGCGCCGCGCAGATCGCATCCTTGATACGGATGTCATCGCGATCAGCCTGGCGCGAGCGCTGGATCAGCTCCAGCAGTTCCTGATCGACCAACTCCCCTCCGACAATCAGCAGCGGCCCCTGTTGCCACGACTCTGGCGGGCAATCCTTGGCGGCTGGATTGAGCGGGATGTGCGGGTTGATTTCCGCCGGATAAATCCTGCACACCAATGGCCGGCGTTCGTAAATGCGGCACAGGTTTTCTTCGTCAAGATTCCGGCAGCGCCCGACGTTGTACGCGGCGAAGGTGATGGCCACGTGGGCCTCGGCCGTGCCGCTGCGCACCACCAGCGAACGCCGCTCGGCGTGTTCACGCTGCTGCGCCGGCAGGCCCAGGCCGTTGCCCAGAAAAGCCTCCACCAGCACGATCACCTGACCGCCATCCGCCGCCCACATGCGGGCTTCGGCGAGGGTCAGGGGCACATGGTGGTCGGTGCAGCATTTGCCGCAGCCAACGCAGGAAAACGTCGTATTCATTGCACGATCAATCTTCAATCAGAGTGTGAAACGGCGACGTAAAGTCGCCAGGCTGAGACTGATCGAAGCAAGTTGTGCGCCAGCCCTCAAGGCTTGGCGGTCGGACGGATCGAGTCCCATTCGGTGACGAAGGCGGTTTTCGACTTTTTGCTGTACAGGCACAGCTCAGTGCCTTGCTGGCCTTTCATGTGTTTTTGCGGGTACTGGCCTTGCAGCAGCACGGCGGTGTAGCCGACGCGGTCATCGAATTGCGCGGGTGTGCCGACGGGTCTGGCGTCTTTCAGGCCGCTGGTCTTGGTGCAACTGGCGAGCACGGTTTTGTCATAGGCAGCCCAGGCGTCGGGGCTGGAGGCGTGGGCCTGGGAGGTGAGGCCGGTGAGGCAGAGCAGGCTCAGGGTGAGGGTTTTCATGGGGCGGCATCCTTGGTCTTGAGGGTCCAGAGGTTGGAGTATGCCTAAAGCGTTTTGTTGCCTGAGGCGCCGCTAAAAGATCGCAGCCTGCGGCAGCTCCTACAGGGAAGCGCGTTCTTTGTAGGAGCTGCCGCAGGCTGCGATCTTTTGACTTTGAATCAGTCCGGCACGATTTCCCGGCGAACCACAAACATCCCGGCACTTTCATACAACCGCTGCGCCCGCAGGTTGTCTTCCAGCACCTTCAAATCGACAAAACCTTCGCGGCGTTGCTGAAACACCTTGAATGCATTCAGCAGCAGCGCTCGACCCAGTCCACGACCATGAGCGCGCGGATGCACTACCAGATTTTTGATATAGGAACTGGTCCAGCATTGCGCCAAACCAACCACGCCCCCAGCGTCCGTGGCAATCCAGCACAGCTGGGGATCGTATTCGGCATCGCTTTCAAACCGCTGTTGCCACTCCTCCAGCGCCGGCACGCGACCACCGCCTTCGCGGTAGCCGAGTTGCATCAGCTGATGCACGGTCGCCGCCAGTTCCGGACGATAAGTGCTCAGCTCAATACCTTCCGGCCAGTGGATGGCCGGCACGCCTTGGCGAAGGTCGCGCCGCATCAAAAAGCAGTAAGTCTGGCTCAACTCAGTGACCGTTGGCCGCGACGTGTTTGGCCGCTTCGATCAGACGTTGGGTCAGTTCCGGCGAGGAGAACTTGGTCAGCACCGCGTTGGCCCCGGCCAGTCGGGCCTTTTCGCTGTTCATCGCGCTGTCGAGCGAGGTATGCAGCAGCACGTAGAGGTGGGCGAAGTCCGGCGTCTCGCGCAGGGTGCGGGTGAAGGCGTAGCCGTCCATCTCGGACATTTCGATGTCGGAGACGATCAGGTTGATCTGTTGCGCGGTGCCTTGCAGATCCAGCAGGCAGTCGATGGCTTCCTTGGCACTGCGCGCGGTGTGGCATTGCAGGCCGAGGTTGCGCAGGGTGTGCACCGATTGCTGCAGCGCCACCTGGCTGTCGTCGACCACCAGAATCCGTGCGTTGCCGAGCACTTCGGCGTCTTCCATGCTCAGGTCGGTCGGGGCCATTTCGATTTGCGCCGGGGCGATGCTGTGGATGACTTTCTCGATGTCCAGCACTTGTACCAGGGTGCCGTCGACCGAGGTCACGCCAGTGATGTAGGCGCGCGAGCCGCCGGAGCCGAACGGCGGCGGCTTGATGTCGGTGGTCAGGCAATGGACGATTTTGCTCACCGCCTGCACATGCAGACCCTGCTTGGAGCGGCTAACGTCAGTGACGATCAGGCAGCCGCCGTTGGGGTCTTCCAGCGGTCGCTCGCCGATGGCACGGCTGAGGTCGATCACCGACAGCGATGCGCCGCGCAGGGTGGCGATGCCTTTGATGTGCGGATGCGACTCGGGCATTTTGGTCAGCGGCGGGCACGGGATGATTTCACTGACTTTCAGCAGGTTGATCGCCATCAGCTTGCCGCTGCGCAAGGTAAACAGCAGAAGCGAAAGTGAATCTGCGCGGGCTTTGGTGGAAGACATATGAACCTTCTGTGGAAAAAGGTGATGGGCGAGGGTGCAAATCGCCAGAAACTATTGATGCCGGGTTATCGACTTGTCGGGGGCAGGCTTTAGGCTCAATCCCCAATCTCGGCCGAACGGCGGCGAATGCTCTGTGGCGAGGGAGCTTGCTCCCGCTGGAGTGCGAAGCGCTCCCATAACCATCCACCGCGGTGTATCAGCTTGGCCATGTCCGCTGATATTGCGACTGCTGCGCAGCCGAGCGGGAGCAAGCTCCCTCGCCACAATGGAGATCTATCTCATTCCAAGGCGTTTAGCCATCCGCCCCAGATTCGCCCGGTCCAGCCCCAACTCCCGCGCCGCACTCGCCCAGCTATCCTGATGACGCTCAAGCGCAGCACTGATCAACTGCCGCTGATATTGCTCGGTGGCGCTGCGCAGATCGCCGCTGATCAACGGCATCGCGGGCACCTCGGCAACCGGCGCGGGCGAGTTATCCACAACCTCGCGCGGCAGATCCAGATCCGCCGCGCTCAAACTGAGAATCTTCGGCCGTACCTTGCAGTTGCCCAGCGCTTTCAGCGCGCTGCGGCCAATCAAGTGTTCCAGTTCACGCACGTTGCCCGGCCAAGTGTAGGCGAGCAGCGCGTCCTGAGCGTCGCTGCTCAGGCGCAGGCTGTTGAGGCCCATGCGCGAGCGGTTCTGTTCCAGAAAGAAGCCGCTGAGCAACAATACGTCGCGCCCGCGATCACGCAACGCCGGCACTCGCAGCGGGTACACGCTCAGGCGGTGATAGAAGTCGGCGCGGTAGCGGCCGCTGCGCACTTCTTCGGCCAGATCGCGGTTGGTCGCGGCGATCAGGCGCACATCGACCTGATGTTCCTTGTCCGAGCCGAGCCGCTGCAACTGACCACTTTGCAGCACCCGTAGCAACTTGGCCTGCACGGTCAGCGACAGTTCGCCGACTTCATCGAGAAACAGCGTGCCGCCATTGGCCAGTTCGAACTTGCCGCGGCGGTCGCTGGTGGCGCCGGTGAAGGCACCGCGCACGTGGCCGAACAGTTCGCTCTCGACCAGGGTGTCGGGCAGGGCGGCGCAGTTGAGACTGATGATCGGTTTGTCCGCACGCGGGGAGGCGGCGTGGATCGCCTGCGCCACCAGTTCCTTGCCGACCCCGGTTTCGCCGGTGATCAGCACGGTCAGGTCGCTGCCGCCGACCAGATTGATTTCCTCCACCAGACGTTTGTGCGCCCTGCTCTGGCCGATCATTTCGCGCTGCTGCTGACCGCTGGCCTGCCGGTAGACCTCGGCGCGTTGGTGTTCGTCTTCGGCACGCAGCGCCAGGCGTTCGATACGTTCGGCGGCGTTGACCGTGGCCGAGGCGAGGCTGGCGAAGGCTTGCAGGGCGTCGAGTTCGATCGGCTCGAAACGCTCCGGGTCGAGGGCGTCGAGGGTGATCAGGCCCCAGAGTTTTTCATCGACGAACAGCGGGCAACCGAGGCAGTCGTGCACTTCCAGATGATCGCCCAGTCCATCGACCAAGCCGTCATACGGGTCGGGCAAGTCGCTGTCGGCGGCGAACCGGGTCGGTCCGGCGCCGTCCAGCAGGATCTCGAAACGGGGATGTTCGCTGACCTTGAAGCGCCGGCCGAGGGTGTCGGTGCTCAAACCGTCCACCGCCAGCGGCACCAGCCATTCGCCGTCCAGGCGCAGCAACGCGGCGGCATCGCACGGCAGCAGGGCGCGCATGGCTTCGAGCAGGCGTCGATAGCGCTCGCCTTCCGGCAGTTCGCGGGACAGGTCGGCGACCAGTGGAAGCAAAGCGGTAAGCAGGGATTTGGCGGTCATGGTCTTGTAGTCAAAGAGACTCGATGTAGTCGCGATGACTATATGTGTGTTTGAGTCTAAATGACTACTTATAAATTAAATCATTGATTTATAAAGATAAAAAATCTGGCATGAAAACTGATAACTACAGGGTAATTCTCAAAAAAGCTCAGGAGTCACTCTTATGCTTAGCGTCCAGGATCGTGCCATCGTCAAATCCACAGTGCCTCTGCTGGAAAGCGGTGGTGAAGCGCTGATCACCCACTTCTACCGCATGATGCTCTCTGAATATCCTGAGGTTCGCCCGCTGTTCAACCAGGCGCACCAGGCCAGTGGCGATCAGCCGCGTGCGTTGGCTAACGGCGTGTTGATGTACGCCCGACACATCGATCAGCTCGACCAGTTGGGCGATCTGGTGGCGAAGATCATCAACAAGCACGTAGCCCTGCAGATTCTCCCGGAGCACTACCCGATTGTCGGCACCTGCCTGCTGCGGGCCATTTCCGAAGTGCTCGGCGACGAGATCGCCACTCCGGAAGTGATGAGCGCGTGGGGTGCCGCTTACGGGCAACTCGCCGAGATCCTGATTGGCGCCGAAGCCGCGATTTACGACCAGAAAGAACAAGCGGTCGGCGGCTGGCGCGGGGCGCGGGAGTTCATCGTGGTGGACAAGGTCGAGGAGAGCGCGGAAATCATCTCGTTCTACTTCGAGCCTGCGGACAAAGGTCCGATCCTTGCTGCAGAGCCGGGTCAGTACATCGGCATGAAGCTGTTCCTCGACGGAGAAGAAGTCCGTCGCAATTACTCGCTGTCGGCACTGGCCAATAAAGGTCAGTACCGCATCAGCGTCAAACGCGAACCGGGTGGTCGTGCGTCCAACCACTTGCATGATCAACTGCACGTCGGCGCGAGCATTCAGCTGTTCCCGCCATCGGGCGAGTTCACCCTGACTGCCAGCGACAAGCCGTTGGTGCTGATCAGTGGTGGCGTTGGCATTACCCCAACTCTGGCGATGCTCGAAGCGGCGCTGCAAACCGAGCGCCCGGTGCATTTTATTCACTGCGCGCGCAACGGCAGCGTGCATGCGTTCCGCGACTGGATCGATGGGTTGGCGGCGCGTCATCCACAGCTCAAGCGCTTCTATTGCTACGCCGAGGATGACGGCGTGAGCCCGGCGGCGGACAGGATCGGGATCCTCAGTCAGGAGCAGTTGGGCGAATGGCTGCCGGCGCAACGGGATGTCGACGCTTATTTCCTTGGGCCGAAAGGGTTCATGGGGGCGATCAAGCGGCATCTGAAAGCGCTGGGTGTGCCGGAGCAGCAGAGCCGTTATGAGTTTTTCGGGCCGGCGGCGGCTTTGGAATAATCCAGAACCGGGTTGCCTTCATTCGCGAGCAGGCTCGCTTGTATGTTTAGACTTGAAGGGGTGGGCGGGACTACAGACTCGATTCTGACTCTGACCAGTACAGACCGTGGGAGACTTCTCGTCCCGCCCCTTCTACCCAAAGCGCCAATAAGGAATTCATCGGTAAACCGACGACAGAGACAAGCCAGCGCAACGGTAGACCCCAACAAGCTCTTAAACCCTAGCTCCGAGGATTCGTCATGACAATCCTTACTTCGCAGACGGTTGTTGGTATCGATATCGCCAAGGCCGAAATCGTTGTCTATCGCGCCGACCTGGAAACCATTGAAGCGGTCAAGAATGATCGTGCCGCCCTCAAACGTTGGCTCAAAACTCTGCCCGCGCAAAGCGCTATCGCTGTCGAAGCCACCAATATCTACCATTTGGAGACTGTTGATCTGGCTCATGCGATGGGACATCAGGTCTATGTGGTGGATGCTTATCGAGTCAGCCACTATCGTCGCGGTGTCGGTCAGCGAGCCAAAAATGATCCATGCGATGCACGCGTGCTCGCACGCTATCTGACGAATGAACAAAGCAAACTGCGGCTTTGGAACCCGCCTCCTAAAGCCTACACCGTACTGAAAAGCTTGCTGCACAGACGCGCGACGCTGATTCAGAACCATACGGGTCTGATGTTGAGCTGGGCCGATGAACCCTTGCTGAAGAAAGAACGTACGGCTCAGCAAAAGGCATTCGAGCGATCCGACAAGGTCATTCAAAACCTGCTGCGCAAAGTCAGCAAAGAGGCCGGTATTGATGAGAATATTGGCCGCTGCAAAGCAATCGAGGGCGTGGGAGAGTTGACTGCGACTGGGTTGGCAACGACCTATATGCGCGGTGACTTTGCCAACAGCGACGCGTTCATCGCGTTTTTGGGTATGGATCTGACGGTGGACGATTCGGGGAAAAAGAACGGCCCGAGGTTCCTGAGCAAAAAAGGAGATCCGGAGATCCGTCGATTAGCCTACAACGCCGCAATGGCGGCGTGTCGCTCAACCAAGTGGAAGCCTTTTTACGAGTCTTACCTGGCCAGAGGCTTCTCGAAAACACAGGCATTGGTAGCTCTTGCTCGCAAGCTCTGCCGAGTGGCATTCGCCCTGATGAAGAATCAGGGCGAATACCGATCAGTTTGAGATTCTAGGGTTGCTGAGCAACATAGAATCTCCCACAGGATTTGTGGCGTGCACAGAATGTGTGAACGACGCGGAACCTGTGGGAGCGGGCTTGCCCGCGAAGGCCGTTATGCAGTTCTGACTTATAGAAAAGTGTTCCAAGGTTAATAGTTTCTTAACCGGCTTATCGTTTATTCCTCCCGATGCTGATGACAGACGCCCGTTCGTCTGGCTGATCAGGATCGCCCCGGTCGCACGCCATCTTTCCTCGCCGTGGTACGTTCAAGGCTCTCAACGGGCTGGGTCAGCGTGTAGACTTCCGGGCAACCGATATCTATCAGATCGACAACGGTCGCATCGCGGTCAATTGGCATATCGAAGACAACATCAGCCTGATGGCGCCACTGCAAGCGCAGCCGCCGATCAGCTGAACCATGGACATACAAGGGAAACGCGATGAGCGAGGAAACGATTCGACTGGGACGTGAACGGCGCTTTCTAGTGCTGCTGGGTATCATCTGCCTGGCGTTGATTGGTGGCGCGCTGTACATGCAGGTCGTGCTGGGCGAGGCGCCATGCCCGCTGTGCATCCTGCAGCGTTATGCATTGTTGCTGATTGCGCTGTTCGCGTTTATCGGCGCGGCCATGCGCACCCGCCGCAGCATCACCGTGTTCGAAGTGCTGGTGGTGATCTGCGCGATCGCCGGGGCCGGTGTCGCCGGGCATCATGTTTACACCCAGTTCTATCCGGCGGTGAGCTGCGGCATCGATGTGTTGCAGCCGATTGTCGACGACCTGCCGCTGGCGAAGATCTTCCCGCTGGGCTTCCAGGTCGATGGTTTCTGCTCGACGCCGTACCCGCCGATCCTCGGTCTGTCGCTGGCGCAATGGGCGCTGGTGGCGTTCGTGCTGGTGGTAATTCTGGTGCCGCTGCTGACCTCGCGTAACCGAAAAGCCCTGCGCTGAATCAACTCTTCGGCTGATCGGCCGATACAGAAAACGCCCCGATTTGCGGATCAGCCGCTCGGGGCGTTTTGCATTTCAGAGTGATTGTGAAATCACCGTGACGAACGGCAATGAAGAGTGCGGCAAGTGTGCGACATGTTGTCACACGCGCCCTGTCGCAGGGCCTTTCGGCGACCCGGATTGGCGTAATGTTACAAAAAAGGATTGGTCTGTTTCGGCATTTTTCTGGTTTTGCACGCGGGTGCCAGATCAGGCAGTTTTAACAGGCTCTGGCAGATGGCCAGAGGCCTTTGAATATCGGGCTTTGCGCCGATTCGGTGGCGGGAAAAAGCCTTCAGAGCTGTCTGAACTGAGGTGTATAGGCCTACATTTTTTGGTGTTTTTGTTGAGAATCGATTTCGATAACATGCGGAACTTTTGCAAAAACGGTGATGGATTGTTGCTCTGAGCGATAAAAATTATTTCGGGATAAGACATGGTGTATAGGGCGCTACCTATCTACAATCGCCCGCACTGAATTCCCGGCACTGTTCAGCCTTTATTAAGGAACTGGACAGGAAGTCGGGTGTCGAGCGGGCCGAAAGGCTTTTGCGACACCCAGGTGTCGGTGCCTTCCAACTTTCCGCACCAAATGGAATTGGTCTGTAACAAGGCCTTTGACCACGAATTCGAATAAGAACTGACCGCTGTCCCAAGGTTTTGTCGAGCGTCTGACGCGCGACGGGCGGCCCTTATTCAATCCAAAGAAAATGCCAACCCTTGGCAGGGTGAAGTGTTGGCGATCAAAACCCAACTGCATTGCGCAAGCTGCTTTAGAGGTCGTGAGATGAGTAAAAACAGGTACCCCAGATTACTAGGCCTAGTGCCGCTGCTCGGCACGTTGTTGCTGGGAGGCTGCAACATGACCCTGCTCAATCCAACGGGCCAGGTCGGCCTGGAACAGCGCAACCTGATCATCACCGCCACGCTGCTGATGCTGTTGGTCGTTGTGCCGGTTATCGTCATGACCTTCCTGTTCGCCTGGAAGTACCGCGCGTCCAACAAGGATGCCGTCTACACCCCGAAATGGTCGCACTCGACCAAAATCGAAGTGGCGGTCTGGACCATCCCGGTTCTGATCATCATCGCCCTGGGTTACATCACCTACATTTCGACCCACAAACTGGACCCGTACCGTCCGATTGAATCCGACGTCAAGCCGGTGACCATCGAAGTCGTGGCGCTGGACTGGAAGTGGCTGTTCATCTATCCGGAACAAGGCATTGCCACGGTCAACAAGATCGTGTTCCCGGCGCACACCCCGGTCAACTTCCGGATCACCTCCGACGCCGTGATGAACTCGTTCTTCATCCCGGGCCTGGGCGGCCAGATCTACGCAATGGCGGGCATGACTACCCGGCTGCACCTGATCGCTGACCGCAACGCTGAAATGGACGGTATCTCCGCCAACTACAGCGGCGCTGGTTTCACCGGTATGAAATTCAAAGCGATCGCAACTTCTCAGGAAGATTTCGACGCCTGGGTAAGTGAAGTCAAAAAGGCACCTAAACAGCTTGAACCAGCTGAATACGCAGCCCTTGCCAAGCCAAGCCAGAACAATCCAGTCGAGCTCTACTCCTCGGTCACGCCGAACCTGTTCCAGACCATCGTCGACAAGTACGAAGGCATGAAACCGGGCAAGCCGCTGAAGCACGAGAAGAAAGAGAAAGAAGTGGCGGCAACGGACATGGACTCGAATTCGCATTCAGCTGCCGGGGCAGAGGAGTAAACGATGTTTGGTAAATTAAGTTGGGAAGCGATCCCTTTCCACGAGCCGATCGTGATGGTCACCATCTCGATGATCGCGCTCGGTGGTCTGGCGTTGTTCGCTGCAATCACCTACTTCAAGAAGTGGACCTACTTGTGGACCGAGTGGCTGACGTCGGTCGACCACAAGAAAATCGGTGTGATGTACATCATCGTTGCCATGGTCATGCTGCTGCGTGGCTTTGCCGACGCCATCATGATGCGTACCCAGTTGGCCATGGCCACCGAGGGTTCGCCTGGCTACCTGCCGCCTGAACACTATGACCAGATCTTCACCGCTCACGGTGTGATCATGATCATCTTCATGGCGATGCCATTCTTCACCGGCCTGATGAACCTTGCAGTGCCGCTGCAGATCGGCGCGCGTGACGTTGCCTTCCCGTTCCTGAACTCCCTGAGCTTCTGGCTGCTGGTGTCCGGCGTTGTGCTGATCAACCTGTCCCTGGGCGTCGGCGAATTCGCCAAGACCGGTTGGGTTGCCTATCCGCCGCTGTCGGGTCTGCAATACAGTCCTGGCGTGGGGATGGACTACTACATCTGGGCGCTACAGCTATCGGGTCTGGGTACAACGTTAACCGGGGTTAACTTCCTCGCGACCGTGCTGAAAATGCGTACCCCTGGCATGAAACTGATGGACATGCCGATCTTCACCTGGACCTGCACCTGGGCCAACGTCCTGATCGTGGCTTCGTTCCCGATCCTGACCGCTACCCTGGCACTGCTGACCCTCGACCGTTACATGGATTTCCACATTTTCACCAATGAACTTGGTGGCAATCCAATGATGTACGTCAACCTGTTCTGGGCCTGGGGCCACCCTGAGGTTTACATCCTGATCCTGCCGGCATTCGGCATCTTCTCGGAAGTGATCTCGGCGTTCACCGGCAAGAAACTGTTCGGCCACCACTCGATGATCTACGCTTCGGGCGCGATCTCGGTACTGGGCTTCATGGTTTGGCTGCACCACTTCTTCACCATGGGTTCGGGTGCCAGCGTCAACGCCTTCTTCGGTCTGGCGACGATGCTGATTTCCATCCCGACGGGTGTGAAACTGTTCAACTGGCTGTTCACCATCTACCAGGGCCGTCTGCGCTTCACCAGCCAGGTGCTGTGGACTCTGGGCTTCATGGTGACCTTCGCCATCGGCGGCATGACCGGCGTACTGCTGGCCATCCCGGGTGCTGACTTCGTTCTGCACAACAGCCTGTTCGTGATCGCGCACTTCCACAACGTGATCATCGGCGGCGCGGTATTCGGCTACATCGCCGGTTTCGGCTTCTACTTCCCGAAAGCGTTCGGCTTCAAGCTGCACGAAGGCTGGGGTAAAGCAGCGTTCTGGTTCTGGATCTCGGGCTTCTTCGTCGCGTTCATGCCGCTCTATGCACTGGGCTTCATGGGCATGACCCGTCGTCTGAACGCCACCACCAACCCTGAGTGGGTACCGTACCTGTACGTTGCCATGTTCGGTGCGGTGATGATCGCTGTCGGTATCGCCTGCCAACTGATCCAGCTGTACGTCAGTGTGCGTGACCGCAACAAGCCAGAGAACATGTGCGAACACGGTGACCCGTGGAATGCCCACACTCTGGAATGGTCGACCTCGTCGCCACCTCCGTTCTACAACTTCGCTGTGCTGCCGAAGGCTGACTGCATCGACCCGTTCACCGAGGCCAAGGAAAACGGTACTGCGTACCAGGCTCCGGCCAAGTACGAGCCGATCCACATGCCGAACAACACCGCCACTGGCGTGGTGATGGGCGCACTGCTGACCGTCTTCGGTTTCGCGATGATCTGGCACATCTGGTGGTTGGCGATCGCCAGCCTGGCCGGCACTGTCATCTACTTCGTGATCCACGCCGCACGTGACGACCAGGGCTACATGGTTCCGGTTGAAACGATCGAGCGCATCGAAGCCGAGCAGCACAAGCGTCTGGTCGCGGCAGGGAAAATCCCGGCCAATGCCACCCGTGTAACCTCGTTGGAACAGGCTTAAACCATGTCGAACTTAGTGACCAATGTTGGACACGCCCATGGTGACCATGGGCACGATGACCATCACCACGACTCGGGCGAGATGACCGTATACGGTTTCTGGCTCTACCTGATGACCGACTGCATTCTGTTTGCGTCGATCTTCGCGGTGTACGCAGTACTGGTAAACAACGTCGCCGGTGGCCCGTCGGGCCACGACATCTTCGAACTGCCATACGTGCTGGGCGAAACCGCTCTGCTGTTGTTCAGTTCGATCACCTACGGCTTCGCCATGCTGGCGTTGTACAAAGGCAAGAAGCAGCAGGTTCTGGGCTGGTTGTTCATGACCTTCCTGCTCGGCGCAGGCTTCATCGCCATGGAGATCAACGAGTTCCACCTGCTGATCTCCGAGGGCTTCGGTCCTAGCCGTTCGGGCTTCCTGTCGGCGTTCTTCACCCTGGTCGGTACCCACGGTCTGCACGTATCTGCGGGTCTGATCTGGATGGGCATCATGATGTACCAGGTCAACAAGCACGGCCTGACGGCGACCAACAAGACCCGTCTGAGCTGCCTGAGCCTGTTCTGGCACTTCCTGGACGTGGTGTGGATCTGCGTATTCACCGTTGTTTACCTGATGGGGACTCTGTAATGGCTAATGCACACTCCCATGACAGCCATGATGCTGGCCACGGCAGCGTAAAGTCGTACGCCATCGGCTTCATCCTGTCGGTGATCCTGACTGCCATCCCGTTCGGCCTGGTGATGTTTCCGACCTTGCCGAAGTCGACCACGCTGGCAATCGTCCTGCTGTTCGCGGTAATCCAGGTGATCGTTCACCTGTACTACTTCCTGCACCTGGACCGTTCGATTGCACAACGTAACAACGTGATCGCGTTTGTCTTTACGGCCATCGTGATCCTGCTGCTGGTTGGCCTGTCGCTGTGGATCATGTTCAGCATCCACACGTACATGATGGCGAAGTGAGGTAGACCCGATGTCGCTCAAGCACTTTATCCAAATCACCAAACCGGGGATCATTTTCGGTAACGTGCTTTCTGTGGCAGGCGGGTTCTTCCTGGCCTCGAAAGGGCATGTAGATCTGGCGGTGTTCCTGGCCGCCATGATCGGCACTTCCCTGGTCGTGGCCTCCGGTTGCGTGTTCAACAACTGCATCGACCGCGACATCGACCTGAAGATGGAACGCACAAAAAACCGGGTGCTGGTGCAGGGCTTGATCTCCCTGAAACTGGCCCTGGTCTACGCGACCATCCTGGGTGTTCTCGGCGTTGCCTTGTTGTACAAGGTGGCCAACCCGTTGGCCGCCCTGTTCGCGGTAATCGGCTTCATCATCTACGTCGGCTTCTACAGCCTGTACCTCAAGCGCAAGTCGGTGCACGGCACGCTGGTGGGCAGTCTGTCGGGCGCCATGCCGCCAGTGATCGGTTACGTTGCCGTCACCAACAGCTTCGACATGGCCGCACTGACCCTGCTGGTGATGTTCAGCCTGTGGCAGATGCCGCATTCCTACGCCATCGCGATCTTCCGCTTCAACGACTACCTGGCCGCATCGATTCCGGTGCTGCCCGTCAAGCGCGGAATCGAAGTGGCCAAGAAGCACATCCTGCTCTACATCCTGGCGTTCCTCGTGGCGACCTTGATGCTGACCTTCAGCGGTTACGCCGGCATGAGCTACCTCGCGGTCGCCGCGGCCATGGGCATGTACTGGTTGTACATGGCCTGGACCGGCTACAAGGCGGTGGATGACACGGTCTGGGCACGCAAGCTGTTCGTGTTCTCGATCTTCACCATCACCGCCCTGAGCGTCATGATGTCCCTGGACTTCAAGGTGCCGGCCGAGCTGCTGCTGACGTACGCGCCGTAAGGCTGGATGGCTTCACGAAAAACCCCGCACATTGAGAGATGTGCGGGGTTTTTTGTTGGCTGGCTTTCGGTAAGGCGTCGGCAATCGCGAGCAGAGGCCACTTCGACGCGATACATTTGTAGGAGCTGCGGCACGCTGCGATCTTTTGATCCTGATCTTTAAAAATACAATCAAAATCAAAAGATCGCAGCGTGCCGCAGCTCCTACAGGGTTTAGTTGCGATATCGGCGTAAACCCCCTAGATTTGGATCCAACCATAACGGTGATAGCGCCATGCCACTTCGCAGGGACACTGTTATTCATGCATCAATCGAGAGGCTGGGCGAAATGACTGAGAGGATGACCTGCGACGAACGCTTCATTGCCCTGGCACAAGAGCTGAACTACGACATCTATGGCGAGAACACCGCCGGCGGCAATTACGCGCCGCTGATCCGTCATCGCGATGAGTTGTACATCAGCGGCATGGTGCCGCGTACCCACGGCAAGATTCAGTATCCGGGTCGGGTGGGGCTGGAGTTGACCCTCAAGGATGCGCAGGCCGCCGCGAGCATCAGTGCCATGCGCTGCCTGGCGCTGATCGTCGATGCGGTCGGTTCACTGGACAAGATCCGGGCGTTGTTGCGGGTCACGGTGTATGTGAAGTCGACCCCGGACTTCGTTGACCTGAGCGAAGTGGCCAACGGTGCATCGGACGTGTTCAGCCATGTGCTCGGCGATGCCGGCCGGCACACCCGCACCACGGTCGGTGTCTATCAGTTGCCGAAGAACGCCGCGATTGAAGTCGACATGGTCGCAGCGGTGCAGCCGGAAGTCTGATCGTCACGCCGCCCAACAAAAAGCCCCGCCTGAATCGCAGTGCGGGGCTTTTTCGTCGGCGCCGGATTTACTGCGCGGCGATGCTGTAACCATCGAACGCGGTCTGCTGTTGCAGGGCGGTGATGATGTTCTTGCGGTTGATCGCGTGTTCGGTGCCGGCGTTGTCGATGAAGGTTTCGCCTTCCAACTCGGCTTCTTCGCCTTCACCGACGAAGGTGAAACCGAGGAACTCCAGCGCTTCACGGTCAACGTTCATACGCGAACGCGGGGTGCGCAGCGGCAGGGTCACGCTGCTGCCGTCCTTGCTGATGGTGAAGATTTCGAGTTCTTTCTTCTTGGCGGCCTTGCTCTTGCCGCCGCTCGGGTTGCTGATCGCCTGATGGGTCTGGTTCAGCACTTTGAGCGCGAGGCCGTAGACGATTTCCTGAAACGCCGGATCGTCCTTGAAGCAGGACAGGATGCGGCCGATCGAGAACTTGCTGCTCAGGTCTTCAAGGGCGGCGAGGTCGGCGGCTTCGGCGTCTTTCAGCGCCTTGAGCTGGCCCATCAGCTCGTAGGCCTTGTCGTCATCGAAGCTGTCGTGCGCTTGGCGGATCGCGGCGCGCAGCTCGCGGATCTGGTCGCTTTCGCGGGTCGACTGGAACGCGTCCAGCACCATCTCGCTGATGATTTTGGCTTGTGGAAGGTGTTGTGAAAGATTGATGGAGTTTTCGTATTCCGCTTTGGACGATTCGGTGACTACGGATTCAGCGGTGTTGAAATCGGACATTGAAATTTCACTACTTTTTTAACTTGAGTGGAAACGAGAAAGCGCGAGGTCTTTTTCAGGCCGGTTAATTTAGGGGAGCGGGGCGGCGTTGTCACGGAACAACAGTCCGGTGGTGCGGATTATTTGTCCGGCGTGTTCAGGTTCATCGAGCGCACCATCCACTGTTCGGCGGTTTGCTGATCGGTCGGCAGCGTGAAGCGGAAAGTCGCCCCGCGCCCGGCGACATCGATCAACTGAATCTCACGCCCGTGCAGTTGCAGAATACGGTGGACGATGCGCAGCCCCAATCCACCGTCACGTCGCGCCCCACCAATATTGAACGGACGCAGGAACAGGCCTTCGCGCAACTCGGGAGCGATGCCGGGGCCGGTGTCGCTGACCGTGACTTCGACCAAGGCGCCCAGGGGTTTCAAATCCAGCTCGATTTCACCGCCCGCAGGCGTGTGGCGCAAGGCATTGTCCACCAGGTTGGTCAGTACCCTTTCGATCAAGCCAAGGTCGGCGCAGACCGTCGGCAGGTTCGGCCCGAAGCTGGCCTTGAGTTCAACGTGGCGAGCTTCGGCGGCCAGTTCGAATTTCTGGAAGATGTCCTGCAGCAGATCGATCAGCGAGAAGCGCTCCAGTACCGGCTGCACGAAACCGTGCTCCAGTCGCACCAGTTCCAGCAGCGATTGCGCCAACCCGCCGACCTTGCGGCTTTGATCGAGGGCAATGCCCAGATAACGCCGGCGTTCTTCGGCGGTGAGTGTGGCGTCCTTGAGTGACAGGGTTTCCAGATAACCGTGCAGCGAGGCCAGTGGCGTGCGCAGGTCGTGGGAGATATTCGCCACCAGTTCACGGCGCTCCTGATCCTGGCGGGTCAACGAGCGCCACTGTTCGCCCAATCGGTTTTGCATCTGCCGGAAGGCACCGTCGAGTACGGCGATTTCATCCGGGTCAGCGCTTTTATCCACAGCCACTGAAGGTGCCGGCAGAGGTTGCGGCGCGCCATCAATGTCGAAACGGCTGACGGTGTCGGTCAATCGCCGCAATGGCCGGGTAATCAGGTTGAACGCCGTGAGACCGGCGATCAGGCACAACAGCGCCACCAGCCCGATCGACAGCAACGCCGTATTGAGTGCAGCACTGGTCGCGCCACGTTCGGCGAACCGATCGTGTTCTTCGCTGAGCAACACTACGTACAGATAGCCGGCCGGTTTGCCATTGACCTTCAATGGCGCGGCGCTGAACACCTTGCGCCCGTCGACGCTGCGCGGGTCATCGCCGAGGATCGGCAACGGCTGATCGGCAAGCAGACGCTGCACCGGAACCAGATCGACCTTCTCCCGCCGCAAGTGGCCTTCGGGGGCAGCATTACCGACAATCCGCCCCTCGGTATCAAGCAGGTACACCTCGACACTCGGGTTGACCAGCATCAGTTTGCTGAACAGTTCGCGCACGGCGCCGGGCATCAGGCCATTGCTGTCCATCAGCACCGTGTCATGAGCGATGTGCTGTGCCAGATCCCGCGACAGGCCTTGCACCACTTCCAGTTCATGCATCTTGCTGGAGCGCACCTGCAGCCATGCCGAGGTGCCGCAGCACACCAGCAGCAACACGGCGAACACAACGGACAGGCGCTGCGACAGGGTCAGTTTCATGGTTGTTCCGTACCGAATTTATAGCCTCGGCCCCACACGGTGAGGATGCGGGTCGGTTGCGCCGGGTCGGTCTCGATCTTCGCCCGCAGGCGATTGATGTGCGTGTTCACCGTGTGTTCATAACCCTCGTGGCTGTAGCCCCACACTGCGTTGAGCAGGTCCATGCGCGAGAACACCTTGCCCGGTTGGCGGGCGAAGAAATACAGCAGGTCGAACTCCCGTGGAGTGAGGTCCAGGCGCTCACCATTGAGGGCGACGTCGCGGGTGATCGGGTCGATGTTCAGGCCATCGAGACTGAGGCTGCCGGCGTCCATTTTCAGATTGCGCGCCATGGCGTCGACCCGGCGCAGCAAGGCTTTGACCCGGGCCACCAGTTCCAGCATCGAAAACGGTTTGGCGAGGTAGTCGTCGGCCCCCAGTTCCAGCCCCAGGATGCGGTGCAGTTCGCTGGAACGGGCGCTGGTGATGATGATCGGCGTATAGCGCGCCATCGCCCGGGCGCGGCGGCAGATTTCCAGGCCGTCGACCCCCGGCAACATCAGGTCGAGGATCAATGCATCCCACTGTCCCTGCTGCAGCAGGCGCATGCCTTCGTCGCCGTCGGCGCAATGCACGACATCGTAATGCTCATCGCGCAGGTGCAGGCAAATCAGGTCAGCAATGTGTTGGTCATCCTCGACCACGAGGATGCGTCTGGTTAATTCCATCAAGCTCAATCCTTCGGCGCAGTGAGCGCATTGTGCGGGTTTTCCTCGGGGCGAGTTATCACGAATTCGTTAACTTCCCGTGAGGATTTGGCGATCAACCCAAGCCTAGGCTGTGTTCCATGACAGGCACCTGGAATTTTAGGAGACGGCCATGTTTTCACGGCGACAGATTCTCGTAGCGAGCGGCGGGCTGGGGGTTGCAGCCTTGGTGGCGGGTGTATTGCCAAAATTGTCCCCGGGCACCGCGCTGATCGATCAGGCCCATGCCGATGAGATTTTCGAGGTGAGCCACAGCGACAGTGAATGGCACTCGCTGCTCTCGGACGAGCAGTACGCCATCCTGCGCGATGAAGGCACCGAACGGGCCTATACCAGCCCGCTCAACAACGAACATCGCAACGGCACATTCGCCTGCGCGGGTTGTGATCTGGCGCTGTTTTCATCGGCGACCAAGTTCGACAGCCGCACGGGCTGGCCGAGTTTCTGGGCGCCGCTGGAACACGCGGTGGCTACGCGTCAGGACCGATCGTTCGGCATGTCGCGCAATGAAGTCCATTGCCGGAGGTGCGGCGGGCATCTGGGGCATGTATTCGACGACGGCCCGAAACCCACCGGCCTGCGTTATTGCATGAATGGTCTGGCGATGACGTTCAAACCCGTGGCGGCATGAGCCATGGCCCGAATTCGATTTTCACTTTCTACAGGACGACACCATGTGGCTCTTGGTTCTCGCTTATCTGGGCGGTGTGCTGACGATCGTCAGTCCGTGCATCCTGCCTGTTCTGCCTTTTGTCTTCGCTCGCACCGGGCAGCCGTTTATCAAGAGTGGCTTGCCGCTCTTGGCCGGGATGGCGCTGACTTTCGCCCTCGTCGCCACACTGGCGGCGGTGGGCGGCGGTTGGGTGGTGCAAGTCAATCAGTACGGTCGCTGGCTCGCGTTGCTGTTCGTTGCACTGTTCGGGTTGACGCTGCTGCTGCCGCGCCTCGCCGAGCGCCTGACGCGGCCGCTGGTGTCGGCCGGCAGTCGGCTGTCCGAAGCTGCGGGCCAGGACAATCGTCCGCGTCCCGGCGCCTCGTTTCTGATCGGCGTCGCCACGGGGCTGCTGTGGGCGCCGTGCGCCGGGCCCATCCTCGGTTTGATTCTGACCGGTGCCGCGCTGCAAGGGGCAAGCATCGCCACCACGCTGTTGTTGCTCGCCTACGCGGCGGGCGCCGCGACTTCACTGGCGGCGGCACTGCTGCTGGGCGGTAAGGTCTTTGCGCTGATGAAGCGCTCGATCGGCACCGGTGAGTGGATCCGCCGCGGCCTGGGGGCAGCGATGCTCGCCGGTGTCGCAGCGATTGCCCTGGGCCTCGATACCGGGTTGCTGGCGCGGTTGTCGACGGCATCCACGGGCGGGATTGAACAGGCACTGGTGGGCCAACTCTCCGGCAAATCTCCCGCGGGCAACGGCACGATGATGGCGCAGATTCCTGCTGCCAGCGGGGCGATGAAAGTTGCCGACAAGGCGCCGGGAACACTGCCGGTCGAAGGCCAGTTGCCGCCGCTCACTGGCGCCGTGCAATGGCTCAATTCGCCAGCGCTGGACGCCCAAGCACTCAAGGGCAAAGTGGTGCTGGTGGATTTCTGGACCTACTCCTGCATCAACTGCCTGCGCACCTTGCCATACGTCAAAGCCTGGGCGGAAAAGTACCGCGATCAAGGCCTGGTAGTGATTGGCGTGCACGCCCCGGAATTCGCATTCGAGCGCGATGCCGGCAATGTCACTAAAGCCATGAAGGAGCTGGGTATCAACTATCCGGTCGCCATCGATAACGACTACAAAATCTGGCGTGCTTTCAACAACGAATACTGGCCGGCGCATTATTTTGCCGACGCGCAGGGGCGGATTCGTTACCACCATTTTGGCGAAGGGGACTACGCCGAATCGGAACGGGTCATACAGCAGTTGTTGCGTGAAGCCGGGGCGAAAACCGTGGCTGACGGCCTGATCAACGCCGATGCCCAAGGCGTGCAACTGGCCCCGGACATGAATCAGGTGCTGTCGCCGGAAACCTATGTCGGCTACCAGCGTGCGGAACATTTCGTACCGGAAACCAGCCTGGTGCCTGACAAGGTTGCGACCTATAACCCACCGGCCAAACTGACCCTGAATGACTGGAGCCTTGGCGGCCAATGGGCCGTCGGTGCCGAGCGCGCCACCGCCAGTGCAGCATCGAGCCGCATCGTTTATCGCTTCCATGCCCGCGATCTGCATCTGGTGCTGGGCCCGGGTACGGATGGCAAACCGGTGCGCTTCAAAGTGTCGATTGACGGTCAGGCGCCGGGTGCCGCCCATGGTGTCGATGTTGCCGCGGATGGCAGCGGTCGCGTGACCGAGCAGCGCTTGTACCAATTGGTGCGGCAAACGGACGAGGTGAAGGATCGGACCTTCACCATCGAATTTCTTGACCCGGGCGTATCGGCCTACGCCTTTACCTTCGGCTGATCGGGAGTGCATAGCATGAAAACTCAAAACAACTGGCGCCGTGTATTGCTCGGCGTCGCCATGGCCGGCGTGATCGGTCAGTGCTCGGCGTTCTCCTTCGGTGCCGAAGACGCAGTGGTCATCCCGCCACCAACTCTCGACGAAAACACTCAGGCCCACAGTGAAACCGCGGTGTTCGCCGGTGGTTGTTTCTGGGGCGTACAAGGGGTTTTCCAGCACGTCAAAGGTGTGCAGAAAGCTGTCTCCGGTTATGCCGGCGGCGCGGCGAACACGGCGCAATATGAGCGGGTCAGCGAAGGCGATACCGGTCATGCCGAGTCAGTGCAAGTCACCTTCGATCCGACGCAAGTCAGCTACGGCGGCCTGCTGCAGATCTACTTCTCGGTGGCCCACAACCCGACCGAACTCAACCGCCAAGGGCCGGACAGCGGCACGCAATATCGTTCAGCACTGTTCCCGACCAACGCCGATCAACAACGGGTGGCCCAGGCCTACATCGCCCAGCTGGACGCGGCGCATGCCTACAACAAACCCATCGTTACGAAACTGGAAACCTACAACGGTTTCTACCCGGCGGAGGACTATCACCAGGATTTCCTGACCGAACACCCAAGCTATCCGTATATCGTGATCAACGACATGCCGAAGGTGGCGCAGTTGAAGCAGTTGTTCGCGCAGCGTTATCAGGAGAAACCGGTGTTGGTGAAAAGCGGGAGTTGATTCTCACGTGTTACTTGAGCCTTGGGCGCTCCATGGCAATCACCGATGTTTCAAACCCCAAACTGGCAAAAAATGCCTCCGCCCCTTCACGCCCGGCGCGCAGGACCCAAGTGATTTCGGGGTTGTCACCCATGACATGCTCGACCAGTGCGCGCCCGACGCCGGCGCGCCGATGCTGGTCATCGACCACGACCATCGACAGATAGCCGTTGGACAAACCATCGGTGATGCCTCGAGCGAAACCGATGATCTGCTCGCCGCTCAGCGCGAGCGCAGTGCGTTGCGAGTTTTCGAGCAGTTGAGCGAAATAGTCGCTGGAGCCTGTTCGGTGTCCCCAGCCATGTTGCCCAAGAAACAGGCGAACTGGCTCTACTTCGGCAGGCAAAAGATCGCGTACGGTGTGGTTGGTTTTCATCGAGTGGCAGCATCCTTGTCGGCAATCACCGGAGCATAGTCAATCGCAGTCCAAATCAGGATCTGCCCCAGGTTTTCATCGCAAATTCGACAAACCGGCGTAGCTTCGGCAAACGATAACGGTCCGGGGCGTAGAGCAAATGCAAAGGGCGGCTCGGTGGCTGGTAATCGGGGATCACCGTCACCAGTTTTCCGTCGCGCAGGTCCTGTTCCACCAGCGCATCCGGCAGCATGACGATGCCCATCCCGGTGCGCGCTGCCTGATGCAGGCCGGCGGAGGTGTTCATCAGCATCGGGCCGCTGACATCCACCAGAATTTCGCCATCCGGGCCGCTGAGGCGCCAGCGTTTTTCCACCGATTGCCAGTCGTCGCCGGCAGGGTAGGCGAACGAAAGGCAGTCGTGTTGCTGCAGGTCTTGCGGAGTGATCGGCATGCCGCGCCGGGCGACGTAGGCCGGCGAGGCGCACACGGTGAGGGTGTAGTCGATCAGCGGTCGGGCGATCAGGTTCGACTGCTCGAAATGCCCGAGCCTGAATGCCACGTCGAGACCGCTTTCCAGCAGATCCGGACGGCGGTTGG
The DNA here is from genome assembly GCF_040729435.1 of Pseudomonas sp. HOU2. Lineage (NCBI taxonomy): Bacteria > Pseudomonadati > Pseudomonadota > Gammaproteobacteria > Pseudomonadales > Pseudomonadaceae > Pseudomonas > Pseudomonas sp. HOU2. The sequence continues at coordinate 2,102,714 of NZ_CP160398.1, read as the reverse complement.
TCAGCACCACATCCATTTTCACCTGCGGGTATTGCAGGGAAAACTCGCTGAGCGCCGGGGCCAGGCGTTCGACGCCAAAAGTCAGTGGCGCGGTGATACGCAGCAAGCCGCGCGGCTCGTCGAGGGCCTGTTCGGCGAGGCGTTCGGAGTCGGCCACCAGGCCTAAAACATCCAGACAGCGCTGGTAGTAGACACTGCCAAATTCGGTCAGCCGCTGCCGGCGGGTGGTGCGCTGCAACAATTGCACGCCGAGCCGTTGCTCCAGTGCGCGCAGGTGATTTCCGACCATGGTCGTGGACATTTCGCACTGCAACGCAGCGGCCGTCATGCTCCCGGCTTCCACGACTTTCACGTAGACGCTCATCGCCTGCAACAGGTCCATTATCAAGCTCGGCTTTTAAATGAAAGAAGTTTTGCCGAGTTTATCCAGTTTCGGTGGCTAACCATACTGCCAGCACACCGACCTTCACTGGAGTTTGAAGTCATGACCGCCGCCCTGATGAACACCTACCAACCGTTGGCCCTGAGCTTCACCAGAGGCCTGGGCACGCGCCTGTGGGATCAGGCCGGTCGTGAATACCTGGATGCCGTTGCCGGGGTTGCGGTGACCAACGTAGGGCACTCGCATCCACGGATCGTCGCGGCCATCAGTGAGCAGGCCGGAATGCTGCTGCACACCTCCAACCTGTACAGCATCGACTGGCAACAACAGCTGGCGCAGAAACTCACGCAGCTGTCGGGAATGGAGCGGGCGTTCTTCAACAACTCCGGCGCCGAGGCCAATGAAACTGCACTGAAACTTGCGCGCTTGTACGGCTGGCGCAAAGGTATCGAACAGCCGCTGGTGGTGGTCATGGCCAACGCATTTCATGGCCGCACCTTAGGCACCTTGTCGGCCAGTGATGGGCCGGCGGTGCGGCTGGGCTTCAATGATCTGCCAGGGGATTTCGTCAAAGTGCCTTTCGGTGATCTGACGGCGCTGGATCAGCTGCAGCAAAAACATGGCGCGCGCATCGTGGCGATTCTGGTCGAGCCGATCCAGGGCGAAAGCGGTGTGCAACTGGCGCCGCCCGGCTACCTCAAAGCCCTGCGCGAACTGTGCAATCGGCACGCCTGGCTGTTGATGCTCGACGAGATCCAGACCGGCATCGGCCGCACCGGCCAGTGGTTCGCGTTCCAGCATGAAGGCATCGTGCCGGACGTCATGACCCTGGCCAAAGGCCTCGGCAACGGCGTGCCGATCGGCGCTTGTCTGGCGCGGGGCAGGGCGGCGGACCTGTTCACGCCCGGCAGCCATGGCAGCACCTTCGGCGGCAACCCGCTGGCCTGCCGGGTCGGCTGCACGGTGCTGGACATCATCGAAGAACAAGGCTTGCTGGAAAATGTCCGGGTGCAGGGTGAACGCCTGTTGACCCGCCTGCGCGCCGAACTCGCAGACAACCCCAATGTGTTGGCGATTCGCGGGCAGGGCTTGATGATCGGCATCGAATTGAAGCAGCCGATTCGCGATCTGACGCTGATTGCTGCGCGGGATCATGGGCTGCTGATCAACGTTACACGCGGCAAGACGATACGGCTGCTGCCACCGCTGACGATTGATGAGCGGGAGGTGGGGATGATCGTCAGAGGAGTTGGACGGATTGTTTCCGCGAATTAATGGATATCAGATAACCCTGTGGGAGCGAGCTTGCTCGCGAAGGCGTCGTCACAGTCGACATTAATGTTGAATGCTCGACCGCATTCGCGAGCAAGCTCGCTCCCACACGGGAAGCCTCTAGTCCGGATAATCCCCCAACTCCGGCGCCAGCATCCGCGTCTTCACCGCCCCGTTCGAATTGTGCTGAATGATCTCGCTCGGCTGTCCGTGCGCATTGAAAAACACTTGGCCGATCCCCGCCGAATTCCATAGCCGTTCACCCGCTTCGGCATGCTCCGGGGTATAGGGCACGATGCGCATGCGTCGGCGTTTGGTGAACCAGTTCAACGGCGAGCGCGGTGAATAGAGCCAGCGGTTGAGGCGGTCGAACCATTCCAGCAGGGTTTTCGGAAACTCGTTCTTGATCCCGCTGCTGGTGATCTGCCAGATCCGTGGCCCGGCCTTGCGGTGTCGGATAAGTACTTCGTAGACGAAGGAATAATGCACATCACCCGACAGCACCACGTAGTTCCCGGGTGTGCGGGTGTGTCGGAAAATGTTCAGGATCACCTGCGCGGCGCCGCGATGGGCCATCCAGTTTTCCGCGTCGACCAGCAGCGGATAACCGCACCAGCTGAAAACCTTCTGCACGGTTTCAATCAGCTTCACGCCGAAGATCGGCGCGGGGGAAACGATGATCGCTGACGGATGATCGAGCAGGTCCTGTTGCAGTTCGCTCAGCGCTTCCCAATCGAGAAGCCCGGATGGTTGCTTAAGCGCCATCTCGCTGCGCCAGCGCCGGGTGCGGGTATCGAGCACCACCAGCGCCGGGCTGCTCGGCAGCACGAAATGCCAATGCTGAAAGCGCAGCAAGTCGTCGATCAGCGCATCCTGCACAGGGCTGTCGAGATAACGATCATCACCGCTGGCGCTCAGGCGTCGAGTGTTCTCCAGCAGATCCTTGAACGCGTCCGGATTGTTGCCCCAGCCCTGGCACAACATGTACGCGATCAGCGCGTTGCCGATGATGCGTTTGGAGAACGGGTGGCCGTAGGCGGTTTCCTCCCATTGCGCGGAAAGATTCCAGTCATCGGTGATGTCGTGATCATCGAAAATCATCAGGCTCGGCAGATGCGCCAAGGCTCGGGCGACGTTGCCCAAACCGGCCTTGAAGCCATCGATGCGGGTTTGCTCCAGGGTGTAGCGCTTCAAGCGTTCAGGCGTCAGTGACGGAACAGCAGGATTGATCAGCGTCCAGGCAACCGGCGACCACACCAGCAAGTACATCGCCATCACTTCGGCGAACGTCACCAGATGATTGTCAGCACTGCTGCTGGTGAAAATCGGCTTGCGCGCGCCGCCGAAAAATCGCTCGCGCAAGGTCTCGTTGCTCTCTAGCGCCGGTAACAGATCCGCGCGGTGGTAGTAACTGGCCGGGTGTTCGTAGAGTTTGGCGCTGTCGCTGACCACGGCACCTTCGAGGTGTTCGTCGAACAGGCCGAGGCGCGCGATCAAGCTGTGTATTGCCCGCAGCATCGGGCCGGCGACGTCGTCGGCGTAGATTTGGTCGCCGCTCATCATCAACAGGGCCGGGCGTTGTTGCGGGTCGGTTTCTGTCGCCAGCAACTGATCGACGCAGAGCAGACCGTCTGCCGCCGGATGATGGGGCTTGCGGCAGGAGCCGTGCAGCAACTGATCAATCCGTGAGCGCACGACAAGGTTCGGACAGCGGGCATTGCCGTACAGCAGGTGCGGCGCCCATTCGGCGATGGGCGTCTGGCCGTCGATCAGCAGGTCATAGTCGATACGCGTGTCGCAGGGCAGGGCGCTGTCGAGCGCAACGTCAATCAAATGGACGAACGCATGACGGCCTACAGGAATGACCGTGCATTTCCCGGCATCGAGAGGAATGTCTCCTACACCCTGCAAGCGCAGGCTCAGCGACAGTTCGCGGGTGCCGACCAGCCACAGCACCACGCGCGTCGGTTCCAGACGGCGCAGCAGTGGGCCGGCCAGGACGGGAGGCTGCGGATTCAGGTCAGCAGGTATCGAGGACATTCAGGGGGCAAAGCTCAAGACGCACAGGCTGGCGATGATAGCGCAGCCGGCGCCTTGAACCCTTAAACGAGGCTTAAGAGTCAGCCTTCTGTAGCTTCAGCGCCAGCAGTCGCCATTCGGCGGACGCGGGTTGCTCCTGCACCGAGCAGTCGAAGCGATAAGTGACGTCATCGCCGTTCATGTTGCGTGCGGTGACCTTGTTGCTGAGGGTGTAGACCTGATCCTTGAAGCGCTTGGTGACAATGGCAGAACTGTCGGCGAAGCGCTCCGACGCCGGGAAGCGCAGTGTGCTGGTGACCAGCGTGCCGCACATGACATACGCGAGCATCGATTTATCGCTGTCGGCATTTTGCCCAAGCTTGTCGCGCAGCGCGGTGAGCGCTTTACGGCCCTGCGCGTCGCTCTGATCGAGGACGGTTTTTTCCGATATCGATTTCGGTGCCCGGCTGGCGTAATTCGGTAGCAGTGCGGAATCCGGCGGAGAAGGTTGGTTGTCCGGCTCGATCGCGGCAAAGCCCGGCGCGTTTTCCAGCACCGCGGACGTCGAATCCGACTCGGCTTCCGGCAACAGACTGGTGGTGACATCGCTCTGTGTGATCACGTCTTCGACTGGCGCCTTTTCGGCTTTATGCGCCGACGGGAACAGCGACAGGAGGATCGACAGCACCACCAAACCGACGATAAAACCGCCCGCCGCGCCAACGATGTTGCCGTAAAACAGATTCCAGCTGCCGCGGTTTTTTACCACCCAGCGCCACATCAAACCCCAGGCGGCGATAAATGCCAGAAAACTCAGAAACGCCATTCGATCCTTTCCTTAAACCTGCAAGAACGTTCAAGCCAGCATGCTTCGAGCCCGCTGAAATATGGGCAGCAAGATAGCAGAATAGAAGCGTTGCGCTTCTTGCTCATCTAGCCGATCAGCTACCGGTCAGTTCGAAGCGCAAATCCAGCAACTTCCAGTCGTCAAAACCTTCGTTCATGGTTGGCAACGCCTGCAGAGTGCATTCGAAACGATAGGTCAGATAATTTTGCGCAGCGTCGTGGATCTTCATCAGACTTGTGCTGGTATAGATCTGATCTTTGTAACGCTGGGTCGAGAGAGCCTTGTCGTCGGCGAACAAGGCCAGTTCCGGCTGACGCAGAACGCTGCGTATAAACGGCTCGCACATCTGGAACGCGATCAGTCTTTTGTTGGGATCCGGCCTGCCAACGAGCCCTTTTCGCAACTGCGCATGAGCCAGAGTCTGTTGCGCACTCATCCCTTGAACCGTCGCCAGTTCAGAACGGGTTGTCGGTATTTCATTGAGATAGTTTTCCACCAGGCCGGACTTGAGCGGTTCTGGCGTAGCAGCAGGCGCATCGGCGACATACTCGGGCAATGCTTCCACGGACGACGTGTTGGCAGAACCCGCAGGGCCTGATTTTCCTTGCATGGTCAACTCCAGCAGGCGCCATTGGTCATCCTTGATCCCGTTGCCGGACACGAACTGCACGGCGCAGTCATAGCCGAGACTGACCATCGTGCCTTCCATGTTTTCGCCACTAATCCTGCTCGTGACGAGGTAGGTCTGGGATTTGTAAGTGTCGAATCGAACGTCCTCAGTCTCGTCGAAGGAGGCAGAGTCCGGAATGCGCAGCGTGGACTTTGCCGCTGACCGACAAATCAGCCCCGCCATGCTTCCGTTGACCCCGTTGACCATATCTGCGCTGGCTCGCCATTGCGCGTATTGGCTTCTCCACTGTGGATCGAGACTGGCGGAAAGCAGCGGAGTAGATAGCCGTGGATAGCGCGGGCTGTCGGTTGGCAGCAACGGCGACGTCGGAGCGGATGCGCGACTGGCCGGAGTGCGTGGGACAAAGGTTCTGAGCTGGCTTTCGTTGGCGATTTGCGGCTGAGTGCCGCTGGATGTCGCGGGCGTGGATTTTTCGGGCAGAAGTCCGTTGACGATAACGAACATTACGACTGCCACGATAAACCCGGCAATCACACCGGCGAAGTGGCCGAAGAATACCGGCCAGGTTCCACGATTCTTGACGACCCAGAGCCACATCCCTGCCCAGACCAGCAAAAACATCACGATCAACGATGTTTCCATCCCATCCATTTCCTTTCTTTAACTCGTGGCAGCTCACTGAGTAGATCCGCCGTTGCGGGCGGCAAGATAGCAAAACAATTACGTGTTCGTTTACACGTTGGGGAAATAATTCACAGCAAGAACCAGCAAGGTCACCAAGCCGGCAGCAAAGCCACATACCCCACCCAGTAACTGACGTGCAATCGGATGTTCGGGTTGATGGCGATTGGCAATCCACAACCACACCCCCGCCAGAACGCCCGCGCTTGTGGTGAACACCACCAGACTGCGATCCAGGTTAGGTGTCGCCATCGATGTACCAATGACTGCGTTGTAAATCAGCGTGAACACAATGCCAGTGACCACGCTACTTCCTGCGCCAGCAAGGTTGCCAAGTAGCAAGTTCCACTCACCCCGTTGCTTGACCACCCACAACCAGGTTCCGGCCATTACTGACAAGCACAACAAAGCATCCATTGGTTTATTCCCGAGTGCGCGATAACAGAGGCAGTGACAGGCCTCCAGCGAAAGTGGACGGCAAGATATCAAAATAGTAGCTTCACGCCACTTTCTTCAAACACGTAACGGACTACACATGCCGATTGTTTCTTTTACACCGCGCGCGCTTGGCGCTTTCCTTCTCGCCATCGTGATGACCCCGGCGCTTGCCGACTGGGATGAAACCCCGGAGGTCGCCTGGAAGGAGTACCTCGCCGATTGTGGGAGTTTTCAGCAAGTGGTGAGCAACGTTCAAAACGGGGTCATGGCTACCAGGCAAGCGATGAATCGCGTCGACAGCTTGAATCGCACTGTTCATGTGCATCGCGATCACCTCTCCCAGGAACGCCTCACCTCTCCCGAATATGCCCGCTGCGAAAACGTCATTGCTCAAGCGTTCGTGATCCGGAACAAGGAAGAGGAGGTCCTGGTCGCGGAGCTTCAACAGCAATACTTCAAGGCACAGGCCGAGCACGAGAAGTCCCCGGAATACAAGCGCGCCCTCGATCTGGGCTTTAGCGACGTTGGCGGACTTGGCAAGCTCAAGGAACTCGCCGAGGATTCGGAAACGGATGGCGAAGCGTATCTGAAGACGTTGATGATCACGGTCGATTGGGGCTGCGGCCGACATTTCCGCGCCGTGAGATACGTCAAACCCTATGTGATCTACACCGCCCATCCCGATGAGGGCAACTGCGCCGTCTATAAAGAGGTCGCGGTGCTTGGCGGAGAGATGGTGGAGAGGGGCGAGACCATCGATCAGGACGCAATTTTTCAATACGTGGGATGGAAGAAGCTGGAAGGGCCAGGTGGGTTTCCCGTCGACATTCGAGTAGTAAAAGTGCGGCAGTAATCCAAAGGGCTGTTTCTACAGATTGCGCATCTGATTACAGAATGTCCTTCAAATAACCCTTGAGCGCGAGGAGCGGCTGATCAAGCTGCTCCAGCGACTGCGCCTGCCGGAAATCGGCTGACAGCTTGTGCAGCTCTCGCCCCAGCGGTTTCTCGACCCCGCCCAAGGCGTCCATTGCCAATCCCAGACACTCGTTCATCTTGAATTGGATGGTCTCGACATCCCGGCGGCGCACCAGCAATTCGAACACGTCTTTCTGGTAATCACCCATGACCATGTCATCCCGCAGAATCGGGCTCAGGCCTTCCTCCTCGTAAGCGAGTTTTAGGGAGAACAGGGCGACGGTTTCCAGTGACGTTTCCATGGTTGGCCTTGGAGGTCCTTAAGCATGAGTCTTGAAATTTGACGACCAGCGAGAACCGCAACGGGCGGCAGACCGCGTGCTGGCGGGCGTGATTATACTGAGCGGACGCATCACGTGCAGTCCCGAGGCAAAACAGGTTGCGCGGGCAGCGCCGGGATATTCAATGACCTAAGCAACAGAACGAGTTTCTCAGAATGGCCAATGAGTATGAGGTGCCACAAAAACTCGACATTGATTCAGACACATGAGCGGAGCAACGATCATGGAATACGATGAAAAGTTGATTGAAGAGGCTGTGCTTGCCCTGTTGGCCGCGTTCAGTTCCGACGACGGCAATGCATGGAAAGGCTTCGATTTCGAAGTCATGAACCGATTGCATGAGCAGGGTCTCATCAGTAATCCGGTAAACAGGAACAAATCGATCTGGTTGACGGACTAGGGCCGGGAACGAGGTCGTCAGATAGCTGAGCGTTTGTTTGGGGGAGTTGTTCAAGCCCCGCGTGCGCCTGATCCAGATATCTGAGTTCCTGTATCGGCTCGTCGTTTGAACTGCGCCGCGCCAGTGGAACGCAACTGGAGGAGTTTTCTCGTTGGAGCATTTTCTGAATGAACCACAACTGACAAACGTTAGAGCCGCACTGTCCGAACCGTTCAACCATTTTCCCACTGATTACGATTACATCGCATGCCAGCTCAAAGGCGTCGATCCAGCGGTGCTCTACGAGATTTTTTATTCAGAAGTTGCGCCGGTGTGCTTTATGAACATTGCAGCGGCCTTGCCGAGTGTCTGGACAGGTTTTGACCCTGATTGGCTCAGGGGCGAGATAGAGGAAAGGCTTGCGGCGCGGCAGCGTAATCGGTTTCGCAGGCTGTTCGACAAGTTGCTGATTCGTTGGTTGAAATACAACTACGACCATATGTGGCAAGAAATCGCCAGCAGACTTTGAGCTTGTGGTAAGCGTCTGAAGCTCTTCGCTCTTAGCGATCAATACTTCGCCAAGTTTATTGCGCAACCGGTCTCATCGCTGGTGAGCAGGTGGCCATTGAGTGGAGAGGGGGGCACTTTCCGACAGACGAAAAAAAAGGCCTTGCTAAGCAAGACCTTTCTTGATTTTGGTGCCCCGAGGGAGACAAGAAAGATCTAGGTTGGCTGCGGCATACAAGCTGATTTATACAGATAGGGATACAAGCGGGGATACAAATTCTGCAGTGTTGAGAGGGTGCTCCGTGGCAGATGGTAAGAGTCTCACACTATAAATTGAGGAACATTCGTGAATGGTGCCAAGATGAAGCTTTTCCACATCGCTTCCATCAGTTCGCTATGGGCCGCTAGCTTCACTGTAGGCTCTCAGCAAAGGATGGCTGAGGATCTGCTCAATCGAAAGCGTTGATTTAATTGAGGCGAACGATCAACGATCTGAATCCAAGGCTGTGCCATCACATCGAACGGAGTCTCGACCTCTGAAAAAACCAACATCGAAAAATAGAACGTGACCATTATAGGGAACTACCCTCAAGCACTCTTCATTACGCAAAGGCGAACCGCCTCTGCTTCCTGGCTTACTAAATTGAAGTCATAGCTCTTTCAAAAAAGGAGCTTGCTTTCTTTAATGTTATATACTTGGCTCCGGTGCCGTCATAAAGTTTATGAAACTGTTGCCAATTTTTAAGTGCATAGTCTCGGATAAATATCGTCCTGTGTATGTCATGAGTTTCAATAGCTAAAACGCAATCTGATAGCGTTACCGCCTCATCTTTTTCAAGAATGCATATCTTTCCGGGTGTAATCATGCCGACTCGTGGAAATAATAAAGCGGGCCCTTTAACCGAGACTCGAGAGAATACTTTTCCGTAAGTGTAGTTGAGTAGGATCTCTCCGTTTCTTAGTTGAGTAGTGTGTATGAGCGGCAATCCATTATCGCACGCCTTGATGGCGTGCATTTGTACTTGGCCACGTTTAATGAGTACTTTTGGCTTGTCAGTCTGGACTTCAGATTTATAGGTGCTGGGTGACTGTAATTGTTTATGCGTAATCTTTACGATTGATGTGCGAGCTACTGCGCTTTTGAAAATACGCATGCAGTTTCCCGAAACAATCTCTACATTGTAGTTTTGATTTATTAGGTTCCAACCCTGCTCGTCTCGCTCGCTAGCCAGTGAACCATTTGGCAATATTGCGAATAAATATCCATCTTTTGATAGGTACTTTAGACTTAAATAAACAAAGGCTAGCGCCAAGCCAGACTTGACGCCTTCAAGGTCTGGCCAAATAGTACCTTTTCGGCCTCTTTCGCTAAACGGAGGATTTAGTAATACTAAATCAATTGATTGTTTTTTTTGGGAAAATTTAGTACTTCTATGAGAGCTCAGCTTTAAGAAGTCTGAGCATGAGACGCACCATTTTTTATTTAATGAAGCTATCAGTTTTGCACTTTTTTGGCTTAAATCGTTGGCGTATATGGAGGCATATGGCCAATGCTTTTCTGCTTCATTAAGCAAGCTCCCTTCACCAGCTGAGAAGTCAGCGATGCTCTGAGGAACAAAATTTTCCGGAACACACGCGATCATCGTCTGCGCCAGTTCGGAGGGTGTGTAATGAAGATCGATCATCAGGTGTTTGATCTACGCGGTCTATTTGCGCTACGTTTGATGAAAATAGCTGACGCTTCATCGAAAAGCGCGGAAACGTGATATACCAGAAGACGCGCGGTTCCGCCAGTGCGACCAGCCTTCCTGATAGGGTGATCGTGAACCAGTTCCACAGGTACGTGGCTTGACAGCGTAAAAAGTACTGCACCCAAGGCGTGGGGTTTAGTGCCGATAAGTGCTACTTTCAAGGCACGGCCAGATGTGTCAGCTGAAATTTCCTCCAATAAATAAAAACAGCTGAAAGGACAGTTTGCAGGAGCGTATCTGATTGATTGCCATGCTTCAGTTTCTTGCAGTGCACCTTTGTTCCCCACATAGGTCTCAAACACATACCAAGGTTTGAACCCTGGTGATCCTATGACAGGTCTAATATTTTCATACCCTGGCTGAATCTGTTCAACTATATAGCGCAAACGTGGCCCTTCAAATCCGAGCAAAGGGACAAACGTAAACTGGTCGTTGTTGCGAGATGAAAGAGTAGCGAATCCGGGTAATGGAGAAATTCCTTGGATGCTATTGCTTAAATCATAAATTTGTCCCTCTACTGGCGCCGAACTCCTAGAGTACATGTCGGGTTCTACGTACACTGCAAGAACTTCTAACTTTGCCGATAGAGCAGCCTTTAGTATTCCTGCCCATACGGAATGCGTAAGGCCTGTTATATCTAAATAAATTTTAACTTTTGGATCATATCCTCTCCATAAAGATTGTATTTCAACTTCTGATCTAAGCGAAATGGGAAGCTCGATATCTTTCACTGTGAACGAGTTTTGAGATTCAAGTGTAATTTCATGAATTTTTACACCTACTATAGTAGCTCTCCAAGACTCGATATGCTGGGCACGTAATTCTCCTGTTGAGGCGAAAATGTAAATGCTATTATCATACGGGCGAAAATCACTGGCATTTTCAAAGGTGTCAGTTAGTACTGGAGTGTCTTTAGTTGCCCGCATAATAAGATCCAAATAAGCTAAGTTGATCTGGGAGCTGTAGGCTATCGCTTCGGTTACTTTGTGCTAGAACTTCTCTGATTGTTTCTCTAGGATAAGAAATAAGCCCTAGAAATTGTTGCTCTCCGAGCAGGAATTTTCGTTTTTTTCTGTGGCTAAAGACAAAAAGTGGTGAAAATATCGGATGCAAGCGATAGTCGTAGTCAGCGGTATCACTCTCTGACATTAGCTTGTTACCTGGCGAACGAACCAGTGCGAGATGCATTACAGCTTGTTCTAGAATTTTTTTAACCTGTTCATTGGCATCTGTTTTAGATGAATCTTGTTTGATATGGAACTGGTTTACCTCGGGGGCGTGGCCATTCGCGTCTGACGCCATAACTTGCAATATTCGACCAACACTCAGCACTAGCTTTGTAAGCTTTCCGCCTTCAACACTTAATCCCTCCAGTTCAGAAAGGTTTTTTCTGCCTATATCTTCTGCTGCTTCAGTTTGAGACTTGTACGAAATAGGCTCTTGGGGGGTGCCTTCATTTTCGACGTGACGTGTAAAAGCGGCATGTACGAGTTCAAGTAGATAGCGAATATTACCATTTGCGAGTGAGACATATACATCCCAGCCCGCGTAGTATTTGCTGATGCCGCGTTTGCCTTTTCTTATTGCGTATAACGATGCGTGGAAATGGTTGTCTAGTTTTTGCTTCCAAGAGCTTTTGTCGCTAAGCCATGATTTTACGTTTTCAGCAAAGGTTTCGTCAGTACCAGCACCCCAGTAACTTAGGAAGTAAAGGTGTCCAATGTCAATCCGCATCGCAGCGTCAATATTGGTTGATATATTTAAGTTTCTCAGTCTTTCAAGTAACTTGGCTTTTCCTTCAGGACCCAATAGAAGCTCAGCTTCTTCCAAATCACTAACTGGAGGTAGAAGCTGCTGCGGCGTCGTAATTATATTTTCCTCGTCAGGAAAGGCGCTTGTTATTCTTTGTCTGATCACTGATTCCGCAAACGCAGGGAAACGTTGCTCGTTCAGTTTGTCGGCAATATTAATTCTGGCGTAATCTGCAGGGGATGTTAGTTGCTCATTAGAGTTTAACGTCGCTCGCTGTCTCCAGCCTAGTTCTCTTACCCCGATTTTAAAGGTGTAGTTTTTGTTAGCGTGTTTGATAATTGTATTCAGTACTCGCTGCTGATAATCTTCAAAGTTTTCAAACTCGTCAATCAAAAAGAAAAATTGTTTTCCCTTCAGTGCTGAGGATTTGAGAAGTGCACTAGCTAGTTCATCTAATGGGGCGGCTAGCGATGAAATTCTTTCGGGTGGGTTGTCTGCGATCGTGTTGATTTGAGCTTCGAAGTCCAGAATGAGATATTCTATTTCTTCGGCTAGATCTTCAATTGTATGGATATCCTGAAGTCCCAGGGTTATAGCAACTTTTTTCAGAACCTTAGCTGGAATGTCTATTTTTACTTCGGTTTTCTCCTCGAACCATTTCGAAAAATCCAAAAGTAATTGGCAGAAAGTAAGATTGATGTAGTGTCCAAAGTACGCGCACCACTTTTCTTCACTTAATTCTGCGCCGCGAAATGCAGTCACCCTGTTTGTATTAACCCTGTAGTAGACCCCATAAAAAGGCCACTCAGTTATCGGGGAAGGATTGCTAGATAGCTCTAGCTGGCCTTGATAGGAAAGGCCGCGAAGTACTGTAGTTTTTCCGGTGCCGCGGCCACCTATAAGAACGCATGGCCTGTGCGTACGGAGTTCTTCGAAATACGCCGGTTCATTAAATAGTTTAAAGATCGCTTCGTTTAACCACTCTGCCTTATATAGGCCGAGAGTCTTATTTAATCGTCGGGTAGCATCTTCCTGAATTAAAGTCATTATAGCGACCCCTTTTTTATGAGCGGCTTCCAGTTGTTAAGCTGGGTGTAAAATATTGGAAGTGTTGCATCAGGGCAACCGTGATTAAACGCGAGTGCTAGCCCTAGTTTGTGGAAGCCTCGCCAGCAATCCTCTCCACCATCAGTGTCCGGAAGCCCAATTCTAGCGCTTACTGTTTTTACAAACTCTGGACCTTCTATCTTCATGTCCTTACGCCATATTGCAGAATCACTGCTGAGGGCACTTTGGCGTGAGGTGTAGAAGTGAGCTGGAACGATTTTAACCTCAGGGCATCTTCTCGAAATGTTCGATTGGCCTAGCTCGGTGCAAATTACAGGACAGTAAAAAAACTTTATTTTTCCTTGTAGATGATGTTGTACTGCTGCAAATGAAATCTTCTGGTTGTGAATTTCATACTCTCTTTCCCAGGTATCACCAAATTGATTACCTGAACCTACGAAATCATCTACGAATAGAACGTTAGGGGTGTAGCCTCTCAAAAAAATATCTAGCGCTGCTTCGGGAGAAACAATTTTTTGCTCATCCAGCATAAGAATGTCACGTGCCAATCTTGCGAAAGCAAACCCGCTATCTGCATCGTGGGGGATTTCGCCTGTCACTCTTACTACTATCAAAGAATCTATGAATTCAGCCCAAGATGTGCGGGACTTTTTTAACGAGTATTTATCGGTGAGTATGTGTTGTGATACGTTGAGAAATGCACTTCTAAACATTTGCTTTACAAGTTCGTCGGAGAAATATGTAAAGCCATCGAGAAGTCTGAGTGCTAATGGCATCTCTTCTTTTGAAAAGTTGGACGTCCATCCTACTGGATCGAAATTTCCTCTTTTGGGCCACAGCCCTGTCGTTACCATGTAGCGCCATTTATCTGTTGGTAGTGCAACTTCCATGTGCGCCTCCTGTTACGCTTTGTTTTTATAGGTGGTGGCTAATAGATTGTAGAGTTCTTCAGAAAAATCGCTTGAGTTAATCGACAGTTTTTCTATTAGTTCACTTAGCCAAACGTTGTCTTCCTTGCCTTCCCATATCTTGATGTAAGTGCCTGACTTGTAACCATTGTCTTGGCGAAATTTGTTAAGGATGTTTTTTCCTACATATGACTTAAAGAGTTCGCTGGCTGATAAGTCGCTTGCTGTTGCAAGCGTTATGAATGATGGCAGGTCGAAGCTTTTTGATTTCAGAGTTGCTAGTGAAAAGGATTCTATTGCATCTAAGATATTCTGAGCAGACGCGTTGGATTTTTGATCTTTGTCTAGTTCGCTTAGTGCTGATGCCAGCAGTGCTTCAACTTTTGATTCGGTATGATCTGATGCAAGAAGCTCGCTCAAACCGAAATGCCAGATATCGACCAGTTCCAATTTCATCTGAGCAATATCTGCTTCCTGCGACTTCCACCACTTCCACCCTACGTGGTCCATTAATTCTGCACATTCGGTCCAAATAGCGCGATACCATGGATTTCCTGCTGATCTCCATTCTTTGTTTATTTTGCTGTTGATTGTGTCTTGCAAACGCAACATTGATTTTGCTTGATTTTGGAGCAGTGCTAGCCTATCCATTCGCTACCTCACAGGGGGATACCAGTTTCCTACGCGCTAAAAAACAATTTGATCTTAACACTGGTGTAGTGCCGCGTCCCTCTACTCAGATTCATCAGTTGAGTCGGCTTCCTAGGCTTTGATAAGGCGGACATCCCTGCAAAAATATTAGCTAGAGGAAACCTGCGAGTCTGATAACCCGTGTAGGGGGCCCCCCTTAGGGAGGACCCGTAAAATCTGACGCTCCGACTCCTTCGCCTGGGAGGAGTCGGACACAGCAGATCGGCGGATCTGGAGCGATCCGTCGCGTCCGCTCGCGCTGAAGGTTCACGCCGTGAAAAGGGGCGAGGGGAACGCTAATCCATAGGTAGCGATAATACGGTGTTCCATGTGTTCCATGTGTTCCAGAAACGCTAGAGTCCAAGTAATTAAAGGCTTTCAGAGGTGGAACAGCAAATGCGATCAACCGGAACACCAGTTACGCGGAACAAGTTTGGTGTTCCGCGAGTGATGTTCCGGTTCAGGGGGGAGCGCCACGACTGACAGTCGCGACGCGGGGAATCAAGCGGCGATCAGTTGCTCAATGGAGATTGCACCTGCCTTCGCAGTGACCGTATCTACATTGATTGACCTCGGTCCGAACGGTACATGCAGTGGTACGTAGAGGTCAGTTAGAGAGCTCGAACGCCCCATCGCCTTTTCCGTCGCATGCAGGTGTGCTGCGATGGCGGCGAAGTCCTGAGCTGCCTTGTCTAGGCGGTCGGCCCAGATGAACCGTGCCGCACGTAGCTGCTCGTGTCGCAGATCTTCAAGGTCTGGTTACTCTCTGCAATGGATGCTTCGAGCTTCTCCACTTCCATAAAGGACAGATCACGTTTTCTAAATGTGGTCTGCCTCTGCAATCTCATTATTTTGCATCGTCCGCTTCGTGCTCTCGACCGTCTACAACCGATCATGATCAATCAAGGAAGGCGCGCTGACTTTATGATAGGTTTTGCTGTACGCGAGAAATTTTGACAGGAGGTCATCATGGCTAAACCAGCTGCACGCAAGAGCGATCCGTCCAGCTGTCCGTTACCAGGGCACGGCACTAATCCCATAGCCACAGGTTCACCTGACGTATTTTTCGACGGCTTGGCCGCTGCACGCCAAGGCGATACCTGCACCTGCGGCAGTGCGTTGTCCTCTGGTTTGTCCTCTACCGTATTCATCAATGGCAAAAACGCCGCCACTATCGACACGGGCGGTACCCACGGCAGCATCGTCATCGGCGGATCGGGCACAGTCATCATTGGTGACACGCACACACCGTGCGCCTTTGTTCCACCAGAGCCGATAATCGGCCAAGCCAGATGGATTGGATTCAAGATTCCCGCCGAGGAAAGCTATGAGGGCTTATCGTGCACTGCGCATTTTGAGGACGGCTCTTCGCTCCCCGGCATATTCGATAAAGACAATGCAGTCAAATTTACCAACCCCTCAGGTAAAAAGTGCTTGATGCTCAAGTTCGAAGACGAGCCGCCTACAGATAGCCCCTCCGTCACTGACAGCCTTTTGAGCAAAATTCTGGGATAAGGAACATCCTATGATCGAACCGTACATTGTTACCGGTAGCTATGTTGTTCAGCGTGAGCACGCTTTGAAGGACTCTCCCCTTGATCGCGCTTTAGAGCTGATGGAAGGCGCTGCGCTGAGGTTTTCGCTGGACGCCATTTCGGATGAAAAAGTCCGGGCGAGTTATCTGAAAAACATCAAACGTATGTCTCAGCAAACCTTGGATGACGTGAAGGCCGGGAAGATTACGGCGCAAGAGGGCGTGCAGTTCAGTCATGAGATGAGAAACAAGATCATGATGGAACACCGCAAATTCACCTCTGCACAAGGTCTGGCGATTGTTCAAAAGAAGAAAGCCGATGGCAGGACTTTGCAGTCTCTTTTTGATCGCTACTCGGAGCGACTTTTCAAAAAACCTTATAACAGTCTTACTGCAGCAGAGCAGTCAAAGGTTCACTACACCATTTTGGAAGCTGCTGGTCGGGACGATGTGAAGTTCACGAGGGGCACTCAAAAAATGCTGATAATGGGGAAGCTCGGAGTCCTGGTGACTGCCGCCCTCGCGACTTATCAAATCCTCGATGCCGAAAACAAACCGAAAGAAGCGGCACGCCAAGGCATCATCGTTAGCAGTGGTGCCGTGGGCGGTATTCTTGCGGGTATGGGAGTTAGCGCACTCTGTGGCCCAGGGGCTCCCATTTGTGCAATAGCTGTTGTTTTGGTTGGGTCAGTTGCCGGTGGTGTGGCAGGTGGAGTTGTCGCTGATTCACTGGATGAAGAACTGGAGGAGTTTTCGCATTGGGACATTTTTTGAGTGAACCAGAACTGAAAAATGTAAGGGTCGCACTCTCTGATCCGTTCAACGATTTCCCTGTGGATTACGACTACATAGCCAGTCAGGTAAAGAACATCGATCCCGGTATGCTGTACGAGATCCTTTATTCAGAAGTCGCACCGGTGTGTTTCACCAATATTGCGGCTGCCGTGCCCTCTGTCTGGACAGGTTTCGACCCCGAGTCGCTCAATAGCATGATCAACGAAAGGCTGGCTGAGAGAGAGCGCAGTTGGTTTCGCAGGCAATTCGATAAAGCGCTGGTTCTCTGGCTCAAATACAACTACAGCTATATCTGGAAGGAAATTGCCCGCAGGTTGTGAGCGTTCACGTACCTGATTTCAGGGGATGCAGGGCGCTAGCGCGTTCTAGCGCATAGCCCGCATTATGTGCGGCGCGCGCGAGGCCAGTTCCACCCGTTCACTTTCCGATAGACGAAAAAAAAGGCCTTGCTAAGCAAGACCTTTCTTAATTTTGGTGCCCCGAGGGAGACTCGAACTCCCACTCCTTTCGAAAACGGATTTTGAATCCGCCGCGTCTACCAATTCCGCCATCAGGGCTCAATGGCGGCGAAGTATAGAGAGGTGATTACCGTTGGTCAATCACGTTTCATGGTCAATTTTTGATATTTCCGCTAGACTTTCCGGCCCTGCTAGACGAACCCCATCATGCGCGTTGCTGACTTTACCTTCGAGCTTCCTGATTCGCTGATCGCCCGCCACCCTTTGGCCGAGCGTCGCGCTAGTCGCCTGCTGACCCTTGATGGGCCGAGCGGCGCCCTGGCACACCGTCAATTCACTGATTTGCTTGAGCATTTGCGCCCGGGCGATTTGATGGTGTTCAACAATACCCGGGTGATTCCGGCGCGGCTGTTCGGGCAGAAAGCCTCGGGCGGCAAGCTGGAAATTCTCATCGAACGCGTGCTCGATTCGCACCGCGTGCTGGCCCATGTGCGCTCCAGCAAGTCGCCGAAGCCGGGTTCGAAGATCCTCATCGACGGCGGTGGCGAAGCCGAGATGCTCGCGCGTCACGACGCGCTGTTCGAGCTGGGCTTTGCTGAAGAAGTGCTGCCGCTGCTCGATCGCGTCGGGCACATGCCGTTGCCTCCTTATATAGACCGCCCGGACGAGGGCTCGGATCGCGAGCGTTATCAGACCGTGTACGCCCAGCGTCTTGGTGCGGTGGCGGCGCCGACGGCGGGGTTGCATTTCGATCAGCCGCTGATGGAGGCGATTGCTGCCAAGGGCGTCGAGACCGCGTTCGTCACGCTGCACGTCGGTGCGGGGACGTTCCAGCCAGTGCGCGTCGACAAGATCGAAGATCACCACATGCACAGCGAGTGGCTGGAAGTCGGCCAGGATGTGGTCGACGCCGTTGCCGCGTGCCGCGAGCGTGGCGGACGAGTGATTGCCGTGGGCACCACCAGCGTGCGCTCGCTGGAAAGTGCCGCGCGCGATGGCGTGCTCAAGCCGTTCAGCGGCGACACCGACATCTTTATCTACCCGGGCCGGCCGTTCCATGTGGTCGACGCCCTGGTCACCAACTTCCATTTGCCGGAATCGACGCTGTTGATGCTGGTTTCGGCGTTCGCCGGTTATCCCGAAACCATGGCCGCTTATAAAGCCGCCGTCGACAACGGCTACCGCTTTTTCAGCTACGGTGATGCGATGTTCATCACCCGTAATCCCGCCCCGACTGCCCCTGAACACACAGGCCCAGAGGAAACAGAATGAGTCGCGAATGTCGCATGTCCTTTGAACTTCTGGCCACCGATGGCAAGGCCCGTCGTGGTCGGCTGACCTTCCCGCGTGGCACCGTCGAGACCCCGGCGTTCATGCCGGTGGGCAC
The DNA here is from genome assembly GCF_040729435.1 of Pseudomonas sp. HOU2. Taxonomy (NCBI): domain Bacteria; kingdom Pseudomonadati; phylum Pseudomonadota; class Gammaproteobacteria; order Pseudomonadales; family Pseudomonadaceae; genus Pseudomonas; species Pseudomonas sp. HOU2. Next base: position 2,083,959 of record NZ_CP160398.1, on the reverse strand, counting down.
TTACGGCACGGTCAAGGGCATGTTGCCGCGTGACATCGTCGCCACCGGCGCGGAAATCATTCTGGGCAACACCTTTCACCTGTGGCTGCGTCCGGGCACGGAGGTGATCAAGGAGCACGGCGACCTGCACGATTTCATGCAGTGGAAAGGCCCGATCCTCACCGACTCCGGCGGTTTCCAGGTGTTCAGCCTGGGTGCGATGCGCAAGATCAAGGAGGAGGGCGTGACCTTCGCCTCCCCGGTCGACGGCTCGAAAGTGTTCATGGGCCCGGAAGAGTCGATGCAGGTGCAGCGCGATCTCGGTTCTGACATCGTGATGATCTTCGACGAATGCACGCCGTACCCGGCTGACGAAGACGTCGCCCGCGTATCCATGGAGCTGTCGCTGCGTTGGGCCCAGCGCTCGAAAAACGCCCACGGCGACAACACGGCGGCGTTGTTCGGCATCGTTCAGGGCGGCATGCACCAGGACCTGCGCATGCGCTCGCTGGAAGGCCTCGACAAGATCGGCTTCGATGGCCTGGCCATCGGTGGTCTGTCGGTGGGCGAGCCGAAGCACGAGATGATCAAGGTGCTGGATTATCTGCCGGGCATGATGCCGGCTGACAAACCTCGTTACCTTATGGGCGTTGGCAAACCGGAAGATCTGGTTGAGGGTGTGCGCCGCGGTGTGGACATGTTCGATTGCGTGATGCCAACCCGTAATGCCCGCAATGGGCATCTGTTCATTGATACAGGCGTGCTGAAGATCCGTAACGCGTTCCATCGCCATGATGATTCGCCGCTGGATCCGACCTGCGATTGCTATACCTGCCAGAACTTCTCCCGCGCTTATCTGCATCACTTGGACAAGTGCGGCGAAATGCTCGGCAGCATGCTCAATACCATCCATAACTTGCGCCATTATCAGGTGCTGATGGCTGGTTTGCGCGAGGCTATTCAACAGGGTACATTGGCCGCCTTTGTCGATGCCTTCTACGCCAAACGCGGGCTCCCCGTTCCGCCTTTGGACTGAGTTTTCTGACCCCAAGATTCAACATTTGCAACTGGAGTGCTAAATGAGCTTTTTTATCTCTAACGCCATGGCTGACGCAGCTGCACCGGCTGCTGCAGGCCCAATGGGCGGCGGCTTCGAGTGGATTTTCCTGGTCGGCTTCCTGGTCATCTTCTACCTGATGATCTGGCGTCCACAGGCCAAGCGCGCCAAAGAGCAGAAGAACCTGCTGAGCAGCCTTGCGAAGGGTGACGAAGTGGTCACCACCGGTGGCATCGCCGGCAAGATCACCAAAGTGGCCGATGACTTCGTGGTTCTGGAAGTTTCCGACACCGTGGAAATGAAGTTCCAGAAGGGCGCCATCGCCGCCACGCTGCCAAAAGGCACGCTGAAAGCGATCTAAGGTTCCAACTTCTACTCAATCGACGGGGCGCGCAAGGCGCCCCGCGTTCATAACGGGCGGCGTGATGCTGAACAAATATCCTCTGTGGAAATACATTCTGATCCTGGCGGTGCTGGCGGTCGGTCTGATTTATTCCGCTCCCAATCTATACCCCGATGACCCGGCCATTCAGATCAGCGGCGCCAGCACGGCACTGCAGGTCAATCAGGCCGATCTGGATCGCGTCAGCACCGCGCTGCGTGAGTCCGGGATCAACGTCAAGGCAGCCTCGCTGGCCGCCAACGGCAAGGGCGGTCTGATCCGTCTGACCAAGGCTGAAGACCAGCTGCCGGCCAAGGACGTTGTGCGCAAGGCATTGGGTGATGACTACGTCGTCGCACTGAACCTGGCACAGACCACCCCGCAATGGCTGCGTAATCTGGGCGCGCACCCGATGAAGCTGGGTCTGGACTTGTCCGGTGGTGTGCACTTCCTGCTGGAAGTGGACATGGACAAAGCCCTCGACGCCCGCCTGAAAGTCTACGAAGGTGACGTCAAGAGCCTGCTGCGTAAAGAGAAGCTGCGCTATCGCAGCCTGCCGCAACTCAATGGCGCCATTCAGCTGGGCTTCAGCGATGCTGACTCCCGTGAACAGGCCCGTACGCTGATCCGCAAGAACTTCAACGATTTCGACATTGTTCCGGCCGACCTCAATGGTCAACCGGTGCTGCGTCTGGCGATGACCCCGGCCAAGCTGGCGGAAATCCGTGAATACTCCATCAAGCAGAACTTGACCACGGTACGTAACCGCGTCAACGAGCTGGGTGTTGCCGAACCGATCGTTCAGCGTCAGGGCGCTAACCGCATTGTGGTTGAGCTGCCGGGCGTACAGGACACTGCCGAAGCCAAGCGTATTCTCGGCAAGACGGCCAACCTTGAGTTCCGTCTGGCTGCAGAGCCGGGCGCTTCGAAAGCCACTTCCGAAACTTTCGAGTTCCGTGAAGGCAAGCGTCCTCCTGCACAGATCGAACGTGGCCTGATCATCACCGGTGACCAGGTGACTGACGCCAAGGCCGGTTTTGATTCTCAGCACGGTACGCCTGAAGTGAACATCCGCCTGGATGGTCACGGTGGCGAGCTGATGAGCCGCGCAACCCGTTCGAACGTCGGTCGCAGCATGGCGGTGATCTTCATCGAACAGCGTCCAGTGACCACCTACGTCAAGCAGGTTGTCGACGGCGTCGAGAAAGACGTGCCGGTGCAGACCTTCAAGGAAGAGAAGAAGATCATCAGCCTTGCGACCATTCAGTCGCCGCTGGGTGCGCAGTTCCGTATCACCGGCCTGAACGGCCAGGGCGAATCGTCCGAACTGGCGCTGCTGCTGCGTGCCGGTGGTCTGGCCGCTCCGATGTACTTCGCTGAAGAGCGCACAATCGGTCCGAGCCTGGGTGCTGACAACATCACCAAGGGTATCGATGCATCGCTGTGGGGCATGCTGTTCGTCTCGCTGTTCATCATCGCCATCTACCGCTTCTTTGGTGTGATCGCCACGGTCGCACTGGCGGTGAACATGGTGCTGCTGCTGGCGCTGATGTCGCTGCTGGGTGCAACACTGACCCTGCCGGGTATCGCCGGTATCGTCTTGACCATGGGTATGGCGGTCGACGCCAACGTGCTGATCTTCTCGCGGATCCGTGAAGAGATCGCCGCCGGCATGACTGTGCAGCGGGCAATCAACGAAGGCTTCGGCCGGGCATTCACCGCGATTCTCGACGCCAACCTGACCACTCTGCTGGTCGGCGGCATCCTCTTCGCCATGGGCACCGGCCCGGTGAAGGGCTTCGCAGTGACCATGTCCCTCGGGATCTTTACCTCGATGTTCACGGCCATCATGGTGACCCGCGCAATGGTCAACCTGATCTTCGGCGGACGTGACTTCAAGAAGTTGTGGATTTAAGGGGCTGCCATGTTACGTACAATCAACTTCATGGGCGTTCGCAACTTTGCGTTCGGCGTCACTGTGTTTCTCACCGTTCTGGCCTTGTTCAGCGTTTTCCACAAGGGCATGAACTGGGGCCTGGACTTCACCGGCGGTACGCTCATCGAGCTGACCTACGAGCGTCCGGCCGACGTCACCAAAGTGCGTGAGCAACTGGTGACTTCCGGTTACCACGAGGCCGTGGTGCAGAACTTCGGTGCAACCACCGACCTGCTGGTGCGCATGCCGGGTGAAGACCCGCAGTTGGGCCATCAGGTAGCAGACGCGCTGCAGAAAGTCGGTGGCGATAACCCGGCGACCGTCAAGCGCGTCGAGTTCGTTGGCCCGCAGGTCGGTGAAGAACTGCGCGACCAGGGCGGTCTCGGCATGCTCCTGGCGCTCGGCGGCATCCTGATCTACCTGGCTTTCCGCTTTCAGTGGAAATTCGCGGTCGGCGCCATCGTTTCGCTGATTCACGACGTGATCGTGACTGTCGGTATCCTGTCGTTCTTCCAGATCACCTTCGACCTGACGGTGCTGGCGGCGGTACTGGCGATCATCGGCTACTCGCTGAACGACACCATCGTCGTGTTCGACCGGGTTCGTGAGAACTTCCGTGTGCTGCGCAAGGCTTCGCTGATCGAGAACATCAACATCTCGACCACCCAGACCTTGTTGCGGACCATGGCGACGTCGATCTCCACTCTGCTGGCGATCGCTGCGCTGCTGTTCTTCGGTGGCGACAACCTGTTCGGCTTCTCCATCGCCCTGTTCATCGGTGTTCTGGCGGGTACCTACTCGTCGATCTACATCGCCAACGTGGTGCTGATCTGGCTGAACCTGAGCACCGAGGATCTTATTCCTCCGGCCAACACCGAGAAAGAAGTCGACGACCGTCCATAACGGCCATCGTTTCTCCGGCTGTCAGCCCGAAAAAGGCGCGAGTTGAACTCGCGCCTTTTTTTATGCTCCAAGGCTGGGAGAAGCGCGGGCGCGTCCCGCATGTGATGGTCAGGAGGTTCATGTGAACAAGTCGTTGCTGGTTGGTGCGGTATTGGGTGCTGTCGGTGTGACTGCCGGGGGTGCTGTTGCCACCTACAGCCTGGTTAAAAGCGGCCCTGAGTATGCGCAAGTGCTGGCCGTTGAACCGGTCAAAACACAGATCAAGACTCCACGTGAAGTGTGCAAGGATGTTGCGGTAACCCGGCAAAAACCGGTGCAGGATCAACACCAGATCCTCGGCACGGTAATCGGTGCTGTCGGCGGTGGTTTGCTGGGTAACCAGATTGGCGGCGGCAACGGCAAGAAGCTGGCTACGGTCGCTGGTGCGGTCGGTGGCGGTTATGCCGGTAACAAGGTGCAGGAAGGCATGCAGAACCGAGACACCTACACCACTACTCAGACTCGCTGTAACACCGTGAATGACATCAGTGACAAGGTCGTCGGTTACGACGTGCGTTACTCGCTCGATGGCAAGGAAGGCAAGGTGCGGATGGATCGCGATCCGGGCAACCAGATTCCGGTCGACAAGGAAGGCAAGTTGATTCTGTCGCAGAATCAGCCGGGTCAGTAAGGACCGACTGTTTTAACAAGAAGCACCCTGCGGGGTGCTTTTTTGTGCCCGCGATTCAAGCCCCACCACAAATCCCCTGTAGGAGTGAGCCTGCTCGCGATGGCGGTGCATCAGTCAGCATTAATGCCGGCTGATACACCGCCATCGCGAGCAGGCTCACTCCTACACTGGGCCGGTGGTATTTCTCCAAGCATAAAAAAAGCACCCCGAAGGGTGCTTTTTGCGTTTCGCGGGAAGCTTAGCGCTTCAGCGAAGCCGGCAGGTGCGGCTGGATCGCCGTCAGGACTGCCTTGAAGCATTTGGTGTTGCCGGCAACGATGTGGCCTTTTTCAAGGAAATCGTGACCGCCGGTGAAGTCGCTCACCAGACCGCCTGCTTCCTGGATCAGCAGGGCGCCTGCAGCCATGTCCCACTCGGACAGGCCCGATTCCCAGAACGCGTCGAAACGACCGGCAGCCACGTAAGCCAGGTCCAGGCTGGCGGAGCCGGCGCGGCGGATGCCGGCAGTCTGGCCAACCAGGGCGCGGAACATGCCCAGGTAGTTGTCGAGGTTGTCCATCTGGTCGTCACGGAACGGGAAACCAGTGCCCAGCAAAGCGCCTTCGAGGCTGGTGCGACCGCTGACGCGCAGGCGGCGACCGTTCAGTTGCGCGCCGCGACCACGGCTGGCGGTGAATTCTTCCTGGCGAACCGGATCCAGAACCACTGCGTGTTCCAGGCGACCACGGTATTTGCAGGCAATGCTGACAGCAAAGTGAGGAATCCCGCGCAGGAAGTTGGTGGTGCCGTCCAGTGGATCGATGATCCACAGGTACTCTTCGCCTTCGATGCCGTTACCGACGTGCATGCCGGTCTCTTCACCCTGGATCGAGTGATTCGGATAAGCCTTGCGCAGAGCGTCGATGATTTTCTGTTCGGCGGCGCGATCGACCTCGGATACATAATCCTTGGCGTCTTTTTCGTCGACCTTGATGGTATCCAGGCGCTCGATGGAGCGGAAGATCAGTTCACTGGCGCTGCGGGCGGCGCGCAGCGCGATATTCAGCATGGGCTGCATGGATGTGTCACCTAAGGTTGTTAAAGAAAGCCGCGCATTCTATCAGAACTTTTCTTCAGGTGAAGGTCGCTGTTCGCTTTCATAGCTTAACGGTAGGCTGTTCTGTAAGATTTGCACCCCTTTCCTGTGTCCGAGAGCGCCTCCCTTGCTGCAGAACATTCGTGTCGTCCTGGTCAATACCAGCCACCCCGGCAACATCGGCGGGGCCGCGCGCGCCATGAAAAACATGGGTCTGTCGCGGCTGGTGCTGGTCGAGCCGCGCCTGTTTCCGCATCACGAAGCCGATGCGCGAGCTTCCGGCGCCGGGGATATCCTTGAAAACGCACAAGTCGTCGCCACCCTGGAAGACGCTTTGGTCGGCTGCAACCTGGTGCTCGGCACCAGCGCCCGTGACCGCCGCATTCCCTGGCCGCTGCTCGATCCGCGCGAATGCGGGAGCAAAGTGGTCGAGGAAGCGGAGCAGGGCGCGCAAATCGCGTTGGTATTCGGTCGTGAAGACTCCGGCCTGACCAACGAGGAGCTGCAGCGATGTCACTTTCACGTGCACATTCCCTCCGATCCTGAATTCAGCTCGCTGAACCTCGGGGCGGCGGTGCAGGTGTTGAGCTATGAAGTGCGCATGGCCTGGCTGGCCGCACAAGGGCAGCCGACCAAGATCGAGAAAGAAGAAGTGGCCTCGGTGAAAAGCGCCGAGCTCGCGACCATGGATGAGCTGGAGCGCTTCTACGAGCATCTGGAGCAGACGCTGGTCGCCATCGAATTTCTTGATCCGGAAAAGCCACGGCACTTGATGGCGCGCCTGCGCCGGTTGTACGGACGTAGCTCGGTCAGCCGGGCGGAAATGAATATTTTGCGTGGCATCCTCACGGAAACCCAAAAAGCGGCCCGTGGTGAGCTTCTTAAGCGGAAGGACTGAATGATGTTTGAGCGTTTGCGTGAAGATATCCAGAGCGTATTCCATCGGGACCCGGCGGCGCGTAACGCTTTTGAAGTCCTGACCTGCTATCCCGGCATGCATGCGATCTGGATTCATTGCCTGGCCGGGATGCTGTGGCGCAACGAGCTGAAATGGCTGGCGCGCCTGGTGTCCAACTTCGGTCGCTGGTTGACCGGGATCGAGATTCATCCGGGGGCCAAGGTTGGTCGGCGCTTCTTCATCGACCACGGCATGGGCATCGTCATTGGTGAAACCGCCGAGATTGGCGATGACGTGACCATTTATCAGGGTGTGACTCTGGGTGGCACCAGTTGGAACAAGGGCAAGCGCCACCCGACATTGGGTGACGGCGTTGTCGTGGGTGCCGGTGCCAAAGTGCTTGGGCCGTTCACGGTGGGGGCTGGGGCGAAAGTCGGTTCCAATGCCGTCGTGACCAAGGAAGTACCGCCGGGCGCCACGGTGGTGGGAATTCCGGGGCGGATCATCGTCAAGTCCGATGAAGAGCAGGACGCCAAGCGCAAGGCGATGGCCGAGAAGATCGGTTTCGATGCCTATGGCGTCAGCGAAGACATGCCCGACCCGGTGGCCCGTGCCATCGGTCAGTTGCTCGATCACCTGCAAGCGGTGGACGGGCGGCTGGAGGGGATGTGCGGCGCGCTGAAGGATCTGGGCAGTAATTACTGTGCGAAAGATCTGCCTGAGCTGCGTGAAGAAGATTTTGCCTGCGTCAAAGGCAAAGACGAATCCAAAGCCGGCTGACAGGCTTTGTAGGAGCTGCCGCAGGCTGCGATCTTTTGATCTTATTTAAAGCAAAAGCAAAAGATCGCAGCCTTCGGCAGCTCCTACAGGCTCCATCGGCAGGGTGGTGTGCCATTAAGCCGCAGACCCTGCTATCATTCGCGCGCTCTTTTGCGGGTAAACCCGACTAAAGCACTAGGTCTTATAGTTGACTTAAATGCTCGGGAATTGCATACTCCCGCCCATTCCGAACTCCGTGGTAACTGTCCATGCGACTGACTACAAAAGGCCGATACGCCGTGACCGCCATGCTTGACCTGGCGTTGCACGCGCAGCACGGGCCGGTGTCCCTGGCCGATATCTCCGAGCGCCAAGGCATCTCCCTGTCCTATCTCGAACAGCTTTTCGCCAAGCTGCGCCGCAGCAACCTGGTTTCCAGTGTTCGCGGTCCAGGTGGTGGCTACCAGTTGTCCCGCGACATGCAGGGCATCCAGGTGGCTCAGGTGATCGATGCGGTCAACGAATCGGTCGATGCTACAAAATGCCAGGGCCAGGGCGATTGCCATTCCGGCGATACCTGTCTGACTCATCATTTGTGGTGCGACCTGAGCCTGCAGATTCACGAATTTCTAAGTGGTATCAGCTTGGCTGATCTTGTAACTCGCCGTGAGGTGCAGGAAGTAGCCCAGCGTCAGGACCAGCGCCGTTGCAACAGCAAGGCGCCACGCCTGGACAAGATTGAAGCGTCCGCCGTCGAATGACAGCCGAAGAGCTAGCGGAACGCCAGCCCTGATTTAGGAGATAGTCCATGAAATTGCCGATTTACCTTGATTACTCTGCGACCACCCCGGTCGATCCGCGCGTTGCGCAAAAGATGAGTGAATGCCTGCTGGTCGACGGAAACTTCGGTAACCCGGCCTCCCGTTCCCACGTGTTCGGCTGGAAAGCTGAAGAGTCCGTCGAAAACGCCCGTCGTCAGGTGGCCGATCTGGTCAACGCCGACCCGCGCGAAATCGTCTGGACCTCCGGTGCCACCGAGTCCGACAACCTGGCAATCAAGGGTGCGGCGCATTTCTATGGCTCCAAGGGCAAGCACCTGATCACCAGCAAGATCGAGCACAAGGCTGTCCTCGACACCATGCGCCAACTGGAGCGTGAAGGTTTCGAAGTCACCTACCTCGAGCCGACCGAAGACGGTCTCATCACCCCGGCGATGATCGAAGCGGCACTGCGCGAAGACACCATCCTGGTGTCGGTGATGCACGTGAACAACGAAATCGGCACCATCAACGACATCGCTGCCATCGGCGAACTGACCCGCTCCAAGGGCGTTCTGCTGCATGTTGACGCGGCTCAGTCCACCGGCAAGGTCGACATCGACCTGCAGAAGCTGAAAGTCGACATGATGTCGTTCTCCGCCCACAAAACCTACGGCCCTAAAGGCATCGGCGCGCTGTACGTCAGCCGCAAGCCGCGTGTGCGCATCGAAGCGACCATGCACGGCGGCGGTCACGAACGCGGCATGCGTTCCGGCACCCTGGCGACCCACCAGATCGTCGGCATGGGCGAAGCGTTCCGTGTAGCCAAGGAAGACATGGCTGCCGAAAACGTGCGGATCAAAGCCCTGAGCGACCGCTTCTACAAGCAGGTCGAGCATCTGGAAGAGCTGTACGTCAACGGCAGCCTGACCGCCCGCGTTCCGCACAACCTGAACCTGAGCTTCAACTACGTTGAAGGCGAGTCGCTGATCATGGCGCTCAAGGATCTGGCGGTATCGTCCGGTTCGGCCTGCACCTCGGCGTCCCTGGAGCCTTCGTACGTACTGCGCGCCCTGGGCCGCAACGACGAACTGGCACACAGCTCGATCCGTTTCACCTTCGGCCGTTTCACCACCGAAGAAGAAATCGACTATGCCGCGCAGAAAGTCTGCGAGGCCGTTACCAAGCTGCGCGCTTTGTCGCCGCTGTGGGACATGTACAAAGACGGTGTCGACATTTCGAAAATCGAGTGGGCGGCACACTGATTTCAAGTCGCCGCGAACCGGCCCCGTCAACTCAGGTTCCGGGGCTCAAAGAGCGACTCTCTGATGAGTGAGGATTAAGCACCATGGCTTACAGCGAAAAGGTCATCGACCACTACGAAAACCCGCGCAACGTCGGCAAGATGAACGCGGAAGACCCGGATGTCGGCACCGGCATGGTCGGCGCTCCGGCGTGCGGCGACGTGATGCGTCTGCAGATCAAGGTCAACGATCAGGGCGTTATCGAAGATGCCAAGTTCAAGACCTACGGCTGCGGTTCGGCAATCGCTTCCAGTTCCCTGGCCACCGAGTGGATGAAGGGCAAGACGCTGGACGAAGCCGAGACCATCAAGAACACTCAGCTGGCCGAAGAACTGGCCCTGCCGCCAGTGAAAATCCACTGCTCGGTACTCGCAGAAGACGCTATCAAAGCGGCCGTTCGCGACTACAAGCAGAAGAAAGGCTTGATCTAAGCATTGCGCGACGAGTAAGGAGTCAACGATGGCTATCAGCATGACAGAAGCGGCTGCTCGACACGTGCGACGCTCCCTCGACGGGCGCGGCAAAGGTGAAGGGATTCGTCTGGGTGTTCGCACCACAGGCTGTTCCGGCCTTGCCTACGTGCTGGAGTTTGTCGACGAGGTGGTTGCCGAGGATCAGGTGTTCGAAAGTCACGGCGAAAAAGTGATTATCGACCCGAAAAGCCTGGCCTACCTGGACGGCACCGAGCTCGATTTCGTCAAGGAAGGGTTGAACGAAGGCTTCAAGTTCAACAACCCCAACGTACGCGGTGAATGTGGCTGCGGCGAAAGCTTCAACATCTGAGGCTTGTCGTGGGTATTCCTTGTCATTTCGCTTTATTCGAGCTGCAACCGAGCTTTCGTCTGGATCTCGAGCAGTTGGCCACGCGCTACCGTGAGTTGGCGCGCGGTGTTCATCCTGACCGCTTTGCCGACGCTTCCGAGCGCGAGCAGCGTTCGGCGCTCGAGCAGTCTGCGCGGCTCAACGATGCCTACCAGACGCTCAAGAGCCCTGCCCAGCGTGCACGCTACCTGCTGACCATCAGCGGGCATGAAGTGCCGATGGAAGTCACGGTCCATGATCCCGAGTTTCTTCTGCAGCAGATGCAATGGCGCGAAGAGCTCGAAGATCTTCAGGACAGTGCCGACCTCGACGGTGTCGCGGTGTTCAAGCGTCGCCTGAAGGTGGCTCAGGAACAGTTGAACGAAAGCTTCGCAGCCTGTTGGGATGATGCGGCGCAACGCGAACAGGCCGAACGCCTGATGCGGCGCATGCAGTTCCTCGACAAGCTCACCTACGAAGTGCGCCAGTTAGAAGAGCGCCTCGACGATTAACCCAGTGCCGCTCCGGTCGCACGCCTGATATACAGATAAGTCCTGATCACGATGGCCCTACTGCAGATCGCCGAACCCGGCCAAAGTCCTCAACCGCACCAGCGTCGTCTGGCTGTGGGGATCGACTTGGGCACTACCAATTCGCTGGTCGCTGCGTTGCGCAGTGGTCTTTCCGAACCGCTGGCCGACGCTGCCGGGCAGGTCATCCTGCCGTCCGCCGTGCGTTATCACGCCGACCGCGTCGAGGTCGGCGAGTCGGCCAAACTGGCCGCGTCCTCCGATCCCTTGAACACCGTGCTGTCGGTCAAGCGCCTGATGGGCCGTGGTCTGTCCGACGTCAAGCAATTGGGCGAGCAACTGCCGTATCGCTTTGTCGGCGGCGAATCGCACATGCCGTTCATCGACACCGTGCAGGGCCCGAAAAGCCCGGTCGAAGTCTCCGCCGATATCCTCAAGGTGCTGCGTCAGCGTGCTGAAGCGACCCTGGGTGGCGAGCTGGTCGGTGCGGTGATCACTGTTCCGGCGTATTTCGACGATGCTCAGCGCCAGGCCACCAAAGACGCGGCGAAACTCGCCGGTCTGAACGTGCTGCGTCTGCTCAACGAGCCGACCGCTGCCGCTGTGGCTTATGGTCTGGATCAGCATGCCGAAGGGCTGGTGGCGATCTATGATCTGGGTGGCGGCACCTTCGATATTTCGATTCTGCGTCTGACTGGCGGTGTGTTCGAAGTGCTGGCCACCGGCGGCGACAGCGCGCTGGGCGGCGATGACTTCGATCACGCGATTGCCGGCTGGATCATCGAGAGCGCCGGTCTGTCCGCCGATCTCGACCCGGGCGCACAACGCAATTTGCTGCAAACCGCCTGCGCGGCCAAAGAAGCCCTGACCGATGCGGCCAGCGTCGAAGTCGCCTACGGTGACTGGAAAGCGCAACTGACCCGCGAAGCCTTCGATGCGCTGATCGAACCGATGGTCGCCCGCAGCCTGAAAGCCTGCCGCCGCGCCGTGCGTGATTCCGGTATCGAACTGGAAGACGTGCATGCCGTGGTCATGGTCGGTGGTTCGACCCGCGTTCCACGTGTACGCGAAGCCGTTGCCGAAGCCTTCGGTCGTCAGCCATTGACGGAAATCGACCCGGATCAAGTGGTGGCCATCGGGGCCGCGATCCAGGCGGATACGCTGGCTGGCAACAAGCGTGATGGCGGCGAACTGCTGCTGCTCGACGTGATTCCGCTGTCCCTGGGGCTGGAAACCATGGGCGGGCTGATGGAGAAGGTGATTCCGCGCAACACCACCATCCCGGTCGCCCGTGCGCAGGACTTCACTACGTATAAAGACGGCCAGTCGGCCATGGCGATCCATGTGCTGCAGGGCGAGCGCGAGCTGATCAGCGACTGCCGCTCCCTGGCGCGCTTTGAATTGCGCGGCATTCCGGCGATGGTGGCCGGTGCGGCGAAGATTCGCGTGACCTTCCAGGTCGATGCCGACGGTCTGCTCAGCGTGTCTGCCCGCGAACTGGGTTCAGGCGTTGAGGCGAGCATTCAGGTCAAGCCGTCCTACGGCCTGACCGACGGCGAAATCGCCAAGATGCTCAAGGACTCGTTCCAGCACGCCAATGACGACAAGGTCGCCCGTGTCCTGCGCGAGCAGCAAGTCGATGCCCAGCGCCTGATCGAAGCGGTGCAGGGTGCTCTGGAGGCCGATGGCGAGCGTTTGCTCGACGCCGAAGAGCGCATGGTCATCGAACTGCAGATGCAGGAACTGGCCGAACTGATGAAAGGCACCGATGGTTATGCCATCGAGCAGCAGACCAAGCGTCTGTCGCAAGTGACCGATGCTTTTGCTGCCCGCCGCATGGATCTGACGGTGAAAGCCGCTCTGTCGGGGCGCAATCTGAATGAAATCGAGGATATCTGATGCCGCAGGTCATTTTTCTGCCCCACGAGAAGTTCTGCCCTGAAGGCATGGTGGTCGAGGCCGAACCCGGCACTTCGATTCTCGATCTGGCTCACGAACACCATATCGAGATGGAAAGTGCCTGCGGTGGCGTCTGCGCCTGCACCACTTGCCACTGCATCATCCGCGAGGGTTTCGACTCGCTGGAAGAGGCGGATGAGCTGGAAGAAGACTTCCTCGATCGCGCCTGGGGTCTGGAGGCGCAATCGCGTCTGGCCTGTCAGGCTATCGTTGGTGAAGAAGACATCACCGTCGAGATCCCGAAATATTCGCTTAACCATGCGGCCGAAGCGCCGCACTGACTGGTAAGACTGTCATGAGCTACGGTTGGAATGATGTTCAACGTATTGCAGAAGAACTGGCTGAGGCCCACGCCGGCGTCGATCCGTACTCTGTGGGTTTTGTCCGTCTGCAGCAGATGATCCTGGATCTGCCTGACTTTGATAGCACTTCTGGCCGTGTCGGCGAGAAGGTGCTGGAAGCGGTTCAGGAGCTCTGGGCCAAAGAATTGGACTGATCGTCTCGCAGGTTAGGCAATACCCAAGAACCCGCGTATAATTCGCGGGTTTAATTTTTCGCAAATTACCGTTTCTGGAGTTACACCATGGCTGTTCAACGTACTTTCTCCATCATCAAGCCTGACGCCGTTGCTAACGGCGCTGCCGGCGAAATCGTTACCCGTTTCGAAAAGGCTGGTCTGAAAGTGGTTGCTTCGAAAATGAAGCAGCTGTCCAAAGCCGAAGCTGAAGGCTTCTACGCTGAGCACAAAGAGCGCGGTTTCTTCGGTGACCTGGTTGCTTTCATGATCTCCGGCCCGGTTGTTGTTCAGGTTCTGGAAGGCGAAAACGCTATCGCTCGCAACCGTGAGCTGATGGGCGCTACCAACCCTAAAGAAGCTGCTGCCGGCACCATCCGTGCTGACTTCGCTGAGTCGATCGACGCCAACGCCGTTCACGGTTCGGACTCCGAAGCCGCTGCTGCTCGCGAAATCTCGTACTTCTTCGCAGCTACTGAAGTAACCACTCGCTAAGCATTGCTTGAAGAGTGAAGGTGAATCCATGACTACATCGACTGTTAAAACAAACCTGCTGGGTCTGACCCAGCCGGAAATGGAAAAATTCTTCGACTCAATCGGGGAGAAGCGTTTCCGTGCCGGTCAGGTAATGAAATGGATTCACCACTTTGGCGTCGATGATTTCGACGCCATGACGAACGTCAGCAAGGCCTTGCGCGACAAGCTCAAGGCTATTGCTGAGGTCCGTGGTCCCGAAGTGGTCAGCGAGGACATCTCCAGCGACGGCACCCGCAAGTGGGTGGTGCGCGTGGCGTCCGGCAGCTGTGTCGAGACCGTGTACATTCCCCAGGGCAAACGCGGCACGCTGTGCGTTTCGTCCCAGGCAGGCTGTGCCCTGGACTGCAGTTTCTGCTCCACCGGCAAGCAAGGCTTCAACAGCAACCTCACCGCCGCCGAAGTCATCGGTCAGGTGTGGATTGCCAACAAATCCTTCGGCAGTGTTCCCGCCACCATCGACCGCGCCATCACCAACGTGGTGATGATGGGTATGGGCGAACCGCTGCTGAACTTCGACAACGTCGTGGCCGCCATGCATCTGATGATGGATGACCTGGGCTACGGGATCTCCAAGCGCCGCGTGACCCTGTCCACTTCGGGCGTGGTGCCGATGATCGATGAGCTGGCCAAGCACATCGACGTCTCCCTGGCGTTGTCCCTGCACGCACCGAATGACGCATTGCGTAACCAATTGGTGCCGATCAACAAGAAATATCCGCTTAAGATGCTGCTCGAGTCGTGCCAGCGCTACATGTCCGCCCTGGGCGAGAAACGTGTGCTGACCATCGAGTACACCTTGCTCAAGGACGTCAATGACAAGCTTGAGCATGCGGTGGAAATGATCGAGCTGCTCAAAGACATTCCGTGCAAGATCAACCTGATTCCGTTCAACCCGTTCCCGCATTCCGGTTACGAGCGGCCGAGCAACAACGCCATTCGTCGGTTCCAGGATCAGTTGCATCAGGCCGGTTTCAACGTCACTGTGCGCACCACCCGTGGTGAGGACATCGACGCGGCATGCGGTCAATTGGTAGGGCAGGTGCTGGATCGCACCCGTCGCAGCGAACGTTACATCGCCGTGCGCGAGTTGAGCGCCGACAGCGATCTGGCACAGAACGCCGCGAACACTAACTAAGAGAGGATCTCTATGTCCCTGCGCTTTGCGCTGCTGTTGCTGATGGCCAGCCTGTGTGCTGGTTGTGTCCTGTCGGGTGACTACAACCCGATGAAGACCAGCAAGGGCCGCGACGAAGCGCGTGCCGCCTACGTGCAGCTGGGACTGGGATACTTGCAGCAAGGGATGACCGAGCGCGCCAAGGTGCCGCTGAAGAAGGCGCTGGAGCTGGACGGCTCCGATCCTGATGCCAACGCTGCCCTCGGGCTGGTGTTCCAGGCCGAAATGGAGCCGAAGCTGGCCGACGAACATTTCCGCAAAGCCCTGTCCTCGCGTCCCACCGACGCACGAATCCTCAATAACTACGGCAGTTTTCTCTACGAAGAACAGCGTTACAAGGAAGCCTACGAGCGTTTTGAGCAGGCAGCCGCCGATACCCTGTATCCTGAGCGTTCGCGGGTTTTCGAAAACCTCGGCATGACCGCTTCGAAGCTCGGGCAGCGGGATCTGGCGCAGCAGCAACTGGAAAAAGCCCTGCGGCTGAACCGTCAACAACCGCGTGCTTTGCTGGAAATGGCTGAGTTGTCCTTCGAAGACAGGCATTATGTGCCCGCGCGTGACTATTACGACCGTTTCAGCCTGCTAACCGAGCAAAATGCACGTAGTCTATTGCTCGGCGTTCGGCTGGCAAAAGTGTTTGAAGATCGCGACAAGGCCGCCAGTTATGGCCTGCAATTAAAACGACTCTATCCCGGTACGCCGGAATATCAGCAATACCTGTCGGAGCAATGATGAAAGCGGCGCATCCCGAAGTTGTAGCAGCGACTCGCGTTAATCCCGGTGAGACTTTGCGCCAGGCCCGCGAAAGCAATGGCTGGTCGCTGGCCGAAGTGGCCCTCAAGCTCAACCTCACAGTGACTTCCCTGAGCAATCTTGAAGCTGGCGCTTTCGACAAGCTGCCGGGGCATACCTTCGCTCGCGGTTACATTCGCGCTTATGCCAAATTGCTCGGCATGGACCAGACCGTTCTGGTTCAGCAATTCGACCAGTCCACCGGCACCGACTCACAGGGCAGCAACGTGCATGCGCTGGGCCGTATCGAAGAGCCGGTACGGGTTTCCCACACTATTTTGCGTATTGTCAGTCTGCTCTTGCTGATCGCGGTCATCGGCGGCGGTTTCGTCTGGTGGCAGGATCAGACCTCGCAGCGCAGCAAGGACGTGACCAGCCTGGCCCCGGAGCACGTTGAAGTCGAAGGCGCTGACGGCACCACGCAGATTCACCCGATCGACGAACCGGAAGACCAGGCCGTGGCCGAAGGTCAGGCCGAGGGCGCGACTGCTCTGGCGCTGCCACAATCGGAAACCACCGCTGAATCGACCGGTGCCGAGCCTGCCGCTCCGGCAACCGCTCCAGCCGCCCCCGCTGCGACTACGCCAGCCGCCCCGGCTCACACGCCGGCCCCGGTTGTCGCCAACCCGGCTACCCCTGCACCGAACGTTCCGGCTACTCCGGCGCCGACCGTCACCGCTCCAGTAGTCGCGGCCACCCCTGCGCCAAGCGCCGAAGCAGCTGTTCCAGCGGCCGGCGACGGCCAGGTGCAACTGCAGTTCACCGCTGATTGCTGGGCACAGGTCACCGATGGTCGCGGCAAAGTGCTGTTCAGTGGTCTGAAACATAAAGGCGACAGCGTTTCGGTTACCGGCAAGCCGCCATTGGCGGTGCGTCTGGGTGTGGCTCGCGCCGCACAGGTCAGCTACAACGGCCAACCGGTCGATATCGCTCCGTTCACCAGTGGCGAGACTGCTCGCCTGAAGTTGGGTCAATAAGTCATGCACGGCGAATCTCCAATCAAACGTCGCGTTTCGCGCAAGATCTGGGTCGGTAACGTGCCTGTTGGCGGCGATGCGCCTATCGCTGTGCAGAGCATGACCAACAGCGACACCAATGATGTTGCCGCCACCGTCGCGCAGATCAATCGTCTGGAAGCTGCCGGCGTCGACATCGTCCGTGTTTCGGTACCTGACATGGACGCCGCCGAGGCGTTTGGCAGGATCAAGCAATTGGTCAAGGTGCCGCTGGTTGCCGACATCCACTTCGACTACAAGATCGCTCTGCGCGTCGCCGAACTGGGTGTGGACTGCCTGCGCATCAACCCGGGCAACATCGGTCGTGAAGACCGGGTGCGCGCCGTGGTCGATGCCGCCCGTGATCGCGGGATTCCGATCCGCATCGGCGTCAACGCCGGTTCTCTGGAAAAAGACCTGCAGAAGAAATACGGCGAACCGACTCCGGCGGCCCTGGTCGAGTCCGCACTGCGGCACGTCGAGCACCTCGAACGCCTGAATTTCCAGGACTTCAAGGTCAGCGTGAAAGCTTCCGACGTGTTCATGGCCGTCGAAGCTTACCGTCTGCTGGCGAAAGAAATCGTCCAGCCGCTGCACCTGGGCATCACCGAAGCCGGTGGTTTGCGTTCGGGCACAGTGAAATCCGCCGTGGGCCTAGGTATGCTGCTCGCCGAGGGGATTGGCGATACTATCCGCATCTCGCTGGCGGCCGATCCGGTCGAGGAAGTGAAGGTCGGTTACGACATTCTCAAGTCTTTGCATCTGCGTTCCCGTGGCATCAACTTCATCGCCTGCCCGAGCTGCTCGCGGCAGAACTTCGATGTGGTCAAAACCATGAACGAGCTGGAAGGGCGTCTTGAAGACCTGCTGGTGCCGCTGGATGTCGCGGTGATCGGTTGCGTGGTCAACGGCCCCGGCGAAGCCAAGGAAGCCCATATCGGCTTGACCGGCGGCACGCCAAACCTGATTTACATCGACGGCAAGCCGTCGCAGAAACTGACGAATGACAATCTGGTGGACGAGCTGGAAAAGCTGATCCGCGAGAAAGCGGCCGAGAAGGTCGAAGCTGACGCAGCGGTTATCGCGCGCGGCTGAGCCTGACCGAAAGCCGAACGAATTTAAGGATTTAAAGTGAGCAAGTCTCTGCAAGCCATTCGTGGCATGAACGACATCCTGCCCGAACAGACCCCGCTGTGGCGTTATTTCGAGGGCACTGTCGCGCGTCTGCTGGATAACTACGGTTACAAGCAGATCCGCATGCCGATCGTCGAATTCACCGAGCTGTTCAAGCGCTCGATCGGTGAAGTGACCGACATCGTCGAAAAAGAGATGTACACCTTCGAAGACCGCAACGGCGATTCCCTGACCCTGCGTCCGGAAGGCACTGCGGCGTGCGTGCGTGCGGTGCTCGAGCACGGCATCACCGGCGGTGGCCAGGTGCAGAAACTCTGGTACATCGGCCCGATGTTCCGCCACGAGCGTCCGCAGAAAGGCCGTTATCGCCAGTTCCACCAGATCGGTCTGGAGGTGTTTAACCTCGACGGTCCGGACATCGACGCCGAGCTGATTATCATGACCTGGCGCCTGTGGGGCGAGCTGGGTATCCGTGACGCGGTCAAGCTCGAACTCAACAGCCTGGGCACCAGCGAGTCCCGTGGTCGCTATCGTGAAGCGCTGGTCGAGTACCTCTCGGCGCACCACGACAAACTCGACGAAGACAGCCAGCGTCGCCTGAAAACCAACCCGCTGCGCGTGCTCGACACCAAAAATGCCGACACTCAGGCGGTACTGGTCGATGCGCCGAAGATGGCCGACTACCTGGACGACGAATCCCGTGCGCACTTCGAAGGTCTGAAGGCGCGTCTGGACGCGGTTGGCATCCCGTACGTGCTCAACCCGAAACTGGTGCGCGGCCTCGATTACTACAGCAAAACCGTATTCGAATGGGTCACCGACAAACTCGGCGCCCAGGGTACTGTCTGCGCGGGCGGTCGTTACGACGGTCTGGTCGAGCAGATGGGCGGCAAGCCGACTAGCGGCGTGGGTTTCGCCATGGGCATCGAGCGTCTGGTGTTGATGCTCGAAACCCTGGAGCAGATCCCGGAAGAAATCTCCCGTCAGGTCGACGTCTACCTCTGCGCCTTTGGCGAGCAGGCCGAACTGGCCGGTCTGGCCCTGGCCGAGCGTGTACGTGACCAGCTTCCAAACCTGCGTCTGCAAGTCAATGCCGGCGCCGGCAGCTTCAAAAGCCAGTTCAAGAAAGCCGACAAGAGCGGTGCGCTGTACGCACTGATCCTCGGTGACGACGAAATGGCCCAGCAAGTGGTAGGTTTCAAACCCCTGCGTGGTCAGGGCGAACAACAAAGCATTGCCTGGGATGCGCTCGCCGCTCACCTGGCCACCTGCGTCGTGCAGGGTTGAAGCTGTCTAAACAGCCGATTTAGCGATTAAGGAGTATTGGGGTGTCGAGTACCGAAGACGAACAGTTGGCGGATTTGAAGGACTGGTGGACACGCAACGGCAAACCTCTGGTCACTGGCGGCCTGTTGGCGCTGGTCATCGTGTTCGGCTGGCAGGCTTTTCACAAATATCAGAGCAACCAGTCGCAAGGCGCTTCGGTGCTCTATCAGCAACTGCTGGAAACCACGCTGACCCCGGATGGCAAGCCTGACGCTGCCCGCGTTGCGGATCTGGCCGGCAAGCTCAACAGCGAATTCGGCGGCACCGCGTACGCGCAGTACGGCAGCCTGTTCGTGGCCAAAGTAGCGGTCGACAGCGGCAAGCTGGACGATGCCGCGACCGAACTCAAAGCCATCGTTGCCAAACCGGCCAACCCGGCGCTGGGCGAAATCGCCCGTCAGCGTCTGGCGCAGGTGCTGGGTGCGCAGAACAAGGCCGATGAAGCCCTGAAACTGCTCGACGGCGATGCCGACAAGGCGTTCCTGGCCACTCGCGAAGAACTCAAGGGTGATCTGCTGGTGCAGCTGGGTCGTACCGACGAGGCGAACACCGCGTATCAAAAAGCCAAGGCGGCACTGTCGGATGAAGCGGCAGTCGGTGGCCTTCAAATCAAGCTCGACGACCTGGCCAAAGGGGATGCGTGACGTGATCCGTTGGAAGCATGCAGCATTGCTGGCTCTGGCCATTCTGGCCGCGGGTTGCAGCAGCAACAGCAAAAAAGAACTGCCACCGGCCGAGCTGACCGACTTCAAAGAAGAAGTGGTTCTGCAAAAGCAGTGGAGCCGTTCGATCGGTGACGGTCAGGGCGAAACCTACAACATGCTGGTGCCGGCGATCGATGGTGACACCATCTACGCCGCCGACGTGACCGGCGTGCTGATGGCCATGGATCGCAGCAATGGCGACGTGAAGTGGAAAAAAGATCTTGAACTGCCTGTCTCCGGCGCCGTTGGCGTGGGTTACGGTCTGGTCACGATCGGTACCCTCAAGGGTGAAATCGTTGCCCTCGACGCCATCAACGGCGAAGAGAAGTGGCGCGCCCGGGTATCCAGTGAAGTGCTCGCACCACCGGCCAACAACGGTGACGTTGTCGTGGTACAGACTCAGGACGATCGTCTGATCGGTCTGGACGCTGCTACCGGCGACCGTCGCTGGACCTACGACAGCACCCCTGCGGTCCTGACCCTGCGCGGCACCAGCGCCCCCGTCGTGACCAACCGCCTCGCGGTGGCTGGCCTGTCGACCGGTAAAGTGGTTGCCCTGGACATTTCCAACGGCGTGCCGGTCTGGGAGCAGCGCGTTGCGATTCCAACCGGTCGTTCGGAACTGGAGCGCGTGGTCGACATCGACGGCGGTCTGCTGCTGTCCGGTGAAACCCTGTACGTTGCCAGCTATCAGGGTCGCGTTGCGGCTCTTGATCTGCAAAGCGGTCGCCAGCTCTGGCAGCGCGATGCATCGAGCTATGCCGGTGTTGCCCAGGGTTTCGGCAACGTCTACGTGAGCCTGTCTTCGGGCACCGTTGAAGGCGTGGACGAGCGTTCGACCACTGCACTGTGGAGCAACGACTCGCTGGCTCGCCGCCAACTGTCGGCGCCGGAAGTGTTCTCCAGCTACGTAGCCGTCGGTGACCTGGAAGGTTACCTGCACCTGTTGAGCCAGGTGGACGGTCGTTTTGTGGGTCGTGAGCGTATCGACAGTGACGGCCTGCGTGCCCGTCCGCTGGTGGTGGGCAACACGATCTATGTGTATGGCAACAGCGGCAAACTGGAAGCCCTGACCATCAAGTAACAACTATGCTTGGGGTTAACCCCCAAGCGGCCCCGGATTTCTGGGGCTTGCAGCGCTACCCGGCGTTGCCCCGAGCACCAGCCGCTGCCTCGCAGCGGCTTTTGTATTTTCTGAAATAACGAAGTGGAGAGCCGCATGGTTCCCGTAATCGCCCTGGTGGGCCGACCGAATGTCGGCAAATCCACCTTGTTCAACCGCCTGACCAGGACTCGCGACGCCATCGTCGGCGACTTGTCCGGTCTGACCCGTGATCGCCAGTACGGTGAGGCCAAGTGGCAAGGGCGTTCCTACATTCTGATCGACACCGGCGGTATCTCCGGTGACGAACACGGTATGGACGAAAAAATGGCAGAGCAGTCGCTGCTGGCCATTGAAGAAGCGGATGTTGTGCTGTTCCTGGTAGATGCCAAGGCCGGTTTCACCGCCGCCGACCAGATGATCGCCGAACACTTGCGCAAGCGTAACAAGCGTTCCCACGTGGTTGCCAACAAGGTCGACAACATCGACCCGGAAATGGCCCGCGCCGAATTCGCCCCGCTGGGCATGGGCCACGCGATCCCGATCGCCGGTGCCCACGGCCGTGGTATCACTCAACTGCTGGAAGCGGCACTGAGCGATTTCCCGCGTGACGAAGACGAGCCGCAGGAAGGCGAAGAGGAAGAGATCGTCGCCGAAGGCGAGGAAGCCAAACGCATTCCTGGCCCGAGCGAAAAAGACGGGATCAAGATCGCCATCATCGGCCGTCCGAACGTCGGCAAGTCGACCCTGGTCAACCGCATGCTCGGTGAAGACCGGGTAATCGTGTATGACCAGCCCGGCACCACCCGCGACAGTATCTACATCCCGTTCGAGCGTAACGACGAGAAGTACACGCTGATCGACACCGCCGGTGTGCGCAAGCGCGGCAAGATCCACGAAGAAGTCGAAAAATTCTCCGTGGTCAAAACCCTGCAGGCGATCAAAGACGCCAACGTGGTGATTTTCGTGATGGACGCCCGCGAAGGCGTGGTCGATCACGACCTCAACCTGCTGGGCTTCGCCCTTGAAGCAGGTCGTGCGCTGGTGATCGCGATCAACAAGTGGGACGGTATGACCCCGAGCGAGCGCGACTACGTCAAGGTCGAGCTGCAACGTCGGCTGTTCTTCGTCGACTTCGCCGACATTCACTTCATCTCGGCGCTGCACGGTACTGGCGTGGGCAACCTCTACGCCTCGGTGCAGAACTCGTTCAAGTCTGCGGTTACCCGCTGGCCGACCAGCCGCCTGACGCAGATTCTCGAAGACGCGGTCAGCGAGCACCAGCCGCCGATGGTCAACAGCCGCCGGATCAAGCTGCGTTACGCTCACCTGGGTGGTGCGAACCCGCCGATCATCGTGATCCACGGTAACCAGATCGAGAAAGTGCCGAAGTCGTATGTGCGCTATCTGGAGAACACTTACCGCCGTGTGCTGAAGCTGGTCGGTACGCCGATCCGCATCGAGTTCAAAGGTGGCGAGAACCCGTACGAAGGCAACAAGAACACGCTGACCGACCGCCAGGTCAACAAGAAGCGTCGCTTGATGTCGCACAACAAGAAAGCCAGCAAGAAGCGCCGCGACAAGAAGTGATTTTTCGCAGCCTTTGTGGTGAGGGGATTTATCCCCGACGGGCAGCGCAGCGGCCCCAAATACCTGTCATAGGGTTTACGACTGCTTCGCAGCCGATCGGGGATGAATCCCCTCGCCACAAGGTTGCTGCGGTATAAATGAAAGAAGGGTGCTCAGTTGGGCGCCCTTTTTTTATGGGCGCCGGATGGGCTATCCTCGGGCTCTCCCGCGCCGCCGTCAGAGCCGGGTGTAGAGCAGGGAACCCCTCGATGATCACCAGTAAGCTGCCGAATGTCGGCATCACTATTTTCACGCAGATGTCTCAGCTCGCGGCGCAGACCGGAGCCATCAACCTGTCCCAGGGTTTTCCTGATTTCGACGGCCCGCAGTCCCTGCGTGACGCGGTCGGTCGGCATATCGCCAGCGGTCATAACCAGTATTCACCGATGACCGGCCTGCCGGCGCTACGCGAGCAGATTGCGGCGAAGATCGCCCGCAGCTATGGCGTGAAAGTCGATGCCGACAGCGAAGTGACCGTGACGCCGGGCGCGACCCAGGCGATCTTCTGTGCGATTCAGGCGGTTATCCACAGCGGCGATGAAGTCATCGTGTTCGACCCGTGCTACGACAGCTATGACCCGGCGACGCAGTTGGCGGGCGGTCGCTGCGTGCATGTGCAGTTGAACCCGAACGATTTCTCCATCGATTTCGACAAGCTCGCCGCGGCCCTGAGCCCGCGCACGAAAATGATCGTCATCAACACCCCGCACAACCCGAGCGGTGCGCTGATCAGCCGTGCCGAACTGGATCAACTGGCGGAATTGATCCGTGGTCGTGACATCTACCTGATCAGCGACGAGGTGTACGAACACCTGGTGTTCGACGGTGTGCCGCATGTCAGCGTGTTGGCTCACGAAGAGCTGTACCAGCGCGCATTTGTGGTCAGCTCGTTCGGCAAGACTTACCACGTGACGGGCTGGAAAACCGGTTACGTGGTTGCACCGCCGGCGCTGACCGCCGAGCTGCGCAAGGTGCACCAGTACGTCAGTTTCTGTGGGGTCACGCCACTGCAATACGCCCTGGCCGATTACATGGCCGAGCACCCGGAACACGTCGAAGAGCTGCCGGGTTTCTATCAGGCCAAGCGTGACCTGTTCTGCGATCTGCTGGCGCCGTCGCGCTTTACCTTCACCCGCGTCACCGGCACGTATTTCCAGTTGGTCGACTACTCGCAGATTCGCCCTGACCTGAATGACGTCGAAATGGCGATCTGGATGACCCGCGAACACGGCGTGGCGAGCATCCCGGTGTCGGTGTTCTACCAGAATCCACCGCAAGGCCAGCGTCTGGTGCGCCTGTGCTTTGCCAAACGCGAGGAGACGCTGCGTGAAGCGGCGGCAAAACTATGCGTGATCTGAGTGCATTGCCCGATCTCAATCTGGCGCTGATCCAGACCAGCCTGGCTTGGCATGACCGTCAGGCCAACCTCGAGCACTTCGACGTGCTGCTGGAGCAGGCCCGAGGCGCGGATCTGATTATCCTGCCGGAGATGTTCACCACCGGCTTCTCCATGGAATCGGAGACCCTCGCCGAAGCCGAGCACGGCCCGACCAGCAAGTGGATGAAGGCGCAGGCCGCGAAGCTCAATGCGGTGATCACCGGCAGCGTGATCATTCAGGCAGCGGACGGCAGCCATCGCAATCGCCTGCTGTGGGCGCGGCCGGACGGCGAAGTCTGGCATTACGACAAGCGTCACTTGTTCCGCATGGCCGGCGAGCACAACCACTACACCCCCGGCGAGCGTCAGATGCAGTTCGAACTCAAGGGCTGGCGGATTCGGCCGCTGATTTGCTACGACCTGCGTTTCCCGGTGTGGAGTCGCGACGCGCAGGACACCGATCTGCTGCTGTACACCGCCAACTGGCCGGGTGCCCGGCGTCTGCACTGGAACCGCTTGTTGCCGGCGCGGGCGATTGAAAACCTGTGCTACGTGGCCGCGGTGAACCGGATCGGCACCGATGGCAAGGGCTTTGCCTATACCGGTGACAGTCAGGTGCTGGATTTTCAGGGCGAAACGTTGCTGGCGGCGGGGGAGGCGGACGGGGTGTTCAAGGTCGTGCTGGAAGCCGCGCCATTGGCGGCGTATCGCGAGCGCTTTCCGGCGAATCTGGATGCGGATACCTTCGAGTTCACCTGAAAAGCCAAAGATCGCAGCCTGCGGCAGCTCCTACAGGAGGTACGCTGTCCCGATGTAGGAGCTGCCGAAGGCTGCGATCTTTTGATCCTCAACAAAAAGGCCCCGGAGTTCAAACTCCGGGGCCTTTTGCATTTCAGGGCAGGCTTAAGCCGCTTTCGCCTCAGGCTGGCTCAACGAGCGGTTCAGCGCACTGAACAGCGCCTTGAAGCTGGCGGTGGTGATGTTTTCATCGATACCCACGCCGTGCACCGCACGCTCGCCATTCACGCGCAGCTCGATGTACGCGGCTGCCTTGGCGTTGGTGCCCGCGCCGATCGCGTGTTCGTTGTAGTCCATGATCTCCACCGGAATCGGCAGACCGGCCACCAGTGCTTCCAGCGCACCGTTGCCCTTGCCGCGCCAGTGCAGGTTGGTTTCGCCCTGACCCTTGCTCGCCACCTCCACTTCGACGGCGCTGTTGCCATTCTCTTCCTGCAGGCGATGGCTGACCAGCGCGTACGGGGTGTTGGCTTGCAGGTATTCGCTGATCAACAGCGAGTGAATCTGCTTGGCGGTCATCTCCAGACCGAGGCGATCGGTTTCACGCTGTACCACCTGGCTGAACTCGATCTGCATGCGACGCGGCAGGCTGATGCCGTATTCCTGCTCCAGCAGGTAAGCGATACCGCCCTTGCCCGACTGGCTGTTCACACGAATCACCGCCTCGTAGCTGCGACCGATGTCGGCCGGGTCGATCGGCAGGTACGGCACTTCCCACAGGGTATCCGGTTTCTGCTGGGCGAAGCCCTTGCGGATCGCGTCCTGGTGCGAGCCGGAGAATGCGGTGTGAACCAGGTCGCCGACGTACGGGTGACGCGGGTGCACCTGGATCTGGTTGCACTCTTCGACGACTTTGCGCACGCCGTCGATGTCGGAGAAGTCCAGCTCAGGGTCAACGCCCTGGGTGTACATGTTCAGGGCGACGGTGACGAGGTCGACGTTACCGGTACGCTCGCCGTTGCCGAACAGGCAGCCTTCGACGCGATCCGCGCCGGCCATCAGGCCCAGCTCGGTGGCGGCGACGCCGGTGCCACGGTCGTTGTGGGTGTGCAGGCTGATGATCACGCTGTCACGGCGGTTGATGTTGCGGCCGAACCATTCAATCTGGTCGGCGTAGACGTTCGGCGTCGCGCATTCAACGGTGGCTGGCAGGTTGAGGATCATCTTGTGCTCGGGCGTCGGGTTCCAGACCTCGATCACTGCGTCACAGACTTCCTTGGCAAATTCCAATTCGGTGGCGCTGAAGGTTTCCGGCGAGTATTCGAACGTCCACTCGGTGTCCGGCTGCATCGCCGCGTATTTGACGAACAGCTTGGCGGCGTTCACTGCGATGGCCTTGATGCCGTCCTTGTCCTGATTGAAGACGATACGACGGAAGGAAGGCGAGGTGGCGTTGTACAGGTGAACGATGGCTTTCTTCGCCCCGCGCAGGGATTCGAAAGTCCGCTCGATCAGGTCTTCACGGCCCTGGGTCAGCACCTGAATGGTGGTGTCGTCCGGGATGTGGCCTTCTTCGATCAGGGTACGCACGAAGTCGAAGTCGGTCTGCGAAGCGGCCGGGAATGAGGCTTCGATTTCCTTCACACCCACCTGAACGAGGGTTTTCCAGAAGCGCAGCTTCTTCACCGCGTCCATTGGCTCGATCAGCGACTGGTTGCCGTCACGCAGGTCGGAACTGCACCAGATCGGCGCGGCGTCGATGGTTTTCGACGGCCAGGTGCGATCCGGCAAGTTGATGACGGGGAACGCGCGGTATTTCGAAGACGGGTCTTTGAGCATGCTCATCGGGAAATTCCTTATTGTCTGGGCCGAAAAGAGGCGGCCTGCCGGTGGAACGAATGTTCGGGGAACAGCTTGGGACGAGGCGCAGCGATTCAGCCCGGCAGTCGTGCGCTGACGAGGCACAGACTGCGGTGCTGGCGAAGCTGAATAAGGGTGTGAGAGGTTTTCATGCCTTCAACCCTAACCGCGAGGGGAGAGGATGGCAAGCAGTCGAAAAAAATTGAGAGGAATACTCGAAATACCGGATTTTGCAGAATTTTATTGCGTTTAAGTCGGTGGTTCTTATTGATGTTTGCGTGAGGTTAGATTGGGGCGCAATTGATGTTGGTCGGGTGTCAGCAATATTTTCGGATTGGGTAGACCGCATTCGCGGGCAAGCCCGCTCCCACAGTGTCCGTGTCGCACACGAATATTATGTACACCCGAAAAACCTGTGGGAGCGGGCTTGCCCGCGAAGAGGCCCGTGGCCTCAACACCAAATTCAGGGCTGGAACGCCCCAATGAAAATCGCCGGATCCACCCGCGCATCGTTCAAGCTGATGTTCCAGTGCATGTGCGGCCCGGTCGCCCGGCCGGTCGAGCCGACTTTGCCAACCACCGCGCCACGGGCCAGTTGATCGCCGACCTTCACGTCGATTTTCGACATGTGGCAGAACATGCTGATAAAGCCCTGGCCGTGATCGACAAACACCGTGTTGCCGTTGAAGAAGTAGTTGCCGGTCAGAATCACTTTGCCCGCCGCCGGAGTCTTGATCGGCGTGCCGGCCGGCACCGCAAAGTCGAGGCCAGCATGGGGGTTGCGCTCTTCACCATTGAAGAAGCGGCGCACACCGAACTTGCTCGACAGCGGCCCGTTGACCGGTTTGTCCAGCAGCAGGTTGCTCGGGGTGTTCGGGCTGAAGCTGCGGTAAGCCTTGATCTGCTCGGCCAGCTCGCCCTCGATGCGCTTGAGGTTGGCCGGGTTCGGATTGACCTGTTGGGTGTTCTTCAGGGTGATGTGCTGCTCCGGGTATTTCTTGTTGCCGACCGTGAACGGCAGATTGCGCCCGCCGCTGCTGATCTGCTGACTGCCGGGTTTGACCGTCAGCGGCACGCCGACAATCGCCAGCCAGTTGTTCTGTTCTTTCACCACCAGCACCGGTTTGCCCTGATAGGTGGCTTTTGGTGCCTGCGCGGCGCTGCCCAGATCGACCACTGCCACGCCGCCCGGCACCGGTTTGTTCAGCAGACGGGTGATGTAGCTGTCGGCGTGGGCGTTGAAGGTGGTCAGGCACAGCAACAATAACGGAGCGATAAAACGCGGCATGGATCAGTCCAGTAAAGAGAGGGTGACAGGCGTCAGGTGATTGTCCTCGACGCGCACTTGCAGTTCGCCTTCGCCCAGTTTGGCCTTCAGGCGCTGGCCGGTGTGGGTCTGCGCGGCGTTGCGAATGGCGTGCCCGCGCTCATCCAGCAGAATGCTGTAACCACGGCCGAGGGTTGCCAGCGGACTGACCACATGCAGCGTCTGCATCTGACTGTGCAATTGCAGGCGACGGCTTTTCAGGCCTTCGCGCATGGCTCGCGGCAGGCGTTCGGCGAGGCTGTCGAGGCGCTGGCGCAGCATCGCCAATTGGCGTCCCGGGTGTTGCCCGGCGAGGCGGGTTTCCAGGCGGATCAGCCGTTCGCGGCGGGTATTGAGCTGGCGCTCGAAAGCCCGGCGCATGCGCATGTCCAGGTCATCCAGGCGTTGCGCTTGCTGACGCAGGCGTTCGCCGGGGTGACGCAGACGCCGGGCCATGCCTTCCAGGCGCAGACGATCGCGCATCAGACGGTCGCGCATGCGCATCACCAGACGTCGGTGCAGGCTTTCGACCTGACGGATCAGGTGGCTCGAATCCGGGGCCAGCAGTTCGGCGGCGGCGGAGGGCGTTGGGGCGCGCACGTCAGCCACGAAGTCACTGATCGACACGTCGGTTTCATGCCCGACGGCGCTGACAATCGGCGTCACGCAGGCATCGACCGCGCGGGCCACGGCTTCTTCGTTGAAGCACCAGAGGTCTTCCAGCGAACCACCGCCACGGGCGAGGATCAGCGCGTCGAAACCACGGGCGTCGGCCATTTTCAGCGCGCGGACGATTTGTGCAGTGGCCTCGCGACCCTGCACGGCAGTCGGGATCAGCGTCAGTTGCACCTGCGGCGCCCGGCGGCGGAACACGCTGATGATGTCGCGAATCACCGCGCCGGTCGGCGAACTGATGATGCCGATGCGTTGCGGATGCGCCGGCAGGGGCACTTTGCGTTCCGCACTGAACAGACCTTCGGCGCTGAGCTTTTCCTTCAGTGCGTCGAAGGCCAGGCGCAGCGCGCCGTCACCGGCCGGCTCCACGGTATCGAGAATCAGCTGATAGTCGCCGCGCCCTTCGAACAGCGAGACCTTGCCGCGCACTTTCACGGCCAGGCCGTCCTTCAACGCCTGACGCACCCGCGCCGCATTATTGCGGAACAGCGCGCAACGCACCTGCGCACCGCTGTCCTTGAGGGTGAAATACACATGGCCGGACGCCGGGCGGGCGAGGTTGGAGATTTCGCCTTCGACCCAGATGTTGCTGAACACGTCTTCGAGCAACACCCGCGCGCGGCCGTTGAGCTGGCTGACGGTCAGGACTTCACGGTCCAGGCCAAGTCTTGCAAAGGGATCTTTAATCATGGGGCGCAGTTTAAAGCTAATTTCCGACGCAATACACGAATCCCTGTAGGAGCTGCCGAAGGCTGCGATCTTTTGATCTTGATCTGTATGAGAAAGATCAAAAGATCGCAGCCTCGTTTCACTCGTCAGCTCCTACAGGGGATTTGTGAAGGTCTGGATGATGTGTTGAACCAGTGGCGTGGGATTCTGGCGATGGGCGAGGGCGACGGTGCTTTGGCAATCGGGATCGCTCAGCGGTAGAAATCGTACGCCGCCGGGGGCGATGTCCTGCATTGATTCGGGCAGCAGGGCGATGCCGAATCCAGCCTGGATCAACTGCAACTGCGTAGTTTTGCGCGACATCACCCGCGCTGCTTTGGGGAAAAAGCCCTGGCGCATGCACAGGTCGGCACACAGATAGCTGAGGCCGCCGCGCTGTGGATGCGGGATCGAGATGAATGCTTCGTCTCTCAGTTGCGCCAGTTTGACAGTGGGTGAGTCGGCTAATCGATGATCGTTCGGCACCGCCAGCAGCAGGCGCTCGGTGAACAGCGGCACAAGCTGAATGCCTTCGCGCTGACGCAGCACCGGCAGGCGCAACAGGCCAATGTCGAGGCGTCCTTCCGCGAGTTCCTCAAGCTGCGCCTCGGAGGAAAGCTTGCCGATGTCCAGCGACACGCCCTGCTGCTGATCGAGATAAGTGCTGATCCGACGTAATAAATGCCCGCTGATCGACACGGTGCTGGAGTGACTCAGACGCAGCGTGCCCAATTGTCCGTTGCCGACTTCGGTCGCCATCGCGCTGGCTTTGTTCAGTTCATTGAGCAGGTTTCTGGCCCGGGGCAAAAAAGCCTCGCCGGCGGCGGTCAGCCGGGGCTGGCGTGCGGTGCGTTCGAACAGCGGGGTTTGCAGACGTACTTCCATGTCCTTGATCTGCCGGCTCAGGGCCGATTGCGCGATGAACAGGCGTTCGGCGGCGGCGCTGAAACTGCCGCTGTCGGCGATTTCCACGAAGTAGCGCAGTTGACGGGTTGAAAGCACCAGGTATGCCTTTTCAAGATAGGTGAGCGACTTTGATCATATTAGTCGCAACCCTTGGCGCTGGCTAAAGTCATCTCAGGCTTATAAAGGAAGCGGATCGATGAGTGTGGCGGGTTTGTTGAGTGAGTGGACGTGGGGCGCGGGCGGCTGGGCGGTGATCGGCTTCGGTGTTGCGCTGGCCTATATCGTCTTCGGGATTGCCGGGTTCGGTACGGCGCTGGTCGCGGGGCCGATTCTGATTCTGTTCATGCCGTTGTCGAAAATCGTGCCGCTGCTGGTGCTGCTGGATTTCGTCGCGGCATTCGGCAATCTGCTGCCTTCGCGCCGGGACGTGGCCAAGCCCGAGTTGTTGCGGCTGCTGCCGTGCATGGCGGTGGGGTGCACGTTGGGGGTGATTTTCCTGCTTAATCTCAAATCCGACCTGTTGTTGCTGTTGATGGGGTTGTTCATCAGCGCCTACGCGGTTTATAGCTTGTGGGTGAAAACCCGGCCGACGCAGCTGTCGGCCGCATGGGCGCTGCCGATGGGTACGGTGGGCGGACTGTTTGGGGCGCTGTTTGGCAGTGGTGGCTTCTTGTATGCGATCTATCTCAACAGCCGTTTGCCCAAGGACGCGGCTCGGGCCACGCAAAGTGCACTGATCAGTTGCAGCACGGTGGTGCGCTTGAGTCTGTTCGCCATCGCGGGGGTGTATGCCGAGCTACCCTTGTTGATACTGGCGGTGTGTCTGTTGCCGGCCATGGCGCTGGGGCTGTGGATCGGGCGGCGGGTGACCATGAGATTGTCGCGCGAGGCGTTTGTGCGGCTGGTGACGTGGCTGGTGCTGGCGAGCGGGATTGCGTTGATCGGGCGCTACATTATCAGTATGGCCTGAGCACTTGACCGGATTCTGTCAGGGATTAAGCTGCCGGCCTTTAGGGCCCCTTCGCGGGCAAGCCCGCTCCCACATTGGAATGCATATCCCTGTGGGAGCGGGCTTGCCCGCGAAGGCGTCAGAAGCCATACCGCAGGACTTTCCATGAATTCGCAAAGCATCATCGTCCCGAAAATCTCCACCCTGCCGGTCCACGAACCCCGGGCGCGGGCGATCGTGCGCTGGCTGGTGCGCAAGAACATCATCGAAGAACAGCTGACCACTTGCGGCCGCACTGGCAATCGCATGGCCCATGCGATTGCCGACGGCGCGCGTGCGGTGGTGCTGCACCCCGAGGCGCTGCCCTTCGGTGAGCCGATCAACGGCCTGGAGATCATCGTCAAGCGCTGCATCTACACGCCGGCCAAGGGCTTTCTCGAAGAAGCCGGGTGCGCCGAGTGCCGCCGCGAAGTCGGCGAAGCGCTGTTCGAAAGCCTGGAAGACTGGTTTCCAGGCCGCACCGACAACTTCACCTGCCCGGAATGCGGGCATGAAGATGACATCAACGGTTTTCTGTTTTTGCAGGAATGTGCGTTTTCCAACCTCGGCTTCATCTTCAACAACTGGCTGGAAGCCGGGTTCAAGCAGAGCTTTATCGATGAGTTCGCCGATTGGCTCGACCAACCTGTCAGCTGGGTAAAAGTCGAACTCTGACCCTGCGTTCGGCCCTGTAGGAGCTGCCGAAGGCTGCGATCTTTTGCCGTTGTTTTTTACAGACAAGATCAAAAGATCGCAGCCTTCGGCAGCTCCTACAGAAAGCAGTGGGCCCCGTACATCAATTAGGCTGAGTTTTACATTGAACAGCAGGGGGTGTCTGACTATAATGGCGCGCTTCCATTTTCCCGCTCGGGAGCCCCCGCGATGCTGCGTATCAGCCAAGAAGCTCTGACATTCGACGACATTCTCCTAGTGCCCGGTTATTCCGAGGTACTTCCTAACGAAGTCAGTCTCAAGACCCGCCTTACCCGTGGCATCGAGCTGAACATTCCTCTGGTTTCTGCCGCCATGGACACCGTCACTGAAGCCCGTCTGGCAATCGCCATGGCTCAGGAAGGTGGCATCGGCATTATCCACAAGAACATGACCATCGAGCAGCAAGCTGCCGAAGTGCGCAAGGTCAAGAAGTTCGAAGCCGGCGTCGTCAAGGATCCGATCACCATCGAGGCTGACGCCACGGTGCGTGACCTGTTCGAACTGACCCGCATGCACAACATTTCCGGCGTTCCGGTGCTGCACGATGGCGACCTGGTCGGCATCGTTACCTCCCGTGACGTACGCTTCGAAACCCGTCTGGAAGCCACCGTACGTGAAGTGATGACGCCTAAAGAGCGTCTGGTCACCGTGCGTGAAGGCGCCGACAAGAACGAAGTCCGCGAGCTGCTGCACAAGCACCGCCTGGAAAAAGTCCTGATCGTCGACGACAAATTTGCCCTCAAAGGCATGATGACCGTTAAAGACATCGAAAAAGCCAAAGCCTACCCGCTGGCCAGCAAGGACGATCAAGGTCGTCTGCGCGTTGGCGCTGCCGTCGGTACCGGGAAAGACACCGGTGACCGCGTTGCCGCGCTGGTCAACGCCGGTGTGGACGTGGTGGTGGTCGACACCGCGCACGGTCACTCCAAGGGCGTGATCGACCGCGTTCGCTGGGTCAAAGAGCATTTCCCTGAAGTGCAGGTGATCGGCGGCAACATCGCCACCGGCGCCGCTGCCAAGGCCCTGGCCGAAGCCGGCGCTGACGCGGTCAAGGTCGGTATCGGCCCTGGCTCGATCTGCACCACCCGTATCGTCGCCGGTGTCGGCGTGCCGCAAATCAGTGCCATCGCCAACGTCGCCGCTGCCCTTGAAGGCACTGGCGTGCCGTTGATCGCCGACGGCGGCATCCGTTTCTCCGGTGACCTGTCCAAGGCCATCGTCGCTGGTGCCTCTTGCGTGATGATGGGTTCGATGTTCGCCGGTACTGAAGAAGCGCCGGGCGAGATCGAACTGTTCCAGGGCCGTTCGTACAAGGCGTATCGCGGCATGGGTTCGCTGGGCGCCATGTCCCAGGCGCAAGGCTCGTCCGACCGTTACTTCCAGGACTCCTCGGCAGGCGCCGAGAAACTGGTTCCGGAAGGTATCGAAGGTCGCGTGCCGTACAAAGGCACCCTGACCGCGATCATCCACCAGTTGATGGGCGGTCTGCGTTCCTCGATGGGTTACACCGGCAGCGCCAACATCGAAGAAATGCGCACCAAGCCCGAGTTCGTGCGGATCACCGGTGCCGGTATGGCCGAATCCCACGTTCACGACGTGCAGATCACCAAAGAAGCGCCAAACTACCGCGTAGGTTGAGGCTTCAAGCAAATCGTTAAGCAACCGGGGCTGTTTTATTCAGCCCCGAGTTGTTTCTGAATCACGACTGTTTCTGAATTACTTAAGACGAGACTGAATCATGGCCCTCGACATTCACGCTCACCGCATCCTGATCCTCGACTTCGGTTCGCAATACACCCAGCTGATTGCCCGCCGCGTGCGCGAGATCGGTGTGTACTGCGAGCTGCACCCGTTCGACATGGACGAAGAAGCGATCCGCGAATTCGCCCCTAAAGGCGTCATCCTCGCCGGAGGCCCCGAGTCCGTGCACGAAGCCAACAGCCCGCGCTGCCCACAGGCAGTCTTCGATCTGGGCGTGCCGGTTTTCGGTATCTGCTACGGCATGCAGACCATGGCCGAGCAACTGGGCGGCAAGGTTGAAGGTTCCGAGCTGCGTGAGTTCGGTTACGCTCGCGTTGACGTGGTCGGCAAGAGCCGCCTGCTCGACGGCATCGAAGACCACATCGACGCCGACGGCCTGTTTGGCCTCGACGTATGGATGAGCCACGGTGACAAGGTCACCAAAATGCCGGAAGACTTCCACATCCTGGCCAGCACCCCGAGCTGCCCGATCGCCGGCATGTTCAACGACGAACGCGCTTACTACGGCGTGCAGTTCCACCCGGAAGTGACCCACACCAAGCAGGGCGGCCGCATCCTCTCGCGCTTCGTGCTCGACATCTGCGGCTGTGATGCCCTGTGGACTCCGTCGAAGATCGCTGAAGACGCCATCGCCAACATCCGCGCACAAGTCGGCACCGACAACGTGCTGCTGGGTCTGTCCGGCGGCGTTGACTCCTCGGTGGTTGCGGCGCTGCTGCACAAGGCCATCGGCGATCAGCTGACCTGCGTCTTCGTCGACAACGGCCTGCTGCGTCTGCACGAAGGCGAGCAAGTGATGGCCATGTTCGCCGAGAACATGGGCGTCAAGGTGATCCGCGCCAACGCCGAAGACCAGTTCCTGAACAACCTGGCCGGCGAAGCCGACCCGGAGAAGAAGCGCAAGATTATCGGCCGTACCTTCATCGACGTGTTCGATGCCGAATCCTGCAAGCTGGACAACATCAAGTACCTGGCTCAGGGCACCATCTACCCGGACGTGATCGAGTCGGCTGGCGCGAAAAGCGGCAAAGCCCATGTGATCAAGTCGCACCACAACGTGGGCGGCCTGCCGGAAGAGATGAACCTGAAACTGGTCGAGCCACTGCGCGAACTGTTCAAGGACGAAGTCCGTCGTCTGGGTCTGGAACTGGGTCTGCCGTACGACATGGTCTACCGTCACCCGTTCCCGGGCCCGGGTCTGGGCGTACGCATCCTCGGTGAAGTGAAGAAGGAATACGCCGACCTGCTGCGTCGTGCCGACCACATCTTCATCGAAGAATTGCGCAAGGCCGACTGGTACCACAAAGTCAGCCAGGCCTTCGTGGTGTTCCAGCCAGTGAAATCGGTTGGCGTGGTCGGCGATGGCCGTCGTTACGCCTGGGTCGTGGCCCTGCGTGCCGTGGAAACCATCGACTTCATGACCGCACGTTGGGCACACCTGCCTTACGAACTGCTGGAAACCGTTTCCGGTCGCATCATCAATGAAATCGAAGGCATCTCCCGCGTCACCTATGACGTGTCGAGCAAGCCGCCGGCGACGATCGAGTGGGAGTGATCCCACGCAAGCCGTAAAGGCTTGATCGCTGCAACCGAAAAGCCGTGTGAAATCCGTTTCACACGGCTTTTCTGTTTTTGCGTTACAGCGGTTGTGACCAGCCGCCCAGTTGCATACCCAAATCATCCAGTGCCTGCAGCAGCGCTTTCATGCTCGGGTAGCGTTTACCGCTCACCGAAGGCCAGCCGGGACGTTCGATGTAGAAACGTTTGCCTTCGGTGCCGATGACGGTTCGCACCAGCTCTCCCGTGCGGCTGCGATGCACAATGAATGTCATGTTGGGTTGCTGCTTGAGGGAGTACATGCCGTAGCGAGGCAACAGGGTCTCGAATTCCGTCATGGTGTGTGCGGTCCAGGGGGTTTCGATTTGCAGGCGCAGGTCGCCTCTGACCAGCGCCGAACGATCATGCGCCGTACCGCCCAGTGGCAGGATTTTCCCCGGATCGACTTCGATGCCCCGCGAAGCCCCTTCGGGGACGTCCTCGACGCGAATGCCGATTGCCTCCTCCAGCTCGCTGACGCCGGCAACCCCTTCAAAAGTGTTGGAGTGAGAGTTGCCCATCAGCGCCACCCATTTGTGCGCGCCGCGTGCGGACTGGTCAGCGCGGATCATCAGGCGGGCGAAATAATTCATCATCTTTTGCCGCGCGGTTTCGTTGCCCAAAGGCAGGTACATGCCGTTGAGCCGGTAACTCGCCATGCAATCGATGGCTTGCACATGAATGCCCTGTTTTCCGGCTTCCTTGACCAACTCCAGAAACGTATAGCGTTCCAGCGGATCGGTCATGTTGCCGACGTCGAGCGCCTTGAGATAGGCCTCGAGTTTTGTCGGCATGCTGCCGGTTTGGAAGAACTCGTCCAGCGCGGCTTGGTGGAAGTCGGTCAGCAGGTGCTCCATGTACAGGCTCTTCACCTGTTTGCTGGCGAGCAATTGCATGTTCTCGATCAGCCATTGTTTGCTGCCGATGGCAGTGTGGCTCTCGCCGAGCACCAGGCCTCGGGCATGTTCAAGGATTTTCCCGATGATCTCTTCGGCTGTCGCGTCTGCCGCCAGGGTTGGCACGGGAGGACGTTCGGGCAGGCGCAAGGTGCTGTAAAAATCCAGCGCGTCGCGATACAGGCGCTTGCGAATGGCCTTGAAGTCGCGATAGGCATCGAACTCGTTCAGGCTGTCATAGACGTCACGCAGGGCTTCGTCATTCAGTCCCGCTGCGCCTTCTTCCAGGTGCGCCTTGAGTGGTGCAGGTACGTCGTATTGCGAAGCGGGCAGTGCGGTCACCGGGCTGCGGCTGCTCGATCCGGCCAGTGCCGACGGCTTGCCACCGCCGCTGAGCCCTGCGCGAGGCATGGTTTCCCATTCACCCTGAGGATTCAGGCGTACCGGGATCGAGCGAGTAAAACCGTGGGGATGCTCGGGATCGATGACCGCCCAGTGTCCGCTGCCATTGATGTCGGTTTCATAGCGTACGTAATAGGCGGTGTCATCCATCAAGATGGCGGTCGAGGGGTTCGAATCGAGCAGATAAATACCCTGGAATTTTCCTGGCTCGCTGACCGGAGTCATCCCGTCCAGCAATTCATTGGCCTGCCAGCTTGGCGGAATGACCGGACGCGGAGCGTCTTCCATCAGCGTGGCAACGCTGACTTGCGGCCAGCCCATCGGCTTCAGGCCTCTTTCGATCAGCGCCTGTTTCAATTCATCCAGGGAGTCCACAGTCAGCGAGTCCGGGGCCGGGGCAAGCGGGGTGTCAAGATTGAATCGGCCAGCAGGGGTCATTCTGATCACGCTGTCGGCCATGTGGCGTTCGGCATTTCGGTAGACCACCAGCAGGCTGCTGCGGTAGCGCTGAAACGTGAACATCCCCGGTTCCGGCAGCAGTGCTCGCAAGTCCTGTGGGGGGCGGTACGCCCAAGGCGTTTCCACTTGCACCCGCCAATCGCCTTTGATCAGGTTCTGAATGCTGTCGGGGTCACTGAGGCCGCCAGCCAGTTCTTCGACCGGAGAGTCGGGGTAGTCGGCGTACTCCACCGCCAGGCCAGGGTCGGAGCCGATACTCCGGGCCTGCCCGGGCGCCACATCATCGACACGCACGCTCAAGGCGTCGGTCTGCTCGCTGATGCCTTGATAGCCGCGGAAGGCGCTCATGTTTTCCTGATTGACCAGCGCCACCCATTTGCCCGGACCATTGAGTTCCTGATGAAAGCGGATGACCTCGCTGGCGAAAAAGCTGCGCGCCATCTGACTGTTGGGCACGGGCTGCATTGAGTCTTTGTTGATGTTGTATGTGCTCGACAGGTCGATCGCCTGAATCCGAATACGTTGGGCGTTGGCGGCTTTGATCAAGGCCATGAGATTGAATTTGCCATCCGGATCATTGCCGGCCCTGAAGTCGATTCGGCTCAGATAGTTTTGCAGTTCTTCGGACATTTCCCCGGTGCGGGCGAAAGCATCCAGATCCAGTTGATTGACGTTGGCCAGCAGTTCTTGCAGATACAGGGTCTTCACACCGTTGCGGGCAAGATTGGGCATGTCTTCGATGAGCAGTTTCTTGCTGCCGATACTGCCCCGGCTTTCGCCGATGACCAGCCCGGGTTTTTCCGACAGCGCGGACTCGAGCAGCTCGCTCGGGCTGGCGACGGGAGCCGGCGTCGTGAGCGGCGGGCGTGGAACAGGCGGATGCAGTTCGTACCAGGCAGTGGCATCGCTGATCAGCGTCGCACGCGGTTGCTCCTGCGCCAGATCGAACTCGCTTAACGAGATGACCTCATGTGCAGTCGGCATGAGTGCATTGCCTGCTTCGGTTTCGGGTCGGATCACACTGTGCATGTCGATGCCTCCCAGCGTCCAGGCCCGACGGAACTGGCCTTGCAGATCCGGGCCGCCGAGCGCCCAGGCGCGCATCGCCGGATCATCGAGTCCAGGCACATGGATGCCGGGTGTCTGCGCCCACTGTTCGACTGCGGGTTCACTGACTGCGCCTGCACCCGCGATCATGGGCGCATCACTACCGCCGCGAAGCCCCGGTCTGGGCGCAACTTCCCAGTTTCCTTCGGCGTTCATCCGGACGGGAATCGAACCTGAAAATGCCTCGGGCCGGGTCGGATCGATGATTGCCCACGTGCCACGACCGTTGATGTTTTGTTCGAAGCGTACGTAGTAGGCATTGTCGTCGAGCACGATCGCGGACGACGGATTGGACGCCAGTCTGTGGATACCACGGAATTTTCCGGGATCGTTGATCAGCGTGTCATCACCCAGGACCCGGTTGATCCTGAACGACTCCGGTATGCCCGGGTGGGGAGTCGCGGGCGAATCGGGCAGGGGTACTGATTGCGGCGTCACCGGCTGCGGATTTTTCGGCTGACTTTCAATCAGGTCAGCCATCTCTGTCGCTTCGGCAGCATCAATCTGCGGGCCAACTTCCTCCAGCGATCCGGGGCCTTTGAGCACCAACAGGTTGAACAGCATGTCGATGCCGCTGAGCACTGCGCCGAGAATCCCGGCCTTGCGCTCGGCGGCGGTTTTGCCATTGACCGCCTGATCGATGTTCAGCCCCATGCTGGCGATGCTGGCGCCGATCACCGGCAATGCGACTGGCCAGCCGACCACGGCCATTGGCCCGAACACCTTGACCCCGGCGCTGAGGTAGCCGATCCACAGCTTCTTGCGCAGGTCACCGTTGGAGGTCAGGGACAGGCTGGCTTCGGCAAACATCGCCGTGCGGGTCGAGTCACTCAGCCAGGTGAAGGCGTCGCCACTGACCGCGCGGTTGTCCTGATTGATCAGCGAATGGTCGTATCGGCCCCACGTAGCCACCAGGCGATTCATCAGGTCACCAAGATTGGCGTTGATCTGCTGCCGGTCGGCCAGCGAAAAATGCGCAAGGAATGTCTCGCGCGCCGCAGGTGTGTTCATCCGCTGCAGGATCCAGAAGTGCAGGTCAGTGACGGTTTCCACTACTTGAAAGGCATCGGCTTCACCAGGCAGGTAAAGAATCTGCCGACCCTTGGGCGCGACGAAACGCAGGACGTTGATCGCGGCGTAACCGGCAAGGTCCAGCGTGCATACGCTGCTCGTGCAAGCATGTCGAGCCTGCAGCGTTGACAGGCTGACTGGCCAGGTCAGCGGGCCGATCACCGCTTGCGTGACGAACAGGAAGTCCTCGTCACTCAATTGGCGTTTGTCCCGCGCCTGCAGTGCTTTGATCAGAAAGTTGCACTTGGCCAGGGTACGAAAGTCGCTGCCGCTGGTGTTCCAGAATGCGTTCAGTTGAGCGTCGTACAGGGCGCTGAAATCGATGCTCCAGAAGTCCTTGAGCACGTCGTTGCCGTGCAGGCGCACTTCATTGCGTTCATCGAAGGTGCGGGCATCGGGACCGGCAGTGTAGAAACCGCCATAGACGTCGAGCAGGTCGGCGTTGTCCTGATCGGCGACGCGGAAGCGGTGAATCACCAACTGGGTCAGGGTCATGCTTGAAGTGGGCGTGGCGTGCACATGCTCCCAGCCGGTGAAGGCTTTCGAACTGCTTTGCGAGGCGTCGAAGCGGTGGAAATACACGTGATCCGGGTCGAGGTCGTGGACCTGGTATTTGATCAGCAAGTCGCTGGCGACCTGTCGAGCGGCGTCCTGCAGGCTCGGGCAGGTCTGGATGACGGTGGCGGCAATCGCCTTGAGCGCGGCCTTGTCGGCGGCGTTGGGCATCGGGTTGGGCATATGTTCGGGCTCTCTGTCCTTGAGAAACGGGTGGCACAGGATGGCCCGGCTGTTCGATGTATGTGCACTACATAGTTATGTCACCTGAGCAGTCGAAATCGTGTACGCGCGAGGCGCAACTGCGTCCATCCGCCGCGCTGCCCTTACTGTTTCGCAATTGCAGGTGTATCGTATTTGCCTTTTGCGGGCCCGGTGCCCGAAGCAGATACGTGAGGTAGTTGAGTTCATGTCCTTTACCCGTCGCCAAATCCTCGGTGGCCTGGCCGGTCTTGTTGTCGTTGGAGTCGGAGCGGGAGGCGCGTCGCGCTACTGGCTGGGCAAGATGGCCGATGCTGACGCGGGCCACGACTACGAGCTGATCGCGGCGCCACTGGACGTCGAGCTGGTGCCGGGACACAAGACCGAAGCCTGGGCGTTCGGCCCGTCGGCGCCGGGCACGGAGTTGCGGGTGCGTCAGGGCGAATGGCTGCGGGTGCGCTTCATCAACCATCTGCCGGTGGCGACCACCATTCACTGGCACGGCATCCGTCTGCCGCTGGAGATGGACGGCGTGCCGTACGTCTCGCAATTGCCGGTGCTGCCCGGTGAATACTTCGATTACAAATTCCGCGTGCCGGACGCCGGCAGCTACTGGTATCACCCGCATGTCAGCAGCAGCGAAGAGCTGGGGCGCGGGCTGGTCGGGCCGTTGATTGTCGAAGAGCGCGAACCCACTGGTTTCAAGTACGAAAAGACCTTGAGCCTGAAGAACTGGCACATCGACGACGAGGGCAATTTCGTCGAGTTCAGCATTCCTCGCGAAGCGGCACGTGGCGGCACGGCGGGGCGGCTGTCGACCATCAACGGCGTGCCATCGCCGGTGATCGAGTTGCCGGCGGGGCAGATCACCCGGGTGCGTTTGCTCAACCTCGACAACACCCTGACGTATCGCATCAACATCCCCGGCGTCGAAGCGCAGATCTATGCGCTGGACGGCAACCCGGTCGAGCCGCGCCCCTTGGGCAAGGAATACTGGCTGGGGCCGGGCATGCGTATCTGCCTGGCGATCAAGGCGCCACCGGCCGGTGAAGAATTGTCGCTGCGCAACGGCCCGGTACGCCTGGGGACTCTGCGCTCGGTGGCCAATAACGATGCACCGACCGAGTGGCCGAAAGCCTTGCCCGCCAACCCGGTGGCCGAGCCGGATCTGGCGAATGCCGAGAAACTCAACTTCAATTTCGAATGGGTCGGTTCGGTGTCGGTCAACGTCGACAACGGCAAACCGCCGAGCCTGTGGCAGATCAACGGCAAGGCCTGGGACATCACCGACAAGACCTGCGCCGATCGGCCGATTGCCAGTCTGAAGCTGGGCCAGAGCTACATCTTCGAACTGAAGAACATGACCCAATACCAGCACCCGATCCACCTGCACGGCATGAGTTTCAAGGTGATTGCGTCGAACCGGCACAAGATCACGCCGTACTTCACCGACACGTATCTGCTGGGCAAGAACGAGCGTGCACAAGTGGCGCTGGTGGCGGATAACCCGGGGGTATGGATGTTCCATTGCCACGTGATCGACCACATGGAAACCGGCCTGATGGCCGCCATCGAGGTGAAGTGATGCGCCAGATTCGCCCCGCCGCGATCATCGACCGCAGCCGTGACCGCGATTTCATGCGCGAAGCCCTGGCCCTTGCCGAGCAGGGCGCGGCGCTGGGCGAAGTGCCCGTCGGCGCGGTGCTGGTGCAGGACGGCGAGATTGTTGGTCGCGGCTTCAACTGCCCGATCACCACCAGTGACCCGAGTGCTCACGCGGAAATGGTCGCGATCCGCGCCGCCGCGCAAGCGGTGAGCAACTATCGCCTGCCGGGCAGCACCCTCTACGTGACGCTGGAGCCGTGCAGCATGTGCGCCGGGCTGATCGTGCATTCGCGGATTGCCCGTGTGGTGTATGGCGCGCTGGAGCCGAAGGCCGGGATCGTGCAGAGTCAGGGACAGTTCTTTACCCAGGGCTTTTTGAATCACCGGGTGTTGTATGAAGGTGGGGTACTGGCCGAAGAATGTGGAGCAGTGCTGACCGAATTCTTCCGTGCTCGCCGAGCAAAAAGCCCCTCACCCTAACCCTCTCCCAGAGGGAGAGGGGACTGACCGGGTTGGATGGGCGAGATCCGCCGACCTGAGTTATCGAGTCGAACTCAAGTTTCGAAGAGCCCCAAGATCGGCTCCCTCTCCCTGGGGAGAGGGCTGGGGTGAGGGGGGGGGCACCGCGGTGTTTGAAAGGTTGGATTACTTCTTCGCAACGATGACCGCGCGCATCGGCGCCGGAAGCCCTTCGATAGTCTTGCTGTGATCTTCCGGATCAAGGAAGTCGCTCAACGACTGATACTTCATCCACTCGGTACCGCGCTGTTCTTCAACGGTGGTGGTGCTGACGTCCACGCAACGAATATCGGTGAAGCCTGCGCGGCGCAGCCATAATTCCAGCGCCGGCACCGATGGCAGGAACCACACGTTGCGCATCTGCGCGTAGCGATCTTCCGGTACCAGCACTTGATGCTTGTCGCCTTCAACCACCAGCGTTTCCAGCACCAGTTCGCCGCCCTTGACCAGGCAATCCTTCAGCGCCAGCAAATGCTCGATCGGCGAACGCCGGTGGTAGAACACACCCATCGAAAACACTGTGTCGAAGCCTTCGAGGTTCGGCGGCAGGTCTTCGAACGGGAATGGCAGGTGCCAGGCATTCGGCTCGGACAGATAACGCTGCACGGCCTGGAACTGGCAGAAGAACAGCCAGTTCGGATCGACGCCGATCACGCTGTCGGCACCGGCGCCGAGCATGCGCCACATGTAGTAACCGTTGCCGCAACCGACATCGAGGATGCGTTTGCCTTTCAGATCCAGATGCGGGGCGACCCGCGACCACTTCCAGTCCGAGCGCCATTCGGTGTCGACGTGTACGCCGAACAGGTCGAACGGCCCCTTGCGCCACGGCGACAGGCCCATCAGCGCGGTGCGCATTTGCGCGCGGGTTGCGTCGTCGCAGTCGGTGTCGAGTTTCAGGCCGTTGAGCAGATCGACTTCAGTCGGCGCAAGTTTCGGCAACGCATCTAGTGCACTTTGCCAACGCTCCAGATCGCCGTGGCCCTTCTCCATTTTCTTGTCGAGTTGCACTTGCAGGGTGTTGGCCCAATCGGCCAGCGGGGTACCGGCCAGACGGCGGGCGAGGGGGGACAGATCAATCATGGCAAGGCAATCAACGAGGCAAAGTTAAGACACTGGAACCACGGCACGACTTTCGAGAACCCGGCGGCCAGCAGGCGTTCGCGGTGTTCTTCGAGGCTGTCGGGCTTCATGACGTTTTCGATGGCGCTGCGCTTCTGGGCGATTTCCAGTTCGCTGTAGCCGTTGGCGCGTTTGAACGCGACGTGTAGATCAGTGAGCAGCGCGTGTTCTTCGGCATCGTTGAAGCGCAGCTTCTCCGACAGAATCAGCGCGCCGCCGGGCAGCAGCGACTGGCGGATACGCGAGAGCAACGCAGTGCGCTGCTCGGGGGCGATGAATTGCAGGGTGAAGTTCAGCGCCACCACCGAGGCCGGTTTGAACTCGAGCGCGAGAATGTCGCCTTCGATCACTTCGACCGGCAGTAACTCCTGGAACATCGAATCCTGACCATTGAGGTATTCACGGCAGCGTTCGACCATCGCCGCCGAGTTATCCACCGCGATCACCCGGCAACCGTCGGTGCGCACATGACGGCGCAGGGCCTGAGTCACGGCGCCGAGCGAAGCACCGAGGTCGTACAGCACGCTGTTCGGTTGTGCGAACTGCGCCGCCAGCACGCCGAGGTTTTCGACGATGGTCGGATAACCCGGCACCGAGCGCTTGATCATGTCCGGGAACACCCGCACCACGTCCTCGTTGAAGGCGAAGTCAGGCACCTGGGCCATCGGCTGGGCGAAAATGCGATCGGGTTCTTTGCTCACGGCGGTTCCGGCGGTGTCGGTGGAAAAGGCCGGCATTTTAGCCAAACTGGAGCTGGGATGCTTGGGTTGTCTGATAAAGCGCCGCAAGCAAGCCTTAAGCACACACCTGTGGCGAGGGAGCTTGCTCCCGCTCGGCTGCGCAGCAGTCGCAAAACCTGATTACCGGATATACCTGAAGTATCTCGTGTGGCGATTTTGGGGTCGCTTCGCAACCCAGCGGG
Source organism: Pseudomonas sp. HOU2 (assembly GCF_040729435.1). NCBI lineage: Bacteria > Pseudomonadati > Pseudomonadota > Gammaproteobacteria > Pseudomonadales > Pseudomonadaceae > Pseudomonas > Pseudomonas sp. HOU2. Next base: position 2,039,552 of record NZ_CP160398.1, on the reverse strand, counting down.
AGCAAGCTCCCTCGCCACAGGGGTTAGTGGGGGTTTTTGGAGAACGCGGAGGCCGTGATCCCCCACTGTCCGAGCCAGTAACTGAGGATGATCACGTACGGCGCGGCGTGAAACGGCGACACAAAGCGGTCGATGCCAATCACACTGTCGGAGAACACGAACGCCAGCGCCCCCGCCGCCGCCAGCAACGCCGAGCGCTTTGGCACGTCAGTGCCGAGGCGAGCGAGGGCGCGCCAGAGCATCGCGCTGATCGCGGTGCCATAGACGAGCACTGGCACAAGCAACGGCCCGAGGCCACTGGAAATCAAAATCCCCAGCAGCACCGCGCCGACGCCGAGCGCGAGCACCAGCGGCAAGAGCGCCAAACGCTTGCAATCGCTGAGGTAAGCCTTGAGGTACGCCAGATGCGCGACCAGAAACGCACCGAGGCCAAACACAAACAAATCACCCGGCCACGCCAGCAACACATCACCGAGCACAGAGAAAATCAGCCCCAGGCTGATCCAGCGTCGATAGTCGCTGGGTGGCGCGTCGTGTAGCCAGCCGAGCAGTGCCAGCACCGGCAACGGTTTGACCAACAGGCACAGCAGCGCCGCATGGGTGCTCACACCGTAGAGAAAGGTCACCGCACCCATCAGCGCCAGAATCAGCCAGCCCACGATCAGTTCACCGAAATGGCGCAGTCGAAGGTTTCTGCCGGTTCAACTTCCGGTTCCCACGGCTGCTGCGAGGTCAGGCGCAGGCGGCCGGTGCCGGTGGCGAAAGCCTGAAAGCGCCAGGTGGAGAAACCGCCCGCGCCGACCATGCCGGAATCTTTCGGGCTGCTGTAGACCTCGGGGCTGAGGGCGTGCAGCACGCCGCCGGCCGAATCCTGAATGGCCCAGCGGTAGCCGGTGGTGGGGTTGCTCGGCAGCATCACGATCAGATTTTGTCCGTTGGTCAACTGCACGGGGCATTCGCTCTGGTTTTCCACGGTCACGTTCTGTTTTGGCTGCGTGGCGCAGGCGGCCAGCAAAGAGAGGGCGAGGGGGACAAACAGGCGAGTGGCGGACATAGGCTCAGTGGCTCCGGCGTTGGCGACGAACGGCGAGCATAACTGAAGATGAGACAAAGTGTGACAGTCAGGCAGGTCCAGTGCTGTCAGCACTGACGCCATCGCTGGCAAGCCAGCTCCCACAGGGATTGTGGTGAACACAGAATTTGTGAACACATCGAACACTGTGGGAGCTGGCTTGCCAGCGATAGCGGTAGATCTGGCGCTAAAGCTCTGTCAGAACAGCACCTTAGCCACATCCGCAAAGCGCTTGGCAAAGTGCACGGTAATCCCTTCCTTCAAGTAATCCGGCAGCTCCTCGAAGTTACCCCGGTTCGGTTCCGGCAGAATCAACTCAAAGATCTTCTGCCGCCGCGCCGCGATCACCTTCTCACGCACGCCGCCAATCGGCAGTACATGCCCGGTCAGGGTCAGTTCGCCGGTCATCGCCACGCCTTTTTTCGGCGGCTGATTGCGGGCGAGCGAGAGCAGGGCGCTGGCCATGGTCACGCCGGCGCTCGGGCCGTCTTTCGGTGTGGCACCTTCCGGCACGTGCAGGTGGACGAAGGCCTCGTCGAAGAATTTCGCATCGCCACCGAACTGTTTGAGGTGCGAGCTGACGTAGCTGTAGGCGATCTCCGCCGACTCTTTCATCACATCACCCAGTTGCCCGGTGAGTTTGAAGCCACGGTTGAGCGTGTGAATTCGCGTGGCTTCGATCGGCAGGGTCGCGCCGCCCATGCTGGTCCAGGCCAGACCGGTGATCACGCCGGTGCCGGACAGCACTTGTTCATTGCGGAACACCGGATGGCCCAGCGAGGCTTCGAGGTCTTTCGGGCCGAGCTTGATCACTGCTTTCGGGTCTTCGATGAGTTTCATCACTGCTTTGCGCACCAGTTTGCCCATCTGTTTTTCCAGCTGGCGCACCCCGGCTTCACGGGCGTAACCGTCGATCAACGCCTTGAGTGCGCTGTCGCTGATGCTCAGGCTGCCCTTGGACACGCCAGCCTTTTCCAGCAGTTTCGGCCACAGGTGACGCTTGGCGATGGCGACTTTTTCTTCGGTGATATAGCCCGACAGGCGAATCACTTCCATCCGGTCCAGCAACGGCCCGGGAATCGAATCCAGGGTGTTGGCGGTGCACACGAACAGGACTTTCGACAGGTCCATGCGCAGGTCGAGATAGTGGTCGAGGAATTCGACGTTCTGTTCCGGGTCGAGGGTTTCCAGCAGCGCCGAGGCCGGGTCGCCCTGGTAGCTCTGGCCCATCTTGTCGATCTCGTCGAGCATGATCACCGGGTTCATCACTTCGACGTCTTTCAGCGCCTGGACGAGTTTGCCCGGCTGCGCGCCGATGTAGGTGCGGCGGTGGCCCTTGATCTCGGCTTCGTCGCGCATGCCACCGAGGCTGAAGCGGTAGAACGGGCGGCCGAGGGATTCGGCGATGGATTTGCCGACGCTGGTTTTACCCACGCCCGGCGGGCCGACCAGCAGCACGATCGAACCGCTGATTTCGCCTTTGTAGGCACCGACCGCGAGGAATTCGAGGATGCGATCCTTGATGTCGTCGAGGCCGGCGTGGTGTTTGTCGAGCACTTTGCGCGCGTGCTTGAGGTCGAGTTTGTCCTCGCCGTACACGCCCCACGGCACCGAAGTCGCCCAGTCGAGGTAGTTGCGGGTGACCGCGTACTCGGGCGAGCCAGTCTCGAGGATCGACAGTTTGTTCATTTCCTCTTCGAGGCGTTTCTGCACCTGCGCCGGCAGGACTTTGCCTTCCAGACGCTGTTCGAACTGTTCGAGGTCGGCGCTGCGGTCGTCCTTGGTCAGGCCGAGTTCCTGCTGGATGACCTTGAGTTGTTCCTTGAGGAAGAACTCGCGCTGGTGTTCACCGATCTTGCGGTTGACCTCGGCAGAGATCTCTTTTTGCAGGCGCGCGACTTCGACTTCCTTGCGCAGCATCGGCAGGACTTTTTCCATGCGTTTGAGCATCGGCACGCAGTCGAGCACTTCCTGCAGTTCGGGGCCGGTGGCGGAGGTCAGGGCGGCGGCGAAGTCGGTCAGTGGCGATGGATCGTTGGGGCTGAAGCGGTTGAGGTAGTTCTTCAGCTCTTCGCTGTACAGCGGGTTGAGCGGCAGCAGTTCCTTGATCGCGTTGATCAGCGCCATGCCGTAGGCCTTGACCTCGTCGGTCGGCTCGGTCGGCTGATGCGGGTATTCGACTTCCACCAGGTACGGTGGACGGTGGTGTTTTAGCCAGGTCTTGATGCGCACGCGGCTCAGGCCTTGGGCGACAAATTGCAGTTTGCCGTTTTCGCGGCTGGCGTGGTGTACCTTCACCAGAGTGCCGTATTCCGGCAGGGCTTTGGTGTTGAAGTGGCGCGGGTCTTCCTGGGGCGTGTCCATGAAGAACAGGGCCAAGGAGTGGTGTTCGGATTTGCTGACCAGATCGAGGGTTTCGGCCCAGGGTTCTTCGTTGACGATGACCGGCAGCACTTGGGCCGGGAAGAACGGGCGGTTGTGGATCGGGATGACGTAGACCTTGTCCGGCAGGTTCTGGCCGGGCAGGGCGAGGCCTTTGCCGGTGGAGTGGTGTTCGATGTGGTCAGCTTCGGTGTAGTCGTCGGGGTTGTCGGGGAATTCTTGCTGGTCGCTCATTGGGGCACCTGCGCAATGGGGTATGGGTCTTAGATGGGGCAGGCTTTGGGTGGTTTCAATGGGGGGCGGTGTTTCTGCTTGGGTGTTCAGGGTTTTGACAGGCGTCACGCTTTGGGCTTGGCGGCCTTTGGGCCGACCAGGTTCTTGGTTTTTTTGTGTACATATCCGTTTTTTCGGTAACGGCTGCTTAGGGTTTCGCCCTGACGGCGACTCACTTTTTTGACAAACGCCTCAAAAAAGTAAGCAAAAAAAGGCTTGCTCCTGCGTTCGGCCCGCTCGCTGGGGCTCGGGGTTCCTTCGCTCCGGGACTGATCCGTGGGGCAGCGCCTCCGGTTTGCTTCGCTGCACCTCCTCTCGCTGTGTTTGGCTGCGCCAAACGGTCGCTGCGCTCCCACCCCCGGATCAATCCCTCCGCTCAGCCTTCCGACGTCGCCCGTGGATCAAGAGCAAGATCAAGAGCTGCAGCCGAGCTAACGCTCATCCTGGAGTGGGGCGGCATGCGCCGCGTGCGGGTTGTACTTATCTTCCTGTAGGAGCTGCCGCAGGCTGCGATCTTTTGATCTTATTTTTTGTGGGCGCTGGCTTGCCAGCGATGGCGGCCTGACAGCCGACCGATCTCCAACTGCCTGTACCCATTCCCACTGTAGGAGCTGTCGCAGGCTGCGATCTTTTGATCTTATTTTTGCTTTTGCTCTTTTGTGGGAGCTGGCTTGCCAGCGATGGCGGCCTGACAGCCGACCGATCTCCAACTGCCTGCACCCAATCCCACTGTAGGAGCTGCCGCAGGCTGCGATCTTTTGATCTTACTTTTGCTTTTGCTTTTTTGTGGGAGCTGGCTTGCCAGCGATGGCGGCCTGACAGCCGACCGATCTCCAACTGCCTGCACCCATTCCCACTGTAGGAGCTGCCGCAGGCTGCGATCTTTTGATCTTACTTTTGCTTTTGCTTTTTTGTGGGAGCTGGCTTGCCAGCGATGGCGGCCTGACAGCCGACCGATCTCCAACTGCCTGCACCCATTCCCACTGTAGGAGCTGCCGCAGGCTGCGATCTTTTGATCTTCAACGTCAAAAGATCGCAGCCTTCGGCAGCTCCTACACAGTTACATCGTGTAATGGCTTGGCTTCGCGAGCAAACCCGGTCCAGCAAGGGTCAGCTGTGCGCTGCAGATTGGGTGATTTCCACATTATCGAGCACCCGATTCACCGCCAGCTCAGCCAGCATGATGATCTGCTGGATCGCCAGTATCGTCTGACGCTGCGGGCTGTCCACATACGCAGCGATATCGCTGGTCATGATGCTCGCCGAGGCCAGTGATTCGCAGGCGTGAGCCAGCAGGCTTTCGTTGTCCATGTCGGGGGCGACCTGGAACATGCTGCTGGGTTTGTGGAATCTCACCGCGGCAGCAGAGGGTTTCAGGTAGTGATCCAGCGCACGCTCGGCGGCGTCGTGGAGTTTTTTTGAATCGAGGGATTCGTAGGGGGAGGTTTCGGGGGGATTTGGTGTGGGTTTGATCATGGTGAATGCTCAGTTGGTGAAGTGGAGCTGTCTTCAATTGCCGCGACGCAATCTGAGGTGGCAGCTGTACGCGGGTTCGCGGACCGATAACTGAGGAATCGGCATACCTCCAAAGAAGGTATCCCGCGCACAGCCGCCATGACACAACCAACAGGCATCCGAGGTGCTGTCAGGTTGGCGATTATGCATCAGTTATCAGGCCGCGACGCCCGGCCGCTGAATTTGCAGCGACCACCAGAGCCTATCCACCCGACTTCCGAGGCACAACCGCCGCATCCTGTCGGAAATCTCCCGCTCACAACGCGCTTCTGTAGGAGGAACACCTTCCTTTGTAGGAGTGAGCCTGCTCGCGATAGCGGTAAATCAGTCACCGGAAGTATTGACTGAAATACCGCTATCGCGAGCAGGCTCACTCCTACAGTGTTTGGGGTGAATTCCACATTGGTGGGCACAAAAAAGGCGATGCCCCTCACGGAACATCGCCTTTCCTTTACCGCCGCTAAAGCTTATTCCGGCAGTTTGTACGCAATCACGTAGTCACCCATCTTGGTGCCCAGCGAGCCGTGACCACCCACAACCAGCAGCACGTATTGCTTGCCGTCCTTGCCGGTGTAGGTCATTGGCGTCGCTTGACCGCCGGCAGGCAGACGCGATTTCCACAGTTCTTTACCGGTGTTCACGTCGTAGGCGCGCAGGTACTGGTCGAGGGTGCCGCTGAGGAAGCCGACGCCGCCGGCAGTGACCATCGAGCCGCCCATGCTTGGCACGCCCAGGGTGAAGCCGATCGGGATCGGCGAGCTGTCGCGGCTGGTGCCGTTTTTGCGTTTCCACACGACTTTGCCGGTGGTCAGGTCGATACCGGCGACGTAGCCCCAGGCCGGGGCCTGGCACGGTACGCCCAGTGGCGACATGAACGGGTGCATGATCACTGCGTAGGGCGCGCCGGTGTTCGGTTGCACGCCAGCGGTTTCGCTCTCGCGTTTGCTGCCGGCGGCGACTTCTGCGCGTGGCACCATTTTCGAGACGAAGGCCATGTAGTTCGGGCTGGTGAACAGCATCTGGCGAACCGGGTCGACCGAGACGCCGCCCCAGTTGAACACGCCGACGTTACCCGGATAGATCAGGCTGCCCTGTTCCGACGGAGGCGTGTATTGGCCTTCGTAGCGCAGTTCCTTGAACTGGATGCGGCACAGCATCTGGTCGAACGGGCTCGCGCCCCACATGGCTTTTTCGGTCAGTTCCGGGGCCAGCAGGTTGAGGTCCGAACGGGCCTGGGTCGGTGCAGTGTGGTCGCCTTTCACGGCGCCTTGCGGTACCGGGATTTCCTTGATCGGGATGATCGGCGTGCCGTCACGACGGTCGAGGACGTACAGGCTGCCCTGTTTGGTCGGAGCGATCAGCGCCGGTTTCACGCCGTCGGCGGTTTTCATGTCGAGCAGGGTTGGCTGGCTGCCAACGTCCATGTCCCACAGGTCGTGGTGGGTGAACTGGTAGTTCCAGCGCACTTTACCGGTGGCCAGGTCGAGGGCGACGATGCCGGCGCTGAATTTCTCGGCGCCCGGGGTGCGGTCGGCGCCCCACTGGTCTGGAGTCTGGTTGCCCAGTGGCAGGTAAACCATGCCGAGTTTTTCGTCGACGCTGGCCAGCGACCACATGTTGGCCGAGTTGCGGCTGTAGGTTTCGCCTGGAGCCAATGGCTCGGTGGCGTCCGGCTTGTCGCTGTCCCAGTTCCATACGAGATGGCCGTCGCGCACGTCGAAGGCGCGGATCACGCCCGATGGCTCGTTGGTCGACTCGTTGTCGGTGACGTGACCGCCCATGATCACCAGATCACGGGTAATCGCCGCTGGCGAGGTGGAGTAGTAGCCACCGGCGGTGAACGGGCCGATGCCTTGGGTCAGGTCGACCACGCCGTTTTTGCCGAAGCCTTCGCAGATCTTGCCGGTGTCGGCGTTCAGGGCGATCAGACGGGCATCAGCGGTTGGCAGGTACAGTCGACGCGGGCAAGCCTGGGCAACGGCTTTGCCTGCTTCGGAGATGACAGCGGACGCAGCGTTTTCAGACTTGGCGTAAGCGGCTTCGTCGTAGTACGACACGCCACGGCAGGTCATGTGGGCGAAGCCCTTGAAGCCCACCGGGCTCTTGATCTGCGGGTCGAAGCGCCAGATTTCCTTGCCGGTGTCCGGGTCCAGCGCCAGCACTTTGCTGTGCGCGGTGCAGGCATAGAGCATGCCGTTGGCTTTGAGCGGGGTGTTTTCGTTGGTCAGCTCTACCGGGTCATCGGCGGTCGGCAGGTCGCCGGTCTGGATGCGCCAGGCTTCTTGCAGCTTGCCGACGTTGGCCGGGGTGATCTGCTTCAGCGGCGAGTAGCGGTCACCGAACTCGGTGCGGCCATAGGCCTGCCAATCGCCATCAGGCATGGCTGGCGCGGTGCTGGTCATGTCCGCGGTGTCGCGGCCCAGTTCGCCAAAGGTTTCGCCCGGGTGGGTGAACAGGCTGGCCAGGGCAGTGACGCCGGCCAGGACCACGGCCACACTCAGACCGCCAGTGCCCATTGGCGCCGGGCCATTGAGCAGCAGCGGACGACGGAACCACGGCAGCAACATCACGATGCCGAGAACGAACCACAGCGCCAGTCGCGGCACCAGTTGCCACCAGTCCAGACCGACTTCCCACAGGGCCCAGACCGTGCTGGCGAACAGCACGATGGCGTACAGGCCCAGCGCCGCACGACGACGCAGCAGCAACAGAATGCCGCTCAGCGCAATGCCGATACCGGCCAGCAGGTAGTACAGCGAGCCGCCGAGCATGCTCAGCTTGACTCCCCCGGCCAACATGGCCAGGCCCATCAGTAGAAGCAGAATGCCGAGCAGGCTCGGTAGCAGACGGCCCCGACTCGAAGCACTTTCGGTGCTCATAGTGTGATTCTCCGTGACGTTTATTTAGTCCCGCGCTTTAGTCACTCTAGATGACGATTGGGCGCGGGTATGGTTCAGATAAAAACTTGTCTAGCTAACGAATTTCATGAGTTCCCCTGTGGGAGCTGGCTTGCCAGCGATGGCGGAGTGTCAGCCGACGATAATGTCGAATGTGAAATCGCATCGCTGGCAAGCCAGCTCCCACAGGTTTATTCGGTGTGCTTTAGAACGACGACTGGATCTTGATCCCCGCGATCAGTGCGTCGTCGACGTCGTTCACGCCACCCGGATGGCGGATGTATTGCAGGTTCGGGCGCACGGTCAGCCAGTTGGTCAGGTGCACGCCGTAATACAGTTCGGCGCTGTATTCGGTGTCCTGCGGCGGCAGGAAGGACGGGTCGTCGTAGTCATAGACTGCGTGGGCCTGATTGCTCGCTTCGGCGTTTTTGCGATACGCCGGGTTGACGTGCACGCGGGCGAGGGCGAAACCGATGTCATCCTTGGCGCGCGCATCGAACGGGCCTTTGTAGGTGATGCCGGCCTGCACGTAGTTGTCGACCGCGTTGGTTTTCTTGTCGTGCATGGTGCCGTTGGCGAACACGCTCAGACCACGGGAGTTGTCGCTCGCCATGCTGGTGATCTGCTGTTGCACTCCGAGCCATACGCCGTGCTTGCTCGACGCGCTGCGATAGGCTTCGCCGCTGAGGGCTGCCGGTTGGCCGTTCTGGTCTTTATAGACGTCGGAGGCCTTGGCGCTGCTGTAGTAGTAACCGGCGCGGTACTCGCCCGGCAGGCCGTTGAGTTTTGGCGTCCACACCAGCTCCACCGGCAGCACCGCACCCTGGGTTCCGCTGCCGCTGAGCTTGAAGCCGTTGCCGCGATCGAGGTTCGACGGGTTCTGCTCGTAGGCACCGACCTGCGCGTACAGCTCTGCGGTCAGGTGATATTTGACTCGAAGTGCCCACTGGCTGACCGGCCAGTTGTACCAGATGCCGCCGACCCAGTTGCCGACCTGCGAGCCGCAAAACGCCAGGTTCTGGAAGTCGCAGGGGAAGCTGTTGAAGTCTTCGCCTTCACCGAAGCGGCCGACCTTGATGTCGAGCTTCTGGTCGAAGAATTTCTGCTGGTACCACATCTGCGTCAGGCGCGTGGTCTGGCCACGGCCCCAGACTTCCTGGGCCGAGGTGAAGCCGCCCACGCGCGGATCGTTGATCCGGTCGTTGCTGATGTTATTGCCGCTGCGCTTGGTGATGGTCAGCTGAAATTCGGCATCGTCCCAGCCGAGGATTTTTTGCAGGTCCAGGTGCGTGCCCAGACCGAACTGATCGCTGTAGCGCGCGGTGCGATCGTGGTCATAGCCGCCGTGCAGGTTGCTGCCCATTTCGCCGGTGTAATCGAGTTTGAAGTTGTAGCCTTTTTCCGCGAGTTCGGTACGCGTGCCGTTCCAGTCACCGAGCATCCACGGTGAGTCGCTGTCGAAGGCGGGGGCCGCCTGGGCGTAGGTGGCGAAGCCGAGCGCGGTGCAGCCGCCGATCAGGCGCAGGGCTGAGATAGCGCTGTCTCGGGAGAAGGAAAAATCGGGCATGGGTCAGTCTTTTTTTGGTGTTTTACGGGGGTAAACCGAGCGCTTCAATTTGACGCAGGCAGTGAAGCGATTCAGCTGAAGGGCGGCAGGATAATGATCTGTAACAAAAAGACAAAGGGCTTTTGCAGACATGCAGCATTTCTGATTCGGTAACAGTGCGGCAAACGGGCGCATTGTGGCGATGGCTGCAGGCTGCGATCTTCTCGGGTTGGCCTACATTTGATGCAAGGCCTTCCACCTGACCGGCCCCTCGGCTAAGGTGCGCGGCTTGTGCATTTTCCCTCCGTCCAAAGGCCTGGCATGAACGACCACACTCCCGATCCGCTGCATGGCGTAACCCTCGAACAGATCCTCAATGCGCTGGTGGCGCATTACGAGTGGTCAGGGTTGGCCGAGCGCATCGATATCCGCTGCTTCAAGAGCGACCCGAGCATCAAGTCGAGCCTGACCTTCCTGCGCAAAACCCCGTGGGCGCGGGAGAAGGTCGAGCGTTTGTACGTGAAACTGATGCGCACCAAGCGTCCGCTCTGAGATGAACGCCGTTGCCCGGCGACGCCTGCTCACACTCATCGCCACCCTCGGCTGGGCCGGGCTGAGTATCCAGCTGTACCTGATTTTCCTTGCGCGGCTGAGTGTCGACGCCAGCCTGCTGGGCGGGCTGGTGAGCTTCTTCAGTTACTTCACGGTGTTGACCAACACGCTGGTGGCGACGGTGCTGACCTGCGCGATCACCCGCCGTGAATCCGCTGCGCAACGCTGGTTTCTGCAGCCGTGGGTCAGCAGCGGGGTGGCGGTGAGTATTGCCGTGGTGGGGCTGGCCTACAGCATTCTGCTGCGGCATTTGTGGCACCCCGAAGGCTGGCAGTTTATTGCCGATGAGTTACTGCACGATGTGATGCCGCTGCTGTTTCTCGGCTATTGGTGGTGCTGCGTGCCTAAAGGTACGTTACGCCTGTGGCATTTGCCGCTGTGGCTGATTTATCCACTGGTGTACTTCATCTACGCCTTGCTGCGCGGGCATCTGCTTGGCGCGTATGCGTACCCGTTCATTGATGTGGCGCTGCTCGGTTATGCACAGGTGTTCATCAATGCCGGGGGGATATTGGTGGGGTTTGTGGTGATTGGGTTGCTGGTGATCGGGATCGACCGTTGGCGTGGGGCTGAAAAATAGGGCGTAACCCTGTGGCGAGGGGATTTATCCCCGATGGGCTGCGAAGCAGCCCTGAAATCTGCAATCGCTATTTACCTGAAACAACTCATTGAATGTTTTGGGGCTGCTTCGCAGCCCATCGGGGATAAATCCCCTCACCACAGGTAATAACTAGCCACAGGTAATCACTAACCACATGTAATCAGCACCACAGGTAATCATCAGTCACAGGGGATCGGTGTCATTCTTCTTCGGATGTGCCCTCAGCCCGCCAATAACCGACGGCCTTGATGAGCTGTTCATCCAGCCCATGCTCATCAATCAGCACCCGGCGGATCTGCCGCGAGACCTTGGTCTCGGTCGCCACCCATGCATACAGATTGCCCTTGGGCACCTGCAACTGTTTGACGGTGGTCAGCAGGTTGTCCTTGCCGCCCTCGCGCAGTACCCAGATCACGTTGACCTGCGCCGCACTGTCCAGCACTTGCTGTTCGGCACCGTTTTCCACTTCGATCACCACCAGTGCTCTGCGATTGGCCGTCAGGCCTTCGAGGCGGCGGGCGATGGCGGGCAGGGCGGTTTCGTCGCCGATCAGCAGGTAGCTGTCGAAGATATCCGGCACGATCATCGAACCGCGTGGCCCACCGATGTGCAGAAATTGCCCGGGCTTTGCCTGTTCGGCCCAGGTCGAGGCAGGGCCGTCGCCGTGCAGGACGAAGTCGATGTCCAGCTCGAGTGTGTCCAGGTCATAACGGCGCGGGGTGTAGTCGCGCATCTCGGGCAGTGGGCCGTTGTCCTTGCCGGCGCCGAGCACCAGGGTTTCCAGCGCTGCAGCCTGTTCGGCGTTCTGCGGGAACAGCAGTTTCACGTGATCGTCGGTGCCCTGGCTGATGAACCCGGCCAGCTGCGGCCCGCCGAGGGTGATGCGGCGCATGCGCGGGGTCAGGTCGACCACGCGCAGCACTTCGAGCTTGCGGCGTTTGATTTCGTGCATCACGCGGTGAATGGTTTGGGTATCGACTGCAGTCATTCGGCTTTCTCCTGGGCAGTTTGAACGGCAGGGCCGTCGACGATGGCTTTGGCGGTGTCGTTGAGCAGGTCACGCACACGCAGGATCTCTTCCGGGCTCCAGCGCCCGTGGTGCATTTGCAAAGCGTGGCGCAGGTTGTGCACCGCCTCGTGGATTTCCGGCGGCCGGTCATGGCCGCGCAACGAACGTTTGCTGACGTCAATGCGCATGCGCACGCCGTCCAGTGCGACCGCTTGCTCACTCAAAGACAAACGACCGGCATCCGTCACGCTGTAGCGTTTTTTGCCGGCCTCGGCGTCGCCGCTGATCAGGTCGCTTTCTTCAAGGAAGGTCAGGGTCGGGTAGATCACCCCGGGACTTGGGCTGTAGGCGCCGTCGAACATGCCTTCGATCTGGCGGATCAGGTCATAGCCGTGGCACGGCTGCTCGGCGATCAGCGCCAGCAGCAACAATTTCAGATCACCGGGGGCGAAGACTCGTGGGCCGCGTCCGCCGCGTTCACGGCCGGGGCGTTTTCCGAAGCCGTCACGGCCGTCGCCGTGTTCGCGGTGATGATGGGGGGAATGATGGTCTCTCATTGTCCTGCTCTCTCGTCGTGTTTAGATACAACTTAAGATATATCTTTACGCGCTGGCAAGGTGTCCTGACCAACGGTGCACACCTGACCGATCGAATCGGCGCTCACAAAAAACCGGAAAACGATCAAGAAATCGCAGTATTAAATCTCCCGGCAAAGGCGCAGATTAGTGCTTGTTCTCTAATATTCCGTTTCGCCCTTTATTTCCGGGAAAGTGTGGTACATGTCTTACGGAAGTTGCGGCGAAGTTGTGGCGCGTACAGTCACTCGGCTGGCGCCCTGTAGCCTGAATCTGACAGTTGCACAGGAACTTTCCTGAATTTAACGGTTTTTTCTTTCTCATCTAATGGCGTCCAGGCTACAAGCTCGCAGGACGTTGCCTGCTTACTTTGAAGATAAATTGGTTGAACATTCTTCGGCGTTGAAAGTTAACGGTGAGCACTGACTGCTCGTGACTGTTCAGCTCGCCTTGACTGCTCGACGACTCAACTAATTTATATAAGACAGGTATTCAATGATGCTCAAGAAACTCGCCCTTGCCGCCCCTCTGACTGTCCTGGCCATGAGCGCCTCGATGGCGTTTGCCGCCACTGAAGCCAAGCACTCCATCAGTATCGTGGCGCACGTACCGGCTGACGACTTCTATGCGGTGCCGGTGGACGCCGATCTGGTCAACAAGGATCAGGACATGAGCTTTAACCCGGGCACCAATTCGATGCGCGAAGTCAACGGGCACTTCGATGTGCTGCACACTGCCGGCAAGGTTCATGCACGTCTGGAAGGCGTGCCGAAGCTGATTGGCGGCAACAACACCATCGACCTGAAAGTCGAACTCAATGGCAAGACACTGACCACCACCTCGCAGGAAGTGGTCGGCGATACCGAGTCCAACACGCGTTATCGCGCACCCTTCAAGATCAGCGCCACCGGTGCCAAACCGGCCGCTGGCGACTACACCGGTGTGGTCATGCTGGTCGTCGAACCTTCGGTCTGAGTCATAACGGCAATACCTGACGTTATTTGTCCAGTAACGTAACCGGCCGGCAACTTTTAAGTTGCCCGGCCGGGCTTTTACTTCCGGTAATCAGAGTATTAATTCATGTATCCGATGACGCCCATCGCGGCTGCGCTTGCGTTGCTGTTAAGCAGCAGCGTATTGGCGGCGCCGCCGCCAGTCGATAATACCCCGCGAAGTTTGCTGGCTCAGGCGAAAGGTCTTCCGGCAGACTTTGAAGAGCATTTCTTTGATGTGCCTCTGGCGGTTCGTGTCGAACTTGATCAACAACCGCTGGGCGAGGCAATGATTGTATTGTCGCGCGATGATCGCATTACCTTGCTCGACTTCACCGACACCAGCGACAGCCGCATCAGTGCCGCCGAGCGTGAAACCTGGGCCAGCCTCCTCAAATCCGGTGTAGCGCTTGGCAACTGCAGCGGGCAATGCCCCGAGCAACTGCTGGCGGTGCACTACAACCTGGAAAACTCACTGCTTTCGATCGCCACCGAAAACGCCGAGCGCGATCTGCAGACGCAACGCTTCCATGAGCAGCCCGAGGGAGGCAGCAGCGGTCTGATGCTGCGTAATCAGCTGAACCTCAATGGCGGCCAGAACCAGGATCTGGGCGGACGTTTTGGTCTGGAAGCCAGTGCCAGTCTCGGCAACTGGAGCCAGTCCTTCAACATGCAACTGGCGCGCCTCGGCGGGCCGGACACCAAGACCTATCACGCCGTACACGAGCTTTTCACCCAGCGCGAACTGCAGGGCAGTTTTTTCCGCCTGGGCTATTTCACCCCCAATTCCGAAGGCCTGACCCGCCAGCCCCGTTCGTTCGGCACCAGCCCCGACACGGCGGTCGGCGTGATGTATGGCAGCTCCGACAGCCTGGCGGTCGACAGCCCGCGGCCCAGCGTCTACCCGATTTTCGTCACGGCCAATCGCCAGGCGTCGGTGGAGATCTATCGCGATGGCCTGCTGATCAACACGCAAGCGGTGCCGGCCGGTTTACAGACGCTGGACACCCGGCCCTTGCCCGGTGGCATTTACGAAGTCGAAGTGCGTCTGATCGAGGATGGCCAGACCACCTCGACCACCCAGGAGCTGGTCTACAAACCGGTGAACTGGCAAAACCTCGATGAGCGCTGGCGCTACAACGTGTTCGCCGGGCAGGAAAGCAAACTGCTGAGCAATTGGGAGGAACAGCAAAGCGGTGATCTCACCGCCGGCGCCGCGCTCAATTACCTGTTGCATCCACGGGTGATCCTCGGCCTGTCGGCGCGTCAGGTTCGTGACACCTTGCAGTACGGCACCTCGATCGACTGGAGCCTGGCCGACAGCATCAGCCTCTTCGCCAACCTCTATCAGACCGAAGACCACGGCACCGGCGTCGACGTGCAGGGCCTGTACAACTACGGCGCCGGCAGCCTGGTGGTCAGCCACAACCGCAGCTGGCTCGACACCCGCAACAGTTACGACACGCTGCCCGACGGGACTCGCGTACGCCAGCGCAATGTGTTCACCGGCGAAACCAGCAACTCGTCACTGGCGCTCAACCATCGCCTCAGCCGCAAGAATTCGTTGAGCGCACGGGTCTCGCACAGCGAAGGCAATGTCGACGGCGTTGGTATGGACCTGGGCTGGACGCAGCGCACCGAGCTGTTTGGCAGCGATGCCAACTGGCGCTTGTCGCTGTTCGACCGGCCGGGCAGCTACAGCAGTGGCGAGGCGCGTAATCGCGGGATCGACCTGAGCATCAACATGGCGCTGGGCGGGCCGGGCCAGCAGATTTCCGGGAGCATCGGCAGCCGCACCGCCCGTGATGGCGGGCGCGACAACAATGGCTCGATCGGCTATCGCAAGGATCTGCAGGAGCACATTCTGCAAAGCATTTCGGTCACGGCGCTGACCGACACCTACGGCGTCGGTCTTTCGAGCCTGGCCAACTTCCGTACCGACTGGGTCAATGGCGACGGCTTCGTGCAACGCTCGTCCTACAACGGCAATTTCACCGGTGGCGTGAACCTCGACAGCAGCGTGATCATCGGCGGTCAGCAACTGCTCATGACCAGTCAGCATCAGGGCCGCGGTGCCGGGATGATCGTCGATGTCGAGTCGGATATCGCCGACATCGCCCTGCGCGCCGACGACCTCAGCGGCGGCAGCTCAGCGCTGCGGCCGGGGCGCAATTTCATCCCGCTCACGGCGTACCGTAACAGTTCGGTGGGCTTCGATTTCGAAGGCAACCACGTTCCGGCCGCCAGCATCGAACCGTCCCGCGCCCGCTATCACCTGAACAAGGGCGGCGTGGAGTACCGCAAGGTGCGGGTGATAAAAACCCTGACCGTGCTGGGACGCTTGCTCGACCCGCAAGGGCGGCCGCTCAAGGGCCATCACGTGATCAATCACGCCAGCCGCGGGGTCAGCGAAGTCGACGGGTTTTTCTCGATGGAAATGCACGCCGGTTCACCGACCCTCGAAGTGCGCTACGCCGATCAACTGCTGTGCCAGTTCCGGCTCGACACCGACAAGCATCGCAGTGAAAACAACGTGTTGATGATCGGTGATTTGCGCTGCTCGCCGGACACGTTGGCCAATGTTTCATTGACCCGACAGGAGGCCGGTTGAATGGTCAGTATCAAAAATACCGTGCTGCATCGGTTAGCCTTCGGGCCGAGTATATGTCTGCTGGCGCTATTGGCAACATCCAACGCCGAAGGCGCAACCCAGGAAATCCGGGCGTTGTTCGTGCCTGATTCGGCCAATCCACTACGCAACGAATTTATCAATCAAACACCATCCACTGGGTACTGCGAGCACTACCCCGCTATCTGCCGTAACAGTGACACTTTCAGCATACGTCTGTTGACTCGAGTTGAGTCGAACAAGCCTATTCAAGCCAATGCTGACGCACGCGACAGTGCAATGTTCAAGGTACCGGGGGAGTGGCGACCTTTTACCGTCACCAACGCCGATACCGGGGAGTACAAAACCGTGGAAGTGCGCATTGCCGGTGTCGGTTCCAACTATGTATTGAGCGATACCGTGACCAATCTGACCGGCGCGGCCAGCAATGCTGAGGGACACGATAAGTTATGGAATAGTTTTGGCTGGGTCTATGCGGCTCCTCCCTGTACCACCACCGGGGTGGGATTTTATGGGTCCAAAACTTACGCTTTTTTCTGGAAGACTCCAAACCAACAGTCCTGCGTAAAAGTCGCCAAATTTCCAATTCCCGCCATGACGTATGGCTACCTTGATTTTGCCTACGAACTGCGCACGCCCAATCCGCTGGAAATGTCTTCGGGTAATTACATCGGGAGCTTGAGTTATCGACTTGGCCCTGGGGGGGACTTTGACTTTGGTGATGTCATGATTCCAGACGATCCTGAGCTGACCTTGAATTTCAATCTGGAAGTACAGCACACCCTGAAAGTCGACATCCCGCCCGGCGGCGAGAAAATCCGTCTGGTGCCCGCCGGTGGCTGGCAGAGCTGGCTGCAGGCCGGACGGCGGCCGGTGAACCTGTTCCGCGATCAGACCTTCAACATCTCGGCGTCCTCACGTTTCAAGATGCAGATAATCGCCTGCGGCCCCGGAGTCAATGGCGAGTGTGGGTTACGGGACAGTAAAGATAACCGTCGCGTCGAGCTGCACATCAGCGTCAGCATGCCCAACGGCATAACCGATCTTGCCGGTCAGCCCGTGAAACGTGCGCGATTGAAATCGGGCAATGCAAATGCCCTGTATTTCAAGCCGGGCTTCTATGTAGATCGAGCCCCGGGAACCCTGCATTTCGAGGTGCCGCCACATTCAATGGCAAACATGCTGCAGCCCGGGGTGAGCGACAGCTATTCCGGCACTGTCGTGGTGGTCTGGGATTCGGATATCTGATGGGCTGTATAGCGATAAGTCGAATCGGCATTGTGTTCAACGACCAAGGAATCAAGGTGATGAAACGTCTGGTGTTATTAATGTTTTTGAGCGGGTTGCCCTTTGCCCTGCAGGCCGGCCCGCAGATCAATGTCGGCACGGTCTATGACTACCTCGACGGTGACAAGAGCACCTACCTGAAACGAGTGTTCAACAGCGGCGACAGCACCGCATTCGTCAAGGTCAATATCCTCGAAATCCTCTACGACGCTGACGGTACCTCGCGGGAAATCGAAGTCAAAAGCCAGGCCGACATGAGCAGTCGTGAGGGCCTGATGGCCAGTCCCGCACGGCTGATCGTGCCGGCCAACGGCATGCAGGGCACGCGTCTGTTGATGATGGGCGAGCGCGACCGGGAGCGTTACTTCCGCGTGCGGTTCATCCCGGTGGTTCCGGAAAAGGAGGACGAATTCGCCGTGTCCGCCGAGGAGCGTGAGCAATACCAGAACACCTTGTCGGCCGGGGTCAACGTCATGACCGGTTTCGGTACGGTGTTCTTTGTGCGCCCGAAAGACAGCCGTTTCGAAAGCGTGATCGAAGACACCGCGACGATTTATCGGGTGCGCAATAACGGCAACACCGTGGTCATGATCGACGAGTTTCGCAATTGCGCGCTGAAGGACGAAACCGCCTGCGAGCCGACCACCAAACACCACATCCGCGCGGGCAACAGTTTCGAGTTCGACAAGAAACCGGGACGCGAATACCGCTTCAATCTGGTGGAAGGCGACAGCAAGAAATCCCAGCGCGTGGTCGGCCTCTCTTCAGGGGATCAACCGAGATGATCAGGCAATCGTTGATGACCCTGTGCGCGGGCATTCTGACGCTGCTCAGCACGACGTCGTTTGCGGCACGCGAGGAGTACCGGTTCGAGGTGTCGGTGGATATTCCGGCGCTGGGTTTTTATGTAATACCGGCCGAGACGGACTGGATTCATCGTGCGCAGATTCTGCCGTGGAATGTCAGCACCAAACGCCTCGGCGGATTGCGCAAACACTTCGACGTCAGGCACGACACCAGTGCCATCGAGGCCCGGCTGGAGAGCGAAGCGTATCTGTCCAATGGCCGCGACGAGCAGAACATTTATCTGCGCGTCAGCTTCGCCGATACCGTGCTGACTCACGAGACGCCGCCGCGTCAGGTGGTCTCGGCGGAGCAGGCCAGGGCCGGTGGGCGTTACGTCCTGGAGATCCAGCCGATCACGCCCGCCGGAGGCTACAAGCCGGGGAGTTACTACGGCAACGTGCACCTGATCTTTAACGCGGCGGCGCCCTGAAGTTGCCCGGCCTGCCCGATGTGCAACGGGCAGGCCGTCACGCCGTTGTCAAAGCCCGGCGCGAGCCAGTGCTTCACGGGTCAGGCGCCGCGCCAGTTCCTTTTCGTCATCCGCAAGGTCGATCAGCAATCGGTCGAACAGCGTGTCGCTGATCGGCTGGTCATTGAACACTACGGTCGCTGGCACCGACAGCTCGTTCATCAACGTCTTGAGCTGTTCGCGCAGGGCCGCGCGTTCCTCGGCCACCGCCGATTGCGTCCACTGGCGCTGGACCTCGCGCAGCGACTCAAGGGCTTCGTAGCGGCGCTGGAACAGGCGCTTGTTGCTTTCCAGGCGCACGGGATAGCGCTCGCTCAGGTACTCTTTCCAGAAGTCGAGTTCGAGCATCTGGTTGACCAGACCATCGCCTTCGCCCAGCGCCAGTACTGTGTCGTACGCCTGATCGATCATCGCGTCGGTGACGCCGGATACCGGACGGTAGAGCATGTCTTCGGACTGCCAGGGCAAGCCGAGACGCTTGGCCAGACCGGTCTGGTAGGCCAGATAGACTTCCACTTCGTCGGGGTTGCCGCCACGGCTGGCGACATCGGCCCGGGCGATTTCGTTGACCTGTTCCAGCCGCGCTGCGCCTTTGCCCAGCGTCACCAGTTTGCGTTCCAGCTCCTTCGGTTCGACCGAATAGGCATGGGCCTCATAGGCGAGCACATTCACGCCCATGTGATTGAACAATTGCGCACCGGCATCCGCGCAATCCACTGGTGCTACTACCATGGTGAACAGTTTTTCACGCAAGCGGCTGTCGACGTGCACGGCGTCGAGCATGCGCCAGACGCGTTGCATCAACTGCTCGCGCGCCGTTCCGCCAGCACGGAAATCGGCAAACTCACGCACATTGAGTAACGTCGCCATGAACGGTTGGGCCAAGGGATCTTCCACCAGCTCCGTCCACGGCGTTTCGCGGTCGACACCCCAACCCGGCACATCGGCCCAATAGTCGGCGCCAAAGTTGGAGATGATCGAAGTGGCCGGGTTGGTGGCCGGCATGATCGGTTCCGGTGGCAGTGCCATCGAACGGCGACTGTCCTGGTAGCGCAACTGGTTGAGGTCCGACAGCGCGGCGACGTCCAGGCGCGTGCGCGCCACCAGCCATTGCGCCTCGGAACCGCTTGGCACGTCGGGGATCACGGTCAGCGGGTTGCCGCGCAAGTCGAGCAGCAAACCGCGTGGCCGTGGCTTGGCCAGAATGCCGTCCGGCCAGGTGGTCAGCCCGGTGTTCTTCAGCGCCACCACCTTCAGGCGCGGCATGCGCGACAGATCAGGTGACAGCCCCAGCGGGTTGTCATCCATTCTCAGCACTTCGAGGTAGGTCAGGTTGCTCAGCCGTTCGACGGCAGTGCGATCCAGCTCAATGTGGTTGTTGTTCAGACGCAGGCGTTCGAGGCGGCGCATCGTGGTCCCGATGCGGTCCGGCAAGCGCGTCAGTTCGCAATATTTGGCACTCAGCTCGACCACGTTCGGGAAGTCTTTGAGTAGGCCGAGCGTGTCGGGGGAGAATCGCGTGTTGTCGAGTTTGAGCACCGTGACCCTGTCGAGAAACTTCTTCAGCGGCGGACGTTTCGCCCACCAGATCTCCAGATCCGTGGAGAGCAGTTCCCGCGACAGGTCCAGCGCATAGGCGGTCGGATCGGCGCGGTTACCCAGGTGCTCGTCCTTGCGTTCGAAACAGTCCAGCAGCCTTTCGAAAATATGCAGCCCGCCACCCTCGCGGAACGAATAGCTGCCCGGCCCCCAGGTATCTGGCTGCTGATAGCGCCAGCGATTGACAATGACCCGCAGCTCATCGAGGTCGTTTTCATGTGCCTCGATGGCCTTGAGCGGCTCGCCGCGTTCGGTCAGAGCACTGGCAAAGGCATCGACCTCGCTCGGGCTGAAATGCGGATGCAGATCCTGAATGCGCTCCTCCAGCGTGGCAGCACTGCGGCTCAGGCCTGGGCCGCGCACCAGAAACAGGGTGTTGTATTGCGCGACCGGGCGGATCGGCGGGCTGGCGAGTAGCGTGCGCCGTTCGCTGGGGGCCTGGGTTCTGGCGATGATCCATTGTCTGAACGGTTCGATGTCGTCGGGTCCGTAGCCCAGGGCGCTGCGGCCATCATGATTGATCGCTTGCAGGATTGCCTCGTACAGGCCGGTGGCAGGGTGGATCGGCAGATCCGCGCCGTCGCGCACCTGATAGCGATCGGCAGCGACCCGCACCAGCACCCGGACCCGTTCGGCCACCGCGGCACCGGCCTCGCAACGCAACTCGCCGTCGAACGTGCCTTCTCGGATTTCAATCCGCAGCGCCCCGAAGGTATCGCTGTAGTGCCGCAGCGCCCCGAGGATCAGCCGTTCGCTGTCGATGTTGCTCAGGACTGGCTGCTGCAAACCCTGGGCGGCGCGCACGGACTGCAATTCAAACTGCACCTCGCGGGCGGTCGTGCGCAAACCCAAGGGCAGACGGTGTTGCGCCGTGGCTTGCTGCTGTTCCATCGGTCTGGCCTGGGAGATCACCCGTTCGGCAAGGACCGGCGTCAACTGTGGACAATCCACCAACACCTGGCTGACCGCCGGCGAAAGAGGCGCGGCGGGCTGCACCGGGCGCGCCGGGCCGAGACGCTCCAGCGTGTCGCTGAGCAACGGCGGTGGCGGAGTGTTATCCACATGCATGCGGCGCAGCACGTCCTCGTCGGTACCGGTCAGCAGGCGCAGGTGTTCCAGTTGCGCGTCGCTGAAACCATCGGTGCGGTGACCGATGCGTCGCATCAGTGTTGGCCCGTCCCACAGACGCGGGTTTTCCGTTTCACAGACCCAGGCCCCGTCGGCGTTGTGCGCAAGCGCCGGTGCGTAGGCCCGGGGACGTCGCGGATGGCGCAGGCGGTGTTTCCCGGAAAGCGGATCCTTGGTCACCTCGAAGATGTGTTGATCCAGGCGCAGCAATTGTTTGTCCCCCAGCGTATGAACGCCTTGCGCATCGGGGCGGGCCGGGTTCGGCAGGGTCTGTTCCGGCAGACGATAGGGCGCCAGATCCGGGTTCCACAGGCGGGTCTGACCATCGGCCAACTGCACCGGTTTCAGGCTTTCGACAAACGACGACAGCTTGACCCGTGCGACACGTCCAAGGCTGGCGCCAGCGGCGAAGGCACCGAGCTGGACGATGCTTTGCAGCACGCCGATGGCTTGCTCACCCGCTTCGGCCAGGTGCCCCTCGGCCATGTCGACGATGCCTTCAAAGACGCCGTCGAGCAGTTGATACGTGGTGTAGGCCAGCATCAATTCGCCGAGCCCTGGCACCAGCGGGGTTACTACCAGCAGCGCCACATTGAAGATATCCGAGAGGATTTTCCCCAGGTTGTCCCACCAGGCCCAGCGGGCCATGCGATCGGCATACTCGGTGGAAATGGCGATCTCCCGGGCGTCATTGAAAATCTTGTTGAGCTTCTGCTGATAGAAGTAAGCCCAGAGACTGCCGGTGTAACGGGTGTCGCGGTCGTCCTGGATTTTTGTCAGGCGAAAGCGCAGGTCGGGGTGATCCACAGGCGTTTCGCGCCAACCGGGCAGGTCGGTTCCCGGCGGCACGGCGTGCCATTTCACGCTGCTCAGGCGGGCGTTCAGGCCTGCAAAAAAATGCCCGCGTTGCTGATGGTTGACGAACTGGCTGAAAAACCGCTGATAGCTGCCGGCAGAATCGCGGTCGCGCAGTTGCCGCGTCAGTTCCGCCATGAAGTCCAGCGCCGAGGGGTATTGTTTGAGCGGGTGCTCCGGGTCATGGGGCACATAGGCAATCACCGGGACCGGGGCATTGGCGGTGTCCACGTCAGGGGCGATGAGGGTGATACCGGTCAGCGCCGTATCCATCATGGCGAGGTTGTAATAGTTGATGGCACGCCCGCGCCAGCGCAGGTCGCGCCGATCATCGAGCATGCCCTGCACGACCTCGTAGGCGTCGCGGTCGATGTCCTTTTTCGCCAGGGCCAGTCGGGCACAGACGCTCAAGGTACTTTTCTGACTGAAGATGACCCTGTACTGCAAAACCTGGCGGGCGACACGGTTGCCCGAGCGCAGAAACTCGTTCAGATGCTGCTCGTAGCGGGCGCCGATATTCAGCTCGCGGCACAGTGACTTGAACTGCTCGATACTCAGTTGGTGCTTGAGCGGCCTGACTGTGAAGTGGCCGTTGGCATCGGGGCGGGTGATGAACTCCGAGTCCGGACTGAACACCTCATCCCAAGCGAAATTATGTAATGCAGCGTCGAGCAGCGAGACGGTCCGGCTGGTGGTTGCACCGGCAAAGTCATGGGCCCACCACGCGCTGTTGACGGGGGCGTACAGACGCAGCCAGGTGTTCTCGACGTCGTCTTCAACACCGAAGCGCTGGTGCAGTGCCTGCTGTAATAACGGTTTGGCGAAGGCGTAGACGTCTTGCAGGCTGCTCAAGGCCTTGTCCACGTCGTTTTGTGCTTTCCAGGCATTTTGCATCTGCTGTTGCAGACGCAGATGTTCGGCGTCGGAGACCTCTTGATACCAGGCCGGCAGCTTCAGTCGGTGCAGCTGCAATTCATTGACCCGCTTTGCTGAGCTTGCGCGCAGCCAGGCCGGGATGGCTTTTTCGATCGTCTGATAATGAACACTGACATCCGGTGAGACGAGGTGCGCCGTGCGCGGCGGTTGCCCCTGCGGGGAAAGGGTGGGCATTGCTGGATCGTCCTTGATCAAAAATGGAGCGATCAGCCTAGGCAAGGGCAGCGGGTGAAAAAAGCGCAAATACCCGGTGGAAAACGCCGGGGTTGCGCACGGAGCCTTCGAAAAACACGGAGCGAAAAATACCCTGTTACCACCCCGTCACCGGGCTTTCGTGCTTAGCGGGCGGCGGTGACCTCCGGTGCCTGGCACATCGTATGCGTGCCCGGTTGCAGGTATGGCGAGAGGATCGGTGCCATGCCCTTGAGCACCTGCACCGGCAGCGCCGAGGTGAACTTGAAGTTCTCCGCCGAGCGCCCGGGGACGAACGCGGTGAGCGTGCCGAAGTGGTTGTTGCCGATGTAGAACACGAAGGTCGCGGTACGGTTGATTGACTTCGAACTGAGGATCCGCCCGCCGGAGCCGATGGCTTCGATGCGGTTGTCGCCGGTGCCGGTCTTGCCGCCCATCACCAGCGGGGTACCGTCGGCGGTTTTGAAACTGCCGGAAACTCGTTTCGCCGTACCCGAGTCCACCACTTGCGAAAGGGCCTCGCGCATCGCCGTGGCGACCTCCGATGGCATCACCCGTTTGCCCACATGTGGGTCGTTGGTCAAGCGCGTTTCATAGGGTGTACCCGCGGCAAAGTGCAGGCTGTCGATGCGCAGCGTGGGCATGCGCACGCCGTCGTTGAGGATGGTGCCGATCAGCTCCGCCAGCGCGGCAGGGCGATCGCCGGAACTGCCGATGGCGGTGGCCAGCGACGGCACCAGATGGTCGAACGGATAGCCGACTTTCTGCCAGCGCTGGTGGATTTCCAGGAACGCTTCGATCTCGAGCATGGTGCGGATGCGGCTGTCACGAGCGCCCTTGTGCTTGCTCTTGAACAGCCAGCTATAGACCTCCTGACGCTCGAACTGACTGGCCTTGACCACCTGGCTGAAAGTGGCGTCCGGGTTGTGCAGCAGGTAACCCATCAACCACAGGTCCAGCGGGTGGACCTTGGCAATGAAGCCCTGATCCGGCAGGTCATAGGTGCCCGGGCCGTAGGCGTCATACAACCGGATCAAGCGATCGTCGGTGAGTTTTTCGGTGAGCTTGGCGCCTTTGAGGTGGGCACGCACGAAGCTGTTGAAATCTTCCTGACTGGCATTGGGCAGCAGGTAGCGGTGTACAGCGGCCATGCGGATCGGGGTCGGGCGCATGCTGTCGAGGAAAGTGTCGAGGCGCGCCTGGGTGTCCTTGCTCTTGTACTTCTTCCAGAACTTGAGCAGGAACGAAGTGCCTTCGCGGTCAGCAAAACTGGCCAGGTATTCCTGACGCCGAGGGTCGCGGTCGTCCTTGAGCAACTCGGCGCTGCTGTTGGGGCCGGAGTAGGTGACGTAGCGCACCACATCGCGCATCAGGCGAATGAACGGCAGGTTGATCGACTCGCGCAGGGCATCGCGCAGGGTCGGCATGCGGCCGTTGTCTTCCTTGCGAAAGTTGTGGAACACGTGCAGGCCGCCACCGGTGAAAAACGCCTCGCCGGGGCTGGCCGAATATTTACGGTCGAGCGCGGCGCCGAGCATTTTCGACAGATCGTGGTCTTTGTTCTGGATCAGGTAGTCGATCACCCACTGGCTGAGGCGGTCCTGATCCGGCACTTCGACTTTCTTCAATTCCGGCACGCTCATGGCGCCGTACTTGTCGTGCAGTTCGGAGATGATCTGCAGGTAAGTGGTGAGCACGCGCATCTTCGCCGTCGAGCCGAGCTCCAGCTTGCTGCCCTCGTTGATGTCGAACGGCTGGTCGGTGCTGTCGGTCTGCACGCGCACCCGCGAGCCGTCCGGGGTCAGTTCGAACAGGGTGAAGCTGTAGCGCACCTGGGTGGTGCTGGTAGGGGTGAGCAGGCGTTCGCCGATCAGGCCGATCTGCCCGGCAAACGCGGGATCGGCGAGTTTTTTCAGGTACTCGGTGGCCTGGGTTTGCAGGTCGCCCTGCAAGGTGCTGGTGGCTGAGAGGTCGAGGCGATCAAGGTCGTACAGCGGACGGTTGAGCATACTCGCCAGACGGCTGCGGGCGACGCTGATGCCCTTGTTGGTTTCGATCGGCTGAATCGTCGGCTGGGTTTGCCAGTCGCGGTAGGTGACCTTGCTCGCCAGCGCGGCATCGGCCAGCGCGCTGTCGATCACGCCGTTTTGTTTGAGCAGGCGCAAGTGGCTGTCGGTGAGGTCGGCGAGTTCTTCGCGGCCTTTGGTCAGGTAATGCGAAGGGCGGCGCTGGGCGATCATCAGCGAGAGCATTTCACGCAGGGCCAGGCCTTTGTCGGCCATGGTTTTCGGGTCGGTGGCCGGGCTGTTGAGCTGTTCGTTGGCCTTGTTGAAATCGCTGCCGTACCAGACCCGCAAACCTTCGGCCATGCCATGCACTTCACCGTGCCCCGGCACAGCGGAAAGCGGCACGCTGTTGAGGTAGTCACGGATGATGTTCTGCCGCGCGCCGAGGGTTTGCGGGCCGGGCTGATAGGCGCGCACGCTGGCGGACAGCATCTGGCGGATCTTCTCGGCGCCAGACACGGTCAGGCCATCAGGCGAGTGCCGGTATTTCTCCAGTTGCGTTGCCAGGGTGCTGCCGCCCGCCGATTGCCCCGGCAGGTGCAGCAGTTTCGCCACCTGCGACCACGCGGCCA
Source organism: Pseudomonas sp. HOU2 (assembly GCF_040729435.1). Taxonomy (NCBI): domain Bacteria; kingdom Pseudomonadati; phylum Pseudomonadota; class Gammaproteobacteria; order Pseudomonadales; family Pseudomonadaceae; genus Pseudomonas; species Pseudomonas sp. HOU2. The sequence continues at coordinate 2,013,499 of NZ_CP160398.1, read as the reverse complement.
TGCCGAAGCGCGGCCAGTCCACCGCCGGGTTGGCCAGCGGTTGTTTGGGGTCGAGCAGAAAACGGTTTTCGATGAACAGCAGACTGCTGACCACTACCGGCGGAATCGCCGCGAAACTCGAATACAGCTGTTGTGGATACTTGTACTGATACAGCGGCGCGGCGCGGCAGTCGGTGATCGACAACCCGGCCTGGATCTTTTCCGAATAAGGCACGAACAGGCCTTTGTCGGTATAGCTGAGCAGCGCCGGGGAAAAACGCGTCTGCTCGGTGATCACGTAGTCGCGCTTGAGCAGGCGTGGCAGGAATTCATCGAGGGAGCTGTAGCCCAGACGCAGATCGAACGGCCCGTTGCCCGGATAGCGGATCGCTTCGCTGGGGCCGGGTTCCAACTGATATTTGAGCGAGGCGGCGTACTGGCTCAACTCCCGGGACTGGAAACGCGAGGTGCGCATCTCCTTGCTCGCGGCCAGACCCACCACGATGGCAATAATCAGCAGCAATAACCAGAACGCCTTCCAGCCATGCCGGTTGCGGCGTTTTTGGGGGGGACAGGCGCTTCATCCACACGTTCAGTCGGAACCACGGCTTTACTCGAATCGGTTTGCCACAAAGCGCCCATAGTCGATTGATCCATTCACGCAGATTGATCGGACTTGACTGAAGCTTAGACGGTGGTTGGTGATGGGGAAAAAAAAGTGCGGGGTTTGAGTGGGTTGGTTTCTGAAGAAAACTGCACCTGTGGCGAGGGAGCTTGCTCCCGCTGGGTTGCGTAGCAGCCCCAATCCCTCTGATCGCGATCTTTCTGAAACACCGCGTGCGCGAGTATAACGACGGCTTCGCCGCCGAGCGGGAGCAAGCTCCCTCGCCACAGGGGGAGTAGGTGCTTTAGAGCCAGCAGGCATCCCAGAGTGGGTAGTCGCCAATCCGCTTCACCAATCCTGCCCGTAGCGGATTGGCGATGATGTAACGGGCGAAGGGTTTCAAGTCTTCGCCATCACGGATGGCGCGGTCGTGATAGCCGGTTTGCCAGAACGCGCCTTTTCGGTTCAGGGCGCGATTAATCGACAAAGTGCTGCGGGATTTCACCGCTTGCATCAGACGTTCAATATGCATTTCTTCCAGCTGGACCAACCAATGGAAGTGGTCAGGCATCACCACCCAGGCTATCGAATCGACCCATCGCTGGTCATGAGCTCGCCGGAGTTCCGCTACCAATAAACGACCCACCTGCCAATCGCTGAATATCCTGCGGCGCTGATACACCACTGCAGTTATCAGATAGGCACGTCCCGATTCCGAATAGCGCCCTCGGCGTAGCCTGTGTGAATGTAGATGTTTACGCATTCCGTTGCGTCCTTCGCGAGTTCAATCCTTATCCACGCTAGTCGCAGCATTCAAGAATTGGGTCTGCGATGACTGTACGAAATTTCCGAAAATTTCCAGGTGTCGCCTCCTCTGTGGCGAAGGAGCTTGCTCCCGCTCGGCTGCGAAGCAGCCGTAAAACCTGTGCACACGGTGTTTCAGGCAGATCGCGATTGCAGGGATCAGGGCTGCTGCGCAACCCAGCGGGAGCAAGCTCCCTCGCCACAGGGAATTTGACAGTCAAATTGATCGAAACCGCTGTGCTAGAGCCATCACCCACGCGATACCACCAACGCAGGTACATGACGATGCACCCATGCTGTGCAATACTCGGCGGCCTTTTTGGTGGCGACTATTCCTACGTAAAGCAGTTAATGCCTCTCCGTAAACCGGCTTTCTGCCGAGAGTTCCCGCTGAATGTTGTGGTTTATAGAGTGAAAAGCCCTGTCACAAGCTTTTTATACTGCACGCCCCGCTGATCTTGCAGGTCGGGACCTGCAAGGCGCGTTTGCCCACGAGGCCGGCGCGGTTTCGGCAAGCCAGGGCCTATCGGTCGACGCTTCGCCACTCGGTGGTCATATCCAATAACAAGACGAGGTTGTATCCCTATGCCAGTCGGCAATCACCTGCCCCATGGCGAGACCGCTCACGGCGGCCCGCTCAAACGCGAACTCGGTGAACGGCATATCCGCCTGATGGCGCTCGGCGCCTGTATCGGTGTCGGCCTGTTCCTGGGTTCGGCCAAGGCCATTGAAATGGCCGGTCCGGCGATCATGCTGTCGTACATTCTCGGTGGCCTGGCGATCCTGGTGATCATGCGCGCCCTCGGTGAAATGGCCGTGCACAATCCGGTGGCCGGCTCGTTCAGCCGCTATGCCCAGGATTATCTCGGTCCGCTGGCGGGTTTTCTCACCGGCTGGAACTACTGGTTCCTGTGGCTGGTGACCTGCGTCGCGGAAATCACCGCCGTCGCCGTGTACATGGGCATCTGGTTCCCCGATGTGCCGCGCTGGATCTGGGCCCTCGCGGCGTTGGTCAGCATGGGCTCGATCAACCTGATCGCGGTAAAAGCCTTCGGTGAATTCGAGTTCTGGTTTGCCCTGATCAAGATCGTCACCATCATCGCCATGGTCATCGGCGGCGTCGGCATCATTGCCTTCGGTTTCGGCAACGACGGCGTGGCGCTGGGGATTTCCAACCTGTGGGCCCACGGCGGCTTCATGCCCAACGGCGTGACCGGTGTGCTGATGTCCCTGCAAATGGTCATGTTCGCCTACCTCGGTGTCGAGATGATCGGCCTGACCGCCGGTGAAGCGCGCAACCCGCAGAAAACCATCCCGAATGCGATCGGCTCGGTGTTCTGGCGGATTCTGCTGTTCTACGTCGGCGCGCTGTTCGTGATCCTGTCGATCTACCCGTGGAACGAAATCGGCACCCAGGGCAGCCCGTTCGTGATGACGTTCGAGCGTCTGGGCATCAAGACCGCCGCCGGCATCATCAACTTCGTGGTGATCACTGCAGCGCTGTCGTCGTGCAACGGTGGCATCTTCAGCACCGGGCGCATGCTCTACAGCCTGGCGCAGAACGGCCAGGCCCCGGCCGGTTTCGCCAAGACCTCCAATGGCGTGCCACGTCGTGCGCTGCTGTTGTCGATTTTCGCGCTGCTGATCGGCGTGCTGCTCAACTACCTGGTGCCGGAGAAGGTCTTCGTCTGGGTGACGTCGATCGCCACCTTCGGCGCGATCTGGACCTGGGTGATGATCCTGCTGGCGCAACTGAAATTCCGCAAAGGCCTGAGCGCCAGCGAACGTGCCGGGCTGAAATACAAGATGTGGCTGTACCCGGTCAGTTCGTACTGCGCGCTGGCCTTCCTGGTGCTGGTGGTCGGCCTGATGGCGTACTTCCCGGACACCCGCGTGGCGTTGTATGTGGGGCCGGTGTTCCTGGTGCTGCTGACGGTGTTGTTCTACGTGTTCAAGTTGCAGCCGACCGGTGAAACGCAGGGCGCGGTGCGTTCGGTTTCGTAAGCGGTAACGCTCGATAGTAAAAGCAAAAGATCGCAGCCTGCGGCAGCTCCTACACGGGATATTTATTCACCCTGCAGGAGCTGCCGCAGGCTGCGATCTTTTGACGTTTTACCGCTGGTCTGAAAGAACGATCCAACTCACCTGAAAACGCTCACATTTCTATCAGATTCACATTCCGCGCAGCATTGAACCGAGGCGCGAACATGAGGACGAGCGCTTTTCTCGATCGAGAACTCAGTCAGCGTCAGGTCGCGCTGTTCTTCCTGCTTGCCACCTCGTTGTACGTCCTGCCCCTGATCCTCGCCGACTTCCCCTACATCGATGACAACTGGCGCTCACTGGCCGCCGGCAATGCCTGGTCCGGGCAGGGGCGGTTGTTTGCCGACTGGTTTTTTCAGGCGCTGACCTTTACCGATGCTGCACCGAACATCTTCCCCTTGCCGCTGTTGCTCGCCTCGGTTGCGATGAGCCTGGCGCTGACCCGCCTGACGTTTCACTACTTCACTGAACCGACGCTGGCCTCTTGTCTCGTTGCGTTGCCGCTCTGGTACAACCCGTTCCTGTTGCAGAACCTGTCCTACCAATACGACGGCCCGATCATGGCCCTGAGCATGGTCGCGGTGATCTGCGCCATCACGTTCGAAGGTGCATCGCGGGTGCAGCGCTGGCTGGTGCCGGCGGCGTTGCTGGGATTGGCGATCGGGCTGTATCAGATCAGCTTTAATGTGTTTCTCGGTCTGTGTTGTGTCGAGTTGATCAGGGCTGTTCAGCGGCAAATGCCGTGGCCGGAGATCCTGCGGATGGTGGGCTGGAAGCTCGCACAGGCAGGCCTTGGGATCCTGATCTACAGCGTCACGGCTTACCCGTTCATGGAGACGTTGCGAAAAACGGATCTGTTGAATCTGGACACCAACCCGCTGTTGCAGATCGGCATCAATTTCACGCGGGTTCTGCAAAACGTCGCACTGCTGTTTCACGGCGGCTACTCGTGGGTTTTCGCGGCACTGGTGTTGGGTGCGATCGCCGGCATTGTGCGACTGGTTCAGTACCGACAGCACCGGTGGCCAACCCTGCTGCTGTGCTTGCTGACGCTGCCCGTTCTGGCCTTGCTGGTGCCGGGGATCACCCTGCTGTTTCGGGATTTCAATGAGGGCGCGCGCACCCTGATGGGGTTCGGCGTGTTGCTGTCGGGATTGTTCTATCTGGCGCACATTGGGCTGGCATCCGGACACCGTCGCTTGCCGTTGCTGCTGATCATCCCGCTGCTGGCGACACTCTCGCTGTCCTTCGCCTATGGCCGGGTGCTGAGCCTGCAGAAAACCTTCTCCACCAGTGCGCTGTACAGCCTGAGCCACGACATCGCCGCCCATCGCGAGCTGCGTGAAGCCAAGCGGATTTACCTCTCGGTGAGCTACTCCGATCGCTGGCTGGCCAGTGCGACCGGTTCATTCAAACGGCTGCCGGTGCTGCACTATTTGCTCAACGTCGACTACTTCATCCTCGCGGAAAGCCTGCCGTCAGCGGGCATCACCAACGTGGTCGCCGAACGCGAACGGCGCAACGCCACCCGCGTTGGCTATCAGGGTTTTCCAGCGCTGGTGGACAGCCTGTATTACCGGATTTACCTGATTGGCGATTACGGTTTCATCGTCATGAAAGAGCCGCCTCACGGCAGAAAGCTGCAGTGGTAAGGCCGACCGTCCGTCGCAATCCACCCTGTACCTGTAATTTCTGACAGTAGACCATTCAAGCGCCATGCCCTAGCTTCGAAACTCGGCCGGACGAAGCCACGGCAAGGAACGGTAATGAAAGGATCTCCCGCGCTGACAGTGATTGGAATCGCCGATGCCCTGATCCACTGGCAGATTTTTTTCGTCCTGTGCAGCGCCATCGGATTGACCCAGGCAGCCAGTAACTTCGCCGCGTTCTGCGTGGCGGCGGCGTTCTCGTTTTACGTGAATATGCTCTACACCTTCGACAGTAAAACGCCTGTATTCGGCTATTTGCTGTTTATCGGGCTGATGGGCGGAGCCAGTTTCGGCATCGGTTCGATTGCCGATGCGCGTGGCTGGCATGGCCTGCTGACGGTGACGGTGTTTACCGCGCTGAACCTGATGTTGGGTTATGGCTTTTTCCGCTTGGTGCTGTTTCGCCAGCAACGACGCTGAGGCGCCAGCCTGCCGATCAGACTGGCGCATCGATCATCATGCTGCGGCTATTTCCTGCGGCTCAAAACTGTCCGCCCGCGCCATCTGCCACATCCGCGAATAGAACTCGCCATTCACCTCACCCGTGAGCAATTCCCCCGGTTTCAGAAACACATGCAGCTGCGAGAACAATTTGATCTCGGTAGCCGACATGCGTCGCACCAGATGCTTGGCCGACAGTTGCGACGGATGCTCAAGACCTGCGGCGGCGAGCATTTCCGCCAGTGCCTTGAGCGTGTTGCGGTGGAAGTTGTAGACGCGCTGGGCCTTGTCCGGGACGACGAGGGCGCGTTGGCGCAGGGCGTCCTGGGTGGCGACGCCGGTCGGGCATTTGTTGGTGTGGCAGCTTTGCGACTGGATGCAGCCGATGGCGAACATGAAACCGCGCGCGGAGTTGGCCCAGTCGGCGCCGATGGCCAGCACGCTGGCGATGTCGAAGGCGCTGACGATCTTGCCGCTGGCGCCGAGTTTGATCTTGTCACGCAGATTCAGGCCGACCAGGGTGTTGTGCACAAACAGCAAGCCCTCGCGCATCGGCACGCCGATGTGGTCGGTGAATTCGACCGGCGCGGCGCCGGTGCCGCCTTCCTTGCCGTCGACCACGATGAAGTCCGGCAGGATGCCGGTTTCCAGCATGGCCTTGGCGATGCCCATGAACTCCCACGGATGCCCGAGGCAGAACTTGAAACCCACCGGTTTGCCGCCGGACAGTTCACGCAGTTGCTGGATGAAATGCATCATTTCGATCGGCGTGGAGAACGCGCTGTGGCGTGACGGCGAGATGCAGTCTTCGCCCATCATGATGCCGCGGGTGTCGGCGATTTCCTGGGTGACCTTGTGCTTGGGCAGGATCCCGCCGTGGCCGGGTTTGGCGCCCTGGCTCATCTTGATTTCGATCATCCGCACCTGCGGATTCTGCGCCTGGGTGGCGAAGCGTTCCGGGTCGAATCGACCGTCGCTGGTGCGGCAACCAAAGTAGCCGCTGCCCAGTTCCCAGGTCAGGTCGCCGCCGTGTTCGCGGTGATACGGGCTGATGCTGCCTTCGCCGGTGTCGTGGGCGAAGTTGCCGAGTTTGGCGCCCTGGTTCAACGCACGGATCGCGTTGGCGCTAAGCGAACCGAAACTCATCGCGGAAATGTTGAACACCGAGGCCGAATACGGCTGCGTGCACTGCGGGCCGCCGACGGTGACGCGAAAACTGCTCGGGTCGCTCAACGGCGCCGGGCGCATCGAGTGGCCGATGAATTCAAAGCCTGATTGATACACATCGATCAAAGTACCGAACGGCTTGTCGGCGCTTTCATTTTTCGCCCGCGAATACACCAGCGAGCGCTGGGCACGGGAGAAGGGCAGGGCGTCGCTGTCGGATTCCAGCAGGTACTGGCGGATCTCCGGGCGTATGCCTTCGACCAGATAACGGATGTTGCCCAGGATCGGGTAGTTGCGGCGCACCGCGTGCGGGCTCTGCAGCAGATCGAACAGACCGAGCAGGCTCAGCACGCCGGTGACGGCGGTGATCGGCCACAGCCAGTCGTGTTCGAGAAAGGGCAGGCTGGCGAGGGTGAAAATCACGCAGACGGCAAAGAAGGCGTAGCGGCTCAGGAGTGACAGGCTCATACGGTTTCCTTGGGTTCGGACTCAATGGTTACCCATGGCGCGCAGACTGGCTTGCTCTTGTGGCGAGGGAGCTTGCTCCCGCTGGGTTGCGCAGCAGCCCCCAACCTGGCCATCACGGTCTGTCTGCTGCATCGCGTGACCAGGTTTTGCGACTGCTGCGTAGTCGATCGGGAGCAAGCTCCCTCGCCACAGGGAATTCCAAGCTTCAGAGATCTCCTGCGTACCAAGGCTTTTTCAGGCGTTCTGCGCCTGGAGAAAAATCGAAAACAGCTCCGACTGGGATTTGATCCCCAGCTTGCTGTACATGTGTTTCTTATGGACTTTCACGGTTTCGACGGAGATTTCCAGCTTACGGGCGATTTCTTTACTGGAGCAACCGCTGAGCATCAACCGCCCGACATCCAGCTCCCGGGCGGTCAGTTGCGCGCCTTTGAGTTGTTGCACCGACGCTTCCAGTTGCACCCGCCAGTCCGCCGGTGCAGGTGCGGTAGCGAGGGCCACGGTCTGGTTGATCTCGTACGGCAGGCGCTGACGCAACAAGCCCAGCACCCACGGCTGGATCAAAGACAGCAAAGCGATCTGTTCGCCAGTGAAACGTTTTTCACTGCCCAGCGACAGGCACAACGTGCGCTCACCTTCGAGCTGGCAATTGAACTGGATTTCGTCGGCGACCACATTCAGACGAAAGTATCGCTGGTAATACTCGGTCAGCTCGAAATGCTCCGGCGCCACCTCGGACAGGCGGTATAAACCGGTGCGCGACTGCTCGCGGCAGGCGATGTAGAACGGGTCGAGCAGATACAACCCGCGCAGATAATCCTGAAACAGCGGGTCGGGACTGCCGTCTTCGCCGGGGCATTCGGCGAATACCTGCGGGTGCTGATCGGCACTGAACAGCAGCGCCACCCAGCTATCGAATGCCACGTACTGGTCAAGCAGACGCACCAGTTGCGCCCAGAAATTCGGCTTGTCCAGCGCGTCGATCAGTTGCCCGACGGCGCGGTGCCAGGTGATGTCATCAAATGAAACGGACATGGACTACCCCTATCGGGTTACCCCGGCCGCGTGATTCCCTGGCCGGTTGCTTGCTGCGCATACTGGCCCACAGACAGCCACCGGGCAATCTTTCAGCGCCCGGCCATGACCACAAGGACTCGCGATGAAAGTCGAACTCGCCCAACTGGCGGGCCGTGACAAAGACACGGCGTACAACCTCGAACGTGCTCTCACGGCGATTGCCGCGTGCGCCGCCGACACACAACTGATCGTATTCCCGGAAACCCACCTGATGGGCTTCCCGAGCGCTGACACCGTGGCGCAGATCGCCGAGCCGCTGGATGGCCCGACCGTCCGCGCCGTGCAGACTTCGGCCCGCGAGCGCAACATCGCCGTGGTGATCGGCATGGCCGAGAACGATAACGGGCGCTTCTACAACACCACGCTGCTGATCACCCCGGAAGGCATCGCGCTGAAATATCGCAAAACCCACCTCTGGGCGTCGGATCGCGGTGTGTTCGAGGCCGGCGATCGTTACGCCACCTGTGAATGGAACGGCGTACGCGTCGGCCTGCTGATCTGCTACGACATCGAGTTCCCCGAATCCGCCCGCGCCCTGGCACAACTGGGCGCCGAGTTGCTGATCGTGACCAACGGCAACATGGACCCGTACGCCCCGACCCACCGCACCGCGATCATGGCCCGGGCGCAGGAGAATCAGGCGTTTGCGTTGATGGTCAACCGCGTCGAGGCCGGGGATGACGGCTTGATGTTTGCCGGCGGCAGTGCGCTGGTCGATCCGCTGGGGACGTTGCTGTTCGAAGCTGGACGTGAAGAAGGGCAGTTCAGCGTCGAGCTGGATTTCGACCGGTTGGAGATTGCGCGCAAGGATTATCGCTATTTGGATGATCAGCGGTTGAAGCTGCCGGGGGAGGTGGTGGAGCACGCGTGCGGATTGCGTGAGTTGCTGATTCCTGCGCGCTGATCCGGTTCTGTGTCGGTCGGGCTGACGCCTTCGCGAGCAAGCTCGCTCCCACAGGGGAGCGGGGGTCACTGTGGGAGCGAGCTTGCTCGCGAAGAGGCCAGTCCAGACAACACACCTGCTTGATCGAAAAAAAAACAAAGCCACACCCGAAACATTCGCCGAACTCGGCTCTGCCATAAATCCAATAAAATTCGGAGTAAGTCGCTCATGGCTCGTTTGCAACGCACCCTGTCATTAGGCTCGGTGGTGCTGTTCGGCATCGCCTACATGACGCCGATCATTGTCCTCGGCACCTTTGGCATCCTCGCGCAATCCACCGCCGGCATGGTCCCGGCCGCGTATCTGGCGGCACTGGTGGCGATGTTCTTCACCGCCATGAGCTACGGGCGCATGGCCGCTGCGTTCCCGGTCGCCGGTTCCGCCTACAGCTATGTGCGCAAGGCGATCAGCCCCAAGCTCGGCTTCATCGCCGGTTGGGCGGTATTGCTCGATTACCTGTTTCTGCCGATGGCCATCTGGCTGATCGGCGCGGCGTATCTGGCGTCGGCGTTCCCGTCGATCCCGCAGTGGATCTGGGTACTGGCGTTCATCGGCATCACCAGCGCGATCAACATCATCGGCCTGAAACTGGCCAACGGCATCAACGCCTTGCTGATGCTCGTGCAATTTCTGGTGCTGATCGCCTTCGTCGCGCTGTGCGTGCACTACATTGGTGGCGATGCGCGCACGCCGCTGTGGTCGATCAAACCGTTCTTCAACGGCGACATGCAGCTGCCGCTGATCATGAGCGGCGCGGCCATCGCCTGCTACTCGTTCCTCGGTTTCGATGCGGTCAGCACGCTGACTGAAGAAACCCGCGACCCACGCCGCACCATTCCACGGGCGATCATGTTGATTACGCTGATTGGCGGGCTGATCTTCGTCGGCGTGTCGTACTTCGTGCAGATCGCCCACCCGTCGATCCAGTTCGACAGCGTCGACTCGGCGGCCTATGAAATTGCGCGCAACATCGGCGGCGATCTGTTCGTCTCGATCTTCCTCATTGGCTTGATCGTCGGCCAGTTCGCCTCGGGGCTGTCCGCTCAGGCCAGTGGTTCGCGCCTGCTGTTTGCCATGGGCCGCGACGGCGTGTTGCCCAAGTCGTTTTTCGGCACCTTGCATGCGCGCTTCGGCACACCGGTCAACAGCATTCTGCTGTGTGCAGCGGTGGCGTTGCTGGCGCTGAAACTCGACGTGACCACGTCCACTTCGTTCATCAACTTCGGCGCGTTCCTGGCGTTCAGTCTGGTCAACCTGTCGGTGATTTTTCACTACTGGATCGGCGGCGAGAAAAAAGGCCCGCGTGAGCTGGTGCTGTTCCTGATCTTCCCGCTCATCGGGCTGGTCGCGGACTTGTGGCTGATGGTCAGCCTCGATCACCTGGCGGTGTATCTGGGCCTGAGCTGGCTGGCGATTGGCGTGGTGTATCTGGCGGTGCTCACGGGCGGCTTTCGTCGTCAGCCACCGGAGATGGATTTCCAGGAAGCCACGTAAGATCTCGGCAGCGGCTTTGCTGCGCAACGGCAAGCATGTGATGCTTGCCGTTTTTGCACCAAAGGCTTTGTCTGACATGTCGACTTTTTCCGCTCCACCTTCCGGTCTCATCCGTATTGCCGCCGCACTGTTGCTCAACCCCGAAGGCCGGACCCTGCTGGTGCGCAAGCGCGGCACCACGGCGTTCATGCAGCCGGGTGGCAAGATCGAAGCGCATGAATTGCCGGTGCACGCGCTGGCCCGTGAGCTGGAGGAAGAGCTGGGCTTGCAGATCGATCCGGCGCAGGCCGCTTTTCTCGGCCAGTTTTCGGCGCCGGCCGCGAACGAGCCGGGGTTTGTGGTGCAAGCGCAGATATTTCAGCTGACCATCGACGCCGATGTGATGCCCGCTGCCGAAATCGAGGAAGTGCTCTGGATCGATCCCGCTACTGATCCCGCTGTCGTTCTGGCGCCATTGACACGCGACCTGATCCTGCCGTTTTATCGCAACTCGCTGACGGCGATTGCCTGATCATCCACGCACAGGACGCTCACCATGATCCCGCTCCACGACCTGCTGATCTTCGCCGCCGCCGCGCTGTTGATGGTCCTGACGCCAGGGCCGAACATGATTTACCTGATCTCGCGTTCGATCTGTCAGGGACGCAAGGCCGGGGTCACCTCGTTGCTCGGTGTGGTGGCGGGATTCTTCGTGCACATGTTTGCCGCGGCTGCCGGTTTGACCGCGGTGTTTCTGGCGGTGCCGATGGCTTATGAAGTGCTGAAATGGGCCGGTGCACTGTATCTGCTGTGGTTGGCCTGGCAAGCGGTCAAACCCGGTGCGCGCTCACCGTTCGAAGCGCAGCAACTGCCGCCGGACTCGTCGCGCAAACTGATCAGCATGGGCTTTCTCACCAGCGCGCTGAACCCGAAAATCGCCGTGTTCTACCTCTCGGTGTTTCCGCAGTTCATCACGCCTGAACACGGTTCGGTGTTTACTCAAAGCATCATTCTTGGCCTGACCCAGATCAGCGTCAGTTTCAGCGTCAATCTGCTGATCGCACTGTTCGCGGCGGGCATTGCCTCGTGGTTCGTCAGCAACCCGACCTGGCTGGCGGCGCAGCGTTATTTCATGGGCTTTGTACTCGCCGGTCTGGCGGTACGGCTGATGCTTGAACAGCGCAGGACGGCCTGAGCATGTGGATCGAACGCCTCGACGCCAGTCATGCGCTGGCTTACCGCGAGCTGATGCTCGAAGCCTACGATCGCCATCCGCAGGCCTTCACCTCCAGCGTGCGTGAGCGCGCGGTGATGCCGCTGAGCTGGTGGGAAGCGCGGCTGACCAGCAAGCTCGACGTGGTACTTGGCGCATTCGAGAACGGTGCACTCGCCGGTATCGTCGGCCTGGCCTTGGAACCGCGTGAAAAGGCCCGGCACAAATCGACCTTGTTCGGGATGTACGTTTCAGCCGACTTTCGCCAGCACGGTCTGGGGCAGAAACTGGTCGAGGCGACCATCGCCGAAGCCCAAAGCCATCCGGCGCTGAAACTGATCCAGCTGACCGTCACCGCCGGCAACGACGCCGCGTTCAACCTGTACCAGCGCTGCGGCTTCATCCAGTTCGGTCTGGAGCCGCTGGCGGTGCGGGTTGGCGAAGACTACTTCGACAAGATCCACATGTGGCGTGAACTCTGATCGTCCCCCTAAGTGCGAGGTTTTTGTGGCGAGGGGATTTATCCCCGATGGGCGGCGAAGCAGCCCCAAATCCTACAAACGCGGGCTATCTGAAACACCGAGTGCACAGGTCTCAGGGCTGCTGCGCAGCCCATCGGGGATAAATCCCCTCACCACAATGAATCTTTTTGTCTCGCAAATGTTCTCGGTTTACCGTCAGTCATGAGGCACCTTGGTGTCAGCGCACCGCACTGACACCATCCAGCGTCGAGAACGAAGTGTCCTTGGCCGTCAGCAGGAAATCGCGCATGTACGGCGCATCGAGCATGTCGGCGCGGATCGCCGCGTACAGCGTGGCAAACAGACCTTTCTCGCCCAGGCGCTTGGCCTTCACGTAGCCGCGCGAGCTGTATTCATGCAGTGCCCAGTGCGGCATGCCGCAGACGCCACGACCGCTGGCGACCAGTTGCATCATCATCACCGACAGCTCCGAGGTGCGCACTTGCGCCGGTTCGATGTCGGCCGGTTCGAGGAAGCGGGTGAAGATGTCCAGCCGATCGCGTTCTACCGGGTAGGTGATCAGGGTTTCAGTCAGCAGGTCTTCGGGGACGATGTACGGTTTGCTCGCCAGCGGGTGCTGGTTGGCCACCGCGAGCATCGCTTCGTAGGTGAACAGCGGCACGTAGGTGATGCCGGCGATGTCCAGCGGATCGGAGGTCACCACCAGGTCCAGATCGCCGCGGGCCAGTGCCGGCAACGGGGCGAAGGCGAAACCCGAGGCCAGATCGAGTTCGACCTCCGGCCAGGCGTCGCGAAACTGGTCGATGGTCGGCATCAGCCACTGGAAACAGCTGTGGCATTCGATTGCCATGTGCAGGCGCCCGGCGGTGCCGCCGGCCAGACGACTGATGTCGCGCTCGGCGGCGCGCAGCAGCGGCAGGGTCGCGTCAGCCAGTTGCAGCAGGCGCAGGCCGGCGCTGGTGAAACGCACCGGTTTGGTCTTGCGCACGAACAACGGCATGCCCAGGCGTTCCTCCAGTTCCTTGAACTGGTGCGACAGCGCCGATTGGGTCAGGTGCAGACGGTCGGCGGCGTCGACCAGGCTGTTTTCAGATGACGGATTTCAAGCACTGCTGGCCCCATGAAGAAAATTTGTGATCATGACGAAAGCGGTGAGTTTGTCTCATGTTGACGGCGCTGTCGACCGCTCCAGCAGCAGCGGGGCATAGCCAGTGCCCCGCTGCTTTTTGCCCTAGAGATCTGCGAAATGCCGGATGCCCAGCGGTTTGCCGATATCGCCGCGCCAGATCGCCTCGACCTGCGCACCGCCGGCGGCCCGGGCCTGCTGCCATTGCAGGCCGAGATTACGTTGCTCCGGCAGTTTCAGATGCGCTTTGACGAAGTCGGTGAATGGCACCTTGTCCGAGGTGTAGTGAAAGTGCGCATACCACAGCGTGCGCGGCGGTGTGCTGGTGAGGTCGCGCACCTCGTATTCCTGAAGGTAATCCTTGCGCCCGTCAGCGCGTTTGCCCAGTGCCCGCAGCGCGCCTTCCTTGCGGATTTCCACCACATGTTGTTGCAGCAAATAATCCAGATAGCCTTCGGTAGGCGTCTTGCTGCGCATTGACTGATCGATGCGCAAAGTACGGCCGGTTCGCCGCAATTCTGCGGCCGTGTCGTGCAGTTGGCGCACCATCGGCTCGGTCGGTGACAATCGCTCGATGGCCTGCGCGCGGGTACTCAGTTCCGTCGCTTCGCTGCCGAGCATATGTTCCAGATCCACTGGCAGCATGTCCTGGGGGGCGTAGGCCTGAACCTTGTCGCTGTAGGCGGGAACTGCCGCAAGACGTTTTCGGGCTTCGGTCAGCAATGGCTGAACGTCGCCTGTCAGGGGGGCAGCGGCCGGCGTGCTCTGAGCTTGCAGGTGGTACTTGCCAGTAGAGCGCGGCAACCAGGTTTCGCGGAACCCGTCGATGCCTTCGACAGTGAAGCGTTTCTCCCGGGTGCCGGCGTCGATGCTTTCCGTACCGATCAGCAACTGGTTGTCCTCGGTTTCGAACAGTTGCTTGCCGCCGGGCTCTTTAGGCTTGATTGGCGGACGCTGTTTGATCGCATGCCGCGCGTGCTCTTCAACCTTGCTCAGACCGTCGAGAAACGGCCCGACCTGTTCCAGATCCAGATGCTGCGCATAACCGAGCGTCCAGGCGTGGAGCTGACGGCGAAAATCGGCATAGATCTGCAGGCAATCCTCGATCACCCGATTACGCTGGGTCAGGCTGGCGCCGACCTCCGGCAGATGATGTTGAGTCAGCAGCGCACGCCCGACTTTGGCACGGGCATTTTTCAGCTGGGTATGGAAATACACCCAGGACAGGTCGGCCACCGCGTCGTAGCGGGTGATGATTTCCAGCAGGTGCGCAGTTCTCAGGTAGTGGTGTGTGTGGTCGCCGAGTTTACGGTTGATGGCCAACATGTCGGCTGCCATTTTGGATTTATGCGCTTGATGGGTGATGCGGTTGTTCCACAGGTTGGCCTGCTCGGTGACTGCATGCAGGTGATCGAGCTCCTTGATAAAATCCTTGCGTGCCAGCTTGCGCCGGGCCATGAGTTTGATATGGGCAGCGATATTGTCAAAACGCGTGGCATCGGACTCGGTGACCAGTGCGTCGATCCGGTTCAGGTGCTCAAGCAAGCGGTCACGGGCCACGGTGACGCGTTGCACGGAGCGGTCGACCACGATCCATGCACAAAGGCTGTGGATCTCTTTGATCTGCAGGCTCTTGTGGCCGTGGCTCAGGGGCAACAGCTCGGCAAGGTTGTCGTATTGGGCGATCGCGAGCTCGATGTCATTGCGGCAGGCGGCGTCAACGGCTGCCTGCAGTGGCTTGCGCTGGGCAATGTCGAGTGACTGGTAGTTCTCCAGCAACTGGTTGGTAGCGCGTGTCTGGGTATCAAGGCGCCGGGTATAGGCGTCGGCGGTGTTGGTCAGGGTCAATTGCCTGCGCAATTGCCGATCGGTCCACCAGCGCGGCAACCATTGGCGGATGGACTCGGGCCAGAGCGGGTCCATGCCGTCGGCCAGATGCCCGAGCACGGCGCCACCGCCGGCACCGCCACCGTCCATTACAGTGCCGTGCACCGCGTAATGGGTATTCCACTGGCCGCTTTCGTCGAGGGCGATCGGTTGTTTGTAGCCGCGGCTCGCCGTGCCGTAGAGCCTCCAGCCACGCGACGCATCGCTGAGCTGCACCCGGTAGATGCGGCCCTGACGGACGATAAAATCGCCCTCGGCATGTCGATAGACGTTGCGATAAATCCCATGGGTGCCGGGGTGCAGGCCGGCGAGGGAAATCTCGTGTTCGTACTCGTAACCCTTGAAGCGTTCGAGTGACTGCCTGGTCCATTGCCAGGATGTCGGTATCGCGGCGGATCTGCCCAAGGCTGCGCGTTGCCGCTGACGGGTGGCCAGGCGTGCGGCTGCGGGGACCGAGACTGATCCGGGAAGCACATCCATTGCCGCGTCGATCAATGACAGCAGCACCGCCTCTACCTCCGCCAGCCCATGCCCGAGCTCGCCCCGCAAGAACGCCGCGACGGCCAGATTGGCGCTGTTCCAGGCGTCATACAGGGCCACGGCCGCGCCCACGAACGGCAACATGCCGATGGCCATTTTCAGGTAGTTGAACAACGCCCCGGATTTCAGTGCACAGCGCTCCAGATACAACGCATCGTTGGAACGCGAACTGCCGCGATGGGCCTCCAGTAGTCGGCCCATGTGCACGTTCAACAGGTGAATGGCCAGCGAGGTGGTCGCCGGCCAGGCCATCCCGACGCCGATCAGTGCATCGAAATTGCGCAGCTGAGCCTGGTTGATCCGGCTGACATGACTGGCAAAATCGCCACTCACGGCGCGTCCGGCCAGGTAATTGACCATTTTGCTGTCCACACAACGCCTGAACAGATCCATCCGCGCCAGTTCCAGCGTTTCGTACTGACGCAGGAAGATGGCGTCGGTGCTGTCGGGCAGGTACAGCAGGGTCAGGCCACTGGTTTGCTCGACAATGAACGTGACCCCCGCGAGCGTGCTCGTCCCCTGATGCGCGGTGTCCTCTCCACCGACGGTCAGGTGCGCCGGCAGCAGCGCAATGCGTTGTCCGTCGGCGGCATACGCCCGAGATGTAGTCGCCTCGATGGCGACCTTCAGCACAGCGTGGCCGGCACTGTCGATGTGCCGTTGCAGCAAAGCGAATTCGCCTTGCAAGCGGAGCATCAGCCGCCATGGTTCACTCAGGCATTCGCGGCGCCAGGCCTGCTGAAACGCCGGTTCTTCCGGCGCGCCGAAAAACGCCAGGCGAATCAGTTCTTCGTAACGTCCGGGCAGATCCAGTTCCGTTACCAGTTTGCGCAAATAGACCGGGTTGAGCCCGGCTTCGAGGCTCTGCCGATCACTTGGGTCCTCGGCGCTGATCCTGGCCTGCATGAACGACAGGCGCCACCACATGTCCTGATCGACATTGTCCTGTGCCAGTTGTTCGAGAGGGACGACACTGCGCTTGTCGCTCGCGGTCAGGATGTTGCGTTGCGGCGTGCCGGGCCCGGGGGCTTCCATCACGGTTCTACGCCAGAAAGTCGAGTCGGGCAGCTCGAGACTCACACTCACCCGTTGTTTGAGCGCGAAGTCTGCGCGCAAACGAGCGTCGATACGCTTTTCGGCGAAGGCCTGACGTGGCGGCAATTCCCGTTCGAGCAAGGCATGAGCGCGTTGCATGGCGCCGAGGTAGCGGTTGATCAGCGCTTTGATCTGCGCACGTTGCGCAGTGTCCAGGTTGTCAAACCACCCGGGCAGGCTACCGGCCAGCGCGGCGCTGTGGTCTTGCGCCTGACGTTCGGCAAATGCCCGCTCACGGGCCTGCGCGATCGGTACGGTCAGGCGCGGCAGGTGTTGTTCGCGCAGCTTTTCCATTTCGGCCCGACGCTCGTCGGCCCGTTCGGGCAGCGGATTATCGCGCAGAATCTGCGCGGCCTGCCGTTCGCACAGATAAAGCTGCTGATCGAGGGACCAGACGAGCGGGTCAACCGTGAGCGGGGTCAGGTGCAGGGTCAGCCCGCCATCGCCGGGCGAGCGTTTGAACAGGTCCTGCTCCAGCGCCGCCCGCGAAGCAAAACGTTGCAGGCCGCCGAACTGGCCGGGCCAGTAAAGCAGCAGGCTGTCAGTCGAACCGGGGGCCAGCGCCGCAGTTGTCGCGATGATCAGCACACCATGCAGCTCCTCGACGGCGGTAGCGCCCTCATCTGTCGCCGCCAACGATACGCGCGCGATGACCCCGTCCGCTGTCGGCAGGTTGCGCTCGGGCGCGTCGAGCATCGCGATGACAAGCCGATGCTCCTCGACGGACAGTTGCTCCAGCGCCCGTTGCACTTCGACTTCGGCGCGCAACCCCGCGACGCGGGCCTCCAGCAGGGCCTGGTAATGCACGTTTGTGGCATGGCGCAATTCGAGCATCGTCAACGGATGATGGCTGTCGAGCAGGGCCGATGCCGCGTCATGACTGGCTTGCCGGGCCGCGTTCAAGGCGTCGAGTCGTTGTCTCTGTTGTTGACGTTGCGGGCTGTCCGGATCGGCGTCGCCGAACAATCGGTCAAGCGCACGCTGTTCAAGCGCCAGCGTCTGCAGACGCAGGTCCAGGGGAATGTCGGCAACCAGCAGGCCGAAGGGCGCGACCTCACTGGCGGTTGGCCCGGCACTCTCTGGCCGGGTGGGCGCGACCGGAAACAATTTGTCGAGCGCGGCCCGACTGGCACCAGTGCTTGCCGATGAGGACATCAGTGGTTCAAATCCGCGTGTGAGCGGATCGCTACCGAACTCGATGAAGTCCAGCGAGGTGATGCGTAGCGGATCCGGGTGCTGGTCAATCAACCAGCGTTCAAGCGCGGTCTGCTGTTGAAAACGCATCAACGGTTGCGGGTGCGCGGGCAGATAAAGCAGCAGCGTTTCCTCCAGCTGGATCAGCAACGTGCCGTACACGCGCAGGCGGCTGTTATCGACGCGGTTGAGCACCGGTTGCGCGACCCGCAGGTCCGCCGCGACCTTGTTCGATGGGGTGAGGAGCTGCGCCAGCCTGTGTCGTTGTGAGGTGTCGAGCTTGCCCTCGGCCCCCGCCCATTGAAGCGCGGCCTCGAAATGCAGGTGATACAGGCTCAGGGCATGCTCGCGCCGCGACAGCGCCGTGCCGGGGGCGCGGGCACCCCACCAGGCGCTTTCGGGCTGTTGGGAATGGTGGGCCAGGAGATCCAGCCATTGCTGGTGACACTCGTTCAAACGAGCCGTCGCCAACAGGTAAAGCGTTTGATCGACGTATGGCTGTAATCGTTGATCAAGGCCGAAGTCGGCCGTTGCAGGTGGCAGTGCGTGGGACATGCGACAAGGCTCCAAAAGGCATGCGGGCCGGGTGATTCCGGTTTTCATGCCTATTAGAGGCGCGCTGTCACAAGCTCATGCGGTACATGGTTATCGCTTGATAGTGCTTTTGTTTCAGAGGATGTACAGACCGCTCCGGCCTGATTCGTTGCCGTCATCGCTTTGGCATAGAAGAGCGTGCCGGACGTCGGGACGCTGTGCAGAATGACCGCTCGGCAATCTTCATCAAACTGTCACGCAACTGTGGCAGCGCACTTGAACAAACTTCATCAGACTCGCGCTCTACTGGGGTTCTGCGTTTCGGTGTTTCTTCATGCGTTTATTTCTTTTGTTGGCCGCGCTGTTGTTCGGCCTGCCGTCGATGGCGGCTTCGCGTTGCGACGTCAATGTACCGACCGAACGGGTCGATCTGGCACAGGTGAGCCTGGCGTACCAGAGCATCGGTCGTGCTTCGGATCCGGCGCTGTTGCTGGTCATGGGCCTGGGAGGCCAGTTGATTCACTGGCCCGACGAAGTGGTGGTTGCGCTGTGTCAGCAGGGTTTTCGGGTGATCCGCTATGACAATCGCGATGTTGGTCTGTCGACCTGGCGGCAGGCCCCGGCCGAGGCCAACCTGACGTTCGAGGTGTTGCGCTACAAGCTCGGCTTGCCGGTGTCGGCGCCGTATTCGCTGACCGACATGGCCGACGATGCGCTGGGTTTGATGGACGCGTTGCACATCGACCAGTTTCACGTGCTGGGCGCGAGCATGGGCGGGATGATCGCCCAACATCTGGCGGCGATGGCTCCGCAACGGGTGGAGAGTCTGACGCTGATCATGACCAGTTCCGGCGCCGAAGGGTTGCCGGCGCCCAGTGCGGCGCTGGTGCAACTGCTGGCGCGGCGTGGCGCACCGAATCGCGAGGTGGCATTGGAGCAACAGGCCGATCTGTTGGCGGCGCTCGGTAGCCCGGCGGTCACAGATGACCGGCAAGCACTGCTGCATCAGGCGGCGATTGCTTACGACCGGGCATTCAATCCTGAAGGTGTGAAGCGCCAGATCATGGCGATCCTCGCCGAGCCGAGCCGGGTGACTTTGCTCAATCAACTGCGGGTGCCGACCCTGGTGGTGCACGGCACGGCCGATCCGTTGTTGCCGGTGATGCACGGCGTGCATCTGGCGGCGCATATCCGTGGCAGTCAGCTGAAGCTGATTCCGGGGCTGGCCCATCGTTTCCAAGAGGCGTTCAAGGCGCCGTTGCTGGCGGCGGTGTTGCCGTATTTGCAAGAGCACCGTGAAGACACCTCGCACTGGGCGCAGATCGAGCCGGTGGCGGCGGGGAATCTGTTGTAACCGGGTCGGCCCCAGGCTCACTCCTGCACTGGCATGCACCCCCTGTAGGAGCTGCCGAAGGCTGCGATCTTTTGCTTTTGAAGATCAAAAGATCGCAGCCTGCGGCAGCTCCTACAGGTGTATCTTTCAGACTTTGCGATGTGTGATCTGCCCGCGAGGTGTGTGATGAATTCCGCTTTGAAAATCGATTTTGTCAGCGACGTTTCCTGCCCGTGGTGCATCGTCGGTCTGAATGGCTTGCTGCAGGCGCTGGAGATTCTGCGCGATGAAGTGCAGGCCGAGATTCATTTCCAGCCGTTCGAACTGAACCCGAAGATGGGCCCGGACGGGCAGAACATCACCGAACACATCAGCGAAAAGTACGGCTCGACCCCGGAGCAGTCACAGAAAAACCGCGAAGCGATTCGTGCCCGTGGCGCTGAGGTCGGGTTCGCCTTTCGTACCGATGGCAACAGCCGCATCTACAACACCTTCGATGCCCATCGTCTGTTGCATTGGGCCGGCCTTGAGGGGTTGCAGTTGCCGTTGAAGCAGGCGCTGTTCAAGGCCTATTTCACCGATGGCGGCAATCCGTCCGATCACGCGCAATTGGCGCAGATTGCCGAAAGCGTGGGTCTGGACCGGCAACGTGCCGAAGCGATTCTGGCCAGCAACGAATTTGCCGATGAAGTGCGCGAAGAAGAGCAACTGTGGCTGCAGCGCGGCGTGAGTTCAGTGCCGACCGTGGTGTTCAACGGTCAGTACGCGGTGACGGGCGGGCAACCGGTGGACACCTTTGTCGGGGCGATCCGGCAGATCATGAGCGAAACCCGGGGCGGCACCGTCAACAACTGAATCCCCACCCCCGGGCGGCACCGTCAACAACTGAATGCCAACCCTGTAGGAGCTGCCGCAGGCTGCGATCTTTTGCCTTTGAAGAGCAGGATCAAAAGATCGCAGCCTGCGGCAGCTCCTACAGGGATCAGCTGTGCAGGCGCACCCACACCGAGACCAATACGCTGGAGGCGATCAACCACGCGACAACCGCCACCGCCAGTGACGCCTCCAGGCGCATCCGGTCAACCATCACGTACAGCGTCGCCAGATAGATGAAATACGGAATGATCGACCACATGCCAAACACGATGGTCGCCTTCAGATCATTGATCGAACGGCTGTTGCCAACGATGTAATGGGCGATCAGCGCGAAGGTCGGAAACAGCGGCACCAGTCCGGCGATGTAATAGTTTCGGGTCTTCGACAGCGCCGCGAGAATCACCACCACTGCTGCGCCTAGGGCGGCTTTGAGAATCAGATCCATCAGTGGCTCAACCCGTACTTTTTCACTTTGTCGAACAGCGTGGTCTTGGCCATGCCCAGTTCCAGGCTGGCCTGGGTCAGGTTGCCGCCGCTGCGTTGCAAGGCGTCGTTGAGCAGGTTGCGCTCGAAGGCTTCCACCGCTTCGGCGAACGCCAGACCCTGGCTGCCGCTGCCGGCGCCGGATTTCTTGAACGCCGGCAGGCCGAGGGCAAAGCGCTCGGCGACGTTACGCAGTTCGCGCACGTTGCCCGGCCAGTCGTGGCTCATCAGGTTCGACAGGGTCTGGTTGTCCAGCTCCGGCAGCGCGCGGTCGAAACGCAGCGCCGACTGCTGGGTGAAGTGTTCGAACAGTTGCAGGATGTCTTCACGGCGCTCGCGCAGCGGCGGCAATTCCAGCGTCACCACGTTGAGGCGGTAGTACAAGTCGCTGCGAAACTCGCCGGCCTTGCTCGCTTCGTCGAGGTCGGATTTGGTCGCGGCAATCACCCGGCAATCCACCGCCACGCTCTGGTTCGAACCGAGGCGCTCGAGGGTGCGTTCCTGCAACACCCGCAGCAGTTTGATCTGCAAGGGCAGGGGCATGCTTTCCACTTCATCGAGGAACAGCGTGCCGCCGTCAGCGTGTTCGATCTTGCCGATGCGCCGTTTGCCGGCGCCGGTGAAGGCGTTGGCCTCGTGACCGAAAATTTCGCTTTCGAAGAGGTTTTCCGGCAGGCCGCCGCAGTTCAGCGCAACGAACTGTTTGCTGTGGCGGCGACTGAAGTCGTGCAGGCAACGGGCGACCAGTTCCTTGCCGGTGCCGGTCTCGCCTTCGATCAATACGTTGGCCGAGGTGTCGGCGACGTTGGCGATCAGCTCGCGCAGGTTCTGCATGGCTGGCGAGCGCCCGATGATCCGACCTTCGAGGGAGTCGCGTTCGGCCAGTTGCCGACGCAGCGAGGAGACTTCCCGGGCCAGGCTGCGTTGCTCCAGTGCACGGCGGGCGACATCCACCAGACGCTCCGGGGAGAACGGTTTTTCCATGAAATCGTAGGCGCCTTTCTGCATCGCGCCGACGGCCATGGAGATATCGCCATGACCGGTGATCAGCACCACCGGCAGGCTGCGGTCGCGTTGCTTGAGGCGGGTCAGCAGTTCCAGGCCATCGATACCGGGCAGGCGAATGTCGCTGATGACGATCCCGGCAAAGTTGTCGCCGACCCGCTCCAGCGCTTCTTCGGCGCTGCCGACGCCGATGCAGGGAATGTCTTCCAGGGTCAGCGCCTGCTGGCAGCCGAGCAGCACATGGGGGTCGTCTTCGACGATCAGCACACTAAGGTCGTGGTTCATATTGGCTCGGCAGAATCAGGGCTTACCAACGGTAAACTGAGGACGAAGGTGGTGCCACCGCTGGCCGGGTGTTCGACACCCAGGTGCCCGCCGGTGGCGGCGGCGAGGCTGGCGGAGAGGGTCAGGCCGAGGCCCAGACCCTGCTCGCCGGGTTTGGTGGTGAAAAACGGCTCGAACAGATGCTTGCGCGCCTCGGCATCGACACCGTGGCCGTTATCGCGCACCCGCAGGCGATATTTGCCGTTGAACGCTTCGCCCTCCAGCCACAGCTGCGGCAAGGGTTGCGCCTGCATGGCGTCGAGCGCGTTGCCGATCAGGTTGACCAGAATCTGTTCGAGGCGGGTCTGGTCGATCTGCACCTGAACATCGCTGAACTGCCGGTGCAGTTGCAGCGCCATGCTGTCCACCCGCGCCCCGAGCAATTGCAGCGCAGCATCCACCGCTTTGCCGAGGCTGGCCTGACCCTTGTCGTCGCCGCGCCGGGCGAACGAACGCAGGCTGGCGGTGATCCGGCCCATGCGGTCGATCAGATCGTTGATGGTCTTGAGGTTGGTGCTGGCGACGTCGAGCTGGCCGCGTTCCAGAAAGCGAATGGTGTTGCCGGACAGGGTGCGCATCGCCGCCAGCGGCTGATTCAGTTCGTGGGCGATGCTGGTGGACATCTGGCCGATGGCCGCGAGCTTGCCGGCCTGCACCAGCTCGTCCTGGGCGCGGCGCAGGGTCTCTTCGGCCTGGCGTCGCTCGCGGATCTGACTCTTCAGCCGTTCGTTGCTGGCGCGCAGGTCGCCGGTGCGTTCGGTAATCCGACGCTCCAGTTGATTGTTGGCTTCCTGCAAGGCTTCGCGGGCGGCGAGGCGGGTGGCAATGACCTTGCGCCGCTCGTTCCAGGCGATCAGCAAGAACGCCACCAGGGCGAAGGCCACGGCCACCAGAATGCCCTGATTGATCGCTTCACGACGCAAGTCCTGCAACGGCGTGAGCAGGGTGAAATTCCATGGTGTATCGCTCAGCGGCCGGGTCTGCGCCAGATAGCTGATGCTGTCGTCATCGGCGCTCAGTTCACTGTTGGCCGGGAAGGTCAGTTTCTCCACACCGTCGGCCAGGGTTTCGCGGGCCAGCGGTTGCAGTTCGTTGAGCGGGAACCAGTAGTACTGCAGGCTGCGCGCGAGTTTCTCTTTGGTTTCATCACTCAGCGGTATCACCGATTTGAGGCGTCGCGCCGGATCGCTGGAAAGAATGATGATGCCGTTCTCGTCGCTGACGAAGGCCTCCAGGCGGGCGCGTTGCCAGCGTTCTTCCAGGGCTTCGAGACGCACCTTGACCACGGCGACGCCGATGATCTTGCCGTGTTCTTCCAGACCATGGGCGAGGTAGTAACCGGGCTCGCCGCTGGTGCTGCCGATGCCGTAGAACCGCCCCGGTTCGCCGCGTACGGCTTTCTGGAAATAGGCGCGAAAGGACAGGTCTTCGCCGAGGTAACTGTCGACGTCGCGCCAGTTGCTGGTGGCCATCACGCGGCCGGTGGTGTCCATCACGTAGATGGCCCGACTGCGGCTGCGCCGGTTCAGGCCTTCAAGGTAAGCATTGACCGTTTGCCGGTGCTCCGGAGTCGGGTCGGCCAGCAGTTGCGGGACACTGGTTTCCAGTTCCAGCAGGCTGGGCAGGTAGGTGTATTTGCTGATCTCGCTTTCGACGGTGCGCGCGTGCAGTTCGAGCTGACGCTGGCCGTTTTCGCTGAGGCTGCGGATGCCGAAATGTTCACTGGTCCAGAAGCCGGCGTAACCCAGGCCGATCATCAGGATGATGATCAGCGGCGGCAGGAACAGATGGCGAATCAGACGGGGCTTCACGGCAAGTGATGGCGGCGCTGCGCGATAGAGATTGGGGTCGCATTTCATCACAGTTGCCTTGGGTCAACCAGCGCTGCCGCGGACGACGCACTGGTTTGGTCGAGCCTGGAACCTGTGGCGAGGGAGCTTGCTCCCGCTCGGCTGCGAAGCAGTCGTAAATCCATTCAATGCGGTGTTTCAGATAGATCGCATTGGCAGGTTTTGGGGCCGCTGCGCGACCCAGCGGGAGCAAGCTCCCTCGCCACAAGGGCAAATCGGTGTTGCTTTTAGTGCTGCAGGATTTTCTCGAGGAAATGCTGCGCGCGTTCGGAGCGGGCGCTGATGTCGCCGAAGAATTCCTCTTTCGGGCAGTCTTCGATGATCTTGCCGGCGTCCATGAAGATCACCCGGTCAGCCACTTTGCGCGCGAAGCCCATTTCGTGGGTCACGCACATCATGGTCATGCCCTCGTGGGCCAGTTGCACCATCACGTCGAGCACTTCGTTGACCATTTCCGGATCGAGCGCCGAGGTCGGTTCGTCGAACAGCATGACGATCGGGTCCATCGCCAGCGCACGGGCAATCGCCACACGCTGCTGCTGACCGCCGGACAGTTGCCCCGGGTGCTTGTGCGCATGCGCCGACAAGCCGACGCGCTCGAGCAGTTGCAGACCTTTCTTGGTCGCCTCTTCCTTGCTGCGACCGAGCACCTTGATCTGCGCGATGGTCAGGTTCTCGGTGATGGTCAGGTGCGGGAACAGCTCGAAATGCTGGAACACCATGCCGACGCGCGAACGCAGTTTCGGCAGGTTGGTCTTGGAGTCGGCAATCGAGGTGCCGTCGACGACGATGTCGCCTTTCTGGAACGGCTCCAGCGCGTTGACGCACTTGATCAGGGTCGACTTGCCCGAACCCGACGGGCCGCAGACCACGATCACTTCGCCTTTCTTGACCTCGGTGCTGCAATCAGTCAGCACCTGGAAGTCGCCATACCACTTGTTGATGTTTTTGATAGAGATCATACGGCGAACCTTTTTTGCAGACGCTTGACCAGCAGCGAGGCGGAAAAGCTGATGATGAAGTAGACGACACCGGCGAAGATCAGGAACTCGTTGGAACGACCGATGATGTCGCCGCTGGAGCGGGCGGAGTTGAGGAAATCCACCAGGCCCACGGTGTAGACCAGCGAGGTGTCCTGGAACAGGATGATCGACTGTTGCAGCAACAACGGGGTCATCTTGCGGAACGCCTGGGGCAGGATGATCAGACGCATGGTCTGGCCATAGGTCATGCCCATCGCTTGCGCTGCGGCCATCTGGCCTTTGGGGATCGACTGCACGCCGGCCCGGACGATCTCGCAGAAGTACGCGGCTTCGAACATCATGAAGGCCACGACGCAGGAGGTGAACGCGCCGATCGGGGTGTCTTCGCCGGTGATCCAGCGCAGCACGAACGGCACCGCCAGGTAGAACCAGGTGATCACCAGCAGCAGCGGGATCGAGCGGAAGTAGTTCACGTAGGCGCCGGCGACCCGCGACAGCAGTTTGCTCGACGACAGGCGCATCAGCGCGAGGATGGTCCCCAGCACGATGCCGCCGATCACGCCCATGACCATCAGCTGCAAGGTCATGACCATGCCGTTCCACAGGCCCGGGATCGCGGGGATGATGCCGCTGAAATCGAAGTCCATTATTTACCCCCCACGGAGATCAGGCCGGGCACTGCGACTTTCTTCTCGACCATGCGCATCAGCAACATCAGGCTCATGTTCAGGGTGAAGTAGATCAGCGTGGCCAGGGTGAACGCTTCAAACAGGTTGGCCGAGAACTCGGCGGTCTGCTTGGTTTGCGCCAGCAGTTCCATCAGGCCGATCAGGGACGCCACGGAGGAGTTCTTGAAGACGTTGAGGAATTCCGAGGTCAGCGGCGGAATGATGATGCGGTAGGCCTGGGGCAGCAGCACGTTCCAGTAGATCTGCGGCAACTTGAAGCCCATGGCGCGGGCGGCGGATTCCTGACCGCGTGGCAGCGCCTGGATACCGGTGCGCACTTGCTCGCAGACCCGGGCGGCGGTGAACAGGCCCAGGCACACGACCACGCTCAGGTAGGCCGAGGTGGTCGGGTTCAGATCCTGTTTGTACCAGTCCTGCAGGTTCTGCGGCAGCAGGTCGGGCACCAGGAAGTACCAGATGAACAGCTGCACCAGCAGCGGCACGTTGCGAAACAGTTCGACGTAGCAGGTCGCGATGCCCGATACGATGCGGTTCGGCACGGTGCGCATGACCCCCAGAATGGAGCCCAGCAGCAAGGCGATGATCCATGCCACGACAGCGATGGCAATGGTCCAGCCCAGGCCGGCGATGTACCAGTCGAGATAAGTCTCGCTGCCCACGCCGGTGGACTTGAAGAACACGCCCCAGTCCCAGTTGTAATTCATTAGGGTCTCCCCTCGAAATCGATCGATGTACAAGCACCCGCTTGGGGAAGATCCTTTCCCGTCCGACGTTGAACGCCGGGCACACGCGATCGGCTCGAAAACCGCCAGGTCGAGTGTTCCACTGTGAAACCAGCAGGTAACAGACGCCTGAGGGAGGGTGGCTCCCTCAGGGGATAAGGTTAGTCAGGAATCAGCTTTTTACGTCAGGCGCCGGCTTGTCGCTTGGATTGGCGATCAGCTCTTTCACCTTGTCGCTCATCGGGAAGTTGAGGTTCAGGCCCTTTGGCGGAATCGCGGTTTCGAACCACTTCTTGTAGATCTCGTTGATCTTGCCGGATTTGTACAGGCCGACAATGGCGTCATCCACTGCCTTCTTGAAGGCCGGGTCGTCCTTGCGAACCATGCACGCGTAGGCTTCGAAGGATTGTGGAGTACCGGTGATGACCCAGTCGTCCGGCTTCTTGGCCTTGGCTTCTTCGCCGGCCAGCAGGGCGTCGTCCATCATGAAGGCAACGGCGCGGCCGCTTTCCAGCATGTTGAAGGATTCACCGTGGTCCTTGGCGGAGATGATGTTCATGCCCATCTGCTTGTCGGCGTTCATCGCTTTGATGATGCGCTCGGACGTGGTACCGGCAGTGGTCACGACGTTTTTGCCTTTGAGGTCGGCGAAGTCTTTGTAGGACGGGTTGCCATCCTTGTCTTTCTTGACCAGCAGACGGGTGCCGATTTCGAAGATGTTGACGGTGAAGTCGACTTGCTGGGCGCGCTCGGCGTTGTTAGTGGTGGAACCGCACTCGATATCCGCGGTGCCGTTCTGGATCAGCGGGATACGGGTTTGCGAGGTCACCAGGTTGTATTTGACCTGCAGGTCTGGCTTGTTCAGGTCTTTTTTCAGGGCTTCAACGATGGCCAGTTGAATGTCGTGGGAGTAGCCCACTGGCTTGCCGGAAGCATCCGCGATGTAGGAAAACGGGATGGAGCTGTCGCGGTGAGCGAGGGTGATAGTGCCGGAATCGTTGATTTTCTTCAGGGTGCCGGTGAGTTCGGCGGCGAAAACTGGCGTGCTGATCAGAGCGGCCGCAATGGCTGCGCCCAGGATATGGGGAACGATGCGCATCAAATTTTCCTCGAATTGTTTTTTTTATGGAGCCAGTTCGTCGGCCCTTTTGTGCTTCGAATGCCTGACGGCTCCTGAAGTGTTGGCACGGCAGGCATTCGTCGAGAGAGTGTAGAGCATGAGTCGTGCCAGAGCAGTCGCTAGTGGCTAATGGCTTGATTTATAAAGTGATTAAAGTTTTATGTCGGTGTTTTTGGCTGGAACTGATCCGGTTATCCGAATTGACCGGGAGGTCGCGTTCGGAAAACCGAACGCTGTTGTGGCGAGGGAGCTTGCTCCCGCTGGACTGCGCAGCAGGCCCGCTTTTATGAAAGGGCCGCTACGCGACCCAGCGGGAGCAAGCTCCCTCGCCACAGGTTCAATGTCCGGCGCGGATAAACAAAAAAGCCCCTGAATCTCTCAATTCAGGGGCTTTCGTTTAAGCGATGTTCAAATCATGCCGCTTCAATCTTGCGGTTCTGCTCGACCTTGCCCAGGTACGCCGCCAATTTCTCTTGCTCGGCCGGGGTGGTGAACAGGCCCAGTTTGCTGCGGCGCCACAGGATGTCGTGAGCGGTGGTGGCCCATTCTTCACTGCACAGGTAATCGACTTCACGGGTGTAGAGGCCGCCGCCGAGGTGTTCGCCCATGTCGGCCAGGGTTTCCACGCCTTCGAGCATGCGCCAGGTGCGGCTGCCGTAGGTGGTGGCCCAGCGGCGGGCGATCTCGGTCGGGACGAAGTCGAACTTGTCGCGAATCTGCGCGCTCAAGGCCTGCGGGGTGGTCATGTCTTCGCCGCCGGGCAGGGTCGCGGTGGCGGTCCAGCTCGGGCGCATCTGGGTGAAGTACGGCATCAGTTGGGCCATCGCCGACTCGGCGAGTTTGCGGTAGGTGGTCAGCTTGCCGCCGAACACTGACAGCAGCGGTGCTTCTTCGCCGCCACCGGACAGCGCCAGGGTGTAGTCGCGGGTCACAGCGGACGGGTTGTCGGATTCGTCATTGCACAGCGGACGGACGCCCGAGTAGCTGTGCTGGATGTCATCGCGGCTGATCTGCTTCTTGAAGTGGGCGTTGACCACTTTCAGCAGGTAATCGGTTTCGCCGTCGGTGATTGCCACTTTCGCCGGATCGCCGGTGTATTCACGGTCGGTGGTGCCGATCAGGGTGAAGTGGTTCAGGTACGGAATGGTGAAGACGATGCGCTGATCTTCGTTTTGCAGGATGTGCGCGTGATCACCTTCGTACAGTTTCGGCACGATGATGTGGCTGCCCTGAATCAGGCGGATGCCGTACGGCGATTCCATCTTCAGGTCGTCACGGATGAACTTGGCGACCCACGGGCCGGCGGCGTTCACCAGCGCCTTGGCGGTGATCGAAAACAGGCTGCCATCGGCGCGCTCCAGGCTCAGGTGCCACAGGCCCTTGGCGCGGCGGGCGCTGACGCAACGGGTCTGGGTGTGCACGTGGGCGCCTTTTTCCCGCGCGGCCATGGCATTCAGGACCACGAGGCGGGCGTCATCGACCCAGCAATCGGAGTATTCGAAGCCTTTGGTGATTTCGCTCTTCAGCGCGCTGTCGGCGCCGAATTTCAGGCTTTTCGAACCTGGCAGCTTTTCGCGCTTGCCGAGGTTGTCATAGAGAAACAGGCCGGCGCGAATCATCCACGCCGGACGCAGGTGCGGACGGTGCGGCAGCACGAAACGCATCGGCTTGACGATGTGCGGCGCCTTGGCCAGCAGCACTTCGCGCTCGGCCAGTGCTTCACGCACCAGTCGGAATTCGTAATGTTCGAGGTAGCGCAGGCCACCGTGGATCAGTTTGCTGCTGGCCGACGAGGTGTGGCTGGCCAGGTCATCTTTTTCGCAAAGGAACACCGACAGACCGCGACCGGCGGCATCCGCTGCGATCCCCACGCCATTGATCCCGCCGCCAATCACGGCAACATCGTAGATCTCGGAGATAGGGGGCGTACGCAAGGTAGAGGTGGACATCGGCTGGCCTCGGGCTCTTTTGATTTTCTGTCTTGGAAATCGAACATAAATGTTCATTTGCGAAAATGGTAGCCCATAAAGCCGCGCGCAGCCAGTCGCCTTCGATTGAAAAAACTCATCGAAGGGCGGCCAAAAGAAAATTTTCGAACATTATCAAGGCGCAGATGATCTTTGTGGCGAGGGAGCTTGCTCCCGCTCGGCGGCGGAGCCGTCGTACATCCGATGCGCAGGAAGTGGCTGGAGGCACTGGATTATATGGTTTTGGGGCCGCTTCGCAGCCCAGCGGGAGCAAGCTCCCTCGCCACAGGGGAGCTGCGCCAAGTGGGGGTTAAACGACTTCCAGACGAATCTTGTGCTGGCTCAGCAACTGCGCCAGCGCCGGCACGGGTTGCTGATCGGTCACCAGGCAATCGATCAGGCTGATCGGACCGAGGCGAATCATCGCGTTACGCCCGAACTTGCTCGAGTCCGCCGCCAGGATCACCTGTCGCGCATTGGCGATGATCGCCTGGGAAACCCGCACTTCCTGATAATCGAAGTCCAGCAGGCTGCCGTCTTCGTCGATGCCACTGATGCCCACCAGCGCGAAATCGACCTTGAACTGATTGATGAAATCCACACTCGCCTGACCCACCACACCGCCGTCACGACGCACATTGCCGCCGGTCAGCAGCACATCGAAATCATCCTTGGCGCTGAGCATCGAGGCGACGTTCAGGTTGTTGGTGATGATTTTCAGGTGACTATGGTTGAGCAGGGCGCGGGCAATCGATTCGGTGGTGGTGCCGATGTTGATGAACAGCGAGGCGTGATCGGGGATCTGCGCAGCGATGGCTTCGCCGATGCGTTGTTTTTCGTCGCGCATCTGGTCGGCGCGCATCGCGTAGGCGGTGTTTTCGACGCTGGAATCATAGGCCGCGCCGCCATGGTAGCGACGCAACAGATTGGCTTCCGCGAGCTGATTGATGTCGCGGCGGATGGTTTGCGGGGTAACAACGAACAGCGTCGCCATTTCCTCGATGCTCACATAGCCGCGTTCGCGGACCAGCTCGAGGATTTGCTGCTGACGGGGAGGCAGATTCATGGGGCTTCCTTTGGGCTGCCGTGCAAAATTTGCCCATGATGCCGCAGGAATCCGCTCCCGACCAGTTAGTTGCCTATCAGTCTCTGAAGGTTGGCTTATTCAGCGTCTTCACGCGCCCAGTCACGGGTGCGGCTGACGGCTTTTTTCCAGCCTTTGTACAGTTTCTCTTTCTCGACTTCTTCCAGGCTCGGTTCGAATTCGCGTTCGATCACAGCCTTGCCGCGCAGTTCTTCCAGGCTGCCCCAGAAGCCGCAGGCCAGACCGGCCAGATACGCCGCACCGAGAGCCGTGGTTTCGCGCATTTGCGGGCGCTCGACCTGGGTGCCGAGGATGTCGGCCTGGAATTGCATCAGGAAGTTGTTGGCGACCGCGCCGCCGTCCACGCGCAGCGCCTTGAGGCGTTCGCCGGAGTCCTGTTGCATGGCGTCGAGCACGTCGCGGGTCTGGTAGGCGATCGATTCCAGTGCGGCGCGGATGATGTGATCCACGCGCACGCCGCGGGTCAGACCGAACAGTGCGCCACGGGCATACGGGTCCCAGTAAGGGGCGCCCAGACCGGTGAACGCCGGCACCAGGTACACGCCGTTGCTGTCCTTCACTTTATTGGCGAAGTATTCGGTGTCGTGAGCGTCGTTGATGATCTTCAGTTCATCGCGCAGCCACTGCACGGTCGAACCACCGTTGAACACCGCGCCTTCCAGGGCGTAAGCCACTTCGCCACGCGGGCCGCAAGCGATGGTGGTGAGCATGCCGTGCTGCGATTTCACCGCTTTGTCGCCGGTGTTCATCAGCAGGAAGCAGCCGGTGCCGTAGGTGTTTTTCGCCTGGCCTGGCTCGACGCACATCTGGCCGAACAACGCCGCCTGCTGGTCGCCGGCGATACCGCCGATGGCGATGCCGCTCTTGGTGCGACCGTAGATTTCCGACGACGCTTTGACTTCCGGGAGCATCTCGCGCGGGATGTCGAGGATCTCCAGCATCTTCGAATCCCATTCCAGCGAATGGATGTTGAAGAGCATGGTGCGCGAGGCGTTGGTGTAGTCGGTGACGTGCACCTTGCCGCCGGTGAATTTCCAGATCAGCCAGCTATCGACGGTGCCGAACAGCAGTTCGCCGTTGCGCGCACGCTCGCGGCTGCCTTCGACGTTGTCGAGGATCCACTTCAGCTTGGTGCCGGAGAAGTACGGGTCGGTGACCAGGCCGGTGTTGTCACGGATGTAGTCTTCGTGGCCATCGCGTTTGAGCTGCTGGCAGATCTCGGTGCTGCGGCGGCACTGCCAGACGATGGCGTTGTACACCGGGCGGCCGGTGGTCTTGTCCCAGACCACGGTGGTTTCACGCTGGTTGGTGATGCCGATGGCGGCGACCTGATCGTGATGCAGACCGGCCTGGGCCAGTGCTTCGACCATCACCGCGCTCTGGGTCGCAAAGATTTCCATTGGATCGTGTTCGACCCAACCGGCTTGCGGGTAGTGCTGGGCGAATTCGCGCTGGGCGGTGCAGACCACGTTCGCGTCGCGGTCGAAAATGATCGCACGGGAACTGGTCGTACCCTGATCGAGGGCAATGATGTAGTTCTTGTTCTGAATGTCGGTCATGTCGATTGCCTTGGACGAAATAAGGGAGAGTGGGCCGTGGCGCGGGCTCGAAATGGGCAGGACCCCGCGCCGACTGTTTCAAGAAGTTCTTGGTTTGCCGTCAATGGCCGGTTCTGCATCCTTTGTAGCAGGTGTGGCGCCGGTCAGGTGACGGGCGATGAGCCCGCGATACCCGGCAGCGCCGAGGCAGGCACCGACAATCGGTGCAAAAATCGGAATCAGGAAGTACGGAATATCGCGGCCGCCAGTGAAGGAAATTTCACCCCAGCCGGCGAAGAAAGTCATCAGTTTCGGACCGAAGTCACGCGCCGGGTTCATCGCAAAACCGGTCAGCGGGCCCATCGAGCTGCCGATCACGGCAATCAGCAAACCGATCAGCAGCGGGGCCATCGGGCCTTTCGGCAGACCGTTGTTGTCGTCGGTCAGGGCCATGATCACACCCATCAGGATCGCGGTGATGATCATCTCGACAAGGAATGCCTGAGCTGTGGAGAGCACCGGATTGGGGAAGGTCGAGAATACCGAGGCCAGCTCAAGGCTGGCGGCGGTGCCACGCACCATTTGGTGAGTTTGTTCGTAATCGAAGAACAGGTTGCTGTACAGCGTGTACACCAACAGCGCGCCGCAGAAGGCGCCGGCGATCTGCGACAGGATATAGAACGGCAGTTTGCGCTTTTCGAAGTCGGCAAAAATGCTCAGGGCAATGCTGACAGCGGGGTTCAGATGCGCGCCGGAAACCCCGGCGGTGAGGTAGATCGCCATGCTCACGCCGACGCCCCAGATGATGCTGATTTCCCACAGGCCGAAGCTGGCGCCCGCGACCTTGAGCGCGGCGACACACCCGGTGCCGAAAAAGATCAGCAGTGCAGTACCCAGAAATTCGGCCAGGCATTGGCCCGATAGCGATGGTTGCGGTAAAGCAGTTGTCATTGAAAACCTCGATTTTTGTTGTTGTCTGGCGCATTTGCCGTCAGGGCAAGGCGCGATTTTCCCCGGGGCAGGATCCCCACCCTGTTCCCGGTTTACTGCTGGGTGCTGCGGTGACGATAATTCTTACATTATTCAGATTCGAAAAAATATAGACAAGAAACAAACCTGTCAAAGGTCGAAAGTGAACCATCGGTCACAATTAAACTATCAGCCTGCTGAATGATCCTGCGAATCGCCGCGACGATAGTCCGGCGATTCGCCTGCAGCGCCCGGAAAACGGGGCTTGCGCTAGAGCCTTTTGCGATGTGATGGCCTAGAATCCAGCGCAGGATTTTTCTGTTGATACCGAGCCTGGAGCTGCCATGACCCCTGCGTTGGACTTGTTGAAAAAAGTTCGTGCCGAACATCGCGTGCACAGTTACGAACATGACCCCAAGGCCGCGTCCTATGGGCTGGAGGCCGCAGAGAAACTGGCGCTGGAGCCGGCGCAGGTGTTCAAGACGCTGCTCGCAGCCAGCGAAAAAGGTGAATTGCTGGTGGCGGTGGTGCCGGTCGTCGGAAGCCTTGATCTCAAGGGCCTGGCCCATGCGGCAGGAGTGAAGAAAGTCGAAATGGCTGACCCGGCCGCGGCACAGCGCTCCACCGGTTATCTGTTGGGCGGTATCAGTCCGCTGGGGCAGAAGAAGCGTCTGCGCACCTTCATCGATAATTCGGCTCAGGGCTTTGCGACTATTTATGTCAGTGCCGGCCGACGTGGCCTGGAAGTCGAACTGGCGCCTGCGGTGCTGGCCGAACACACTCAGGCCAGATTCGCCGACATCGGTCGCGCGTAACACTCATTTCTGTATGAGGAAAATTGGCCGGTTCTGTCACTGGCGCTGAGCCGATCCGGGCGGCATGCTTCGCCGACTGACTCAGGGAGAAAGTTATGCAGCTCGAGTTTTATCAGGTGGACGCGTTCAGTGACCGGCCGTTCAGTGGCAACCCGGCCATGGTGTATCGGCTCGACGCATGGCTTGCGGATGAGCTGATGCAAAAGATCGCCGCCGAACACAATCTGGCAGAAACCGCGTTTGTGGTGCGCGAAGGTGCGGCGTGGCACATCCGCTGGTTCACCCCGACCACCGAGGTGCCGTTGTGCGGGCATGCGACGCTGGCCAGCGCTTATGTGTTGTTCGAGGTCTACAAGGAAAATGCCGAGCGGCTGGACTTCACCTGCAAGTCCGGGCCGTTGAGTGTCAGCCGCGAGGGCGGTCGTCTGTGGCTGGACTTCCCGTCGATTGTGCCGTCAGAGATTGGCGTGACGCTGGATGTCGAGCGTGCGCTAGGTGTCGAGGCTGTAGATGTGCTCGGTTCCAACGAATTGTTTGTGGTGCTGGAGTCGGAGCAGGCAGTGCTCGACTGCACGCCGGACATGGTTGCACTGGCGAAACTGCCATGGCTCGGAGCCATTGTGACCGCGCGCGGCAATCAGCACGATTTCGTCTCGCGCTACTTCGCCCCGGCGATCGGCATCAATGAAGATCCGGTCACTGGATCGACGCATTGCAGCTTGATTCCGTATTGGTCGAAACGTCTGGGCAAATCCAGTCTGACCGCGTGCCAGCGCTCGGCGCGGGGCGGGGAGTTGTTCTGTCGGCTGGAGGGGGAGCGGGTCAAGATTGGCGGGAATGCGACGCTGGTGGCCAGCGGCACGTTGATCCTCAGTTAAAAGCTAAAAGATCGCAGCCTTCGGCAGCTCCTACAGGGATTGATGTAGGAGCTGCCGCAAGCTGCGATCTTTTGATCTTTAAACTGCGGTGCTGTAGCGGCGGACGCCGTTTTCCACCGCCGGGATTTGTGCGGCGGTGCTGCCGGAGGCCTGGAACAGAACCAGATGTTCGGCGGCAACACGAATGCCTACCTCCGCGCCCACCTGATGGTCGGCATGGCTCGGAAAAATCGACTCCAGCTGTGCGCCCGTCGGCAGTTGCAGGCGATACAGAGTCGAGGCGCCAAGGAACGTCTTGCCAACGATCCGCGCTTTCAACCCGCTGTCCGGCGCATAAACGATGTCATCCGGACGCAACAGTACATCCACCGCACCACCCACCGGCCAGGTGTAGGCCCGGTTGCCGCGCAGTTCACCGAGCTCGGTCTGCACCGATTCCGGGCTGCCGAGCTGGCCGCGAATGAAATAACCCTGACCGATGAAGCTGGCAACAAACGGCGTGGCCGGCTCGTGGTAGAGGTTGTACGGCGTATCCCACTGCTCCAGCCGACCTTCCTTGAACACGCCAACGTGATCGCTGACGGCGAAGGCTTCTTCCTGATCGTGGGTCACCAGAATCGCACTGGTGCCGCGGGCCTTGAGGATGTCGCGCACTTCGTGGCTGAGCTTGCGGCGCAGTTCGCCATCGAGGTTGGAGAACGGTTCGTCGAGCAGCAGCAACTGCGGTTCCGGCGCCAGAGCGCGGGCGAGGGCGACACGCTGTTGCTGGCCGCCGGAGAGTTCGTGCGGGAAGCGTTTGCCGAGATTCTTCAGATTGACCAGTTCCAGCAGCTCTTCGGTGACGCGCTCCTTGTTCGGGTGCTTGCGGATGCCGAAGGCGATGTTGTCCGCGACGCTCAGGTGCGGGAACAGCGCGTAGTCCTGAAACACCATGCCGATCCGGCGTTTCTCCGGCGCCAGGGTGAAACCGGCGCTTGAGATGGTCTCGCCGCCGAGGGTGATTTCGCCTTCGTGCACCGGTTCGAAACCGGCGATGGCGCGCAGGGTGGTGGTCTTGCCGCAGCCGGACGAGCCGAGCAGGCAGCCGATGTCACCGGCGTTGAGGTGCAGATTGAGGTTCTGCACCACGCGTTGATCTTGATAGCCGCAAGCGAGGTTGCGCAGATTCAGCAGTAATTCATGGCTCATGCGTGGTGATATGCCGGTTCGACGAGGAACTCGAGCAGGGCCTTCTGTGCGTGGAGACGGTTTTCTGCCTGATCCCAGGCGACGGAACGCGGGTCATCGAGCAGGTCGAGGCTGATTTCTTCACCGCGGTGCGCCGGCAGGCAATGCATGAACAGCACATCTTCAGCCGCCAGATCGAGCAGGGCGCGGTTCACCTGAAACGGTGCGAACAACTTCAGGCGCTTGGCAGTTTCCTCTTCCTGACCCATCGAAGTCCAGACATCGGTGCTCACCAAGTGCGCACCGCGCACGGCATCCTGCGGATCACGGACGATGGTCACGCGATCGCCTGCACGTGCGACGAATTCAGGGTTGGGCTCATAGCCTTGCGGGCAGGCAACGCGCAACTGGAAGTCGAACTGGATTGCCGCTTCTATATAGCTGTTGCACATGTTGTTGCCGTCGCCGATCCACGCCACGGTCTTGCCCTGGATCGAGCCACGGTGCTCAAGGAAGGTCTGCATGTCGGCCAGCAACTGGCACGGATGCAGGTCATCGGACAAGCCGTTGATCACCGGCACGCGCGAGTTGGCGGCGAATTCGGTCAGGGTGCTGTGGGCAAAGGTACGGATCATCACCGCGTCGAGCATGCTCGACATGACGATGGCGCAGTCACCGATCGGCTCGCCACGGCCCAGCTGAGTGTCACGTGGCGAGAGGAAGATCGCCTGGCCACCGAGCTGGATCATGCCGGCCTCGAAGGAGATCCGGGTACGGGTCGAGGATTTCTCGAAGATCATCCCCAGGACGCGGTTTTTCAGCGGCTCGAACAGTACGCCGCGGTTACGCAGGTCCTTGAGCTCAACGCCTCGACGGATCACGCTGACCAGCTCTTCGGGCGTGCAATCCATCAGGGAGAGAAAGTGCCTTGCGCTCATCATTGACTACCTTTTTGCTACAGACCGCAGATGCTCAAAGCCTTGTTTAACGGAACAACGGGCGAGACCTGCGGCGTAAGCCGCACGGGGCGACGAAATAGGGGGAGGCGCGATATTGACACTAAATGTCGCGTTTTTCCAATAGGCTACGGTTTTTGCAGAAATGCGCCGGGGGAAAACAGGGCGAACACTGTGATTTCCGGTCAGTTTTCGAGAGGCCAGCGAGGCATTTGTACACTGGCCCCATCGGGCTTGGCAATCAGGCGCGGCGGGGCTGGCACAGCTCTGGTCGGTTTGTGACCCGAGATCCACCGGTTCGCTTGGTCGGATGCGCAGGTTGAAACATTTGCTAAAGCAAAGTGCTGGGTTATAAATAAATCACGAGCGACGCAGGAAGCCTCCGCATGGAATCGAAAGAAAAACTGTTAATGGAACTGCTGGGCCACACGGCACGCTCATTGACCCACCTCACCGCCTCGATGACCTCGATGTCCTTCGAACTGCTGCGCAGTGAAGATGACGTGGTCAAGGCTGCCAGTCGGCAGATGATCGACCGCATGGCGACCATCAGCGCCGGGCTCGACGAGCACTGGCGACTGATCGGCGAACTCACCGGCGTCCACGTCGCCCACGAGCAGATCGAGACCATCCAGGAAATCCAGCTGGCCGCGCCGCCCCAGCTTCCGGCGAACTGACGCGTCTATCGGCCGGCCTGATGGCCGCCGATTCACAAGACGAACGTCGCTGGCGCAGGTTCTGCGCCGGGGCCATAGTTTCGTTCCCGCGGGCCTGATTGCCTGCCCAGAACAAGACAGAGACTGGCCATGACCAAGACTCTCCATCACCGTGCCTGCCACCTGTGCGAAGCCATTTGCGGTCTGACCATCGAGACCACCGAAACCGATGGCAATGTCGCGATCACCTCGATCAAGGGTGACGCGCTCGACACGTTCAGTCGTGGGCACATCTGCCCCAAGGCCGTGGCCCTGCAAGACATTCAGAACGATCCCGACCGCCTGCGCCAGCCGATGCGCCGGGTCGGCAGCGAATGGCTGCCGATCGAGTGGGATGAGGCTTTTGCGCTGGTGGCCGAACGTCTGGCGGCGATTCAGCAGCGTCACGGGCAGAACGCGGTAGCGGTCTATCAGGGCAACCCGAGCGTGCACAACTACGGGCTGATGACCCACAGCAATTATTTCCTCGGCCTGCTGAAGACGCGCAACCGCTTCTCGGCGACTTCGGTCGATCAGTTGCCGCATCACCTGAGCAGTTACCTGATGTACGGCCACGGTTTGCTGTTGCCGATTCCGGACATCGATCACACCGATTTCATGCTGATCCTCGGCGGTAATCCGCTGGCGTCGAACGGCAGCATCATGACCGTGCCGGATGTCGAGAAGCGTCTGAAAGCGATTCAGGCGCGCGGCGGCAAAGTGGTGGTGGTCGATCCCCGGCGCAGCGAAACGGCAGCCATCGCCGATCAGCATCTGTTCGTGCGGCCCGGTGGCGACGCGGCGTTGTTGTTCGGGGTGCTCAACACTTTGTTCAGCGAAGGCCTGACCCGTGACAGTCACTTGCCGGTTGATGGTCTCGATGAAGTGCGCGCAGCTGTCGCCACGTTCACTGCCGAAGCCATGAGCCCGCTGTGCGCCGTTCCCGCTGAACAGATCCGCCAACTGGCCCGGGACTTCGCCGCCGCGCCGAGTGCGGTCTGCTACGGCCGGATGGGCGTTTCCACTCAGGCCTTCGGCACGCTGTGCCATTGGGTCGTGCAGTTGATCAATCTGGTGACTGGCAATCTTGATCGCGTCGGCGGTGCCTTGTGCACCGAGCCGGCGGTGGATCTGGTGGCATCGACCTCGGGCGGGCATTTCAACAAATGGCAGAGCCGCGTGTCCGGGCGGCCCGAGTACGGCGGCGAACTGCCGGTGTCGGCGCTGGCTGAAGAGATGCTCACTGAAGGTGAAGGGCAGATTCGCGCGCTGATCACCGTCGCCGGCAATCCGGTGTTGTCGACGCCGAACGGCCGGCAACTGGAGCAGGCGCTGGACGGTCTGGAGTTCATGCTCAGCATTGATCTGTACATTAACGAAACCACGCGCTACGCCGACTTGATCCTGCCATCGACCTCGGCGCTGGAGAACGATCACTACGACACCACGTTCAACCTGTTCGCGGTGCGCAACGTCACTCGCTTCAACCGGGCGATTCTCGCCAAACCCGAGGGCGCATTGCACGATTGGGAGATCTTTGTCGGCCTGGCCAAGGCGTTTGCCGAGAAGGCCGGCAAGGAACTGAAACCGACGATGCCGCCGGCGAAGATGATCGACATGGGCCTGCGCATGGGGCTGTACGGAGACGCGTCCGAGCAAAAGCTGTCATTGGCGACGTTGTTCGATCATCCGCACGGGATTGATCTTGGGGCGTTGAAACCGAATCTTGCAGCTCGCCTCAAAACGCCAGATCAACGGGTGCAGGCTGCGCCGCCGGAAATTCTTGCTGATCTCGCACGCTTTGCGGCCTTGCAGGCGCCGGCCGCCGATGAACTGCTGATGATTGGTCGTCGGCATGTGCGCAGTAACAATTCCTGGATGCACAATTATCATCGTCTGGTGAAGGGCAAGCCACGGCATCAATTGCTGATGCACCCGGATGACCTCGCCAGCCGTGGGCTCAACGATGGTCAGTTAGTTCGCGTCAGCTCGCGGGTAGGGCAGATCGAGGTCGAGGTGCTCGGCAGTCTGGACATGATGAAAGGCGTGGTTAGCCTGCCGCACGGTTGGGGGCATGCGCGGCCAGGTGTGCAAATGGCAATCGCCAGTGGGCAGCCAGGTTCGAGTGCTAATGATCTGACCGATGAGTGTCAGCTTGATGAACTGTCGGGCAACGCCGCGCTCAATGGCGTGCCGGTGACGGTGGCGGCGGCTTGAGCGTGACCGTCGGGGAGACCGAGCATGGCGCTCGGGATTCCGTTACAATGCGTCACCGTGCCGACCCATGAGTCGGAAAGTTCAGCCGAGGTGCTCCATGGATATCATCGAAACGATTAAAGAGCAGATTGCCAACAACACCATTCTGCTTTACATGAAAGGCTCGCCGAATGCCCCACAGTGTGGCTTCTCCGCGAAAGCTGCGCAGGCTGTGATGGGCTGTGGCGAGAAGTTCGCCTACGTCGACATCCTGCAGAACCCGGAAATCCGCGCCAACCTGCCGAAGTACGCCAACTGGCCGACTTTCCCGCAACTGTGGGTCGGCGGTGAACTGGTCGGCGGCAGCGACATCATGGCTGAAATGTTCGCCAACGGTGAACTGCAGACCCTGGTCAAGGAAGCATCGGCCAAGGCTGCTGCGGCCAAGTCCGAAGCCTGATCCGGCGTTCACTCGGCACAGGCTTCTGCTGTAGGAGCTGTCGAGTGAAACGAGGCTGCGATCTTTTGATCTTCAGCCAATAAAAAGCCCCGCACCTCATAAGAGGGCGGGGCTTTTTAGTGCGTTGGAAAAGTTAACGCGGGTAACCGGCGCAATCGAAAAAGATCGCAGCCTGCGGCAGCTCCTACTCTTCGCCCATCTGCGATTGCAGGTAGTTCTCGAGACCGACTTTATCGATCAGGCCCAGTTGGGTTTCCAGCCAGTCGATATGCTCTTCTTCGGATTCGAGAATGTCTTCGAGCAGTTCACGGCTGCCAAAGTCGCCAACCGATTCGCAATGGGCGATGGCGGCTTTCAGGTCGGCGTGGCCGGTCTTCTCGATCCGCAGGTCGCACTCGAGCATTTCCCGGGTGTGCTCGCCAATGTGCAGCTTGCCCAGATCCTGCACGTTCGGCAGGCCTTCAAGGAACAGGATGCGCTTGATCAGCTTGTCCGCGTGCTTCATCTCGTCGATGGATTCGTGGTACTCGTGCTTGCCCAGCTTGTTCAGGCCCCAATCTTCATACATGCGCGCATGCAGGAAGTACTGATTGATCGCGACCAGTTCATTGGCAAGGATCTTGTTGAGATGCTGGATGACTGTAATGTCGCCTTTCATGATGGGAGTCCTGCCCTGTAATAGCTGTATATAAGGCGGAGTTTGAGCTTGGTATTTATAAGTGTCAAACCTAAGTTATTGAATAATAAATGAAATTAAATCTGAATAAGAATGTTTGTGTTCCGCGTCTAGCGTCTAACCGATTGATTTGCGGGCATAAAAAAACCGGACATAAGTCCGGTTCTTCGAAATGGGGGGCAATTACGCGGCAGTAAATTCTACCGGATAGGGGATTGCGGCCTGAGCGGTTTGCAGCTTGGTCAGGGTTTCGCGCACCACTTCCTTGGCAAGGCAGGCACATTTGCCGCATTGACTGGCGACGCCGGTGGCCTGGCGGACTTCTTTGTAGCTGCAGCAACCTTCATAGATCGCTTCGCGGATCTGTCCGTCGGTGACGCCAGTGCAGAGACAAACATACATAAGTGAGAACCGTCGCTGGTTGTGACTCAATTGCGATGGATCTTAATGTTAACGAGAATGATTGTCAAAGTGCTTTCTGAATGGTTTTCGATCGGAAGGCGGGTCACTGACGAACGGTGATTACTGGCGAATTGCCTGGCCCCGAAAATGCTGCCCGGTTATCCGCTTTGGGTAAAAAACCGTTAAGGACAGGCGAAAAACGCAGTGTATGATGGTCGGCCCTTGCGAAGAGGGTTCGTGTCACAGGGCTGTCGCCTCAGGGTGGCAGGCTGGCCCGGACCCTGAACTTCAAGTTATTCACCAGGAGATATCCATGAGCGTACTCGTAGGCAAACAAGCCCCAGACTTCACCGTCCCGGCCGTACTCGG
Organism: Pseudomonas sp. HOU2; assembly: GCF_040729435.1. Classification (NCBI taxonomy): domain Bacteria; kingdom Pseudomonadati; phylum Pseudomonadota; class Gammaproteobacteria; order Pseudomonadales; family Pseudomonadaceae; genus Pseudomonas; species Pseudomonas sp. HOU2. The sequence goes on along the minus strand of NZ_CP160398.1, from coordinate 1,971,142 downwards.
CAATGGCGAGATCGTTGACAGCTTCACCCTGTCCTCGGCCATCAAAGGCAAATACGGCCTGGTGTTCTTCTATCCACTGGACTTCACCTTCGTCTGCCCGTCCGAGCTGATCGCTCTGGACAACCGCATGGCTGACTTCAAGGCGCGCAACGTGGAAGTGGTCGCCGTGTCGATCGACTCGCACTTCACCCACAACGCCTGGCGCAACACCCCGGTCAACAACGGCGGCATCGGCCAGGTGAAATACACCATGGCTGCCGACATGAAGCACGAAATCGCCAAGGCCTACGACGTTGAGTCCGAAGGCGGCGTGGCTTTCCGTGGCGCATTCCTGATCGACGACAAGGGCGTTGTCCGCTCGCAGATCATCAACGACCTGCCGCTGGGCCGTAACATGGAAGAGCTGATCCGTCTGGTCGACGCGCTGCAATTCCACGAAGAGCACGGCGAAGTCTGCCCTGCCAACTGGAAAAAAGGCGACAAAGGCATGAACGCTTCGCCAGAAGGCGTTGCGGCTTACCTGACCGAGAACGCTGCTGCCCTGTAAGGCGCAACGTCGCGGTACAAAAAAACCGGCCCAAGTGGCCGGTTTTTTCATGCGCGGGATTTGGTCGACGTGAATCAGTCGTCGAAGTCTTCCCAGCCGCCCATCTGTTTCCAGCGGTTGACGATGCCGCAGAACAGCTCGGCGGTCTTCTCGGTGTCGTAACGCGCCGAATGCGCTTCACGGCCGTCGAAATCGATATCGGCTGCCTGACAGGCCTTGGCCAGAACGGTTTGACCGTAAGCCAGACCGGCCAGTGTCGCGGTGTCGAAGCTGGAGAACGGGTGGAACGGGTTGCGCTTCATGTCCAGACGCGCAACCGCGGCATTCAGAAAACCGAGGTCGAAGCTGCTGTTGTGGCCGACCAGGATCGCGCGCTTGCAGCCGTTGGCCTTCAGCGCCTTGCGGATGCCACGGAAGATGTCGGTCAGCGCGGTTTCTTCGCTGACGGCCATGCGCAGCGGATGATCGAGCTTGATCCCGGTGAACTCCAGTGCCGCCGCCTCGATGTTGGCGCCTTCGAACGGCTCGACGCGGAAGAAGTAGGTGTGATCCGGATAGACGAATCCCTTTTCATCCATGGCGATGGTAGTCGCGGCAATCTCCAGCAAAGCGTCGGTGGCCGAGTTGAAGCCACCGGTCTCTACATCGACGACAACCGGCAGGTAACCGCGAAAACGTGCTGCCATCGGGTGACGGGAACCGCCGCCGCCTTGACCGTCCAGTTCGTCGTCGAAATGGTCTTCACTCACGCGTGTTCCTCCAGCAGGCGCCAGCGCAGTTTTTCACCGGCGCGCAGCGGGATAACGTTCAGCTCGCCGAATGGCAGGCTGGTCGGGGCGGTCCATTCTTCACGAACCAGGGTGATGCGATCGGTGTTGGCTGGCAAGCCGTAGAAACGCGGACCGTTGAGGCTGGCGAACGCTTCGAGCTTGTCCAGCGCATTGCGCTGTTCAAAGGCTTCGGCATACAGCTCGATGGCGGCGTACGCGGTGTAGCAGCCGGCGCAGCCGCAGGCGGCTTCCTTGGCGTGCTGGGCGTGCGGTGCCGAGTCGGTACCCAGGAAGAACTTGGCGCTGCCGCTGGTGGCGGCGTCAAGCAGGGCTTCCTGATGGGTATTGCGCTTGAGGATCGGCAGGCAGTAGAAGTGCGGCCGAATCCCGCCGACCAGCATGTGGTTGCGGTTGTACAGCAGGTGGTGCGCGGTGATGGTCGCGCCGACGTTGGCCGAAGCTTCGTTGACGAACTGCACGGCGTCGCCGGTGGTGATGTGTTCGAACACCACTTTGAGCGTCGGGAAACGCTCGACCACACGGCGCATGTGCTCATCGATGAAAATCTTTTCGCGGTCGAAAACGTCGACATCGCCACGGGTGACCTCGCCGTGGATCAGCAGCGGCATGCCGACTTCGGCCATGGCCTCCAGCGCCGGGAAGATTTTGTCGATGCTGGTGACTCCGGAATCGGAGTTGGTGGTGGCGCCGGCCGGGTACAGCTTGGCGGCGTGCACGAAACCGCTGGCCTTGGCCTCACGAATTTCTTCGGGCTGGGTGCGGTCGGTGAGGTACAGCACCATCAGCGGTTCGAAACGACTGCCGGCCGGGCGGGCAGCGAGAATCCGCTGGCGATAGCCATCGGCTTCAGCGGCGTTGCGCACCGGTGGTACCAGGTTGGGCATGATGATGGCGCGGCCAAAGGTGCGCGCCACATCGGCAACGGTATTGGTCAACACGGCACCATCGCGAAGATGAATGTGCCAGTCGTCGGGACGCAGCAGGGTCAGGCGGTCGGACATGAGGGGATTCCAGGCGGGTCAAACTGAGGGGAATGCTACCGGAAAAGACTCTTGCAGGCACTCGCTATCAAGTTTTGCAGGATCCTTCCGATATCCCGTAGGTATGCCGTAAACATAGTGTGAATCGGTCTTTGTGTTACAGAAGCCAATGGAGCCTCCCGTGCGCCAGCGATATTTAGCCTTGCTCAGTGTGTTTGCCAGCCTCCCCGCGATGGCGCTCACCTACCAGACGCGTCTGGAGAACATTGAGTGGACGGTCGAGGGCGACAAGTTCGAGTGCCGCCTGACCCAGCCGATCACCGATTTCGGCTCGGGCCAGTTCGTGCGCAAGGCCGGCGAGCAGGCGATATTCCGCCTCAATGCCTACAACGCCATGCTCGGTGGCGGTTCGGCGACCTTGCTCGCGGCGGCAGCGCCATGGCAGCCGGGGCGCAACGACATCAACCTGGGCAGCGTCAGGATCGGCACCGGCAACGTGCTGTTCAACAGCTCACAATCCCAGGCCGGCGGGCTGATCAGCGGTCTGCTCGATGGTCGCAGCCCGGTGGTGCGCCGTGCGTCCGGCGATGGCCGGGTTTCGGAAGTGCGTCTGCTGCCGGTGAAGTTCAGCAAAGCGTTCAATGATTACCAGACGTGTGTGGCGAAGTTGCTGCCGCAGAATTTCGATCAGGTGAAACAATCGCAGATCGGCTTCCCCGGCGAAGGCACCGATCTGGATGCTGCCGCCAAAGCCAAGCTGCAGGTGATGCTCGAGTTCATGAAGGCCGATCCGACGGTCAATCACATCGAACTGGATGGCTATTCCGACAACAGCGGCAACCGTCTGACCAACCGTGAACTGTCGCGCCGTCGCGCGCTGGCAGTCGTCGACTTCTTCAAGGCCAATGGCATCGCCGAATCGCAGATAACCGTGCGTTTCCACGGCGAGCAATACCCGCTGGTGCCGAACAACAATGCGGCCAACCGGGCGAAGAATCGCCGGGTCAGCGTGAAGCTTGCGCGCGTGGCACCGACCACCGCGCCAGCACCGCAAGCCAGTACGCCGGCCAACGCTGCGGCGACTTCCTGACCCGCCGGTCATCGTCGCGCTCTCGACAGATTCTGTCGCTTTGTCGTCTTAAGCTGTCGCGCCTCTGTAAATTCTCGGATTTGAGCGGTAGACTCCTCGGCTTTCCGTAGAACCCCGTGGAGTGATGGCATGGCGGACGTAAACAAGGTCGTTCTGGCGTATTCCGGCGGCCTGGACACTTCGGTGATCCTTAAGTGGCTGCAGGATACTTATAACTGTGAAGTGGTGACCTTCACCGCTGACCTGGGTCAGGGCGAAGAGGTCGAGCCGGCACGCGCCAAGGCTCAGGCCATGGGCGTCAAAGAAATCTACATCGACGACCTGCGCGAAGAATTCGTGCGTGATTTCGTGTTCCCGATGTTCCGCGCCAACACCGTTTACGAAGGCGAGTACCTGCTGGGTACTTCCATCGCACGTCCGCTGATCGCCAAACGCCTGATCGAAATCGCCAACGAAACCGGCGCTGACGCCATTTCCCATGGCGCCACCGGCAAGGGCAACGACCAGGTGCGTTTCGAACTGGGTGCCTACGCGCTCAAGCCAGGGGTGAAAGTGATTGCGCCATGGCGTGAGTGGGACCTGCTGTCGCGCGAGAAGCTGATGGACTACGCCGAGAAGCACGCGATCCCGATCGAGCGTCACGGCAAGAAGAAGTCCCCGTACTCCATGGATGCCAACCTGCTGCACATCTCCTATGAAGGCGGCGTGCTGGAAGACACCTGGACCGAGCACGAAGAAGATATGTGGCGCTGGACCGTCTCCCCGGAGAAGGCTCCCGACACCCCGCAATACCTGGAACTGACCTACCGTAACGGCGACATCGTTGCGCTGGACGGCGTCGAAATGACCCCGGCCACCGTACTGGCAACGCTGAACAAGATCGGTGGGCAGCACGGTATCGGCCGTCTCGACATCGTTGAAAACCGTTACGTGGGCATGAAGTCCCGTGGCTGCTACGAAACCCCGGGCGGCACCATCATGTTGCGCGCGCACCGCGCCATCGAATCGATCACTCTGGACCGCGAAGTCGCTCACCTCAAAGACGAGCTGATGCCGAAATACGCCAGTCTGATCTACACCGGCTACTGGTGGAGCCCGGAGCGTCTGATGCTGCAACAGATGATCGACGCTTCGCAGGTCAACGTGAACGGTGTGGTTCGCCTGAAGCTGTACAAAGGCAACGTGATCGTTACCGGCCGCAAGTCCGACGATTCGCTGTTCGACGCCAACATCGCGACCTTTGAAGAAGACGGCGGCGCTTATAACCAGGCCGACGCGGCGGGCTTCATCAAGCTCAACGCGCTGCGCATGCGCATTGCCGCGAACAAGGGCCGCAAGCTGTTCTAAGCCTTGCGGACCCGTGAAGAAATGGCGGCTTGTCACAGTGACAAAGCCGCCATTTTTTTTCCTGTGTGTCCGGCCCGACTCTGGAGCGTTGGTCGGTACGGTCAATTTCAGTATTTTTTCGAATGTCCACTTCAGGCATCAACTCTGCGTTTTTCATACGCCTCTTAATACCGTAGTACTTTGCGCGGTCACGTTGTAGGCAATGAAAATTTTGGCACCCCCGTTTTTTTTCGATTGCTTGATAAGACTGGGGGTGATTTGTTTGAGCAAAACGCCGGACGCCGAATCGGTCAAAAAAACCACCACCTTGGCCGATTGCCCGCCAAGGTGCGGGAAGTGTTCAGCCAGGGTGTTGAACGCCTGCGCGCTGCTCATCGGGCGTACATCTAGCGCACGCAATGTGCCCATGGGTTTGGGCAGTTGAATGTTGTGCTCAATCCAGAGGCGCTCCGTACAGGACTTGCCTGTGCCGTCCGAATAGCGACGCCCCGGATCAGTATTGTGTGCAGACAACGTCCATTGCAAACCGTTTGAAGTTGCTGTCCCGTCTGCCGCTGCACAAGCGCCTGGTGTAGGCGCACACGGTGTGGGTTCGGCCGGTTTCAACTCGTCAAAGACTTGCAGAAAACTGTCGTCATTGTCGAAGTCCGAGGGGGCATACAATGATCGGTAGTTGAAATTTAGCGTTAAAAAAAATAGCAGCAGCAAGTAAAACGGGAAGCTGATCAGGAACCAGACATAAACTTCTCTTTCGTCGCTATCAAGAAAGGGTAAGGAGATGGCTGCCGATGACTCGGAAATAAATGCAAATATCGTAATTACAGTCATGGGGTTGGTTATTCTCTTTTTGATTTTTATCATGGCGTTTGCTCATTAAGTGTGTATTCCATTGTGTTTGTTGAATGGTTTTTGTGTGGGTGAGGTTTTGCGTTTGATGCTCTTTTTTATATTAAAAGAAATCCGTTGGGTAGAAGTATCTTGTTTCAGACGTTGATTTGTTAAAGTGTGCAGATGGTTTTTTCTATCTTCTTGGCAATTGATTGGTTATCTTATTTTTTCAGGATGTCGGTAATGCGCAGTCATGCAATGACAGCGCTTTTTCAAACTTTTGCTGGGCGTGCCACTCGGAGGCGTCGCCAGGCATGGCCTCAAGGGCGTAGTATTTTTCACGTCGAAGTCGCTATCAGAGAAACAGTTGGCGCACGCCAATATCATCGTTGTCAGGTTTTTTGTAGGAATAATCTTTTTTTGTTGTAGGGAATGTCTTTGGCTGGGAGTGCGATGGAACTCTCTTGTGCCATGTCGGAAGTGACTAGGCTATTGTGCGGATTCTAAAAATTCGAACAGCGAAACTGGACTTGCCCATGAATAAAGTGCTGATCGTGGATGATCACCCCGTCATTCGTCTTGCTGTGCGTATGCTGATGGAACGTCATGGCTACGAAGTTATTGCCGAAACAGATAATGGCGTGGACGCGTTACAACTTGCTCGTGAACAGATGCCGGATATCGTTATTCTGGATATTGGAATTCCCAAGCTCGACGGCCTGGAAGTTATCGCGCGTCTGAACTCGACACCGATGCCCTTGAAAGTTCTGGTGCTGACTTCCCAGGCACCGGGACATTTTTCGATGCGCTGCATGCAGTCGGGTGCGGCGGGATATGTCTGTAAACAACAGGATCTGACTGAATTGCTCAGTGCGATCAAAGCCGTACTGTCCGGGTACAGCTATTTTCCAAACCAGGCCCTGCATACTGTGCGGACCAGTCTGGGCAATGCCAGTGAAGCCGATATGGTGGACCGTCTTTCCGGCCGGGAAATGATGGTGCTGCAGCAATTGGCGCGGGGCAAGACCAACAAGGAAATTGCCGACGGCATGTTTCTCAGCAACAAGACGGTCAGCACGTACAAGACGCGTCTGTTATTGAAGCTCAATGCCCGGTCGCTGGTGGATCTGATTGAGTTGGCGCAACGTAACGGACTGGTCTGATGATCCTGATTGCCGAGGATTCATGGGCCACGCAGTGTCGGATTTCCCAGACAGTAAAAAGCCTCCGGTTCGGGAGGCTTTCAAGTGTCAGAGGTCAAAATCGTAATCAGCCAATTGCTTTTGCAGTCGGCGCTCCTCAAGCAGGTTATCGATGGTGCGACGTTTGCTCAGATTGGTCTTGGCAACCTCGACCACCGGTTCGGCGTCGTCGGTTTCCACAGCGGTAAAATCGTCATCTACGTCCAGTTGTTCTTTGCTGTCAGTCATAAGGTGAACTCCAGGCTAAGACTGCCTTTGGCGCTCCTTATATCGATATTCCTGCTGCGGGTAAAAAAGATTTTTTCAATCGAAGAATCAATTATTCCAATAGCCAATCAATCGTCCGAAGTTTTGTGTTTGTACTCGCACAAATCTTCGATCCGGCAGCTGCCACAGCGGGGCTTGCGCGCCAGACACACATAGCGACCGTGCAGAATCAGCCAGTGGTGAGAATCCAGCAGGTAGTCTTTTGGCACAAACTTCATCAGCTTGTTTTCCACTTCAACCACATTTTTACCCGGGGCAATGCCGGTGCGGTTGCTCACGCGAAAAATGTGCGTGTCGACCGCCATGGTCAACTGACGGAAAGCGGTATTGAGGACTACGTTGGCCGTCTTGCGGCCGACGCCGGGCAGCGCTTCCAGTTCTTCGCGCGTCTGCGGGACTTCGCCATTGTGCAGCTCGACCAGCATGCGGCAGGTCTCGATCACGTTTTTCGCTTTGCTGTTATAGAGGCCGATGGTCTTGATGTATTCGGACAGTCCTTCGACGCCCAACGCGTGGATCGCTGCCGGGGTATTGGCCACCGGGAACAGTTTGGCCGTGGCCTTGTTGACGCCGACGTCGGTTGATTGCGCCGAAAGGATGACCGCAATCAACAACTCGAACGGCGAGGAATAGGCCAGTTCGGTCTTCGGCTCGGGATTGTCCTCATGAAGTCTGCGGAAGATTTCCAGACGTTTTGCGGCATTCATGGATGATGTGTTTCCTTGGAGGTAGCGTTCGAGCGGGTCCAGGCCTGGCGGGCGGCGAGCAGTAGTCCGAGCAGGATGAAGGCGCCGGGAACCAGGGTGAGCAAGTGCAGCCCGTCGCTGAACAGAATCAGGCCTTGCCAGTGCTCAGGCAGGCCACGGCCGATGTGGCCCTGACCGAACAGTTCACGCAGTACCGCCAGCGCGAGTAACAGTGCGCTCGACAGGCCAAAAAACTTCAGGCATTCGGTCAGCGCCTGACGAAAGAATCCATTGTATTCCAGCACCACACACTGCAAGGCGATCAGCCCGGTATAGATTCCGAGTGACTGTTGCCACTGCAACGCCCAACGCTGCGCGAGGATATTGGCGCAACTGGTCAGGGTGGCGGCCAGCAGCAGACTGGCGAGTATCAGGTTGCTGTCAGACAGTCGCGAGCGCAATGGAGCGATACATACGCCGTGAACCGCCACGACGGCGCCCGACATCAGCAGCATGCCCAGTGCGCCAGCCAGTGTCGTACTGGTGCCAAGTAGCAGAACCAGCAGCAAGGCATTCGTCAGGTTCACCGGTCGGTTCATGATCCGCTCCCGAGCAAGGTTGCACGGTGCTCATCAAAGTAGCGCAGGGCGTCATGGATGGCATTGACGGTGGCCCGGGATGTAATGGTGGCTCCCGCCAGTTGATCGAACTGTCCCTGATCTTTTTTCAGTGCCCAGCCTGCATCGTCAGGTGCGTTGCGCGACTTGCCGGTAAATGTCGCCAGCCAGTGATTCGGCCAGTCGCCGATAAGTCCGCCGAGCGCCGGCGTTTCGTTGTGCCGCAGGGTTTTTACCCCCAGCAGTCTGCCGTTGGCATCAATGACGATCAGCAGTTCGATAACGCCGGCATAGCCCTCGGTTTGCGAGCGCAACAACACTGCCACCGGCTGCCCGAGTCTGGTAGCGCGGTAGCCTGCCAGCAGAGTGCTGTGGCTCAACGTCATATCAGTCAACGCCAGCGGCTGTTCCAGTGGCTGGTTGTCGTAGGCATCGGCTGCGAGTACATCCAGCAACTTGCGGCTGTCGAGCAAGCGTTGCTCGCTGGCAATCTGCGGCGCACTGGCGCGCTGCACCACATAAGTCAGGCCGAGACCGGCGCCAGTCATCAGTACAAGCGTCACGACTGCAGCCACGCGGTTCATGATTGCACCTGCGTCTGGCGGGCAGCGGCAAAACGTTCCAGAGCCGGTACACACAGATTCATCAGCAACACGGCAAACGCGACACCGTCCGGGTAGCCGCCCCAGGTGCGGATCAGGTAGGTCAGCAAGCCGACACCCACGCCGAACAGCAGTCGGGCCAACGCACTTTTGGCGCCGGATACTGGTTCGGTAATGATGAAAAATGCACCGAGCATGGTTGCGCCGCTCAGCAGATGAAACAGCGGTGAGCCGTGGGAATCGGAACCCGAACCGTTCCAGCAGAGCAGACTGACGACAAACAGGCTGGCCAGCATGCCGACCGGCGCCTGCCAGGCAATCACCCGGCGTTGCAATAAAACCAGTCCACCGGCGAGAAACGCCAGATTGATCCACTCCACACCGCGACCACCGAAACGCCCGAACGCCGGATTGGCCGCGAACAATTCATCGATGGTCAGGCTTTTGTTGATGCGCAGGCTGTCCAGCGCGGTGGCCTGAACCCAGGCGTCCGGGACCTGACCAAGATTCAAGACGTGTGCAAAAGCGGCCTGCAGATTCATGCCATGCGCCGGCCAGTGGGTCATTGGCTGCGGGAACAGCAGCATCGTCAGGGCGAAACCGAGCATGGCCGGGTTGAACGGGTTCTTGCCGACGCCACCGTATAAATGCTTGCCGAACAGCAGCCCCGAAGCCACCGCACTAACGGTCAGCCACCACGGGCAATACGGCGGCAGCGCAGCGGCCAGCAGTGCCGCGCTGACCAGTGCGCTGCCATCACTGAGCGTTGGTTGCAAAGGTTGTCGGCGCAGGCGGGCGACGCCAGCCTCGATCAGCAGCGCGGTGCTCGCCGCCAGGATCAGGTTGATCAACACGCCCCAGCCGTAAAACCAGAACAACGCCAACAGCCCCGGCAGCGTGGCCAGCAGCACCTGCTTCATCGCCTGTTGCAGCCGATCATCCGGTGCTTCACGGGGCGACATGATCTTGCACCTGCCGCTCGGCGTCTTGCAGGCGCGCGCGGGCCTTGTCGAGGATGTCGTCCGGCGTGTCGGCGCGGCGCTCGAGTTTGCTCAGGTCGGCACGGGCGTAGGCCAGTTCGGTTTTCAACTGACGGAGCTGGCTGTCGATCGGACGTTTTTCCACACGCATCAGATCCGGTACAGCCTGCTCGCTCGAGGCTTCGGCAGCGTGAAGGGCTTGCTCGGCATCACGCAAGGCCTGTTCCAGCGTAGCGATCTGTTCCGGCGGCGCCTCGGCAGTCTGAGCCTTTTTCAGTTCGGCGCGGCGCATCGCCAACTGGATTTTCGCCCGCTTCAGGTCGGCGTCTTTCGCCGGAGCCGGAGCCGGAGCCGGAGCCGGGGCCGCAGCCGCAGCCGCAGCGGCTGGAGCGGTGGCGGCGCTGCTTTCGAGTTTCGCCAACGCCTGTTCGGCGGCTTCGAACTGCTGTTGCAACACGATCAGCTGCGATTGCTGTTCGAAGGTCGGTGGATGGCCGAAGGCTTTCAGCGATTTGTGCAATTGCGCGCGGCTCATGGCGACATCGATCTTGGCTTTTTTCAGCGCGGCGTCGGCGGTCGCGGCTTTCTGCGCGCGCACCCGTTCCAGAGCGGCCTGCACCGGATCGAGAGTGGCCACCGCCGGTTGCGCTGAGCGCTGCGCCCGGGCTTCGCGCTCAGCCTGTTTCTGCTGTTCCTCGCGTTGCAAGCGGGCGTTGCGGCGTTCAAACCGCTGGCGCGCATGATCGCGTTTGGCCGCGCGTGCGCGCTGTTCTTCAAGGCTGGATGCCAGGCCACCGACCACCGGCAATGTGCCGAGCGGCAGTGGATGCATCTCGATGCAATCCACCGGGCACGGCGCCACGCACAGGTCGCAACCGGTGCATTCGTCGATCAGTACGGTGTGCATCAGTTTCGCCGCGCCGACGATGGCGTCGATCGGGCAGGCCTGGATGCACTTGGTACAGCCGATACACTCAGCCTCGCGAATGTACGCCACTTGTGGCGGTGCCGAGCCACGGCTGACGTCCAGCTCCAGCACCGGCACGTTCAACAGTTCTGCCAGGGCGGCGACGGTTTCGTCACCGCCGGGCGGGCACTTGTTGATCGGTTCGCCATCGACGATGCCTTGCGCATAGGGCTTGCACCCGGGGTGGCCGCATTTGCCGCATTGGGTCTGCGGCAGGAGGGCATCGATGAGTTGAATCAGACTCATGTTTTGATCAGTCCACTGAATCCGAGAAAAATCACTGCGATCAGTCCGGCGCCGATCAGGTCGATCGGCAAGCCGCGAAAGGGCAGGGGAATGTCATTGTCCGCCGTGCGTTCACGCAAGTCGCTGAACAGGCTCAGCACCAGCCAGAAACCCAGCCCGGCCCCCAGGCTCAGCGCCGTTGCCTGCAGCAGGCCACGATCATTGTGTGCATTGATCAAGGCCAGCCCCAGCACGCCGGCATTGCCCAACAACAACGGCCATAGTCCGGCGAAGGGCCAGTCAGGCAGCGCGCGAGTCAGCAGCTTCAGCAGCGGTGCGATCAGCAGCACGCTGAGCGGCAGGAACACAAACAGCTGCAGGGCCTGCAGTTGCAGCGGCACCAGTAGCCAGTGCCACAGCACATAACCGATGAAGCCGACGCTCAGCATCAGGCACGCCGTCGCCAGCCCTAGCGCATGCACCTGGCGCCGACTGCCGGCCAGCAACGGATCGACGCCCAGCGGCCAGTGCAACACGAAGTTGTTGAGCAGGGCGGCACTGATCAGCGTAAGCGCAAGTTCGGTCATGGTTCTGCCGGCAGCAACGGGCGGGTGTCACTCAAGGTTAGGCATTATCCGGCACCCGCGAAGGGTGGGCCAGATATGAAAAATCCCACAGGCCTGCAGAACATGCCTGTGGGATTGTTTTACGGCTGGGCCTTACTTGATGCGTTGACCCGGCTTGGCGCCGCTGTCCGGGCTCAGCAGGTAGATTTCTTCACCGCCAGGGCCGGCCGCCATCACCATGCCTTCGGAAATGCCGAACTTCATTTTCCGCGGCTTGAGGTTGGCGATCATCATGGTCAGGCGACCGTCGAGTTTCGACGGGTCCGGGTAAGCGCTCTTGATTCCGGAGAATACGTTGCGCTGCTCGTCACCGATGTCCAGGGTCAGGCGCAACAGCTTGTCGGCACCTTCCACGTGTTCGGCCTTGACGATCAGCGCGACGCGCAGGTCGACGGCGGCAAAGGTATCGAAATCGATTTCCGGCGACAGCGGATCCTTGGCCAGTTCGCCGTTGCCCGCAGGCGCGGCAGCACCGGTGTCGGTCTGGCTGGCGGTCAGGTCTTCTTTCGAGGCGTCGGTCATGGCTTGCACTTTTACCGGGTCGATGCGGGTCATCAACGGTTTGAATTCGTTCAGCTGATGGTTGGCCAGCAGCGTGGTGTGGTCGTTCCAGGCCAGCGGAGCGACGTTGAGGAACGCCTCGGCGTCGGCAGCCAGCAATGGCAGCACCGGTTTGAGGAAGATCACCAACTGGCGGAACAGGTTGATGCCTGTGGCGCAGATCGCCTGGACTTCATCCTGCTTGCCTTCCTGCTTGTTCAACGACCAGGGGGCCTTGTCGGCGATCCAGGCGTTGGCGCGGTCGGCCAGGGCCATGGTTTCACGCATGGCGCGGGCGAAGTCGCGCGCTTCATAGGCGTCAGCAATGCTCGGCGCCGCGGCGAGGAACGCTTCGGTCAGCTCCGGCGCGGCATTGTTGTCGACCAGCAGGCCGCCATTGCCTTTGTGGATGAAACCGGCGCAACGGCTGGCGATGTTGACCACTTTGCCGACCAGGTCGGAGTTGACCTTCTGCACGAAGTCTTCGAGGTTCAGGTCGAGGTCATCGACGCCACGACCCAGTTTGGCCGCGTAGTAGTAACGCAGGTATTCCGGCGACAGGTGATCCAGGTAGGTACGGGCCTTGATGAAAGTGCCGCGGGACTTGGACATCTTCTGGCCGTTGACGGTCAGGTAGCCGTGCACGTTGATCCCGGTCGGCTTGCGGAAACCGGCGCCTTCAAGCATGGCGGGCCAGAACAGCGCGTGGAAGTTGACGATGTCCTTGCCGATGAAATGGTACAGCTCGGCGGTGGAGTCCTTGCCCCAGAACGCGTCGAAGTCCAGCTCCGGCGTGCGGTTGCACAGGTTCTTGAAGCTGGCCATGTAACCGATCGGCGCATCCAGCCACACATAGAAATACTTGCCCGGCTCGTCCGGGATCTCGAAGCCGAAGTACGGCGCATCGCGGGAGATGTCCCACTGTTGCAGGCCGGCGTCCAGCCACTCGGCGATCTTGTTGGCGACGGCGTCCTGCAGGGTGCCGCTGCGGGTCCAGGTCTGCAGCATCTGCTGGAAATCTGGCAGTTTGAAGAAGAAGTGCTGGGAATCCTTGAGCACCGGGGTGGCGCCGGAGATCGCCGACTTCGGATCCTTCAGATCGGTCGGGGCGTAGGTCGCACCGCATTTTTCGCAGTTGTCGCCGTACTGGTCTTCAGTGCCGCATTTCGGGCAGGTGCCCTTGATGAAGCGGTCGGCCAGGAACATTTTCTTTTCCGGGTCGAAATACTGAGTGATCGAACGCTGGGCAATGTGCCCGGCATCACGCAGTTTCAGGTAGATCTGGCTCGACAGCTCACGGTTTTCTTCGGCGTGAGTGGAGTGGAAATTGTCGAAATCGACCAGGAACTCGGCAAAGTCGGCGCTGTGTTCAGCCTGCACGTTGGCGATCAGTTGTTCCGGGGTGATGCCTTCCTTTTCCGCGCGCAGCATGATCGCCGAACCGTGGGCGTCGTCGGCGCAGACATAAATGCATTGATTGCCGCGATGCTTCTGGAAGCGCACCCACATATCGGTCTGGATGTATTCCAGCATATGGCCAAGGTGAATCGAACCGTTGGCGTAGGGCAGGGCGCTGGTGACGAGGATCTTGCGTGGTTCGGACATGTGGGGCTTCGCTACTTGATGAAACGGAGGTCGGCCACTATAAAGCGCTGGCGCATATTTTTCACCCTGTGCACCTGTTTCCGGATGCGGCCACTGCAATAACCGGATGGACTGACTGCAATACATTGTGGCGAGGGAGCTTGCTCCCGCTGGGTGGCGAAGCCGCCCCATCCGGCAATGGCAGATAGACCAGATCAATCGGATCGCGACTGCTGCGCAGTCGAGCGGGAGCAAGCTCCCTCGCCACAAAGTCGAGTCGACGCATAAATCGCCTGACCACAAATCAATCTGCGGGGTACGATACCCGCCATCTTTTCCCAGTCTTGTTAACGGAGTTGCCCATGAGTGCCGTCACTCGCGCAGCGGTGGAAGCCGTCCTCAGCCAATACACCGACCCCTACCTGAACCAGGACCCGGTCAGCGCCGGTTGCGTGAAGCACGTCGAGATCGATGGCGACCGCGTGAAGGTTCAGATGGAAATCGGCTACGCCGCCGGTCTGTTCAAGAGCGGCTGGGCGCAATTGCTGCAACTGGCCATCGAAAACCTCGATGGCGTGGTGTCGGCCAAGGTCGAGGTCAACAGCGTGATCGCCGCGCACAAGGCCCAGGCACAGATCCCGGGTCTGGCCAACGTCAAGAATGTGGTCGCCGTGGCCTCGGGCAAGGGCGGTGTGGGCAAGTCGACCACCGCGGCCAACCTCGCGCTGGCGCTGGCCCGTGAAGGCGCCAAGGTCGGCATTCTCGACGCCGACATCTATGGCCCGAGCCAGGGCATCATGTTCGGCATCCCCGAGCGCACCCGCCCCGAGGTCAAGGATCAGAAGTGGTTCGTGCCGCTCAAGGCCCACGGTGTCGAAGTCATGTCGATGGCGTTCCTCACCGACGACAACACACCGATGGTCTGGCGCGGGCCGATGGTCTCCGGTGCGCTGCTGCAACTGGTGACGCAAACCGCGTGGGGCGATCTGGATTATCTGGTGATCGACATGCCGCCAGGCACCGGCGACATCCAGCTGACCCTGGCGCAGAAAGTCCCGGTGGCCGGTGCGGTGATCGTCACCACGCCGCAGGATCTGGCGCTGCTGGACGCGCGCAAAGGCGTGGAAATGTTCCGCAAGGTCAACATTCCGGTGCTGGGCGTGGTGGAAAACATGGCGGTGCACATCTGCTCGAACTGCGGTCATGCCGAGCATCTGTTCGGTGAGGGCGGTGGCGAGAAGCTGGCGACCCAATATGGCGTCGAACTGCTGGCCTCGCTGCCGCTGTCGATGCTGATCCGCGAGCAGGCCGATGGCGGCAAGCCAACGGTGATCGCCGAGCCGGACAGCCAGATCGCCATGGTCTATCAGGAACTGGCCCGCCACGTCGGTGCGCGTATTGTGTTGCAGGAAGCGGCGACGCCGGCGATGCCGAATATCAGCATCAGTGACGATTGATCAATCGGTAACGCTGAAAACCTGTAGGAGTGAGCCTGCTCGCGATAGCGGATTAACATTCAACGCAAATGTTGAATGAATGACCGCAATCGCGAGCAGGCTCACTCCTACAGTTGGTTTTGAGGTGGCGCTTAGATCCGCAACCCGCCATCCATCTCCAGAATCCGCCCGGTGTAGTAGTCGTTCTCGAAGATATACGCCGCCGAATGGGCGATCTCTTCCGGCTTGCCCATGCGCTTGAGCGGAATACCCGAGGTCATCTTCTCCAGCGCTTCCGGCTTCATGCCCAGGGTCATCTCGGTTTCGATGAAGCCCGGTGCAATGCCCGCCACGCGAATGCCGTAACGCGCGAGTTCCTTGGCCCAGGTCACGGTGGCGGCGGCCACGCCAGCCTTGGCGGCGGAATAGTTGGTCTGGCCGACGTTACCGGCGCGGGAGATCGACGAGATGTTGATGATCGCGCCGCTGTTTTTCAGCTCGACCATTTTCGCCGCCACTTCACGGGTGCACAGGAACACGCCGGTCAGGTTGACGTCGATGACCGCCTGCCACTGGGCCAGGCTCATCTTGGTCATTTCGCCATCCTTGACCTTGAGCAGCAGGCCGTCACGCAGGATCCCGGCGTTGTTGATAAGGCCATGAATCGCGCCGAAGTCTTCGGCGACCTGGGCAACCATGTGCTCGACCTGTTCTTCGTTGGCCACGTTGCACAGATAGCTGCGCGCCTCGACGCCTTTGGCCTTGCAGGCGGCGACCGCGTCATCGAGTTTTTCCTGATTGAGGTCGACCAGCGCCAGTTTCGCGCCTTTGCCGGCGAAATACTCGGCCATGGAACGGCCCAAACCCTGGCAACCGCCGGTGATAATGATTACTTTGTCGTTGAGTTGCATTCGCATGCCCCGATAGCCGGTCTGAGTGGTTTTTGTTATTGGCGACGCTCGATCCGTACCGGTGATGGCCGGATTGCACATGAGCATTGCCCGATGGCGTGACCGGGACTTATCCCCAGGCGCCTGTCCGTTTTTTCGACGGATTCTATTTAAGGAGTCATAAATTGAGCGTTGAAGCGGCCAAGAATGCCCGAGAATTGCTTCTCAAGGAATACCGTGGGGTATTGTCCACCCACTCCAAATCGATGCCCGGTTTCCCGTTCGGCTCAGTGGTGCCGTACTGCCTGGATGAGCAGGGCCGCCCGCTGATCCTGATCAGCCGCATCGCCCAGCACACCCACAACCTGCAGAAAGATCCCAAGTGCTCGCTGCTGGTGGGCGAGCGCGAGGCCGACGACGTGCAGGCCGTTGGTCGCCTGACGTACCTGGCCGAGGCACAAAAACTCGAAGACCCGGCTGCCATCGAAGCCGCCGCCGAGCGCTACTACCGGTACTTCCCCGACTCGCAGAACTACCACAAGGCCCACGACTTTGATTTCTGGGTGCTCAACCCGGTGCGTCATCGCTACATCGGCGGTTTCGGCGCGATTCACTGGATCGATCAGCTGACCCTGGCCAACCCGTTTGCCGGCAAGGCGGAAATCAGCATGGTCGAGCACATGAACAGCGATCACGCCAAAGCCATCGCACACTATGTGGAGCTCAGCGGCCTGCCGAAAACCGTACCGGCACAACTGGCCGGGATCGACAGCGAAGGCATGCACCTGCGCATCGGCCAGGCGCTGTACTGGCTGCCATTTCCAGCGCCTTGTCATACGCCGATACAAGTGCGCGAAGCCTTGGTTTCTCTGGCTCACGCCGAGGTCTGGCCAAAAAATGCGGTGGCCGACGCTTGAATTCACGAAAGGGCGACGTCATCTAAGGCTTACTGCAAGGCATTTCTTGCGTTGAGGAATCTTTGATGCGCCCTTTTTTGTTGCTCTTTCTGCTGTTTCCGGTGCTGGAGCTGTTCGTATTCGTCAAAGTGGCAGGGGCTATCGGGTTTTTCCCGGCCCTGCTGCTGATCATTCTCGGCTCGATGTTCGGTGTGTTCGTACTGCGCGTCGCCGGTCTGGCAACTGCGCTGCGTGCCCGTGAAAGCCTGAATCGTGGTGAGTTGCCCGCACAGACCATGCTCGAAGGCCTGATGCTGGCACTGGCCGGCGGTCTGTTGATCCTGCCGGGCTTCGTCAGCGACGTGGTCGGTCTGGTGATGCTGTTGCCGTTCACCCGTCGTCTGCTGGCCAATAAAATGCGCCAGCGCGCCGAAGAACAGGCGATCCGTCAGCGTGCCTTCGCCGACGACCTGCAACCGCGTGGAGGTCCTGCACCGCGCCAGCCTCTGGGCCGCGAGGGTGATGTGATCGAAGGCGAGTTCGAACATCGCGACAGCAAATAACCGCTGCATCGACACGGCACCTTCGGGTGCCGTTTGTTTATGCGCGGCATTCAAGGGGCAAATCGATGAAAAATTTTCTGCCCCCGCCCTTGTAATAAGCTTATGCGCCCTTATGTATCGGTCACCGAAAGGTTTCCGGCGTTGAGCCGGACAGACTTCCGCGGTTCGCTCGACGAACCGCAACCGGCGCAGGCCGGATTTGTTAAACCCGCCGGGACTACACCGGCCGATGAAAACCACAATTAGGAGAGATCGACAATGAAGCTTCGTCCTCTGCATGACCGCGTCGTCATCCGTCGCAGCGAAGAAGAAAAGAAAACCGCTGGCGGTATCGTCCTGCCAGGTTCGGCTGCTGAAAAAGCCAACCACGGTGTGATTCTCGCTGTAGGCCCGGGCAAGGCTCTGGAAAACGGTGAAGTGCGTGCACTGTCCGTGAAGGAAGGCGACAAGGTTGTGTTCGGTCCTTACTCCGGCAGCAACACTGTGAAAGTCGACGGCGAAGACCTGCTGGTAATGAGCGAGAACGAAATCCTCGCTGTTATCGAAGGCTGATACCCCCCCGTTCATTTTCCCGTTACTACAAAGTATTTAAGGAATATCGATCATGGCTGCTAAAGAAGTTAAGTTCGGCGATGCCGCTCGCTCCAAGATGCTCAAAGGCGTCAACGTTCTGGCTGACGCGGTAAAAGCGACCCTGGGCCCGAAAGGCCGTAACGTGATCCTCGAGAAGAGCTTCGGCGCTCCGACCATCACCAAGGACGGCGTTTCCGTCGCCAAAGAAATCGAACTCGAAGATCGCTTCGAAAACATGGGCGCGCAGCTGGTCAAAGACGTTGCCTCCCGTGCCAACGATGACGCTGGTGACGGTACTACCACTGCGACCGTTCTGGCTCAGTCGATCGTCAACGAAGGCCTGAAAGCCGTCGCTGCCGGCATGAACCCGATGGACCTGAAGCGCGGTATCGACAAGGCGACCATCGCCATCGTCAAAGAGCTGAAAGCCCTGTCCAAGCCATGCGCTGACACCAAGGCTATCGCTCAGGTTGGCACCATCTCTGCCAACTCCGACAACTCCATCGGCGACATCATTGCCGAAGCCATGGAAAAAGTCGGTAAAGAAGGCGTGATCACCGTTGAAGAAGGCTCGGGCCTGGAAAACGAACTGTCGGTTGTAGAAGGCATGCAGTTCGACCGTGGCTACCTGTCCCCGTACTTCGTCAACAAGCCGGACACCATGGTTGCCGAGCTCGACGGCCCGCTGATCCTGCTGGTCGACAAAAAGATCTCGAACATCCGCGAAATGTTGCCAGTGCTGGAAGCCGTTGCCAAAGCCGGCCGTCCACTGCTGATCGTTGCCGAAGACGTTGAAGGCGAAGCCCTGGCGACTCTGGTCGTGAACAACATGCGTGGCATCGTCAAGGTTGCAGCCGTCAAGGCTCCAGGCTTCGGCGACCGTCGCAAGGCCATGCTGCAGGACATCGCCGTTCTGACCGGCGGTACCGTGATCTCCGAAGAGATCGGCCTGAGCCTGGAAAGCACCACCCTGGAGCACCTGGGTAACGCCAAGCGCGTGACCCTGTCCAAGGAAAACACCATCATCGTTGACGGTGCTGGCGTACAAGGCGACATCGAAGCCCGTATCGCTCAGATCCGTGCCCAGGTTGCCGAAACTTCCTCGGACTACGACCGCGAAAAACTGCAAGAGCGTCTGGCCAAGCTGTCCGGCGGCGTTGCAGTGATCAAGGTTGGCGCGGGTTCCGAAGTTGAAATGAAAGAGAAGAAGGCCCGCGTTGAAGACGCCCTGCACGCTACCCGTGCAGCCGTTGAAGAAGGCGTGGTTCCTGGCGGTGGTGTTGCGCTGATCCGTGCTCTGGAAGCCCTGACCGAACTGACCGGCGACAACGCTGACCAGAACGTCGGTATCGCTGTGCTGCGTCGCGCTGTTGAAGCGCCGCTGCGTCAGATCGCTGCCAACTCCGGCGACGAGCCAAGCGTAGTCGTCAACGAAGTGAAGAACGGCAAAGGTAACTTCGGTTACAACGCTGCTTCGGGCGAATACGGCGACATGATCGAAATGGGCATCCTGGACCCAACCAAGGTCACCCGTTCGGCTCTGCAAGCCGCAGCCTCGATCGGCGGTCTGATCCTGACCACCGAAGCGGCTGTTGCCGATGCACCGAAGAAAGAAGGCTCGGCTGGCGGCGGTATGCCAGACATGGGCGGCATGGGTGGCATGGGCGGCATGATGTAAGCCAGCCTTACCCCTGTAACGAAAAACCCCGCCTGCAATGCGCAGGCGGGGTTTTTTATTGCCTTCGATTTCATGTTGACCCTGAACCGAGGTGAGGCCATCGCTGGCAAGCCAGCTCCCACAGGTTTAGCGCAATCCTTGTGGGAGCTGGCTTGCCAGCGATGGCGTCATGTCAGTCAACAAAGAGGCTGACTGACGCAACAACGTCCATCTTCAGTTAACGATCACTGACCTGCGGAGTGTTTTCCTTCGCCGGCTTCCAGCTCAGCAACTGCTGTTTGAAGCCATAACTGGCCGCCTGGTAATACGCAATGGCCCGGCTGACCAGCGGATCGTCGCTGCTGACTCGCGACTCGCGGCTCTCGGTCAACGCATCGTCATGCCGGCGCAAGCCCTGGCGCGGGCTGAGGATCGCCAGATCCTTGCCATCGAACAGGCCCAGATGCTGATAGTTGCCGACTACCACGCGCGGTGGCAGCGGGTTGTCCTGCAGCAGGTTGCGACCGAAGAACGTCGAGGTGTAATCCAGATTGAGCAAGCCCAGTAACGTCGGGGCCAGATCGATCTGGCTGGCCAGTTGCGCGCTCTCGCGAGCTTCGATCATTTTCGGCGCGTAGATGAACAGCGGGATCTGGTAGTTGGCGATCGGCAAATCTTCCTTGCCGGCGCTGCCCGCGGTGTGATCGGCGACGAAGATGAAGATCGTGTTGTCGAACCACGGTTTCTGCCGCGCCTGCTCAAGGAACTGACCAATCGCGTAGTCGGTGTACTTCACCGCGCCATCACGACCGTTGCCGGACTTGATGTCGATCCGGTTGTCCGGGTAGGTGTAAGGACGATGGTTGGACGTGGTCATCAATTGCAGCAGGAACGGTTGCTGCTTGGCGTAGTCGGCATCCGCCAGTTTCAGGGTCTGGCGATACAGGTCTTCGTCGGCCATGCCCCAGGCGTTCTTGAAATGGATCTCGGATTCATCGACGCTGCTCTGATCGACGACGCGATAGCCGTTGCCGCTGAAGAACGCGTTCATGTTGTCGAAGTAGCCGCGTCCGCCGTAGACGAACACGCTGTCGTAACCCACCGCGCTCAGTTGCTGGCCAAGGCTGGCGAAACCGCTTTCACGGCCGATGCGCTTGACGATCGAGCGACCCGGCGTCGGCGGGATGGCCAGGGTGATCGCTTCCAGCCCGCGGTCGGTGCGGGTGCCGGTGGCGTAGAAGTTATTGAAGTACAAGCTCTGCTTGCGCAACGCGTCGAGGTTGGGCGTCAGGTTGCGACCGTCGCCATTGCTGCCCAGGTACTTGGCACTCAGGCTTTCGATGGTCACCAGCACAATGTTCGGCTTGCGCGAGGTGCCCGGGTTGTCGATCACCCGGCGGATGTCCTGTGGGTCCTTGCCGATGAAGCGCGCGTCGCTTTCGCTCAGTTCGGCGCGGATCTGGCTGGCGACTTTTTCAGCGGGCAGGCTCTTGTAGAACTGGGTGTAGTCCAGTTCATTGTTACGGAATGCGGCGAAGAACTGATACGGGCCGTTACTGGCCAGTTCGTTCTGGTAGGCATTGCCGCCCTGGGCACGCGGGGCGTCCTGACTGAGCAGTTGCAGGCTCAGACCCGCGACGATCAACAGGCCCAAGGCACTGAGCAGACGCCCGCGCAGCGCTGGCAGCGGGGCATTCATGGCGGCATTGAACGGCTTGCCCAAAGCAAAACTGATCACCACGGCCAGTACCGCGAGGAGGCTTAGCAGCTTGCCGATCGGGTACGACTCGAGGACGTTGTTCAGCACTTCGTCGGAATACACCAGGTAATCGACGGCGATGAAGTTGAAGCGCACGCCGAACTCGTCCCAGAACAGCCATTCAGCCACCGCCACGAACAGCATGGCGAACAGACTGACGGTCAACAGGGCGCGCAGGAACCCGCGATGTCCACGACGCCGCCACAGGCCCGGCGGGCAGAGCAGCAGGTACAAGCCCAGCGGCAATGCCGCATAGGCCAGGAACCCCAGGTCGTAGAGCGCGCCGATGCCGAACACCGAAAGGGCAAAGCCGCCGGCCTCATCCAGGTGAGTCAGCAGCAGTACCGCTCGGGTCAGAAGAAAGATGACCAGCCAGGCGCCAGTGATCAGCAGCAGAAAGCGCATAGGCGCTGTCTTGAAAGAGTCCATTGTTTCGTTTTCCTTATATCAATGGCGCGCGAGTGTCGCGGCGCCACTGTAGTCAGGTTGTGAATCGATAGTGAAAACTTTGTTAAATATTTAATTTGCCTGGGCAAATGGATTCGCGCGCTTGCCGGCCCTAGCCGTGAACCGGCGTTGGCCTTAAGCTGCGCGGGCCATGACGGCCGTTACTGTGTACGGAGGAGATGCCAATGCGAATTCTATTGGTCGAAGACAACCGCGATATCCTGGCCAACCTGGCCGATTACCTGGGGCTCAAAGGCTATACCGTCGATTGCGCCCAGGACGGCTTGTCGGGCCTGCATCTGGCCGCCACCGAGCATTACGACCTGATCGTGCTCGACATCATGCTGCCGGGGATCGACGGCTACACCCTGTGCAAGCGCCTGCGTGAAGATGCCCGACGCGATACGCCGGTGATCATGCTCACCGCCCGCGATCAACTGGACGACCGCCTGCAGGGCTTCAAGTCCGGGGCCGACGATTATCTGGTCAAACCGTTTGCGCTGTCGGAACTGGCGGCGCGCATCGAAGCGGTGATGCGTCGCACCCAGGGCGGCGGTCGCCGTGCGTTGCAGGTCGGCGATCTGACCTACGACCTCGACACGCTGGAAGTGACCCGCGAAGGCAAGCTGCTCAAGCTCAACCCGGTCGGCCTCAAGCTGCTGGCAGTCTTGATGCAGAAGAGTCCGCACGTCCTGCGTCGGGAAATTCTCGAAGAAGCGCTGTGGGGCGATGACTGCCCGGACAGCGACAGCCTGCGCAGCCACGTCCACCAATTGCGTCAGGTGATCGACAAGCCTTTCGCCAAGCCGTTGCTGCAAACCGTGCACGGAGTGGGTTACCGCCTGGCCGAGGGGCGTGATGGAGTTTAAGCAAAGCCTTTCCCAGCGGATCATCATCGCCTTTGCGCTGATGAGTGCGCTGGTGGCCGGGGCCTTCGCCATGGGCATTGTGGCGACGGTGCACCTGGTGGAGGAGAAACTGATTTCGGCGGGGCTGGGCGGCGATCTGCAACGTCTGCTGCTGATGGACAACGTCTCGGACTGGAGCCATCGCCCGGAGCCGGATCAGTTGTTCTATTTCAGCGGCGGGCCGGGTGATTTCGAGCTGCCCAAGGATCTGCGTCACCTCGATGCCGGTTTCCACGAAGTGTTCCGCGAGCAGCTGTCGTATCACGCAATGGTCGAGATCGTCGACGGTCGTCGCTATGTCCTGCTGCAGGATCAAAGCGATTTCGAAGAGCGCGAGCGCGTGCTGTTCGCCGTGGTGCTGGTGGGCTTTGTGCTCAGTCTGGCGCTGGCGGTATTCCTCGGCTGGGTGCTGGCGCGCAAAGTCATGGCGCCGGTGGTGCGCCTGGCACGGCAAGTGCGGCATCGTGATCAGTTGCTGGGGCTGGCGCCGCCACTGGCACCGGACTATGCGGCTGATGAAGTCGGCGAACTGGCGGTGGCGTTCGATGCCACGCTGGGGCGCTTGCGTCAGGCGCTGACCCGCGAGCGGCTGTTCACCAGCGACGTCAGCCACGAACTGCGCACACCGTTGATGGTGCTGGCCAGTTCCTGCGAACTGCTGCTGGAGAACCCGGGACTGGACCAACGCGGGCGTGCCCAGGTGGAGCGCATCGCCCGCGCCAGCGAAGAAATGCGCGAACTGGTGCAGACCTTCCTGATGCTCGCCCGCGCCCAGCGTGAGGATGCCGGTTCGGCGCCGCAGCAGAACATCAGTCAGGTGGCCGATGGCTTGTTGAGTATCTGGCGTGAGCCGATCGAATCGAAAGGGCTGCGGCTGATGTTCGAGCCGGGCAATCCGCCGGACACTCGCTTCAACGCAACTCTGCTCAGCGCGGTCATGGGCAATTTGCTGCGCAACGCCTGCCACTACACCGAGCAGGGCTTCATTCGCCTGACGCTCAACGACAATGGATTTGTCGTAGAGGACTCGGGTGTCGGCATTCCCGAGGAAAAACGTGAGGCCATGTTCCAGCCCTTCGTGCGCGGTAATGAGAAGCGCGGCGAAGGCCTCGGCCTGGGCTTGTCGCTGGTGCAGCGGATCTGCGAGAACCAGGGCTGGGAGGTGACACTGAGCACGATGCAGCCCAATGGCTGCCGCTTTGAGGTGACGCTGGGCCGTACTGACGGTCGCTAATGGCCCTGCGCTATTGCTTTCTCACTGTAAAACCCTGTAATAGTTTGCCTGTTTACGTTACGTATTTTTCACAAAGGGACGACCTGACGCTGACATGCCACTACCTATGGTAGGGGCATCAGTTATTCAGGAGTCCTGAAATGAGCAGTCCGATCAAGCTCGATTTTTCCGAAAAGTATGATGACCAGCATGCGCAAAAATATTTGCGCAAGCACCAGGACGGTCTCGGTCGTCGGTTGTCACATTGGCGGGACGAGCAACTGGCCCGCAAGGCGCTGACACTGGCGGGTGAGCCGGGGTTGGTGCTGGATTTGCCCTGCGGTGCAGGACGCTTCTGGCCGTTGCTGGCGGAAAAACCCAATCGAGTGATCATTGGCGCGGACAATTCCGAGTCTATGATCAAGACCGCGATGCAGGCGCAACCGGCTGATGTGGTGAAACGGGTACAACCTTTGCACACGTCAGCGTTCGATATTGCCTTGCCGGATAACGCTGTCGACAGCATTTTCTGCATGCGTTTGCTGCATCACATCGGTGAAGCCGAACATCGGCGGACGATTTTGCGCGAATTCGAGCGTGTCACCCGTGACAGCGTGATCATTTCGTTGTGGGTGGACGGTAATTTCAAGGCCTGGAAACGCAAGCGCGCCGAACAGCGGCGTGGGCAGGAAGGTTACCAAAACCGGTTTGTGTTACCGGCTGTGACAGTAGAAAAAGAGTTCGAAGAAGCAGGTTTTCGCATTCAGGAACAACTGGATTTTATTCCGCTGTATGCCATGTGGCGGGTTTACGTATTACGCAAGAGGTAACAGGATGGCGGTGCAAATAGCAGCAGAATCGGAAGTCGCTCCCCAGGATCGCTTCGACTACTACTGGAACCAGCGCGGTGAGTGGGTGGAAGAACCCAATGTGCGCCGTGGCGGGGAAAGTGGTGTGCAACGAGTCGTGGGCCGTGACGGCCAGTTACTGTATGCCAAGCGCCAGACCGGACATATCTATCGCAGTTGGCTGCATCCTTTCGGCCGCCCTACAGTCTTGCGTGAGCTGGATGCCCTGACCGGTGTCAGCCGCCTCGGTGTACGCGTCCCGCAAATCGTCTTCTGCGGTGCGCAGCCCGATCCGCAACACAAGTGGCGTGCGCTGCTGGTGACCAAGTCGCTGGACGGTTTCGACGAACTGGAGAAGTGGGAAGCCGCCGGTGGCCGTGCCCAATATGGCGAAGCCGTTTACGAGCGCGTCCTCAAAGACCTTGCCGAAAATCTCGCGCGCATGCACAAGGGCCGTTGGCAGCACAGCTGCATCTACATCAAACACGTTTTTGTACGGGTGACCGGCGAAGGTGATGCGGCTCAGGTCGAAGTGGCATTGATCGATCTGGAGAAATGCCGTCAGCGTCTGACCGCTTATCGCGCGGCCTCCCATGACATGAAGCAATTGCGTCGCCATTCGTCGTTCAGCGACACGGACTGGAAAAAACTCGTCTACTTTTATGAGACGGCGTTTGGCAGCGCTATCAAAGGTTTATAGCGATGAAACTCGAAATTGCACGAGGTTTGTTTCTGGTTGGAGCCTTGGCAGTTGCTTCATTGGCGGTGGCGGCCTGGGAGCAGCCCCGCATGCAGGTGATCGGTGCTACCACAGGCGATGCTCACTGCGCAGTACCACGGGTGGCGAAAGCCTCCGTGGCGACTAAACCTGACCATGATTTGTTGCTGTTCATGTTCGGACTTTCTCAAGGGATGAGGCCACAGAGTTGAACCGATTGAAGCCAAAATGAAAGGCCTCGCAGTTGCGAGGCCTTTTTTATGGATCAATGAAAATCCCCTGTAGGAGCTGCCGAAGGCTGCGATCTTTTGATCTTGGCTTTTAAAAACAAAATCAAAAGATCGCAGCCTTCGGCAGCTCCTACAGGGCCTGGGTCATGGCTTTGGATCAGGTTTAGCCAATAGGGTGTAAATGCACGGCAACACGAACAGGGTGAACAGCGTCCCGATCGACATCCCCGTGGCAATCACGGTGCCGATGTCAAACCGGCTCACCGCGCCCGCACCGGTCGCCAGAATCAACGGCACCATGCCGAACACCATCGCCGCCGTGGTCATCAACACCGGGCGCAGACGAATCGCCGCCGCTTCCTCGACCGCTTCACGGGCGGTCAGGCCCTTGTCCTTGCGCAACTGGTTGGCGAATTCGACGATCAGGATCCCGTGCTTGCTGATCAGCCCGATCAACGTCACCAGCCCGACCTGGGTGTAGATGTTCATGCTCGACCAGCCAAGGAACAGCGGAATCAACGCACCGCAGATCGACAGCGGCACCGTCACCAGAATCACCAGTGGATCTCGGAAGCTCTCGAACTGCGCTGCCAGCACCAGGAAAATGATCGCCAGTGCCAGGGCGAAGGTTACCCACAGGGCGCTGCCTTCCTGCACGTACTGGCGCGAGGCGCCGCCATAGTCGAAGGCAAAACCGGCTGGCGCTTCTTCGCGGGCGATCTGCAGCACGGTGTCGATGGCCTCGCCCATGCTGACCAGCGGGAATCCGGAAATCTTCGCCGCGTTGAGTTGCTGGAACTGGTTGAGCTGGCGCGGTCGCGCCCGGTCGCTGACCTTGATCAGGGTCGACAGCGGCAGCAGCTCACCCTGGGTGTTCTTCACGTAGTAGTTGTTCAGCCAGCCGGGATTTTCGCGATACGGTCGTTCGACCTGGGCAATCACCTTGTAGCTACGGCCTTCAATGGTGAAACGGTTGATTTCCGCCTCACCCAGCAGCGTCGCCAGGGTGCCGCCCAAGTCGAGCATCGACACGCCCATCTGCGCGGCTTTGGCACGGTCGATATCGACCACCACCTCCGGCTTGTCGAACGCCAGGTCGAGGTCGACGAAGGCGAACTTGCCGGACTCCATCGCGCGTTTCTTGATCCGGTCGGCCACTTGCAGCAGCAACTCGTAGTCATTGGCGGTATTGACCACGAACTCGAACGGCAGACCTTCACCGGTGCCGGGCAAGGAGGGCAGGTTGAAACCGAAAATCTGCAGGCCGGGGATACTCGCCAGTTTGCCTTGCACCTCGGGCAGGATCTGCATCTGTGTGCGGCTGCGCTCGTTCCACGGCTTGAGCAGGAAGCCACCGATGCCTGCCTGCACGCCGTTGTAGCCGTTGATCTGGAACGAGGAGTAGTACTCCGGAAACTCCTTGAAGATCTTGATGAATTCGTCGGTGTACGTGCTCAGGTAATCAAGGTTGGTCGGCTGTGGGGCGGTAGCCATCATGAAGATGATGCCTTGGTCCTCATCCGGTGCCAGTTCCGACTTGGTGAACTTGAGAAACACCGGGATCAGGCACAGCACGATCACTGCGAATACCAGCACTACCGGCCGCGTGTTCAATGTGCCGTGGAGCATGCTCTGGTAGCGGCGTTTCAGGCTGTCGAAGATGCGGTCGAGGCGGTGTGCCAGACCACTGGGGTTTTCTTCGTGGCGTAACAGCAGGGCGCACATCATCGGTGACAGGGTCAGGGCGACGATCCCGGAGATCACAACGGCGCCGGCCAGGGTCAGGGCGAATTCCTTGAACAGCGCCCCGGTCAGCCCGGTGAGGAAGCCGATCGGCGCATACACCGCCGCCAGGGTGATGGTCATCGACACCACCGGCATGGCGATTTCCCGCGCACCTTCCAGCGCGGCCTCCAGCGGCGTCTTGCCTTCCTCGATGTGCCGGTGGATGTTCTCAACCACCACGATCGCGTCGTCCACCACCAGACCGATGGCCAGCACCATCGCCAGCAGGGTCAGGAGGTTGATCGAATAGCCCATCATTTGCATGAAGAACATCACGCTGATCATCGACAGCGGGATGGTCACCACCGGGATCACCACCGAGCGCAACGCGCCGAGGAACAGGAACACCACGACGATCACGATCAGCACCGCTTCGAACAGGGTTTTCACCACTTCGTCGATCGAGGCCTGGATGAACTGGGTGGCGTCGTAGGCAATTTCGCTCTTGAGGTTGGGCGGCAATTGCGCCTCCAGCTCCGGCATCAGTTTGCGCACTTCCCGGATCACGTCCAGCGGGTTGGCGCCCGGTGTGGCCTTGATGCCGATGTAAACCGACGGCGTGCCACCGAACGAGCTGATCGAATCGTAGTTTTCCGCGCCCATCTCGACCCGCGCCACATCGCTGAGCAGCACCCGGCTGTCGCCACTGACCTTGAGCGGAATCGCCGCGAAGGCTTCGGCGGACTTCAGTTCGGTGTTGGCGTTGATGCTGGTGACCACGTACTCGCCCTTCACCTCGCCGGCGGCGGAGAGGAAGTTGTACTGGCGCACGGCGTTGGTCACGTCGCTGGCGCTGAGGCCGAAACCGGCGAGCTTCACCGGGTCGAGCCACAGGCGCATGGCAAATACCTGATTGCCGAGAATCTCCGCCTCGGCCATGCCCGGCAGGGTCGCCAGTTTCGGCTGGATCACCCGCGACAGGTAGTCGGTGATCTGCGGGTTGCTCAAGTCCTTGCTGAAGAAGCTGATGTACATCAGCGCCGAGGCGTCGGCCGATTCCTTGCTCAGCACCGGGTCTTCGGCGTCCTGCGGCAGTTTGTTCTTCACCTCGTTGGCCTTGGCCAGCAGTTCGGTGAACAAGCGGTCGGTGTTGGAACCGATGCGCGCGTAGATCGAGATCACCGAGAAGTTCTGGCGGCTGACCGAGGTCATGTAGTCGATGCCCTCGGCGCTGGCCAGGCTTTGCTGCATCGGTTGGGTGATGTAGCCCTGAATGGTCTCGGCGTTGGCCCCGGGG
Organism: Pseudomonas sp. HOU2; assembly: GCF_040729435.1. Lineage (NCBI taxonomy): Bacteria > Pseudomonadati > Pseudomonadota > Gammaproteobacteria > Pseudomonadales > Pseudomonadaceae > Pseudomonas > Pseudomonas sp. HOU2. Next base: position 1,942,103 of record NZ_CP160398.1, on the reverse strand, counting down.
TAGGCGGTGGTTACCGTGATCAGGGCGTTTTCCATTTGCGGATACTGGCGCAGCGGCAGTTTGCTCCAGGCCTGGAAACCCAGCAGCACAATCAGCAGGCTGACCACGGTGGCGAGCACCGGGCGGCGGATGAACGGATCGGTAAAAGCCATGGGGATTCCTTGATCAGTCGGCGCGAGGCGGACTGTTCTGCTCGCCGAGGGTCTTGTCGTCGCTGATGGCGATGTGTGCACCGTTGTCCAGTTTGATCTGGCCGGCGGTCACCACTTGTTCGCCGCTCTGCACGCCCTTGTTGATCATCACCAGGCCATCGCGGCGCTCACCGGTCTCGATGAAACGGCGTTCGGCGATCAGTACCGGTTGGCCCTTGTCGTCTTTCACGACACTGCCGTCCTCGGCCTTCTTTTGCCCGACCACGTACAGCGAGTTGCCGTAGAGGGTGTAGGTGATCGCGCTTTCCGGCACCACGATGTGTTTCTGCGGGTCAGGCAGCAGCACGTTGAGGCTGGCGAACATGCCCGGCAGCAACTTGCCGTCGGGGTTGGCCAGGGTCGCGCGCACCAGAATATTGCGCGTGGTGCTCTCGACAATCGGGTTGATCGCGCTGATGGCGCCGGGGAAGTTCTGCCCGGGATAGGCCGCGACGCCGATCTGTACCGGTTGGCCGATGGCCAGTTTCGGCACCGATTGCTCCGGCACATAGAAGTCGGCGTAGAGGCTGCTCAGATCCTGCAGGGTGGCGATTTTGGTGCCGCTGGCGAGGTAGTCGCCGACATCCACCTGACGGATGCCGATGGTGCCGCTGAACGGCGCAAGGATGCGTTTTTTCGCCAGCGAGGCATTGAGCTGATTGACCGTGGCCTTGTTCTTTTGCAACACGGCGGAGAGACGATCGTACTCGCCTTTGGAGATCGCGCGGCTGTCGACCAGTTGGCTGCCGCGACCGAAATCCAGTTGCGCCAGCCCCAGGTCAGCCTTGGCGGTTTCCAGCAGGGCGGTCTCGACCGCGCTGTCGAGTTGCAGCAGTGGCTGCCCGGCCTTGACCTTCTGCCCGGATTCGAACTTGAGCTCGGTGACGGTGCCGGCGACTTCCAGGCTCAGCTCGACGCCTTGCAAGGCCTTGAGCGAGCCGACGGTGGGCAGACGCATCTGCCACGGCTGTTCGCTGGCGCGGGCCACGGCGACGCTGATCGGCGGTTTCGGTTTGGAGAAGCCCTGGATCATGGTGTAGATCGAAAAGGCTTTGTACCCGCCCAATACCAGGACGACCAGCAAGACAACACCCAACATGATCAGCATGCGGCGACGCAGCATATTTCCAGTTCCTTGGATAAATCAGGTGAGACAGGCGGGCACATTACTCCGAGTCAGGTGGGGATTCCAACTGCCAGTTTTTACAGGGAGGACGAATAAAACCCCTGTGGCGAGGGAGCTTGCTCCCGCTGGACTGCGCAGCAGTCCCATGCTTTTGAGTTAAAAAGCGGGGCCGCTTCGCGCCCCAGCGGGAGCAAGCTCCCTCGCCACAGTTACAGCGTTGATTCAGGCCATCAAATGCAGATGGTTATCCCAGAGCCCCGCCGGCAATTCCAGCGGCTTGGCCAGCAGCTCATCCTGGCGGCAATCGTAGTAGCGGCAGCGGCCCTGACCGGAGGTCACGACAAAACCGTCCTTCACCGCGCCTACGCCCGCGCAATCGGGCAACGGCGCGTCGAGACGTACTTCGCCGCTGTCCAGGTCCCAGATGAAGAAGCGGTTGCCACGCGGCGCAGTCAGCGCCACCAACCGCAGCTCGCTGTGCACTGCGACGCTGGCGGTGTAGTGCCCCATCGACTGCAACTGATGCTCTGGCACCGGGAATGCCACGAACGGCTGGCCCGGACGCTTGATCGCCAACAGCTCGGAACGCTCATGCGAGGCGCCCATGAACTGCTGGCCGGCGACGATCGTGCCGTCGCTGGCGATGCCCAGGTGACGCACGCTGTTCATCTGCTGGGCAAGAGTTTCCTTGCTCAGCAGGGTACCGTCGCGCTGCATCAGCACCAGGCTCGGTTCCATGGCGTTGAGGTTCATGTCGACGCGGCTTTCGGCCTCGGTCCGAATCCCGCCGTTGGCCACCACCAGGGTTTCGCCATCGGGCATCCACGACACCTGATGCGGGCCGAGGCCATGGGTGGAAATCTCGCCGCTGTGCACCAGCCGCTCGCCTTCGAACTTGTACACCCCGAGCAGGCCACGCCCCGGATCCGTGGTGTCGTTCTCGGTGGCGTACAGGTATTCGCCGTCCTTGTGCACCACGGCGTGGCCGTAGAAATGCCGGTTCGGCTGCGAAGTCACGGTTTGCAGCAACGTCCCGTCGCGCAGGTCGATCAGGTAGCTCTCGGTGCCCGGGCGGCGGGCGACGAACAGCGCAATCGGCAGCGTCGGGTGATTGATGATGTCGTGGCAGCGCTGGCCGACCTCGGTGGCGAACACCCGAGTGCCGTCCAGCCGATAACCGACGGCGTAATGCTTGCCGTCGGTGTCGTCGCGCGCCGAGAGCAACAGCGGGCTCTGATCCTTGCGCTTGAACAGCGACCAGCCGCCCAGTGTCACTGCTCCCAGCAGCAAACTACCTAAAGTCAGAGCCTGGCGTCGCAGCATGGCACTTGCCCTCATCAGTCACCGTCGTTGGCGTTGAAGCCCAATTGAATGCCCAGCGCCTTGGCCAGTTCGCCTTCGTGCAGGCGATGGACGACGTTGAGGCTGTCGTAAAGATCGTTGAGCTGCTGGCGACCGGCGTCGTCCTGGAGCATTTCGGTCAGCGAGCGCTGGCTGCTGTCGAACAGTTTCAGCGACGCGGCGTAGGCGGCGTCGATCTTGTCCGCCAGTGGCTTCTGCTCGGCCGGCAGCAGACCACGCAGGCCTTTGTTGTCGACGCCTTCCCAGACGGTTTTGGCTGCAGCGAGGCTGGCTTCCAGCGCAGTCAGCGACGACTGGCTGCGCCACGCATCAGCCTGGAACGGCTGCGGCACGCCCTTGCTCTGGCGGCCCATTGGCGTGCCGAGTTTTTTCTTCAGAGTGTCGAGGGCGGTGACCTGCACACGCAGCAGATCGGCGATCGCTTCGTGGGAGTCGGCGTAGCGTTGGTTAGGGAATTTGCTCATTTGCGCGAGCATGCCGTCGGTGTTGTTCCAGCTCTGCAGAATCTCTTCGGCCAGTTGCTTCTGACGCTCGCCGATGGCGATCAGCAGTGGGCAGTATTTGGCTTTCTGCTCGGCGTTGGCGACGTCCGGTTTTTCATCGAACAGGATGTATTCGTAAGCCGACAGGCCTTGCACTACCACGCTGGATTTGGCCAGGGCGGCGGCGTCGATCTGCGGCTGGGCGACCACCAGTTGCTCGACCTGACGGCCGACGAGGTTTTTCTTGTCCGGCCAGAACTGCACCTGCCACGAACGGTTGCCCTCGGCCAATGGGCCGATCAGCAGCGGTTGCAGCTCGGCCCAGGCTTTCTGCGCGTGCAGGAAGTCGGCGCGAGCGGTTTCCAGGGTTTCCTTGCCTTGGCAGTAGGCGAGGGCGCTGACCGCCAGTTGCTTGTCGGCTTCGACCCAACGGGTATAAGTCGGCAAGATCACCGATTTGGCGATGGCCGCCGACGTGACCGCTTGCGGGTCCTGCGGCGAGCAGGCGCCGAGGGCGAGTGCGGCAAGGCTGGTGAACAACAGCTTGGGACGGAACATGTCGGGCTCCCGATTCTTTTAAGTGTTTAAAGTGAGTTCAAGAACGCCAGCAGCGCGGCACGCTGCTCGGCGTTGAAAGACAAAACCTGTTGCTGCGCCTGCTGCGCTTCGCCGCCATGCCAGAGCACGGCTTCGAGCAGGTTGCGGGCGCGGCCGTCATGCAGAAACTGGGTGTGACCACTGACTGCCTGCGTCAGGCCGATCCCCCACAACGGCGGGGTGCGCCAGTCGCGGCCGGAGGCCTGGAATTCAGTGCGGTTGTCGGCCAGACCGTCGCCCATGTCATGCAGCAGCAGATCGCTGTACGGGCGAATCACTTGATTGGCCAGTTCAGGTTCGGCGGCGTTGGCGGCGGTGGTGTATTTGGGTGTGTGACAGGACTGGCAGCCAGCCTGGAAGAACAGATTCTTGCCGGCCAGCACTTGTTCGTCGTTGACGCCACGACGTGCCGGCACTGCGAGGTTGCGGGTGTAGAACAGCACCAGACGCAGGATGTTGTCGCTGACTTCCGGCTCGCCGTCCAGGCCATTGCCGTTCGGCGCCTGTTTGCAGGCGGTTTGCGCGTCGGTGCAGTCATCGAAGGGTCTCAGGCGGGTGGTGAGGCCCATATCACCAGAAAACGCGTGAACATTTTGTTGATTGAGATTCGGTTGCCCGGCTTTCCAGCCAAATCGACCCATGACGGTCTTGTGCAACGCGTCATCCCAGACCTGATTCGGTCGACCATTGATACCGTTGTTCTCTTTGGCTTGCGCGGCGGCGTTGGCGAGGATCGCTTCCTCCGGGATCGCTTCGAGCAGGCCGAGACCGATCATCGGCGGCGCGACGCGGGCGGAGAAACGCGTGTCCGGGTGCATCGGGCCGTAGCCCAACTGAGTGAATTGCAGAACCGGTTTGCGCAGCTCCACTTCGGTGCCGTCCTTGAAGCGGATCGGCACCGGCGTGTACTCGACGCGCACCTTGCCTTCGGGCGTGCCCCCGGGCACGGCCATGTCCTGGAACTGCCCGCCGTAGACCGGTTCCGGCACCACGCCGAGTTGCTCGATGACGTTGGCGTAGGCCGGCGAATCGGGAATCGACAGGCGCACCAGCATTGACACCGCGTTCGCCGCATCGGGCGCTGGCGGGTGGCCACGACCATCCTTGATGTGGCAGTTCTGGCAGGCGTTGGTGTTGAACAACGGGCCGAGGCCATCGCGGGCAGTGGTGGTCGACGGGGCGATCACCCAAGGGCTGCGGAAAAAACTGTTGCCGACACTGAAATCGACCCGACGCGATGGCGGCAGGTTGGCCGAAGGCAGCGAGAACGCATTCTGATCGGTCTTGCGCACGGTCGCCGCTCCGCCCGAACGCGCTTCACCGGGCTCGGCCTTGGTAAAGCGCGGGGCGTCATCGCAGGCACTCAGGCCCAGGGCCAGAAACAGTGCAGACAAGCGAAGCGGCAGCGAGGGCATCAGACATCCTGCGGACGGGCGAAAACAAAGGCGCAAAGTCTAACAGGGCGAGTGAGTTTGAATAAGAGGAATTATCGTTTGCTTGATTTGCGGCAGGGTTTCACTCGAGACCAAGGCGCAGCCATCGCTGGCAAGCCAGCTCCCACAGGATTTGTGTTGTACCCGGAGTGTGTGAACGCCGCGAAAACTGTGGGAGCTGGCTTGCCAGCGATGGGGCCATCAGCATCACCGCCAAAAGCAGGCATGAAAAAGGCGACCCGGAGGTCGCCTTTTTCAGTCGAACGCGCGTGATCAGAACTCGTGATCAGCGTTGTCCGGGTTCAGGTCGCTGATGCCCAGCTTGCCGGCAGCGGCTTCGATCGAACCGGTCTGCTTGACCAGGGCGGCGATGGCGTCACGCACGATCTGGTTGCCGGCGGTGTTGCCCGCAGCGATCAACTGGTCGTAGTGCTCACCCTTGTTGGCGTGATCGACCATGACCTGGATCTTGGCTTCGGTAGCGGCCAGATCGGCTTTCAGCGCGTTGTCGGCAGCCGGGTCGGCCTTGGCCACCAGCGACGACAGGCTGGCGCCGGTCAGCTTGGTGCCGTCGGTGCGGGTGTACTCGCCCAGGTACACGTTACGAATGCCTTTGGCATCGTAGAAGTGCGAGTTGTGAGTGTTGTCGCTGAAGCAATCCTGTTCGTCTTCCGGGGAGTTGGCTTCCAGCGAAACCTTCATGCGCTCGCCCGCCAGTTCACCCAGGGACAGGCTGCCCATGCCGAACAGCATTTTGCGCAGGCCGGATTCGGCAGGCTCGGCTTCCAGGGTGGCGCGGTAGTTGTCAGCCACGTTCGGCTTCCAGTTGCCGACCATTTCTTCCAGGTCGCTGACCAGCAATTGGGTCACGGCTTTCAGGTACGCACGGCGGCGATCGTTGTGACCGCCGGTGGCGCCTGCGCCCTCCAGGTAATCCGAAGCCGGACGGTTGCCAGCGCCCGGGCCGGTGCCGTTCAGGTCCTGGCCCCAGAGCAGGAATTCGATCGCGTGGTAGCCGGTGGCGACGTTGGCTTCGGAACCGCCCAGTTCGTTGAGGCTGGCGAGTTTTTCCGGGGTGATGTCCTTCACGTCAACCTTGTCTTCGCCGACCTGTACTTCAGTGTTGGCGATGATGTTGGCGGTGGCGCCCGGGTTACCCAGCGCGTGTTCGTAGGATTTGTCGACGTAGTCGATCAGGCCTTCGTCCAGCGGCCAGGCATTCACCTGACCTTCCCAGTCGTCGATGATGGTGTTGCCGAAGCGGAACACTTCGCTCTGCAGGTAAGGCACGCGCGCAGCAACCCAGGCAGCCTTGGCGGCTTTCAGAGTGTCGGCGTTCGGCTTGGCGAGGAACGCGTCGACGGCGGTTTGCAGGGTTTTCGCGGTGGATTCGGCATCGCTGTAAACGGCGAAGACCATGTCGGCGTAGTGCGCGACCACAGCCTTGGCAGCGGCTTCATCGACTTTACCGGCAGCGGCAGGTGCTGGTGCGGCAGCGGTGCTGGCGGCCGGCGTCGGCGTGGCCGGGGCGGCAGCCTTGTCTTTGCCTTCGCCGCAACCGGCGAGGGAAATAGCGATGGCCAGCAGACTGGCGGTAGCCAAAGGCATACGAATCATGGCGAACATCCTGCTTCGGTAATGGAATGGACAGGGCGCGGGGGTGCGCAAAGCTGCGACATAATGCAAATCTTTCGCATTATGTGTAAAGGGTTGTGGCTGGAAATATTTCTTGTTTACGCAGATCAAAAGATCGCAGCCTGCGACAGCTCCTACAGGGGAATGCATTCCAAATGTAGGAGCTGCCGCAGGCTGCGATCTTTTGACTTTATAAAATAGCCGCGTTGCTGCGCTGGGCCTGCTTGAGATAAGCGCCCAGCTCCCGGGCCGGCAGTGGCTTGCTGTAGTGGTAACCCTGACCTTCGTGACAGCCTTCGGAGATGATGTAGGACTCCTGCTCGGCGGTTTCCACGCCCTCGGCAATCACCTGCATGCCCAGGCTCTTGCCCAGCTGGATGATCGCGCGAACGATGGTCGCATCGTCGTCGTCATCCAGCAGATCCTGGACGAAGCTCTTGTCGATCTTGATCTTGTCCAGCGGCAGGCTTTTCAGATAACTCAGCGATGAATAGCCGGTGCCGAAGTCGTCGATGGCGATCAGCGCCCCGGAGCGGCGCAGGCTCAGCAGATGCTGGGCGGCGGTGCTGATGTCTTCCATCAGGCCGGTTTCGGTGACTTCCAGCTCGAGGCTGCGCGGCGGCAGGCGGTAAATCTGCAACAGGTTGTTGACCACCCGCGGTAGCTCGGCGTGGTGCAGTTGCACGGTGGACAGGTTGACCGCCATGCGCAGATCGACGAAGCCCTGATCGTGCCATTCGCGCAATTGCTTGCAGGCCTGATCCAGCACCCACTCGCCGATGGCGATGATCGTGCCGTTCTGTTCGGCCAGCGGAATGAACAGGTCCGGCGGCACCAGACCGTGTTCCGGATGCTGCCAGCGAATCAGCGCTTCAACCCCGACCACCCGGTGATCGCGGTAGCTGATCTGTGGCTGATAGACGAGGTAGAACTGGTCGCGAATCAGTGCGTCGCGCAGGTCTTTTTCCAGTTCGCGACGGCGACGCATCTCGCTGTCGACGCTGGCGATGTAGAACTGATAGCGGTTGCGCGAACGAGTCTTGGCCAACGTCATGGTCTGCTCGGCCTTCTGCAACAGCTTCTCGGTGCTGTCGCCGTCTTCGGGGAACAGGGTGATGCCGATGGTCGCGCGCAGGCGGATTTCCTGATGGTCGAGGGCAAACGCCGCTTCCAGATCATCGAGGATACTTTGCGCCAGCTCTGCCGCTTCATAAGGTTGCTCGATATCGGCCTGCACCAGGGCGAACTGGTCGCCACCCAACCGGGCGAGGGCGCCGAGGCGACCGCTGTGGGCGCGCAGGCGGTCGGCCAACGCCAGTAACAACTGGTCACCGGTCTGGTAGCTGAACTGCTCGTTGATCCCTTTGAAATCATCCAGCCCAACGCACAACACCGCGACCCGGCGTTGCAGCTTGCCGGCGTCGACCAGAATCTTGTCCAGTTGCTGCTGCAATTGCTGGCGGTTCGGCAGACCGGTGAGGAAGTCGTACTGGGCCATGCGCAGCAGGCTGTTTTCCGCTTCGTGGCGCAGGTGGGTGTTGCGTTCTATCGATTCGAGCAACTGGTTGGCGGTGTTGATCCAGATGCCGAGTTCGTTTTTTTCGTGGCCCTTGAGCTGCGGAATCTTGTGCTCGCTGGGGCGATCCGGGTTGATTTCGGTCAGGTGCTCGATGATCCGCGACAGCGGCTTGGTCAGCAGCCAGTGATAGACCAGATACAGCACCAGACCCATGGCCAGGGCGCGCAATACACCGGAAATGAAAATGATCACCGAACTGACGAGGAAACTCTCGCCGTAGGTCGCGGTGTCGAGGGTGATGCTCAGGTCGCCGTAATACTCGCTATAGGGGCCGCGACCGACCAGTTGGGTGGTGAAGGTGCGTTCCTGACCGAGAATCAGGTCAGTCAGCCAGCGGCTGTTGGAGTGCTGCAACTCACGGGATTTCTGCGCGAGCATCGCTTCGTTGGGATGGCCGATGGAAGCCTGGCGCACCGCGTCGTCCTGAAACAGCCCTTCGATCACCTGCATGCCCATTTCCCGGTCCAGGCTGTAGACCGCCTGAGTCGAGGGATCGCGGAACATGTCGAGGATGCGCTGCGCATCGCCGGCCACCGCCTGGCGGGTTTTATAGGCATCGAAAACAATCTGGGCGCAGCTCAAGACTACGCCGACGATCAATGCCGAAAGGAGCACGACCCGGAGCAACTTCACCGACAAGCTGTTCTTGAGTTCCAGCTTCAAAGGGTTATTCCTTGTTCCGTGCGGGTAGCGTCAAGTTGCCATGAGTATTGGCAATCCCGTGTTGGCAGTCAAAGGGACAATCAAGCCTCGGAACATTTGCCCGTGGCCTTGGCCGAATTACTGCTGTCTGGAGTCCCAGCTCTATTTGTACTGTGTCGGTAGTTTCGGCCCTCAACTTGAGCGGTGTGGAACAAATTTTCGCTGATTTGATGGTAGCCCGCTGTGCTGCCCCGGCAAGCGGCCGGAGCCAGCATTCATCGTGAGAAAAACGCTATTCCTGTAGGAGCTGCCGCAGGCTGCGATCTTTTGATCTTGCTTTAAAAAATCAAAGTCAAAAGATCGCAGCCTGCGGCAGCTCCTACAGGAAAACAGAGGCGCCAGAAATTGTGGCACGGTGCGGCAGCTCCTACAGAAATCAAAGGCATAAAAAAACCCGGCATCAGCCGGGTTTTTTTATCTGGCGCGCAGCTTAAGCGGTGAAGGTTTTGCCTTCGAACTGCTCGGCAACGAACTTCCAGTTGACCAGGTTCCAGAACGCTTCAACGTACTTCGGACGCAGGTTGCGGTAGTCGATGTAGTAAGCGTGTTCCCAGACGTCGCAGGTCAGCAGCGGGGTGTCGCCGCTGGTCAGCGGGTTGCCGGCGCCGATGGTGCTGGCCAGGGCCAGGGAACCGTCAGCCTTTTTCACCAGCCAGCCCCAGCCGGAACCGAAAGTGCCGATCGAGGTTTTGCTGAACTCTTCCTTGAACTTGTCGAACGAACCGAAGGCTGCGTTGATCGCTTCAGCCAGTGCACCGGTTGGTTGACCGCCGGCGTTTGGCGCCAGGCAGTTCCAGTAGAAAGTGTGGTTCCAGACCTGAGCGGCGTTGTTGAAGATGCCGCCCGAGGAAGTCTTGACGATCTCTTCCAGGGTCTTGCCTTCGAACTCGGTGCCTGGCACCAGGTTGTTCAGGTTCACGACATAGGTGTTGTGGTGCTTGTCGTGGTGAAATTCCAGGGTTTCCTTGGAAATGTGCGGCTGCAGGGCATCGTGTGCGTAAGGCAGCGGCGGCAATTCGAAAGCCATGATGATTCTCCTAATCAGGTCTGTTGCGGTGAGCGCAAGGCCGATCACGGGCGGCCAGAAATGCACCGACGAGTTTTTACTCTTTGCGGCGCAGGGTTCGGATCATAGCACCGGGGTCAAGGCTTAACCACGCAACAACTGTGTGGGATAGAGGTTCCAGAGCTGTTTGGAATAAATCACTGCGCCAATATCAATTGCCCTGCGACTGTAAACATCATCACTGCCACCAGAAGATCAAGAATCCGCCAGGTACTCGGTCGCGCCAGCCACGGCGCGAGCCATGCGGCACCGAGGGCGAGGGTGAAAAACCACAGCAGCGAGGCACTCGCCGCGCCCACGACATAAGCGCCCGGCACCGACTGCTGTGCGCCGAGAGAACCGATCAACAGCACCGTATCGAGATAGACGTGCGGGTTGAGCAGGGTCACTGCCAATGCGCTGAGCATCACCGCGCGCAACGAGCGTACGGTGTGGTTTTCGCCCTGATCCAGACTCTGTTTCGAGAACGCCCGGCGCAGCGCCTGGCTGCCGTACCAGATCAGAAAGACGGCGCCGCCCCAGCGGGCCACCGCGAGCAATGTCGGGTTCTGCGCCAGCACGGTGGCCAGACCAAACACCCCGGCCGCCACCAGCAGCGCATCGCAGGCGACACACAGCGCCGCCACCGGCAGGTGATGTTCACGGCGCAGACTCTGCGCCAGCACAAAAGCGTTCTGCGTACCGATCGCCATGATCAGCCCCAAGGCCACCAGCAGGCCGTTCACATAGCTTTGCCACATAAAGAGTTACTCCGCGTTGGCTGCGAGATCGCGCAGCACGTGCATGGCGCGTTCGGCGTCGGCCTGACCGACAAACAAATGATCGTGGTAGTAACCGGCGATCACGTTGCAACTGATCCCGGCCTTGCCCAATGCGCTGGCGAACGCAGCGGTGAGGCCGACTGCTTCCAGTGCCGAATGCACGTTGAGGGTGATCCACGCTGCGACATAATCGAAAGCGAACCCGGCGTGTTCAGCCTGGGAGCGTTCAAGGATCACGGTCAGGCCTTCCTGCTCGCGGAAGCTGCCGACAATCTCCAGCCCGCTCGGCAACAAGTTGTCAGGCACGGTGCAAAACACGTATTCGCCGGCGTTGAGCTGCGGGCTCATGCTGCGCAGCAAGGTCGTGAGTGAGGTTTCGCCAGCCATTGCAGTGTTCCTTGATAAGAGTGCTTGCTGGCTATTCTCCGGCCGAAAGCGGTATAAGAAAAACCAATAGTGCTGATCGCTCATTAGGAAAACTGATGTTCGACTACAAATTGCTTTCCGCGCTGGCCGCCGTGGTCGAGCAGGCCGGATTCGAACGCGCCGCGCAGGTGCTGGGCTTGTCACAATCGGCGATTTCCCAGCGGATCAAACTGCTGGAAGCGCGGGTCGGCCAACCGGTGCTGGTGCGCGGCACGCCGCCGTCACCGACGGAAATTGGCCGGCGGCTGCTCAACCATGTGCAGCAGGTACGCCTGCTCGAACGTGACTTGCAGACCTTGGTGCCGGCGCTCGACGAAGAGGGGCTGCCGGAGCGATTGCGTATCGCCATCAACGCTGACAGCCTCGCCACCTGGTGGGCCGAAGCCGTGGGTGATTTCTGCGCCGAACAGCATTTGTTGCTGGATCTGGTGGTGGAAGATCAGACCGTCGGCCTCAAGCGCATGCGTGCCGGGGAGGTGGCGGCGTGTGTCTGTGCCAGCGAACGCCCGGTGGCCGGGGCGCGCAGCGTGTTGCTCGGGGCCATGCGTTACCGGGCGCTGGCCAGTCCGGCGTTCATCGAGCGGCATTTCCCCGACGGCGTGCGCGCCGAACAGCTGCCGCGCACGCCGGCGCTGGTGTTCGGGCCGGACGATTTTCTCCAGCATCGTTACCTCGCATCCCTCGGTGTCGATGGCGGTTTCGAGCATCATTTGTGCCCGTCCTCCGAAGGCTTTGTGCGCCTGACCGAAGCCGGGTTCGGCTGGGGACTGGTGCCGGAACTGCAAGTGCGCGATCAGTTGCAACGCGGCGTATTGCGCGAACTGTTGCCAGATAAACCGATCGATGTGCCGTTGTACTGGCATCATTGGCGCAATGGCGGTCAGTTGCTGGGCTTGCTGACCGAGCAATTGCTACGTTCTTCACCGCGCTGGCTGGTGCCCTTGGGCTGATGGTCAGCGTCAAGAAAGACGTATAGGTAAACGAAAGACATCGGAGCGTTACATGAAAATTCTGGTCACCGGCGCAAGCGGCTTTATTGGCGGACGCTTTGCGCGTTTCGCTTTGGAGCAGGGCCTGGACGTGCGGGTCAACGGTCGCCGGGCCGAAAGCGTCGAGCATCTGGTGCGCCGTGGCGCCGAGTTCGTTCCGGGCGATCTGACCGATGCGGATCTGGTGCGCGACCTCTGCAGCGACGTCGAAGCCGTGGTGCACTGCGCCGGTGCCGTCGGCTTGTGGGGACGCTATCAGGACTTTCATCTGGGCAACGTGCAGGTTACCGAGAACGTCGTCGAGGCCTGCCTCAAGCAGCGCGTGCGGCGGCTGGTGCATCTGTCGTCGCCGTCGATCTACTTTGATGGCCGCGACCACCTTGGCCTGACCGAAGAGCAAGTGCCCAAGCGCTTCAAACATCACTACGCGGCGACCAAATACCTGGCCGAACAAAAGGTCTTTGGCGCACAGGAATTCGGTCTGGAAACCATCGCCCTGCGCCCGCGTTTCGTCACTGGCGCCGGCGACATGAGCATCTTCCCGCGCCTGCTGAACATGCAGCGCAAGGGACGTCTGGCGATCATCGGCGATGGCCTGAACAAGGTCGACTTTACCAGCGTGCAGAACCTCAACGAAGCGCTGCTCAGCAGTCTGCTGGCGGCCGGCTCTGCGTTGGGCAAGGCCTACAACATCAGCAATGGCGCGCCGGTGCCGTTGTGGGATGTGGTCAATTACGTGATGCGCAAGATGGAAGTGCCGCAGGTCACTAAATACCGCTCGTACGGTCTGGCCTACAGCGTCGCGGCGCTTAACGAAGGCGTGTGCAAACTCTGGCCGGGCCGCCCGGAGCCGACCCTGTCGCGGTTGGGCATGCAAGTGATGAAGAAAAATTTCACCCTCGACATCAGCCGCGCCCGGCATTATCTGGACTACGATCCGAAAGTCAGCCTGTGGTCGGCCCTCGACGAGTTCTGTGGCTGGTGGAAAGCTCAGGACATCCGTTGATACAAGTCGGTTGGCCGGCAATGAACCGCACTGCCGCTTGAGGGTCAATCCCTGCGGCTGCGGCGGTTATACTTCGCAGCATTTAGCCATCACCGCGTTCCACAAAGGTTGCCTCAATGTCCATGCGTAACGATGCCAACGACGATTTCGACGATGTACCGAGCCTGCGGGCCGACACCTTTGACGACGATGACATTCCGCCCACCGCCCGCACCTCCGTGCACTCGCGTACGCCGCCGGTGGTCAAGGTCAAGGCTGCGAGTACCGGGCCGCTGTGGGCACTGGTCGGCGCGTTGTTCTTTGCCTTCATCGGTCTGGCCTGGTGGAGCTTCCAGCAGATTTCGCTGATGGAGCAGCAGTTGGTCGCGACTCAGGAAAGCTTTGCGCGCATCAGCGAGGAAGCGGCGGGGCGCCTGCAGGACATTTCCGGCAAAGTCGTCGCCAGCCAGAGCAACGTCAACAGCGACAGCGAAGCGTTGAAGCTGCAGATCAAACAGCTGGAAACCCAGTTGCTGGATCAAAGCAAGCAGCAGCAAGGCGTGGTCGGTCAGGCCAGCGATCTGGACAAGCGTCTGGCGCAGATGACCGCGCAGACCACCGAACAACAGAACGCCAACACCCAGTTGCAGGCCCAGGTCAAAGCTTTGAGCGCCGAACTCGCAACGCTGAAAAGCGCACCGGCGGATACCAGCAAGGTCGACGCCCAGCTCAAGAGTTATGACGCCCAGCTGAAAAGCCTAGGCGCTGATATCGCTGCGCTGAAAAAGCAGGGCAACTCGAACGCAGCGATCGAGCGCCTGGAGCAGGAAATCGTCGTTCTCAAGAGTGAACAGGACAACCGCCCGGCAACGCCACAGGGTGGCGGCAATACCGCTGAGTTCGATGCGTTCCGTGGCCAGATGACCCGCAACCTCAACACCCTGCAGGCGCAGATCCAGAATCTGCAGCAGCAGATCAATGCCCGGCCATAAGGCCTGAGTCAGGATATCTTGTGGCGAGGGAGCTTGCTCCCGCTGGAGTGCGAAGCGCTCCCCTGCTTTCGTTCAGGTAGAGCGCATTTGCAGGTTTTGCGACTGCTTTGCAGCCGAGCGGGAGCAAGCTCCCTCGCCACAGGGGATACCGCAACTTCTGGATTCATCTTCGACCTCCGTCCGATCCCAAGCCGTCTACGCTCTTGAAACACCAACAAGAACGAGGGATGCGTTATGGGTTTTTTGCATAAAGTGGCGTGGCTCGGGGTGATGCTTTTTGTGGGGGCAGGGCAGGTCAACGCCGCTACACAAAAGGACGACAGCAAGGCCGCCATCGCTTTGCTGGAAAAGGCTTTGGCCTATTACCACGACAATGGCGACAAGGCTTTCGCCGCGTTCAGCCGTCAGGGTGAGTTCGTCGACAAGGATCGCTACGTGTTCGTGGTCGACACCAAAGGCGTGATGCTCGCCAGCGGCGGGCCTTCCTCAGCCTTGATCGGCCGCGATGTCAGCGAGGTGCTCGGGCCGGATCTGCAGAAGGCCTTCAAGGATGCATTGCTGGTGCCGGAAGGCAACGGCATCCAGCAAGCCGAATACCGCTGGCAGAACTGGACGGACGGCAAGGTCGAGCGCAAACATGTGTATTACCAGCGCATCGGTCAGCGCATTCTGGCAGTCGGTTATTACCTGCCGCGTGCGTCAGCCGAGCAGGCCAAGGCACTGCTCGACAAGGCGGCGACCGATCTGGGAAAGGACGAGAAGGGCACGCTGACAGCCATCAATTCGCTCAAGGGCGGTTACCTGCAGGATGACCTGTACGTGTTCGTGGTCGATCTTGACACCCAGCGCTACGTGGCCCATGGCACCAACCTGCGCCTGATCAATACCGACTTCAGCAAGATCAAGGACCCGGAAGGCAAACCGGTGGGCGAGCCGATTCTGGCGCTGATCGCCAAACAGGACGACGGCGAATACGAATACCGCTGGAAAAACCCGGTGACCGGCAAGGTCGAAGACAAGCATGCCTACCTGAAGAAGGTCGGGCATTTTCTGGTGGCTGTGGGTTACTACAGCCCTTGAAGATCAAAAGATCGTCCGAACGCGGCCCGAGCCTTCGGCAGCTCCTACATGGGAATGCATCCCTGTAGGAGCTGCCGCAGGCTGCGATCTTTTGCTGTTATTTGGCGCCGTGCTCGCGCCCCCGCAGCAACTTGTTCGGCATCGCAATCGCCGCCGCCAGCCCCAGCAGCGACACCGCCGTACTCACCCACAGCAAATGCCGGAACGTCACCGAAAGCTCGGCACGCAGGGCGTTTTGCGCATCACCCGGGGCGGCGTTCAGACCGTCGAGCAGCACGTTGCCCGAATGCCCCTCGCTGAGCAGCGAGTTGCTCGCCAGATGGGCAAAGCTCGAATCCTGCAACAACGCCAGCAACAGCGCCGACATCAACGCTACACCCACCGCGCCGCCCAGCGAGCGGAACAGGTTGGTGGTGCTGGTGGCGACGCCGATGTCGCGTTGTTCCACTGAATTCTGCGTGCCCACCAGCGAAGTCGGGAACTGCATGCCGCCGGCGATCCCGCTGAGCAGCATGAACAGGCTGCTGACCAGCGTCGCATCCGGCGGGGTGAACGCCATGCCGAGAATCGAGATCGGCATCAGCAGCGCGCCAGTCAGAATCTGTGGTTTGTAGCGACCGGTGATCGAGGTGCGACGCCCGGCGAAATAAGCGCCAATCGGCAGGCCCATCGCCAGCGGCAGCAAGTGCAACGCCGCCGCATCGGCCCCGGCGCCGGTGACGCTCTGAAAGCGCAGCGGCATCAACACGATCAGCGAGATCGCCTGGAAACTGGTGAAAAAAATCGTGCACCAGCACAGCAACGCGTTGCGGTTTGTGAACAAGTGCATCGGCAGCAGCGGTTCGCGTGCCCGGCGTTCATGCCAGACGAACACCGCCAGCACCAGCACCGCACAGGCGAACAAGCCGAGCACTTCGCTGCTGCGCCACGAATGGCCCTGACCGACCTGAGTGATGGCCAGCAGCAGGGCGGTCAAACCGATGATCATCAACAGCGTGCCGAGGTAGTCGATGATCGGTTTGCGTTGTGGAATCGGCAGGCCGCGCAGATTGCGATTGGCAACCCACCAGGCGCCCAGCCCCAGTGGCAGATTGATCAGAAAAACCCAGCGCCACGACAGGTACTCGGTCATGTAGCCGCCGAGCACCGGCCCGGCGACGCTGGCCACCGCATACATGCTGCTGAAATAACCCTGATAACGCCCGCGTTCGCGCGGCGGGACGATGTCGCCGATAATCGCCTGACTGACCGAAATCATCCCGCCGGCGCCGATGCCCTGGAGAATCCGCGCCAGCACCAGTTGTTCCATGCTTTGCGCCATGCCGCAAAACAGCGAGGCGAGGGTGAACAGGCCCATGCCGAACAGCATCAGTTTGCGTCGCCCGTACAGATCGCCGAGCTTGCCGTAGATCGGCACGGCCACAGTCATTGCCACCATGTACCCGGAAATCACCCAGGCCAGCAGGCTGACGTCCTTGAACTGTGCGGAGATGGCGGGCATCGAGACGGCGACGATGGTCTGGTCCAGTGCGCCGAGAAAGATTGCCAGCATCAGCGCGACCAGCACGCTGCGAATAGCCGGTTTGGGCGTTTCAGGGTGATTGAGATTGGTCACGGGCAAGCCTGCGGGCAGTGATGGACCCGCGCTGCCATCGCACGCGGGTGGATGCTCGCCAGTGTAAGTCGATAGCAGGCTATTCGATAGCCTCGTACGGAAGTCCGACGTAATTTTCTGCAATGGTTTTTCGCCCCGCTTCGGAACTGACAAAGTAGTCCAGTTCCGAGGCGCTGATCCGCTGGCTAAAATCGTCGTGCTCGTCGAAGCGGTGCAGCATGCTGGTCATCCACCAGGAAAACCGTTCAGCTTTCCATACCCGGCGCAGGCAGATTTCCGAATATTTCTCCAGCAAATCGGTGCGCCCTTCGCGATAAACCTTCAGCAGAATGTTGAACAGCGTGCTGACATCGCTGGCGGCCAGGTTCAGACCCTTGGCACCGGTGGGCGGCACAATGTGCGCTGCATCGCCGAGCAGAAACATCCGCCCGTACTGCATGGGTTCGACGACAAAACTGCGCAGCGGCGCGATGCTTTTTTCAATCGACGGGCCAGTCACCAGTTTCTCGGCAAGCGCGGCGGGCAGACGTGTTTTCAGCTCAGCCCAAAAGCGCTCGTCGGACCAGTCGGCGACGTTTTCCTCGGCCGGCACTTGCAGGTAATAACGGGTACGGGTGGCCGAACGCATGCTGCACAGGGCGAAGCCGCGTTCATGGCGCGCATAGACCAGTTCTTCGTGCACCGGCGGGGTGTCAGCGAGAATTCCCAGCCAGCCGAACGGATAGACCCGCTCGAAGATCTTCAGGCAGGCCTCGGGAATTGACTGCCGGGCCACGCCGTGAAAACCATCGCAACCGGCGATGTAATCGCAATCGACGCGCCAGGTTTCACCGTTCTTTTCGAAGGTGACAAAGGCCTCGTCGCTTTTCATGCCGTGAGGAACGACATCGCTCACTTCATAAAACGACAGCGCACCGGCCTCCCGACGAGCGGCCATCAGGTCGCGCGTGACTTCGGTCTGGCCGTAAACCATCACGGTTTTTCCGCCGGTCAAACCCTGCAGATCGATGTGTGCCAGACGCCCATCCAGCGCCAGATCGAAGCCGGAATGCACCAACCCTTCGGCATCCATGCGTGTACCCACCCCGGCCTGACGCAACAGCTCTACCATGCCTTGTTCAAGCACGCCGGCGCGAATTCGTCCGAGCACATAATCGGGTGTCTGGCGTTCGAGAATCAGGGTGTCGATTCCGGCGTTGTGCAGCAACTGACCGAGGAGCAATCCGGACGGACCGGCGCCAATGATGGCGACTTGGGTTTTCAGCGTTTTCATTGTTTTTATGACTCGCAAGCTTCACGCGACAGGCGCCGGTGAATGATTTTTGTGGATCGAGTGCTTGCATTTTTCCCTTGCGGGTCTGTCAATTGAAGGTGAAAACTGAGCCGATACCTGTACATTCTGCCAATCGGTGCGATTATCGCCCGCAACCTCGAGGCCTGGATTGAAGTGATGAACAAGCCTGACCTGCCTTCGATTCCGGTGTTCAAGCTCTACGGTGAAAGCCTGGACTGGCCGACCCCTGACTTGCTGCACTGTGAAACCATTTCCAAACGCAGCCGCGAACATCAATGGGAAATCAAACCCCACCGCCACGCCGATTTGTGCCAGTTGCTCTTCGTCTTCAAAGGTCAGGCAGAGCTTGAAATCGAAGGTCAACGCACGCAGCTCGATGAACCCGCGATTCAAGTCCTGCCACCGTTGTCGGTGCATGGCTTTCGTTTTTCCGAGGACGTCGAAGGCTTTGTCGTCACCCTCGCCAATCCGCTGATCAATCACCTGCAGGCGCAACTGGGCAGTTCGGTGCACGCACTGGCCCAGGCCGAGCACTACCCGGCGGGCAAGGACGCGCAGTACCTGAACAGTCTGTTTTCCGCGTTGCAGGCCGAGTACAACGGCCATCAGCCCGCGCGGGAAATGCTCATGCATTCGCTGGTCAGCGTGATCATGGTCTGGGTCAGCCGTCAGGCGCTCGTGCGCCATAACGCCAGCCAGCGGCCGCAACGCCAGCGCGAATACCTCAACGGGTTCATTCAATTGGTGGAGGAGACGTACCGCCAGCATGTGAAGGTCGAAGACCTCGCGCATCGTTTGGGGATTTCGGTATCACACCTCAACGGCACCTGCCGCGAACTGGCGGGGCAGCCAGCGCTGCAGATCATGCACGAACGCCAGTTGCTGGAAGCCAAACGTTTGCTGACCTACACCAGCATGACCATTTACGAGATGTCGGAGTTGTTGGGGTTTTCCGACCCGACCAACTTCACGCGCCTGTTCCGGCGCAGGGTGGGGATTTCGCCAAAGGCGTTTCGTGACCGGTTGAAGGCCGAGCAGTGAATCTGTTGCCACCACTGATCCCTGTGGGAGCTGGCTTGCCAGCGATTGCGTCCTGTCAGTCAGCACTGAAGGCGTCTGGGCCACCGCCATCGCTGGCAAGCCAGCTCCCACAGGATTGATAGCAACCCCGATCAGCGCAATGCGTTCAGCGTCGCATTGTGCGGAATGCAGCGCTCGAAATTGCAGCTCGCGTACTCGCGGGGCAGTTGTCGCAGTTGCTCGACCCGCCAGGCCGCGGTGCCGTACAGCGCCAGCGTGGCGGCGCAGGTGATGAAAATCGCGAAGTACCTTCTTGTTCTGATGTTCATGGCGTAGACCTCTGAACGCATACCCTGCGGTATTACTTTCAGCATAGAACAAGATCAAAAGATCGTCCGAACGCGGCCCGAACCTGTGGCAGCTCCTACAGGGTTATGTGTAGGAGCTGCCTCAGGTTCGGGCCGCGTTCGGACGATCTTTTGCTTTTCTACAACCCCACATCCCACTCTGGATTCTCTGGAAACCGCTGCACCAGAAAATCCAGCATGCTGCGCAGCGCCGCCGGCATGTGCTTGCGCGAGGCGTACACCGCGTAGATGTTCATCTGCCGTGGCTCGGCATGCGGTAGCAAACGCACCAGTTCACCGGCATGCACATGCACCCCGGCCTGATAGGTCGGCAGCATCGCCACGCCCGCACCGGCCAGGGTTGCGCGCAAGAGAGTGCTGGCCTCGTTGGCGCTGATGTTGCCCTGCACCGGCACTGAAACTGGCTCGCCGTCCTCTTCGAAATGCCACAGACTCTTGCCGAAATACGAGTGCGTCAGGCAGTTGTGCCGGCTCAGGTCCTCGACGCGCTGCGGTGACGGGTTATCGCGCAGATAAGCCGGTGCGGCGCAAACCACCGAGCGGCACACGGTCAGGCGTCGGGCGATCAGGTTCGGGTCGAGGTCATTGCTGGTGCGGATCGCCAGATCGATGCGTTCATCCACCAGGTTCACCGTGCGGTCGAGCATCTGCAGGTCGATGCTGACCCCGGGGTAGCGCTTGACGTACGCCGCCATGGCATCGGCCAGTTGCGCCTGGCCGAACGAGGTGCTGACGCTGATGCGCAACAAACCGCGCGGCGCATCGTGAGGTTCGCTGACCGCCGCCTGCATGTCGGTCGAGAGTTCGAGCATCTGCCGACAGCGCGGCAGGGTTTCGCTGCCGGCGGCAGTCAGGCTCAGCTTGCGTGTGGTGCGGTGCATCAGGCGCGCGCCGACCCAGTCTTCCAGCTCCGCCAGATAACGCGACACCACCGGCCGCGACAGGTCCAGATGATCGGCGGCCGCCGACTGGCTGCCCAGATCCACCACCGTGACAAACACGCGCATTGCTTGAAGACGATCCATGATTTGCCCGCTTTCAGAAACAAACTATGTCCAAGCATCGCATTTTTTGTACCGAGTCAGGCAACTAAGCTCTGTCCCATCGCCAACCCGGCATTCGGATCACGGAGCAACAGATGATCGGCTTCACTACTCTCAAGCGCGTTTTGCTGGCCACCGCCACCCTCGGATTTGCGGCCCACGCCGCTGCCGCCAACCTGACCCTGGATGTCTACAACCCGGGCACCAAGGCGATTTTCCCGGTGACTTCGGTACTGGTCAGCGGTGAGAAAGACGCGATCCTGGTCGACGCGCAATTCGGCAAGGCCCAGGCCGAGCAGGTGGTGGAAAAGATCCGAGCCAGCGGCAAACACCTGACCACCATCTACATCAGCCACGGTGACCCGGATTACTACTTCGGCCTCGACACCCTGACCCAGGCTTTCCCCGACGCCGTGGTTCTGGCCTCGCAGCCGACCGTCGATCACATCAAGCAGACCATCGACGGCAAACTCGCTTTCTGGGGGCCGAAAATGGGCGCCGACGTGCCGGCCAAAACCATCGTGCCGGGCGTAATCAAGGGCGACAGCCTGATGCTCGAAGGTCAGAAGTTGCAGGTGGTGGGCCTTGAAGGCAAGCAACCGGATCGCAGCTTCGTGTGGATTCCGTCGCTCAAGGCGGTGGTCGGTGGCGTGGTGGTGGCCGAGAACATTCATGTGTGGATGGCCGATACCCAGACTGCGCAATCCCACGCCGACTGGCTGGACACCCTGCATTCGATCGAAACCCTGAAACCGAAAACCGTGGTGCCGGGTCACTACCTGGGCGAGAGCAGCCGCTCGCTGGCGAGCGTGAAATTCACCGCCGACTACATTAAGGCTTTCGACGAAGAAACTGCCAAGGCCAAGGATTCCGCCGCACTGATCAAGGCCATGCAGAAACGCTACCCGAAACTCGGCGAAGAAAGCTCGCTGGAGCTGAGCGCCAAAGTCGCCAAGGGCGAGATGAAGTGGTAAGCCGATTGATCTGAATCAGAGATCGAGAGGACGTTTGTGGCGAGGGAGCTTGCTCCCGCCCGCCTGCGCAGCAGGTGTAAAGCTGCCAATGCGTTGTACCTGAAACAGGCGGGGAGTGCTTCGCCCTCCAGCGGGAGCAAGCTCCCTCGCCACAGGGAATACCGCTTCAAGCCTGGATTTATGCCGTCGTTGAAACTCTCAAGCCAACTGGAGAATGTCATGAGCAAGATCGCAATCATTGGTGCCACCGGTCGTGCCGGTAGCCAACTGCTGGAAGAAGCCCTGCGTCGCGGCCATAGCGTCACCGCCATCGCCCGCGATACCTCGAAGATCGGCGCGCGTGCCGGTGTGGTCAGCAAGAATGTCGATGTGCTGGATTCGGCAGCGCTGCAAGCCGCCGTCACCGGTCACGACGTGGTGATCAGCGCCGCGCATTTCGCCACCGTCCCGGCCAGTGCCGTGGTCGGCCCGGTGAAGCAGGCGGGTGTGAATCGTCTGCTGGTGGTCGGTGGTGCCGGTTCGCTGCTGCTGCCGGACGACACCCGAGTGATTGACAGCGCCGGTTTCCCCGCTGAGTACAAAACCGAGGCCAGTGCGGGCGCAGCGTTTCTTGATGCCTTGCGTCAGGAGAAGGATCTGGACTGGACCTTCCTCTCGCCATCGGCAGAGTTCGTCGAAGGTGAGCGCACCGGCACCTTCCGCGTTGGCAAGGATCATTTGCTGTTCAGTGCTGAAGGTCGCAGCTGGATCACCTTCGCCGACTATGCGATTGCGCTGATTGACGAAGTGGAAACGCCGAAGCATTCGCGTCAGCGGTTTACGGTCGGATATTGAGTGAATCCTCGCCCCTCACCCCAGCCCTCTCCCGGAGGGAGAGGGAGCTGACCGCGGGGGCTTGCGGTATACGTCGACCTGAGTGATCGAGTCGATTATGGATCCGGTGCAGTCCTTTCTGGTCGGTAGATTTCTTCAGCAATCCCCAATCAGTCCCCTCTCCCTCCGGGAGAGGGTTAGGGTGAGGGGAAAAGCCTCAGCGCAAATGCGCTTGTTCCACCAGCCAGATCATCAGTTCCTCCAGCTGCGGCGATGCTTCCCCACCCTGCGGCATCACCACGTAGTAGCCCAGCCCCGTTTTCACCTTCAGCTCAAACGGCATCACCAGCCGCCCGGCGCGCAGGTCGTCGCCGATCAGCGACCAGTCGCCAATCGCCACCCCCGTCCCATGCGACGCCATCGACATCGCCTGATCCAGTGTCTCGAAATGCTGGCCCGTGTTGACGTTGTTCAACTGCAACTCGGCCGCCGTCAGCCACACCGTCCAGTCCTGCGTATCGCGGGTCGGATGCAGCAGCAGATGCTGTTGCAGATCGGCCGGTTCGCTCAGCGCCGGCGGGCCTTTCAATAACGCTGGCGAACACACCGGGGTCAGTTGCTCATCGAACAGATGCAGGGCAGTCGAGGAGTTGTCCGGCGGCGTGCCGTAGATCACCGCCGCATCGAACTGCTCGCGCTGAAAATCCACGCCGTGGGCCAGGGTGGTGGTCAGTTTGACCGGTACGTCCGGGCGTTCCTTTTGCCATTGCAGCAGGCGCGGCACCAGCCAGCGCATCACGCAGCTTGGCGCCTTGAGTTGCAGGGTCTGGCGCTTGCGACCGATCTGCTCGGTGGCCTCGCTGATCAAACCGAAGATCTTCTCCACCCGTGGCAGCCATTCACGTCCTTCGGCGGTCAGCTCCAGGCCTCGGGCCAGACGGATGAACAACTCATACCCCAGATGATCCTCCAGCCCGGCGATCTGCCGGCTCACCGCGCCCTGGGTGATGTGCAACTGCTCGGCGGCCCGGGTGAAGTTGCAGCACTGCGCGGTGATCAGAAACGTGTGCAGGGCGGGCAGGGGAGGCAGTCGTTTCATGTGGATCCAAGGTATGACGTGAGGACATGGCTAGTATGACTTTTAATCGATTGTTGCCGCTACCTGCCGCCCGTTCAATGAGCCCATTGAAGGGCCCTTTGTAGGAGTGAGCCTGCTCGCGATAGCGGTGTGTCAGTCACCGTAATGTTGAATGTGAAGACGCCATCGCGAGCAGGCTCACTCCTACACAAAGGCCTTGTGTCTCAAACGAACAAGAAGGGCAATCGACATGGCGACGTGTGGCGAAGTACTGGTCAAGTTACTCGAGGATTACGGGGTCGAGCAGGTGTTCGGCATTCCGGGGGTGCACACCGTGGAGCTGTATCGCGGGCTGGCCCGTTCGAGCATCAACCATGTCACCCCACGGCATGAACAGGGCGCCGGTTTCATGGCCGACGGCTACGCGCGCACCAGCGGCAAACCGGGTGTGTGTTTCATCATTACCGGTCCGGGCATGACCAACATCACCACCGCGATGGGGCAGGCCTACGCCGACTCGATCCCGATGCTGGTGATCTCCAGCGTGCAGACCCGCAGCCAGTTGGGCGGCGGTCGCGGTAAGCTGCATGAGCTGCCGAACCAGAGCGCACTGGTCGGCGGCGTCGCGGCGTTCTCCCACACCCTGATGTCCGCTGCAGAATTGCCGGCCGTGCTGGCCCGTGCCTTCGCACTGTTCCAGGCCGGGCGCCCGCGTCCGGTGCACATCGAAATTCCGCTGGATGTGTTGGTGGAAGAGGCCGACGAGTTGCTCGCCAGCGTCCCGGTGCATATCGACCGCGCCGGGGCTGCATCTGCAGCCGTACGACGCATGAGCGAGTTGCTGGCCGGCGCTAAACGTCCGTTGATTCTCGCCGGTGGCGGTGCCATCGATGCCGCTGCCGAACTCACCGAACTGGCCGAACTGCTCGACGCCCCGGTGGCGCTGACCATCAACGCCAAGGGCATGTTGCCGTCCAGCCATCCATTGTTGATCGGCTCGACGCAAAGCCTGGTCGCCACTCGCGCACTGGTGGCCGATGCCGATGTGGTACTGGCAATCGGCACCGAACTGGCCGAAACCGATTACGACGTGACCTTCGCCGGCGGCTTCGAGATTCCCGGCAAGTTGCTGCGCATCGACATCGACGCCGATCAGACCGTGCGCAATTATCCGCCGCACGTGGCGTTGGTCGCCGACTCGTGCAACGCCGCACAAGCGCTGCTCGACGCACTGTCGCAGCAGGCGCTGGCCGAGCGGCGCAACGATTGGGGTCAAGTGCGGGCGGCGCGCCTGCGCGATGAGCTGGCCGCAACCTGGGATGCGCCAACCCTGGCCCAGACCCGTTTTCTGGAAACCGTCCTGCACGAGTTGCCGGACGCGGTGTTCGTCGGCGACTCCACGCAACCGGTGTACACCGGCAACCTCACCTTCAACCCGGAGCGCCCGCGGCGCTGGTTCAACTCGTCCACCGGTTACGGCACCCTCGGTTACGCCCTGCCGGCGGCGATTGGCGCGTGGCTTGGCGGCAGCGTCGAGGGCGGCGCTCGTCCGCCGGTGGTGTGCCTGATCGGCGACGGCGGCTTGCAGTTCACCCTGCCGGAACTGGCCAGCGCGGTCGAAGCGCGCACCCCGGTGATCGTGTTGCTGTGGAATAACCAGGGTTACGAAGAGATCAAGAAGTACATGGTCAACCGCGCCATCGAACCGGTGGGCGTCGATATCTACACCCCGGATTTCATTGGCGTGGCCAAGGCCCTGGGCTGCGCCGCCGAAGCGATCAGCTCGGTTGAGCAATTGCGTGGCGCGCTGCGTGCGGCGACTGACCGCCAAGGCCCGACCGTGATCGAAATCGACCAGAGCCAATGGATGCAGGCGGTGGCCCAATGAGCAGTTTCCCAACCACCCTCGATGGCCTGTACATCAACGGCCAATGGTCGGCCGGGCGTGAACACCTGCGGGTGATCAACCCGGCCACCGAAGCGCTGCTGACCACGGTCAACGGTGGCGATGAACAAGCGGTCAACCACGCCGTCAGCGCGGCCACTGAAGCGTTCAAGCGCTGGTCGAAAACCACTGGCGCCGAACGTGGCGCGATTCTGCGCAACATCGCCAACGGCGTGCGCAACGGTCGTGATCACTTGATGAAGTTGCAGTCGAGCAACAACGGCAAACCGCAGTTCGAAGCGGCGATCGATGTCGATGATGTGATCGCCACTTTCGAGTATTACGCCGAATTGGCCGAAGGCCTCGACGCACAACTCGACAGCAACGTGGCGCTGCCCAGCGATGACTTCAGCGCGCGTCTGCGTCGTGAACCGTGCGGTGTGGTCGGGCTGATCGTGCCGTGGAATTTCCCGATGGTCACCACCGCCTGGAAACTCGCGCCGGCACTGGCCGCCGGTTGCTGCGTGGTGCTCAAACCGTCGGAAGTCACGCCGCTGCCGGAGCTGGAACTGGCGGCGATTATCGCCGAGTCCGGTCTGCCCAACGGTGTGTTCAACCTGGTCTGTGGCACCGGGCTGGCGGTCGGTGCGCCGCTGTCGGCGGATCCGCGCATCGCCAAGATCTCCTTCACCGGCAGCAACGCCGTCGGTGTGCAGGTGATGCAGCGTGCCGCCGAAACGGTGAAGGGCGTGAGCCTGGAACTGGGTGGCAAATCTTCGTTGCTGGTACTCGAAGATGCCGATCTGGAACTGGCCGTGGAGCTGGCTTGCGGCGGCGGTTTCTTCAATGCCGGGCAGATGTGCTCGGCCACCAGTCGGGTGCTGGTTGCCGATGAACTGGCCGATGAATTTCTTGAGCGTCTGCAAAAGCGTGCGCAAGCGATTCGCGTGGCCGATCCGTTCGACCCGGACGTGGAGATGGGCGCACTGGTCAATCAGGCGCAATACCAGCGCGTGCTCGGTCATATCGACCGTGGCCTGAGCGCCGGGGCGAAGCTGGTGTGTGGTGGCAATCGCCCGGCGCATCTGCCGCGCGGTTATTTTTTGCAGCCGACGGTGTTCACCGACGTGCCCCTCGACAGTGCGCTGTGGTGCGAAGAGATTTTCGGCCCGGTGCTGTGCGTGCGCCGTTTCAGCAGCGAAGCCGAGGCGATTGCGCTGGCCAACGACAGCCAGTTCGGGCTGGTCGCCAGTGTGGTGACGGGTAACGCCGAGACTGCCGACCGCGTCGCCAACGCCCTGCAGGCGGGGCTGGTGTGGCTCAACGCGCCGCAAGTGATCTTCCCGCAGACGGCGTGGGGCGGCTACAAGCAGAGCAGCATCGGCCGTGAATTGGGGCCGTGGGGGCTGGCTGCTTTTCAGGAAATCAAACACGTGATCCGGGCGCTCTGAACGCCCGAAAACGGTGAGCGCATGCCTCGCAACGAGGCATGCGTCGGTGTCATGGCTTCGATGAGTTTTTATCGATAGTCAGGTGTATTGCACGACCTCAGGATGAACCCGTCGGCAGCGCTGCAGGCCTTTGAGCACAAGGCCTGCAGCGGATCCGGCCGCGCGGATGCAACGGTTGCGACCAACCTCATACTTAAAAGAACAAAGGGAGTCCGTCATGGGCGAGCACGATCTGAACAGGCGTCAATTCATTAAAACCGTCGGCGTCGCCTCGGTAGCGGCGGCAGCCCTGAGCATGCCCTTCATCCGGGCCAGCGCCAGCGATACGCGGTTCGCCGGCAAGACTCTGCGCCTGCTGACTTGGTCGGATGACACTGGCCTCGCCGCACTGCGCAACATCGCCGCCACCTTCGAAGCCAAGACCGGCGCCAAGGTCATCGCCGACCGCACCGGCAGCACCTCGGAAATGGTCGCCAAACTCAAGGCCGGCGGTGACCGTCCGCAGTATGACATCATCACCCTGGCCGGGGTTGGTGCCGAAGGTCTGGCCGCTGCCGGGCTGCTGGAAAAGCCCGACCTCAACCGCATTCCCAACCTGATCGACGTACCGGAAAAATACCGCACCGGCGCCAACGGGCACGGCATCGGTTACCTGCTGTGGTGCAACAGTCTGGTCTACAGCACCCGCACCCAGAAAGAAGCGCCCACCAGTTACGCTGCGTTGTGGGACGCTGATCTGGCGCCGAACATTTTCCTGCCGCCGCCGAACTGGACCGAGGCCATGGACCTGATCATCATCGCGGCGAAACTGGCTGGCGGTGACGAACACAACATCGAACCGGGCTTCAAGAAACTCGCCGAGCTGAAGGATCGCGTGGTCACCCTCGGCGAGAATCCGAACCAGATCGCCGAGCTGTTCCGCACCGGGTCGTTGGACATGGGCGGCCTGTACGCCCCGGCATTCTTCCCCAAGCAGATCCGCGATCCGAACTACGGCCTCGGTGCCACGTTCGGCATGAAGGAAGGTTTCTACACCGACCTGATGCTCTCGGTGATGCCGAAGAACCGTCCGGGCGACACCGATCTGGCCTACGCCTTCATCGACCACTCTCTCGACCCGCTGGTGCAGGGCAAGATGGCCGAAGACATCTTCAACGGCCCGGTCAACGCCAAGGCGATCATCTCCGCCGAAGCGCGCAAGAGCCCGTACATCCTCACCCCGGAGCAGATTGCCGAGAAGGCGATCATGCACGACAACGCCTTCCTGGCGACCGTGCATGACCAATGGATTCGTCGTTATACGGAAATTTTTTCTTCCTGATTTCCGAGGACTGAAAATCTTTTGTGGCGAGGGAGCTTGCTCCCGCTCGGCTGCGAAGCAGCCGCAATCTGAATGGCGACCTGGCGAATGCATCTAGCCATTGATGGGGCCGCTTCGCGACCCAGCGGGAGCAAGCTCCCTCGCCACAGGGTTTATCCCGGATTTCAATCCTGTTGGCTTTCCATTGACGAGATCATTGCTATGGAACATCAATCCCTGACCCAACCGGTCGGCGCCGCTGACGTGCGCCCGGCGCGCGGTATTTCGCCGACCGCCCGGGCGTGGTTTTTCCTCACGCCGTCGATGCTGTTTCTCGGTGTGCTGATCGCGGCCAGCCTGCTGGTGCTGCGCATGAGCGTCGGCACTAAAGGCGCTGAATGGAGCGGGTTCAACCTCGCCAGCTACGCGCAATTGCTCGAACCCTATTACCTGAAATCCCTGCTGCTGACCCTGCGTCTGGCGCTGATCAGCGCGGTGATCGCCGTGCTGCTGGCGATCCCGGTGGCGTACACCATGTCGCGTCTGACCTCGCCGTTCGTGCGGCGGATTTTTCTCGCCGCGGTGCTGTTGCCGCTGCTGGTCAACCTGCTGCTGCAAAGCTACGGCTGGCTGGTGATTCTCGGCCCGGGCGGGATGCTCAACCAGGCGCTGATGGGCCTGGGCCTGATCAAGCGCCCGATCATGTTGCTGTACAACCAGAACGGCGTGCTGATGGGCCTGGTGCAGACCGCGTTTCCTTTGGCCGTGCTGCCGATTGCCAGCGCCATGCGTGGTGTTGCGCGTACCTACGAAGAGGCCGCCGCGACTCTGGGCGCCAGCCGTTTTCAGGTGTTCCGTCAGGTGGTGTTGCCGATGAGTCTGCCGGGGATCATCACCGGGGCGACGCTGGTGTTCGCCTACAACGCCAGCAGCTTTGTGGTGCCGTTGCTGCTCGGTGGCCGCCGTGTACCGATGCTCGCGGTGATGGTGCATGACCAGATCGCGCCGCTGATGAACTGGCCTGCCGCGTCGGCTGCCGGGGTGGTGCTGATCGTCACCACGCTGGCGATCATGACCCTGTCCGAATACATCACCGGCCGTCGTCGGCGTCTGCTGGAGGCATCGCAATGAGTACTTTGATCAAGAAGCGCATGGCGCTGCTGCCCGGCGACACCGGCAAGTTCGCCGGGATTCTTTCCGGGTCCATTCTGCTGCTGGCGGTGTTGCCGATCCTGACCATGATCGTGATGTCGTTCAGCGGTGCGTCGAACCTCGACTTCCCGCCGAGCAGCTACAGCCTGCAGTGGTACAAGGCGGCCTGGCACACCTTCGTCTCGCCCGACGCCAGCGATGTGCTGAGTCTCGGTCAGGCCATGGCCACCAGCCTGCTGGTGTCGTGTCTGACCATGGTCTTCGCCACGCTGATCGCGGTGCCCGCCGCCTATGCGCTGACCCGTTGCGAGTTCCGTGGCAAAGCCGTGGCGCTGCAACTGATGTCGCTGCCGCTGGTGTTTCCGATGGTGGTGTTGGGGCTGGCGTTGCTGCTGGTGTTCGACAGCCTGCCGTTCCATCTGACCACCTCGCGGCTGGTGATTGCCCACGTGATTCTGGCGCTGCCGTTCGTGGTGAAAAACTGCACCGCCGCCATGCTCTCCATCGGCAGCGAAGTCGAAGAAGCCGCGCGGATGCTCGGCGCTTCACCGCTGCGGGCGATTGTCGACGTGGTAGTGCCGTTGATGAAGTCGGGGATTCTGGCGGGGATGCTGCTGGCGTTCATCGTCTCGTTCAACGAATTCACCGTGACCTATTTCCTCTACACCATCGACGTCATGACCGTGCCGATCTGGATGTACAGCCGCACCGTGTCATCGCTCGACCCTACCGTGTTCTCGTTTGCCGTGCTGATCGTGCTGATCGACTTCGTCCTGATCTGGGCGCTGGAGAAGCTGGTGGGCGAGGGCGGCGTTTCCTTTTGATTTGAGGTGCAACATGACTGGTCTGATTCTGGAAAACGTCGAGAAATTCTACGGCTCGGCTTGCGCGGTACAGGACGTCAACCTGCATTTGCCGGAAGGCAAACTGGTGTGTTTTCTCGGCCCGTCTGGCTGCGGCAAAACCACCTTGCTGCGGATGATCGCCGGGCTGGAAACCCTCACCGGCGGCGAGATTCGCCTGGACGGCGAGAACATCGGTCACACCCCGGCGCACCTGCGCAACTTCGGCATGGTGTTCCAGTCGCTGGCGCTGTTCCCGCACATGACCGTCGGCGAGAACATCGCCTACCCGCTGAAACTGCGCGGCGTCAGTAAGACCGAGCAGCAGGCGCGAGTGGTGGAACTGCTGGAGCTGATCCAGTTGCAAGCCATGATCGACCGGCCGGTGGCGAAACTCTCCGGCGGGCAACGGCAGCGGGTGGCGATTGCCCGGGCCATCGCCTCGCGGCCGAAAATCCTTCTGCTCGACGAACCGCTGTCGGCGCTGGACGCCAAGTTGCGCGAGTCGATGCAGGTGGAAATCCGCCAGTTGCAGCAACGCTTGAACATCACCACGATCATGGTCACCCACGACCAGCGCGAAGCCATGACCATGGCCGACATCGTCGTGGTGCTGGGCGAACACAAGGTGCAGCAGGTGGGCACGCCGATCGAAATCTACCGGCATCCGGCCAACGAATTCGTCGCTGATTTCATCGGCTCGGGCAACATCTTCCCGGCCACGGCGCTGGGCGACGGCAAGGTCAGTTTGCCGGGCGGTGATGCGCTGCAAGTGCCGATCTGCAGCAGCATTGAGGTGGGGCAGAAGGTGAAGATGCTGATTCGCCCGGAAGACCTGCAACTTTCCGCGCCACAAGCCACGGCGGGCAACCGCTTGCTCGGCAAGGTGACATTCGTGCGTGATATCGGCGCGACCATCGAGACCACGGTGGAGTGTTCCGGGGTGGCGTTCACCGCGTTGAGTACGCCGTGTCAGGGGATCGGTTTGGGGATCGGGCATCCGGTGTCGGTGACGTTGCCGAGCGAGGCGTGTCGGGTACTCGGTGCCTGATTCAGGATTGAGGTTGTCTTGACTGGCCCCATCGCTGGCAAGCCAGCTCCCACAGGTTTTTCGGGTGTGCACAACTTCTGTGTTCAGCAAAAAAACCTGTGGGAGCTGGCTTGCCAGCGATGGCGTCAATCGATCCAGCACAAACCTTGATCAGACCGACTGCCGCAACCGCGCCAGATCCCGCAACGGCGGCGCACCAAACAAGCGGCTGTACTCGCGGCTGAACTGCGACGGGCTTTCATAGCCCACGCGATAGCCCGCTGCCGACGCTTCCAGCCCTTCGGCCAGCATCAGGCGCCGCGCCTCTTGCAGGCGCAATTGCTTCTGATATTGCAACGGACTCATCGCGGTCATCGCCTTGAAGCGGTGATGCAGGGTCGAGACGCTGAGGTTCACTTCTTTCGCCAGATCATCGATGCGCAGCGGCTGTTCGAAGTTGCCGTTGAGCCATTTGATCGCCTGGCTGATGCGGTGGCTCTGGCTGTTGGCAATCGCGATTTCATACAAGCGATGGCCCTGCGGACTGCGCAGCAGGCGATAGAGAATCTCCCGGCGAATCAGCGGCGCGAGCATGGCAATGTCTTTCGGTGCATCCAGCAAGCGTGCCAGACGCAACACCGCGTCGAGCATCGCGCTGTCGATCTTTTCCACATACAGGCCACGCCCGGTCGGCCGGGTCGGCACGCCCATCGGCCCGGCGTCGGCGATCAGTGCGGTGATTTCCGCCGGATCGATGTCCAGACGCACAGCGAGGATCGGATCTTCCGGCGAGACATTCACCACCCGCCCGCTCAACGGCATCGAGACCGAGACCACCAGGTAATTCAGCGGGTCGTAATTGAAATATTCGTCCGCCAGCCGCACCTCTTTGCGGCCCTGGGCCATGATGCACAACGCCGGTTGCGCCAGCACCGGGGCGAAGTCGTGGGATTTTGTGTGGCGCGACATGAACAGCGAGCCGATGGCGGTCTGGTAACTGCCATCGTCGGTGGTGTTGCGGCGGATGATCCCCGCGAGCTCCGCACGCTGTTTTTCCATGTCGACATCGAGCGGGGCCTGGAAACGATCGAATGACGTCATGCGCGGCATCCTCTGCTAAGACGGTGGAATGGGGCAGAGCCTATATTTGTGCAAGCGCAAGCGGTAGACACATCCTGTCAAATGCTTGCCTGATTCTGCATTGGCTGGTTTTGTGCCACCGCCATCAACCTGCACCCGACGCATAGCGACCTGCAGTCGAATCCCCCTGTAGGAGCTGCCGAAGGCTGCGATCTTTTGATTTTAAAAACAAAAGTCAAAAGATCGCAGCCTTCGGCAGCTCCTACACAAAAGCGTTGTGACAGCGGTGTGACAGGTTTCTACCCGTCGACATCGGGCGTTTGTGCAGTCTCGCAGGATTGTGCAACGCAGCGGCAGGAATCGACTAACGGCACCTTGCGCCCGGCCCTTAACCTTGGATCCTGTCGCAGCCTGCCCCCGGCTGCCACGCGACTCCCTGGGAGGGTTGAACATGTCCAAGCAGATTCCCGTCAGTCATATGGCCTTCGTTCGAGCGCGCGCCGGACGCTCCGCCGAACTGGGTGTACGCCTCAGCGCCTTGATCGAACCTTCACGCAACGCCCCCGGTTGCCTGAACTTCGCCCTGCAGCATTCGCAATGCGATCCGGAGCTGTGGCTGGTCTCCGGTTTCTGGAGCCATCAACAGGCGATGACCGCGTATTTCAACAGTCCGTCGATGCAAATCTTTGCCGAATTGGTTCAAGACCTGGTGGTCAACAGCCTGGATTTCCACACCTTCAAAGAGGTGTCGGCGGCGCAGGCGCTCGGACAATGCCCGGCACCGATACACAAACTCGCCGGTTGAGGGTTTAATGTCCGGCTTATTCATCTGAGCCAGGATGTGTGCCATGGCACGTAAAGAGTTCGAACACTTCGAAGCAGTCTCCGCAGTCGTCCCCGTCGAGTTGGGCGGCAACAAGGGTTATCACGCGGCAATCGCGGTCAAGGCCCTGGTCGATGGCGGTGCGCCACGCTTCCACAAGCTGCTGGGTGATCAGGTGTTCCCCGGCGCCATCGCTGCCGATGAGGCTGCCATCAATGAGCTGGACCGCCTCAAGGGTGTCACTGATGACGCCGAGTTGATCTGGTAGTTATTTGACCGCCCCCGGGCGCCACATCTTGAACAGGGCCTCTGGCCCCAACTGGAAATAATCCGCCGGCCCGCCGCCGCGCAGAATCGGTTCTGCCGCGGCGGTGTCGTAGATTCCGTCCTTCAACAGCCACTTGGCGATATGCACGGCGACCACTTCGCCGAGCACCAGCCAGCTCGGCACCGTTTCGCCATCGGCGCGCTGCAACTGAATGATCTGCGTGACCTTGCACTCGAAGGACACCGGGCTTTCGGCTACCCGTGGCACCGCAATCACTTTCGACGCCGCCGGCGTCAGCCCCGCCAGTTCAAACTCGTTGACCTCGGGCGCGACCATCGCGCAGCTCTGGTTCATCTGCTCGGCCAGCGGCCGGGTAGCGAGGTTCCAGACGAACTCGCCGGTCTGCTCGATGTTGTTCAGGCTGTCTTTGCGCCCGACGCTGGAAAAACCAATGATCGGCGGGATGTAGTTGAACGCGTTGAAGAAGCTGTATGGCGCCAGGTTCAACTGCCCATTGGCATCCTGCGAAGAAATCCAGCCGATAGGGCGCGGGCCGACGATGGCGTTGAACGGATCGTGGGGCAGGCCGTGGCCGTTGGCGGGTTCGTAGAAGTGGATGTCGTCGGACATGGATGGGGTTCCGGAAGGGGGCTAGGACAGGTGAACAATAGTGCAAGCACGGTCAGACAATTTCCAGTCGGTCACTGATATTCCATTTAATGGAAAACCTGTGGGAGCTGGCTTGCCAGCGATGGCGGTCTGTCAGTCGACAATTACTTTGAATGAAAGATTGTCATCGCTGGCAAGCCAGCTCCCACAGGGTTTTGCGTGGATTTCAGAAATTGTGCTGCCCCAGAAATGACTAAGCCCGGCCGAGGCCGGGCTGTGGAAGGACCGCTGATAGTCAGCTGATGGCTGCAGCGGTCCCTGTTTTATCGAAGCCGTCAGCCGCGATGGCGTTGGCAGTACCGGTTTTATCGAAGCCATCGGCGGCCACGGTTTTGCCGAGGTTGGTTTTATCGAAACCGTCAGCGGCGTAAGTGCCCGAGTGGCTGGTTTCGATGGCGGCGCTGGCGCCGGAAATGAATTCGGCCGATTTGGTTTTGTCCGAGCCATCGGCAGCGAAGGTGTTGGCGGCCAGTACGGACAGGGTCAGGGCGAGGATCAGTTTGGTTTTCATGTTCGTGACTCCGGATGGGTTGGCGGTGTGTCTTGCTTGGGTTGAATGCTACGCCAACTAAATTGATTAAAAAGCGCAAATAAATGCTAAAAACAATCGATTAACTTGATGTTAAGGGCGGCGCATTGAATGGGCTTCCACTGTCGGGAGCGAACGCCGCGCAGGTCATCGATCAGGTATTGGTAGGGTGCAAGGGCAGCATTAATGGGGGATTAATCGCTGTTTTCGCGATATGACAGATTTTTCATCTGTTGCCGACCGCTTTTTCACCGACGCATCGCCAGTCTGCCCACGGCCAGAAAACCCAAGAACCGGCCGTCTCACACTGGAGCTTTGCTTGCGATGAACAAACTGCCTCAAATCACCCTGGCGTTCTGGGTCATGAAAATCTGCGCGACGACCCTGGGGGAAACCGCAGGGGATTTGCTGTCGATGACCCTCAACGTCGGGTACGCCCTCAGCTCGCTGATCCTGATCAGCGTGTTCGTGCTGACCCTGATCAGCCAACTGATGGCCAAGACCTACAAGCCGCTGCTGTACTGGATCGTGATTCTGTCCACCAGCACTGCCGGCACCACCATGTCCGATTTCATGGATCGCACCCTTGGGCTCGGCTATGCCACCGGGTCGATGATCCTGATTGCGATTCTGCTGGCGATCTTCGCGGCCTGGCGCCTGAGCGGCGATTCGCTGAACGTCAGCAAGGTGCAGACCTTCCGCGGCGAGATGTTCTACTGGATGGCGATTCTGTTTTCCAACACCTTGGGCACGGCGCTCGGCGACTACCTGGCCGATGACTCGGGCCTGGGGTTTGCCGGTGGTGCGCTGCTGATCGGCTCGACCATTGCCGTGGTCGTGGCGCTCAAATACTTCACGAAGATTTCGTCGGTGCTGTTGTTCTGGGTGGCGTTCGTGCTGACCCGGCCGTTCGGTGCGACCTTGGGCGATCTGATGACCAAGCCCCATGAAAAGGGTGGCCTGGACTTCGGCACCATCGGCTCGTCGGCGGTGCTGGCGGGGATTCTGCTGGTGATGATTGTCGGCGCGTCGTATGCGCAGAAGCGTTATGGCAAGCCGCCGCTAGTTGCTGAATTGTCCTGATACCGAGTCGCCCCAATCGCTGGCAAGCCAGCTCCCACAATGGTCGGTGATGTTCACCAAATCTGTGTGCACCACCCGAACCTGTGGGAGCTGGCTTGCCAGCGATGAGGCCACCACAGCCACCGTTGCAGTGGCTGTGAAAACCCGATCAGTCAGTCACGATCCGCGAATGTTTCTGCGTGTCTTTCATGGTGATGTACACCAGCAGCGACACCGCGATGCACGCGGTCACGTACCAGTAGTAACCGGTTTCCATGCCGATGCTCTTGAACCACAGCGCGATATATTCGGCGGTGCCGCCGAAGATCGACACGGTCAGCGCGTACGGCAGGCCGACGCCCAGCGCGCGGATTTCGGTCGGGAACAGCTCGGCCTTCACCACGGCGTTGATCGAGGTGTAGCCGCTGACAATGATCAGTGCCGCCATGATCAGGAAGAACGCGCCCCACCAGGTCTGGATGGTGTGCAGGGTCATCAGGATCGGCACGGTGAAGATCGTACCGAGCACGCCAAAGGCGATCAGGATCGGACGACGACCGATTTTATCGGACAGACCACCAATGATCGGTTGCAGGCACATGAACAGGAACAGCGTGGCGGCAGAAATGGTGGTCGAGTCGGAGATGCTCATGCCGACGGTGTTCACCAGGTATTTCTGCATGTAGGTGGTGTAGGTGTAGAACGCCAGCGTCCCGCCCATGGTCAGGCCGACCACGGTCAGCAGTTCTTTCGGGTGGCGCAGCAAGGTGCGCATGGCGCTTTCCTTGGACTTCTCTTTCTTGGTGAACGACTCGGTTTCTTCCATGCCGCGACGCAGGTACAGCGCGACGATCGCGCACAGTGCGCCGATGGCAAACGGAATACGCCAGCCCCACGCGTACAGCTGTTCGGTGGTCAGCATGTTCTGCAGCACGATCAGCACGCCCAGGGCGATGAGCTGACCAGAGATCAGGGTCACGTACTGGAAGCTGGAGAAGAAGCCGCGACGTTCCTTGGTCGCCATCTCCGACAGATAGGTGGCGGAGGTGCCGTATTCACCGCCCACCGACAGGCCCTGCAGCAAACGGGCGAACACCAGCAGGATCGGCGCGCCGATGCCGATGGTTTCATAGTTGGGGCTGAGGGCGATCAGCAGCGAGCCGAAGCACATCAGGTAGACCGAAGCCATCAGTGCTTTCTTGCGCCCGACCTTGTCGGCATAGAGGCCCATCAGCCAGCCACCGATCGGACGCATCAGGAAGCCCACGGCGAAGATCGCGGCGGTGTTCATCAGTTGCGCGGTGCTGGAACCGGCGGGGAAGAAAGTCTTGGCGAAGTACAGCGAGAAGGCGGCGTAGACGTACCAGTCGTACCACTCGACCATGTTGCCGACCGAGCCGCTGAAGATCGATTTGATCCGGCTGGCGGTGGTTCTTTCTTTGGCGGGCGCGGCAGCCGACCCAAGGGGCAGGGCGTTGGAGTTATCCATTGAAGGATCCTTCGTTTAATTGTTTTTGTGGAGCGCGTAGAAACGCAGCCTGCAGGGGCTATAGCAGGAGCTGTGCCAACGGGGGGAGGGCCGGTTTAGAGGGGGCGGCAGGACTTTATGAGCGGAAATCCGCTTATGGCTGGATT
Source organism: Pseudomonas sp. HOU2 (assembly GCF_040729435.1). Lineage (NCBI taxonomy): Bacteria > Pseudomonadati > Pseudomonadota > Gammaproteobacteria > Pseudomonadales > Pseudomonadaceae > Pseudomonas > Pseudomonas sp. HOU2. The sequence continues at coordinate 1,904,766 of NZ_CP160398.1, read as the reverse complement.
GTGGTGAGCGGAAAGTCGCTCATTCAGGCTGATGGATAAATGTTGCCTGTGCGGGCCGCTTCGCGGGCAAGCCCGCTCCCACAGTGGTCGGTGGTGTTCACAAAATCTGTGTTCAGCACAAAACCCTGTGGGAGCGGGCTTGCCCGCGAAGAGGCCCGATCAGACACTGCAAAACTCAGCTGCCCGAAACAAACATCTCCCGACTCAACCCATGCCGCTGCAGCTTTTCATTGAAGGTCCGGCGCGGTAGCTGCAACTCCTCCAGCACCGCTTTCACATCGCCCTTGTGCCGGGTCAGCGCCGCGCGCAGGCATTGCGCTTCAAACGCTTCCTGCTGCGCCGCGAGCGACTGGCCCGGATCGATGCCGTGCACCGGCTCATCCAGCCCCAGCACCTGCCGCTCGGCGACGTTCGCCAGTTCGCGCACGTTGCCCGGCCAGTCGTGGCTGAGCAGATGACTCAATTGCGCCCCGCTCAACGGCGGGAACGTGCGGCCCAGGCGCTGTGCAGCGCTGAAGGCGAACGACTCGAACAGCAGCGGAATGTCTTCGCGCCGATCGCGCAGCGGCGGCAGGCGCAGCTCGGCGACGTTCAGGCGGTACGCCAGGTCTTCGCGAAAACGGCCGGCCCGGGCCTCATCCAGCAGGTCGGGTTTGGTCGCGGCAACAATCCGCAGATCAACGCGAATGCTCTGGTTCGAACCGAGGCGCTCCAGCTTCTGTTCCTGCAACACCCGCAGCAGCTTCACTTGCTGGGCCAGCGGCATGCTTTCGATTTCATCGAGAAACAGCGTGCCACCGTCGGCATATTCCAGCTTGCCGATGCGCTTGCCGGAAGCGCCGGTGAACGCGCCACTTTCATGACCGAACAGCTCGGCTTCGAACAACTGCTCGGGGATCGCCGCGCAGTTCAGTGCCACGAAAGGCTTGTCGGCGCGCGGGCCGAAATCATGCAGGCAACGGGCGATCAGTTCCTTGCCGCTGCCGGTCTCACCACGGATCAACACGTTGACCGGCAGCGCCGCCAGATCCAGCACTTGCCGGCGCAAAGTCTGCATGCCACGGGACACGCCGAGCAGCGTCGCATCGAGTCTGGCGCGGTGGTCGGCCTGCTCGTGCAGGGCGCGGTTTTCCAATACCAGTCGCCGCTTGTCGAGTGCCCGGCGCAGGCTGCCGAGCAGGGTTTCCGGGCTGAACGGCTTTTCCAGAAAGTCGTAGGCGCCGTCACGCATGGCTTCGACCGCCATCGGCACATCGCCGTGACCGGTCAGCAGTATCACCGGCAAATCGCTGTCACGGCGCTGCACTTCGGCCAGCAACTGCAGACCACTGAGCCCGGGCATGCGCACATCGCTGAGGATCACCCCGGGGAAGTGGCTGGGCAGTGCGGCGAGGCAATCCTCGGCGCGGCTGAACAGCTGCACCTCGAACCCCGACAGGCTCAGCCATTGCTCCACAGCGCTGCGAATGCTGCTTTCGTCATCGACCACCATCACCGAGTTGAGCATCAGATGTGTGCCTCCAGATCGATCGGCAGGGTCAGGCTGAACACCGCGCCGGCCTCGCCATTTTCAACGCTCAGACGCCCGCCGGATTCATGCACGATGGCAAAGGATACCGCCAGCCCGAGGCCGAGTCCGTCACCCACCGGTTTGGTGGTGAAGAACGGGTCGAACACCTGATTCAGGTGCTGTTCGGCAATCCCGCCGCCATTGTCGATCACGCTCAGGCGCCACAGTTGTTCGTCCACCTCCAGGCGAATTTCCAGGCGCTTGCATGGTTTGCCCTGCATTGCATCGAGGGCATTGCGCAGCAGATTGATCAGCACCTGTTCGAGGCGTATTGCATCACCACGCACCCAGGCCGGACGCGTCAGGTGCAGCACCAGACTGACCTGTTCGTCGCGTAGGCGCGCATCGAGCAGTTGCAGCGACTGATCGACCACGGTCGCCAGATCCAGCCGTTCGCGCAGGCCGCTGGGGCTTTTGCGGGCGAAGGTTTTCAGGTGACCGGTGAGCGAGGCCATGCGCGTGAGCATGTCGTCCACCGGTTTGAGCGCCTTGTACGCATCATCGACGCGGCCATGTTCGAGCAGCAGGCGCAGCGTCGCCAACTGCATGCGTTGCGCGGTCAGCGGTTGATTGATCTCGTGGGCCAGTGCGGCGGACATTTGCCCCAGCGCCGCGAGCTTGGCCGATTGCACCAGACCGTCCTGCGCGGTGCGCAGATCGCGGGTGCGTTCTTCGACCAGTTGTTCGAGTTCTTCGCGGTTGCGCTGACGGACTTTCGACAGGCGCCAGCGCTGATTGAGGAACAGCAGCAAAAACACCAGCGCCAGCCACACACCCGCAGCGGCCAGCCCGGCGTTGCGCAAATCTTCGAAAGCCACTTGCGGGCGCCGCAACAAGTGCAGGGTCCAGCCTTCGGCGGCCAGCGGCAGTGATTCCCACAAGTAATCCGCCGTTCCGTCCGGGCCTTCGACTCGACGCAGGTCGCTGTTGTCGTCGAAGTGACGCAGGGACAAATGCGTCAGCGGGATCAGCGATTGTTTGTCGTACTGGCGCGTGCGCTTGATCTCGGCCATGTCGCGGCTGTCCAGCGGCCGCAACGAGCGATAGCGCCAGCCGGGCTGGTTGGCGATGAAGATGATCCCGCGTGCATCGCTGACCAGCAGCGTGTCGCTGCCCTGGCTCCATTCGCGCTCAAGCTCGGGGAACTCCAGTTTGACTACCATCGCGCCAAGGAACTCGGCGTTGTCGCCGAGCACCGCGCTGGACAGAAAATAGCCGGGGATGCCGCTGGTCACGCCCACCGCATAAAAGCGCCCGCTGCCCTGAGTGCGGGTCTGGCTGAAGTACGGACGAAAACCGTAGTTGTGGCCGACGTAACTGCTCGGCAGGCGCCAGTTGCTGGCGGCCACCGCGAGGCCGCTGTGATCGAGCAGTTCGAGGGTCGAGGACTGCGCCGCGCCGTTGATCTGCTCCAGCTTCAGATTCAGCACATTCTGTTGTTCCGCGCCCACCGGCCCGGCCAGCGCGCTGCGCAATTGCGGGTCCAGCGCCAGCACGGCGGGCAGCGCGCGATAGCGGTCGATCAGGGTGTGCAGCGAGTTGGCATACAGCGCCAATTGCTGGCTGGCGCGGGTGGCGTCTTCCTCCAGCGCCTGACGTTCGGCGTGGCGGATGGCAAGCGTCGCGGCGATGGCCGCCCCGGCAATGATCAGCAGGGTGTACAACGACAAACGCAGGGTACGGGAAGTCGGCAGCATGCTGGGCTAATGGATAAGGGGACGGGCGGGCACGATAGCATGCGACGAAGTGGCTCGGCGCACTGTTCGAACGGCCTTCGACGTCACACGTACGTTTCGCCGGCAGAGACCCGCTGGATGTATTTCGTCCGCGGCTTGGGGATGGGTTTAAGCCTTGAATTCTCAGTGACTTTGCTCTGCAGTTGTTGCAGGCGATTGTTCACGTCTGCGGCGATGTCGGGGGCGTCATCCATGACCGTTTGGGCTGTCCCCAGCACCTTGTCGATGGCGTCGAACGGGTCGAGTCCGCTTCTCAGGAGTTTGATGACCTCGCGTTGTTTGTCACCGGCAAGGGTCTGCAACTGGTCGTGGAACAGCGCCTGAATTCGCTCGGGATATTCGTTGAGGGTATTGGTCATGTTTTTGATGCTTTCCAGCAGCGCCGTGCCGCCATTGAGCAGATCAGTGGTGCCATCAACCACGCGGGTGACGGTATCAACGACCGTTTGCAGGCCATTCCTGAGTTCCTGGGTGCGCAGCGTTTGCGCGAGTTTCAAGCCTTTCTTGAAAAAGTAATAGCGCAGCAACGGGAAAACGACCATGCCCGCCAGGGTCCCCACACCACTGCCGATGGCATTGCCAACTCCTGGTACCGCGGTGCCTATAAGTCCACCGATGGCGAGCCCTTTCCCCGCACCGTAAAGAGCCGATTTGATGCCCTGCCGGGACTTGAGAAATTTGCCGAACGTCATGGTTTTGCGCAGGTCTTCGATGTCTGCGCCTTCGGGGATCAAATCGTCGAACTCGCGACTCAGGTTGTGTATTTGATCGGCCGCTGTTTTGGCTTTGTCGAGCAGGCCGACCGCTCGTTTGGCCAGATCGAAAATAACCTTGTAGGTGCCCGTCCGGTCGACATGGATCGTCGGGTTGTTGCCGACAAAAGCGTACAGGTTCAGTCCGTCCACGTCCCGGGCCGGATCAGCACTGATCCAGCGTTGCAGCCATGGCGCGTAATACCGCGCGCCGTAGTAGTACAAACCGCTGGCATCCATTTCCTTGCCCGAGTAACGGATCGTTTTGTAATCCGCTTCCACGGCTGAACGGGCTGCCCACCAGGCCGTGCCGCCGAAGGCGTAATAATGCTCCAGACTGATCACGCCAGCGTGGCGATCCAGTTCCAGCGAGCAGGATCCGAGGTGATCGTCGAGGCTGAAGCGCAGTTGATCGGTTTCGATATCCGCCGGTCGACCACTGAGCCAATGCAGGCAACGCGCGCCCGGCAGCACGATGACATGCAGTTGCTGGCCGTCGCTGCGGCTGTGGATTTCCAGACCTGGCAGGTAACGCACCTCGCGGCGATCGGTGATCGACGGCGTATGCCTCAGCGTGCATTTGTAGACGCGCTCACGTTGGCTGTAGCGATAGATTTCATCGTCGTCCGGCAGGCCGTTGCTGTGTTGCAGCAGGGTGACTCGGGCCAGTTGATCGTAACTGTCCCACGCCAGTGGCAGGCCGCCGTGCTGCAGTTTCAGCTGGTTGCCGTGGCGGTCAAAGTAGTCGCCGAACACCGGGTCTGGGTCATCGGGTCGGTAGCGTAACCCCCGATTGCTGTCGGGGGCGATTTTCATCTGTTGTGTGAAGTTGTGGCCCTTGCGCACATGCACCAGTTCAACGAGGTTATTTCCGGCGTCGTAGTGATATTGCTCGCTGTAGTTGAAACGCCGCCCCGGGTCGATGGGTTCGATCGGTTGCGGCAAACCTGGCGACTGTTGCGGGATCTGGCCTTCGAAGCCGCGACTTTCGCTCAGCCGATACAACGAGTCGTAGACAAAATGACGATCACCATCGACGCGTTGATTGGCGAAATACACCGTGGCCAGAGTGCGATCCTCGATACGCAGGACATTGCCGACCGGGTCATAGGTGTAGTGCAAGTCCTGCAGCGGTTTTTCCTGATCCTTGCAGGCCAGCAGATTCAGCAGGCGACCGTCAGCGGGATCGTACACGCGGCGGCTGCGAACACCATTGCCGGCCAGTTGTTCAAGTGGTTGGCCGGAAGCGTTGTACGTGGCAGTGTCGACCACCGCTAGTGCCGCGTCAGCCCCGGCTATCGACAGCGATACCTGACGTAACTGGCCGGCGACATCGTAGCGCGAGCATTGCCGGTGACCACCGGCGTCGGTGACTTGCACTACATTGCCGTGCGCGTCGAAATCCATACGAGTGATGAAGGCCGCCGTCTCGCCCGACAGCGTACGGGTTTCACTCGCTGCCTTGCCCTGCAGGCTGTAGCTGTCGATCACCACCGTAGCGCCCGGGTCGGCGCTTTCGCTCAGTTCACCGCGCAGGTTATGCCCGGGGTCGGCATTGTGGTCGCCATAGGTGTAGCGCTCGACATCGACTTGTGCGTTTTCAGTGACGGCGATCATTCGCAGCAGCAGGTCGTGTTCATACTGCCAGTGGTTGCCGCGTTGGTCCCAGCGTTGCTGTTGCTCACCTGCGAAACCGGGCAGAACCAGTCGCCAGCCGGCGTCCACGCTTGCGACACGTAGCGGTCGAGCATCCAGCGTATAGATCGTTTGCAGGTTGGGCAGCGACGCATTGTCGAACAGACGCGGGTCGCGCTGTGTCATCAACCGGCCAGCAGGATCATGCTGCTGTCGGCTGACGAGGGCCTGTGCCGCTTCACCTGCGGTCTGGCGCAAGTATTCCACCTGGCGCACCAGCAAGAGCCGAGGATCATGGCTGCGCAGGTGTGGGGTGTGGTGAAACAGCGACGCTGCCATTGTTCACTCTCGGTTGCTCTGTGAAGTCCGGCACTATGCCGCTTGCTGTTTCTGCACCAGATAGGCCGATACCCGACCCAGCAGATTTCTGGCGTGCTTGATGGTGGCTCGAGCAACGGTGACTTGCTGCTGCAGGTGGGCCAGATCGTTGTCGGTACGCTCCGGCATCTGGGCGATGCCGATCAGTTTTACCGGCGCGGGCGCCGCATCGGCCAACGCGTCGACGTGTTCCTGGAGGCTGGCCTGCTGGCTGTCGAGGTAACCGGTCAACTCATCCAGCCGCGCGTTGAGACGATCCAGATCTCCCTGCCCCCATGAGCCGTTGAGCGCTTCTGTGAGTTGGGCCATCTGGCGGGCGATGTTCAGGGACTGTTTCAGGTAGGGAATCTTGAGGTGTTTGCCCAAGACCCGAGCGGTGGTTTCCAGGCCGATCTTCACCAGGCCCCCGGAAGTCTGCGGATTGAAACTTTCGAGGGTGCCCCTGAGCGAGTTCGGTGAAGCCTTGGCTTTTCCTTGCAGGCTTTTCACCGAGAGCGCGGCCTGATCCGGCATGATCGAATAGCCGAGCGTGGTTTCTTCACCGATCTTGTCCATGATCTTGACGGACGCCTCTGCGGCAAAAATGGCCCCAACCGCTGACGTCACGGGCACCACAACTGGCGCGGCGGGACCGCTCAGGCTACCGAAGCCGGCGCCAACGGTGCTACCCAGTGCTCCGGCCTTGATCGCCACGGCAAACGTTGCCACGCTGAACAAGAGTTTTTTTGTGGCGGTCTTGTAAATGTCGCGAGTTCGCGTGAGGTTGTAGAGCTGATAGTTGACCTTCTGTAATTCACTGGTCATGTGAGTCAGCACGTTCGAGTACTCACTGATTTTCTGCTGTGCTTCGCTGGGCGTCTGTTCGGTGCCGCCGTTATCGGCATAGCGCAACGGGTTGTTGCTGACCATCGCGTACAGGTTCAGCCCGTCGACATCCCCTGCCGGATCGGCGCTGATCCAGCGCTGCAGCCATGCGGCGTAGTATCGGGCACCGTAGTAGTACAGGCCGCTGACATCCATTTCCTTGCCTGAATATCGAATGAACCGGTAACTCACTTCAATTTCCGAGCGCGTGGCCATCCATGCCGTGGCGCCAAACGGGTAGTAACCTTCGTGGCTGATCACTTGCGCCTGTTGATCAAGTTCCAGCGTACAGGAACCCAGATGATCGTCGAGGCTGTAGCGGATTTCATCGGGTTTCTGCTGTGCCCAATGCAGGCACCGGACATGCCCGATACCAATGTCCAGTTGAATGACGTGCAACACTTCACCGTTGTCCTTCGAGCGGATTTCCAGCCCGGGCAAGTAGCGGGTCTGCCGGAAATGCTCGCCACGAGAGGTGAAGGTCTCGTGGCGCTTGAACACCCGCTCACCCTGGCTGTACCGGTAGTGCTCGGCATCGTGCCGGCCGTCCTCGCGGTGGATCAGGATGATGCTGGCCAACTCGTCACGAGCATTCCAGTGCAAGGTTTGCCCCGGTTGCAATGCTTGCAGGTTGCCGTGACGGTCGAACAATTGGTCGAATAGCGGATCGGGATCGCCAGGCGTCCAGCGCACGCCACGGTTGCTCTGCAGATCGATCAGCATCTGGCGGGTCTGGCTGGCACCCGCCCGCACATGTTGCAGTCTGATCAGGCTGCCGCCAGCGTTGTACGCGTAGGTCTGGGTGTAGTTGAGGCGGTTGTTCGGGTCGCTCGGGTGTGGCAGTCCCGGAGTGTCGGAGAGGGGCGCTTCGTCATGACCGGTCGCGCGGATCAAGCGGTATAACGAGTCATAGCCGAAGGTGCGCTGGCCGTTGATCAACTGGTTGGCGAAGTAAACCGGCTGAAAACAATGGTCGTCGATGCGTACGATATTGCCGACCCGGTCGTGGAAATATTCGAAGCTTTGCAGCATCGCACCGGCGTCCTTGCGGCAGATATGGGTGCATAACCGACCGTCGGCCGGGTCATACGTCCAGAGGCTGCGCACGTGGTTGCCGAGTAGCTGTTCGATGATCTGACTGGCCGCGTTGTATTGCGCCTCGATCAATACCGATTGCCACTCGGTGTGACCCCTGAGTTGCAGGCGAACCTGCTGGAGTTGTCCGGCCAGACCGTACTGCGACTGCTGTCGATGCTGACCGGCATTCATCTGCTCCAGTACTGCCCCCAGCGGACTGAATACACGTTGGTCGGTGAAGGTCTCGCCGTCGTGAAAAGTGCGGGTTTCAGTCTGTGACTGGCCGGACAGGGCATAGCTGTCGGTACGCAGCGTGACGGCGTGGTCCTTGTGTTCGAGCAACTGGCCACGCAGGTTGTGCCCGGCATCCGCCGTGGCGTCGGCGTAGGTCAGTGCCTCGACTTCGGCCGCGTTTTCCTCGACGGTCATCAAGCGCAATTGCGGGTCATAGCTCATGCGCCAGTGGCTGCCACGGGCGTCCCAGCGCTGCAGGGTTTGACTGTCAGATCCTGGCAGGCTCAGGCGCCAGCCGGCGTCGACGCTGACGATTTTCAGGGGGGCGCCGTCCAGACGGTAGGCGGTGGTCAGGCAGGGTAGAGGGAGGCGCGGGTCCCATTGTTCGATCAGGCGGCCGTTGGAGTCGTAGCGTTGGCGGGTGATCTGGGATTCGACTTCGGCGCCCGCCACCGCTCGCAGGTAAGCAACGTCTCTGACCGCCAGCCCTCTGGGATCGTGTGCCGACAAAGCAGGAGTACGCCAATGCACTGAAGGATTCATGCCTGAACCTGCGTGCAGTGATTCATTTCAGGCCGCTCTTTTCTGTTGCATGTGGGAAGACACTCTAGGCAGTAACTCAAGGACACGATTCATCTTGCCCAGCACGGCGGTTTCACTCTGCGCGAGACGGTGGCGGGTGCCCTGTGCCGTGGCTATGTTTTCTCGACCGAGACCTTCCAGGTCTTCCAGTGCCTGGTCCGACAGTTCCTTGCGGGAATTGAGGTAGTCGGCGACCAGTTCGATACCTTGTTCAACCAGATCCAGGTCGCGTTGCCCCAGCGAGTCATTGAGTGCTTCGGTCACTTCGACACTGAGACGGAAAAAGGCCAGGAGTTTTTCCAGATGAGTGCCGCCCGTTAACACATCAGCGGCTCCGATGCCGCCTGCAATCAATATTTCCTTGTTTCCGTCGATGCTGTCCGGGGCATATTTTGAGAACACGGATTTGATTCTCGACATCCAGCTTTTGGGTTTGGCTTCCTCGTTCAGACGACCCACTTCGTAATCTGCACTATCGGGCAAAAGCGCATAGCCGAAGGCGTTATCCTCGCCGAGTTTGTCGATCTGTGCGCCTGTAATGTCAGCGGCCAGTGCTGCGGTGCCTATACCAATGGCGATGCCTGTGACCGGGTTTAACGTCAGAAATGTTCCGGCGGCCGTACCGGCGGTAAACGCTGTAGCGGCGGTGATGGAGGAGGCCAGAACGTTGAGCAGGGTCAGGGCAGCCTTCTTGCCACTGGAGAGGTAGATATCCTTGACGGAGTTCAAGTGGTTGAATTGATAGATCGATTTATCCAGTTTGGTTGTGACGGTGGCGAGCAAATTTTCATAGTCCGCCACGACTGTTAATAGCTCGGATGAGGTTCGCTGGTGCCCCTGCGCATCGAAATAGCGCAGCGGATTATTGCCAACGAATTCAAACAGATTCAGCCCGTCCACATCCCATGCCGGATCCGCACTGACCCAGCGTTGCAACCACGTCGCGTAATACCGCGCACCGTAGTAATACAAACCGCTGACATCCATTTCCTTGCCTGAATAACGCAGTGTCTTGTAGTCAACCTCGACAGCCGAGTCGGCGCTCAGCCACGCGGTCGCGCCGAACGGGTAATAGCCTTCGTGACTGATCAGGCGTGCCTGCTGATCCAGTTCCATCACGCATGAACCCAGGTGATCATTGAGGGTGTAGCGCAACTGGTTGTCGGCAATGCCCGGCGGTTTGCCGCTGAGCCAATGCAGGCAACTGACATGGCCTGCGCCGGCGGCGAGGCTGATGACGTGCAGCTCCTCACCGTTGTCCTTGCTGCGGATCTCCAGTCCGGGCAGGTAGCGCACCTCGTGGAAATGCCGGTTGGAACCGCTGTAGGTGTCATGGCGTTTGTAGACGCGCGCGCCCTGGCTGTAGTGATAGAACTCGGCGTCATCCAGGCCGTTTTCGCGTTGGACCAGGGTCACCGAGGCCAGTTGATCGCGGGCGTCCCAGCGCAGCGCCTGTCCCGGTTGCAGGGCCATCAGGTTGCCGTGGCGGTCGAATAGTTGATCGAAATCCGGTGCCGGATCACCTTCTTTCCAGCGCACACCGCGATTGCTTGCAGGGTCGATACACATCTGACGGGTCTGACAGGCGCCGTCGCGCACATGGCACAGTTGTGTCAGGTTGCCGCCGTGATCGTAGCGGTAGGTCTGCAGGTAATTGCGCCGGTCGTTGGGGGCGCTCGGCTGCGGCCGGCCGGGGAGATCGCCGGGGGCCGCATCGTCGTAACCGCTGGCGCTGATCAGGCGATACAGCGAGTCGTAATGGAACGCTCGTTCGCCGTCGACCCGCTGGTTGGCGAAATGGCTGGGCGTGAACGCGTTGTCGAGGATGCGTGTCGGGTTGCCGACCGGATCGTATTCATAGCTGATGTCCTGCAGGGGCGGCTGCGCACCTATTTGCGCCCAGTGCCGCTGCAGACGCCCAGTGGCTGGCTCGTAGTCCCAGTAGCTGGCAATGCCATTGCCGGTCTGTTTTTCGATGATTTGTCCAACGGCGTTGAAGTGCGCGTCGAGCAACACGTCCTGCCAGTCGTGGTCGCCGGCCAGCAGCAGTTGCAACTGCTTGAGCTGGCCGGCGACGTCATAGCGCGATTGCTGGCGGTGGCCGCCGGCGTCGGTCTGCTCCAGCATCGCGCCCAGCGGGCTGAAATGGCGCTGGCTGACAAACACCCGGGCGTCGGCAAAGGTGCGGCTTTCGCGCAGTGGCTGTCCGGCCAGGCTGTAGCTGTCCAGGTGCAGGCTGCCGGACGGATCGAACTGTTCCAGTAATCGGCCGCGCTGGTTGTGATCGGCCGCGGCACTGGCATCGGCATAGGTGAAGGTGTCGCTGAGCGGGTCGGCACTGTTGCTGATCGCCACCACGCGCAGCAACTCATCGTAGCGGCTGCTCCAGTGCACACCGCGCGCGTCCCAGCGCTGCAAGGCTTGTCCGGCCAGCCCGGGCAGGCTCAGGCGCCAGCCGGCATCCACGCTGCTGACCTTGAGTGGCTGGCCGTTGAGGTCATGAATGCTGATAACGCTGGGAGCGCTCAGGCGCGGATCGAACTGTGCCACCAGACGCCCGGCACTGTCGTGCTGTTGGCGCGTTACCAAAGCCTCGGCAGTCGCATCGGCCAGTGCGCGCAGATAGGCAACCTGACGCAACGGCAAGCCGCGACCGTCGATCACGACGAGCGACGGCGTGCGCCGATGGGGGTTGGCGCTCATCAGTGCAATGTCCGCGGCAACGCCGATTCCGGCTCAGCGGAGTCGTCGGTGTCGTTGAAATCATGTTTGGTCTGATACCACGGATGGTAGCCCTCGAGAGAAAAATAGCCCTTGGCGTTGATCAGCTTGACCGGACGCCCGAGCGGGTCATGGAACAGTTGATCGAAATAGCCGTAGCGTCGCAGGGATTGATCATTGACGTAGCCATGGGTGTCGGCAAAAAACGGCCGGAACTGCCGAATCGCCAGCCCCTTGTTGTTGTATTCGACCCGGGCACTGACCCGCCAGCGCGACTCGGCGTGCGCCTCGCGCAACTGCCCGCGATCGACGATCAGCGCGCCATCGGCGGCCACCGCATAGGCGTTTCCGGGCTCGACCCGTTGCAGGGTTTGCAACGCGCGGCCAAAACCATCCACGTAGCTGATGATGATCTGCACTTGGGCCGCCACGGAGTCGTCGGGGTAGCGGTCGGCGCTAAGCGTCACACTGTGCACCGGTGTGCGTGCAATTGTGCTGATGAGTTCGCGCAGGGCCTGTTCGGCGGGTGTCGGCGACGTCAATTGCGCCAGCCGCCGTCGCGCGCTGGCGCGAGTGTGCAGGCTCGGCAACATGTAGCCGCTGGCCAGCCATTGCTCAAGCAGTGTGGTGTGGACCTGCGGCGGTAGTTGTCCCATCCAGCTGAACAAATCCTTGCGCAAGGTGCTGGCCGCTTTTTGCACGGCCGCTTGTGGGTCGGCAATGGCCTGATCCGGGTGTGGATTCTCAGGGCGAAGGTATTCGCTGAGCGGGCGGAAACCGGCGGCAATACCATTTTCGGTGCCATGGAAACTGGTCGCCAACGGTTGGCCCGAGGGTTCGTAAAGCGCTTCCTGAATGTTCTCGTTGGCATCGATGATGCGCACCGGCTGCAGGGCGTGGTAATCGTATTCGCAGCGGGTGATGCAGCCATCCGGCAGCTCGACGCTGATGACCAGCAGGCGATACTCGTCGTACTGCGCCTTGGTCCAGCCGTGGCTCAAGGTTTCGCGGTATTCAAGTACCTGGAAGAAATCCTTGGCAGCGGCGTACTTCGCGTAGTTGTAGTGCGCAGACCAGAGGCTTTCTGCGTCCGCGTTTACCGCGGTGTCTTCGAACAGCAGCGGCATCGGTGTGTAACCGATTTGCGCCAGCTCCTGCAGGATATCGAACGGGGGCGGTAAAACGTCGTAGGCGGCAAGGGCCGTCTGGTCAAACTGCGCCAGTTCCATCGGCGCGGTCAGCGCTTCGAAGTCGGCTGAGCCGTCGGGCAACAAGCTGCCATCTATCGTTTTGTAATAGCGCTGTACGGTTTGCCCGGTCAGCACCCGGAGAGCGTTCCACTCGGGCGAGTGAACATGCTCCTTGAGTAAATCCCATGTCACTTGTTGCGGACTGAGGCCCGATGGCAGATCACCTTTGGGCATTACCAGCGCATTGCTGCGCTGCTGCCAAGGCAGGCCCAGTCGCCATTCATAGAGCTTCTCGTCCAGATCAATCGCACGCGCGCGCGTTTCGTTGAGATAAAAAAATTGCTGTGCCGGGTCATGTGCGTCCCGCCACCACTGTTGTTCGTCGGGGTCGCTGAACGGCGGCGGATCGCCGGGCAGGCGCCGTCGCGCGTAACTGATGGTCAGGCTGTGAATGGCGTGGCCGTACTGGCTGCTGTTGAGCAAAACTTCATGACGGCACAGCGGATCGTCAATGAAACCATCGTATTGATAGCTGAGCTTTTCCAGGGTCTGTACCAGCAGCACGCCTGCCGACGCAGGCAGATCGGCGGGCCGGACATCTCGCACCAGATAGCGAAACTCCTCTGCCGCGTAAAGCCGTGCAGTGGCTGGCTCGTCAGTGCCGGTCCAGGTTTCGATGCGGGCGACGGCGCCAACCAGTGCGCGAGCGATTTTATAGCGTACCTCCTCGCCGTCTGGCGTTACCGGTTCATCGCATTCGTCACCGGGGTGATAGCGGCTGAAGACTGTTGGTCGCAAGTCAACGGTATCACTGTCACCGTCGTAGTAGCCGTGTCTTGGCCGATCCATCGCCTGCCCGGTCAGGTACCAGGTACAGACGCGCACCGGGGCCGTGAAACCGACCTCGTCATCGCCCGTGGCACTTTCACTGTCGGTCTGCTGCAGGTGACCGAAACCGCGGAATTCACGCTCGACGCTGTCGTAGACACCTTCGCGAAAGATGCACGATTGCGTCAGGCAGTTACCGGTGATTTCATCCAGCTGGCGTTGCCGGCTGACCACTTGAATCGCGAACGGTAAATGGCACACCGGTATTTCGTCGGGATGATCGGTAAGCAATTGCTGCTTTTCGTCCAGCCATTCCTGGGCAGAGCTGCGATAGACCACCTGCGTGGCGCAACCCATGTTGTTATTGCTAGCGGTCAGCAAGTAAGGCTTGGCCGCGACAAAGTCGTAACGCCAGTGCTGCGCAGTCAAGTGCGGCACCGTCAGGATCAGGCTGGCACAACCCAGGCCTTGCAGGTCGGCGAAAGTGACCTGACACAGACGGTCGTAGCTCACACCTTCCGGCCACGGTACGAAGACAGGCGTTTGTTCCAGCCCATTGCCGCCGCGATTGAGATAGATCTCGAACCCGGCAGTTTTCAGATAAAACAAGGCCGGCGCACCAGAGCCGTCGATATCGGCGATCCGCACTTGCTCGACGTTGAATTCGTCATACCGGAAGGGCAGGGCACTGATCACCCGGCCTTCGCCGAATTTGCCATGCCCCAGATTGGGCCAGCATTTGATTTCGTCGTGCCGGATCCGGCACAGCTCGCTCATGTCACTGCCTAGCATATTGCCCAGAAGCACCAGTTCTGTGGGGGCGTTGCCGAACAGCGGCAAACTGTCCTCATCGTTTTCGCGAAGCACGTCTTCGGCGCTGGAAAAACCCTGTTCCCGTTGGTTGGCATACAAGCGCACCGCGCGCGGGCCGATCAGTGCCAGCGAGTTGAGGCCATCACCGACCAGGTCGCCGAGCTGCGAAAGCGTGTTGAAAAACTCCAGCGGCAAGCCGGTAAACGCGATGAACGGCGCCCAGCAGCGGTCAGCATTCAACGTGCGATACCCGCTGCTGCCCGGCAGGGCAGCGATCCAGTCCAGCCGCCCGTTGCCGGTCAGGTCGAGCAAGAACTGCTGGGCGGCGTCGTGCCTGGCCACCGGGATCTGCTCAAGCTCGGTCCAGGACGCGTAGGTGATGGCGTCTGACCCCGACGTTGCTCGCAGCGGTTCGCGGTAGTACCAGCACTGATCGTAGCGGCAGAGAAATCCCGGTACACCTTCGCCGTACAGATCCACGCACTGATAAAACTGCCCATCCTCAATACCCGGCATGGTGTCTTCGGCGAACATCCGGGTCGGGGTTTGATTGATCTCGAAGGGTGAGTAATCAAACTCCACCGGCGGTGTCGTCTCCAGTGCGCCGCTGGCATCGAAGGCTTGATAGTGAGCGGCGGTGATCCGGTTGTAAGTCCACGGGTCAGAGGGCGACGGGTATTCCAGCAGCAACCGCCGCACCAGCAGCGGATCCTCACCGACAGGCCGGGAGAATTTATGGAACATCAGGATCTGCCGGCACAGCCGCCGCGTGCCCAGCTCGAAACCCTGACCGAAGATGGAAAACGGATCCCGGCGTTTATCCCAGACGGCCAGACTGTCGCCACCGTACACCGGGGCCTCTGTCAGTGAACGGGTGCGCTCGCCGTAGTCGAACAGCAAATGAAAATGCCAATCCAGTTCGGCCGGATCGTCGATGGTCCAGCTATACAAATGCTGGCTGGCTGTGACGTTGCCATAGAACACCGCGCGCACGTAGCGCTGGGCGCGGTAGTCGTGAACAGGGTCGGGGTCCTGATCATCGGCCAGGTAGTCGAAGCAGATGTGCTCGCCATGCGGGTTCATGCTTTCGCACAGCAGCCAGCTGCCGACGCGCAGTGGATTGTCCGGATCGGCGCGACGCGACGCGCTGGTCTTGCCGTACACCTGCAAGGAGCCGTCTGCGCCGTGGATCAGCCAGAAAGGTGGCTCGGCTGCCGTTTTGGTTGCCCGTTGCCAGCGCTCGCGGAGCGCAAAGTCACCTTCTACCCGAGGCCAGTAACGCACCACGTTGTGATAGCCGACGTCGATTCCGTTAAAGGTTTTTTCAAGGCGCGACTTCGGCTTGCCGTCGTCGTCGAGTTCGGGCTGCCACACTTCACCGTCATCACCGATGATTTCATCGAGATCGCTATACCGCGGCACGCCTTTTTGCGTACGACGGCTGATCTGTCCAATACCCAGGCTCCAGCCGATGCCGAACGGCCCGTTGCCGGCATGACTGCTGTAAGTCAGCGCCAGTTGCGGATCCCAGCCACGTCCGGCGGACAGGGGCAGTGGCAGTTCAAAGGAAGCCGCGCCAGTGGCGCCAACTGCCCCCCAGCTTTTGCCGATCGTGCTGATCGACGCGCTGCTGGCGATGGAGGGGGTGATGATGCTCAGCTCTTGATCAGCCATGGTCGGATCCATTGCGTACGCGAAGTACGTGCGTTGACAGACCCTAACAACAAGTGGGCTATGCGTAACCTGTCAGATCTGACAGGTGCCAAATGGCTATCAATGTGCAGGGCAAAAAAAGGCCGGCCCGTCATACGACGGGCCGGCCTTTTTTACAGCTGCGAAACGCTTACTGCACTTCTACCGCCAGGCTTTCGGCGATCTTCTGTTGCCAGATCGCCGGGCCGGTGATGTGCACCGACTCACCGTTGCTGTCCACCGCGACGGTGACCGGCATGTCCTTGACCTCGAACTCGTAGATCGCTTCCATGCCCAGCTCGGCGAACGCCAGCACCTTGGACTTCTTGATGGCCTGCGCCACCAGGTAAGCGGCGCCGCCGACGGCCATCAGGTACACGGCCTTGTTGTCCTTGATCGCTTCGATCGCGGTCGGGCCGCGTTCGGACTTGCCGATCATGCCCAGCAGGCCGGTCTGCTCAAGGATCTGACGGGTGAACTTGTCCATCCGCGTCGCGGTAGTCGGGCCAGCCGGGCCCACCACTTCGTCGCCGACCGGATCAACCGGGCCGACGTAGTAGATGAAGCGACCCTTGAGATCCACCGGCAGGGTTTCGCCCTTGTTCAGCATCTCGACCATGCGCTTGTGCGCCGCGTCGCGACCGGTAAGCATCTTGCCGTTGAGCAGGACGGTTTCGCCCGGCTTCCAGCTCTGCACTTCTTCCGGGGTCAGGGTGTCGAGGTTGACGCGACGGGCCGACGGGCCGGCTTCCCAGACGATTTCCGGGTAGGCGTCCAGCGATGGCGCTTCCAGCGATGCCGGGCCAGAACCGTCGAGCACGAAGTGCGCGTGACGGGTGGCGGCGCAGTTCGGGATCATGCACACCGGCAGTGAGGCAGCGTGGGTCGGGTAGTCCATGATCTTCACGTCGAGCACGGTGGTCAGGCCACCGAGGCCCTGGGCGCCGATGCCCAGCTGGTTGACCTTCTCGAACAGCTCCAGGCGGATCTCTTCGATGCGGTTCTGCGGGCCACGGGCTTTCAGTTCGTGAATGTCGATGGATTCCATCAACACTTCTTTAGCCATGACCGCGGCTTTCTCGGCGGTGCCGCCGATGCCGATGCCGAGCATGCCCGGTGGGCACCAGCCGGCGCCCATGGTCGGAACGGTCTTGAGCACCCAGTCAACGATCGAGTCGGACGGGTTGAGCATGGCCATTTTCGACTTGTTCTCGGAACCGCCGCCCTTGGCCGCCACGTCCACTTCCACGGTGTTGCCCGGGACGATGGAGTAGTGGATGACCGCCGGGGTGTTGTCCTTGGTGTTTTTACGAGCGCCCGCCGGGTCGGCGAGGATCGAGGCACGCAGGACGTTTTCCGGCAGGTTGTAGGCGCGGCGCACGCCTTCGTTGATCATGTCGTCCAGGCTCATGGTCGCGCCATCCCAACGTACGTCCATGCCCACCCGCACGAACACGGTGACGATGCCGGTGTCCTGGCAGATCGGCCGGTGGCCGGTGGCGCACATGCGCGAGTTGATCAGGATCTGCGCGATCGAATCACGGGCCGCTGGCGATTCTTCGCGCAGGTAGGCTTCGTGCATCGCCTGGATGAAATCCACGGGGTGGTAATAGGAAATGAACTGCAGGGCGTCGGCAACGCTCTGAATCAGGTCGTCTTGCTTGATCACGGTCATGAGTCGCGCTCCTCTAAAAGACGGGAACATTCAATAAGGTGCCTGCGGCTTGGGTGCATCGGTCGGTCGCAAGCACCTTTCAAGGCACGCCGGGGCTGCTGGCGCGACGCTAAAAAGGCGCGGCAGTATACCGCGCCTCTGCAGGGCATACACGCGCCGGCAGTCATTCGTTGGTCGCATACCGAACACTGCTGGCCCCTGTGGCGAGGGAGCTTGCTCCCGCTCGGCTGCGCAGCAGCCGTAAATCGGTATACACGGTGGAACTGAAATATTGAGTTGGCTGGATTTGGGCCTGCTGCGCAGGCCAGCGGGAGCAAGCTCCCTCGCCACAGAAGGCGGCGTCAATCCGACAATCGGGTCATGCATTTGACGTCAATTTTTGGCGCCGAAAATCGGTGGTCATTTATCGACCGCCCCTCTAAAGTGGCATCCGGTCTGTAGAGTAGGACACTCGGTCAGCCTCCTATCGCACGGTGAGTCAACGATTGACCCATAACGCTATTCAACGTCTTTTGCTCAAACGCTTTGCACTCGCTGCAGCCACCTATGGATTGGCTTTGCTGCTGCTGTGGCTGGCGTTTTTCACCGGGCATTACCCGCAATCATTGAACAGCGTGGCCATCGGCAGCGCGCTGGTGGTGATCTGCCAGGCGACGTTGTTTGCGCTGTTCTGGTCCGGGCGCAATCAGCGCTTCGCCGACCCCAGCCTGACCGAGGCGCAAGTGCTGCTCGGGCTTGGCTGGCAGACCTGGCTGATCGCCCATCTGGATGAAGCACGCGGCGCGTTTCTGGTGTTCTACGTGCTGATCCTGCTGTTCGGTCTGTTCCATTTATCCCGGCGCGCGTTCATTCGTTGCGCGCTGCTGGTGTTCTTCAGTTTCTGTGCGATCACCCTTTGGGACGGCTTCCACTTCCGTTTGCCGGATCCGGCATTGGCGGTGTTGCAGGTGTGTATTCTGGCGATGGTGCTGGCGTGGCTGGTGATTTATGCACGCTTCGTCCAGGTTTCACGCCAGCGCATGCGCCAGCGCCGGTTTGCCTTGCAGGCGCATCAGGACACCCTGCGCGGGATGATGCGCCAACTCGAAGATCTGGTGGCCACCGACGAGTTGACCGGGCTGTTCAATCGCCGGCATTTTCTGCGTCTGGCCTCACGGGAACTGGCGGAGATGGAACCGGGCGTGGTGCATGGTCTGGCACTGATCGACCTCGATCACTTCAAACGCATCAACGATCTGCACGGTCATGCCGCCGGCGATCAGGTGTTGCAGGCTTTCGCCGGCGTGGCGGGTGCCTGCCTGCGTGACGGCGACGTGCTGGCGCGTTACGGTGGCGAAGAATTCGTGGTGTTGTTGCCCGACTGCGATGCCGAACGCCTGACCGCCTGCTGCGAACGCCTGCGCATTGCTTTCACCGATGTCGAACTGATGGGCCTGAACGTGCGTAACCTCAGCCTGTCGGCGGGCATGACCCTGCTGGAACTGGGCGACGATCTGGACGACGCTTTGCAGCGTGCAGATCAGGCGCTGTACCGGGCCAAGCGCGACGGGCGCAATCGCTGTGCAGCGGCATGGGAGAATGTGGATGCCTGAACTTCGCGTCGGTGACCGGCAATGGTCGGTGGCGGCGGGCAGCAACCTGCTCGACGCCCTCAACCAGAACGGCGTCGCGGTGCCTTACAGCTGCCGCGCCGGCAGTTGCCATGCCTGTCTGGTGCAGTGCGTGAACGGCTTGCCCGCCGACAGTCGCCCGGATGCCTTGAGCGCCGAACAGCGCCAGCAAGGCTGGCGGCTGGCCTGTCAGTGTCAGGTCACGGAAGATTTGCAGGTACACACCTTCGACCCGGTCACCGACGGTCGTCCGGCCGTGGTCGAGGCGCTGGACTGGCTCAGTGACAACGTCCTGCGTTTGCGCCTGACCCCGCAACGACCGCTACGCTACGCCGCCGGGCAGCATCTGGTGCTGTGGATCAACCAGATCGCCAGACCGTATTCGCTGGCAAGCCTGCCGCAGGAAGAGCGCTTTCTCGAATTTCACCTCGACTGCCGCCAGCCCGGCGAATTCAGCGATGCGGCGCGGCGCCTGCAGATCGGTGACCCGATCCGCCTTGGCGAACTGCGCGGCGGCGCGTTGCATTACGACCCGGACTGGCACTCGCGCCCGCTGTGGCTGCTGGCGGCCGGCACCGGGCTGGGCCCGTTGTTCGGCGTGCTGCGCGAAGCCTTGCGTCAGGATCACCAAGGCGCCATCCGCGTCATTCACCTGGCCCATGACGCGCGCGAGCACTATCTGTCCAAACCCCTGGCGGCGCTTGCCGCACAACGCGAAAACCTCAGCGTCGAGCTGTGGACGGCGGCCGAGTCAGCCGATGCTTTGGCGCAACTGCGCCTTGTTTCCCGGCAAACCCTGGCCTTAGTCTGCGGCTCGACTGCCAGCGTCGATGCGTTTGCCAAGCGTCTGTACCTGGCCGGGTTGCCGCGCAATCAACTGCTGGCGGATGTGTTTCTGACCCGCGGTTGAGCGCTGAATCTGATGTGAAGGTGAACTCCTGTGGCGAGGGGATTTATCCCCGATGGGCTGCGCAGCGGCCCCAGTTTTTGTGAGCGCTGCGCACTCAATCGGGGATAAATCCCCTCGCCACAGCAATCCAGCCTCACCACAAAAAATCTTTGTCAGCCTTTTAAATGTTGAGTAACGCTGATGACCGAAGCCATCCTGCTCGAACGCGAACGCGGTTTGCTCACCCTGCGTCTCAACCGTCCGGACAAGAAAAACGCCCTGACCCGCGCGATGTACAGCCGCCTCGCCGAGGCCCTGAAGCAGGCCGACAACGATCCTGACATCAATGCTGTGCTGATCACCGGCAGCGCTGAGTGCTTCACCGCCGGCAACGACATTGCCGACTTCATCCAGCAACCGCCGAGCGACCTCGACAGCCCGGTGTTTCACTTCATGCTCAACCTGCTCGAATGCCGCAAACCGGTGATCGCCGCCGTGGCCGGTGCGGCGGTGGGCATCGGCACCACGTTGCTGCTGCATTGTGATCTGGTCTACGTCAGCCGCGATGCGCGGTTGCGCATGCCGTTCGTCAATCTCGGGTTGTGTCCGGAGTTTGGCTCCAGCCTTATCCTGCCGCGTCTGCTCGGGCAGGCGAAAGCGGCGGAGCTGTTGCTGCTCGGCGAAGGGTTCAGCGGTGAACAGGCGGCGCAGTGGGGCATTGCCACCGAGGCGTTGGGCAGTGGCGAAGCAGCACTGAGCAAGGCGCGGGAGATGGCGTTGCGTTTCGATGAGCTACCGGCCGAAGCGGTGCGTATCAGCAAGCAATTGATGAGGGCGCCGGATCGCGAATTGATCCGTAAGGTGATCGAGGAGGAGGGCGCGTTGTTCACCCAGCGTTTGCGCTCGCCGGAGGCGTTGGCGGCATTGACCGGATTCATCAAACGGCATTGAGATTTTCGCCGGCCGGGCTGCCCTCATCGCTGGCAAGCCAGCTCCCACAGTTTTTGTGATGGATGCAAAAACTGTGATCGCCGCCGAGCCCTGTGGGAGCTGGCTTGCCAGCGATGAGGCCAGAGCAGATACAAAATCTGTTGGATCAGTATGCAAAAAGCCCCGGCACTCACATGCCGGGGCTTTTGGTTTTCAGCTGATCACTCAGACCTGTGGATCGCCAACGTGCAGGATCTTCATGCCGTTGGTGCCGCCGGTGGTGTGGTAGCTGTCGCCCTTGGTCAGGATGACCCAGTCGCCTTTTTCCACAACGCCGCGCTTGACCAGTTCGTCGATCGCCTTCTGGCTGACTTCGTTCGGAGCCAGCGAGGCCGGGTCGAACGGCACGGTGTACACACCGCGGAACATCGCCGCGCGGGCCTGGGCTTCGCGGTGCGGGGTGAAGCAGTAGATCGGCACCGACGAACGGATACGCGACATGATCAGCGGGGTGTAACCGCTTTCGGTCAGCGCGATGATCGCCTTGACACCCGGGAAGTGGTTGGCGGTGTACATGGTCGCCAGCGCAATACTCTCGTCGCAGCGCTCGAATTCCTTGCCGATGCGGTGGCTGGAAGTCTTGCTGGTCGGGTGCTTTTCAGCGCCGACGCAGATGCGTGCCATCGCCTGCACGGCTTCCAGCGGGTAAGCGCCGGCAGCGGATTCGGCCGAGAGCATCACGGCGTCGGTGTAGTCGAGCACAGCGTTGGCCACGTCGGACACTTCGGCGCGGGTCGGCATCGGGTTCTGGATCATCGACTCCATCATCTGGGTCGCAACGATCACCGCTTTGTTGTGGCGGCGTGCGTGCAGAATGATCTTCTTCTGAATGCCTACCAGCTCGGCGTCGCCGATTTCCACACCGAGGTCGCCACGGGCAACCATCACTGCGTCAGACGCCTTGATCAGGCCGTCGAGGGTTTCGTCATCGGCCACAGCTTCGGCGCGTTCGATCTTCGCCACCAGCCAGGCAGTGCCGCCGGCTTCGTCGCGCAGTTGACGGGCGTAGTTCATGTCAGCCGCGTCACGCGGGAAGGACACCGCGAGGTAGTCGACTTCCATTTCGGCGGCGAGCTTGATGTCGGCCTTGTCTTTTTCGGTCAGGGCTGGTGCGGTCAGGCCGCCACCGCGACGGTTGATGCCTTTGTGGTCGGACAGCGGGCCGCCGATGGTCACCACGCAGTGCAGCTCGGTAGCAGTGGCGGTTTCGACGCGCATCACTACGCGGCCGTCGTCGAGCAGCAGCTCGTCGCCCACGCCGCAGTCTTTCACCAGATCCGGGTAGTCGATGCCGACCACTTGCTGGTTGCCTTCGGTCAGCGGATGGCTGGTGGAGAAGGTGAACTTGTCACCGATCTTCAGCTCGATGCGCTTGTTGGCGAATTTGGCGATACGGATTTTCGGGCCTTGCAGGTCACCCAGCAGGGCGACGAAACGGCCGTGCTTGGCGGCGAGGTCACGCACCAGCTTCGCGCGAGCCTTGTGCTCGTCGGGGGTGCCGTGGGAGAAGTTCAGACGGGCGACGTCCAGACCAGCCAGAATCAGCTGTTCGAGAACTTCCGGCGAGTTACTGGCCGGGCCAAGGGTAGCGACGATTTTGGTACGACGGACGGACATGCAAAGACTCCTGAGTTCAAGCGCTAGCAGAGGCTACTATGCTCTTGGGGTGTAGTCATTGTTCGTTTGCACTACTTATTGTTTTCTTTATTGAACGTGGTTTTTTCAACGACTGTGACCGGCAACCGCTACCGCTGGTCGGTACTGGTATTTCTTACAGGTGGCACGCAGTTTTTCGATCGATATACAGATTGAATCCCGCCAATGGTGGCGGGGCTGTGAGGCTAACGACATGACAGCTGAAAAAGAAACACACCAGGCGCTGGAACCGCCAGTGATTGAAACCCCAAAAGATGGTGACAAGCCAGGTGTCCGTTTTCGAGTGGAGGGAACAGGAACACCCGGAAATTCCGCGTTCGCCTACAGCACCAGGGATCCCTTGAATCCGCTGTTTGGCCAATTGATCAGTAGCAACCGGCGATGGAATACGTTCCTGGATCTGAGCAAATTCGGTTTTTATGTCGTTGAAAGAAGCCCGGACGGCACGGTTTCGCCAAGGTCACCGGTAGTGACCATCCATCTGGAGTCAACCCCATCTGCACCGAAGGACGATGCCAACCCTCCCGAGGATGCCCCGCACTGATAACACGCTGACGAGGGCGGCATTGAAGATTTTTCGCGCAAGGTCGATACAGAGCTCAAGACAGGAGAACCTCCCCATGCGATTGTTGCCCATTGCCGCCCTTGCCCTTAGCGCCCTCGCTGCCACGGGCTGCACCCGTTGGTCGATGAACCATCATTTGAACAACGCCTACAGCGCCTATGACCGGGGCAATTGCGAGCAGGTGATGCTCGAACTGTCCAAGGTCGAGCGCGCCAGCCGGGCTCGTCCGTATGTGTGGCCGGAAGTGTCGATGATGCGCGGCCAGTGCCTGGAACGGCAAAAAATGTACATCGATGCGGCGCAGACCTATCAGTTCATCATCGCCTCGTACCCCAACAGCGAATACGCCTTCCGCGCCCGCGCGCGTCTGGAAACCCTGCAGAGCCTGGGTCATTACCCGACGCGCAGCGCGGTGGCAGCGCCGGGTCCGCAACGCTTCTGATGCTGGGTGTCATACAAACGCTGGCTGACTGTACAAGCTGAGCTATAGTCCAGTGATCCGGTTCAGAGCCTGACTCTGAACCGGGGCAACACCTGCGACTGGTCGTTGTTGAGGTGATGGCGTATTGGCGACCATCCCACCGGAAGCGGGGAGAGCGCGTCTGCGAGGCAGGCCCGTTCCGAAGCAAAGGTGCGGCTCTGTGATGGAGCCTTGCATGGCGTACTGCGCATGTTTACCGATCGTCGAATCGAACGGCACCAGTTGCCGTACTTCCTCCGGGTGTACAACAGCGTCACCGACAAACCCATCGGTTTTCTGGGCAACGTGTCCGAAGACGGGCTGATGCTTATCAGCCAGTTGCCGATGATGATCGGTGCCGAATTCCATCTGCGCCTGAAAATCCCCGCCAGCGATGGTTGCCAGCAGGTCATCGACCTCAATGCGTGCTGCCTGTGGTGTCAGGAAGATGCTACCCCCCTGCATTACGACGCCGGATTCAGCCTGCAGCGTCCACCCCCGGAATATGGGCAACTGGTCGAGGCGCTGCGTCAGTACTTCAGCTTCCAGCCATTGCCGGCTTCGGCCTGACTTCAGCGGCGCTCGCATAATTGCCATCGCGGGCAAGCCCGCTCCCACAGTGTCCG
Organism: Pseudomonas sp. HOU2; assembly: GCF_040729435.1. Lineage (NCBI taxonomy): Bacteria > Pseudomonadati > Pseudomonadota > Gammaproteobacteria > Pseudomonadales > Pseudomonadaceae > Pseudomonas > Pseudomonas sp. HOU2. Next base: position 1,880,223 of record NZ_CP160398.1, on the reverse strand, counting down.
GGTTGATCACGGAATTTGTGCACACCACAAATCCCTGTGGGAGCGGGCTTGCCCGCGAAGGCGTCAGCCCAGACAACGTCTATCTACAGGCTAACCCACAGCAATCGCCCGCTCACTGTCCAGCGTCTTCTCCGCCAGCAACAACCCCATCTCGCTCAACTGATAAATCGCCATCGCCAGATGCCGTGGTTTGTCTTCCAGGCTGTCCGCCAGATCCAGCAGCAGAATGCTCACCGACGAAAAGGTTTCGTAGGTCTGGATGGCAATCGCTTCGGGATTGATGTCGGGCGCGACCCGGAACATCTGCATGCCACGGTCCACGGAATTGCGCGAGGACGGTTCGGGTTTGAGGTAGTGATCGAGAGCGCGCTCGGCGGCTTCGTGGAGTTTTTTTGAATCGGGAGATTCGTAGGGCGAGGTATCGGCAGGGTTTGTTTCGGGTGGATTCGGAGTTGGTTTGAACATGGTGATTTTCCCTTAAGTGATGCCAGCACGATCTCGCGACTAAACGAGAGGGTGGCGGCTGAACGCAGGTTAGTCGACCGGGGGAAAGCATCACCAAAAACCGGCGCGCCCGAAGGCGCCCTGCGAACAGCCACCATCGAGTGCGGGGATAGGGAATACCCGACTTGATGACGCTTATGCACATTGGCGATACCCCCCGGGCGACTAAACCCGACCACTGATTGGCAGCGGCACGGACAACGTTACGGGGCATCTGCATTGCGCACAAGCCGGCGGATTCTGGCGGATCTGTAGGCAAAGGCGCAAGGCGTTGTAGCCTCCCGACACACAGGCAAAACACCCGGAAACATACGTTGCTGGAAGGTTGCCGTTCGTCGGGACTGTCAGATTTTACAGGTGTGGGTGGGCATGGAGCGCTGGTAGAAACCTGCAATGGGAGCCAATAAGGTGGAGCGCTAAATCATGACTGATCGAGTACAGGACCAACTGCAGGCGCCGCAGGGCGATTTTGGTGACAGGCCGGTCATTGTTTCTCCTATCGAAGGGGAAGTCAGAGGCGTGGTGGTTGGTGTATCCGGTTTTTCATTGGAGCCGTCTTTGACCATCGATGTTTTTGAAATAATGGCCGACGGCTCGCGGCGGCTCTGCGGAACAGCGTTTCCCATTGCTTTGCTCTGGAGTGCCGTCTGTACGTTTTTCGGATCAGGTAAAAAAACAATTGTCGCTCAGTATCGATCTAAAAAAATCGACAGCATTGCCGCGCAGTTCGAGTTTATTTACGAACTGCCCGATCCAGTCGGAGTGCCGAAACCGACCATTGAAAGTCCCGCAGTGGGCGAGTTTGTGGAGCAGCAATTCATCCTCAGTGGCAAGGGAGAGTTCCTCGCTGGGTTACGGACCTACCGAGACTTCGGTGATTTCCCCCTGGGATATTCGGTAGTCGGCTACATCGGTAATGAGCAAGGCCCGGACCCAAAGGCTTGGCGCATGCAACTCGATCTGCAGCCCGGTCCTTTTTCGATCACGGCGACACAGACACTGCTCGGGAAGACATCGTCGCGATCTGAGGCCTTGTTGCTCAAAATCCGCCCTTCAGCTTTAACGTCCGTCAGCGTTACCTACCCGTCCCTTACCAGCGCCCGGTTCTCAGGTGAAGGTTATCCCGACGCCACCGTCGAGATCGAGATCATTAAAGGCCCGGCGGGAGCAACGCCACCACCCAGCGTGAGTGTGGCAGCAGGGCAGTGGACCACGATCTCGCAGAACTGGCCCATCGGCGACTACGATCTGAAGGTCGTGCAGAAGGTTTCCGATAACGCCGGCGGCTGGATTCCCTCGCAGGAGTATCTGTTCAAGACGTCATCGAAACTGCCGGTGCCCACCGACGTAGCCCACACTGTCTCCAATTACACCCCGACGTTCACCGGCAAGGGAGTTACCGGCGCATCGGTCGAGATCACGGACAAAGCGAACGGCAGCGCGATTGCTCCGGTGGCCACGGTCACGGCGCAAGGCTGGTCGACCCGGGCTTCTCAGGCCTGGCTGCCGGGGTCGACGCGCACGGTGCGAATCGTGCAAAAACTGGGTGGCGCGGTATCGGATGCGGTGGAGCGGATCATCAACATCGACCGTTTCCCACCGCCGACCGAGCTGGCTTTTACCGTTGTCGACTACAAGCCGCGGATCACTGGCAGAGGGATAGCCGGCGCCACAGTGCAAGTGACGGACAAGCAGACCGGCGCCGCCATTGCACCACCCGCGCCCGTGACGGGCCAGGGCTGGACGGCAGTGGCATTGACACCCTGGCAGCCGAATACAACCAGAATCGTATTGGTGGTGCAGTCCCAAGACGCTCTCGCCTCCGATCCGGTGGAAATGACCATCACCGTGCGGCTGCTGGCCCCCGTCATCACTGCCATCGAAGACGATGGACTCTCACCGAAAATCTCCGGCACCTGCTGGCCCGGCGCGACACTGAGCCTGAAGTACAGCGACAGTGCGACCGAGCACAGACCTGATGGAACCAGCGGCACCTGGACCTTCAAGCGCGAAGCTGGTTTTGCTCCAGACAAAGTGCACACGGTGACGGTCATTCAGACCGTTGCCGGGCAACCGTCACCGCCGGCCTCGGAACCGTTCTCGGTCAGCCCGGAGAAACCGGTCATCACCGAGCCGGATGAAAACGCAGACACCCACTACGACATGACCGTGCGCGGCGATAACGGCTACAGCGGTGCCACGCTGCAGCTGCGGGATGCGCAATTCGACCGGCCGCTGGGGGCGCCAAAACAGTTGGCGGCCCATGGCGCCTGGTTCATCGAACTGAAAAAACTCGAGTTCCGCAAATACCAGATCGATGCCGTGCAAACCATCGCCAGCAGACCCTCTCAGCCCAGTGCCGTGCGCAGTTTTTTTGCCGTGCTGGTGCCGCCGATCATCACGGTGCCGGAGGAGCATCAATCGCTGGCGCGCACCTCGACGCTTCGTGGCACCGGCGAACCTCTTGGGCACGTAACGATCTGGCGTGAAAATCCGAGCGAAATCCTGCGCGAGAAAGTCTCGATAGACGCCAAGGGTGATTGGTTTGCCGAAGTAACGCTGCCGGTCGGTAACTACACCCTGAAGGCCCGGCAATTTTTCGACACTCATGAATCGAAGGAAAGCCCCCCGCGCACTTACAAAGTGGTGCCCGCCGCGCCGGTTATCGAAAGCCCCGGGCGAGGCGTGCATGTCGGTCGTCGGGTTGTTGTGTCCGGCTTCGGCTACCCCGGTGACACCGTGCTGGTGACGCTGACGGGCAGCAAGGGCTCGGTACGCGCAAGCGCTCCGGTGCTCGAGAATCGCACCTGGTCGCTGACGCTTGAAACGGGGCAGTCCGGCGGGACTGCGCAGCTGGTGGCGGTGTCCTCGCGTGATGGGTTCGAGTCTGCCGCCTCGGCTGCACATCCAGTGGAACTGGGTACCTACATGCCCGGGATTGATGAGCCGGCGCCGGGACGCTGGGTGGAAAATCCGCTGCGCTTCGTCGGCAAGGGCCGCACGGGCGTGGGGCGCGTGGTGAGCTGGTACGACCCTGATCAAACCTTGCTCGAACACATTGCCGTCACCGATCAAGGCTGGCGCGGCGAGGCATCGTACGCCTTGCGTCCAGGCGGCCACTGGTGCCGATTCCAACAGACCATCACCGACGCTGCGGATGGCTCGACCGTTTCTGACTGGGTCGAAAGCGAACGTTTCGAGGTGACTTCGATTCCACCGGGAGCCCGACCATGACCGAGCCTGTGATCCGCCCAGTGCAGCAGTTGCTGCGGCAAGTGTTCAGCGATGAACAGCGCGAAACCTATACCGACTTTTGTAATTACCTTGAAAACGGCGGTTCGATATTTCCGTTGGTCGAGCAAGGCATTCAGGGGCTGGTCAGCCATTACCGGATGAACCCTGACGATGCGCAGGCCTTTTTACGCAGAGCCAACAGCCTGGCTGTGTTTGTCCGGCGCCAGTTCATCGAACACGCGTTACGCGGTTCGCAGGCCCCGATCACGCGCCCCGACAGCGGTCTGTTGTCGATGGTCGCAGGGCCGAGCTACGAGAGTTTGTTCTCGACCAATTTCGATGGGTTATGCCCACCGCAGGCCCTGGAATCAATCGCGTCCCCGGTGGCTTACCTGATCGAGTTATTGCGCTGGATCGAGGACAAAATCCACGCCGTTGGCAGTGCCGAAAAACTCGATTTGCATGAGCGCCGTCAAGATCTGAAAAAGCTGCTGGTTGACTTCAATGCCGTGCATCAGGCGGTGTCGGCGCTGGACATCGTCGTCCCGGTGCTCGAAACGTTTATCAAGGAAAACGATAGCGATACAGACCTCGAAGAGGCACTGATCCAGACCCGTTACCCCAACGGCCTGCCTTACTACCAGCATTGGGTCACGCTGGATTTTGTCGCTCGTGAGCATGGCCTGTCGGTGGGCAATATCGCCCACATGGTGGATCTGGCCTATCCCTACTTTCTGCAGCCCGAGGCGTGGGACAACGATGCCGGGCGCGCCTTCACCCATGCGTCGCGGCTGGGGCCTTATCAGCGTGAATTGCTGACGGAGGCTCCGATAGAACCTGACGATACAGACGCAAGGGACGACTATTACCGACGCAACTTTGGAACGCCTGGGACCGATTGGCAAAATCTCAATCAGGTGAAATTCTTTGGCGAGCGAACGGGGCTGGACACCCGGGATATCGAGGCGTTGCTGTCGATTCGCGAATTCGCCCCGACACGTTCGGCCAACGTCAGCGTGTATGACAGCGAGCAACCGGGTGCAGGCGAGAGCCAGCGATCCGGCTCGGTCTATCTCAACGCCGCCACCATTCCGGCGCTCGACATTGATTACCGGCAAGACAGCGAAGCCTTTCTGCATCGTTTGACACAAGCCCCGGCCATCATTGACCGCTACGAACGAATGAATCGCAAGTTGCGCCTGGATCGATGGCTGGAGTTGCCCAGCGAGCAGGTGGATGCGCTGTTGACGGCGGCAATCAGGGCAGAGGCCCGTCCTGCGAAGCTGGCGAATCCGTGGTGGATTTCCACCCATCAGGTGCATGCGCTGGGCCTGTTTCAGTCGCTGCGTGAACGCTATGGCTGTTCGGCAGAGGATTTCTCGGCATTTATCGATGAAATCTCGATATACGGTCGTGCCAATGCGCTGTCACTGTTCGATCGCACCTTCAATGGCCAGGGCAATTATCGCCAGCCCCTGATGCTGGATGGCGCAACGTTTGCGACACTGCCGGTGCAGGGTGTCGCGGAGCTGACGATCAGCCAGTTGTGCAGCGGATTGGGCATCGATCTGCAGACTTATGTCTACCTGGCAGTAGCGATCGAACGGGCGCACGAGTTCAACGGCACGCTGGAGCGCACCACAGCAGTCATTTCGAGTTTCTACCGGTTGGTGAAGTTGCCACGGCTGCTGGGTATTACTCCGGTCGAAGGCGTGCTGATGCTGACCCTCCTGGGCGGCGAGAGCTGGGTCGACGGGCTGGCAGGCTTGCCGCGCGTGCACTCACGGCTCAATAGCGAAACCACACCGGACGTGCTCAATCTGATTTATGCCCTGCACTCCTGCGTGTCCTGGTGCAAGGATCGCGAGATTCCCGTGCTGTGGATGCTGCAGCAAGTGGCACCGCTGCAGGCCCTGGCGGTTGCCACGCAGGCTGAGCAGCAGTTGTTCGAGCAGATCCGCAACCTGCTGCCTGCCGCGCTGTTCAACAACGCCGGCCTGTCGATGGCTGGCGTTCCTACGCTGCAGGGGCTGGACTGGCTGCGGTTGTTGACTGAACTGGTCGACCCTGCGGGTCTGGTCATCGATCTGCAATTACCCGAGATCGATTACCTGAAACACGCCCGGGAAACGTTCGACCAGGCAATCAGGGAAGGGCTGGGCGAAAACGACGCCAGTGTGCGGGTCATTCTCGTCGAGCGCATGCTCGGCGTGCTGTTGCAGGCGCGGGAGGCGCAGGTCTCGGTCGCTCGAGAGTGTCTGGCGGTTTACACCGGCCTTGATACCGAACGCGGATTGCTCGTGCTGACCTGGGCGCAGGCCACGGTTTATCAGTTGTTGTCTCAAGTCAGCGAGCGTGCCGAGCGTGATGCAGTCGAGGCACTCCGACCCGCCGCACGTGCCTCTGAACAACTTGACCCGCTGCTGAGCCTGCTGGCCGATGTGCGCCGCCGTAGTGCTGTGGCGAGCAAGCTGGAACTGTCTGCGGTGTTGCTCGAAGACTTTCTGCAATACGGCCACAAGGCCTGGATGGCTCAGGACGACCGGCACCTGCTGTCGATCCGCACCCTGTATTACCTGAGCGCGCTGGGTCGGGCCTTCGAGTTGAGCGAGCAGCCGGCGAGCAAACTGCTCGACTACCTGCGTCAGGTCAACGCATTGCCCGACCCTCTGACAGGCCATGCGTTGCGGCTGGCACAGGACGCGGCAGCGTTGCGGCTGGCGGCGTTTTTCGACTGGAGTGTGCAGGAGGTGCGCGAGTGCGTCGGCCGCATCAACCCTGCGCTGAAGATCCTCAAGACTTTGCCCCAGCTCGATTTGCTGATGCGTATCCGCGTATTGGCCCGGCACAGCGGCATGGACGCGCTGACGATTTTTCTCGTGGGAAATCTGCCGGAGGACGTAGACAAGGCCGCTTATCAGACCGCCGCCGAGCGCGCGTTGCTCAGCCTCTCAGACACCCGCGAGGCGGTCGTGACCTTCGCCGATGAGGTGACGCAACCACTGGTCACCATGACCTGTGTCCCGGACAAGACCGAGGTGGTGGCGGGTAAACCCGGCGAGAAAGTCCTGTTGACCGTGACCCTCAAGGACGCCGACAGCCAGCCATTAAGTGGCGTCAATGTGTACTGGCAAGTGAGCCTCGGCACGATTGTGGCCAAGGCCACTGAAGTCGATGGAAGGGTGACGGTCGAGTATCTGCCGGGCAAGGTCATGGGGCAGGAAACGCCACTGTTCTGGCTTGACCTGATCGACGCGCAACAGGCTCCGACCATCAATATTTCCGATGACGCCGAGACGCTGGACTTCCCCGCCCCCTTGAAGGCCCAGGTGCCGCTGGAGCCGGTTCCGGCGGGGCAGGAGGTCGAGCTGTACGCCACGCTGCTCGACAAATATCGAAACCCCGGGCGCAACCGTCTGGTGCGCTGGTCCTTCAAACCTGCCAGCGGCAGCAGCGGCTCGGCGGTGATTCGCCCCGAGCAGAATCATGCCGACTTCGAGGGCGTTACACGGGTGTACGTGTCGAGCACGTCCGGCGGCACGTTCTATTTCAGCGTGCGTTGCGAGGCCAATGACCACGAAATAGATTTTGACGACCCTATCACCTTTAACGGATTGCTGACTCACCAATGACGGTGTTGGTTGAGACAGTGTTCACCTCAGGATGCAGGACAAGATCATGACTCAACGCAATCTGGCTCCATTGTTGGAAAAACGCCGCACAGCCTTGGTCGATTACTGCATCGGTCAGGTTGCCAGGCACAAGTACGCCTTCGTGAAAACGCCGCAGGATCTGTTCGAGTTGTTGCGCATGGACCCGCTGGACAACTACCCGGTGCAAAGTTCGTGGGTCGCCGAGGCGACCAGTAGCGCGCAGCAATTCATTCATGCGGCGTATCGCAAGCTTGAGCCGGGCTACAAAAACACGACTTTTCCAGCGCAGGACCTGAAACTCTGGGAGCTGTACAGCAATTACCCCGACTGGGCGGCGCTGGCGTTGATCGCGGTCTATCCGGAAAACTTCATCAACCCCTTTGTGCGGCAGCGCAAGACCCGTTTGTTCAAGGCTCTGGAAAATGACCTGAATCAAACGCGGCTGACCGGCGATTCGGTGCAGCGTGCGTTGCAGGGATATCTCAAGGTATTCGAGCAGACCTGCAACCTGGATGTCATCAGTGCTTGTCTGGATGGTAATCCGGAAAGCCGTGCAACTTACTATTTCGTCGGCCGGCAGCGGGTGCAGCCATTTCAGTATTTCTGGCGCAAGGCTGATATCGAACTCACCGCTTCCGGCAATCCGGTCAACCCGGCGGCATGGAGTGAGTGGCAACCTGTCGACATTCCGGTGGGGGGCCGGGTTCTGGATATGCGGCCGTTATTCTGGGGCGGACGCTTGTGTCTGGTGTGGGCTGAATGGCGTGAAGAGGTGCGTGCCAAGGATGACGAGAGCTACCTGCCCCACAAGCTGGATATCAATCTGGCGTTCATGAGCCAGAACACAGAATGGTCGGCACCGCTGAGCTTGTATAGCGCTGACCAGGACAGCGACAACAGCGCGGGTGCCCGGTTGCTCGCGACGACGTTGGCCGATGACCTCATTCACCCCAAGGGACGACTGGGTGTATTGCTCACCAACGACAAGACCGGCACGGCTGCGCTGAGGGTGCGCGCAACCCGTGATGTGCTCTTTCGTCCGTTAGCCGAAGACGACGGCAGCTGGCTCGATCACCTGGCCACTCATCGCTTCACCGATGTCCTGACCTTGCAGCATCCGCTGACGCCGAAAAATCAGCCGGTGGTCGCGATCAAGAGCGAGACTTCGGGGAACCTGACGGCTTATTACGGGCTGCAGGCGGTGTTTTCGGAGGTGGGTACAGATGATTATCTGTGGGTCAGGGGGCTGTGCCGGGCGAGGAATCCGGTTGGGGACGCGAAGGTCGATTTTACCTTGAAACTGAACTATCCGGCCGGAGATGATCCAAAAGAAACCAAGGGCCCGCAGTTCGTCGCGGGTGGTTGGGCTACTGACTGGATGAAACTGCAACGCACGAAAGGCGGATTTACCGGGTTGGCCGAATTTACCTTGAGCGGCACAGGCCAAGGCAGCAAGACCTTTACCGTCTCGCTGAACGATATCACCCGTTTCGCACCGCCGACGCTGGAGAAGAACGCGCTGGATGCAGCGCAGTTCATCGGTTTCAGTCAGCCCGGAATATTGCAGCGCGCGCGCTTGAATTCACTGTTTGGCCCTGAACTGGTGCAGCTGAGCAATATTTCCGTGGATGCGGTACTGGACTGGGACACCCAGTTCCTCACGGAACCGGATGCGGCCGCGGGGGCGATCGCCGAGCCGAACGGGGCGTTCGACGGGGCCAACGGTCTGTATTTCTGGGAGCTGTTTTTTCATCTGCCGCATCTGGTGGCGGCCCGTCTGCGGGCCGAGGATCGCTACCTGGAAGCGCAGAACTGGCTGCATTACGTGTTCGATCCGCAAGCGATCGAAACGTCGGTCGAGCCGAAGAAACCGCGTTATTGGCGCTGCCGCCCTCTGGCGAGCGCCGGGAATGTGGGGCACGAAGCCCTGATGCCGACCGACCCGGATGCGATCGCCTATGCCGCACCCCAGCATTACCAGATTCTGGTGTTCACCGAATACGTGAAGAACCTGGTGGCGTGGGGCGACTGGTACTACCGTCAGCTCACCCGGGATGCCTTGGTGGCGGCGAAACTGTGTTATGTGCAGGCGCAGTTTCTGATGGGCAAGCCGCCTTCTGCCCGGGCAGTCACCCGCTGGCAAGCACAGACGGTAGATGACTTGATGAAACAGAGCGCGAGCCGCCCGGCGCTCGAGCAGTTCGAGCAGAAACTGCGGTTTTCCCTGGCTGACATTCCTCCCGCTGCCGAGGCGTCACCGTTGATGGGCCTGCTGGCGAACGAGCCGTTCAAACTGCCGATCAATGAGCAGTTGCTTGACCTGTTCGACTGGCCGGGACAGCGCCTGAACAACTTGCGCAACAACCTGACCCTGGACGGCAAGCCACTGGACGTTCCGCTGTTCAGCCCGCCGACCGATCCCAACCAGTTGTTGCGCGATCTGGCCGCTGGCGGGGTGGGTATGCCGCGACCGATGGGCGGACGTCTGGTGGTGGGCGCCTTTCGCTGGCGCGTCAGCTACGAGGCGGCGTTGCGCGCCGTGCAGACACTGCAGGAGTACGGCAGCCAGGTATTGCGCCTGCTGGAACAGCGCGATCGGGCCGAACAGGAAGAACTGCAGCAAGAGCACCTCAAGGAACTGGGCGACTACGCCCGCACTGCTCAAGAACAGTCCATTGCCCAGCTTGAAGCGAGCCTCACCGCTTTGGGCCAGAGTCAGGCCATGGCCCAGCAGAGGGCCGATCGATACAAGGCCTGGTACGACGAACACATCAGCGATGCCGAATACCAGGTCATGGAAAAGCTGCAGGCCGTCAAATGGATGAATGCCGGGACGCACGCGATCAAGACTGGAGGCGCGGTTGTGGGGGCGCTGCCGAGCATTTTCGGCATGGCCAACGGTGGCCATCGTCCAGAAAAAATTGCTGATGCCGTGGTTTTCGGTCTGGAAATCGGCGCGATGCTGTTGCAGATCGACGCGGATAAACAAGCCATCACCGAAAGCTACCGCCTGCGCCGCAGGGAGTGGGAGTTGCAACGGGATCAGGCACTGGCCGAAGTCGGTGCGATCGCCGAGCAGATCACCGCGCAGACATTCGCCCTCGAGGCGGCCAGGACGAGTCTGGAGCAAACCCTGCGGGCCAACGGTCAGGCACTGGTGCTCTACAACTACCTGAAGAAACGCGCGACCAATGCAGAGTTGTTCGGCTGGCTGCTGGGCCAGCTCAAGGCCCTGCACTATCAGGCTTACGATGCGGTGGTCAGTCTGTGCCTGAGTGCCCGGTCGTCGTTGAGTGCTGAAACCGGCGATTACGAAACCGCTGAGGCCTTGCCGCAGGTCTGGCTGGACAACCGTCACGGGCTGACCGCCGGTGAACACTTGCGTGAATACCTGCTGCGTATGGATCGCCTGTACCTGCAAAGTCATGAGCGCCGCCTGGAGCGGGTCAAGACCATTTCGTTGCGACGGCTGTTCGATGACAAGGTGGATCCGCAGACGGGATTCTCCGACTGGACCCAGGCGCGGGACGAGTTGATCGACAAGGGCATGCTGGAATTCCAGCTGACGCAGTTGTCTTTCGATCGCGATCACCCGGGCGAGTATTGCCGGCTGCTCAGTCTGGTCGAGGTCGACCTGCCCGTACTGCTCGGACCTTATCAGGATGTGCAGGCGACGCTGCTGCAGGTCGGCAGCATGACCGCTACCCAGGCCTCGGCGCGCTCGGTCGAGTACCTGCATCAACCGGCGGGCAAGGTGGCGCCGATCGAGGTGCTGTTCAATCTGCGCAGTGGCCAGCAGATCGGTTTATCGGTGGGGATCGCCGACACCGGCATGAACGCCGGTAAACCGGATGATGGCTTGCTCAACCCGTTCGAGAACACCGGTGCGATCTCGCGCTGGCAATTGCACTTTCCCTGGCCGCAGAGCGAGCGGCAAGCGCCGATGCTCGAATCACTCACCGACATCATTCTGCGCGTCCGCTACACGGCCAAGGCCGGTGAGCCGACGTTTACCCTCGCCGTCAAAGACCTGGTCACCCGGGCGCTGACGTCCCGCCAGTCAGGCAATACCAAAGGAGCAGGCCATCATGGTTAAACCCGTCATTAAGGCTAATGACAGTCTGGTGCTCAATGGTAATTTCAGCGAGGCCTTGAAACATTGGGAAAAGGGGCCGGTTAACAGCCGCTGGGTTACGGTCGTGGGCGAGCCGTACGAAGGTACACAGATCAGGATGCTTTCAGTAGGAAACCTAGGCTCTGCCTTTCAGGAAATGACCGCACCTGCAACGCCGAGCGCCGGAGCCAGGTATGTGCTGAGTTTCCTGTATGAAACGCGGCATACCGAAGCGGGCCGCATGATATTCACTGATGAAAGTGGGATCACGCTTAGAGAAATCCCGTTGCCGCCCGGCATCCCTCGTAACCATGAAGAGGACCAGGCACGGATCACTCAAGGGTTGCCGCTGGAATTCAGACCGCTCAAGTACAACGCCGTGCTCGATTTGCCGTTGCAGCGCCAGGACAGGATTCGCGTCACAGTGGTCGCTCCGGGTAATGCTGATCCAGAGGACTATCACCTGAAGGTTTTGAGCACTCGTATTCGCCTGGACGTGGAACTTGAGCCCGCGCGGATGCAGACGGTGAAGGTAGACGCGGAGCAGTTGTCACCCGGCAAGCTGGTTTACCTCTGCCTGGGCGTGGACGGGAGCTTCCAGCACCAGCTTGCGTTCGTACTCGACCCCGACAGCCCCTGGCTGCACACCAAAGCGGCATTGGTGAGCGATGACAATCCACAAGGCGCGGTTACTGCGACGCCTGACTGGGGCGTCGATCAACCGCTGGATTCACCGTGGATCCTGCAGTGCCCGCTGATTGGTGATCAGGATCCTTACCTGTTCACGGTGCAACTGGTGAACCAGTACACCGCCGAGCCGTATTCGATGCAAGTCTCGCTGGGGCATCACCGGCTGGTGTTCCGTGAGGTGCTGGAGGCGGCGTATTTCCCGGTGCTGGAGTTGACGCAATCGGTGCGTCTGGGGGTGCGAGTGGCCTCCTGGTACACCGGTCAGTATCTGGCCGGTCGCACGGTGACCTGGGCGAGTGAGGGGCTGGGGGTATTGGGCACGACACCGACCGACGCCGAGGGCTGGGCGTATTTCGATTACCTGCCAACGGTCGCTGGCAAGCTTGTTATCCAGGCCTCGGTGGCAAGCCCCTACTATGCCAGCGGGGTCGAAACCACGACGCTGGACGTTCAGGTGCTGGCGACTGATCCATGGAAGGATCTACTGGCGGTGGTAGAAAGCAACGCCTTGCCCTGGGCGCAAAAGACCGGTTATCCCAATCGTGGCTCGACCTATCAACTGAGCGTGCGTGTGCCTGAAGTGTTACGCGATACCGAATTGGCAATGCACTGGGAAGGGGATTCCGCGGCACAGTTAGGCGTACAGGTACGTCCCGAGCTGGAAAAATTCGTCCCCGTCGGTACCGCCGATCTCAACTGGGAACTGGTCTGCCGGGACGAGCTCGACGGGCGTTTCCAGTTGCAGCTGTCGTGCTCGAAGTTACTGCTGCGCTCAGACAGGAAACCGATGTCACTGGCACGCAATCTGGTGCGCATTGGCGACGTTCAGGAGGCCAACAAGTTTCCCGTGGTGGACGAAGGCGAGAGCGTGCTGCTGCGTGTGCAAGTGGTGCATATGGTCGCCAGCGGCGAAGGTGATCCGGTCAACAATGCACAGGTGGACTGGGATACACCCGAAGGCACGATTGCCACCCGATCGGGGATCGGTGGCTGGGCCAGCGTGCTGTATCAACCGAGCCGCGCCGGTGAGCTGGTGGTGAATGCCCGCGTGCGGGCGCATGACGAAGCGGTGCCGATGGAGCGACCGTTTGCGGTCAAGGCACTGCAGAGCAGCCCTTGGAAAGGCAAAATCAACATCCTGTTTGACGGCAATGAGGTTGACCTGACCGAATTGGGCCTGCTGTGCTGGCGCGGAGACCCGCACACCTTGCGGATAGAAATCACGCCCGGCAGTTCGCTGAATGGCGAGATGGTCACGCTGAAATGGCGTGGCGAGCCGCCGGGGATCGGCTTGATCGTCTCGGATATCGACAAGCCGTTGCGGCTTGGGCCATTGGGGCTGGAATGGCACTTCAGTTCGCAGAACGCGTCGAGTACCAGCAGCCTGTTCAGTCTGGCCTTGAGCACCCCGGGGCTTGCATCGCCCCGGGAATTGTTTGGTCGGTTGATTTCCACGCAACTGATGGATGAATTGACGCTGATGCTGGATCAGGTGACCGCCACTGCCGCGAGTCAGACACTGTTCCCGTGCATTGGCGCCGTACACAGCTTGCGCTATCTGCCCAAGGCCTTGAGTCCGCTGGTGGGTTTGCAGGCAACGCTGGTGTGGCAAGGCACGCCGGCTGATGATCTGGAAGCGAGTATTGAACCGCCCCTCGATCAAGCTCAAAAAATCAGTGACGGTGGTGTCGGCTGGAGTCTGGATTTCACCTCGAGCAAGGTCTCCGGCGCCTTTAGTGTCGGGCTTTTCTTGTCTTCCCTGGATCGCTCCATGAGCACCAATCCGATGCAGCTCGCTCACAACAAGCTGCGAATCGAAGACTGGCGTGAGTCAGCGATTGACGCCGTCATCGGCAAGGATAAGGCGTGGAGCTGGGTCAGGGTGGTTTCGGCGTTCACCGGGCAAGCGGTGGCACAGGTGGCAGTGCAGTGGAAATCCGCTGGCAGTTCAGACACCGTCGTCAGCGATGCACTGGGCTGGTCCGGGTTTGCGCTGGTGCCGAGCAGTCCCGGTGAGCAGAACGTCGTGGCCAGTGTGTTCAGCCCGTTCGACGGTTATGAAGAGCAGCGCGCCTTGTCCTTTACAGCACTTGGCCGTGACCCTTGGGAAGATGTGCGGGTGAGTTTCGACGGGCATGATGAACATCCATGGGGCAGTCACACCTACTTTCCGCGACGCAATGGCTCACATGCCATCGAAGTACTGCTTCCGGAAGGCAGCCCGTTGTTCAAGCAGGAGCTGACCCTGGGCTTGACCGGCACCGGCCCTGCGGAACTGGGTCTGAGTTTCGAACCTGCGCTCGGCGCATCGCGCCCCTCGGCAAGCGGTTTGAGCTATTCCCTGCGTTGCGCCGACCTGAAGGACGGTGGCTTCGCGCTGCGCCTGGGAGCGGAGCGCCTGGCCAATCTGTCACCGGCCAATGCGATGTCGCTGGGGGAGGGGGCGCAGGTGTGGAAACTCCTCACCCATAGTAGCGTTCAGCAAGTGGTGGAATGGGAGCAGGAGCTGGTCGAGCAGGTGACAGTGGTGTCATCCATTTCCGGTCAAGGTATCGCCGGGGTATTGGTGACCTGGCGCAACGAGGATCTGGGGGCGGTCACCAGTCTGACCGACTTTTATGGTGTCGCCACTGTGCGCTTCAAACCGCAGACGCCGGGCGCGGCGGTAGTGACGGCGAGTGTAGGAGGCGCGGTTCGTTCGGAGTCGGTTGATCTGCCGTACACGCTTGAGGAACCGCGAGTAATCAGCGAACTGTATGAGCCGGAAGATTCACGCTTGCCACCCAATGAGGAGCGCGCGCACGCCATTGCCAAAGTGGTGTCGGCACATACCGGTGTGCCGCTGGCGGGTGTGCAAGTGCACTGGGATTTTGCCGGGACTGCCTTGACGCCATCGGTGACGGATGAGGAGGGTCTTGCCCGTTTGACCTTTACCTATCCGGCTGACTCGCAGGGAGTTTTATCGGCCATTGTCCGAGGCGGGCTGGGTGGCTGGGATATGGCGCAACTGGGGTATTACGGCATAGTGCCGGTGATTGAGTCGTTGACCAGCCCCGCGCAAACCATTCTTCCCGGCCAGCGAATCATTGCGGAAGTGACCGTTGTATCGCATTCAAGCGGCAAGCCCGTTGGTGGAATAAACGTCGTATGGGCGTTTCCAGGAAGGAATTTACCTGACACCAAAACAGGAGTTGACGGCAAATCGCGGGTGGACTTCGAACAGTGGGAATTGGGGACTTTCGTACTCACTGCAACGGTAGGCTTCCAAAATTCACAATCGCTGGAATTTTTCGTTAGTCATGACTTGGAGCTAAAGGATCTGACGGTGGCCAGTACGGCTGTGGAACTTTCCAAACCGCAGTCTGTGCAGGTACAAGTGCTGAACCGAACTACCGGCAGGCCTGCAGAAAATATAGAGGTGACCTGGTCTTTAACGGCAAATCAATCGGTGGTGGTGACAACTGATGCGAGCGGCTGGTCTCGGCATTCGGTTCTGCCGACGGAGTACCCCGACACCGGAATAGCAAGGCTCAGTGCTTCCGTGAGGAGCGGGCGAGACGGTGTCACGGATGGTGTTGATGTATGGGTGAGCGACTATGACAATCGTGTGATAAACGAAGTTGGACTGTTGGCCGACAATTTGATCATTACCATTCCGTTTCATACGATTAGTCCTCTAGTGCAAGGCAGCGAGGTCAGCATTCAGGGAGTTTTTCCAGTCGATTGGATCGGTCGGCAATGCTCTGTCGGATGCACTCATCCAGGCATCATCTTTACTCCAGCTATCAATGTGCTAAGGAGAGTCGACCAACGCATTGTCCTCTGGAAAATGAAGGTAGATGTTCCCGTGCAAACGCAATTTGCGATGTCGTTGTATAGTCCGGGCATAGTTGGTTCACATGGTGCTCGATTCCGGGTCATCGCGCGGAGCGCGAATGAGGATGCAGAAGATAAATAACGCGGCACTGACTGGATGCCGTTAGCGGCGTGAGCTTTCATCTGTTCCCACGTCGTTAAATTGCTCCGACCTTCTTCCAGCTCAAGTATCGCGTCACCATTGCTGAGCCCAGTTCCTCGGGGCGCACATCCAGCACCTGAACTGCATGAGCATTCAACTGCTCATGCAGTTCGGCCCGGGCATTGAGATAATCCACCGTGCCGCAATAGACCAGTGCTTCTGGCAGTGTTTGTACCGGGGCATTGCGCACGCGGTCGAGGGCTTCCTCGCGCAGGCTGACCACCAGCACTTGATGCTGCTGGCTCAGACGTTTGACGCTGGGGAGAAGGTCTTCGCTGTCCTCGTCACGCAGGTTGGTCAGCAGCACGATCAGCGCCCGGCGCTTCTGCCGGGCCAACAGCTGGCTGGTCGCGGTCGAATAATCGGCAGGACGCTGACTGCTGTCCAGATCATAAACAGCGTTGAGCAGGACCTTGAGCTGACTGGCACCCTTGATTGGCGCGAGAAAACGCGGTTGCGCGACGGCGAATGTACTCAATCCCACCGCATCGCCCTGACGCAGCGCGACATGGCTCAGCAGCAGACACGCATTCAACGCATGGTCGAAATGCGACAGCTCGCCATCCTGGCTGCGCATTTGCCGCCCGCAATCGAGCATGAACATGATCTGTTGATCACGCTCGTCTTCATACTCGCGGGCAATCGGCGTGCGCTGACGGGCGGTGGCTTTCCAGTCGATCTGGCGCAGGCTGTCGCCCTCGCGAAATTCGCGCAACTGATGAAATTCCTGACCCTGCCCGCGACGCTGGCGCTGGCGCACACCGAGCTGGCTGAGCCAGTTGTCCACCGCCAACAACTGCCCACCGTAGAGCTTTGCGAAGTCCGGGTAGACGCGGATCTCGCCGCTCACGGCGAGCAGGCGTTTGCCTGTCCACAGACCGAACGGGCTGGGCAGGTTGATTTCGCAATGCTCGAAGCTGAAGTGCCCGCGCTTGAGCGGGCGCAGACGGTAGCCGACCGCGCTGAATTGCCCGGGTTGCAGTTCAATCGCCAGCGGCAGGTTTTCGAAGCTCAGGCCCTGTGGCACGTGGTCGAAAATCTCTACCGCGACCGGCTCGATGAAGTCATGGCTGAGCTGCAGCCGCACCTCGCTCCAACGGCCGAGTGCCAGGCTGCCGGGCATCTGCCGCTGGATGCGCGGCGAGGGCAGGTTGTTCAGGCGCAGCGCATCGATGATCGCCAGCACCAGCAGGGCCAGGAGCAAGCCCCAGTTGATCGACAACAGCGTGGCGGGTACGTCGATGTCTAGGGCTTGCAGCGTGCCCAGCAGCGTGCCGACGGCCAGCAGAATCGCGAGCCAGATCAGCAGCAGGCGTGACGGTTTCACAAGCGCGGCGCCGGCACTTGGTCGAGCAATTGTTGCAGCACCTGATCGACCTGCAGACCTTCGATGTCCAGCTCCGGCGCCACTCGCACCCGATGGCGCAGCACCGAGAGCGCGCAACCCTTGATGTCATCGGGAATCACGAACTCGCCGCCGCGCAGCAACGCACGGGCGCGGGCGCATCGCACCAGCGCAATCGAGGCACGCGGCCCGGCGCCGAGGCTCAGGCCGGGCCAGGAACGGGTGCTGCGCGCTAGCCGCACGGCGTAATCGAGCACTTGATCGTCGATCGGCAGGTCGCTGGCGATGCGTTGCAGGGCTTGCACGTCCTTGGCTTGCAGGACCGTGCGCAGCGGCTGCACGTCGAGCATGTCGGCGCGGGTCGAGCGGCTGACCTGACGCACCATGTTCAGCTCTTGCTCGGCCTCCGGGTAATCCATGCGGATCTTGAGCATGAAGCGGTCGAGCTCGGCTTCCGGCAAGGGATAAGTGCCTTCCTGCTCGATCGGGTTCTGGGTGGCGAGCACCATGAACGGCTGGGCGATCGGCAGCGCCCGGCCTTCGAGGGTGACCTGGCGCTCCTGCATCGCTTCGAGCAACGCCGCCTGGGTTTTTGCCGGGGCGCGGTTGATCTCGTCGGCCAGCAGCAGGTGGGTGAACAACGGCCCCTTGCGCAGCTTGAATTGCTCGGTGTGCAGGTCGTACACCGCGTGGCCGGTGACGTCGCTGGGCATCAGGTCCGGGGTGAACTGGATGCGCGCGAACTCGCCGCCGAAGCAGCGCGCCAGCGCCCGTACCAGCAGCGTTTTGCCCAGCCCCGGAACGCCCTCAAGCAGCACGTGACCGCCGGCGATCAGCGCGGTCAGCACATCGTCGATCACGCTGTTCTGGCCGATCAGGGCCTTCTGCAATTCGCCGCGCAGCGCTTGCGCCAACTGACTGGCACGCTGGCGTTGCTGGGCGGCGTGGCTGGCGCTGCCGGGCTCGATCTGTTCACTCATAGCGTGTTCCTCAAGGTTTGCAGGTGGGCCACCTGGCGACTGAAATCAGCGCTGCTCATGCGCTGTTTCGGCACCGGGCTCAGGGCCTGACTGATGGCGCGGGTTGGCTGGCGGGTCAGGCGCGACAGCACCAGCCATTGCTCGGCCACGTTCAATTGGTCGAAGCCGGGATGACGGCGGCGGGCACGACGCAGCACGTCCTGCTGCAAAGCTTGCAACAGCGTGTGCTGACCGTTGTGGCGCAGGATGAAATCGGCACTGGCGCGCAGGTGCTCCTGCAACTGCCGGCGGCCACTCGCGGCGGGCGCCTGCAATGGCCCGTGGCGCACAGCAACGTGCCACAGGCCGAGGCCGATCAGCGCCAGCAGGGCGACGATGGCTTGCGGGAAGTAACGCCAGAGCAAGGTCAGCAGACCATCATGCACCGTGTTGAAAATCAGCGTGACGTCAGTGTCGGCGCTCAGGTACCAGAGCAGCCAGGCGTTGTCGTGCTTGTTGATGGCCGGGGTCTTCCACAGTTCGGCATCGGTGACCACGGTGATCGAGCCGAGGCCGTACGGCAGTTGCATCATGTGCGTGGCCTTGGCGCTGTTGGCCCAGGCCTGGGCGAGATTGTTCGGATCCTCCAGATGGAACGCGGTGTCGAAACCGGCGTAGGCCGGCGCGTCCTCGTCTTCCAGGTAGAGCTTGGTCAGGTTCGGGTACGGATCATCGGCCAGCTCCGCCGGCGGCTCCTTGAGATCCTTGCTCAGGGACTGGTGCAACTGCACCCGATCCAGCAACAGGTCAGCGCTTTGTCTGGCCTGCTTGTCCCACAACGCTTCGGCCACGAACACCAGGCGCCCACCGGCGCGGGCCCAGTTCAACACTTGATCGACCTGACGCGGGGTCATGCGCGAACGTTCGCCGAACAACAGCAGAGTGTGCCGACGCGGATCGATATCCGGCAGCACCGCCAGCGTTTCGGCATGGCCGACGTTGAGCCCGCGTTCACGCAAAAACATCTCTGCCGCCAGATAAGGATTGGCCTGTGCCTGGGGCGAAGGGCCGTGATCGATCACTTCCTGATAGGGCCGGGCCTTGAGGTACAGATAAATGCTCAACGCCGCGAGCAGGGCGACGATCAGCCCGCCGAGCAGCCACGCGCTGCGCCGGTTCAAGTGCGCGCTCCATGGTCGAACAAGGCGCGCCAGCCGTCACACAATTCCTGTTGCAGATGCGCCGCCGGTACGCGGTGCCCGTAGGCCATGTTCTGCCAGTGCTGCGTCAGGCTGCGACTGAACGCCAGCAGTTCAGGGCGCTGCAGTTGCTCGACCCGCAGCAGCACTTGATGCTCGGTGTCAGCGGGTTTCAAGGTCAGGGCAAAGTCGTGCAGCAGACGGCTGAGTAATCCGCGATAGAGCAGGCCCAGCGCGGCGCGCGGCTGGGTCTGCCAGAGTTGTTCGGCACTGGCGGCGATGTCGTCGGGCAGGGTTTGCGGGCTCAGATCGAGGCCGAATGCCTGCTGCGGTGCAGGTGGCCTGACGCGGGCGGGCAGCTTTGACCGGCGACTGACGAAGGTGTGCAGGAACTCGCGATAGCGCCAGATCAACCAGCCGACAGCGGCGATCAACGCCCCCCACAACAGCACTTCAATCAGGCCCGCCAGCGCATTGAAGCGTTGACTGTCCAGCCAGCCGAGCAGGGTTTTCAGCCATTGCGGCGCCTCACCGGGTTTACCCTGGGCCGGGGCTGCCGGGTCGTCGCCAAAGCGATAGCGGGTCACGCTTTCCTTGTTCTTGAACGGCGGTTGTTCGAGCAGCGCCTTGATGCTGTCGTGCGCAGCCTGACTGGTCAGCGGTTGGTGCAGCAGGCGGGGTGCCTCCGGTGCGCTGGCGGGATCGGCCGCAGCCCATACGGGTGGCACCGCCGGCAGCAACAGACAGACCGCCAACAACAAACCCACCGCGCTGCTGTTCAGGCGCTGGCGCAAACGGCGGAATACCAGCTCGATGTCCCACGCTTCCAGTGCGGTGCGCCGGTTCAAATACAGGCTGAAACCGCAGGCGACATAAATCGGTTCCCAGACCACCAGTACCAGCGCGTAGAAAGCGTTGGTCAGGTGTTCCAGCCAACGCCAGTGGTGATCGGTGTCGAGGATCAGCGATTGCCAGTCCCAGTCGGTTTCAATCTGCTGTGGCAGCAACATGTAGAACAGCACCATCAGGCCGATCCACAGTGCGGTTTCCAGATGCATGCCGATGATCGTCAGCCATTGCGCGGCGCCGGCATTGCGTTGCAGCAACACCTGCAGGCGTTGCTGACGGGCGGTACCGTCGAGGCCTTCGAGTTGCAGCACCGGCAGCAGGAAACTGCGACTCAGGCTCAGGCGGCGCCAGGTCAGACTGGCCAGCCATTGTGGTTTGAGCAGCCGCGGGAACTCACGCAGGGCTTGTTTCAGTGTCGGTGTCTCGCCGAACAGTGCCTTGGACAGGATGTACAGCGGCAGGCGTTCGTAGACCGGTTTCAGCCACCAGAAAATCAACACCGCCAGCGACGGCGAATCCCACAGCAACAAGGTCAGTACGGCGAACAGCGGCAGGGTGACGATGGCCCAACTGGTCATCAGCAAGCGTCGATGCTGCTGGCTCATGAGCACGCCGAGGTCCATGGCTTCCCAGCTGGTGCGCGGGCGGATCGCCACCGTGGCGTCACTCAGGCGCATGGCGTGTCCTTCCGGCGAACAGCAGATAGACCGCCACTGCGATCCACAACGAGGCACCGACCGCATATTTGATCGGCGGTGTGACCCCGGTCTTCGACGACCAATACGCTTCGATGAACGCCGCGATCAGCAGGAACAGCATGACGCCGCACACCAACTGCACGCTTTTGCGCGCCGCCTGCACCAGCGCCTCGCCGCGCATCAGCCGCCCCGGCGCAATCACTGCCCAGCCGAGTTTCAGCCCCGCTGCACCCGCCAGGGCAATGGCGCTCAGTTCGAAGGCGCCGTGGCCGATCACGAATGACCAGAACGTCTGGCCAAAACCGATCTCGGTCAGGTGCCCGGCCACCGCGCCGATGATCAATCCGTTGTAGAACAGGAAGAGCGCGCTGCCCACGCCCAGCAGCAAACCGCTGGCGAAGGTCTGAAAGGCGATGCCGATGTTGTGCATCACGTAATAACCGAACATCACCCAGTCTTCGCTGGCCGCTCGTTCGGCCGAGCGCCCGAGGTGCCCGGCCACCGGGTCGTACATGCTCTGCATGTCGCGCACCTGTTCGGCGGGGATCAGGTTGTAGACCAATTCGGGAAAGGCATACACCAGCAAGGCAAAGCCGATCAGGCTGCCGAAAAACACCAGACCGGCGGCCAGCACGAACGGCCATTCGGCACGCACCAGTCGAGGGAAGTCAGCGAGGATGAAACCCAGCAGGTTGGCGCCGAAACGACTGCGGTGCCGATACAGCTGCTGGTGACCGCGCAACACCAACTGTTGCAGCGAGTCGATCAGAAAACTGCTGTAACCACGCTCCTGTGCCAGCGCCAGATGCTGGCAGAGGCGTCGATAAGCCTTGGGGAAAGCGGCCACCTGCGAGGTGTCCTTGCCGTGTTCGAGGCGTTCGAGGGCCAGGGTGAAGCGCTCCCATTCGGCCTTGTGGCGAGTTTCGAAAAGACTCTGCTTCATGTCGGACCCAACAAGCCGCGGGCGATGCCATTGAGTTCGCTGACCGCTTTGGGCGCCGTGATGTGCAGCGGTTGGGCGAGCAGCGCGGCCAGCTCGTTGACCCGCGCCGGCGACAGTTCAGCCTGGCGTTCGGCGAAGGCGAGCAGGGCGCGTTGTTCGCCGAGGTTGAGCGGCACCGGTGAACGGCGTGGCTGGGCGTCAGGTAATTGCGGGCGGAGCAGGGCGCGTTCGCTGTAGACCACCAGGGTGCCGGCGGCGATGTCGCCGAGGCGTTTGAAGGTGGGATGTTGCAGGCAACTGATGGCGCCGAAGGCATAACCGAACGGCAAGAGATCGACAAAACGCAGCAGGTTGCGCAGCAGCGAGGCCGACCAGCCGATCGGTGTGCCGTCATCGTGGATCACCCGCAGGCCCATCCATTGCTTGCCCGGCGAACGGCCCTGACGCAGCACTTCGAACAGCACCATGTACCACCAGCTGACGGCAAACAGCAGCAACGAACCGAGACCGATGCCGAGCTTGCCGAGAAACGCCAGCAGCAGAAACAGCACGCCGAGGATGGCCCCGCGAATGCCCAGGTCGATGCCGAAGGCGAGGCTGCGCACCATCAGACCGGCCGGGCGCAACGGCAGGTCGATGCCCTCCGGCGTTTCCACTTGATAGCGGGTATCGAGTGGCGGGTTCAGCGGTGCTTTCCGTGGCAGTGCTGTGTTCTCGAGCATGGGCTACCTGATGGGGCCGGATCGGGATGCGAAGTCCGTCCGATGCTAGCAGCCTCTTGGGGGAAAACGACATAACTATGTATTGCACATCGTGTGATGCGCGGTGGTTGAATGACACAGCGCTGGCCGCGACGGCCGTTCAACGCCTAGACTTTGCCGATCTTCAGTTCAGGAACCGCCCGTGACTTCAATCTTCTGGTACGACTACGAGACCACCGGCATCAATCCGCGCAACGACCGTCCGCTGCAGGTCGCCGGGATTCGCACCGACCACGACCTCAATGAAATCGACGAACCGGTCAACCTCTACTGCCAGCCCAGCGAAGACATCCTGCCGCACCCGGCGGCGTGCGCGATCACCGGCATCACCCCAAGTCGTCTCGCCGAACAGGGTCTGAGCGAAGCCGACTTCATGACCCGCGTGCACGCACAACTGGCGGCGCCCGGCACTTGCGGCGCGGGTTACAACACCTTGCGTTTCGACGACGAGATGACCCGCTACAGTCTCTATCGCAATTTCTTCGATCCGTACGCCCGTGAATGGCAGGGCGGCAACAGTCGCTGGGACCTGATCGATGTGGTGCGTGCCGCGTATGCGCTACGCCCGGAGGGGCTGGTCTGGCCAACCGATGACCAAGGCAAGGTGACCCTCAAGCTCGAACGCCTGACGGCCGCCAACAACATCGACCATGGGCATGCCCACGAAGCGCTCTCGGACGTGCGCGCCACCATCGCGCTGGCGCGGTTGATCCGCGAGAAACAGCCGAAGTTGTATGACTGGCTGTTTCAACTGCGCAGCAAGCAGAAGGTCATGGATCAGATTCGTCTGCTGCAACCGCTGGTGCATATCTCTGGACGATTTTCGGCGGCGCGGCACTATGTCGGTGTGGTGCTGCCCTTGGCCTGGCATCCGCGCAATCGCAATGCGCTGATCGTCTGTGACCTGCACCTCGATCCGCAAGGCTTGCTGGATCTGGATGCGGAAGCCCTGCGCCAGCGCCTGTATACCCGCCGCGACGATCTCGCCGAGGGTGAACTGCCGGTGCCGCTCAAACTGATTCACATCAATCGCTGCCCGGTGGTGGCGCCGTTGTCGGTGTTGCGCGCCGACGATCAGCAGCGCCTGGGTCTGGATATGGCGCTGTATCAGGCGCGTGCACTGCGGCTAAGTGACGCACAACAAGTCTGGAAAGATAAAGTCGCGGCGATTTACGCCAGCGAAGACTTCACGCCGAGCGAAGATCCGGAACAGCAGTTGTACGATGGATTCATCGGTGATCGTGACCGGCGTCTATGCGAGCAAGTGAGGACGGCTGATCCGGCGCAATTAGCGCAAGAACACTGGCCGTTCGATGATGAACGTCTGCCGGAATTACTCTTTCGATATCGCGCACGTAACTTTCCCGATACGTTGAATTCCGAGGAGCAAGAACGCTGGAGAATATTCTGCCAGCAGCGTTTGTCCGAGCCGCAAATGGGCGCGCCTAATACCCTGCAATCTTTTGCCGAGGCCGCGCAGCAATGGGTGCTTAGTGCTACGCCGATACAGAATCAAGTGCTCAATGAGTGGCAGAATTATGTCCAGGCATTGCGCAAACGTTTGAATCTTTGAAATCGAACATAGTGTGCCCGTGAAATGCCGGGCATAAAAAAACGCCAGCATATGCTGGCGTTTTTCATGGGCCGCAGAATCAGTCTGCGACAGGCGTTGCGGCTTAGCCCAGCAGGGTAGCCCAGCCTTCAACCACGTCACCGCCCCACTTGGCTTTCCACTCTTTCAGAGTCTTGTGGTTGCCACCTTTGGTTTCGATGACTTCGCCGTTGTGCGGGTTTTTGTATTGTTTAACTTTGCGCGCGCGCTTGGTGCCGGTAGTTTTGACTGCGGCGCCACGGGTGCCCTTGGTTTTCGATTCCGGATCCAGCAGGGCGATGATGTCGCGCAGGGACTTGGAGTATTCGCCCATCAGGGTGCGCAGTTTGCCTTCGAATTCCAGCTCGGCTTGCAATTTGTCGTCTTGCGACAGGTTCTTCAAACGCGCTTGCAGCTCTTTGATTGCTTCTTCGGTGGCGCGATATTCGTTGATCAAGGACATGGTAACTACCTTATGCGGATGTGTTGAATGGCAGGGACAGTGCCGCAATAATAGTCAGGCTGTTTCATCAAGTAAACATTTAACCGGTTTTTTTATTTGAATTAGTTACGTGGAATAACCGTTGAATTGAATGGTCATTTAAATAATGTGATGCAGTCATCACGAGTATTCACAATTATCTGGCCGAACAGCTTCACTGCAGGACTATAGTTTTGCCGCGCGTGGCGTCAGACGCCGCGAATCGGGCCTGCCTGCGGGGATGTGGTCATCAATACTGCAGTTTCCGCGCACAGTCGCTAGAATGGCCGCCTTTGCGAAGTTCTGGAGTTTCCCCCCCATGCGCACCTTTCGGTTGGTGATTTCCTGCCCTGACCGCGTTGGCATCGTTGCCAAAGTCAGTAACTTTCTGGCATCCCACAACGGTTGGATCACCGAAGCGAGCCACCATTCGGATAATCAGAATGGCTGGTTCTTCATGCGTCACGAGATCCGCGCCGATTCGCTGCCGTTCGGTATTGAAGTGCTGCGCGAGAAGTTTGCGCCGATCGCCGAAGAGTTTTCGATGGACTGGCGCATCACCGACACCGAGCAGAAGAAACGCGTGGTGTTGATGGCCAGCCGCGAATCCCACTGCCTGGCCGACTTGCTGCACCGCTGGCACAGCGACGAGCTCGATTGCGAAATTTCCTGCGTGATTTCCAACCACAACGACCTGCGCAGCATGGTCGAGTGGCACGGCATTCCTTATTACCATGTCCCGGTCAACCCGCAGGACAAGGAGCCGGCCTTCGCCGAAGTCTCGCGTCTGGTCAAACAGCACGATGCCGAAGTGGTGGTACTGGCGCGCTACATGCAGATCCTGCCGCCGGCGCTGTGCCGCGAATACGCGCACAAGGTGATCAACATTCACCACAGCTTCCTGCCGTCGTTCGTTGGTGCCAAGCCATACCATCAGGCGTCGCTGCGCGGCGTGAAGCTGATCGGCGCAACCTGCCACTACGTGACCGAAGAGCTGGACGCCGGTCCGATCATTGAGCAGGATGTGGTGCGTGTCAGCCACAGCGACAGCATCGAAGACATGGTGCGTTTCGGCCGTGACGTCGAGAAGATGGTGTTGGCCCGTGGCCTGCGTTATCACCTCGAAGATCGCGTGCTGGTGCACGGCAACAAGACCGTGGTGTTCTGATCGAATCTGCGCGTACTTGAATAAAGAAGGGCCTGGGCGTTCAATCGTCCCAGGCCTTTTTTCGTTTCAGCCGTTGAGGAACCGCCCGTGAGCGATCCACTGGACAAAGCCACTTCGAAAGCACCTGCCACATTGGGCGAAGGTTGTCTGAGCCGCTACGACCCGGATGACCTCAGTCCGGAGGATGGCACCGAGTTTCCCGGGGCTGCCGAGTTGTGGGAGCAGCTCAAGGAGAAGGCGGACGAACCTGAGAAGCCTGCCTGATCTTCAACAGCTTCTTGAGCAATGGCCGCCCGAGCATCAATAGAAACACCGGCCCGCCCACCACCAGATAGAAATAGAACGTCACCACCCGCCAGATCAGGATCGCTGCCGCTGCGGTGGATTTGCCGACCATCGGCGCCAGCAGCGCCGCCGAGGTCAGTTCTGCCGCCCCAGCGCCACCGGGCAGCAGGCTCATTTGACCAGCCCCCAGCGACAGCATCTGCACCAGAAAACTCCAGGCCCATTGCAGGTCTGCACCCAGCCCGCGCAAGGCCAGGTACAGCACGCTGTAGCGCAGCAGCCAGTGCACGCAGGTCAGGGCGAAGACTTTGATCAGGGTCGGCCACGGCAACTTGAGCGTATCGATGAACGCGGCGAGAAAATGCAGCAGCTTGCGTGCCCAGCGCCGGCGAGTGGCGGGCCGCACGTTCAGGCGAGCGAGCAGGCGCCCGCTTAAAAGGATCAGGCGGCGGTGGTAGCGCGCCAGCAGCACGCAACTGAACAGCCCACCGAACAGCGACACCGCACTGACCATCAGCAACCATTCGAGGCGGTCACTGAGGTGCTGAAACAAGGCGTAAAT
The DNA here is from genome assembly GCF_040729435.1 of Pseudomonas sp. HOU2. Lineage (NCBI taxonomy): Bacteria > Pseudomonadati > Pseudomonadota > Gammaproteobacteria > Pseudomonadales > Pseudomonadaceae > Pseudomonas > Pseudomonas sp. HOU2. Next base: position 1,853,169 of record NZ_CP160398.1, on the reverse strand, counting down.
CAGGATGCCGCTCAAGGCACAGAGAAAGAACAGCAGATCGCTCAACTGATCCATGGCAAACACCGCACTGCCACGGGCCGGGCGCACACCGCTGCGCGCCAGCAACGCCATGATCGTCAGCGGCCCGCCACTGCCGCCGGGCGTGGCGCAGTAGGCAAACTCCGCGGCCATCACCACGCCGAGGCTTTTCAGCGGTGTTACCCGTTCGCGTTGATCGCCCAGCAACAGGCGCAAGCGCAGAGTGTTGATGCCCCAGCAGAGCAGAATCATGCCGAACATGATCAGCAGCCATTGCAGCGGAAAGTTCTGCAGGCGCGCACCGATCTCGCCGCCGCCGAGCAACACCGGGATCAGTACAGCAGCGAGCAGGCCGATCAACAGCACAATGCCGCGACTCATGCAGCGCGCTCCATTCGCCCGCGTTGCTTGCTGAGCCAGTCGATTTTGGTCATGGGCGTGCGTCCTTCTGCCAGCAGCCGTTCAAGGGTTCGTAGCCAGTAATCACGTGCGAAGGCGTGGCGCATGTCTACCGGGTGCAAGCCTAGACGAATCACCGGTGCGTCGCGCCACCGCTGTTCGCGTTGCTCGCTGACAAGTTTTGACAGACCCCGGCGCCAGGCACTGCGCGCGCTCCAGACCAGACCGGGGGCGTTGATCGGGGTGAAATCCGGCAATTGATAAAGATGTTGCGGGTCGCTGCTGTAGCGCAATGGTGTTTCACGAAGCGCCTGGCGCGTGCCCTCGCTCATCAGCCATGCCGGGGCGACGAAGCCGTGCAACGGCCATTCATTGTGCCGGAACAGTTCAATGCCGTCGTGCAGGCGAGCCAGGGCGGCTTCGCGGGACAGGCGATAAAACTCGCCTTCGTGAGTGTAGATCCGGCGCATGAACCAGTCGCGCGGTGTGGTCGGTGTCGGTTCGCGGTCGTCATGGTAATAGCCGTGCAAAGCCAGTTCATCGCCAAGGGCCAGCCGCTCGCCGAGCATTCGGCAAAACGCGGGATGATCCTCAAGTGCGTCGTGACCATGGAAATCCGGAACGACCAGCCAGGTCATCGGCACGCCACCCATTGCATCGACCGCCTCGACAAACGGCCGATAATCCGCCCACGTCGACGGCGCCACGTCGTGCAGCACCAGCAGCACTGCGCGGTCATTCAAGGAATCAGCCATTGGCCACCCTTGGCAGCGAGTGACCGAGCACCGCGTGGTAATGGCCGAGCAGGCTGTCAACCACGCTGTCCCAGGAATAACGCCGTTCGACGTGTTGCCGGGCTTGTTGGCCGAGTTTCACGCAGCCGCGACTGAACAGCTCGCGCACCGCATTGGCCATGGCTTGCGGGTTGTTCGGCGCACAGAGCAAGCCACAGTCTTCGGCAACGATTTCTTCAAACGCACCGGCCGCCACCGCGACCACCGGAATCCCGCAGGCCATGGCTTCGAGGATCACCAGACCGAAGGTTTCCTGATCGCCGGCATGCAGCAGGGCGTCGGCGCTGGCCATCAACCTTGCGACGGTGGCGGCGGGACAGAACCCGTCGATCACGCTGACATTGTCCGGAACCACAGCGGGCATCGATGAACCGACCAGCAGCAGGTGATAGCGTGGGCCGAGACGTTGCATGCATTTGAGCAGTATCGGCAGGTTCTTCTCTTTGGATCCGCGCCCGGCGAAGATCAGCAGGCGGGTGTCTTCGGCAATCCCCAGTTCGGCGCGCAAACCGTTGTCGCGGGCGTCAGGATGGAAGGTCTGCAGATCGACCCCGAGCGGCTGCACGAAGACGTTGTGTACTCCCAGGCCCCGGAGCTTGTCGGCCATCACCTGACTCGGCGCCAGCACCCGGTCGAAGTTGCCATACAGTTTGCTGACGTACGCCTCGACATTCGGCGTGACCCAATGACCCATGCGGTTACCCACCAGCAACGGCAGATCCGAGTGATAAAAGCCGATCACCGGCACGTCCAGTTGCCGTCGTGCATCCAGCGCCGCCCAGGCCGTCAGGTACGGATCGCCGACTTCGATCAGCTCCGGCTGCAAATCCTGCAGGACGTTGCGCCAGGGGGCGAGACGCACGGGGAAGCGGTAACCCTTGCCGAAGGGCAGGGCGGGAGCAGGCACCGTGTAGACGCCATCGTGTTCACTCAAGTGCGCGCCGGGGATCAGCAGGCTGTGGCGAATCCCGGGTTTGACGCCCAGCCGACGATGCTTGGCGTCCAGATAGGTGCGTACGCCGCCGCTGGCCGGGGCGTAGAACATGGTGATGTCGGCGATATGCACAGTGATCAACCCTCCGCTGCGTTGCACTCCCTTGGTTGACCTTTATCCAGAATAGATGTTCGGTCGGGAATACGCGGTGGGTCTCCAGGGCAAAAAGATCGCAGCCTGCGGCAGCTCCTACACAGGATGTGTGTTCACCCTGTAGGAGCTGCCGCAGGCTGCGATCTTTTGATCTTAGATGCGGAAACTGCCGACCAGCTGCTTCAGGCGCGAAGCCTGCTGCTCCAGATCCGAACAGGCGCGCAGGGTCGCCTGCAGGTTCTCGACACCTTCCTGGTTCAGCGTATTGATCTCGGTGATGTCGACGTTGATGGACTCCACCACCGCGGTCTGCTCCTCGGTCGCTGTTGCCACCGACTGGTTCATCCCGTCGATCTCGCCGATGCGCTGGGTCACGCTGTTCAGGCGTTCGCCGGCGAGGTTGGCGATTTCCACGCTGTCCTGGCTGTGGCGCTGGCTGTCGCTCATGGTGCTCACCGACTCTCGGGCGCCGACTTGCAGCTCCTCGATCATGGTCTGCACCTGCTGCGCCGATTCCTGGGTGCGGTGCGCCAGGTTGCGCACTTCGTCGGCGACCACGGCAAAACCACGTCCGGCTTCACCGGCACGCGCCGCTTCGATGGCGGCGTTGAGTGCCAGCAGGTTGGTCTGCTGGGAGATGCTGGTGATCACTTCGAGGATCTGCCCGATGTTCACGGTTTTGCTGTTCAGCGACTCGATGTTGGTGCTGGAGGCGCTGAGCATGCTCGACAGTTGATTCATCGCCTTGATGCTGCGATCCACCACTTGCTGGCCGTCTTCGGCCAGACCACGGGCGTCGCTGGCCTGGTTCGAGGCTTGCGCGGCGTTGCGGGCGATTTCCTGGGCGGCGGCGCCCAGTTGATTGATCGCGGCGGCGACGCTGCTGGTGCGTGAGGCTTGCTGGTCGGAGTTGTACATCGACGAGTTGGACGCGGCGACCACGCGCAACGCGACCTCGTTGACCTGCCCGGTGGCCGACGACACTTCACGGATCGAGCCGTGAATACGCTCGACGAAACGGTTGAAGGCGGTACCCAGCACGCCGAACTCATCGTTATTGACGATGGTCAGGCGCTTGGTCAGGTCGCCTTCGCCATCGGCGATGTCTTCCATGGCGCGGGTCATGACGTGCAGCGGCTGGATCAGCAGGCGAATCAGCATGCCCAGCAGCGCAATGATGATCACCACCGCAATCACCGTGGCAATCACCGCCGAGGTGCGGAACTCACTGAGCATCGAGAAGGCTTTGTCCTTGTCCACCGACAGGCCGATGTACCAGTTCACCGACGGCAGGCCTTTGATCGGGGTGAAGCTGACGATGCGAGTCTTGCCATCGACAGTGATTTCACTGAAGTCGCTGCTGATGTGCGGAGTGTCCTGCGGATAGGCTTCTTTCAGTGATTTCATCACCAGTGCCTTGTCCGGGTGCACGAGGATCTTGCCGTCGGCGCTGACCAGGAACGCGTAGCCCATACCGGAAAAGTCCCGCGCGGTGAGGGTGTCGACCAGGGTTTGCAGGCTCAGGTCGCCGCCGACCACGCCGACGCTCTGGCCGGCTTTTTTCGAGGCGGTGGCGATGGAGATGATCAACTGCCCGGTGGCGGCGTCGATGTATGGTTCGGTCAGGGTCGAGGCGCTGCTGCTCTCGGCCCCTTTATACCAAGGGCGCACCCGTGGATCGAAGCCGTCAGGCATCTTCACGTCCGGGCGGATGGTGAAGTGGCCAGTGGCATCGCCCAGGTAAGTGGCCATGAACGTCGAGGTCAGGGACTTCTGTTCCAGCAGGCTGGCGACGTTGGCCGGTTCCGGGTTGATGGCGATGTTCTGCGCGGCGTTCTCGACCAGCAGAATGCGCCCGTTGAGCCAGGTCTGGATGTTGTCGGCGGTGACTTCGCCCATCTCGTTGAGATAGTTGTTCAGGTCATCGCGGATCGCGTTGCGTTGCAGCCAGTCGTTGTACAGCGTGAACGAGGCGAAAGCGGCGATGACGATGAGGGCGGCGGCAAGCAAAATTTTATGGCTGAAGCGCAGGTTTTTGTTCATGGCTTGGGGTTCCGCTAAGGTCTTAATGTCCTGGGCGTGCTTTTATAAAGACGCGCAATATGGGCAAGGGTGAAACAAACTGATATTTCCGACTCTCCTTAGGGAAATGTCCGACCGACTTTTCAGTCGGTTCTCGCCTTAGCTATCGGCCACAGCGGATTAAAGATTAACCATAGGTGACAAAATGCCTGACACATCGCAACTCGTTATCGGCGCCGATCTGGCGGGGCAACCGATTGCTCAGGCCATGCGCCTGGCCAACCGTCACGGGCTGATCGCCGGTGCGACCGGGACCGGCAAGACCGTGACTTTGCAACGCCTTGCCGAAGCATTCAGTGACGCCGGGGTCGCGGTGTTCGCCGCCGACATCAAGGGCGACCTGTGTGGCCTCGGTGCCGCCGGCAATCCGCAGGGCAAGGTTGCCGAGCGCATCGCCGGGATGCCCTGGCTCGACCACAAGCCGCAGGCCTATCCGGTGACGCTGTGGGACATTCACGGTGAATCCGGTCATCCGTTGCGTACCACCTTGAGTGAAATGGGCCCGTTGCTGATCGGCAGCCTGCTGGAACTGACCGACAGCCAGCAGTCGGCGCTGTACGCAGCCTTTAAAGTGGCGGATCGCGAAGGCCTGTTGCTGCTGGATCTGAAAGACCTCAAGGCGCTGCTCAATCACCTCAAGGACAACCCGCAACTGCTCGGCGAAGATGCTGCGCTGATGACCACCGGTTCCAGTCAGGCGCTGTTGCGCAGGCTGGCGACCCTGGAACAGCAGGGCGCTGAAGCCTTGTTCGGCGAACCGGCGCTGCAACTCGAAGACATTCTTCAACCGTCCGCCGATGGCCGTGGACGCATTCATTTGCTCGATGCCAGCCGTCTGGTACACGAGGCGCCGAAGGTCTACGCGACGTTCCTGCTGTGGCTGCTGGCCGAGCTGTTCGAGCAGTTGCCGGAGCGCGGCGACGCCGACAAACCGCTGCTGGCGCTGTTCTTCGATGAAGCGCATTTGCTCTTCGGTGATACGCCCAAGGCGCTGCAGGAGCGTCTGGAGCAGGTGGTGCGGCTGATTCGCTCGAAAGGTGTCGGCGTGTATTTCGTCACCCAGTCACCGGGGGATTTGCCGGATAACGTGCTGGCGCAACTCGGTCTGCGCATCCAGCACGGTTTGCGTGCGTTCACCGCCAAGGAGCAGAAGTCCCTGCGCGCGGTGGCCGATGGCTTCCGGCCGAATCCGGCATTCGACACCTTGTCGGTGCTGACGGAATTGGGTATCGGCGAAGCACTGGTCGGGACGCTGCAGGAAAAAGGCACGCCGGAGATGGTCCAGCGGGTGCTGGTGGCGCCACCGCAGTCGCGGATCGGGCCGCTGAGCGAGACCGAACGCACCATGCTGATTGCCGGGTCGCCGTTCAAAGGCCGTTATGACAAGCCGATCGATCGTGAGTCGGCGTATGAAATCCTGATGGGCCGCAAGGATCTGGCACCGGATGCGCCAGCGGGTAAGCCGGCAGCCGAAGAGCCGAGCCTGGCCGATCGGGCCGGAGAGTTTCTGGGCACGGCGGCGGGGCAGGCCTTGAAATCGGCGATGCGCCAGGCCGCGAACAATCTGGGCAAGCAACTGGTGCGCGGTTTGATGGGCTCGTTACTTGGCGGCAGTAAACGCCGCTAAAAGCAAAGATCGCAGCCTGCGGCAGCTCCTACAGGGGAACGTATTTCAACTGTAGGAGCTGCCGCAGGCTGCGATCTTTTGCTTTTGCTTCAGGCCTTGTCTTTGGCGTGCGCCGCCAGACGCTCAAGCGCCGCGCGCAGGCCAGGATCGCTGATCCCGTCGGCCGTGGACTGAATGGTCGCCGCCGCATCGCTCGACAGGTCCATCGTGTGCCCGGCAGCCCCAGGCTGGACGATCGGTGGTCGCACGCTGAATTTGATTCGCGTCAGGTTGGCGAACTCTTCGAACAGCTGCAGTTGCCGTTGCAGGCGTTTTTGCTGGTAGCGCAGGCGTGTAGCCCAATGGCCGTCAGTGACCACCAGCGACAGTTCACCTTCACGCCACTTGGCCACATGACAGTGTGCGCGAGCGGCGGGTTGCAGCTGGCTTTCAAGCAGGCGTTGCAGATGAGCGAGGCGTTGGGCATGGCCGAGGATGGCTTTGAGCGGCTTGGCTTCGCGTAGCAGAACGGCGGGCGCTCTGGCTGTAAGGGGGCGAAATGCCATGATCGAACACCTGAAGTAACAGAGGCGTCATGGTAGCAGAAAGCAACGGAACCACTCGCCCATTGCTTTTGTCCCTGCTTTACCCATTAAATCAACAACTAACTTCTTGCCTTGATGGGTTGAAGTTGAGCAAAACGCCCTTATTTTAAGTGAGCCCCGTCAAAGCGCAGTGCCAGCATCGTGGAATATCGCCACTTTCCTCACCACCGTTTCCGGGTAGAATGCTCGTTCGCATGCGGCCATGAGGGCTGCACGGGCGACTCACGGGGCCGCCCTCCATCCCTTTAGTGTGGAAGATCCTGCCGATATGTTTGCGCCTTTGTTAAAGAAACTTTTTGGAAGCAAGAACGAGCGTGAAGTCAAACGCATGCTCAAGACGGTGCAGCTCGTCAATGCCTTCGAAGAGCAAATGGTGGCCCTTTCGGACGATCAGTTGCGCGCCAAGACCAATGAGTTCAAGGCCCGTATCGCCAAAGGGGAATCCCTCGACAAGCTGTTGCCTGAAGCCTTCGCGGTCGCCCGTGAAGCCGGCAAGCGCGTCATGGGCATGCGCCACTTCGACGTCCAGTTGATCGGCGGCATGACCTTGCATGAAGGCATGATTGCCGAAATGCGTACCGGTGAGGGTAAAACCCTCGTCGCGACCCTGGGCGTTTACCTCAACGCGCTGTCCGGCAAGGGCGTGCACGTTGTGACCGTGAACGACTACCTGGCCCGCCGTGACGCCAACTGGATGCGCCCGCTGTATGAATTCCTCGGCCTGACCGTCGGCGTCGTGACGCCGTTCCAGCCGCCAGAAGAGAAGCGCGCCGCCTACGCTGCCGACATCACCTACGGTACCAACAACGAATTCGGGTTCGACTACCTGCGCGACAACATGGCGTTCAGCATGGAAGAGAAATTCCAGCGCGAACTCAATTTTGCCGTGATCGACGAAGTCGACTCCATCCTCATCGACGAAGCCCGTACCCCGCTGATCATTTCCGGTCAGGCCGAGGACAGTTCCAAGCTGTACATGGAGATCAACAAGTTGATCCCGCAGCTGGAATTGCACGTCGAAGAAGTCGAAGGCCAGGTCACCAAGGCCGGTCACTACACCATCGACGAGAAGACCCGTCAGGTCGAACTCAACGAAGCCGGTCACCAGTACATCGAAGAAATGCTCACCGGTGTCGGCCTGCTGGCTGAAGGCGAGAGCCTGTACTCGGCGCATAACCTGGGCCTGCTGACCCACGTCTATTCGGGTCTGCGTGCGCACAAGCTGTTCCACCGCAACGTCGAATACATCGTGCAGGACGGTCAGGTCGTACTGGTCGACGAACACACCGGTCGTACCATGCCGGGTCGTCGTCTGTCCGAAGGCCTGCACCAGGCCATCGAAGCCAAGGAAGGTCTGAACATTCAGGCCGAGAGCCAGACCCTGGCATCGACCACGTTCCAGAACTACTTCCGTCTGTACACCAAGCTGTCCGGCATGACCGGTACCGCCGACACCGAAGCGTTCGAATTCCACCAGATCTATGGCTTGCAGGTCATGGTCATTCCGCCGAACAAGCCGTTGGCGCGTAAAGATTTCAACGACCTGGTGTTCCTGACCGCCGAAGAGAAATACGCGGCGATCATCAACGACATCAAGGAAGGCATGGCCCAGGGCCGTCCGATCCTGGTGGGTACCGCGACCATCGAAACTTCCGAGCATGTGTCCAACCTGCTCAACAAGGAAGGCATCGAGCACAAGGTGCTGAACGCCAAGTTCCACGAAAAAGAAGCCGAGATCATCGCGCAAGCCGGTCGTCCGGGCGCCCTGACCATCGCCACCAACATGGCCGGTCGTGGTACCGACATTCTGTTGGGCGGTAACTGGGAAGTGGAAGTCGCGGCGCTGGAAAACCCGAGCCCCGAGCAGATCGCCCAGATCAAGGCCGACTGGCAGAAACGTCACCAGCAAGTGCTGGAGTCCGGCGGTCTGCAGGTGATTGCTTCCGAGCGTCACGAATCCCGTCGTATCGACAACCAGCTGCGTGGCCGTGCCGGTCGTCAGGGTGATGCCGGTTCCAGCCGTTTCTACCTGTCGCTGGAAGACAGCCTGATGCGTATCTTCGCCTCTGACCGGGTGAAGAACTTCATGAAAGCCCTGGGCATGCAGCCTGGCGAAGCGATCGAGCACCGCATGGTGACCAATGCGATCGAGAAGGCGCAGCGCAAGGTCGAAGGTCGCAACTTCGACATCCGCAAGCAGCTGCTCGAGTTCGACGACGTCAACAACGAACAGCGTAAAGTGATCTATCACATGCGTAACACGTTGCTGGCCGCCGACAACATCGGTGAAACCATCGCCGACTTCCGTCAGGACGTGCTCAACGCCACCGTCAGCGCGCACATTCCGCCGCAATCGCTGCCAGAGCAGTGGGACGTGGCCGGTCTGGAAGCTTCGCTGGAAAGCGACTTCGGGGTGAAACTGCCGATCCAGCAATGGCTCGACGAGGACGATCACCTGTACGAAGAGACGCTGCGCGAGAAGCTGATGGTCGAGCTGATGGCGGCGTACAACGAGAAAGAAGATCAGGCCGGTGCCGAAGCACTGCGCTCGTTCGAGAAACAAATCGTTCTGCGCGTGCTGGACGACCTGTGGAAAGACCACCTGTCGACCATGGATCACCTGCGTCACGGCATCCACCTGCGTGGCTACGCCCAGAAGAACCCGAAGCAGGAATACAAGCGCGAGTCGTTCACGCTGTTCTCCGAGCTGCTGGATTCGATCAAGCGCGACTCGATCCGTGTGCTGTCGCACGTTCAGGTGCGCCGCGAAGATCCGGAAGCCGAAGAGCAACGCCTGCGTCAGGAGGCCGAAGCACTGGCCGCCCGCATGCAGTTCGAACACGCCGAGGCCCCTGGTCTGGAGCAGCCGGAAGTGCTGGGTGAAGAGGTCGATGTAGCCCTCGCCACCGCGCCGGTACGCAACGAGCAGAAGCTGGGTCGCAACGAACTGTGCTACTGCGGTTCGGGCAAGAAATTCAAGCATTGCCACGGGCAGATCCAGTAACTCCCGTTTCAATCGCTGAAATACCCGCGCCGCGACCGGCTTCTGCCGTCGCGGCGTTTTGCCATTTACACCACCGCCATCCCTGTGAGCGGTGCTGACATCATTGAGTAAGGAGCGCATTCATGGCTGTTGGTCTTGGTCCTTTGCCAACGTTGCACCCGGTTGCCGGTTTTGAACTCGGTATCGCCTCGGCAGGCATCAAGCGCCCCGGGCGCAAGGATGTGGTAGTGATGCGCTGCGCCGAAGGTTCGACCGTGGCCGGCGTGTTCACGCTGAACGCGTTTTGCGCCGCGCCGGTGATCCTGGCGAAAAAACGTGTGCAGAACGACGTGCGTTACCTGCTGACCAACACCGGCAACGCCAACGCCGGTACCGGTGAGCCAGGCCTGGCGGCTGCAGAGCGCACCACCGCCAGACTGGCCGAACTGACCGGTGTCGATGCCAGCCAGATCCTGCCGTACTCCACCGGCGTGATCGGCGAGCCACTGCCGGTCGAGAAGATCGAAGGCGCGTTGCAAGCGGCGCTGGACGACCTGTCGGAAAACAACTGGGAAGCCGCCGCCACCGGCATCATGACCACCGACACCCTGCCCAAGGGGGCCAGCCGTCAGTTCGAGCATGACGGCGTGACCATCACCGTCACCGGCATCAGCAAAGGCGCAGGCATGATTCGCCCGAACATGGCGACCATGCTTGGCTACATCGCTACCGACGCCAAAGTCGCCCGCGACGTGCTGCACAACCTGATGCTCGACGGTGCGAACAAGTCGTTCAACCGCATTACCATCGACGGCGACACCTCGACCAACGACTGCTGCATGTTGATCGCCACCGGCAAGGCTGCGCTGCCGGAAATCACCCGCGCCGAAGGCGAGCTGTTCGACAAGCTCAAGCAAGCGGTATTCGAAGTGTGCATGGACGTGGCCCAGGCCATCGTGCGTGACGGCGAAGGCGCGACCAAATTCGTCACCGTTGAAGTCAACGGCGGCGGCAATCATCAGGAATGCCTGGACGTCGGTTACACCGTGGCCCACTCGCCGCTGATCAAGACCGCGCTGTTTGCCTCCGACCCGAACTGGGGGCGCATTCTGGCCGCTGTCGGCCGTGCCGGCGTGCCGGATCTGGATGTGAGCAAGATCGACGTGTTCCTTGGCGACGTGTGCATCGCCAGCCGTGGCGCTCGCGCGGCGACCTACACTGAAGCGCAGGGCTCGGCGGTGATGCAGCAGGAAGAGATCACCATCCGCATCGAACTGGGCCGTGGCGATTGCAGCGAAACCATCTGGACCACCGACCTGTCGCATGAATACGTGAAGATCAACGCCGAGTACCGGACCTGATTTAATCTGAGACCGAGTCGCCGCCATCGCGAGCAGGCTCACTCCTACAGGGATCCGTGTCGTTCACTCATCTACTGTAGGAGTGAGCCTGCTCGCGATGGCGTTGTGTCAGGCAACATCAATGTTGAATGAGCCGGCCTCTTCGCGGGCAAGCCCGCTCCCACAGGGTTCTGCGGTGTACACAACCTTTGTGCACGACCGAAACTACTGTGGGAGCGGGCTCGCCCGCGAAAGCGTCGGCCCGGTCACTACAAGTCTTGAAGCTTTCCACTGACGAAAAGGCGCCACACCATGTCCCTGCACCTGATCATCGGCGACAAACTGCTTTCTTCCTGGTCGCTGCGTGCCGCACTGGCCGTCGAGCTGACCGGCGCACCCTACAGCGAAGAACTGATCAAGCTCGGCAAGCCCGACACCCGCGAGAAGCTGCTCAAGCATTCGCCGACCGCCAAGGTGCCGTTGCTGCAAACCTCTCGTGGCACCATCGCCGACTCTCTGGCGATCGCCGAATACCTGGCCGAGCAGTTCCCGTCCGATCAGCTCTGGCCGAGCGATGTTTACGCTCGCGCCCAGGCCCGTTCTGCGTGCGCGCAGATGCACAGCGGCTTTTTCGCCATGCGCAATCACATGCCGTTCAACCTGAGCCACGACGCACCGCTCAACCCGGTGCCGCCGGAAGTGAAGGTCGATATCGAACGCATGCTCGCGCTGTGGGCCGAATGCCGCGCTGCCGCCACAGAGCCTGGACCGTATCTGTTTGGCCGGGTGAGTCTGGCTGATGCGTTCTTCGCCCCGATTGCCGTGCGCCTGCGGACTTACCAGGTGCAGTTGCCGGCGGTTGATCAAGCCTATGTTGAAACCGTCTACCAATGGCCCGCCTTCAAGGCGTGGCAAAAGGCGGGACTGGAGGAGTTGAATCCGTGAAACGCGTACACGTCGCGGCTGCCGTCATTCGTGACGACAGCGGCAAAATCCTCATCGCCCGCCGTGCCGACACCCAGCATCAGGGCGGCTTGTGGGAGTTTCCCGGCGGCAAGGTCGAGGCCGACGAATCGGTCGAAAGCGCCCTGGCTCGCGAGCTTCAGGAAGAATTGGGCATTGTCGTGGGCGCCGCTCGTCCACTGATCAAGGTTCGCCACGACTACCCGGACAAACAGGTGTTGCTGGATGTCTGGGAAGTCTCGAGCTTCAGCGGTGACCCCCACGGTGCCGAAGGTCAGCCACTGGCCTGGGTCAGCGCGAAAGAACTGACCGGCTACGAGTTTCCGGCCGCCAACCAGCCAATCGTCGCCGCCGCACGCCTGCCCGCTGAATACTTGATCACCCCGGAAGATCTGGAAGCCCCGGCCTTGCTACGCGGCATTCAGAAGGCGATTGCCGGCGGGATCAAACTGATCCAGCTGCGTGCGCCCAACGGCTACGACCCCAAATACCGCGATCTGGCGGTGGATGCAGCCGGTCTGTGTGCCGGCAAGGCGCAGTTGATGATCAAGGGGCCGTTCGAATGGCTCGGCGATTTCCCGTCGGCCGGCTGGCACATCACCGCCGCGCAATTGCGCAAATACGCCGAAGCGGGGCGACCGTTGCCGGCGGAGCGCTGGTTGGCGGCTTCGTGCCACAACGCCGAAGAACTGGCGCTGGCCGAGCAGATGGGCGTGGATTTCGTCACCCTGTCGCCGGTACAACCAACCTTGACCCACCCGGACGCGCAACCGTTGGGCTGGGAGCAGGCTGCGGCGTTGATCGAGGGCTTCAGCAAACCGGTGTTCTTGCTCGGCGGGGTTGGCCCGGCGGAGCGCGAGAAGGCTTGGGGTGTCGGGGCTCAGGGTGTGGCGGGGATTCGGGCGTTCTGGCCAGTAGCTTGATTATGTGCTGAGGCTGATGGCCTCATCGCTGGCAAGCCAGCTCCCACAGGTGTCGGGTGCACCGCAAATGCGGAGAACGATACAAAACCTTGTGGGAGCTGGCTTGCCAGCGATGGCGGCCAATAAAACACTACATTTCTATTGGTTTTGCAGCAGGTTGCCACAAAATCTCTGCAATCCCCTGCCGCCGCGCAATCAACCTTGCGGCCACGAACAACAGATCCGACAGCCGATTGATATACGCCAGGCCAACCCCGGCCAATGGCTCGATCGCATTCAAATGCTGACAACGCCGCTCGGCACTGCGCGCCAGACTGCGGCACACATGGGCCTGGGCGATCAGCATCGAACCGCCGGGCAGAATGAAATTCTCCAGCGGCCCCAATTCCTCGTTCCACACATCGATCGCCGCTTCCAGGCGTTCGATTTCTGCCGCGTTTAGCGCCTGATACGCCGGCATCGCCAGCTCACCGCCGAGGTCAAACAGGCGATGCTGGCAAGGCGCGAGCACGTCGATCAGTTCATTCAAACCCGGGAATGCCTCACGTTCGGCGATCAATCCGGCCAGCAGCACACCGACCTGACTGTTCAGCGTGTCGACTTCGCCAATCGCTTCGATCCGCGGGTGATCCTTGGGTACGCGGCGGCCATCGCCCAGGCCGGTTTCGCCGGTGTCGCCGGTGCGGGTGTAAATCTTCGACAAGCGAAAGCCCATGGGTTACCTCGGTAGTTGATTGGTTTCGGCAGCGATGGCTGCCGGTTGTGCCAGCGGCAGGCGCAGGGTAAAGCAGGTGCCCTGACCGGGCGCCGACTGCACTTCCATCTGGCCTTTGTGGTTGTTGGTGATGATGAAGTACGACACCGACAGCCCCAGCCCCGTGCCCTGACCGATTTCCTTGGTGGTGAAGAACGGCTCGAAAGTACGTTTGCGCACGTTCTCGCTCATGCCGATGCCGTTGTCCTCGACCTGGATCTCGGCCCATGGCGGATTGAGCTTGGTGCGCAGGATGATCCGCCCCGGCTCGCTGTCGTCCTCGCGCTGGTGAATGGCTTGCGCGGCGTTTTTCAACAGGTTGAGCAGCACTTGTTCCAGTTCGTTGGCGGTGCCCGGCACCGGGCCGAGCGCCGGATCGAACTGGCGGATGATCGCCTGGCCTTTGAAGTCGAATCCGATCGCCAGATCAAAGTCGTTGCCGGCAATTTCCACCGCCTGATCGATCAACGCCGGCAGATCGCACGGGGCCATTTGCCTGGTGCTGCGGCGGCTGAAACTGAGCATGTGGGTGACGATTTTTGCCGCGCGCGCGCCGGCCTGCTGGATGCCATCGAGCAGTTTCGGCACTTCACGGCTTTGCAGGTAGCGGTTGACCGTGTCCAGTTCGATGCCGAGCTGCTCGGCGGTTTCGAGGTTCTTCGGCAGATCCGCCGACAGCCGCCGACGAATGTTCTGCACGTTGTGCAGGATCGCGCCGAGCGGGTTGTTGATCTCATGGGCCATGCCGGCAGCGAGGCCACCGACCGAGAGCATTTTCTCCGACTGCACCATCATTTCTTCCAGCGACAGGCGCTGGGTGATGTCGTCGATGCGGATCACCACACCCCGCCCGGCACCGCCCATCAGCGGGTAAAAGGTCAGGGCGTAATGCTTGGGTTCGTCATCCTTGAACCAGGTCACTCGCTCGATTTTCGCCACCGTGTGCTCTTCCACGGTCTGCTTGAGTTGCGGCAGAAACGGCTTGAGCGGTTCGAAGGCGAGGAAGATCGGCTGGTTCAGCGCTTCATCCAGACGCGTCCCGGAGAGGGCGCTGGCTTCCTGGTTCCACTGGGTCACGTAGAGCTGCTCGTCGAGGGCGATCAGCGCCGAAGGCATGGAGTCGATGATGCTGTTGAGGTAGTTCTGGAATCCGGTGAGCTTCTTCTCGATCTTGCTCCGAACCTGGACTTCCAGTTCCAGTTTGCGGTTGGTGTGGCGGGTTTCTTCGGCTAGGCCCTGCGCCTGATCGTAAGCGGCCTGCGAGTCATCGCGGGCGCGCTTGAGCTGCTGTTCGCGGGCTTCGATGCGCGAGAGCATGGTGTTGAACGCCTCGGCGAGGCTGCCGATTTCATCGTGGTTGCCGCGTGAGGCGCGCAGGGCATAGTTCTCTTCGCGGGTGACCTGACGCGACAGCTCTTCCAGCTCATGAATCGGGCGGGTGATCAGGCGTTTGATCTGCCGGGCAATCACCAGCCACAGCAGCACACTGAAAATCAGGATGCCGAGGCTGGCAGTCAGGGTGCCGGTGTAGAACGCCATCGGCAGTTCACTGCTGGCCACCAGCAGCAGATGCCCCGGCGCGGTGCCGGGGCGGGGCAGGGTGATCAACTGGTTGCTGCGAAACTCGGTCAGTTGCCAGGCTTCGACGTGCCGATAGCGTTCCGGCAGATTGAGCTTGTCGCCACGCTGCACCTGGGCGATGCGGTCACCCTTGCCGTCATACAGCGCCGCCGCGCGCAACGGCGAATAGCTGTCGAGTTCCTTGAGCAGGCGTTCGGCGCTCTGTGGCGATTCGAGGGCTTGCGCGACCAGGCTCGGGTTGGAGATCAGTCGGCCGATGGTCTGCAGGGCCTGCGGCGCCATGCTTTCCTGGGAGATGTAATAGGCGGCGCTGATAAAGGTCAGGTTGGCGACCAGCAGGACGGTGGTCAACAACACCAGCAGGGCGGCCAGCAGTTTCTGGCCGACCGGCAGGTTTTCAAGGCGCTGGCGCAATGGCATCAGGTTTATCGCAGCAAAGGAACAAGTGGGCAGCGTAGCCGCTGCTCAGTCGCTGGGCAATCCAAGGCTGCGCAGATGGCCGACCAACCGTTGCTGCAATTGCTTGAGGTGCGGCAGATTCAGTTGATGACGGCTGGCGACTTTGCAGGCGTGGCCCAGCAGATAGCTGATTTCGGTGCGGCGCTGGTTGGCCACGTCCTGATACATCGACGAGTAATTGGCCGCCGTGGCGTGGATCACCCGTTCGACTTCCTGTTGCAGATCGAGCGCCGCCGCCGGTTGACCGCAACGCTCCAGCAATTCGGCCAGCTCTGCGCACAGCGTGGCGACTTCGCATTGATGCTGTTTCAGCCCGCCGTTACGGCAATCGTGGAGCACGGTCAGTGGATTGATCGCGCAATTGAGCGCCAGTTTGCGCCACAGCCGGGTGAGAATGTCGGTGCTCCATTCGTGGGGGATGTTCGCCGCTTGCAGGTCGTCCAGCCAGATCGGCGCTACCGGATGGCCGGCATCGCCCAGCCAGGTGAAACCGTGGCCGGCAAACACCACGCGCCAGTCGCCGTCGCGGAACGCGCCTTCGGTGCTGGAGGCGCTGATGCAGCGTGCCTGCGGAACCACCGCTGCGACCGCATCCTGACTGCCGAGGCCGTTTTGCAGCAGGATCAGCTCGGCATCTGCGCTCAGGCGCGGGGCGAGGCGGGCGACGGCGCTTTCGGCGTCATAGGCCTTGCAGGCGACCAGCAGGCGGCGGATCGGCTCTGGATCGTCCACCGTTTGCGCGGGGACAGCATAGGTAGTGGCTGCGCCGTGTTCGACCAGCGTCAGACCGCCCGCCGCCTGATAGCTGCGCAAGCGCTCGGCATCCCGCACGATCAGGCGCACCGGCAGACCCGCCCGGGCCAGACGCGTGGCCCAGAGGGTGCCGAGGCTGCCGGCGCCGAGAACGTGCCAAGGGGTGGACATCAGTTTTTCACTCGGTAAGGTACTGGCATGCAAGGCTCGCCGTATCGGTGGGAAAAGACCCGTTATAATGAGCCGGATTTTAACCGCAAGCCAAGCGCGCTCCATCCTCATCGAGCGCGCCTTTTTATTGGAGAGATTACATGCCGTCGTTCGACGTGGTATCCGAACTGGACAAACACGAGCTGACCAACGCGGTCGAGAACGCCGTGAAGGAACTCGATCGTCGCTATGACCTGAAAGGCAAAGGCAGCTTCGAGTTCAAGGAAAAGGACCTGACCGTCAACCTGACCGCTGAAGCCGGGTTCCAGCTGGAAGCGATGATCGAGATCCTGAAGCTGGCCCTGACCAAGCGCAAGATCGATGTGCAGTGCCTTGAAGTCAAAGACGCTTACGCTTCGGGCAAACTGATGAAGCAGGATGCGATTCTCAAGGAAGGCATCGACAAGGAACTGGCGAAGAAGATCGTCGCGCACATCAAGGACGCCAAGCTCAAGGTGCAGGCCGCCATTCAGGGCGAGCAGGTACGTGTGACCGGCAAGAAGCGCGATGACCTGCAGGAAGCCATTGCAGCGCTGCGCGCCAAGGAATTCGGCATGCCCCTGCAGTTCAACAACTTCCGCGACTAAGTCCGGTCAGATGATCTGTGGGAGCGAGCTTGCTCGCGAAAGCGGTATGTCATTCAGCCATGAGTTGACTGACACACCGCCTTCGCGAGCAAGCTCGCTCCCACATTGTTTTATGTATACCTGGCGGGTTTCTGCCGCTGATTTTTACAGCCCGGGTAGCCGGACATCAGGAGATGGAAGATGGATTTGAATGCTGAGGTAGACAACCTGGTCAAGGCGTCCCAGGCGTGGATTCCAATGATCATGGAATACGGCAGTCGCGTGCTGCTGGCGGTGATTACCCTGGCCATTGGCTGGTGGCTGATCAACAAGGTCACGCAAAAACTCGGCGGTCTGCTGGCCCTGCGCAATGCCGACCTGGCGCTGCAAGGCTTCATCAGCAGTCTGGCGAACATCATCCTCAAGGTGTTGCTGATCGTCAGCGTCGCCTCGATGATCGGCGTGGAAACCACCTCGTTCGTGGCTGCGATCGGTGCTGCCGGCCTGGCCATCGGTCTGGCGTTGCAAGGCAGCCTGGCGAACTTCGCCGGCGGCGTGTTGATTTTGCTGTTCCGTCCATTCCGTATCGGTGACTGGATCGAAGCGCAAGGCGTGGCGGGTACGGTCGACAGCATCCAGATTTTCCACACCGTGCTGCGTACCGGTGACAACAAGACCATCATCGTCCCGAATGGCAATCTTTCGAACGGCATCATCACCAACACCAACCGTCAGCCAACCCGCAAAGTGGTGTTCGACGTGGGTGTGGATTACGAAGCGGATCTGCAGAAGGCCCGTCAAGTGCTGCTGGATCTGGCCAAGGATGAGCGCGTGTTGCAGGACCCTGCGCCACAAGCAGTCATTTCGACATTGGGTGACAGTTCGATCACGGTTTCCCTGCGAGTCTGGGTTAAAACTGCAGACTATTGGGATGTGATGTTCATGTTTAACGAACAGTCGCGTGATCGTTTAAAGACTGCCGGTATTGATATTCCGTTTCCACAGCGCGTAATTCGTGTGGTTCAGGAATCGGCAACACAATGATAGGTTGCTAATTAAATGCCTGACTTGCTGGTCAGGCATTTATTACAAGTGACAGGCAATAAAAAAGGCCCATCCGAAGATGGGCCTTTTTTATGCTTCGAAACTAACCACTGACAATTACAGGATGTTCAGTGGGTATTCGGTGATCAGGCGGAACTCTTTAACGTCGCCTTCGCCTTCGTCAGCGTTAGCAACGTGCCAGGCTTGACGGATGCGGAAGGACAGATCTTTCGCTGGGCCAGACTGAACAACGTACTTGGCTTCGAAGTTGGTTTCGTGGTGTTTACCGTCTTCACCGTACAGGCCGGCGTAAGCGCTACCCGCGGGAGTGTGGGTACCGTCGATATCCCAACCTTTAACGTAACGAACCATGAAGCTCAGGCCAGGAACGCCGTACTCGGCCATTTTCAGGTCGTAACGGGCTTGCAGGGATTTCTCGCCTGCACCGTTGAAGTCGGAGTACTGGATGGAGTTGGCGAGGAAGATCGAGTCGCCACCACGGTTGTTCTTGCCCACGCCGATGTAGTCGAACGGGGTGTCGCCGTTGACCTTCTGGAAGGCCAGGGTGAAGGTGTGTGCCTTCAGGAACGACAGGGCGGTTGCCAGCGAGAAGGCGGTGTTGCTGATGTCGCCCGCTTTGGCGCTGCCGGTGTCGGTGGTGCGGTAGATGTTGAAGTCGGTGTTCAGCGAAGTGTCACCACCAAACGGGGTAGTGAGGTTCACGTTGGCGTAGTACTGGTTCCAGATGTCTTCCAGCTTGGCGCCGTACAGCGATGCAGTCAGGTTGTCAGTGATGCCGTATTTGCCACCGAAGTAGTCGATGTTTTTGGCTTCAACACCCGCGTAGGTGGCGTAAAGGCCGCCTTCACGAGCGTTTTTGTCCTGGCTGGTAGCCGAGTAGAAGTGACCCGCTTCGAGGTCCAGATCTTTGACTTCGCTGCTCTGCAACTGGAAACCAGTGGCAGTTTGCGGAAGGATACGGGAGCCGCCAACAGCGAATACCGGAGCGGTGCTTGGCTGCATGTCGCCGAATTTCAGCTCGGTTTTGGAGATGCGGAATTTAACGGCTGCGCCGGCTTTGCCTTGGCTGTCGTTAACGTCGTGGGCATAACCGTTGGCCTTGACGGTGTCGCTACGGCTCATGTTGCCAGTGCCGGTAGTACCATCACCGCCATCCAGCTTGACCGCGAGGTAACCGAATGCATCGATACCGACGCCTACGGTGCCTTGGGTGTAACCGGAAGTGAAGTTACCGAGAAAGCCCTGGGTCCAGTCTTTCTGGTCGTGGCCACCGTTCTTGTTGTCGCGGTTGAAGTAGTAGTTCTTCAACGTCTCGGTGAGTTTCGCGCCTTCAACAAAACCTTTGGCTTCTGCCTGGTCATCTACAAACGGGGCGGCCGTAGCCAACTGAGTACTGGCTGCTGCTGCAACTGCCAGTGCGATTGTGCTCCACTTCATCACGCGCATCGTGATTTGCTCCTTTGGTTTTAGAAGAGTACTGCCGTCCCACCTGTTTTATTATCTGGGCGGCTCTTTCTTTTTGTGTCGGCGCAAACTTATATCACGCCGACATTGTTGGCGATACTTGCACATACAACCTTTCATGTTCTTTACGACGAGGTCGCAAATAGCTTGGTCGATGTCGCAAATTCACATTACCCATGCAGCCGGGCTGACAACTTTATCGCTGTTTCTGGGCCTTTTTGCATCGGTAAAAAAGAGTCCCTGGCAAAACACTTGAATCTCCATTGGGGCAACCCTGCCACCGTATTTGGTTGGTCTCAAGCTGCCACTTCACGTGCTGCGCTTATAGACCATGTGTGTCTGAATGCAACAAGCGTGCACAAAGTGCAGGGTTGCCACGTTTATTTTTCTGAACACCCGCCTGTAGCCGTAAAAACCTCATAAAAACGGGGGTTCAAGCCCTTTTGTATCAGGGGCTTGACGCATACCTTTACATCGTGTTGTCACGTTCGAAGGGTGGCGTGACAACCAAAAACGTTACCGGTTCACCCCATAAGTGAGTATTTGGCGGATGCCCGACGCACTGAGCGTAGACGCACTGTGCGCTTTTGGTGCAAAAAATTTACGGGCTGTACCGGATTCATACAGTGTGTGGTCACTCTGCTGTCGGGTTGATCTGGGCGTCTCGGGCATTTGTTCGTGCTCGAGGGCAAACCTGGCGCTGTGATGGTGCACGGTCCGTATGAATGCCTCTTGCAAGGGCCTGAGTGGGCTGGCTTCGTGAACCCCGGCGCATTCGCAGGTATGCTGCCTGCCTGTCGCTTGGTGCGTCGCCCGTCGGGATGGCCGCTAAGCTGAATTGTGTAGATCAGCCGGGAGTGCATGCAGTGTTTGCTTTAGATTCACGACTTCAACAGGACACCCTGACCATCGGCGACTTCCCGCTCTGCCGGCTGCTGTTGTCCAACGATGCCAATTACCCGTGGTTCATCCTGGTGCCACGCCGCGACGATATCAGCGAGTTGTTTCAGTTGGATGTCGCCGACCAGCAGCAGTTGTGGCAGGAAACCACCGCGCTGGCCGAGTTGCTCAAGGACTTGTTCGACGCTGACAAGATGAACGTCGCAACGCTGGGCAACGTCGTCAGCCAACTGCACATGCATGTGATCGTGCGCAAGCGTGACGATGCGGCATGGCCGGCGCCAGTCTGGGGCAAACATCCGGCAAAGCCCTACAGCGCCGAGCAGGTAGCGGCCATTCGTGAGCGGTTGCGACTGGTGTTGACCGAACACTTCACGTTTCTGGAGAGCTGAACCATGAACCTTGAAGAACGCGTTACCGATCTGGAAAGTCGTCTGGCCTTCCAGGACGACACCATTCAGGCATTGAACGACGAACTGGTGGCGCAGCAGCGGGTGATCGAGCGCCTGCAGCTGCAGATGGCCGCCTTGCTCAAGCGTCAGGAAGAGATGGTCGGGCAGTTCGACTCTTTCGAGGAAGAGGCGCCACCGCCGCATTACTGATGCCAGGCACGTTTGTGCAGGCATAAAAAAACCGCGATCAGCCTGGCTGCTCGCGGTTTTTTATTACCCTGGATCAGCGACGCGGCAGGGCGGCGATCACGTCCTCGGCTTGCAGGCCTTTGTCCCGGTTCATCACCGAGAACTCCACGCGCTGGCCTTCGACCAGTACGCGGTGGCCTTCGCCACGGATTGCACGAAAGTGCACGAAAATATCATCGCCGGAATCCCGGGAGATAAAGCCGAAGCCCTTGGAGGTGTTGAACCACTTGACGGTACCGGTATCACGATTGCTCATGTCATAGCTGACAGGTGCGGCAGCCGGTGAAGATTTGTAGAAGCTCACAGCCAGATGCACAACCACGGCAACCAGGGCGATCACCAGGCTGAACAACACGGCAGGTTGACCGGCGATGACTGGCATCGGTGCGATCAGGGTCAGGGTTTGCAGGACGACAGTCAGCACGAGAAGAGCGCTGACCAGATTTTGCAGATGCTGGCGCGGGCCTTTGTTCCAGTAAGGAATCACTGGAGCGATGACCAGGTTCAGCAGGCCGAAAAAGGCCAGGTAAAGTGCATCGGGTTGTTGCAGGTAAGGAACGGCTTCGGATTTCAAGCTAGGTATGAACGACAGCAGCAAGGCCGCTGCGCCCATTAGCAGGTGGACGATCTTCAACATTTTGATTGGCTCACGTTATGACGGCTCACAAGGAAGAGCTGAAGGCGCACGGTTCGCTTCGGAACAATAAAGAGGCGTTGGACACGTGCCCGGCATCAGCCTATGCGCGACACCCCCGAAAAACGGGGCGTAGCGACACACTGCCTATTTAACAGCAAAGCCTGCAGCGACTCAAATTACCCCGGCCAGCGGCACCGGCCCGGTCGATTTGTCGCACGGTGAGTGAAGATTGCCGGCTGCGAGGTGGCGGCTGCCTTGCTAGAGTGGGGCTGCACCTGTTGGATGAATTCAATCGCCTTAGGGGGTAAACATGGCAATCGATATCGGTATCAGTGAAGAAGACCGCAAGTCCATCGTCGAGGGGCTGTCGCGGCTGCTGTCGGACACCTATGTGCTGTATCTGAAAACCCATAACTTCCACTGGAACGTCACAGGTCCCATGTTCAGGACCCTGCATCTGATGTTCGAAGAGCAATACAACGAGCTGGCGCTGGCGGTGGATCTGATCGCCGAGCGCATCCGAGCTCTGGGTTTTCCGGCGCCGGGGGCCTACGCGACTTACGCGCGTCTCTCCTCTATTAAAGAAGAAGTCGGCGTGCCAAGTGCCGAGGACATGATCAAGCAGTTGGTCGACGGCCAGGAAGCGGTCACGCGCACCGCTCGCGGCATCTTCCCGTTGCTGGACAAAGTCAGTGACGAGCCGACGGCCGACCTGCTGACCCAGCGCATGCAAGTACACGAGAAGACCGCGTGGATGCTGCGCGCGTTGCTCGAGGCCTGATAATCCGGTGCGCGGATATCCGGGGGTAATGGATGTCCGCGTGCTGTTTCAAATCTTACTGAACATGTCGGCTTATCCTACGTTGCTGGGCAACTAGTCATCTGGCGCTGGCTCTGCGTCTGCGTTTTTATGAAGGCACAGGATGTTGTCTTTATAAAAGCAGCGATGACAAAGGAGTGTCAGCGATATGGTGGGTGCAGACAGGCAAAGCGAACATGGCGTTTCGCAGCAGGCTCTGAAGGTTGATCCGTTTGTCAGCGATTTCGACTTCGAGCTGATCCGGCCGCTGGCGAGATCAGTGCGGTTGAACGGGTTTGCCACGTGCTTGAGGCTCGAGCAGGTTTACTGGAACATTCTCGGTGACATGGCCGGGCACAATGGCTGCTCGGTCAGCACGCTGCTGTCCCATGTGGACCGCCAGGTGCACCTGCGTCACGGCGGGGTGAAAAACTTCAGCGGTCTGGTACGGGTGGTGTGTGTGATGAATGGCCTGCGGGATACCCCGGCGGCCGTCATGCCCTGAACGGGCAATACTTGAAATGACGTGGCGGGCTGTGCAGTCTTACGGCTGCACAGCCCGCATTTAATGGATATAATCCCGCTCTTTCGCCGCAAAGCCCTGCGCGCGGTGGCAATCTGATCGCCGAGACACCCCCATGCCGATGTACGATTATCAATGTGCTTCCTGTGGTCATCAGTTGGAAGCCATTCAAAAGATCAGCGAGGCACCGCTGGTCGACTGCCCTGCCTGTCAGGCGCCAGAGCTCAAGAAACAGCTGTCCATGCCGGGTTTTCGCCTCAGCGGCAGCGGTTGGTACGAAACCGATTTCAAGACCGGAGCCAAGAAGAATCTGGCCGGTGGCGACAAATCTGACTAGGGTTCAAACCCTGGTCGAACGACACGCGTGAGATTTCGCAGTGCTTGAGTGCGACGGAATCTCCACCGAATTTCGAATTACGAGAAGCGAAACCACTACCATGATGCGCAGCCATTATTGCGGCCAACTGAACGAAAGCCTGGAAGGCCAGGAAATTACCCTTTGCGGATGGGTTCACCGTCGTCGCGACCACGGCGGGGTGATTTTCCTCGATATCCGTGATCGTGATGGTCTGGCTCAGGTGGTGTTCGATCCGGATCGCGCCGAGAGCTTCGCCGCCGCCGATCGCGTGCGCAGCGAATACGTGGTGAAGATCACCGGCAAGGTACGTCTGCGTCCGGCCGGTGCGACCAACGCCAACATGGCGTCGGGCATGATCGAAGTGCTGGGCTACGAGCTGGAAGTGCTGAACGAGTCGGAAACCCCGCCGTTCCCGCTCAACGAATACTCCGACGTCGGCGAAGAAACCCGTCTGCGCTACCGCTTCCTGGATCTGCGTCGTCCGGAAATGGCCGAGAAGCTGCGTCTGCGTTCGCGCATGACCACCAGCATCCGTCGCTTCCTCGACGAGAACGGCTTCCTCGACGTCGAAACGCCGATTCTGACCCGCGCGACCCCGGAAGGCGCCCGCGACTACCTAGTGCCGAGCCGTACTCACGCCGGTTCGTTCTTCGCGCTGCCGCAATCGCCTCAGCTGTTCAAGCAACTGCTGATGGTGGCCGGTTTCGACCGTTACTACCAGATCGCCAAATGCTTCCGCGACGAAGACCTGCGTGCCGACCGTCAGCCTGAGTTCACTCAGATCGACATCGAGACCAGCTTCCTCGACGAAAAAGACATCATGGGCCTGACCGAAGGCATGATCCGCAACCTGTTCAAGGAGGTGCTGGATCTGGAATTCGGCGAGTTCCCGCACATGACCTTCGAAGAAGCCATGCGCCGTTACGGCTCCGACAAGCCGGACCTGCGTAACCCGCTGGAATTGGTCGACGTTGCCGATCAACTCAAAGAAGTCGAATTCAAGGTGTTCAGCGGTCCGGCCAACGATCCGAAATGCCGTATCGCCGCGCTGCGCGTTCCAGGCGGGGCGAGCATGCCGCGCAAGCAGATCGACGACTACACCAAGTTCGTCGGCATCTACGGTGCCAAGGGCCTGGCGTACATCAAGGTCAACGAGCGCGCTGCCGGTGTTGATGGTCTGCAATCGCCGATCGTGAAAAACATCCCTGAAACCAACCTGAACGTGATCCTCGATCGCGTCGGTGCGGTTGACGGCGATATCGTGTTCTTCGGCGCCGACAAGGCCAAGATCGTCAGCGAAGCCCTGGGCGCGCTGCGTATCAAACTCGGCCACGACCTCGACCTGCTGACCTGCAAGTGGGCGCCAATGTGGGTCGTCGACTTCCCGATGTTCGAAGAGAACGACGACGGCAGCTTCTCGGCGCTGCACCACCCGTTCACCGCACCGAAGTGCTCCCCTGAAGAGCTGGAAGCCAATCCGGCCGGCGCTCTGTCCCGCGCCTACGACATGGTACTGAACGGTACCGAGCTGGGTGGCGGTTCGATCCGTATCCATCGCAAGGAAATGCAGCAAGCGGTGTTCCGTCTGCTGGGTATCAATGAAGCGGAACAGGAAGAGAAGTTCGGCTTCCTGCTTGACGCGCTGAAGTACGGTGCACCGCCGCACGGTGGTCTGGCCTTCGGTCTGGACCGTCTGGTGATGCTGATGACCGGCGCCCAGTCGATCCGTGAAGTGATCGCCTTCCCGAAAACCCAGAGTGCTGCGGACGTTATGACCCAAGCGCCGGGTGTGGTGGATGCCAAGGCATTGCGCGAGCTGCACATTCGTTTGCGCGAAACGCCAAAGGCTGAGTAAGACGGGCCTGAAGGCGCATCTTCGGATGCGCCTTTTTTCTTTCTATAGAGAGCAGGTCGAGATTTTTTGTTTGCTGGCCGCTGCGTGAGCAGGGCGGGCAACGTTTCAAGAGAATTCGGAGCGAGTTATGGCAGGTCATTCCAAGTGGGCGAACATCAAGCACCGCAAAGAACGTCAGGATGCCAAGAGAGGCAAGATCTTCACCAAGTGGATCCGTGAACTGACCGTTGCGGCCCGTCAGGGCGGCGGTGATCCGGGTTCCAACCCGCGTCTGCGTCTGGCCCTGGACAAGGCCCTTGGCGCGAACATGAGCCGCGACATCATCGATCGCGCCGTGGCCCGTGGCGCCGGTGCGACCGAAGCGGACAACGTTGAAGAGCTGACTTACGAAGGTTACGGCCCGGGTGGCGTGGCGGTGATGGTCGAATGCATGACCGACAACCGCAACCGTACCGCTGCAGCCGTCCGCCATGCATTCAGCAAGTGTGGCGGCAACCTCGGCACCGACGGGTCGGTCGCGTACCTGTTCGAGCGCAAGGGGCAGATCAGCTTCGCCCCGGGCGTCGACGAAGACGCCCTGACCGAAGCGGCGCTGGAAGCCGATGCCGACGACGTCGTCAGCCATGAAGACGGCTCGATCGACGTGTTCACCTCGTTCACCAGCTTCTATGCGGTGCGTAACGCGCTGGAAGCGGCCGGGTTCAAAGGCGACGACGCAGAAATCGTCATGCAGCCGACCACCAGCGCCGAACTGGATCTGGAAGGCGCGGAGAAGGTGCTCAAGCTGATCGACATGCTCGAGGATCTGGATGACGTGCAGAACGTCTACTCCAACGCAGACATTCCGGAAGACGTGGCCGCTCAGCTCGGTTAAGAGCGACTACGATTCAATGTGGGAGCTGGCTTGCCAGCGATGGCGTCGGCACATCAGGCAATGATGGCGCCTGACACTCCGTCATCGCTGGCAAGCCAGCTCCCACATTTGTTTTTGTGTTATTTCGAACCAGCAGGCGTTATGACTTTAATTCTGGGTATCGACCCCGGCTCGCGCATCACCGGTTACGGGATTGTTCGCGATACCGGACGCGGCGGCTGCATCTATGTGGCCTCGGGCTGCATCCGTACCGGCGCCGGCGAGCTGCATGAGCGGCTGCAAATCGTTTATCGCGGCGTGCGTGAAATCATTCAGACCTATGGCCCGGTGACCATGGGCATCGAAAAAGTGTTCATGGCGAAAAACGCCGACTCGGCGCTCAAGCTCGGGCAGGCTCGCGGTGCGGCGATTGTCGCAGGCGCCGAAGAATGTCTGGAAATTGCCGAATACACCGCCACCCAGGTCAAGCAAGCCGTGGTCGGCACCGGCGCTGCCAATAAAGAACAGGTGCAGATGATGGTCATGCACATGCTCAAGCTGACCAGCAAACCGCAGATCGATGCCTCGGATGCCCTCGCTATCGCCATTTGTCACGCGCACACCCGTTCCAGCCTTCTGCCGCACGGCTTGGGAACCGCACGCAGTCGTGGCGGGCGCCTGCGTCTCTGATAGCATCAGCAATCATTTTTGCGGAATGCGGATTTCGCGCCTGGGTTGTCGGCCCGAATCCCGCCTTCCATCTGTCGCCAGCCCCCGGCTGGTCAACGCTCAAGGATCTGAAACGTGATTGGACGCTTGCGCGGCACCCTGGCTGAGAAACAGCCGCCGCACCTGATTCTGGATGTAAACGGCCTCGGGTATGAGCTGGAAGTGCCCATGACCACCCTTTATCGTCTGCCGTCGGTCGGTGAACCGCTGACGCTGCACACCCATTTGGTCGTACGCGAAGACGCGCAATTACTCTATGGCTTCGCCGGCAAGCGTGAGCGAGACTTTTTTCGCGAGTTGATCCGTCTCAATGGTGTCGGGCCGAAATTGGCCCTGGCCTTGATGTCGAGCCTGGAAGTCGATGAGCTGATCCGCTGCGTACAATCCCAAGACACCTCGGCGCTGACCAAGGTCCCGGGTGTCGGCAAGAAAACCGCGGAACGCCTGCTGGTTGAACTGAAGGATCGCTTCAAGGCCTGGGAAACCTCGCCGGCCATGTTCGCTCTGGTGCCGAACCAGCCGGACGGCCCGGCGCCGGTCAACACCGCTGAAAACGATGCGGTCAGTGCGTTGATTTCCCTGGGCTACAAGCCGCAGGAAGCGAGCAAGGCGATTACCGCCATCAAGGACAAGAATTTGAGCAGTGAAGACCTGATCCGCCGCGCCCTGAAGGGAATGATTTAAGTGATTGAAGCTGATCGTCTGATCGCCGCCGCGCACAGCCCGCGCGAGCGCGAAGAAGTCCAGGACCGGGCCATTCGCCCGGTCAGTCTGGCCGACTATATTGGCCAGCCGACCGTGCGCGAGCAGATGGAACTGTTCATCCAGGCGGCGCGTGGTCGCAGTGAGTCGCTGGATCACACGTTGATCTTCGGCCCGCCGGGTCTGGGTAAAACCACGCTGGCCAATATCATTGCCCAGGAAATGGGCGTGTCGATCAAGAGCACGTCCGGTCCGGTGCTAGAACGTCCGGGGGATCTGGCGGCACTGCTGACCAATCTTGAGCCGCACGACGTATTGTTCATCGACGAAATCCATCGTCTGTCGCCCATCGTTGAGGAAGTGCTGTATCCGGCGATGGAAGACTTCCAGCTCGACATCATGATCGGCGAAGGGCCGGCGGCGCGCTCGATCAAGCTTGATCTGCCACCGTTCACCCTCGTCGGCGCCACCACCCGTGCTGGCATGCTGACCAACCCGTTGCGTGACCGCTTCGGTATCGTCCAGCGTCTCGAGTTCTACAGCACGGCGGATCTGGCGACGATTGTCAGTCGGTCGGCGGCGATTCTCGGTCTGCCACTGGATCCGGAGGGTTCTTTCGAAATCGCTCGTCGTGCCCGTGGTACGCCGCGGATCGCCAACCGTCTGCTGCGTCGGGTGCGCGATTTTGCCGAGGTCCGGGCCAAGGGTCATATCACCAAGTCGGTGGCCGATCTGGCGTTGAATCTGCTGGATGTCGATGAACACGGCTTCGATCATCAGGACCGGCGCTTGCTGCTGACCATGATCGAGAAGTTCGATGGCGGTCCGGTGGGCATCGACAGCCTCGCGGCGGCGATCAGCGAAGAGCGCCACACCATCGAAGATGTGCTGGAGCCGTACCTGATTCAGCAGGGTTACATCATGCGTACACCACGGGGCAGGGTGGTGACGCGACATGCGTACCTGCATTTCGGTCTGAACATTCCGTCACGAATGGGCGAGATGCCCGTGGCAGACGAGTTTCTCGATGCCGTGGATGATTGATACACATTTTTTCGCGATTTATTCAGCGTTTGTACTGTCACAGGACGGTACTTTTGCGGTAAAGCCTTAAACACTGAAAAAACAGTTGCCTGGCCGGATTGGCAACCCGAGGAGTAAGCACTAGAGTATGCGCGCGCAAAACGGGCTTGAGCCGTTCGCACATCGTTGTCGCGTTTATTACGAGGACACCGATGCGGGCGGCATCGTGTATTACGTTAATTACCTCAAGTTTATGGAACGGGCTCGAACCGAGCGGCTCCGGACGCTGGGCTTTGCCCAGTCGGAACTGGCCGGGGAGGACCTGTTGTTTGTCGTGCATTCCAGCGAAGCGCGCTACCACGCGCCGGCGCGACTGGACGACGAACTGCTGGTAAGCGCTGATGTAATCGAATTGAACCGTGCCAGCCTGCGCTTCAAACAGCAGGTCAGGCGGGCCACGGATAATGTGCTGCTCTGTGAAGGGCAGTTTCTGGTGGCCTGTGTGCGCACCGACAGTTTGAAACCCCGGGCCATGCCCGAATCCTTGCGTGCGGCCTTTGCCGACGCGGGCGGCACGGGTACACACTCAAAGCAGGAGATAAAGCGTGGAAGCTAACGTCGTCGACCATTCCTCCATGTGGAGCCTGGTCAGCAATGCCAGCATCGTGGTGCAGTTGGTAATGTTGACCCTGGTGGCCGCATCGGTGACCTCATGGATCATGATCTTTCAGCGCAGCAATCTGCTGCGTGCCGGTCGACGCGCCCTGGAGAGCTTCGAAGAGCGCTTCTGGTCGGGTATCGATCTGTCCAAGCTGTACCGTCAGGCCGGCAGCAACCCGGATCCGGATTCGGGCGTGGAGCAGATCTTCCGTGCCGGTTTCAAGGAATTCTCCCGTCTGCGTCAGCAGCCAGGTGTTGATCCGGAAGCGGTGATGGAAGGTGTGGCCCGTGCCATGCGCGTTGCCATCTCCCGTGAGGAAGAGAAGCTGGAGCAGAGCCTGCCGTTCCTTGCCACCGTTGGTTCGGTCAGCCCGTACATCGGTCTGTTCGGTACCGTGTGGGGCATCATGAACTCCTTCCGCGGTCTGGCCAGCGCCCAGCAGGCGACCCTGGCCACCGTGGCCCCGGGTATCGCCGAAGCCCTGATCGCTACCGCGATCGGCCTGTTCGCCGCGATCCCGGCCGTTATCGCTTACAACCGTTTCTCTGCCCGCAGCGAAACCTTGCTGAGCCGCTACTACACCTTCGCCGATGAGTTCCAGGCGATCCTGCACCGCAAAGTGCACACCAGCGAAGAATAAGCAGGTATTTCCCGATGGCTTTAATCGCTCGAGCCCGAAACAAGCGCAAGCCGGTCGCCGAGATGAACGTGGTGCCATACATCGACGTGATGCTGGTGCTGCTGGTTATCTTCATGGTGACCGCGCCGATGCTCAATCAGGGCGTGAAAGTGGATCTGCCCAAGGTTTCCAG
This sequence comes from Pseudomonas sp. HOU2, assembly GCF_040729435.1. Taxonomy (NCBI): domain Bacteria; kingdom Pseudomonadati; phylum Pseudomonadota; class Gammaproteobacteria; order Pseudomonadales; family Pseudomonadaceae; genus Pseudomonas; species Pseudomonas sp. HOU2. The sequence goes on along the minus strand of NZ_CP160398.1, from coordinate 1,823,024 downwards.
CGAAGCCTTGCCGCAGGACAACAACACTCAGGTGCTGACCATTTCGATCAAGGCTGACAAGACCTACTACTGGAACCTTGGCAGCGAAGTCGATACTGAAAAGCAGCAGGACAGGGCAATGACGCTGCCGCAGATGACTGACGCGGTGACCAAGATCATTCGCGCCGGTACCGAAGGCGGCAAGCGTACCCAGGTCTTCATTCGTGGCGACAAGTCGGTCGACTACGGCGCCGTCATGGGTGCCATGGGCGGGTTGCAGAAAGCCGGGGTCGGTAATGTTGGTTTGATTACCGAGGCCCCCTGATGCAGCAACAGCGAGAGCCGTCCGCCTCGGAAAGCTACTTCTGGCCCAGTGTTCTGGCGATTGTCCTGCACGTGCTGGTGTTCGGCATGCTGTTCGTCAGTTTTGCCTTCACACCCGAGTTGCCGCCGGCCAAGCCGATCGTCCAGGCGACCCTGTACCAGTTGAAATCGAAAAGTCAGGCAACCACCCAGACCAATCAGAAGATTGCGGGTGAGGCGAAGAAATCCGCCGCGCGCCAGACCGAAGTCGAGCAGATGGAACAGAAAAAGGTCGAGCAGGAAGCGGTGAAGGCTGCGGAACAAAAGAAAGAAGAAGCGGCTCAAAAGGCCGAGGAAGCCAAGAAGGCCGACGAGGCGAAGAAAGCGGACGAGGCGAAAAAGGCTGATGAAGCCAAGAAAGCCGACGATGCGAAGAAAGCCGAGGCCAAGAAGGCAGAAGAGAAACAATTGGCTGATATAGCCAAGAAGAAAGCCGAAGAAGAGGCCAAGGAAGAGGCCAAGAAAGCGGCCGCTGAAGAAGCCAAGAAGAAGATCGTCGAAGACGCGAAGAAGAAAGCCGCCGAAGACGCCAAGAAAAAAGCTGAAGCTGAGGAGGCGAAGAAGAAAGTCGCCGACGAAGCGAAGAAGAAAGCTGCTGCTGATGCTGCGAAGAAGAAATCGCAGGAAGCGGCACGTAAATCCGCCGAAGAGAAAAAGGCTCAGGCCCTGGCAGATTTGCTTTCCGACACGCCACAGCGTCAGCAGGCCTTGGCCGATGAGCAGGGTGACGAAGTCGCGGGCAGTTTCGATGACCTGATTCGTGCGCGGGCAGCGGAAGGTTGGGCTCGTCCTCCTTCGGCACGCAAAGGCATGACGGTCGTGCTGCAAATCGGCATGTTGCCGGACGGTACGGTGACTTCGGTCAGCGTGGCCAAGTCCAGTGGCGACGGTCCGTTCGATGCTTCGGCAGTCGCGGCAGTGAAGAATATTGGACGTTTGACGGAAATGCAGGGAATGAAGCCGAGCGATTTCGCTCCGTATCGTTCATTCAAGATGACATTCACACCTGAGGATCTAGCCTTGTGAGAAACCTTCTTCGAGGAATGCTGGTCGTGATCTGCTGCATGGCAGGGATCGCGATGGCTGATGAAAAGAACATTCTGGTCACCAGCGGCAGCGATCGGGCCACCCCGATTGCCGTCGTACCGTTCGGCATGCAGGGCGGCGCCGTGCTGCCGGACGACATGGCAGAAATCATTGGTAACGATTTGCGGAACTCGGGCTACTACTCGCCGATTCCAAAGCAAAACATGATCAGCCAGCCAAGCCAGCCGAGCGAAATCATCTTCCGTGACTGGAAGGCGGTGGGTGCTCAATACATGATGGTCGGCAGCATTGCTCCGGCAGGCGGTCGTCTGCAGGTGCAATGGGCACTGTTCAACGTGGCCACCGAGCAGAAAGTGGCTGACGGCAGTGTTTCCGGTACCACCGAGCAACTGCGTGACATGGCGCACTTCATCTCTGACCAGTCGTTCGAAAAACTCACCGGTATCAAAGGTGCGTTTTCGACCCGTCTGCTGTACGTGACAGCCGAGCGTTTTTCCGAGAAGAACACTCGCTACACCCTGCAGCGTTCGGACTACGACGGTGCCCGTGCGGTAACTCTGCTGCAATCGCGCGAGCCGATCCTGTCGCCGCGTTTCGCCCCGGATGGCAAGCGTATCGCTTACGTGTCGTTCGAGCAGAAGCGTCCACGGATCTTCATGCAGAACATCGACACCGGTCGCCGTGAGCAGATCACCAACTTCGAAGGCCTGAACGGCGCGCCAGCCTGGTCGCCGGATGGCAATCGCCTGGCTTTCGTACTGTCGAAAGACGGCAACCCGGACATCTATGTGATGAACCTGGGTTCGCGTCAGATCACTCGCGTGACGGCAGGTCCTGGCATCAACACCGAACCGTACTGGGGCAAGGATGGTTCGACCATCTACTTCACCTCGGACCGTGGCGGCAAACCACAGATCTACAAAACCAGCGCCAATGGCGGCGGTGCCGAGCGTGTGACCTTCATTGGCAACTACAACGCCAACCCGAAGCTTTCGGCGGATGAAAAGACGCTGGTGATGATCCATCGCCAGGATGGTTTCACCAATTTCAAGGTGGCGGCCCAGGATTTGCAGCGAGGTAGTGTAAAGATCCTCACTGATAGCACTCTGGACGAGTCACCCACTGTTGCGCCCAACGGCACCATGGTAATCTACGCCACCCGCCAGCAGGGCCGGGGAGTCTTGATGCTCGTGTCCATTAATGGACGCGTGAGGCTCCCGCTTCCTACCGCACAAGGCGAAGTCAGAGAACCGTCCTGGTCCCCTTACCTGAACTGACGCGGCGCTTTACGTTTTACTTAACACACTGGGGTTCATTAGGAGTTTCACGATGGAAATGCTGAAGTTTGGTAAATTTGCTGCGCTGGCTCTGGCCATGGCTGTAGCTGTAGGTTGCTCGTCCAAAGGCGGCGACAACGCCGGTGAAGGCGCTGTTGATCCAAACGCTGGTTACGGCGCAAACACTGGTGCCGTTGACGGTTCCCTGAGCGAAGAAGCTGCTCTGCGCGCAATCACCACCTTCTACTTCGAATACGACAGCTCGGACCTGAAGCCAGAAGCCATGCGCGCTCTGGACGTTCACGCCAAAGACCTGAAAGCAAACGGCGCTCGCGTTGTTCTGGAAGGCAACACCGACGAACGTGGTACTCGTGAGTACAACATGGCACTGGGCGAGCGTCGTGCGAAAGCCGTTCAGCGCTACCTGGTACTGCAAGGTGTTTCCCCAGCTCAGCTGGAACTGGTTTCCTACGGCGAAGAGCGTCCAGTTGCTACCGGCAACGACGAGCAGTCCTGGGCTCAAAACCGTCGCGTCGAACTGCGTAAGTAATTCGATATGCGAACGTGCCGTCGTGCTGTAACTGTCCTGGCTCTCAGTCTCGCACCGCTTGCGGTGTGGGCTGCGGTTCCTGTGGTCGATGACAACTCCGGTTATAACAATAGCGGGAGCAGTTATCCGCCTGCGGGTTACGGTACGAACGGCGCCTATGCCGGGGGAGCGGCTTCGGCCCCTGCCTCGGCACAGGGCATGCTGTTCAACCAACTGCAACAGATGCAGGATCAGATATCGCGCCAACAGGGTGTGATCGAAGAACTGCAGAATCAGGTTGCGCGCATGAAGCAGGAATCCCTGGAGCGATACCAGGATCTTGATCGGCGCATAGGATCCGGTGCTGCACCTGCCGCGACTCCTGAGAATTCTTCTGCCGGTGGCGACGCAAGTGCTGCTGCCGGTGCTGCCGCTGGCGCCGGGGCTGCTGCCGCCCAGGCACCTGCTGCGAGTAGCGAACCGGGTGATCCGGCCAAGGAAAAGCTGTATTACGATGCCGCTTTCGACCTGATCAAAGCCAAGGATTTCGACAAGGCCAGCCAGGCTTTCTCGGCATTCCTGCGCAAATACCCGAACAGTCAATACGCGGGCAATGCCCAGTACTGGTTGGGCGAAGTCAATCTGGCCAAGGGTGATCTGCAGGGCGCAGGTCAGGCTTTTGCCAAAGTTTCGCAGCTTTATCCCAAGCACAACAAAGTGCCGGACTCGCTGTACAAGCTGGCTGATGTAGAGCGCCGCCTGGGTCATACCGACAAGGTCAAAGGCATTCTGCAACAGGTGGTTTCCCAATACCCGGGGACCTCCGCTGCTCAGTTGGCCCAACGCGATCTGCAACGCATGTAAGTGTGTTTGACCCGTTTGGAAGAAACCCGCGCTTGTCGCGGGTTTTTTCGTTAGAATTCACGCCCTTTTTCTGAAACACGCTTCTGGTGATCTACGCGTTGGCGGGGTTGCCGGAAGTGCCTGACGGAGGCGGACAGCCTGTTTAGCTGTTACGCCCGTGGCGACTATGCAAGACACATTGAGAATTACCGAAGTTTTCTACTCGTTGCAGGGGGAAACTCGGACAGCCGGGCTGCCCACGGTTTTTGTGCGCCTGACCGGTTGCCCGTTGCGTTGCCAATACTGCGACAGTGCCTATGCGTTCAGCGGCGGTACGATTCGTACCCTCGACGACATCCTCGAGCAAGTGGCCGGATATCGTCCGCGCTATGTCTGTGTAACCGGCGGTGAACCGCTGGCACAGCCGAACGCCATCCCTTTGCTCAAGCAGTTGTGTGATGCCGGATATGAGGTCTCCCTGGAAACCAGTGGTGCCCTCGACATCTCGGCAGTAGATCCGCGCGTCAGTCGCGTGGTCGACTTGAAGACGCCCGATTCCAAAGAGGCGCACCGCAACCGCTATGAAAATATCGAACTGTTGACGTCCAACGATCAGGTGAAGTTTGTCATCTGTTCGCGGGACGACTATGACTGGGCGGTCTCGAAGCTGATCCAGTACGGTCTTGATCGCCGTGCGGGTGAAGTGCTGTTTTCCCCAAGTCATCATGACCTCAATGCCAGGGATCTGGCGGATTGGGTGGTGGCAGACAACCTGCCAGTGCGGTTGCAATTGCAGCTGCATAAATATCTATGGAATGACGAGCCGGGGCGCTGATATGACTGAACAACTGAACACTCACGAAAAACGTGCGGTCATCCTGCTGTCGGGTGGCCTCGATTCGGCCACGGTGGTGGCGATGGCCCGGGCTGAAGGTTATGCCTGCTACACCATGAGTTTCGATTACGGCCAGCGCTCTCATGCGGAGCTGCATGCCGCCGCGCGCGTCGCCCGCGATCTGGGTGTGGTCGAGCACAAAGTAATCGGCCTGAACCTCAACGGCATGGGCGGCTCGGCGCTGACCGACACCAGCATCGACATCCCGGAAGAGTTGGGCGAGGGCATCCCGGTGACCTACGTGCCGGCGCGCAACACGGTGTTCCTGTCGCTGGCATTGGGCTGGGCGGAAGTGCTCGGCGCCCGTGACATCTTTATCGGCGTCAATGCGGTGGACTATTCCGGTTACCCGGATTGCCGTCCGGAGTTCATCGAGTCGTTCGAGCGCATGGCCAACCTGGCGACCAAGGCGGGCGTGGAAGGCAACGGTTTCCGCATCCAGGCACCGCTGCAGAACCTGAGCAAGGCGCAGATCGTCCAGGCGGGCGTGAAGCTCGGCGTCGATTATGGCCTGACCGTTTCCTGCTATCAGGCGGACGATGAAGGCCGTGCGTGCGGCAAATGCGACAGCTGCCGCCTGCGTGCAGAAGGCTTCGCAGCGGCCGGTGTAGGCGATCCAACACCTTATTTTTGATTTTTTTCAAAAAGGTGTTGAATAGTCCTTAAAAATCAGTATTATACGCGCCACCACACAGCGGGTCGTTAGCTCAGTTGGTAGAGCAGTTGGCTTTTAACCAATTGGTCGTAGGTTCGAATCCCACACGACCCACCATATTTGGCGGTTTAGAAAATCCGGAAGGCCCACGAAAGTGAGGATTTCCGGGTTTTTTTTTGCCTGCGATTTCGCGGGCTCCAGCGTCTTGAGGCTGGATCAGGCGCCGCTGCGAAAGTCTCGATTGCGCGACGCCTGCGGCCATCAGAGCAGGTAGGCGATACCTTGTGTCGGGAGGGCATGAACCTGAGTCATCAGGTAATCGCGCAGTTGGCACATCTGCTGCGACTTGGGGCTGGCTTTCAGCCAGGTCATGTAATAGCCATCCCCTGTCGCCACAGCGCTTTTGAATGGAAGTCGCAACTGGCCGGCCTGAATCTCCTGAACAACCAGCACCAGATCTGCCACGGAGATTCCCATACCCTGTACGGCAGCGGCAATTCCCTGATCCAGGGTGTCGAACAACTGGCCGCGCTCTATATTGGTGGTATCAAGGCAGCCCATTCTTTTCAGCCATCGTCGCCAGTCTCGCCGGTCAGTGGAGGGATGCAGCAATTCATGATCGTTGAGCGACGACAGTTTGAGGTCTTCCGGCTCCAGATACCCAGGACTGCAAATGGGGATCAGCCATTCATCAAACAGTTTAAAGCTCTCCATGGCCGGGCCGAAATTGCCATCCCCCAACAGAATCGCGCAATCATAGGGCTCGGAGTAGAAGTCGACCTCGTCAACATCCATCCAGACACTGGAGAGTTGCACAGAGCAATGGCTGTTGTGTTTATTGAATTTATCCAGCGCTCTGAGAAGCCAGCGAATCGTCAGCGTCGAAGGTGCCTTGAGGCGCAGCCGATGACGATCCACCTTCAATAGCTCACAAGCACTTTCGATGATCTTGAAGCCGACCTTCAACTCGTCTGCGAGCAGTCGCCCATGTTCGGTCAGGCTAATTTTTGGTCCGTGGCGTTCGAAAAGGCTGCAACCGAAAAGTTCTTCGAGGGTTTTAACATGATGACTCACCGCACTTTGAGTGACCGATAGCTCGCTGGCTGCCTTGCTGAATGAGACAAAGCGCGCTGCGACCTCAAATGCGCGTAAGGAATACAGTGCGGGAATCCGTTCCGTCATACAGGTTTCTACCATGAGTAAAACTAATAAGAGATCATAATCTAACTCGTTTTACAACGATCCCGGCCTCTCCCAGAATGCGTCTTCTAAAAAAGGTATATGCATATAACTTTTTTTGAGCATCATCATGGAGATGCAATGGTAGCTATACACGGACGTTGTTTTAACAAGCTGGATTGGCTTGAGAATCTGCAGGTGTATGAGTCGCTCAAGACGACTTGGGTAACATCGGCATTAGACGTGTTCGAAAGTGTCGTACGCCAGGCCTCTTTTCCCTGTCTGTTTGGGATGAAAGCGGTGAAGTCTTCGAATATCGAACTTTTGTTTGTCAGTAAAGAATCTGACGTTACCGACTTCATGACGGGGCTTGCTTCTTATTTGAAAAAGGTAAATGCCTGGCCACTGAAATGTAGAGTCGGCAAGCCCTTGATCGTACTGTTGGAAAACAACGGGTTTGATTCTCTTGAACAAGAGCAACTTTATGCCTGGGATCTTTTGCAGAGGCTGCACAACCAGGATCCCGGGCCATGGCCAAGAGAGATTTCGGCCGACCTGAGTAGCGAAAAATGGTCATTCTCTTTCATGGGGATACCTCTTTTCGTGAACATGAACTTTCCCCGGCATCGCCTGATGAAAAGCAGGAACCTGGGGACGCATATCGTATTCGTGATCAATCCTCGAGAAAATTTTGACCAGGTGGCTGCCGGTAACTCGCTGAGCGGACAACGTATTCGTGCACGTATTCGTTCCCGTTCTGATGCCTACAACGGAGGCGTGTACTCCAGAACGCTCGGTGTTTTTGGTGATCCGGGCAACTTTGAAATCAAACAATACCAACTTGAAGAACCGGGATCACTGAGTCATGAGCGATGCCCTTTTCGAATGAATATCGATTAACCGACAGCGGGGCAAGCAAGGCGTGAATACTGCATTAGCCATTACCTATATTTTGACCGTCATGCTTTTGATAGCGACGCCAGGCCCCGTCGTCGCGCTAGTGGTCGCGACTGCCAGCGCTGCCGGGCCGAGAAAGGCGTTCTCGACGGCGATAGGCACGAACTGGGCCTCCTTGATGCTGATTGCACTGGCCTCTTACATCATCGTTGCCAGTGCTGCTGTCAATGTCGTGTTGTTGAACATGCTCAGCTTGCTGGGTTGTCTTTTTATCGGTTACCTGGCGCTTGATGCGCTGAAGAACAATCCGGCATCTGCGGAGGCACAATCCCCGGATAAACAAGCGATGCAGGGTGGTCTGTGGCACGGGTTCATCGTGGGTATTTCCAACCCCAAAGACATTATTTTCTTTATCTCATTCTTTCCCCAGTTCATCCAGATTACCTCTTCCTCGAAGCACAGCCTGATCCTGCTCTCGTTACTCTGGGTTGTGATCGATTTTGCCATTCTGGGTTTATATATTTTCATGACCAGGAAACTGCTGAGTAAAACCAGCAGCCACTTGATTTCCAAGGGCTCGGGTGTCGCATTGCTTTTGATTGCCTTGTCCGGGCTGATCTATAACGTGCGCGAACTGTTCAATTTGTCATGAGTTGACTGCTTGTACGGTCTGGTTATCCGAAGCAATTCAATGCCATCAATCAAGGATCGAATAATGGCCGGTAGTACTTCTGCGTTACCTGATGACGAAGTGCCGATTTTTCTGGCGATCTCTTCGACGGAACTCGCGACGCTGAGATATAGCCCTCGTCAATGGTTTTTCAGGCTGATTAACCAGGAACAGAGTCATGGGCTGATGGAGTTGGTCTGGAACAATATCGATCAATATCTGAATCCTCATCGCGCGGTGGGCGAGGCTGCAGATCTTGCTGCGTTTATTGTTGCGGGACAGCGCGATATCCAGGCACTCGGGGCGCAAATTCGTCAGGACATGCCAGACACTCTTCACGATGCGCCGCAGCGACGTCATTTTTACTATCAATATGCGCCGCTGTTTAAAACCCTCGGTGGCTGGCTTTGCGGCGTGACTTCGATCGCCTACGCGTGGCGCAAGGATGGTGGTTTGCTGCTTCAGACACATGCGCGGCTGGTCGGGGGAGGGTATCCGTCCTTGAGCCAGAGCTATTTGTTCGAGCAGGCCGCACGGCAGGCAGGGGTACACTTGAATGAAGTATTCGCGAACAGTTTCAGTCATGACCCGAACATAGAGGGCGCCGCTTACGAGCTACCGGTGTTCTTGCTAGGCCTGGCAAGTTTTCCAGCGACACGGTTCGCCGAAACCCTGGGCGTCAATCTTGCAATGTGCGGTTATCTCGATCAGCTCAACATCCTGTGTGCGCAAGCGGGCAACCCTGTCTTTGGCTGTTCATCCAGCGACCGGTATTGGCCGGCGGCGGCGGAGGCCATTGACTATTTCCTGGCGCAGGTCGATTCGCAGGCGCATGACCGGATCGCCACAGGCTTTGCTTGCGCACTGAGTCTGATTCAGAAAAGTGAAAAACGCCTGGCCAGCGAACTCAAGGATGAAGCGCGTTTCAGTAATGCGGCGGCCATGCTCGCATTGATTGAAAAACTGGGTCCTCATGGCTGCGGTTATCACAAGCGTGGGCAACTGGCCGACCAACCGATCGACCATTGGCTGGATCCGCAAACCTTCAATGCGCAGGCGACGATTCAGGCGCTGGCTAACTCTCGTTACGTCAGGGCTGGCCAGCCGGGAAAAAGCGCGTTGATGAATCTCATCAGTCACCCGAAAGGCAGGATGTTCGGGGTTTTTTCTGCGCAAGATATTCAAGTCGTCGATACCTGGATCGCATCGCTGAACAGAGAGAGTTTGAGTGTTGTTGCTCCGCCGCCGCTGACCGCTCCATCTCCTGAGCAATCGGCAACGCTTTGCGAACAAGCACTGGCTCAAGCCCGGCAACTGGCACTGGCCAAGTATTCCGATTATTCGCTACAGCAGCTTTACCCCCTGTTCCTTCATATTGACAAGGCGCCTGATGCCCTGCCGGCAGCCAGGCTTTTTGCCGAGCGGTGGTTGGCACGCCATCAACAGGCTGTGCGCAGTGAAGGACTGCCGTTCAGTGTTTACAGTCATCAACGATTGGATCAGTGGTTAGCCGCGCAGCACAAGCGACAGGTTGAAAGCTACCGACCATTGACGCAGGTACCCGAAGAAAGTCGCGAGGAGATTATTGCCGACGCGACGCGGCTGGCGCCCTTGACCCTGATCGATGGTGCCTGGCTGCGAAACATCGTCAAGCCGGCGATTGTCACCAGTCCGATCGGCGCATTGCTATACCGCACTCTGATCGACGAGCTCGGCCAAGGCGATACAGCGCTCCATCACGGCAATATCTACCAGGAGCTGTTGACCAGTATGGGGGTCGATGTCGGGACGTTCACGGCTCGGTCCTTTGCTGCATCCACGCATTTTGACGATGACTGTCTGCAGGTTCCGGTGTTCTGGCTCGCCATTTCACTGTTTCCGCAAAGTTTTCAACCGGAAACCCTGGGTTTGAATCTCGCCATGGAACTGTCGGGTGTGGGAGGCGAGTATCGCCGTTCGGCTGACGTCTTGCGGCACTACGGCTTCAACTCGATGTTTACCGACCTCCACAACACCATCGACAACGTGGTCAGTGGCCACACAGCCTGGGCCATCGAGGCGATCAAACTACATCTGGATGATGTGGCGCAGAACGGTGGGCAAACGGAACTCGCTCACCATTGGCAGCGCGTCTGGGTCGGCTACCGTGCGTTGAGCCCGCCCGAAGCGTCACTGCTGGCCGCGCTGCGTGACTTTACCCGACGCAGTTACAACAAAATCACACAACGGCAGGATGCATTATGAGCTACGGATTTCTATCTTTCATTTTGGCGGTACTGGTCATCAACCTGGCGCCCGGGCCAGCGATGCTGTACGTGATGAACCAATCGCTCAAGCATGGCGTAAGGACCGGTTTGCGGGCGGCGGCGGGCGTTGAGTTTGGAGTGTTTTTCTACGTGTTGCTGGCAGCATTCGGCCTGGTACTGATTTTCAAGGAAGTGCCGCTGCTGTATCGCGCAGTGCAGATTGCCGGGGCTTTTTACTTGTTGTATCTGGCCTATATTTCCTGGCCCCGCCGTCCTGTTGGCGGTACGGCTGAAGGCAGCGAAATCCCGCCAGCGCCAGCCAGCTATGCGTTTAGCAAAGGCATGCTGATCAACCTGTCGAACCCCAAGATCGGTCTGTTTTTTATCAGTCTGCTGCCGCAATTCGTGCCGTCCGATGCGAGTCCTGCGTGGCTGCATTTTCTGCTTTACGGGCTCATTTTCAATATCGGCGGGATTCTGGTGAATATGACGGTCGGGCTGACCGCGCATTCATTGCGAGGCGCCATCCAGCGCGCCACCTGGTTTGACTATCTGCCGCCCGTGCTGTTTTTCGCCATTGCGATTTTCGCCTTCGTGCAGGGGGTGGTATGAGTTACATTCTTGGAATCTCGGCGTTCTACCATGACAGCGCGGTGGCCCTGCTGAAGGACGGAAAAATCGTCTGCGCATTGCAGGAAGAGCGTTTTTCACGGGTCAAACAGGACAAGCGCTTCCCGGCCAAAGCCTTGCTCGCCTGCCTGGATCAGGCAGGTATCACGCTGGCGGATATCAGCTGGCTGGCCTATTACGAAGACCCGAGCATCAAGTTCGAGCGAATCTGCCACACCTACAAGAGCAATTTCCCGCGAGGCGCTCTGGCGTTCGCGCAAAACTACACCCGCTTCGTCGCGCGAAAGGACGTCGAGGGCATCATCGCTCGCGAACTGCAGACGCTATTTCCCGGCGTGGCAATGCCCCCGTTGTATCTCTGTCAGCATCATTTGAGTCACGCGGCTTCGGCGTTCTATCCGTCACCGTTCCAGGATGCCGCTGTGTTGTGTGTCGACGGTGTAGGGGAGTGGTCGACCACCACCGCCTGGCATGGCACCGGTAATCGCCTCGAACCGCTGTTCGAGGTTCGTTTCCCTCATTCTCTTGGTTTGTTGTATTCGGCATTCACCTATTACTGCGGGTTCAAGGTTGACTCCGGGGAATACAAGCTCATGGGGCTGGCGCCCTACGGTGAGCCGAAATATGTCGAGACCATTCTGGAGCATCTTATCCGGATCGAAGACGACGGCATTTTCACGCTGAATCGCCAGTACTTCGATTATGAGGTGGGCGAACGGATGATCAGCGATGCCTTTGAGACCTTGTTCGCTGGCCCGCCGCGCGAACCCGAGGCTCTCATCACTCAACGGGAAATGGATTTGGCGGCCTCCATCCAGGTGGTCACCGAACAGGTCATGCTCGGACTGGCCCGCAAGGTCAAGGCAATGACCAACGCCGAGCATTTGTGCCTTTCCGGTGGTGTGGCCCTGAACTGTGTGGCCAACGGCAAACTGGCCAGATCCGGGTTATTCAAAAGTTTGTTCATCCAGCCAGCCTCGGGGGATTCCGGGGGCTCTCTTGGCGCCGCGTTGCAATGCCATTTTGAAAAGACCGGGATGCAACGTCAGGCGGACGGCACCGAGGACAGCATGCAAGGTGCCTATCTTGGCAATGCTTACAGTGATGACCAGATCGAACAGTACCTGTGTGAGCTGAAAGCCAACTATCAAAAGCTCGATCCGTTGGCCTTGATCGAGGCGACGGCCGCGCGGTTGGCCGAAGACAAAGTCATCGGATGGTTTCAGGGGCGCATGGAATTTGGCCCACGCTCTCTCGGCTCGCGATCGATTCTGGGGAACCCTCGCTCGGAACACATGCAGAGCGTCATGAACCTGAAAATCAAGAACCGTGAGTCGTTTCGCCCGTTTGCCCCAGTGGTTCTGGCCGAAAAGGCGCACGAATGGTTCGATCTGGATCACCCGTCGCCCTATATGTTGATCGTCGCGCCGGTACAGCCTGACAAGCGAGAGCCAAACGTGAATGACGTCGGCTATATCGGTATCGAGAAGCTCAAGCTCAAGCGCTCACAAATACCGGCAGTGACTCACGTGGACTTCTCCGCTCGGGTGCAGACCGTGGATGGCAGACACAATCCGCGGTTTCGACAGTTACTCAGCTCATTTGCCGAGCGGACGGACTGCCCGGTACTGATCAATACCTCGTTCAACGTTCGGGGGGAGCCGATCGTTGAAAGTCCGGAAGACGCCTACCGCTGCTTCATGCGCACGGAAATGGATTGTCTGGTGATCGGTCAGTTTCTGCTGACCAAGTCCGACCAGCCTCAATGGAATGAAGAGACCGACTGGAGAACGCACTATGCCCTTGACTGACAAACCCGAACTGAATCACCACCAGGCGGTGCAGGAGGTCTACAGGTGGACCCCGCAAATCCGTGATTACGATAGCTTCATGCACATCGGCGCGCGCTGGGTGCCCTATACCATGTACTTCCATGAAAAGAACTTTCGTTCGCCGACGATCAATACCGACGCATTCGGATTTCGTTACAGCGAATATCAAGGCCAGCGGTTTTCGGTCACTGAGCTTCCGGCCAATGGCAAGATCAACTTGCTGGTGGGCGGTTCGACCGCACTGGGTGTGGGCGCTACGCGCGATGCGTTTACCGTGGCTTCCAGGCTCAGCGAGTTGACTGGCGAGGTGTGGCTGAATTTTGCCGGCCGGGGCTACAACTCTACCCAGGAATTATTGATGTTCCTCATGCATCAGAAGCGTCTGGGCGATATCGGTCATGTCGTGGTGTTCAGCGGCATCAACACCCTGGCTCTGGAGGGTATCCCCGACGAGTTCGCCAGCGAGCATGGGCGTTATTACTACTCGTTCGAATTTCAGCATTACATGAATAAATTCAATGAGGACATGCAACGCAAAAAGAACTCGTTCGGTTCCAAGGGGGGCGAGTCCTGGCTGCAGCGCTGCAAGAAAGCATTGTTCTATGAAAACCCGGCGGATGAAGTCATCACCGACGAGGGGATCTCGCTGGACGAACGTCTGGAGCGCGCGGCTGATTCCATCACCGACGCATTGAAGCAATGGCAACTGCTGCTGTCGGGCAGTGGCGCTACCCTGAGCTTCGTCCTTCAACCCCTGTCCCACTGGTGCCGGGATCAACTGACGGCGGATGAAGAAGCTGTATTCCATGCCATCGACAGCTGTCCGAACAACTTCTACCGGCTATTCAGCGGCGTACTGGGCAAGGAAGTGCACGCGCCGTTTTTCGCGCATATTCAGGCGAAGGCCGGTGACATCCGCTGCCTGGACATGAATTCCATGCTCAGGCAGTCGCCGGTCTTCAACGAAACCCTTTTTGTCGATCGCGTCCACTTCAATGACCTGGGCAACGAGCAATTGGCAAAACTCATCAGTGCCGAATTAGGCCTCTATCGGGAGCAACAGCATGGGCATCATTCGAAAAATCTTGAGTCTGTTCAAGCGTAAGAAAAAGAAACGTGGCGGTTCCATCTACCCGCTGCGCTAGATCGGCAAATCCGGCAGGCAAGATCGCAGCTATTTACGCGATCTGCTGTATCTGGCGGTTCGGCAAATCCGGAGGTCTCCATGCGCGTGAGATTTCCGGATTTTTTTTGCCTGTGATTCAGCTGCCTGTCCTTTCATTGTTGCCTGCGCCGACACAGGTCAGAATCATCTTTTGTATCAACGGGATATTCTGTAGCCTTGCGCAGCTTCAACGCTGTCCGTGCCTGATAAAACTCACTCTCCCGGCGGTACCCTCAAGCGGTCCGGAGCCGGGTGTATACTCGACTTTCGCGCGAAAGCGCCTGCAGGTCTTGCGAACATGACGCAGATTTCCGAACGCCTTCTGGTTCAAGCCCACCTCGATGCCAAACAGCCCAAACCGCTGACTGCCGAGGAAGAGGCCTACTACCGTTCCGCCATCGCCGCCGAGCTCAAGGCTCAGGACGCGGTGCTGGTGGCCCACTTCTATTGCGATCCGGTGATTCAGGCCCTGGCCGAAGAAACCGGCGGCTGTGTGTCCGACTCCCTCGAAATGGCGCGCTTCGGCAACGCTCACCCGGCCAAGACTGTGGTGGTCGCCGGCGTGAAGTTCATGGGCGAGACCGCGAAGATCCTCAACCCGGAAAAACGCGTGCTGATGCCGACCCTGGACGCGACCTGCTCGCTGGACCTGGGTTGTCCGGTGGACGAGTTCTCGGCGTTCTGCGATCAGCACCCGGAGCGCACGGTGGTGGTGTACGCCAACACCTCGGCTGCGGTCAAAGCCCGGGCTGACTGGGTGGTGACGTCGAGCTGCGCGCTGGAGATCGTCGAAAGCCTGATGGACAACGGCGAGACCATCATCTGGGGCCCGGACAAGCACTTGGGCACCTACATTCAGCGTAAGACCGGCGCTGACATGCTGCTGTGGGACGGCGCGTGCATCGTCCACGAAGAGTTCAAATCCAAGCAGCTCGAAGACATGAAAGCGCTGTACCCGGACGCCGCGATTCTGGTGCACCCGGAGTCACCGACTTCGGTGATCGAACTGGCAGACGCAGTAGGTTCCACCAGTCAGTTGATCGCTGCCGCGCAAAGCCTGCCGAACAAGACCCTGATCGTCGCCACCGACCGTGGCATCTTCTACAAGATGCAGCAGCTGTGCCCGGACAAGGTCTTCATCGAGGCGCCAACCGCCGGTAACGGCGCCGCGTGCCGCAGTTGCGCACATTGCCCGTGGATGGCGATGAACACCCTTGAGCGCACGCTCAAGAGTCTGAAGGAAGGGACGAACGAGATCTTTGTCGATCCGGCGTTGATTCCGCAGGCGATCCGCCCGTTGAAGCGTATGCTGGATTTCACTCAGGCGGCGCGGATGAAGCTGGCCGGTAACGCCTAAGCGCTAAAGGCAAAAGATCGCAGCCTGCGGCAGCTCCTACAGGGATCAAATGTAGGAGCTGCCGCAGGCTGCGATCTTTTTTATGCGCGCTATTTTTGTTTCTTCGGAATTCGCACCACGCGGGTATCGGAATAGATGTCGTGCCAAGTGCGCTTCTGCTTGTCGAACAGCGACCAGAAGAATCCGAGCCCTGCGCACAGCCATGAAGCGATCGACACCATGAAGCGCAGCAGCGCCTGCCACAGGCTGATCGCGCTGCCATCGGCGTTCTGTACGCGTATACCCCACACCTGCATGCCCAGTGTCTGCCCGCCGTGGGTCCAGAACTTGGCGAAGAACGCGAACAGCACCAGCAGCAACACTGTGGAATACAGCGGATCGCCGTCCATTTTTCCGGCGTCAGTCAGCACGCGCAGGCGTTCTTCACCGATGATTGCCGCCTGGATCAACTTGTAGACGAATCCGGTGACAATCAGCAGGGCGGTGCACAACAGGAAATCATAGAACATCGCGGCCAGGCGCCGGCCGAGGCCAACAGCAGGAAAGTCGCCCTGGGGAGTGAGCAGGTTTTTCGACATGGCAGCCTCTGGACGCAAAATGAAGCGCCATTTTACGGATTCGCGCGCACAAAAAAGCCCCTGATATCAATATCAGGGGCTTTTTCGTTACAGAAGATTAACCTTCTGCTTGTACTTCATCAGCCTGCATGCCTTTCTGGCCTTGCACAGCAACGAAGGTCACTTTCTGGCCTTCTTTCAGGCTCTTGAAGCCGTTGCCCTGAATAGCGCGGAAATGCACGAACAGATCCGGACCGCTTTCTGGAGTGATAAAACCAAAACCTTTCTCGTCGTTAAACCACTTGACGGTACCGCTCTGACGTGTCGACATTTCTTATTTCCTTTGACGCATAAATTGATGACAGTCTCTTTCTCATGAAAGAGTACTGGGGCTGGTTGCAGGAGAGTAAGAAGACGTCGAGCGGGATGTAGCTAACTTGTAGGCTACTGCCCAGGTCACGATTCCAAGCTGACCCATGCAAACACAGTGGACAAACTCTACGCCAACTACGGGAGAAAAAACAAGCCCCGCGAAGACCCCGGTTTTCCTGCCCCTGCTGGCAGTTAGTCAGCCTACTAGTGCGGCTTGGACGAATAGCTTGTTCAAAAGTTTTCGAACGTTATAAGCAAAGTTCATAATCGAATCAGATGTTAGAAAATGCACTTTTTTGTGGCGATTACGTTACACATTAGTGCACGCATAACGCAATCGCGTTACTTATAGAAACAATCAATCAGCCACGATAGTAGCGTTGTGGAACAAATGGCATTTTGCTTACAAGCATTTGCACCTTTTTCCCACGAACGATGGCCCAGACTGGCGTATCCAGGGTGACATAAGCGCTGTCGAGGTAACCCATGGCCAACGGCCCGCCCAGAGTCGGACCAAAGCCACCGCTGCACACGCTGCCGATGATTTCGCCGGCTTCGTTGACGATTTCAGCGCCCTCACGCACCGGTGTACGCTCCTGCGGCAGCAGGCCGACGCGTTTGCGCGCGACGCCGTTCTGCTGCTGAGCGAAAACTGTCTCTGCCCCAGGGAAGCCACCGGCCCGCGCGCCGTCGGCGCGGCGTGGCTTGGAGATCGCCCACAACAGGCTGGCTTCGATCGGCGTGGTCTCGGTGTTCATGTCGTGGCCATACAGGCACAGGCCGGCTTCCAGGCGCAACGAGTCGCGGGCGCCGAGGCCGATGGCCTGAACTTCCGGTTCGGCCAGCAGCGCGCGGGCAAGTTTTTCTGCGTCGGCGGCGGGCACCGAGATTTCGAAGCCGTCTTCACCGGTGTAGCCCGAGCGGCTGACGAAGCAATCCACGCCCAGCAGTTGCACGCGGTTGAACTGCATGAATGTCATCTTCGCCACCTCTGGCGCAAGACGCGCCAGCACAGTGACCGCAGCCGGACCCTGCAACGCCAGCAGTGCGCGGGCTTCGAACAGCTCCGTAATGGTGCACTGATCGCCGATGTGCTTTTGCAGATGCGCCAGGTCCTGATCCTTGCACGCGGCATTGACCACCAGAAACAGCTCGTCGTTACCGAGGTTGGCGACCATCAGGTCGTCGAGGATACCGCCTTGGTCATTGGTGAACATCGCGTAGCGCTGCATGCCCACCGGCAGGTCGATGATGTCCACCGGCACGAGAGTTTCCAGGGCCTTGGCGGCATTGGCGCCGGTCAGGCGAATCTGGCCCATGTGCGAGACGTCGAACAGCCCGGCCTGCTCACGGGTGTGCTGGTGTTCCTTCATCACGCCCAGCGGGTATTGCACCGGCATGTCGTAGCCGGCGAACGGCACCATGCGGGCGCCGAGTTCGATATGCAGAGCGTGCAGCGGGGTTTTCGACAGTTGTTCGGTGGACATGCGTGGCTCCTTGAAAGTTTGAGTTTGGGGGCATGGGGCTAGATTTAGATCAAGGTCAAAAGCCCCTCACCCCAGCCCTCTCCCGGAGGGAGAGGGGGCTAAGCGCGGTCCTCTACCACAGGGAGAGGACATAAATCAGCATTCGATAATGTTGACCGCCAGACCGCCGCGGGCGGTCTCTTTGTATTTGCTTTTCATGTCGGCGCCGGTCTGGCGCATGGTGCGGATGACTTTGTCGAGCGAGACGAAGTGTTGCCCGTCGCCGCGCATGGCCATGCGCACCGCGTTGATCGCTTTCACCGAGCCCATGGCGTTGCGCTCGATGCACGGCACCTGCACCAGGCCGCCAATCGGGTCGCAGGTCAGGCCGAGGTTGTGTTCCATGCCGATTTCCGCCGCGTTCTCGACTTGCTGCACG
The DNA here is from genome assembly GCF_040729435.1 of Pseudomonas sp. HOU2. Classification (NCBI taxonomy): domain Bacteria; kingdom Pseudomonadati; phylum Pseudomonadota; class Gammaproteobacteria; order Pseudomonadales; family Pseudomonadaceae; genus Pseudomonas; species Pseudomonas sp. HOU2. The sequence goes on along the minus strand of NZ_CP160398.1, from coordinate 1,804,626 downwards.
CTGCCGCCAAGGACTTCACACAAGGCACCGGCAGCCATCGAGCACGCCACGCCGACTTCGCCCTGACAGCCGACTTCAGCGCCGGAGATCGAGGCGTTTTCCTTGTACAGAATGCCGATCGCGGCGGCGGTCAGCAGAAAACGCACCACGCCGTCGTCATTCGCACCGGGGATAAAACGCATGTAGTAATGCAGCACTGCCGGGATAATCCCTGCCGCGCCGTTGGTCGGCGCGGTGACCACGCGGCCGCCGTTGGCATTTTCTTCGTTGACCGCCAGCGCATAGAGGTTGACCCAGTCCAACACCGACAGCGGATCGCGCAGCGCCGATTCCGGGTTCTTGCACAGTTGCCGATGCAGCGCCGCCGCCCGGCGTTTGACCTTCAATCCGCCCGGCAGAATGCCTTCGTTGCGACAGCCAGCGGCGACGCAGTCCTGCATCACTTGCCAGATTTTCAGCAGGCCGGCGCGGGTTTCCGCCTCCGGGCGCCAGGCATTTTCGTTGGTCAGCATCACCTGGCTGATCGACAGACCGTAGGTGGCGCAATGGCCGAGCAAGTCCTTGGCACTTTTGAACGGGAAGGTCAGCGGGGTGGCGTCCTCGACGATGCGGTCAGCGCCGGCGGCATCCTCATCGACGACGAAACCACCGCCCACCGAGTAGTACTCGCGGCTGCGGATCTGAATACCCGCCGCATCGAACGCGCGGAAGATCATGCCGTTGGGGTGAAAGGCCAGCGGCTTGCGGATCATCGCCAGGTGTTCTTTCTCGTTGAAGGCAATGCTGTGTTCGCCGAGCAGATTCAGCCGGCCATTGCCGCGAATATCCTGCAGGCGCGCGGCGACGGTTTCGGTGTCGACGGTGTCCGGGTGTTCGCCTTCAAGGCCAAGCAGCACGGCTTTATCGCTGCCGTGACCTTTACCGGTGGCGCCGAGGGAACCGTAGAGTTCGACGCGCACGCTGGCGGTGGCCGTCAGCAGGTTTTCACGGCGCAAACCTTCGGCGAAGCGCGCAGCGGCACGCATCGGGCCGACGGTGTGGGAGCTGGAAGGGCCGATGCCAATCTTGAACAGGTCGAACACGCTTAACGACATGAGTGGTTCTCCGGTTTCTTGTTATAGGAATTGGCGCAATATCAGGCTTGATGCGTTCATTGTGGGAGCTGGCTTGCCAGCGATGGCGATGTGTCAGGCAACAGAGATGGAGACTGACCACCCTCATCGCTGGCAAGCCAGCTCCCACAGGGATTTGTGGTGTTCTGGAGAAAGGGGCAGGTAAACCTGCCCCTCCTTCGGTTAAGCGTAGCTTTCGATCGACGGGCAGGCGCAGACCAGGTTGCGGTCGCCAAACACGTTGTCGACGCGGCCGACCGGCGGCCAGTATTTGCCTTCGATCAACGACGCCACCGGATACACCGCCTGCTCGCGGCTGTACGGGTGGGTCCATTCGCCGACCAGCTCCGCCGCGGTGTGCGGTGCGTTCTTCAGCGGGTTGTCGTCCTTGTCCAAAGTGCCGTTTTCCACCGCGCGGATTTCCTCGCGGATGCGGATCATGGCGTCGCAGAAGCGGTCCAGTTCTTCCTTGGATTCGCTTTCGGTCGGCTCGATCATCAGCGTGCCGGCGACCGGGAACGACATGGTCGGGGCGTGGAAGCCGAAGTCGATCAGGCGCTTGGCGACGTCATCGACGCTGATGCCGCTGCTGTCTTTCAGTGGACGCAGATCGAGAATGCATTCGTGCGCCACCAGACCGTTGCTGCCGGTGTACAGCACTGGATAGTGCTCTTCCAGACGACGGGAAATATAGTTGGCGTTGAGAATTGCCAGTTGCGAAGCGCGCTTCAGACCGGCGCCGCCCATCATGCGAATGTACATCCAGGTGATCGGCAGAATGCTCGCGCTGCCGAACGGCGCTGCGCAGACCGCACCTTCCTTGCGTTGCATCTGGCTGTGACCCGGCAGGAACGGGGTCAGGTGCGACTTGACGCCGATCGGGCCGACGCCCGGGCCGCCACCGCCGTGAGGAATGCAGAAAGTCTTGTGCAGGTTCAGGTGGCTGACATCGCCGCCGAACTTGCCCGGTGCACAGAGGCCGACCATCGCGTTCATGTTGGCGCCGTCGATGTACACCTGGCCGCCGTTGTCGTGAATGATGCCGCAGATTTCGCGGATACCTTCCTCGAACACGCCGTGGGTCGACGGGTAGGTGATCATCAGCGCCGCGAGGTGTTCGCGGTGCTCGATGGCTTTGGCGCGTAGGTCTTCGATATCGACGTTGCCACGGGCATCGCACGCGGTCACCACCACGCGCATGCCGGCCATGTTGGCGGTGGCCGGGTTAGTGCCGTGGGCGGACGACGGGATCAGGCAGATGTCGCGGCGCTCGTCGCCACGGCTCTGGTGGTAAGCGCGAATCGCCAGCAGGCCTGCATATTCGCCTTGGGAACCGGCGTTCGGTTGCAGCGAGATCGCGTCGTAACCGGTGGCGGCGCAGAGCATCGCTTCCAGTTCATCGGTCAGTTGCTGATAACCGGCGCTCTGCGCAGCAGGGGCGAACGGGTGCAGGGCGCCGAATTCGGCCCAGGTCACCGGGATCATTTCGCTGGCGGCGTTGAGTTTCATGGTGCACGAGCCCAGCGGGATCATGGTGCGATCCAGTGCCAGGTCTTTGTCCGCCAGTTTGCGCAGGTAGCGCATCAGCTCGGTTTCCGAGTGATAGCGGTTGAACACCGGGTGGCTGAGAATCGGTGACTGACGTACCAGCGCAGCCGGGATGGTGCTTTGTACCGAAGCGGCCAGCGCAGCGAAGTCCGGCAGGGTTTTGCCGTCGGCGAACAGGCCCCACAGGGTTTCGATGTCAGCCTGGGTGGTGGTTTCGTCCACCGACAGGCCCAGACGCTGAGTGTCGATTACGCGCAGGTTGATCTGTGCAGCGTGCGCCTTGTCGTGCAGCGCGGCAGTCTGTGCGCCAGTGGCGACGGTCAGGGTGTCGAAGAAGTGCGCCTGCTCGACGGTCTGGCCCATTGCGCTCAGGCCCTTGGCGAGAATCGCGGTCAGGTGATGCACGCGGTTGGCGATCTGGGTCAAGCCTTTCGGGCCGTGGTACACGGCGTACATGCTGGCGATGTTGGCCAGCAGCACTTGCGCGGTGCAGATGTTCGAGGTGGCCTTCTCGCGGCGAATGTGTTGCTCGCGGGTCTGCATCGCCAGACGCAGGGCCGGTTTGCCGAAACGGTCAACCGAAACACCGACCAGACGGCCCGGCATGTCGCGTTTGAACGCATCCTTGGTGGAGAAGTAAGCCGCGTGCGGGCCACCGAAGCCCAGCGGCACACCGAAGCGTTGCGCGGAACCGATGGCGACGTCGGCGCCGAACTCGCCCGGGGCGGTCAGCAGGGTCAGAGCCAGCAGATCGGCAGCCACGGCCACCAGCGCGTTGGCGGCGTGGAAGCGCTCGGTCAGTTCGCGGTAGTCGAACAGATCACCGTTGCTCGCCGGGTATTGCAGCAGCGCGCCGAAGAATGGCGTCACGTCGCTCAGCTCACGCTCATCGCCGACCACCACGTCGATGCCCAGCGGCTCGGCACGGGTGCGCAGCACGTCGAGGGTTTGCGGGTGGCTGTGGATCGAGGCGAAGAACTGGTGGCTGCCCTTGTTCTTGCTCAGGCGCTTGCAGAAGGTCATGGCTTCGGCAGCGGCGGTGGCTTCGTCGAGCAGGGAAGCGTTGGCGATCGGCAGGCCGGTGAGGTCGCTGATCAGGGTTTGGAAGTTCAGCAGCGCTTCGAGACGGCCCTGGGAAATCTCTGGCTGGTACGGGGTGTAAGCGGTGTACCAGGCCGGGTTTTCCAGCAGGTTGCGCAGGATCGGCGACGGCGTGTGGCAGTTGTAGTAGCCCTGGCCGATGTAGGTCTTGAACAGCTGGTTTTTGCCGGCGATGGATTTGATCATCGCCAGCGCATCGGCTTCGCTCAGGCCGTCGTCCATGCCGAGCACGCTGGTGCCCTTGATGCTTTCCGGGATCACGCTGGCGCTCAGCGCTTCGAGCGAGTCGAAACCGAGGCTGTTGAGCATGGCTTGCTCGTCACCGGCACGCGGGCCGATGTGACGGGCAATGAATTCGTTGGCAGTGCCGAGGTTTACTTGGGTCATGTCGCTACTCCTCAGCCTTCGGCTTGGGCTTTGATCAGACGGTCATAGGCGTCCTGATCAAGCAGTTTGCCGACAGCGGCGGCGTCACTTGGCTGGAAACGGAAGAACCAGCCTTCGCCCAGCGGATCTTCGTTGACCAGTTCCGGAGCATCTTCCAGCGCCGGATTGACCGCCAGAACTGCACCGTCCAGAGGCATGTACACGCCGCTGGCGGCTTTGACCGATTCCACGGTGGCGGCTTCAGCGCCTTTTTCGTAAGCCTGCAGTTCAGGCAGTTGCACGAACACCACGTCGCCCAGGGCGTTCTGCGCGAAAGCGGTGATGCCGACAGTAACGCTGCCGTCAGCTTCGGTGCGCAGCCATTCGTGATCTTCAGTAAAACGCAACTCGCTCATGGAAACTCCTAAGGGGGCCAGACTCGTCTGGTGGACGCGATGGAAGGCTTGGCTAGAAAGCCCTGATTTTATGAGCGGTTACTTAGCAAGAACGCGGCCAGATTGTATTTATCTATATAAATCAAATGGTTATGTGTTTCTGATTGTGGTGGGAATGAGGCCTCTGTAGCGAAATCGCTACAGCTCGGGACGGGGAGAAAAGCTGAAGCGGATCAAAGCCTTGCACAGCGGTGATTGGAGGAGAGTGTAGCGATATCGTTCCGCTGTAGCGCTTTCAGTACAGATGGAGGTCGCTTTTGAACGGATTTCGAATCCGTCACATCACCCTGTGGGAGCTGGCTTGCCAGCGATAGCGGTGGATCAGTCACCATCAATGGTGCAAGTGCCGACGTCATCGCTGGCAAGCCAGCTCCCACAGGGGGAATTTACGGTGAATTTAAGACTTGCCCGGAATGCCGTACTTGCGCAGGCGATGGGCGATTGCCGTGTGCGAGGTCTGCAGGCGGCTGGCCAGTTGGCGGGTCGAGGGGTAGCTGACGTAGAGCTTTTCCAGCAGCGCTTTCTCGAAGGATTCGACGGCCTGTTCCAGGCTGTCGACGTCGCTGTCGGTCTGCCGCGCCACTGAGGTGCCGGCGATGTCGAGGTCACCAATGTCGACCAGACTGCTTTCGCAGATCGCCGCCGCGCGAAAGATCACGTTCTGCAATTGGCGCACGTTGCCCGGCCAGCGATTGCCGAGCAGCGCCGGATAGGTGCCGGGGGCGAGGCGGCAGACCGGGCGCTGAATCTGCGCGCAGGCCTGCTGCATGAAATAGCGCGCCAGCAACAGAATGTCCTGACCTCGCTCACGCAGCGGCGGCACTTCGACGTTGAGCACGTTGAGGCGGTAGAACAGGTCTTCGCGAAACAGTCCCTCGCTGACCATTTTTTCCAGATCGCGGTGGGTCGCGCTGAGGATCCGCACGTTGACCTTCACCTCGCGATCACCGCCCACCCGGCGGAAGCTGCCGTCATTCAGAAAGCGCAGCAGTTTGGCCTGCAAGTACGGCGACATCTCGCCAATCTCGTCGAGAAAAACCGTGCCTTGGTTCGCCAGTTCCATCAGCCCCGGTTTGCCCCCGCGAGCGGCGCCGGTGAAGGCGCCGGGGGCGTAACCGAACAGCTCGCTCTCGGCGAGGTTTTCCGGCAGCGCCGCGCAGTTCAGCGCGAGAAACGGCGCACTGTGTCGCGCACTGATCGCGTGACAGGCGCGGGCCACCAGTTCTTTGCCGGTGCCGGTTTCGCCTTGAATCAGCAGCGGCGCATCGAGGGCTGCGACCCGTTGCGCGCGAGCCTTCAGGGTGCGAATCGCCGGAGATTCGCCGAGCAGCGCATCGAAACCCTCGGCGTGGTCGTGGTGCAGCGCCGAGAGCTGTTCGCCGATGCGGTTTGGCTGATACAGGGTCAGCAGCGCACCAGCGTCGGTGATCGGTGTGGCGTCGAGCAACAGGGTCTGGCCGTTGACGGTGATCTCGCGCAGCGGCAGGCGGAAGCCCTGTTCGAGCAGGGTTTCCAGCAGGCCGGGATCGTTGAACAGTTCCGAGACACTTTCACCGGCCGGTTCACGTCCGTACAGGGCGATCAGTGCCGGGTTGGCCAGCAGGACTTTGCCAGCGCTATCGAGGGCAAGTACCGGATCGGTCATCGCCGCGAGCAACGCATCGAGCTGCAAGTGCCGACGCTGGCCGGGGAGGATGTCGACCACCACCACGGCCTCCACGCCGCGCACCCGGAACAACGCATCTTTGAGCTCTTCGAGCACTTGCGGGCTCAAGGTCGGCGCGTCGATGTAGACGTTGGGCGGAATCATCTCCACCGCATCCAGATTGAGATTACGCCCACCGAGGATCGCCAGGACTTCCTGGGTGATGCCGACGCGGTCGATGAAGCTGACGTGGATACGCATGGGGGCGGTTCAGTGTTCTGCAGTGCGGAGGGGGGCAAGTATGCCTTGATGGGGGACTGGGGTGAAATCTTGAGATCGGCGTCGTGCTTGAAATCCACCCCTCACCCCAGCCCTCTCCCCAGAGTGGCGAGGGGGAAAGGGAGCAGATTGGGGGCTTTTCAAAACTTGAGTTCGGCTCGCTATTTCAGGTCGGTGTACCTTGAGCGAGCAACTCGGTCAGTCCCCTCTCCCTCCGGGAGAGGGTCAGGGTGAGGGGGCTTTTGGGGTTACTCGAAATGCTCGGGATTAACCGGATCTCCGGATTGCATATTCAACTTCTGCCGAATGTCCTCAAACATCAGATCGTAATGCTTGTGCACCGAGCCGATCTGGCTGTGAGCCTTTGGAATCCCGTACTTTTCGGCAATCCGTGTCACGTCGCGGGCGAAGTTGTAAGCCTCTTCCTTGGGCAGGAAAAACGCTTCCTTCATGTCCTTGCCCTGCATGTTGCCGTGCAGGGTGAACTGTATCCCTTTGCCTTTTTGCGGATCGGTGAACACTTCATAATCGAGGCACAGGTCGTAACTGACGTCATCTGGCGTCAACGCATGTCGCTCGATGTGCAAATGACCGGGGTTGAATATGGCCATGGGTTTCTCCTTCTCAAGGCATGGGAGAAGGGCAGACCCTGGGCCTGCCCCCGGAGTTTCTAATTATCGATAGCTGATGCCCGGTTTCGCCGTGCTGACGCGAGTACCGGCAGTGCCCTGGACGATCGCTTCGATGTCCGCGAGCGAACCGATGACCGCGACCTTGCCAGTATGGCGCGCAAATTCGCAGGCTGCCTGCACCTTCGGCCCCATGGAACCGGCGGCGAAACCGAGGCGTTCCAGTTCATCCGGATGCGCCTCGGCGATGGCCTTCTGCGACGGCTTGCCGTAATCGATGAACGCCGCGTTGACGTCGGTGGCGATCACCAGCAAGTCGGCTTCCAGTTGCTCGGCGAGCAGTGACGAGCACAGATCCTTGTCAATTACCGCCTCGATGCCCTTGAGGTTACGGTTTTCGTCGTACATGGTCGGAATGCCGCCGCCACCCGCACAAATCACGATGCTGCCCTTGTCCAGCAGCCACTTGATCGGGCGGATTTCAAAGATGCGTTTCGGCCGGGGACTGGCCACCACGCGGCGGAATTTGTCACCGTCGGCGGCAATCGCCCAGCCTTTTTCGGCAGCGAGTTTTTCCGCTTCGGCCTTGTCGTAGACCGGGCCGATCGGTTTGGTCGGGTTCTGGAAGGCCGGGTCCTTGGCGTCGACTTCAACCTGGGTCAGCAGGGTGGCGAACGGCACTTCGAAGTCCAGCAGGTTGCCCAGTTCCTGTTCGATGATGTAGCCGATCATGCCTTCGGTTTCGGCACCGAGCACGTCCAGCGGGTAAGGGGTGACGGAGGTGTAGGCCGCCGCTTGCAACGACAGCAGGCCGACTTGCGGGCCATTGCCGTGGGCGATGACCAGTTGGTTGCCGGGATGGATCTTGGCGATTTGCTCGGTGGCGATGCGGATGTTGGCGCGCTGGTTGTCAGCGGTCATCGGCTCGCCACGACGGAGCAGGGCGTTACCGCCCAGAGCTACGACGATACGCATGGTACATGTCCTTCTGGAAAACAGTGAAAGCTCGCAGGACGAATGCGGTCCCTGTGGGAGCCGGGCTTGCCCGCGATGGCGGTGGATCAGGCAACATTGTCGCTGTCTGACACACCGCAATCGCTGGCAAGCCAGCTCCCACAGTGACCGTGTCGTGTCAGTGGGAGCTGTATTGGTTTACAGATCAGCCAGGGTCGAGACCAGGATCGCCTTGATCGTGTGCATGCGGTTTTCCGCTTGCTCGAAGGCGATGCAGGCAGGCGACTCGAACACGTCGTCGGTCACTTCGATGCCGTTGGCCAGGTGCGGGTACTGTTCGGCGATCTGTTTGCCGACCTTGGTATCGCTGTTGTGGAACGCCGGCAGGCAGTGCATGAACTTGGTGCGCGGGTTGCCGGTGGCTTTCATCAGCTCTTTGTTGACCTGATACGGCAGCAGTTGCTGGATACGCTCGGCCCACGCTTCCACCGGTTCGCCCATCGACACCCAGACGTCGGTGTGGATGAAGTCGACGCCTTTGACCGCGGCTTTCGGATCTTCGGTCAGAGTGATGCGTGCGCCGGATTCTTCCGCGTATTTCTTGCAGCGATCAACCAGATCGTCATGCGGCCACAGGGCTTTCGGCGCGCAGATGCGCACGTCCATGCCGAGCTTGGCGCCGACCAGCAGCAGCGAGTTGCCCATGTTGTTGCGCGCGTCGCCGAGGTAGGCGTAGCTGATTTCGTGGATCGGCTTGTCGGCGTGTTCACGCATGGTCAGCACGTCGGCGATCATTTGCGTTGGGTGATATTCGTCGGTCAGGCCGTTGAACACCGGGACCCCGGCGAACTTCGCCAGCTCTTCGACGATTTCCTGTTTGAAGCCACGGTACTCGATGGCGTCGTACATGCGACCCAGCACACGGGCCGTGTCCTTCATGCTTTCCTTGTGGCCGATCTGCGACGAGTTCGGGTCGATGTAGGTGACGTTGGCGCCTTGGTCGTAAGCCGCCACTTCGAACGCGCAACGGGTGCGGGTCGAGGTTTTTTCGAAGATCAGGGCGATGTTGTTGCCCTTGAGGTGTTGCTGCTCGGTGCCGGTGTACTTGGCGCGTTTCAGATCGCGGGACAGGTCGAGCAGGTAACGCAGCTCACGTGGGGTGTGGTGTTCCAGGCTGAGCAGGTTACGGTTGTGGATGTTAAAAGCCATGATGGATCTCCTTGGGTTTCGGTTATCCCCTTGGCCGCGCTCGATAAGGCGCGGCCAAGGCTCAAAGATTAGTAATCGATTGGGTCACGCACGATCGGGCAGGTCATGCAGTGGCCGCCGCCGCGACCACGACCGAGTTCGCCGGCACTGATGGTGATGACTTCCACGCCCGCCTTGCGCAGCAGGGTGTTGGTGTAGGTGTTGCGGTCGTAGCCGATGACCACGCCCGGTTCCACCGCCACCACGTTGTTGCCGTCGTCCCATTGCTCGCGTTCGGCGGCGAAGCTGTTGCCGCCGGTTTCCACCACGCGCAGTTTCGGCAGGTTCAGGGCTTTGGCCACGGTGTCGAGGAAACTGCCTTCTTCGCGGCGGATGTCGATGCCGCCCTGTTTGCTTTCGTCAGGGCGCAGGGTGAAGGCGACGATCTGGTTGACCACTTCCGGAAAAATCGTCACCAGGTCGCGGTCGCAGAAACTGAACACAGTGTCCAGGTGCATCGCGGCGCGAGACTTCGGCAGGCCGGCGACGATGACTTTTTCCACGGCCTTGTTCTTGAACAGGTTCAGCGCCAGTTGGCCGATGGCCTGACGCGATGAGCGTTCGCCCATACCGATCAACACCACGCCGTTGCCGATCGGCATCACGTCGCCGCCTTCAAGGGTCGAGCTGCCATGGTCCTTGTCCGGGTCGCCGTACCAGATCTCGAAATCGGCGTTGGTGAACTGCGGGTGGAATTTGTAGATGGCGGTGGTCAGCAGGGTTTCCTGACGTCGCGCCGGCCAGTACATCGGGTTCAGCGTCACGCCGCCGTAGATCCAGCAAGTGGTGTCGCGGGTGAACTGGGTGTTGGGCAGCGGCGGCAGGATGAAGCTGGAGTGGCCGAGGAAGTCGCGGAACATCTGGATGGTCTTGCCACCGAAGCTGTCCGGCAGATCATCGGCCGACACGCCGCCGATCAGGTATTCGGCGATGTGCCGCGGCTCGAGGCTCTTCAGCCAGGATTTCACTTCGCTGATCAGGCCCAGGCCCACCGAGTCGGCGGTGACCTTGCGCTCGAGGATCCAGTCCAGCGCTTCGGGGATGGCGACGATGTCGGTCAGCAGGTTGTGCATTTCCAGCACTTCAATCCCGCGTTCACGCATCTTGGTCACGAAGTCGAAGTGGTCACGCTTGGCCTGAGCCACCCAGAGCACGTCGTCGAACAGCAGTTCATCGCAGTTGTTGGGGGTCAGGCGCTGATGGGCCAGACCTGGGGAGCAAACCATGACTTTGCGCAGTTTGCCGGCTTCGGAATGGACGCCGTACTTAACTTTTTCCGTGGTCATTGCAGTGATCCTCCAGATTACAAATCAAGGGTTACAAGGTCAGGAAGCCGTCGTAGAGGCCGTAGGCTGCCACCAGGGCACCCACGATCACTGCGGCGAAAATCAGCTTCTCGACGTTAGTGAAAATCGGTTGTTTGAGTTCCAGCTTGGCCTTGGCGAACAGGATCGCGCCGGGTGCGTAGAGCAGGGCCGAGAGCAGCAGATACTTGACCCCGCCGGCATACAGCAGCCACACCGCGTAGATCAGCGCGATGCCGCCGATAATCAGGTCCTTGCGACGCTCGGCGGCAAAACCCTCGTAGGTTTCACCGCGCACTGCCAGCAGCAGGGCATAGGCGGCCGACCACAGGTACGGCACCAGAATCATCGAGGTGGCGAGGTAGATCAGCGACAGGTAAGTGCTGGCCGAAAACAGGGTGATGATCAGGAACAGCTGCACCATCGCGTTGGTCAGCCACAGGGCGTTGACCGGTACGTGGTTGGCGTTCTCGCGGCGCAGGAACTCGGGCATGGTGTGGTCTTTGGCGGCGGCGAACATGATCTCCGCGCACAACAGCACCCACGACAGCAGCGCGCCCAGCAGCGAGATGATCAAGCCGACGCTGATCAGCACCGCACCCCAGTGACCAACCACGTGTTCCAGCACGGCGGCCATCGACGGGTTTTGCAGTTTGGCCAGTTTCGGCTGAGTCATGATGCCCAGCGACAGCACGTTGACCAGCACCAGGAACAGCAGCACGGTGATGAAACCGATGACGGTGGCTTTGCCGACGTCAGAACGTTTTTCTGCCCGTGCCGAGAAGATGCTCGCGCCCTCGATGCCGATGAACACCCACACGGTGACCAGCATCATGTTGCGCACCTGGTTCATCACGCTGCCCAGATCCGGGTTTTTCACACCCCAGATGTCGGCGGTGAAGATGTCCAGTTTGAAAGCGAAGATCGCGATCAGTACGAACAGCAGCAGCGGCACGACCTTGGCGACGGTGGTCACGAGGTTGATGAACGCCGCTTCCTTGATCCCGCGCAGCACCAGAAAGTGCACGGCCCACAGCAGCACCGAGGCGCCAATCACCGCAGCCACCGTGTTGCCTTCGCCGAAAACCGGAAAGAAATACCCGAGGGTGCTGAACAACAGAACAAAGTAGCCGACGTTGCCCAGCCAGGCACTGATCCAGTAGCCCCAGGCGGACGAGAAACCCATGTAGTCGCCAAAACCGGCCTTGGCGTAGGCGTAGACACCGCCGTCCAGGTCAGGCTTGCGATTGGCGAGGGTCTGAAAGACAAAAGCGAGGGTGAGCATGCCGACAGCGGTGATGGCCCAACCGATCAGCACCGCGCCGACGTCGGCGCTGGCGGCCATGTTTTGTGGCAAAGAGAATATCCCGCCACCGATCATTGAGCCGACTACCAAGGCAACCAGTGCACCTAGTCGTAGTTTTCCGGGAGCTTCAGACATTGCATGACTCCATTGCAGGAGAGAAGAGTTCACAGCGTAATGCTGTTGTCTGTTCAAACAGCTGACTTGGATCAGTTCATGGCCACATTCCATTGTTAATGAATGACTTATGAAACAACTGAAGGCATAACGCTATCGTCTGGAATGCCCGTCCTAGAGGCCTTTGCCTGTTGTGGTTGGGAATTGGTCTTATTACTTTCGAATTATCACGCTAGTTGTTTTTCAGCTTTTGGCAAATTTTCAGCATCTGTTTTCAGTACAGAATTGATTTATTAGGATTCGCGCACAAAACTGTCTTAGCGTGCTAGGCGTTAGCGTCAGTCGCTATATATAAACGGGTGTTAGTCGGCATTACCTGATAAACGACATCTGGCATTAGCCGTTTAGTTAATAGTTGTTACAAATGAATTAAGGGAGACTGGAATGTCGCAACCGACGCAAAAGCTGCGACTGGGTGCGTTGATCGCCCTGGTGGTGGGTTCGATGATTGGCGGGGGGATTTTTTCCCTGCCACAGAACATGGCCGCCCGCGCCGATGCCGGGGCGATCCTGATCGGCTGGGGGATCACCGCCATCGGCATGTTGACCCTGGCGTTCGTGTTCCAGACCCTGGCCAACCGCAAGCCCGAGCTGGACTCCGGGGTCTACGCCTATGCCAAGGCCGGATTCGGCGACTACATGGGTTTCTCGTCCGCCTGGGGCTACTGGATCAGTGCGTGGCTGGGCAACGTCGGTTATTTCGTGTTGCTGTTCAGCACCCTCGGGTATTTCTTCCCGGTGTTCGGCCAGGGCAATACGCCGATCGCCATCGGCTGCGCCTCGGTGCTGTTGTGGGCGGTGCATTTTCTGGTGATGCGCGGGATCAAGGAAGCGGCATTTATCAATCAGGTGACCACGGTCGCCAAAATCGTGCCGCTGATCATGTTCATTGTGATTGCCGCCGTGGCGTTCAAGGCCGACATCTTCACCCGCGACATCTGGGGCCGCAGCAACCCGAGCTTCGGCGGAGTGATGGATCAGGTGCGCAACATGATGCTGGTGACGGTGTTCGTGTTCATCGGCATCGAGGGCGCCAGCGTGTATTCGGCACGGGCGGAGAAACGCAGCGATGTCGGTCGCGCTACGGTGATCGGTTTTCTTGGCGTGCTGGCGCTGCTGGTGCTGGTCAACGTGCTGTCGCTGGGGATCATGAGTCAGCCGGAACTGGCGACCCTGCAGAACCCGTCGCTGGCGGCGGTGCTGGAACACATCGTCGGGCCATGGGGCGCGTTGTTGATCAGCATCGGTCTGGCGGTTTCCCTGCTCGGCGCATTGCTGTCGTGGGCGCTGCTCTGCGCCGAAATTCTCTTCGCCACGGCCCGGGACAAGACCATGCCGGCGTTTCTGAAAAAGGAAAACGCCAATCATGTGCCGGTCAATGCGCTGTGGCTGACCAACGTGATGATCCAGATTTTCCTGCTGATCACGCTGTTTTCCGCCGGCACCTACACCAGCCTGATCTACCTCGCTTCGTCGATGATTCTGGTGCCGTACCTGTGGTCGGCGGCGTACGCGGTACTGCTCAGCGGGCGCGGCGAAACCTATGAACATGCCTCGGCCGAGCGCACCAAAGACCTGCTGATCGGTGGCATCGCCCTGTGTTACGCGGTGTGGCTGTTGTACGCCGGCGGCGTGAAATACCTGCTGCTGTCGGCGCTGCTGTACGCGCCGGGCGTGGTGCTGTTCGCCAAGGCCAAGCATGAGCAGGGCGAGCCGTTGTTCACCACGGTGGAGAAGGGCATTTTTGCCTGCGTGCTGATCGGCGCGGGGCTGGCGGCGTATGGTTTGTACAGTGGTGTGCTGTCGCTGTGAGGCTGACGCTGGCTTATCAGCCGCCCTATGACTGGAACGCGATGCTCGGGTTTCTCGCGGCACGCGCGGTGGTCGGAATGGAAACCGTGGTGGATGGCGTTTACTCGCGCAGCATCGGCTTGCCCGGGGTGCAGGGTACGGTGTCGGTGTGGGCGGGCGTGGGTGATGCGCTGGAAGTCGAGCTGGATTGTCCTGATCCGGCCGTTGTGCCGGAGATCATTCAGCGTTTGCGCCGGATGTTTGATCTGGATACCGATCTGGCATTGATGCATCGGCATCTGGCGAATGATCCGCTGCTCGCACCCTTGATTGCCGAACGCCCGGGGCTGCGGGTGCCGGGGGCGTGGGACGGTCTGGAGCTGGCGTTTCGGGCGGTGCTGGGGCAGCAGATCACCGTGGTGGCGGCGATTCGCCTGGCGGGCAAACTGCTTGCGCAGTATGGCGCGCCCTTGCGCTCGAGGGTGCCGGGCCTGACGCATGTGTTTCCCGAGGCCGGTGTGTTGGCGACGGCGGACCTGGCGGCGCTGGGCATGCCGAAAAGTCGCGGGCGAACGTTATCGGGCCTGGCGCAAGCACTGCTGGATGATCCGCTGCTGTTCGAGCCAGGGCGCGCGGGCGGCGTGGCGCGGCTGCTGGCGTTGCACGGGATTGGCGAGTGGACGGCGCAGTACATCGCATTGCGGCAGTTGCGCGATATGGACGGCTTTCCCCATGGAGATGTCGGCTTGCTGCGGTCGCTGGAGGTGCTGGAAGGTGTGCGACCTGCGGCGCGGGAACTGGCGGATCGGGCCGAGGCCTGGCGGCCGTTTCGCGGGTATGCGGCGCAGGTGTTGTGGACGTCTTTGAGCCGGGCTGACTGATCAATATTGTGTGCTGGTCGGACTGGCCCCATCGCTGGCAAGCCAGCTCCCACAGTGTCTGTGTCGAGCACAGAGTGTGTGAACACCTCTGAACCTGTGGGAGCTGGCTTGCCAGCGAAGAGGCCTCCATGGTTTCACCACAACGGGCGATGTGAACCCAATTCGCTGGCCGGCAACGTCCAGTGCAGCGGTGTCCCGCTGATCGTCACCGGCGCCAGTAATCGATGCGCCGGCCCCCAGGGTGTCTGCTCCACCTGCGGTTTTTGATCCTGCGCATCTTCAGCCCGCAACGCCTCGTTCGACCCCGGCCCCTGCTCGATCAACAGCCTGGCGGTACGCGCCAGTGACAAGCGCGCCGAGCCACCCCGGCCCGTCTTCAATCGCTGCGTCAGAAGCTGTATCGCACTGGCCGCCATCAAATACCCGGTGCCGTGATCCAGCCCCTGCACCGGCAACGGCGTCGGTTTATCGGCATGCTTCCAGCGCTGCCCGGCCTCGGCGATGCCGCTGCTCATCTGCACCAGGCTGTCGAAGCCACGACGGTTCTGCCACGGGCCGCTCCAGCCGTAGGCGTTGAGGCAGACGTCGATCAAACCCGGCGCCAGTTGTCGGCGGCGTTCGGCGCCAAAACCGAGATGTTCCAGGGCATCGGCGCGGTAGCCGTGCACGAGAATGTCGGCGTCCTTCAACAGGTTTTCGAACACTGCACGATCGGCCGGCTGCTGCAGATCCAGTCGCGCGCAGCGTTTGCCCAGGGTCATGTCCGGGATGACGCCCGGCTCGTTCCAGCTTGGCGGATCGATGCGCAGCACATTGGCACCGAGGCCAGCGAGAAAACGGCTGGCGGTGGGACCGGCGAGCACGCGGGTCAGGTCCAGCACCTTGAGACCGGCCAGCGGTTGCGCCACCGAGCCTTGCCATGGTTTGAGTGTTTCGTCCTGATCGGTGCGGAAATGCACCAGCGGCTCGGCATTCACTGCCAACCCTTGCGGGTGCTGCTGCCATTGCGCCCAGCTGCGCATTTCGGCAGCGCAGCCGTTGGCCTCGACCACCGCCTGTTCCAGATCGGCGCTGCGCCACTGCGCGACTTTCTTTGCCATCGCGGCACGGTCGGCGCAGGCACCGAGTACGCTTTCAGCGGCGGCGCGGTGATGCGGGGCGTTGGTGTGCAGGCGGATCCAGCCGTCTTCGGTAGCGTAGTCGCCGGCAATCGGATCCCACAGCGGCGGGATGTCCCAGCCGATCGGTCGCAACGAGGTGGCGAACCAGAACGAGGCCAGACGCCGATCAACTTCCACGGCGGGCAGGCGCCCGGTCTGTTGCTGGAGCAGTTCGCTGACGGCCTGACCGGCAGCGGCGATGCTGGCGCAGGCCAGGTCGCTGACGGCGAACGCCGAGGGCAGGGCGCCACTGGCGGTGAACGGAATCGGCGTGTTGGGCAAGCCGAGTGCGGCTTGAATGGACGTGAGTAAATCAGTCATCGAAGGCCCTCCGGGAGAGAGGGCGATGATAGTGCAAAATAATCTCGAGGCAGATGAAATCCCCGAACAACGAACACTGCCCCCTGTGGGAGCTGGCTTGCCAGCGATGGCGGTGTGTCAGTCACTCATGTACTGATTGATTCACCGTCATCGCTGGCAAGCCAGCTCCCACAAGGGGACTGTGGTGATTTTCAGACGCGGAACTGATCCATCAGCTTCATCTGCTGGCTCGCCAGGGCATTGAGCTGACTGCTGATCGCCGCCGATTCAGTGGCCTGTTCGGTCAGCGTTTCAGTCACGGTGCGAATCGCCGAGACATTGCGGTTGACCTCTTCGGCCACGGCGCTCTGCTGTTCGGCGGCGCTGGCGATCTGCAGGTTCATGTCGCTGATCACGGTGACCGCGTCGCTGATCTTGCCCAGCGCGTCCACGGCCTGACGGATCTGCCCGGCGTTGTTGTGCGCCTGAGTCTGGCTCGAATGCATGGTGGCAACCACGCCACGGGTGCCGGTCTGGATGCGTTCGATCACCACGCGAATCTCTTCCACCGAATCCTGGGTGCGCTTGGCGAGGTTGCGCACCTCGTCGGCCACCACCGCGAAACCACGTCCGCTTTCCCCGGCGCGGGCCGCTTCGATGGCGGCGTTGAGCGCCAGCAGGTTGGTCTGTTCAGCGATGCTGCGGATCACCTCCAGCACCGAACCGATCTGCTCGCTGTTGACTGCGAGGGCTTCGACTTCGGTCACCGCTTTGCTGACTTCATCGGCCAGTTGATTGATGTCGCGGGTGCTGCGCTCGATGATCGACATGCCGTCCTTGGCCGACTGGTCGGCACCCTTGGCGGCGTTGGCCGCGTTCGACGCGCTGTTGGCGACGTCGTGGGCGGTGGCGCTCATTTCGTTGGACGCGGTGGCGACCTGATCGATTTCGCGGAACTGCACCTGCATGCCTTCGCTGGTCTGGCGGGCGATTTCCGAAGACTGATCGGCGGTGCCGCGCGCTTCGGTGATGCTCTGCTTGATCTGGGCGATGGTCGGTTGCAGCTTGTCGAGGAAGCGGTTGAACCAGTTCACCAGTTCGCCCAGTTCATCTTTCTTGCTGTAGTTCAAGCGCTGGGTCAGATCGCCTTCACCGCTGGCGATGTTCTTCAGCATCTCGGCGACATTGTTGATCGGGCGGGTGACACCGGAGGCGGTCAGCCAGATCAGCAGCAAGCCAATCAAACCGGCAACTGCAGCCACCGCCAAGGCGGTGAGCACACCGGTTTCCTGCGCATCGTCGAGCACCGCTTGCAGCTTGACCGAGTCGGCCAGCAGCACCTGTTTCGGCAGGTCGATGACCACGCCCCAGGCCCGCGAATTGCCAATCGGATCGACCGGATACACCGCGCGAATCAGGTCGCCCTGTTCGAGAATCTTCGGCGTGCCGCTGCTGACCAGTTGCAGCAGATCCTTGCCGTCGTCGCCGAGGGTATCGCTGATCTTTTTGCCGACCCTGGTCGCGTCGGAACTGTCGGCAGCGAGCACGCCGCTGCCGGAGACGATCAGCATGTGCCCGGCGTTGTTGAACAGGTTGCGCTGCGACTCCACGGCCGCCGCTTGCAGGGCATCGAGCGCGATGTCGACCCCGACCACACCGATGGCCTTGCCATCGACGATCAGCGGCACGGAAATGGTGGTCATCAACATTTCCTTGTTACCCACGGTGTCGGCATACGGATCGAGCAGGCAAGTACGCTTGTTGTCGCGAGGGCAGGTGTACCAGCTGTTGTAAGGCGTGCCGCTGACGCTGAGGGTGGTCTTGGTCATATCTTCTTCGACCATGATCGTGTTCAGCGCCGAACCGGCGGCACGGCTCCAGTAAGTCGCAAAGCGCCCGGCTTCGTTGGATTGACGCGCGGCATCGTTGACGAACTCGCTGTCCTTGCCGTCAAGGCCGTTGGGTTCGAAGGCGAGCCAGATGCCGAGCACCTTGTCGTTGCGCTCGAACGCGGTTTTCAGGCTCTGGTTCAACTCTTCACGCAGGGCACCGGCGTCCAGCGAACGCTTGGCGGCCAGTGCGCGCATGTCCTTGATCTGATCGGCCAGCGCGGTGATCACCGTCAGGCTTTCGCCAAAGGTCTTCTGCACCCGCACTGCTTGCTCGGCGGCTTTGGCCTGCAACAGGTTCTGCACACTGGCAGTGAGCAGTTGGTTGCTGGAGTTGCTGACCAGTTCGTCGTTCTGGTTGGTCTGGTAAATGTTCATGCCGACGATCAGCGCGACCACACCGAGCAGGCACAGGCCGGAGAGCAGGACGATTTTCAGGCGAATGGAGAGAGAGTCGAACATGGGGCGATCTCGTGAATGAATGAGCAGGTGGCCACGGGATGAACTACCCGGTTCGCCAAATCCATTCAGCGCCATGCATTGCTCATCGGCGCGCGGCGACAGCGCATGAGGCGCTTGCCGACGAACGGTCGACGCTAAACGTTTGCGCAGGGGAATGTGCTGAAAAGGCGATTAATTACAGGGAAGTTTCAGCCTGATGAACACCGAAGAGATGATGAGGCTGTTGTGGCGAGGGAGCTTGCTCCCGCTGGAGTGCGCAGCGCTCCCCTGCATTCTTGCCGACTCAACGTATGCGGTAATTTTGCGACGGCTTCGCCGCCGAGCGGGAGCAAGCTCCCTCGCCACAGGGGGATCTGTGAGTCAGGAGGAGGCGATGGTTTCCGGACGCGACCAGATCCACAGATTGCCCAGACTCATCCCGGCAATCGCCAGATACACCGGCCAGCCGTGATCGAGCATCACCAGCATCAGCGTCGCGCACAGCAGCATGCTGACGGTGGCGCTGACCTTGGCCTTGCGCGCGATGATCTTGCCGTTGCGCCAGTTGCTCAGGATCGGCCCGAACAGTCGATGATTTTCCAGCCAGGCGCTCAGGCGCGGCGAGCTGCGGGTCGCGGCCCAGGCGGCGAGCAGGATGAACTCGGTGGTCGGCAGGCCGGGCACGACAATGGCGATCAGGCCAATGCCGAGGCTGACATAGGCCAGCAGGCCGAACAGCAGGCGGGCGAGTTTAGAGGAGGCGGGTTGCGGCATGGGCTCGGCGGTTGCTTCTGAAGCGGGACGGGAATCTTACAGGCTTACACAGTTCCCCTGTAGGAGCTGCCGCAGGCTGCGATCTTTTGATGTTGTTTTCAAGATCAACAGATCGCAGCCTGCGGCAGCTCCTACAAGGGGATTTGTGTGGGGTCAGGCCGGTTCGGCTTCGATGGCGTAAGCCTGTTCCAGCAGCACGGTGAAGCGGTTGAATGCGTCGATTGCGCCTTGTTCCACTTCAGCTTCTTCCTCGGCAGTGAACTGCAGCGAATCAAGGGTGCGCACGAAGCTTTTCCAGCCTTCGGCACGGCCACCTTCAGGCTCGCCCAGGTGACGCGCACCGAAGGTCTCGCTCAGCTCCAGCGCCACCGCGCGTTTGATCAGGAATGCCGCGCCCAGCTTCGAACCTTCGGAAACGAAAATCCAGCCGAGGGCGCGGGCCTTGCTTGGGTTTTTCAGCGCGCCGGCCACGGGTGCCGGGATGTCGGTGTGCAGATCCGCCAGATCGGCCTTGGCCGCTTCAGCGCGGCAACGGGCCGGCAGATCCGGGACGATGGCGGTCAGTTCGGGGTTGTTGTAGAGGTCAACCAGCTCCGACTGGAACAGGTACTGCGCGACCACGAAACGGGCGAAGTTGGCGCGGGTCTCGAACGGCGCGTGAGCCTTGACCAGCGCATCGAGTTTGCTGTGCGGCTCGTGGGTGATCTGGTTCAGGCGTTGTGAACGCAGGGCTTTTTCCGAAGTGGTCATGGGAGGTCCTTGATAAAAGAGGCGCTTGCTAACGAGACGAACGGGCAGCTGCCAAACCGTAAAAAAAACCCTGCGACGCGCAGATCAATGCGCGCCGCAGGGCCGTGCGGATCAGATGTCCCAGACCAGGTTGATCGCGAAGTTGCGGCCCGGTTGGGTCAGGCGGTCGAGGTTGGCCGGGCTGATGACCGAAGCCTCGCCCACACCGTCGTAACCGCGTACGTCATCCCACAGCCAGTATTTCTTGTCGGTCAGGTTATAAATGCCGCCGCTGACGGTGACGTCATCGGTAACCTTGTAATAACCGGCCAGGTCGAGAATGCCGAAGCCTGGCGATTTGAACTGGCTGCTGACGCCGTCCGGCGACTTGAATTGCGTGTCGTCGACGCGATCCTTCTTCTTCACCACGGTCCAGCTCAGCAGGCCACCGTAGTTGTCCTGGTCGTAACCCAGGCCGAACACGCCGGTCAGCGGGTTGACGCTGTTGAGCGGCTCGCCGGTGTCGTTGTTGCGACCGTAGGCGTAAGCGATCGAGCCTTGGGTGTAGAGGCCTTGCGGCGCGCCGAACGCATCGAGGTTCAGACGACCTTTGACTTCGGCGCCCTTGATGGTCGCGTGCTTGATGTTGCTCGACTGGAAGGTCAGCTCGTCATAGCCGGGAGTAACGGCGTCTTCGTTGATGAAATCGCGGTACTTGTTATAGAACACCGCCACATCGAACGAGCCTTGCTCGAAGTTGCCGCGCAGACCGGTTTCATAGCTTTTGCTTTTCTCCGGTTCGAGGTTCGGGTTCGGCGCCACGTTGTAGCCGGTGGTGCTGTTTTCGAAGCGGCCGTACAGCGCTTTGGCGGTTGGCGTGCGGAAACCTTCGGCGTACTGGCCGTACCAGGTGTAGTTATCGGTCAGGGCGTAGGTCAGGCCGAATTTGGGCGAGACTTTGTGCCAGGTCTTGTTCTCGTCGCTGACCGTGCCGTTGCCATCGGCGGCCACGGTGTTGAGGAATTCCTGGGTGATGTGCGGCTTGAGCTGGGTGTAGTCGTAGCGCAGGCCCGGGAGGAAGGTCCACTTGTTCCAGCTGATCTGATCCTGGGCGAACAGGCTGTAGGTGTTGATGGTCGGGTCCGGGAAGTCGCTGGATTTTTTCAGCACGTCTGCCGCGCTGGTGGCGCCGATGGCGGTGCAGCCACGGCCGACTGCCAGGCACTTGCCGTCGCCGCTGCGCGAGCCGGTGACCTTCTGCTGCTTGATCGTGGTGCCGTAGGTCAGCACGTGATCGGTGTCACCGATGGCGAAGGCCTTGTCCAGTTGCGCATCGAATACCCACTGTTTTTCCTCGTAGATTGTGTCGCGAGTGCGCAGCACTTTACGGGTCATCGGGTAGTAGAACTCCTCGGTGCTCTGGTCAGTCTTGGCGACCTGATGGTTGAGGCTCCACTTCACGTTATCCGCCAGCAGGCTGTCGAGGGCAAAGCTATGCTCCAGGCCGAAACGCTCGCGGGTGATGGTGTCATTGCCGGTGCGCCACTGGTACATGCCGCCGGGCAGCATGCTGTTGGGGATGGTCGGCGCGCCATTGAAGTACGGGCCGCCGTAGGCGCTTTTCTGATCGGTGTCGCGATCGTCCTTGTACTTTTCGTAGGTCAGGCCGAGACGCGAATCTTCGTTGTAGTTCCAGCCGATTTTCGCCAGTACGTTGGTGGCTTTGACGTCTTCCGGGTTGGCGGCGGTGCGCGCCAGGCCGGTGCCGTTGTTGCTGCCGTAGGAGTCGGTTTCGTGACCGTCGCGCTGGCTGAAGTGCAGCAAGCCATCGAACTGCTCGGCACGGCCGGCGACGGTGGCGGATTTCAGCCAGCTCTCATCGGCGGAGCTGTAACCGGTTTTCAGGCGGGCGCCGACATCTTTGCCGGGCTTGATGATGTCGTCCGGGTCGAGGGTGTAGTAACTGACGGCGCCGCCGATGGCGTTGCTGCCGTACAGCACCGAGGCCGGGCCACGGAGGATTTCCACGCGTTTGACGATTTCCGGGTCGACGTAATTGCGCTGGGTCTTGGCGTACGGGCCGTTGAAGAACCCGTCCGGCACTTCGACGCCGTCAACCTGCGTCAGGATGCGGTCGCCGTCGATGCCGCGAATGTTGTAGCCGCTGATGCCGCCGCGCTGGCCGGCGCCGCCGACGGACACGCCCGGCTCGTAGCGCACCAGATCCTTGATGGTGTTGACGTTGTTGCGGTCCAGATCCTGGCGGGTCTGCACAGTGACGGTGGCCGGAACGCTATTGACCGACTGCTCCTGGCGGGTGGCGCTGATGGTCACCTGATCCAGATTGAGTGCGCCGCTGGTACTGCGCTTCTCCAGCACCACATTGTTGTTGCTCAGCTTGCGGAAGCTCAGGTTGGTCCCCACCAACAGGCGCTCCAGGGCTTTCTCCGGCGGCAGCGAACCGCGCACGCCCGGCGACGAAACACCCTGACCCAGTTCTGCCGGCAAGCCGACCTGCCAGCCGGTCACGCTGGTGAAGGCATTGAGCGCCGACACCAGCGGTTGCTGGCCGATCGAGAACGAATAACCACCCATGTTGCGCGCCGGTTGTTCGGTGGCGGCCATCAGCGGTGCGGTGCCGGCCATGAGGATGGCGGCCGTCAGCAACGACAATACGCGGGAAGGGGTAGCAGTCTGGCGGGTAAGGCGAGAGGACATCGATAGCGCTCCGTGTCGCACGAATCTTTATAGGTGCTGATTCGCGTCAGAAGATGCGAATCAATTGCATTGGCTATAACGAGACGAACGGGATTCGGCTATCGAGTAAAAATAATTCTCATTTAGTTCAAAATCACCAGCGCGGGGAATTCCTGCAGGCGCGCCGAGGTGATGTGAGCGAGGGAACGCACGACGTCCAGCGGCTGGTCGAGACGGTAATTGCCGGTGACGTTGACGTCGGCCAACTGCTCGTTGGTGTTGATGATCCAGCCCGGGTAGTAGCGGCGCAGTTCGGCCAGCACCTTGTCGAGCGGACAGTTCTCGAAAATCAACCGGCCCTGGACCCAGGCAAGATCGGTGGCGGTATCCAGTTTGGCCGGATGATCGAAACCATTGGGACCGATGCGAATGCTTTCTCCGGCGGACAAGCGCACCCGCGCGTCGTTGTGCGTGGCGCGCAGATCGACATCGCCGCGCTGCACATTGACCTGCGCGACGCCGTCCAGATAACGCACGGCGAACGCGGTGTCGCGCACGCTGGCCTGTACCGGTCCGGCATCGATTTCCAACGGTTGACCACGATTGGCGGCAACCTCGAAAAACGCTTCGCCCTGATACAGCCGCGCCACGCTCTGGCGTTCGTTGATGGTGCTGGAGAACGCCGAGTTGGTGTTGAGCAGCACCCTGGAGCCATCCTCCAGTTGCAGACGCTGGCGCTCGCCGACCACGGTCAGGTGATCGGCTTGAAGGCGCATCGGCAGGTTGCTGAAACTGAACAGGCCCAGAATCAGCACCGCAGCGGTGGCCAACGGTTTCCAGTGCGGACGCAACCGCTTGAGAACGGTGACTTTCGCCGGTTTGGCCGCGAGGCTTTGCGCGCACTGGGCGACTTGCGGCCCGTCCCAGACCGCCTGAGCCTTGGCGAACGCCTCCGCATTCAATGGATCGGCCGCCAGCCAGGCGTGAAACTGCCGGGTCTGCTCGTCGTCCGCACTGCCGAGCACGATGAGCCAGTCCAGAGCCTGGTCCATTGCGCTTGCAGCGTCCTGCGCCGTTGCGGGCGAAGGCGAGCGGTGGGTGTCCGTCACGGTGTGTCCTCGGCAGTGTCTGTGCACGGCTGTTTTTTTAGTGAAGCGTAAAAATCGGGCAAGGGTAGCAAAGCCCGATGATCAGTGCAGGCACTGCTGATGCATAGAGAAAAGTCTTACGGCCTCAATCGCCATTCAGACGCTCGGCGACACCGATGCAGATCGACATGATCAGCTTGAGTTCCTTCTGCACGGTGCTCAACGAGACGTTCAACTCGTCGGCGATTTCCTGATAACTGTGCCCGTGCAGGCGGCTGAGAATGAAAATCTGCTGCTGGCGGGGGCTGAGTTGACTGAGGCTCACGTTCAGGCGCTCCAGCATCTGTTCGGCATGGGCGGCGTCTTCGGCGCTGCTGGCGGGGGCGGCGACGCTGTGCACCACGTCCTGCGGCACGTCATCGACCATGGTCCGTGAATGGATCTTGCGCGCACGCAGATGATCGAGCGCCAGATTGCGCGCAGTCTGGAACACGAAGGGTTCAAGGTGATCGATGGCGCGCTCGCTCAGCGCCCGCGTGACGCGCAGGTAGGTCTCCTGCAACAGGTCTTCGGCGGTGCTGTGGTTGTTGACCATCCGCTCGATCGTGCGCAGCAGGGATGTGCGCTGAGAGAGGAAGACGTGATTGAAGCGCGATTGACTCACGGGGGAACCTGATCCATTTCGAGCGAATGATAATGCTTATCATCTAGTCGACTGGTCAAGTGTTGTTTTTGAACGAAGCAGGCAAATGTAGGAGCTGCCGAAGGCTGCGATCTTTTGATCTTGTTTGTAAAAAATCAAAATCAAGATCAAAAGATCGCAGCCTTCGGCAGCTCCTACAGGGGCGGCGTAGCTTTATTCGGCGTTGCACAGCGCCAGGCAGTTATCCAGCATGCGGTTGGAGAAACCCCATTCGTTGTCGTACCAAGCCAGCACCTTCAGCAGTTTGCCGCTGGCTTTGGTGTGGTTGGCGTCGAAGATCGACGACAGCGGGTTGTGGTTGAAGTCGCTGGAAACCAGCGGCAACGTGTTGTAACCCAAAATTTTCGAATGCTGGCTGGCGGCTTTCATCAGCGCGTTGACCTCGTCGGCCGTGGCTTCCTTTTTCAACTGCACAGTCAGGTCCACCAGCGACACATTGATCACCGGCACCCGCACGGCCATGCCGGTCAGTTTGCCCGCCAGTTCCGGCAGCACCAGGCCCACCGCTTCGGCGGCGCCGGTCTTGCTCGGGATCATGTTCTGCGTGGCCGAGCGCGCGCGGTACGGGTCGGTGTGGTAGACGTCGGTCAGGTTCTGGTCGTTGGTGTAGGCATGAATGGTGGTCATCAGGCCGCTTTCAATGCCCAGCTCGCGGTGCAGCACCTGCGCCACGGGCGCCAGGCAGTTGGTGGTGCACGACGCGTTGGAGATGATCTGGTGCGACTGGCGCAGAATGTCGTGGTTCACACCATAAACCACGGTAGCGTCCGCACCTTTGGCCGGGGCCGAGATGATCACTTTGCGCGCGCCGGCAGTAAGATGCGCGGCCGCTTTGGCGCGGTCGGTGAACAGACCGGTGCACTCGAACACCACGTCGATCTTTTCCGCCGCCCATGGCAGCTCGGCCGGGTTGCGAATCGCGCTGACCGCAATACGGTCGCCATTGACCGTCAGGCTCTCATTGTCATGGGCCACTTCGGCGTCGAATGTGCCGTGAACGGTGTCGTATTTGAGCAGATGGGCGTTGATGGCGCTGTCGCCCAGATCGTTGATGGCGACGATCTGCAAATCCTGTCGATAGCCTTGGGTATACAGTGCGCGCAGGACATTACGGCCGATGCGGCCAAAACCATTGATTGCGATTCGAAGAGTCATTGAACAGCGCCGCCGTCGTTTTGTTGTTGGAATTACAAGATTATTCGCATAAAAATAGAAAACAAGCCTTTTTAGTGGCAATATTTTGTTTTATCTACAACGAGTGACCTGAATCAACTGGTCCGAATGGTCAAAAAAGCCGTCTGTCATTCCAACAACAACGGCGTTTGATCAGCATAGACAATCAGGTCGCCACATCCGTTAGCCTGGAGTTCTACACATGCATCCCCGCGTTCTTGAGGTCACCGAACGGCTTATCGCCCGCAGCCGCGCCACGCGTCAGGCTTACCTTGCACTGATTCGCGGTGCCGCCACTGACGGGCCGATGCGCGGCAAGCTGCAATGCGCCAACTTCGCCCACGGCGTGGCCGGGTGTGGCAGCGAAGACAAGCACAGCTTGCGGATGATGAACTCGGCGAACATCGCCATCGTTTCTTCGTATAACGACATGCTCTCGGCGCACCAGCCGTACGAAGTCTTTCCCCAGCAGATCAAGAACGCCTTGCGCGAAATCGGTTCGGTCGGCCAGTTCGCCGGCGGTACGCCAGCGATGTGCGATGGCGTGACCCAGGGCGAGCCGGGCATGGAGCTGAGCCTGCCGAGCCGCGAAGTGATCGCCATGTCCACGGCGGTGGCGCTGTCGCACAACATGTTCGACGGCGCGCTGATGCTCGGCATCTGCGACAAGATCGTGCCGGGCCTGATGATGGGCTCCCTGCGCTTCGGCCATCTGCCGACGATTTTCGTCCCGGGCGGGCCGATGGTCTCGGGTATTTCCAACAAGGAAAAAGCCGACGTGCGGCAGAAGTACGCCGAAGGCAAGGCAACCCGCGAAGAGCTGCTGGAATCGGAGATGAAGTCCTACCACAGCCCAGGCACTTGTACCTTCTACGGTACCGCCAACACCAACCAGTTGCTGATGGAAGTCATGGGCCTGCACTTGCCGGGCGCTTCGTTCGTCAACCCGAACACCCCGCTGCGTGATGCCCTGACCCGCGAAGCCGCGCATCAGGTCACGCGTCTGACCAAACAGAACGGCAACTTCATGCCGATCGGCGAAATCGTCGACGAGAAGGCGCTGGTCAACTCGATCGTCGCGCTGCACGCCACCGGCGGCTCGACCAACCACACCCTGCACATGCCGGCCATCGCCATGGCCGCTGGCATCCAGCTGACCTGGCAGGACATGGCCGACCTCTCCGAAGTCGTACCGACCCTGAGCCACGTCTACCCGAACGGCAAAGCCGACATCAACCACTTCCAGGCCGCTGGCGGTATGTCGTTCCTGATCCGTGAGCTGCTTGAAGCGGGCCTGCTGCACGAAGACGTCAACACCGTGCTCGGCCATGGTCTGAGCCGCTACACCCAAGAGCCGTTCCTCGATAACGGTGAGCTGGTGTGGCGCGAAGGCCCGACCGACAGCCTCGACGAAAACATCCTGCGCCCGGTGGCGCGCGCGTTCTCCGCCGAGGGCGGCTTGCGGGTGATGGAAGGCAACCTTGGTCGCGGGGTGATGAAAGTTTCCGCCGTGGCGCTGGAAAACCAGATCGTCGAAGCACCGGCCATGGTGTTCCAGGATCAGCAGGATCTGGCCGATGCGTTCAAGGCCGGTTTGCTGGAGAAGGATTTTGTCGCGGTGATGCGCTTCCAGGGCCCGCGCTCCAACGGCATGCCCGAGCTGCACAAGATGACGCCGTTCCTCGGCGTGCTGCAGGATCGCGGCTTCAAAGTCGCGCTGGTCACCGACGGGCGCATGTCCGGCGCGTCGGGGAAAATCCCGGCGGCGATTCACGTCAGCCCCGAGGCTTATGTCGGCGGTGCTTTGGCGCGAGTGCAAGAGGGCGATATCATCCGCGTCGATGGCGTCAAAGGCACTTTGGAACTCAAGGTCGACGCCGCCGAATTTGCAGCGCGCGAACCCGCCAAAGGCCTGTTGGACAACAACATCGGCAGCGGTCGCGAACTGTTTGGCTTCATGCGTTTGGCCTTCAGCTCGGCGGAGCAGGGCGCCAGCGCCTTCACTTCTGCCCTGGAGACGCTTAATTGAAACTGGCTTTGGTCGGTGATATCGGAGGCACCAACGCGCGGTTCGCGTTGTGGAAAAACCAGCAACTGGAATCGGTTCAGGTGCTCGCGACAGCCGACCACGCCAGCCCGGAACAGGCGATCAGCCTGTACCTGGGCGGCCTCGGTCTGGCGCCGGGTTCGATCGGTTCGGTGTGCCTGTCGGTGGCGGGGCCGGTGAGTGGTGATGAATTCAAGTTCACCAACAATCACTGGCGCCTGAGCCGCACGGCGTTCTGCCAGACCTTGCAGGTCGAGCAACTGCTGCTGATCAACGACTTCTCGGCGATGGCGCTGGGCATGACCCGTTTGCAGCCCGGCGAATTCCGCGTGGTCTGCGAAGGTACGCCGGAGCCGTTGCGCCCGGCGGTGGTGATCGGCCCGGGCACTGGCCTGGGCGTCGGCACCTTGCTCGATCTCGGCGAAGGGCGGTTTGCCGCCTTGCCGGGGGAGGGCGGTCACGTTGATCTGCCGCTGAGCAGCCTGCGTGAAACCCAGCTCTGGCAGCACATCCACAACGAGATCGGCCATGTCAGTGCGGAAACAGCGCTGAGCGGTGGCGGTTTGCCGCGAGTTTATCGTGCGATCTGCGCAGTGGACGGACATGAACCAAAGCTTGATACGCCGGAAGCAATCACCGCCGCCGGTCTGGCCGGTGACCCGATCGCGCTGGAAGTGTTGGAGCAGTTCTGCTGCTGGCTCGGCCGCGTGGCCGGCAACAACGTACTGACCACCGGTGGTCGCGGCGGCGTGTACATCGTTGGCGGGGTGATTCCGCGCTTTGCCGACTTTTTCGTCGAAAGCGGTTTCGCCCGCAGCTTCGCCGACAAGGGCTGCATGAGTGATTACTTCAAGGGCATTCCGGTGTGGCTGGTGACGGCGCCGTATTCGGGGCTGGTGGGTGCCGGTGTGGCACTCGAACAGGCTTGAGACCGAGTCGCTTTCATCGCTGGCAAGCCAGCTCCCACAGGATTGAAGACAATCTCAGGATGTGTACAAGACCTTGTGGGAGCTGGCTTGCCAGCGATGAGGCCAGAACAGGCAACAAATTTCCAAGGTTCATCAGGCATAATCCGCCCCAATTCCAACAACAAGGATGCCTTCGAAGTGAGCTCAGTCAACAAGTCGATATTGTTGGTCGATGACGACCAGGAAATACGCGAGTTGCTGGAAACCTACCTGACCCGCGCCGGGTTTCAGGTGCGGGCCACGGCCGATGGCGCCAGTTTCCGCCAGGCACTCAACGAGGCGCCCAGCGATCTGGTGATCCTCGATGTGATGCTGCCCGATGAAGACGGTTTCAGCCTGTGCCGCTGGGTGCGTCAGCATCCGCGTCAGGCGCAGGTGCCGATCATCATGCTCACCGCCAGTTCCGACGAAGCCGACCGCGTGATCGGGCTGGAACTCGGCGCTGACGACTACCTCGGCAAACCTTTCAGCCCTCGTGAACTGCAAGCCCGAATCAAGGCGTTGCTGCGGCGGGCGCAGTTCGGCCAGGAGCGCAGCGGCAGCGACGTGCTGGCCTTCGACGAGTGGCGGCTGGACATGGTCAGTCATCGACTATTCCACACCGACGGCGAAGAAGTGATTCTCTCCGGCGCCGACTTTGCGCTGCTGAAGTTGTTTCTCGATCACCCGCAGGAAATCCTCGACCGCGACACCATCGGCAACGCCACCCGTGGCCGTGACCTGATGCCGCTCGATCGCATCGTCGACATGGCCGTCAGCCGCTTGCGTCAGCGCCTGCGCGACACGGAAAAACCGCCGCGACTGATCCGCACCGTGCGCGGCAGTGGCTACCAACTGGCAGCCAATGTGGTTGCCGGCAATGCTCACTGAGTCGCTGCGCGGGCTTGCCAGCAAAGTACCGGTGCCGCGTTCGCTGCTCGGGCGGATGCTGCTGCTGACGTTGCTCGCGGTGCTGTTCGCACAGACCTTGTCGAGCGTGATCTGGGTTTCGCAATTGCGCGCGACCCAGCTCGAAGGCCTGGTCACCAGCGCCCGCAGCCTGGCCCATTCGATGACCGCCAGCGTCAGCTATTTCCGCTCGTTGCCGGTGGCGTACCGCCCGCTGGTGCTCGACCAGTTGCGCAGCATGGGCGGCACCCGTTTCGTGGTCACGCTCAACGACAAACCGCTGGGCATGGAGGTTCTGCCGATCACCCCGCGCAAAGCTGCGGTGATTCAGGCGGTGGACGAAGTACTGCGTCAGTCGCTGGGCCACGATACCGATATCTCGGTGACCTTCGTCAGCCCCGAGGATCTGCGAATCTTCAATGCCGGGCTGAAACTCGATGAACTGCCGCGCTCTTGGGCGCATTACGCGCTGACCCTGGAACCGGTGAACCCGCCGGTGCTGGTGACGCAGATTCAGATGGCGCCCGGCGAATGGCTGTACATCGCGTCGCTGTTGCCCGAACCCTACACCAGTCTTGAAGAGCAGGGCCTGCCGGCGCAGCAGGTTTGGTTCATCGTCCTCACCAGCGGTTTTCTGCTGTTGTTCATCGGCTTGCTGGTGCACTGGCAGAGCCGGCCGCTCAAGCGTCTGGCGCGGGCGGCGCGGGACCTGTCGCTGGGCGCCGACGTCGAGCCGGTGGCCGAGGGCGGCGGCAGTGAAGTGGTGGAAGTGGGGCGCGCGTTCAACACCATGCGCGAACGCATCAGCCGTTACCTGACCGAACGCAGCCAGTTGTTCAGCGCGATTTCCCATGACCTGCGCACGCCGATCACCCGTCTGCGCTTGCGCGTCGAACTGCTGGAAGACGAGAAACTTCAAGCCAAATTCGGCCGCGATCTGGATGAACTGGAGATGCTGGTCAAAGGCGCGCTGCAGTGCGTGAAAGACACCGACATCCACGAGAACATCGAGCCGGTGGATCTCAATCATGTGCTCGACTGTCTGGTGGAGCCGTATCTGGCGCCCAACGGCAACGGCCGCGTGACTCAGCACGGGCGGGCGCTGGCGACCTATCCGGGCAAGCCTTTGGCACTCAAGCGCTGCATCGGCAATCTGATCGACAATGCGTTGAAGTACGGGCAGAACGCGCATCTGCACATCGACGACGATGAAAGCGCCTTCGTGCTGCACGTCGACGACGAAGGCCCGGGGGTGCCGGAGCAGCGGCTGGAGCAGGTGTTCGAGCCGCACTTTCGGCTGGCCGGGCAGCAGCAGGGATATGGCCTCGGTCTGGGCATTGCACGCAACATCGCCCACAGCCATGGCGGTGAGGTGACGTTGCAGAATTTGCGTGAGGGCGGGTTGCGCGTGACCCTGCAGTTACCGCGCAGTGTTGACTGATACTTTCCCTGTGGCGAGGGAGCTTGCTCCCGCTGGACTGCGCAGCAGGCCGTCTTTTGGGTGCCGCTTCGCGCCACAGCGGGAGCAAGCTCCCTCGCCACAGGTTTCACTTCGCACCTATGTCACGATCCGGTGACAAAACCCGTCCCCTTCGTTACAAGCCCACCCCGGCCTGTTGTTTAGACTGCCCGCAGTCATAACAACAAAAAAGGGCCACTCATGGACACCTTCCACCCAGGCTTCAGCAGTTGGCTGAACGCCCCTGCCCACCAGCAATGGCTCGCCGACGAAGGTCTGCGCCTGCTGGCATTCGCCAAGGCAGCAAAGCTGCCTGAAGGTTTCGGCAACCTCGACGAGCGCGGCCGTCTGCCGGCGCACGCGCAAGCCGAAACCATGAACACCGCGCGCATGACCCACAGTTTCGCCATGGCCCATATTCAGGGCTTGCCGGGGTTCGCGGAGCTGGTCGATCACGGCATCGCCGCCCTGCGCGGGCCGCTGCGGGATGCGCTGCACGGCGGCTGGTTTGCGGTCGCCGAACATCGCGATGGCAACACCGGCAAGAACGCCTACCTGCATGCCTTTGTCGCGCTCGCGGCCAGCTCGGCGGTGGTAGCGCAACGTCCCGGCGCCCAGGCGCTGCTGGATGATGCGATCGACATCATCGACACGTATTTCTGGAGCGAAGAAGAGGGCGCGATGCGCGAATTCTTCAATCGCGACTGGCGCGAAGAAGAAGCCTATCGCGGCGCCAACAGCAACATGCACGCTACCGAAGCATTCCTCGCGCTGGCCGATGTCACGGAAGATCCACGCTGGCTGGTGCGTGCACAACGCATCGTCGAGCGGGTGATCCACGGTCACGCTGCCGCCAATGGCTACATGGTCATCGAGCACTTCGATCGCGACTGGCAACCGCTGCGCGAGTACAACCGCGACAATCCCGCTGACGGCTTCCGACCTTACGGCACCACGCCGGGCCACGGTTTCGAGTGGGCGCGGCTGTTGCTGCACCTCGAAGCCGCGCGGGTCCAGGCCGGAATGCTCACGCCCGGTTGGCTGGCGACCGATGCGCAAAAACTCTTCGAGCAGAATTGCCGCAACGGCTGGGACGTCGATGGCGCCCCGGGGATCGTCTACACCCTCGACTGGGACAACAAAGCCGTGGTGCGTCACCGTTTGCACTGGACCCATGCCGAGGCCAGCGCCGCAGCCAGCGCCTTGCTCAAACGCACCGGAGATGCGCAATACGAAACCTGGTACCGGCTGTTCTGGGAATTCTGTGAAGGCCATTTCATCGATCGCTGCGACGGCAGCTGGCACCACGAACTCGGTCCGCAAAACCGTCCGAGCGCCGATATCTGGCCGGGCAAACCCGATCTGTATCATGCCTGGCAGGCGGTATTGATCCCTCGTCTACCCTTGTCACCGAGTATGGCGACAGCTCTGGCGCAAATATCCCGGCCTGCTCCTGTGTAACCATGTGGTGACATTTGCGCGTCCCTTCGTTACCTGCGAAGGGAATCGCCCTGTTTAAACTCCTGTGCAGCGCAAGCACCAGACTTGCATGCATAACAACAAGAAAGGTACATCTCAGATGAATGCGATTTCTCGCCTCGCTACTGTCATTTCTGTCGCCTCCCTGTTCCCGCTCGCAATGCTGCCTCTCAGTGTTTCCGCTGCCGAATCCAAAGGTTCGGTCGAAGTCGTGCACTGGTGGACGTCCGGTGGCGAAAAAGCCGCTGTCGATGTGCTCAAGGCGCAAGTTGAAAAAGACGGTTTCACCTGGAAAGACGGCGCTGTCGCCGGCGGTGGCGGTGCCACGGCCATGACCGTGCTGAAAAGCCGCGCCGTTGCCGGCAACCCACCGGGCGTCGCCCAGATCAAAGGTCCGGACATCCAGGAATGGGCTTCCACCGGTCTGCTCGACACCGACGTCCTGAAGGACGTGGCCAAAGAAGAGAAGTGGGACAGCCTGCTCGACAAGAAAGTCTCCGATACCGTGAAGTACGACGGTGATTACGTGGCCGTACCGGTGAACATTCACCGGGTGAACTGGCTGTGGATCAACCCGGAAGTCTTCAAGAAAGCCGGCATCACCAAGAACCCGACCACCCTCGAAGAATTCTACGCCGCCGGCGACAAGCTCAAGGCTGCGGGCTTCATCCCGCTGGCTCACGGCGGTCAGCCTTGGCAGGACAGCACCGTGTTCGAAGCCGTGGTGCTCTCGGTCATGGGCGTTGATGGTTACAAGAAAGCCCTGGTCGATCTGGACAACAAGGCGCTGACCGGCCCGGAAATGGTCAAGGCGCTGACCGAGCTGAAGAAAGTCGCGACCTACATGGACGCCGACGGCAAGGGTCAGGACTGGAACCTGGAAGCGGCCAAGGTCATCAACGGCAAGGCTGGCATGCAGATCATGGGTGACTGGGCCAAGTCCGAATGGACCGCCGCCAAGAAAGTCGCCGGCAAGGACTACGAGTGCGTAGCGTTCCCGGGCACCGACAAGGCATTCACCTACAACATCGACTCCTTGGCGGTGTTCAAGCAGAAAGACAAAGGCACGGCGGCCGGTCAGCAGGACATCGCCAAAGTCGTGCTGGGTGAAAACTTCCAGAAAGTCTTCAGCATCAACAAGGGCTCGATCCCGGTTCGTAACGACATGTTGAACAACATGGACAAACTCGGTTTCGACTCCTGCGCGCAGACCGCCGCCAAGGACTTCCTGGCAGACGCCAAGTCCGGTGGCCTGCAGCCGAGCATGGCGCACAACATGGCGACCACGCTGGCGGTGCAGGGCGCGTTCTTTGATGTGGTGACCAACTACATCAACGACCCGAAAGCCGACCCGGCCGATGCGGCCAAGAAACTGGGTGCGGCGGTTCAGTCGGCCAAGTAATGCTTGGCCCCTGTAGGAGTGAGCCTGCTCGCGATAGCGATCTGTCAGATAAAGGATTCATCAACTGACACACCGCAATCGCGAGCAGGCTCACTCCTACAAGGGGAATGCTCTCGTAAATCATTATTCTGGATTTCCCCATGAGTTCTGTTGCTGTGTTCAGCAAAGCCTCGCCGTTCGATGCACTGCAGCGCTGGCTACCGAAACTGGTGCTGGCGCCGAGCATGTTCATCGTGCTGGTGGGCTTCTATGGCTACATCCTGTGGACGTTCGTGCTGTCGTTCACCACCTCGACGTTCCTGCCCAACTACAAGTGGGCCGGTCTGGCGCAATACGCACGGCTGTTCGACAACGATCGCTGGTGGGTGGCGAGCAAGAACCTCGCGGTATTTGGTGGCATGTTCATCGGCATCACCCTGGTGATAGGCGTGTTGCTGGCGGTGTTCCTCGACCAGCGCATCCGTCGCGAAGGCTTTATCCGCACCATTTACCTGTACCCGATGGCGCTCTCGATGATCGTCACCGGTACCGCGTGGAAATGGTTGCTCAACCCGGGCATGGGCCTGGACAAATTGTTGCGTGACTGGGGCTGGGAAGGCTTCCGTCTGGACTGGCTGATCGACCCGGATCGCGTGGTCTACTGCCTGGTGATCGCTGCCGTGTGGCAGGCCTCGGGCTTCATCATGGCGATGTTCCTTGCCGGCCTGCGTGGCGTTGATCAGTCGATCATCCGTGCCGCGCAGATCGATGGCGCGAGCATGCCGACCATCTACTGGAAAGTGGTGCTGCCCAGCCTGCGTCCGGTGTTCTTCAGTGCGGTGATGATTCTGGCGCACATCGCGATCAAGAGCTTCGACCTGGTCGCGGCGATGACAGCGGGAGGCCCGGGTTATTCCTCCGACCTGCCGGCGATGTTCATGTACTCCTTCACTTTCAGTCGCGGCCAGATGGGCATGGGCTCGGCCAGTGCGATTCTGATGCTCGGTGCGATTCTCGCGATCATCGTGCCTTACCTGTACTCCGAGCTGAGGACCAAGCGTCATGACTAGTCTCGCTGCCAAACCCGCCTTCAGCCTGAGTCGCGTGGCGATCTACGCGGTGCTGATCCTCGCGGTATTGCTGTACCTGATTCCGCTGGTGGTGATGCTGCTGACCAGCTTTAAGACCCCGGAAGACATCAGCACCGGCAACCTGCTGAGCTGGCCGACCGTGGTCAGCGGCATCGGCTGGGTCAAGGCCTGGGCCACGGTGGACGGCTACTTCTGGAACTCGATCAAGATCACCGTGCCGGCCGTGGTCATCTCCACCGCCATCGGCGCGCTGAACGGCTACGTGTTGTCGTTCTGGCGCTTCCGCGGTTCGCAGCTGTTCTTCGGTCTGCTGCTGTTCGGCTGCTTCCTGCCGTTCCAGACCGTGCTGCTGCCGGCCTCGTTCACCCTCGGCAAGATGGGCCTGGCGAGCACCACCACCGGCCTGGTGTTCGTGCACGTGGTCTATGGTCTAGCGTTCACCACGCTGTTCTTCCGTAACTACTACGTGAGCATTCCCGATGCGCTGATCAAGGCTGCACGGCTGGATGGCGCGGGGTTCTTCACGATTTTCCGGCAGATCATTCTGCCGATGTCGACGCCGATCATCATGGTCTGCCTGATCTGGCAGTTCACCCAGATCTGGAACGACTTCCTGTTCGGTGTGGTGTTCTCCAGCGGTGATTCGCAACCGATCACGGTGGCGCTGAACAACCTGGTCAACACCAGCACCGGCGCCAAGGAATACAACGTTGATATGGCAGCGGCGATGATCGCCGGCCTGCCGACCCTGCTGGTCTATGTGGTCGCAGGCAAGTATTTCGTGCGCGGGCTGACGGCCGGCGCAGTCAAGGGGTAATCATGGCAACGCTCGAACTTCGCAACGTCAACAAGACCTACGGTGCCGGCCTGCCGGACACCCTGAAGAACATCGAACTGTCGATCAAGGACGGTGAGTTCCTGATCTTGGTCGGCCCGTCGGGCTGTGGCAAGTCGACCCTGATGAACTGCATCGCCGGCCTCGAGACCATCACCGGTGGCGCGATCATGATCGGCGATCAGGACGTCAGCGGCATGAGCCCGAAGGATCGTGACATCGCCATGGTGTTCCAGTCCTACGCGCTGTACCCGACCATGAGCGTGCGCGAGAACATCGAGTTCGGTCTGAAGATCCGCAAGATGAGCCCGTCGGCGATCGACGAAGAAGTCGCGCGCGTGGCCAAGCTGCTGCAGATCGAACACCTGCTCAACCGCAAGCCGGGTCAGCTCTCCGGTGGTCAGCAACAGCGTGTGGCAATGGGCCGTGCACTGGCGCGGCGGCCGAAGATTTATCTGTTCGATGAACCGCTGTCCAACCTCGACGCCAAGCTGCGCGTCGAGATGCGTACCGAAATGAAACTGATGCACCAGCGCCTGAAAACCACCACGGTCTACGTGACCCACGACCAGATCGAAGCGATGACCCTGGGCGACAAAGTGGCGGTGATGAAGGACGGGATCATTCAGCAGTTCGGCACGCCGAAAGAGATCTACAACGATCCGGCCAACCTGTTCGTGGCGAGCTTTATCGGTTCGCCGCCGATGAACTTCATTCCGCTGCGTCTGCAACGCAAGGACGGTCGTTTGCTGGCGCTGCTCGACAGCGGTCAGGCGCGTTGCGAGTTGCCGATGAGCATGCAGGACGCAGGGCTGGAAGATCGCGAAGTGATCCTCGGCCTGCGCCCGGAACAGATTGTTCTGGCGAACGGCGAGGGCAATGGTCTGCCGAGCATCAAGGCCGAAGTGCAGGTCACCGAACCGACCGGTCCGGATACGCTGGTGTTCGTCAACTTGAATGAGACCAAGGTCTGCTGCCGCCTGGCACCGGACGTGGCACCGCAGGTGGGCGAAACCCTGACGCTGCAATTCGATCCGTCGAAAGTGTTGTTGTTCGATGCCAAGACTGGCGAGCGTCTGGGCGTTGCGGGCCAGGCGCAGACCGAAGCACGGTCGGCGAACGTGACGCAGTTCAAAGGCCGCTAAGAAATCAATGCAGGAATGCGGTCATGTGGGAGCTGGCTTGCCAGCGATGCAGGCAACTCGGTTCACAGTGGAACTGAGTCGATGCCATCGCTGGCAAGCCAGCTCCCACAGGGACCGGATTCCAAACAGGAGCACGCGCTGGATTGCCTGTAATCCAGCGCAATTTATGTAAACCGCGTTGGAAAAAAACAGTTAATAACAATAAAGACGAGGATGTAGGGATGAAAAAGAAACACGTCAATGCCCGGTTGATCTGCCAAGTGTCAGCTGCGGCGGCATTGGTGCTGGCCGGTAACGCCATGGCGGCGGATGCCTTCAGCTCCGACTCGAAATGGATGACCGGTGACTGGGGTGGCGAGCGGACCAAGCTGATCGAGCAGGGTATCGACATCAAGGCCGACTACGTTGGGGAAATGGGCGCCAACCTGCATGGCGGCTACAACGACGACAAGACCGGTCGCTACAGCGATCAGTTCGGTCTGGGCGTGGCGCTGGACCTGCAAAAACTTTGGGGCTGGGACAACACTCAGGCCAAGATCCAGTTGACCAACCGTAACGGGCAAAACATCTCCAACGACCGCGTTGGCGATCCGCGTGCCGGCACTCTGTCGTCGTCGCAGGAGGTCTACGGTCGTGGCCACATGGTGCGTCTGACCCAGTTGTGGATTCAGCACCAGTTCTTCGACAACAAGCTCGACGTCAAGGCCGGTTACTTCGGTGAAGGCGAAGACTTCAACACCTTCCCGTGCGACTTCCAGAACCTGGCGTTCTGCGGCTCGCAAGTGGGTAACTGGGCGACCAACATCTGGTACAACTGGCCGGTCAGCCAGGCCGCGATCCGTGTGAAGTACAACATCAACGACGAGCTCTACGCGCAGATCGGTGCTTACAACCAGAACCCGTCGCAGCTGGAACACGGCAACGGCTTCAAGCTCAGTGGCAGCGGCACCGCCGGTACTGTTCTGCCAGTCGAACTGGTCTGGTCGCCGAAGGTCAACAGCCTGCCGGGCGAATACCGCATCGGTTACTACAAGAGCACGGCGGATGCCAATGATGTCCGCGAAGACGTCAACGGTTTCGACGCGGCGACCACTGGCGACGCGTACAAGACCCACAGCAGCAAACACGGCTACTGGTTCGTCGCGCAGCAGCAACTCACCAGCCACAACGGTGATGCGACTCGCGGTCTGAACATTGCCGCCAACGCCACGTTCCACGACAAGGACACCAACTTCATCGACAACTACCAGTCGGTGATGTTTGTCTACAAAGGCCCGTTCGACGCACGTCCGAAGGATGACGTCGGCATTGGTGCGGCGCGTATCCACGTCAACGATGACGTGAAGAAAAACGCCGAGCTGCTGAATGCTTCCAACGGAGTGTCGGACTACGACAACCCGGTGTTCTCGCCGATTCGTGAAACCGAATACAACTACGAAATCAACTACGGCTTCCACGTCACCAACTGGCTGACCGTGCGTCCTAACCTGCAATACATCACGCACCCGGGTGGTGTGGATGCAGTGGACAACGCTTTGGTCGCTGGCCTGAAAATTCAGTCTACGTTCTAACGTTGTTGCGATAAGCTCCTCTCCATGTGCGCATATTTGCGGACAGCCAAGGCTGTCCGCTTTTTTTTGCGAAGTTCAGTGGATCGCTTTTGTGGCGAGGGAGCTTGCTCCCGCCCGGCTGCGCAGCAGTCGTAATCCGGCAAATGCAGTCTGACTGACACACCGCAGTGAATGGTTTCAGGGCCGCTTCGCAGCCCGGCGGGAGCAAGCTCCCTCGCCACAAGAGCAATGTGGATTGTTGAGTACCCCCATGATTTTCAGGACCGTGGCCAATGCATGAGCATCCGCTGCAACGCTTCTTCAAATCCCTGCGCGAGCGACCGGTGTTCGCCTGGGAGCGCTATCAGATGCGCGATGTGCTGGTGATCGACCATCCGCTGTGTCAGGCGGTGTTCAGTCGGCAGGGCGCGCAGTTGCTGCACTTTCAGCCGCGCGGGCAGAAACCGTGGTTGTGGTGTGCGGCGAAGTGGCCGCACGTTGGCGCCATTCGTGGCGGCGTGCCGGTGTGCTGGCCGTGGTATGGCCGCCATCCGAGCGAAAACGCCTGGCCATCCCATGGCTGGGCGCGGCTGCTCGACTGGAAACTGCTCGACAGCAGCAGTGCCGAAGATGGCGTGCGCCTGCATTGGCAATTGCAGCTATGCGACTGGCAGGTCGACCTGCACGCGCACCTCGGTGAGCGCATGGAATTACGCCTGAGCACCGAGCATCAGGACGACATGCCGTGCCAGTTGAGCCAGGCTTTGCACGCTTACTGGCGTATTGGTGACGTCGGTGAGATAGCGCTGTCTGGCCTCGAAGGTGCGCAGGGTTACGACCAGTTGAGCCGCCAGTCCTGCCAGCAGGAAGGCGAGTTGCGTGTCGATGGTGGTTGTCAGCGGGTGTTCCAGCACGACGGCGAACTACAGCTCAAGGATCACGCCTGGCAGCGCGAGTTGTGCATCGATACCGGTGACAGTGGCGACACCGTGGTCTGGCATCCTGGCTCGCGCCCCCTGTTGGGCGTGAGCTGGGATGAAGTGACCGAGTTTGTCTGTGTCGAAGCGGCGGCGGGCGGTACCGACAGCCTGCATCTGGCGCCGGGGGAGAAGGCGCATTTGAGTTTGCAGGCGTGGGCGGCGGCTTGAGTGTGTCATTCACCTCGTAGCCCCTCACCCTAGCCCTCTCCCGGAGGGAGAGGGGACCGAATCGGGGATATTCGAGAGATTCACCGACCTGAACGAATGTCGGTGAATCCATAATCGACTCGGTGTTTCAGGTCGATGTACCGCGCAAGACACCTCGGTCGGCTCCCTCTCCCTCCGGGAGAGGGCTGGGGTGAGGGTGCTTCTGATCTTTAGCTGAATTCATCCCCAACCGGATACCGGCTGGCATTCAAGCTCTCCTTGATCTTGCGCAGATGCGGCTGGAAATCCACCCCGCGACGCAAGGTCATACCGGTCGCCAACACATCCAGCACTGTCAACTGAATGATCCGCGAAGTCATCGGCATATAGATGTCGGTGTCTTCCGGCAGCGGAATGTTCAGGCTCAGGGTGCTGGCCTTGGCCAGCGGCGAATTTTCGGCGGTCAGGCCCAGCACCGAAGCGCCGTTCTCCCGGGCGATGCGCGCCACTTCCACCAGTTCGCGGGTGCGGCCGGTGTAGGAAATGATCACGAACAGCTCACCCGTATGCGCCACCGAAGCAATCATTCGCTGCATCAGCACGTCTGCGTGGGCGGTGACGGCGAGATTGAAACGGAAGAACTTGTGCTGCGCATCCAAAGCCACAGGCGCTGACGCACCGAGGCCGAAGAAGTGAATCTGCCGCGCCTGAATCAACAGATCGACGGCGCGGCTGATCAGGTTCGGATCGAGCGCCTGGCAAGCGCTGTCCAGCGAAGCGATGGCGCTGCCGAAAATCTTCTGCGTGTAAGCCTCGGGATTGTCATCGGCCTCCACCGCGCGGCTGACATACGCCGCGCCACTGGCCAGGCTTTGCGCCAGTTGCAGCTTGAGTTCAGGGTAGCCGCTGACACCGAACGAACGGCAGAAACGGTTGACCGTCGGCTCGCTCACCGATGCGGCCTGGGCGAGGGCGGCGATGCTGAAGCGAGTAGCCTGCTGCGGGTTGAGCAGGATCACCTCGGCGACTTTGCGTTCGGCCTTGTTCAGCTCTTCAAGGCGACTCTGGATCTGTTCCAGTAAATTTCGCACGCGGTCCATATGGAATTCCTAATTCACCTGCGCAAAGGTGCGCCGGGCTATGCAAATTGGGCCTTTGATATGGCCCGTAACGGTGGCCTATCCTACTGATGGCTCCGACCGACCACCACTCGGAATCTGTATTTTGCGAAAATGTTGTGGTTATTACTACATTTTCCCTTGAGTGATGCCTTGAAAAAAGGTATTTGTAGCTTAACTTGATAAAAGAACAAACATCATGCCTTCGATTACGGTTGAACCGTGCACCTTTGCCTTGTTCGGCGCTCTGGGCGATCTGGCCCTGCGCAAGCTGTTTCCTGCCCTTTATCACCTCGATGGCGCCGACCTGTTGCACGAAGACACGCGCATCCTCGCGCTGGCCCGTGAACCCGGTTCCGAACAGCAGCACATGGCGTTCATCGCCGCCGAATTGCGCCGTTACGTCGGCAAAGAGCTGGACGAGGCCGTGGCCGAGCGCTTTCTGGCGCGCCTGAGCTACCTGCACGTCGACTTCCTCAAGGCTGAAGACTATGTGGCGCTGGCCGAAGCCGCCGGCAGCACGCAACGCATGATTGCCTACTTCGCCACACCGGCAGCGGTGTATGGCGCAATCTGCGAGAACCTGGCGAAAGTCGGTCTGGCAGAAAACACCCGCGTGGTTCTGGAAAAGCCGATCGGCTCCGATCTGGAATCCTCGCGCAAAGTGAACGACGCCGTGGCGCAGTTCTTCCCGGAGAACCGCACCTACCGCATCGACCACTACTTGGGCAAAGAGACCGTACAGAACCTCATCGCGCTGCGTTTCGCCAACAGCCTGTTCGAAACCCAGTGGAACCAGAATTACATCTCCCACGTGGAAATCACCGTGGCCGAGAAGGTTGGTATCGAAGGCCGTTGGGGCTACTTCGACAAGGCCGGCCAGTTGCGCGACATGATCCAGAATCACCTGTTGCAGCTGCTGTGCCTGATCGCCATGGACCCGCCGGCCGACCTGTCCGCCGACAGCATCCGTGATGAAAAGGTGAAAGTGCTCAAGGCGCTGGCGCCGATCAGCCCGGAAGGCCTGACCACCCAAGTGGTGCGCGGTCAGTACATCGCCGGGCACAGCGAAGGCAAGTCCGTGCCGGGCTACCTCGAAGAGCCGAATTCCAACACCCAGAGCGACACCGAAACCTTCGTCGCCCTGCGTGCCGACATCCGCAACTGGCGCTGGGCCGGTGTGCCGTTCTACCTGCGCACCGGCAAGCGCATGCCGCAGAAACTGTCGCAGATCGTCATCCACTTCAAGGAACCGTCGCACTACATCTTTGCGCCGGAACAGCGCCTACAGATCAGCAACAAACTGATCATCCGTCTGCAACCGGACGAAGGTATTTCCCTGCGCGTGATGACCAAGGAGCAGGGCCTGGACAAGGGCATGCAACTGCGCAGCGGCCCGCTGCAACTGAATTTCTCCGACACCTGGCGCAGCGCACGGATCCCCGATGCCTACGAGCGGTTGTTGCTGGAAGTGATGAACGGCAATCAGAACCTGTTTGTCCGTAAAGATGAAATCGAAGCCGCGTGGAAGTGGTGTGACCAGTTGATCGCCGGCTGGAAAAAATCCGGTGACGCGCCCAAGCCGTATGCGGCCGGGTCGTGGGGGCCGATGAGCTCGATTGCACTGATCGCGCGGGACGGGAGGTCGTGGTATGGCGATATCTGATGTGAAACTGCCGGCGGGCGTGAATGCCCACGAATTCAAGAGCCCGGTGCTGTTGGCCGAAGGTCTGGCACTGAACGTTGCCAAGCAACTGAGCGAAGCGATCGCCGCACGTGGCAACGCGGTGCTGGTGGTCTCTGGCGGACGCAGCCCGGTGGCGTTTTTTCAGCACCTGGCCAAGCAGGCGCTGGACTGGTCGAAGGTCGTCGTGACCCTCGCCGACGAACGCTGGGTACCGATTGAACACGCCGACAGCAACGCCGGCCTGCTCAAGCAGTACCTGCTCAAAGGCCCGGCGGCCAAGGCGCAGTTCCTCAGCCTTTACAGCGCGGCGGCCAACGTCGAGCAGGCTGCGGAACAGGCCGACCGTCTGCTCGCGGAATTGCCACCGATTGACGTGCTGGTGCTGGGCATGGGCGATGACGGTCACACCGCGTCGCTGTTCCCTGACAGCCCGAACCTGACTGAAGCCTTGCAGGCCGACGGCACTCGTCGCTGCTGGCCGATGCTGGCGCCGAGTGTGCCGCGTCAACGCCTGACCATGAGCCGCGCGCTGCTGGCTTCGGCCAAGCACAAGATTCTGTCGATTTCCGGTCAGTCGAAACTGACCACCCTGAATGCCGCACTGGCATCCGACGACGTCGCGGCCATGCCGGTGCGCGCGTTTCTGCAACCCACGTTAGAGATTTACTGGTGCCCATGAGCCAAGGAACAGCCGCTATGACAACCCCATCCCCGACCGTTTCCATGGCGGACAAAGTTGCCCTGATCGACAGCCTCTGCGCCAAGGCGCGGATTCTGCCGGTGATCACCATCGCCCGTGAACAGGACGTGCTGCCACTGGCCGACGCTCTGGCCGCCGGTGGCCTGACCGCGCTGGAAGTGACCCTGCGTTCGCAGTTCGGTCTCAAGGCGATCCAGATCCTGCGTGAGCAGCGTCCGGAGCTGGTGACCGGTGCCGGCACCGTACTTGATCGCAACATGCTTGCGGCGGCGGAAGCGGCGGGTTCGCAGTTCATCGTCACCCCGGGCATCACCCGTGACCTGCTCGAAGCCAGCGTCGACAGCCCGATTCCGCTGCTGCCGGGCATCAGCAACGCCTCCGGCATCATGGAAGGCTATGGCCTGGGTTATCGCCGCTTCAAGCTGTTCCCGGCGGAAGTCAGCGGCGGTGTAGCAGCAATCAAGGCCCTCGGCGGCCCGTTCGGCGAAGTGAAATTCTGCCCGACTGGCGGCGTCGGCCCGGCCAACATCAAGAGCTACATGGCGTTGAAAAACGTCATGTGCGTGGGCGGCAGCTGGATGCTTGATCCCGAGTGGATCAAGAACGGCGACTGGGCGCGCATTCAGGAATGCACCGCCGAGGCCCTGGCGCTGCTTGACTAAACGTTTTACCTGACACTTCGTTGTGTGTTCTACGGCTTTACGGTGCGCTTGGTCGGTGCACCGTTTTTTTTTGCCCGAAAAAAACCAAACCCCTGTAGGAGCTGCCGCAGGCTGCGATCTTTTGATGTTGTTTTTTAATCAAGATCAAAAGATCGCAGCCTGCGGCAGCTCCTACATAGTCATTCGTTACGCTGCGATACATAGTTACCGCACGGGCCTTTGGACGTGGCGTTAACCTGCGTTCTCTTATGGAGAAGAGAACGCGTCATGGAACGAGACACTTCAACCGCATCGTCACCATCAATCTATCAGTTGGCCCCCGAGCAGATCGCCGGGCCTTACTTCCGCAATCCGAAGTTGCTGCGGCGCAACATCAGCGAAGGCGCCGAGGGGCTGCCCTTGCTGCTGCGCCTGAGCATCGTCGACGCGATGACCGGTCAGCCGGTGAGCGGGGCACTGGTGGACATCTGGCATTGCAATGCACGGGGCGCCTATTCGGGGTGGAGCCGGATCAATCCGGATCTGGAG
This sequence comes from Pseudomonas sp. HOU2, assembly GCF_040729435.1. Classification (NCBI taxonomy): domain Bacteria; kingdom Pseudomonadati; phylum Pseudomonadota; class Gammaproteobacteria; order Pseudomonadales; family Pseudomonadaceae; genus Pseudomonas; species Pseudomonas sp. HOU2. The sequence continues at coordinate 1,760,214 of NZ_CP160398.1, read as the reverse complement.
GTCGACTCCGATGCCATCGGCTCAGTGCCGCGCACCGACGATGACACTTACCTGCGCGGCAGCCAGTTCTGCGATCAGCAGGGGCGGGTGCGCTTCACCACCATCTATCCGGGGTTCTATGCCGGTCGGGCGCTGCACATTCACGTGGCGGTGCGCATGGTCAGCGGCAGTGAATATCTGGAGGAGCGCAACGTGGCCTGGGTTGGCCAGCTGTATTTCCCCGAAGTGGTGTCACGCGCGGTGCTCAATGCCCGGGACTATCGCGGGCGTGCCTCGGCACCGTTGAACAATGCCGACGACAGCTACTACGCCAACATGGGCGGCGAGGGGTCGACCCTGACCGTGTGGCCGATCGGCCGCGACTCTCACGAGGACGGATTTTTCGGCCACCTGACCATCGGCATCGACACCTTTGCCGCCTCGTCGCAGATCAAGCCCGAGGACTTCGACAAGTACACCGTGTAAGCGGATCAACGCAACTCGTTGAGTGCACGGGTCAGCAACTGCATGTCATCCGCAGTAGTGGTCAGCCCCGGCGTGATGCGGATGCTCGGCCCGCTCGCTGCGCCGTTGCGCACCACAGTGAACAGGTTGTACTCGTTGAGCAGGCGCTCGACCATGGCCTGTTGATCGGCGTGGCAAGTGAAACGCATCGAGGTGATCCCGCAATACAGGCGCGGATCATCCGGGGTCATCACTTCGATCCCCGGCAGGTGGCGCACCGCGCTGACCCACAGGTTGCGCAGGTAATTGAGTCGCGCCCCTTTGGCCGCCGCACCACCGAGCGAACGGTGCTCCTCGAACACCAGCGGCAGCGACATCAGCGCCGGAATGTTCGGCGTGCTGTACGGGGTGCGGGCGCGGATGTCGGTCGCGGGGAAGTGCATTTCGCCCATGTCCGGGTCGATGTCGGCCAGACGCTGCGGGGCGATATACAGAAAGCCCAGGGTCAGTGGTGCGCCGATCCATTTGTGCAGGTTGAAACCGGCGAAGGCGATGCCCATGGCTTCCAGATTGAAGTCGATCTGGCCGAGGGCGTGAGCGCCGTCGAGGATGATGTCCACGCCATGCTGTTTCGCCAGCGCGGCGATGGCCTGCACCGGCATCACCAGACCGGTACGGTGGGTGACATGGGTCAGAGCCATCAGCTTGAGCTTCGGATAGCGGATGAAGGCTTCGCGGTAGCTGTCCAGCAGGCTGTCGAAACTGGCCGGATGCGCATGGTTGATCTCGATCACATCGACACCGCGATGGCGTGACAGCCAGCGCATCGCGCCCTTGACCGTGTCGTATTCCAGGTCGCTGATCAGCACCTGATCGCCCGGTTGCAGGCGGTTGTAATTGCGGATCAGTGACTGCAGCGCATCGCTGGCGTTGCGGGTGAAGGCCACGCTCTGCGCGCGCACACCGATGGTCTCGGCCAGTTGCGCACGGATCTCCAGGCTGTCGTGATGTTCGAAACGCTGGCGCACATACACCGAGTTGCGGGTGTTGATCAGCTCGATGTTGCGCTGGTAGTCCTCGATCACCGTGCGCGACATGCGTCCGAAGTAACCGTTCTCCAGGTTCAGCGGGCCGGTTTGCGCTTCGTAGCGATCGGCGAAGGTTTGCCAGAAAGCTTCGTCACGGGCGCGGCGGGTGTTGTCAGGCATGGTCGAGGCTCTTGGGAGGAGGGCGCTTCAGTGGCGCGGGGCAGGTTTGCCGTGTTTGGCGCGTAACGGTTCGAGCAGATCCGACAGGCCGTTATGGTCGATTTCCTGCATCAGCGCCAGCAGTCCGCCGAGTTCGCCGTGGGGAAAACCTTCGCGGGCAAACCAGTTCAGGTAAGGCCCAGGCAGGTCGGCAATGATCCGGCCCTTGTACTTGCCGAAGGGCATTTCACGGGTGATCAGCAGTTCAAGTTTTTCAGGATTCATCAGTGGCAATCATCTGGATTCAGAACAGTCAGGAAAATACAGGCATTCTGCATGCAGGCCAAATGACAGATCATGCAAATAACCGTGATACAGATAGTTCAAATATCTTTAACTTATTGAAATATAACGATTTATTTTTGAATGAAAAGCTGGCACGCACACTGCAATAACCCTTGCATCTTCAACCAACCGCAAGGAATTGAAAAATGACTGACATGAATAAAGAAGCCATCTCTGTACTCAACGACCTGATCGAAACCTGCAAGGACGGCCAGGAAGGGTTCAAGACTTGCGCTGAAGACATCAAGCACCCAGAACTCAAAACCCTGTTCGTGACCCGTTCTGCCGATTGCGCGACTGCCGCCGCTGAACTGCAGGCTGAAGTGCGTAAACTGGGCGGCGATCCGGAAACCTCTACCAGCGTCAGTGGTGACCTGCACCGTCGCTGGGTCGACGTCAAAGCCATGTTCACTGGCAAGGACGAAGAGGCTGTACTGAACGAAGCCGAGCGCGGTGAAGACCATGCGCTGAAGGCTTATCGTGAAGCCATCGAGAAAATCAACAAGCACGGTCTGGTCGGCATTCGTGACCTGGTTGAGCGTCAGTACCACGGTGTACAACGTAACCACGACCAAGTGAAAGCCCTGCGTAACCAGGCTCGCGCTCGTTCGTAAGCGTTCGCAGGTTACAAAAAACGCCAGCTGGTCTGGCGTTTTTTTATGCGTGAGGGGAAAGCCAAAGATCGCAGCCTGCCGCAGCTCCTACATTGGAATGCGTTCCCCTGTAGGAGCTGCCGAAGGCTGCGATCTTTTAATCAGCCAATGCTGATCGCCGGCAACGTCGGCAGGGTCACGGTCTGCTGCTTGCGCGGCGCGAGAATCTCAGCCTCGCCATCCACTACTAATTCATCACGCTGATTGAACACGCGAGTGGCGATGCGCACACGAAACTTCGGCAGTTTCTCGAGGATTTCCAGGCGCACGGTCAAGGTGTCACCAATCTTCACCGGCTTCTGAAAGCTCATCTGCTGACCGATGTAGATGGTGCCCGGCCCAGGCAGTTCGCAGGCAACGGCGGCGCTGATCAGCGCACCGCTGAACATGCCGTGGGCGATGCGTTCCTTGAACATGCTGGCGGCGGCGAACTCGGCGTCCAGGTGCACCGGGTTGTGGTCGCCCGACATCGCGGCGAACAGCTGAATGTCGCGCTCTTCGACAGTCTTGCTGTAGCTGGCGGTCTGGCCGACTTCGAGGGCTTCGTAAGGGATGTTGGTAACCTGGGTCATCGGTCTTGATTCCTGTGACGGATTAAAGTGAATCCACAAAAAATTATTCGCTGCGATGCGGGCGGCGATGGCTCAGCGCCTGGTCGATCCAGGTCAGCACATCGGCAATCACTTCGTCGCGATTGGTTTCATTGAACAATTCGTGCCGCGCCTGCGGGTAGATCTTCAGTTGCAGGTTCTGGCTGCCGGCCGCGCGCAATGCCTCGGCCAGATCTGTCAGACGCTTGCCTTCGCTCACCGGATCACATTCACCGCCGATCACCAGCAGCGGCAGGCCCGGGTCGATCTGGGCGAGATTGGACGCTTTGCTGATCTGCTGCAAGCCGCCGAGCAGGTCGATCCACAATTGATTGGTGCAGCGAAAGCCGCACAACGGGTCTCTGGCATACAGATCGACCTCGACCGGGTCGCGGCTCAGCCAGTCGAACGGCGTGCGCGCCGGTTTGAATTTCTTGTTGAACGAGCCGAACGACAGCCACTCGATCAGCGCACTGCGGCCCTTGCCACCCTGACGCAGTTTTTCGAATCGGGCGATTTGCCTTGCTGCGCCATACAGCGCCACCGGCTGGAAATTCGAACCGCTGAGAATCGCCCCGTGCAGGCTGGCGCTGTGATGCAGCAGGTAACCCTGGGCGAGGTAGCTGCCCATGCTGTGCCCGAGCAGGATGATGGGGACGTCGGGATGCTGCTGGCCGATGTGCTGATTGAGATTGGCCAGATCGCCGATCACCTTGCACCAGCCGTCGTCATCGGCGAAATGCCCGAGTGTCCCGTGTTCGGCGGTCTTGCCATGGCCGCGCAGATCCGGGGCGTACACACCATAGCCTTGTTCACAGAACGCATTCGCCAGCCGCTCGTAGCGCGCGCTGTGTTCGGCCATGCCGTGGGCCAGCAGGATCAGCGCTTTCAGGGGCGCAGCCGGCAGCCACTGGTTGACGAACAGGCGGCTGCGGTCACTCGCGTCCAGCCAAAAGCCTCGGTGGATCATGGCAATTCCTTTTTATCGAGCGGTATTGGCCCGCAGTCGTAGCATTGTATAGCGCGTCCGATCAGCTCACGCCACGGCAGGAAGATTCATACGATCAATGTCGCCATTGCCCATATTTGCCTCAATGGCCATAACTGCTAGTGTCCGTGAAGCTCCGCTTTTTGCTTTGTGCCCTCAGGGATCAGCGCGAAACCACAGAAAAGCGGCTCCCGGATCGATTCAGGTAAAGAGGACAAGAACAATGCAACCTGATTTCTGGAATGACAAACGCCCCGCCGGCGTACCACTGGACATCGACATGGGCGAGTTCAAGTCGGTGATCGAGGTGTTTGAGCGTTCCTGCAAGAAATTCGCGGACCGGCCGGCCTTCAGCAATATGGGCGTGACCCTGACCTACGCTGAACTCGAGCGCTACAGCGCGGCGTTCGCCGGTTACCTGCAAGCCCACACCGATCTGGTGCCGGGGGATCGCATCGCGGTGCAGATGCCCAACGTGCTGCAATATCCGATTGCCGTGTTCGGTGCCTTGCGCGCCGGACTGATCGTGGTCAACACCAACCCGCTGTACACCGCGCGCGAGATGCGTCACCAGTTCAAGGACTCCGGTGCCCGCGCGCTGGTGTACCTGAACATGTTCGGGCAGAAGGTCCAGGAAGTGCTGCCGGACACTGACATCCAATACCTGATCGAAGCAAAGATGGGCGACATGCTGCCCACCGCCAAGGGCTGGCTGATCAACACCGTGGTCAGCAAAGTGAAGAAAATGGTCCCGGACTATTCGCTGCCCCAGGCAATCTCGTTCAAGAGTGCGCTGCGCCTGGGTCGCGGCCTGGGGATCAAGCCGCTGAAAGTCGGTCTCGACGACATTGCCGTGTTGCAATACACCGGCGGCACCACCGGTCTGGCCAAGGGCGCGATGCTGACCCACGGCAACCTCGTGGCGAACATGCAGCAAGTGCGCGCGTGTCTTGCGCAGTTGGGGCCGGACGGTCAGCCGCTGCTGCGCGAAGGGCAGGAGGTGATGGTGGCGCCGCTGCCGCTGTATCACATCTATGCCTTTACCGCGAATTGCATGTGCATGATGGTTTCGGGCAACCACAACGTGCTGATCACCAACCCGCGGGACATTGCAGGCTTCATCAAAGAGCTGAAGAACTGGCGTTTCTCGGCGTTGCTCGGCCTGAATACGTTGTTCGTCGCGCTGATGGAGCACCCGGACTTCAAGACCCTGGATTTCTCCAGCCTCAAGCTGACCAACTCCGGTGGCACCGCGCTGGTCAAGGCCACCGCCGAGCGCTGGGAGCAGATCACCGGTTGCCGCATCACCGAAGGTTACGGCCTGACCGAAACCTCGCCGGTGGCCTGCACCAACCCGTATGGCACCCAGTCGCGCCTGGGCACGGTCGGTCTGCCGGTGCCGGGCACGCTGCTGAAAGTCATCGATGATGAGGGTGTCGAGCAGCCGATGGGCGAGCGCGGCGAGCTGTGCATCAAAGGCCCGCAGATCATGAAAGGCTACTGGCACAAACCCGAGGCCACCGCCGAAGTGCTGGACGCCGAGGGCTGGTTCAAGTCCGGTGATATCGCGGTGATCGACCCGGATGGCTTCGTGCGCATCGTTGATCGCAAGAAGGACATGATCATCGTCTCCGGTTTCAACGTGTACCCCAACGAGATCGAAGACGTGGTGATGGCGCACCCGAAAGTCGCCAACTGCGCGGTGATCGGCGTGCCGGACGAACGTTCGGGGGAGGCGGTGAAGCTGTTTGTGGTGGCGCGGGAAACCGGGGTCAGCCTCGAGGAACTGAAGGCGTACTGCAAAGAAAACTTCACCTCTTACAAGGTGCCGAAACACATCGTGCTGCGTGAGTCGTTGCCGATGACGCCGGTCGGGAAGATTCTGCGGCGGGAGTTGCGTGATATCGCCTGATCGGTGAATGGCCGCGCGTTGCGCGGATCGCGGGCAAGCCACGCTCCCACAGGGATCTCCATCAACCTTGTGGGAGCGGGCTTGCCCGCGATGCTTTTTGGGCGGTGAAGTCCCGGAAAAGCAGGGCTTTCAGGGCGGTATAGGATTTTTGCTCTAAAATGACTGCTGGAAAGTCTTGAGTCACTAAAGTGACCATGGAGGCCGCTTTTGGCTCTAGTCGGCCCTCGGCAAAGCTGCTACTCTCGGCGCGCTTTGTGACTTCTCGGCCTGTAGAAAAGCCAGATTCACCAATACAAAACACACACCAATAATAATCGCATCAAATGCGGTGAAGAATTCGCGTTGCTGAGGAGTGGGCTTCCATGATCGAAGACTTTTGGAAGGATAAATACCCGGCTGGAATTGCTGCCGACATCAATCCAGACGAGTACCCGAATATTCAGGCAGTGTTGAAGCAATCCTGCCAACGCTTCGCCAACAAGCCGGCTTTCAGCAACCTGGGCAAGACAATCACCTACGGTGAACTGTACGAATTGTCCGGTGCGTTTGCCGCGTATCTGCAACAGCATACCGACTTGCAGCCCGGTGATCGAATCGCCGTGCAACTGCCCAACGTTCTGCAGTATCCGGTCGCCGTCTTCGGTGCAATCCGCGCCGGGCTGATCGTGGTCAACACCAACCCGCTGTACACCGCGCGGGAAATGGAACACCAATTCAACGACTCCGGCGCCAAGGCGCTGGTGTGCCTGGCCAACATGGCGCACCTGGCGGAAGCCGTGGTGCCGAAAACCGGGGTCAAGCACGTCATTGTCACCGAAGTCGCCGACCTGCTGCCGCCGGTCAAGCGCCTGCTGATCAACAGCGTGATCAAGTACGTGAAGAAGATGGTGCCGGCCTATCACCTGCCCAAAGCCGTCAAGTTCAACGACGTGCTGAGCAAGGGCCAGGGCCAGCCGGTGGCCGAAGCCAACCCGCACAGCGGTGATGTCGCGGTGCTGCAATACACCGGCGGCACCACCGGTGTGGCCAAGGGCGCGATGCTGACCCATCGCAACCTCGTTGCCAACATGCTGCAGTGCAAGGCGCTGATGGGCTCCAACCTCAATGAAGGTTGCGAGATCCTGATCACGCCGCTGCCGCTGTACCACATCTATGCGTTCACCTTTCATTGCATGGCGATGATGCTGATCGGCAACCACAACATCCTGATCAGCAACCCGCGCGATCTGCCGGCGATGGTCAAGGAACTGTCGAAGTGGAAGTTCAGCGGCTTCGTTGGCCTGAACACGTTGTTCGTCGCGCTGTGCAACAACGAAGGTTTCCGCAAGCTGGATTTCTCCAACCTGAAAGTCACCCTGTCCGGCGGCATGGCCCTGCAACTGGCGGCGGCCGAGCGCTGGAAAGCAGTGACCGGTTGCTCGATCTGCGAAGGCTACGGCATGACCGAAACCAGTCCGGTGGCCACGGTCAACCCGATCCAGAACATCCAGATCGGCACCATCGGCATTCCGGTGCCGTCGACCCTGTGCAAAGTCATCGACGATGCCGGTGTCGAGCAGCCCATGGGTGAAATCGGCGAGCTGTGCGTCAAGGGCCCGCAAGTGATGAAGGGCTACTGGCAGCGTCAGGAAGCCACCGATGAAATCCTCGACAGCGAAGGCTGGCTGAAGACCGGTGACATCGCGCTGATCCAGCCCGATGGCTACATGCGCATTGTCGATCGCAAGAAAGACATGATCCTGGTCTCCGGTTTCAACGTTTACCCGAACGAACTGGAAGATGTGCTGGCGACCCTGCCGGGCGTGTTGCAGTGCGCAGCCATCGGCGTGCCGGACGAGAAGTCGGGCGAGGCGATCAAGATTTTCATCGTGGCCAAGCCGGGCGTGACCCTGACCAAGGAAACCGTGATGGAGCACATGCGCGCCAACGTCACCGGTTACAAGGTGCCGCGTTCGGTGGAATTCCGCGATGCGCTGCCGACCACCAACGTCGGCAAGATCCTGCGTCGTGAGTTGCGTGACGAAGAGCTGAAGAAGATCAAGGCGAAGAACGCCGCCTGAAGCAAAAAGCCCCGCAGATGCGGGGCTTTTTGTTGGACGGCGTTCTTCAATCCTGTGGCGAGGGAGCTTGTCGAGTCGTCGCACCGTCCCGCTCGGCTGCGTAGCAGTCGTAAGTCCGGTGAATGTGGTGTGTCAGTACTCAACTGACACGGGGTTATGGGGCCGCTTCGCAGCCCAGCGGGAGCAAGCTCCCTCGCCACAGAGTCCAGTTGCCACGAGGAATTGTTACTGGCGGAACGGCGCGAAATTTACGTTGGTGCCCGCCGGGCGCATGTCCTGCAGGTACGAATCCTTGTCGGCACTCAATTCCAGGCTCAACGCCGCCTTGCGCTTGCCTTCGTTGCGAATCACCAGGCCTTCGAGCTTTTCCCGCAGAAACACTGTCGGCACTTTCAGGTGCAGCAGCTCGTCGGTGGCCGGGGTGTGCATCAGCAGATGAATCCACTCGTATTGCCCGACGGCCAGTCTCGTCACTGGCAGGTCGAACCACCAGATGTTGCGGTTGCGGTTCAATTCGGCGAAGTGGCAGTTGTTGGTGCCGAGCACGGCGCCGCCCAGTTCCTGGTTGCGACGGGCAATGGCCTGCTTTTTATCGAGTTTCATAACATTCCTGCGGGATCTGATCGTTGGCGCACGGCGCCCATAGGTGCGCATTCTCGGGGCTTGCGGGGCAAACATAAAGCCCAACCTGCATGGCACGACGAAATGAACGGCAAAAATAAATGAAACTCGTGGCAAACCCGCCCGGTCAATCATTACGTACTGACTTTTCCCCTTTAATGCACCAAGGAGAAACACCATGAGTAGCACAGGCGATAAAGTAAAAGGCATGGCCAACGAAGCTGTCGGCAACGTCAAGCAAGGCGTCGGTAAAGCCACCGACAACACCAAGCTGCAAGCCGAAGGCAAGGTTCAAGAGAAAAAAGGCGAAGCCCAGCAAGCAGTCGGCAAAGCCAAAGACGCCATCAAGAAAGGTGTCGACAAGGCGTAATCCCGCCTTGAACGAAACACACGAGCGGCCATCCAGGGATGGCCGTTCTTGTGTCAAAAGCTTGCGCGCGCCACCAAGCGTCGCCAAGTAGACTACCGTGATGTAAAAACCGCCCCTGAGTCGCCACGACTTCAACCTGTAATGCGGCGAAAGGAGACGCGAATGATTTTTCCGGACATGAAAGGTCTGCCACTGCACCGGGTGATGGTGCGCACGGTGACTGAATTCGTCGACGACGAGATGTCGACCTATGCCTCGGCACTGGCCTACCAGATGCTGTTCTCGCTGTTCCCGTTCATTCTGTTTTTGATCGCGCTGATCGGTTTCCTGCACCTGCCGGACTTCTTCACCTGGCTGCGCCTGCAGTCGGAACTGGTATTGCCGCCACAGGCGCTGGAGCAGGTCAACCCGGTGATCGATCAGTTGCAGCAGTCCAAGGGCGGCTTGCTCTCCATCGGTATCGTCATCGCCCTGTACACCGCGTCTGCCGGCGTACGATTGATGATGAGCGCGATGAACGCCGCGTATGACGTGGTCGAAGGCCGGCCGATCTGGAAGCGCTTCCCGCTGTCGATTTTCTACACCGTCGGCATCGCCGGCATGTTGCTGGTAGCCGCCGCGCTGATGGTGCTCGGGCCGCAGGTGATGGGCTGGATTGCCGCGCAGGTGGGTCTCGAAGACTTCATTGTCACGGTGTGGACGATTGCGCGCTGGCCGGTGATCGTGATTCTGATGATGGTCGCCGTGGCCCTGATCTACTACGTGATGCCCGACGTCAAACAGGAATTTCGTTTCATCACGCCCGGTTCGGTGCTGGCGGTGGTGGTGTGGATCGTTGCCTCATTGGGCTTTGCGTTCTATGTCAAAACCTTCGCCAACTACAACGCGATGTATGGCAGCATCGGGGCGATCATTGTGCTGTTGCTGTATTTCTATATTTCCGCCGCCGTGCTGTTGCTCGGGGCGGAGATGAACGCGGTGATCGAGCACATGTCCAGCGAGGGCAAGGACGAGGGCGAAAAAGTCCCCGGCGAACTCGATGAACATCCCAAACAACACGTTTCGGGGCTTGGCCGCGACCAGTCGCTGAAACCGAACACTGACGAAGTCTGACCATGATCCGTGAAATTCTGAAAATGGGCGATGAACGCCTGCTGCGCATCGCCCCGCCAGTACCGCCGGAAATGTTCGACAGCCCCGAGCTGTGGCAACTGATCGATGACATGTTCCAGACCATGGAAAGTGTCGGTGGCGTCGGCCTGGCTGCGCCGCAGATCGGCGTCGACCTGCAACTGGTGATCTTCGGTTTCGAGCACAGCGAACGCTACCCGGACGCCGAAGCGGTGCCGCAGACGATCCTGATCAATCCGCTGATCACGCCGTTGAATACGCTGACCGAAGAGGGCTTCGAAGGCTGCCTGTCGGTGCCCGGCCTGCGCGGCGCGGTGGACCGTTATCAGCAGATTCGCTACGAGGGCTTTGATCCCAAGGGCGAGCCGATAGTGCGCGTGGCGTCGGGTTTTCATGCGCGGGTGGTGCAGCATGAGTGCGATCATCTGATTGGCCGCCTGTACCCGTCGCGGATTACCGATTTCAGCAAATTCGGCTTTACCGAAGTGATGTTCCCGGATCTCGATCCCAGCGCAGACGATTAAGCAAAATCAAAAGATCGCAGCCTGCGGCAGCTCCTACACCGATCCCTGTAGGAGCTGCCGCAGGCTGCGATCTTTTGATCTTCAAACAAGCCCCATCGCAATCATCGGCTTGTTCCGCGCATACCGGCTCAACCGTTCGGCCAGCGCGTAGGGCAGGGCGGGATCGAAACTGAAACCGCGCCGCTCGTAAAACCCGCGCAAGTCCGGATGACAGAACAGCCACACCGGCTCCTGCAAATCCTTCACCGCCGCCGCGATCAACTGCGCGGCGATCCCTTGCCCACGGCAACCCGGTTCGACAAACAACCCGGTCAACCAGTGCCCGCCCGCCACCGGCCGCAGGCACAGCGCGGCGACGATGTCCTCGCGACGCGCAACCCACAACTGCGCATCGCGCACCGCTTTCATCGACGATTGGTGGCTACGGTAAAACTTGTTCATCAACGGCCACAAAGGCTCGTCGAGCAGGACATACTGGGTATCGGGCATGGGATCGGACTGGCGGCGGGCAAAGCGTCGATTATAAAAGAACGGGCAACGCAGGATAGGTGTATACCTGAGCCTACATCCCTGTGAGTGGAGTACGCATCATGTCCAAAGGTATGGATTCAAAGAAAGCCGCGAAGAAGAAACCGGCCAAGACCGCCATTGAAAAGCGTGCGGAGAAGAAAGCCAAGAAGGTCGATATTTTCGGTCATTGATCACGTCCTTCGGGAGCCCGGATCTCGGGCTCCCGTTTCAGCGCAAAAATAATCTGCAAGATTGCCCGGCCTCGTTGCACAGAAGGGGAAGATTCCCGTTCCGAGCCACGCCATGCCGAATTACTTCGACGCCGACCATCGCCAGCAGATCGAAACCCTGCGCCAGCGTTTCACCGCCCGCACCGAATGGCCGACCTGGCTGCTGCTGATCGGCGTGTATGGCGGCTGGTTCGCAATCATCCTCAACAGTCAGTGGCTCGGTCGCGGCTTGAGTACATTGCTGCTGATTCCGCTGCTGGTGCTGTGGCTGTCGGTGCAGCATGAGTTGCTGCATGGGCACCCGACCCGCTCGGTGCTGTTCAACAAACTCCTTGGCTACGCTCCCTTCGCGGTGTGGTACCCGTACACCTTGTACCGAGACAGCCATCTGTTGCATCACCGCGATGAAGACCTGACCGTGCCCGGCGTCGATCCGGAGAGCCGTTATCTGACAGCGGCGCGCTGGCAGGGCAGTTCGCTATTCGAGCGAGGCCTGCACTGGTTGAATAAAACCGTGCTCGGGCGTTTCGCGATCGGCGCGCCGCTGGCGTTGCTGACGCTGGCCGCCGAAGAGCTGCAACGCCTGAAAAACCGTGAGCATCAGGCCTGGCTGATGTGGCTGACCCACGGTGTGTTCACCGTGTTGATGCTGTGGTTCATCGCCCGCTACAGTGTGTTGCCGGTCTGGCATTACCTGCTGCTGATCAGTGTGCCGGCGCTGTCGATCGCGATGATCCGCTCCTACTATGAACACCGCCCGCACGCTCAACCGGAGCAGCGTACCGTTCTCAATGAAGCCGGCTGGCCGTGGCGCTGGCTGTTTCTGAATCTGAATTTTCATCTTGTGCATCACGACCTGCCGGGGCTGGCGTGGTACGACTTGCCGGCGGCCTACCGGATGCGCCGCGAGCAATGGGTGGCGCGCAGTGGTGGATTTTTGGTGCAAGGTTATGGGCAGTTGTGGCGGCAGCACGGGTTGAGGCCGATCGACAGTCCGCAGCATCCTTACCACTAACCTCAAAAACACCACAAACCCTGTAGGCCTTCGCCTGCTCGCGATAGCAGTGTGTCAATCAACGAAAAGCTTGCTGACACACCGCTATCGCGAGCAGGCGAAGGCCTACAGTAAAAAATTTGTTGTCCGGGAATAACGTGTATGAACCAACACCATCTCGAACTGCTGATGTACACCGCCCCCGAGCCCATCCGCTTGGCCAACGAACGCTGGATTTCACGCATCCTCGAACACCTCGGCCACTCCCGCCTGGACGCCGCCAGCCTGTCGCTCCCCGAGCTTTGGTTATCCCCCGATCTGCTGCTGACCCAGACCTGCGGCTATCCCTTGATGACCTTGCTGCGCGATCAGGTACGCATCGTCGGGCGTCCGCGCTACGAGCTGCCCGACGCCACTGCCGGCAATCACTGCAGCCTGATTCTCAGCCGTGCCGATGATGCGCGCAAAACCCTGGCGGACTTTCGCGGCAGTCGCGGAGTGATCAACAGTGAAGACTCCAACAGCGGCATGAACCTGTTGCGCCAGCGTCTGGCGCCATTGCACCGCGACGGGCAGTTCTTCGCCACGGTCGGCATCAGTGGCGCACACCGCGAAAGTCTGCGCTGGCTGCGTGAAGAGCGCGCCGATCTGGCAGCGATCGACAGTGTGACTTATGCCTATCTCGCTCAGCATGCGCCGCAAGAAGTCAGCGGTTTGCGGGTAGTGGCGCGCAGTGCGTTGAGCCCGACGTTGCCGTTTATCACCGTTGCTAACGCCACTGATGAGCAGATCGAACAGCTGCGCCGGGTTATGAATCAGGCGTTGGGTGAGTTGCCAGATGTGGCGCAGATCCTTGGTTTGCCTGAAGTGTTGCCGGCCAGTGAAAGCGATTATCGGATTCTGCTCGACTATCAGCGTGAGGCTGTAGAGTTGGGTTATGGTCGCTTGCGCTAAAGATCGCAGCCTTCGGCAGCTCCTACAGGTTGCATTCCAATGTAGGAGCTGCCGAAGGCTGCGATCTTTTGCTTTTATATCTCTAAAAAGAATATAAAAATGAAATATAAATATTATTAATGCATAAGGCGCCTTGCTACGATCGCGCCACCGGATCACCGGACATTCAGCGACCCCTTATCCAGGAGCCCCTATGTCCGGCGCCGACACCGTTCACCGCAATCATCTCGACGCACTGTTCCGCGCCCACTACCGCTGGCTGTGCACTTACCTGCGCCGGCAGTTGCACGACGCCGAAAGCGCGAAAGACATCGCTGCCGAAACCTTCGCGCAGTTGCTTCAGTCACCCAGTGTCACGGCGATCCGTGAACCCCGCGCCATGCTCACCACGATTGCCCAACGCCTGCTTTATCAGCGCTGGCGCCGGGCGGATCTGGAGCGCCGGCATGCGCAGCAGATCGACATCGATGCTGCCACTTCGCCTGAAGACCTCGCACAACTGAGTCAGACCCTCAAACGCCTCGACCACAGCCTGCAACGCCTGCCCGGCAAGGTCCGTTCGACCTTCCTGCTGGCGCGGATCGATGGCCTGACCTACCCGCAAATCGCCGCCGAACTGGGCATTTCCCAGCGTTCGGTCAGCTCTTACATGAGCCGTTCCCAGGCCCTGTGCGACCGCCACAGCGCCAATCAAATCCTGACAGACAAGAGGTCCGCATGAGATCGATCAAAACCCTGCTCGGCCGTTCGCTGCTGGCGCTGAGCCTGAGCGTCGGCGCTGTTTCGGCGGCGGAGAAAACCGCGCCGATCCACTTCGGTGACATCACTTGGGAAAGCGGCAGTTTCATCACCGAAGTGCTGCGCCTGATCGTCGAAAAAGGCTACGGCTACCCCACCGATACGCTGCCGGGCAGCACCGTCAGCCTGGAAGCGGCGCTGGCGAAAAACGACATTCAAGTGATCGGCGAGGAATGGGCCGGGCGCAGTCCGGCGTGGGTCAAGGCGGCCAATGAAGGCAAGGTGTTCGGCCTGGGTGATACGGTGAAGGGCGCGACCGAGGGCTGGTGGGTGCCGGAATACGTGATCAAGGGCGACCCCGAGCGCGGCATCAAACCATTGGCCCCGGAGCTGAAATCGGTGGCCGACCTGCCGCGCTACAAGGACGTGTTCCGCGACCCGGAAGACCCGAGTCGTGGGCGTTTCCTCAACAGCCCGACCGGCTGGACTTCGGAGATCGTCAACAGCCAGAAACTCAAGGCCTATGCGCTGACCGACAGCTACGTCAACTTCCGCACCGGCTCCGGCGCGGCGCTGGATGCCGAGGTGGCGTCGTCGATCAAACGCGGCAAACCGGTGCTGTTCTACTACTGGTCGCCGACGCCGCTGCTCGGGCGCTTCAAACTGGTGAAGCTCGAAGAGCCGCCGTTCGATGCCGAGGCCTGGAAGACGTTGGCCGATGCCAATAACCCGAATCCCAAAGGCACCCGCTCGATGCCGGCCAGCCTGGCGATCGGCGTGTCGGCACCGTTCAAGGCGCAGTATCCGGAACTGGTGACGTTCTTCGAGAAAGTCGATTTGCCGATTGATCTGCTGAACCAGACCCTGGCCGGAATGAGCGAAAAGCGCCAGCCACCACGGCAGGTTGCCGAAGCGTTTTTGCGCGACCAGCCGCAGGTGTGGCAGGCGTGGGTGCCGGGGGAGGTGGCGAGCAAGGTGACGGCGGGGCTTTGAGTTTCAACTGTTTGATCTGTGGCGTTTGAGCTACCGCCTTCGCGAGCAAGCTCGCTCCCACACTGGGTCCATGGCTTGCCCGAATCCAGTGTGGGAGCGAGCTTGCTCGCGAATAATCCACCGGCCTACGCCGCTTCTGCCGCCAACGCCGCCATCACGGTCGGCCGCTGCTCGACGCGCGCCTGAAACCGCGCCAGCGCCGGCCACTGCGCCAAATCAATGTCAAACAACCCGGCCCAGCGCAACACCACAAACAACAACGCATCCGCCACGCTGAAACCACTCGGCAGCAAATAATCCTGCTGCTCCAGCACCGTCACCAACACCGCAAAACGCCTGAACAACTTCTCCTTGATCACCTCGGCCGGCAGCCGCTCATCGAACAGCGCGCCGAGGCCGCCGTGGATCTCGCTGGAAATGAAATTCAGCCACTCCTGCAGACGCAGGCGTTCGAAACTGCCGGGTGCCGGCGCCAGCCCTGACTGTGGTTGCAGATCCGCCAGATACTGCAGGATCACCGGGCCTTCGGTGAGCACCGCGCCGTCGTCCAGTTGCAAGGCCGCGACATAACCCTTGGGATTGATCGCCAGGAAGTCTTCACCGCTGGCGGTGCGCTTGCTGCGGTTGTCGACGCGGATCAGCACGAAGGGCAGCTTCAGTTCGCGCAGCACAATGTGCGGCGCCAGTGAACAGGCTTGCGGGGCGTAATACAGCTTCATCGGCAGCTCTCTGGTGAGGATTTGGCGCCAGTGTCATAGTGCGCCGACCCCTCGGTAAAATTAATCTTTCAGAAACCTGCCATAAGGACAGCTACTGCCATGATGAACCTGATGCATTGGCGGCTGGTGGTCGCCGTCGCCGATCACGGCAACATCACCCGCGCGGCCGAGCGGGTCGGCATGACCCAGTCCGGCGCGAGTCAGGCCCTGGCGCTGATGGAAGAAACCCTCGGCGTGCAACTGTTCAGTCGCGAGAGCCGCCAGACCCTGCCCACCGCCATCGGCCTGCCGGTGATCGAGCAGGCGCGGCTGATGCTCGGTGCGCTGCAGACCATTCGCCAGACCGTCGACAACGTACGCCCGATGCTGCGCGGGACGATTCGTCTGGCGAGTTTTCCCATGGTGCTGGCGAGTTTTCTGCCGCCGCTGTTGCGCC
This sequence comes from Pseudomonas sp. HOU2, assembly GCF_040729435.1. NCBI lineage: Bacteria > Pseudomonadati > Pseudomonadota > Gammaproteobacteria > Pseudomonadales > Pseudomonadaceae > Pseudomonas > Pseudomonas sp. HOU2. The sequence continues at coordinate 1,743,815 of NZ_CP160398.1, read as the reverse complement.
AGTTCAATCGGCTGTATCCGGGCATCGAAGTGGTGGCGCTGGAGGTCAGCGACGACGAGGTGGAAACCCTGCTCGCGGCCGGTCTGGTGGATGTTGGTGTGGTGCTCAACCCGGCGCCCGAGCGCAATGCCGGGCCGTTGGGCCGTGATGAATGGGTGGCGGTGGTGCCGGCAGGGCATCCGTTGGCGTTGCGAGGCACCGAGCAGGGCGTCAGCCTGCAAGAGCTGACGGCGCTGCCATTTGTGCTGGCCACCGGCGGTTGCTCGACCAACGCCCGCAGCCTCGCCGCCGAAGCCGGATTGCAGTTGCAGGATGTGCGGGTCGAGGTGCGCGAATGGAGCAGCGCCTTCACTCTGGTGCGGGAAAACCTCGGCGTGACCCTGGTGCCGGAAATGACCTTGCCGGCCGAGCGTCAGGGCTTGCGGGTGATTGCCCTGCAGCCACGTATCGAACGGGTGTTTTCGCTGGTGCTGCCTGCGGGGCAGACGCCGTCGGCGGCGGTGCAGGCACTGCTGGATCTGCTGGCGGATACGGCGGTCGCTGCCACTCGCTGAACCGTTTCTTGTGCAAAAAGTGCCAGATACTGGCCGACTAGTGGCCTTGCGCAAGGCTTCGCGCTGGCTATGCTGAGCTGTAACTAACTATGTCGACCGTCATCGGTTAGCCGTGATTTCAACGCTGCCAGAGTGCGCATTCAAAGGCACCGGACACTGAACCAACAAGGAGCCTGTTTTACATGGAAGTTCTTCTGCACGTTAGGGCTGGCCCGCTCGCGGGCTATCAAGAGAAGGATGTCTTGATTAGAGCGTCGCTGCATGGACTCTTTGATTAAACGTCATTTATCACCTGACAACTTCCTCCTGTGGAGGAATGCGTGTGCCTGTTCTGTGGAACGTAGTGGTGGATTCTGAAAGACCTGAACTTTCATCAAATCAAAAGACCGCGCGGAAGGTGATACAACCATGTTCAACCTACATCACAAGGCTGACCTGCAGCAGATCGAGCGTTTCAGCTGCGCCTTGACCGAAGCCAACGCCAAGCTAGAGGCGATCAGCCGTTCGATGGCGATGATCGAATTCACCCCCGAAGGCATTGTTCTGGATGCCAACGAAAACTTCTGCAAGACCATGGGCTACAGCGCCGAGGAAGTGCGTGGCAAACATCACCGGGTGTTTTGCGAAGAAGCGTTTTACCGCAGCGAGGAATACGCCAGATTATGGCGCGACCTGGCCCGGGGTGAGCCGATCAGCGGCACGTTTCTGCGCTTGAACAAGTCCGGCAAGGAGATCTGGCTCGAAGCAAGTTACATGCCTGTGTACGGCCCGGACAAACAAGTCAAAAGTGTCATCAAGGTCGCGGCGGACATCACCGCCCGGGTCAACAAAGAGCACGAAGAAGAAAGCATGCTGGCGGCAATCAGCCGTTCGATGGCGGTGATCGAGTTCACGCCAGAAGGCAACGTGATTACCGCCAACGACAACTTTCTGAAAACCATGCAGTACTCGCTCAACGAAATCGTCGGCCATCACCACAGCATGTTCTGTCATCGTTCCGAATCCGAATCGGCGCAGTACAAGGCGTTCTGGGCGTCGCTCAATCGCGGCGAATATCACTCGCACCGTTTCGAGCGCAAGAACAAGTCCGGGCAGATGGTTTATCTCGAAGCCTCGTACAACCCGCTGTTCGACACCAAGGGCCGGTTGTACAAGGTGGTCAAGTTCGCCAGCGACATCACCAACCAGATGACCACGCTGCAGAACGCCGCGGAATCGGCCCACAGCACCTCGGTCCAAAACGACGCCTGCGCGCAAAAAGGCTCACAGGTCGTGCAGCAAACGGTGCAGATCATTCAGGACATTTCCCGCGACCTCAACGAAGCGGCGCTGAGCATCGATGCGGTCAGCAAGCAATCGGACATCATCGGCACCATCGTCCAGACCATCCGCGGCATCGCCGATCAGACCAACCTGCTGGCGCTCAACGCCGCCATCGAAGCGGCCCGGGCCGGTGAGCACGGACGCGGCTTTGCGGTGGTGGCGGACGAGGTGCGCAGTCTCGCGGCGCGTACCAGTCAGGCGACGCTTGAGATTGTCGAAGTGGTGCGCAAAAACCATGACCTGTCGCTGAGCGCGGTGTCGAGCATGCAATCGAGCCTGAGCCGCACCGGGCTGGGTGTGGAACTGGCGAACGAGGCAGGGGAGGTGATTCTGGAGATTCAGCAGGGATCACGGCATGTGGTGGATGCGATCGGGCAGTTCAATGCGACGTTGCAGCTGAACTAGTAGTTACGCCAAACCCCTGTAGGAGCTGCGGCACGCTGCGATCTTTTGATTTTGTTTTTTAAGATCAAAAGATCGCAGCGTGCCGCAGCTCCTACATGGGTTTGCAGTCAAAGCGCCGCGAGAAACTTGTCCGCCAGCTTGTCGCTGTCCTTGACGTCATTGACGTTCTCTTTGTCCGCCTGCGCCAGTTTCATCTTGTCCTGCAGACGCTCGGCAATCTCTTTGCCGATGGCCAGTTGTTTCTCCGGCGGCATGGCTTTGATGTCGTCTTCGGTGATGCCCATGCTCTGAAGGATACTGTCGCGCAGACGTTGTTCCGGCGACTTGCTCATGTAGTCCTTGAACTCGTCGGTGGCCGACGTGCCAGTGGCCTTGGAAGTTGTGGCATCAGTGGTTTGCAGACCGACGCGGGTCTTGGCGAACGCTTCGTCGACGTTGTCGCTGATGCGCGTAGCGGCGGCCACTTGCTGAGTGGCGATCTGCGTGGCCGAATCCTCGACCTTTGAGGTTGCATCGGTGGCTTGCGACTGAGCCTGGTTCTGCAGCGATTGCAGCATGGCGCCGTGCAGGCCGCTTTGCAGACCGGCAGCGGCGGTCGTGGTCGCGTCATCCACTGGCCGCTTGGGCAAGTGAACGAGTTGCTGCTGTTTGGCACTGACCAACATCATGATGGAGACCTTTGGATAATTGCTGACGGGCCTGACGCAGCAATTACCGTGCCTTTGCGAAGAACCACATGATTTCAACGAGTTACGCGACTTGTGCGCCGAGCAGAGCGGTCATCCCTTGCCGTCAGGCGGCAGAGGATGACCGCGGGGCGGTCAGCGATGGGCAATGTTTTCCAGCGCCAGATTGCGCGTACGCGGGCCGAACCCGCCGATGGTCAGCATCACGATCAGCATGCTGCTGACAATGAACGCGAGCACCCCGGGCGTGCCGAAGTGGTCGAGGAACAGCCCGATCAACAGGCTGCTGAACACCGTCGATAAACGGCTGAACGAATAGCAGAAACCCACCGCCCGGGCGCGGATGTTGGTCGGGAACAGTTCGCTCTGGTACGAGTGATAACTGAAGCTCAGCCAGGCGTTGCAGAAGGTGATCATCACCCCGCAAAAGATCAGGCCGAAGGCGCTGGTCTGCAGTGCGAACAAGGTGCCGAACGTCATGGCGCCGAGGGCCGAGCCGACGATCTGCCATTTGTTCTCGAAACGGTTGGCGAACTTTACGAATAGCAACGGCCCGAGCGGGTAGGCGAGGGTGATGATGAACGCGTACATCAGGCTGTGAGTGACGCTCACGCCTTGGCCCGATAGAAGCGCCGGCAACCAATTGCCGAAGCCGAAGAAACCGATCGCCTGGAACACGTGGAAGACGATCAGCATCAGCGCCCGACGGCGATACGGTGGCTGCCAGATATCGGCGAAGCGGCCCTTGCCCTCGACATCCACAGGCACCGCTTCCGGGGCGTCCAGCGGTTGGCGGTGATCCTTCTCGCAGCGGGCTTCGATGTCGTCGAGAATCCTGTTCGCCTCATCGAAACGCCCGTGCTGCGCCAGCCAGCGCGGCGACTCTGGCAGGCGCTTGCGCAGCCACCAGATGAACAGCGCAAACACCGCGCTCGCCAGCACCACCCAGCGCCAGCCGGACACACCGAACGGCGCCTGCGGCACCAGCCACCACGACATCAGCGCCACCGCCGGCACCGACAGAAACTGCACGAAAAACGCAAAGGCAAACGCCGAGCTGCGCATGCGTTTGGGCACCAGTTCCGAGAGGTAAGCGTCGATGGTCACCAGCTCGATACCCAGCCCGATCCCCACCAGAAAACGCATGCAGATAATCCCCAGCGCCGAGCTCTGGATGCCCATCAGCACCGTGGCCACCGTGTACCAGACCAGCGCAAAGGTGAAGATCGCGCGGCGGCCGAAACGATCGGCCAATGGGCTGAGCAGGCTGGCGCCGAGGAACAGACCCAGAAAGGTCGCCGAAGCGAACGCCGCCTGATCGGAAAAGCCGAACACGCCCTGATTGCCGGTGGCGAAGATCCCGTCACGGATCAGCCCTGGGCTGATGTAGGCGGTCTGGAACAAATCGTAGAGTTCGAAGAAACCGCCAATCGACAACAGCGCCACCAGCCGCCAGATGGTGGCGACGGCGGGGAGGCGGTCGATGCGGGCGGAAATCTCGGCGGCGCGTATCGGATCGATGCCGTCGCGTTGCGCGGCGGCGGGGGCGTGAGCAGTCATCGGCGGATCCATTTTTTATTGATGGAAAAGCTTAGCCTGCTATCGGAGTTGATGGATTGTGAATATCGGCGGTTTGCCCCGGAATACCGCCGATTTCTTGCAATAACTACTTACCAATTAACGATTTATGCCGCAGCGGCGGAATCGGGCAGCGCCGACGCCGGCAAGCCGAAGATGCGATCGAACAGCCAGTTGAAGGCAAACGTGTAGCACGGGATGAAGATGATCAGCGCCAGATCCAGCAGAAACGCCTGCACCAGACTGATGTTCATCCACCAGGCAATCAGCGGAATCAGGAACACGATCAGCGTCAGTTGAAAACCCACGGCGTGGGCGATGCGCCGTTTGACCGTGCGGGTGCGCGACTTCTGACGGCTTTCCCAGTGCTCGAACAGCGAGGTGTAGATGAAATTCCAGGTCACCGCGATAGTGGTGATGATCACCGCCAGTGGGCCGGTGCTGCCGGGCGAGGTGCCGGACAACAGCGCCAGACCGAGGGCGGAGAAAGTCATGCCGATCACTTCGTAGAGCGACACATAGACCAGTTTGCGTTTGACGCCTTGCATGGAAATTTTGCCTCTGTCTTGAACTCGATGGCCAGCGGGACTGGCGGAGGCGGCGAAAGATAGCTTCAATAGCGGTGACAGAAAAAGTCAGTAGCTTTCAGTTTTGGTGATAGGTGGTGTTTTGAATTTCAACAGCGACAGCATCGAATTGTTCCTTGCCGTGATCGAGCGCGGCTCCTTCTCCGCAGCCGCCCGCGCTTTGGGTCGGGTGCCTTCGGCAGTGAGCATGGGCATCGGCAACCTGGAAGCGGAGCTTGGTTATGCCTTGTTCGACCGCAGCCATCGTGAACCGCAACCGACCGCCATGGCGCTTTCGCTGGTGCCCCACGCGCGGCTGATCGCCGAACAGCTCAAGCAGTTGCAGGTGCACGCGGTGGAGTTGTCCCTGGGGCTGGAGAGCAAGCTGTCGATTGGCGTGGTCGCCGACATCGAGCGTCGGCGTTTGCTCGCCGCGATCAAGGTGATTGCCGAGCGTCATCCGCTGCTCGACATCGAAGTGCTGACCGCGCCGCAGGACGACGTGCTGGCGATGCTGCACAGCGGCCGCGTCAGCGTGTGTCTGGCGTTCGCCGGGTTGAGCATGAACGTGCTGGAGCGTTTTCAGTTTGTCGGCAGCGAACGGATGATCGCCACACTTGCGGCGGACAGTCCGTTGTTGCAGGGGCAGGATCTGTTTCTCGAAGACCTGGTGCATGTGCGGCAGATCTTCGTCGCCAGCCGCGACTTGCCGATCAGCGAAACCCGGCCACTGGTGGCCGAATCGCACTGGCGCACTGACACGCTGGAGACGGCGTTGGAGATGGTCGAGGCGGGGTTGGGCTGGGGCAATTTCCCGTTGTCGGTGGTGCAGCCGTGGCTGGACAGTGGGCGCTTGAAACGCCTGAATTTCCGCAATATAGAAAACGGGCTGGTGCTGCCGGTGCACGCGGTGTGGCTCAAGAGCCAGCCGTTGCAGAAGGGCGCATCGGCCCTGGTCGAACTGCTCAGCCACTGATACATGCACAGGGTGGGTGTACCAAAAAACTGTGGGAGCTGGCTTGCCAGCGATTGCGGTGTATCAGTCAACACTGTATCGACTGACCCGACGCCATCGCTGGCAAGCCAGCTCCCACAGGGATTGCTTCCGACAGGATTTCAAAGGTCAGGTACTCTCGCGAATCTTCAGTTCAAAACCCATATCCTCTACCGGCCGCGCCACACTATTCCCCGCCATCAACGTCAACATCTGCTCCGCCGCGCGCCGGCCGATCGCCTCGCGTGGGGTGTTGATGCTGCTCAGGCGCGGGACCATGTGTTCGGACATCGGCAAGTCGTTGAAGCCGAGGATCGCCACCTGCTCGGGGATCTTGATCCCGTTGCGCAACGCCTCCAGCAGCGCACCCTGCGCCAGGTCGTCGTTGCCGAAGAATATCGCATCGACATCCGGATGCGCCGCCAGCAGTTGCAGGAACAGTTCACCGCCCAGGCCCACGGACGAGGCGCGCGGGGTCAGCACTTCCAGATCCGGGTCGTAACGACCGGCCTTCTGCAAGGCTTTGCGGAAACCTTCACCGCGCAACAAGGTGCGCTGATCGAGTTGCGCGCCGATGTAGGCCAGGCGCTTGCGCCCTCGAGAGAGCAAATGCTCGGCGGCGGTTTCGCCGGCGCTGAGCTGCGAGAAACCCACGCAATTCACTCCGGCGGCGCTGTCGAGTTCCATCATGTACACGCAGGGGATATTGCTGGCCTCGATCATCCGCCGCGAACTTTCCGTGCGATCAAACCCGGTCAGCAGAAAACCGCGCGGCTGATAGGCCATGTAATTGCGCAGCAGGTTTTCTTCTTCATCGCGCGAGTAGTGGAAGTTGCCGATCAGCACTTCGAAGCCTTTGGGCGTCAGCACCCGATGAATGGCTTCCAGCGTATCGATGAACAACAGGTTGGACAGCGACGGCACCAGCACCACCACCGAATGGCTCTGCGCCGAGGCCAGGGCGCGGGCGGCTGGGTTGACCACGTAGTTGAGTTCGAGCGCGGCTTTTTGCACTTTTTCCACCAGTTCGGTGGCCACGGTGCTGACCCCACGCAGGGCGCGGGAGGCGGTAATCGGACTGACGCCGGCCAGACGGGCAACTTCATTAAGGGTGGGACGGCCGGTGGTGCGAGTGTTTTTATCGTTTTTAGGGGTGGTCATCGGGCGGCTTGCCAAACAAAAATCAAGGCACTAAGGTAGCGCTGTCCTGATGCAGCTGCAAATGCGTAAGCGAGGTCCTGCCTGATCCTCGCTTTTTGGCGTTGGGCGAAAACCTGCTGCAACCCAAAAAAACGACAAGAAGGCGTCGGCAACTTCTGCCTGTGCACTAGAGTCATAGCTAGCAAAGGTAGCGCTGTCTGCGCGCTGAGGTGTTATATGAGTCATCCCATCACCGCCCTGGTCATCATGGGCGTTGCCGGTTGCGGCAAGACGTGCGTCAGCCAGGCCCTGTGCCAATTGAGCGGCGCCACTGCCATTGAAGGCGATACTTTTCATCCGGCCGCCAACATCGAAAAGATGAGCGCGGGGATCCCCCTGAACGACGACGACCGTGCCGGCTGGCTCGACAGCCTGTGCGTTGAGCTGCGTCGTGTCGATGCACTCGGCGAGCGTCCGGTGCTGACCTGCTCGGCCCTTAAACACAGTTATCGCGAAGTGCTGCGCAGTGCCTTGCCGGGCCTGGGCTTTGTGTTTCTTGAGCTGACCCCTGAAGTCGCTGCCGACCGCGTGTCCCATCGTCCGGGCCACTTCATGCCGGCGACGTTGATCGAAAGCCAGTTCGCCACCCTCGAATCGCCGGTTGGCGAGCCGCTGACCCTGGCGCTCAATGCTTCGATCCACAGCGTCGAAGAACTGGCGGCCCAGGCGCACGTCTGGTGGCAGGCCCACGGTCTGAAGCAGGCGGTATGAGTGTGTTGAAAGAGCTAGCGCTGTCCTCACGAATTCTGTTTAACCCGCTTTAATAACAACAACAAGCCAGGAGACACCCCCAATGTTTGGCATGTCCCACGACGCCTACCTGCTGCTCGATGCAGTGGTCACGGTGATCGGACTTATCATCCTGATCACCAAATTCAAGATTCACCCCTTTATCTCCCTGACCATCGCGGCCGCGTTCCTCGGTCTGACGTCGGGCATGCCGATCGGCACCATCATCAAGGCGTTCCAGGACGGCTTCGGTGGCGTGCTCGGTTTCGTCGGCATCATCCTCGCGCTGGGCACCATGCTCGGCAAAATGATGGCCGAATCCGGTGGTGCCGATCAGATCGCGCAGACCCTGATCCGTGCGTTCGGCAAGGACAAAGTGCAGTGGGCAATGATGTTCGCCGCATTCCTCGTCGGTATTCCGCTGTTCTTCGAAATCGGCTTCGTGCTGCTCATTCCGCTGGTGTTCATCGTTGCCCGCCGCACCGGTGTGTCGATCATCAAGATCGGTATCCCGCTGCTTGCCGGTCTGTCTGCGGTACACGGTCTGGTGCCGCCGCACCCGGGCCCGCTGCTGGCGATCGGCGTGTTCGGTGCCGACATCGGCAAGACCATTCTCTACGGTCTGATCGTTGCGCTGCCGACGGCCATCATTGCCGGCCCGATCTTCGGTACGTTCATCGCCAAGCACATCCCCGGTCATCCGAATCAGGAACTGGTCGATCAACTGGCCCGTGAAACCGATTCGCAGAATCTGCCGAGCTTCGGCATCACCCTGATCACCGTGCTGCTGCCGGTGTTCCTGATGCTGCTGAAAACCTTCGCCGACGTGGCGCTGCCGGACGGTCATTTCTTCCGCACCTGGATGGACATGATCGGTCACCCGATCTCGGCACTGCTGCTGGCGCTGTTGCTGTCGCTGTACACCTTCGGTCACAAGCAGGGCATCGGTTCGCAACAGATGCTCAAGTGGCTGGACGCGAGCCTGGCGCCAACCGCCGCGATCATCCTGATCATTGGTGCCGGTGGCGGTTTCAAGCAGATGCTGGTGACCAGCGGCGTGGGCGACGTGATCGGCCACATGGCGGTCAGCGCGCAGATCTCGCCGATCCTGCTGGCATGGCTGGTGGCGGCGGTGATTCGTATCGCCACCGGTTCGGCCACCGTGGCGACCATCACGGGCGCGGGCATCGTGGTGCCGGTGGTCGGGATGATCCCGGGCGTCAACCGTGAGCTGCTGGTACTCGCTACGGGTGCGGGCTCGTTGATTCTGTCCCATGTGAACGACGCCGGTTTCTGGCTGGTGAAGCAGTACTTCAACATGACCGTCGCCGAAACCTTCAAGACCTGGACCGCGATGGAAACCATCCTGTCCGTGGTTGCGTTGGGCTTTATCCTGCTGTTGTCGCTGTTCGTTTAAGCGGCGTTTTGCAGGCACAAAAAAACCGCAGCGATGCGGTTTTTTTGTGGGTGATGACCCCTGTAGGAGCTGCCGCAGGCTGCGATCTTTTGATCTTGATCTTTAAAATCAAAAGATCGCAGCCTGCGGCAGCTCCTACAGGGGGGGATGTGTCAGGCGGTTTTCGGGGTCAGGCCATCCGCCCGGAACATCCCACGAATCCCGCGCACGGCCTGCCGAATCCGGTCCTGGTTTTCGATCAGCGCGAAGCGCACATGGTCGTCGCCATACTCACCAAAACCCACCCCCGGCGAGACGCAGACCTTCGCTTCAGCCAGCAGCTTTTTGGCGAACTCCAGCGAACCCAGATGCGCGTAAGCCTCGGGAATCTTCGCCCAGACGTACATCGACGCTTTCGGATTCTCGACCATCCAGCCCAGCTCATGCAGACCTTTGACCAGCACGTTGCGACGCTGACGATACTGCTCGGCGATGTCGCGCACGCATTGCTGATCGCCTTCGAGCGCAGCAATCGCCGCCACTTGCAGCGGGGTGAAGGTGCCGTAGTCGTGGTAGCTCTTGATCCGCGCCAGGGCGTTGACCAGTTCCGGGTTGCCGACCATGAAACCGATGCGCCAGCCCGCCATGTTGTAGCTCTTGGACAGGGTGAAAAATTCCACCGCAATGTCCTTCGCGCCTGGCACCTGCATGATCGACGGGGCTTTCCAGCCGTCGTAGACGATGTCGGCGTAAGCCAGGTCGTGCACCACCAGCACGTCGTACTGCTTGGCGAGGGCGATCACCCTTTCGAAGAAATCCAGCTCCACGCATTGCGCGGTAGGGTTGGACGGGAAGCCGAGGATCATCATCTTCGGCTTCGGGATCGAACCGCGAATCGCCCGCTCCAGTTCATCGAAGAAGTCCACACCGGGCACCAGCGGCACCGAACGCACCTGCGCACCGGCAATCACCGCGCCGTAGATGTGAATCGGGTAGCTCGGGTTCGGCACCAGTACCGTGTCGCCCTGATCCAGGGTCGCCAGCATCAAATGCGCCAGGCCTTCCTTGGAACCGATGGTGACGATGGCTTCGCTTTCCGGGTCGATGTCGACCGCGTAGCGTTCCTTGTACCAGTTGGAAATCGCCCGGCGCAGACGCGGAATGCCCTTGGACGTGGAGTAACCGTGGGTGTCTTCGCGCTGGGCGACCTGGACGAGTTTTTCGACAATGTGCGGCGGCGTGGCCCCGTCGGGGTTGCCCATGCTCAGGTCGATGATGTCTTCACCACGGCGCCGCGCGGCCATCTTCAGCTCGGCGGTGATGTTGAAAACGTAAGGGGGGAGTCGATCAATGCGCGCAAAGCGGCGCGGCGAACCTTGTTCAGCCATTGTTGCCTCGGATAACGTAAGCGCCCGGAACCGTCCGAGCGACGCTGGTCACTGCGGTGACCTGTGGCGGAAGATAAGGGCTGTGATGGCAGGCTGTCCAGCCTGCGTGCAAACAAATTTTTCCCAAGGAAATCGGTAGATGGAATTCACCAGTGGCTTCTTGCTGAGCCTTTCGTTGTGCCTGGACATCGGCGTGGCCAACATCGCGATGATCACCCTGGCGATGCAGCGCGGCTACTTTCAAGGCTTCGCGCTGGGCCTGGGCACCTGTGTCGGTGACCTGATCTACGCGGTGCTGGCGCTGGCCGGAATGACCGTGTTGCTGCAATACGAAAGCGTGCGCTGGGTGCTGTGGATCGGCGGGTCGGCGCTGCTGATCTACTTTGCGGCGAAGATGATCTACTCGGCGATTCACCACGAGGCGCAGTTGGCGGCGACGGCGGAGGTGGGGCAGAACTCCCATCGCAAAGAGTTCTTTCGTGGGATCTTCCTCGCCATGTCCTCACCTAGCGCGATTCTGTGGTTCGCCGCAGTCGGCGGTACGCTGATCGCGCGATCCGGTGGCAGCGGCCCGCTGAGTTCGGCGCTGTTCCTCGGCGGTTTCCTCTGCGCCGGGCTGCTGTGGTCGGCCGGCCTGTGCTTTGCCGCGAGCCACGGCGGCAAGTTGCTGGGTGACAAGCTGCTGCGCTACTCCTACATGGCATCGGCGGCGATCTTCTGCTATTTCGCGGTTTACGTGATCGTATCCGGTTATAACGAGTTCGTTGGCTCCGGGGCCGCCGACCAGTTGCACGCCTTGTGACATTGCGAATCGGGTTTGGCTTCTATACTCAGCAGCCGAACCCCTCTTTTTGTTCCAGGAGTCGAGTCATGGATGAGCAAAAACGCGTCGAAGTGGCTGAACCTCGCTTCGAACATGGACACTTCCTGCTGATTGCAGGTTTTCGTGGTCGATTTACCCAGGACACTGCCAAGGACATCCCCGCATTGTGGGAAAAGTTCTTGCCGCATCTGGGAAAGATTCAGGGACAGAAGAACGAAGTGACCTACGGCGTCTGCAGCAATTTCGACGGCCAGGGTGGCTTCGATTACATCGCCGGGGTGGAAATCAGCAAGCTCGATGACCTGGACCAGAAGGTCTACCAGTGGGTCGAAGTGCTGCCCCGGCAATACGCCGTGTTCGAGCACAAGGGACCGCTCGATCAACTGCCGCAGACCCTGCAATACATCTACAAGACCTGGCTGCCGACCTCCCACTACGTGGAACTGAATGCCCCGGAGCTGGAACGCTACAGCGCCGATTTCAATCCGCGACTGCACACCGGCAAACTGGAAATCTGCGTGCCAGTCGATACCAAGGCCTGAGTCAACAAAACATGAGGCGGATCACTGATCCGCCTCATGCCGTTCAACCGCGCTTGCCCTTGGACACCCGTCGCGCCCGCAACAGGTCGATGCCCAAGGTGATAAAGCCGAACGTACTGATGCCCAACACCATCAACAGGCCGATTTCAACGCTGCTCATAAGCGGTTTCCCCCAAGGGTGATCAGAGACACCCCTGAGAAATAGCCCGCCCCGAACCCGAAGAAAAGCGCTTATACGCAAGCTTTACGCCGCCCGCGCAGATCGATATGCATGCCTTATTCCTTTATGCTTTCGGCACTTTCTTCTGCCGATTTCCGAGCTGCCATGAACACCGTCATCCGCAACGTCACCGCCGCCGACCTGGACCGCTGCTACGCCATCGAAACCGTGGCCTACGAAGGCGATGAAGCCGCCACCCGCGAGAAGATCGCCACGCGCATCGCCACCTGGCCGGACGGCTTCATCGTCGCCGAGGTGGACGGTGTGGTCGCCGGCTTCATCAACTCGGGCGCGGCGTTTGAGGTGCAGATGTCGGACGAGGCGTTCAAGGAACTGATCGGCCACGACCCGCAAGGGCCGAACGTGGTGATCATGTCGGTGGTGGTGCACCCGGACTACCAGGGCCAGGGCCTGGCCAAGCGCTTGCTGGCCGAGTTCATCGAACGCATGCGCGGGCTGGATAAAGCGACGATTCACCTGATGTGCAAGGAACAGCACATTCCGCTGTATGCCGGTTTCGGCTTTGCCTACATCAAACCGTCGGAGTCGGATCACGGCGGCATGGCGTGGCACGAGATGATCCTCACTTTGTAAGACATCACACATAACCTGTGGGAGCTGGCTTGCCAGCGATAGCGGTGGGTCAGTCGACAGCAATGTTTGATGTGCCGACGCCATCGCTGGCAAGCCAGCTCCCACAGGTTCTAGCGGTGTTTGCAATTCCCCGTTTAGTAGAGGGTGTCGATTACCCGTTTTGGTGCTTCGCGATCGTAGGTCTCGGCATCGAACTGCCCGTCGTTCAGGCGCTTGTGAAACGCGCCGGCAGAGGGTAGGGCCGAGCGCGGCAAGTGGGTCTCGGGGTTCCACGCATCCGAACGAACAAACGCTTTCGAACAATGGAAAAACGCCGCTTCCACCGTCACCAGCAACACGGTTTTCGCCGGTTTGCCGTTCACCGCAAAGCTTTCCAGTAGCTCAGGGTCGGCGCTGATGGTCGCGGTGCCGTTGACCCGCAAGGTCTCGCCAATGCCCGGAATGATGAACAGCAGCGACACCCGAGGATCGTGCAGCACATTGCGCAGGGTATCGATGCGGTTGTTGCCCGGGCGATCCGGCAGGGCCAGGGTATTCTGGTCGATGATCCGCACGAACCCCGGCGCATCGCCACGGGGTGAATTATCCAGGCCGTCGGCGCCCACCGAGCTGACGATCACCAGCGGCGAGACCCGCACCATCGCCTGATAATCCTCGTTGAGAAAACCGATCTGCTTGCGCATCGCGCGCTCGTGGGGCAGGCCGTAAATAGCTTCCAGTGCTTCGATTGAATCGATCATCGTGCATCCCTCGATGATTTAGAAAAACAGTCCCATACGCCGTTCGTAACCGACCCGGCCCTTGTACGCTTCGCCGCTGTCGACGAAACCGTGTTTGGCGTACAGCGCGATGGCGGCATCGTTATCGGCATCCACCGACAGTTCCAGCCCCTTGATCTCCGGCCATGCTTCACGCGCCACCTCGGGCAGCGCCTGCAGGCAAGCCTTGCCGTAACCTTTGCCCTGCGCCCGGTGGTCGACCTGCAGGGCGTGCAGGGTGGCGCTGTGTTCATTGGCCCAGGCCGGCAACACGGGCGGGCGCTTGAGCAGCAGGAACGCCACCGGCACCTGGTCGGCCAGCAGGGCAAAGCCTTTGACGCCGGGACCAGGTTTGGACAGCAGCGTGTGCAGCGCGCCGTGAATGTCGCCGGAGAACTTGATCTGCTCGGGATGGATTTCAATCGCCTCGACTTGCTGACGCTGCAAGGCGTTCAGGCGGTCGTACGGCACGAGTTGGGCTGACACGGGATTCCTTTTTCCTACAAAGATGAGCCTCGGATTCTAGCGATTTTGTGTTCGGCGGAAATTATTTGTTTCGACTGTCGATTGGCTCGATGGCCGAACGACTAAGGGTGTCTTCACAACAAAAACACGGAGAACACCATGAGCGCACAGACTGAAATCCAGACCCTGATCAACACCTACCGCGAAGCGGTGATGACCAAGAACGTCGACAAGGTCATGACGTTGTACACCGACGACATCGTCTCCTTCGATGCGATCAGGGCCCTGCAATTCAAGGGCAAAGCGGCTTACCGTGCACATTGGGAAGCCTGCATGGAGATGTGTTCCGGCCCGCACGTTTTCGAGTTTCACGAGATCGCCATCGAGACCGCCGACAACCTCGCCTTCGCCCATTGGGTCACGCATTGCGGCGGCACCAACGACAAGGGCGAAACCCAGAGCTGCTGGATGCGCGCCACCGCGTGCTATCGGCAGGTCGGCGGGACTTGGAAAATCGCTCACGAGCACTGGTCGGCACCGTTCGATCCGATGAGCGGCGCCACGCTGTTCGATGTACAACCCTGATCTTCAGCCATAGTTGATCCGTTCGAATCAGGAGAAAACCATGAAGTATCTATGCCTGGTCTACAGCGACGAACGCTTGCTGCACACCTCGCCCGACAGCCCGGAAGACGCCGAGTGCTGGGCCTACGCCGAGTCGATTCAGGGCAGCGGGCGGATGGTCGCGGCCGAAGCGCTGGAGTCGGTGCAGACCGCGACCACGGTGCGCATGCGCAACGGCAAGCTGTCGATCACCGATGGCCCGTTCGCTGAAACCAAGGAGCAACTGGCCGGGTTTTACCTGATCGATGCCAAGGATCTCAACGAAGCGATTCAGGTCGCCGGTAACATTCCGGCGGCCCGGGTCGGCAGCGTCGAAGTGCGTCCGGTACGGCAGTTGAATGTCTGAGGTCCGGGCGCGGGTCGAGCAGGTCTATCGCGAAGACTCGCGGCGGATCCTGGCGACGCTGATTCGCCTGCTCGGCGATTTCGACCTCGCCGAAGAAGCCTTGCACGAGGCGTTCTTCATCGCGGTCGAGCGCTGGCAGCGCGACGGCGTGCCTGACAACCCGCGCACCTGGCTGGTGTCCACCGGACGCTTCAAGGCCATCGATGTGTTGCGCCGCCGCGCCCGCTTCAAGGCCTCGCAGCCGCTGTTGCTGGCACAGCTTGAGGAACTCGAGCAGGCCGACTGGAGTGGCGAAGAAGTGGAAGACGACCGCCTGCGGCTGATCTTCACCTGCTGTCACCCGGCGCTGGCGGCGGATGCGCAGGTGCCGCTGACCCTGCGGGAAGTCTGCGATCTGACCACCGAGGAAATCGCCCGGGCGTTTCTTTCCGCACCGGCGGCGATTGCCCAGCGCATCGTGCGGGCCAAGGCCAAGATTCGCGATGCGAAAATCCCTTATCAGGTCCCGAGCCTGAACGAGTTGCCGGAGCGCCTCGACAGTGTGTTGCGGGTGATTTATCTGGTGTTCAACGAAGGCTATTCGGCATCGATGGGCACTGAATTGATCCGTGAAGACCTGACCCGCGAGGCGATCAGACTCGGGCGTTTGCTCATGGAATTGCTGCCGGAGCCGGAGGTCATGGGCCTGCTGGCGTTGATGCTGCTGCATGAGTCGCGGCGCTCGGCGCGGACCTCGGCGCAAGGGGAGTTGATTCTGCTCGATGATCAGGACCGCTCGCGCTGGGATGCCGGGTTGATCGCCGAGGGTTGCGCGCTGATCGAACGTGCGCTGAGCACGCGGCGCTTCGGGCCTTATTGTCTGCAAGCGGCGATCGCTGCGGTGCATGCCGAGGCGCCTTCAGCGGCGGATACGGACTGGCAGCAGATCGTTGGCCTGTATGACGTGCTGTTGCGTGCAGTGCCGTCGCCGGTGATTGAATTGAACCGCGCAGTGGCAGTGGCCAAGCGCGATGGAGCGTTGGCGGGGTTGACGCTGATCGAGGGGATTCTCGATCGTGGCGAATTGCAGGATTACCACCTCGCGCATTCGGCTCGGGCGGAGTTTTGTCGGCAACTGGGTCGGGTGGAGCAGGCGCGGGCGGCGTACCTGCGCGCCCTGGAGCTGACCCGGCAAGAGCCGGAGCGGCGGTTTATCGAGGCGCGGCTGGCGCAATTGGATTGATCTGAAATCTTCGGTGGCAGTGCCGACCCCTTCGCGGGCAAGCCCGCTCCCACAGTGTCCGTGGTGTACACAAAACCTGTGACCACCGCAGAACCCTGTGGGAGCGGGCTTGCCCGCGAAGAGGCCAGTCCAGCCACCAGCAAACCATCAGGCCTGCTGCCGAGTCGCTGCCCGCACACAAAACCTGTGACCACCGCAAAACCCTGTGGGAGCGGGCTTGCCCGCGAAGAGGCCAGTCCAGCCACCAGTAAACCATCAGGCCTGCTGCCGAGTCGCTGCCGCACACAAAATCTATGACCACTGCAGAACCCTGTGGGAGCGGGCTCGCCCGCGAAGAGGCCAGCCCAGCCACCATCAAACCATCAGGCCTGCTGCCGGGTCGCTGCCGCACACAAAATCTATGACCACTGCAGAACCCTGTGGGAGCGGGCTCGCCCGCGAAGAGGCCAGCCCAGCCACCAGCAAACCATCAGGCCTGCTGCCGAGTCGCTGCCAGAACGATCTCGCGGATGCACACGCCCTGCGGCTGCTCATAGGCATAGGCAATCGCCTTCGCCACGTCCTCGGCGCTCAACACCGTGCCGCCCATCTCCTGCTTCCACGCCTGGTAGCCGGTCTTGATCGCTTCATCGGTGGTGTGGCTGAGCAACTCGGTTTCCACCGCGCCCGGGGCAATGGTGGTGACGCGCACGTTGTGCGGCGCCAGTTCTTCGCGCAGGTTTTCCGACAGACCATGCACCGCAAACTTGGTGCCGACGTAAGCCACGTGATTCGGGAACGTCTTGCGCCCGGCCACCGAGCTGACGTTGATGATCGTGCCGTGCTTGCGCTCGACCATACCGGCGACCACGGCATGCACGCCATTGAGCAGGCCTTTGACGTTGACGTCGAGCATCTGCTCCCACTGCGCCGGATCCTGCTCGCTCATCGCACCCAGCAGCATCACGCCGGCGTTGTTGATCAGCGCATCGGCCGGGCCGAATTGCGCTTCGGCTTCGGCGACTGCCGCGAGCAGGGCGGCGCGATCAGTGATGTCGACCTGACGGCTGAGGCTGTTCGGCAGCCCCAGTGCCTGCAGGCGTTCAATCCGGCGCGCCAGCAGCAACAGCGGATGACCGGCAGCGCTCAAGCGGCGGGCTGTCGCTTCGCCAATGCCCGAACTGGCCCCGGTGATGATGATCAATGGCTTGCCCATGGTTGAACTCCTGAAATAAGAAAATCAAATGACTGAATGCCGGGCGCAGTATATTTAGCCCGTTAACGGCTGAAAAATGCCTTATTCCTCTGTCTGTCATCGGAATCAACTATGGATATCCGCCACCTCAAAGCCTTTCTCGCGGTGTTCGAAGAACGCAACATCACCGCCGCGGCACAGCGTTTGTTCATCAGTCAGCCGACGCTGTCGGTGACGATCAGGCAGCTTGAAGACGAACTCGGCGCGACGTTGTTCGTGCGACAACCCCGTGGGGTCGAGGTCAGTGCCGAGGCTCGGCTGTTGTACCCGCAGGCGCGGCGCATGGTTGCTGAATCCGAAGCGCTGAGCCGGATGTTTCGCGGCGGCGAAAACCGCGTGGCGCTGACGCTGGGCATCGAAGGCGATATCGCTGCCAGCCACATCGAAGCCTTCGTACGCATGGCCCATCAGGCCTTGCCCAATCTGCTGCTGACGCTGGAGGAGGGCTGTCACGGTGACGGACGGCTGGCGGTGGAGGAGATGTGCTGCGAGGACGAATTGTTCCTGCCGCTGTGGGAAGAACCTTACGTGATGGCGCTGCCGCTGGACCATCCAATGGCGGCGGCGCAGGCGGGGTGGGCGCCGATCGATGACTGGATCACCTGCCCGCAGCATCCGTCGCATCAGCGCTTGATGGCGTTGTACGGACGCTCGCCGCAAGCGCTGGCCGGGCATGCGGGGTCGTTGCAGCAGGCGTTGCACATGGTTGCGGCGGGTGTCGGCGTGGCGATGTTGCCGCAGTCGCTAGTCAGCGGACATGTGCGGGTGGTGGCGCGGGCGTTGCACTTGCCGGCACCGACGCGCCGGGTCGGGTTGTGTTATGCGGCGCAGGCGCTGGAGTTGCCGGCGATGCGTGGGTTGCAGGGGTACTTTCAGGAGAACCGGCCGGTGGAAATTGCAGCGGCCTGAAGATCAAAAGATCGCAGCCTGCGGCAGCTCCTGCAATGAAACGCATGTGTAGGAGCTGCCGAAGGCTGCGATCTTTTGCTTTATTCCAGCATCTTGCTCAGGAGCCAACTCCCCGCCGGCCCCGGCGGATAAATCCGCGACCACAATGCATCGACATACACCGGCCGAGGCCAGCCACGTACGGTCAACTCCACCAGTGTGTCGTTGCCAAAGCGCCCCACCAGCCAGCGCGGCAGCGCCGCCCAGCCAAAACCCATCTCCGCCATTTCCATCAACATCAGGTAACTCGGCGCCGACCACATCCGGCCTTTGCCGCGGCTGTCGTAGGGATTGACGATCGTTGCCAGACGCAACTCCCGATGCTGCTCCAGCACCTGCTGATCGACCTGTTCGAGGCCGGTCAGTACATGGTCACGTTTGACGAACAGCGCGATGTCGGTGCGCTCGGCGACCGTCGAGGTCACCAGGTCCGGCGGATAGCTGTCGCGCATCTCCGCAAACGCCAGATGGGCGCGGCCACGCTGCACCAGCTCGATCAGGTCGTCGCATTCGGCGATCAGGCATTCCAGCTCCAGGTCCGGATAACGCTGCTCGAAATCCACCAGTGCTGCTTCAAAACGCGCTGACTGGTAGGTATCGGAAATCGCCACGGTCAGCTTCGGCTCGACACCTTGGGCTAGTTGCCGCGCGCTCATTTCCATGCGACTGGTGGCCGCCAGAATCGCCTCGGCCCGTTGCAGCATCACATGGCCAGCCGGGGTCAGGGCCGGTTTGCGGCTGCTGCGGTCGAACAGCAGCAGGTCCAGATCGATCTCCAGGCTGGCCACCGCCGCACTGATAGTCGACTGACTGCGCCCCAGTTTGCGCGCCGCCGCCGAAAACGAACCTTGGGTGGCAGCCTGAACAAACGCCAGCAGCACTTCCTGCGAAGCCATGAACTATCGCCTTGATCGATGGTTATTGGTTATGAAGTATCGGTTCGAGGGCGGATCATGGCAACTATCTTCACTCAAGGAGTCAGGTCATGACTGCCAACAAATCCATCACTGAACGTATCCTCCAGGCCATCGGTTTCGAGTGTCTGGCGATCCTTATCTGCACGCCGTTGCTGGCGTGGATCATGGACAAACCACTGCTCGACATGGGCGCCGTGACCGTGCTGATCGCCCTGCTGGCGCTGGCGTGGAACGTGGTGTTCAACGGCTTCTTCGACCGCATGCTCAAGCGCCTGAACATCGGCCACAACGCCTGGACGCGGGTGGTCCATGCGCTGCTGTTCGAGGGCGGGTTGATCGTGATGGGCGTGCCGCTGATTGCCTGGTGGCTGTCGGTCAGCCTGTGGCAGGCGTTCTTGCTCGACATCGGCGTACTGCTGTTTTTTCTGCCGTACACCTATGTGTATCACTGGGGCTATGACGTGGTGCGCGAGCGGTTATTGATGGCCCGTGCTGCTTAAGTCTGGAACACAACCTGTGGCGAGGGAGCTTGCTCCCGCTCGGCTGCGCAGCAGTCGTAAACCCGATAAACGCGGTCTTTCTGTCAGACCTGCATTGGCCGGCTTTTGGGGGCGCTTCGCACCCCAGCGGGAGCAAGCTCCCTCGCCACACTGTTTGGGCTTAGAGGAACATCCCGCCGGATGCTTCAACCCGCTGTCCGTTGATCCACTGCGCACCCGGCGCCAGCAGCATCGACAGCGCGCCACCAATGTCATCCGGCTGCCCGGCGCGGCCCAGTGCGGTGTTGCTCGCGACCATCGCGTTCAACGCCGCGTTATCGCGCACCGCGCCGCCGCCAAAGTCGGTCTCGATCGCGCCCGGCGCGAGAATGTTCACGCCGATCTGCCGCGCGCCCAGCTCTTTGGCCTGGTAGCGGGTCAGTACTTCCATCGCGCCTTTCATCGCCGCGTAGGCAGCGTAACCCGGCAGGCTGAAGCGGGTCAGGCCGCTGGAGATGTTGATGATGCGCCCGCCATCATTGATCAGCGGCAACAGTTGCTGGGTCAGGAAGAACGGCCCTTTGAGCTGGATGTTCATCAGCAGGTCGAACTGTTCCGGGGTGGTTTCGGCGAACAGCGCGTGGACACCGATCCCGGCGTTGTTGATCAGGGAGTCGAAGCGCGGACGCTCCAGTTGTTGCAGCGCTTGTTCAACGCGTTTGGCGAAATCGGCAAAGCTGTCGCTGCGGCCCACATCCAGTTGCAACATCACGGCTTTGGCGCCGCGTTGTTCCAGTTCTGCGACCAGTGCCTGGGCTTCATCGGCGCGGCTGTTGTAGGTGCCGATGATGTCCACGCCCTGCGCGGCGAGGTGCAGTGCGGCGTTCTTGCCCAGGCCACGGCTGGCGCCGGTGATTAATGCGATTTTGCGGCTCATGTGAAATCCTCGATTGCGGTGAGTGGTGATGGGCAAAGTTTATTTATCCGCCATGGGGTGATAAACAGACTGAAACCGGAATCACTGATCGACCCAGCCGAACAATCAACGGGTGTCCTGATGAACAAACTGGAACTGCTGCGCACCTTCGTCCGGGTCAGCGAACTGTCGAGTTTCACCTTGGCCGGGGAGAGTCTCGGGTTGCCGCGCTCGACGGTTTCCGAACACGTCCAGGCCCTGGAAACCCTGCTCGGCACGCGCCTGCTGCAACGCACCACGCGCAAGGTGCAGGCGACGCAGGACGGCCTGGTGCTGTACGAACGCAGCAAGGATCTGCTGTCGCACATGGACGAGATCGAGGGACTGTTCCGCCAGGATCCGGCTTCGCTGAGCGGACGGATTCGCGTCGACATGCCGAACATCCTCGCGCGGCGCCTGATCATGCCGCTGCTGCCAGAGTTCATGGCGCGCCACCCGAATCTGGAACTGGAAATCAGCAGCACCGACCGCCGGGTCGACCTGCTCAGCGAGGGTTTCGATTGCGTGGTGCGCATCGGCGCGCAGCCGGATCAGTCGGTGGTGGCGCGGCATCTGGGCGACTTTCCGATGATCAACTGCGCCAGCCCCGCGTACCTTGAGCGCTACGGCGTACCGCAGACCCTGGAGGATCTGGCGCAGCATCGGCTGGTGCACTACGTCGGCGTGCTCGGTTCGCGCTCGGAAGGCTTTGTGTATGAACAGGATGGACAGGTGCGGCGATTGCCGATGGCCGGCAGTGTCACGGTTAACAGCACCGATGCCTATGAGTCGGCCTGCCTGGGCGGCTTCGGCCTGATTCAGGTGCCGCGCACCGGCATGCAGCCGCATCTGGATAATGGGGAGCTGGTGACTGTGTTGCCGCAGTTCACAGCGCCGGCGATGGGCATTGCCATCCTGTATGCGCGGCAGCGGCATTTGCCATTGCGGGTGCGGGTGTTCATGGAGTGGTTGGGGGAGGTGATTCGTTCGACGCTCTGACCGACTCCCCCTGTAGGAGCTGCGGCACGCTGCGATCTTTTGATCTTGTTTTTTTAAGGCAAAATCAAGAGATCGCAGCCTTCGGCAGCTCCTACAGGGGGTTGTGGTGATCAGAAGATCTGGGTGAACAGCCAGTACAGGCTGCCCGACAGCAGGATTGCCGCCGGCAAGGTCAGCACCCACGCCATCAGCAGATTGCGGATGGTCTTCATCTGCAAACCACCGCCATTGGCGACCATGGTCCCGGCCACGCCCGATGACAATACGTGGGTGGTCGACACCGGCAAGCCGAACATGTCCGCCGCGCCGATGGTCAGCATCGCCACGGTTTCCGCCGAGGCGCCCTGGGCATAGGTCAGGTGGGTCTTGCCGATCTTCTCGCCGACCGTCACCACAATCCGTTTCCAGCCAACCATGGTGCCGAGGCCCAGGGCGATGGCCACGGCGATCTTCACCCACAACGGAATAAAGCGTGTGGCGTTGTCGATCTGCTGCTTGAACAGTTGCAGTTTGTCAGTGGTGTCGGCGTCGAAGTTGCCGACCTTGTTCTTGTCCATCAGGCGAATGCTTTCGCTGGCCAGGTACATGTCGTTGCGCACGTTGCCCATGGCTTCGGCCGGGACTTTCGACAGCGAGCCATAGCCTTTGACCTCTTCGCCAATGTGCCCGGTGAGGGCGGCGAGGGCGGGGATCAGTTGTGGCGTGGCTTGCTTGCTGCGCACGTAATCAGAAAGCACCGGGCGCGGATCTGCGGGTGCCGGTTGAGGGGCACTTTTCACCAGTGCTTGCTGGGTGACTTCGGCGACAGCGGCGAACTGCAACGCCTGATCAGCGGGCATGGTGCGGTTCAACGCGTAAGCCATCGGCAAGGTGCCGACCAGAATCAGCATGATCAGGCCCATGCCTTTCTGCCCGTCGTTGGAGCCGTGGGCGAAGGACACACCAGTGCAGGTGGCGATCAGCAAACCGCGAATCCACCACGGTGGCGGGTTGTTGCCTTCCGGCGCCTTGTACAGCGCGCGATTCTTGATGAAGGCGCGCATGGCCAGCAGCAACAGCGCCGCGCAGCCGAAGCCCACCAGCGGCGACAGCAGCAGGGCGTAACCGATCTTGGTCGCCTGCGCCCAGTCCACGCCGCTGGTGCCGTCGCGCCCGTGCATCAAGGCATTGGCCACGCCGACGCCGATGATCGAACCGATCAGGGTGTGGGAAGAGGAGGCCGGCAGGCCCAGCCACCAGGTGCCGAGGTTCCACAGGATCGCTGCGATCAGCAGGGCGAAGATCATCGCGAAACCGGCAGACGAACCGACCTGCAGAATCAGCTCCACCGGCAGCAGGGCGATGATGCCGAACGCCACGGCGCCACTGGACAGCAACACCCCGAGGAAGTTGAAGAAACCCGACCAGACCACCGCCACATTCGGCGGCAGCGAGTGGGTGTAGATCACCGTCGCGACTGCGTTGGCGGTGTCGTGGAAACCGTTGACGAACTCGAAGCCCAGCGCAATCAGCAGCGCCACGCCGAGCAGCAGGAATGGGGTCCAGGTGGTGACGGTGGTGCCCAGCTCGTGCATGTCGTGCATCAGGCTGTAAGCGGTGAACAGCATGCCCATCGCGAGCACCGCGAAAAAGATCACGTAGGTGAACGGGCCGGTTTTCTTGTCGAGGGCTGGCCTGCCGCTGGGGGCGGACGTCTGGCGGGCGGTCAGGGAGGGAGTAGCCATGAGCGGACAATCCTGAGCGAGGGAAGGAGTGTCGGTCATGATCGTTGCTAAATATTACAGAGAGACTGCGGCAGGTCAGTGTTTGGCGGATTAGCTCACCGCTGGTCTAAAGATGAGTTCCCCTGTGGCGAGGGAGCCTGCTCCCGCTGGGGAGCGAAGCTCCCCTGAAACCATTCACCGCGCTGTATCAGAGAAACCATTTCGCCTGGTTTGCGACTGCTGCGCAGCCGAGCGGGAGCAAGCTCCCTCGCCACAGGGGACGGTGTTGCCCTAGTAATCCCCACGCTTGCGAAACGCCCAGCGCCCGGCAATCACGGTAAACGTCGCCACCAGCGCCACCAATATCCAGAAGCCCTCGGGATCCGTCGACAGCGGCACACCCCCCACGTTCATCCCGAAGAAACCGGCAATGATGTTGATCGGCAACGCCAGCACCGTCACCACGGTCAGGGTGAACAGTGTGCGGTTGCTCTGTTCGTTGAGGTTGGCGGCGATCTCTTCCTGGAGCAGTTTGATCCGCTCGCCCAAGGCAGTGAGGTCGTTGATGATCAGTGCGAACTCCTCGGTGGATTTGCGCAGCTCCTTGACATCCTCCTTCTGCAGCCACGGCGGCGGCCGGTTGAGCAGGCGCAGCAAGGAGCCCGGCTCCAGCGCCAACAGCCGTTGCAGGCGCACCAGCACCCGGCGGTTGGCGCCGAGTTCGGCGCGGTTGGTCGACAGCCGTGAGGAGAGCAATTCGTCCTCGACCTGATCGACGCTCATGCTGGTCTTGCGCACGATCTGCGTCAGCACTTCGCCCTGATCACGCAGCAGGTGCACCAGCAGCTCCGACGGCGAACGAAAGCATTCGCCGGCCTTCACCGACGAGCGCAGTTTGTCCACCGAGTGCAGCGGTTGCAGGCGTGCGCTGACGATCAGTTTGCTGCGCACGCAAACCCACAGCGTCGACACGTCCGAGGAGACCATGCTGCTGAGGTTGAACACTACGTCGTTGACCACCGCCAGCAGTGCCGAGTCGACGTGCTCGATGCGTGTCGAACGCGAACCTTCGTGCAGCGCCTCGAAAAACTCTTCAGGCAATTGCAGATGACTTTTCATCCAGCGCTCGCACGCGGCGTGCGCCAGGTTCAGGTGCAGCCAGAGGAATTCATCACTGTCGCTGTCGTCTTGCAGACAACGCAGGGCGGTCGCCGAATCGACTTCGCGGCCACGTTCACCGGGACGAAAACGGAAGCCGTAAAGCAGACCGAACAAATCAGGATCGCGATGACTGAGGTCGAGGCTGTGGTTCATGGAGGCTCGCTGCGAGGAGGGCGTCTGGCGCGGAGTTTTCAGATTCACCTGAGCCGGATCATCGCAATGTCACATGACGTTTGTGTGACAGCAAAATGACGTCAAATCAGCGGCTTACCGGCGGTCGGATTTTCTTCAAGAAGCGCTCTGGTACGCCGATCACGCTTAGGTTACGTTGCGCGCGCTTGGCCATGAGCCAAGGCGCGCCGACACGGATGTCCGGCAAAATTTCACGCCTTACCGGGCGTGCCTCATCCCTGTCCTTGAGTATCTTGCGATGCTGCAAAAATCCCTGAGAGCGCAAATTCTCGCCCTGCTGAGCGGCAGCCTGCTGGCGATGCTGTTGATCGCACTGGCCTGCTTTCACTACCTGTCCAACGGCGTGCAGAACTACAGCCAGTTGATCGCCGGCCCGTTGCACACCTCACAACTGATCGACGAGGCCAACCTGCAATTCAAGGTGCAGGTGCAGGAGTGGAAAAACGTCTTGCTGCGCGGCAAGCAACCGGCGGACCTGGGCAAATACTGGAGCCAGTTCGAAGACCGTCAGCGCGATGTGCAGAACATCCTCGGTGAACTGGCCGGGCAGAAAGGCCTTGAGCCGGCGCTGAAAAGCCGCATCGAACGCCTGCGTGACGAACATCGTCAACTCGGCGCCGCGTACCAGAAAGGGCGCGATGCCTACGTGGCGGCTGGTGGTGATCCAACGGCTGGCGACAACGCCGTCAAAGGCGTGGACCGTGCCACCAGCGATCAGATGAGCGAACTGGTCGCCGAGCTGCGCAAGCAGGGTACCGAACAGTCGGCGCAGATCAGCGCCAGTGCTGACAGCACCGTGCTGCTGGGCATTGTGGTGATGCTCGGCTCGGGCCTGTTGATCGGTTTGCTGAGCCTGTGGCTGGTCAACCGCAACCTGATCGATCCGATCCGCAAGCTGATCGATTACGTCACTCAATTGAGCCGTGGGCGCCTCGCCGAGCGGGTCGCCAACGACCGTCAGGACGAACTGGGCAACCTGGCCGCCGCGGCCAATACCCTGCGTGATTTCCTCGCCGAAACCTTCACTCATCTGCAACGCAGCGCCACTGATCTGGACAGCGCCAGCGGCGAACTGAATGCCATCGCCACGACCATGGCCGGCGGCACCAACGAGCAGTTCAACCGCACCGATCAGGTGGCTACGGCGATGAACGAAATGTCCGCCACCGCCCAGGAAGTCGCCCGTCATGCGGCGGATGCGGCGCGCGCTGCCGACGATGCCGACCAGTCCGCCCAGCAGGGTGAAAAGGTCATGCAGGGCACCATCCACACCATCACCAAGATGCGTGGTGAAATTGCCAACACCGCTGAAGTGATTCGTCGTCTGGAAAGCGACAGCGGGCGCATCGGCAAAGTGCTGGAAGTGATCCGCGGCATCGCCGAACAGACCAACCTGCTGGCGCTCAACGCGGCGATTGAAGCGGCGCGGGCTGGTGAAGCCGGGCGCGGTTTCGCGGTGGTCGCCGACGAGGTGCGCAACCTTGCGCAGCGCACGGCCGAGTCGATCATCGAGATCAACCAGATCATTCAGAACGTGCAGACCGGTGCCGTGGACGCCGCGCAAGCGATCGAAAGCGGTCAGGCGCGCAGCGATGAAAGCGTCGAGCAAGTGACCCAGGCCGGTGCGATGCTCGAGCGCATCACCCACGCGGTGGAAGCGATCCGCGACATGAACCGCCAGATCGCCACCGCCGCCGAAGAGCAGACCTCGGTGGCCGAAGACATCTCGCGCAACCTGACCGAGATCACCTCGATCGCCAGTACCAACCTCAACAGCGTGCAGCGCACCGAAAGCGCCAGCCAGAACCTGCATGGCCTGTCCGGGCAACTCAACGAAGTCACCGCACGCCTGAGCGCCTGACGTCCGCCGACGTGTACCGGTTCGGTTACCGAGTCGGTACACAGTCGATCTCAAATCCCTGCGAGTGCCGCCGATGGCCGGTTATCTAAAACCGGCATTGGAGCCATCCCATGGTCAGCATCACCTCAGTTTCGATCAACCAGACCGTCAGCACCGCCATCAGCAAAACCAAAATCAGCGACGCCAGTGATGACACCTCGACCACTGCAACCAGCAGTGCGGGCGTCAGCGCCGACACCAGCAAAGTGGCGGCCGGCGGTGGCGCAGCGCCGGCGGGTGACAGCAGTTCCAGCAGCAGCGATGAATCGGATTCGGTGAAAGAACTGCGCAAGCAGATCGCCGAGTTGCAAAAGCAATTGCAGGAACAACAGCAGGCATTGCAAGCGGCTCAGGCCAAGCAGGAAGACGCTGATGCCAAAGCGGCTGACGTGGCCTCCGCCGAGTCGCAAATTTCCAGCACTTCGGCTTCGTTGCAGACCGCCACGGCGGCGTTATTGCAGGCGTTGCAGGAGTCGGGCGGCAGCACTTCGGGCTCGCTGGTCAGCACTTCGGCCTGACAACTTTGGAACACTGCAGAACCAATGTGGGAGCGAGCTTGCTCGCGAAAGCGGTGTGCCAGTCGACTCATGTGTGGCAGACACAACAGCTTCGCGAGCAAGCTCGCTCCCACAGGGGATTTGTGGTGTGTCTCAGATTGTGGGCAGGCTGAAGGTGAACAATGTGCCGCTCTGTGCGGTGGACGCCACATGCAAATGCCCGCCGTGGGACTTGGCGATCTGGCTGGCGATGTACAGCCCCAGACCGAGCCCGGCCTGAGGCGTGCTGCCGATCGGGCGGGAGTAGGGCTGGAACAGGTGCGGCAGGATCACCTCGGGAATGTGCCCCTGATTCTTCACCGCCAGCATCAACGCACCGTGCTCGACCTGGGCGATCACTTCGATATCCCCCTCCGGGTCGCCATGGGTCACGGCATTGGCCAGCAGGTTCGACAGCAACTGGGCAATCCGGCCGCGGTCGCAGGGCACGCCCTGCAAGTCGCCGATGCAAGTGTGGATGGTGCGCTGCGGATGCACATTGCGGATCTCCGTCACCACCTGTTGCACCGCGTCGGTCAAGTCGGCGCAGGGCTGGATCGCGACCGGAATACCATTGCCCAGGCGCCCGCGAGCAAAATCGAGTACGTCGTCCACCAGTCGTGTCGCCCGTTGCGCACTGCCAAGGATATTGCGCAGCCGCACCTCGATGGCCGGATCCGGGTGTTTGCGCAGGAGCATTTCGGCACCGGCGCTGATGGCGAACAACGGGTTGCGCAAGTCATGCCCGAGTACCGCAATGAACTGCTCGCGCAGCTCGGCGGTTTCGCGTTCCTGCAACAGCGCGGTTTCGGTGAGCTGCGCGTTTTCCTCGGCTTCGATCTGCAACGCGAGCATCCGTGCGAACGATTCCATGGTGCTTTGGATGCTGCTGGACTTCAGTTGCGCCGGGACTGGATCGAGCGCGCAGATCGTGCCGAAAAACCGTCCGTCAGTGCGAAACACCGGCACCGAGATATAGCTCTCGAACTTGTACAGGCGCGGGGTGTGATGATCGCGGTAGAGCGGGTCTTCGCTGGCCTTGTCGATCACCACTGAGACATGCGACTGACGGATTTCGTGGCACAGGGTGGTGACCAGATCCAGCTCGCCACCGACCTGCAGGCCGAAATCCAGCTGATCAAGGACGGCGCAGGCTGTCCACGAATCCTCGTTGACCCGTGCCACTGCGGCAAAGCGCAGGCCGGTCAGTTCGCGGATCACCTGAAGGATCGCCGGAACCGCGCTGATCCGTCCGATTGTCGCGATGTCTGCTGCCGCTGTCTGCCCCATGCCCATCGCTCTCGGCTGCAATCGTTATCTGATGGTCGCCATACTAGCGGTCTGATGGCGGTTTTGGCATCCCTTCAGGCTGCATCCGCGTGATTCGCCGGCCAACGGACGCAAAAAAGCCGCACGATCGTTGATCGTGCGGCTTTGCTTTGGCGGTGTATCAGGTGTCTTGCTTGTTGCTCAGCACCTTGCCGGTGGTGGCATCGAAGTCGACGTCGAACTCTTTGCCGTCGGCGGTTTTCAGCTCGACTTCGTATTCGTAACCGTTGAAGTGGTTGTCCAGGTCGGTGTCGGTGATGGTTGCGCCGGGGTGCAGTTTCAGCGCTTCGGCGTTCATCGACTCCAGCGACTTGATCTTGCCTTCCTTCACCAGTTGCGGGATCTGGTCGACGCGTACATCGGCCTGGGCCAGGCCAGCGGTGAGGGTCAGGGCAGCAGCGGTAAACAGGGCAGTCAAAGTTTTCATCGGGTCATTCCTTGGGTTGTTCGTTGAAGTGGGCTCAGATTAACCACCGCAACTTAATTCACCCTTAAAACCCCCGAATACAAAACGGGCAAACCATGCCTGACACAAAACCTGTGGGAGCGTGGCTTGCCCGCGATGAAGGCGCCTCGGTTTTGCTGATCAGAACCCGTTGTTCTTCAACACCTGATCAACACTGGCACCGGCCGGACGCTTGTAGAACTTCAACAGTTCGCTGGCGCGGTTGGTGAAGATGCCATCAACCCCGGCCGCCATGACTTTCTCGAAGTCCACCGGCTCATCGACGGTGTACACGTGCACCAGCATGCCCTGATCGTGGGTGTACTGGTTCATCCACGGTTGCACCAGATCCGAATAGCTCTGGTCGCCACCCTTGGTCAGCTTCGCCGAAGGGCCGGTGCCGATGGCGCCGTGAGCCTTGGCGAAATCAACCCATTGCTTGAACTCGGCGTCGGACTTCGGCTCCTGTTTGCCGTAGAACACGTTTTTGTCCTTCTCGCCAGATTCGGCAAAGGTCACCTTCGATTTCGGCTCGATGCTGCCTTCGCCGACCCACAGCAACAGGATCTTCGGCACTTGCGGCATTTCCTTCTGCAGCAGTTCGAGGCTGTTTTTCTCGAAGGTCTGCAGGATCACCTTGCCTTTGCCCTGGCCGACGCCCAGCTCGCTTTTGGCCAGTTTCGAACCCGCCGGGCTCAGCCAGCCGCGATCCTGCAGCTTCGCTTTCAGGTCATGCTCGATTCCCGGGAACAGCTGCGGTTCCTTGGTTTCGATGTACAGGCCTGGCTTGTGTTTCGGGTTGGCCTGGGCGATGTCGATGATCTCGTCCAGGGTCAGGATTTTCAGCCCGGCGTAGGTCGCACGTGCGCGCTCCGGGTAGGCCTTGTTGTACCAGCTGCCGGCGTCGAGGGTTTTCAGTTCGGCCATGGTGAAGGCGTTGGCCGGGCTGTCCTTGCGCTCCGGGAATTTGGTCGCGACGTCGGTGGTGCGTTGCAGGTTGTTGTCGTGCAGGGCGAACAGCACGCCGTCCTTGCTGCGCTGCAAGTCCATTTCCAGGTAGTCGGCGCCGAGGTCGCGGGCCAGTTTGTAGGAAGCGGCGGTGGATTCCGGTGCGTCGAAGGATGCGCCACGGTGCGCGATCACCGCCGGGTGCGGGATGCCGTGGGCGGCGGCCAGCGCGTCGATGTCCGTCTGGGCGGCGTGGGCCTGACCGAGACCGAGCATCAGGCTCAGCAGGAGGGCGCTTTTGGTGAAAGTGGCGGGCATGTTCGAGTTCCTTTCGCAGGGCATTTTCAAAGACGTACCTTTTAACAACTGAATCGATTGCGTGCTATCGCCAGACCGACATAAACGTATTAAAAGCGATTTTTCCTGCACTTTTGTGGCACGGTTTGCAGTACGCTTGCCCTCGGCAGACGCTCCGGCAGAGGGCGCGCCGATTCCGTTGCCCTGCGTGTAAACCATCGATGATTTTTCGTGAGGTTTACCATGCGCATCACTTCCCAACTCATCTGTCAGGCCGCCGATGACCTCAAGGGTTTTGTCGGCCTCAACCGCAAGACCGGCCAGTACATCGTGCGATTCAGCGAAGATTCGTTCGGCATGGACGTGGCCGATGACGGCATTATTCCCACCAGCGAATTTGTCTGGGCGCCAGCGACGTCGCAGACCATGACGCTTAAACGCGAGTTGATTCAGTTGCTGCTGGATCAGAACATCGATGAGCGGATCAACATCACCGAGCCGTTGCGGGTGTACATGAGCAAGGTTGAGGTGCCGGAGATTGTGGCGGTGCGCAGTCTGGTGAAGGGCTGAAGTTTTTGTATTGACGCTACTGGCCTCTTCGCGGGCAAGCCACGCTCCCACAGGTTTTGCGTTGTTCTGAAGATCACGCTGTATCTGTGGGAGCTGGCTTGCCAGCGATGAGGCCAGTGGGAACGCCATCAAGCTCACTGCCCAAACCGGTATTCCCGCTCCACCCGACACACCCGGGTCTGAAACTTCGAATACCACTGCGCCCGCCCGCGCGCCTGAATCACCCGGTGTTCGGGATGCTCGCGCCAGGCCAGAATCGCCGCCTCGCTCTGCCAGTAGGAAATGGTGATCCCCACCCCGTCTTCCCCGCGAATCGAATCAATGCCGAGAAACCCCGGTTGCTGGCTGACCAGCTCCATCATGCGCTCGGAGGCCGCCGCATAACCGTTGTCACCCTCGGTGCGGGTCGAGGTGAAAATCACCGCAAAGCAAGGCTCGTTCGGCTTCATGGGCGTTGCTCCGCACACGCATCGACAAATGCTCGCACCAGCGGCGGAACCTGGCCCTTGAGCGCCGCGCGTTCCGGTTGAAACAGCGTGGCGACAAAAAACACATGGTCGGTCAACTCGATGGCGCGCAAGTCGCCCGCCGAATCGTGCCCCACGGCGCGTAGCTGATGAGTCAGCAATTCTTGTTCGAACTGCGGATTCACACCAAATCGGCAGCGATAGCCTTCATGAATCTCCGACGTTTCGTACGCCTTGGCGATCAACGAGCCGGCGACCAGATGAATGCTGTCCACCGCTTCCACCAATGAACAGGTCAGCGGCGACAGTACCGCTCGCGGCGAATCCGGTGATGTCTCGCCATGTTCGGCATCGGCCCAGCCCAGCACGTTGCGGGAAAACTCCAGCACGGCATGCTGAAAACCACCACAGGTGCCGAGGAATGGGCGCTGTTGTTCGCGGGCAAAACGGATGGCCCTGAGTGCCCCGGCCTCACTGTTGTAGGGGCTGGCCGGGACGCACCAGAAACCGTCGAAGTGATCCAGCGCGGTGTCGGCGAGAATCTGCTCGGTGGGCAGCCACTGAAATTGCACATTGCGCCCGGACTGCTCGGCGATCATCCCGAGGGCGAGGGGAATCGCCTGGTGGGCGGTGACTTGCGGGTCGTAGTCGCCGATCAGGGCGATGGAAATGGCGTCCATGGGATTTCCTTGATCTGAGTGAGTGAACCTTTGTGGTGAGGGGATTTATCCCCGACGGGGCGCGAAGCGGTCCTCAAACAAGGCCTGCTGCGCAGTCCATCGGGGATGAATCCCCTCACCACCGTGAGGGTGTGCAGTTGTCGATCACCGGGGCTCACTATAGATTGGCGTTCACGCACTCAATATTGGCGTTTTCCCAAGTGATCAATGCAGCGATGCACTATCGGCTCGACTACCCGGATCTGGCGCTGATCCTCGCGTTGGTGCGCGGCGGCTCTCTGGCCCGGGCGTCGCAGCTGCTCAGGGTAGACGTGTCGACGGTGTTTCGCGCGGTACGGCGTCTGGAGTCAGCGCTGGGCCAGCAATTGTTCGAAAAGAGCCGCGCCGGTTACCTGCCCACCACCCTCGCGCAGACCCTGGCCGAGCAGGCCGAACGCGCCGAGCAGGCACTGGAAGCGGCGCGGGTCGGTGTCGAGCAGGGCGGGGAAGTGGTCAGCGGCACGGTGCGTCTGACCTGTACCGATTCGGTGCTGCAAGGTCTGCTGTTGCCGGCGCTGGCGCAGTTCATGCCGAACTATCCGGCGCTGACCCTCGAACTGAGCACCTCCAACGATTTCGCCAACCTCAGCCGCCGCGATGCCGACATCGCCCTGCGCCTGACGCGTACACCGCCGGAGCATCTGGTCGGACGGCAACTGGCGAAGATTTCCTACCGGGTCTGCGCCAGTGCGCGCTATCTGCAAAACGTCGATGCATCGGATTTGGCGGCGCTGACCTGGATCGCTCCGGACGAGTTTTTGCCGGATCACCCGACCGTCGCCTGGCGGCGTCAACAGTTGCCCGGCGTGACCCCGAGTTATCGCTGCAACAGCATGCTCTCGGTGACGGAACTGGTGCGCGGCGGACTCGGCGTGGCGGCGTTGCCGGACTTTCTCATTACCGAAGGTTTACAGGCCCTCAGCGAACCGTTGCACGGCTACGACACCGCGCTGTGGCTGCTGACCCGCCCGGACTGCCGGGCGTTGCGCTCGGTGGTCACTCTGTTCGATGAGTTGGGGCGGGCGCTGCGGTTGCCGTGATCAGCGTTGCGGGTTCTGGCAGATGTGCGCATGCAGTTCGCGGGTCAGGCCTTCGATGCGTTCAGTCAGGCTCTTGGTCATTTCGGTGAGCTGGGTGTTCTGCTCCAGCAGCTCCAGCAATTGTGCGGTGGTGTTCGCCGCT
The DNA here is from genome assembly GCF_040729435.1 of Pseudomonas sp. HOU2. Lineage (NCBI taxonomy): Bacteria > Pseudomonadati > Pseudomonadota > Gammaproteobacteria > Pseudomonadales > Pseudomonadaceae > Pseudomonas > Pseudomonas sp. HOU2. The sequence goes on along the minus strand of NZ_CP160398.1, from coordinate 1,710,421 downwards.
TGCGCCTGACGCTCGGTGTTGGCCGTCGCCAGCGCTTCACGGTGTTGCGCATCGGCGTCCGCTTGCGCTTTGTCCCGCGCGGCCTGGCGGGTTTGTGCCAGCAGGATCAGCGGCGCGGCATAAGCCGATTGCAGGCTGAACGCGAGGTTCAACAAGATGAACGGGTACACGTCGAAAGTGGTGATGCCCGTCACGTTGAGTACAACCCATAACAGCACGATCAGGGTTTGCGCGCCGAGAAACGCCGGCGTGCCGAAGAACCGCGCAAAGGCCTCGGCGCGCAGGGCGAACTTGTCGTCGCCGAAAGTGGTGTTGAGGTGGGCGTGGGGGCGGTGGAAGCGCAGATGGTCGACAGGGGCGGTGGTGGGCGTTTCGGGTTTTTCTGTGGTCATGATGGGCTCGGCAGGCTTCAGGGGCTTTGGGTCACTATAGCCTTGTGCTGAGGCTGACGGCCCCTTCGCGGGCAAGCCCGCTCCCACAGGTTCTGGGTTGATCACAGGTTAGATGATCGACTCGATCCTTGTGGGAGCGGGCTTGCCCGCGAAAGCCGCGACGCGGTCTCTCAGCCCGGCGCCCGTTCATTGGCAAACATGCTCCCACATTGGAACGCATTTCCCTGTGGGAGCGGGCTTGCCCGCGAAAGCCGCGACGCGGTCTTTTAGCCCGGCACCCGTTCATTGGCAAACATGCTCCCACATTGGAACGCATTTCCCTGTGGGAGCGGGCTTGCCCGCGAAAGCCGCGACGCGGTCTTTTAGCCCGGCACCCGTTCATTGGCAAACATGCTCACCGCCTGTACCGCTTCACTGGCGCCATCGCGGATCTGCAGAATCACGCTGCCGGCCTGGTCCGCCAGTTCTACACCTTGCGCCGCCCGCCCGCGGGTGCCTTCCATGCTCTTGATCGCCTGCCGGGTTTCGCTCTGGATCAAACCGATCATGTTGGAAATCTCCGCCGTCGAGCCGCTGGTACGCGCCGCCAGTTGCCGCACCTCGTCCGCCACCACCGCAAACCCGCGCCCCTGATCCCCGGCGCGTGCCGCTTCAATCGCCGCGTTGAGCGCCAGCAGATTGGTCTGGTCGGCAATCGCGCGGATGGTGTTGACGATCGCGGTGATCTGCTCCGAACGCTCGCCAAGTTGCGCGATCAGCGTTGATGACTGCGCGATATCGTCAGCGATTTCGCGCATCTCGCTGGCCGCCTGCTGGATCACCTGAGTGCCTTGCTCGGCGACTTTCCGGGTTTCCACCGAGATGTGATAAGCGGCGCTGGCGCTGCGCGCATCGTGCTCGTGCTGCTCGACGCGGGCGGTGACGTCCGTGGCAAATTTCACCACCTTGCACAAACGCCCGGCGGCGTCATACACCGGGTTGTAGTTGGCCTCCAGCCACACACTCTGGCCGCGCTTGTCGACACGTTCGAACTGGCCCTGGAACAACTCACCCTGATTCAACCGGCGCCAGAAATCCTCGTAGGCGCTGCTGTTGACCAGTTCCGCGCGGCAGAACAAGCGGTGATGTTTACCCTTGAGTTCGGCGAGCGTGTAACCCATGCGCGTCAGAAAATTCTGGTTGGCGGTGAGAATGCCGCCGTTGAGGTCGAATTCGATCACCGCCATTGCCCGGTCGATCGCCTGCAGCTTGGCGTTGGCCTCGCTTTCCTGCTGGACCTTGGTCGTCACGTCCATTGCGAACTTGACCACTTTAACCACGCGTCCCGACGCATCCTTGATCGGGTTGTAATTGGCTTCCAGCCAGACCGGCTGGCTCTGGCTGTTTATCCGCTCGAAGGTGCCGGACTGGAACTGACCGTTTTTCAAGCGCGACCACAGTTCGGTGTATTGCGCGCTGCGGCCAAACTCCGGGGTGCAGAACAAGCGATGAGGCTGGCCGATCACCTGCTCGGCGCGGTAGCCCATGGTTTTGAGGAAGTTGTCATTGGCCTTTAACACCACGCCTTCAAGATCGAACTCGATCACTGCCATGGAGCGATTGATCGCTTCAAGCAGGCCGTTCTGTTCGGTGATGGTGTGTTGAAGGTCGTTGAGTTCGGACTGGTGGCGTTTGAAAAACATAAGGGCAGTACCTGGAAGTAGGGAAAGACGAGGTTTGTGTCCCTGTTTCCGCGCTGGCAGAGCAATGCCGGGTCGGCATTGGTCATTGACTGCAAAGTGCCAGCATCCAGGCTGACGAGCAGATCTTATACAAACTGATTTAAGTTGTACAAGAAATTGCGAATCAACATGTTTGCAGTTTTTTCAAGACTGAGAAGAGGAGCGTCTTCTTAGCCCGGACTGCTCAGCGCCACGCTGATGGTGTTGCGCCCCGTGTGTTTGGCGGTATACAGCGCTTTGTCGGCGTCATCCAGCCAGGCGATCGCGTCGCTGAACGACGGCTGAAAGCGGGCCAGACCGATACTCAGGCTGACGCGCAGTGCTGGAACATCCGGGTGCCGGTATTGGTCCAGCGCCTGACGCAATCGTTCCATTTGCGCCTCGGCTTTATTGAGTGGCTGATCGGGCAGGATCAGGCAAAACTCGTCGCCGCCATAACGTCCGGCCCGTTCACCTTCGGCCAGCAGCCCGTTGAGTGCCTGGCTCAGCTCACGCAGCACGACGTCGCCAACGAGGTGCCCGTAGTTATCGTTGATGGTCTTGAAGTGATCGATATCGATCAGCGCCAGAATGTCCTGGGTGTGGTGTTGCCGGCACAGCATGAAATGCGTGTGCAGCAGATCCTTCCAGGCGCCGTGATTGAGCAACCCGGTGAGGCTGTCAGTGCGGCTCAGGTCCCTGAGCGCACGTTTGTGTCGTGCAAGTTTGATCGCCAGTTGGTAACAGACCATGCCCAGGGCCAAGGGGTACAAGGTCAGCATCGGCAGACAGGCCCAGACTTGGATCTGCGTCATCGTCAGGCTGAACTTGAAGCCGAACAGTAACCAGCCCAGCAACACGCCGGCGATTTGGGCCAGAGCACCCAGCAGGAACAGACGTCGTCCACCGGCGGCGACATTGTTCATGGTCATCATCGACAGGATGGTCACGGTGGTCAGCGGGTTGAACTGAAAACACGCGGTCCAGAAACCGCCGCACAACGAGTCGTACAACAGGTTGCGGCGTTCGGCGTGGTAGGGGAAGGTCGAGCGGGTTGAAACCTGATAGGCCAGATGCGGCCAGAGAAAACCGTTGAACACCAGCAGCGCCCAGAGCCAGGTCGGCATGTGCAACGGATACAGCGCGGCCGCGACGCTGAAAAAGCCGACGCCCAGACCGATGATCCTTGGCAGATAAATGCGTCTGGCGAATGACAGGCCCTTGCCGCGTTGGTTTTCCATGATGTCCTGCGCCAGATTCATCCTGAAATACTTTGAAGTGTCTATTCAGGTTGACCGTTCGTCGGTCAATTGTCGGACATTGTCATTTATTCCACCGGGAATAATCAGTGTCCTTTCGAGCCATTTAATCGTGGTGGGCACAGGAGAGGAGCGGTCTAGAGCTGGTATCGCGCCAGGAACATCACCAGTGCCGACTCGGCCACAGTTTTCTGCGTGTCCGCATCCAGTGGTGGCAGGCCCATGGAAATCTGCGGCCAGAACCCGAACGATTTCAACAGACCCTGCATCTGTTGCGCGGCGAATTCCGCCTCCACGGTTTTCAGTCGACCATCCGCCTGAGCGGCGCGAATCCACACCGTCAGGCCTTCTTCGCGCTCTCCCATGCGCGCCACCATGTCCTGCGCGCGCTCCGGGGAATGGATGGTGGCGGCAATCGCCACCCGCGCCAGGCCGAGAAAGTTGTCATCGGCCATCATCTGCAGTTTAGCCAGCAACATGGGCAGCAGTTGCTCGCGCAGCGGCTGATCCGCGCGATAGGTCACGGTTTGCTCGTCGGTGATCCGTGCCCAGAGTTGGTTGAGAATTTCGGCGAACAGCTCTTCCTTGCTGGGAAAGTGGTTGTACACCGTGCGCTTCGACACCCCGGCGGTGGCTGCGATCTTGTCCATGCTGGTGATCTCGAACCCGTTGGCACGGAATTCGGCAATCGCCGCCTGAATAATGGCTTCGCGTTTGCGGTCGGTGAGGCGCTTTGGAGCTGTCATAAGTACGCTTCGGCAGAGAAAGAGTGGAATTACACTTGGCAGTTTACTTGTCATCCAGTTTCATGCAACCTAGAAACTACACCGCCCAGTGTAATGTTGCGTTAATCCGCGCAACCTAAAAACCAGACAGTTCGGCTGATGCGTGCGTGCCTTGGCCATTTATCGTCCCACCGTGAAAAACCGTGAATTGCGCGGTTTTTCTGGAGTCTCTCAGTCATGGCCAATCCAGATATCTCTGCGGATCAAACTTCCACGCCTGAAGCCTCTCGCCAGGATCAAGGGCTATTTCGCAACCATGCGCCGGTGCAACGCGAAGGCTTGCGCAAGATGCTGCGGATCATGTGGAACATGATCTTCCACAAGCCGCGCAACACCCGACCGGCCGCTGCGATCCCGGTGCAAGCGCTGACCCGTGAAGACCTGCTGGCAGCACCGAATCACAGCGTTTACCGCCTCGGTCACTCGACCCTGCTGCTGAAAATGCGCGACAAATTCTGGATCACCGACCCGGTCTTCGCCGAGCGCGCCTCGCCGGTGCAATGGGCCGGCCCGAAACGCTTTCACCAGCCGCCGATCAGCATCGACCAATTGCCGCCGATCGAAGCGGTGATCCTGTCGCACAACCACTACGACCACCTCGATTACCAGGCAGTGCTGAAACTCGCGGCCAAGACCAACTACTTCCTGACCCCGCTGGGCGTCGGCGACACCCTGATCAAGTGGGGCATCGACGCCAGCAAAGTCCGCCAGTACGACTGGTGGCAGGGCACCGAAATCGCCGGCATCCGCTTCGTCGCCACCCCGTCGCAGCACTTCTCCGGGCGTGGCCTGTTCGACGGCAACAGCACGTTGTGGGCTTCGTGGGTGATGATCGATGGCGATACGCGAATCTTCTTCAGCGGTGACAGCGGCTACTTCGACGGCTTTAAACGCATCGGCGAACAATACGGCCCGTTCGACCTGACCCTGATGGAAACCGGTGCCTACAACGTCGAATGGCCACACGTGCACATGCAACCCGAAGAAACCCTGCAAGCGCACATCGACCTCAAGGGCCGCTGGCTGTTTCCGATCCACAACGGCACCTTCGACCTGGCGATGCACGCCTGGCATGAACCGTTTGATCGGATTCTGGCGCTGGCGTGGGAACGCAGTGTTTCGATCACCACGCCACGAATGGGCGAGGCGTTTAACGTGATGCAGCCGCAGCGGGGGCACACGTGGTGGCTGAATATGGAGCAAGATGTGTCGGAAAACGCCCCAATTGCTGGTAGCGGCTACAAGTCAGGATGACTTTTCCTACTGTCGGTAGTCCAGCTAGCTGACAGCTCTTTCCTATGTCCTCGGTAGGCTTGGTCGCGAGTGAATGAGTCACTCGTGATGAGCCTAAACAAGGACGATGTACATGAAAAACTTCTTTAAACGTCGCGTGAATACGCTGACGAAATCCATATTGGTCGCACTGGCAGCGACAGGTGCCGCTGCCACCGCCCATTCGGCCACTGATCTTCATTACGCCAGCGTCAGTGAACTCAGCAAAATGATGGCCGACAATAAGCTCACTGCTGTTGAACTGGTTGAACACTTTCAACAGCGAATTGCCGAGCTGGACAAGCAAGGCCCTGCTATCCACGCCATCATCGAACTGAATTCACAAGCCATCGAAATGGCTACCGCGCTGGATAACGAGCGTAACGAGGGACAGTCGCGTGGTCCGTTGCATGGTATTCCGGTACTGCTCAAAGACAATTTTGATACCGCCGACAGCCTGCAAACCAGTGCCGGCTCCTTGGCCATGGTCGGTCAGCCGGCAGCCAACGATGCCTTTGTGGTTAAACAGCTGCGGGATGCCGGCGCGATTATTCTGGGTAAAGCCAACATGAGCGAATGGGCTTATGTGCGGGAGATGGAGTTGCCCCATGGTTGGAGCGGACGTGGTGGGCAAGGGAAAAATCCACACGCATTGAGCGAGGAAATCTGCGGTTCCAGTTCGGGGTCGGCCGCTGCCGTGGCGGCCGGTTTCGCGCCGATCTCCCTGGGCACTGAAACCAACGGTTCGATCACTTGCCCGGCATCGGCCAATGGTGTGGTTGGCGTCAAGCCCACCTTGGGTCTGTTCAGTCGAAGCGGGGTGGTGCCAATCACCCGTCTGCAAGACACTCCTGGTACTTTGACACGTACTGTCCGCGATGCGGCAATGATGTTCAACGTGTTGCAAGGCATGGATGCTGCGGACTCCGCGACATCGGCCGCCCCGACAGGAATCGACTACACGGCGTTACTCGCAAACGATGCCCTGCAAAGCAAGCGTATCGGTTATCCCGCCGCTTACGAGGGGACGGGCGGCGTGGTCCTGACTCCTGGAGTGGAGTTTCAAAAGGCAATGGCCACACTCGAGAAACAAGGTGCGACGCTCGTGCCAGTGACCGTTCGTTTACCTGATATCGATAATTTCGTACCCGGTCTGATGGGTGCGATGAAATACGAATTGCCTGAATATCTCGTCAGCCGTTCCGGCCTGCCGATCCAGTCGCTGCAGGACCTGATCGACTTCAATCAGCTCAATCCCGGCCAGGAGGGCTATGGGCAGGCCACGCTCGAAGCGATGCATGCGCTGGACATGACTCACGAACAGGCCAGCGCTTTGATCTTGGCCATCAGTAAAAACTTCAAGGACGCCATCGACGAGCAACTGCGGGAGCACAACCTCGACGCCATGGTTGCCGAAGCGGATGGTTACTCGCAATTTTCTGCCGCAGTGGCGGGTTACCCGGCGATAACCCTGCCATCGGGCATGGGCGCTAACGGCATACCCACGTCTGTGTTCTTTTTCGGCGAACCATGGAGCGAGCCGCAACTGTTCGCCATGGCCTACAGCTATGAACAAGCCTCTGCCGAGCTGCGGCACCCTGCGTTCAAGTAATCATTGCACCTAAGCAAAATCCCCACGCTCTACAACGTTCTGCTGCATGGCCTGGGGATTCAATTTGCGACCCGGCGCAAACCCGGGAAAGAACACCAACCCTTGTGCCTCAAACCGGTAAGCCAACGCCAGCCGCGCCGCATCCGCCACGTCCTGCTGCGCTTCAAACCGCTGAATGTCGTCCACCGCAACCTCCGCTTCGCGCGACAGCTGTTCCACGCTCCAGCCCAGCATCGCTCGGGCCTGGACGCAGTGCGTCGGGGTGAACTGGAAAAGGGCAATGCGTTCGAGGATGTGGTTCATCGCAAGAGAGGCCATGGTGTGCTCCGGGCTCAAGAGTGCTGATTGAAAATATACTGTGTTTTTGTACAGTTGTTTTCGGCCGGGATCAAACGCATTTTTTGATTTGCCCTAGTTCGCCGCCTCCAACCAGACGGACGGTGCCTGTCCGAGGATGCGCCGGAACATCGTCGAGAACGCCGCCGGGCTCTCATAACCGAAATCCAGGGCGATCCGCGTCACCGCCTCACCGGCGGCCAACCGCGCCAGCGCCAGCACCACGCAGGCCTGTTGCCGCCACTGGCTGAAGCTCAACCCGGTCTGCTGCCGAAACAATCTGTTGAAGGTGCGCAAGCTTATGTGCAACTGCCCGGCCCAGTGTTGTGGCGACTGGTGGGCGTTGGGTTGATCCAGAAAGTTCTGACACAAAGCCAAGAGCTTTCCGTCAGTCGGCAGCGGAATGTGCAAGGGCAGGGGCGCACTGCGCGCCAGTTCATGCAGCAGCAAGTCAACCAATACGCCGTCGCGTCCTTCGAGGTCATAAGTCAGCGGCACTTCCACCGCTTCCATCAACAAGTGCCGCATCAACGGCGAAACGCTGATCACCTGGCAGCGCTGGCCCAAGTCCACCGCCCCCGGCTCGATGTACAGACTGCGCGTGCTCACCCCAAGCATCAGCACCTCATGCGCCACTCCCGGCGGAATCCACACCGCCCGTTGTGGCGGCACCACCCAGTTGCCGTCATGGGTGCGGACCTGCATCACCCCGGTCGCGCCGTACAACAATTGCGCCCGCCGGTGTGTATGAAACGGCAACAGATGGCCGTGGGAATAATCCGTACCGATCGCCACCACCGGGCGCGGCGTGTCATCCAGCAGGTTGATCGAAACATTACGCATCGGGCGTTTCCGGATAATTGGCGTAAACGCAAACATTATTGGCTGAGTTGCTGAAGCAGGCCAAGCCGCGTCGCTCTATCGTAGACCGCTCCACCACCGGAAGACGCGCCATGTTCTACCTACTGCTGACTCTCTTCGGCTGCCTGACCGGCATCACCGCCGTGCTCTTTGGTTTCGGCGGCGGCTTCGTCGTCGTGCCGCTGCTCTACCGCATGCTCAGCGCCAGCCATGGCGCCGACGACCCCATCGGCCAATCGGCCATGCACATTGCCGTCGCCACCTCGACCTGCGTGATGATCGTCAACGCCCTGATCGCCACCGGCAAACACCGCCGCGCCGGCAACCTGATCCGCCATTACCTGTGGCCGCTCGGCGGCTTCATCGCCCTGGGCGCGATCATCGGCGCGATCGCTGCGGTGTGGGTCAGCGGCGAGGTCATCCGCTACGCCTTCGTCGCCTACCTCGGCGTGACCATCATCGACTGCTTGCTCAGACGCGGCTTCCTCACCCGCAACGAAGGCGTCATCCCACGCCGATTGGATCGCAAGGAAACATCCGCCGGCGGTGTAGGCATCGGCGCCATCGCCACGTTCCTCGGCGTAGGAGGAAGCGTTATGACCGTGCCGCTGTTGCGCCGCTGCGGGTTGAGCATGTCCCAGGCCACGTCCATGGCGAACCCGCTGAGCGTGCCGGTGGCCGTGGCCGGGACGCTGACCTACATGGCGCTGGCCGGTTTCAGCGAGACGGATCTGGGCGCATGGTTTGTCGGGTATGTGGATTTGCTGGCGTTTGCAGTGCTGACGCTGGGGTCGTTGGTCGGGATTCGGTTGGCCACGCCGTGGATCGGGCGGATACCGGATCGGGTGCATGCCTGGGTCTATATTGGATTGCTGATTCTTGTTTTACTGGGCATGTCTATAAGATGAGGCCTTCCCTGGCTCAACTCAAAATTGCTTCGTGGAGGCAATATGGCGATCTTGGAAAGTGACTGGAAGACATTCAAAGAACTGCGCAAGTTAGCGCTGGATCGATTTTGCCAAGGCGTATTGGCCGAGACCCAGATCATCACTCAAAACAGTACGCTGTCAGCGCATGCTCGCTACCTGACGCTTTATCGCATGATGCGAAGTCGAGACAAGGATATGGCGGCGGTTTTCGATGGGCGGATGAATCGCTCAAACGTAGTGCTGCCTTTGATGTTGATGATCGCGCACGACTTGCTCACCGACGAGGAATTGTCAGCACTCAGTGAAGATATGCGAGAGAGAATCTCAGATGCCGTTCGCCAGCCTTATGAGATTGAGTGGGCCGAAGAAAGCAAATATGACGAATGAGCGTCATTGACCCGTATTAGTAGAGAAAACAGATGTTGATCTTCAACTGCACCGAGGCCGCCAGTAAGTTCTTTAGCCGTGTGCATAAGGGCAAAACGCTCACGCCGATAGACCCTAAACCGCCGTCGTCGGTTATTGAGGACGATGAGTGTGCCCCTTTCGTCGAGCAGTGGCTGGTGCACGCCATAACCGTGCAGCGTAAGCATGTACTGTTCGTCATTCATGTGGAAACTCGTTATTGCATGATCTTCGCCGATGCCAAGAAGGCTGACACAGAAGGCTTTATTGCCTGGTTTGCCGAGCGCTGGCGGGAAGGGTTAATGCGCGATGCGATCAACCACGATCTCATGAACTGGGTCGATGCCGGCATCATGCCGCAGCGAATGGAAGAGGCCTGTCTGGAGTACAGGTTTTATCGGCGCAGCCATCGCAGTGCGCAAAAGCACATCGATGAAATTGCCTGGTTTTTTCAAGATTGCGCAGCGGAGTGGGGGTGTTTACCGCAGGGCGAACGGGCTGCTATTGGCTTCGATGCACAGATGAACGACACGCCCAGAAGCAAAGGCCAAAAGGAGTGTTTCTGGCCGGATGAAGAAATGATCGCTCACTGGTTACGTCAATACTGCGCAGCGGATGAAACAGATATTCACGGCGCTCTGAAACGGCGCAGGAAGGCGCAACAAGAGATTCGTGCTTTCGAAGCAACACTGGAGAGCTGAAACCTGCGGGCGCACTCGACTCCTGTGACAGCCCCTTGATAAGTCGCCGCGAAATTTACCAGTGCGTATTCAAACGTAGCGGCGCCACGTCACGCCAACCCCGGCGCCTCCCGCACAATAAAGTGATCCAGGTTCTCGATGTTGGCACTGAACACCCCGAACGTCTGTTCGGGGTTCTTCTTGCTCGGCACCTGCTTCAACTCCGGCGTCACCCCATAGAAGAAACAGAACAACTCCTTATCGCTGTCGATCGCATGCTTGATCTCTTCCAGAAACGCCTTGCGCTTGCGGTAGTTGTCGATCAACTTCTTGCTCAAGTACACATTCACCGAATAAGGCTTCTTCTTCGCCTCATCCGCCTGCTTGAACCAGACCTTCTGCTCGAAATCGATGCGAAAACTCTGGGTGTAATCCTTGATCTCCTTGATCTTGCCCCAGTAAATCAGCCCCTTGTTGTCCGTCAGATACTCGATCTTCTTGAAGAACGAGCCATAAGGCGCCGTGTGCTCACCGATCTTCAACGGCATACGCTTGAGCAATTCCTTGTCGGCGAAGTTCGACACAAAACACTCCACCGGATGCGCAAACACACTGGTCTTGTCCGGCGCCGTCTCACGCCCCGGCGACTCCTTGGAGCTCACGTGCGCCACCCGCACCGGATCATCCCGCAACACATCCGCCGCACCCGCAGGCGCAGCAGGCTTGCGCACATACTCACGCCGCGTCAGCAACAACTCCGACGGAAAATGCTCCTCCCGCCCGTCATCCACCTCACCCTCCGCCGCCTCAATCCCCGACCCCGACGCCTTCAAACTCACATACGGGCAACCCGCCACATGCTGTGTACCGGGCAGATTCTTGAAGTGCGGCGTACGCACGTAATTCACGTTCTTGGCGTTGAACGTGCCCAACTCGTTGGAGGCATCAAACGCCAAACGACAGGCATCGTTGGGACACTGGAAATGCTCCTTGGCCGAATCGAACGCCACCGTCTCATCGAAATTGAGATCGCGCACGTCATAGATCGACAACTTGTCGTCGAGGCTGAGGCAGTAGGCGAGATCGAATTTCATGGTGGGGCTCGGATCCTTGAGTGGGGGATGGGTATTAATAGCGGGAGGCGGCGCGGCTTGCACTGATTGTTTTCAGGATGATGCAAAGTCTGTAGGAGCCAGCCTGCTGGCGATTCCAGACATCAACCAGATTTCAATCCTCACCCCGCCACTGCGGGCACCACATCACCCCTATGGCGAGGGAGCTTGCTCCCGCTGGGCTGCGAAGCAGCCCTAAAACTGGCAAATGCGATGGGTTAGACAGATTGAATTATGAGCCTGGCGACTGCTACGCAGTCGAGCGGGAGCAAGCTCCCTCGCCACAGAATTTTGCCTCAGTTACTCACGCTTCAACCGTTTAACCCTCGCGTATAGCGATTCGGTGAACTCTTTGCTGTCATTCGAGTGATGGCAGCGTCGATGACAGTTCGGGCAAAGCGCCACAGCGTTGCTGATTCGATCAGAGCCCTTATTCGCCAAATGCTTCACGTGATGAACTTCAAGGTAAGGCGAGTCATTTTTAGTGAACGGCGCCGGTTCACCGCAACCTTCACACATCCCTTTGGCTTTTTTACGAACCCAGGCTCTAACCTTTGGATCACGTATAAATGCAGTGCTTTGGGCGGGAGCGCGCTTCGGCTTCACAATCCCCTCAGGTTCGTCTTCAAGAGGCAGTTTCTCTAGCGCCAGAGCTCTCTGCTCTAGTGCTTCTTCATCTGCAGTCGGAACAGTTGGATCCCCAAGCGTTACCCCTTTGGCAATCAACACTGCTCGGATGGCTGGCTCAACGTTAGTCCCAACGTTTCTGGCTGGCTTGTACCCTTTGATGTATTCCCTATGCATTCTCAATAAAACGGCAGAGATGTTCTGCATGCGGAACTCAACTGAGCCTTCAGTGCGGTTGTGCAGCGCAGATGCGCGCAGCACACGATTCTCATGTGCTTTGTTAAATTTTTGGCCGATTCGCTCAAGCTCCAACATTTTCAGATAGGCGTCAACCGCTGCCTCAATCTCAGCAACATTCCAGTCAGTGTCTTTTTTCTTGTCGCTCATAAAATCGCCGAGGGTTGAAAACCCCCGGACGATACTGAGCGGCCATTACTGCTGTCTACGATAATTCCTACAAAAAAAGCAGAATGTGCCTACAGCCTCTACAGCCTCTACAGCTATCGACAGCAACGATCCGATCAAGAAATTTTGTGTTGTAGGGTGTTGTACTGTTGACGGTCACTCGTCTAGTGGCTACTATTTATCTCGCGATGCGCAGTAATTGGTGCTACTGCATGAGCGGCCCAGTGCGCATCGCCTTAATAGGAGCTAGAAAATGAGCAAAAAAATTAAGAAAAATACACGGGCTTTGGTTTTTTTTGCGTGCTTTTTTACTGCGCCGCCATTGGTGGTGACGGTGAACCACAGCAATGACTATGATGTGGCTAGTTCGCATATGACCCAGTATGAGATCAAGCTGGAAATGAGTTCGAAAGTGATGGAGAAAAAATAATGGCTCAAGATTTTAGGCTGGGGGACGTTGCATCTATAACCGCAGGGCAAACCTTCAGGGGGAGGTCGGAAACGGACGGTGAGATCGGCTTTGCAAAATTACTTCAAATTAAAGACGTAAAGGAAGGCGTTTACCCCGGAGGAGACTTACCTTGGGCGGCAGTTGAGGAGGAAAGGTTGACAGTACGCTTGAGTGGCGGTGAGTTACTACTTCCTTTGCGCGGGAATCGAAGTGATACCATGCTATATTTGAAGCGCAATGAAGTCCCTACGACTACACCGAATCAAGTAGCGATAATTACACCGTGCCATGAAAATTTGAACCCGTTTTTCTTATTATGGTTCCTGAATAGTGGCAAAGGAAGGGCGCAAATTGACTCCATGCGAACAGGAAGCACTGTTGGTCATATTAGTGTTAAGGCATTGAAGACGATAGTAATTACTATCCCAGGGCAAGAAAGTCAGCAATCAATTGCATCCGTATATGAGAATTGGCTTAGGCAGCGTGAGGTTTTGAGTGAGATGCTGATTCGTGGTGCCGAATTAACAGAGACGATTTGTTATCAGATGCTTAATGATTTTAGGGGGGAGTAATGGCTGAAACACTATATAAGCGTTTTGCGGATGCGATAGCCGTTGTCGAATCTTATTCATATGAACAAAGGGAAAGCAAAGAAATAGCACTCGCATTTCTAGTGTTGAGATATGCGTGCATTAACGTGGATGTGGTGGAGGTCGGCTCGAAGTTTGGATTCAATATTGCTTCTTCATCGCTAGTTTCTCAGCGTGAGGAAGATTTTTTTTCTGATTTTATGAGCCTGGTTCGGGCAGTCGACAGCATTTTTTTTATTCAAGATAACGGTGTGTCCGATGTTTTTGAGGCGTTTGTAGAAAAAAATAGGCGTGCTAAAGAGGTTATTGTTTCTATAAAAAAAATATATGAAATTTTGTTTTTTGAAACTGTCGATGGTAAGTATTTGGCTGGGATTTTTGAGTCAGTTCTCCTAGAGTTGTATAACTCCAAGGGTGGGGGTGGCCCGGAATTTTACACGCCACGCAATTTAGTGGATTTTGCTGTTGAGTTGGTTAATCCAGAAAATAATGAAAAAATATATGATCCTGTCTGCGGTACAGGAGGGTTTCTCGTTCGCGCAAATGATTATTTGCATCAAAGAAATAGTAACGTTTGCGCTGAATTTATTGGGAGGGATAAGAGTTTATTTTCTGTAAAAATTTCTTTTTGGAATCTATATATCCATGGGGTTGATAATTTTTCTGTTTATACGGGCGACTCGCTTTCATGGGCGCAGTATGAACCTCGTAAATATGATGTTGTTTTAGCAAATCCTCCATTTTCGGTGAAGGATTGGAATTGGAATTTGTTTGCGAGCAGTGGAATGGATTTCTATGGCGCTCCACCTCGGGCTAACGCGGACTATGCGTTTTTGCTACATGTTATATTTAGTTTGAGTGATATAGGGCGGGCGGCTGTAATTGTTCCTTCTGGAGTGCTGTTTAGAGGTGGGGCAGAGAAGGAGATTAGGAGGAATATTGTAAATGATGGTTTGATAGAAATGGTGGTTTCTTTGCCTGCGGGTTTGATAAAAGGCACGAGTGTATCTTTGTGTATGATATTTTTTAATAAGAGAGCTCGGAGTGAATCTGTTTTTTTTGCAAGGGCCCCTGAGAAATTAAGCAAAGATCAGTTTGCATCTCCTGCGTTTGAGCTAAGTAATATCCTAGATATTTGTAGGGAGAAGAGGGCGGTAAAAGGGTGCAGTGAAAGTGTAAGTATTTCCGATATTGAAAGAAAAGAATTTGATTTAAGTGTTTCTCGTTATGTCGTTTCTGGTGTGGCTGAAGTACGCGGTGTTGCGGAAGTCGCAGAGGAATACATAAAGTTAGAAGCTGAGTTGAGAGGTCTGCAGGATGAGCTGAAGTATTATCTTGATCGGGTTCTGGATTGAGACGAGTTCTATTTTTTTTCTTTAGTTTTTACGATAATTCATTAATGTCGATAGCTAACCGAGAGTTGTAAACCCTCGGTTGGTACGTTGTGGGAAATATTTGGACGATCGAGCTCAGTGATAAATTCACATCATTTGGCTAATTCAACGAATGTTTCAACGATTGAAATGCCTGGACGACCTTTCCGCGCCACCGATTGCTTTTCACGGTTCGTTGATATGTCTGATTCCTCAAAAGGTAAGGCATATCCCGAAGCCGAATCCAGCCCTCATCTTGCCAATGCAGCAAACTCAATGACATCTCCGGCCAATCCAACAAGCTCAACATTGGCCGATTCGAATCTCCTGAATCCGCAGCATCGCGCAAGGTTGGTACGACCTCGTTGGTCAACCACTCACGCAACAACCGATTACCCGGAACGTAGTGATAGACCAACAGCGCGTACACCCCGGACTCACTGAGCATCAGTTGCTGTTCTGGCTCTCGAAAGTACTCAATCCGCATGACGCGGCGCTGATCGCTATCTAGCTTGTTGACCACACGATCATTCAGATGGAAACCCATCAAACGGCCGATATCACGGGCGCAGAACCAAGGCTGGTTTTCTAATAGAAGGGCATGGAGAGAAAGGTTGTGGCGAGAGAACACTATTACCGGGAGCGGATCAGACATATCTATGACCTCTACGTTTAAGATTTTGGGAGGACCTGACCCAACGTAGAGCGGACTTAAGAAATCCCAACGAGCAAAGCAGTTACCACCGACGAATTACACGTCTGTGTCACTGACCAAGCTTTCTACGTCGGGTGTTTCTTAGGCACCTGCGATAGAGCTTAGTAGTGCTCGTAGCTGGCTTCAATGGGACGCGGCTGTAAGTGCTGTAGGAGATTGAGCGCTGTGACGTAGGCGTAAAAAACGATTACCAATCGTCCATAAAAAAGCCCCGATCAGATCGGGGCTTTTTGCTTTCTCGACTTGGCGACTCAAGCAGCAATCATCAAATCGTACCGAGCGAGACTATTAGTCCCAGCTCAACGCACCACCAGTTTGGTATTCGATCACCCGCGTCTCAAAGAAATTCTTCTCTTTCTTCAAGTCCATGATCTCGCTCATCCAAGGGAACGGGTTAGTGGTCCCTGGATATTCCTCTTTCAAACCAATCTGCGACAAACGACGGTTGGCGATGAACTTCAGGTAGTCCTCCATCATCGCCGCGTTCATGCCCAGTACGCCGCGCGGCATGGTGTCACGGGCGTATTCGATTTCCAGCTGCGTACCCTGCAGGATCATCTGGGTCGCTTCTTCCTTCATTTCGGCATCCCACAGGTGTGGGTTTTCGATTTTGATCTGGTTGATCACGTCGATGCCGAAGTTCAGGTGCATGGATTCGTCGCGCAGGATGTACTGGAACTGCTCGGCGACGCCGGTCATTTTGTTGCGGCGGCCCATGGAGAGGATCTGGGTGAAGCCGCAGTAGAAGAAGATGCCTTCCAGAACGCAGTAGTAGGCGATCAGGTTGCGCAGCAGTTCTTTGTCGGTGTCCGGGGTGCCGGTTTCGAACTTCGGATCGGAGATCGAACGGGTGTATTTCAGGCCCCAGGCTGCCTTTTTGGCGACCGACGGAATCTCGTGGTACATGTTGAAGATCTCGCCTTCATCCATGGCCAGCGATTCGATGCAGTACTGGTAGGCGTGGGTGTGGATCGCCTCTTCGAAGGCCTGGCGCAGGATGTACTGGCGGCATTCCGGGTTGGTGATCAGGCGGTACACGGCCAGGACCAGGTTGTTGGCAACCAGGGAGTCGGCGGTGGAGAAGAAGCCGAGGTTGCGCATCACGATGCGGCGCTCGTCGTCGGTCAGGCCTTCCGGGTTTTTCCAGAGGGCGATGTCGGCGGTCATGTTGACTTCTTGCGGCATCCAGTGGTTTGCGCAGCCGTCCAGGTACTTCTGCCAGGCCCAGTCGTACTTGAATGGTACGAGTTGGTTGAGGTCGGCGCGGCAGTTGATCATGCGCTTTTCGTCAACGGCGACACGGGCGGAGGCGCCTTCGAGTTCGGCGAGGCCTTCGGCGACGTCGAGGGAATCCAGTGCGGCCTTGGCGCGGGCCACGGCGGCCGAGTCGTCGGCGGTCACGGCGCGGGCTTCCAGCGCTGCGGCACCGCCGGCGCTGTCGAGGCGGTCCATGTTGGCTTCAGTAGCGTGGCCGGCGTTGGCGCCTTTCACGGTTGCTACTTCACTGTCTTCTTTGTCGAATTCGTCCCAGCTCAGCATGACGTGTCGTCTCCTGCGTGAGGGCCTGTCGCCCCGTGTGAAACCTGATTGGTTGGTTTTTCACACGGTCGTACAGACCGCGTTGGATCTTAAGGAATCGTTTTTTGCGGCAGCCAAGGCAGGCAATAAAACAGAATTTTGTACGGGTTTCCGAGAGCCTCTGACGGGCGCAGATCAGCGTTTGGGCTGTTGCGGGGCTTCAGAATGGCTTTGATCCCTGTAAGGGAATATTGCTGACCCGATTAGGGCGGCATTATAGGGAAAAAAACGCGAGCGTGGGGGAGGGCGAAACACCGCAGGCCGTTCGATTGGCCGGGTGATTTCGATTGGAGCGAGGGTTTACAGGGCTTTCGCTGGGATTGGCCTATGAGAATTTTTTTTCATTAATTTTTTTGCGAGGCTTCGGTTGCTCAAGAAATGAGCAAAAAACCGGGTTTTTCACTATATCTTGTGTTTTGCAACCCTTTTGAGCGACTCCAGACACAACTGAGCCCGACCGAAGTCGGGCTGGAATCGACCCTCAAATGAGACGCTGAGTGGTCCGATTCGGTGCAGTCTCGATCATCAATTGGTGCAGCCGTTACCCATCACGCTGTAACGCAGGATATGACGCTGACCTTTGGAGTCGTCGTATTCCATTTTCATCGGGACAACTTCGCAGACGTTTGGAACTTCGCTCATGGACACTACGTTAGCGATGTCCAGGTGAGTGGAGTAAGTGTATTCCTCGATCACCGGTTGTTGCTGTGCGACATCAGTCGGGACCTCGTCTGCCATGGCGGTTGCGCACAGACTGCTGAGGGCCAGAACCAATAAAGCTTTCATTTCAGATTTACCTTTTTGAGGTCGAGTGGGGTCACGCAACCTTTTTAGGGTTGCGTGTGGAACTTCATCGTTTGCAGTTATTGCTTGAGAACTGGATTAACGGCCTTCGTGGGGGCTGTAACGTTGTTAATCGCGTTTGCCTTGTCGGCGATGCGGATTTTAGGGAGGTGGGGTGGGGGTAAACAGGTGGGGTTTTGATAAACACTTTTCGCGGTTTTGGTAACAATCGGTCGAAATTGCCTGGGGCCAGGTTTGCCGGTGATGCGTTTCGCCTGAATAACCGAGTCGCCTGAATCGCTGGCAAGCCAGCTCCCACAGGGGTTGAGGGGTATTGGAACAAGCAGCGCCGGGCTTGCGTCAGGGGTAACTGGATGTTTTGTAGGGGCTTGTTACTACCATCGTCGAATGGTTCTATGGGCCCGGCCCGGCTACAACGGGGTCATACAAAAACAACTATTTCACCGAGGTAAGAAAGATGAGTGCGGCTTCTCTGTATCCCGTTCGTCCCGAGGTTCTGGCCAATACGCTGACTGACGAGGCGACCTACAAAGCCATGTACCAGCAGTCGGTCGTCAACCCTGACGGTTTCTGGCGCGAGCAAGCCAAGCGCCTCGACTGGATCAAGCCTTTCACCACGGTGAAGCAGACTTCCTTCGACGATCACCATGTCGACATCAAATGGTTCGCCGACGGCACCCTGAACGTTTCCTACAACTGCCTCGACCGTCATCTGGCCGAGCGCGGCGACCAAGTCGCAATCATCTGGGAAGGCGACGATCCTTCCGAAAGCCGCAACATCACTTACCGCGAACTGCACGAACAAGTGTGCAAACTGGCCAACGCCCTGCGTGGTCAGGACGTGCACCGTGGCGACGTGGTGACTATCTATATGCCGATGATCCCCGAAGCCGTGGTCGCCATGCTGGCCTGTACCCGGATCGGCGCGATTCACTCGGTGGTGTTCGGTGGCTTCTCGCCGGAAGCGCTGGCGGGGCGGATCATCGACTGCCGCTCGAAAGTGGTGATCACCGCTGACGAAGGCATCCGTGCCGGCAAGAAGATCTCGTTGAAAGCCAACGTTGACGACGCGCTGACCAACCCGGAAACCAGCAGCATCCAGAAAGTCATCGTGTGCAAGCGCACCGGTGGCGACATCAAGTGGAACCAGCATCGCGACATCTGGTACGAAGACCTGATGAAAGTGGCGGGCACCGTCTGCGCGCCGAAAGAGATGGGCGCCGAAGAGGCGCTGTTCATCCTTTACACCTCCGGCTCCACTGGCAAGCCGAAGGGCGTGCAGCACACCACCGGCGGTTATCTGCTGTACGCGGCGATGACCCACGAGCGCGTGTTCGACTATCGTCCGGGCGAAATCTACTGGTGCACCGCCGACGTTGGCTGGGTCACCGGTCACAGTTACATCGTCTACGGCCCGCTGGCCAATGGCGCGACCACCGTGCTGTTCGAAGGCGTGCCGAACTACCCGGACATCACCCGGGTGGCGAAGATCGTCGACAAGCACAAGGTCAACATCCTCTACACCGCACCGACCGCGATCCGCGCGATGATGGCGTCGGGCACCGCTGCCGTTGAAGGCGCGGATGGCAGCAGCCTGCGTCTGCTCGGTTCGGTGGGCGAGCCGATCAACCCGGAAGCCTGGGACTGGTATTACAAGAATGTCGGCAAGTCGCGTTGCCCGATCGTCGATACCTGGTGGCAGACCGAGACCGGCGGCAACATGATGAGCCCGCTGCCGGGTGCGCATGCACTGAAACCGGGGTCGGCGGCGCGTCCGTTCTTCGGCGTGGTGCCGGCGCTGGTCGACAACCTCGGCAACATTATCGAAGGCGAGGCTGAAGGCAATCTGGTGATTCTCGATTCGTGGCCGGGTCAGGCGCGCACGCTGTATGGCGACCATGACCGCTTCGTCGACACCTACTTCAAGACTTTCCGTGGCATGTACTTCACCGGTGACGGTGCGCGGCGTGACGCCGATGGTTACTACTGGATCACCGGGCGTGTGGATGACGTGCTCAACGTCTCCGGCCACCGCATGGGCACCGCCGAGATCGAAAGCGCGATGGTCGCCCACCCGAAAGTCGCCGAGGCGGCGGTGGTCGGTGTGCCGCACGACATCAAGGGGCAGGGCATTTATGTCTACGTCACCCTGAAGAATGGTGAGGAGCCAAGCGAGCAACTGCGTCTGGAGCTGAAGAACTGGGTGCGCAAGGAGATCGGCCCGATTGCTTCGCCGGACGTGATCCAGTGGGCTCCGGGGTTGCCGAAGACCCGTTCAGGCAAGATCATGCGGCGGATTCTGCGCAAGATTGCTACGGCTGAGTACGATGGGTTGGGGGACATCTCGACCCTGGCGGATCCGGGTGTGGTGCAGCATTTGATTGATACGCACAAGACGATGAATGTGGCGTAAGCGTTAGCTCTGTAGAAGCCCTGTCCGGTGATGCCGGGCGGGGCTTTTTTGTGTCTGGAGGGTTTGTGCTGGCCGGGCTGGCCTCATCGCGAGCAGGCTCGCTTGTATGTTTAGACTTGAAGGGGTGGGCGGGACTACAGACTCGATTCTGACTCTGACCAGTACAGACCGTGGGAGACTTCTCGTCCCGCCCCTTCTACCCAAAGCGCCAATAAGGAATTCATCGGTAAACCGACGACAGAGACAAGCCAGCGCAACGGTAGACCCCAACAAGCTCTTAAACCCTAGCTCCGAGGATTCGTCATGACAATCCTTACTTCGCAGACGGTTGTTGGTATCGATATCGCCAAGACCGAAATCGTTGTCTATCGCGCCGACCTGGAAACCATTGAAGCGGTCAAGAATGATCGTGCCGCCCTCAAACGTTGGCTCAAAACTCTGCCCGCGCAAAGCGCTATCGCTGTCGAAGCCACCAATATCTACCATTTGGAGACTGTTGATCTGGCTCATGCGATGGGACATCAGGTCTATGTGGTGGATGCTTATCGAGTCAGCCACTATCGTCGCGGTGTCGGTCAGCGAGCCAAAAATGATCCATGCGATGCACGCGTGCTCGCACGCTATCTGACGAATGAACAAAGCAAACTGCGGCTTTGGAACCCGCCTCCTAAAGCCTACACCGTACTGAAAAGCTTGCTGCACAGACGCGCGACGCTGATTCAGAACCATACGGGTCTGATGTTGAGCTGGGCCGATGAACCCTTGCTGAAGAAAGAACGTACGGCTCAGCAAAAGGCATTCGAGCGATCCGACAAGGTCATTCAAAACCTGCTGCGCAAAGTCAGCAAAGAGGCCGGTATTGATGACAATATTGGCCGCTGCAAAGCAATCGAGGGCGTGGGAGAGCTGACTGCGACTGGGTTGGCAACGACCTATATGCGCGGTGACTTTGCCAACAGCGACGCGTTCATCGCGTTTTTGGGTATGGATCTGACGGTGGACGATTCGGGGAAAAAGAACGGCCCGAGGTTCCTGAGCAAAAAAGGAGATCCGGAGATCCGTCGATTAGCCTACAACGCCGCAATGGCGGCGTGTCGCTCAACCAAGTGGAAGCCTTTTTACGAGTCTTACCTGGCCAGAGGCTTCTCGAAAACACAGGCATTGGTAGCTCTTGCTCGCAAGCTCTGCCGAGTGGCATTCGCCCTGATGAAGAATCAGGGCGAATACCGATCAGTTTGAGATTCTAGGGTTGCTGAGCAACATAGAATCTCCCACAGGTTTGTGGTGTGTTGCAGGTTTGAGTTCCTGCGCAATTGTGGGGTGGCTGGACTGGCCTCATCGCTGGCAAGCCAGCTCCCACAGGTTTCCCAGGTGTGAACGGAATTTCAATCTCAATCGAAATCCGTGTGGGAGCTGGCTTGCCAGCGATAGCAATCTGTCAGACGCCGCAGTAATCCCCTGTCAGAGAGCCAAACCACCCAACCAATAATTATCGATTTCCCGCGTAAGACCTTTCCCGCTGTTACCCACCCGCATCCGAGTAACCAAATGTGTAACCGCCCGCCCCGTCGCGGGGCAAAGGGAAACGCAATGCCCCGTTTTAGAGCCTCAAAACCCCCGGTGAAAAATAAGACACAACGCTGCGCTTGCCGGATTAGAAGGGTTTGCGAATAATAGGCCCGCAATTTGCAGCATAGATCGGTTCACTGTCTTTCGCTCTTGCATGAATTTGCAAGGCTGTCAATGCGCTCAAGCGGGTTTCTCTGTGCATCTGTAATTAGTTGTCGCATTGAAGAAATATCGGCTTCGGGCCTGTCGTTAGAATGCCGATCACTCGCTCATCGTGGCTGACGTTGAAACCCCTGGTGGTTTCACCGGGAAATTTCCCACCGATGCTGCACCGCTTTCCCGATTCACCCATTCGCATATTGGGCTGTCGCTCACTCTGCCGTTTTTGCCCTTTACCGATGGAGTCCCAAGATGAAGAAACTTGTGCTGCTTGGCGCCCTGGCACTGTCCGTGCTGTCGCTGAATTCCTTCGCTGATGAAAAACCTCTGAAGATCGGTATCGAAGCGGCTTACCCTCCGTTCGCTTCCAAAGCGCCGGACGGCAGCATCGTCGGTTTCGACTACGACATCGGCAACGCCCTGTGTGAAGAAATGAAGGTCAAGTGCCAGTGGGTCGAGCAAGAGTTCGACGGTCTGATCCCGGCACTGAAAGTGCGCAAGATCGACGCGATCCTGTCGTCCATGTCGATCACTGAAGACCGCAAGAAGTCCGTGGACTTCACCAACAAGTACTACAACACCCCGGCCCGTCTGGTCATGAAGCAAGGCACCGTTGTCAGCGACAACCTGTCTGAGCTCAAGGGCAAGAACATCGGCGTGCAACGTGGTTCGATCCATGAGCGTTTCGCCCGCGAAGTCCTGGCCCCGCTGGGTGCCGAGATCAAGCCATACGGCTCGCAGAACGAAATCTACCTCGACGTGGCCGCCGGTCGCCTCGACGGTACCGTGGCTGACGCCACCCTGCTGCAGGACGGCTTCCTGAACACTGATTCCGGCAAAGGCTTCGCCTTCGTTGGCCCGCAGTTCACCGACGTCAAATACTTCGGCGACGGCGTAGGCATCGCGGTGCGCAAGGGCGACGCGCTGAAAGACAAGATCAACTCCGCCATCACGGCTATCCGTGAAAACGGCAAATACAAAGCTATCCAGGACAAATACTTCGCCTTCGATATCTACGGCAAGTAACACGTCTCTGCGACAAGTCAGAAATGGCGCAAGCAACAGGATCTCTGCGGTTTGCGCCATTTTTTCATCCCAACTTTCGAGGACCTGAATCATGTTGAAAGGCTACGGGGCTGTCATCCTCGATGGCGCATGGCTGACGCTTCAGCTCGCCTTGTCGTCCATGGCCCTGGCCATCGTTCTCGGGCTGATCGGGGTCGCATTGCGCCTGTCGCCGATTCGCTGGCT
Source organism: Pseudomonas sp. HOU2 (assembly GCF_040729435.1). NCBI lineage: Bacteria > Pseudomonadati > Pseudomonadota > Gammaproteobacteria > Pseudomonadales > Pseudomonadaceae > Pseudomonas > Pseudomonas sp. HOU2. The sequence continues at coordinate 1,687,143 of NZ_CP160398.1, read as the reverse complement.
GGCGTGGCTGGGCGATCTGTATTCCACGGTGATCCGCGGGATTCCCGACCTGGTGCTGATCCTGCTGATCTTCTATGGCGGCCAGGACCTGCTCAACCGCGTCGCGCCGATGCTCGGTTATGACGACTACATCGACCTGAACCCGCTGGCCGCCGGTATCGGCACTCTCGGTTTCATTTTCGGTGCGTACCTGTCCGAGACCTTCCGTGGTGCGTTCATGGCGATCCCCAAGGGCCAGGCTGAAGCGGGCATGGCGTACGGCATGAGCAGCTTTCAGGTGTTTTTCCGGGTGATGGTGCCGCAGATGATTCGCCTGGCGATTCCTGGCTTCACCAACAACTGGCTGGTTTTGACCAAAGCGACCGCGCTGATTTCGGTGGTCGGTCTGCAAGACATGATGTTCAAGGCCAAGCAGGCGGCAGATGCCACCCGCGAGCCTTTCACCTTCTTCCTCGCAGTGGCGGCGATGTACCTGGTGATCACCAGTGTCTCGTTGCTGGCGCTGCGTCACCTTGAGAAGCGCTACTCGGTAGGCGTAAGGGCGGCTGATCTATGATCTTCGACTACAACGTCATTTGGGAGGCCATGCCGCTGTACCTCGGCGGCCTGCTGACCACCCTCAAACTGCTCGCGCTGTCGCTGTTGTTCGGTCTGCTCGCGGCACTGCCGCTGGGGCTGATGCGCGTCTCCAAGAACCCGATCGTCAACGGCGCCGCGTGGCTCTACACCTACGTGATCCGCGGCACGCCGATGTTGGTGCAGCTGTTTTTGATCTACTACGGTCTGGCCCAGTTCGAAGCAGTGCGTGAAAGCTTCCTGTGGCCGTGGCTGTCCAGCGCGACGTTCTGTGCGTGCCTGGCCTTCGCGATCAACACCAGCGCCTACACCGCCGAAATCATCGCCGGCAGCCTCAAGGCCACGCCGAACGGCGAGATCGAAGCCGCCAAGGCCATGGGCATGTCGCGCTTCAAGCTGTACAAGCGCATCCTGCTGCCATCGGCCCTGCGCCGGGCGCTGCCGCAGTACAGCAACGAAGTGATCATGATGCTGCAGACCACCAGTCTGGCGTCCATCGTGACCCTGATCGACATCACCGGCGCGGCCCGTACCGTCAACGCGCAGTATTACCTGCCGTTCGAGGCGTACATCACCGCCGGCGTGTTCTACCTGTGCCTGACCTTCATTCTGGTAAAGCTGTTCAAGCTGGCCGAGCGCCGCTGGTTGAGCTACCTGGCCCCGCGGAAGCACTGATATGGAACGCATCGACCACGTATTGCCGTGGAGTCATCTGGGCAGCGAGCGCAAGATTGCGGTCTTCCGCTTCGGCAGCGGCGAGCGCAAGGCCTACATCCAGGCCAGCCTGCACGCTGACGAACTGCCGGGCATGCGCACCGCCTGGGAACTGAAAAAGCGCCTCGGCGAACTCGAAGCCCAAGGCTTGCTCAACGGCGTGATCGAGCTGGTACCGGTCGCCAACCCGCTGGGCCTCGGCCAATTGCTGCAAGGCAATCATCAGGGGCGTTTCGAGGCGGGCAGCGGCAAGAATTTCAACCGCGATTTCGTCGAGCTGAGCGCACCGGTTGCAGCGGCATTGGCTGACAGCCTCGGTGACGATCCGCATGCCAATATTCGGCTGATCCGTCAGGCCATGGCTGATCATCTGGCGGCACTGCCCGAGGCGAGCAGCCAGTTGCAAGGCATGCAGCGCGTTTTGCTCAGCCACGCCTGCACCGCCGATGTGGTGCTCGATCTGCATTGCGACGCTGAAGCGGCGCTGCACATGTATGCGTTGCCGCAGCACTGGCCGCAGTGGCGTTCGCTGGCCGCGCACCTGAATGTGAAGGTCGGTCTGTTGGCAGAAGATTCCGGTGGCAGCTCCTTCGATGAAGCGTGCTCGTTGCCGTGGCTGCGTCTGTCGCGGCAGTTCCCGGACGCGCAGATTCCACTGGCGTGCCTGGCGACTACCGTCGAGCTGGGCGGTCAGGCCAATACCGACCGCGCGGATGCGGTGGCCTGGGCTGAAGGTATTCTGGCGTTCCTTGCCGAGCAGGGCCTGATCACCGGCGAGTGGCCGAAGCCGGCCAGCGAACCGTGCGAAGGCATGCCGTTCGAAGGCACTGAATTACTGTTGGCGCCGCACCCCGGTGTGGTGAGTTTTCTGCGTAAACCCGGCGAGTGGGTTGAAGCCGGGGATGAGATTTTCGAAGTGATCGACCCTGTGTCCGATCGGGTCAGCACGGTATGTGCTGGTACGTCCGGGGTGCTGTTTGCCATTGAACGGCTGCGCTATGCCCAACCCGGTTTCTGGCTGGCCAAGGTGGCGGGGCGCGAAGCGCTGCGTCACGGGCGCTTGCTCAACGACTGACTGACTGTTTTTGTGAGAACCGACCGCATGTACAAACTTGAAGTCCAAGACCTGCATAAACGCTATGGCAGTCACGAAGTGCTCAAGGGCGTGTCCCTGAAAGCGGCAGCCGGCGATGTTATCAGCATCATCGGCTCCAGTGGCTCCGGCAAAAGTACTTTCCTGCGCTGCATCAACCTGCTCGAGCAGCCGCACGCGGGCAAGATCCTGCTCAACAACGAAGAGCTGAAACTGGTAGCGAACAAGGACGGCGCGCTGAAGGCCGCTGATCCGAAACAGCTGCAGCGCATGCGTTCGCGCCTGTCGATGGTGTTCCAGCATTTCAACCTGTGGTCGCACATGACCGCGCTGGAAAACATCATGGAAGCGCCGGTTCACGTGCTGGGCGTGTCCAAGGCCGAAGCCCGCGAGAAGGCCGAGCACTACCTGAACAAGGTTGGCGTGGCCCATCGCAAGGACGCTTTCCCGGGGCACATGTCCGGTGGCGAGCAGCAGCGTGTGGCGATTGCCCGGGCGCTGGCGATGGAACCGGAAGTGATGCTGTTCGACGAACCGACTTCGGCGCTCGATCCGGAACTGGTCGGCGACGTGCTGAAAGTCATGCAGGCCCTTGCTCAGGAAGGTCGCACCATGGTGGTGGTTACGCACGAAATGGGCTTTGCCCGTGAAGTGTCGAACCAGTTGGTGTTCCTGCACAAAGGTGTCGTGGAAGAGAGCGGCAACCCGCGCGAAGTGCTGGTCAATCCGCAATCGGAGCGTTTGCAGCAATTCCTGTCGGGTAGCCTCAAGTAATCAGAGCTGCCGATATGCACCCGAATAGTGCATGCTTCGCAGCCTGAAGGCTGGCTCCGATCCCCTGTAGGAGCTGCCGAAGGCTGCGATCTTTTGATCTTGTTTTTGCAGATCAAAAGATCGCAGCCTCGTTTCACTCGACAGCTCCTACAGTGGGAGCTTCGCAGGTTTCGAGATTTGCGTTCATTTACGGGCTAGCATTGGCCCATGCCTTCATCACCGTTCTTCGTTTCGGATTGCCCGCCCATGACTGCCCATCGAATTGGTTTCCTGATTTGGCCCAGCACTAAAGCTCTGACGCTGGCGCTGGCGGAGGAGGCCTTGCGGGTTGCTCAGCGTGTGCATCCGGACGTGGTGTACGAACTGTCGTTCCTGCAGGCCGAAGCCAGTACCGAAGCGACGGCCGACGGCGCATGGCAACTGCCCGGCGAAGCCTGGACCGGCAAGCTGGAAAACTTCCAGAAACTGTTCCTGCTCGCCGATGAGCCACCGACCACCCTGGCCCCGGCCCTCAGCAGCGCGCTCAAGCAACTGGTGCGAGCCGGTTGCGTGATTGGTGGTCTGTCGGCGGGTGTCTATCCGTTGGCGCAGCTTGGGCTGCTCGACGGTTATCGTGCGGCCGTGCACTGGCGCTGGCAGGACGATTTCGCTGAGCGCTTCCCGAAAGTCATCGCCACCAGTCACCTGTTCGACTGGGATCGTGATCGCCTGACCGCGTGTGGCGGCATGTCGGTGCTCGACCTGTTGCTGGCGGTGCTGGCTCGCGATCACGGTGCGGAACTGGCCGGTGCGGTGTCCGAAGAACTGGTGGTCGAGCGTATCCGCGAGGGCGGCGAACGCCAGCGCATTCCACTGCAGAACCGCCTCGGTTCCAGCCATCCGAAGCTCACCCAAGCGGTGTTGCTGATGGAAGCCAACATCGAAGAGCCGCTGACAACCGACGAAATCGCCCAGCACGTGTGCGTGTCCCGTCGGCAACTGGAGCGGATCTTCAAGCAATACCTCAACCGCGTGCCGAGCCAGTACTACCTGGAACTGCGCCTGAACAAGGCCCGGCAGATGTTGATGCAGACCAGCAAATCGATCATCCAGATCGGCCTGTCCTGCGGTTTCTCCTCGGGGCCGCATTTCTCCAGCGCCTATCGCAACTTCTTCGGCGCCACGCCGCGTGAAGATCGTAACCAGCGGCGCAGCAGCAGTCCGTTCGAGCTGTCGTCGGTGCCGCCGGAGCGCGGTTGACACACCCCGGCGGCCCCCCCGCGGAACGTCACTCATCGACCCCCGAATCTTCGGACGTGGACACCTCCATTTCTGCCCGTTCGATGACGGCTTCCACGCCAAAATCGATGCGGTGTTTTCGGAAGTAGGCGATCAGCCGTTGCAGGCTGAGCTCAGAGAGCGGATTGCCCCGCAGGCTGAATTTGTCCGCACGCTCTTCTGGCAACTCCAGAATATCGCTGGGAACCTGGGTGATTGCGTTGTCGCTCAGGTCGGCGATTTCCAGATGTTCGAGTTGCAGCATGCCCGGCGGCAGACCGGTAATGCCGCTGTTGTCCAGCATCAGCGTTGACAGATTGGTCATCTGGCTGACATCCGGGGTTTCGCCCAACGGGTTGTCACTCAAGTCCAGATGATCGAGGCGCTCCATTTGCGCAAGCTCAAGGGCGTTTTGCGGCGTGAGCGTCAGCTCGCACTGTGAGAGCGACAAATAGGTCAGGTCAGCCATGCGAAACACCGCCGGCGGAATGTGTTCCAGTCGATATTGATAAATCGTCAGTCCTCTGAGACTGGCGAACGTCTCGACAAACCTGTCGACCCCGAACGTCTGGCCCGGCAGGCTTCTGAGGTACAGATGGGTGACATGGCTGAAGTCGGCATTGAGCACTGGCAAGTCGCCGCTGATGATGGTCGTCAGGTTCAAGTCATGCAGTGGCTGCAGATTCTGATCCGCTTCGTCTTGCTCGGTTTCCCGGCGCCAGCACTGCTCAATGAGCGATTTGAATTCGTTGCGTGCGGCGTGCTCATTCAGCACTTGCTCAATCGTGAAGGGCTCGCCACTGATTGGGTGCAGGGCAGGATGGTCGATCGCCCAGGTGTCGAGGTGGCTACTCAAGTCGCTGTATTCCTGCTCAAGTCGTGCAAGTTCGACTCGCCCCTCGGCCAGGTCGCCAGGTAGCAGATAAAAGAACTCACTGGCCTGTTCCCGATCCATGTGCGTGTACAGCGTCTGTACGCGCAGCAAATCAGCTTGTTCGGCCATTACGCCGAAGTCCTGTCGGGTGTCGTTGAAGTGGCGTTTGACGCGCTCCCGGTCTGCGCTGGCGATCGGGTTGCCGCTCAGATCGAAGCCTTCCGGAACATTGCTGGGCAGCTCGAAGAGGGCGGGAGGCAATGACCGGATCTGATTGTCGTTGAGCAGCGCGGTACGCAATTGCGGGCGCGTGAGCAGGCCGGTTGGCAGTTCGGATATGCCGGTCTCCGACACATCGATGTAATTCAGCCGGGGCATTTTTTCGACATTGGGCGTGAGTCCGAGCGGATTCCTGAACAGATCGAGGGTTTTCAGTTGGTTCAGCGCCGCCAGCGTTGCCTGGCTTTCGGCGGTCAGGGTGATGCCACAGTCGCTGAGAATCAGCTCGCGCAGTTGTGGTGAGCGACTGACTGCCTCCGGCAGGTCGCCGAGCCGGAAGTTGCGCAGCGCCAGACGGCGCAGGCCGGAGAAACTGTCCAGAAAACGCTGCACGCCCTGAGTGCTGCCGACACCCTCGATGGTCAGGTAGTCCACGTGACTGAAGTTCACCTCCAGCGCTGGCAGCTCTCCCAGGATTGGCTGTGACAGGCGCAGATCAATGGTCTGATCGGTGTTCTCCGGCAAGCAAACCTGCTGTTTCCAGCAGTCCAGAATGTCGACCAGCATCTGCCGTCGGCGATGGCGCTGGATCGCATGTTGCTCGGTGTTGAGGCGGGCGCCGGTCTCCGGATGAACCAGGGGAATCCCTTCGGCCCACGAATTCAGAACCTCGCCGAGGCGGCTGCGTTCAGCGATCAGACGGCTCAACTCCACTCGCGGGCCGTCCGGATGGCGTTGCAGACGCTCGACGAATGCGTTGAGCTCCTCGGGCAGCAGGTGCGGCAGCAGCCAGTGCACATGGGCGTGCAGTGTCGGCGTGTTGACGGGCATGCGTCGATAGCCGCTGGTTCCGCCACGCAGGCGCATCACCGTTGGATCGTAGGCGGGTTTGCGAATCGGGTTTTGCGAGAACAGTTCCAGCAACGCTTGACGGTCGAGCGCGTGGTCACGAATCAGTTGCCTGAGCAGCAGATCTTGCGTGATGTGAATGTTCAGCGCCGAACGTTGTGCGTCGGGCAGAGCATGCAACAGGCTCGCATACAGAGACCCCGGCACGCTGAGCGACTCACCGGTAGCGTCGAACGGCTGATAGTCGCCCTGTTCAGTGAGTACCAGCACTTTGCGAGTGAGCGCGTCCTGTGCGCCGAGGCTGTCGATCAGTGGCCCGCTATGGCTGTAGTGCCTGAGCTCCAGTCGGATCGACGGCGACCAGCCCGGCAAGCTTGGCAGCGAATGGAGGGCCAGCCGATCGGTATCCAGATTATTGATCGTCGCTTGCAGCTCCAGTCCTTCGAGGGCTCGAGTCGCGCGCACTTGCAGACCCGTTTCCTGCGTCAGAGCGACCAGTCTTTCGGAGAGTGTTCCACGCTGTAATTGCAGGTATTCGCCGTCACTTGCCGTTTCCAGTATCGACTGCGCCAACGCCTTCGGCAGGCCGGGTTCGGCATCCATCAGTACCTGTACCAGCGGGCTGGCGCCGCGCTGCAATTGGCGATACCGATCCTCGAACAGGTTTTGGCGTTTGCGCTGTGCCAGCTCGGCGACGATGCGCCGCAAGCGGTTTGTGCGGGCCTCCGCCGAGGGGGCGGGCGTATGCACTGCTTCGCTCAACAGCGTCCTTCGTTGCGATTCTGTCAGGCGTTGCAGGCAGGTCTTGAGCAGGTCGCCACCGTCCAGTCGTGAGCCCTCGATTTGTACGAAGGGCACATCGACGACAGGGCTGCGCCACAATGTTCTGCCCTGACGGTCGATCAGTTGCAAGCCTTGGTCAGCAGGCCAGTCGCTGTTGTCGAAAAGCAGTTGCAGTTGGGTGGCCGGGTCGGCCTTGAGGTAATCCTCGGCATGCGGGCTGCCGATCTGCTCGATGAACAATTGAATGTCCTGATCGATCTGCCAGCGCAGCAGCGTATCGCTCAGTAAGAGTGGCAACTGTTCGCGCTCGACGTGTATTTGGCGCAGGGTGTTTTCCTCGCAGCCACTGATATTCAGCAGCCGTTCCTGCAGAGCGGCGGGAAGGCGCTGCATCTGCGCACTGCTGCGGCTCAGCACAGTGGCGCGATCCCAACCCAGTGGCTGGTCAATTTCGGTTTGCCAGGCGCCTGCGGTGTTGTGCCTGAGTGCGGGTTTGTAAGCCTCGGGACGCGTCGGATGGTCGATGCGATAGGCGCCCGTTTCGGCATCAAGGCTGACGGCATACAACTTGTCTTCGAGGGCCAGCAGGTTCTTGCCCTGGTGGGCTTGCAGGCCCAGCGCATCGGTTCTGGCGTCTTTGGGCGGCGTGCCGGGCCACTCGTAAGGGCGCAGGTCGGGTTTCCAGTAGCGGGGCTTGCCATCGGCTGCCTTCACCGGAATAAAGCGGTCGATAAACTGGACGACATCGGCAGGTAAAACCGCGCGAAACTCGCTGACGGCGATCGCGCCGCCAGCGGCGAAAGTGCCGACCTGCACCATGGACTCCACGACACCAATCAAATGCGCGAATGCTTCGCGGGATTGCCCTTCGGCCCAGTCGACGATGCTTTCGAACGTCTCGTCGAGCAGTTGGTAGGCCGTGTAGGCGAGCATCAGCTCGCCGAGAAATGGCACAAATGGCAAGGCGACGAACACGGCGATATCGAGCAGTGCCTGTGCGATCTCCGTAAAGGCATCCCAGAGTGCCCAGCGCGCCTTGCGATCGACCATGGCCGTCGAGACGGCGATGGCGCGGGCATCATTGAGCATCTTGTCGAGCTTGCGTTGGTAGAGATACATCCACAGCTCACCCTGGATCGGGGTCGCGACGATCTGCAGAAAAGGTCGCGCGGCCGGATGCTCGCGCCAGGTCGGGCGTGGATCGCCGACGGGTACCGGTTGCCTGGTGACGGGGCTGAGCAGCGACTGCAACTGACTGAAGAAAGCCCCGCGTTCTGCGTGGTCGATGAAGCGGCTGAAGAAGATCTGATAGTCCGGATCGCGCAAGCGTTGCGCCAGCTCTTCAGCGAAGGCAGCGGAATTGGCGTACTCCTTGACCGGGTGGTGCGGGTCATCGGGAATGTAAACCACAACTCGCGCTGCTGCGTGTGCAGCTTCAAGATTCGGGGCGAACAGTACGATGCCGGTCAGGCTGACTTTCATCATCGTCAGCGCATGGCAATGCCACGCCTGACGATTGAGGCGCAAATGCTGCAAACCCTCGAGCAGCCCGAGAATCAGCCGATGGACATCGGCTCCCAGCAGCTTTTGCATATAGGCCATTTGCAGGGCGGCGACCAGTGCGGCTTTGTCGCTGGCGCAAACCTGTGGTCGCAACACGGCGGCAACCAACGGATTGCTGACGCCCAGGTTGTCTCGCAGATAAGTGTTATAGCGGCGGCCGATATCCAGTTCGCGACACAGGCGGGTGAAGTCAGGGATCGGCATCGCCTTGAGGATGTTCGGCAGCACGCTGAACCGGCCTTCGGGGGAGGGCTGGCTGATATAGCCCGAGGCGGACTCAAAGGCGTCAGCGGCGGTCTCGCTGCTCTCAAAATTGTGCAGCGCGGCGTCCAGCAACGAGACGGTCCAGGTGCGTGCGGCGCCGGATTTGATGCGCAGCCACGGAACATGGTCGGGCAGATACAGGCGCAGGAAGGTCTGCCTGACATCCAGGTTCAAGCCAAAGCGCTTTTCCAGTTCGGCGCGCAGCAGTGGTTCGGCGAAGGTTCTGGCGTCTTGCAGTCGGGCAAGGCTTCGTTCGACGCGGTTGTGTGCGGTCCAGTGCGCGGCATTCAGCGCGCGCAGTTTTGCATGCTCGGTGCGTGATGCCTGGTTGAGGCTGGGGGGCAGTAGCGGACTGGCCCGTTTCAAAGCCGCGCGCTTGTGTGCCGCCGCCTGGCTCAGCCATGTCGGGATGGCCTGGAGTAGCGGTTGGTAGTGTGCGTCCTGCCGGGGTCGCAGCAGTGGGTCGGGCAGCGTCGCGAGGGCGGGTGTGGTTTCTTGAATCATGGGATGAGGCCGTTTGCCTGGAAAAGGTCAGTAGCAAACACCAGCCATTGATTCGATGTGCGGTACATATATACCGCACGCCACAAAACTCTCTTGATTAAGATCCCCGGTACGTCTGCGCAAATGACGGCGTGCAGTTTAAACTGCGCCTTTGCGACGCTATATGTCGCATTGCCGTAAACCCGGGAAAATCCGGGGTTTGCGCTATAAGAAGTTGTCGCTTGGCGGCAAGGCCGGGCTGAAAACTGTCCTTACAATCCCCCCATCGCTCGCCAGTTTCAGGCGGGTGTTCCTCTTCAGGAGACTCCGATGTCCGTTGAGCACGCTGCGGTACAACGCGCCGATTTCGACCAGGTAATGGTTCCCAACTACGCGCCTGCCGCTTTCATTCCGGTGCGTGGCGCCGGTTCCCGCGTCTGGGACCAGAGCGGTCGCGAGCTGATCGACTTCGCCGGCGGGATTGCCGTAAACGTATTGGGCCACGCGCATCCGGCGCTGGTCGGTGCCTTGACCGAGCAGGCGAACAAGCTGTGGCACGTGTCCAACGTGTTCACCAATGAGCCGGCCCTGCGCCTGGCGCACAAGCTGATCGACGCCACGTTCGCCGAGCGCGTGTTCTTCTGCAACTCCGGCGCCGAGGCCAACGAGGCCGCGTTCAAGCTGGCCCGTCGCGTGGCGTTCGACCGTTTCGGCAGCGAGAAGTACGAGATCATCGCCGCGCTCAACAGCTTCCACGGTCGTACTCTGTTCACCGTCAACGTCGGTGGCCAGTCGAAGTACTCCGACGGTTTCGGTCCGAAAATCACCGGCATCACCCACGTTCCTTACAACGATCTGGCCGCGCTGAAAGCGGCGGTGTCCGACAAGACCTGTGCGGTCGTGCTGGAACCTATCCAGGGCGAGGGCGGTGTACTGCCGGCCGAACTGGCTTACCTGCAAGGTGCCCGCGAACTGTGCGACGCGCACAACGCGCTGCTGGTGTTCGACGAAGTGCAGACCGGCATGGGCCGTACCGGCCACCTGTTCGCCTATCAGCATTACGGCGTGACCCCGGACATCCTGACCAGCGCCAAGAGCCTGGGCGGTGGTTTCCCGATCGCCGCGATGCTGACCACTGAAGCGCTGGCCAAACATCTGGTCGTCGGCACCCACGGCACTACTTACGGCGGCAACCCGCTGGCGTGTGCTGTCGCCGAAGCGGTGATCGACGTGATCAACACCCCTGAGGTGCTGAGCGGCGTCAACGCCAAGCACGACAAATTCAAGACCCGTCTGCAGCAGATCGGCGAGAAGTACGGCCTGTTCACGCAGGTGCGTGGCCTCGGTCTGTTGATCGGTTGCGTGCTGAGCGATGCCTGGAAAGGCAAGGCCAAGGACATCTTCAACGCCGCCGAAAAAGAAGGCCTGATGATTCTGCAGGCCGGCCCGGACGTGATCCGTTTCGCCCCGAGTCTGGTGGTGGAAGACGCCGATATCGATGCCGGTCTGGACCGCTTCGAACGCGCGGCTGCTGCACTGACGCAAGCCTGATAGACCCTTCGGCGCCTGAGTTTCTCGGGCGTCGAACCCAATTTTTGATACCGGTGAGATTCATTGTGGGAGCGAGCTTGTGGTGAGGGGATTTATCCCCGATGGGCTGCGCAGCAGCCCCAAGCTTTTTGAGGGCCGCTACGCGCCCCATCGGGGATAAATCCCCTCACCACAAAAGCTCGATCCCACAATGTCCGGTGTTTTTTCTGTGATTTTTATAAGAGAAAGGAGTGACACCATGCTGGTGATGCGCCCTGCGCAAATGGCTGATCTGGGCGAGGTACAGCGTCTGGCTGCGGACAGTCCGATTGGTGTCACTTCCTTGCCGGATGACGTGGAACGTCTGAGCGACAAGATCGCTGCAAGCGAAGCCTCGTTCGCTGCCGAAGTGAGCTTCAATGGTGAAGAGAGCTATTTCTTCGTCCTCGAAGACACCGCCACCGGCAAACTGGTCGGCTGCTCGGCGATCGTTGCCTCGGCCGGTTACTCGGAGCCGTTCTACAGCTTCCGTAACGAGACTTTCGTCCACGCCTCCCGCGAACTGAAGATCCACAACAAGATCCACGTGCTTTCGCAGTGCCACGACCTGACCGGCAACAGCTTGCTGACCAGTTTCTACGTGCAACGCGAGCTGGTCGGTTCGCCGTGGTCCGAGCTCAACTCCCGTGGCCGCCTGCTGTTTGTCGCCAGCCACCCGGAGCGTTTTGCTGATTCGGTGGTGACCGAGATCGTCGGCTATAGCGACGAAAACGGCGACTCGCCTTTCTGGGATGCAATCGGGCGCAACTTCTTCGACCTCAACTACGCCGAGGCCGAGCGTCTGTGTGGCCTGAAGAGCCGCACGTTCCTCGCCGAACTGATGCCGCATTACCCGATCTACGTGCCGCTGCTGCCGGATTCCGCTCAGGAAGCGATGGGCCAGGTGCACCCGCGTGCGCAGATCACCTTCGACATCCTGATGCGCGAAGGCTTCGAGACCGATCACTACATCGACATTTTCGACGGTGGCCCGACCCTGCATGCGCGTGTTTCGGGGATCCGTTCGATCGCCCAGAGCCGTGTGGTGCCGGTGAAGATCGGCGAGCCGGTCAAAGGTGCCGGGCGCCAGTATCTGGTGGCCAACGCGCAGTTGCAGGATTACCGCGCGGTGCTGCTGGAGCTGGACTACGCGCCGGGCAAACCGGTGACCCTGGATCTGGAAGCAGCCGAAGCCCTGGGCGTCGGTGAAGGTGCCAGCGTGCGCCTGGTGGCGGTTTAACGCCTTAGCGAGTTTCACGGGTGGCGAAGGCGGCCCGTTTGAGGAGATAGCATGATTGTTCGTCCCGTACGCAGCAGCGATTTATCCGCGCTGATCGACCTGGCCCGCAGCACCGGCACCGGCCTGACCACCTTGCCAGCCAACGAAGAACGCCTGACTCACCGGGTCGGCTGGGCCGAGAAGACCTTTCGCGGCGAAGCCGGTCGTGGCGATGCGGACTACCTGTTCGTGCTCGAGGACGACAACGGGCGCGTGGTGGGGATTTCCGCCATCGCCGGTGCCGTGGGCATGCGCGAGCCGTGGTACAACTTCCGCGTCGGCCTGACCGTCAGCGCCTCGCAGGAGCTGAACATCTACCGCGAGATTCCGACGCTGTTCCTCGCCAACGACCTGACCGGCAACTCCGAGCTGTGCTCGCTGTTCCTGCACGCCGATTACCGCAGCGGTCTGAACGGCCGCATGCTGTCCAAGGCGCGCATGCTGTTCATCGCCGAGTTCCCGGAACTGTTCGGCAACAAGATCATCGCCGAGATGCGCGGCGTCTCCGATGAGGCCGGTCGTTCGCCGTTCTGGGAGAGCCTGGGCCGGCACTTCTTCAAGATGGAATTCAGCCAGGCCGACTACCTGACTGGCGTCGGCAACAAGGCGTTCATCGCCGAACTGATGCCGAAATTTCCGCTGTACACCTGCTTCCTGTCGCCGGATGCGCGTAACGTCATCGGTCAGGTGCACCCGGACACCGAACCGGCGCTGGCGATGCTCAAGGGCGAGGGTTTCAGCTATCAGGGCTACGTCGACATCTTCGACGCCGGCCCGGCCATCGAGTGCGAAACCAGCAAGATCCGCGCAGTCCGCGACAGCGAAGCGCTGGTGCTGGCGATCGGTACGCCGGGTGACGACGCCACGCCGTTCATCATCCATAACCGCAAGCGCGAAGACTGCCGCATCACTGCTGCGCCGGCCCGTCTGGCTGCCGGCACGCTGGTGGTTGATCCGCTGACTGCCAAACGTCTTCAACTCAACGCCGGCGATCAAGTGCGCGCCGTGGCGTTGTCTGCTGCTCGGGAGTCGAAATAATGAATTCGCTATACATCGCAGGTGAATGGCTGGCCGGTCAGGGCGAAGCCTTTCAGTCGCTGAACCCGGTGACCCAGCAAGTGCTGTGGTCGGGGGAGGGCGCCACTGCCGCTCAGGTCGAGTCGGCCGTGCAGGCAGCGCGTCAGGCCTTTCCGGGATGGGCGCGGCGTTCGCTGGACGAGCGCATCAGCGTGCTCGAAGCTTTCGCTGCGGCACTGAAAAACCACAGCGACGAGCTGGCCCGCACCATCGGTGAGGAAACCGGCAAGCCACTGTGGGAAGCCGCGACCGAAGTCACCAGCATGGTCAACAAGATCGCGATCTCGGTGCAGAGCTACCGCGAACGTACCGGCGAGAAGAGCGGCCCGCTGGGCGACGCCACCGCCGTACTGCGCCACAAGCCACATGGTGTGGTGGCGGTATTCGGCCCTTACAACTTCCCCGGCCATTTGCCGAACGGCCACATCGTGCCGGCGCTGCTGGCCGGTAACAGCGTGCTGTTCAAGCCAAGCGAGCTGACGCCGAAAGTCGCCGAGCTGACGGTCAAGTGCTGGATCGAAGCCGGTCTGCCGGCCGGCGTGTTGAACCTGCTGCAAGGCGCTCGCGAAACCGGTATCGCGCTGGCGGCGAACCCGGGCATCGACGGTCTGTTCTTCACCGGTTCCAGCCGCACCGGCAATCACCTGCATCAGCAATTTGCCGGGCGTCCGGACAAGATTCTTGCGCTGGAAATGGGCGGCAACAATCCGCTGGTAGTTGATGAAGTGGCTGATCTGGACGCAGCGGTGTACACGATCATTCAGTCGGCTTTCATCTCCGCCGGTCAGCGCTGCACCTGTGCCCGTCGTCTGCTGGTGCCGCAAGGCGCGTGGGGCGACAGCCTGCTCAAGCGTCTGGTGGAAGTCAGCGCGACCATCGAAGTCGGTGCGTTCGATCAGCAGCCAGCGCCGTTCATGGGCTCGGTGATTTCCCTTGGCGCGGCAAAAGCGCTGATGGACGCTCAAGAACATCTGTTGGCTAACGGCGCAGTGTCGCTGTTGGCGATGACTCAGCCGCAAGCGCAATCGGCGTTGCTGACTCCGGGCATTCTCGATGTGACCGCCGTGGCCGAGCGTCCGGACGAAGAACTGTTCGGCCCATTGCTGCAGGTGATTCGCTACGCCGATTTCGCTGCGGCGATCAGCGAGGCCAACGCCACCGCTTATGGCCTGGCGGCGGGTTTGCTGTCGGATTCCGAGGATCGTTATCAGCAGTTCTGGCTGGAAAGCCGCGCCGGTATCGTCAACTGGAACAAGCAACTGACCGGTGCTGCGAGCAGCGCGCCGTTCGGCGGTGTCGGCGCTTCGGGCAACCATCGCGCCAGCGCCTACTACGCGGCAGATTACTGCGCGTACCCGGTGGCCTCGCTGGAAACGCCGAGCCTGGTGTTGCCGGCGGCCCTGACGCCTGGCGTGAAAATGGCGTGATGCCTATCGCTGGCAAGCCAGCTCCCACAGGATCGCAGGCGTTCACACATTTTGTGTACGACGCGATCACTGTGGGAGCTGGCTTGCCAGCGATGGCCGCGCCGCGGTCTTAAAGAATAGTTACTGAAGCCTATAACAACAGATTCTCGTGGAGCCTCGCTGATGAAATCCTATGAAGTCAATTTTGACGGTCTAGTGGGGCCGACCCATAACTACGGTGGTCTGTCCTACGGCAACGTTGCGTCCCAGAGCAACAGCCAGCAGTCCTCGAACCCGAAGGAAGCGGCGCTGCAAGGTCTGGCGAAAATGAAAGCGCTGATGGAAATGGGCTTTCAGCAAGGCGTGCTGGCGCCGCAGGAGCGTCCGGACGTGGCCGCTCTGCGCCGTCTGGGTTTCAGCGGCACCGACGCGCAAGTGATCGAGCGCGCCGCGAAAGAAGCCATGCCGTTGCTGGTCGCAAGCTGCTCGGCGTCGAGCATGTGGGTGGCCAACGCCGCCACGGTCAGCCCGAGTGCCGACACCGCTGATGGCCGCGTGCACTTCACCGCCGCCAACCTCAATTGCAAATACCACCGCAGCATCGAACACCCGACCACCAGTCGTGTGCTCGGTGCGATGTTTGCCGATCAGCAACACTTCGCCCATCACGCCGCGTTGCCGGCGGTGGCGCAGTTCGGTGACGAAGGCGCGGCCAACCACACGCGTTTCTGCCGTGAGTACGGCGAGGCCGGTGTCGAGTTCTTCGTGTTCGGGCGCAGTGCGTTCGACACCCGTTACCCGGCGCCGCAGAAGTACCCGGCGCGCCAGACCCTGGAAGCGTCGCAAGCGGTGGCGCGTCTGCACGGTCTGCGTGACGAGGGCGTGGTTTATGCGCAGCAGAACCCGGCGGTGATCGATCAGGGCGTATTCCACAACGACGTGATCGCGGTGGGTAACGGCGAGGTGCTGTTCTATCACGAGGACGCGTTCCTCGACACCGAGCAGATGCTGGCCGAGCTGCAGGGCAAACTGGCCAAGGTTGGCGGCAAGTTCCAGTCGGTCTGCGTGCCGCGTTCGGCGGTCACCGTGGACGACGCGGTGCGCTCCTACCTGTTCAACAGCCAGTTGCTGTCGCGTCCTGACGGCTCGATGCTGCTGATCGTGCCGGAAGAATGCCGTGGCAACGAACGCGTGTGGAACTACCTGCAAGGTCTGACCAGCTCCGGCGGTCTGATCCGCGAAGTCAAAGTCTTCGACCTCAAGCAAAGCATGCAGAACGGCGGTGGCCCGGCGTGCCTGCGACTGCGCGTCGCGCTCAACGAAACCGAGCTGGCGGCGGTCAACCCAGGGGTTATCATGACGGCCCCGTTGTACGGTTCGTTGACCGCATGGGTTGAAAAGCACTACCGCGACCGCCTGAGCGAAAGCGATCTGGCGGACCCGCAGTTGCTGCTTGAATGCCGGACGGCACTGGATGAACTGACGCAAATCCTTAAACTGGGCGCGGTTTATCCCTTCCAGATCAATTGATGGCCGGCGCGTTGCCTGAACGCGGCGCGCGGCTTGTCTCCCCAAGAGAGTAAAAACATGAGCGATTCCCTGCAGCTGATCCTTGAAGACACCGACGGCAAGCAACTGGAAACTTCCTGCACCCGCGTCGCGGTCATGTGGCAAGGCAGAGAGCTGTGGATCCAGCAGGACGGCCGTGGCCAGCTGTTGATCGGTGTGGACGTCGAGGAAGGTGACGAAGAGTACGCCAACCTCCTGCTGCGCCCATTGGCAACTAATCTGGTAAGTCTGCAACTGGAAATGGAACCGGCTGAAGTCGGCGACGAAGATCACGTGCACGGCCCGGATTGCAACCACGATCACTAAGGAAACCGCTCTATGCTCGCCCTCGGCAAACTGCTTGAACTGACCCTCGCCGGCCGCGAACCGGCGGAGAAGACTCAACTGACTGTCGAAGGCGTGCGTATGCGCTGGTTGAGCGAGGGTGCGCTGGAAGTCCGGCCGCCCGAAGCGCGTGACAATGGCCTGGACCTGCTGCTGTCGGCAGGCATCCATGGCAATGAAACAGCGCCAATCGAATTGCTCGACCGCCTGCTGCATGACATCGCTCGCGGCGATCTGAAGCCGCGTGCACGCATTCTGTTCCTGTTCGGCAACCCGGAAGCGATCCGCAAGGGCGAGCGCTTCGTCGAGCAGGACGTCAATCGGCTGTTCAACGGCCGGCATGAACAAACCAGCGGTTCCGAAGCCATCCGCGCCTGTGAGCTGGAACGTCTGGCGGCGAGTTTCTTCAGCCTGCCGGACCGTCAGCGTCTGCACTACGACCTGCACACCGCCATTCGTGGTTCGAAGATCGAACAGTTCGCGCTGTACCCGTGGAAGGACGGTCGTCAGCATTCGCGCCGCGAACTGGCACGTTTACGCGCTGCCGGCATGGAAGCGGTACTGCTGCAGAACAAGCCGTCGATCGTGTTCAGCTCCTACACCTACGACAAGCTCGGCGCCGAGGCTTTCACCCTGGAGCTGGGCAAGGCACGGCCGTTCGGACAGAACGAAGGGGTGGATGTGTCGCGGCTGGAAACCCGTCTGAAGCAGATCATCGAGGGCAATGAGCCGGATCTGGCGGCAGAGGGGCTGGATGGATTGCAGCTGTTCAGCGTCGCCCGGGAAATCATCAAGCACAGCGATGCATTCCGCCTGAACCTGCCGGCGGACATCGAAAACTTTTCCGAGCTGGATGTGGGTTATGTGCTGGCCGAAGACCTGGCCAATACCCGCTGGATCATCGAGGAAGAGGGCGCGCGGATCATTTTCCCTAATCCCAAGGTCAAGAACGGCTTGCGTGCGGGCATCCTGATCGTACCGACCACCGACGAACATCTCGCCTGACGCCATCCTCATCTGACAAAAAGCCCTGTAGGAGCTGCCGAAGGCTGCGATCTTTTGATCTTGTTTTTAGAAAATCAAAAGATCGCAGCCTCGTTTCACTCGACAGCTCCTACAGGTTTTGAATTTGGATCAGACGGCGACTGCACGCGGCTCTGTGCGACGCAACGCACGAACCTTCTGCAACGTATCCGCGCAAGTGCGCGCCGCTTCCTGACCCTTGTGCACGAAGTGTTCGAAGAAGAACTTCTGATGTTCGTCACCGGCATGGAAGTGGTGCGGGGTCAGGGACACCGAGAACACCGGCACTTCGGTTTCCAGCTGCACCTGCATCAGGCCGCTGACCACTGACTGGGCGACGAACTCGTGACGGTAGATGCCGCCGTCCACCACCAGGGCTGCGGCGACGATACCGGCGTAACGACCGGTCTTGGCCAGCAACTTGGCGTGCAGGGGCATTTCAAAGGCGCCGCCGACTTCGAAGAAATCGATGTCCGATTCCTGATAACCCTGGGCCAGCATCTCGGCGACGAAGCCTTTACGGCTCTGGTCGACGATTTCCTTGTGCCAGCAGGCCTGGATGAACGCAACGCGCTCGCCGTGAGGGTGTTTGGTTTTGCTGTCGATAGCGGTGGGTTGCATGTTCTGACTCCTGTTTGTGTGAAAAACAGGGCGTTATGAATCGAAAGGGATTTCAAGGGTACGCGCGAGCACAGCAGTGCGCAGGCGGCCCTTTGGTGTCAATCCCGTTCTCTCTTCATCCGGACTATGACCGTCGGCCCCGGAATCACACCGGGTCTGCTGACCTTGTCGCCGATCACAGCCTTTGCCGTGCGCGTCGCCAAGCGCTCGCGGGCTATGCGCATTGCGCGCAATTACCGCCGGTGGGGAATTGCACCCCGCCCTGAGAACGTTTTTGCCGCCCTTTGTCGGGCGGCGCAGCGTTTTTATCACATATTTTCCGGCCTTGCACAGAACCATGTGGGAGCGGGCTTGTTCCGGGCGGCGTTCCCACAGGGTTGTGCCCTCTCAAGGAATAAGTGCCTTTTTACTCGCTCAAGGGTTGATTAATCCGCGCCATGACCGCAGTAATTCACCTTCGAAAAGGGATTTCCCCTGCTGACTCCGAGGCCAGGTTCATGAGCGTTATCGATCTTCGCAGCGACACCGTCACCCAACCGACTCCTGCCATGCTCGACGCGATGACTGCGGCGGCCACCGGTGACGATGTGTACGGCGAAGATCCGACGGTCAATCGTCTGGAGGCGGAATTGGCAAAGCGTCTGGGTTTCGCCGCCGCGCTGTTCGTGCCGACCGGCACCATGAGCAATCTGCTGGGACTGATGGCGCACTGCGAACGTGGCGACGAATACATCGTCGGCCAGCAGGCGCACACCTATAAGTACGAAGGCGGTGGCGCGGCGGTACTCGGTTCGATCCAGCCGCAACCGCTGGAGGTGCAGGCCGACGGTTCGCTGGATCTGGATCAGGTCGCTGCGGCGATCAAGCCCGATGACTTCCACTTCGCCCGTACCCGGCTGCTGGCGCTGGAAAACACCATGCAGGGCAAAGTGCTGCCGCTGGATTATCTGGCCCGAGCGCGCCGATTCACTCAGGATAAAGGCTTGCAACTGCACCTCGACGGCGCGCGCCTGTACAACGCGGCGGTCAAGCTGGGCGTCGATGCCCGCGAGATCACGCAACATTTTGATTCGGTGTCGGTGTGCCTGTCCAAGGGGCTTGGCGCGCCGGTCGGCTCGGTGCTGTGTGGCACTGAGCAACTGATTGGCAAGGCCCGCCGCCTGCGCAAAATGGTCGGCGGCGGCATGCGTCAGGCCGGGTTGCTGGCAGCGGCGGGGCTGTATGCGCTGGATCACCACGTCGAGCGCCTGGCGGATGACCATGCCAACGCGCAGTTTTTGGCTGAAGGCTTGCGCGAAGCCGGGTTCAGCGTCGAGCCGGTGCAGACCAACATGGTTTACGTGCAAATGGGCGATCAGGCTGAAGCGCTCAAGGCGTTTGCCGCCGAACGCGGGATCAAGTTGAGCGCCGCGGCGCGCTTGCGCATGGTCACGCACATGGACGTCAGTCGCTCGCAAATCGAGCAAGTGATCGCGACATTCGTCGAGTTTTCGCGCAAGTGACAGCGTTAGCCGTCCAATTGACCGTTACTATCGTATAAACACGCTGTACCCCGCGCGAAGGGCCGATATAATGCGGCCCTTTGCCGTCGTTTCGTCTGTTGACGTTTCGTACAGGCCTTTGGCCGCAGCCTCCGTGGAAGAACCTAATGAAAAGCGCAGAAATCCGTGAAGCCTTCCTTCGCTTCTTCGAAGAGCAAGGCCACACCCGTGTAGCCTCCAGCTCTTTGATTCCGGGCAACGACCCAACCCTGCTGTTCACCAACGCGGGGATGAACCAGTTCAAGGACTGCTTCCTGGGCCAGGAAAAGCGCGCGTACACCCGCGCAACCAGCAGCCAGAAGTGCGTGCGTGCCGGTGGCAAGAACAGCGACCTGGAAAACGTCGGTTATACCGCTCGTCACCACACCTTCTTCGAAATGCTCGGTAACTTCAGCTTCGGTGACTATTTCAAGCACGACGCGATTACCTTCGCCTGGACCTTCCTGACCGGCGTTCTGAAACTGCCGAAGGAAAAACTCTGGGTCACCGTTTACGCCTCCGACGACGAAGCGTATGACATCTGGACCAAGCAGATCGGCGTGCCGGTCGAGCGCATGATCCGCATCGGCGACAACAAAGGTGCGCCTTACGCGTCCGACAACTTCTGGACCATGGGCGATACCGGCCCGTGCGGCCCGTGCACCGAGATTTTCTACGATCACGGCGACCACATCTGGGGCGGCCCACCGGGTTCGCCGGAAGAAGACGGCGACCGTTACATCGAGATCTGGAACAACGTGTTCATGCAGTTCAACCGCACCGCCGATGGCGTGTTGCATCCGTTGCCAGCGCCGTCGGTCGACACCGGCATGGGCCTGGAGCGGATCAGTGCGGTGATGCAGCACGTCAATTCCAACTACGACATTGACCTGTTCAAGAACCTGCTGAAGGCCTCGGCCGAAGCGATCGGTTGCGAAAATGGCGATCAATCGTCGCTCAAAGTGGTGTCCGACCACATCCGTTCTTGCGGCTTCCTGATTGCCGACGGCGTGCTGCCGTCCAACGAAGGTCGCGGTTATGTGCTGCGCCGGATCATTCGTCGCGCCTGCCGTCACGGCAACAAGCTGGGCGCTACCGGCAGCTTCTTCTACAAGATCGTCGCGGCGCTGGTCGCCGAGATGGGCGAAGCCTTCCCGGAACTGAAGTCGCAGCAGAGCAACATCGAGCGCGTACTGAAGGCTGAAGAAGAGCAGTTCTCCAAGACCCTGGAGCACGGTTTGAAGATCCTCGAGCAGGATCTGCTGGAACTCAAAGGCACCGTGGTGCCGGGCGACGTGGTGTTCAAACTCTACGACACCTACGGTTTCCCGATGGATCTTACGGCTGACATCGCTCGCGAGCGCGGCCTGACCGTCGACGAGGTCGGCTTTGAACGTGAAATGGAAGCCCAGCGTGTTCGTGCGCGTTCCGCCAGCTCGTTCGGTCTGGACTACAACACCCTGGTCAAGGTGGATGTGGCCACCGAGTTCACCGGCTACAAAGACACCAGTGGTTCGGCAAAAATCGTCGCCATCTATAAAGATGGCCAGTCGGTCGACGTCTTGAATGAAGGCGAAGAGGCGGTGATCGTGCTGAACCAGACGCCGTTCTACGCTGAGTCCGGCGGTCAGATCGGCGACTGCGGTTTCCTCCAGGCGGGCAGCGCGCGTTTCGACGTCCGTGACACCACCAAGACCGGCGGCGCGTTCCTGCACCACGGCGTGCTGGATTCGGGCAGCCTGACCATCGGCGCGCCAGTGGAAACCCACGTCGATGCCGAGGTGCGTCACGCGACTTCGCTGAACCACTCGGCCACGCACCTGCTGCACGCTGCGCTGCGTCAGGTACTGGGCGAGCACGTTCAGCAGAAGGGTTCGTTGGTGGATAGCCAGCGTCTGCGCTTCGACTTCAGCCACTTTGAAGCGATCAAGCCTGAGCAGATCAAGGCGCTGGAAGACATCGTCAACGCCGAGATCCGCAAGAACTCCGCGGTTGAAACCGAAGAGACCGACATCGAGACCGCCAAGCAGAAAGGCGCGATGGCGCTGTTCGGCGAGAAGTACGGCGACAACGTGCGCGTGCTGAGCATGGGCGGCGATTTCTCCGTCGAGCTGTGTGGCGGTATCCACGCCAACCGTACCGGCGACATCGGCCTGCTGAAAATCATCAGCGAAGGCGGTGTGGCATCGGGCGTGCGTCGTATCGAGGCAGTCACCGGTGCTGCGGCACTGGCCTACTTGAACGCTGCTGAAGAACAACTCAAGGAAGCGGCCAACCTGGTCAAAGGTAGCCGCGACAATCTGATCGACAAGCTGTCGGCTGTGCTGGAGCGCAACCGCGCGCTGGAAAAGCAACTCGAGCAGTTGCAGGCCAAGGCCGCCAGCGCCGCGGGCGACGATCTGTCGAACTCGGCAGTCGACGTCAAAGGCGTGAAGGTTCTGGCCGCACGTCTGGATGGTCAGGACGGCAAGGCGCTGCTGGCGCTGGTCGATCAGCTGAAAAACAAACTCGGCCGCGCAGTGATCCTGCTCGGCAGTGTCCATGAGGAAAAGGTCGTACTGGTTGCAGGCGTGACCAAGGACCTGACTGGCCAACTCAAAGCCGGTGATTTGATGAAACAGGCTGCTGCGGCAGTGGGCGGGAAGGGCGGTGGTCGTCCGGACATGGCGCAGGGCGGCGGTGTCGACGCCGGCGCACTGGATGGCGCACTGGCGCTGACCGTTCCATTCGTCGAGCAGGGTTTATAAGACGGCCCGCCGGACCCGCAGTCTAGTGGCGGGCCCGGCGGCTGTTCGAGTGATTATTGGGCGCCCTTCATGGGCAGAGGCGGCTTTGAAATGGCTTTGATCGTACAGAAATTTGGAGGCACCTCGGTCGGTACTGTCGAGAGAATCGAGCAGGTCGCCGACAAGGTTAAGAAATTCCGCGATGCCGGCGATGACCTGGTGGTTGTGCTGTCTGCAATGAGCGGCGAAACCAACCGTCTGATCGATCTGGCCAAGCAAATTAGTGGCGACGTGCAACCGGTTCCGCGTGAGCTGGACGTGATCGTTTCCACCGGTGAGCAGGTGACGATTGCCCTGTTGGCCATGGCGCTGATCAAGCGCGGTGTGCCGGCGGTGTCGTACACCGGTAATCAGGTGCGGATCCTGACGGACAGTGCGCACAATAAAGCGCGTATCTTGCAGATTGATGACCAGAAGATTCGTGGTGATCTGAAAGCGGGTCGCGTGGTGGTTGTCGCCGGTTTCCAGGGCGTCGACGAGCACGGCAACATCACCACCCTCGGCCGTGGCGGTTCCGACACCACGGGCGTGGCACTGGCGGCTGCCTTGAAGGCTGATGAGTGCCAGATCTACACCGACGTCGATGGTGTCTACACCACTGACCCGCGTGTGGTGCCGGTCGCTCAGCGACTGGACAAGATCACCTTTGAAGAGATGCTGGAAATGGCCAGCCTCGGTTCCAAGGTGCTGCAGATCCGTGCGGTGGAATTCGCCGGCAAGTACAACGTTCCGCTGCGCGTACTGCACAGCTTCAAGGAGGGTCCGGGCACCCTCATTACTATTGATGAAGAGGAAACCATGGAACAGCCGATCATTTCCGGCATCGCTTTCAACCGCGATGAAGCCAAGCTGACCATCCGTGGCGTGCCAGACACCCCGGGCGTGGCGTTCAAGATTCTCGGCCCGATCAGTGCCGCGAACATCGAAGTCGACATGATCGTGCAGAACGTTGCGCACGATAACACCACCGACTTCACCTTCACCGTGCACCGCAACGACTACCAGGCCGCACAGACCGTGCTGGAAAACACCGCTCGTGAGATCGGTGCCCGGGAAGTGGTGGGCGACACCAAGATTGCCAAGGTCTCGATCGTCGGCGTCGGCATGCGTTCCCACGCAGGCGTGGCCAGCCGCATGTTCGAATCCCTGGCCAAGGAAAGCATCAACATCCAGATGATCTCGACGTCGGAAATCAAGGTTTCCGTAGTGATCGAGGAGAAGTACCTGGAACTGGCCGTGCGCGCCCTGCACACGGCTTTCGAACTGGACGCGCCGGCCCGTCAGGGCGAGTAATCCGGTCATCTGAAGGGCGCGGTCTGACCGCGCCCTTTATTTTTTGAATGGCGCGAGCCCTGAACTGTTCTTTTGCTCGCGCTGGTCAATACTCAGGCATGTAGGGCTACGATCGCTCCGGTTGTAGGTCGGGTGCCTTTTTTTTGCAGACTGTTGTCCCTGAAATGAAATGCGTGAGGAGAAAGGTATGCTGATTCTGACTCGTCGGTGCGCAGAAAGCCTGATTATCGGTGATGGCGAAATCACCGTGACCGTGCTCGGCGTCAAAGGAAATCAAGTGCGCATCGGCGTCAACGCCCCGAAAGAGGTTGCCGTGCACCGTGAGGAAATTTACCTGCGTATAAAGAAAGAGAAGGACGAAGAACCAAGCCATTAATTTTTATCGATTTTTATGTTTGCAAACGGGGAAGAAGGTGGTTAATATACGCCCCGTGTTGCGGAGAGCTGGCCGAGTGGCCGAAGGCGCTCCCCTGCTAAGGGAGTACACCTCAAAAGGGTGTCGGGGGTTCGAATCCCCCGTTCTCCGCCATTATTTGCTTAGTACGTTGTAATCTGGCTTTTTCTGTAAGTTCTTGAATTTATTAGAAAAAGTGGTTGGAATAGAGATTAGACGGGCTATAATGCGGCGCAACAAATGCACTCGTAGCTCAGCTGGATAGAGTACTCGGCTACGAACCGAGCGGTCACAGGTTCGAATCCTGTCGAGTGCACCATTTAAGAGTTGTTTATAGCAATATAAAGAACTCGGCTTCAGCCAGTTGTGGTCTGGTTTAAAAACACAAATGCACTCGTAGCTCAGCTGGATAGAGTACTCGGCTACGAACCGAGCGGTCACAGGTTCGAATCCTGTCGAGTGCACCATTTAAGAGTCGTTTGTAGCAATACAGGCAACTTGGCTTCAACCAGTTGTGATCTGGTCTAAAAACACAAAATGCACTCGTAGCTCAGCTGGATAGAGTACTCGGCTACGAACCGAGCGGTCACAGGTTCGAATCCTGTCGAGTGCACCATATTCAAGAAGCCCGCGTTTAACGCGGGCTTTTTGTTGCCTGCGATTTGGCTTTTCCTTTCACGCATCCCTGCTCGTCAAAATCGACTTGAGCACTGCGGCCTCGTTTCAGGTCGTAGCGATAGCTCGTTGTCGACGTCCGAATATTCACCTTGTCCGGTTTGCCGAGCGCGCTTTCGACATCCTGTTGGCTCATGCCGGCAATCACCCGTCGGTTGATGATCGCTGCGCGGCGCTGACGGGCATCGATCAGGTTGCCGCATTTGTCCTCGAGGCGGCCAACAATACCCGGTTCACGTCCCCTGATTGTCATACCGGATATTTCCTCGTGGTTGTGTTCCGGCATGATCGGTATGACGGATCCGGGCGAGTAGGGATGAACCTGTTGCTCTGAAAGCTGCTCGTCGCTCGCGCAGCTCAGGCTGGTGAAGGTGATGCCGCCGTCGGGCGCTTCGCAGCGGTGAAGGCTGGTGGCGGCCCCGGCGGGCGGCAGGCAGAGCAGGCTGGCGACTACAAAACGGGATGTTCTGGATAGCATTCGACGTCCTCCATGACGGTCTACGCTCAAGGGTAGTCGCTACATTTTTCAGTGCCGTTGTGTTTTCTTTTCAAGATGAGTCGTCGCATCTGGACGGGTCAGGACAGCGCTCAGCTTTGTCGCGCAAGCGCTTGTTTCAACCGCGATTTTTTAACGTTTAAAACCGTCAGGCGGTGTATCATTGCGCCCGTCAGCCCCGCCGGGGCTTATGGAAAACCTCCATGGACTTACCCAGTAGTTACTCAGTAGCCCGTTTCACCAATCATGAATTGACTGATTGATCCTTCCGGCGTGCCCCGCTGCTGGGAGTGGAGTTCGCCTATGTCCGAAATCGAAGTAAAGAAAACCCAGGAAAGCCTGCAGGATCGCCTGGCTCAGGTCGTTGAGCTGCTGCAGCGCCAGAAGGTCGTCGAAGACCTGACTCATCGCCAGGAAGGCGCGCATCACGACCGGGTCGAAAACCTGGTTCACCGGCAGAATCTCGTCGAGCTGCAACGCAAACTCGATGATCTGCACTCCGCCGACGTTGCCTACATCCTTGAAGCCTTGCCGCTGGACGACCGTCTGACGCTCTGGCAACTGGTCAAGGCTGATCGCGACGGCGACATTCTTCTCGAAGTATCCGATTCCGTTCGTGAAACGCTGATCGCCGACATGGACGATCACGAGCTCCTGGCTGCGGCCAAGGACATGGACGCCGACGAACTTGCTGACCTGGCCTCCGAGCTGCCGCGAGACGTCGTCCATGAGCTGATGGAGACGCTCGACCAGCAGCAACGCGAGCGCGTACGTTCGGCCCTGTCCTATGACGAGGAGCAGATCGGTGCGCTGATGGACTTCGAGATGGTGACCATCCGTGAGGATGTCAGCCTCGAAGTGGTTCTGCGTTACCTTCGTCGTCTCAAAGAGCTGCCGGGCCACACCGACAAACTGTTCGTGGTCGATTACGACGGTGTGCTCAAGGGCGTGCTGCCGATCAAGCGTCTGCTGGTCAACGACCCGGAGAAACAGGTTGCTGAAGTCATGGCCAGTGATCCGGTGAGTTTTCACCCGGACGAAGACGCCTATGACGCTGCTCAGGCGTTCGAGCGTTACGACTTGATCTCGGCCCCGGTGGTCGACAAGAACGGCAAGCTGATCGGCCGTCTGACCATCGACGAAATGGTCGACCTGATTCGTGAGGAGAGCGAAAGCGAAGTCCTCAACATGGCGGGTCTGCGCGAAGAGGAAGACATCTTCGCCTCGGTCTGGAAATCCCTGCGCAACCGTTGGGCGTGGCTGGCGATCAACCTGATCACGGCCTTTGTCGCGTCGCGGGTGATCGGTCTGTTCGAAGGCTCGATTGAAAAACTGGTGGCGCTTGCAGCGCTGATGCCGATCGTGGCGGGTATCGGCGGTAACTCCGGTAACCAGACGATCACCATGATCGTGCGTGCCATGGCGCTCGACCAGGTCAGCACCGGCAACACCTCGCGTTTGATGCGCAAAGAGCTGGCGGTGGCGTTGATCAACGGTCTGGTCTGGGGCGGGGTGATCGGCGTGGTCGCCTACCTGCTTTACGGCAGTTGGTCGCTGGGTGTGGTGATGACGGCGGCGATGACTCTCAACCTGCTGCTCGCGGCGCTGATGGGAGTGTTGATCCCGATGACGCTGGCCAAGATGGGCCGCGACCCGGCGATGGGCGCCAGTGTGATGATCACGGCCATGACCGACAGCGGTGGCTTCTTCATCTTTCTGGGGTTGGCGACGATCTTCCTGCTCTGATTCATTGCCATGCAAAAGCCCGCCAATTGGCGGGCTTTTTTGTGCCTGTGTATTTATCTGTGGTGAGGGGATAAATCCCCTCACTACAAAGTCTGCCTCGGATTGTCGTGATTAAAACCTGGGCAAAAAAAAGCCAGCACTTAAGCTGGCTTGAGATGTTCGGTGTAACTCAGGACGCGTCTGCGGCCATCTCGGCGTCGTGAGCGATCAGCGACACCAGAGCGTTCTGTTGACGGTGAGACAGCTGACGGAAGCGTTGCAGCAGCTCGCGCTCGTGCAGCGACAGCTCCGGGCTGTCCAGGCGCATGCTCAGCTCTTCGCCCAATGCGCCTTCCTGAATAAGACTCTGCTCAAGGCGCGCAATGATTTCGGAGTTCATGCTGCGATGATGATTGCGAGCCACCTCGGCAATGCGTTCACGCATCCCGTCTGGCAGACGTACGACGAACTTGTCAGCCGTACGGCTGGAATAAATTGCCTGTTTCAATGGGCGCATATATTTAACCGGTTAGTTCAGGGGAGCGGTTCTCGGGATTGGCCGCAGGATGTGTGGTAGGACAAGCATCCGCGCCAAATGGTTCAACCTGAATTGTTAAGAGGCGCGCATCATGCCTCAAAATTGCCAGATCATTGGCGTCAATTCTGTGACAAATATTGAGCTGGGTAAAGGCGTAATGCCAGCACCAATTATCAGAAATGCGGACTGGTTTGAAATCTTTGCCCTGGCCCGCATCACTGACCGCTTCCGGGTGCACATCTGTTGATGTCCGATGACGTCAGAACGTGCATGCTATGCGGATTTTCAATCCTTGTTCCTTACCTGTACAGGATAGTGGCAATCTGCCGATTTACTAGGGCAAACACCCGTTGGAGGGCGTTTTCAGGATGGATGGCAGGCTTATTTATCTGATGGGACCCTCCGGTTCAGGCAAGGACAGCCTGATCGAGGCCGCGCGTGAGTCTTTGCGCGAGTTGAACTGTGAAATCATTCGCAGGGTGATTACCCGATCCGCGGAATCGGTGGGTGAGGATGCCATCGGCGTGACGCCCGAAGAGTTCGAGCGACGCCAGCAAGCCGGGGATTTCTCGCTGGCCTGGCAGGCCAATGGGCTGGCTTATGGCATTCCGGCAGAAATGGACGAACGGTTACGCGCTGGGCAATCCGTACTGGTGAACGGCTCACGCGCCAACCTGCGTCAGGCGCTTGAGCGCTATCCAAGCCTGCTGCCGGTTTTGCTGACGGTCAAGGATGAGGTCTTGCGTGAACGTCTGCTTAGACGTGGCCGGGAGACGCCCGAGCAGATCGATGCGAGGCTGGCGCGCAATGCGCTGTTCAAAGACAGAAGGGCAACTGACTTGCCCGTGCATCTGATCGACAATTCCGGCGACCTGGCGGACGCCGTCAAGCAACTGCTGGAATTGATCCGGTTTAACGCAGCACCGGATCAAACTTGATTTTGCGCCCGGCCACCAGGGCCAGTACAAACAACACTGCAAACACGCCGCAGCCGATCAAGGGCAGGGTGACTGTGGTTTCCTCGAACAGCGAAAAATGCACAACGCCACTCAATAAGGCGAGGATCAGAAATCCTGCGGCTGATTTGGACATGCTGTACTCCTGAAGATATTTCAAAAAACCAGACGTTCGGTGTCGCGCGTCGGCAGTACTTGCTCAGGCTCATTGACCGCCTGCGCCGCGAAGTCGTTCTGATCGCTCAACACCGCCCACTGCGGCGCTTTCTGCACCTGCAAGTAATGCGGCATACGCTGAGCCACCGGTTCAGCACTCTCGGGAACAAAATGAAAGCCGACCAAAACCGCCAGTGCGATTGCGTTTGCGAGCAGGAGAGTGCTGTTCATGGGGCGGACTCCGTTTGTGCTGTTATGAGAACAGACAAAGCAGCCGGCGTGCCAACAGTCTAACCGCTGTGAAGTCCTTTAAAAACAAGGATTTGCAAGGGTTTTTCCCAAGCTTCGGGTTGCAATGTGCAATGATGGCTTTTTCGCGGCAGTGCAAATTGCACGATAAATGTTCCCGCAGCATCGCAGGGCGCCTGCCTACACTTAAAAAGCCCACGGACGACATGACAAATCAAGGGCTGGCCGTTAACATGCACGCCGTCCGTCGCGCCGTGTCCGGCCACGACAACTCAGTGTCTCAGTAGCTCAATTGGATAGAGCATCCCCCTCCTAAGGGGAAGGTTGGCAGTTCGAACCTGCCCTGGGACACCATATATATCTATGCTTCCAGCGATTTAAGCGACGAACGTCCGAGCCTCGTGGGTGCAGAGGGGGGCAAAAGGATCGCTCCAAGCATGCAAAGAGCCCCGCTCAGGTTATTGCCTGTCGGGGCTTTTTAGTAATCGCGACCTCGTACCAAGGTATTGCTCTGCAAGAAGAGCTGAGTCTTTGGTCGACGTTAGCTACTGCTGACGTAGACTATTTCTAACTACCGAACTTGCGTCTCTCGGCTTGGGTTGAAGGTTCGTTTCGCAGTGAAATACAGCCAATGGCTCATTCAGACCAATGAGGATGAACCTTGAATCATGAACTATGGCTGGAACCCGATGGCTTACAATTGTTTTGTCCCTCCGGGCCTCAGGGTGATGAATCGCGCGCGCTCCTTGAGCCGGGGTCAAAACTGATTTGGGAAGTTGAGGCGGCAAGCCGCTTTGAAGCGATGAACAAGTACTATGAGTACATGGACTGGGGGGAGTGGACGACGGATTTTCCCGAGCTGGATAAGACGCCTTATGGAGGGCCCGGCTGGGAGGATTACTCTCCATGACATCCCAATCTCCTTGGCACCCCCCATCTTCAATTCATTCTCGCCAACCTTCTTCCGATTCCGGAAACCGCGAATACAAGGCCCCCTCGTCTCGCATCCGCGAGGAGATCCACGAAACCGGAACGGTTGACGTCGATAGCCTTCAGCGCTTCGCCCGTGTCGCCAGTCGAGATAAGCCTTGTATTGAAAAGATGACCCGGCGCGCAGGGTAATCGCTGCACAAGCAATCTTGAACCTCTCCACTTCAGAGAACCCCACCCCTTGCCGATAACTCATTCGGCGACCTCAGACTCGCACGAAATCGCTTGATAGCATTTAGCCTCCAGCTATCATCTGCGCGCCTGTGAAAACGCCCCCCGGTTCACCTACTTCAATTGCCTGGAAATCCTCGATGCTGTCGTATCACCAAAAGAGTTTTCTGATCGTCGATGATTTCTCGGATTTCCGCAGTTCCGTACGCTCGATGCTGCGCGAACTGGGGGTCAAGGATGTGGATACCGCCGATACCGGCGAGCAGGCGCTGAAGATGTGTGCGCAGAAGTCTTATGACTTCATTCTGCAGGATTTTCACCTCGGCGACGGCAAGAAGAACGGCCAGCAGGTCCTCGAAGACCTGATGTCGGAAAAGCTCATCAGCCATGAAGCGGTATTTGTCATGGTGACCGCCGAGACCAGTCAGGCGATGGTGCTCAGTGCCCTGGAGCACGAGCCGGATGCTTACCTGACCAAGCCGTTCAACCGCTCCGGCCTGGCCCAGCGCCTGGAGCGTCTGGAGCAGCGCAAGACGTTGCTCAAACCGATTTTGCAAGCCCTTGATCGCGGTAAGCCGGTCGAGGTGCTCAATGCCTGTATTGCGCTGTGCAAGCAGGACATTCGTTATTCGCCGCTGTGCCTGCGTTATCGCGCCGATGCGCTGCGCGACATGAACCAGAACGAAGCCCTTGAACGCCTCTATGACAGCATCATCGCTGACCGGCCGTTGCCGTGGGCGTTTGCCGGGCTGGGCAAGTTGCTGTTCAAGCGTGGGCAAGTGGCGCAGGCCAAGGGTGTCTACGAAAAAGCCCTGAAGGTGTTCCCGATGATGCCGGCGCTGTACGACGGCATGGCCGATGTGCTGGTCGCCGAGGGCGATACCAAAGGCGCGCAGCGGGTGCTGGAGGAGGCGATTCGTTTGTCGCCGCTGGCGGTGCGCCGGCAGGCGTTGCTCGGCAAACTGGCGATGGCCAACGAAGACTTCGACACCGCGTCCCGGGCCTATCGTCAGGCGGTGGCGCAGGGTGCGCAGTCGCGTTTCAAGGACCCGGAAAGCAACCTCGGTCTGGCCCATGCCTTGATCAGCAAGGGCAGTGAGCGCGGGCTCGACACGCGCACGCGGCTGGAGATCAACACCACGCTCAGCGCCGTCGCCAAAGAGAACCCGTCTGACCCGGGCCTGCAGATTCGTGCGCGGCTGATGAAGGCCACCAGTCTGCTGCTCAACGATGCCGAGACCGCCGACAAGCTCACCGAACAAGCGCTGATGCGCCTCGACGGCATGGAACAGTTCATGAGCCCTGAAGCGGCGCTGCTGGTCGCCAAGCAATTGCAGATGCTCGGTCAGGCCGAGGCGGGCACTTCGATGCTCAAGAGCTGTGCGGAGATCTACGGTGACGATCCGGCGGTGATGAAAGACATCGCCAAGCTCACCGACGACCCGACTATCCTCAGTTCGAGCAACGCCGCTGCCGACCTCAACCGGCAGGGCGTGCGCGTGTACAAGACCGGCAACCTGGTGGAGGCCCGCGAGGTGTTCCGCAAGGCGCTGAAGATGCAACCGAAGAACATCAGTATCGCGCTGAACATGGCCCAGTCGCTGCTGCACGGCACCGACACCAGTGTGCCGTCGGCGGAGCTGGAAGAATGTCGGGCCTGCCTGAAAATGGTCGGCCTGATGCCCGACACCGACGCGCGTTATGCGCGTTATCAGAAGCTGAAAAGCAAGGCGTTTGGCGAATGAACCAAGACGAGCAGGCGCTGGATTTTTCCACGGTGATCGCCTCCACCGTTCACGACATGAAGAACTCGCTGGCGATGCTGACGCAGGCCCATAGCCAGTGGTTGGCGCGTTTGCCCGAGGGGCAGCGTGGAGGGGCGGAGCAGGGCGTGATCGACTTCGAGTTTGCCCACCTCAACGGCATGCTGGTGCAGTTGCTCGGGCTGTACAAACTCGGCGTCAACCAGTTGCCGTTGCAACCGGCGTATCACGAGCTGGATGATTTCATCGAGGCGCAACTGGCCGCGCATCAAGAGGTGTTTGCCAGTCGCGGGATCATTGCTACCTACGAAGTTGATCCGCTGAGCCCGCTGGGTTTCTTCGATCGCGAATTGGTTGCCTCGGTGTTGGGCAACTGCATCAACAACGCCATTCGTCATGCCCGCGAGTCGCTGCTGATTACCGTCAGCGACGAGGCCGGGCAACTGGTGTTGAGCATCAACGATGACGGCGACGGTTACCCGGCCGAAATGCTCGAGCGTCAGGCCGATTACGTGCAAGGCATCAATCACGGCAGCGGCAGCACTGGCCTGGGCCTGTATTTCGCCAACCGTATTGCTGCGTTGCATCAGCGCAATGGCGTGGTCGGGCACACCGAAATTCGCAATGGCGGGCCGTTGGGTGGTGGCATCTTCAGCCTCTACCTGCCGTGAAGGCATGCCCCCTGTAGGAGCTGCCGCAGGCTGCGATCTTTTGATCTTAAAAACAAAGTCAAAAGATCGCAGCCTGCGGCAGCTCCTACAGGGAAAAATGCAAGGTGGTTTTTTTGTTTGACGCTGCTTGATATTCCGAACAGCCGGAGCCTATTTTGTACGGTCGCCGTTCGCGGCTCGCACAATAACAAGGATTGCGTCATGACAACCGATGGCCAGCGTTCACTCGCGCAGCGACTGACCGGCATTGATGAGATTGAATGTGTCACGCCGGATTTGAACGGCGTGCCGCGCGGCAAGGTGATGACCGCCGAGGGTTTCCTCGAAGGGCGGCGTTTGCAGATGGCGCGGGGAGTGCTGCTGCAATGCATCATGGGCGGTTATCCGCCGGCGCGGTTTTACGGCAGCGATGACGGCGACCTCGCGCTGGTGGCCGAGCCGAGCATGATCCATCCCCTGCCATGGAGCGACGAGCTACGTGCCCTGGCCATCTGCGATGCCGACGAACTGAGCGGCGAAAGCTCCAATCTGTCGACCCGCGGTCAACTCAAAAAAGTCATCGCCCGTTACGCCGCGCGCGGTCTCGCGCCGGTGGTGGCGACCGAGCTGGAATTTTTTGTCTTCGCCCCGAACACCGATCCGACTCAGCCGTTCCGCCCGCCGGTAGGCCTAGATGGACGCCGCGAGGATGGTCAGTCGGCGTTCAGTGTCAGTTCCAACAATGGCCTGCGGCCATTCTTCAGCGAAGTCTATAAATGCATGGCCGCCCTCGGTCTGCCGCGCGATACCTTCATGCATGAAATGGGCGTCAGCCAGTTCGAGATCAACTTGCTGCATGGTGATCCGCTGTTGCTCGCCGATCAGACCTTCCTGTTCAAACACCTGCTCAAGGAAGTCGCGCTCAAGCATGGTCTGAGCGTAGTGTGCATGGCCAAGCCGCTGGCGCACACGCCGGGCAGTTCGATGCACATTCACCAGAGTCTCGTCGAGATCGCCACCGGCAACAATGTGTTCAGCGACCAGAGCGGCGAGCCGACGGCGATGTTCCGCCATTTCATCGGCGGGCAGCAGGCGGGCATGGCTGATTTCACTGCGCTGTTCGCGCCGAACGTGAACTCTTATCAGCGTCTGTGTCACCCGTATGCGTCGCCGAACAATGCCTGCTGGTCTCACGACAACCGCGCCGCCGGGCTGCGGATTCCAGCCAGTTCACCAGTGGCCCGGCGCGTCGAAAACCGCTTGCCCGGCGCCGATGCCAACCCGTATCTGGCGATTGCCGCGAGTCTGGCCGCAGGCTTGCATGGGATCGAGCATGAGCTGGAACCGACCGCGGCGATTCAGGGCGAATTCGAAGTGCCGGACAATCTTTCGCTGCCGTGTACCTTGCATGCCGCGCTCGAGCGTCTGAAACGTAGTCAATTGGCCAGGGAACTGTTCGGACAGGAGTTCATCGAAGGCTACATCGCTTCGAAGACCATGGAGTTGACCAGCTTCTTTGATGAAATCACTCCCTGGGAACGGCGTGTTCTAGCAGCCCAGGCCTGACGAACTGTCGTCGTCGGGCTATCGTTTGGATAGCCCGATACTTACTGCAAGGAGCCGCTCGGAACGCCGATGCGCCAAATCTGGAAATCCTTTCGAGCGCTGTATTTCGCCTCGCTGATGATGTTGATCGGCTCGGGCCTTCTATCTACTTATCTGGCATTGCGCCTGGCTGCTGACCATGTCGACGGGCTGTGGGTCGGTGCGCTGATGGCGGCCAACTATTTCGGCCTGGTGCTGGGCGGCAAGATCGGTCACCGCTTGATCGCCCGGGTCGGACACATTCGAGCGTATTCGGCGTGTGCCGGGATCGTCGGCGCGGCGGTGCTCGGGCATGGCCTGGTCGACTGGCTTCCGGCGTGGCTGGTGCTGCGGACCATCGTCGGTCTGGGCATGATGTGCCAATACATGGTGATCGAGAGCTGGCTCAACGAGCAGGCCGATGCCAATCAGCGCGGGCTGGTGTTCAGCGGTTACATGATCGCTTCGTATCTGGGGCTGGTGCTCGGTCAGTTGATTCTGGTCATGCATCCGGGCCTCGGCCTGGAGCTGCTGATGCTGGTCGCGCTGTGTTTTGCCCTGTGTCTGGTGCCGGTGGCGCTGACCCGCCGGATTCACCCGGCGCCGCTGCATCCGGCACCGATGGAACCGCGCTTCTTTATCAAGCGCGTGCCGCAATCGTTGAGCACGGTGCTCGGTGCTGGTCTGATCATCGGCTCGTTCTACGGTCTGGCGCCGCTGTATGCCTCGCAGCAGGGGCTGTCGACCGAGCAGGTCGGTCTGTTCATGGGTAGCTGCATTTTTGCCGGACTGCTGGTGCAGTGGCCGTTGGGCTGGTTGTCCGACCGTTATGACCGGGCGCTGCTGATTCGCTGCTTTGCCGGGTTCCTCGCGGTCGCGGCGTTGCCGCTGGCGATCCTGCCGCAGGTGCCGCTGGAAGTTTTGTTTGTCGTCGGCTTCATGTGTTCGCTGGTGCAGTTCTGCCTGTATCCGCTGGCGGTGGCGTTCTCCAACGACCACGTCGAGGGCGATCGCCGGGTGTCGCTGACGGCGATGCTGCTGGTGACCTACGGGGTCGGCGCAAGTATCGGCCCGCTGTTGGCGGGCGTGCTGATGAAGCTGTTCGGCAGTCA
This sequence comes from Pseudomonas sp. HOU2, assembly GCF_040729435.1. NCBI lineage: Bacteria > Pseudomonadati > Pseudomonadota > Gammaproteobacteria > Pseudomonadales > Pseudomonadaceae > Pseudomonas > Pseudomonas sp. HOU2. The sequence continues at coordinate 1,651,768 of NZ_CP160398.1, read as the reverse complement.
GAGCCTGTACGCGTTCTTCAGCTTCTTCGCGTTGGTGCTGGTGTGGCGCATCCGCCCGAAAGCCGTGACCAATCTGCATCAGGTCGACGACGCACCGCTGCATCACGTGGCGATGCCGGACAGCATGTCGAGTTCGCCGCTGGTTGCAGCGCTCGATCCGCGAGTGGATGAGCAGGTGGTACAGGAGCAGATGCAGACCACGGTTACGCCGGAACCTGAGCCTGAGCCAGAACCCGAAGTGCAGCCTGAAGCGGCGGTGGAAACTGATCCGACGGATGGCGGCGATAAACCGACACCGGACATCAGTGGGGCCAGGCCCTGAGTCGGGTGAGGGTAAGGCTGTTCAGAGGCAGACGCTGTAACTGTAACTGTAACTGTGGCTGTGGCTGTGGCTGTGGCTGTAACTGTGGCGAGGGAGCTTGCTCCCGCTGGACTGCGCAGCAGGCCCCGCTTGCCAGATAAAGGGAGCGCTTCGCGCCCCAGCGGGAGCAAGCTCCCTCGCCACAGGTGTTCGGTGCTGGCAGAAAAATTTCCGCCAGAAAAAAGGGCAGTCCCGCGAGGGACTGCCCTTTCTATTTGCCTGTACGAATCACAGATCGTCTTTATCGAACCGGCGTGCTTCACGCTGCAGCTGATAGACGAAGCGCTCGACGTTGCGCGCCGCCTGGCCACTGATGTTGTGGAAACGCAGACCAGCGAAGGTGATGTTGAGCTTTTCTTCGAAGTGCAGATAACGCAGTTCGACCGAGATGGGCTGATTGCCGAACAGCGGGGTGGCGATCATGCGGTCGTAGACCTGGCCCAGTTGCAGGCGATCAGTAATGTCGCCTTCGAAGCGCAGCTTGCAGCCGGTGGCGGAAATATCCAGCAGTTTGCCGTTGATCGGCGCCTTGAGCTTTTCGCCGCCGAGTTCGACGCTGACCAGATCGGTCAGCTTCAGGGCTGCGCGAAAGGCGTTGCGACGCTGGTGGTAAACCACTTCGGTTGGCAGGTCGCCGGTGTAGAAGCGGTCGCCTTCGGACTCTTCGATGTTCAGCGTGCCGGTGCATTCCCAGGCGATGCGCACGCCCTCGTGGAAGCCTTCGACCTTGAACGGTTCGCCCGCCAGCAGAAAACGCTCGCCATCGCGCGGGATCATTTCGTCCAGGGCGATGGTCGCGGTATCGCGGTCGACCTTGATCAGGTAGCTCTGAAAGCGCTGGCTGCGCTCATGGAACGTGATGATCAGCGGATCGTGGCTTTCTTGCAGCTGGCGCAGGTTGCTGGAGATTTCCAGGGGCGTGGTCAGCACCTTTGGGGGCTGCGGACTGTCATCCGCGCTTAGGGCGTTTGGCACGTTTTCTCAATCTCCAGACAAAATTTGACTACGACTAGCCAGCATTTTGCCAGCATGTTTCGCGGGTTGATAGTGCAGGCACGTCGAATGGCTCACGCCTGGCTGAGCGTACGCGGCTTGGTGGGTTTGGCGAAAGTGCCCGAGGCGTCATACAACGCTGGCGGCTCGCCCCCGGTGAGGATTTTCAACTGATTGGCCGTGGCGGCCTGTTGAATCTGGATCGACTGGCCGTTCTTGACGTTGGCCGCCTGGCACTGGGCAATCAGGTCGGTCAGCACGTCGCTCTGAGCCAGCAACTGGTCGCCAATGCTCGAGTGGCTGGCCAGTTGCTCCAGGCCCTGACGGTCGAGCGGCAGGTTGAGGCTGGCGAGGATTTCGCTGCGCTTGCGGCCATGCTGTTCAAGCAGAATGATCAATGCCTGTTTGCGCGCCAGAATATCTTCGAGCAAAGGCATGTCGCGACCGTGCAAGGCGAGGGACTCGGTTTGCAGTAACTCCAGCAATTGTTGAGCTGGAGCAAAGTCGTCGGTGATCAGTTGCAATAAATTAGTGTCGTGCATGGCTGGCCTTGGGTTCTAAGCGTCCAAAAGCCTGGCGCCGGCAAAAGCCTAGCGCTGGGCTTCGAAGTTGAGCAGTTTGCTGGCTACACGGTTGCTGTCGACTTTATAGCTGCCATCGGCAATCGCTGCTTTCAACTCGGCCACGCGGGCTTTGTCGACGGCAGGCTGATCGCGCAGCTTGTCAGTGACCTTCTGCAACTGTTGAGCCTCATTGCTGAGGTGTACCGATTCCCCGCTTTTTGCGGTACTGGCCGTTTCGGCCTGGGTATTCAGCGGCGCGGAGGTGCCGGATTCGGCGGTTTCCTTGGCGTTGCTGGTACGTGTACTGCCCGTAAGTGACGAGGAGCTGTTCAAACGGCTGAAATCGATGACCATGTTAAAAACCTCTGGGAATTTGGACGCTTGCCATGTTCTCGGCCATTCCCTGGAAAACTTTAGGCTCACTTTGCAATGAGCTGCATGTGCCGAAGCGTGTTCTGCTTCGGCACAGTTTAGGGAAGCGTCGAGATCGGCGCCAGTTTTCTGCCTGAGCGTTTTACATGGCCACTTCCACCTGGCCCGGTGCGATGACTTGCGCCTTGATCACCCGGTTGGAATTGAGGTTTTTCACCCGGATCTGTTCTTTCAGACCGCCATTGGCCAGGGCTTCGCCGGGCATGCGCACGGCGAGTGTGCCGCTGCGGGCGATGATGACCACCTGATCACCCTTGCGCACCACTTCAGCCTGTTCCAGATGCACCAGAGTGATCACCTGATCGGCGACCGTTGGTCGGGTTAATTTCTGCCCGATGGCTTCATCCACCGACGTCAGGAAACCCTGATTGATCTGGCTGATGTCGCGTTCACGCAAGGTCACGTCCTGCGGCTCGATAATTCCGGCGCGTTTCAGCGGGCGGGTGGTGGTGACAATCTCGCGAAACAGGCGGACTTGAGCGGGCACGAACACCGTCCACGGCGAGCTTCCCTCGCATCGCACCTTGACCGTAACCCGTCCCAGCGGGCGTGCCGGACTCTCCAGCGACGCTGTCAATTCCTTGTCGCACATAGGCATGCGCATACGCGGGTCGAGCTGGTTGACCTCGATTTCGTAGCGACCTTCCGTTTGACTGGTAGCCAGATAGTCTTCTACGGTGAACTCAAGAAAGCCCTGGGTGACGCCGATAAGCATGTCAGGCAAGGTAACCGTATCAGCACCGGCAGGGCTGCCAGCGAAAAACAAGCAGACGGCAGACGTCGCGCACAGCGCTTTGCGGGTGCGGGAGGTCAGGCGTCGGAAAAATGTCGTTTGAGCGTTCATACGAGTTAAAAAGCAAGCGCCGTGCCGTTTAGCAATGAATGTGCGTCGCAACAACACTTGGCGTTGGTGTAGGAGTCTGGGCATGGCTGGTGTAATGGATTCGGTGAACCAGCGCACGCAACTGGTAGGGCAGAATCGCCTGGAGCTGTTGTTGTTCCGTCTCGACGGTCAGCAGCTCTACGGAATCAACGTGTTCAAAGTGCGGGAAGTGCTGCAATGCCCGTCGCTGACGTTGATGCCCAAGTCCAGTCCTGTCGTGTGCGGGGTGGCGAATATCCGGGGGGCGACCATTCCGATCCTTGATCTGGCAATGGCGACCGGTTCTGGGGCGTTGAAAGACAAGAACAGTCCGTTCGTGATCATCACGGAGTACAACACCAAGACCCAGGGTTTCCTGGTCCGCTCGGTGGAGCGCATCGTCAACATGAACTGGGAAGAGATCCATCCGCCGCCCAAGGGCACGGGTCGCGATCACTACCTGACCGCTGTGACTCGGGTCGACAATCAGTTAGTCGAAATCATCGATGTCGAGAAGGTGCTGGCGGAAGTCGCGCCGACGCCGGAAGCGATTTCGGTCGGCGTGGTGGATGTCGAGACCCAGAGCAAGGCGTTGTCGCTGCGGGTGTTGACGGTCGATGACTCGTCGGTGGCGCGCAAGCAGGTCACGCGTTGCCTGCAGACGGTCGGGGTCGAGGTGGTGGCGCTGAACGACGGCAAGCAGGCACTGGATTACCTGCGCAAGCTGGTCGATGAGGGCAAGAAGCCGGAAGAAGAGTTCCTGATGATGATTTCCGACATCGAGATGCCGGAGATGGACGGGTACACCCTGACGGCGGAGATCCGCAGCGACCCGCGCATGCAAAAGCTTCATATCATCCTGCATACTTCGTTGTCGGGGGTATTCAATCAGGCGATGGTCAAGAAAGTCGGTGCCGATGACTTCCTGGCCAAATTCCGTCCTGATGACCTGGCATCCCGGGTAGTCGACCGGATCAAAGCAGCAGATATCAGCTAGGGACCTTTTGTCCCTGGCGGTCAACACGATTTAAGAGGCGGCATCATTGTCTACGGGTAATTTGGATTTCGAACAATTCCGGGTCTTCCTGGAAAAAGCCTGTGGCATTTTGCTCGGTGAAAACAAGCAGTACCTGGTCTCGAGCCGTCTCAACAAACTGATGGAGCAGCAAGGCATCAAGTCCCTGGGTGAGCTGGTACAGCGCATCCAGACCCAGCCGCGCAGCGGTTTGCGCGAGCAGGTGGTCGATGCCATGACGACCAACGAAACCCTGTGGTTTCGTGACACCTATCCGTTTGAAGTCTTGAAGAACAAGGTGCTGCCCGAGGCGATCAAGGCCAGTCCCAACCAGCGTCTGCGGATCTGGTCGGCGGCGTGCTCGTCGGGGCAGGAACCGTATTCGCTGTCGATGTCGATCGATGAGTTCGAGCGCAGCAACCTCGGTCAGTTGAAGATGGGCGTGCAGATTGTTGCCACGGACTTGTCCGGCAGCATGCTGACCAACTGCAAGACCGGCGAGTACGACAGCCTGGCAATCGGTCGCGGTTTGTCCGCCGATCGTCTGCAGCGCTACTTCGACCCGAAAGGGCCGGGGCGCTGGGTGATCAAGGCGCCGATCAAGAACCGGGTGGAATTCCGTTCGTTCAACCTGCTCGACAGCTACGCGAGTCTGGGCAAGTTCGACATCGTGTTCTGCCGCAACGTGCTGATCTACTTCTCCGCCGAGGTGAAGAAAGACATCCTGTTGCGCATTCACAGCACGCTGAAGCCGGGCGGGTATCTGTTCCTTGGCGCTTCCGAAGCGCTGAACGGTTTGCCGGATCATTACCAGATGGTCCAGTGCAGCCCGGGGATCATCTACCAGGCGAAGTGATTGCATCGGCAACAGCAAAAAACGGCAGGCCCGCAAAGGCCTGCCGTTTTTTTGTGCCCGATGAATTTCTCCCTGACACCACAAATCCCTGTGGGAGCGGGCTTGCCCGCGATAGCGTCGTGTCAGTCGATTTAGATTAACCAGACATACCGCCATCGCGGGCAAGCCCGCTCCCACAGGGTTTCAGTGTTGGCTGATAGAAGGCAGTCAAGCGGCAGAAAAGCGGCATTCGGCGGAAACCGGTTGCCGCTTTTCTGGCATTGCCGCTTTGCCGATGCCCCGCAAAGCCCCGGTTTACGGGGGTTGTTCTGTTTGGCACGCGCCTTGCTAAAGCTCAGGTACGAAAAACCGGTCACCCGAAGGTTCCCGACATGAGCATCAGCTTCGATAAAGCGCTCGGCATTCACGAAAAGGCATTGGGCTTCCGCGCCCAGCGCGCTGAAGTGTTGGCCAACAACATCGCCAACGCCGATACCCCGAATTACAAGGCTCGGGATCTGGACTTCTCCAAAGTGCTTGAAGCACAGACCCAGAAGAACGCCAACGGCACCATTGCCCTGAACATGACCAACAGCCGTCACATCGAAGCTGAAGGCCTGGGCAATGGCGACGAGTCGCTGATGTATCGCACGCCGATGCAGCCTTCGATCGACCAGAACACCGTGGACGCTCAGCTTGAGCAGTCGAACTACGCGGAAAACGCAGTCGGCTTCCAGGCCAGCTTCACCCTGCTCAACAGCAAATTCAAAGGGCTGGTGTCAGCCCTGCGCGGAGAGTAATCCATGTCCCTGTCCAGCGTTTTCAACATTGCCGGCAGCGGCATGAGCGCACAAACCACGCGTCTGAACACCGTGGCTTCGAACATCGCCAACGCCGAAACCGTTTCGTCGAGCATCGATCAGACTTACCGCGCCCGTCACCCGGTGTTCGCCACCATGTTCCAGGGCGGCCAGAACACCGGCAGCAACTCGCTGTTCCAGAGCCAGGACGCCGCAGGGCAGGGCGTGCAGGTACTCGGCGTGGTCGAAGACCAGAGCAACCTCGAAGCGCGCTACGAGCCGAACCATCCGGCCGCTGATGCCAAGGGCTATGTCTACTACCCGAACGTCAACGTGGTGGAAGAAATGGCTGACATGATTTCCGCGAGCCGGTCGTTCCAGACCAACGCCGAAATGATGAACACCGCCAAAACCATGATGCAGAAGGTACTGACCCTCGGTCAGTAATAAGGGGCGACTGCCATGAGCGTTACCGATACCACCAGCAGCCTGAGCATGAATGACATCCTGGCGAACTCGTCGAAAAAGACCAGTTCGACCGCCGATGGCATTGCTTCGGCCACGAACAGCTCCACCGGCGGCCAGGCCCTGGGCAAGGACGCGTTCCTGCAACTGCTGGTTACCCAGTTGAAGAACCAGAATCCGCTCGACCCGCAGGACAACAGTGCCTTCGTCGCGCAGTTGGCGCAGTTCAGCAGCCTTGAGGGCATTACCACCCTCAACAGCACCGTCAGTTCGCTGGCCGGCAACTACAACTCCTCGCAAGCCTTGCAGGCGTCGTCGCTGGTCGGTCGCAACGTGATCGTGCAGACCAACAGCGTTCAGATGGACGACCCGAGCAAAGGCATGACCGGTTCGGTCACCGTTCCGTCGTCGATTGCCGGCGGCACGGTCACCATCACCGACAGCAGCGGTACGGCGATTCGCACCATCGACCTGGGCAGTCGCGCAGCCGGCAACGCGAGCTTCACCTGGGACGGCAAGGACAAGGACGGCAATCTGGTCAAGGCCGGCACTTATACCGTCAAGGCCAACGCATCGATCAATGGCACTTCCACCGACCTGGCGACCTACCTGCCAGCGACGGTCACCAGTGTCACGATCAGCCAGACCGGTGGCGAGCTGATGCTCAACCTGTCCGGCAAGGGCACCGTTGCCCTGTCCAAAGTACAAACCATTGGTATATAGAGCCGACTAACCGGCACAAAGGAGTGGAATATGTCTTTCAATATCGGCCTTAGCGGTCTCTATGCAGCCAACAAACAACTGGACGTGACCGGCAACAACATCGCCAACGTCGCGACCGCCGGTTTCAAATCGTCCCGTGCAGAATTCGAAGACGTCTACTCGGCCACTCGCCTGGGCAGCGGCAGCAAGGTCATCGGCAACGGTGTGCGCCTGGCCAACGTCTCCCAGCAGTTCACCCAGGGTGACATCAACAACACCGGCAACGTGTTGGACATGGGCATCAACGGTTCCGGTTTCTTCACCATGAGCAACAACGGCGCGATCACCTACACCCGTGCCGGTACGTTCAAGGTCGATAACAACGGCTTCATCACCAACACCGACTACACCTCGCGCCTGCAAGGTTATGGTGTGGATGCCAACGGCAAGATCATCAACGGCGTGTTGACCGACCTGAAGATCGACACTTCGAACCTGGCGCCGAAATCGACTTCGCTGGTGACTTCGTCCATCAACCTGAACTCGTCGGCACCCGTGATCGACGACACAGTGGCGGCAGGCAAGTTCGACCCGGCAAAACTCGAAACCTACACCAAGTCCTTCAGCACGCCTATCTATGACTCTCAGGGCAACTCGCACGTCATGGATCAGTACATGGTGAAAACCGGCCAAAACACCTGGAAAGTCTACACCCTGGTGGACGGGCGCAATCCAGATGCAACCGGCAGCGATCCAACCAAGACCGCCCCGACTGCTTCGACACTGACGTTCGACAGTTCGGGCAATCTCACTCAGGTCAGCACGCCTAACCCGGCAGATCCGACTAAGCCGATCATCAGCAGCGACTTGAAGCTGACCGGCTGGGTACCGGGTAAAGTGATTGACGGCACCTTCACGCCTAACGGCGCGTCTGCCAACGCCAATGGCGTGACCATTTCCATGGCCAAGACCACTCAGTTCAATGCTGATACCGCGCGTTCGATCCCGACTCAGGATGGTTATGCCACTGGCCAGATCACCAACCTGACCATCGACGGCACCGGTACGCTGTTCGCCAACTTCAGCAACAACCAGAGCAAGGCCATCGGCCAGGTTGCGCTGGCCAGCTTCACCAACGAACAAGGCCTGCAGGCGGTCGGCGGTACCAGCTGGAAAGAGACTTTCGCTTCGGGTATCCCGGGTTACGATGCACCGGAAACCGGTACCTTGGGTTCAATCGCTTCCAACTCGCTGGAAGAGTCGAACGTTAACCTGACCAACGAGCTGGTGGATCTGATCAAGGGCCAGAGCAACTATCAGGCGAACGCCAAGACCATTTCGACCCAGAGCACCATCATGCAGACCATCATTCAGATGACCTGATTGCGGTTTCTGGTTGTGCAAGGGAGCCCCTCTTTTTGAGGGGCTTTTTTGTGGACGGCTATCGGGTGGCGGTGGTTTTGATTGGGTGAATATCCGTTGCTTCGGATGCTGCGGCTGGCGGTTTCGCCCTTACGGCGAGTCACTTTTGCAGACGCCCAAAAGTAACCAAAACGCTGGGCCCCGGCGTACGGCCCTCGCTTAGGCTCGGGTTCCTTCGCTGCGGGATTCATCCGGGGGCATCGCCTACGGTTTGCTTCGCTGCACCTCCTCTCGATGTGTTTGGCTGCGCCAAACGGTCGCTGCGCTCCCACCCCCCGGATAAACCCCTCCACTCAGCCTGCCGACGGGGCCGGTACGGCAAGATCAAGAGCTGCAGCCGAGCTTGCGCTCATCCTGTTGAGTGGTGAAAAGCGGATGCGGTGGTCTGTTGATTTGTGTGGGAGCCAGCCTGCTGGCGATGGCGGCCTGCCAGATGTACTCATCCTCTGTAGGAGCTGCCGAAGGCTGCGATCTTTTGATCTTTGGCTGTAGCAGTAAAGATCAAAAGATCGCAGCCTCGTTCTACTCGACAGCTCCTACAAATAAATGGCGGACAAAAGAAAACCCCCGACAAACCAGAAGTCTGTCGGGGGTTTCTTTTGTCTGGAAGAATCAGGCGTCTCGCGACGCCTGACCCGGCTCAGCTTATTGGCAAGCTTCGCAATCCGGCTCGTCGATCGCACAAGCCTTTGGCACTGGCGCCGGACCTGCCGGAGCTGCCAGAACCGAATCGTCGCCGTGGTTGCCGCCGCTGGAAACAGCGTTCAGCTTGCCGGTGTTGATGGTCGACTTCTCGGTGCTGGTCGCGGCCAGGGCACGGAGGTAGTAGGTGGTTTTCAGACCACGGTACCAGGCCATGCGGTAGGTCACGTCGAGCTTCTTGCCCGATGCGCCGGCGATGTACAGGTTCAGCGACTGGGCCTGGTCGATCCACTTCTGACGACGGCTGGCGGCGTCAACGATCCACTTGGTATCCACTTCGAACGCGGTCGCGTAGAGCTCTTTGAGTTCTTGCGGGATGCGCTCGATCTGCTGCACCGAACCGTCGTAGTACTTCAGGTCGTTGATCATGACCGAGTCCCACAGACCGCGTGCCTTGAGGTCGCGAACCAGGTACGGGTTGATCACGGTGAATTCGCCCGACAGGTTCGATTTCACATACAGGTTCTGGTAGGTCGGTTCGATCGACTGCGATACGCCGGTGATGTTGGCGATGGTCGCGGTCGGTGCGATGGCCATGATGTTGGAGTTACGAATGCCTTTCTGTACACGGGCGCGAACCGGTGCCCAGTCCAGGGTTTCGTTCAGGTCAACGTCGATGTACTTCTGGCCGCGTTGTTCGATCAGGATCTGTTGCGAATCCAGCGGCAGGATGCCTTTGGACCACAGCGAACCGTTGAAGGTCTCGTACGCGCCGCGCTCGTCAGCCAGGTCGCAGGACGCCTGGATCGCGTAGTAGCTGACCGCTTCCATCGACTTGTCGGCGAACTCGACGGCGGCGTCGGAACCGTAAGGAATGTGCTGCAGGTACAAAGCGTCCTGGAAGCCCATGATGCCCAGACCGACCGGACGGTGACGGAAGTTGGAGTTCTTCGCTTGCGGCACCGAGTAGTAGTTGATGTCGATCACGTTGTCGAGCATGCGCACGGCGGTGTTCACGGTGCGTTGCAGCTTGGCGGTGTCCAGCTTGCCGTCGACGATGTGGTTCGGCAGGTTGATCGAGCCCAGGTTGCAAACGGCGATCTCGTCCTTGTTGGTGTTCAAGGTGATCTCGGTGCACAGGTTCGAGCTGTGAACCACGCCGACGTGCTGCTGCGGGCTACGCAGGTTGCACGGGTCTTTGAAAGTCAGCCACGGGTGGCCGGTTTCGAACAGCATGGAGAGCATTTTGCGCCACAGGTCTTTGGCCTGGATGGTCTTGAACAGCTTGACCTTGCCCGGGTACTCGGTCAGGGCTTCGTAGTACTCGTAACGCTCTTCGAAGGCTTTACCGGTCAGGTCGTGCAGGTCCGGCACTTCGGAAGGCGAGAACAGGGTCCACTTGCCGTCATCGAAGACACGCTTCATGAACAGGTCAGGGATCCAGTTGGCGGTGTTCATGTCGTGGGTACGACGACGATCATCACCGGTGTTCTTGCGCAGTTCGATGAACTCTTCGATGTCCATGTGCCAGGTTTCCAGGTAGGCACACACAGCGCCTTTGCGCTTGCCGCCCTGGTTAACGGCTACGGCGGTGTCGTTCACTACTTTGAGGAACGGAACCACGCCCTGCGACTTGCCGTTGGTGCCCTTGATGTACGAACCCAGTGCACGAACCGGCGTCCAGTCGTTGCCCAGGCCGCCAGCGAATTTGGACAACATGGCGTTGTCGTGGATCGCGTGGTAGATGCCCGACAGGTCATCCGGAACGGTGGTCAGGTAGCAGCTCGACAGCTGTGGACGTAGGGTACCGGCGTTGAACAGGGTCGGAGTCGAAGCCATGTAGTCGAAGGACGACAGCAGGTTGTAGAACTCGATCGCACGGTCTTCTTTCTGCTTCTCTTCGATCGCCAGGCCCATGGCCACGCGCATGAAGAAGATCTGCGGCAGTTCGAAACGCACGCCATCCTTGTGGATGAAGTAACGGTCGTACAGGGTCTGCAGGCCCAGGTAGGTGAATTGCTGATCGCGCTCGTGGTTGATCGCCTTGCCCAGTTTTTCCAGGTCGAAGGTGGCCAGCACAGGGTTCAGCAGTTCGAACTCGATACCTTTGGCGATGTAAGCCGGCAGCGCCTTGGCGTACAGGTCGGCCATTTCGTGGTGAGTGGCGCTTTCGGCCACTTCGAGGAAGCCCAGGCCTTCGGCGCGCAGGGTGTCCATCAGCAGGCGGGCGGTGACGAACGAGTAGTTCGGCTCACGTTCAACCAGCGTACGCGCGGTCATCACCAGTGCGGTGTTGACGTCGTTCAGGGCCACGCCGTCATACAGGTTTTTCAGGGTTTCGCGCTGGATCAGGTCGCCATCGACTTCAGCCAGGCCTTCGCAGGCTTCGGTGACGATGGTGTTCAGGCGGCCCATGTCCAGCGGCGCGAGGCTGCCGTCGGCACGGGTGATGCGGATCGACGGATGCGCGTTGACCGCAGCTTCCACCGGGGCGTGGGCAGCGCGTTCTTTCGAACGGCCGTCACGGTAGATCACGTAGTCACGAGCGACTTTCTGCTCGCCGGCACGCATCAGGGCCAGTTCGACCTGGTCCTGGATCTCTTCGATGTGGATGGTGCCGCCCGACGGCATGCGACGCTTGAAAGTCGCGGTGACCTGTTCGGTCAGGCGGGCAACGGTGTCGTGGATTCGCGACGAAGCGGCAGCGGTGCCGCCCTCAACTGCGAGAAACGCTTTGGTGATAGCGACGGTGATCTTGTCATCGGTGTAAGGAACGACAGTGCCATTACGCTTGATCACGCGCAGTTGACCAGGCGCGGTGGCGGCCAGATCCGAATTCGAATCGGCGGCCTGCGGCAAGGTGCCCTGCGGGTTCTCGCGAGTTGTGTCGGTTTGCATGGGTGTCTCCACGTTCTCTATGTTTGTTTGGGCACCATCAAGGTGCCCACCGTTCCGTCCTGAAGCACTACAACCGGCACGCGCCGGGCATAACGACTTCGGGACAGTTCAGGAAGGGGGCCTTGTGGGCGCCGCTTCCATGCCGAAGTCTTCGGTTCGCGCGATACGCGTGAGACCGCATTCCTTTCGGGGAGCAGATTCGTCACTGCAACACCCGTACCGTTATCGTCGTGTTCGACTGAAAAACGGTAGCCATCCGCAGGCGCGGTTTGGGCTTTGGAAAATACGTTTGGTTCAACCCGACAATGGCAATAAAAAGCCTTGAATTCACTGTCCGGTTTGTGTTTGGTTTTTTGCGAAAACCCCTACATGTAGGGGTTTTTTACGCACGGGCTACAAGATAATGCGTTTTGGGGGAGTATTGCAACGTATAGCCTGTGGATAAACCTGTGCGTAAATTGTGTGCGAAAGGGCTGATTCGCGTGTAGGCCGCGAACCTGCTGAGCTAGACCGTTTGTCACTGTTTTTCACTCGGGAAAAACGCTTCAGCGGATTTTTAAGGGCGCGAACCCTATCACAAAAAACCGCCTTGTCCGAACGCATTTGGCGACTTGTGTTCTGGCTGTACGCCGTTTATACAATCGAGCGGTGTTTACCCTTTCTTATCCTCCCGAAAGATGACAAAAAGACCGGAGGATCCGAATCTGCGGGCAATCGCACACCCGTGTAGGCGCTGCCGCAGGGGGCAGTGCGTTTCTGCCTTATTTATAACAACAGCAAGCAGAGGTCACCGGTGGAGCAAGAAGCCTGGCAGGTATTGATAGTCGAGGACGACCAGCGTCTGGCCGAACTCACCCGCGAATACCTGCAAGCCAATGGATTGCGCGTGGAGATCGAAGGCAACGGCGCGCTGGCGGCGGCGCGGATCATCAAGGAGCAGCCGGACCTGGTGATCCTCGACCTGATGCTGCCCGGTGAAGATGGCCTGAGCATCTGCCGCAAGGTGCGCGACCGTTATGACGGGCCGATCCTGATGCTCACCGCGCGCACCGACGATGCCGATCAGATCCAGGGGCTGGACCTCGGTGCCGATGATTACGTGTGCAAACCGGTGCGCCCACGGCTGTTGCTGGCGCGGATTCAGGCCTTGCTGCGACGCAGTGACACAGCCGAGCCGATCGCGGAAAAAAGCCGTCGTCTGCAATTCGGCCCGCTGGTGGTGGACAACGCTTTGCGCGAAGCCTGGCTCAGCGACAACGGTATCGAACTGACCAGCGCCGAGTTCGACCTGCTCTGGCTGCTGGTGTCGAACGCCGGGCGGATCCTCTCTCGCGAAGAAATCTTCACTGCGCTGCGCGGTATCGGTTACGACGGCCAGGATCGTTCGATCGATGTGCGCATCTCGCGCATTCGCCCGAAAATCGGTGATGACCCCGATCACCCGCGCCTGATCAAGACCATCCGCAGCAAAGGCTATCTGTTCGTCCCTGAAGCCTGTGTGGATCTGGCGTTGTGAACTCGATCTTCCTGCGCATCTATGGCGGCATGTGCGCGGCGCTGATTCTGGTGGCAGTGCTTGGTGTGCTGGCGCTGCACCTGCTCAATCAGGTGCGCAGCGAGCAATACCGCGAGCGCCTGGCCCATGGCACGTTTTCGCTGATGGCCGACAACCTGCAACCGATGAACGAAACCGAGCGCCATCGGGCGTTACTGGTCTGGGAGCGTCTGCTGGGGATTCCGCTGGCGCTGAAGAAGTTTTCCGAGACCGATCTGGATTTGTCCCAACGCACCCGGGTGCAGCGCGGTCAGGCGCTGGTGGAACAGACCGGCCCGCATGCGGCGCGGGTCTATCGACTGGTCAGCGACAAGGAACAACTGCTGCTGACCGGTGACGTGCAACAGATCAGTGAGCAACTGGCCCGCGCGACTATTTATCTGCTGGCCGACGAACTGGTGCGTTTTCCGGTGGGCGAGCAGCCCAAACGGCTGGCGCAGTTAAAAGAAGAGAAGGGCTTCGGTTTCGATCTGCGACTGGTCACGGTCAACGAGGCCGACATGGACGAAGACCAGAGCCGCCGCGTGTCCGAGGGCGATACGGTAATGGCGCTGGGCAAGGGCGGCGACTCGATCCGGGTGTTTGCCGGCATGGTCGGCACGCCGTGGGTGCTGGAGATCGGTCCGCTGTATCAGATGAATCCGTACCCGCCGCAATGGCTGGTGCTGATTGCGGCCCTCGGTCTGACCTTGATCGGGCTGATCGTCTACTTGCTGGTGCGTCAGCTCGAACGACGTCTGCGCGGACTCGAAGCCGCAGCCACACGCATCGCCAAGGGCAGCCTGGAAACCCGCGTGCCGGCACGCGGAGCTGACTCGGTCGGGCGTCTCGCATCGGCATTCAACGGCATGGCCGAGCACTTGCAGCAGTTGCTGGCGATCCAGCGCGAGCTGGTGCGCGCGGTGTCCCATGAGTTGCGTACACCCGTGGCGCGCCTGCGTTTCGGCCTGGAGATGATCGGCTCTGCCACCACTCCGCAAGCGCTGGAAAAATACCGCGAGGGCATGGATCACGACATCGAGGATCTCGATAAGCTGGTCGACGAAATGCTCACTTACGCGCGGCTGGAGCAGGGTTCGCCGGCACTGACCTTTCAACGCATTGACCTCGATGCGCTGGTCAATCAGGTGATCGCAGAACTGGCGCCGTTGCGTGCCGAGGTCACGGTGCAGCGCGGGTTGTGTCTGTCCGCTGCCGATAACGACGGTGCCTGGGTCGAGGCCGAGCCGCGCTTCCTGCATCGCGCGTTGCAGAATCTGGTGAGCAACGCGATGCGCCATGCGCGCTCGAACGTCACGGTGAGTTATCAGGTCGGGCAATTGCGCTGCCGGGTGGATGTCGAGGATGACGGGCCGGGCGTGCCGGAGGTGGCGTGGGAGCGAATCTTCACGCCGTTCCTGCGTCTGGATGACAGCCGCACGCGGGCCTCTGGTGGGCACGGGCTGGGGCTGTCGATTGTGCGGCGGATCATCCACTGGCATGACGGTCGGGCGCTGATCAACAAGAGCAAGAGTCTGGGTGGGGCTTGCTTCAGTCTGAGCTGGCCGCGGAATCAGGAGCGCCGTTGAGTTTTGTGGCGGTTTTGCCGGCCCCAATCGCTGGCAAGCCAGCTCCCACAGGTTTCAGGGGGGTATCCAAAATCTGTGCTCACCACGGACACTGTGGGAGCTGGCTTGCCAGCGATGGGGGCCTCACTGGCGCAGAAAAACCTCAGGCAGGAATGCTCACCAGACTCAACAACTGCCCATCCTGCACACCAAACTGCGCCTCCAGCTCGGTGCCGTGACGCCATTCAGCAGACAGATCAGTCAGCAGACGCAACCGAACCTGACCCTGCTCCGTCCACTCCAGCACCTCGGCGTGCTCGAAATAAAAGCGCTTCTGCACAATCGGATACAGCGCCTTGAACAGGCTCTCTTTCACCGAAAACGTCAGGGTCACCAGCAACGCCAGTTGTTCCCGCGTACTGGCGGCCATGCGCTGCAGTTCCGCCGGCGTCAGAATCTCCCCGGCCAGGCGTTCGGCGCGCTCGGTCTCGAGCAGGTTTTCCAGATCCATGCCCAAGCCGCGCCAGTGCTGCTTGTTGGCGACAATTGCCGCCGCACGCCCGGTGCTGTGAGTGATCGAGCCGCAGATGTGCGCCGGCCACACCGGCGCACGGTCTTCGCCAATCGCCGGAATCACGCTTGAGCCTTCCAGTTGTTGCAACGCGGCCCGGGCGCAAATCCGCCCGGCGAGAAACTCGGCCTGCCGTTTGGCCACCGAGCGCTGAATGCTCGGCGGCGGCTCGATGGCACTGCGCTGGAAGTCATCGCCGAGCAGTTGCTTCGGGTCGAAACGGGTACTGAGCAGCACGGTCTCGGGCAACACGTTGGGCAACGGCCAGTGGGCGTCGAGTGGGGTGCAGCAGGCGGGGAGGGGCGGGCTGGGATTCATGGCGGGCATTTTGCCGGTTGAAGTCACGACTGGGTAGAGGCTGCACACTTTTGTGGCGAGGGAGCTTGCTCCCGCTGGGGGCAAAGCCCCCCAGAAAACTGTGGACGAGGTCTGTCAGGTAAACCGCGTCGGCAGGTTTTTGCGACGGCTTCGCCGCCGAGCGGGAGCAAGCTCCCTCGCCACAGGGGCAGTCGTCAGCCAAAGATTTTCTGGAAGAACGCCTTCATGTCCGCCCAGGATTTTTCATCGGCAGCCTTGTTGTAGCCGATATCCGGGCCACCGTGATCGCCGTGGCTCAAGCGATCGGCATCGGGATTGGTGAAACCGTGCTTGGCTCCGTCGAGGCTGACGAATCTGTAGTCGGCGCCGGCCTTGTCCATTTCAGCTTTGAACGCGGTGACGTTGTCGGCAGTGACCATGCTGTCCAGCGCACCGTGCTCGACCAGAATCTTCGCCTTCACACTGCCGGGCGTCGCCGGGGTGGTGGTAGCCAGTGCACCGTGGAAACTCACCACGCCCGCCAGCGGCTCGCCCTGACGCGCGGCGTTGAGCACCACGCCACCACCGAAGCAGTAACCGATGGCGGCGATCTTGTTAACGTCGGTTTGCGGCTGTTGCTTGAGCAGGTTCAGACCAGCCTCGAAGCGCTTGCTCGACGCGGCGGCATCCTTGGTCGCGGCCTGCATGAACGCCATCGCGTCTTTCGGGTGCTCGGTGTTCTTGCCTTCGCCGTACATGTCGATGGCCAGCGCGCTGTAACCCAGTTCGGCGAGGTCGCGGGCGCGGCGTTTGGCGTAATCGTTCAGGCCCCACCATTCATGCACCACCACCACGCCCGGGCGCTTGCCCTTGATCGCGTCGTCGTAGGCGTAGTAGCCGATCAGTTTTGTGCCGTCGGCGCTCTGGTAGGGAATCTCCTGAGTCTTGATCGCAGCGTTGGCCAGGCTGCTGGCAGCGAGCAGGGTGAGGGCGAGGAACAGGCGCATGGGCGGTCTCCTTATCGAAAGTGGTCAGGACAGCCTAGTTGATTTGATTCAGCGCAGGTTCAGAGAACGTTCAGGGCCGGTACAGGGGCAGGTCAGTAACCTTGCGCCATACCCAAACAGCACTGAGAAAGAGGAAACTCGATGACTCGTCTGAACAAACTGCTGCTGGCTTTCACCTTGTTAGGCTCCAGCATTGCGGCACACGCCGATGACACCACCAACTTCGCCGGCCTGACCTTTGGCCAGACCAGCGACAAAATCAAAAAGTCCCATGCACTGAACGACAACCTCGGCCACCCGGATGCCAGCGGCGCGATTGACGGCAACAACACCTACGGCGTGCGCCTCGGCCAGCAAAACTCGCAAGGTCGTTACTACGCGACCTACGACAACGTGTCCGGTTCGCACAATGGCATTAAACTGCGCCAGGAAAACCTGCTGGGCAGCTACGATCTGTTCTACCCAGTGGGCGGCAGCACCAAGTTGTTCGGTGGCGCCACGGCCGGTTTGACCAAGCTGACTCAGGATTCACCTGGCTACAGCCGCGACAGCGACATCGGTTACGCCGTCGGTGGCCAGCTCGGTGTGCTGCAACAAGTGGCGCAGAATGTGTCGGTCGAACTCGGTTACCGTTACCTGATGAGCAACGCCAGCACCGAAATGAAAGAGAGCGGTGGCAGCAAGCAAGGCTCGCTGGACTTGACCAGCAGCGCCCAGACTTACCTGTCGGCGAACTACGCTTTCTAAAGCGCGGTTCGTTCTAGACCCTGTGGGAGCGAGCTTGCTCGCGAAAGCGGTCTATCAGTCGACAACAATGTTGGCTGGTACATCGCCTTCGCGAGCAAGCCCGCTCCCACACATGCGTTGTTGGAGTTTTTGATTTACCCGGGAGGGCGTTATGAAACTGTTGGTCGTCGAAGATGAAGCGCTGTTGCGCCATCACCTGCAAACCCGCCTGACGGAGAGCGGTCACGTGGTCGAGTCCGT
The DNA here is from genome assembly GCF_040729435.1 of Pseudomonas sp. HOU2. Taxonomy (NCBI): domain Bacteria; kingdom Pseudomonadati; phylum Pseudomonadota; class Gammaproteobacteria; order Pseudomonadales; family Pseudomonadaceae; genus Pseudomonas; species Pseudomonas sp. HOU2. Next base: position 1,633,814 of record NZ_CP160398.1, on the reverse strand, counting down.
GGCCAATGCCGAAGAGGCGCTGTACCAGACCGGGCAGTTCAACTTCGATCTGGCGGTGATCGATCTCGGTCTGCCGGGCATGGGCGGTCTGGACCTGATCCGGCAGTTGCGCTCGAACGGCAAGACCTTTCCGATCCTGATCCTCACCGCGCGTGGCAACTGGCAGGACAAGGTCGAGGGGCTGGCCGCCGGTGCCGACGATTACGTGGTCAAGCCGTTCCAGTTCGAAGAACTCGACGCACGCCTGAATGCCTTGCTGCGCCGCTCCAGCGGTTTCACCCAGTCGACCATCGTTGCCGGGCCGTTGTTGCTCGACCTCAATCGCAAGCAGGCGTCGCTGGATGAAGAACCGCTGGCGCTAACCGCCTACGAATACCGCATCCTCGAATACCTGATGCGCCACCACCAGCAAGTGGTGCCCAAGGATCGCCTGATGGAACAGCTCTATCCGGACGACGACGAGCGCGATCCGAATGTGATCGAAGTGCTGGTCGGTCGCCTGCGCCGCAAGCTCGAAGGCCCGGGCGGGTTCAAGCCGATCGACACCGTGCGCGGGCTCGGCTACCTGTTCAATGAGCGCTGCACTTGATTCGTTCTCTTCGCGTTCGTTTGATGCTCGCCGCCACCACGTTGGCGGTGTTGTTCATGCTCGGCTTGCTGCCGGCCATGCAGGGCGCGTTCAGCCTGGCGCTGCAGGACTCGATCGAGCAGCGCCTGGCGTCGGACGTCACCACGTTGATCTCGGCGGCACGCGTCGACAGTGGCCATCTGGTGATGCCGGCGCAGTTGCCGGATGAGCGTTTCAACCTCACCGACAACCGCTTGCTCGGCTACATCTATGACCGCGAAGGCAAACTGGTCTGGCGCTCGAAAGGCACGCAGGAAGAGCAGATCAATTACAAGCCGCGTTACGACGGCATGGGCAACGAGTTCGCGCGGATCCGCGAGAGTAACGGCCAGGAGTTCTTCGTCTACGACGTCGAAGTCAAATTGCTCGGCGGCAAGAGCGCGGCCTTCAGTATCGTCGCCCTGCAACCGGTGCGCGAATACGAAAATACCCTCGAAGGCCTGCGTGAAAATCTGTATCTGGGCTTTGGCGCCGCATTGCTGGTGTTGCTGGCGCTGCTGTGGATCGGTCTGACCTGGGGCCTCAAGGCGCTACGCCGGCTCAGCCAGGAACTCGACGAAATCGAAAGCGGTACCCGTGAAAGCCTCACCGAACAGCATCCGCGCGAACTGCTGCGCCTGACCGGCTCGCTCAACCGTCTGCTGCACAGCGAACGCCAGCAGCGCAGCCGCTATCGTGACTCCCTTGATGATCTGGCGCACAGCCTGAAAACCCCGCTGGCGGTGTTGCAAGGGGTCAGTGAAGACATGGCGCAACGCCCGGAAGATCGCGATCAGGCCTGGGTGCTGCAAACCCAGATCGAGCGCATGAGCCAGCAGATCAGCTATCAACTGCAACGGGCCAGCCTGCGCAAAAGCGGTCTGGTGCGCCATCAGGTGCGTCTGCAACCGGTGCTCAAGAGCCTGTGCGACACGCTGGACAAGGTCTATCGCGACAAGCACGTACGGGTGGCGTTCGACCTGCCGGAACATTGCTATGTGCCGATCGAGCAGGGCGCCTTGCTGGAGATGATGGGTAACCTGCTGGAGAACGCCTATCGCCTGTGCCTGGGCGAAGTGCGTATCAGCGTGCGCGAGAGCCTTGCCGGCATCGAGTTGTGCATCGAAGACGACGGCCCCGGCGTGCCGCCGAATCAGCGTGCGCGGATTCTTGAGCGCGGCGAACGCCTGGATCGTCAGCATCCGGGGCAGGGCATCGGCCTGGCGGTGGTCAAGGACATCATCGAGAGCTATAACGCCAAGCTGATGCTCGGGGATTCGCCGATGGGCGGGGCGGCGTTCAGGATTCAGTTTCCTGCTGTTTAGGTGTTGGTCTTTCGGGCGCTATCGCTGGCAAGCCAGCTCCCACAGTGTCCGAGTCGTATACAAACTCCTTGAACGACATCAAAACCTGTGGGAGCTGGCTTGCCAGCGATGAGGCCAGTCAAGGCGCCACAGACGGCGAACAGATCACTGCTCCTGCGCCCGATACGCCCCCGGTGTCAGCCCGGTCCATTTTTTGAACGCCCGGTGAAACGCCGACGGCTCGGAAAACCCCAATTGCTCGGCAATCTGTTGCAACGACAGATCTGCCCGTCCCAAGTGATAGATCGCGATGTCTCGGCGCAACTGATCCTTCAATTCCTGAAAACTGCTGCCTTCCTCACGCAAATGCCGACGCAGGGTTTGCGGGCTGATGTGCAACTGCGCGGCCACGGCTTCGAGGTCCGGCCACTGCGCGCTGTCGCGGCTGAGCAAGCGGCGCAGGCGACTGCTGAGGCTGTCGCCGTCGTCCGGGCGTGACAGCAGGTCGGCGGGGGAGCGTTCGAGGAAATGCTTCAGCGTGCGTTCATCCTGTAACAACGGCATGTGCAGATAGCGGCTGTGAAACAGCAGGCTGCTCTGCTGGGCCGAAAACACCAGCGGGCAGGGAAACAGCAGGTCGTACTCGGCACCGTGCGCCGGTTTCGGGTAACTGAAGGTGGCCTGTTCCAGGCGAATGCGCTGGCCGATCAGCCAACTGCCGAGGCGATGCCAGATCACCAGCAGACTCTCGCTGAGAAAGTGATCCGGGTCCCACAACTGCGCATCATCGAGGCTCAGGCGCACCCATTCGTCTTCGCGGCTCAGGCTCAGGCGCGGGGCGTCGGGGAATAGGCTATAAAACAATAAACCGCGTTGCAGTGCCTTCTCCAGGCTGCGGCAGTGGATCAGGGCGTGGCACATCATCGCGAAGCTGCCGGGCTTGCTTGGCGCATTGCCGAAACCCAGGTATTCGTCATCCAGCGCCAGCCACAGGCTCTGGATCAGTTGAGTGAATTGCTCCGGGGCGATGCGCGCCCGCGGTTCATCCAGCAACTCGGGGCTGATGCCCAGTTGCTGCAGCAGCGGCGCATAGTCGAACCCCGAACGGCGAGCGCCACCGAGGGCGGCGCGGGCGAAATGACTGGCGATGGTACGTTCGCGCATAAGCGGCAGATCCTTCCTCAAGCGCCGGATGGTAGCCGGGGCATGCGCAGGGCAACAAGGCGGATTTCCGCCAAATTGTAGGACGAGATCCGCTGAGTTGGCGGAAATCCGCCACACTGGCGTCACCGGGCAGTGACAAAAAATAGTCTGCATCCCCTGATATCAAAAGGCTTGCAGCGAATTGCACCAAAGTGGCACGGCGTTTGCGATAAGAGCGACAGAAGTGTGCGTCTATCCCGCGGGAAAAGCGCCGCTCGAACAACAAATCCCTCCAGTGCAGGAGGGTTCGCAATTCAGGTTCTGCGCTCAACAGATGGATGTTGCCCGCGGGACGCTTGAGGAAACTTGCAATGACGACTCGTCAGCCACTGTACAAATCCCTGTATTTCCAGGTGATCGTCGCAATCATCATCGGTATTGCGCTTGGTCACTACTACCCGCAGTTCGGTGTGGCGGTAAAGCCGCTGGGTGACGGGTTCATCAAGCTGATCAAAATGATCATCGCCCCGATCATCTTCTGCACCGTGGTCAGCGGCATCGCTGGCATGCAAAGCATGAAGTCGGTCGGCAAGACCGGCGGTTACGCACTCCTGTACTTCGAAATCGTTTCGACCATCGCCCTGCTGGTCGGTCTGATCGTGGTCAACATCGTGCAGCCGGGCAACGGCATGCACATCGACGTCAGCACCCTGGACGCCTCGAAAGTCGCGACCTACGTGCAGCAAGGCGCAGACCAGAGCGTAGTCGGCTTCCTGCTCAACGTGATCCCGACCACCATCGTCGGCGCGTTCGCCACCGGTGACATCCTGCAAGTGCTGATGTTCTCGGTGATCTTCGGTTTCGCCCTGCATCGCCTGGGTGACTACGGCCGTCCGATCCTCGACTTCATCGATCGCTTCGCCCACGTGATGTTCAACATCATCAACATGATCATGAAGCTTGCGCCGATCGGTGCCTTCGGTGCGATGGCGTTCACCATCGGTGCCTACGGTGTCGGCTCGCTGGTGCAGCTGGGCCAACTGATGGCCTGCTTCTACATCACTTGCGTGCTGTTCATCCTGATCGTGCTGGGTGCCATCGCTCGCATGCACGGCTTCAGCGTGCTGAAGATGATCCGCTACATCCGTGAAGAACTGCTGATCGTACTGGGTACTTCCTCGTCGGAATCGGTACTGCCACGCATGCTGATCAAGATGGAGCGTCTGGGCGCGAAGAAATCGGTGGTGGGTCTGGTGATCCCGACCGGTTACTCGTTCAACCTCGACGGTACCGCGATCTACCTGACTATGGCTGCGGTGTTCATTGCGCAGGCCACCGACACGCACATGGATATCACGCACCAGATCACTCTGCTGGTGGTATTGCTGCTGTCCTCCAAAGGTGCCGCCGGTGTGACCGGTTCGGGCTTCATCGTGCTGGCCGCCACTCTGTCGGCGGTCGGTCACCTGCCGGTGGCCGGTCTGGCGCTGATTCTGGGTATCGACCGCTTCATGTCCGAAGCCCGCGCCCTGACCAACCTGGTCGGCAACGCCGTCGCGACCATCGTGGTTGCCAAGTGGGTGAAAGAGCTGGATACCGACGTGCTGCAATCCGAGCTGGCTTCGGGCGGTCGCGGTATCGTTGATACCCGTCCGGAAGATGACCTGGGTGTGGCTGAAGGTGCTACTCCAAGCAACGTCAAGTAACTGCATTTGTTAATACCTTGTGGCGAGGGAGCTTGCTCCCGCTGGACTGCGCAGCAGGCCCTCTTTGACGAGCGGGGCCGCTTCGCGCCCCAGCGGGAGCAAGCTCCCTCGCCACAGGTGTCCTGAAAAACCTGCTTTGGCAGGTTTTTTATTGCCTGCGATTTGAGCATTACGGTCACTGCCGCTGATGCATCCGGTGATTGCCGTGCGCGGCAGCGCTGCCTAGGCTGGGTGTATCGCCCTAGGAGATCGCCCATGTCCGCGCCGCTGGCCTCACTGAAGATTCTGGATTTCTCGACCCTGCTGCCGGGGCCGTTCGCCTCGCTGTTGCTGGCGGACATGGGCGCCGAAGTCCTGCGCATCGAATCGCCGACGCGCATGGACCTGCTGCGGGTATTGCCGCCCCACGATCAGGGCATGTCCGCCAGCCACGCTTACCTCAACCGTAACAAGCGCAGCCTAGCGCTGGATCTCAAGCAGCCGGAGGCGCTGGAGGTGGTCAGGCAGTTGCTGGCCGACTACGACATCGTGCTCGAGCAGTTTCGTCCCGGTGTGATGGAGCGTCTGGGCCTGGGGTACGAGGCGCTGAAGGCGATCAACCCGAAACTGATTTACGTGTCGATCACCGGCTACGGCCAGACCGGGCCGTACATGGATCGCGCCGGGCATGACATCAACTACCTCGCACTGGCCGGGCTCTCCAGCTACACCGGTCGTGCCGACAGCGGGCCGTTGCCGCTGGGCATGCAGGTGGCGGATATCGCAGGTGGTTCGCTGCATGGGGTGATCGGCCTGCTGGCGGCGGTCATCGCCCGGCAGCAGAGCGGGCAGGGCACGCACCTGGACGTGAGCATGACCGATTGCGCCTTCAGCCTGAACGCCATGGCTGGCGCCGGGTATCTGGCCTGTGGCGAGGAGCCGCACTGGGAAGAGCAGATGCTCAATGGCGGCAGCTTCTACGACTACTACCGCACTCGCGACGGGCGCTGGTTGTCGGTGGGCAGTCTGGAACCGGGGTTCATGCAGCAACTGTGTTCGGCGTTGGGCCGGCCGGAGCTGGCGGCGCAGGGCTTGTCGCCAAAACCCGAGCAGCAACGGTTATTGAAGGACGCGCTGAAAGTTGAATTCGAGAAACACGATTTTGCCGAACTGTGCGAGCTGTTCGCCGGGGTTGATGCTTGTGTCGAGCCGGTGCTGAACCTGAGCGAGGCGCTGCAGCATCCGCAGTTGCAGGCGCGGGAACTGGTGACTCAGGTGCCGCGTGGCGATGGCACGACCCAGGCGCAGATTGCCTGTCCGTTGAAGTTTTCCGAGGCGCTGCCGGCGCCGCGGCATGTCGGGGCGGGGTTGGGGCAGCATACGGAGCAGGTCTTGGGGGAGTTGGGGTTTGGTGCTGAGCGGATTGCCGAGTTGCGGCGTGCCAAGGTGATTCTCTAGCGTCTGTACCGACCTCTTCGCTGGCAAGCCAGCTCCCACAGTTTTTCGGGGTGTTCACAGACTCTGTGTACGACACAAAACCTGTGGGAGCTGGCTTGCCAGCGATGAGGCCCTCCAATGCAGCAACGAACCTGCTATTCGACGCGCATCTCACCACTGAACACCAAGGTGTTGCGACAACGCCGGCACAAATACCGCCGCCCCTGCCTTACCAGGCTATGACGCTGCGCCGAAAACGGAAAATCACTGTCGGCGCACGGGCATTTGTAGATGTAGCGGGTCACGCTGCGGCGTTTGATTGCGTAGGTGTGGCAGCGATCCGGCGGCAGCTCGTAAACCCCACGCATGATCAGTTGCCACTCCTCGCCGTGGGGCTGGATGCGGTCGCCGAACAGTTGATGGGCGATCAGGTGCGCGACTTCGTGGGCCACGGTCTGCTTGAGGAAGTGTTCGGTGTTTTCCCGGTACAGCTGCGGGTTGAAGCGCAGCAGGTTCTCGTGCAGATGCGCAACACCGGCTTTTTGCCCGCGCAGCTTGAGGCTGACGACGGGGCGTTGGAAATGACGTTTGAAAAAGGCTTCAGCGAGTTGGTAACAGTCTTCGACGCGGGTATTGAGTTGCTCGGGCATGCTTGATGGATCTCCAGAGGCGTCGAGTATGCCGCAACCTCCCGGACTTGCGAATCGCTGACCTGCCGAATGGTCATCCTGCATACGAGAAGGCCGCCTTGCGGCGGCCTGTATTGGCAGATCTTGTTTTTCTCGGGGTTGAAGCCTGTCAGTTGGTGTACACCGGCCCCACGCCGAGGCCCCAGACAATCACGGTGAACGCCATGATGGCCACCAGCACCACCAGACCCACCGCCAGCACCGAGCTGGAAAACAGGAAGCCTTCGTCCGACGGAATGTTCATGAACGTCGGCAGCCCCACGTAGAGCAGGTACACCGTGTAGCAGATGGCCGCCGTGCCGACGATCATCCCCAGCCACATGTGCGGATACAGCGCCGCCAGCCCGCCGACGAACAACGGCGTCGCGGTGTAGGTAGCGAAGGCCACGCAACGGGCCAGGCTCGGATTGGCGTCGTAGGTGCGCGCCATCCAGTGCACGAAGGCGCCCATCACCGCGACCCCGCCGAGCATCGCCAGGTACGACATCACCGTCATCCAGATCGCACTTTCGACGGTGAGCATCACCGGCGCGCGGTTGCCGATCACCCAGCCGACCTGCGTGGTGCCGATAAACGCCGAAATCGCCGGAATCGCCGCCAGAATCAGCGTGTGCGTCAGGTACATGTGGCTGATGCTTTCCTCTTGGTCGCCACGGATTTCCTTCCATTCCTGATCGGGGTGGGTAAAAAGTCCCACTACGTGATGGATCATGCCAGTCACTCCTCTTGTTATTGCCATCGCCCCCCAGCGGAGCGCCTACGGGCCAAGGTGGCCGAGCAAATTCAGGTCTTCAGATGTGTGCGACCTTATGTCGCAGTATAGAAAGGACTTAACCGCACAGGGACTAGGGGCTTAGAGCAAATCGCGCTGTAAACAGGGGGCGTAATCGCGGCAGGGTCTTGCACATTTGAGGCCGGATCACTTCTGTGGCGAGGGAGCTTGCTCCCGCTCGGCTGCGCAGCAGTCGCCCATCCTTCCGGTTCGGTGTGTCAGGAAAATAGCGGGTGCGGGTTTGGAGGCGCTTTGCACCTCAGCGGGAGCAAGCTCCCTCGCCACAGGGGAGGTGAGTCAATGCGACCGCGGCCCTTCGCCCCCGGTGGGTTTTTGCGTAAAATGCCCGCCTTTCGTCACACCTCACGGATTTCGCGTCATGGGCACTCTTACGGTCAACCAGAACAAACTGCAAAAGCGCCTGCGCCGCCTGGCCGGCGAAGCGGTCGCCGATTTCAACATGATCGAAGACGGCGACAAGGTCATGGTCTGCCTGTCCGGGGGCAAGGACAGTTACACCATGCTCGACGTGCTGCTGCACCTGCAGAAGGTTGCACCGATCAAGTTCGACATCGTCGCGGTGAACATGGACCAGAAGCAACCGGGCTTCCCCGAGCACGTGTTGCCGGCCTACCTGAAAGAGCTGGGCGTCGAGTACCACATCGTCGAGAAAGACACCTACTCGGTGGTCAAGGAACTGGTGCCGGAAGGCAAGACCACCTGCTCGCTGTGCTCGCGTCTGCGTCGCGGCACGCTGTACACCTTTGCTGACGAAATCGGCGCGACCAAAATGGCCCTCGGTCACCACCGTGACGACATCGTCGAGACGTTCTTCCTCAACATGTTCTTCAACGGCACCCTCAAGGCGATGCCGCCCAAGCTGCGCGCCGATGACGGGCGCAACGTGGTGATCCGTCCGCTGGCCTACTGCAACGAGAAAGACATCCAGGCCTACTCGGACTTCAAGGCATTCCCGATCATCCCGTGCAACCTCTGCGGTTCGCAGGAAAACCTGCAGCGTCAGGTGGTCAAGGAAATGCTTCAGGACTGGGAGCGCAAGACTCCGGGCCGAACTGAGAGCATCTTCCGCAGTCTGCAGAACGTGGTGCCGTCGCAACTGGCCGACCGCAACCTGTTCGACTTCACCAGCCTGAAGATCGACGAGACGGCGGCTTCGCGCTTTGTCAACGTGGTCAATCTGTAAGCACAATCATTGTGGGAGTGAGCCCTGTGGTGAGGGGATTTATCCCCGATGAGGAGCGAAGCTCCCCAGAAAAGCTGGGGCCGCTGCGCAGCCCATCGGGGCGGTGCGACGTTTCGCTAAATCCCCTCACCACAGGGCCGCTCCCACATTGGTTTTTTGTTTTATTCATTAGGAGAGGGCATGCGCGATTACAAGTGGCTGCACGAATACTGTCTGAACCGCTTCGGTTCGGCGGCTGAACTGGAAGCCCATCTGCCCGTTCCCAAAATTCCCGCGCAACTGCGCAAGATCAGCGACGATCGCTACCTCTCGACCATGGCCCTGCGCGTGTTCCGCGCCGGACTCAAGCACAGTCTGGTGGACGCCAAGTGGCCGGCCTTCGAAGAAGTGTTCTTCAAGTTCGACCCGGAAAAAGTCGTGCTGATGAGCGCCGAACACCTCGAACGCCTGATGCAGGATGCGCGGATCATTCGTCACCTGGGCAAGCTCAAGAGCGTGCCGCGCAATGCGCAGTTCATCCTTGATGTCGAGAAGGAGAAGGGCAGTTTCGGCGCGCTGATCGCCGACTGGCCGGTGACCGATATCGTCGGTCTGTGGACCTATCTGAAAAAGCACGGAAGTCAGTTGGGCGGGCTGTCGGCACCACGCTTCTTGCGCATGGTCGGCAAGGACACCTTCGTGCCGAGTTACGACGTGGTCGCCGCGCTGAATGCACAGAAGATCGTCGACAAGGTGCCGACCAGTCTGCGCGATCTGGCGATTGTGCAGAACGCTTTCAACCAGTGGCATGAACAGAGTGGCGGTCGGCCGATGAGCCAGATTTCGATGATGCTGGCGTACACCGTCAATCACTGACATCGAGTCGCTTCAATCGCTGGCAAGCCAGCTCCCACAGGATCCTTGTTGAATCACAATTCTGTGATCGACACAAAAACTGTGGGAGCTGGCTTGCCAGCGATAGCGATCTGTCAAGCGACGGAAATCTCGCCCTCGCCAGCCAGCTTGCGATTCAACTGATACCGCCACCGCACATACAGCAGCGCCGAGCAGAACAGCGCCAGGCTCGCGGCCATCTCCAGCACGCCAAACAGCTGTCGGTTCGGGTCATACGCCGCCAATGCGCCCTTGATGAAATACAGATTCACCACAAAACACATCCACGAGTGCGCACGCGCGTTGCCCATCAGCATCCCCGGCGCAAGGATCAGCCACGGGATCAGCTCGACCAGCAGGATCACCCAAGGTCGGGCGCCATGCAGGTCGGCGAACACCAGGTAGTAAGCGGCAAGCAGCCCGGCGAGGCCGAAGAAGCACAACAGGCTGACGATCCGCATCGCCTTGACGCGGGGTTCGAGCCACTCGACGGAGGGCAGGACTTTCGGCTTCTTCGCCACGCTCAACCCTCCAGTTTTTGCGCGGTTTTCGCCAGGCGTGCGCCGAGTGCGCGACACAGCGCCATCTCGTGTTGATCGAGACCTTTTTTGCCATCGGCCCCGGCGTGGTGGCTGGCGCCATACGGCGTGCCGCCGCCCTGGGTTTCCAGCAGTGCCGATTCGCTGTACGGCAGGCCGGTGATCAGCATGCCGTGGTGCAACAGCGGCAGCATCATCGACAGCAGGGTGGTTTCCTGGCCGCCGTGCAGGCTGGCGGTGGAGGTGAACACGCCGGCCGGTTTGCCGACCAGCGCACCGGTCAGCCACAGGTTGCTGGTGCCGTCGAGGAAGTACTTCAGCGGTGCAGCCATGTTGCCGAAGCGGGTCGGGCTGCCAAGAGCGAGGCCGGCGCAGTTCTTCAGATCATCGAGGGTGGCGTACAGCGCACCTTCGTCGGGGATATCCGGGGAGACCGCTTCGCACTCGGTGGAGATTGCCGGCACGGTACGCAGGCGTGCTTCGAGGCCGGCCTGTTCGACCCCTCGGGCAATCTGCCGCGCCATTTCGTTGGTCGAGCCGCTGCGGCTGTAATAAAGAACCAGAATGTACGGCGAGCTCACGGCAACAACTCCAGCACATTTTCCGGCGGACGACCGATCACGGCTTTGTCGCCGACTTCAAGAATTGGCCGTTCCATCAGTTTTGGGTGCTGAGCGATGGCGTCGATCAATTGCGCTTCGCTGAGGCTCTCGTCAGCCAGCTGAAGCATTTTGTATTCATCTTCTCCGCTGCGCAGCAGTTGCCGTGCACTGATGCCCAGCTTGCCGAGCAAGGCCTTGATCTGCGCGGCGTTCAGCGGCGTTTCCAGGTAACGCACCACGTTCGGGGTCAGGCCACGGGCCTCAAGAAGTTCCAGCGCGCCGCGGGATTTCGAGCAGCGCGGATTGTGATAAAGCGTCAGATCGGTCATGGCGGGTCGCTTCTGGCGTAAAGTGGCGGCTATTCTAACTGTGCAGCGCGCAATCCAGAACCTTCAGAGGCGATGGGTCGCAGGCGCCTTCAATTTTTGACCAGGGAACATGACATGACACGGCGATTGGCAGCGGCATTGACGATAATCGGGGCGTTGATGCTGGGGGGCTGCGGCAACGACTACGGCATTGACCAGAACGGTCAGAAAGTCGCGTCCGAGCGTCTGGACAAGCAATGGGTAGTGCTCAATTACTGGGCCGAGTGGTGCGGCCCGTGCCGCACGGAAATTCCCGAGCTCAATCATCTGGCCGACGAACTGAAGGGCAACAACATCGGCGTGTTCGGGGTCAACTTCGACAACGTCCAGGGTGAAGACCTGAAAAGCGCCAGCGAGAAACTGGGCATCAAGTTCACCGTGCTGGCGCAGGATCCGGCCGACCTGTTCGACCTGCCGCGCAGTGAAGCCCTGCCGGTGACCTACATCATCGACAACAAGGGCAAGGTGCGCGAACAGTTGATGGGCGAGCAGACGGCGGCGGGGGTGATGGCCAAGCTTGAGGCGTTACAGGCGACAAAATGAGCTGAATGGGCTTTTGTGGCGAGGGAGCTTGCTCCCGCTGGGCGGCGAAGCAGCCCCAAACCCTGCTGACTCGGTGTCTGTGACAACGTGCGGTTGACGATTTTGCGACTGCTGCGCAGTCGAGCGGGAGCAAGCTCCCTCGCCACAGTAAATGGCGTTCAGAAAAAAGATCGCAGCCTGCGGCAGCTCCTACAGGTGTACTCATGACCTTGTAGGAGCTGCCGCAGGCTGCGATCTTTTCTGTGGCTGAACGATCAGCCCTCTTCCAGCCACCAGCGCAGCGGCTTGCCTTCGGCCGGCCAGAAGCGCATCTGTTCGATCGGCGAGATGTCCCAGCGCTCGACACCTTGCAGCGCCTGCAGGAAGCGTTGTTCTTGCTCCATCAGCGCCGGCGCGCAGAGTTTGCGGGTCTTGCCGATCGGGCCGAAGCTCAGCTTGTCGCCGTCGAGGGTGTACGGTGCGAACCAGTGGTTGCAGCCGCCATTGCCATACGCGCGGCCATCGTCGCCGAGGGTCACGGTCAGATGGCTGTAATCCATCAATGGCCGCTCGCCGATCCATTCCAGAATGTAGCTGCGGTTCTGCTGCAATTGCACCGGCTCTGCGGCGCAGCCCACCAGAGCGGCACCGACCAGCAGCGGCAGGGCAAGGCGTTTCATCACGCAGGCTCCTGACATTTCGGGCACAGATGCTTGTCGCCGACGGCTTTCCAGCCCAGCTCGGCGATGCGCGCCGTGGCGGCCGGTTTCTCGGCGGTCTTGCCCAGCTTGGCGTCCACGGCGAACTCGAAGTTCAGCTCTTTGGCGCAGCTGTCGCAGTTGACCTGCCAGGTGTGGATCGCCAGTTCACCGAACACCGGGCCGGTGGTCACCGCGGTCCATTGGCCCGGCGGATTGATCAGGTGGCGCACGGAGTCGACGGTCAGGCGCATGGACAAGTCCTTGCTGCCTTTGAGGGTGACCAACAGGACGTCACCGTTGCGGATCGAGCCACCGTTGCCGGTGACCTGATAGCGGCCCGGTACGAGGGCGCGGCATTCGGTGAGGGTGTGTTGCGGGTTCATCAGGGTGTAGCGGAAATCGTGTTCGACCATGGGTCCTCCAAATCTGCGCGACATGCTAGCACGGGCTGGATTACAGGATGGCGTACGTGTGCGACCTTCGATCCGGTTCAAATCGGCTGGCGCTCATGGCAAACTGCCGCCCTTCACTCTGAGGGAACGGAACATGGCGCTGATCGAATGTTATGAATGCAAGCGGAGCATCAGCTCTGAAGTCAAGGCGTGCATTCATTGTGGTGCTCCGATGGCGCAGCAGCCCCCGCATACACCGGCGCAAGCCGCCGCGACAATTTCATTTGGCAGCCTGCCGCGCAACAAATCCGTGCCCGAGGCGTTTATCCCGCCAGCAGCCCCTGAGCCCGCGCCGCGAGTTTCACCGGCGGCGGTCGGTCGCCGCCGTCGGCAACCGGAACCCGCACCTCAACTTCAAGCCAACGCCGACGGTTCGCGGCTGGTGGAAGGCTGGTTGAAAATCATGGTGTTTCTGTTGCCGATGGTCTTTGTCTGGTTCCTGCTGCGTAACGGCCACTCGATGAAGCAGCGCTTTTTCGGTTTTGGCTGGCTGGCGCTGTTGATCCTGGCTTCTTCGCTGTCGCCGAAGTAAACCGGCAAGCCTTCAACCTTCGACCTGGTTCTGCGGCGCGCCTGCGGCCCAGGTCGCGATGTTGTGCAGGGTGGTCGCGGCAATTGCGCCCAGCGCCTCGTGGGTCAGAAACGCCTGATGCGCGGTGATGATCACATTCGGGAAGGTCAGCAGCCGCGCCAGCACGTCATCCTGCAACGGCAAGTCGCTGCGATCCTCGAAAAACAGCTGCGCCTCCTCTTCATACACATCTAGTCCCAGATAGCCCAGCTGGCCGTCCTTCAAGGCGTCGATCAGCGCCGGCGTGTCCACCAGGCCGCCGCGGCCGGTGTTGATCAGCATCGCCCCCGGTTGCAGGTGTGCCAGTGACTCGCGGTTGATCAAGTGTTTGCTCTGGGCGTTGAGCGGGCAGTGCAGGCTGATGATCCGTGACTGCGCGAGCAGCTCCGGCAGACTCAGGTAACGTGCGCCCAAGGCCACCACCTCGGGGTTTGGATACGGGTCGTAGGCCAGCAATTCACAACCGAAACCGTGCATGATTTTCGCGAACGTCGCGCCGATCTGCCCGGTGCCGACAATCCCCACGGTTTTGCCCACCAGATCGAAACCGGTCAGGCCGTGCAGGGTGAAATCGCCTTCGCGGGTGCGGTTGTAGGCGCGGTGCAGGCGCCGGTTGAGCGCCAGAATCAGCGCCACCGCATGTTCGGCCACCGCATGCGGCGAGTAGGCCGGGACCCGCACCACGGCCAGCCCGAGGCGTTTCGCGGCGAGCAGGTCGACATGGTTGTAGCCCGCCGAACGCAGGGCGATCAGCCGCGTGCCACCGGCGGCAAGGCGCTCCAGCACCGGCGCACTGAGGTCATCGTTGATGAAGGCGCAGACCACCTCATGCTGGTCGGCCAAAGCAGCGGTGTCGAGACTGAGCCGGGCCGGCTGAAAGTGCAATTCTATCCCGGCCGGACAGGCGGCGGCGAGGAAGCTGTCGCGGTCGTAGGTCTGGCTGCTGAAAACGAGCGTGCGCATGAATTCCTCCTGGAACGGGGTGGCGAGTCAGCGTTGACGGCCACCACTTTAACGGCGGATGCCGTTGCCGGCATTGCCGTGGATCAGGCGCTGATCCTGGCTTGGGTCGCGAGGCGATTGATCGCCCGCTCCAGCTCTTCCAGCGCCGCCACGGCTTTGGGATCGCCCTGTTTGAGCAGGGTTTCACTGCGCTGACAGGCCGCGCGTAATTGTGGGACGCCGCAATACCGGGTCGCGCCGTGCAGGCGATGCACGCGCTCGATCAATGCGTTCTGATCACGCGCTTCACTGGCGGCGCGAATCGCTTCGCGGTCGGCTTCCAGCGAGGCGAGCAGCATGGCCAACATGTCCGCCGCCAGATCGGCCTTGCCGGCGGCCAGACGCAGGCCTTCTTCGTGGTCGAGCACCGGCAACTCATTGGCGCCCGCCGCGCTGTCGCTGGCCCGCTCCGTCCCCTGATTGCGCAAGGCCAGACCGGTCCATTTCAGCACCACTTGCGCCAGTTGCCGTTCGCTGATCGGTTTGGTCAGGTAGTCATCCATGCCGCTTTGCAGCAGGGCGCGTTTTTCGTTGGCCATGGCATGAGCGGTGAGGGCGACGATCGGCAGCGGCGTGCAATGCCGTTCGCTTTCCCACTGGCGGATGGTTTCGGTGGTCTGGCGTCCGTCCATGCCCGGCATCTGCACGTCCATCAGCACCAGATCGAAGGACTCGCTCTGCACCGCTTTGACCGCCGCGTAGCCGCTTTCCACCGCAAGCACCTTGGCGCCCATGTCTTCGAGCAGGGTCTGCACCAGCAACAGGTTGGCCGGGTTGTCGTCGACGCACAGCACTTTCGGTGCGCGACTCGACAGCGGTTCGCCCGGCTCGTTGCGCGGCTGGCGCGGATTGGCCAGATCCGCCAGCGCCCGACGCAATTTGCGCGTGCAGGCCGGTTTGGCCTGCAGCTGGCTGTGTGGGTTGGGCACCGAGAGATGGAACAGCGTCTGTTCGGTGGTCGGGCACAGCACCAGCACTTTGCAACCCAGGTGTTCCAGATCCCAGATGTGCTGGTTCAGGCGCTCCGGGAGCATGTCGTTGCTGGTGATGCCGAGCACCGCAAGGTCGATGGCCTGATCGGTCTGGTGCGCGCCGGTGACACCGTTGGTCAGGCTCTCCAGCGTATTGAACGGCGTGACGTCGAGGCCGCAGTCTTCCAGTTGATGCTGCAACGCCTGACGCGCCAGTTCGTGATTTTCCAGCACCGCCACACGCCGTCCGAGCAGCGGCGGCGCTGGCAGGTCTTCGCTGTCGTCGCGGGCTTTCGGCAGGCTCAGGCTGATCCAGAACTCCGAGCCTTCGCCCGGGGTGCTGTCGACGCCGATTTCGCCGCCCATCTGTTCGATCAGGCGCTTGGAAATCACCAGCCCCAGACCGGTGCCGCCGGGCTGGCGCGACAGCGAGTTGTCGGCCTGACTGAAGGCCTGGAACAACGCGCGCACATCCTGACTCGACAGGCCGATGCCGGTGTCCTGAATGCTGATGCGCAACTGCACGCTGTCTTCATGCTCTTCTTCAAGCATGGCGCGGGCGACGATGGTGCCTTCGCGGGTGAATTTGATCGCATTGCTGACCAGGTTGGTGAGGATCTGTTTCAGGCGCAGCGGATCGCCGACCAGCGACAGCGGCGTGTCGCGATAGACCAGACTCACCAGCTCCAACTGCTTGGCGTGGGCCGCCGGCGCCAGAATCGTCAGAGTGTCCTGCAACAGGTCGCGCAGGTTGAACGGGATATGGTCGAGCACCAGTTTGCCGGCCTCGATCTTCGAGAAGTCGAGGATCTCGTTGATGATCCCGAGCAGGCTGTCGGCAGACTTTTCGATAGTGCCCAGATAGTCGAGCTGGCGCGGCGTCAATTCGCTTTTCTGCAACAGATGCGTGAAACCGAGAATGCCGTTGAGCGGGGTGCGGATCTCGTGGCTCATGTTGGCGAGGAACTCGGATTTGATCCGGCTCGCTTCCAGTGCCTCTTTGCGCGCAAGATCCAGTTCGATGTTCTGGATCTCGATGGTTTCCAGATTCTGCCGCACGTCTTCGGTGGCCTGATCGACGCTGTGCTGCAGTTCTTCGCGAGCGTTCTGCAAGGTGCCGGCCATGCGGTTGATGCCCGAGGCCAACTCGTCCAGTTCCTGACTGCCGAGCGGTGGCAGGCGGGTTTCCAGATGACCGTCCTTGAGCTGGGCGACCGCGTGTTTGATCTGGCTCAGCGGGCGATTGATGGTGCGGCCCATGCGCAACGCGAGCAGGGCCGCGCCGGCCAGGCCAGCGGCGATCAGCAAAAGGCTGGCAAACAGGCTGCGATAACCGCGCAGCAGCATGCCGTTGTGCGACAGCTCCAGTTCGACCCAGCCGAGCAGGCGCTCGGACTCTTGCGGGATGACGTCGCCGGCAAGGTTGCGATGCTTGCCGAATACCGGCATCAGATAGCGGGTGGCGTCATTGCCGCTGCGCCGTTGCAGTTGTGCACTGTCGCCGCTAGGCGCCTGATTGAGCATGGTCGGGCCGGCGTGCGCCAGCGGTGTGCGGTCGGGGGCGAGGAAGGTGACGGCGCGCACGTCGGGTTGTTCGAGGGACTGGGTGGCGATGCGTTCCAGCAAATCGGTGTTGCCGTGGCCCATGGCGGGCGCCACCAGCGGCGCCAGTTGCTCGGCGATCATTTCACCGCGCTGCATCAGTTGGGTCTGCAGATCGGACTGTTGCATCCAGGTGAAATAGCCCCCGAGGACCAACGCCATCAGGCTGGTCGGCAACAGGGTCAGCAACAATACGCGACCTTTGATTCCCAGTTTCTTGAGCACACCCATCTCCTGCATCCCGCTGAACTGTTGACTCGCACGTGCATCCGGCACGCGACATGGGCGCAGTGTAGCGATTTGCAGGCAGGCAATCTTCGGAAAAATCATCTCGGCATCGGTCAGCAGGTCACGGTTCGTTTGTCCGGCCGGTCAACCTTGGGTTGCCCGATGGCGGGCAATCTTGAATAATCGGCCAACTGAGAATTATTTGCAGATACTCATGACTCTTGTCTCCATCGATTCGCCACGCATTCTTGCCATCGAGGACGACCCGGTGCTGGGCGCCTACGTTCACGAACATCTGGGCCGTAGCGGCTTTGCGGTGACCTGGTGCCAGAACGGTCAGGAGGGGCTGAACATCGCGCGTCACCAGCCGTTCGACGTGGTGCTGATGGACATTCTGTTGCCGGGGCTCGACGGCCTGAAGGTGCTGACGCAATTGCGTCAAAGCCATTCGACGCCAGTGCTGCTG
Organism: Pseudomonas sp. HOU2; assembly: GCF_040729435.1. Lineage (NCBI taxonomy): Bacteria > Pseudomonadati > Pseudomonadota > Gammaproteobacteria > Pseudomonadales > Pseudomonadaceae > Pseudomonas > Pseudomonas sp. HOU2. Next base: position 1,616,076 of record NZ_CP160398.1, on the reverse strand, counting down.
ATGTCGGCGCTGGGCGCCGAGGCCGATCGCATCAGCGGCTTTCGTCTGGGCGCCGATGACTACCTGCCCAAGCCGTTCAGCATGGCCGAGTTGCATGTGCGCATTGAAGCCATTCTGCGTCGGGTGGCGCTGGATCGGCGCCCGGCAGCCATTGCACCAGCGGCGATCCACGGCGCACTGCGTTTCGACGACGAACAATGCGAAGTCTTCTATAACGCGCAAGCCGCCGGCCTGACCCGAAGCGAATACCGTTTGCTGGAAACCCTCAATCGCAACGACGAAGAAGTGCTGAGCAAGGCTTTCCTTTATCAGCACGTTTTGCAGCGCGGCTACGCGGCCCACGACCGCAGCCTCGACATGCACATCAGCCAGATCCGCCGCAAACTCAAGGCCATCGGTTACACCGAGCGGGAAGTGCGCACGGTGTGGGGCAAGGGTTATGTGCTGAGTGCGTCCGATGAAAGTCTCTGACCTGCCGGGACGGTATTCGCTGTTCTGGAAACTGGCGTTTCTGCTGGTGGCGTTCTGTCTGCTGATGATCTGGCTCAGTTGGTCGTGGGGCCGCTACATGGAAGAGCGCAACCAGTTCCTCTCCGATGAGGCGCGCGGCACGCTGAGCCGCTATGCCGGCGAAGCCGAGCGGGCGTGGCAACGCGGCGAGCGTGACGGGGTCGATAACTGGTTGCAGAGCATGGAGCTGCGCGAAGCCGCATGGGTCGGGGTGATCGACCGCAATCTGCAGTCGATGAGCAGCGAGCCGCTGAATGAACAGGAAATCCAGCACCTGACCTTTTTGCGCGGCCTCGACTGGCCGATCCACAAGAAGGGTCGGCCGTGGCTGCGGGTGCCGTTTCCCCAGGACCCGTCTGCCGGCAGTCTGGTGATCGAGTTGCCCGAGCGATTCCTGCCGGGGAAATACCGGGTGTTCTGGCGGGTGATCACCAACGGGGTGATTCCGGGGCTGTTCACCTTGCTGCTGTGTGTCGGCCTGTATCGCTTGCTGGTGGTGCCGCTGAACAACCTGCGTGAGCAGGCCAATGCGTGGCGCGCCGATCAATTGAATGTGCGCCTGTCGAGCGGCATTACCCAGCGCCCGGACGAACTCGGCGAGCTGGCCCGGGCCTTCGACTCGATGTCCGAACGCCTGCAATCCACCGTCGCCCTGCAACAGCAACTGCTGCGTGATTTGTCCCACGAGCTGCGCACGCCGTTGAGTCGGCTGCGGGTGGCCAGTGAGAGCGAGCAGGATCTGTTGCAACTGCGCGAACGCATCGGCCGTGAAGTCGACGGCATGCAACGACTGGTCGAAGACACCCTGCAACTGGCGTGGCTCGACACCGAACGTGCGCCGCTGCCGGACGAGGCGATCCAGATTCAGGCCTTGTGGGAAATGCTCACCGATAATGCCTGTTATGAAAGCGGCTGGCCGAGCCTGCAATTGCAATGCGCGGTGCCGGCGTCGTGCTGGGTGCGCGGCCATCTCAATACTTTGGCACAGGCGCTGGAGAACATTTTGCGCAACGCCATTCGTCATTCCCCCGAGGGCGGCATCGTTCGTCTTGATGGGCGGCGCGATGGCGACTACTGGCACCTGTGGCTGGAAGATCAGGGCGGCGGTGTGGCCGAGGGCGACCTGCAGCGGATCTTCTCACCCTTCACCCGCCTCGACGGCTCGCGCCCGGGGGATGGTGGGTTTGGTCTGGGGCTGAGCATTGCGAGGAATGCGGTGCAAAGGCAGGGTGGGATGTTGTGGGCGGAGAATGGTGGGGCCGGGTTGCGGTTGAATTTGCGATTGGTGGCTGACGATGGTGTTGCATCGACTGATGCTATCGCGAGCAGGCTCGCCCCCACAGTGGGTGTCGGTCGTCCGCAGATTGTGTGAATAGCAAACGCCATCTGTAGGAGTGAGCCTGCTCGCGATAGGGAATTTCGCTTCACCACTGTCAGCCCATGCGGGAGGGTTCGCGTATTTTTGTACGACCTTTCCTAAAGGACTTTATCGACGTTTTAACCCGTCCTTGACCGTTTATTCTCGGGGCTCCGCTCGTCCTCAAGGAACTGGTCATGACTGCAACCGACATCCCCGGCAATGCCTCCGATAACCGTTTCAATGAAGTACTGGCGCTGATTCAGAACGCCAGGCAGCAAGCCGTGCAGGCAGTAAATACTCAACTGATCGAGTTGTACTGGCAGGTGGGGGGGTACATCAGTCGCAAGATCGCTCGCGCTGAGTGGGGCGCTGCGGTGGTTAGGCAACTGGCCGAACATCTGGCTCGAACGCAGCCAGGGCTGCGTGGGTTTACCCGTTCGAACTTGTTCCGCATGTGCCAGTTCTACGAGACTTATCACGCTGAAGAAAAAGTCGCACCACTGGTGCGACAATTGTCTTGGTCTCACAATTTGATCATTTTCAGCCAAAGCAAACGTCCAGAAGAACGCGAGTTCTACGTCCGCATGGCGATTCAGGAAAAGTGGTCAAAGCGCGAACTCGAACGCCAGCTCAAGGCTGCGCTCTTCGAACGCAGTGTCACCCAGCCAGCAAAGGCTTCTGCTGTCCTCAAACAGACTCATCCCGCTGCGCTCGAGATCTTCCGTGACGCCTACATGGTCGAGTTTCTCGATCTGCCCGGCGTGCACGCCGAAACCGATCTGCATCGAGGTTTGCTAGGGCGGCTGAAGGAATTTCTGATCGAGTTGGGGCGCGATTTCTGCTTCGTCGGTTCGGAGTATCCGGTGCAAGTGGGCGGCCGTGATTTCGCCCTTGATCTGCTGTTCTTCCATCGTGGGCTCAACTGTCTTGTCGCCATCGAGCTCAAGGTCGGACGTTTTGAGCCTGAATATCTGGGCAAGCTGAATTTCTACCTTGAAGCGCTGGATCGCGGTGTTCGCAAACCTCACGAGAATCCGGCCATCGGCGTATTGCTGTGCGCCAGCAAGGAGGATGAGGTCGTCGAGTACGCCCTCAACCGCAGCTTGTCTGCGGCGCTGATCGCGGAATATCAGGTGCAGTTGCCAGACAAACAATTGCTGCAAGCCAAATTGCACGAGTTCTATGCGATGAATGTCGCAGGGCAAGAGGAAGGCTGAGTTCTCTGCTTATTCCCAGAAACCATAAGCACCGCACTTTGCGTGATATGGCCTGCGAACGTTTGCCGGTATGATAGGCGCCCCCGCACGTCTGGATTGCGAATACGCCATGACCCTGCAGTACCCAACCATCGCCGATTGCGTCGGCAACACTCCGCTGGTGCGTTTGCAGCGCCTGCCCGGTGCCACCAGCAACACTCTGTTGCTCAAGCTCGAAGGGAACAACCCGGCGGGTTCGGTCAAGGACCGTCCGGCGCTGTCGATGATTACCCGTGCCGAACTGCGCGGGCAGATCCATGCCGGCGACACGCTGATCGAAGCGACCTCGGGCAACACCGGGATTGCGCTGGCCATGGCCGCCGCGATCAAGGGTTACAAGATGATCCTGATCATGCCGGACAACTCCAGCGCCGAGCGCAAGGCGGCGATGACCGCTTACGGTGCCGAGCTGATTCTGGTCAGCCAGGAAGAGGGTATGGAAGGCGCTCGCGATCTCGCCCAGCGGATGGAGGCCGAAGGCCGTGGCAAGGTGCTGGACCAGTTCGCCAACGGGGATAACCCGGAAGCGCACTACACCACCACCGGCCCGGAAATCTGGCGTCAGACCCAGGGCACCATCACCCATTTCGTCAGTTCGATGGGCACCACCGGCACCATCATGGGCGTGTCGCGCTACTTGAAAGAGCAGAGCGACAGCGTGCAGATCATCGGGCTGCAGCCGATGGAAGGCTCGGCCATTCCCGGCATCCGTCGCTGGCCGCAGGAATACCTGCCGAAGATCTATCAGGCTGACCGCGTTGACCGCATCGTCGACATGGCGCAAAGCGAAGCCGAGGACGTCACCCGACGTCTGGCCCGCGAAGAAGGCATCTTCTGTGGCGTGTCCTCGGGCGGTGCGGTGGCAGCGATGCTGCGTCTGTCCAAAGAAGTTGAAAACGCGGTGATCGTCGCGATCATCTGCGACCGTGGCGACCGTTATCTGTCGACCGGCATTTTCGACGCGCCCAACTGATGGCCAAGCACGAGAGAGGCCTGCGCTTCCAGCCCACCGGCGGCAGCAAGGCCGCGCAAATTCCGACCGGCAAAAAACAGCGCTTGAGCATCGAGCGCCTGGCCAATGACGGTCGCGGCATCGCGTTTTTCGAAGGCAAAACCTGGTTCGTCCTCGGCGCCCTGGCGGGTGAAGAAGTCGAGGCGCGGGTGCTTGGCGCCCACGGCAAAGTGGTCGAGGCGCGCACCGAGCGCGTGTTCAAGGCCAGCGAGTTGCGTCGCCCGGCAGCCTGTCAGCACGCTGGCCGTTGCGGCGGTTGCAGCGTGCAACACTTGCCCCACACCGAACAGCTTGCCCTGAAACAGCGCATGCTCGCCGAGCAGTTGTCGAAGGTTGCAGGCGTTGCGCCTGAAGAATGGGCGGCGCCGTTGACCGGTCCGGAATTCGGCTATCGCCGCCGCGCGCGGATTGCCGTGCGCTGGGACATGAAGGCGAAGCAGCTTGAAGTCGGTTTCCGCGCCGCCGGCAGCCAGGACATCGTCGCCATCAATGAATGCCCGGTGCTGGTACAGCCCTTGCAACCGATCATGACCCGTTTGCCGGAGATGCTCCGTCGTTTGAGCAAACCGCAGGCGCTGGGGCATGTCGAGTTGTTCAGTGGTTCGTCGCTGGCGGTGTTGTTGCGTCACATGGCGCCGCTGTCGGAAGCCGACCTGACGATCCTCAAGGATTTCTGCCAGTTCCATGAAGCACAGCTGTGGCTGCATGGCGAAGGCGAGCCGCAACCGGTGGATGCCACGCAGTCGCTGGGTTATCGCCTGGAGCAGTGGAATCTGGATCTGGCCTGGCGGCCGGGGGATTTCATCCAGGTCAACGCCGGGGTCAACGAGGCGATGGTCGCGCAGGCGCTGGACTGGCTGAAGCCGACCGGTGACGAGCGCGTGCTCGACCTGTTCTGCGGTCTGGGCAACTTCGCCTTGCCGCTGGCCAAAAGCGTGCGCGAAGTGGTGGCGGTGGAGGGCGTGCAGGCCATGGTCGATCGTGCCGCTGCAAACGCTGCTAGCAACAATTTGCATAACACAAAGTTTTTTCAAGCCGATTTATCCCAGCCTTTGACCGATGCCCAGTGGATCGGAAACGGCTTTTCTGCGGTACTCTTGGACCCACCGCGTGACGGTGCTTTCGAGGTGGTGCGCAAGCTCGCGACCCTGGGTGCCAAACGGTTGGTCTATGTGTCGTGCAACCCTGCAACTCTGGCGCGCGATACGGTCGAATTGATCAAGCAGGGCTACCGGTTAAAACGTGCCGGGATTCTCGATATGTTTCCTCAGACGGCACATGTCGAGGCCATGGCGTTATTTGAAGCGAGCCAGGATGGCTCGTCTGAATCCGTCTGACCTGTCCGGGCGGCGCTCGCTTTAGCCCCGCGAGCGCATACGGGCGTTGAGGGACAGCGATTTGACGCATTGAATCTGCGTCGTAGGGAAGGTAAAGCAGCATGGTACAGGTGAGAGCACACCAGCCGATCAACACTGACGGCAGTATCAATCTCGAGGCTTGGCTCGATCATGCGGTCAGTGTCGACATGGCACTGGATCGCGAAGCCTTGAAGGAAGCCTGCGAGTTCGCTCGCGAGGCCGAACAGCAGTCCAATGCCAAGAAGAATCTGTGGGCCGAAGGCTCCGGCAGTTTCAGCACGGGACTGGAGATCGCCGAGATCCTCGCCGACCTCAAACTCGATCAGGATTCGCTGGTCGCGGCGGTGCTGTATCGCGGCGTGCGCGAAGGCCAGATCGAGCTCGCGGCCGTCGGCCAGCGCTTCGGCCCGGTGGTGGCCAAGCTGATCGACGGCGTGCAGCGCATGGCGGCGATCAGTGCCAGCCTCAGCCCGCGCCAGTCGATGGTGATGGGCACCCAGGGTCAGGTGGAAAACCTGCGCAAGATGCTCGTGGCGATGGTCGATGATGTTCGCGTCGCGCTGATCAAACTGGCCGAACGTACCTGCGCCATTCGTGCGGTGAAAACCGCCGATGACGAGAAGCGTAACCGCGTCGCCCGGGAAGTTTTCGACATCTATGCGCCGCTCGCGCACAGGCTCGGCATCGGTCATATCAAGTGGGAACTGGAGGATTTGTCCTTCCGGTACCTGGAGCCCGATCAATACAAACAGATCGCCAAGCTGCTCCACGAGCGACGGCTGGACCGCGAGCGGTTCATCAGCGATGTGATGACCCAGCTCAAGGACGAATTGCAGGCCACCGGCGTCGACGCCGACATCAGCGGCCGGGCCAAACACATCTATTCGATCTGGCGCAAAATGCAGCGCAAGGGTCTGGAATTCAGCCAGATCTACGACGTGCGCGCGGTGCGCGTGCTGGTGCCGGAAATGCGCGACTGCTACACCGCGCTCGGCATCGTCCACACCCTGTGGCGGCACATCCCGAAAGAATTCGACGACTACATCGCCAACCCGAAAGAGAACGGCTACCGCTCGCTGCACACCGCGGTAATCGGCCCGGAAGGCAAGGTGCTGGAAGTACAGATCCGTACGCACTCGATGCACGAAGAGGCCGAACTCGGCGTCTGCGCGCACTGGCGCTACAAGGGCACCGACGTCAAATCCGGCTCGAACCACTACGAAGAGAAAATCTCCTGGCTGCGTCAGGTGCTCGAGTGGCACGAGGAGCTGGGCGATATCGGTGGTCTGGCCGAACAGCTGCGGGTCGATATCGAACCGGATCGGGTGTACATCTTCACCCCGGACGGCCACGCCATCGACCTGCCGAAAGGCGCGACGCCGCTGGATTTTGCCTACCGCGTGCACACCGAAATCGGTCACAACTGCCGTGGCGCGAAGATCAACGGGCGGATCGTGCCGCTCAACTACAGCCTGCAGACCGGTGAACAGGTCGAGATCATCACCAGCAAGCACGGTACGCCGAGCCGCGACTGGCTGAACCCGAACCTGGGTTACGTCACCACCTCGCGGGCGCGGGCGAAAATCGTTCACTGGTTCAAGTTGCAGGCCCGTGACCAGAACGTCGCGGCCGGTAAAACTCTGATCGAACGCGAACTCAATCGCCTCGGTCTGCCGGCGGTGGATTTCGACAAGCTGGCCGAAAAGGCCAACATGAAAACCGCCGAAGACATGTTCGCCGCTCTCGGTGCCGGCGACTTGCGTCTGGCGCAACTGGTCAACCTGGCGCAGCAACTGGTCGAGCCGGAACGCGGCAACGAACAGCTGGAGCTGATCCCGCGCAAGGCCACCGGTTACAAGCCGGGCAAGCGCGGCGACATCCAGATTCAGGGTGTCGGCAACCTGATGACGCAGATGGCCGGCTGCTGCCAGCCGCTGCCGGGCGACGCGATCGTCGGCTATATCACTCAGGGGCGTGGCGTGAGCATTCACCGTCAGGACTGCGCCTCGGTGCTGCAACTGGCCGGGCGCGAGCCGGAGCGGATCATCCAGGTCAGCTGGGGCCCGGTGCCGGTGCTCACCTATCCGGTGGACATCGTCATTCGCGCCTACGACCGTTCCGGTCTGCTGCGTGACGTCTCGCAGGTGCTGCTCAACGAGCGCATCAACGTGCTGGCGGTCAACACCCGCTCGAACAAGGAAGACAACACCGCGCTGATGTCGCTGACCATCGAGATCCCGGGGCTGGATGCACTAGGACGCTTGCTGGGGCGGATCTCGCAGTTGCCGAACATCATCGAGACGCGGCGTAACCGTACCCCGTGATGAGATCACGATCCCTGTGGGAGCTGGCTTGCCAGCGATTGCATCACCTCGGTTTTCCTGAGAGACCGAGTTGTTTGTATCGCTGGCAAGCCAGCTCCCACAGGTTCTTGTAGAGACAGACAGATGTATTCACTTGAAGACCTGCTCCACCTGATGAGCCGTCTGCGCGATCCGCAGTACGGTTGCCCGTGGGACATCAAGCAAACCTACGCGACCATCGTCCCGCACACCCTCGAAGAAGCCTACGAAGTGGCCGACGCCATCGAGCGGGGCGACTTCGATCACTTGCAGGGCGAACTGGGCGATCTGCTGTTTCAGGTGGTTTATTACAGCCAGTTGGCCAGGGAAGAAGGGCGCTTCGAATTCGCCGGGGTGATCGACAGCATCACTCGCAAGCTGATCCGCCGCCATCCGCACGTGTTTCCCACCGGCGATCTGTATGCGCCGCTGGATGTGCCGCGCCTGAGCGAAGAGCAGGTCAAGCAGCGCTGGGAAGAGATCAAGGCCGAAGAACGCGCCGAGAAATCCGCCGCGCCCGAGCAGCTGTCACTGCTCGATGACGTACCGGCCGCGTTGCCGGCACTGTCGCGTTCGGCGAAGTTGCAAAAGCGTGCTGGGCAGGTCGGGTTCGACTGGCCGGATGCGTTGCCGGTGTTGGACAAGGTGCGTGAAGAGCTCGATGAAGTGCTCGAAGCCATGTCCGAAAACGATGCAGAGGCGGTGGCTGACGAGATCGGCGACCTGCTGTTTTCCGTGGTCAATCTGGCCCGGCACCTGAAGGTCGATCCGGAAACCGCGCTACGTGGCGCCAACGCCAAGTTTGAAAGACGTTTCCGTTTTATCGAACAGGCATTGCGCGACACCCGTCGTCCCATGGAAGATTGCACCCTCGAAGAGTTGGACGCCCTGTGGGGTGAAGCCAAACGTCAGGAAAAGAATTTGCCCAGCTGCGGCTGAGCCGTTGCCCAAGTGAGTAAGCATTAATGAGCCTTTCCCTTCGCGACCAGTTGCTCAAAGCAGGCCTGGTCAACCAAAAGCAGGCCAAGCAGGTCAGCAAAGACAAGCAGAAGCAACAGCGTCTGGCCCACAAGGGGCAGGCCGAGCTGGATGATTCGCAGCAGCGCGCCGCTCAGGAGGCCATGGCCGAGAAGGTCAAGCGCGACCAGGAGCTGAACCGTCAGCAGCAAGAGAAAGCCGAGGCCAAGGCCCGTGCCGCGCAGGTCAAGCAGTTGATCGAAGTCTCGCGTCTGCCGAAGCTGACCACCGAGGACTATTACAACTTCGTCGACGACAAGAAGGTCAAGCGCATCTCGGTCAACACGCTGATGCGCAACAAGCTCAGCAGCGGTTCACTGGCGATCGTGCACCATGCCGGCGGCTACGAAGTGATCCCCCGTGAAGCGGCCCTGAAGATCCAGGAGCGCGACCCGCAGCGCATCGTCCAGCTCAACGTACAGACCGAAGAGGTCAATGCCGAGGACGATCCGTACGCGGCCTACCAGATTCCTGATGATCTGATGTGGTAAACCGATAAAGCTGTAACAACCCAAACTGTGGCGAGGGAGCTTGCTCCCGCTTGGGGCGCGAAGCGGCCCTTGTTTTTGAAACAGGGCCTCCTGCGCAGTCCAGCGGGAGCAAGCTCCCTCGCCACAGGTTCAATATTCGCCTAAGCGGATTTCAGATCCCGTTGCTGTTCCTGCAGTTCCAGTTCGGCCTTGTAGTTGTGGGCGTCGATCTCGTTGTGGAACATGCCGACCAGCAAGTCTTGTTGATGCACATCCCAGATCCGTACACCGGCGGCTACGCCTTCATGGGACATGTGTGAATCGTCGCGTTCAGTTACTTTTACAGTCATCTGCTAGCTCCAAATCTCAAGTTATCTGCAGCAAGGCGTGTGCAGGACTCTTTTATATGATTTGTTAGCTTGCTAAGTAAACGCTTGGTTTGCGCAAGGTGTTGTTGCGGTTTTTGCAACAGTGCTGCAGGCCGCTGAATCCGCGACATTCGGTCGCAGGGGGCAAAGTTTCATGACAGAAGTTTCATTTTCAACCCGACGCAACCCTATGTAGGAGCTGCCGAAGGCTGCGATCTTTTGACTTTCATTTTTAAAAGACAAGATCAAAAGATCGCAGCCTGCGGCAGCTCCTACATGGGGGATTTGTGTCGGCCATGAGTTTCGTGCAGGCCAAAAAAAACGCCCCGAACCAGTCGGGGCGTTTTCGTGTGTGGCTCAAGCGGGGGGAATTACTTGCCTTCCCAGCGCTTCAGCACCAGCGTGGCGTTGGTGCCGCCGAAGCCGAAGCTGTTGCTCATCACGGTGTTGATGGTGGCGTTCTCGCGGGTCTTGGTCAGCACCGGCAGATCGGCCACTTCAGGGTCCAGTTCGTCGATGTTGGCGGAACCGGCGATGAAGTTGCCTTCCATCATCAGCATGCAGTAGATCGCTTCGTGAACGCCGGCGGCGCCCAGGGAGTGACCGGACAGGCTCTTGGTCGAGCTGATTGCTGGAGCCTTGTCGCCGAACACTTCACGCACACCTTTCATTTCCGCGACGTCGCCGACCGGAGTCGAGGTGCCGTGGGTGTTCAGGTAGTCGATCGGGGTGTCGACGGTGGACATTGCCATCTGCATGCAGCGGATCGCGCCTTCGCCACTTGGGGCAACCATGTCGTAGCCGTCGGACGTTGCGCCATAGCCAACGATTTCGGCGTAGATCTTGGCGCCACGGGCCAGCGCGTGTTCCAGCTCTTCAACCACGACCATGCCGCCACCACCGGCAATGACGAAACCGTCACGGTCGGCGTCGTAGGCGCGGGAAGCTTGTTCCGGGGTGTCGTTACGCTTGCTGGACAGGGCGCCCATCGCGTCGAACAGGAACGACTGGCTCCAGTGCTCTTCTTCACCGCCACCGGCGAAGACGATGTCCTGCTTGCCCATCTGGATCTGTTCCATGGCGGTACCGATGCAGTGAGCACTGGTGGCGCAGGCAGAAGCGATGGAGTAGTTCAGGCCCTTGATCTTGAACGGCGTGGCCAGGCACGCGGAAACGGTGCTGCTCATGGTCCGCGTTACACGGTATGGGCCAACGCGTTTCACGCCTTTTTCGCGCAGGATGTCCAGCGCTTCCATCTGGTTCAGGGTCGACGCGCCGCCGGAGCCGGCGATCAGGCCGGTACGCGGGTTGGACACTTGCTCTTCGGTCAGGCCGGAGTCAGTGATCGCGTCTTTCATGGCCAGGTAGGCGTAAGCCGCTGCGTGGCCGACGAAACGATAGATCTTGCGATCGATCAGTTCTTCAAGGTTGAGGTCGATGGAGCCGGAAACCTGGCTACGCAGACCCATTTCAGCATATTCCGGGTTGAACCGGATGCCAGGGCGGCTTGCACGCAGGTTAGCGGAGACGGTCTCTTTGTCATTGCCCAGGCACGAAACAATGCCCAGACCAGTGATAACGACGCGGCGCATGCGAATAACCCTTAGAAGTTGTCAGTGGAGGTGAACACGCCGACGCGAAGGCCTTCGGCGGTGTAGATTTCGCGACCGTCGACAGTCACCGAACCGTCGGCGATGGCCAGGTTCAGCTTGCCCTTGAGGACGCGTTTGATATGAATGTTGTAGGTGACTTTCTTGGCGGTCGGCAGGACCTGGCCGAAGAATTTCACTTCGCCCGAACCCAGCGCACGGCCACGGCCCGGCAGACCTTGCCAGCCCAGGAAGAAGCCGACCAGTTGCCACATGGCGTCCAGACCCAGGCAGCCCGGCATTACCGGATCGCCTTCGAAGTGGCACGCGAAGAACCACAGGTCAGGGTTGATATCCAGCTCGGCGACCAATTCACCTTTGCCGTACTTGCCGCCTTCTTCGCTGATCAGGGTGATGCGATCCACCATCAGCATGTTCGGGGCGGGCAGTTGCGCGTTACCTGGGCCGAACAGCTCACCGCGACTGCAGCGCAGCAGGTCTTCCCGAGTAAAGGCGTTTTGTTTGGTCATGCGAGCTCCTCAATAATCCCATGCGGCAGGTGGGGCAAAACTTCCCGGCCGATCGACGCGTTCATGCCTCGTACCGGCAGCCTACTCATAGACTATTGCGTTGTGGTGAAAGTCACAGCACCAAGGACATGAATGTACACTTGTGCACTGAAATTTTTATTCAAGCCTCTTTTGAGGCTTGTTCGGGTGCCTAAGACTGCCGCACTTTCGCTTTTCACGCCAGTCGCAGATGGTCGAAAAACCGTCACTACTGGACCCAGCGCTGCAGAATCTGTTGTAGGTCATTGCGTTTGAACGGCTTCGCCAGGTAATCGTTCATGCCCGCCGCAAGACAGGTTTCACGGTCGCCCTGCAAAGCATTGGCGGTCAGCGCGATGATCGGCACCTCGCCGCGTCCGGGCAGTTGGCGGATCTGCCGGGTCGCCTCGTAACCGTCGATGATCGGCAGCCGGCAGTCCATCAGAATCACTTCGAAAGCATTGCCTTCAGCACTGCGCACCGCTTGCGCGCCATCGGTGGCGACGCTGACGGTAAACCCAAGGCTGCGCAGCATCGCTTCGATGACCCTCTGGTTGACCGGGTTGTCCTCCACCAGCAACACATTGCGTCCTTCGCCATGCCCATTGCCGTTGCCCGCGCGCGGTGGTGCCAGCTGCGGCAGCGTCTGTTTATATAAGGCCAGCGGGATTTCCAGGGTGAACACCGACCCCAGGCCTTCTTCGCTTTGCGCGCGCAACGTCCCGCCCATGCGTTCGGCCAGGGTGCGAGCGATCGGTAAACCGAGACCGGTGCCGCCATAGCGTCGGGAAATCGAACTGTCGGCCTGCTGGAACGCATTGAACATCAACTCCAGACTTTCCGGGGAGATGCCGATGCCGCTGTCGCGCACCGAGCAGGTGAACCACAGCAACTCGTGGTCCAGCGACTGCCACTGCGCCTCGATGCTGACCCGGCCACGCTCGGTGAACTTCAAGGCATTGCCCACCAGATTGACCAGAATCTGCCGGATCCGCGTCGGATCGCCCTGCACCTGCAAGTCGCGCATGTCCTCGGGGATCCGCAGGTTCAGGTCCAGGCCACGCTGCACCGCACTGTGCTGGAACGACTGGGCACACGCGCCGATCAGGTCGGCGAGGTTGAATGGAATGTGCTCAAGCTCCAGCTCCGAGCGTTCGATCCGAGAGAAATCGAGAATGTCATTGATGACTTTCAGCAGGTGTTCGGTGGACTCGGAAGCGAGCGCCGCGTACTCGATCTGCTCCTCGGTCATGTCCGTGGTTTCGAGCAACTGCAACATGCCCAGCACACCGTTCATGGGGGTGCGCAGTTCGTGGCTCATCATCGCCAGAAAATCGGATTTGGCGTTGTTGGCCTTTTCCGCTTCCTCGCGGGTCTGGATCAGTTGCGCCATCGCCTGGTGCTGTTCGCGGCTGGCCTGCTCCAGTGCCTGGGCGAGGTTGTTGATGTGTTGCGACAGCGCGCCCAGTTCGGTGTCATCGACGATCGGCAGCGGGGTCTTGTAGTCGCCTTGCTGAATCGCCTTGACCGCGTTGCCGATATCGCGGATCGGCGCCGACAGGCTGCCGGCCAGGCGCCGCGCCAGAACAAACGTGAAGAGCAGGGCGAACAACGCCAGGATCCCGGCCTTGAGCAGAATTTCCTGTTGGCGCTGACTGAAGGCATCGTTGGACAGACCGACGATCACCCGGCCCAGATAGTCCTCGCTGGTCACGTTGTTGCTGGCTTTGGCGTCGTGGAAAAAATCGCTGTTGAGGGCGATCCGTTGCAGGCGCACCGGGGCCTGGAACACCTCGACCTGATGCGGGCGGTTGTGCGCGTCGGCGGCTTGCTCAACGTAGGCGAGAATCCGGTTGGCGCTGTCCTGCACTTCCAGAAAGCGCACGTTCGGTGTGGCCAGGGTCGCTTTGAGCAGGCTTTCCAGCACTTCGTTGTTGCCGGAAATCACTCCGTATTCGGTGGCGGGCGCCAGTTGGTTGGCGATCAGTTGCCCGGTGTGATTGAGCTCCTGCCGTAAATCCTGAATTCGTACGAAGGTAAAGAAACTGATCAGCAGCAGCGTGAGCAGCAAGGCCGGGCCGAGGCTGATCAATTGCGTGCGGGTGTTGATGTCCCAGCGGCGACGCAGATTCATGGGTGGCTTTCTCCTTCAGCCAACTGGCGGGCAACAGACACTTCATCGATTGGCTCGATACCCAGTGAACGAGCGACCTGCGCATTACTTGAAACTTTGAAACGATCGGGGTAGAGCGTGCGCGGCCACGTTGCCGGCGGGCGATCCAGCAATTGGTCGAGGATCGCCAGCCAGTCAGGCTGATCGCTGTAAGTGCTGGCGAGGCTCCCTGCGCGCACGAACGCCGCGTTCGGCCCGACCAGCGCCACCTGCCGGGAGTAACTGCTCAGCAGCAGGTTTTTTGCGGTTTTCGGGTTGTACAGATCGGGATCGTCGAGGCCCAGCAACACATCACTGTTTCTCAGCACGCTTTGCAACGGGCGACTGTCCTGGGTGTTGTCCCAACGCTGGCTGACGATTTGCAGATTCAGCGGTTCTGCGGCGTGGTGCAGCTCCTTGAGCAGAAATTCGCTGTGCTGATCGAACAGCACGCCGACCCGCCGCACCTGCGGCAGAATCCGCCGAATCAGTTGCAGTTGCCGCCCCAACGGCGGGTCGCTCCACAGCAGACTCAAGTGCGGCGGTTGTGCGCCACCCAGGCGTTGCCGCGCTTGCAATCGGCTGATGCGCAACACCAGCGTCGCCGGGCCCTGGGGCTCCTGCAGACGCCAGTCGAGGCTGGGCAGGTCGAGCAGAATCATCCGCAGATTGGCCGGCAACTTGCCCGGCGCCGGCAGGCTGGTCAGTGGCTGGAACCGCACGTTGTCAGTGGGACGCAGCTCGCTCAGGGCCTGGACGAAGGCTTGCACCCCGGGGCTTTCTTCGGCACCGGTCAATAGAATATCGGCCGCTTGCACCGCCACGCCGTGCAGCCACGCGGTCAAAAACAGACAGACACCGGCCAGCCAGTGGCCAAGGGTTGGCGTCTTGTTCAGCGTGCCGTAGCGCACCCTAGAACTCCAGCTCGGCGCTGAAGTACAGCACCCGGCGTTCGTCGTAATTGTTGTCGACGAAAGTGGTCGGCTGGTTGTCGAGCCGCTGTTGCAGCACGCCGGCCAATTGCAGTTGCGCCTTGCCCAGCGGGATGCGTTTGGCGATGCGCGTGTCGACCCGTTCGAAGCGGTAGCCGTTGAGCGCGTTGTCGCCGTAATAGAACAGGGCGCTGTTCCAGCCGTGGCCCCAATCGCGCAGCCAGCCGGCAGAACCGCTGTTGCGCGAGGTGAATTGCTGATCCAGCGGATTGCTCGCCTCGGCATCGACGTAGGCATAGGTCAGGCGCAAGCGATCGATCATGCTCAGGCGCCAGTCGAGCTGGGTTTCTGTGCCGCGAAAACGCGAGCTGTTGGCGTTGCTGGCGATGTACTGGTTGTTGCGCAGCGGCTCGCTGATCATCCCGGTGATTTCGTCGTAGAACAGCTTCACGTCCACAGCCAGCCCCAGCTCGGCGAAATAGCCGTTGTAGCCCAGTTCGCGCGAGCGCATGTGTTCCTGATCGAGATCACCCGGGCCACGGGTCTTGACGAAGTAGCGCGCCGAAGACTGACCGTAGGCCGAGGGGCGCAGGTTGCTCACCTGATAGCTCCAGTTGACGTTGTTCTCGAACATGTCCGGCGAACGGATCGCCTCCGAGTACACGGCGCGCAGGCCATGGCGCGGGTTGATCAGATAGTTGACGGCGAATCTTGGCGTCAGCGAGCTGCCGATCAGTTGAGTGTTTTCGAACATCGCGCCGCCCTGCAACAGCCAATGTTCACTGGCGCGCCACTCCAGTTGGCCGAACGCGCGCCAGGTGGTGTCGTCCAGCGTGCCGTTGAAGTAGGTTTCGGAATCGGCCCGGTCATAACGATAGTTCATGCCGCTGACCAGCCGCAGGCTGTCGGACAGGCTGAGGGTGTCCTGCAATTCCAGATCGTAGCGCGACTCGCGGGCGCTTTGATCGATGTCTCCGCACAAGGTCTGGCTGGCACCGTTGCGCCATTGATCCAGCACCTGATTGGCCAGGGCCATTTCCTGCGGCGTTCCGGCTTCCGGACCGGGGCCGGTGAAGCGGTTGATGTTGCGCGCCAGGCGTTCGGTGTAGTTCGGGTTGAGTTGCCACAGCTGGGTCAGTTGCGGGCTGAACGACACTTCGGCATCGCAGGCGCGCCACACCTGCTGGCGATCCCAATGCTGGGCCGAGCCTTGTATATAAAGGCTGTGTTCGGGGTTGATGTCGAGATTCCAGCGCACCGAGCCGGCGTAATCCTTGGCGACCACGTCGGAATTGTTCCCGGCAGCGGTAATCCCCGAGAACACCGGACGGTAGGTGTAGGGCCGCTGGTTGCTGCCGTCCTTGGCGTTGACCTGCCAGTCGAGGCTCTGGTTGTCGCTCAGGGTCTGGCTGACGGCGAGACTGAAGCGGTTCAAGCGACGGCTGTCGCGATAATCGGCGCCGGTGCGGTCGCTGTCGAAGCCGTCGTCCTCCTGGCCGGACAGCGACAGGCGCAGGTCGCCGCCATTCCACCCCGTGCCCTGGCTGGCATAGAAGTCGTTGATGCCGCGCTGGCCACGGGTGTACTTCAAGCGCGTGCCATGGCTGTCCGCCGGGTTGCGGGTGATGATGTTGACCACCGCCATCAGTGCGTTGGCGCCGTAGCTGACGGTGTTCGGCCCACGGAAAACCTCGATCCGCTCGATGTCTTCCATGGCCACCGGAATATCGCTCCAGTCCACCGTGGCGAGGCCTGCGCGGTACACCGAACGGCCATCGATCAGCACCTGCATGCGCCGCGCTTCGCTGGCATTGGTCCCGTGGTAATTGACCGCCGCCTGATTGCCGCTGATGTTGCCGACCATCATCCCCGGCACCAGGCGCAGCAGTTCGCTGATATCGCGGGCGCCGCTGGCGTTGATCAATTCGCTGTCGAGTACGGTCATGCTCCCCGGCACTTCCGCCGGCGTCTGCTTCAGGCGCGTGGCCGTCAGCACCTGCGGCAGTGCTTCGCTGTCGACGAACAGGTCGTCCGCCTGCAACACCGGGCTGAACAACAGCGCCAGCAGCAACGACGAACGCGAAGGGGGAGAGCCAAGAGACACGACACAGCCTTGATCACAGAGAATTGGCGCGCATGTTAACCGAGGACAGTGACTTTTCCAGTCACGATGCTGGCATTTTCCTCGGCTTTATTGGTCTTCTTCCTACAAGTGTCGGTAATTGACGCGGGGGCTGGCCGCGCTCCGGTCGCCCCGTATAATGCCGGCATCGCCACTGGTATGGATTAACGGATTGCATATGACTGAACAGCGCCCGATTGCGGTCCTGGGAGGCGGAAGTTTTGGTACCGCCGTGGCCAATCTATTGGCCGAGAACGGCCATCAAGTCCGGCAGTGGATGCGTGACCCCGAGCAGGCCGAGGCCATCCGGGTCAACCGCGAGAACCCGCGTTACCTCAAAGGCATCAAGATTCTGCCGGGAGTGACTGCGGTCACTGACCTGCAGGCCACCCTCGATGCCTGCGAGCTGTGCTTCGTCGCGCTGCCGTCGAGCGCGTTGCGCACGGTGCTGGCTGCCCACGCCGAGCGCCTGAGCGGCAAGATGCTGGTCAGCCTGACCAAGGGCATCGAAGCCCACACCTTCAAACTGATGAGCCAGATCCTCGAAGAGATCGCTCCGCAAGCGCGCATTGGCGTGCTGTCCGGGCCGAACCTGGCGCGGGAGATCGCCGAGCACGCGCTGACCGCCACCGTGGTCGCCAGCGAAGACGAAGAGTTGTGCAAACAAGTGCAGGCTGCGCTGCATGGTCGCACCTTCCGCGTTTACGCCAGTGCCGACCGCTTCGGTGTCGAGCTGGGCGGCGCGTTGAAAAACGTCTACGCGATCATCGCCGGCATGGCGGTGGCGCTGGAGATGGGCGAGAACACCAAGAGCATGCTGATCACGCGCGCCCTGGCCGAAATGACCCGGTTCGCGGTGAATCAGGGTGCCAACCCGATGACGTTCCTGGGGCTGGCCGGGGTCGGCGATTTGATCGTGACGTGTTCGTCGCCGAAGAGCCGCAACTATCAGGTCGGCTTTGCCCTGGGTCAGGGCTTGAGCCTCGATGAAGCGGTGTCGCGCCTGGGCGAAGTCGCCGAGGGCGTGAACACCCTGAAGGTGCTCAAGGCCAAGTCCCAGGAGGTTGGCGTGTACATGCCGCTGGTCGCCGGGTTGCATGCGATCCTGTTTGAAGGGCGCACGCTGGAGCAGGTGATCGGTCTACTGATGCGGGCCGAGCCGAAAACCGACGTCGACTTTATTTCCACCAGCGGTTTCAACTGATTCAACAGGAAGCGAGCCATGAACGATCCGAAAACCGAAGCCAAGTACGAATCCGTCCTCCTGCGGGTGCTGTGGATGATCGTCTACGTGCTGGTCTGGCAAGTGGCGCAGTTCATCCTCGGTGCGGTGGTGCTGGTGCAACTGATCTATCGTTTGATTTACGGCGCGCCGAGCGCCAGCCTGATGAACTTCGGCGACAGTCTGAGCCAGTTCCTCGCGCAGATCGGCCGCTTCGGCAGCTTTCACAGCGACCAGAAACCCTGGCCGTTCGCCGACTGGCCAACCCCGCGTACCCCGGAAGGCGAAGCGCCGCACGCCGTGCCGCCAGCCCCGCATCCGGCCCGCGATGAGGAGCCCAAGCTATGAAACTCTGGGTATTGCGCCACGGTGAGGCCGTGCCTTACGGCTCGTGCCCCGATTCCGAGCGGGCGTTGACCGAGCACGGTCGTCAAGAAGCCTTGAAGAGTGCGGCCCGGTTGATCGGCCAGCCACTGACGGCGATCTACGCCAGTCCTTATCTGCGCGCCCAACAGACCGCGCAGATTGTCCGCGAGGCGCTGGGTTTCGAGCCGGAGATTCGCACGGTCGAATGGCTGACGCCGGAGACTGATCCGGACAAGGTCACCGATCAACTGGTGTCGGTGAGCAATGTGCTGCTGGTCAGCCATAACCCGTTGGTGGGCAATCTGTTGAGTTATCTGCAGCATGGTGCCGGGTATCCGCCGGAGAAGGTCAGTACGGCGGGGCTGGCCGAGCTGGAAAGCCCTGAGCTGCTGATCGGCTCGATGACCCTTAACAGCCTCAAGCACCCTTAAAAGCAAAAGATCGCAGCCTGCGGCAGCTCCTACATTGTTCCGTGTAGGAGCTGCCGCAGGCTGCGATCTTTTGATCTTGTTTCTTTTGGTAAAAAATCCAACCAAGCACTTGCTTGGTTGACTACGCTTGCTCCAGACCAAAAAAACAGGAGCGAGTCGCATGTCTGCCGCATTCCGTTTGCCGCTGGACGTGTTCTACGAACGTGAGGCCCGGCACCCGCGCCAACGCTTTCTGGTGCAACCCATTGGTGGCGGACAGGTCGAGACCCTGACCTGGGCCGATGTCGGTCATCAGGCCCGTTGCGCCGCGCATTGGCTGCGCGCCCGGGAATTGCCGCAAGGCAGCCACATCGCGCTGATCTCGAAAAACTGCGCGCACTGGATCATTGCCGATCTGGCGATCTGGATGGCCGGGCACGTCTCGGTGCCGCTGTATCCCAACCTGACGGCAGACTCGGTCAATCAGGTCCTGACGCATTCGGAAAGTGTGCTGGCGTTCATCGGCAAGCTCGATGACTGGCCGGGCATGTCTGCCGGGATACCGGCGGGCTTGCCCACCATCAGCCTGCCGCTGCATCCGCCCGGTGAGTTCGATTTCAGCTGGGACGACCTGCAGAAAAGCTCGCCAATCCAGGACGATCCGCGTCCTGCGGCCGAGCAACTGGCAACCATCATCTATACCTCCGGCACCACCGGGTTGCCCAAGGGTGTAATGCACAGCTTCGCCAATCTGGGGTTCGCCACGACTCGCGGCACGCAACTGTTCGGGCTTAACGAGCAAGACCGGCTGCTGTCGTACCTGCCGCTGTGCCACGTCGCCGAACGCATGTTCGTTGAGCTGGCCTCGATCTACACCGGGCAAACGGTGTTCTTTGCCGAAAGCCTCGACACCTTCATCACCGACCTGCAACGCGCACGACCCACCGCGATGTTCGGCGTGCCGCGGATCTGGACCAAATTCCAGATGGGCGTGTACGGCAAGATCCCCGCCAAGCGCCTGGATTTCCTGCTCGGCCTGCCATTCATTGGCAAACGGGTCGGGCACAAGGTGCTGGCCGGACTGGGCCTTGATGCCTTGCGCGTGGCCCTGTCCGGCGCGGCGCCGGTGCCGCAGACCTTGCTCGACTGGTATCAGAAGCTTGGCCTCGATGTGCTGGAGGTGTATGGCATGACCGAGAGTTGCGGCTACTCGCACATTTGTCTGCCGGGGCAGTACAAACAGGGCTGGATCGGCAGGCCGTGCCCGGAGGTCGAGGTGCGCATCGATGAGTCCGGCGAGGTGCTGGTGCGCAGTCAGGCGAACATGCTCGGCTATTTCAAGGAACCGCAGAAAACCGCCGAAACCCTCACCGAGGACGGTTTTCTGCGTACCGGCGACAAGGGCGAACAGGATGCCGAGGGGCGCTTGCGCCTGACCGGGCGACTCAAGGAAATCTTCAAGACCAGCAAAGGCAAATACGTGGCGCCCGCGCCGATTGAAAACCGTCTTGCAGTGCATTCGCGGATCGAGCAGGTCTGTGTGGTCGGCGATGGTTTGAGTGCGCCGCTGGGCTTGTGCGTGCTCTCCACCGTCAATCAGGACGAGGGGCGGGCCAGTCTGCATTCGAGCCTGGAAAAACTGCTGGAAGAGGTCAACGCCGTGCTCGACAAGCACGAGCGCCTGCGGCGGCTGGTGGTGGTCAAGGACAGCTGGGCGGTGGAAAACGGTTTTCTCACCCCGACCTTGAAGATCAAACGCAATGTCATCGAAGACACCTACGGCGCGCGGTTTGAAGAATGGAGCGCGCGCAGCGAGGCGGTGCTGTGGCAGGATTGACTGACGATCAAAACAACAAAGGAAGCCTGCGATGACCTTGTGGCGCACCACTCCGAACATCGAGCAGTTGAACGCAATCCAGAAAAACACCATCGGCGAAGTGCTGGATATCCGTTTCGAGTCTTTTGACGACGAGTCGCTGACGGCGAGCATGGTCATCGACCACCGCACCCACCAACCCTACGGTCTGCTGCACGGCGGTGCCTCGGTGGTGCTGGCGGAAACCGTCGGCTCGATGGCCAGTTATCTGTGCATCGATGCCAGCAAGTTCTATTGCGTGGGGCTAGAGATCAACGCCAACCATTTGCGCGGCTTGCGCAGCGGGCGGGTGAGCGCGGTGGCCAAACCGATTCACATCGGCCGCACCACGCATGTCTGGGACATCCGCCTGACCAGCGATGAAGGCAAGGCCAGTTGTGTGTCGCGTTTGACCATGGCGGTGGTGCCATTGGGCGAGCAGCCACCGGCGCGGTGATGATCCATAAGAGCAAAAGATCGCAGGCTGCGCCAGCTCCTACATGGAATCGTATTTCAATGCAGGAGCTGGCGCAGGCGGCGATCTTTTGCTTTTCGCGACATCTCCACCACCCTTTCTGGCAGTTATGGTCATTGCTGCGGCTCCTGGTCTTACGGACAATCAACATCACGTTTCCCGTTCATGGATAAGCCTGCATGTCGCAACCGATCTTTTTCGCCCACGCCAACGGCTTTCCCTCGGGCACCTATGGCAAGTTGTTCGCGGCGCTGGCGCCCGAGTACCGGGTTGCGCATCTGGATCAGCATGCCCATGACCCGCGTTTCCCGGCGGACGACAACTGGTACAACCTGGTCGACGAACTGATCCACCATCTGCAGCAGCAGGATCAACCGGTGTGGGGCGTCGGCCATTCGTTTGGTGGCGTGTTGCACCTGCACGCGGCGTTGCGTTGCCCTGAGCTGTATCGCGGCGTGGTGATGCTCGATTCGCCGGTGCTGACTCGCACTGACCAGTGGGTGATCCGCGCGGCCAAACGCTTCGGGTTCATCGACAGACTGACCCCGGCCGGACGTACGTTGGGGCGGCGCGAAGAGTTCGCCGATCTCGACACGGCGCGCAGCTATTTTGCCGGCAAGACCCTGTTCCGCGGTTTCGATCCGGAATGCTTCGATGCCTATCTGCAACACGGATTGCATACGGTCGGCGGCAAGTTGCGTCTGCGCTTCGACCCGGCCACCGAAATCAGTATCTACCGCGGCGTGCCACACACCAGTCCGGGCCGCACACGCCAATTGCAGGTGCCGCTGGCCGTGGTGCGTGGCCACAAGAGCCGGGTGGTCATGCGTCATCACAGCCGATTCGTCGGGCGCCTGCCGCAGGGTGAAGCGCTGAGCATGCCCGGCGGGCACATGTTTCCGCTGGAACGTCCGCAAGACACGGCGCGCCTGCTCAAAGAGCTGTTTACTCGCTGGGAGCGCCGCCAGCAGAAGGACTGCGCATGAGCCCGACCTTCGAAGAAGTGCGCCTGAGCCTGCCGCATATCGAACTGGCCGCGCATTTGTTCGGGCCCGAGGATGGTCTGCCGGTGATCGCCCTGCATGGCTGGCTCGACAACGCCAACAGCTTTGCGCGCCTGGCGCCCAAGCTCAAAGGCTTGCGCATTATCGCGCTGGACATGGCCGGGCATGGGCATTCCGGGCATCGGCCCAACGGCGCCGGTTATGCGCTGTGGGACTACGCGCACGACGTGTTGCAGGTCGCCGAGCAATTGGGCTGGAAGCGCTTCGGCCTGCTCGGGCATTCGATGGGCGCGATCGTCTCGCTGGTGCTGGCCGGGTCGTTGCCGGAGCGCATCAGCCACCTGGCGTTGATCGACGGGGTGATTCCTCTTACAGACAAAGGCGAAAATGCCGCCGAGCGTATGGGCATGGCCCTGCAAGCGCAGCTGGATTTGCGCGAGAAGCGCAAGCCGGTCTACAACACCCTTGATCGTGCCATCGAAGCGCGGATGAAGGGGCTGGTGGCGGTCAGTCGCGAAGCCGCGGAACTGCTGGCGCAACGCGGTTTGATGCCGGTGCCCGGTGGATATACCTGGCGCACCGACAATCGCCTGACCCTGCCGTCGCCGTTGCGCCTGACCCAGGAGCAGGCGATGGCCTTCGTTCAGCGTGTCACCTGCCCGGCGCAATTGGTAGTGGCCGTCGACGGCATGCTGGCCAAACATCCGGAGTTGCTGGAGCGTCTACCCTTTAGCCAGGAACAGCTGGCGGGCGGGCATCATTTGCACCTGAACGAGGAGTCCGGTGCCGACCTTGTCGCAGACTGTTTCAATCGCTTCTTCGCCATTCCTTGACTTGCACCGGGCAACTGTCGAGGCTGGGCGGGTTGAAATGGGAGACAAACACGATGGATTTCTATACCGCTGCGCCCCCGACCCGCCAAGCCATGCCGATCCGATGAGCCTGACTATGCGGTCACTCAGTCTGTTGGCGCTGTGCTGTTTCAGTTCCGTTTCGTTCGCCGCCGACGTGCCCGGCAGCCAGGATCTGCAGATCGTGCCGCGTCTGGCCGATGCACAGATCGTCGACTATCGCCCTCCTGTGGAGCTTGAGCGGATCTATCCGCTGGGCTCGATCCGCAAGATCAGCGGCCAGTTGCGCTTTGACGGCCAAGTCACGGCGCGCGGCCAGACCACTTCGGTCACCTACGAGTTGCCGCCTGAGCATTCCGCCACCGAAGCCTTCACCGCCGCCCGCGAAGCCCTGCAAAAGCAGGACGCCGAGTTGCTGTTCTGGTGTCAGGCCCGTGATTGTGGCGAAAGCAGCCTGTGGGCCAATGAAGTGTTCGGCAACTCGAAGCTGTACGGTGCCGATGAGCAACAGGCCTATCTGCTGTTGCGTCTGGCCGCACCGAAGGACAATACCCTGGTGGCGCTCTACAGCATCACCCGCGGCAATCGCAAAGCCTACCTGCATGTCGAACAGTTCGAAGCGGGCGCGCCGCTGGGCGAGTTGTTGCCGACCTCGGCCACGCTGTTGCGACAGCTCAAAAGCACCGGTGAACTGGACTTTCCCAAGCTGACCGGGGATCCGGATGACACCTGGCTGCGGCTGATTTCCCGTGGCTTGAACCTCGACACCACCCAGCGCGTGACGATTGCCGGACCCAAGGCCGAGGCCTGGCGGCAGGCTCTGATCGATCAGGGGGTGCGGGCGGCGCGGATGGAGGCGGGGAGCGTCGACGGCTCTGGCCTGCGCATCGATCTGTTGCGATAAGCTGCACCGGGCGTGCACGCGTGGCGTGTTCGCCTACTCTTTGACCGACTGACTTCTTCGAGATTTTACATGCTCAATAACGATCGGCTGTTGGTGCAAATCCTCCTGCTGGTGCTGTTCGGTGCCAGCCTGTGGGTGATGGCGCCGTTCTGGTCGGCGCTGTTCTGGGGCGCGGTGCTGGCGTTCGCCAGTTGGCCGCTGATGCGTCTGCTGACCCGCTGGCTCAATGGCCGCGAATCACTCGCCGCAGCTATTTTGACCCTGGGCTGGATGTTGCTGGTGGCGGCGCCGCTGGTGTGGCTCGGGTTCAACCTGGCCGATCACGTGCGCGATGCCACGGCGTTCATCAAGGATGTGCAGGTCGATGGTCTGCCGGAGGCGCCGGTCTGGCTCGGCAGCGTGCCATTGGTGGGCGAGCGGCTGGTCGGGGTCTGGAACAGCATCGATCAGCAGGGCGCAGCGCTGATGGTGTCGATCAAGCCGTATCTGGGGCAGGTCGGGAACTGGCTGCTGGCGCGCAGTGCGCAGATTGGCGGCGGGATTCTCGAGCTGACCCTGAGTATTGTCTTCGTGTTCTTTTTCTATCGCGACGGGCCGCGGCTGGCGGCGTTTGTACACAGTCTGCTGGAGCGGCTGATCGGTGAGCGGGCCGGGTATTACATCGAGCTGGTGGCCGGCACCGTGCAGCGAGTGGTCAACGGGGTGATCGGTACGGCGGCGGCGCAGGCGGTTCTGGCGTTGATCGGCTTCCTGATTGCCGGGGTCCCGGGGGCGTTGGTGCTGGGGATCGTGACCTTTCTGTTGAGCCTGATTCCGATGGGACCACCGTTGGTGTGGATTCCGGCCACGGCCTGGCTGGCGTGGAAGGGCGAGTACGGGATGGCGGTGTTTCTCGGGATCTGGGGGACGTTCATCATCAGCGGCGTGGATAACGTGTTGAAGCCTTATCTGATCAGCCGCGGGGGGAATCTGCCGTTGGTGATTGTGTTGCTTGGGGTGTTTGGCGGGTTGATTGCGTTTGGGTTTATCGGGTTGTTTATCGGGCCTACGTTGTTGGCGGTGGCTTATAGTTTGTTGACGGATTGGAGTAAGAGTCAGGCTCGGGTTTAGGTTTGGCTTGGCGGCCTTTGGGCCGACCAGGTTCCTGGGGGTTTGGGTGAATATCCGTTTTTTTGGGTGTTGCGGCTGGCGGTTTCGCCCTTACGGCGAGTCACTTTTGCAGACGCCGGAATGCCGGCCCAGCCAAAAGTAACCAAAACGCTGGGCCCCGGCGTACGGCCCTCGCTTAGGCTCGGGTTCCTTCGCTCCGGGATTCATCCGGGGGCATCGCCTACGGTTTGCTTCGCTGCACCTCCTCTCGATGTGTTTGGCTGCGCCAAACGGTCGCTGCGCTCCCACCCCCGGATGAACCCCTCCACTCAGCCTGCCGAAGGGGCCGGCACGGCAAGATCAAGAGCTTTCGGCGAGCTGACACTCGGCCATTGAGTGGGGCGGCTTCGCCGCGTACGGTGCATACAGTTCAAAATTGTGGGAGCCAGCCTGCTGGCGATGGCGGTCTTACAGCCGACCAATTTCCAACTGAACGCCTTCAATCCCTGTGGGAGCTGGCTTGCCAGCGATGGCGGTCTTACAACCAACCAATCTCTAACTGCCTGTACTCGATCCAATTGTAGGAGTGAGCCTGCTCGCGAAGAGGCCTATCAGGCAACCAGCCTCTCACGGTCACACCCAGATGACCGTTCCCACACCACTGCATGGAAACGATCACTCGTCACGACATCAACTCAAGTCGCCACATTCAGGTACTTGCCCACCGGCGCAGCATTGTCCAGCGAATACTGCTTGCTCAAGTTGGCAATCATCCGGTTCAGCGCTTCGCTGGTGGTCTGGGTGCTGGCGTCCTGTTGTGCGTGCGGGCGTTCCCGACCTGCTTGTAGCGCCGCTTTCAGTTCGTCGCTGCTCACGTCGCCACTGCTGTCACTGTCGAGGACTTTGAGCAATGCGGCGCTGGTATCAGTGTTACTCGTCGAAGTGCTGTCGCTGCTTTGCAGCGCGCTGCTCAGTTCGGAGGCGCTGATGCTGCCATCGCCATCAGCGTCCAGTTGGCTGAACAGTTCGTCGCTGGAGGCGTGTTGTGGCGGTGGAGGCGGTGGTGGGGTCAGGCTGGCGGTGAGTTCGTCCTGGCTGACGGTGCCGTCCTTGTTCTTGTCCAAGGCCGAGAAGATCTGGTTGCTGTCGGCGCTGCTGCCGGCGCTGGTCAGGCCGTTGCTCAGTTCTTCGCTGCTGATGACGCCGTCGCCATCGGTGTCGAGGGCGCTGATCAGGGCGTCGGCGAGGTCGGTGTTGGGCGCTTGATCCTGCGGTGGCGGCGGGGGCGCCATGGCGCTTATTTCTTCGGCGCTGAGGCTGCCGCTGGCGTCGCTGTCCAGATCGCCAAATTGTTTGCTCAGGTTGACCAGCAGGCCGTCGTCGGACTTCTGCGACAGCGCACTGTTCAGTTCGTCCTGGTCCACCGCGCCGTCGCCGTTGCTGTCGAGTTTGGCGAACAGTTGCTTTTGCAGTTGTTGGCTGCGGGCGTTCTGGGTGGTGCTGTTGGTGCTGGTATAGCTCGTGTAGTTGCTGACGCTACCGATCATGGGCTCACTCCTTGGACTGTAAAACCGGTAGGCGTACCGGCTTGTGCAGACTCAAGGGGCAAGTTGTCCTGGGTATTTTGGCTTTGTACCGGGTGGTACACAGATGCCCCGATCCCCTGTAGGAGCTGCCGAAGGCTACGATCTTTTGCCGTTGCCCTATCCATCACCCAGCAGAATCAAATGATCGCAGCCTCGTTGCACTCGACAGCTCCTGCAAATGGCTTTGATGTTTCTCAGGTGCGCGGCAGGCGGATGATGGCGGTCAGGCCGCCACCGGGGGTTTCTTCCAGGTTCAATTGCCCGCCCAGACGCTGCGCGGCTTCGCGGGCGATGGTCATGCCCAGGCCGACGCCGCCGGAGTTGCGGTTGCGTGAGCCTTCCAGGCGAAAGAACGGTTCGAACACCGCTTCGCGTTTGTCTTCGGCGATGCCCGGGCCGTGGTCGATCACGCGGATCAGCAGTTGCTCGCGTTGATCCTGCAGTTCGATGCGCGCCTGTCCGGCGTAGCGCAGGGCGTTGTCCATCAGGTTGTTGATGCACGAGCGCAGCGCCATCGGCTGCACCTGCAGCGGTGCGCAATGGCCGCTGACTTCAACGTCCGCGCCTTGATCCTGAGCGTTCTCGCACAACGATTCGACCAGCGCCTGCACATCCATCAACTGCAGGGCTTCGCTGGTGCGTTGTTCGTGCAAGTAGGTGAGGGTGGCGTCGAGCATGCCGATCATGTCGTTGAGGTCCTGGCGCATCTGGCCTTGCAGTTTTTCGTCGGCGATCTGTTCCAGGCGCAGCTTCAACCGCGACAGTGGGGTGCGCAGGTCGTGGGAGACGGCGCCGAGCATGCGTGCCCGTTGCTGCACCTGTTCGCGAATGCGTTGTTGCATCAGGTTGAAGGTGTGCGCCGCTTGCCGCGCCTCACGCGGGCCGGACTCGTCCAGCGGCGGGCTGTCGAGGTTTTCGCTGAGGCGTTCGGCGGCGTCGCTCAGGCGCTGGATCGGCCGGCTGAGCAGTTTGGCGCCGTACCACGCAGCGATCATCAGCGAGATGAACTGGAAGGTCAGCGGTACCAACGGCCCGCCGAACCACGGACGCGGCGGGCGATGGGCGAAACGTGGGTCCGGCGGCGGCCGCTGGCCGTCGACGCCCTCGGTAAACTCCGGCGGGGGTGGCGGTGGGGGCGGGCCGTAGTGGTGAAACCAGGCAAAGGCCAGCAGGTGCGCCAGGACGATCGCCACGAACAGCATGCCAAACAGGCGGCCGAACAGCGTGTCGAAGCGCCCTCGCATCAGCCGATGTCTCGCGCGTCGAACAGGTAACCTTCACCGCGCACGGTTTTGATCAACTGCGGGGCTTTCGGGTCGTCGCCGAGTTTTTGCCGCAGGCGCGACACCAGCAAATCGATGCTGCGGTCGAACGCCTCGATCGAACGGCCACGGGCGGCATCCAGCAGTTGTTCGCGGCTGAGTACGCGGCGCGGGCGTTCGATGAAGACCCAGAGCAGGCGGAATTCGGCGTTGGACAGCGGCACTACCAGGCCATCGTCGGCAATCAATTGGCGCAGCACACTGTTCAGGCGCCAGTTGTCGAAGCGGATGTTGGCGCGCTGTTCGGTGCGGTCATCGCGCACCCGGCGCAGGATGGTCTGGATCCGCGCCACCAGCTCCCGGGGTTCGAACGGTTTGGCCATGTAGTCATCGGCGCCCAGCTCAAGACCGATAATACGGTCGGTGGGTTCGCAGCGGGCGGTGAGCATCAGAATCGGGATGTCCGATTCGGCGCGCAGCCAGCGGCACAGCGACAGGCCGTCTTCGCCGGGCAGCATCAGGTCGAGCACCACCACGTCGAAATGCTCGGCTTGCATCGCCTGACGCATGGCTGCGCCGTCGGTGACGCCGCTGGCGTGGATGTTGAAGCGCGCGAGGTAGTCGATCATCAGCTCGCGAATCGGCACATCGTCATCGACGATCAGCGCACGGATGCTCCAGCGCTTGTCGTCTTTCTGCTCATCAGTCACGGTGGTCTGGGTGTTGTGCATGGGGCTGTTCATCTGCCAGTAGGCCGCCAACCACAAAGATGGGCTGCGAGGTGGTGGTTTCAGCATAGGCGTCCTGCCGTGAGGCGGGAAGTGCTGATGTAAGGACGTGTTGCGGCTGGCGAGGCTAGCGCGGGCGCTTGTTGGCGGCGTGTCGGTTGTGTATCGGCTTCGACACAATAGCAACGAGCGCTATGCTGATCACGTTTGCGGCGACGATTTACCGATCATCGGGTGCCGCGCTGGCGCCGCTTCCGCTACAATGCGCGCCGATTTCGACTTGCCTGAGAGCCCATCCATGTCCGCCTGCCAGACTCCTATCATCGTCGCCCTGGATTTCCCCACCCGTGACGCCGCACTGAAGCTGGCCGACCAGTTGGATCCGAAACTGTGCCGGGTCAAAGTGGGCAAGGAACTGTTCACCAGTTGCGCCGCGGAAATCGTCGGCACCCTGCGTGACAGGGGCTTCGAGGTGTTCCTCGACCTGAAATTCCATGACATTCCCAACACCACCGCGATGGCGGTGAAAGCCGCCGCCGAGATGGGCGTGTGGATGGTCAACGTGCATTGCTCCGGTGGTCTGCGCATGATGGCCGCTTGCCGTGAAGAGCTTTCCAAGCGCAGCGGCCCGCAGCCGTTGCTGATCGGTGTGACCGTGCTGACCAGCATGGAGCGCGAGGATCTGGCCGGTATCGGTCTGGACATCGAGCCACAGGAGCAGGTGCTGCGTCTGGCTGCGCTGGCCGAGAAGGCCGGGATGGACGGTCTGGTGTGCTCGGCACTGGAAGCCACTGCACTGAAGTCGGCGCACCCGTCGCTGCAACTGGTGACCCCGGGGATTCGCCCGGCGGGCAGTGCGCAAGATGACCAGCGCCGTATCCTGACGCCGCGTCAGGCGCTGGATGCCGGTTCCGATTACCTGGTGATCGGCCGCCCGATCAGCCAGGCGGCGGATCCGGCCAAGGCACTGGCGTCGGTCGTGGCCGAACTGACCTAAAAAGATCGCAGCCTTCGGCAGCTCCTACAGGGGTTATGTGAACACCTGTAGGAGCTGGCGCAGCCTGCGATCTTTTGATCTTGCTTCAGACCTTCAGCACCAACTTGCCGAAATTCTCCCCGCTGAACAATTTCATCAGCGTCTCCGGAAAGGTCTGCAGACCTTCGACGATGTCCTCCTTGCTCTTGAGCTGCCCCTTGGCCATCCAGCCGGCCATTTCCTGCGCGGCACTGGCGTACTGCGCGGCGTAGTCCATCACCACAAAGCCTTCCATGCGCGCACGGTTTACCAGCAATGACAGGTAGTTGGCCGGGCCTTTGACCGCTTCCTTGTTGTTGTACTGGCTGATGGCGCCGCAGATCACCACCCGGGCTTTCGGCGCCAGGCGGCTGAGCACGGCGTCGAGGATCTCGCCGCCGACGTTATCGAAATAGACGTCGACGCCTTTCGGGCACTCACGCTTGAGCCCGGCCAGTACATCTTCGTGCTTGTAGTCGATGGCACCGTCAAAGCCCAGTTCATCGATCAGGTATTTGCATTTGTCGGCACCACCGGCGATGCCGACGACCCGGCAGCCTTTGATCTTGGCGATCTGCCCGGCAATGCTGCCCACCGCGCCAGCGGCCCCGGACAGCACAACGGTGTCACCGGCTTTCGGTGCGCCGACGTCGAGCAGGGCGAAGTAAGCGGTCATGCCGGTCATACCCAGCGCGGACAGATACACCGGCAGCGGCGCCAGTTTCGGATCGACCTTGTAGAAACCTCTGGGCTCGCCAAGGAAATAATCCTGCACGCCGAGGGCGCCGTTGACGTAGTCGCCGACGGCAAAGCCCGGGTTGTTCGAGGCAATGACCTGACCCACGCCCAGGGCGCGCATGACTTCACCGATTTCTACCGGCGGGATGTAGGACTTGCCCTCGTTCATCCAGCCGCGCATGGCCGGGTCGAGGGACAGGTATTGGTTTTTCACCAGGATCTGGCCGGCGCCCGGTTCGCCGACCGGGACTTCCTGATAAGTGAAGGTCTCACGGGTCGCAGCCCCCACCGGGCGTTTGGCGAGGAGGAACTGGCGATTGGTCTGGCTGGTCATGGCAGGCACTCGAACTGAATGAAGCCTTGTTGATAGACCCTCGAGGCCAATGCCGCAAGGTCGGCTGATGCGGCGAATGCGCAATGATCCAGTGCAGTGATAGTTCCCCGGCAGCTTTTATCACTGCGACGGATGAAGGCATAAACAGCCTTCTGATAGTGCTGACGTGGGGCGCGCCCCGGTGGCTATGCTGCGAGTCTGCAAATCCCTCCTGCATCTCTCCCTTCGAGGACATAACAATGAGCATGACGTTTTCCGGCCAGGTGGTCGTAGTCACTGGAGCGGCCAACGGTATTGGCCGGGCGACCGCCCAGGCATTCGCTGCCGAAGGTTTGAAAGTGGTGGTGGCCGATCTGGACGCGGCAGGGGGCGAAGGCACGGTGGCGCTGATTCGTACAGCCGGTGGCGAAGCGACCTTCGTGCGCTGCAACGTTACTGTCGAAAACGAAGTGAAGAATCTGATGGACGAGGTGATCAATACTTACGGGCGCCTCGACTACGCCTTCAACAATGCCGGGATCGAAATCGAGCAAGGCAAGCTGGCCGACGGCTCGATGGACGAGTTCGACGCGATCATGGGCGTCAACGTCAAAGGCGTGTGGTTGTGCATGAAGTATCAGTTGCCGTTGTTGCTCGCTCAGGGCGGCGGGGCGATCGTCAACACCGCGTCGGTGGCGGGGCTCGGCGCGGCGCCGAAGATGAGCATTTATGCGGCGTCGAAACACGCGGTGATCGGCCTGACCAAATCGGCGGCGATCGAATATGCGAAGAAGAAAATCCGCGTCAACGCCGTGTGCCCGGCGGTGATCGACACCGACATGTTCCGCCGCGCCTACGAGGCCGATCCGAAGAAAGGCGAATTCGCCAACGCGATGCACCCGGTGGGGCGCATAGGCAAGGTCGAGGAAATCGCCAGCGCCGTGCTGTATCTGTGCAGCGATGGCGCGGCGTTTACCACTGGCCATTCTCTGGCGGTGGATGGTGGCGTCACCGCCTTCTGATGGGTTGCCGCAAGACTTGAGAAAACCCGCCTTGCTGCGGGTTTTTTTGTTGTTGCCCGTCAATTCCGCGAATCCGTTAAACAATGTGTATCAAATAGTTAGAACTGTCGCTTTTGACGGCTTTGTCGCACAGCCTGCAGGCCGTGGCTGTGATTTACTGCCGCCAGCAAAACGGACAGGAGTTTGCGTGCTCATGGAATTGAGAATTGACCGACTGGCAATGGTGCCGGTCGTACAGCAGATTGTTGATGGCATGACCGAGTGGATCTCCCGAAGTGGTGTGGCGCCGAGCACGCGGCTGCCCTCCGTCAGGCAGATTGCGCGCGCCAATCTGCTCAGTCAGTCGTGTGTGGCCGAGGCCTGCGAGCGGTTGGTGGCGCAAGGCATTCTGGCTCCCCGTCAGGGCGCCGGGTTCATGGTGGCCGCCCACGGCGGCGGGTTGGTCGGGATTGACTGCGAGCAAGTGGAGGACGGCTTGAAACTCGGCGAGGGTGGCTTGCCGCAAAGCTGGCGGGAGTCCGATGACTTGAGTTACGCGATCCGTCAGGTGGCCCGTACCGACATGGCCAGTCTGTTCAATTACAGCAGCCCGCTGGGTCTGCCGGCCCTGCGCGAACAGATCGTCAAACGCTTGAGGCTGATCGGCGTCCAGTCCCGAAATGAGCAGGTGCTGACGACCTCCGGTGCCAGCCACGCGCTTGATCTGCTCGTGCGCACGCTGTTCAAGTCCGGGGATTGCGTGGTGGTCGAAACCCCCGGGTACGCGCAACTGTTTGATTTGTTGCGCCTGCACGGGGTGCAGATGCTGGAAGTGCGTCGCACCCCGAGCGGGCCGGACCCCCAGGGCCTCGAAGCGCTGTTGCGACAGTTCCGGCCGGTGGCGATGTTCATCAACAGCCACCACCACAATCCCACCGGCTCCTGCCTGACCCTGGGCGTTGCACAACAGATCCTGCAATTGTGCAACGCCCACGATGTGCGCGTTATCGAAGATGATGTCTACGCTGACCTGCACAATGGTAATGGCACACGCCTGGCGGCACTCGATGAGCGAGTGATCTACATCGGCAGTTTTTCCAAGACCCTGAGCAGCTCGCTACGTGTCGGGTTCGTGTATGCCGAGCCGCCGCTGATAGCGCGTCTGGCGCGGGTCAAGATGATCAGCAGCATGGGCACCTCGAGTTTCAATGAGGCAGTGCTGGCCAGTCTTCTGGCCAATGGTGCGTATCGCAAAATGGTCCAGCGTCAGCGTCAGCGCCTGAACACTGATCGGATTGCCGCGTTGCAGGCGTTGGAAGATGCCGAATGGGAGGTTTTCGGCAAGCCGTGTGGCGGCCTGTTCATCTGGGCCCGGGCACCGCTGAGCGATCCCGCCCGTTTGCATGGGCAGGCGCAATGCAGTGGCGTGCGCCTGTGTGCTCCGGGGGCTTTCAGCCCCAGTGGCGAAGTCGGTGAGTGGCAGCGGATCAATGTCGCCTATGCCTGTGATCCACGGGCCCGGCAGTTTTTTCGCAGCACTCGCGTGAATCGACCTCAAGCGTTCTGAAAACGACGCGTGCGTAGCTTTTTGCCATTATTCCGACGCCAGAGACTTGTGCTGCTCCATGGCCGTTGCGAATCTTTGGCAACAGACTTTGGCAGGGGACTACGCGCAATGATTTCCGCCGTGCAAGGACGTTTTGCCAACCTCGGTATGGCGAAGAAACTGGGTATCGGGTTCGTGCTGGTGCTGCTGTTGACCGCGCTGGTGGCCGCCATGGGGGTCTGGTCCCTGCAGACCATCAGTCAACGATTCGATGGGCTGAAGCAGATGTCGGCGCTCAACAGTGCACTGCTCAAGGTGCGGCTGCTGGAGCAGGATTATGCGCTGCACAGCAACCCGAAAACCGTCGATGCCTTGCACGAAGGCGTAGACGCTTTGCTGGCTCAGGCGGCGCAGCTCAAGGCGCAGTCACCGGCCAACGTGGCGGTGATGGGCGATGTCGAGCAGGCATTGGGCGCTTATCGCAAGGCTTTCGATGAGTTTGTCTCGCTGACCCAGGCCAAGGATCTGGCACTGGAAATGGCCAGTTGGTCGGTGTCCAGCGTGGCCAACAACCTGGATGTGCTGCAAGCCGGGCTGGCCGATGACGGCGCGTATACCTTGAAGGATACTGAAGGCAAGGACGGCGCACAGTTTATCGAACAGGCCAGCCAGGTCAGCCAAGTGTCGCGGCTGATGTTGCAGGCGATGAACGAGGCGCGGATTCGTCTGGACCAGAGCCGCAAGGGTGATGCCGAGAGTGCCGGCAAGGGCAACATCGAGCAGGCCGCCCAGGCCCAGGCTCAGGCCGAGCAGTTGAAGACCACGGTCAAGGATGAGGGCTACCTGACGGTCCTCAATGAAGTGTCCGGGCACATCGCCGGTTTCAACGACAAACTCGCCGAGTACACCGGCCTGCTGGCCCAGGAAAAAACCGTCTACGAACAGTTGCACCAGCGTGCGTCGCAGGTGATGGAGCGCGTGGATCAGGCCTATGGCGCCGAGGACGGCGCGATGCAGGCGGAATTGAAGAAGAACTCCGCGTTGATCATCGGTTCTTCGGCGCTGGCATTGCTGGTCGGGCTGATTGCCGCGTGGGTCATCACCCGCTTGATTGTCGCGCCGTTGCGCAGCGTGATGCGGGTGGCACAGCAGATTGCGGCCGGGGATTTGAGTGCGAGGGTAGAGGTCACCCGGCGTGATGAAATCGGTCAACTGATGCTGGCGATGCAGCAGATGGGCACTGGGCTGAGCACGATCGTCAGCGGTTTGCAGGCGGGGATCGAGCAGTTGGCCAGTTCCGCGCAGTCGCTGTCGGCGGTCACCGAGCAGACCAACCTCGAGGTCAATAGTCAGAAGGAAGAGACCGAGCAGGTGGCCACGGCCATGAACCAGATGACCGCCACCGTGCATGACGTGGCGCGCAATGCCGAGGAGGCGGCACTGGCTGCGCAAACGGCGGATGGCAAGGTCGAAAGCGGTCAGCAGGTGGTGCGCCAGAGCATGGCGCGGATCGAGCAACTGGCGGACTCGGCGACGTCGGCCAGTTCGAGCATCGAAAGTCTCAGTGCGCAGATCCAGAACATCGGAACGGTGCTGGATGTGATCAAGAGCGTTGCCGAGCAGACCAATCTGCTGGCGCTCAACGCCGCGATCGAGGCGGCGCGGGCCGGGGAGCAGGGCAGGGGCTTTGCGGTGGTGGCCGATGAGGTTCGCGCGTTGGCGCGGCGTACGCAGCAATCGACCGAGGAGATCGAGCGGCTGGTCAGTGCGTTGCGTTCGGCGGCGCATTCGTCGGTGCAGCAGATTCAGAGCAGTGGTGAATTGGTGAAGCTGGCGGTCAGTGATGCGCTGCAGACCGAGAGTGCGCTGGGCAGTATTGCGGCGGCGGTTTCGTTGATTCAACAGATGAATCAGCAGATTGCGGCGGCGGCCGAGGAGCAGAGTTCGGTGGCCGAGGAGATCAATCGCAGTGTGACGAGTATTCGTGCGAGTGCGGATCAGTCTTCGATGGCGATGCGGGGGAATGCGGTTTCGAGTGTTGAGCTGGCGCGGTTGGGGGGGAGCTCAAGGGGATGGTTGGGCATTTTCGGCTTTGACGCTTTTGACTTGGCGGCCTCTGGGCCGACCAGGTTCTTGGGGTTTTGGGTGTATATCCGTTGCTTCGGGTATTGCGGCTGGCGGTTTCGCCCTTACGGCGACTCCCTTTGGCAAACGCCCCAAAGGAAGCAAAGGTCTGGGCCCCGGCGTTCGGCCCTCGCCTAGGCTCGGGTTCCTTCGTTGCGGGATTCATCCGGGCGCATCGCCTCCGGTTTGCTTCGCTGCACCTCCTCTCGATGTGTTTGGCTTCGCCAAACGGTCGCTGCGCTCCCACCCCCGGATAAACCCCTTCACTCAGCCTGCCGAAGGGGCCGGCACGGCAAGATCAAGAGCTGCAGTCGAGCTAACGCTCATCCTGTGTAGGAGCTGCCGAAGGCTCGGGCCGCGTTCGGACGATCTTTTGATCTTGATCTTGATCTTGATCTTGTGGGAGCTGGCTTGCCAGCGATGGCGGCCTGACAGCCGACCAGTCTCCAAATGACCACACCCATTCCAACTGTAGGAGTGAGCCTGCTCGCGATGGCGCCCTGACAGCCGACCATTCTCTAACTGAATATTTTCAATGGCAGCCAGCCACCACCCACAAAAAAGCCACCTCTCGGTGGCTTCTCTCAACTCTCGATCATCAGTCGTAGATCACTTTCTTCTTCCAGTCCGCATCGGCTTCGACTTCTTTGAGGCCTTCGGTCAACTGGTTCACTTCGCCCTCAACCGGAGCAATCTTGTCCATGACCTGGGCATTGGCGCGGGCCAGGAGTTTTTCCAGGTATTGCAGTTGTTCCGCGTACATCTGCGGGTCTTGCTGTTTGCGCAGGTATTGCACGCCGCGTTCGAAGGCGAGGCGGGCCTGGCCCGGTTGGTTTTGTTGCAGGGATTGTTGGCCGAGGTTGTTGAAGAATTCGATGTGCAGCAGGACCAGGATGTGGCGGACTTCCTTGATCCAGTGTTTGGCTTCGTTTGGTGGCAGGAAGCCGTCGTGGGCGGCGCGGGTGATCTGGCCGTGCAGGGCTTCGAGCAGGAAGCGGACGTCTTTGGCTTTGGCCTCGGTCAGGATCGGTGCCGGCGGGTTGTTGACCGGGATCGATTCGCCTTGGGCAACCAGTGCGCTGAGTTCGGTGATCCGCGCTTTCAGGGTAGCGCTGGTTTTTTCCAGGTTCAGCAGACGTTGGCAGACGTTCAGCTCCAGTCGGGTTAGCAGCAGCTTGAGTGCCGGGGTCATGAACTGGCCGGGGAAGGTTTCGGTCAGTTCGCCGCAGCGGCGCAGGCGGTCGTTGAGTTCGACTTTGGTGCGGGCCTTCTCCAGTTTGTTGTTTTCCACCACATGGTTCATGTAGCCAATGGCGATCAGAATTGCGATCCCGGCTATGACTAGCAGGGTGATCATGAGTGGTGTCACCGGTAAGACCTCTTTATAGGGTTCGCATGCGAGTGTAGTGGCTGGACATTCAGGCGCCCAGCGCCGCTCGACGAGTTGATTCAGCAGCTTCTGTCTATATCGGCTGCACACTGCTTATATGAATGCTGGCGCGAGGTGCGCAGATTGCCATCATTGTGTTGCGGACTATAACGCCTTGGCGAGTGGCGGAATATAGGCGTCAATCGTCGGGCGATGGAAAACTCCGAATGCTCCCGTAAAGCAGGTCGAAGTCATTGATTTAAATAAATTTATATTCGGGGGTTGACGACCTCTCAAACCATCCATAGAATGCGCGCCACTTGCAGCGTAAAGCACACAGCGAAACGCAGCAGGGAGTGAATGTTGTAGCGTGTCCCCTTCGTCTAGTGGCCTAGGACACCGCCCTTTCACGGCGGTAACAGGGGTTCGAGTCCCCTAGGGGACGCCAATGCGGGAATAGCTCAGTTGGTAGAGCACGACCTTGCCAAGGTCGGGGTCGCGAGTTCGAGTCTCGTTTCCCGCTCCAATTTTAAACAGCACTGCTTTCGGGCGGGGCTGAGTGAAACCAGAACCAAGTCTTCGGATGCGGATCTGGACACCGAAACACACACCATGTGTTCCGGGTAGCGTGTCCCCTTCGTCTAGTGGCCTAGGACACCGCCCTTTCACGGCGGTAACAGGGGTTCGAGTCCCCTAGGGGACGCCATTTGCGGGAATAGCTCAGTTGGTAGAGCACGACCTTGCCAAGGTCGGGGTCGCGAGTTCGAGTCTCGTTTCCCGCTCCAAATTCTAAAAGCGCCGCTCAGTGAGCGGCGTTTTTATTAGTGAAAGTTGTAGCCTGTCCCCTTCGTCTAGTGGCCTAGGACACCGCCCTTTCACGGCGGTAACAGGGGTTCGAGTCCCCTAGGGGACGCCATTGCGGGAATAGCTCAGTTGGTAGAGCACGACCTTGCCAAGGTCGGGGTCGCGAGTTCGAGTCTCGTTTCCCGCTCCAATTTCACAAAAACGCCGATCAGTGATGATCGGCGTTTTTGTTTGTGCAGCATTTGTCGCGCAACAAAAAAGGACCTTCGGGTCCTTTTTTGTTTTCACGTCAGGCCCGCTGAATCACGGGCCTGGGCGCTATCAGAGCTTCGGTAGCTGGCCGACACGGCCCATCATTTCAGTGACGATCTGCAGGTCGAGCAGGAACTGGTCAACCGTCTTGAACTCGCCATCGGTATGCCCGGTGTATTTCACCTCAGGTCGCGCCAGGCCGAATTGCACGCCATTCGGCAGTTCATGTACCGAGGTTGCGCCGGCAGACGTGCCGAACTCGTGCTTCATGCCCAGATTTTCGGTGGACACTGCCAGCAGGGCTTTGACCCATTCGCCTTCCGGATTGCGGTACATCGGTTCGGCGATCGAGTAGGTGAAGTCCACGGCAACGTGGGTTTTCTTGCTCCAGGCCGCCAGCTTGTCAGCGATTTCCTTCTTCAGCACTTCTGGCGATTTGCCCTTCGGCACGCGCAGGTTGACTGCCAGTTTGAAGGCTTTGTCGTCCACGCCAACGTAGGTCAGCGAGGTGGTCAGCGGACCCATGAACGAATCGGAGAAGCCCACGCCGAGTTTTTTCCCGAGGTAATCCAGGCCCCAGTTGTTGGACGCATAGCGTGCAGCGTCGGTGATCTGGTTGTGCTTGAGCGCCACCTTGCCGTCGAGGCTGTTGATGAAGTCGAGCATCCGTGCGACCGGGTTGACGCCGGACTCGGGCTCGGAGGAGTGCGCGGACACTCCGGTGACGCTCAGCTTGACGTCTTTGCCATCAACCTTGGCCGCGACTTCGAAGTCACCACCGTGTTTTTTCGCGTATTCGTTGCCGGCCTTTTGCAGGCTCGCCGCCAGTTGCTCGGGCTGGTCGCTGACGAGGGTCGCGACCGAAACCGATGGAATCTGGTTGGTTGCCAGGCCGCCGGTCATCGAGATGATTTCTGCGCCGCTGCCTTCAGCCTTGCGCAGCGGGAAACTGGCCATGACCGTGCCGTAGCCTTTCTCGGCGATGACCACCGGGTAGCCACCGTCCAGCGCCATGTTGTAGTTCGGCGTCGGATTGTGTTCGAAGTAATACGGGATCGCGTCGCCGGTGGTTTCTTCGGTGGTGTCCACCAGCAGTTTGAAATTGCGTGCCAATGGCAGCTTTTCTTCCTTGATCACTTTCATCGCGTACAGGGCGACGACGATGCCATTCTTGTCGTCTTCGGTGCCGCGACCGTACATGCGGTCGCCGATCAGCGTGACTTTGAACGGGTCGAGTTTGGTGCCGTCTTTCAGCACCCAGTTTTCCGGGGTAACCGGCACTACGTCGGCATGCGCGTGAATGCCCACGACTTCTTCGCCGCTGCCGTCGAGGGAGATTTCATAGACGCGGTTGTCGACGTTGCGGAACTTCAGGTTGAACGATTCGGCCAGATTCTTGATCTTTTCGGCGATCTTGATGAATTCCGGATTGTCGTGCTGGGCCACACCTTCTTTCTGGAAGGTCGGGATTTCCACCAGTTCGCGCAGGGTTTCGAGCGCGGCTTTGCCGTACTTGGCGCGGGTGTAGATGCCCAGCAGGCGATTGATCTCGTTCTGCTGCTCGGCGGTCAGGGTCTTGTTGTCGAGAAAACCATTGATCGCCGGGGCGAGGTTGTCGGTCTTGCTCAGATCGCTTTTCGCTACAGCACCAAGAAACTGACGAAAATCGCTGACCGTCGTATCGCTGAAGGTCTTGAGGATCGCAGCACTTTGCTCAGGGGTGATGTTGGCCTGGGCAGGCAGGGTGAACGACGAAAGACTAGCCAGAGCCAGGCTGGCAGCGGCCAGGCGCTTGAGAGAAAAATTCATTGCGGTGGGCATTCCTTTGCAGGCAGTTGAGAGGGAAGTGTTTGAAAGTTGAAACAAATCTTTTCCAAACTAACACCACGAAGGTGTTGAAGGGGAGTCCCTGAAGTGGGATCCGTCGCACAGAAATGCAAAAGCGGCGCACAAACGAAAAAGGCCCGATCGGCGTTCAACCGATCGGGCCTTTGCTTTGAACGCG
This sequence comes from Pseudomonas sp. HOU2, assembly GCF_040729435.1. Taxonomy (NCBI): domain Bacteria; kingdom Pseudomonadati; phylum Pseudomonadota; class Gammaproteobacteria; order Pseudomonadales; family Pseudomonadaceae; genus Pseudomonas; species Pseudomonas sp. HOU2. The sequence continues at coordinate 1,576,121 of NZ_CP160398.1, read as the reverse complement.
GTTTTTACATCGACAACACCAGCCTGCCGGCGAACAGAATCAGGATCACACCCATGCTGCGCTCGAACCAATGGCCCATGCGCATGAACAGGGTCCGCACCCGGCTGCTGGAAAAAAACAGCGCGACGATCACGAACCACAGCGCATTGACGAAGCACATCCAGACACCGTACAGCGCCTGGATATTCAGCGGGGTGCTGGCGCTGATGATCGTGGTGAAGATCGCCAGGAAGAACAGCGTGGCTTTGGGGTTGGTGGCATTGGTCAGAAAACCGGTGCTGAACGCCTTGAACAGCGACTGCTCGACCAGCGGTTCGTCAGCGCTTTTTTCGCCCTCGAGCGTGGTCTTCGGTTTACTGCGGATCAGGCTGATGCCGAGGTAAAAGATGTATGCGCCACCGATCACCTTGGCCACCGTCAGCAACCACGGCGTGGTGTGCATCAGGGCGCCAACCCCGAGCAAAGTGTAGAGAACGTGCACGGAAATGCCGGCGCCGATGCCCAGTGCGGTGCAGATGCCTACCAGTCGGCCGAAGCGCACGCTCTGGCGAATGGTCACGGCGAAGTCCGGGCCGGGAGCGACCACGGCCAGAAAGTGAATGGTGGCCAGCGCCAGAAACTCGCCCAGGTAGTTCGATAACATCTCAGCTCCAGAAGGTCAGGGGTGAAGCATTGCCGCGATAGCCGACAAAGAACGAAAGGCTCAGTCGCGGATCCGTTACGCCCGGGGTCACCGAGTGCATGCAGCGCGAATTGAACATGATGAAATCTCCCGGCTGCGGCCGCACTTCCAGGGTCGGTGGGCCGAGCAGCGCCGGGTCGATGCCGTAACTGTCGCCACGCATCTGGTCGAACTGATCCGGGGTGATGTCGTCGTCCCACATCTGCAGTGCGCCGCCCTCGGTCGGCATGTTCAGGTACACGTTGCAGGCGAATTGCGCTTCCAGGCTGCGGGCCTGAAAGCTGTCCGGGGCGTCCTTGGCGAAAATGTCGTGGTGGGCGAGGAAGCACACGCCGGGTTTGACCACCCGCGACAGGCCGACATACATCTTGCGCCCATAGAGGTTTTCCAGATGTGCGCCGGCCGGCCATGATTCGTCGAGCATGCAGCGCAGAGTGTCGACCGGCGAGGAGTAGGGCGCACAGCGCTCGCGCAATTCGGCGATGTTGCGGGTGGCGCGTTCGAAGTAGTCCTCGATCAGCAACGGCTGGTTTTCCGCCTCGTAAAACGCCATGCCGATGCGGCCGATGCTCGGCGCATTGATGTAGCCCTCGAAGCCCGGAGCAAGAATCTTGTCGCCAATCTCGATCGCCAGCGGCTCGGGCAAGAAGCCTTTGACGCGGATGGCGAGGACTTCTTCGTTGGCCAGTTTTTTTATGCACGTCTCATCGAGACGCTCGACGTCTAGCATCATTGTTTTTAGGTCCATCTATCGATAGTCAACGGAACCGGCGAGTGCGGTTCCCCGGCGTCGAACGCTGCGCGGAGCAGCATCCGAGATGCTTAATCCACGCTGTAGTGGACGGATAACATGCCTTTCTTCTGCGAAAGCGAGGCGATCGTGACTGTGCCCAAATCCTTCAGGCTGCGTACATGGGTGCCACCGCAGCCATAGGCCGGCAGCTCGCCGAAGCCGATTTCCCGCGCGCCTTCGCGCAGCGAGGTCAGGCGCGGCAGATCGTGTTCGATCCACTGACTGATACCGTGTTGAACGGTTGGCGCGTCGACTTCCTGAGCGGCATCGCCCGGCTTGAATTGCACCCGGCCCTCGTCCGGCCAGTGGTGCGCCTTGATCGGCGTCCAGCCCATGGCCTGCAGGAAATGCCCGATCAGGTGCCCGGCCGAATGCATGCGGGTGTTGTAGCGGCGACGTTGTTCATCCACGTGAATACAGGTCATGCCGGGTTTTACCGGGCGATCGACGTAATGCACGATCCGGTCAGGTTCCTGCACCACGCGCAGCACCTGGCTTTCGCCAATCATGCCGGTGTCACAAGGCTGACCACCGCCTTGCGGATGAAACAGCGTGGCGCGCAGCACCACGGCAAATTCGTTCTCGTGGGGCGTGCAGTCGAGGACTTCCACATTAGCCTTGAGGTCATCACTATGGAAAAAGAGGCGAAGCGTCATATTCCATGCCCTTATTAAAGTGTCTGTTTTTATTATATGAATCGTGCAATAACGTGATAATCCGTTCAAACATCAAAGGACTTGTGCGCTGTGAGCATCAATCTTCCGCTGCCACTGCTTGGTGAAATGGCGATCTTCGTCAAGGTCGTGGAGACCGGCAGTTTTTCCGAGGCGGCCCGCCAACTGGGCTCGTCGCCGTCGGCGATCAGTCGCAGCATTTCCCGCCTGGAAAAGGCCTTGGCCACGCGTTTGCTGCAGCGCACTACGCGCAAACTGCGCCTGAGTGACGGGGGCGAGGAAGTGTTCAAGCGCTGTCAGGAGATGGTCAGCGCCGCCAAATCGGTGATGGAGATCAGCGGGCAGTTCACCCACGAAGCGGAAGGGCGGGTGCGGGTCAGTGTGCCGAAAGCGGTCGGGCGTTTCGTGATTCATCCGCACATGCCTGAGTTTCTGCGGCGTTATCCGAAAGTCGATGTCGAGTTGCTGCTGGAAGACCGCCAGGTTGATCTGATCGATGATCATGTCGACCTGGCGATTCGTATTACTGACCGTCCGCCGGCCGGGCTGGTTGGACGGCAGTTGCTGACCATCGACCATTTGCTCTGCGCCACCCCGCAATACCTGGCCGAACACGGCACGCCGACGCATCCGCATGACCTGCTCGATCACAGCTGCATCTATCTGGGGGAAACCCCGAGCGATGCACGCTGGAAATTCAAGAAGGGCAGTAAAGCGGTGACCGTCGGCGTACGTGGCCGCTATGCCGCCAACCATACCGGCGTGCGGCTCGGGGCAGTGTTGCAGCACATTGGTATTGGCAGCCTGCCGTATTTCACCGCGCGCTATGCGCTGGAGCAGAAGTTGATTGTGCAGGTGTTGCCGGAGTGGACGTTCCTCGCTTCCTACCACGGTGGTCTGTGGTTACTGCATTCGCCCACGCGCTACCTGCCGCCAAAGCTGCGGGTATTCATCGATTATCTGGTGGAGTGTCTGGAGAAGGAGCCGACGTTGAGCAAGCCGGGGAAGGCGGGGGCGCCGAACAATCTGGCGCTGGCGTATGAATTGCCGGAGAGCGAGGGGCTACTTTAAAAGCAAAAGATCGTCCGAACGCGGCCCGAGCCTTCGGCAGCTCCTACAGGGATTAGGTGGATTCCCTGTAGGAGCTGTCGCAGGCTGCGATCTTTTGATCTTCAAACCATTAAATCAGTGCTTGCTGTCCTGGGCAGACATCGCCAGCAGCTGTTTTTCCTGATTCCAGTCGAACGGTTCATCGTTCTGTTCGGCTTCGTAGCGACGTTCTTCCAGTGCCTGATACAGGTCGATTTCTTCATCGGACAGGTAATGCAGGCAGTCGCCAGCGAAGAACCACAGCAGATCCCGCGGAATCAGGTGGGCAATTTGCGGATAACGGGTAATTACTTGGGTCAGGATGTCCTGGCCCAGGTACTGGCTTTCGATCGGATCGATCGGCAGGGACGCCAGCAGTTCGTCAAAGCGCTCCAGGAACAAGGCATGGCTTTCTTCGGGAACCTGTTCGGCCTCACCTACGGCGACCAGGATACTGCGCAGGTGGTCGAGCAAAACCAGATGATCGGCAACGACGTTGGACACGAGATAAGTCCTCAAGAGCAAAACGGGCGCGGGAGTATAAAGCTGTCGCGCCCGTTTTTCACAAATAAACAGCTACACGGTCGTCAGCATCAGCGGACTTTGCCCTCAGCCTGCTTCAGTTCTTCCTTGTCGAAATCATCGACGTCGATCACCTTGCGGCGTGCCGCTTCGGCGTCGCGCAGGGTCTGCGCTTCCGCCGCTTGCAACACCCCGGCCTCCAGTGCGGCGTCGATGGCGTGTTCGCCGGCGACCGGTTTGACCTGACCGCTTTTCAGCGCCGTGTGCAGTTTCTTGTGCAGCGGTTGTGCGGCATTCAGCAGATCGCTGGCGTGTTGCAGGGCACCAACGGCATCGTCGGCGGACTGCGGGCGATAGCAGCCGGCGAGCAGTTCTTCGAGGGTCGGATCGCCTTTGGCCCGGCCGATCACTGCGGCGACTTCGGCACCGAGCTTGTCCGATGGGCCTTTGTGGCGACGGCCGAACGGGAACACGATCACCCGCAGCAGGCAGCCAAACACTTTGTTCGGGAAGTTGCTCAGCAGTTCATCCAGTGCCCGTTCCGACTGGCCGAGGCTTTCTTCCATGGCCCAGCAGAACAGCGGCTCCATATGCGCCGGCGAATCCAGGTCGTGATAACGCTTGAGCGCAGCGGAGGCCAGATACAGGTTGCTCAGCACATCACCGAGGCGGGCCGAGAGGCGTTCGCGGCGCTTCAGTTCGCCACCCAGCAACATCATGCTGAAGTCGGCGAGCATGGCAAATGCCGCTGCCTGCCGATTGAGTGCGCGGAAGTAGCCCTGACTGATCCTGTCTCCGGGCGCATGTTCGAAGTGGCCCAGGCCCAGGTTCAGCACCAGGGTGCTGGCGGCATTGCTGACGGCAAAACCGATGTGTTTGAGCAGCAGGCCATCGAATTCTTTCAGTGCCTGTTCCTTGTCTTCACGGCCGGCGAGGGCCATTTCCTTGAGGACGAACGGATGGCAGCGAATGGCGCCCTGACCGAAGATCATCAGGTTGCGCGAGAGGATGTTCGCGCCTTCCACGGTGATGAAGATCGGCGCGCCATTCCAGCTGCGCCCGAGGTAATTGTTCGGCCCCATGATGATCGCCTTGCCGCCGTGTACATCCATGGCGTGGGTGATGCACTCGCGGCCGCGTTCGGTCAGGTGATACTTGAGGATCGCCGACAGCACCGACGGTTTCTCGCCCAGATCCACCGCGTTGGCGGTGAGCATGCGCGCGGCGTCCATCATCCAGGCGTTGCCGCCGATGCGTGCCATGGCTTCCTGAATGCCTTCGAAGGCCGACAGCGGGACGTTGAACTGCTCACGAATCTGCGCGTACTGACCGGTCACGAGACTGGTGAATTTGGCCGCGCCAGTGCCGACTGCCGGCAGCGAAATCGAACGCCCGACCGACAGGCAGTTCATCAGCATCATCCAGCCCTTGCCGAGCATGTCCTGGCCGCCGATGAGGTAGTCCAGCGGGATGAACACGTCTTTGCCGGAGTTCGGGCCGTTCATGAACGCGGCACCCAGTGGCAGGTGACGACGACCGATTTCCACGCCCGGTGTATCGGTGGGGATCAGTGCCAGGCTGATGCCGAGATCTTCCTTGTCGCCCAGCAGATGTTCCGGATCGTAGGCCTTGAAGGCCAGACCGAGCAGGGTCGCGACCGGGCCGAGGGTGATGTAGCGTTTTTCCCAGTTCAGGCGCAGACCGATGACTTCCTCGCCTTCCCATTCACCTTTGCAGATGATCCCGGTGTCCGGCATGGCGCCGGCATCGGAGCCGGCCAGCGGGCCGGTGAGGGCGAAACACGGAATGTCATCACCACGGGCCAGTCGCGGCAGGTAGTGATTGCGTTGCTCGTCGGTGCCGTAATGCAGCAGCAGTTCGGCCGGGCCGAGGGAGTTGGGCACCATCACCGTGGAAGCAAGGTCGCCACTGCGGGTCGCGAGTTTCATCGCCACTTGCGAGTGGGCGTAGGCGGAAAAGCCCTTGCCGCCGAATTCCTTGGGAATGATCAGGGCGAAGAAGCCGTGTTCCTTGATGTGGCTCCAGGCTTCGGGCGGCAGGTCCATCGACTGGCCGATCTGCCAGTCAGTGACCATCGCGCAGAGCTCTTCGGTCGGGCCGTCGATGAACGCCTGTTCCTCTTCGCTCAGTTGCGCCTTGGGATAGGACAGCAGTTTGTCCCAGTCGGGGCGGCCGCTGAACAGCTCGCCGTCCCACCACACGGTGCCGGCATCGATCGCGTCGCGTTCGGTCTGCGACATCGGCGGCAGGGTTTTCTGGAACCAGTTGAACAGCGGCGCGGTGAAGTGTTTGCGGCGCAGGTCAGGCAGCAGCAACGGCGCGGCAACCGCCGCAAGCACCACCCACAACACCAGCAGCAACCAGCCCGGGGCATGGCTGAAAATACCCATCGCCAGCAGGAAAATGGCGACGATACCCAACGCGGGCAGGGGGGCGATGCGGCGGTGGGCGAGGTACGCCACACCGACGATCAGAACCAGTATCCACAACAACAGCATATGTAATCCTCCGTGAACCAAGGCAAATCGACCCTCCAGAGCTTAGACGGCATCTGTAAAACCGGGTGGTCAGAACCTGGTGATTGAACTCGTGGGAAACCCCGGATGGTTTTCGTAGGTTCGGTGGGCAACACCCGTGGGAAATCGTTCGCCGTTCCCGCGTCTTCGCGTGCATGTTTGGCCGAAACGTCGTTATCTCTGTGCTTGAGCTGTCGCTAGACTCGGGGCTCACCCAGGAGAACATCGTCATGCGCGAGTATCTGAGCCCCGGCCGCTTCATCGATAGTGACCACCCGGCGGTGGTGGAGTTCGCCGAACAACACCGCGGTGCCAGCCGCGACCCGCTCGCGCAGGCGATCAGTCTCTATTACGCCGTGCGCGAAGCGGTGCGCTACAACCCGTATACCTTCAGCCTCGACCCGCGGACCCTGTGCGGCAGTCATGCGCTGGCGGCCGGGGAAAGTTATTGCGTGCCCAAGGCCACATTGCTGGCCGGGTGCGCACGGCATTGCGGCATTCCCGCACGCATCGGTCTGGCCGACGTCAAGAATCACCTGTCGACCCCGCGTTTGCTGGAGTTGTTGCGCAGCGATGTGTTCGCCATGCACGGTTACACCGAACTGTTCCTCAACGAGCGCTGGGTCAAAGCCACGCCGGCCTTCAATCAGAAACTCTGCGAGCTGTTCAACGTCGCACCATTGGACTTTGACGGGATCAATGACAGCGTTTTCCATCCGTACAACCGTGACGGCGCGCTGTTGATGGAGTATCTGGTCGATCACGGCCAGTTCGCCGATGTGCCGGAACAGTTCTTCTTCGAACACCTGGAAAAGTGCTACCCGCATCTGTTCGGCGAGCATCAGGCGAAGGTGCTGGGTGATATGCAGAGTGATTTGAGTCGGGTCTGATCCGGCGTATGCTGCCTGCCCACTCACTTGAAAAGAGGCGGTCATGCTGAAGATCTGGGGACGGAAAAACTCATCGAATGTCAGGAAGCCACTGTGGGCCGCCGAGGAACTGGGCCTGGGCTACGAGGCGATTGACGCCGGTGGCGCCTTCGGTGTGGTCGACACGCCTGAATACCGGGCGATGAACCCGAACGGCCGGGTGCCGGTCATCGAAGATGACGGCTTCGTGCTGTGGGAATCGAATGCCATCGTGCGATACCTGCTGGCCAGGCATGCACCGAACAGCGCCTGGTATCCGGCAGACCTGCAAGCCCGGGCCATCGCGGACAAGTGGATGGACTGGACCACCTCGAGTTTTGCCGGACCATTTCGCACCGTGTTCTGGGGAGTACTGCGCACGCCAGCGGATCAGCAGGACTGGCCGGCAATCAACGCCGCGATCAAGGAGTGCACGGCGCTGCTGGCCATGGCCGATCAGGCCCTTGCCAGCCAGCCATACCTGTCCGGCAGCGAAATCGGCATGGGCGATATTCCGCTGGGCAGTTTCATTTATGCCTGGTTCGAGATGCCGATCGAACGCGCCGCGCAGCCGCATCTGCAGGCTTGGTACGCACGGCTGAAGCAGCGTCCGGCCTATCAGAAAGCAGTCATGACCGCGTTGACTTGATAATAACTATCGACACTCTTGACTGTACTTGTGTGGCGGCGGCAAGCACCATTGCGCTCATGCGCCGTGGTTGTTTTGTTCGCCGCCCGGCCCAATCTTTCCTTTTCTTCCCTTCTTGGTGCGTAAATCCGATATGAGTTCCGCTCTGTCCATCCGGCAGCTAACCAAAACCTACGGCAACGGGTTCCAGGCCTTGAGTGGTATCGATCTGGACGTCGCCGAAGGTGACTTTTTCGCCTTGCTCGGCCCCAACGGCGCCGGCAAATCCACGACCATCGGCATTCTCTCGACCCTGGTCAACAAGACCAGCGGCACGGTGAATATCTTCGGTCATGACCTGGACAAGAACCCTGCCGCGCTCAAGCGCTCGATCGGCGTGGTGCCCCAGGAATTCAACTTCAACCAGTTCGAAAAAACTTTCGACATCGTCGTGACCCAGGCCGGTTACTACGGCATCCCGGCGAAGATCGCCAAGGAACGCGCCGAGCAGTACCTGACCCAGCTCGGCCTGTGGGACAAGCGCGATGTGCCGTCGCGTTCGCTGTCCGGCGGCATGAAACGGCGTCTGATGATTGCCCGCGCCCTGGTGCATGAACCGCGGCTGCTGATCCTCGATGAGCCGACCGCTGGCGTCGACATCGAACTGCGTCGCTCGATGTGGACGTTCCTCACCGAGCTGAACCAGAAAGGCATCACCATCATTCTCACCACGCACTACCTGGAAGAGGCCGAGCAGTTGTGCCGCAACATCGGCATCATCGACCACGGCACCATCGTCGAGAACACCAGCATGAAACAGCTGCTGGGCCAGTTGCACGTCGAAACCTTCCTGCTCGACCTGAAAAACGACTTGCACGCCGCGCCGCAATTGCTCGGCTATCCCGCCCGGTTGCTCGACGGCCATACCCTGGAAGTCCAGGTCGACAAATCCATGGGCATCACCGCGCTGTTCACTCAATTGGCGCAGCAGAACATCGAAGTGCTGAGCCTGCGTAACAAAACCAATCGCCTCGAGGAGCTGTTCGTGTCCCTGGTGGAGAAAAATCTGTCGAAGGTGGCGGTATGAGTTCCGAGTTCCGCCCCAACCTCGTCGCTCTCCAGACCATCGTTTATCGCGAGGTCAAACGCTTCACGCGGATCTGGCCGCAGACCCTGCTGCCGCCGGCGATCACCATGGTTCTGTACTTCGTGATTTTCGGTAACCTGATCGGCAAGCAGATTGGCGGCATGGGTGGCTTCAGTTACATGGAGTACATCGTGCCGGGGCTGATCATGATGTCGGTGATCACCAACTCCTACGGTAACGTGGTCTCGAGTTTCTTTGGCAGCAAGTTTCAGCGTTCCATTGAGGAGCTGATGGTCTCGCCGGTGTCGCCGCACACCATCCTGATCGGCTTCACCATTGGCGGCGTGCTGCGCGGTTTGATGGTCGGGGTCATCGTGACCATTCTGTCGTTGTTCTTCACCCATCTGCAGGTGCATCACCTCGGCGTGACCTTGCTGGTGGTGATCCTGACCGCGACCATCTTCTCACTGCTGGGCTTCATCAACGCGGTGTTTGCGCGCAACTTCGATGACATCTCGATCATCCCGACGTTTGTGCTGACGCCGCTGACTTACCTCGGTGGCGTGTTTTACTCGATCACCTTGCTGCCGCCGTTCTGGCAGACCGTGTCGCTGGCCAACCCGGTGCTGCATATGGTCAATGCCTTCCGTTACGGCATTCTCGGGGTGTCGGATATCCGCATCGGCATCGCGATCACCTTCATGCTGGTGGCGACCGTGGTGCTGTACCTCGGTTGTGCGCGGTTGCTGGTGAGTGGGCGCGGGATGCGGACCTGATCCGAAACCGCGTCGCTGCCATCGCGAGCAGGCTCACTCCTACAGAAGGGCGTGTTCCTATGTAGGAGTGAGCCTGCTCGCGATGGGGCCTATTCAGACGCTACAAAAAAAACGGCCTCCCACTGCGGAGGCCGTTTTGCATTCAAGATTTGCGGCTTTTCTTGCGCCGCGCCCATTGCCGCGCCACCCACCAACGCCAGTACAGCATGACCGTGAAGTAGGCGAGGATGCCGAGTAGCAGCCCGCATACCACCGACCCGAGCAAAAACGGCTGCCACATGGTCGACAACTCTCCACTGATCCATTCCCAGGTCAACGAATCGGGCAGGGTGCGGGCGGGCACATTCATCAACCAGGCCCCGGTCTGGTAAGTGCAGAAAAACACCGCCGGCATGGTGATCGGGTTGGTCAGCCAGACCAGGCTGACGGCAATCGGCATGTTGCCGCGCACGGTGATCGCCAGTGCCGCCGCCACCAGCATCTGCGCCGGAATCGGCAGGAACGCGGCGAACAGGCCGACGGCCATCGCCCGGGCCACCGAGTGACGATTGAGGTGCCAGAGGTTCGGGTCATGCAGCAACTTGCCGAGAAAGCGTAAGGATTTGTGTTCCCTGATGCTCGTCGGATCGGGCATGTAACGTTTGAATAAGCGCCGGGGCATAAGGCTTCTCGGTCGGTTAAGGCGGCAAGTATGTCTGGATTCTACGAAGCGCCCATTCAGACTTTGTGACAATTGTTGACGACGACCCAGCTACGTACCCGCTAAGCCTAATGCAGGAACTCTCAAGGACGGGCTTATGCGCACAGGGATGATGGCGCTGGCAGTCGGTCTGCTGGTTCCGGTTTTTTTGCCGGTTTTACCGCCGGTCGGGTTGATGATGTTGTTGCCGTTGGTGGGACTGATGTTGCTGCCGTTTCGCAGCTATCCCCTGGCGTTTCTGCTGTTCGGTTTCACCTGGGCGTGCGTCAGTGCGCAATGGGCGCTGAATGATCGCCTGCCCGCAGCGCTCGACGGCGAAACCCGTTGGGTCGAAGGGCGGGTGATCGGCTTGCCGCAAACCAGCGAGGGCGTGGTGCGTTTCGAGCTGGCCGATGCCCGCTCGCGTCACGAGAAGCTGCCGTCGTTGCTGCGTCTGGCGTGGTACGGCGGGCCGCCGCTCAACAGCGGCGAGCGCTGGCGCCTGGCGGTGAAGCTCAGGCGCCCCGGTGGTTTGCTCAATCCCGACGCCTTCGATTACGAAGCCTGGCTGTTGGCGCAACGCATCGGCGCAACGGGCACGATCAAGGACGGTCAGCGCCTGGCCGAGGCCAGTTGGGCATGGCGCGACAGCATTCGGCAGCGCTTGCTTGAAGTGGACGGGCAGGGCCGGGGCGGTGCATTGGCGGCGCTGGTGCTCGGTGACGGCTCCGGGCTCAGTCGCGAGGACTGGCAGATCCTGCAGGACACCGGCACCGTGCATCTGCTGGTGATTTCCGGCCAACACATCGGGATGTTGGCGGCGGTGATATATCTGCTTGTCGCCGGGCTGGCGCGTTTAGGACTGTGGCCGCTGCGTTGGCCCTGGCTGCCTTGGGCCTGTGGGCTGGCGTTTGCCGCCGCGCTTGGTTACGGCTTGCTCGCCGGGTTTGATGTGCCGGTGCAACGGGCCTGCGTGATGGTCGGGCTGGTGTTGTTGTGGCGCCTGCGCTTTCGCCATCTCGGCGCGTGGTGGCCGCTGTTGTTGGCATTCGATGCGTTGCTGTTGCTCGACCCGTTAGCCAGTCTGCGCCCCGGTTTGTGGTTGTCGTTCGCCGCGGTGGGGATTTTGATTTTCACCTTCGGCGGGCGGCTCGGCGCGTGGAAATGGTGGCAGACCTGGACCCGCGCGCAATGGCTGATTGCGCTGGGTCTGTGCCCGGTGTTGTTGACACTGAACCTGCCGATCAGCCTCAGCGGGCCATTGGCGAATCTGCTGGCGGTGCCGTGGGTCAGTCTGCTGGTGCTGCCACCGGCGCTGCTCGGCACGCTGTTGTTGCCGGTGCCTTACGTCGGTGCAGGCTTGTTGTGGCTGGCCGGTGGTTTGATCGACTGGCTGTTTCGCGGCTTGTCGCTGATCGCCGGGGCCTGGCCGGCGTGGATCTCGCCGTCGCTGCCGTGGTGGGTTTTGCTGCTTGGCAGTCTCGGTGCCTTGTTGTTGCTGTTGCCGCGCGGCGTGCCATTGCGACCGTTGGGCTGGCCGTTGCTGTTGATTCTGCTGGCGCCGCCGCGCGAGCGGGTGGCCGAGGGCCTGGCCGACATCTGGCAGCTCGATGTCGGTCAGGGTTTGGCGATCCTGATCCGCACGCGTCATCACACCTTGCTCTACGACGCCGGTCCACGCTTTGGCGATTTCGATCTGGGGGAGCGGGTGGTGCTGCCGGCGCTGCACAAACTGGGGGTCGAGCGCATTGATTTGATGCTGCTCAGTCATGCCGACGCCGACCATGCCGGTGGTGCGCTGGCGGTATCGCGGGGCCTGAAAGTGACGCGGGTGATCAGCGGCGATCCGCCGGGGCTGCCCGCCATCCTGCGGGCCGAAGCCTGTGAAACCGGGCGCCAATGGCAGTGGGACGGCGTCAGTTTTCAGCTGTGGCAATGGTCGGCGGCCCATGACAGCAATCAGCGCTCCTGCGTGTTGCAGATCGAGGCCAATGGCGAGCGCCTGCTGCTGACCGGTGATATCGACACGGCTGCCGAACGGGTTCTGCTGGAGAGTCCGTTGGCGCTGCCGACGCACTGGCTGCAAGCGCCGCATCATGGCAGTCGTAGTTCTTCTTCGATGGCTTTGCTGCGGGCATTACGCCCGCATTCGGTGCTGATCTCCCGGGGGCAGGGCAATTCGTTCGGTCATCCACACCCGCTGGTGCTCGCGCGTTACCGCCAGCAAGGGTTGCGCATCTATGACAGCGCGCAGCACGGCGCCATCCATCTGCGTCTGGGCAGCTTCCAGGCGCCGTGGCTGATGCGTCAACAACGGCGTTTCTGGCGCTGAAACACCATTGATCGCAGGATCGCCGAATGCGGCATCAGGTCGTCGGGGCAGCGGGTCTTAATCGCCAACCGGTATGGTAAAGTGGCGCACTTTTTCGAGGGGACTGTCACTGTGTGGGAATTGGTCAAATCCGGCGGCTGGATGATGTTGCCGATCATTCTGAGTTCCATCGCGGCGATGGCGATTGTCGCCGAGCGCCTGTGGACCCTGCGCGCCAGCCGCGTCACCCCCGAGCATCTGCTGGGTCAGGTCTGGGTCTGGATCAAGGACAAGCAGCTCAATAAAGAAAAGCTCAAGGAATTGCGCGCCAACTCGCCGCTGGGTGAAATCCTCGCTGCGGGCCTGGCCAACTCCAAGCATGGTCGCGAGATCATGAAGGAATGCATCGAAGAAGCCGCCGCGCGGGTGATTCACGAGCTCGAACGCTACGTCAACGCGCTGGGCACGATTGCCGCCATGTCGCCGTTGCTGGGCCTGTTGGGCACGGTACTGGGCATGATCGACATTTTCAGCGCCTTCACCGGTTCCGGCATGACCACCAACGCCTCGGTACTGGCCGGCGGTATTTCCAAGGCACTGATCACCACGGCGGCAGGCCTGATGGTCGGTATTCCGTCGGTGTTCTTCCACCGTTTCCTGCAACGCCGCATCGATGAGCTGGTGGTGGGCATGGAGCAGGAAGCGATCAAACTGGTCGAAGTGGTGCAAGGCGACCGTGACGTCGATCTGGCCGGGGACAAAGCGTGAAATTCCGTCGCAAGCCCCGGGAAACGATCGACATCAACCTCGCGTCGCTGATCGACGTGGTGTTCATCCTGTTGCTGTTTTTCGTCGTGACCACCACCTTCACCCGCGAGACCCAGTTGCGCGTCGATCTGCCGGAATCGGTCAGCGGTTCGCCCGCTGAAGACCAGCAGCTCAAGCAGCTGGACGTCGCGATCAGCGCCGAAGGCGTGTTCTCGGTGAACAACAGGATTCTGCCGAAAAACGACCTGGCAACATTGATGGAAGCCATGCAGAAAGAAGCCAACGGTGACACCAACATGCCGTTGTCGATCAGCGCCGATGGCAAGACCCAGCACCAATCAGTGATCACCGCCATGGACGCGGCCGGCAAGCTCGGTTTCAGCCATCTGCGCATGACCACGGTCGAGGCGGCGCCCAAATCCTGATGAGCCTGTCCGATCGTTTGCTCGCCGCGTGGTATCAGGGGCATCCGGCCCTGACGCTGCTGCGGCCGCTGGAAATGCTCTATCGCCGCGTGGTGGTCAACAAGCGTCAGCGCTTTCTCGACGGCGAAGGCCAGATCTACCAGCCACCGGTGCCGTTGATCGTGGTCGGCAACATCACGGTGGGTGGCACTGGCAAGACACCTATGATTTTGTGGCTGATCGAGCATTGCCGACGCGCCGGTCTGCGGGTTGGCGTGGTCAGTCGCGGTTACGGCGCCAAACCACCGCAACTGCCTTGGCGGGTCACCGCCGAGCAGAGCGCCGACATCGCCGGCGATGAACCGCTGCTGATCGTGCAGCGCACCGGCGTACCGTTGATGATCGACCCTGATCGCAGCGCGGCGGTCAAAGCCTTGCTCGCCAGTGAACCACTGGATCTGATCCTCTCCGATGATGGCATGCAGCATTACCGTCTGGCCCGGGATCTGGAGCTGGTGCTGATCGACGCCGCCCGTGGTTTGGGCAACAAGCGCTGCCTGCCGGCCGGTCCGTTGCGCGAGCCGATCGAGCGCCTGCAAAGCGTCGATGGCGTGCTGTTCAACGGTGCCACTGCAGATCGTGAAGACGGCTTCGCCTTTCACCTGCAGCCGACCGCACTGGTCAATCTGCGCAGCGGCGAGCGCCAGCCGCTCGGGCATTTTCCTGCCGGTCAATCGGTGCACGCGGTGGCCGGGATCGGCAATCCGCAACGTTTCTTCAATACCCTCGAAGCGCTAGACTGGCGCGCAGTCCCCCATGCGTTTGCCGACCACGCCGAATACAGCGTGCAGGCCTTGAATTTCACACCGTCATTGCCGTTGGTGATGACCGAAAAGGACGCGGTGAAGTGCCGTGCCTTCGCAGCAGACGACTGGTGGTACCTGGCGGTCGATGCCGTGCCGTCACCGGCCTTCGTGGCCTGGTTCGACACCCAGTTGATGCGCCTGTTGCCCGATCGTCTTTTGCCTTAACTCTTTATCCAGGGAATGTTCATGGACACCAAATTGCTCGACATCCTCGCGTGCCCGATCTGCAAAGGCCCGCTCAAGCTCAGCGCCGACAAGACCGAACTGATCAGCAAGGGCGCCGGCCTGGCCTATCCGATCCGCGACGGCATCCCGGTGATGCTCGAAAGCGAAGCGCGCACCCTGACCACTGACGAGCGTCTGGATAAATGACCACTGCTTTCACCGTTGTCATCCCGTCGCGTTACGCCTCGACGCGCCTGCCGGGCAAACCGCTGCTGGACATCGCCGGCAAGCCGATGATTCAGCATGTCTGGGAACAGGCGAGCAAAAGCAGCGCCAGCCGTGTGGTGGTCGCGACCGACGATGCGCGCATCGTCGAGGCCTGCAAGGCGTTCGGCGCGGAAGTGGTGCTGACCCGTGAAGACCACAATTCCGGCACCGATCGTCTGGCGGAAGTCGCCGCCAAACTGGGCCTAGCACCGGACGCGATCGTGGTCAACGTACAGGGTGATGAGCCGCTGATCCCGCCAAGTGTGATCGATCAGGTCGCGGCCAATCTTGCGGCCCACACCGAAGCGCGCATGGCCACCCTGGCCGAGCCGATCGAAGACGTCGAAACCCTGTTCAACCCGAACGTGGTCAAGGTCGTCAGCGATCTCAATGGTCTGGCGCTGACCTTCAGCCGCGCGGCCTTGCCGTGGGCCCGCGATGCCTTCGCCAAGAGCCGCGAGCAGTTACCGGAAGGCGTGCCGTATCGTCGCCACATCGGCATTTATGCCTACCGTGCCGGGTTCCTTCAGGACTTCGTGAGCTGGGGCCCGTGCTGGCTGGAAAACACGGAATCCCTCGAACAACTGCGTGCCCTGTGGCACGGCGTGCGGATTCATGTCGCCGATGCGTTGATCGCGCCGCCAACCGGCGTCGACACCGTTGAAGACCTCGAGCGCGTTCGTCGCCTGCTGGAGGCCTGATGCGCGTTCTGTTCGTGTGCCTGGGCAACATCTGCCGTTCGCCCACCGCTGAAGGCGTGTTGCGTCACAAACTGCGTGCAGCCGGGCTGGCGGATCAGGTCGATGTGGCCTCCGCCGGCACCGGTGACTGGCACGTCGGCAACCCGCCGGACAAGCGCAGCCAGGCCGCAGCCAAACTGCGTGGTTATGACCTGTCGGCGCAACGCGCGCAGCAGGTCAGCCGTGCCGATTTCGCCAGTTACGACCTGATTCTGGCCATGGACAACAGCAACCTGCGTAACCTCAAGGCTCTGCAGCCGTCCACTGGCAAGGCCGAGCTGGACCTGTTCCTGCGCCGTTATGCCGGTGTGGTCGATGAAGTGCCGGATCCGTACTACGACGGCGATCAGGGTTTCGAGCAGGTACTGGACCTGATCGAGGCAGCGTGTGACCAACTGTTGATCGAAGTGAAGGGCCGGTTATGAGTTTGCAGCTTCAATCACAGGTTTCGCTGAAACCGTTCAACAGTTTTGGCGTGGATGTGCGCGCGCAGTTGTTCGCCGAGGCCCACAGCGACGCCGACGTGCGCGAAGCCTTGGCCTATGCGGCTGCCCATGACGTGCCATTGCTGGTGATCGGCGGCGGCAGCAACCTGCTGCTGACTGCTGATATCCCCGCGCTGGTGCTGCGTATGGCCAGCCGTGGCATTCGGCTGATCAGCGACGACGGCAACCGCGTGGTGATCGAGGCTGAAGCCGGTGAGCCATGGCACCCGTTCGTGCAGCACACGCTGGCGCAGGGTTTTTCCGGTCTGGAAAACCTCAGCCTGATCCCCGGTACTGTTGGCGCGGCGCCGATGCAGAACATCGGCGCCTACGGCGTCGAGATCAAGGATGTGTTTGCCGGCCTCACCGCACTGGATCGCGAGACCGGCGAACTGCGCGACTTCAGCCTGGAAGAATGCAAGTTCGCCTACCGCGACAGCCTGTTCAAGCAGCAGCCGGGGCGTTGGCTGATCCTGCGGGTGCGCTTCAAGCTCGATCGTGTCGCGCACCTGCATCTGGAGTACGGCCCGGTGCGTCAACGCCTGACCGAGCAGGGCATCGAGCAACCGACGCCCACCGACGTCAGCCGTGCGATCTGCAGCATCCGCAGCGAAAAACTGCCGGACCCGGCGGTGCTCGGCAATGCCGGCAGTTTCTTCAAGAATCCTCTGGTATCAGCGGCGCTGGTCGAGCAGATCAAGGCGCAGCACCCGGAACTGGTGGCCTATGCGCAGCCGGACGGGCAGATGAAACTGGCTGCCGGCTGGCTGATCGAGCGCGCTGGCTGGAAAGGTTTTCGCGAGGCCGATGCCGGCGTGCACAAGTTGCAGGCGCTGGTGCTGGTCAACTACGGCGCGGCCACCGGCCTGCAATTGCTGGATCTGGCGCAACGCATCCAGAAAGACATTGCCGAACGTTTCAATGTCGAACTGGAAATGGAGCCCAACCGCTATTGAGGCTACGCTTTCAAGCAGCACCCAGAGCCCTGCACGAATGGAAAGTGCAGGGCTTTTTTGTTGGTCGCAGGGTTGACGTAAACTGCCGGCCATAGCCGAAACCCTCTGCGGATGAACCCATGATTACCCTGAAATTTCAGGTCTGGCACTCTCAACAGCGGATATCCGCCTGATGGACAGCGCCGATCTCAACGTCCTGCGCAGCGTGCTCGAATGGCGCCGCGCCGGGCAGCGGGTGGTGCTGTTCAGTGTGGTGCAGACCTGGGGCACCGCGCCCCGGGCGCCGGGAGCGATGCTCGCGTTGCGCGAGGATGGCGTGGTGATCGGCTCGGTGTCGGGCGGTTGTGTCGAGGATGACTTGATCGCCCGCCTGCACGACGGGCGCATCACCAGCGACGGCCCGCCGGTGCAGCTGATTACCTATGGCGTCACCCGCGAGGAGGCGGCGCGGTTCGGCTTGCCCTGTGGCGGCACGCTGCGCCTGACCGAAGAGCGGGTCGCTGATCCGGCGTGGGTCGCCGAATTGCTCGCCCGCTGTGAAGCCCATGAGATTGTCGCTCGCGAGCTGAACATCGAAACCGGTGAGGTGGTGTTGTCGGCGGCGAGCAAGTCCGATGCGCTGGCATTCGATGGCAAGATCCTGCGCGCCATTTATGGCCCGCGCTGGCGTCTGCTGTTGATCGGCGCCGGACAGCTGTCACGGTATGTGGCTGATATGGCCCGGCTGCTGGATTTCGAAGTGCTGATCTGCGATCCGCGCACCGAGTTCGCCTACGGCTGGGAGGAACACCATGGGCGTTTCGTTTCCGGCATGCCGGACGATGCGGTGCTGAGCATTCAGACGGACGAACGCACGGCCATCGTCGCGCTGACCCACGATCCCCGTCTGGATGATATGGCGTTGCTCACCGCGCTCGATTCGCCGGCGTTCTATGTCGGCGCACTGGGTTCGCGGGTCAACAGCCAGAAGCGCCGGGACAATCTGGCTCAGCTAGGCTTGTCAGAATCAGCCATTGCGCGATTGCACGGGCCGATCGGTCTGCACATCGGCAGCCATTCACCGGCGGAGATTGCCCTGTCGTTGTTGGCGGAGATTGTGGCGATCAAAAACGGCGTCGAGTTGAAACAGAAGAAAATTGTGGAGGGCACATGAGTCGATCCATCGCAGTGATTGTGCTGGCGGCGGGCGAGGGCAGTCGTTTTCGTGAAGTTGCCGGTGCCGACAAGGACAAGCTGCTGGCCGATTGCACCGGACGCGACGGTGCGGTGCGTTCGGTGATCGAGCAGGTGTTGCTGAATCTGCCGGCCGGTCTCGACAAACGGGTGCTGGTGACCACAGAAGCGCGACCGCAGGCCATGCGCATGGCGCAGGCTTATGGCTGCGATGTGGTCTCGATTGAATCGACCGGGATGGGTGACAGCATTGCGGCGGGTGTTGCGGCTTGTCCGGATGCAGACGGCTGGTTGATTGTGCTGGGCGATATGCCTTTTATCCTGCCGTCGAGTATTGAGCGGGTGGCGGCGGCGATTTCCGAGGATGCGGTGAGTGTGCCGGTGCAGGAGGGCGAGTTTGGGCATCCGGTGGGGTTCGGGCGTTCGTACGGGTCGGGGTTGCAGGCGTTGAGTGGCGATCGCGGGGCCAGACCGTTGTTCAAGCAGGGACGGGTGGTTGAAGTGGTAGTGGATGATCCTGGGGTGTTGTGGGATATCGATGTGCCTGAGGCGTTGGTGTTTAAATAAAAGCCAGATCAAAAGATCGCAGCCTTCGGCAGCTCCTACAGGGACTGCGATCTTTTGATCTTTTGAACGGCATAAAAAGCCCCGCCAGGTTTTCACCGGGCGGGGCTTTTTATTGGCTTTCGGAATCAGACGAGCGGTTTAGGCTCGTGTTCTTTTTCCTCGGCCGCTTGGTGATGCTCGACCGCGTCCTGAACGGAACGTGGAGCTTCGGCGATGACCGACTCAACCACCGCTTCTTCAGTCACGGAAGCAGCAACCTCGACCACTTCAGCAGCCGGAGCAGCGGCGGCAGCCAGTTCGGCTTCCTTCTGCAGGCGCTCGGCTTCACGCTTGCGGCGACGCACTTCACGTGGATCGTTCGGTGCACGGCCATTTGGCGTCAGGGCGCTGACCGGAGTGGCTTCAACCACTGGAGCAGGCTCTTCGGTAACCACTGGCGCCTCGACGGCCGGCGCTTCTACAACGGGCGCTGGAGCAGGTGCAGCGGCTTCAACCACTGGCTCGGCAGCCTTGGCTTCTTCAACCACTGGAGCTTCAACAACCGGCGCTGGCGTTTCGGTGACAGCAGGCTCGGCAACCCAGTTGAACGCGGTCTGTTCTTCGCGAACTTCACGCACGGTTTCGGTCACGGTTTCAGCGACGGTTTCAGCCACCGGCTCTGCGGCCACAACGGGCGCCTCAACGGCAGGTTCTGCAGCGGCTTCAACCTGAGGCAGAGTTTCTTGAACCGGTGCCACTTCGACTTCCGGAGCAGCAACCACTTCCACTGAGGTGGTGGCCTCAACGACCGGCGCTTCCACCGGAGCGGTTTCCTGAACAGCGGCGGTGGCGCGTTCGGCTTGCTCGTGAGCCTGTGCTTCGGCCGGAGCGCTGATCACGCTGCTGGCAACAGCGGCAGTGACGGCCAGGCCGGCAGCCAGATCGGCAGCGCTTGGTGCTGTTTCAGCGTGTTCGCCGGACTCGGACTCTTCCGAACCTTCGATCACGTTGCCGTTGGCATCACGCTGACGCTCGCGACGGTTGCTGCGACGACGCTGACCACGGGAGCGACGACGTGGACGATCGCCTTCGGCGTTGTCCTGACCGTCTTCCGGCAGTTGCTCTTCGTTGCTGTTCACTTCTTCTTCAGCAACGGCAGCAGCAGCCTGCTCGGCACGCGGTTGACGCTCTTCACGCGGTGGGCGTGGAGCGCGCTCTTCGCGAGGCTGACGGGCCGGACGCTCTTCTGCGACCACAGCGGCAGCGGCAGCGGCTACTGGTGCAGCCGGAGCGGCGTCCAGTGGTTCGCGCAGTTCACGCACGCGCTCTTCACGCTCGCCACGTGGCTTGCGGTCTTCACGTGGCGCACGTGGTGCACGTTCTTCACGCGGAGCACGTGGAGCACGTTCTTCGCGGGCGGCTGGCGCCTCGGTGCGCGCCTCACGCGGCTCGCGAACTTCACGGGCTTCACGTGGCTGACGCTCTTCACGCGGCTCGCGTGGCGCGCGTTCTTCACGCGGTGCACGTTCTTCGCGCGGCTTGCGCTCTTCATCGCGGCGACCGTTACGGTTGCGGCTCTGCTGACGACCGTTGCGACGCTCTTCGTTGCGGGCCGGACGCTCGGTGGCCGGTTTTTCAACCACGACCGGAGCGGCTGGCTCTTCTTTGGTCGCGAACAGGCTGACCAGCGACTTCACCAGACCCTTGAACAGGCTTGGCTCTGGCGCGGCAACCGGAGCCGGTGCAGCAGCGGCAGGCGCGACGACTTCGGTTGGCACCGGAGCGTTGGCGCGGGCCGGAGCAGTCTTGACCGCGGCTTCCTGGCGAACCAGGGTGCGGGTGGCAGCGGCTGGCTGGACTTCTTCGACTTCGGCAGCGGCCGCAGCGATTTCGTAGCTGGACTGGTTGGTCGCGGCTTCCGGGCTGTCGTCACGCAGACGCTGAACTTCGAAGTGCGGGGTTTCGAGGTGATCGTTCGGCAGAATGACGATACGGGCACGGGTGCGCAGTTCGATCTTGGTGATCGAGTTGCGTTTTTCGTTGAGCAGGAACGCGGCGACCGGGATCGGCACCTGAGCGCGCACTTCGGCAGTGCGGTCTTTCAGGGCTTCTTCTTCGATCAGGCGCAGGATTGCCAGCGACAGCGATTCGACGTCACGGATGATGCCGGTGCCGTTGCAGCGTGGGCAGACGATGCCGCTGCTTTCACCCAGCGATGGACGCAGGCGCTGACGGGACATTTCCAGCAGGCCGAAGCGCGAGATGCGGCCGATCTGCACGCGAGCGCGGTCGGCTTCCAGGCATTCGCGGACTTTCTCTTCCACGGCGCGCTGGTTCTTGGCTGGGGTCATGTCGATGAAGTCGATGACGATCAGGCCGCCGATGTCGCGCAGGCGCAACTGACGGGCGATTTCTTCGGCGGCTTCAAGGTTGGTCTGCAGGGCGGTTTCTTCGATGTCGCTGCCTTTGGTGGCGCGCGCCGAGTTGATGTCGATGGACACCAGGGCTTCGGTCGGATCGATGACGATGGAACCACCGGAAGGCAGTTCGACGACGCGCTGGAAAGCGGTCTCGATCTGGCTTTCGATCTGGAAACGGTTGAACAGCGGCACGCTGTCTTCGTACAGCTTGATCTTGCTGGCGTACTGCGGCATCACCTGGCGGATGAAAGTCAGGGCTTCGTCCTGGGCTTCAACGCTGTCGATCAGCACTTCGCCGATGTCCTGGCGCAGGTAATCGCGGATGGCGCGGATGATCACGTTGCTTTCCTGGTAGATCAGGAATGGCGCGGAGCGATCCAGCGAGGCTTCTTTGATGGCGGTCCACAGTTGCAGCAGGTAGTCGAGGTCCCACTGCATTTCTTCGCTGCTGCGGCCCAGGCCGGCAGTACGCACGATCAGACCCATGTCGGCGGGTGCAACCAGGCCGTTCAGCGCTTCACGCAGTTCGTTGCGCTCTTCGCCTTCGATGCGACGGGAGATACCGCCGGCACGCGGGTTGTTCGGCATCAGCACGAGGTAACGACCGGCCAGGCTGATGAAGGTGGTCAGGGCAGCGCCCTTGTTGCCACGTTCTTCTTTTTCGACCTGAACGATGACTTCCTGGCCTTCGCTCAGGACGTCCTTGATGTTGACGCGGCCTTCAGGGGCTTTCTTGAAGTATTCGCGGGAGATTTCTTTGAGGGGCAGGAAGCCGTGGCGCTCGGAGCCGAAATCGACAAAGGCAGCCTCAAGGCTTGGTTCGATGCGAGTGATACGGCCTTTGTAGATGTTGGCCTTCTTCTGCTCGCGTGCACCGGATTCGATGTCCAGGTCGTAGAGGCGTTGGCCATCTACCAGTGCAACACGCAACTCTTCGGGTTGAGTTGCGTTAATCAGCATTCTTTTCATGTAGTACCGTCGGTTTCCGGGCTGCCGGAAACGGCGTTCGGCACACACGACTTCTCACGGTCGGTGTCAGGTGCGTCGGGAGTGGTTGGCCATTCCCGTGTCCAGCGATGTCAGGCCAATTGGGCCGATATCGCGACGTACGCGTCCTGCTTGCTGTGGCTACTTAAGCACTCAGTCAGGAGGAGGAATCAACCAGCGGCTGTGGACGAGATGAAGCGTCTTGATAAAGCCTATTGCTACACAGTCCGGCGGTTGTGCATCTCCACCCTACACGTATCCCTGATAATTCGGGTGCTGCCGCGCGCAGAATCCGCAGCGGGTTGGCATTTACCGTGAGCTCCGAAAGGGGAGGTCACGCATCATGGCTAATTCAGGCGATGTTTCCGAAGCCTTCGCTCGGGGTCATCTGCAGCTGACTGCACTTTGTGAACTGGCCTCGAATATGTGCCTGTCAGGCGAGTGAAAACTCTGCTCGACGGTGTAATTCAGGCCTCATGTCACCTGCGCTTGTTACAACTGCAAACTCCACCGTTACGTAGCGAAAGCCCCGTAGGACGGCCTCGCGTCCTGGTGAATTGCGTTGGTCAGGGCCGGTTTTTGACCGTGGTTCCGCTGTCCAGGCCGCTTTTGGCGGCGTTCGCGACTATAGCAGCAATGATTAAGTGCTTCAATTCCATAAAAATTGTTATCATCCGCGGCATGACAACTACTGCCCCTTCGACTCCAGGCGTTCAACTGCTTGAAGTCTCGCCGGAGTATGCCGGCCAACGAATCGACAATTTCCTCCTTGCCCGGCTCAAAGGCGTGCCCAAGACCTTGATTTACCGCATTTTGCGTAAAGGCGAAGTGCGCGTGAACAAGGGGCGGATCAAGCCCGAATACAAGCTGCAGGCCGGCGATATCGTGCGCGTGCCGCCGGTTCGTGTGCCTGAGCGCGACGAACCGGTGCCACTGGCTCAAGGCCTGTTGCAGCGTCTGGAAGCCTCGATTGTCTACGAAGACAAAGCCTTGATCGTGATCAACAAGCCCGCCGGCATTGCGGTTCACGGCGGCAGCGGCTTGAATTACGGCGTGATCGAAGCCTTTCGTCAGTTGCGCCCCGATGCCAAGGAGCTGGAGCTGGTTCACCGTCTCGACCGTGACACCTCCGGTCTGCTGATGATCGCCAAGAAGCGCAGCATGTTGCGGCACTTGCACGCCGCTTTGCGCGGTGACGGTGTCGACAAGCGCTATATGGCGCTGGTTCGCGGCAACTGGGCGACTTCGATCAAGCAAGTCCGTGCGGCGCTCGGCAAGAGCAACCTGCGCTCCGGCGAGCGCATGGTCGAGGTTGACGAGGAGGAGGGCAAGGAGTCGGTGACCGTGTTCAAGGTCCTGCGTCGCTTCGGCGACTTTGCCACCCTGATCGAAGCCAAGCCGATCACCGGCCGCACTCACCAGATCCGCGTCCACACGTTGCACGCCGGGCACTGCATTGCCGGCGACACCAAGTACGGCGATGACGGTTTCAGCAAGGAAATCCGTGATCTGGGTGGCAAGCGCCTGTTTCTCCACGCCTACATGCTGACCGTGCCGCTGCCCGATGGCGGTGAACTCAAGTTGCAGGCGCCGGTCGATGAAATGTGGGCCAAGACCGTGGAGCGATTGAGTGCGCCCATCTGATTACAAGCTGCTGATTTTCGATTGGGACGGCACGCTGGCCGATTCCATTCATCGGATTGTCGAGGCAATGCACTCGGCATCCGGGCGCTCGGGTTTCGAGTTGCGCGATGACTTTGCTGTCAAGGGCATCATCGGTCTGGGCTTGCCCGAGGCCATTCGCACCTTGTACCCGGACATCAGCGATGCCGAGCTGACTTTGTTTCGCGAGTACTACGCTGATCACTACATTGCGGCAGAAGCCGTGCCTTCGCCGCTGTTCGACGGCGTAGTCGAGTCGATGGCGTCGTTTCGCGAGCAGGGTTATCACCTGGCGGTGGCGACCGGGAAGAATCGTCGCGGACTGGATCGGGTGCTCAAGGCCAATGGCTGGGAAGATTATTTCGATATCACCCGCGCTGCGGACGAAACCGCAAGCAAGCCGCACCCGTTGATGCTCGAGCAGATTCTCGCGCATTGCGGCGTACGTCCTGAGCAGGCGCTGATGGTCGGGGATTCGTCCTTCGATCTGCTGATGGCGCGCAATGCGGGCATGGCTTCGGTGGCGGTCAGTTACGGTGCGCAGTCGATTGAATCGCTGCAGCAGTTTGAGCCGTGCCTGTCGATCGACCATTTTAGTGAGTTGCATGCCTGGCTGGGGCAGCAGGCCAAATAAGTTTTTTCTGGGGTGGACTGGATGACCGACGAATGGAAAGCACCGGCCAAGGCAAGTGCCGACGACGGTGACGCAAAGAGCTGGAAGCTGTTGGAGAAAACCCTGCTGGCCAGCGTGCAGGAGCAGCGTCGCTCACGGCGTTGGGGGATTTTCTTCAAGCTGCTGACGTTTGTTTATCTGTTTGTTGCGCTGATCCTGTTCACGCCGTTGATGGATATGGAAAAAAGCGCAACTCGTGGCCCGAACTACACCGCGCTGATCGACGTCACCGGCATGATTGCCGACAAGGAGCCGGCCAGTGCCGACAACATCGTCGGCAGCCTGCGCGCAGCCTTTGAGGACAAGAAAGTCAAAGGTGTGATCCTGCGGATCAACAGCCCTGGCGGCAGTCCGGTGCAGTCGGGTTACGTGTACGACGAGATCAAGCGTTTGCGCGCCCTGCACCCGGATACCAAGGTGTACGCGGTGATTTCCGATCTTGGCGCATCTGGTGCCTATTATATCGCCAGTGCGGCGGATCAGATCTATGCCGACAAGGCCAGTCTGGTCGGCTCCATCGGTGTGACGGCGGCGGGTTACGGTTTTGTCGGCACCATGGACAAGCTGGGCGTCGAGCGTCGTACTTACACCTCGGGTGAGCACAAGTCGTTTCTGGATCCGTTCCAGCCGCAGAAGCCTGACGAGACTGCGTTCTGGCAGACCGTGCTGGATACAACGCACAAGCAGTTCATCAACAGCGTCAAGCAGGGTCGTGGCGATCGCCTGAAAGACAAGGAGCATCCGGAGTTGTTTTCCGGACTGGTCTGGTCTGGCGAGCAGGCGCTGCCGTTGGGCTTGATCGATGGTCTGGGCAATGCCAGTTCGGTGGCGCGCGAGGTGATCGGCGAGAAAGAGCTGGTGGATTTCACTGTGCAGGAATCGCCGTTCGACCGCTTCTCGAAGAAGCTTGGTGCCAGTGTGGCTGAGCAGTTGGCGATGTGGATGGGGTTCCACGGGCCATCGTTGCGCTGATTCGCTGGTAGATCAAAAGATCGCAGCCTGCGGCGGCTCCTACAGGTTTCATGTCCGATCGCATTTTTTGCGGTGACATGAAACCTGTAGGCGCTGCCGCAGGCTGCGATCTTTTGCTTTAAGGGATTTGCACGCCCTCGGCCAGCAACATGTCGATCAGGCGAATCAGCGGCAGGCCGATCAGGCTGGTGGCGTCAGGCCCTTCGGTGGACTGAAACAGGCTTACGCCCAAGCCCTCGGCCTTGAAGCTGCCGGCGCAGTCGTAGGGTTCCTCCAGGTGCAGGTAGCGTTCGATACGCGCTTCGTCGAGCTGGCGCATGTGTACGGTGAACGGCACGTAGTCGACCTGGCAGTGGCCGGTCTGGCTGTTGAGCAAGGCCAGGCCGGTGAGGAAGGTCACGCTGGCGCCGCTGGCGGCAAGCAGTTGCTCGCGAGCCTTGTCGAAGGTGTGTGGCTTGCCGATGATCCGTTCGCCAAGCACGGCCACCTGGTCCGAGCCGATGATCAGGTGAGCGGGGTGGCTGGCAGCCAGTGCCCGGGCTTTCTGTTCGGCGAGGCGCTTGACCAGTTGGATGGCCGATTCGCCAGATTGGTGGCTTTCGTCGATATCCGGCGAGCTGCAGACGAACGGCAGGCGCAAGCGGGCGAGCAATTCCCGGCGATAAGTCGAGCTGGAAGCAAGTAATAAAGGCAGCATTGGCGTCTCCTGAGGCAGGCGCGAATTCTAGCGGAGGCACGCAAGTGACGGACAGGGCACAATTTCCTTTGACATGGGTGGGGGCATCCCTATAATGCTGCGCCTATGTTGAATGACCCGATTCCACCTCACGTTGACCCGCGCAAATTGGCTGACCGTGGCACCACCCTTCAAGGTGAACTGCTGCTGGCCGATTTGAAGAGACTCTGCGACCCGCTTTCCGACGATGTCGGTACGGTGCAGGCCAAATTCGTTTTTGAACGAGATGAACGTAAATCTGTGGTGATCCACAGCTTTATCGACACCGAAGTCAAAATGGTTTGCCAGCGTTGTCTTGAGCTGGTCACCCTGCCGATCCACAGCGAATGCAGTTACGCTGTAGTGAAGGAGGGTGCGAATACCCAGTCGTTACCGAAAGGTTATGACGTGCTGGAACTGGGCGAAGATCCATTGGATCTGCAGTCACTGATCGAGGAGGAGCTTCTGCTCGCCTTGCCCATTGTGCCTGCTCATCATCCGGAAGAATGCCAGCAGCCGGCGGGAGCAGATGAACCCGAACCGAGCGAGGACGAGGTAACGCGGTCCAACCCGTTCAGTGTATTGGCGCAGTTAAAGCGTGACCCAAACGTTTAGGAGTTAATCAATTATGGCTGTTCAGCAGAACAAAAAATCCCGCTCTGCCCGTGACATGCGCCGTTCGCACGACGCTCTCGAGGCTAGCACCCTGTCTGTAGAAAAAACCACCGGTGAAGTTCACCTGCGTCACCACGTATCGCCAGAAGGCGTATACCGTGGCCGTAAAGTGATCGACAAGGGCGCTGACGAGTAATCACTTGTCTGCTCAAGTCATCGCGATTGACGCAATGGGCGGGGACTTCGGTCCCCGCAGCATTGTTCAGGCCAGCCTTGCTTGCCTTTCTGCTACGCCCTCGCTGCACCTGACCCTCGTCGGTCAACCCTCCCTACTTGAAGAACTGATCAACGGCCAATCGGCTGCCGATCGCGCGCGCCTGACGATTGTCCCGGCGTCTGAAGTCATCACCATGGACGAAAAGCCGACCCAGGCCTTGCGTGGCAAGCCGGACTCGTCGATGCGTGTCGCCCTGGAACTGGTGCGTGACGGCAAGGCTCAGGCCTGTGTCAGTGCCGGCAATACCGGTGCGTTGATGGCGTTGTCGCGTTTCGTGCTCAAGACTTTGCCGGGGATTGATCGGCCGGCGATGGTCGCGGCGATCCCGACGCAGAAGGGCTATTGCCAGTTGCTCGACCTGGGCGCCAACGTCGATTGCAGCGCCGAGCATCTGTTGCAGTTCGCGGTGATGGGGTCGGTGGCGGCGCAGACGCTGGGCATCGCCCGGCCGCGCGTCGCGTTGCTGAATATCGGCACCGAAGACATCAAGGGCAATCAGCAGGTCAAGCTGGCGGCGACCTTGCTGCAGGCTGCGCGTGGCATCAATTACATCGGCTTTGTCGAGGGTGATGGTCTGTATCGCGGCGAGGCGGATGTGGTGGTCTGTGACGGTTTTGTCGGCAATATCCTGCTCAAGTCCAGCGAAGGGCTGGCGACGATGATCGCCGCGCGCATCGAAGCCTTGTTCAGGAAAAACCTTGCTTCGCGCGTGGTAGGTGCTTTGGCCCTGCCATTGATGAAGCGCCTGCAGGCTGATCTGGCGCCGGCGCGACATAACGGCGCAAGCTTCCTCGGCTTGCAGGGTATCGTGGTGAAAAGTCACGGTTCGGCCGGGGTTCAGGGCTTTCAGAGCGCGATTCAGCGCGCGCTGATCGAGATTCAGGAGAACTTGCCCGAGCGCCTCCACGGTCGTCTGGAGGATCTGTTGTCTTAGGCGTTTTCGTCGGACAATGCTTAAATGTGACCGCCCGGTTCAAAGGGCCATCCAACTGTCAGTTTCTTGCGTCCCCCAGCGGGACGTCATTTTCGACGAC
This sequence comes from Pseudomonas sp. HOU2, assembly GCF_040729435.1. Classification (NCBI taxonomy): domain Bacteria; kingdom Pseudomonadati; phylum Pseudomonadota; class Gammaproteobacteria; order Pseudomonadales; family Pseudomonadaceae; genus Pseudomonas; species Pseudomonas sp. HOU2. The sequence goes on along the minus strand of NZ_CP160398.1, from coordinate 1,547,710 downwards.
AAGATCATTAGGGGCTTGTTACATGTCTGCTTCCCTCGCATTCGTCTTTCCAGGACAGGGTTCGCAGTCCCTCGGCATGCTCGCCGAGCTGGGCGCGGAATATCCGTTGATCCTCGAAACATTCAAAGAAGCCTCTGAGGCTCTGGGCTATGACCTGTGGGCACTGACCCAGCAGGGCCCGGAAGAGCTGCTCAATCAAACCGACAAAACCCAACCGGCCATTCTGACCGCTTCGATCGCCCTGTGGCGTCTGTGGCTGGCTGAAGGCGGCGCGCGTCCGGCATTTGTTGCCGGTCACAGCCTGGGTGAATACAGCGCGCTGGTTGCTGCCGGCAGCCTGAGCCTGGCGGACGCGGTGAAGCTCGTTGAGCGCCGTGGCCAGCTGATGCAGGAAGCCGTTCCGGCCGGGCAGGGCGGCATGGCTGCCATCCTCGGTCTGGAAGACGCTGATGTGTTGGCAGCCTGCGCTGAAGCGGCGCAAGGCGAAGTGGTCAGTGCGGTGAACTTCAACTCGCCGGGTCAGGTAGTGATTGCCGGTGCCAAGGCTGCGGTCGAGCGTGCCATCGAAGGCTGCAAGGCCCGTGGCGCCAAGCGTGCCATGCCGTTGCCGGTGAGCGTGCCGTCGCACTGCGAGCTGATGCGTCCGGCTGCCGAGCGCTTTGCCGAATCCATCGCCGCCATCGACTGGCAGGCGCCGCAGATCCCGGTGGTACAGAACGTCAGCGCGCAAGTGCCGGCTGATCTGGACACCCTCAAGCGTGATCTGCTCGAACAACTGTACAAGCCCGTTCGTTGGGTTGAATCGGTTCAGACCCTGGCTGCCAAAGGCGCGACCAATCTGGTCGAGTGCGGCCCGGGCAAAGTGCTGGCCGGTCTGAACAAACGTTGCGCCGAAGGCGTTTCGACTTCCAATCTCAATACCCCAGACGCTTTCGCTGCCGCCCGTGCAGCGCTGGCCTGAATCAGGAGAAACTTGCATGAGTCTGCAAGGTAAAGTTGCACTGGTCACCGGTGCAAGCCGCGGTATCGGCCAGGCTATCGCACTGGAACTGGGTCGTCAGGGCGCCATCGTTGTTGGCACCGCGACCTCCGCCAAGGGTGCCGAGGCGATTGCTGCCACGCTCAAGGAGCACGGCATTCAAGGTACCGGTCTGGAACTGAACGTCACCAGCGACGAATCCGTTGCCGCCGTGATCGCAAGCATTCAGGAGCAGTTCGGCGCGCCGGCGATTCTGGTCAATAATGCCGGCATCACCCGCGATAACCTGATGATGCGCATGAAAGACGATGAATGGTACGACGTGATCGATACCAACCTGAACAGTCTTTATCGCCTGTCCAAGGGCGTTTTGCGTGGCATGACCAAGGCGCGCTGGGGCCGAATTATCAGTATTGGCTCGGTGGTGGGTGCCATGGGCAACGCAGGCCAAGTAAACTATGCAGCCGCCAAGGCCGGTCTGGAAGGTTTCAGCCGTGCAATGGCGCGTGAAGTCGGTTCGCGTTCGATTACGGTCAACTCGGTAACCCCAGGGTTCATCGACACCGATATGACCCGCGAACTGCCGGAAGCACAGCGTGAAGCCTTGCAGACGCAGATTCCGCTGGGCCGTCTGGGACAAGCTCAAGAGATCGCTTCGGTGGTCGCTTTTCTTGCATCCGACGGTGCGGCATACGTCACTGGGGCTACAATCCCGGTGAACGGTGGGATGTACATGTAAGTAAAATGTGACGGATTGCTTCAAAAAAATGTCATACGAGCTGTCTAAAATCCGTTATAAAGCTGCAATCTATTTATAGGCAGAGGGCCGCAGGGTTTGAGGAGTGAAGCTTTCAGTTGAAAAGCTGAAAAGCCTTTCTATACACTTACCCACTGGCCAGCTGCCTGAATTTGTCCATTAGGAGTGAAAACAAGGTATGAGCACCATCGAAGAGCGCGTCAAGAAAATCGTTGCCGAGCAACTGGGCGTTAAAGAAGAAGAAGTGGTCAACACTGCTTCCTTCGTTGAAGACCTGGGTGCCGACTCCCTTGACACCGTTGAGCTGGTGATGGCTCTGGAAGAGGAATTCGAGACCGAAATCCCTGACGAAGAAGCTGAGAAGATCACTACTGTACAAGCTGCAATCGACTACGTTACTAGCCACCAGGCGTAATAGTTTGTAATCGTTGTCTGCTGTCATGGAAAAACCGCACTGCCATCATGGCGTGCGGTTTTTTCTTTAGGCCTGATGCAAAGTCGTCATTTGAAAAAGGAGAGTGCTGTGTCGCGTAGACGCGTCGTAGTCACCGGTATGGGTATGTTGTCGCCACTGGGCACGGATGTGCCGAGCAGTTGGCAGGGCATTCTGGCTGGCCGCAGTGGCATTGGTCTGATCGAACACACCGACCTTTCTGCCTATTCCACCCGTTTTGGCGGCTCGGTAAAGGGCTTCAATGTCGAGGAATACCTGTCGGTCAAGGAAGCACGCAAGCTCGACCTGTTCATTCAGTACGGTCTGGCCGCGGGTTTTCAGGCTGTTCGCAACGCCGGTCTGGAAGTTACCGACGCCAACCGTGAGCGCATTGGCGTGGCCATGGGCTCGGGCATCGGCGGTCTGACCAACATCGAAGAAACCAGCCGTACCCTGCATGAGACGGGCCCGCGTCGAATTTCGCCTTTCTTCGTGCCAGGCTCGATCATCAATATGATTTCCGGTTTTCTCTCCATCCATCTGGGTGCACAGGGGCCGAACTACGCCATTTCCACTGCCTGTACCACCGGTACGCACTGCATTGGCATGGCCGCGCGCAACATCATGTACGACGAGGCCGACGTAATGATCGCCGGCGGTGCCGAGATGGCCGCGTGCGGTCTGGGCATGGGCGGCTTCGGCGCGTCCCGTGCGCTGTCGACCCGCAACGACGAACCGACCCGTGCCAGTCGTCCGTGGGACAAGGGCCGTGATGGCTTCGTGTTGTCTGACGGTGCCGGTGCATTGGTACTCGAAGAACTTGAGCACGCCAAGGCCCGTGGTGCGACGATCTATGCCGAGCTGATCGGCTTTGGCACCAGTGGCGATGCGTTCCACATGACGTCGCCACCCGCTGATGGTGCTGGTGCAGCGCGCTGCATCACCAATGCCCTGCGCGATGCGAAGATCAATATCGACCAGGTGCAGTACATCAACGCCCACGGTACCTCGACCCCGGCCGGCGACCTTGCCGAAGCCAACGCGATCAAGACCGTGTTCGGTGATCACGCCTACAACCTGGCGGTCAGCTCCACCAAGTCGATGACCGGTCACCTGTTGGGTGCGGCGGGCGCGGTCGAGGCGATCTTCAGTGTGCTGGCGATCAATAGCCAGGTGGCCCCGCCGACCATCAACCTCGACGAGCCGGATGAAGGCTGCGATCTCGACTTCGTGCCGCACACTGCGCGCAACATGGATATCGACGTCGTACTGTCCAACTCCTTCGGGTTTGGCGGCACCAACGGCACGTTGGCATTCCGCCGGTTCGCCGGTTGATGGACAGCTGGGTCGACGGTCAACCGGCTGACGCTCTGTCGCTGAAAGATCGCGGCCTGGCTTACGGCGATGGTCTGTTCGAGACCATTGCCGTGCACGGCGGCCAGCCGGTATTGCTGGAGCGTCATTTGACGCGTTTGGCCGAAGGTTGCTCGCGTCTGGCCATCTCGGCCGATATCGAACTGGTTCGCAGCGAGCTGCTGGCTTATGCCGCGGCAATGGGCGAGGGCGTGCTCAAGCTGATCCTCACCCGAGGTGATGGCTTGCGTGGCTATGCGCCCGATCCTGCGGCGCAGGGCCGGCGCATTCTGCAAGGCAACCCGCCTGCGGCTTATCCTGCCGTGCATGGCGAGCAGGGCGTGCGTCTGTTTCCCTGCGTCACGCGGTTGTCGAATCAGCCATTGCTGGCCGGGCTCAAGCATCTCAATCGTCTGGAGCAAGTACTTGCCCGCGCCGAATGGCACGACAGCGAACACGCCGAGGGCTTGATGCTCGATCAGGCCGGTCGGGTCATCGAGGGCGTGTTCAGCAACCTGTTTGTGGTGCGCGACGGCGTATTGATCACCCCGGATCTGAAACGCTGCGGCGTGGCCGGTGTGATGCGTGCTGAAATATTGTTTCAGGCCGAATCATTGGCCATCCCCAGCCAAATCACCGACATCAGCCTCGAACAGCTGCAATGGGCTGATGAAGTCTTTATCTGCAACAGCGTGTATGGCGTCTGGCCGGTACGCGCCTACGCTGCACTGAGCTGGCCGGTTGGCCCGCTCACCCGTAAACTGCAAACCATTGCCCGCGCGCTACTGGATGCCTGATTCGTGAGACGTAAACTCTTGCTGCTGCTGGAAACCGGACTGGTTCTGGCAGGGCTGCTGATGGGCGCCAGCGCCTGGAAAATTCATTCGGCGCTGGAACAGCCCCTGAACATCACGCAGGAAGAACTGCTGGATGTGCCGAAAGGCTCGACGCCGACCCGTACCTTCCTTGAACTCGAAACCGATGGAGTCATCAAGGACGCCTTCTGGCTGCGCATCTACTGGCGCTTCAACCTGGCCGGCACGCCGATCCATAGTGGTGAATACCGCATGCAGCCGGGCATGACTGTCAACGGTCTGATCGACTTGTGGAAACGTGGTGAAGTGGTGCAGTACAGCCTGACGCTGGTCGAGGGCTGGAATTTTCACCAGGTCCGCGCCGCACTGGCCAAAGATGAAAAGATCGAGCAGACCCTCAAGGGTTTGAGCGACAGTGAGGTGATGGAGAAAATCGGTCATCGCGGATTGTTCCCCGAGGGGCGCTTCTTCCCGGACACTTATCGCTTCGTGCGGGGTTTCTCCGACGTCGATTTGCTGAAGAAAGCCTATGATCGTCTCGATGAAGTGTTGGCCAAGGAGTGGGAGAACCGCTCGGCCGATGCACCGTACACTGAACCTTATCAGGCGCTGATCATGGCCTCGCTGGTGGAAAAGGAAACCGGTGTGCCGCAGGAGCGGGGGCAGATTGCCGGCGTGTTCGTGCGCCGCATGGCGCTGGGCATGCAGTTGCAAACCGACCCGACCGTGATCTACGGCCTGGGCGATCGCTACACCGGCAAGTTGACCCGTGCTCATCTCAAGGAGCCGACACCCTACAACACCTATGTGATTCCCGGATTGCCGCCGACGCCGATTGCCATGGTCGGCCGCGAGGCGATTCATGCCGCGCTGAATCCGGTGGAAGGCAACAGTCTGTATTTTGTTGCTCGTGGCGACGGTAGCCATGTGTTTTCCGATGACCTGGATGCGCACAACAGCGCGGTGCGCGAGTTCCAGCTCAAGCGCCGCGCCGATTATCGCTCCAGCCCGGCCCCGGCGAATGCGCCGGCCGCTCCGGCCACGGCGACGGAGGACACGATTCCTGCCGCCTCTCCGGATACCGCACCTGAAGCGTTGCCACAGGTTCCCGCTCAGGAACCTGCACCGACACCGGCTCCTGCCGCCGAGCCCGGCGCGACCGCACCGCAAAACGCGCAATGACTTTGATTAAGGACTGCCTGTGACTGGCTTGTTTATTACCCTGGAAGGCCCGGAAGGCGCCGGCAAGAGCACCAACCGCGAATACCTCGCCGAGCGCCTGCGCGCCGAAGGTGTCGAAGTGGTGCTGACCCGCGAGCCCGGCGGTACGCCACTCGCCGAGCGCATCCGCGATGTGCTGCTGGCCCCGGCCGATGAAGTCATGAACCCCGACACCGAGCTGCTGCTGGTGTTCGCCGCACGCGCCCAGCATCTGGCCGAGGTGATCCGCCCGGCGCTGGCTCGCGGCGCCGTTGTATTGTGCGATCGTTTTACCGACTCGACTTACGCCTATCAGGGCGGCGGTCGCGGTTTGTCGCTGGAGCGCATTGCCGCGCTGGAGACGTTCGTTCAGGGCGACCTGCGTCCGGATCTGACGCTGATTTTCGATCTGCCGGTGGAAATCGGCCTGGCCCGCGCCAGTGCCCGTGGCCGTCTGGACCGGTTTGAGCTGGAAGGCCGGGCGTTTTTCGAAGCGGTACGCAATGCGTTTCTGCAGCGCGCAGAAGCCGATCCAGCGCGCTATGTGCGCATCGATGCCGGTCAGCCATTGGTCAAGGTTCAGCAATCGCTGGATACTCTGATTCCGAACTTGCTGGAGCTGATTCGTGGCTGAGGCCTATCCATGGCAGGACAGCCTCTGGCAGCAACTGGCCGGACGTAGCCAGCACGCCCACGCGTACCTGCTGCACGGCCCGGCCGGGATCGGCAAGCGCGCGCTGGCCGAGCGTCTGATGGCCAGCCTGCTGTGTCAGCGTCCGACGCCGGAGGCGTGCGGTGAGTGCAAATCCTGCCTGCTGCTCAAGGCCGGCAGCCACCCGGACAACTACATCCTTGAGCCGGAAGAAGCCGACAAGGCGATCAAGGTCGATCAGGTCCGTGATCTGGTCAGTTTCGTGGTGCAGACCGCGCAACTGGGCGGGCGCAAGGTGGTGCTGATCGAGCCGGTGGAGTCGATGAACATCAACGCCGCCAACGCTTTGCTCAAGAGCCTTGAGGAGCCCTCCGGCGATACGGTGCTGTTGCTGGTCAGTCACCAGCCGAGCCGTTTGCTGCCGACGATCAAGAGCCGCTGCGTGCAGCAGGCATGTCCGCTGCCGGGCGAGGCCATGAGCCTGCAATGGCTGGCGCAGGCGCTGCCGGAGTGTTCCGAAGACGAACGCATCGAATTGCTGACGCTGGCAGCCGGTTCGCCACTGGCGGCGGTCAGTCTGCAGTCCCAGGGCGTGCGCGAACAGCGGGCGCAGGTGGTCGAAGGGGTGAAGAAGCTGCTCAAGCAGCAGCAATCGCCGACGCAACTGGCCGAGGAATGGAAAAACATTCCGATGCTGCGTTTGTTTGATTGGTTCTGCGACTGGTCGAGCCTGATCCTGCGTTATCAACTGACCCAGGATGAAAACGGCCTCGGTCTGACCGATATGCGCAAAGTCGTGCAGTACCTGGCGCAGAAAAGCGCCCAGGGCAAAGTCCTCGATATTCAGGACTGGATTCTCGCCCAGCGGCAGAAAGTCCTGAGCAAAGCCAACCTCAACCCGGCCCTGCTGCTGGAAGCGTTATTGGTGCAATGGGCGGGATTGCCTGGTCAAAGATAAGAATGTGTACCTAGACTCTGAACATCAGCAGTGGAGGTCAACATGAATGAAGCCATCAGCCCCGGGCCGCGCAACGGCATCCTGTCCCTGACGATCAAGGACAAATCGGTGCTGTACGCCGCCTACATGCCGTTCATCAAGAACGGTGGCTTGTTCATCCCGACCAACAAGAGCTACAAGTTGGGCGACGAGGTGTTCATGCTGCTGAACCTGATGGACGAGGCGGAGAAGATTCCGGTGGCCGGCAAGGTCGCCTGGATTACCCCCAAAGGCGCCCAGGGCAACCGTGCAGCTGGCGTCGGCGTGCAATTCAACGATGGCGACAACACCGCCCGCAGTCGCATCGAAACCCATCTGGCCGGAGCACTGAAGTCCGACCGTCCCACTCATACGATGTAAGTTGCAGTCTCTTTTATGCTCGTAGATTCCCATTGTCACCTTGATCGCCTCGACCTCGCCGCCCATGACGGCTCGCTGGATGCTGCGCTCGTTGCAGCTCGCCAGCGCGGGGTAGGGCACTTTCTGTGCATCGGCGTGAGTGCCGACAACGCCGCCGACGTCAAAGCCCTCGCCGAACGCTATGACGACGTCGATTGCTCGGTCGGTGTGCATCCGCTGGATGTGCAACCGGGCGCTGCGCCTGCGCTGGACTGGCTGCTGCAGGAGCTCAATCACCCGAAAGTGGTGGCGATCGGTGAGACCGGTCTGGATTACCACTACGAACCGGAAGCCGCCGAGCTGCAGCAGGCATCCTTCCGCCTGCATCTGCAAGCGGCGCAGCAGACCGGCAAACCGGTGATCATCCACACCCGTGGCGCCCGTGCCGATACCCTTGAGCTGTTGCGAGAAGCGGCGTTGCCCCAGGCTGGTGTGCTGCATTGCTTCACCGAAGACTGGGACATGGCCAAAGCGGCGCTGGACATGGGTTATTACATTTCCCTGTCGGGCATTGTCACCTTCCGCAACGCCGACGCTCTGCGCGACGTGGCGAGCAAAGTGCCGGCCGATCGCCTGCTGGTGGAGACCGACTCACCGTATCTGGCGCCGATCCCGTATCGCGGCAAGCCGAACCTGCCGCAGTACGTGCGCGAAGTCGCGGAGTTTCTGGCGATGCTGCGTGGGGAAAACTACGAGCGGTTTGCCGAGCAGACCACCGAGAACTTCAAGCGCCTGTTCCCCTTGGCGAGTGTTAAATCCGCCATGTAGGAGCTGCCGAAGGCTGCGATCTTTTGATGTTGTTTTTAAAGAATCAAAATCAAAAGATCGCAGCCTGCGGCAGCTCCTACAAGCGCGGTGGGCGTAAATGACAGGGATTTACGCCAAATCGCAGGCAAAAAAAACCCGGGTTCTGGGGGGTGAATCCGGGTTAAGACCATTAGGAGTAAAACAAAGGCACGCGGTCCCTTGGTACCTTTACCGGCGCGGCACTTGGGGGAGATGCCGGCCGACAGTTCAAGTATTGATCAGTCTGGCGCTCAGTCCAGTTAGCCGGTCGGGGTTTTTAAACAAATTTGGAATACGGGCGCTTCAGTTGAGTTCTCATTGAGCCCCAAGCGTTCGCAAAATGAACAAGAAACACAGATATGGTCGGATGATCCGTGCATTTTTGCGCAAGTTAGGCATAATACGCGGCTTCGAATTTTGACCCTTCAGACCTTTTCTTATGCACAAAGAACCTCGTAAGGTCCGTGAGTTTCGTCGCCGCGAGCAAGAAATTCTCGATACCGCGCTCAAGCTGTTCCTCGAACAAGGTGAAGACAGTGTCACCGTCGAGATGATTGCTGATGCCGTGGGTATCGGCAAAGGCACGATCTACAAGCATTTCAAATCCAAGGCCGAGATCTATCTGCGCCTGATGCTCGATTACGAGCGTGATTTGAACGAGCTGCTGCATTCGGCCGATGTCGACAAGGACAAGGAAGCGCTGTCCCGTGCCTACTTCGAATTCCGCATGCGCGACCCGCAGCGCTATCGCCTGTTCGACCGTCTCGAAGAGAAGGTGGTAAAAGGCAATCAGGTGCCGGAAATGGTCGAGGAGCTGCACAAGATCCGTGCCTCGAACTTCGAACGCCTGACCTTGCTCATCAAGGGCCGGATCAGCGAAGGCAAGCTCGAAGACGTGCCGCCATACTTCCACTACTGCGCGTCCTGGGCGCTGGTGCACGGCGCGGTGGCGCTGTATCACTCGCCGTTCTGGAGCAATGTGCTGGAAGATCAGGAAGGTTTCTTCCAGTTCCTGATGGACATTGGCGTGCGCATGGGCAACAAGCGCAAGCGCGACCCGGAAACCCCGAGCAGCTGAATCATTCAGCGGCCTTATTGCGCCATGATTTCGCTACATGACGCAGTACCGCAGGAATATACTCAGGCATAGGGCTTGCTAAAACTTGATTTGTGAGTCAAGTTTTAGCGGCTCGAAATTCTATCGCCGGAGTGATCATGATCGTTGACCGTCAAGGCAGGCGTTTTCGCAATTTGCGCATCAGCCTGACCTCAGCCTGCAATTATGCCTGTACCTACTGCGTGCCCAACGGCAAGCGGCTGGTGGCTGCGCAGGATGAACTGTCGGCCGAGGCCATGGCGCGCGGCGTGGCGTATCTGATCGAAGCCGCCGGCATCGAGCGCTTGCGCATCACCGGTGGGGAGCCACTGGTCAGCCCCAAACTCGAATCTTTCATGAGCGCCGTCGGCAAGATGGGCCTGGAAGACATCAGCCTGACCACCAACGGTCAGCTCCTGGCGAAAAAACTGCCGCTGCTGGTGGACGCCGGTCTGCGCCGGATCAACGTATCCCTCGATACCCTGGATGCCGGCGCGTTCCGCAGCATTGCCCGTGGCGGCGATCTGGCCACTGTGCTCGATGGCATGGAGCAGGCGAAAGCGGCGGGGCTGAAGATCAAGGTCAACATGGTGCCGTTGCGCGGGCAGAACCTGGATCAGGTGATGCCGCTGCTCGATTACTGCCTGGAACGGGGCTATGAGTTGCGTTTCATCGAGTTGATGCGCATGGGCCACCTCGCCACCGACTCGAATGCCTTTCTGCAACAGTTCGTCAGTCTGCAGCAACTGCTGAGCCTGATCGGCGAGCGCTACGAGTACGCCCAGGCTGATGCGCCGGTGGATGCCACAGCCGTGCGCTATGCGATCCCGGGCGTAGGCCATTTCGGCGTGATCGCCAACGAAAGCGTGCCGTTCTGCCGGACCTGTTCGCGTCTGCGCCTGTCATCGACGGGATGGCTGCACGGCTGCCTGTCGTCGAGCAACCGCCACTATGTCGGTGATCTGCTCGACAAGCCGCGTCATCAGGCATTGCCGGCATTGCAGCGTTTGCTGGTCAAGGCGCTGGGCGACAAGCAGGAAGTGGCGTTCTCCGGTGGTGCGACCGTCATGAAGATCATCGGCGGCTGAACTGGCTTTTGTGGCGAGGGAGTTTGCTCCCGCTGGGTTGCCAGTCAACCCGAAATCCATTCATGTCAGCTCGTCCGGCTTACTCTAAATCCCGGATTTTCGAGCGCGGCGCCGCCGAGCGGGAGCAAGCTCCCTCGCCACAAATACCTTATTTCAAATCGGATACCTGCGCAGTTACAAGGACTGGCGCAAAAGCTGCATCCAACGGCCATTCGCCGGTTTTCCGTCACCGGCTTCTGGAGGATGAGGATGCGTAGCCTGGTTTTGCTGCTGGCCGTTTTGGCGCTTGGCGGCTGTATGACTGTCAGCGATATGGCCGAAGGCACTCGCTATCAGATGAGCGACGCGGGGCTGCTGGATCACAGCGACAGCCGTCGGGTGAACAATTTCCGCATTCAGCCGGACTCGTTCATCTACATCGCCCAAGGTTCATTCGCACCGCCGGGTGGCTCCTACCCACGGCCGAACGTGGTGGCTGAAGAAGCGTTCAAGGGCTTTGTCGAATACTTCCCGATGGTCCGCCGCGCCCGTGCCCCGGAAGGTCTTGACCAAGCGATGGGCGAAGCTCGAGATGCCGGCGCGCACTACCTGCTGTACACCCGCTTCGCCAAGGCTGACGACCGCATCGGCAACTCTGACGAATGGCTCGATCAGGAAGCCGTGGATCGCCTGGGCATCGACGGCGGGGTGATTCAGATCATGTTGATCGAGACCAGCACCCAGTATTTGATTGATACTGCGCGCATCAAGAGTCGTGGCGGTTTACTGACGTTCCACGATAACAAGCCGGAAGACCTGATCGGCCCGCCGCTGGCGCAATATGCGCGCAGCCTGTTGGGGGTCGGCGACCAATAAACCAAGGAGTACGCCATGAGTGGACCGCAAAAAGCCAATGACCTGTTGGGGCAGATCCCCAAAACCAAAGGCCTGCCGCCGGTGCACTTGTGGAACCCGGACTTCTGCGGCGACATCGACATGCGCATCGCCCGCGACGGCACCTGGTATTACCTGGGCACGCCTATCGGGCGCAAGCCGATGGTCAAGCTGTTCTCCACCATCATCCGCCGCGACGGCGATGATTATTTCCTGATTACCCCGGTCGAGAAGGTCGGGATCAAGGTCGACGACGCGCCGTTCGTGGCGATTGCCGTGGAAGTGGAAGGCGAGGGCGAGGCGCAGGTCCTGCGTTTCACCACCAACGTTGAAGAGACCGCCGAGGCCGGGCCGGAACATCCGATCCGCGTCGAGATCGACCCGACCACTCAGGAACCTGCGCCTTACGTGCATGTGCGTACCAACCTCGAAGCGCTGATTCACCGCAATGTGTTTTACCAGCTGGTGGAGCTGGCGGTCAGTCGTGAAATCGACGGGCAGCGCTGGCTCGGTGTGTGGAGCGGTGGCGAGTTCTTCCGCATCGGCCTCGAGCCTTAAACACAAATCACTGTGGGAGATTCTATGTTGCTCAGCAACCCTAGAATCTCAAACTGATCGGTATTCGCCCTGATTCTTCATCAGGGTGAATGCCACTCGGCAGAGCTTGCGAGCAAGAGCTACCAATGCCTGTGTTTTCGAGAAGCCTCTGGCCAGGTAAGACTCGTAAAAAGGCTTCCACTTGGTTGAGCGACACGCCGCCATTGCGGCGTTGTAGGCTAATCGACGGATCTCCGGATCTCCTTTTTTGCTCAGGAACCTCGGGCCGTTCTTTTTCCCCGAATCGTCCACCGTCAGATCCATACCCAAAAACGCGATGAACGCGTCGCTGTTGGCAAAGTCACCGCGCATATAGGTCGTTGCCAACCCAGTCGCAGTCAACTCTCCCACGCCCTCGATTGCTTTGCAGCGGCCAATATTGTCATCAATACCGGCCTCTTTGCTGACTTTGCGCAGCAGGTTTTGAATGACCTTGTCGGATCGCTCGAATGCCTTTTGCTGAGCCGTACGTTCTTTCTTCAGCAAGGGTTCATCGGCCCAGCTCAACATCAGACCCGTATGGTTCTGAATCAGCGTCGCGCGTCTGTGCAGCAAGCTTTTCAGTACGGTGTAGGCTTTAGGAGGCGGGTTCCAAAGCCGCAGTTTGCTTTGTTCATTCGTCAGATAGCGTGCGAGCACGCGTGCATCGCAGGGATCATTTTTGGCTCGCTGACCGACACCGCGACGATAGTGGCTGACTCGATAAGCATCCACCACATAGACCTGATGTCCCATCGCATGAGCCAGATCAACAGTCTCCAAATGGTAGATATTGGTGGCTTCGACAGCGATAGCGCTTTGCGCGGGCAGAGTTTTGAGCCAACGTTTGAGGGCGGCACGATCATTCTTGACCGCTTCAATGGTTTCCAGGTCGGCGCGATAGACAACGATTTCGGCCTTGGCGATATCGATACCAACAACCGTCTGCGAAGTAAGGATTGTCATGACGAATCCTCGGAGCTAGGGTTTAAGAGCTTGTTGGGGTCTACCGTTGCGCTGGCTTGTCTCTGTCGTCGGTTTACCGATGAATTCCTTATTGGCGCTTTGGGTAGAAGGGGCGGGACGAGAAGTCTCCCACGGTCTGTACTGGTCAGAGTCAGAATCGAGTCTGTAGTCCCGCCCACCCCTTCAAGTCTAAACATACAAGCGAGCCTGCTCGCGAAGACGGTAAGTCAGTCGATACTTAGGTTGATTGATACACCGCTTTCGCGAGCAAGCTCGCTCCCACATTGGTTTTGAGAATCACCTTGAAATCTCGATTGACTGTTAATCATATGATCATTAGCGTGGACACCCATCGCGATCCGCTTTGAGGTGTCCATGTCCAGCAGCTTTCATGCATCAACGGTCGATTGGCTGGGCAGCTGGATTGCCGCCGGCCAGGTCAAGCCGGGACAGGCGATCAAGGTCGAGGCGGATCTGGGCGAGCAGTTAGGTGTCAGCCGCACCGTGATCCGCGAAGCGATCAAAACCCTGGTTGCCAAAGGCATGCTCGAAGTCGGGCCGAAAGTCGGTACCCGCGTGTTGCCGGTGCGGCGCTGGAACCTGTTTGATCCGCAAGTCGTCGGCTGGCTCTCACGCAACGGCCTGCCGGAAAACTTTGTTGATGACCTGCTCGACCTGCGCCGTACCATCGAACCGATGGCTGTGCGCTGGGCCTGCGAGCGCGCCAGTCTGGAGCAGATTCACGCGGTGCAACTGGCCTACAACGCGTTGGAGCGGGCGGTCGACAGCGGCATCGATTACAACCGTGCCGATCAGGCCTTCCACGAATGCATTCTGGCCGCCAGCCACAACCAGTTCATCGAGCAAATGGTCCCGGCCCTCGGCGCCTTGCTCGCCGTGTCGTTTGACGTCTCCGCCGCGGACCCCGATGAACTGCGTCGCACCTTGCCGATCCACAAGGACATGGCCGACGCCATTGCTGCCCGTGATTCAGCGCGCGGGGTGTGGGCCTGCATGACCTTGATCGACAACGCAGACCTTGCGATCAAACGCTTTTACCCGCAGGTGATGGCCGACAAAAAAGCCAGCTGACAAAGCCTGAATTCCCCTGTGGGAGCGAGCTTGCTCGCGAAGGCGGCGAATCAGATACACCGCCTTCGACTGACACTCCGCTTTCGCGAGCAAGCTCGCTCCCACATTTAGAACACCAAGACCCAAGGAGTTGCCATGAGCTGGACCGCCGTAACTCAACACCGCGCCAAGCTCGGCGAGGGGCCATTCTGGGACGCCCCGACCCAGGCACTGTACTGGGTCGATATCGCCGGCAAGCAGGCGCTGCGGCTGATCGGCAACAACGTGCAGATCTGGCAGATGCCCGAGCACGTTTCCGCCTTCATCCCCTGTGCCAGCGGCGATGCGCTGGTGACCCTGAGCAGCGGCGTCTATCGTCTGGATCTCGATTCACCGGGCCTTGAGCCACGCCTGACACTGTTCTGCATCGCCGACCCGCAACCGGGCAATCGGCCCAACGAAGCGCGCTGCGACGCTCAGGGTCGGCTGTGGCTCGGCACCATGCAGAACAACATCGGCGACCACGGCGAAGACCTGCCGATTGAGCGTCGTTCCGGTGGCTTGTTTCGCATTGATCCCGACCAGCGTGTTACGCCATTGCTGCTAGGTCTCGGCATTCCCAACACGCTGTTGTGGAGCGACGACGGCACCAGGCTGCTGTTCGGCGACAGCCTCGACGGGGCGCTCAATCGCTATTTCATTCACACCGATGGCAATCTGGATAACGCCGAGATCTGGTATGGCCCTGACCAGAATGGCGGCCCGGACGGATCGGCAATCGACACTGAGGGTTATGTGTGGAACGCACGTTGGGACGGCAGCTGCCTGCTGCGCCTGACGCCGGACGGCAAGGTCGAGCGCAAAATTGATCTGCCTGTCAGCCGCCCGACCAGTTGCGTATTCGGCGGCGAAGACCTGAAAACCCTGTACATCACCAGCGCCCACAGTCCGCACAACCATCCGCTGGATGGCGCCGTCCTGTCGATGCGAATCGATGTACCGGGCAAGCTCTGCACACGCTTCGCTGGCTAAATCCCAAAATATGGGATGCAAAATTATATATTGAGATTATTTGGCGGTCGGGTTTATAGTCGGCTCCAGCAGTAACACGCACTCACACTTAAAAAGAACAAAACAGGTGAAGTGATGCAGCGAATCTTTATCGCACTCCTCAGCGGAGTCAGCGTCTCGCAACGGTCCGGCGTCGCTCGCCGCGCCTGCCTGTTTCGTTTTCACAGTCTTCCAGACCGGACATCGACAGATGCCCGGTTTTTTTGTGCTGACGAACAGGAGTCCTGATCCATGGCTGAACCTCTTTCCTTGCCGCCGGTGCCCGCGCCGCCGAAGGGTGAGCGTCTGAAAAACAAAGTCGTGCTGCTGACCGGTGCCGCTCAAGGCATCGGCGAGGCGATCGTTGCCGCCTTCGCCTCGCAGCAGGCCAGACTGGTGATCAGCGACATTCAGGCAGAGAAAGTCGAGAAGGTTGCCGCCCACTGGCGCGACAAGGGCTACGACGTGCAGGCGATCAAGGCTGACGTCTCGCGCCAGCAGGACTTGCACGCCATGGCCAGACTGGCGGTTGAGCTGCACGGGCGCATCGACGTGCTGGTCAACTGCGCCGGGGTCAACGTGTTCCGCGATCCGCTGCAAATGACCGAAGAAGACTGGCGTCGCTGCTTCGCCATCGATCTGGACGGCGCCTGGTACGGCTGCAAAGCCGTGTTGCCGCAGATGATCGAGCAGGGCGTCGGCAGCATTATCAACATCGCCTCGACCCATTCCAGCCACATCATTCCCGGCTGCTTCCCGTATCCGGTGGCCAAGCACGGCCTGCTTGGGCTGACCCGGGCGCTGGGTATCGAATACGCGGCGAAGGGCATTCGGGTCAACGCCATCGCCCCGGGCTACATCGAGACGCAACTCAACGTCGATTACTGGAACGGCTTTGCCGATCCGCACGCCGAGCGTCAACGCGCATTCGATCTGCACCCGCCAAAACGCATCGGCCAGCCGCTCGAAGTGGCGATGACCGCCGTGTTTCTGGCCAGCGATGAAGCGCCGTTCATCAACGCCTCGTGCATCACCATCGATGGTGGTCGCTCGGTGATGTACCACGACTGAGTGGATCGGGTTTCAGGCGGTGAACTCCGCGTGAAATCTAATCATCATACGATATGACTATTTTCAAAAGGCTTTGCAGCAGTACGTGTCACGCCACCACACCTGTGGCGAGGGAGCTCGCTCCCGCTCGGCTGCGCAGCAGTCGTAAATTCGGGCTGCGCGGTGTGTTTGATTGACCGAGGTAACCGGTTTCAGGGCCGCTTCGCAGCCCAGCGGGAGCAAGCTCCCTCGCCACAAACTGTTTAATTTGCTCAAAAAAAATAACAAGGAGTCAGCTTATGAAACGTCGTTTCGGGATTCGTACCCTGTGCAGTGCCGCCCTGGCGGTCACCGCGTTCAGTCTGAGCAGTACGCTGCTGGCTGCCGATGCCGTGAAAATCGGTTTCCTGGTCAAACAGGCTGAAGAGCCGTGGTTCCAGACCGAGTGGGCTTTTGCTGAAAAAGCCGCCAAGGGTAAAGGCTTCGAACTGATCAAGATCGCCGTGCCAGACGGCGAGAAAACCCTCTCGGCCATCGACAGCCTCGCCGCCAACGGTGCCAAAGGCTTCGTGATCTGCCCGCCGGACGTCTCGCTCGGCCCGGCGATCATGGCCAAAGCCAAACTCAATGACCTGAAAGTGATTGCCGTGGACGATCGTTTCGTCGACGCCAGCGGCAAGTTCATGGAGGACGTGCCGTACCTCGGCATGGCCGCGTTCGAAGTCGGCCAGAAGCAGGGCAACGCGATGGTCGCCGAGGCGAAGAAACGCAACTGGGACTGGAAAGACACCTACGCGGTGGTCAACACCTACAACGAGCTCGACACCGGCAAGAAGCGCACCGACGGTTCGATGAAGGCGCTCGAAGACGCCGGCCTGCCGAAAGACCACATCCTGACCGCCGCACTGAAAACCCTCGACGTGCCAGGCAGCATGGACGCCACCAACTCGGCGCTGGTCAAGCTGCCCAGTGCGGCGAAGAACCTGATCATCGGCGGCATGAACGACAACACCGTACTCGGCGGCGTGCGCGCCACCGAAGCCGCCGGGTTCGCTGCGGCCAACGTGATCGGTATCGGCATCAATGGCACCGACGCCATCGGCGAGCTGAAAAAGCCCAACAGCGGTTTCTTCGGTTCGATGCTGCCAAGCCCGCACATCGAAGGCTACAAGACTGCCGAGATGATGTACGAGTGGGTCACCACCGGCAAAGAACCGCCGAAGTACACAGCGATGGACGACGTCACCCTGATCACCCGTGAGAACTTCAAGCAAGAGCTGGAAAAAATCGGCCTGTGGAATTGATGGCTGCTCGATCGGTGTGAAGAGGTGACTCAGATGCACGCGCAAGTACAGACACACTCAAGCAGCGCCGGCGGCAGCCTGCGCTTCAACGGGATCGGCAAGACCTTCCCCGGGGTCAAGGCGCTGGACGCCATCAGCTTCGTCGCCCATCCAGGGCAGGTGCACGCCTTGATGGGCGAGAACGGCGCCGGCAAATCGACCCTGCTGAAAATCCTCGGTGGCGCCTACATTCCGAGCAGCGGCGAGTTGCAGATCGGCGAGCAGACCATGGCGTTCAAGTCGACCGCCGACAGCATCGGCAGCGGCGTCGCGGTGATTCACCAGGAGCTGCATCTGGTGCCGGAAATGAGCGTGGCCGAGAACCTGTTTCTCGGTCATCTGCCGGCCAGTTTCGGCCTGATCAATCGCGGCCTGCTGCGCCAGAATGCCCTGGCCTGCCTCAAGGGCCTGGCCGATGAAATCGATCCGCAGACCAAGGTCGGGCGCCTGTCGCTCGGTCAGCGGCAATTGGTGGAAATCGCCAAGGCGCTGTCCCGTGGCGCGCATGTGATCGCCTTCGATGAGCCGACCAGCAGCCTCTCGGCGCGCGAAATCGACCGTTTGATGGCGATCATCAGCCGCCTGCGCGATGAGGGCAAAGTGGTGCTCTACGTCTCGCATCGCATGGAAGAAGTGTTCCGCATCTGCGATGCGGTGACGGTGTTCAAGGACGGCCGTTACGTGCGCACCTTCGATGACATGAGCCAGTTGACCCACGATCAACTGGTGACCTGCATGGTCGGCCGCGACATTCAGGACATCTACGATTACCGCAGCCGTCCACGCGGCGCGGTGGCATTGAAGGTCGACGGTCTGCTTGGCCCGGGGCTGCGTGAGCCGGTGAGTTTCGAGGCGCACAAGGGCGAGATTCTCGGCCTGTTTGGTCTGGTCGGGGCCGGGCGCACCGAGCTGTTCCGCTTGCTCAGCGGGCTTGAACGCAACACCGCCGGACGCCTCGAATTGCGCGGCCATGAACTGAAGCTGCGCTCACCGCGTGATGCGATTGCCGCCGGGATCCTGCTGTGCCCCGAGGACCGCAAGAAGGAGGGGATCATCCCGCTGGCCAGCGTTGCCGAGAACATCAACATCAGCGCGCGCAGTGCCAATGCCAGCCTCGGCTGCCTGCTGCGCGGGCTGTGGGAGAAGGGCAACGCTGACAAGCAGATCAAGGCGCTGAAAGTCAAAACCCCGCACGCCGGGCAGCAGATCAAATTCCTCTCCGGCGGCAATCAACAGAAGGCGATTCTCGGTCGCTGGCTGTCGATGCCGATGAAGGTCTTGCTGCTCGATGAGCCGACTCGCGGCATCGACATCGGCGCCAAGGCCGAGATCTACCAGATCATCCATAACCTGGCCGCCGACGGTATTTCGGTGATCGTGGTGTCCAGCGACCTCATGGAGGTGATGGGCATTTCCGACCGCATTCTGGTGCTCTGCGAGGGCGCGCTGCGCGGCGAAGTCAGCCGCGACCAGGCCAATGAATCCAACCTGCTGCAACTGGCTTTGCCGCGCCATCGCGCTGACGGCGTGGCGAACTGAGAGGTGACTATGATGACCATCCAAAACAAGGCGCTGCCGACTCCCCGCAAACCGCTGGACTTGCGGCGCTTCCTCGACGACTGGGTCATGCTGCTGGCGGCGATCGGTATCTTCGTCGCCTGCACGCTGCTGATCGATAACTTCCTCTCGCCGCTGAACATGCGCGGGCTGGGTCTGGCGATTTCCACCACCGGCATTGCCGCGTGCACCATGCTGTATTGCCTGGCGTCAGGTCACTTCGACTTGTCGGTGGGCTCGGTGATCGCCTGCGCGGGGGTCGTTGCTGCGGTGGTGATGCGCGACACCAACAGCGTGTTCCTCGGCGTCAGTGCGGCGCTGGTGATGGGTCTGATTGTCGGGCTGATCAACGGCATCGTGATCGCCAAGTTGCGGGTCAACGCGTTGATCACCACGCTGGCGACCATGCAGATCGTTCGCGGCCTGGCGTACATTTTTGCCAACGGCAAAGCGGTGGGCGTGTCGCAGGAATCGTTCTTCGTCTTCGGCAACGGCCAGCTGTTCGGCGTGCCGGTGCCGATCCTGATCACCATCGTCTGCTTCCTGTTCTTCGGCTGGCTGCTGAACTACACCACCTACGGGCGCAACACCATGGCCATCGGTGGCAACCAGGAAGCGGCGTTGCTCGCCGGGGTCAACGTTGACCGCACCAAGATCATCATCTTCGCCGTGCACGGTGTGATCGGTGCGCTGGCCGGGGTGATTCTCGCTTCGCGCATGACCTCCGGGCAGCCGATGATCGGCCAGGGTTTCGAGCTGACCGTGATCTCGGCGTGTGTGCTCGGCGGCGTGTCGCTGAGCGGCGGGATCGGCATGATCCGCCACGTGATTGCCGGGGTGCTGATCCTGGCGATCATCGAGAATGCGATGAACCTGAAGAACATTGATACGTTTTATCAGTATGTGATTCGCGGTTCGATTTTGCTGCTGGCCGTCGTGATCGACCGCCTGAAACAGCGCTGATTCTAACTGGCGAAGCATAATTTTGTGGCGAGGGAGCTTGCTCCCGCTCGGCTGCGCAGCAGTCGCAAATCCGGACAGTGCGGTGTGTCAGACTCACCCTTGTCGCCGGTTTTAGGGCCGCTCCGCAGCCCTGCGGGAGCAAGCTCCCTCGCCACAGTGATGCATTCCTTCTGTCCGAACCCCTAAAAACTCCTTGCCCGCCCTCACCCGTTTCGGGTATCACTTTGTACATGATTAGACAGGTACGATTTGACAAGAAACAACGGGTGGTCGACGAGCTCGTCCGGCGCATCGAAAGCGGCCTCATGGAGGACGGCTTTCTGTTGCCCGGCGAGCATCAGTTGGCTCAGGAATTCAACGTCAGCCGTGGCACGTTGCGTGAGGCGCTGGCCGAACTGAAGCGGCGCAACTACATCGCCACGCAAAGCGGGGTCGGTTCGATCGTCACCTTCGACGGTGTGGTGCTCGACCAGCGCAGCGGCTGGGCGCAAGCGCTGGCCGACAGCGGAGCGCTGATCAACACCGAAGTGCTGCGTCTGGAAGCGGTGACCCGGCCGGATTTGCTTTCGCGTTTCGGCACCGACCAGTTCATCACCCTCGACCGCCGCCGGCGATCCAATGACGGCACGCTGGTCTCCCTCGAACGCTCGCTGTTGCCGGCCACCGGAGGCCTGGAAAGCCTGCCGCGTGTCGGTCTTATAGACAACTCGCTGACCATCACCCTGGCCGCCTACGGCTACATCGGCGAGCGCGGCGATCAGTGGATCGGCGCCGAACCGCTGAATGCCGTGGACGCCGAGCTGCTCGGTCGCGCAGAAGGCACTGTGTTTCTCAAGGCCTTGCGCACCACTTACGACCGGCAAAACCGTTTCATGGAGCAGGTCGAAAGCCTGCTCGACCCGGTGCATTTCCGTCTGCACCTGCAATTTGGAGAACAGAAATGACCGCGCTCAACCGTGCCCTCGGTGCGTTTTATGGCCTGGCCCTCGGTGATGCGCTGGGCATGCCGACGCAATCGCTGAACCGCGAAACGATCAAGACCCGCTTCGGCCACATCACCGATCTGCAGGACGCCGGTCCTTTGCAACCGATCGCCGCCAACATGCCCAAAGGCTCGATCACCGACGACACCGAACAGGCGATTCTGGTTGGCGAGCTGCTGGTCGAAGGCAAAGGCCGGATCGAGCCGGCAGTGCTTGCCCAACGGCTGATCGAGTGGGAAGCCGAGATGCAGGCCAAGGGCTCGCAGGATTTGCTCGGCCCATCGACCAAACGCGCCATTGAAATGATCCTCGCCGGGCATTCGCCGGAGGAGGCCGGGCGTTACGGCACCACCAACGGCGCAGCGATGCGCATCACCCCGGTGGGCATCGCCGCAGACGTCGCTGATCCCGAGCGTTTCATCGCGGCCGTGGTGCAGGCCTGTCAGGTCACCCACAACACCACGCTGGGGATTTCCAGCGCGGCGGCGGTGGCGGCGGTGGTTTCGGCCGGGATCAATGGCATGGATCTGGGCGAGGCGTTGAACCTTGGCCAGCAGATTGCGCAACAGGCCGAGGCACATGGGCACTGGGTGGCCGGCGGGCGCATCGCTTCGCGCATCAGTTGGGCGCGGACGATTAGCGTCGATAGCGACAAGGCGCTGCTGGCGGATCTGCTGTACGACGTGATCGGCACTTCGGTGGCATCGCAGGAGTCGGTGGTGGTCTCGTTCGCCCTGGCGCAGCAAGTGGCGGTCGGCGAGATGAGTGCGTTCGATGCATTGTGCATGGCCGCCAGCCTTGGCGGCGACACCGATACCATCGCGGCGATTCTCGGCGCCATGCTCGGGGCCTGCCTGGGCCTCGAGAGCTGGCCGGCGCCGATGATTGCCACGGTCAAGGCAGTCAATCATCTGGAGCTTGAACCGTTGGTGCAGGGGCTGTTGAGCCTGCGTTGACCACATAACTGTGGCGAGGGAGCTTGCTCCCGCTGGGCTGCGAAGCGGCCCCAAACCCTGCCGGCACCCTGTGTCAGACATACCCCATTGTCTGGATTACGACTGCTGCGCAGCCGAGCGGGAGCAAGCTCCCTCGCCACAAGAGCAATAAATTTTGCGTCATTGCCCACAACCACAATAAAGGCAAACAGGAGCACTGTTCATGAGTTCATCAAACGCCGGGCCAAGCGCCGGGCAACTGGAAACCCGCGGCATCGAGCCGGTGCCGGAAGCCGAGTGCAACGGTCATCCGCTGCAACTGTTCTGGGTCTGGTTCGCCGCCAACATTTCCATTCTCGGCCTGCCATTGGGCGCCACGCTGGTGGCGTTTCGCGGGCTGGCGATCTGGCAGGCGATCATCGTTGCCATCGTCGGCGCCGCCGGTTCGTTCGCCGTGGTCGGGATCATCTCGATTGCCGGTCGTCGTGGCCGTGCGCCGAGCCTGACGTTGTCGCGAGCGATCTTCGGTGTACGCGGCAATATCGGCCCGACGCTGGTCTCGCTGATGTCTCGGCTGGGCTGGGAAACCGTCAACACCACCACCGCCGCGTTCGTGCTGCTGTCGCTGTGTTCGATCCTGTTCGGCTCGCCGGTTGAGGCGAAGAGTGCGCCGGTGCTGACGCTGATCTTCATCGCGATTTTCGTGCTGCTGACCCTGTCGGTTTCCGGCCTCGGTCATGCGACCTTGCTGGTGATCCAGAAGTGGGCGACCTACGTGTTCGGTGCGTTGAACATTCTGGTCGGCGGCTTCCTTTGCGCGACCATCGACTGGAGCGCGGTGTTCAACGCCACGCCGGCGCCGATGAGCGCGATGATCATCGGCATCGGCACCATGGCTGCCGGCACTGGCATCGGCTGGGCAAACGCCGGCGCCGACATGTCGCGCTATCAGCACCGCAGCGTCAAGGCTGTGCGGCTGGTCGCCTCGGCGGCGTTCGGCGCGGGGATTCCACTGGTGCTGCTGATCACCCTCGGCGGCCTGCTGTCGGTGGGCAACAATGACCTGGCCTCGGCGACTGACCCGATTGTGGCGATCCGCGACATGCTGCCGACTTGGATGGCCGTGCCGTACCTGATCACTGCATTCGGCGGCCTGCTGCTGTCGAACAACCTCTCGGTGTACTCCGCCGGATTGACCACGCTGACCCTCGGCCTCAAGGTCAAACGCGTCTACGCGGTGGTGGTGGATATCGTGGCGATCTTCGCCGGTTCGATCTATTTCATGTTGATCGCCGACAGCTTCTATGGCCCGTTCATCACCTTCATTTCCCTGTTGGCGGTGCCGATCACCGCGTGGGTCGGGATCTTCGTGGTCGATCTGATTCACCGGCACTACTACAGCCCCAAAGACCTGCTCGACGTCAGCCCGAGCAGCGCCTACTGGTATCGCGGCGGCATCGAGTGGCGCGCGTTCGGCGCGTGGGCGATTGCCATCGTGCTCGGCTTCAGTTTCACCACCATCGGCACCACCGCCGAAAACGTCTGGTTCAAGGGCTTCCTGTCCGACTCGTGGCTGGGCCACAACGGTCTGGGCTGGATCGTGACCTTCGTGGTGGCCGGTGGCATTTACCTGGTTCTCGGCGGGGCGAAAGATCGCCGCGCCGCGCAAGTCGAGAATGCTCATGCCTAAGATGCTGCACACCGGCCAGGTCATCATCGACCTGGTCATGGCCGTGGATCAGCTGCCGAAAATCGGCGGCGATGTGCTGGCGCAGTCTGCCGCTTTCGAGGCCGGTGGCGGCTTCAACGTGATGGCCGCAGCTGTGCGCAACGGTTTGCCGGTGGTCTATCTCGGTCGTCATGGCACCGGGCGTTTTGGTGATCTGGCGCGTCAGGCGATGAACGCTGAAGGTATTCATATCGGCATCCAGGCGCCTGCTCAACGCGACACCGGAATTTGCGTGGCGCTGACCGATGCGTCGGCCGAGCGCAGTTTCATCTCCTACATCGGCGCTGAAGGCGAAGTGACCGAGGAGGATTTGAACAGCGTGGCCGCCGAGGCGGGCGATTATGTCTACGTCAGCGGCTACAGCCTGCTGCATGCAGGCAAGGCGCAAGCTTTGCTGGACTGGACGCTGGCGCTGCCAGAGGTGATCAGCGTGGTGTTTGATCCGGGCCCGTTGGTGGAATCGCCGGACTCGGCGTTGATGCAGGCGCTGTTGCCACGCATCGATGTGTGGACCAGCAACAGCGTGGAGGCGTTGCGGTTTACCGGGGCTGCGGACATTGCGGCGGCCCTGGATCGCCTCGCCGAGCATCTACCGAAAGACGTGCTGATGGTGGTGCGCGACGGGCCGCAGGGGTGCTGGATCCAGCAGGCTGGCGAGCGTCGGCAGGTGCCGGGGTTTGCCGTGAAAGCGGTCGACAGCAACGGCGCGGGTGATGCTCATGCCGGGGTGTTCGTTGCCGGATTGGCGCAGGGTTTGAACGCTCTTGAGGCGGCACGCCGGGCGAACGCGGCGGCGGCTTTGGCGGTGACGCGCTGGGGGCCGGCGACTGCGCCGAGGGCGGCTGAGGTGGATGGGTTTATCCGCGAAGTCTGCGGCGATTGATCTGACGCTTTCGCTGGCAAGCCAGCTCCCACAGGTTTACAAGGTGAAACGCAAATTTGTGTACCCCGGAATCCCTGTGGGAGCTGGCTTGCCAGCGATAAGGCCATCAGCCTCACAACAAATATCAACCGGCCTTGCGCAACGCCGCAATCAACTCATCCTTGCGCATCGAAGAGCGCCCGGCGATATTCTTCGCCCGCGCCTCTTTCCTCAGACTGTCCACGGTCTGCGTCTCGCGCGATGCCTTGCTGTCGCGCGCATGCCCTTCACGACTGGCTACCGCACGCCGCGATGATTCCTTGCGATCTTCGGATTTGGCACTCGCCGGTTTCCTGCGCCCCGAACCGCCAGCCTTTTCGCCGCCGCCCGACTGTTTGTTCACCGTTGCCCAAGCCCGCGCTTCGGCCTCGTCCTTGGACAGGCCTTTGTGCTCGTAGCTGTCTTCGATGTGTTCGGCCTTGCGCTTCTGTTCGACGGTGTATTTATCTTTGCTTCCACGAGGCATGGGATTTCTCCTTGCATCAGTAGATGGGTTTCTTGTGTAGGAGCGGCCGCAGGCTGCGATCCTTTGATCTTGAAAATCAAAAGATCGCAGCCTGCGGCAGCTCCTGCACGATCATGCGTTCACACAACCACAGCTTCTAGACATCCAACTTTCGCGCCGCTTCGACGCCAGCCGCACTGAGCTTGATCGGCAGATTCAACGAGTGTTCGCCGGCCTCGTTGCAGGTCACATGACCATGGTGGATCAGCCCGCGATCCTGCAGGGCGGCGAGGGCGCTGGCCACCACTTTCTCACCGCGATAGTTGTCCAGCACCTCTTTGCCAAGCCCACTCGGATGGGCGTGCAGCAGGCGGGTGAGGACTTCTTTTTCCAGGTTTTTATCGACGTTCATGGTTACCTCTTCATGGATGTGAATAGGACGCTCGCGTCGGCGAACTACTGGCCGGCACCTTCAGAGCCCGAGCCACCGGTGGTGGTTTTCGACCCGATGCCGGGGCCGGCGTTATCGGGGGTGGCGGGGGAGTCGGGGGTGTTCATGCCACCCTGGCGACCGGGGTCACTGCCTTGGGTACGGGGATCGGTGCCGGTGGCAGGTGGCTGGTTGATCAACGGGACCCCGGAGCCATCGGTGTTCATGCCTGGGGCACTGTTAATGGCGGGAGCGCGTGGCGACGGAACCGGATCGGTAGGACCGGTGCCTGCTGCGGTGGTAGACGCGGCGAAAACCGCAGGACTCAGCAGGGCGGCGAAGACGAGGGCAGTCAACCTTGACGGGATCATAGGGCTTCTCCAGTGATTGAATTCCTTACCTGTCGTTGGTCTGCCCCTGGATTGGATTGGTGCCTGATGAACGACGAACGGTCGAGACACAGGGTCATCAGTCGAGGCCGATTTCTTCCTTGAACTGCTCCATGAAACCCTTCAGGCGCTGATGGCGGATCTGCGCCAGACGCTGACCGGTTTCGGTCTGAAAACCGTCGGCGAGGTGCAGCAGTTTGGTCTGGAAGTGGTCGAGGCAGAAACGTGTGTCGTTGTAGTCGCGCTCCCTGGCTTCAGGGTCGAGCGGGTCGTACAGCGCACTGCCCATGCGCCCGGCGACGTAAAAGGTGCGGGCCACGCCAAGCATGCCCAGCGAGTCGAGACGGTCGGCATCCTGGACGATTTTTGCTTCGAGGGTCAGCGGGGTGATGTTGGCGGAGAAACTGTGGGCTTCGATAGCGTGGGTGACGGCGGCGATTTTGCTGGCGGACCAATCCAGTTCCGCCAGCACGTTGGCAGCTTTCTCTGCGGCGAGGCGCGAAGCCTGCGAGCGCAGGGGCGAGTTCTTCTCGACGGACACGCAATCGTGCAGCAATACCGCGGCGAGCAGCACTTCAAGGTCACCGCCTTCCTCGACCTGAAAGGTCCGCACGTTGTGCCAGACCCGTTGCAGATGCGCGAGGTCATGGGCGCCGTCGTCGGACGGCTCCAGAGCATGGGGCAACAACTCGGCGGCGAGTGAGGTGAGCGGCGCAAAAGCAGTGGCGTTCATGAACATCCTTGCAGACTTACCCAAATTTTGATGCGCATGATACTGCTGTGGTGAGGGGATTTATCCCCAATGGAGTGCGATGCACTCCGGTTTTTCAGGGCTGCTGCGCAACCCATCGGGGATGAATCCCCACACCACAAGGTTCTCTACCAGGTTTGGCATGTGACGAGCGCCGCCCACGGCTTTAGTATGGCGCTTTCCATTTCCGACAAGGCCCGTCCATGACGATCGAAATCCGCCCGGCGACCCCCAGCGATGCGCCGCAAATCCTCGCCTTTATCACCGAACTGGCAGATTTCGAAAAGGCTCGCCACGAAGTGATCGCCAACGTCACCGACATCGAGCGCAGCCTGTTCAGCGAAGGCGCGACCGCCCACGGCTTGATCTGCCTGCGTGACGGTGTGCCGATCGGTTTTGCGGTGTTCTTCTTCAGCTATTCGACATGGCTGGGCAGCAACTGCCTGTACCTCGAAGACCTCTACATCACCCCTGAACAACGCGGCGGCGGCGCCGGCAAAACCCTACTGCGGCATCTGGCGAAAATCGCCTGCGACAACGACTGTGGGCGCTTCGAATGGAGCGTGCTGGACTGGAACACCCCGGCCATCGAATTCTACAAATCCCTCGGCGCGCAGCCGCAGGAAGAGTGGGTGCGCTATCGCATGGATGGCAAGGTGTTGCGCGAGTTTGCCGAGGGATGATTCTCAGGGCGTCGAGGTGGTTTTGGCTGTTTCATCATCAGTCATTTCCCAATTGCCGCTCAGCAACCCATCCAGTGTCTTTCGCACGGAAATCTTGAATGCCCCGGCCTTCTCTTCATCGAAGGCCGCTTTCCAGTAGGTGTAGCCCTGGCTGAAATCTGGAATCTGCGCCGTTTCTCCCACGCACCGAGTCAGGCTGCGCTGCAAAGCCTCGGCCTGAAAAGGCAGGTGGGGCATTGCGGTGATCTCGCCTCCGGTGACCGGGTTGGTCATCCGAATGCCATCAACGCGGATATGCACGACGGTGCCGTAGTGCGGATAGCTTTCGATTTTGAGGATGGTCAAGGTCGAGGCTTCTTCACCCGGCCGGGTGTTGTAAGCCCAGATATCACCCTCCTTGATAGCGGGCAAGGCGCTGGCGATCGCCGCGAAGCAGAGTGCGCTGCAGAGCAGTAACGCCTTTAAAGCGGTTTTCATTTTTTCTTCCTTGAACCTGTCGAGAGCGGTCGTCGCGTGAATGGGATCGGCATTTTAGAGATTTGGCGAAGAAACGGCTGTTACACTTGTAAATCCCATAATATGGGAATGATATTTATATATTGAGATTTTCCTGCGCCCAGGTTTATAGTCCCTCGCACTCACTGCCAAAAACAAAACAGGTGAAGCGATGCAGGCGCAATTGATCGCGCTCGATTGGGGGACGACCTCATTACGTGCTTACAAACTCGCGGCCGGTGGCGTGGTGCTGGAGCAGCGTGCGCTGTCGTCCGGGATCATGCAGTTACCGAAGACGCCGCGAGTCATCAACGGTGGTGAATGCGCCGATGGTTTTGAACTGGCCTTCGAAGACGCCTGTGGCGACTGGCTCGATGCGCAGCCGGATCTGCCGGTGATCGCCTGCGGCATGGTCGGCAGCGCCCAGGGCTGGCGCGAAGCGGCCTACTGCGAAACGCCGGCGAACGTCGCCAATCTCGGAAATTCCCTACAAACAGTGGTCAGTCTGCGCGGCACACGGGTGCACATCGTGCCGGGCGTGATTCAGCGTTCACGCCTGCCCAACGTGATGCGCGGTGAAGAAACCCAGGTCCTTGGCGTGCTGCAGAACCTGCCGGTCGATGCTGGCGGCGATCTGTTGATCGGTCTGCCGGGCAGCCATTCCAAATGGGTGGAAGTGCTCGAGGGCTGCATCACCCATTTCGATACGTTCATGACCGGCGAAGTGTTCGCCGTGCTCAGTGAACACAGCATTCTCGGGCGTACCCAGCAACAGGGGGTGGCGTTCGACGGCGTGGCATTTGACCGTGGTGTGCAAGTGGCACTGTCGGCGGACGGCGAGCTGGGCGTGCTCTCCACATTATTCAGTGCCCGCACCCTGGGACTGACCGGCGAACTGGCGCCGACGGCGCAAGCGGATTACCTCTCCGGCCTGATGATTGGCCATGAGCTGGTAGCGCTTGCCGCAGCCCAGCGGCGTCGACGCAACAGTGCGCATCTGCCCTCGATCATCCTCATTGGCAACGCACAACTCTGCGCCCGCTACAGCCGTGCGCTGGACGCCTGCGGTTTCGCCCGGGTGGCGCTGGCCGAGCAGGCCACCGAGCGCGGCCTGTGGCAACTGGCGCTGGCCGCCGGACTGCTCGATTCCTCATCCCGTTAACCCTGACTGGAGGCCTGACATGCTCAAGCAAGCACTGGCACAAAATGGTCTGATCGCGATCCTGCGTGGCCTGCATCCGCAGGAAGCCGCAGCGGTCGGAGAAGTCCTGTACGCCGCCGGATTTCGCGTCATCGAAGTACCGCTCAATTCGCCGTCGCCGTACGAAAGTATCCGCATCCTGCGTCAGACCTTGCCCGCCGATTGCCTGATCGGTGCCGGCACGGTGTTGACCCCGGAGCAGGTCGAGTTGGTGAAAGCCGCCGGCGGCCAGGTGATCGTCATGCCGCACAGCGACGCCAAAGTGCTGCGTGCGGCGAAAGCGGCGGGGTTGTACCTGTCGCCGGGTGTCGCCACGCCGACCGAAGCGTTCGCGGCGCTGGAGGAGGGCGCGGACATTCTCAAGCTGTTCCCGGCCGAGCAGATGGCCCCGGCGGTGGTCAAGGCATGGCTCGCGGTGTTGCCCTCCGGGACGGTGCTGGCGCCGGTCGGCGGGATCACCCCAGACAACATGCAAGCGTTCATCGACGCTGGCGTGAAAGGTTTCGGCCTCGGTTCCGGCCTGTTCAAACCGGGCATGAGCGTTGAGCAAGTCGCCGTCAATGCCAAGGCCTACGTCGCTGCCTGGAAGGCCCTTCGCTGAGATTTATCCGGCGCTGCGTGCGCTGCATCTAACAAGAGAGACAAGCAGATGAAAATCACCAAACTCACCACCTTCATCGTGCCGCCGCGCTGGTGCTTCCTAAAGGTTGAAACCGACGAGGGCGTGACCGGTTGGGGTGAACCCGTGGTCGAAGGCCGCGCCCACACTGTTGCCGCTGCCGTTGAGGAATTGTCCGACTACCTGATCGGCAAAGACCCACGCAACATCGAGGACATCTGGACCGTGCTGTATCGCGGCGGCTTCTACCGTGGTGGCGCGATCCACATGAGTGCGCTGGCCGGTATCGATCAGGCGCTGTGGGACATCAAGGGCAAGGCCCTCGGTGTGTCGGTCAGTGATCTGCTCGGTGGTCAGGTGCGCGACAAGATCCGCGTGTATTCGTGGATCGGTGGCGATCGCCCAGCCGACACCGCGCGTGCCGCGAAAGAGGCGGTGAGCCGGGGTTTTACTGCGGTGAAAATGAACGGCACCGAAGAGCTGCAATTCCTCGATTCCTTCGAGAAAGTCGATCTGGCCCTGGCCAACGTGGCTGCGGTGCGCGATGCCGTCGGGCCTAACGTCGGCATTGGCGTCGACTTCCATGGCCGGGTGCACAAGCCGATGGCCAAGGTGCTGATGAAGGAACTCGACCCGTACAAACTGATGTTCATCGAAGAACCGGTGCTCAGCGAAAACTATGAAGCGCTGAAAGAGCTGGCACCGTTGACCAGCACGCCGATTGCCCTCGGTGAGCGGCTGTTCTCGCGCTGGGATTTCAAGCGGGTGTTGAGCGAAGGCTACGTCGACATCATCCAGCCCGATGCCTCCCACGCTGGTGGTATCACTGAAACTCGCAAGATCGCCAACATGGCCGAAGCCTACGACGTGGCGCTGGCACTGCATTGCCCGTTGGGGCCGATTGCGCTGGCGGCGTGCCTGCAACTGGATGCGGCTTGTTACAACGCGTTTATCCAGGAGCAGAGCCTGGGTATCCATTACAACGAGAGCAACGATCTGCTCGACTATGTGAAGGATCCGCGGGTGTTCGACTACGACCAGGGTTTCGTGAAGATCCCGAATGGGCCGGGGTTGGGCATTGAGATCAACGAGGAATACGTGATCGAACGTGCGGCGGTCGGCCACCGCTGGCGCAACCCGATCTGGCGCCATGCCGATGGCAGTTTTGCCGAGTGGTGAGTGCCTTCTGACCCCCCACAATTCCCCTGTGGGAGCTGGCTTGCCAGCGATGACGGCGGCACATCCGGCATTGATGTGACAGATGCACCGCTATCGCTGGCAAGCCAGCTCCCACAGGGTTCGGCGCAAGTTTTACGACTGTCCTCAAATAATCATAAGAAGAGGCACCCCCCATGCCAACGCAAACCCTCACCGGGCAGGCGTCTTTAGTCACGCCTAGCCGCAAGCGGTTTTTCATCATGGTGCTGTTGTTCATCACCGTGGTCATCAACTACCTCGACCGCAGCAACCTGTCGATTGCCGCGCCCGCGCTGACCAGCGAACTGGGCATCGACCCGGTGCATGTCGGGCTGATTTTCTCGGCGTTCGGCTGGACCTACGCCGCGATGCAGATCCCCGGCGGCTGGCTGGTGGATCGGGTGCCGCCGCGCATCCTTTATAGCGTCGCGCTGCTGCTGTGGTCGCTGGCCACGGTGCTGCTCGGCTTTGCCGCAAGTTTCATTGCGCTGTTCGTGCTGCGCATGGCGGTCGGCGCGCTGGAAGCACCGGCCTATCCGATCAACAGCCGCGTGGTCACCACCTGGTTTCCCGAGCGCGAGCGGGCCACGGCGATTGGTTTCTACACTTCCGGGCAGTTTGTCGGCCTGGCGTTTCTGACGCCGGTGCTGGCCTGGCTGCAACATGAGTTCGGCTGGCACATGGTGTTCGTCGCC
This sequence comes from Pseudomonas sp. HOU2, assembly GCF_040729435.1. Taxonomy (NCBI): domain Bacteria; kingdom Pseudomonadati; phylum Pseudomonadota; class Gammaproteobacteria; order Pseudomonadales; family Pseudomonadaceae; genus Pseudomonas; species Pseudomonas sp. HOU2. The sequence goes on along the minus strand of NZ_CP160398.1, from coordinate 1,516,232 downwards.
ACCGGTGCGGCGGGGATTGTCTGGGCGGCGATCTGGTACGCGGTGTATCGCGAACCGCGGGATTTCAAGGGCGCCAACAACGCGGAGATCGACCTGATCCGCGAAGGCGGCGGGCTGGTGGATATTCAAGCGCAGACGGCCAAGGCGTCGTTCAGCTGGACCGACCTCGGCATCGTCCTGAGCAAGCGCAAATTGTGGGGCATCTACCTCGGCCAGTTCTGCCTGAACTCGACGCTGTGGTTTTTCCTGACGTGGTTCCCGACCTACCTGGTGAAATATCGCGGCATGGACTTCATCAAGTCCGGCCTGCTGGCATCACTGCCGTTTCTGGCCGCGTTCATTGGCGTGCTGTGTTCGGGGTTCTTTTCCGACTTGCTGATTCGCCGTGGCTGCAGCGTGGGTTTTGCGCGCAAGTTGCCGATCATTGGCGGACTGTTGATTTCCACCTCGATCATCGGTGCCAATTTCGTTGAATCGACACCGCTGGTGATTGCCTTCCTCGCGCTGGCGTTTTTCGGCAACGGTCTGGCCTCGATCACCTGGTCGCTGGTCTCGACCCTGGCTCCGGCGCGCTTGCTCGGCTTGACCGGTGGGGTGTTCAACTTCATCGGCAACCTGTCGGCGATTGCCACGCCGATCGTCATCGGGTTCCTCGCCAGTGGCGATTCGTTTGCCCCGGCGATCACCTACATCGCGGTTCTGGCGCTGATCGGTGCATTGTCCTACGTGTTTCTGGTAGGCAAGGTCGAGCGTATCGAGTTGTAGTGGTCTGCGTCGGGCGACCATAATGCCGCCCGTTCCCTCGCTCAACGGTAAAGGCTGGATATGCAGGAAGACGCCCCGGAAAAAACCAAGGACGCCGCACCCACCGGCACCCAGACCCTGCTTCGCGGCCTGGGTGTGGTGCAGGCGGTGGCCAGTGGCGCCCGTGATCTGAAAGAGATCGCCCGGCTGATCGGCACCACGCGCAGCACCACCCATCGTCTGGCCAGTTGCCTGGTGGACGAACGTTACCTGCGCGTGGTGCCGCAAATCGGCTATCTGCTGGGGCCAAAACTGATCGAGCTGGGGTTTCAGGCCCGCGAAGAGTTGCCGCTGGTGAGTCTGGCCGCGCCCTATCTGAATGAGTTGTCGGCATTGACCGGCGACACCGTGCACCTGGGGATTCGTGAGGGCGACGAGGTGTTGTACCTGCTGAAGAATCCGGGGCGCAATGGCCCGGAAATGCGCTCGCGGGTCGGCCACCGCATGCCGCTGGCACGCACCGGGATCGGCAAGGCCTTGATGCTCGACGATGCGCCGCAGGATTGGCAGCGCTTGTACGACATCAGCCTGCCGGCGGGTGGGAAAAGTCAGTTCTGGCCGCAGCATCCGCAGCAATCGTGGGAGCAGCTCGAGCAGCGCATGACCGAGTACGTGGCCGGCGGCTACGCCTTCGATCTGGAAGACAACGAACCGTCGATCCGCTGCGTGGCGGCGCCGATTCGTGATGCGAGCAAGCGCATTGTCGCGGCGATCAGTATCGCCAGCACCGTGCCGTACATGCCGCTGGAAAAAATGGCCGAGCTGATCCCCCTGATCAAAGGGGTCACAGCCCGGCTCTCGGCAGAACTCGGTCTGAAGGTTTAAAGCTTCAGCGTCGCCATGTCGATCACGAAGCGATACTTCACGTCACCGGCAATCATCCGCGCATAAGCTTCGTTGATCTGGCGGATGTCGAGCATTTCGATGTCGCAGGTGATGTTGTGCTCGGCGCAGAAATCCAGCACTTCCTGGGTTTCGGCAATGCCGCCGATCAACGAACCGGCCAGCACGCGACGGCCCAGCACCAGGTTGGCGGCGTGCACGGGCGGATCGATCGGTTCGATCAGGCCGACCAGAATGTGCACGCCATCAAAGCGCAGGGTTTGTAGGTACGGATTGAGATCATGCTGCACCGGGATGGTGTCGAGCAGGAAGTCGAATTGGCCTGCGGCGGCGGCCATCTGCTCGGCATCGGTGGAGACGATCACGTGATCGGCGCCCTGACGACGACCTTCTTCGGCCTTGCTCGCCGAGCGGGTGAACAGCGTGACTTCCGCGCCCAGTGCCTTGGCAAACTTGATGCCCATGTGGCCGAGGCCGCCCATACCGAGAATCCCGACCTTGTCGCCGGCCTTGACCCCGTAATGCTTGAGCGGCGAGTAGGTGGTGATGCCGGCGCAGAGGATCGGCGCGGCGCTGGCCAGATCCAGCTTTTCCGGGATGCGCACGACGAAGTGCTCGCTGACCACGATGCTGTCCGAGTAGCCGCCCATGGTGTTGCTGCCATCGACCCGGTCCGGGGTGGCGTAGGTCATGGTCGGGCCTTCGAGGCAGTATTGCTCAAGGTTCTGCTGGCAGGCGGCGCAGGTGCGGCAGGAGTCGACCATGCAGCCAACGCCGACCAGATCGCCTACTTTATGTTGGGTGACGTTCGCACCAACGGCGGTGACTTTACCGACGATCTCGTGGCCGGGCATCAACGGATAAACCGCGATGCCCCATTCGTTGCGCGCCTGGTGGATGTCGGAGTGGCAGACGCCGCAGTACAGGATCTCGATCGCCACGTCGTCAGCGCGTGGGCTGCGGCGTTCGAATTTCATCGGGGCGAGGGGAGTGGTGGCCGATTGGGCGGCATAACCGATAGCGGTGTACATGAGAAACCTCGCAGAAGCAGTGACAAGTGAGGTGGCGCATTCTGGGCGCCGTCTGCCGCTGCGGCCATGACGATTCCTCCGGGTCTCATGCCTAATCCTCCGGCATGCGGGTCTGGGCAAGCGCATTGGCAAAAGGATCTGCGATGATGCTTGCATGCCTTTTTCCGTGACTTTTTTGAAGACCCCTCCGATGCAGTTGACCCGTCACCTTGATGCCAATGCCACGCTGGTTTCGCTGATCGAGCCGCTGGCGCTCTGCGATGGTTACAGCCAGACCGGGTTGCCCGGCGTGCAGGTGTTGCGCGCCAGTTGTGACGTGGCGCGTGGCCCGCACATTTACGAGCCGAGCCTGATGATCATCGCTCAGGGCAGCAAACTGGCGTTCCTCGGCCCGCGCACCATGGAGTACGGCGCCGGGCACTATCTGATTCAGGCGCTGCCGGTGCCGTTCGAGTGCGAAACCTTTGCCTTGCCGGACGCGCCGTTGCTGGGCGTATCGGTGGCCATCGACCGGGTGCTGCTCGGCGAACTGGTGCTGGCCATGGGACTGGCACCGGGGCGGCATATCCCGGCGCAGACGCCGGAGTCGATGACCTCGGTGGTGCTCGACGATGACATGCGTGGCTGTGTCGAACGTTTGCTGCGCTGCCTGCACGATCCGCTGGAGCGGCAGATTCTCGGGCCGGCGCGGGTGCGTGAATTGTTGTTCACCGCGCTGCGCGGGCCGCAGGCCGATGTGTTGCGCGCGCTGGTGGAGCAGCAGGGGCAGTTCGCCCGGGTCGCAGCGTCGATCAGCCATCTGCATGCGCACTACACCGAGCCGCTGAATGTCGAGACTCTGGCTAGTTGCGCGAACATGAGCGTGTCGTCCTTCCACGAGCACTTCAAGCGCAGCACGCTGCTGTCGCCGGTGCAGTATCTGAAGCGCCTGCGCCTGCTCAAGGCGCAGACCTTGCTGGTCGCCGAAGGTCTGGGCGTGGCGCAGGTGGCGCATCGGGTGGGGTATCAGAGTACGTCGCAGTTCAGTCGTGAGTACAAGCGCTACTTTGAGCGCAGCCCTGGTGATGAGCGCGTTGCCTGAGTCAGTGGCAACGTTCCTGTTGGACCCGCGATCCCTGTAGGAGCTGCGGCACGCTGCGATCTTTTGATTTTCAGATCAGCGTCAAGAGATCGCAGCGTGCCGCAGCTCCTACAGGGGAATGCAGGAATTTTGGGCAACAAAAAGGCCCCCATTTCGGGAGCCTCGTTGTTCAGCGATTCGACCTACATGTTCGGGTAAGTCGGGCCGCCAGCGCCTTCCGGCGTGACCCAGGTGATGTTCTGCGAAGGGTCCTTGATGTCACAGGTCTTGCAGTGCACGCAGTTCTGGGCGTTGATCTGGAAGCGTTTTTCGCCGTCTTCCTTGGTGATCACTTCGTACACACCGGCCGGGCAGTAGCGCTGCGCCGGTTCGTCGTACATCGGCAGGTTGCGACTCAGCGGAATGCTCGGGTCGGTCAGCTTCAGATGGCAAGGCTGTTCTTCTTCGTGGTTGGTACCGGAGATGAACACCGAGCTCAGTTTGTCGAAGCTGAGTTTGCCGTCCGGCTTCGGATAGTCGATCTTCTTGCAGTCGGCCGCGAGCTTGAGGCAGGCGTAGTCCGGTTTGGTGTCGTGCAGGGTGAACGGCAGTTTGCCGCCGAAGATGTTCTGGTCCAGCCAGTTGAAACCACCGCCGACAATCGCGCCGAACTTGTGGATCGCCGGGCCGAAGTTACGGCTGGCGAACAGTTCGTCGTAGAGCCAGCTCTTCTTGAACGCGTCGACGTAGGAGGTCAGCTCTTCGGTGCCATCCTTCTCGGCGAACAGTGCATCGGCCACCGATTCCGCGGCGAGCATGCCGGACTTCATCGCGGTGTGGCTGCCTTTGATCTTGGCGAAGTTCAGGGTGCCGAGGTCGCAACCGATCAGCGCGCCACCCTTGAAGACCATTTTCGGCAGCGAGTTCAGGCCGCCCTTGCAGATGGCGCGCGCGCCGTAGCTGACGCGTTTGCCGCCTTCCAGGTATTGCTTGAGCACCGGGTGATGCTTGAGACGCTGGAACTCGTCGAACGGCGACAGGTAAGTGTTGCTGTAGGACAGGTCCACGATCAGACCGACCACTACCTGGTTGTTTTCCAGGTGATAGAGGAACGAGCCGCCGGTGTTTTCGGTGCCCATGATGTCCAGCGGCCAGCCGGCGGTGTGCACCACGAGGCCCGGCTGGTGTTTGGCCGGGTCGATTTCCCAGATTTCTTTGAGGCCGATGCCGTAGTGCTGGGCGTCGGCATCGCTGTCGAGGTTGTAGCGCTTGATCAGTTGCTTGCCGATGTGCCCACGGCAGCCTTCGGCGAACAGCGTGTACTTGCCACGCAGTTCCATACCCGGGGTGTACAGGCCTTCTTTCGGATTGCCTTCGCGATCGACGCCCAGGTCACCGGTGATGATCCCGCGCACGATGCCGTTTTCGTCGATCAGCGCCTCCTGAGCGGCGAAGCCCGGGTAGATTTCCACACCCAGGTTCTCGGCCTGCTGGGCCAGCCAGCGGCACAGGTTGCCCAGGGAAATAATGTAGTTGCCTTCGTTGTGCATGGTCTTGGGCACAAAGAAGTCAGGAATCTTCTGCGCGCTGTCGGCGTTTTTCAGCACGAAAATATCGTCGCGGGTGACCGGGGTGTTCAGCGGGGCGCCGAGTTCTTTCCAGTCCGGGAACAGTTCATTCAGAGCGCGTGGTTCGAACACGGCACCGGAAAGGATGTGCGCGCCGACTTCGGAGCCTTTTTCGACCACGCAGACGCTGATTTCCTTACCGGCTTCGGCGGCCTTCTGCTTCAGACGGCAGGCGGCGGACAGGCCAGCGGGGCCGGCACCGACGATGACCACGTCGAATTCCATGTATTCGCGTTCCACAGGCTATCTCCTACTCAAGGCTCAACAGTTTTTTTTCTAATTTGGAGGTTCGGTGTCGTATCCGTTATTGCCTTTACGTTAACGTCAAGGGTAATAATGGGCAAACCACCTTTCTCTCTAGGCGGCGCATTATATCTACACCACTCCGAGCGTCCAATACAAACGTTTGTTTGAATCGGCTCCAGCCCAGAGAAATCAAAGAAGCACGGCTTATGAACGGCCATTTTGCCGTATTGACCGGAATAGGCGTTCCGGTCAAGATACGGGCGGTTTTGCGCTCGCCGTAGGCAGACTGGCGGTTTCAAGAGCACCTCTAAAGACAGGGCACAGGCAGTACAAGGTGATGCGCAGCGCAAGTCCGGCGCGCAGTTTACACACCGTGCGAATCAATGACCCGTTGGTCACCACTGACGAACGGTCATCGGCCCCAGCCGGCGTTTTTAGAGGTGCCCTTGTGCCCGATGAGCATCATCCGCCAGGTTCGCCTAGGCGACTTTCTTTTCACCGGAGAGTAACGAGGAATCCATGAAGGTTCTTGTAGCTGTCAAACGCGTTGTGGATTACAACGTCAAGGTTCGCGTCAAAGCGGACAATTCCGGCGTAGACCTCGCCAACGTCAAGATGTCGATGAACCCGTTCTGCGAAATCGCAGTGGAAGAAGCCGTACGCCTGAAAGAGAAAGGTGTTGCGACTGAAATCGTCGTCGTCTCCATCGGCCCGTCCACCGCTCAGGAACAGCTGCGTACCGCACTGGCTCTGGGTGCCGACCGCGCCATCCTCGTCGAATCCGCTGAAGACCTGACTTCGCTGGCCGTGGCCAAGCTGCTCAAGGCTGTGGTCGACAAGGAACAGCCTCAACTGGTGATCCTGGGCAAACAGGCCATCGACAGCGACAACAACCAGACCGGCCAGATGCTCGCTGCACTGAGCGGCTACGGTCAGGGCACATTCGCTTCGAAAGTCGAAGTGTCCGGCGACAGCGTTGCCGTGACCCGCGAAATCGACGGCGGCGCGCAGACCGTTTCGCTGAAACTGCCGGCCATCGTCACCACCGACCTGCGTTTGAACGAGCCGCGCTACGCGTCCCTGCCAAACATCATGAAAGCCAAGAAGAAGCCTCTCGAAGTGCTGACTCCGGACGCTTTGGGCGTTTCCACCGCCTCCACCAACAAGACCCTGAAAGTCGAAGCGCCGGCTGCACGCAGCGCGGGCATCAAGGTCAAGTCGGTGGCTGAACTGGTCGAGAAACTGAAAAACGAAGCGAAGGTAATCTAAAAATGACTATCTTGGTAATCGCTGAACACGACAACAAAGTGCTGGCCCCGGCCACACTGAATACCGTGGCTGCTGCTGCCAAAATCGGCGGCGACATCCACGTTCTGGTTGCAGGCCAGGGCGCTGGCGCCGTGGCTGAAGCCGCTGCGAAAATCGCTGGCGTGAGCAAAGTCCTGAACGCTGACAATGCCGCTTACGCGCATCAGCTGCCGGAAAATGTTGCGCCGCTGGTTGCAGAGCTGGGCAAGGACTACAGCCACATCCTGGCTGCCGCCACGTCCAACGGCAAAAACATCCTGCCGCGCGTTGCCGCTGCACTGAACGTTGACCAGATCTCCGAGATCATCTCGGTAGAAAGCGCCGACACCTTCAAGCGCCCGATCTACGCCGGTAACGCCATCGCTACCGTGCAGTCGACCGCCCCGGTCAAAGTGATCACCGTGCGCGCCACCGGTTTCGACCCGGTTGCCGCTGAAGGTGGTTCGGCGGCTGTTGAAGCGGTTGCTGCTGCGCACGACGCCGGCACTTCCAGCTTCGTCAGCGAAGAACTGGCCAAGTCCGATCGTCCTGAGCTGACCGCTGCCAAGATCGTCGTTTCCGGCGGCCGCGGCATGCAGAACGGTGACAACTTCAAACACCTGTACGCCCTGGCCGACAAGCTGGGCGCTGCTGTCGGTGCTTCGCGCGCCGCGGTCGACGCAGGTTTCGTCCCGAACGACATGCAGGTCGGTCAGACCGGCAAGATCGTTGCGCCACAGCTGTACATCGCCGTCGGTATCTCCGGCGCGATCCAGCACCTGGCCGGCATGAAAGACTCCAAAGTGATCGTCGCGATCAACAAGGATGAAGAAGCGCCAATCTTCCAGGTGGCCGATTACGGTCTGGTGGCGGATCTGTTCGAAGCGGTACCTGAGCTGGAGAAGCTGGTCTAATCCGGCGGCTTCACTTATAAAGAGCCCGGCCTTGTGGTCGGGCTTTTTTTTGTCTCGAATTTGAGTGGGAGTGTTTTGCCATGGATCTGCGCCGCTGGCTGTTATCGGGATTGATCCTCTTGCCGGGCATGGCTGCGGCCGCCGGCAAATGCGAGCGCCTCGTCGTCACCGGCAGCCCGGATGCGCCGCCGTACCTGTGGCAGGATCCGCAGAATCCCAAGCAGTTGATTGGCGCCAGTGCCGACCTGTTGCAGCAAGTGGCCAAGGATCTGGGGATCAAGGTCGAGCTGCTCTACGCCGGCAAACGCTCGCAGGCCCTCGATGAAGTGCGCAGCGGGCGCATGGACATGCTGGCCGACACACCGCTGATGTTCAATGAACTGGAAAACCTCGACTACATTTATCCGCCGTTGCTGGAAAACGATTACCTGGTATGGACGCGCAAAGGCTCGACGCTGGTCTACAGCGAAGCCAAAGACCTGCACGGGCACACGGGCGGGATGTCGGAAAAGTCTCGAATGACCCAGGCATTCGGCACTTTCGCCGAGCAGAATCTGACCCTGACGCGGACGGCAAACATCACCCAGGCCTTTCAGAAACTTCTGCTGGGTGAAGTGGAATATGTACTCGCCGGTCGCTACTCGGGCATGGCCGCCGCGCAGGCATTGGGCATGGCCAATGATCTGCTGGCCTTCGAGCAACCGATTGACCGGCCAGGTCTGTTCCTCGCGGTTTCGCACAACTCGGCCTGCAACGATCCGTGGTTGCGCGGACAGCTCGCTAAAAAGATGACAGAATTGCCCGCGTCCGGACTGACCGAAGCCGCGCTGCAACGCAACATCGAGCGCTGGAAGGCTCAGCAGCAACAGCCGCAGCCACCTGTCAGTGCCCCAAAACAGTAGGGATTCTTAGTGAGTATTCGACCTCTTTTCGCGGCCATGGCCGTTCTGGCCCTGGCCGGCTGCGCCAACGATCCTGCGCCCATTGAGCAAATGCGCCTGACCGAGCAGGCCATCACCCAGGCCAAGGCTGTCGGTGCGACCGCCGATGAAATGCCGGAAATGAAACTGGCCGAAGACAAGTTCAACCGGGCCAAGGGCAACATGACCGACGAGTCTTACAAGAACGCGCGCATGCGTTCCGAACAGGCCGAGCTGGATGCACGTCTGGCCGAAGCCAAGGTGCTGACGCAAAAGAGCGAAGAGCAACTGAACGTGCTCAACACCCGCATCATCCGTCTGCGCAAGCAACTGGGAGATGCCCAATGAGCCTCAAGTCCAAAGCCCTCGGCGGGTTGATTCTGGCCGGTTGCGCAAGCCTCTACGGTTGCGCCGGTCAACACAGCGAAGCCGCCTTGCAACAGGCCAGCAGCGACTTCCAGAAGGTCAAGGAAGATTCCAACGTGCTGCGTATCGCGCCCAAGGACGTGATCCGCGCCGGTGAATCGCTGGCCCGTGCCGATCGCCTGTCGACCTATTGGGGCAGCGGTTGGGACGTCGCGCATTACGCCTACCTGAGTCAGCGTTACAGCGAAATCGCCCGCGAACACACCAATCTGGTGCTCAACGAAGAGCGCGCGGCGAAGCTGGAGCTGGAGCGCCAGCGACTGCAGCTGGCCCTGCGCGAGTCCAAACTGCTGAGCGTGCAGCAGCAGGGCAAGTGGCTCGAAGAACAAATCGTCGCGCTGGCCACCACGCAAACCGATCGCGGTCTGGTCATGACCTTGGGCGACGTGCTGTTCGACACCGGCGAAGCGGAGCTGAAGAACTCGGCCAATCGCGTGGTGTTGAAGATCGTGCAGTTCCTGCAGCTCAACCCGAAACGCGTGGTGCGCATCGAGGGCTACACCGACAGCACCGGCGGCAAACAGGAAAACCTCAAGCTGTCGCGTGATCGCGCGCAAGCGGTGGCCGATGTGCTGATGGACCTCGGGATTGAGGACAAGCGCATTCAGGTCGAAGGTTACGGCGACGAGTACCCAGTGGACGCCAACGCTTCCGAGCGCGGGCGGGCACAGAACCGTCGGGTGGAAATTGTGTTCTCCGACGAAAAAGGCCAGCTCGGCGCCGCCCGCTGAGGGCTGCGTCTCTGGAAAGCCCGGCCTGTCATGCAGCGCCGGGCTTTTTTACGTCTGTCGAATAGCACGCAAATCCGTACAGTTGTAGCTGACACTGCACTGTACGGTCGACTATGGTGGCAACTGTCCCAGTACACTTCTAAACTGTTCCGGTATTGTTTCACACAAGAATAAAATGCCCGTGAAATCGAGTGCTGCGTCATGACCAACCTCTTGCTCTACCAACGTATTGCTCAACAACTGGCGGAAGACATCCGGCGTGGTGTCTATCAGCCCGGAGAACGCGTGCCGTCGGTGCGCAAGATGAGTTCGCAGCTCAATGTCAGCCATGCAACGGTGTTGCAGGCTTACGCCAATCTCGAAGATCAGGGCCTGATCCGTGCGCGGCCGCAGTCCGGTTACTACGTACACCAGACCCCGGCACTAACGGCGCCGACGCCGGACATCGCCCGGGTCGAACGGCCAGGCCTGGTCACCCGCGCCAGTATCATTCAGCAAGTGTTGGTCGAATCCCGGCGCGAGGGGGTTTTCCCATTGGGCGCGGCAGTGCCGAGCGTTGACTACTTGCCGGTGCGCGCATTGCATCAGCAACTGGCCAAGGTCACTCGTTTCCATAGTCCTCGGGCATTCAGCTACATGTTCAGCCCCGGGTTCGAACCGCTGCGCCGGCAAGTGGCGATCCGCATGCGCGACGCCGGGGTCGTGGTCGATCCGTCAGAAGTGGTGATCACCCACGGTTGTGTCGATGCGCTGCAGATGTCGCTGCGGGTGCTGACCCGTCCAGGTGATCTGATCGCGGCCGAATCGCCAACCTATTACGGCTTGCTGCAACTGGCCGACCTGCTCGGCTTGAAAGTGATCGAGATCCCCAGCGATCCGGCCACTGGCATGAGCCTCGAAGCCCTGCAACTGGCGGCCAACCAATGGTCGATCAAAGCGTTGGTTCTGACCACCCGACTAAGCAATCCACTGGGCGGCACCATGCCCGAAGAGCGGCAGAAGCAACTGCTGCGGCTGGCCTCGGATTTTGATATCCAGATCGTCGAAGACGACATCTATGGCGAGTTGATGTTCGAACAGGGCCGCACCAAAGCCCTCAAGGCCTACGATCGACTGGATCGGGTGATCTACTGCTCGAGTTTCTCCAAGACGTTGTCGCCGGGTGTGCGCGTCGGCTGGATGATTGCCGGCAAGTATCAGCAGGAAATCCAGCGTCTGCAGACTTTCACCACGCATTCGGCGTGCAGTGTCACGCAGATGGCGATTGCCGCTTATCTGGAAAATGGCGGTTATGACCGGCATTTACGGTACATCCGCCAGGAATACCGAAAAAACCTCAGTGCGTTCCAGCTGGCGGTGCAGCAGTACTTCCCCGAAGGCACGCAAATGACCCGGCCTACGGGCGGTTTCATCCTCTGGGTGAGTCTGCCGGGCAGGGTCAATACCCAGGAATTGCACGTGCGCGCCTTGCAGCAGGGCATCAGCATTGCACCGGGGCTGATCTTCAGTAATACCGAGCAGTTCAATCACTGCATTCGCCTGAACTGCGGCACGCCGTGGAATCGCGAGGCGGAAAGGGCGCTGATGACCCTCGGTTTGCTGGCGACCCAACTGTGTCAGGAAACCGCTGGCGGTTTCTGAACGAGTGGTGCGTCACGCTTGTCTTGTGACGCTCAACAAGCGAGCATATGGCCCTCTGCCGTTAGTGTTGTGGGGCTCATGAAAGCGATTTTGCCTGCTGCCTGGATTTTGCTTGGTGTGTTGACGATGGGCGATGCGCCCGGTGTCATGGCAGCCGCCGTTCAGGAAAAGCCTGCGGCGTCAGCTCCGGCGAGTAAAACCGCCAGCAGCAAAGCCGTTGCGGACAAGAAGGCTCAGGATAAAAAAGCCCCGCAGAAGAAAGCTGCTCCGCTGAAGAAGCGGCCCCCGATTGCCTCTAAGTCAAAACCGGCCAGTGAGGTGGTGAAAACCAAACTGCCGCCGGCCAAGCTCGATCTGAGTCTGCCCAAGGACATGGTTCAGCAACTCAAACCCGCCGGCACCGTGTCGCTGCCCAAGCACGAGGCGATCCTGCCGCAGATGTTCGGCGAGAAGAACAGCGGTTTCCAGCTCAACGGCCGCCTGCTCAGCAACGAAATGCAGTTGCAGCTGCGCAACGAAGAGCGCCGCGAAGTCGAAGGCGCTGCGCTGGATTTCGAGTTCAAGCAATAAATTCAATCGATCCGTGACCCGCGAACCAGACGCTTTGTCGGAGACTGGTCAGTCACATTCAGTTATCGGTAAAAACCCCGGTTCAGGGAATTTGAAACAACCGTTTTAGCGGTTACTCTGTCCGTGTCTCTTTAACACATTGCCCGTCGCGAGGACTTGCTCGTCATGAAATGCCGTGAAGGCTGTGGCGCTTGCTGTATTGCCCCTTCCATCAGTTCTGCCATTCCGGGCATGCCCGACGGCAAACCTGCCGGCGAACGTTGCGTGCAGCTGTCGGTCGAAAACCTGTGCAACATTTTCGGCCAGCCGGAGCGCCCGGCGGTCTGTTCAGGATTTGCCGCCGATGTCGAAGTCTGTGGCAGCAGCTCGGAAGAGGCGATCAAACTGATCGGCTGGTGGGAGCAGATGACGGCGGCGTGATGTGTCAAACGAACGGAACTTCAACAATAAGGAATAAGACTATGGGTTCGCTGCATCGTATCGCTGTGTTGTGTGGTTTGACGGCTGTGCTGGTTACTTCGGTTGCTCAGGCTGAGGACTGGAAAGTCGCCAAGGAGCAGGACGGGATCAAGGTCTCGCTGGCCGAAGTGCCGGGTTCCGATTACAAGTCCTATCAGGGTGTTGCCTTGATGAAGACCACCGTTGCCAAACTGCGTGCCTTGCAGGAAGACGTGTCCGGAGCCTGCGCCTGGATTCACGAGTGCAAAACCCAGAAACTGCTCAAACACGAAGGCGATCAGAGCTGGACCTACACCCAGTTCAATACGCCGTGGCCAGTCACCCCACGCGATTCGGTGCTGCACGTCACCACCGTTGAAGGTGCCGATGGCAGCCTGACCCGCAACCTCGAAGGCGTGCCGAAGTACATTCCCGAAGAGAAAGGCTTTGTCCGTGTCGCTCAGGTCAAAGGCTTCTGGAAGTTCGTGCCCAAAGGTGATCAGGTTGAAGTGACCTATCAGGTGCACACTGAACCAGGCGGCAGCGTGCCAAGCATGATTGCCAACAAGTTCGTGGTCGATGCTCCCTTCAACACCCTTAAAGCCCTGAAAGAACGCGCTGAGAAGTAATCTTCGCGCTCACAGCAAAACGCCCCGACCGATTCGGGGCGTTTTTGTTTTGTCGTTATATTGTGTTTCCAGATATGCGTTGGACGAAATTTTCACAAAGTGTTCCAGACAATTCGCCCGCGCAGCCCCGCTTGTCCGTATCCGAATGCTTGCATGAAAGAGTCGGGCAGGGCGGCAGTAATCAATGGCAATGCTGCCGTTGATCGTGCAACATTTGCGCACCGCGCACGCCCCGGGGCCTGGAATGGCCAATAGAGGGCATGGCGCCGCTGTATTTTGCAACTTCAACTTCCAATGGGTCCTAAAACGACATGGCAAACCCGGACGCCCTGAATCAGCAGCGATCTTCCACTCGCCTGCTGCAACCGACCGTCAAATCGCATCTGGCCTACACACTGTTGTGTGCCCTGGTCATGATGGTGATGTTTTCCGTGCTGCGCCTCGCGCTGCTGGTCTACAACCGCGAGATGATCCTCGATACCCCGGCTTCGACCTTCCTCGAAGCCTTCGCCAACGGCCTGCGTTTCGACCTGCGCCTGGTGGTCTACGTCTGCGTTCCGCTGCTGCTGGCACTGTTCAGTGCGCGGGCGATGGCTGCGCGGGGCTTCTTCCGTCTGTGGCTGACCGTGGCGTCCAGCATCGCGCTGTTCCTCGGTCTGATGGAAATGGACTTCTACCGTGAGTTCCACCAGCGCCTCAATGGCCTGGTGTTCCAGTACGTAAAAGAAGACCCGAAAACCGTGATGAGCATGCTCTGGTACGGTTTCCCGGTGGTGCGCTACCTGCTGGCGTGGGTCATCGGCACCGTGATCCTGACCCTGGCGTTCAAGGGCGCCGACCGCGCGACCCGGCCACGTGGCCCGTTCAGCGGCGGCAACGTCGGCACCCGTCAGGTGGCGCCGTGGTACACCCGCCTGGCGGTGTTCGTGGTCTGCCTGCTGATCTGCGTCGTGGCCGCTCGTGGCACCCTGCGCCAGGGCCCGCCGCTGCGCTGGGGTGACGTGTACACCACCGAATCGAACTTCGCCAACCAGCTCGGCCTCAACGGCACGCTGTCGCTGATCGCCGCTGCCAAAGACCGCATGGGCGAGGATCGCAACAACATCTGGAAAGCCACCCTGCCGCAGGAACAGGCGCAGAAAGTGGTGCGCGAGATGCTGGTGATGCCGGACGACAAACTGGTCGATGCCGACATCGCTGCCGTGCGTCGTGACTACACGCCACCGGCCGACAAGACCCTGCCGATCAAGAACGTGGTCGTGATCCTGATGGAAAGCATGGCCGGTCACTCGGTCGGCGCCCTGGGCGCACCGGGCAACATCACGCCTTACCTCGACAAACTGTCGAAGGAAGGCCTGCTGTTCGACCGCTTCTTCTCCAACGGCACCCACACCCACCAGGGCATGTTTGCGACCATGGCGTGCTTCCCGAACCTGCCGGGTTTCGAATACCTGATGCAGACCCCGGAAGGCAGCCACAAGCTCTCCGGCCTGCCGCAGCTGCTCAGCGCGCGCAAGTATGATGACGTGTATGTCTACAATGGCGACTTCGCCTGGGACAACCAGTCGGGCTTCTTCAGCAACCAGGGCATGACCAACTTCGTGGGTCGTAACGACTTCGTCAACCCGGTGTTCTCCGATCCGACCTGGGGCGTGTCCGACCAGGACATGTTCGACCGTGGTCTGGTGGAATTGAAGGCGCGGGAAAACGGCAAGCCGTTCTATGCGCTGCTGCAGACCCTGTCCAACCACACGCCGTATGCGTTGCCGACACCATTGCCGGTGGAGCGCGTGACTGATCGCGGCAGCCTCAACGAACACCTGACCGCCATGCGTTACGCCGACTGGGCACTGGGTCAGTTCTTCGAGAAGGCGCGCAAAGAGCCGTACTTCAAGGAAACCCTGTTCGTGATCGTCGGTGACCACGGTTTCGGCAACGAGCGCCAGATCACCGAAATGGACCTGGGCCGCTTCAACGTGCCGATGCTGATGATCGCCCCGGGCATTCAGGAGAAGTTCGGTACCCGTGACCACACCGTGGGTACGCAGATCGACATCGTGCCGACCATCATGGGTCGTCTGGGCGGCGAAGTGCGTCACCAGTGCTGGGGCCGTGACCTGCTGAACCTGCCGGAAGGCGATACCGGTTTCGGTGTGATCAAGCCGTCGGGCAGCGAGCAGACCACTGCCATCGTCACTGCCGATCAGATCCTGGTGCTGCCGAAAGAGAAGGAAATGGCGCCGAAGATCTACCAGTACCAACTGGGCGCGAACCCTTCTGCCGAGATCATTCCGGACGCACCGCGTACCGCCGAACTGAAACTCAAGCTTGAAGCGTTCCTGCAAACGGCAACCAAGAGCCTGATGGACAACACCGCCGGTGTGATCAACGGCAAGCCGGACTGATAAAACCGCTGCATAAAAAAAGAGGCCCCTGAGGGCCTCTTTTTTTTGTCTTGGGGTTTTATATCCTGCCAAGTAACAGCAAGACCAACAGCACCACCAACACCACGCCGATAATGCCCGAAGGACCGTAACCCCAACTTCTGGAGTGCGGGAAGACCGGCAGACCACCGATCAGCAACAGGATCAGGATAATGATAAGAATTGTGCCCATGTCGATTTCCTTGTTGAAAGTATTCGAGAAGTCTTGGTGTTCAAGGGCGACTGGAGGCTAACTAATTCCAGACGGCTTACCAATTCCGACCGGTGCGCGTGAAAGAAAATTCAATGTTTTTTTAATGTATTTGGTCCGCAGGCTTATTTCCTTTAAGCGCAAGATCAAAAGATCGCAGCCTTCGGCAGCTCCTACAGGAATCGGTGTAGGAGCTGCCGAAGGCTGCGATCTTTTGATCCTCCATTCAGCAACTTGATGGAGAGTGGGCGCACGCACAACCTTCGCTACACTTCGCGCAACTCCTACAGAACAACAAGGCTGTCTGCTATGCAAAATCGCATGATGATCACCGGTGCGGGCTCAGGTCTAGGTCGCGAAATCGCGCTGCGCTGGGCACGTGAAGGCTGGCAACTGGCCTTGTCCGACGTCAGCGAATCTGGCCTGCAGGAAACCCTGAAGTTGGTGCGCGAGGCCGGTGGTGACGGTTTCACCCAACGTTGCGATGTGCGTGATTACAGCCAGCTCACCGCGTTTGCCCAGGCTTGCGAGGTGAAGCTCGGCGGCATTGATGTCATCGTCAATAACGCCGGTGTGGCGTCCGGCGGATTCTTCAGCGAACTGTCGCTGGAGGATTGGGACTGGCAGATCGCGATCAACCTGATGGGGGTGGTCAAGGGCTGCAAGGCGTTCCTGCCGCTGCTCGAACAGAGCAAAGGCAAGATCATCAACATCGCTTCGATGGCTGCACTGATGCAAGGCCCGGCGATGAGCAACTACAACGTGGCCAAGGCCGGTGTAGTGGCGCTTTCGGAAAGTTTGCTGATTGAACTGGCGCAGCAGGAAGTCAGCGTACATGTGGTCTGCCCGTCGTTCTTCCAGACCAACTTGCTCGACTCGTTCCGTGGCCCGACGCCGGCCATGAAAGCCCAGGTCGGCAAGTTGCTGGAAAGTTCGCCGATCACGGCTGCCGACATCGCTGACTATATCTACCAGCAAGTGGCCGCCGGCGAGTTCATGATCCTGCCGCACGAGCAGGGGCGCATGGCCTGGGCGATCAAACAGAAGAACCCGCAACTGATCTACAACGAAATGACCAGCATGGCCGATAAAATGCGCGCCAAGGCCAGACAAACCAACGGCTGAACTTGCCCGAAGGGTGTCGCGTCGTTAGGGTGGCCGCAATGGTCACCCTGTCGAGACACATCAATGCTCAATTACCTGTGGTTTTTCCTCGCGGCGCTGTTTGAAATCGCCGGCTGTTTCGCCTTTTTCATGTGGCTGCGTCAGGGCAAAAGTGCCTTGTGGGTGATCCCGGCGCTGCTCAGCCTGACCCTGTTCGCCCTGTTGCTGACTCGCGTGGAAGCGGCTTACGCCGGGCGCGCCTATGCCGCGTATGGCGGGATCTACATCGTCGCGTCGATCGGCTGGCTGGCGGTGGTCGAGCGGGTGCGCCCGCTGGGTTCGGACTGGATCGGCGTGGCGCTGTGCGTGATCGGCGCCAGCGTGATCCTGTTCGGACCGCGATTTACTGCCGCTTGAGGCGAGACTGTTTAGCCATTTGCAGGAAACGTCTGAAGGGCGCAGCGACTCAGGATGTAGGGCAAGACTGAATTGCGCGCGACCCATTGTAGAGCGCGTGCCCACCGCGCATCTTCAGGGCTGGCTAACCCTGAAGGACGAACTCCATGCTTGTACTCAGCCGTGTTGTGGGCGAGTTGATTTCCATCGGTGACGACATATCCGTGCGCGTGTTGTCAGTCAACGGTTCCAGTGTGCGCTTTGGTGTCGAGGCGCCGCAGAAGGTCAATGTGCATCGCTCTGAAGTCTACGAGCGGATCCAGCGCAAACAGATCACTGAAAAGGTTCGCTGAGGTTTCAGTCGAACAGATGCTTGGGCACATCGTGTTTGAGCATCAACTGGCATTGCTCGCTTTCCGGATCGAACACGATCAGTGCCTGACCTTTGGTCAGCGCCTGGCGCACGCGCAACACGCGGGTCTCCAGCGGCGTGTCGTCACCGTTGTCAGTGCCGTCGCGGGTGACGAAATCCTCGATCAGGCGGGTGAGGGTATCGACTTCAAGAGCGTCGTAGGGAATCAGCATGGGCACCTCGGCTATATCAATGGCGGGATGCTACGGCGATTGGTGGTTGGCTGCCAGTTTTGTGTGGGCTGTATCGGCCTCATCGCTGACAAGCCAGCTCCCACAGGGTTTGATGGTGTACACAGACAAGTGATCCACCCCGAAAACTGTGGGAACTGGCTTGCCAGCGATGGGGCCAGGCCAGCCACCACAGAACCCCGGATCAACTGTCGGAACGCTGCCCCACAAGACTGTCCACCGACGGCACCCGGGTATCGCTTTCCATCTGCGTGTCATGCTCGATCTGATGACTGAAGCGATCCAGCGAAGCATTGGCCGGCGCCGCATCGCTGGCGAACACCGGCGGACTCAGAATATACGCCCCGAGCAAGCGACTGAGCGCCGCCAGACTGTCGATGTGCGTACGCTCATAACCATGCGTCGCATCACAGCCGAAGGCCAGCAGCGCCGTGCGGATGTCATGTCCGGCGGTCACCGCCGAGTGCGCGTCGCTGAAGTAATAGCGGAACAGGTCGCGCCTTACCGGCAGTTCGTTTTCACTGGCCAGACGCAGCAAATGCCGCGACAGGTGATAGTCGTAAGGGCCACCGGAATCCTGCATCGCCACGCTCACCGCGTGTTCGCTGGAATGCTGGCCGGGCGCGACCGGCGCGATGTCGATGCCGACGAATTCGCTGACATCCCACGGCAAGGCTGCCGCCGCGCCGCTGCCGGTTTCTTCGGTGATGGTGAACAGCGGGTGACAGTCGATCATCAACTCCTGACCGCTGTCGACGATGGCTTTGAGCGAGGCCAGCAGCGCGGCGACGCCAGCCTTGTCATCGAGGTGACGGGCACTGATGTGGCCGCTCTCGGTGAATTCCGGCAGCGGGTCGAACGCCACCACGTCACCGACGCTGATGCCCAGCGAGTCGCAGTCGGCCTTGGTTGCGCAGTAGGCATCCAGACGCAGTTCGACGTGATCCCAACTGATCGGCATCTCGTCCACCGCCGTGTTGAACGCGTGCCCGGAGGCCATCAGTGGCAACACGCTGCCGCGAATCACGCCATTGTCGGTGAACAGGCTGACCCGGCTGCCTTCGGCAAAACGGCTCGACCAGCAACCGACCGGCGCCAGGGTCAGTCGGCCGTTGTCTTTCACTGCACGCACGGCGGCGCCGATGGTATCCAGGTGCGCGGAGACAGCGCGGTCAGGGCTGTTTTTCTTGCCCTTGAGCGTGGCGCGAATGGTGCCGCGCCGGGTCATTTCGAAAGGGATGCCAAGTTCTTCCAGACGCTCGGCGACGTAACGCACGATGGTGTCGGTGAACCCGGTAGGGCTGGGAATGGCGAGCATTTCCAGCAGGACTTTCTGCAGGTAGTTGAGATCTGGTTCGGGGATTTGTGTGGTCATGGAAACTCCTGATGAGTTGAGGCGCATCGATGGTTTCGATGAGGGAATTTGTGTTGCCTGTCAGGGCCTCATCGCTGGCAAGCCAGCTCCCACAGTGATTGGGTACACCGGTAAACCTGTGGGAGCTGGCTTGCCAGCGATGGGGCCGGTTCAGGCTCTACATGATCAAGAAACAGCCGGCTGACTGTGCGGAAACAACAGATCGACAAACCGCTCCGCCGTCGGCTGCGGCTCATGATTGGCCAATCCCGCGCGTTCGTTGGCTTCGATAAACACGTACTCCGGCTGATCCGCCGCCGGCACCATCAGGTCGAGGCCAACCATTGGAATGTCCAGCGCCCGCGCCGCGCGCACTGCTGCATCAACAAGGGTGGGGTGCAGAATCGCGGTGACGTCTTCCAGCGTGCCACCGGTGTGCAGGTTAGCGGTGCGGCGCACAAACAGATGCTCGCCGGCCGGCAGAATGCTGCTGTAGTCATAACCGGCGGCGTGCAAGGTGCGCTGGGTTTCGTGGTCCAGCGGGATCTTGCTCTCGCCGCTGGTGGCCGCTTGCCGACGGCGACTTTGAGCTTCGATCAATGCACCGATCGAATGGTGCCCGTCGCCGACTACTTCGGCGGGACGGCGAATGGCTGCCGCCACCACTTCAAAACCGATCACCAGAATCCGCAGGTCGAGACCTTCGTGGAAGCTTTCCAGCAGTACGCGGCTGTCAAAATGTTTGGCGGCTTCGATGGCCTGCTGCACCTCTTCGATGCTCTGCAGATCCACCGCGACCCCCTGACCCTGTTCACCGTCGAGCGGCTTGACCACCACCCGCTGATGCTCATCGAGAAACGCCAGATTGTCGTCGGCATTGCCCGCCAGTTGCTGCGAGGGCAGCTTCAGGCCGGCGGCTTTCAACACTTTGTGGGTCAGGCTCTTGTCTTGGCACAGACTCATGCTGATTGCGCTGGTCAGGTCGCTCAGTGATTCGCGGCAACGTACCCGACGCCCGCCATGGCTAAGGGTGAACAGCCCGGCTTCGGCATCATCCACTTGCACGTCGATGCCGCGCCGATGCGCTTCCTCGACGATGATCCGCGCGTAAGGGTTGAAGTTGGCTTCCGGCCCGGGCCCGAGGAACAGCGTCTGATTGATGCCGTTCTTGCGCTTGATGGCGAAGGTCGAGAGGTTGCGAAAACCGAGTTTGGCGTAGAGGTTCTTGGCCTGACGGTTGTCATGCAGCACCGACAGATCCAGATAGCTCAAGCCGCGACTCATGAAGTGCTCGATCAAATGCCGCACCAGCACTTCGCCGACGCCCGGCCGCGAGCATTGCGGGTCAACTGCCAGGCACCACAGGCTGCTGCCGTGTTCCGGGTCGTTGAAGGCTTTCTGGTGATTGAGGCCCATGACGCTGCCGATCACCGCGCCGCTGTCTTCATCTTCAGCCAACCAGTACACCGGACCGCCCTGATGATGCGGGGTCAGTCGTGTGGCATCGATCGGCAGCATGCCGCGTGCCTGGTACAGCAGGTTGATCGCCTGCCAGTCCGCTTCGCTTTGCGCCCGGCGGATACGGAAGCCGCGAAACACCCGCGTCGCCTGGCGGTAATCGCTGAACCACAGGCGCAGAGTGTCGGATGGGTCGAGAAACAGTTGCGTCGGTTCCAGACCGAGAATCTGCTGCGGTGCGGCAACGTACAGAGCGATATCACGTTCGCCGGGCTGTTCGTTGAGCAGTTCCTGCGCCAGGGTCGCCGGATCAGGAAAGGTGTGACCGATCAGCAACCGGCCCCAACCGCAATGCACGGCAATGGGGTCGGCGCCCAGTGTGCTGCCGTCTTCGGCCAGACGCGCCTGCAAGCGTTCATACGACGGTGTCTGACCGCGTAACAGGCGTTGGTTGATCGCCGTGGCGTGAGGTTTCATCAATCAGATTCCTTGTTCACTGAGCCACAGGTTCAGGGCCGCCAGTTGCCACAGTTTCGAGCCGCGCAATGGCGTCAGTTGGCCTTGCGGATCAGTCAGCAGTTTGTCGAGCATGGCCGGGTTGAACAGGCCGCGATCCTGACTCGGATCCAGCAGCAGCTCACGCACCCAGCTCAGGGTGTCGCCCTGCAAATGCTTGAGGCCCGGTACAGGGAAATAGCCTTTCTTGCGGTCAATCACTTCACTCGGGATCACCAGCCGCGCCGCTTCTTTCAACACCTGTTTGCCGCCATCGGGCAGCTTGAACTGGCCGGGAATTCGCGCCGACAGTTCAACCAGTCGATAGTCGAGGAACGGCGTGCGCGCCTCCAGGCCCCAGGCCATGGTCATGTTGTCGACACGCTTGACCGGGTCATCCACCAGCATCACCGTGCTGTCCAGACGCAGCGCTTTATCGACCGCAGCCTCGGCGCCGGGTTGGGCGAAATGTTCCTTGACGAAGTCGCCAGCGGCGTCATTCGCGGTCAGCCATTTCGGTTGCACGGTGGCCGCGTAGTCGTCGTAGCTGCGGTCGAAAAACGCTGCGCGATAGGCCGCGTATGGATCCGCTGCGCCATCAACTTGCGGATACCAGTGATACCCGGCGAACAACTCGTCCGCGCCCTGGCCGCTTTGCACCACTTTGCAGTGCTTGGCCACTTCGCGGGACAGCAGGTAGAAGGCGATGCAGTCGTGGCTGACCATCGG
This sequence comes from Pseudomonas sp. HOU2, assembly GCF_040729435.1. Lineage (NCBI taxonomy): Bacteria > Pseudomonadati > Pseudomonadota > Gammaproteobacteria > Pseudomonadales > Pseudomonadaceae > Pseudomonas > Pseudomonas sp. HOU2. Next base: position 1,494,291 of record NZ_CP160398.1, on the reverse strand, counting down.
CTCGCTCATCGCGCGGAACGCGGCGGGCAGTTGCTCGATGATCTCTTTTTCGTCGATGCGCAATTGATGGTGTTGCGTGCCGTAGTGTTTGGCGATCAGATCGGAATACTGAAATTCATCACCGCGCTCGCCGCCGGCATCCTGGAAACCGATGGAAAAGGTCGACAGGTTCTCAACGCCGACTTCACGCAACAGGCCGACGAGCATGCTCGAATCGACACCGCCGGAGAGCAGCACGCCGACATCCACGGCCGCACGCTGACGGATTGCCACCGCTTCACGGGTGCTGTCGAGCACGCGGTCGCGCCAGTCTTCGAGGGTCAGGTTTTTCTCGTCGTCGTGCGGGCCGTAGGGCAGGGTCCACCAGGTTTTCTGCTCGGTGCGGCCATCGGCTTCGACGCGCATCCAGGTCGCTGGCGGCAGCTTTTCGATGCCGGCGAGCAAGGTGCGTGGAGCGGGCACCACCGCGTGGAAATTCAGATAATGATTGAGCGCCACCGGATCGAGGATCGGGTTGATGTCGCCGCCCTTGAGCAGCGCCGGCAGGGCCGAGGCAAAGCGCAAACGCTGACCGGTACGCGACAGGTACAGCGGCTTGACGCCGAGACGGTCACGGGCGATGAACAGACGCTGGGCATCGCGCTCCCAGATGGCGAACGCGAACATGCCGTTGAGTTTCGGCAGCAGCGCTTCGCCCCAGGCGTGGTAGCCCTTGAGGAGCACTTCGGTGTCGCCACCGGAATAGAAGGCGTAGCCGAGCGCTTCGAGTTCGGCGCGCAGTTCCGGGAAGTTGTAGATCGCGCCGTTGAAGGCCAGGGACAAGCCCAGTTGACTGTCGATCATCGGCTGCGCCGAGCCGTCCGACAGGTCCATGATTTTCAGGCGACGATGGCCCAGGGCAATCGGCCCTTGGGCATGGAAGCCCCACGCGTCGGGGCCGCGAGGGGCCAGGTGATGGGTGATTCGCTCAACCGCTGCAAGGTCTGCAGGTTGATGATCAAAACGTAACTCGCCAGCTAATCCGCACATAAAGTCCTTACCGGTTTTTCCGTTGGGGAGGGGTCATTCAAGTCTGGCCAAAATGGCCGGTACTCAGAAACTGACCCGCTGCAGATGTGGGAGTTTTAGAACGATGAGTTATAAGCGGGGGCGACTGACCAGCGGCCAGTCGCGATTTTTCATTTGCCGCGAATCAACGTGCGCAAGGCGAAACGGTTGGGATGGCAGGCCTCGGCGACGCTTCGGGGCAGTGGCAGTGGCTCGTTGTTCAGCCACGCCGCGAGCAGTTCGCCAGACAGCGGCGCGGTGATCAGCCCGCGTGAACCGTGGCCGCTGTTGACGTACAGGCCGTCGAGCCATGGGCATGCGATGTCCGGCACTTGTCGCGCATCCTTGCTCAACACGGCAAAGGCCTGAGCGAAGGCTTCGCGGTCGGCCAGCGGGCCGACAATCGGCAGATAGTCGGGGCTGGTGCAGCGGAACGCGGCGCGTCCTTCCAGTGTTTCCGGGGTCAGCTGATTGATGTGCAGGCGCGCCACCAGATCGCTGGAGATCTCTTCGAGCATCGCCAGATTGCCCTGGTGTTCGGCGGTGGTCGGGGTCAGGTCGTCGCTGTTGAAGTCGAAGCTGGCGCCGAGGGTGTGTTCGCCCAGGCGCGCCGGGGCGACATACCCTTCGGCGCAGACCACGGTGCGCAGCGCCTGACTCTCGGCGGTTTGTGGCAGGCGCGTGATCTGCCCGCGAATGCGCTTGAGCGGCAGCTCGGCACTTTGCGCGAAGCGTTTGATCTCCGCCGCGCCCGCCAATACCACCACCGGCGCGCTGGCGAGCACGCGGTCACCGTCGAGGGCTTGCCATTGCCCGTCGACCTTGCGCAGTTCCAGCGCATCGTGATGCTTGAGCAGTTCGATGTTTGCTTGCGCCGCTTGCGCCTGGCACAGCGCGGGTGGATGCACCCAGCCCCCTTCGGGGTAGTACAAACCGCCGTGGGCCAAACCGATGCCGGCCTGCGCTTCGGCTTGCGGCTGATCAAGCCAGTGCACCAGATCTTCCGGGAATGCCGCGGCCAGTTGCGCCTGACGCTCGGCTTCCTTGGCATTGAAAGCCAATTGCAGCACGCCGCAATCGTCCCAGTCGGTGCCGCGTTGCAGGGTTTCCAGCAGGCGACGGGTGTAGCCGAAGCCGCTGACGATCAGTTGCGACAACGCAGTGCCGTGGGCCGACAGCTTCAGGTACAGCACGCCCTGCGGATTGCCCGACGCTTCCTGCGCCACCGCCTCGTGACGCTCCAGCAGACTGACTTGCCAGCCGCGCGCCGCGAGGCTGGCAGCCGTAGCGCAACCGGCCAGCCCGGCGCCGATCACCAGTGCGCGACGCTCGCCGGTCAACGGGGCAGGGCGGGCGAACCACGGTTTGTCCGGCAGCGGTGGCGCGACGTCCTGCGGCCAGCCGAGAAACTCGCCGCGCAGGATCTCCCACTTGTGGCCGATGCCCGGGGTGCGTTTCATCTTGAACCCGGCCGCGTTGAGCAGACGCCGCACCCAGCCGGTGCTGGTGAAGGTGCTGATGGTCGAGCCGGGCGCGGCCAGTCGCGCCAGTTCGGCGAACAGTTCGGCGGTCCACATGTCGGGGTTTTTCGCCGGGGCGAAACCGTCGAGAAACCACGCGTCGATCTGCGCATCGAGTTGCGGCAGTTGCTCCAGCGCATCGCCGATCAGCAGGGTCAGCGTGACCCGACCGTTACCGAGGACGATCCGCTGAAAGCCCTGATGGATCGCCACGTAATGCTTGAGCAACTGATCGGCCAGAGGCTTGAGTTCCGGCCACAGGGCCAGGGCCTGTTGCAGATCCGTCGGGCTCAACGGGTATTTTTCGACGCTGACGAAATGCAGTCGCGCACCGGCCACCGCGTGCTGTTCGAACAACTGCCAGGCGCAAAGGAAATTCAGCCCGGTGCCGAAGCCGGTTTCGCCGATCACCAGCCGCCCGTGCGCCGGCAACGCGGCAAAACGCTCGGCCAGACGGTTCTGTTCGAGGAACACGTAACGGGTTTCATCCAGCCCCGACTGGTCGGAAAAATACACGTCATCGAACACCCGCGAGCGCGGGCGTCCGTGGTCATCCCAGTCGAGTTGGGCGTGGGGCAATACAGGTTTCATGGCAGGCTCGGCAACGACAAGGCGGCCATTCTAGCCGATCGGGCGCGGGGTGCTTGATCCATGGCAAGGCTGGGTTGAGGGGGTTCAAGGAAAATTCACTGTTTGTGGCTGAAAGTGAGCTTTTCTGTGGCGAGGGAGCTTGCTCCCGCTCGGCTGCGCAGCAGTCGTAAAGCCGGCGCACGCGGTTTAACTGGAGTAACCGGGGTGAAAGGTTTTCGGGTTGCTGCGCAACCCAGCGGGAGCAAGCTCCCTCGCCACAGGGGTTCGTTCCTTCTGCTTGTTGTGGTGGGGAATTTCTGCCCTGCATCTGTGCCCAATCCGCTAGTCTTGCTGAATCCTGGAAGGAGCCGTGCCCATGTTTGAATCCGCCGAAATCGGCCATGCCATCGACAAAGAGACTTACGACGCGGCGGTGCCTGCACTGCGCGAAGCGTTGCTGGAAGCGCAGTTCGAGTTGCAGCAGCAGAAGCGTTTTCCGGTGATCGTCCTGATCAACGGCATCGAAGGCGCGGGCAAGGGCGAGACCGTCAAGTTGCTCAACGAGTGGATGGACCCGCGCCTGATCGAGGTGCGCACCTTCGATCAGCAGACCGATGAAGAACTGGCGCGGCCACCGGCCTGGCGTTACTGGCGGATGCTCCCGGCCAAGGGGCGGATGGGGATTTTCTTTGGCAACTGGTACAGCCAGATGCTCCAGGGGCGAGTTCACGGTCTATTCAAGGATCCGCGTCTGGATCAGGCAATCAACGCCGCCGAGCGTCTGGAAAAGATGCTCTGCGATGAAGGCGCGCTGATCTTCAAGTTCTGGTTTCACCTGTCCAAGAAACAGATGAAGGCTCGCCTCAAGGCGCTGGCCGACGACCCGCTGCACAGCTGGCGCATCAGCCCGCTGGACTGGCAGCAATCGCAGACCTACGACAAGTTCGTCAAATACGGCGAGCGCGTGCTGCGCCGCACCAGCCGCGACTACGCGCCGTGGCACATCATCGAAGGCATGGACGCCAACTACCGCAGCCTGGCGGTGGGCAAGATCCTGCTCGAAGGCCTGCAGAATGCGCTCAAGCGTGCGCAGGTAGAGACTGAGGAGGTCAACGCCGCACCGCTGGGCACGGCGGTCGATCAACTCAATCTGCTCGACAGCCTCGACCTCAATCAGCGGCTGGAAAAGAAAGACTACGAAGAACAACTGATTACCGAGCAGGCACGGTTGTCCGGGCTGATGCGCGACAAACGCATGCGTCGCCATGCACTGGTGGCGGTGTTCGAAGGCAACGATGCGGCGGGCAAGGGCGGGGCGATTCGCCGGGTGGCGGCGGCGCTCGATCCGCGTCAATACAATATCGTGCCGATTGCCGCGCCGACCGAGGAGGAACGTGCGCAACCGTATCTGTGGCGCTTCTGGCGACACCTGCCGGCGCGGGGCAAGTTCACCGTGTTCGATCGTTCCTGGTATGGCCGGGTGCTGGTCGAGCGGATCGAGGGCTTTTGCAGCCCGGCCGACTGGCTGCGGGCCTACAGCGAGATCAACGATTTCGAAGAGCAGATCGCCGACGCCGGGGTGATCGTCGTCAAGTTCTGGCTGGCGATCGACAAGGACACGCAGATGGAGCGCTTCCAGGCCCGCGAGCAGATTCCGTTCAAGCGCTTCAAGATCACCGAGGACGACTGGCGCAACCGCGACAAGTGGGACGCCTACCGCGCCGCTGTGGGCGACATGGTCGACCGTACCAGCACCGAGATTTCGCCCTGGACCCTGGTCGAGGCCAATGACAAGCGCTGGGCGCGGGTCAAGGTGCTGCGCACGATCAACCGCGCGCTCGAGGAAGCCTTCGAGAAATCCGACAAGCACGCGAAAAAACACAAGCACTGAGCCGATGGACACGCATACGCGAGGTGAATGATTGTCGCGGTCGGCGGCGGGCTGGACTTATCCTCGGTTCACTCTCCTCCGACAACAACAATTGAGGTATGCCATGCGTGAAGTGGTGATCGTCGACAGCGTGCGGACCGGCCTGGCCAAGTCCTTTCGCGGCAAGTTCAACCAGACCCGTCCCGACGACATGGCGGCCCATTGCGTCAACGCGCTGCTGTCGCGCAACGACATCGACCCGGCCAGCGTCGAGGACTGCATTGTCGGCGCCGGCTCCAACGAGGGCGCGCAGGGTTACAACATCGGCCGCAACGTGGCGGTGCTGTCGCGGCTGGGCACCGGTGTGGCCGGCATGACCCTCAACCGTTTCTGCTCGTCGGGGTTGCAGGCGATTGCGATTGCCGCCAACCAGATCGCCTCTGGTTGCAGCGACATCATTGTTGCCGGTGGCGTCGAGTCGATCAGCCTGACCCTGAAAAGCGTCAACACCGATCACCTGATCAACCCGTTGCTCAAGCAGCAGGTGCCGGGCATCTACTACACCATGGGCCAGACCGCCGAAGTGGTCGCGCGCCGTTATGACGTGAGCCGCGAGGCCCAGGATCGTTACGCGCTGCAAAGCCAGCTGCGCACTGCCCAGGCGCAGGCGGCCGGGCTGTTCAATGATGAAATTGTGCCGATGGCGGTCAAGTACCGTGTCGAAGACAAGAGCAGTGGCGAAGTGCAGATCCTCGACGGCATTGTCGATCACGACGACTGCAACCGCCCGGACACCACTTACGAAAGTCTCGCCGGACTGAAACCGGTATTTGCCGAGGACGGCTCCGTGACAGCCGGCAACTCGTCACAGCTGTCTGACGGCGCCTCGATGACGCTGGTGATGAGCCTGGAAAAAGCCCTGCAACTGGGGCTCAAGCCCAAAGCGTTTTTCCGTGGTTTCACCGTGGCCGGTTGCGAGCCGGACGAAATGGGCATCGGCCCGGTGTTCTCGGTGCCGAAACTGCTCAAGGCCAAGGGCTTGCAAGTGGCGGATATCGATCTGTGGGAGCTCAACGAGGCGTTTGCTTCGCAGTGCCTGTATGCCCGCGATCGGCTGGAGATCGACAACGACAAATACAACGTCAACGGCGGCTCGATCTCCATCGGCCACCCGTTCGGCATGACCGGGTCGCGGCAGGTCGGGCATCTGGTGCGGGAGTTGCAGCGGCGCAATTTGCGTTACGGCATCGTGACCATGTGCGTGGGGGGCGGGATGGGGGCGACGGGGTTGTTTGAGGCTGTTCGCTGACGGGCCAACACAATCCTTGTGGCGAGGGAGCTTGCTCCCGCTGGGCTGCGGAGCAGACCTGAAATTTCCCGGTAAAGCCTGAAACGAGGGCCGCTGCGCGCCCCAGCGGGAGCAAGCTCCCTCGCCACAGGTCTACGCTGTCTGCGCCTGCATCCGCGCGATATAGGCCTGAATCTCCCGCTCTGCCTTCTCGGCGCTGTCGAACGGCCCTTCGAGGGTGTTCTCCCGCGTGCAGAAAAACAGTTCGCCATTGACCCGGCACAACCGGTCGCTGCGAAAGTGCGTGGCGGGGGCGCTGTCCTGGGCGCGCATTCCGTACATGATCGGGGCTCCTTGAGTGATCCGTTGCAGGGATCCAATCAGCTTATGCCTGAAGCACTTGGCGCGCCTGGTCAGCCGATCAACGGCTAAGCGTCAATTTAATGCTGCGACCTGCACAGTTTCATTCGCGGCCTGGCCCGAACTGTCCCTGTGTTGCCGCTGACGGCGGGCCTAGAATGACCGCTCTTGTCAGCAGGCATTGGGGTTCGCATGCACATTTCATCCGGTCGCTGGGTTTACGGTCTGTTCCTGGCGCTGCTGACGGCATTTTTGTGGGGCATCCTGCCGATCAAGCTCAAACAGGTGTTGCAGGTGATGGACCCGATCACCGTGACCTGGTTTCGCCTGTTGGTCTCCGGGGGATGCCTGTTCATTTATCTGGCGTCGGTCAGGCGCTTGCCCAGTCGCAAGGTGCTGGGGCCAAAGGGCGGCTGGCTGGTGTTAATGGCGGTGCTCGGGCTGGTGGGCAACTACGTGTTGTACCTGATGGGCCTCAACCTGCTGAGCCCCGGCACTGCGCAACTGGTGGTGCAGATGGGGCCGATCATGTTGCTGATCGCCAGCCTGTTCGTGTTCAAGGAGCGCTTCAGCATCGGTCAGGGCATTGGCCTGGCGGTGCTGTTGATCGGCTTTGTGCTGTTTTTCAATCAACGGCTGGCCGAACTGCTCACCTCATTGTCGGACTACACCGCCGGCGTGTTGCTGGTGCTCTTGGCCTCGACGGTCTGGACCTTCTATGCGCTGGGTCAGAAGCAGTTGCTCACGGTGTGGAATTCGCTGCAGGTGATGATGGTGATCTACCTGTTCTGCGCGCTGCTGCTGACGCCGTGGGTGCATCCACTCAAAGCGCTGGAGCTAAGCCCGTTGCAGGGCTGGCTGCTGTTGGCGTGCTGCATGAACACGCTGATTGCCTACGGTGCCTTTGCCGAGGCGCTGGCGCATTGGGAGGCCTCGCGGGTCAGTGCGACGCTGGCGATCACGCCGTTGGTGACCTTTGGCGCGGTGGCGATTGCCGCCGGGGTGTGGCCGGACTATGTCCACGCCGAGCAGATCAACGGGCTGGGTTATGGCGGGGCGGTGCTGGTGGTGCTGGGGTCGGCGCTGGTGGCGTTGGGCCCGTCGCTGATTGCCGGGCTGAAAGCGCGGCGCATGCGGGTGGCCTGAAAAGCAAAAGATCGCAGCCTGCGGCAGCTCCTGCAGTTGGAATGCGTTTCCCTGTAGGAGCTGCCGCAGGCTGCGATCTTTTTGCTGTTAGCCCTTGGCGCCAGCCTCGATCATGTTCTCCGGCCGCACCCAGGCATCGAACTCTTCATCGGTCAGATAGCCCAGCTGCAGCGCCGCCTCACGCAAGGTCAGGCCTTCGCCGTAAGCCTTCTTGGCGATTTCCGCTGATTTGTCGTAACCGATGTGCGGGTTCAGTGCGGTCACCAGCATCAGGCCACGTTCCAGGTGCTGGGCCATGACCTGCGCATCCGGCTCGAGCCCTGCAATGCAATGCTGCTGGAAGTTGCTGCACCCGTCAGCGAGCAGGCGAATCGATTGCAGCACATTGTGGATGATCACCGGTTTGTACACGTTCAGTTGCAGGTGCCCCTGACTGGCGGCGATGCCGATGGTGACGTCGTTGCCCAACACCTGGCAGGCCAGCATCGACAGCGCTTCGCACTGAGTCGGGTTGACCTTGCCGGGCATGATCGAGCTGCCCGGTTCGTTCGCCGGCAGCTTGACTTCGGCAAAGCCTGCGCGAGGGCCGGAGCCGAGCAGGCGCAGGTCGTTGGCGATTTTCATCAGCGCCACGGCGAGGGTCTTCAAGGCGCCGGACAGACTGGTTAGCGGCTCATGCCCGGCCAGCGCGGCAAACTTGTTCGGCGCAGTGACGAACGGCAGGCCGGACAGCGCGGCGAGTTCGGCAGCAATGGCTTCGCCAAAGCCGTGCGGCGAATTCAGGCCGGTGCCGACCGCGGTACCACCCTGCGCCAGTTCACACACCGCCGGTAGCGCGGCGCGGATCGCCCGTTCGGCGTAATCCAGCTGCGCTATAAAGCCTGACAGCTCCTGACCGAAGGTGATCGGCGTCGCGTCCATCATGTGCGTACGGCCGGTCTTCACCAGTTTCATGTGCCGTGCGGCCAATTCGGCCAGACCACCGGAAAGCTCGGCGATCGCCGGCAGCAATTGCTCCTGCACGGCTTTGGCGGTGGCGATGCTCATGGCGGTAGGGAAGCAGTCGTTGGAGCTTTGCGAGCGGTTGACGTGATCGTTGGGATGCACCGGCGTCTTGCCGCCGCGCGGGTTGCCGGCCAGTTCGTTGGCACGGCCGGCGATCACTTCGTTGACGTTCATGTTGCTCTGGGTGCCGCTGCCGGTCTGCCAGACCACCAGCGGAAACTGGTCGTCGTGCTGGCCGTCGAGGACTTCGTCGGCGGCCTGTTCGATCAGGCGGGCGATGTCGGCGGGCAAGTCGCCGTTGCGGTCGTTGACCCGGGCGGCGGCTTTCTTGATCAGGGCCAGGGCGTGCAGTACCGGCAGCGGCATGCGTTCCTGGCCAATGGCGAAGTTGATCAGCGAGCGTTGCGTCTGAGCACCCCAGTAGGCGTCGTCCGGGACTTCGATCTGGCCCAGGCTGTCGGTTTCGATACGGCTCATCGTGCACACTCCTGTTGGTCTGTTTGCGCAGTTTAGGCCCGGTCAGGCCCAGGTGGTTCCCTCGAACCGATTGTTGACCGGTAAAACCCCGCCAATCAAGCACGGCAAGGCTCGGGGGTTGAGCCACGAGGTTTTTTAGGCGCAGAATGGTCGCCCTTGGGGTTTTACCTCGCCTAGCTGAAAAGGAAACTCGATGACTCGTCTTCGTGCCATCTGCACCGCGGTTGCACTGGTTTGCGCCAGCGGCCAGGTGCTTGCCGATACCGCCAGCCACAACGCCAGTGCTGAAGCTTTCCTGACCCTGGCGCACGCTGACAAGCTGGGCACTCCGGTGTACATGCAAGTGCAGCAAATGTTCGCTCAGCGTTTTGAACAGACCAAAGCCCCGGAATCCAAGAAAGCCGTACTGGAAACCTACCAGGCCAAGGCCAACGCCGCCCTGGACCAGGCCATCGGCTGGAACAAGCTCAAGCCTGACATGGTCAAGCTCTACACCAGCAACTTCAGCGAATCGGAGCTCAAAGACCTGGTCGCGTTCTACCAGTCGCCACTGGGCAAGAAAGTCCTGGAAAAAATGCCGCAGCTGACTCAGCAATCGGCCCAGATGACCCAGGCCAAGCTGGAAAGCGCCGTGCCTGTCGTCAACAAGTTGCTCGACGACATGACCAACGAGCTGGCACCGAAAGGCGCTGCGCCGGCCAAGAAGAAGTAAGCGGAGTTCGTGATGAGCATGCAACAACGCATCGAATCGACGCTGGGCCTGCTGCAGCCTGAGCATCTGCAAGTGCTGGACGAAAGCCACATGCACAGTCGCGGGTTACAGACGCACTTCAAGGCAGTGGTGGTCAGCGCGCAGTTCGAAGGCCTGAACCGGGTCAAGCGCCACCAGAAAGTCTACGGCACGCTCGGCGAGCTGATGGGCGAGTTCCATGCGCTGGCGCTGCACACCTACACCCCGCAGGAATGGGCAGAAGTGGGCGCCGCCCCGGCGTCGCCGACCTGTGCCGGCGGTAGCAAACAATGAGGATTGCGAGGGCTGTTGTGGCGAGGGAGCTTGCTCCCGCTGGAGTGCGCAGCACTCCCAAGATGCGAGTTTTGCGACTGCTTCGCAGCCGAGCGGGAGCAAGCTCCCTCGCCACAGAGTTTTGACAGATCCTAAACACACCGTGTTTTTGCTAGAATCCGCAACGCGCCGCTTACCCGGCGCGTTTTTTTTGAATCCGGTTCACCCTTTGCGAGGGTAGCCACCTGGAGAAATACCCATGACACAACCGATTGTCGTGGCGGCACTGTATAAGTTCGTCACCCTCGAAGATTACGTCAACCTGCGCGAGCCTCTGCTGCAAGCGATGGTCGACAACGGTATCAAAGGCACCCTGCTGATCGCCGAAGAAGGCATCAACGGCACCGTGTCCGGCAGCCGCGAAGGCATTGATGGCCTGCTCGCCTGGCTGAAGAACGACCCGCGCATGATCGACATCGACCACAAAGAGTCGTACTGCGACGAGCAGCCGTTCTACCGCACCAAGGTCAAGCTGAAAAAAGAGATCGTCACCCTCGGCGTCGAAGGCGTGGACCCGAACAAAAAGGTCGGCACCTACGTCGAACCGCAGGACTGGAACGCGCTGATCAGCGACCCGGAAGTGCTGCTGATCGACACCCGCAACGACTACGAAGTGTCGATCGGCACCTTCGAAGGCGCCATCGATCCGAAAACCACCAGTTTTCGCGAATTCCCCGACTACATCAAAGAACACTTCGACCCGGCCGTGCACAAGAAGGTCGCGATGTTCTGCACCGGCGGCATTCGCTGCGAGAAAGCCTCCAGCTACATGCTGGGCGAGGGTTTCGAAGAGGTTTACCACCTCAAGGGCGGCATCCTGAAGTACCTCGAAGAGGTGCCGCAGGAAGAGACCAAGTGGCAGGGCGACTGCTTTGTGTTCGACAACCGCGTGACCGTGCGTCACGACCTCAGCGAAGGCGACTACGATCAATGTCATGCCTGCCGCACACCGGTCAGCGTTGAAGATCGCGCCTCCGAGCACTACGTGGCCGGCATCAGCTGCCCGCATTGCTGGGACAAGCTGAGCGAGAAAACCCGCCGCAGCGCCATCGATCGGCAGAAGCAGATCGAACTGGCCAAGGCGCGCAACATGCCGCACCCGATCGGCTACAACTATAAACAAGCATCCACCGAGGCCTGATCATGACTGCGCGCCTGCTCTATGTGATGGATCCGATGTGTTCCTGGTGCTGGGGGTTCGCTCCGGTCGCCAAGGCATTGGTCGAGCAGGCGCAGGCAGCGGGAGTGGAGCTGCACCTGGTGGTCGGCGGGTTGCGCACCGGCAGCGGTGCGGCGCTGGAGCCGACCACGCGGCGTTACATTCTTGAGCACTGGCAGGCGGTCACCGAGGCCACCGGTCAGCCGTTCAAGTTCGACGGTGCGCTGCCTGACGGTTTCGTCTACGACACCGAGCCGGCCTGCCGCGCGATCGTCACCGCGCGCAGTCTGGCACCGGATTGCGCGTGGAAACTGGTCGGCCTGATCCAGCAGGCGTTTTACGCTGAAGGCCGTGATGTCACCCAGGCCAGTGTGTTGGTCGAGCTGGCCGAGCAGGCCGGCGTGCCGCGTATCGAGTTTGCCGCGCTGTTCGATCATGCCGATCAGCACAAGGCGACTCAGGCTGATTTCAGCTGGGTGCAAGATCTGGGCATCGCCGGATTCCCGACCCTGCTCGCCGAGCGCAACGGCCAACTGGCGCTGTTGACCAACGGCTATCAACCGCTCAGCGAGCTGTCGCCGTTGCTCGGACGCTGGCTGGAGCGCGCAGCCTGTGCCTGACCGGGCCGATGACACGCCAGCCGTAAAGCGTGTCGACCGGCTGAGCTGGGCAGAAGTCCGGCGTCTGGCACTGCATCACAAAAAATCCCTGTGGATCGCCAACGGCGTGGCCGTGCTGGCGACGCTGTGCAGCGTGCCGATTCCGTTGCTGTTGCCGTTGCTGGTGGACGAGGTCCTGCTCGGGCATGGCGACGCCGCGCTGAAAGTCATGAACCACGTGTTGCCGTCGATGTGGCAGCAAGCGGCGGGTTACATCGGCCTGATGCTGCTGGTCACCCTGACTCTGCGCTGCAGTGCCCTGTGTTTTGGCGTGTTGCAGGCGCGGCTGTTCGCCCGGCTGGCGAAAGACATCGTCTACCGCATTCGCGTGCGCCTGATCGAACGCCTGAAAAGGATTTCCCTCGGCGAATACGAGAGCCTCGGCAGCGGCACCGTGACCACGCACCTGGTCACTGATCTGGACACCCTCGACAAGTTCGTCGGCGAAACCCTCAGCCGGTTTCTGGTGGCGATGCTGACCCTGGTCGGCACCGCGAGCATCCTGATGTGGATGCACTGGAAACTGGCGCTGCTGATCCTGCTGTTCAACCCGTTGGTGATCTACGCCACGGTGCAATTGGGCAAACGGGTCAAGCACCTGAAGAAACTCGAGAACGACAGCACCTCGCGTTTCACTCAGGCCTTGAGTGAAACCCTCGATGCGATTCAGGAAGTGCGCGCCGGCAACCGACAGGGCTTCTTCCTCGGGCGGCTTGGCTTGCGTGCGCAGGAAGTGCGCAATTATGCAGTCAACTCGCAGTGGAAGACCGATGCGTCCAATCGCGCCAGCGGTCTGCTGTTCCAGTTCGGCATCGACATCTTCCGCGCGGCGGCGATGCTCACCGTGCTGTTTTCCGACCTGTCGATCGGCCAGATGCTCGCGGTGTTCAGCTACCTGTGGTTCATGATTGGCCCGGTCGAGCAACTGCTCAATCTGCAATACGCCTATTACGCGGCGGGTGGCGCACTGTCGCGGATCAACGAACTGCTGGCGCGTGCTGATGAGCCGCAGTACCCCGGTGGTGTCGATCCGTTCAAGGGCCGGGAAACCGTGGGCATCGAGGTGCAGGGGCTGAGCTTCGGTTACGGCGACGAGTTGGTGGTGGATCAGATGAACCTGTCGATCGCCCCCGGGGAAAAAGTCGCGATTGTCGGTGCCAGTGGCGGCGGCAAAAGTACTCTGGTGCAGTTGCTGCTGGGGCTGTACACACCGTCGGCGGGTACCATTCGTTTCGGCGGTTCGACCCAGCAGGAAATCGGCCTGGAGCTGATTCGCGAAAACGTCGCGGTGGTGCTGCAGCATCCGGCGCTGTTCAACGACACGGTACGGGCCAACCTGACCATGGGCCGCACCCGCAGCGACGAAGCTTGCTGGCAGGCGCTGGAAATCGCTCAACTGGAGGCGACGATTCGGGCGCTGCCGGACGGCCTCGACAGTATCGTCGGACGTTCCGGCGTGCGTCTGTCCGGTGGTCAGCGCCAGCGTCTGGCGATTGCGCGGATGATCCTCGCCGAGCCGAAAGTGGTGATCCTCGACGAGGCCACTTCGGCCCTCGATGCCGCCACCGAATACAACCTGCATCAGGCCATGGCGCGGTTTCTCAGCGGTCGCACCACGCTGATCATTGCCCATCGCCTGTCGGCGGTGAAGCAAGCGGATCGGGTGCTGGTGTTCGATGGCGGGCAAGTAGCCGAAGATGGCGACCACCAGCAACTGATCGCCGATGGCGGCCTCTACGCCAAGCTCTACGGCCATCTCCAGCGCCTCTGATCAGCCCCAGAGCACCTGCAACGCCGCCTCTCCGCCGTCATGGGCGAACTGCTTCATCACCACCGAACAGGATTCGCACGGGCGCATGGTCGTCGCGATGTCGACCGCGCGGATCTCTGTCGGGTCGGGGTATTTCTCGCGCAGCACGCTGATCAGTTTGCTTTCGCTGTCCAGCGAGGTCGGCCGACTGGTCTGCGTCGGTTGATAGCTTTTCAGGTCCTTGATGGTCAGCGGCACGGCCAGCAATCGCCCTTGCTCGGTAACCTCCAGCGAGGTTCGCGCAAACGCCGGGTTGTAGTCGATGTTGATGTAAGTGGTGTCGCCGATCCGCACGTGATTGGCGCCCATGTGGCGAAACAGCGGCAGACGCTGGGTACTGCCTTGAGCGCCGGACACGCTGACGTAAATTTCCCGTTTGCCGCTGACCGTGGTGACTTCGGCATAGGCAATGTTGCGTGCGTTGACCGGCCGCTCCCGCATGGGCAACAGGTTGTGCAATTTCTGCATGGTACTGTCGATGCGCAGTGCTGCGTTGGTGTTGGCCGGATTGATCGTCGGTGACAGAAACAGCGTGTCGAAAATCTCTGCGGTTTTCTGCCGAAAGGCTTCCGGCGCCTCTTTGCTGCGCGCCCAGGTGGCGGCGCCTTCGGGCAGGCGGGTGACGATCATCCGTGTCGAGTGATCGAACATCAGCGCTTCGCCCGGGCTGGTGTCGACCTTCAGCCATTTCATGTTGTTTGCAGGGGTGGCCGTGGTGCCGATGGGGATCGCGATCTGTTCCATGGTGTGCATCGCGCGCTGCACCGATTCCAGGCCATGGAGGCGTACCATGTTGTTGGCATGCAGCGAGCCGGTGTAGACGGTCAGCAGTTCCGCACCGAGGGTGCCGTCGGCCAGTTCGGCGGGGGCCAGGCGCTTGAACGTCAGCTGCTTGCCGGGGATTTCGCCTTTGGCGAAGGTTGCCAGGTAGTACTCATGGTTGTTGACCCGGAAAAACACATGGGTGGCCGAGCCGTCGATGGCCGGCATCAGCACGGCGCCCACCTGATGTGAATCGTTGATTCCGTCATAGGTACCGCCGGTTTTTATCCGCGCATAAATGCCTTTGCGAAACTGCAGCGTGGCTTGAATCTGCTGCCTCGGCACCAGTTTGCCTTGATTGATGCCCAGCCGACGCAGGTCGCCGGTGAACAGCCGCGGGCGGTTATCCACGATCTGATAAAGCTTGGCATCGACCGCCAGCAACGGTGCGTCTTGCCGGGGCAGGGTGGCCGGCTCCGAAACCCGTTCGCCGAACCACGGGGCGTAACCTTTTTCCTTGTCGATCGTGCCGAGCGCGGGGGTCGGGGCGGGGTCTGCAGTGATGTAGCTGACGCGGCAGTCGCCCGCGCCCGGTGCGCGACGTATCCGGCACGGCAGCAGCGTCCAGTGCTGACTGTCATCGAGCAGATCGACACGGCGCAGTTCATCGCCGTCAAGTCGATAGGGCACATCATCGATCAACACCGTGGTGCGTCCGCCAGCCTCGGGCATGAGCTCGACGCGCCTGTCGGGCATCAGCTCGATATCGATCTTGTCGTCGGTTTTTTTCACCGTGCTGTAGTGCGAACGCCCCAGCGAAAAGTCATGTTCGTGTGCGAGCAACCGGGGCCCGTAAGGGCGGTCGGACAGCGGATCGAGCACGTGATACCGCGAGCCGCCAATGTTGCGCACTGGCACATCGTCAATGCCCCTGACCACGGCCAGATGATCGGCAGGCTTCAGCGCTTTCCAGCGTCCGGCATCCAGCGCCTGAGGCAGGCTGTGCAGCAGGTCATAGTCAGCGCTTCTGCCGGCGAGCCTTTTCAGACGCGCCACGGCACGGTGTTCCAGATGCGCTACGGCCCGCACCGCGCCGATTGCGCCTCGGCCACCGAGCTTGAGCAAGAGGGGTACAGCGGCCAGCGGATTGACGTTTTTCAAGGTCGAAACCAGCAGGTTTTCCGACAGTCGCGCCATGCGGGGCAGGGCGACGCGAATCGACATTTTTCCTGCCACTGCGGCGAGGCGGATGCTGCCGGCGACGAACTTGCCCAAGGGAATTGCGAACGAGACGATATCGAGGAACAGGCCGAGCACGCCCAGTGCGCGTTTCCACAACTTGTCCGATTGCAGGTCTTCGAGGCTGCCCCAGAACGGGATAAAGCCCCTGATGGCATGAATCCAGTGTTTTTTGCTGGTGTCGCGTTCGAAGCGGGTTCTTCCCCAGGCTTCACTGCGCAGCGCCTGTTCATCGACATAGAACAACTGGTCCGCGATGAGCGAGGCTATTTGCGTAGTGCGTGGCGAGGTGAAGGTCAGGTTCGGTGAACTGTCGTGATGGGCCGCCGGGATCATCGAAGCCGGGAGGGGGCCGCCCAGTGGTTCGAGAATGGCAACGCACTTGGCGTCGGGGGCGGGTATCGAACCGTTCCAGTGTGCTTCTCGATCGAATGGCAGGCGGCGGGCGACGATGCGAGAGATGCTCTGGCCCTTGGTGCGTCCACGTCTGGGCGGTAGTGGTCGCAATAACAGACCGCCGATATGTGTGCCATCCAGATCCGGGCGTTGACGAATGATGCCGGCGCGTGGCAAGCATTCATAGAAGCGCGGTGGGCCCTGATACGCCGCCTGCAGCACGAAGCCCATGCGGGCCCGGTGCGGCAGGACGTTTTCCGCTGTTTCCAGGTGAGCCTCGATATGCCGTGTCGGATCCCTGAGGCTGTGAATCCTCACTTCGCCGTGCTCCAGTGCCAGGCGATCAGCCCACGGCAGCGTGACCAGCAGCGACTTGATCAGATATTCGTAGGCTTTGCGGGTCTTGCTCAGATAGCCGTCGAACTGCTGGTCGAACAAGGTCTTGATGTCGGGCAGAGTGCGGTTGCTCGGGAACCGGGAGAGGGGGCGGCCAGGTTGGTCGGAATTGACGAAGCCGCTTTGCAGTTTGCCTGCTGCATTGAGGCTGACCCACTCGCTGGCGTTGCGGCCATCATGACTGACGTACCAGCGCAAGTCGGTGCTCAGCCCGCCAGAGGCATAGACCTCAAGCAGCGGCCAAGTGGGCAATGCCACATCCGGGGTATCGATAATGCTGCGTCGGCTACGGTTGGCCGTTGAAGGGTGGTGGCGTTTGAGGCGAATCGTCGTGTGATCGTACAGATCGTTGGCCAGCGCCTTGTCCAGTTGCTGTTTTGCCAGGGCGAGCCGCCGTGGCGGTTCGATGTCCAGTTGCAGGATCGCTGCGTTCAATTTTGTCTTGTGATCTTCCAGCGCTTGCAGGGCAGTGTCATCGCCGGATGTCTCGTTCGCTGCGGTCTGGGCTCCGGTGGCCAGTGTCCAGGTCTGAGCGGCGGCCGCTCGGGTCATGGCGATCAGGGTCTGCAGTTCGGGGCTGGCGTTTTCGCTGTTGTGCAGCGGCAGATCGACCAGTTGCTGAAAGCTCAGATGCTCCAGCAACTGTGGATCAAGGGCATGGGCGAGGTGCACGCCATGCACGAAATTGACCCAGACCACCGAGCAGGCATACGGCAGGTCGTCAGGGATGTCTTGCACTTGAAAATCCAGTCCGAACTGCGCCAGGCATGCCCATCCCAGCAGATGTTTTTCGCTGGTGGTCGAGGTTCGGTGCGTCTCCTCCAGATGCTGTAAAAAGTCCCGGCGAATGGTGGCGTAGCTGGCGCCGTGGTGAGCGCGTTGTTCCAGCGCAAAACCCGCCACTTCGGTCGAGTTGCTGTCGCCGGGCAGTTCGTACCACAGGCACAAGGCTTCGAGCAGTAAACGCAGGCCAATATCGGGGACGGTCGGCTCATCGGGCCGGGCGCCGTACCATTGCAGTTTCTGCAGCAAGCGCTGGCCCAGGTCGCGCGCCTTGGGGGTGTCGAGCAGGCGTTCCAGGCACGCGGCGGGCTGCTGTTCCAATTGCTGGCGGGTGAAGGGAGGCGTTACTTCAGCGGCCAGACTGTCGATCGCCGACAAGGTTTTGCCAGTGAGCCAGTCGCCAATCAGGTCGTGAACCGCGGCTTTGTCATCGTCGCTCATCAGTGCCGTCAGCGCCGGGTGATGTCGCAGATTCAGCCGATGGCTGGCGCGCCGTTCTTCGACCTTGGCGATCAGCCGGGCCAGTGCCGTGGCGTCCTGTACGTCCGCAAATGTGAACCCCGACTCACGCAGCAGTTGTGACAACGGCAGCAGCCTGTCGGAACGCAGGTGTGCGCCTATACTCAGCAACGCTCGCTGAAACTCTTGAATGCGGCTGGAGGCCCGGCTGACATCCTCGATGGCGTAACGGGCGACACTGCCATCGGGACGGTTGAAGGAGAAACTGCAGTGACCGGCTGTGGCGTCGACGTGCAGCAGTGATCCTCTGGACGCTTGCAGGTGAGCCGCCAATAGGGGTTCGGCGCTGTCTTCGAACAGCGCTTGCAGAAGGTTTTGCGCCTGGTCGTGTGCAGCACCCAGGCGTGAATGCGTCTGGGGCGTGAGGTAGTAGGTCTCCACTGACGTCGAAGCGTCAAGGACGGCGCGCAGGGCGGTGATCATTGCGCGGTATTCGCTCTGTTGGGCAGTATGGCGTTGCAGCGTGGCGGAAGGTGACTGCATGGAAAACGACTCTGGAATGATTGAAAGCCGTCAGTGTCGAAGCATGGCGAACAGCGGGTGCGGTACATACGTATCGCCGGTTGAAAATGTCCTGGCTTGCTGGAAGGGGTCGCTCCCTGGTCTGGCTCTGGCGGTCTCCCCTTGAAGATGACAGTGCGTGCGCAAAGGACCTCATGAAGCAAAAAAGGACTCTCGGAACGCCACGGTTGTTGGGCATCGTCTGGCCATTTATTGCCGTCGTGTTATTTCAGGCGTTATTGGGGGGCGTGAGTCTTTACGTCCTGTCGGCCGTGCGCGGCTATGTTGCCGGCGAGAGTCTCTGGTCCAAGGGCCAGAAGGACGCCATCTATTACCTGAACCTGTATGCCGACAGCCGCGACGAGGCGATCTTTCTCAAATACAAGGAAGCGATCGCCGTGCCCCAGGGCGGCCACCAGTTGCGTCTGGCGCTGGATCGTCAGCCGCCGGATCTGCAGGCGGCACGGGAGGGGATTCTCAAGGGCGGCAACCATCCCGATGATGTGTCGAGCCTGATCTGGCTGTACCTCAATTTTCGTCATTTCAGTTATCTGGAAACCGCGATCGACCGCTGGACCATCGGCGACGCCTATCTGGTGCAACTGGACAATGTCGCGCGCGAGATGCATCAGGGCATCAGCGAAAACATTGCGACGCCGGCTGATATCCAGCACTGGAAAGCGCAGATCTTTGCCATTAACGACGGTGTGACGCCGGCGGCCAAGGCGTTCAGCGATGCCTTGGGCGAAGGTTCGCGGATGATCCTGCGCCTGCTGCTGTTCACCAACCTGGCCACGGCGCTGGGGTTGATCGTGCTGGCACTGTTGCGCACCCACAAACTGCTCAAGCAGCGGCATGCCTTTGCTCAGGCGTTGCAGCTGGAGAAGGATCGGGCACATATCACCCTGCAATCGATTGGCGACGGGGTGATCACTACCGACGTCAACGGCGCGATCGATTACATGAACCCGGCGGCGGAGGCCATGACGCACTGGAAGTCCGAGCACGCGGCGGGTCTTCCGTTGGCGGCGTTGTTCAATCTATTGGATGACAACGCCCAGGCCGAAGGGCTGACGCTGATCGAGCATATTCTCAGTGGGCAACTGGTCGGTGGCAGCGAACACTCCAAGCTGATCCAGCGTCTGGATGGCAGCACGGTCTCGGTGACGCTGGTGGGCGCGCCGATCCGCAATGCCGACAAGGTCATTGGGACGGTGCTGGTGCTGCATGACATGACTCAGGAACGGCAATACATCGCCAACCTGTCGTGGCAGGCGACCCACGATGCCCTGACCGGTCTGGCCAATCGCCGCGAATTCGAATATCGCCTGGAGCAGGCGTTGCACAACCTGACGCGTCAGCCCGGTCGGCATGCGCTGATGTTCCTCGATCTGGATCAGTTCAAACTGGTCAACGACACCTGCGGTCACGCCGCCGGCGATGAGTTGCTGCGGCACATCTGCACGCTGTTGCAATCGGGCTTGCGCGAGAGCGACACCCTGGCGCGGCTGGGCGGTGACGAGTTCGGCATTCTGCTGGAGAACTGCGCCCCGGATGCCGCCGAGAAAATCGCCGAGAGCCTGCGCCAGACCGTGCAGAACCTGCACTTCGTGTGGAAGGGGCGGCCGTTCCTGACCACTGTGAGCATCGGCCTGGTGCACATCGCCCAGACCCCGACCACCCTCGAAGCCTCATTGCGCGCCGCCGACATGGCCTGCTACATGGCCAAGGAAAAGGGCCGCAACCGGGTGCAGGTCTACCATGCCGACGACTCCGAACTGTCGCTGCGCTTCGGCGAAATGGCCTGGGTGCAGCGCCTGCACATGGCGCTGGAAGAAAACCGCTTCTGCCTCTATGCCCAGGAAATTGCTCCGCTGGGCGCTACAGCCCATGGCGGCGGGCACATCGAAATACTCTTGCGTCTGCATGACGAAGCCGGACGGATGATCCTGCCGGACAGTTTCATTCCGGCGGCAGAACGTTATGGCCTGATGAGTCAACTGGATCGTTGGGTGGTCGAGAATGTTTTTAAAGTGATTGCCCAATGCATCGCCGAACAACATGAAGGCCCGTTGGCAATGTGTGCGATTAATCTTTCAGGCATTACTATTGGAGATGACGCGTTCTTGCACTTTCTGCGTGAACAATTTGTTAGTTACGCTATACCCCCTGAAATGATTTGTTTTGAAATTACTGAAACCAGTGCTATTGCCAATCTGGGCAGCGCAATTCGATTTATTAATGAACTCAAAGGCTTAGGTTGTTACTTCTCACTTGATGACTTTTGTGCCGGAATGTCTTCATTCGCTTATTTGAAACATTTGCCTGTAGACTTCCTGAAGATCGACGGGAGTTTCGTAAAGGATATGCTGGACGACCCGATTAACCGCGCTATGGTCGAGGTGATCAATCACATCGGGCATGTCATGGGTAAGCAGACAATTGCCGAGTTTGTAGAAACAACTCAGATCGAGCAGGCATTGCTTGAAATCGGGGTGGATTACGCTCAGGGTTACGTCATCGAACGCCCGCAGTTGTTTACCTGCGACAGTTTGCAAAGTCGGCCCGCCAGACCGCAGCCGCTGTTGTTCAAGGCGCCTGGCACGTTCCGTTGAAAGCTCTTGCCGATCCTTACAATCACAAATCAAAAGGAGCCGAACAGTGATCGACACATTCAACCGAACCGGACCACTCATGGAAGCTGCAAGTTATCCTGCCTGGGCACAACAGCTCATTACGGATTGCAGCGAGAGCAAGCGCCGGGTTGTCGAACATGAACTGTATATGCGCATGCGTGATAACAAGCTCAGCGCCAAAACCATGCGTCAGTACCTGATCGGGGGCTGGCCAGTGGTTGAACAGTTTGCGTTGTATATGGCGCAGAACCTGACCAAGACCAAGTTCGCCCGCCATCCTGGGGAGGATATGGCGCGCCGCTGGTTGATGCGCAACATCCGCGTCGAACTCAATCACGCCGACTACTGGCTGAACTGGAGCCGCGCGCATGGCGTCAGCCTGGAGGATCTGCAGGCCCAGCAAGTACCGCCGGAACTGCATGCGCTGAGTCACTGGTGCTGGCATACGAGTTCGGCGGATTCGCTGATCGTCGCCATCGCTGCGACCAACTACGCTATCGAGGGGGCTACCGGGGAGTGGTCGGCGCTGGTCTGCTCAACTGGCGTGTACGCGGCGGCGTTCCCGGAAGAAGAGCGCAAGCGCGCGATGAAGTGGCTGAAGATGCATGCCCAATACGACGATGCCCATCCGTGGGAAGCGCTGGAAATCATCTGCACGCTGGCAGGCATGAACCCGAGCAAGGCGTTGCAGGCGGAACTGCGCCAGGCGGTGTGCAAGAGCTACGACTACATGTACCTGTTCCTGGAGCGCTGCATGCAACTGGAGACCGCCGAGCGTGCGTTGCACGGGCGTGAACGCCGGACACTCGTAGAGAGCTGATAGCCAATAACGCCGTAAAAAATGTAGGAGTGAGCCTGCTCGCGATCCGGTGTGTCAGTCAATGTAGAGGGTGACTGACACTCCGGATCGCGAGCAGGCTCACTCCTACAGTTGTTTTTGGGTGTCTGGAAGAACTCAGCCAGCCATCGCCAACCGATTGCGCCCCTCGCGCTTGGCCACGTACAGCGCACTGTCGGCCCGGCGCAGCAGACTGTCCGCTGATTCGCCCGGCAGCAGAGTCGAGCAGCCAAGGCTCACAGTCAGGTCGATCAACTGCCCGTCCGCGAAATATTCCGCTGCCTGCGCGGCATGCCGCAGACGCTCGCCGACCATCGCCGCCGCTTCCCGGCCGGTGTTGCACAGCAAGATCAGAAACTCTTCCCCGCCATAGCGAAACACCATGTCGACGTTGCGCAGCTGGCCCTTGATCGAGGCCGCCACGGCTTTGAGCACGTCATCCCCGGCGCTGTGGCCGTGGCTGTCGTTGACTCGCTTGAAGTGGTCGATGTCGAGCATCAGCACCGACAGCGGTTGCAGGTGCCGGCGGGACATGTCGATTTCGCGTTGCAGGGTCTGCTCCATGGCGATTCGGTTGCCGGTTCCGGTCAACGGGTCGCGCAATGCACTTTGCGTTGCTGCGCGGTAGAGCAGGGCGTTGCGCATCGGGAATAACAGAGACGACAGCAGTGACTCAAGGTTGCCCTGATCCTGCTCGCTGAAGCGCTGGTTGCGGCGGAAAACCAGTTCGCCCAAGTGTTCGCCTTCGTGGCTGAGGCTGTAGCTGACCGAATGGTGACCGCGCGCGCCGAACTCCAGGCGCAGGTCGCTGCCCGTATGCACGTAGCTCAAGGCATCCAGCGGCACCAGGCGCTGAACTTCACGGAAAAACAGACCAAGGATTCGTTGCGGCTCAAGACTGGTTTGCAGTTGCAGGCTCATTTGCTGGCGCAGTTGCGCCAGGCTGGCCGGGCGTTCCAGAAGCGGAGGCAGCTGACCAAAGCCCAGGCGTTGCAATTTGGCACTGTCAAAGTCAATTGCATTGGTCTGGGAGGGTGATTTCATATGGCGTGAGCCCCTAAGCAGTAAGTCTGTCTTACAGGCTGGGTGAGAGCGGCTATGGGCTGCGCGTCATACTGATCCATCAGTCCCGTAGGACATTTGGCGTAAGTTTAGTCTGCCTGATGACGATTAGTCAGCTATCGAAATCGGCCTTGCCCCAGTGCCTTCACACGGCATGCTTTGAGGAAAATTAGAGCGAAAGTCGTGCCATTCAGTTCAGGTTTATTAAAACCTTTATGAATCAACAGGATGGCTTTTTGCTTTGAGGGCGGGTGGCGGATATTTGACTGAAGTGTGACAGTGGGAAGCGGCAATTGTGTGCCGCGACGGTAATCCGCCACGGCAACAAAAGCGACGTATGGCAGTTATTGCGCGTTGAATGCCTGGCCATTGATGCCCGTGCTGTCCGGGCCCATCAGGTACAGGTACACCGGCATGATCTCTTCCGGAGTCGGATTGTTCAGCGGGTTTTCCCCCGGATAGGCCTGTGCACGCATGCTGGTACGCGTGCCGCCCGGGTTGATGCTGTTGGAGCGCACGGGGGCCACGCCATCGACCTCGTCGGCCAGCGTTTGCATCAGGCCTTCGGTGGCGAACTTCGACACCCCGTAGGCGCCCCAATAGGCGCGGCCCTTGCGCCCGACGCTGCTGGAGGTGAACACCACCGAGGCATCCTGCGACAGCTTGAGCAGCGGCAGCAGGGTGCTGGTCAGCATGAACATGGCGTTGACGTTGACCTGCATGACACGCATGAAGTTTTCGCCCGACAGCTGTTCGATCGGCGTGCGCGGCCCGATGATCGAGGCGTTGTGCAGCAGGCCGTCGAGGTGGCCGAACTCGGTTTCGATCATCGCCGCAAGCTCATCGTACTGATGCGGCAGGGCAGTCTCGAGGTTGAATGGGATCACTGCCGGTTGCGGATGGCCCGCGGCCTCGATCTCGTCGTAGACCTGGGTCAGATTGGCTTCGGTCTTGCCCAGCAGCAGCACGGTGGCGCCATGGGCGGCGTAGGTTATCGCGGCAGCCGCACCGATGCCACGACCGGCACCGGTGACCAGAATGACCCGATCCTTGAGCAATTCGGGACGGGCGGTGTAATCAAACATAAAAACCTCTCCATAAGGCGAATGCTGAACTTTGTGGCGAGGGAGCTTGCTCCCGCTCGGCTGCAAAGCAGTCGTAACGCTAGCCAGTGCGGTGTGCCTGAGAAAATGCGCACTCAGGAAAAAAAGGGCCGCTGCGCGACCCAGCGGGAGCAAGCTCCCTCGCCACAAGGGGGGGCAGGTCAGCAGCTGCACAGCGCGCTATCGATCACCTTGCGCAACTCCAGCGGATGATCCACCACCACATCCGCGCCCCAGTGCCGCGGGTTGTCGTCCGGGTGGATGTAGCCATAGGTTACGGCGCAGGTCTTGGTGCCGGCATCGCGGCCCGACTCGATATCACGCAGATCATCGCCTACAAACAAAACGGTCGATGGATCCAGATCAAGCATCTTGCACGCGAGGATCAGCGGCTCCGGGTCCGGTTTGCTGTTTTTCACGTGATCCGGGCAGATCAGCAGCGCCGAACGCTCGGCCAGCCCCAGCTGTTGCATGATCGGTTCGGCGAAGCGCACCGGCTTGTTGGTGACCACACCCCAGATCAGGTTGGCCTTTTCGATATCGGCCAACAGTTCGCCCATGCCGTCGAACAGCTTGCTGTGCACCGCGCATCCAGCCAGATAACGCTCGAGGAATTCCTGACGCAGCTCCTCGAAACCCGGCGATTCCGGGTCCATCGAGAACGTCACCGCGACCATCGCTTTGGCGCCGCCGGAGATCTCGTCGCGGATGTGCTTGTCGTTCATCGGCGGCAAGCCACGATCCGCGCGCATCGCCTGACAAATGGCGATGAAGTCCGGCGCGGTGTCGAGCAGGGTGCCGTCCATGTCGAAAAGGACTGCTCTGATGGCCATCGGCTTACTCCTCGCGCAGGGTCTGGATCATGTAGTTGACGTCAACGTCGTTGGCCAGCTTGTAGTGCTTGGTCAGCGGGTTGTAGGTCAGGCCGATGATGTCCTTGACGGTCAGGCCGGCAATGCGGCTCCAGGCGCCCAGCTCGGACGGGCGGATGAATTTCTTGAAGTCATGGGTGCCGCGCGGCAGCAGCTTCATGATGTATTCGGCGCCGATGATGGCGAACAGGTACGCCTTCGGGTTGCGGTTGATGGTCGAGAAGAACACCTGGCCGCCCGGCTTGACCATGCGGTAGCACGCACGGATCACCGACGACGGGTCCGGTACGTGCTCGAGCATTTCCAGGCAGGTTACGACGTCGAACTGCTCGGGCATTTCCTCGGCCAGGGCTTCGGCGGTGATCTGCCGGTATTCGACGTTGACCCCGGATTCCAGCTGATGCAGTTGTGCGACCGCCAGTGGCGCTTCGCCCATGTCGATGCCCATGACAGTGGCGCCGCGCTGGGCCATGGCTTCGCTGAGGATGCCGCCGCCGCAACCGACGTCGAGGACTTTCTTGCCGGCCAGATTGACCCGCTCGTCAATCCAGTTGACGCGCAGCGGGTTGATGTCGTGCAGCGGTTTGAATTCGCTTTCACGGTCCCACCAGCGATGGGCCAGGGCTTCGAATTTGGCGATTTCGGCGTGGTCGACGTTGCTCATATCTATTCCTCGAAAAACTTGAAAAGGGTTGTAGCCGCGGAATCTGCTCCGCGGTGTTTACGATTCGGTGTGGCCGTTGATGCGCTGGCCCCAGGCCCGGGCGGTGGCGCCCAGTTGTTGTTCGTCCAGACGGGTCAGGCGCCGGTCGTCGAGTAATTGTTTGCCGGCGACCCACAGGTGTTTCACGCAGTCGCGGCCGGTGGCATAGATAAGTTGCGACACCGGGTCATAGACCGGTTGCTGGGCCAGGCCGGACAGGTCGAACGCGACGATGTCCGCGGCCTTGCCGATCTCCAGCGAACCGACCTGCGCCTCGATGCCCAAGGCCCGTGCGCCGTTGAGCGTGGCCATGCGTAGCGCACGATGGGCGTCCAGCGCAGTGGCCGAGCCGGCGACGGCTTTGGCCAGCAGCGCGGCGGTGCGGGTTTCGCCGAGCAGGTCGAGATCGTTGTTGCTCGCCGCGCCATCGGTACCGACGGCGACGTTCACGCCAGCCTGCCACAAGCGCTCCACCGGGCAGAAACCGCTGGCCAGCTTCAGGTTCGATTCCGGGCAGTGGATCACGCTGGTGTTGCTTTCTACCAGTAATGCCAGATCGTCATCGCTGATCTGGGTCATGTGCACCGCCTGGAAGCGCGGGCCGAGCAGGCCGAGGCGACCGAGGCGGGCCAGTGGTCGCTCGCCGCGATGTTCCAGCGATTGCTGGACTTCGAAGGCGGTTTCGTGGACGTGCATGTGGATCGACGCGTCCAGCTCTTCAGCGATCACGCGGATTTTTTCCAGGTTCTCGTCGCCCACGGTGTAGGGTGCATGGGGGCCGAAGGTGATTTTGATCCGTTCGTGATGCTTCAGATCGCCGAACAGCTCGACGCCCTGACGAATCGCCTCATCGGCGCTGCTGGCGCCGGGGATCGGGAAATCGAGGATCGGAATCGCGATCTGCGCGCGAATGCCGCTGTTGTGCACGCGCTCACTGGCGACCTTCGGGAAGAAGTACATGTCCGAGAAACAGCTGATGCCGCCCTTGATCTGCTCGGCAATCGCCAGGTCAGTGCCATCACGGACGAAATCTTCATCGACCCATTTGGCTTCGGCCGGCCAGATGTGGTTTTCCAGCCAGGTCATCAGCGGCAGATCGTCGGCCAGGCCACGGAACAGGGTCATCGCCGCATGCCCGTGCGCGTTGATCAGGCCCGGGGCGAGCAGCACGTCCGGTAATTCGCGGACTTCAGTGGCGTTACACTTCAAAGCTTCGGCGCGCGGACCGATAAATACGATGCGACCGTCGCGAATGCCCAGGCCATGCTCCTTGAGCACCACGCCTGCGGGTTCGACGGGTACCAGCCAGGTCGGCAGCAATAATAAGTCGAGCGCAATGGCAGGTTTCGGCATCGAGGGTCGGTTCCAGTGCTTTTGTAAAGGATGGCGAAGTATACCCGAGCGTCTTCGCGGGGGGATCGCTATAATCGGCGGCTTTTGTTCATGAGTGCGGGGTGAGGGATGCGCGATCGACTGTTGGCTGCGGAGAAAGTAAAGGCCATCGATTGGCGAGATGGCGCGCTCCACCTGCTGGATCAGCGTATTTTGCCGTTCGAGGAAACCTGGATTGCCTACACCAGCGCTGCCGGTGTGGCTGAAGCGATTCGTTCGATGGTGGTGCGTGGCGCACCGGCCATCGGCATCAGCGCGGCCTATGGCATTGTGCTGGCGGCCCGCGCTCGCGTGGCTGAAGGCGGCGACTGGTATGCGGCGCTGGAAGAGGATTTCGCCCTGCTGGCGGATTCCCGCCCGACCGCAGTCAATCTGTTCTGGGCGCTGAATCGCATGCACGACCGTCTGGATCGGCTGAAAGAAAACGCCGATCCGCTGGCGGCGCTGGAAGCTGAAGCCATCGCCATTCATGAAAGTGACCGCGAAGCCAACCTGACCATGGCCCAGCTCGGCGTCGATCTGATCCGCAAGCATCAGGGCAATGCCCAGGCGATTCTCACCCATTGCAACACCGGCGCCTTGGCCACCGGCGGTTTCGGTACGGCGTTGGGGGTGATTCGTGCGGCGTACCTGGAAGGCATGGTCGAGCGGGTGTATGCCGATGAAACCCGGCCGTGGCTGCAAGGTTCGCGCCTGACCGCGTGGGAGCTGGCGAACGAAGGCATTCCGGTGACGCTGAATGCCGACTCGGCGGCCGCGCACATCATGAAAACCAAAGGCGTGACCTGGGTGATCGTTGGTGCTGACCGCATCACCGCCAATGGCGATGTGGCAAACAAGATCGGCACCTACCAACTGGCGGTCAACGCCATGCACCATGGCGTGCGTTTCATGGTGGTGGCGCCGAGTTCGACCATCGACATGACTCTCGCGAGCGGCGACGACATCCCGATCGAGGAACGTGACGGCGCCGAACTGCTGGAAGTCGGTGGCAAGCGCGTGGGGGCGGACGTCGAGGCGTTCAACCCGGTGTTTGATGTGACGCCGGCGGATCTGATCGATGCGATCGTCACTGAAAAAGGCATCGTCGAGCGCCCGGATACGGCGAAAATGGCCCAGTTGATGTGCCGCAAGCGCCTGCATTGATTGGCTTTGGCGTCTGCAAGGACGCCTTCGCTGGCAAGCCAGCTCCCACAGGTTTTGTGCTCGCTGCTGACCCTGTGGGAGCTGGCTTGCCAGCGATGGGGCCCTAAAAGTCAATAAACATCGCAAAACCTGACCTCAAATCCGCATTCAAAGAAGCTCTGAGCCTCTCTCGTCCCCTTTACGCCTGTCATCGGTCAACTAACTATGCTCCATGCGCATCTGGGGGATAGGTGCGTGGCGGCTCTTGTGATAACATCCGGCGTTTTCCGAGGCAGCTTCACGGAGCTGTCTTTACTGCGCAAATCACGGTCCGACTTGTTGATTTGTCGTAAGTCGGCGCACGGCACTCAGCCTGCCCCGACGAGCTTCGTACATCCCATATGGATATGACGAAGTTTCACCAGAAAAAGGAATCAGGCTTCTCATGGGCGAACTGGCCAAAGAAATCCTCCCGGTCAATATCGAAGACGAGCTGAAACAGTCCTACCTCGACTACGCGATGAGCGTAATCGTCGGCCGTGCACTGCCGGATGCGCGCGATGGCCTCAAGCCCGTGCACCGTCGCGTACTGTTCGCGATGAGCGAGCTGGGCAACGACTTCAACAAGCCGTACAAGAAATCTGCCCGTGTTGTCGGTGACGTGATCGGTAAGTATCACCCGCACGGTGATACCGCGGTGTACGACACCATCGTCCGCATGGCCCAGCCTTTCTCCCTGCGCTACCTGCTGGTTGACGGTCAGGGCAACTTCGGTTCGGTGGACGGCGACAACGCCGCGGCCATGCGATACACCGAAGTGCGCATGACCAAGCTGGCGCACGAGCTGCTGGCCGACCTGCACAAGGAAACCGTGGACTGGGTGCCGAACTACGACGGCACCGAGCTGATCCCGGCGGTCATGCCGACCCGCGTGCCGAACCTGCTGGTCAACGGTTCCAGCGGTATCGCCGTGGGCATGGCGACCAACATTCCGCCGCACAACCTCGGTGAAGTCATCGACGGTTGCCTGGCCCTCATCGACAACCCCGAGCTGACCGTCGATGAGCTGATGCAATACATCCCCGGTCCGGACTTCCCGACGGCCGCGATCATCAACGGTCGTGCCGGCATCATCGAAGCCTACCGCACCGGTCGCGGCCGCATTTACATGCGTGCGCGCTCGATCATAGAAGACATCGACAAGGTCGGTGGCCGTCAGCAGATCGTCATCACCGAACTCCCGTACCAGCTGAACAAGGCGCGTCTGATCGAGAAGATCGCCGAGCTGGTCAAGGAGAAGAAGCTCGAAGGCATCACCGAGCTGCGCGACGAGTCCGACAAGGACGGTATGCGCGTCGTGATCGAACTGCGTCGCGGCGAAGTGCCTGAGGTGATCCTCAACAATCTCTACGCCCAGACCCAGCTGCAATCGGTATTCGGCATCAACATCGTCGCGCTGATCGACGGCCGTCCGCGCATCCTCAACCTAAAGGATCTGCTGGAAGCCTTCGTTCGTCACCGTCGCGAAGTGGTTACCCGTCGTACCGTGTTCGAGCTGCGCAAGGCTCGCGAGCGTGGTCACATCCTTGAAGGCCAGGCCGTTGCCCTGTCGAACATCGACCCGGTGATCGCCCTGATCAAGGCTTCGCCGACCCCGTCGGAAGCGAAAGAAGCGCTGGTCAGCACCCCTTGGGAATCCTCGGCGGTGGTGGCGATGGTGGAACGCGCCGGTGCCGACTCGTGCCGTCCGGAGAACCTCGATCCGCAATACGGTCTGCGCGAAGGCAAGTACTTCCTGTCGCCAGAGCAGGCGCAAGCCATTCTGGAACTGCGTCTGCACCGTCTGACCGGTCTGGAGCACGAGAAGCTGCTGGCCGAGTACCAGGAGATCCTCAACCAGATCGGCGAGCTGATCCGCATCCTCAACAGCGCCGTGCGCCTGATGGAAGTGATCCGCGAAGAACTGGAAGTGATCCGCGCCGAATACGGCGATGTGCGTCGCACCGAGATTCTCGATGCGCGCCTCGACCTGACCCTGGGCGACATGATCCCGGAAGAAGAGCGCGTCGTGACCATTTCCCACGGTGGCTACGCCAAGACCCAGCCACTGGCTGCGTACCAGGCTCAGCGTCGTGGCGGTAAAGGCAAGTCGGCGACTGGGGTCAAGGATGAGGACTACATCGCTCACCTGCTGGTTGCCAACAGCCACACCACGCTGCTGCTGTTCTCCAGCAAAGGCAAGGTTTACTGGCTGAAGACTTACGAAATTCCGGAAGCGTCCCGTGCCGCCCGTGGTCGTCCGCTGGTCAACCTGCTGCCGCTGGATGACGGTGAATACATCACCACCATGCTGCCGGTCGAGGAATACACCGAAGGTCACTACATCTTCATGGCGACCGCCAACGGCACCGTCAAGAAGACCCCGCTGGAATCCTTCAGCCGTCAGCGCAGCGTCGGTCTGATCGCGCTGGAGCTGGACGAAGGCGACGTGCTGATCTCCGCGGCCATCACCGATGGCGAGCGTGAAGTGATGCTGTTCTCCGACGGCGGCAAGGTAACGCGCTTCAAGGAGTCCGATGTGCGTGCCATGGGCCGTACTGCTCGCGGCGTACGCGGCATGCGTCTGCCGGAGGGGCAAAAGCTGATTTCGATGCTGATCCCGGAAGAAGGCAGCCAGATCCTCACCGCTTCCGAGCGTGGTTATGGCAAGCGCACCGCGATCACCGAGTTCCCTGAGTACAAGCGCGGCGGCCAGGGCGTGATCGCCATGGTCAGCAACGAGCGTAACGGTCGTCTGGTCGGTGCGGTTCAGGTGCTCGACGGCGAAGAAATCATGCTGATTTCCGATCAGGGCACGCTGGTGCGCACGCGGGTCGACGAAGTGTCGAGCCTGGGTCGTAACACCCAGGGCGTGACCCTGATCAAACTGGCCAAGGATGAAACCCTGGTCGGTCTGGAGCGGGTTCAGGAGCCGTCGGAAGTCGAAGGCGAAGAGCTTGAAGGTGAAGAGGGTGCCGAGTTCGAGGGGGATGTCGTGATCGACGACGTTGCCGAGGACCAGCAACTCGACGCCGCAGCTGACGAAGAGCCGCAGGAATAAGCGGACAAGCGAGGGGGCGGATGAAAATTCGCCCCCTTGTTATTTGTCCGGAATGAAATATCGGCGCCCATGACGAGCCATGTGGGAGCGAGCTTGCTCGCGAAAGCGGAGTATCAGGCGACATTGTTGTTGAATGTCAGTCCGCCTTCGCGAGCGAGCTCGCTCCCATACAAGATTGGCGCCGACTGATATGTGATACCACCAAATCAGAGCGAGATTGGATGTGAGCAAGCGAGCCTATAACTTCTGTGCCGGTCCTGCGGCGCTTCCTGAAGCTGTCCTGCAACGTGCCCAGGGTGAACTCCTTGATTGGCATGGCAAGGGTCTGTCGGTCATGGAAATGAGCCATCGCAGTGATGAGTTCGTGTCCATCGCCACCCAGGCCGAGCAGGATCTGCGTGACCTGCTGAATATCCCGTCGAACTATAAAGTGCTGTTTCTGCAAGGTGGCGCCAGCCAGCAATTCGCGCAGATCCCGCTGAATCTGTTGCCGGAAAACGGCTCTGCCGACTACGTCGACACCGGTATCTGGTCGCAGAAAGCCATCGAAGAAGCCTCGCGCTACGGCCACGTCAACGTTGCCGCCACCGCCAAGCCTTACGACTATTTCGCCATTCCGGGGCAGAACGAGTGGAACCTGTCGAAAGACGCCGCTTACGTTCACTACGCGCCGAACGAAACCATCGGCGGTCTGGAATTCCAGTGGATCCCGGAAACTGGCGACGTGCCGCTGGTGGCCGACATGTCTTCGGACATCCTCTCGCGTCCGGTCGATATCTCGCGGTTCGGCATGATCTACGCCGGCGCGCAGAAGAACATCGGCCCGAGCGGCATCGTCGTCAACATCATCCGCGAAGACCTGCTGGGCAAAGCGCGGTCGCTGTGCCCGACCATGCTCAACTACAAGGTCGCGGCCGATAACGGCTCGATGTACAACACGCCGCCGACCCTGGCCTGGTACTTGTCCGGTCTGGTGTTCCAGTGGCTGAAAGAGCAGGGCGGCGTTGAAGCGATCGCCAAGCTGAATGACGTCAAGCAGCGCACGCTGTACGACTTCATCGACGCCAGCGGTCTCTACAGCAACCCGATCAACAAGTCGGACCGCTCGTGGATGAACGTGCCGTTCCGTCTGGCTGATGATCGCCTGGACAAGCCGTTCCTCGCCGGTGCCGACGAACGCGGCCTGCTCAACCTCAAGGGCCACCGCTCCGTGGGCGGCATGCGCGCCTCCATCTACAACGCCGTCGACATCAACGCCGTCAACGCGCTGGTGGCGTACATGGCTGAATTCGAGAAGGAACACGGCTGATGTCCGAGCAAGAACTCAAGGCACTGCGCATTCGCATCGACGCTCTGGACAGTAAAGTCCTCGAGCTGATCAGCGAACGTGCCCGCTGCGCCCAGGAAGTTGCGCGAGTAAAGATGGCCTCGCTGGCCGAAGGCGAAGTGCCGGTGTTCTATCGTCCCGAGCGTGAAGCTCAGGTGCTCAAGCGCGTGATGGAGCGCAATCAGGGGCCATTGGGCAACGAAGAGATGGCGCGGTTGTTCCGCGAAATCATGTCCTCGTGCCTGGCGCTCGAGCAGCCACTGAAAGTGGCTTACCTCGGCCCTGAAGGCACCTTCACCCAGGCGGCGGCCATGAAACACTTCGGCCACGCGGTGATCAGCAAGCCGATGGCGGCGATCGACGAAGTGTTCCGTGAAGTCGCGGCGGGTGCGGTGAACTTTGGCGTGGTGCCGGTGGAGAACTCCACCGAAGGCGCGGTCAACCACACCCTCGACAGCTTCCTCGAACACGACATGGTGATCTGCGGCGAAGTCGAGTTGCGCATCCACCATCACTTGCTGGTCGGGGAAAATACCAAGACCGACAGCGTCAGTCGCATCTACTCCCACGCGCAGTCGCTGGCCCAGTGCCGCAAGTGGCTGGACGCGCATTACCCGAATGTCGAGCGCGTGGCGGTTGCGAGCAATGCCGAAGCGGCCAAGCGGGTCAAGGGTGAGTGGAATTCGGCGGCGATTGCCGGCGACATGGCGGCAGGGCTGTATGGCCTGACGCGCCTGGCCGAGAAGATCGAAGACCGTCCGGACAACTCGACGCGCTTTCTGATGATCGGTAACCAGGAAGTGCCGCCGACCGGCGACGACAAGACCTCGATCATCGTCTCGATGAGCAACAAACCCGGCGCGCTCCACGAGCTGCTGGTGCCGTTCCACGACAATGGCATCGACCTGACTCGGATCGAAACCCGTCCGTCGCGCAGCGGCAAATGGACCTACGTGTTCTTCATCGACTTTGTCGGCCATCACCGTGATCCGTTGATCAAAGGTGTACTGGAAAAGATCAGTCAGGAAGCAGTAGCACTCAAAGTGCTGGGTTCCTACCCGAAAGCAGTTCTCTAAGGGGCGGTAGCAAATGAGTGGCAACTTCCTCGCTCTGGCACAGCCGGGCGTGCAACAACTTTCGCCGTACGTTCCGGGCAAGCCTGTGGACGAGCTGGCGCGCGAGCTGGATCTGGATCCGGCGAAAATCGTCAAACTGGCAAGCAACGAAAATCCGCTGGGCGCCAGTCCGAAAGCCTTGGCGGCGATCCGCGAAGAACTGGCGGAGCTGACCCGTTATCCGGACGGTAACGGCTTTGCGCTGAAATCGCTGCTGGCCGAGCAGTGCCGCGTCGAGCTGAACCAGGTGACCCTGGGCAACGGCTCCAACGATATTCTCGAGCTGGTGGCGCGCGCCTATCTGGCGCCGGGCCTGAACGCAGTGTTCAGTGAGCACGCGTTCGCTGTCTACCCGATCGCGACCCAGGCGGTCGGTGCGCAGGCCAAAGTGGTTCCGGCCAAGGACTGGGGCCACGACTTGCCTGCGATGCTCGCGGCCATCGACGCCAATACCCGCGTGGTATTCATCGCCAATCCGAACAACCCGACCGGTACC
Organism: Pseudomonas sp. HOU2; assembly: GCF_040729435.1. Lineage (NCBI taxonomy): Bacteria > Pseudomonadati > Pseudomonadota > Gammaproteobacteria > Pseudomonadales > Pseudomonadaceae > Pseudomonas > Pseudomonas sp. HOU2. The sequence continues at coordinate 1,459,952 of NZ_CP160398.1, read as the reverse complement.
TGGTTCGGCGCCGAAGCGCTGGACGAGTTCCTGCAGGACGTGCCGGAGCACGTGCTGGTGGTGCTGGACGAGGCGTACATCGAATACGCCGAAGGCAGTGATCTGCCGGACGGTCTGGACTTCCTCGCGGCGTACCCGAACCTGCTGGTCTCGCGCACGTTCTCCAAGGCCTATGGCCTGGCAGCGCTGCGCGTCGGTTATGGCCTGTCCACTGCGGTGGTGGCGGACGTGCTCAACCGTGTGCGCCAGCCATTCAATGTCAACAGCCTGGCGCTGGCCGCGGCCTGTGCGGCGCTGAAAGACGAGGAGTATCTGGCGCAAAGCCGTCAGCTCAACGAATCCGGCATGCAGCAGTTGCAGGCGGGTTTCCGTGAATTGCGTCTGAACTGGATCGAATCCAAGGGCAACTTCATCTGTGTCGATCTCGGTCAGGTCGCAGCGCCGATCTTTCAGGGCCTGCTGCGTGAGGGCGTAATCGTGCGTCCGGTGGCCAATTACGGCATGCCGAACCACCTGCGGGTGACCATCGGTCTGCCGGCGGAAAACAGCCGCTTCCTCGAAGCGCTGCGCAAGGTTCTGGCTCGTGGGTGATGTCACTGCTCTGCAATCTGCTGCACCTATGATCGGTCGCCTTGTAGTGGTCGGTCTGGGCTTGATCGGTGGTTCGTTTGCCAAAGGTTTGCGCGAAAGCGGTCTCTGCCGCGAGGTGGTCGGGGTCGATCTCGACCCGCAATCGCGCAAGCTGGCGGTCGAGTTGGGTGTGGTGGATCGCTGTGAAGACGATCTGATCGCTGCGTGTCGGGGCGCTGACGTGATTCAACTGGCGGTGCCGATCCTGGCGATGGAGAAAGTGCTGGCCCGTCTGGCGAGCGTCGATCTGGGCCAGGCGATCCTGACCGATGTCGGCAGCGCCAAAGGCAATGTAGTGCGCGCGGCGACCGAGGCATTCGGCGGCATGCCGGCGCGTTTCGTGCCGGGTCATCCGATTGCCGGGTCCGAGCAGAGCGGGGTGGAAGCTTCCAACTCTGAGCTGTTCCGTCGGCACAAGGTGATCCTCACGCCGCTGGAGCAAACCGACCCGGCCGCACTGGCAGTGGTTGATCGCTTGTGGCGCGAGCTGGGCGCTGACGTCGAGCACATGCAGGTCGAGCGCCACGATGAAGTGTTGGCCGCGACCAGTCATCTGCCGCACCTGCTGGCCTTTGGTCTGGTCGACTCGTTGGCCAAACGCAATGAAAACCTTGAGATCTTCCGTTACGCTGCGGGCGGTTTCCGCGATTTCACAAGAATCGCCGGAAGCGACCCGGTGATGTGGCACGACATCTTCCTCGCCAATCGCGAGGCTGTCCTGCGCACACTCGATACATTTCGCAGCGACCTCGACGCCTTGCGCGACGCGGTCGATGCAGGGGATGGGCACCAATTGTTGGGCGTCTTCACGCGCGCCCGGGTTGCCCGCGAGCATTTCAGTAAAATCCTGGCCCGCAGGGCCTATGTGGACGCTATGAATTCCAACGATCTGATTTTCCTGGCTCAACCTGGTGGCCGCCTGTCCGGTCGGATTCGCGTACCAGGTGACAAATCGATTTCCCACCGCTCGATCATGCTCGGCTCGCTGGCCGAAGGTGTGACCGAGGTTGAAGGTTTCCTCGAGGGCGAAGATGCCCTGGCGACCTTGCAGGCATTTCGCGACATGGGCGTGGTCATCGAAGGCCCGCACCACGGTCGTGTGACCATTCATGGTGTCGGTCTGCATGGCTTGAAGCCGGCACCGGGTCCGATCTATCTGGGTAATTCCGGCACGTCGATGCGTCTGCTGTCCGGCCTGCTGGCGGCGCAGAACTTCGACAGCACCCTGACCGGCGATGCGTCGCTGTCCAAGCGTCCGATGAACCGCGTGGCCAATCCGCTGCGGGAAATGGGCGCCGTGATCGAAACGGCTGCCGAAGGTCGTCCGCCGATGACCATTCGTGGCGGGCACAAGCTCAAGGGTCTGACCTACACCATGCCGATGGCCAGTGCTCAGGTGAAGTCCTGCCTGCTGCTGGCGGGTCTGTACGCGGAAGGCAAGACCACCGTGACCGAGCCGGCGCCGACCCGTGACCACACCGAACGCATGCTGCGTGGTTTCGGCTACCCGGTGAGCGTCGATGGCGCTACCGCGTCGGTCGAATCCGGCGGCAAGCTGACCGCGACCCACATTGAAGTACCGGGCGACATCTCGTCGTCGGCGTTCTTCCTGGTGGCGGCCTCGATCGCTGAAGGTTCGGAGCTGGTGCTGGAGCACGTGGGCATCAACCCGACCCGTACCGGTGTCATCGACATCCTGCGCCTGATGGGCGCCGATATCACTCTGGAAAACCAGCGTGAAGTCGGTGGCGAACCCGTAGCCGACTTGCGCGTGCGGGCAGCTAAACTGAAAGGTATCGAGATTCCGGAGGCGCTGGTGCCACTGGCCATCGACGAGTTCCCGGTGCTGTTCGTGGCGGCGGCCTGTGCCGAGGGTCGTACCGTGCTGACCGGCGCCGAAGAGCTGCGCGTCAAGGAATCGGATCGTATTCAAGTCATGGCGGACGGCTTGCTGGCGCTGGGCGTCAAGTGCCAGCCGACTCCGGACGGCATCATCATTGATGGCGGCCAGATCGGTGGCGGGGAAGTGCATGGTCACGGTGATCACCGTATCGCCATGGCGTTCAGTGTCGCTTCGCTGCGTGCCACTGCGCCGATCCGCATTCATGATTGCGCCAACGTCGCGACGTCGTTCCCGAACTTCCTCGCGCTGTGCGCGCAGGTCGGCATTCGTGTGGCTCAAGAGGCTCAGTCGTGAAAAACATTGCACCGGTCATCACCATCGATGGGCCAAGCGGTTCGGGCAAAGGCACGGTCGCCGGGATTCTGGCCAAGCGTCTGGGCTGGAATCTGCTGGATTCCGGTGCGCTGTATCGCCTGCTGGCGTTCGCTGCGCACAACCATGGTGTCGACCTGACCAATGAAGAGCTGCTGAAGAAACTGGCCGCTCATCTGGATGTGCAGTTCATTGCGGCGACCGAAGGTCAGCTGCAGCGCATCATTCTTGAGGGCGATGAAGTCAGCGATGTGATCCGTACCGAAAGTGTTGGTGCGGGAGCGTCCCAGGTGGCTGCGTTGCCGGCAGTGCGCGAGGCGCTGCTGCAGCGTCAGCGCGCCTTCCAGGAAGCGCCGGGTCTGGTGGCTGATGGTCGCGACATGGGCACAGTGGTGTTTCCCGATGCGCCGTTGAAGATTTTTCTGACTGCCAGTGCCGAGGAGCGGGCGCGTCGCCGATATTTGCAGTTGAAGGGCAAAGGCGAGGATGTTAGTCTGTCGAGTCTGCTAGATGAGATCCGTGCACGCGACGAGCGTGATACCCAGCGCGCAGTAGCCCCGCTCAAGCCGGCGGCTGATGCGATACAGCTGGATTCCACGGAGTTGTCCATCGATCAGGTGCTTGAACGCATCATGAGCGAGATCGCCATTCGCGATATCGCCGGGTGACCAAGAAGGCCGCAGGGGACCAGTCATAGTCCTGCAGCGCTTCTTTTAAATGAAACTAACCCACACCGTCTGGGGTGTGGAGATGGGCGTATTCTTCGCCCTCATCTACAGGAATTAAAATGAGCGAAAGCTTTGCGGAACTCTTTGAAGAAAGCCTAAAGACCCTGAACCTTCAGGCAGGCTCCATCATCACCGGTGTTATCGTTGATATCGATTACCAGGCTCGCTGGGTAACCGTTCACGCTGGCCTGAAGTCTGAAGCACTCATCCCGCTGGAACAGTTCTACAACGATGCTGGTGACCTGACTATCAATGTCGGTGACGAAGTTCACGTAGCTCTGGATTCGGTTGAAGACGGTTTCGGTGAAACCAAGCTGTCCCGTGAAAAAGCCAAGCGCGCTGAATGCTGGATCGTTCTGGAAGCAGCCTTCGCAGCTGAGGAAGTGGTCAAGGGCGTTATTAACGGTAAGGTTAAAGGCGGCTTCACTGTCGACGTTAACGGCATCCGTGCGTTCCTGCCAGGTTCCCTGGTTGACGTCCGTCCAGTGCGCGACACCACGCACCTGGAAGGCAAAGAGCTGGAATTCAAGGTCATCAAGCTGGACCAGAAGCGCAACAACGTTGTCGTTTCCCGTCGCAGCGTCCTGGAAGCCGAGAACTCCGCCGAGCGTGAAGCTCTGCTGGAATCCCTGCAGGAAGGCCAGCAAGTCAAAGGTATCGTCAAAAACCTCACCGATTACGGCGCATTCGTCGATCTGGGTGGCGTGGACGGCCTGCTGCACATCACCGACATGGCCTGGAAGCGCATCAAGCATCCTTCCGAGATCGTCAACGTTGGTGACGAAATCGACGTCAAGGTTCTGAAATACGATCGCGAGCGTAACCGTGTTTCCCTGGGCCTGAAGCAACTGGGCGAAGATCCATGGGTTGCTATCAAAGCCCGTTACCCAGAAAGCACTCGCGTTACCGCTCGTGTAACCAACCTGACCGACTACGGCTGCTTCGCTGAGCTGGAAGAAGGCGTTGAAGGTCTGGTACACGTTTCGGAAATGGACTGGACCAACAAGAACATCCACCCTTCGAAAGTCGTACAAGTCGGCGACGAAGTGGAAGTCATGGTTCTGGACATCGACGAAGAGCGTCGTCGTATCTCCCTGGGCATCAAGCAGTGCAAGTCGAACCCATGGGAAGACTTCTCTGGCCAGTTCAACAAGGGCGACAAGATCTCCGGCACCATCAAGTCGATCACCGATTTCGGTATCTTCATTGGTCTGGACGGCGGCATCGACGGTCTGGTTCACCTGTCCGACATCTCCTGGAACGAAGTGGGCGAAGAAGCCGTACGTCGTTTCAAGAAGGGCGACGAGCTGGACACCGTCATCCTGTCGGTTGACCCAGAGCGCGAGCGCATCTCCCTGGGCATCAAGCAACTGGAAAGCGATCCGTTCTCCGAGTACGTCTCGGTTAACGACAAAGGCGCTATCGTTACTGGCACCGTGAAAGAAGTTGACGCCAAAGGCGCCATCATCGTTCTGGCTGACGACATCGAAGCGACCCTGAAAGCCTCCGAAATCAGCCGTGACCGCGTTGAAGACGCGCGCAACGTTCTGAAAGAAGGCCAGGAAGTTGAAGCCAAGATCATCAGCGTTGATCGCAAGAGCCGCGTAATCCAGCTCTCGATCAAGTCGAAAGACGATGCTGAAGAGAAAGAAGCCATCCAGAGCCTGAAAGCAGCTCCGGAAGGTGAAGCAGCTGACACCACTATGGCGGCACTGCTGCGTCAAGCAATGGCCAAACAGAACTAAGTTCTGCTTGATCATGAAAAAGGGCGACTTCGGTCGCCCTTTTTTGTGCCTGCGATTTGATGAGGTGTGCCGCGGTTTGCGTATGTCGGGGCTGTGGTGAAACCAATCTCTTCAGCGAGTTGTCTGTTTCTTTAATCGGATCAATCGCCTATTCGCGACTAAGCTGGGTATTACTCGTGCGGTAGTCGGGCGTTGCCTGGCATAAGGAAGTGGATGAACAGGTTTATTGTGTTGATTGTAGTGTTGGTTTTGGCTGGATGTACCACAAGTGCCAAAACGCATGCCGTGCGCGGCGTCAGCGGTATCGAGATCGACTGCTCTGGTCTGGGTTCGGGGTGGGAGAAGTGCCAAAGACGCGCGGCGAAGGAGTGTAAGGGGGCGGGTTACAGGGTAATCACCCGATCTGACCAAGCCAGGGATGAAGATGAATATCCGTTTGGCTTCAATCCCGCAGGCTACGTCACTCGAACCATGCTGGTCATGTGCCGTTGAATGTGCGCGGCTTCGGTTTGTGCTTTTGTGCACTGAAAACAGGCGTTTCGGCGCCAAGGAAGATATGTCAATCCCTGGGCTGTTCAAAATCTTCCGGGCGTGCTAAAACCTTTCAAGCGCTGATCTAGCTGCTTGAAAAAGAAGGGAAAAATATGACGAAGTCGGAGTTGATCGAACGAATTGTCACCCATCAAGGGCTACTCTCATCCAAGGATGTGGAGCTGGCCATCAAGACCATGCTTGAACAAATGTCCCAGTGCCTGGCTACCGGCGATCGCATCGAGATCCGTGGGTTTGGCAGCTTCTCTCTGCACTACCGTGCGCCGCGCGTCGGTCGCAATCCGAAGACCGGTCAGTCGGTCAGCCTTGACGGCAAGTTTGTTCCGCATTTCAAGCCGGGCAAGGAATTGCGTGATCGGGTAAACGAGGAAGAGGAGGAGGGGGTTTGACAGTCGCTATTTCTCAAGGAGTCAATCATGCGTAACCTCAAGCGCATGCTTCTTGGCGTTTTCATTTTATTGTTGGTATTGGTGATTCTGGCGTTCGTGCTCGAGAATCAGCAATCCACCTCGTTGATGTTTCTCGGTTTGGCTGGGCCACAACTTCCACTATCGTTGGTGGTGGTGTGCGCATTGCTCGTTGGCATGCTGATTGGTCCGATCCTTGGGTGGTTTCTGGGGCGTTCGTCCAGAGCTGCACGAAAGCGCCTTGTCTGAGTTTGATGGTTGCAGCGCGCCTATCAAATTTGGGTCGTCGCTTGTCCATATCCATTAGTAAAACGTTCATTAAGCTGTAAAATGCAACCCTTGTTCGATAGTGGTCTATTTCCACGTCGATTCAGACTGACTCTGACGGAAGCCCTGAGGTTGGTGGCTTCCGCATTCATGGATTAGACAGCGCCCTTATATGGCCTGTCCGCAGCTCAAGGGTATGCTTTCGCGTGAAAATTCTAGTTACCGGCGGCGCCGGGTTCATCGGCTCGGCAGTCATCCGTCACATCATCTCCAACACCACCGACTCTGTCGTTAACGTTGATAAGCTGACCTACGCCGGTAACCTGGAGTCTTTGGCTGAGGTCAGTCATGACTCGCGATACGCTTTTGAGCGTGTTGATATTTGTGATCGTGATCAGATTGATCGTGTTCTGCGTGAGCATCAACCCGATGCGATTATGCATCTGGCCGCAGAATCTCATGTTGATCGATCTATTTCCGGGCCTTCCGAGTTCATCCAGACCAACATCATCGGCACTTACACATTGCTTGAGGCGGCTCGCCATTATTGGGCTGCACTGGATGATGCGCGTAAAGCCAGCTTCCGTTTCCATCACATTTCGACTGACGAAGTTTATGGTGATCTGGAAGGTCCGGAAGATCTGTTCACTGAAACTACACCTTATCAGCCTAGTTCCCCGTACTCGGCCAGCAAGGCCAGTTCCGATCACCTGGTTCGCGCATGGGCTCGCACCTACGGCTTGCCGACACTGGTGACAAACTGCTCGAACAATTACGGCCCTTGCCACTTTCCCGAGAAGTTGATCCCGTTGATCATTCTCAATGCACTGGAAGGCAAGCCATTGCCGGTCTATGGCAAAGGCAATCAGGTTCGCGACTGGTTGTATGTCGAAGACCATGCGCGTGCGCTGTACAAGGTTGTAACTGAAGGTGTCATTGGCGAGACCTACAATATTGGTGGTCACAACGAGAAGCAGAACATTGAGGTTGTCCATACTCTTTGCGCGCTGCTTGACGAGCTTCGTCCTGATTCCGCGCATCGCCCGCACGCAAGTCTGATTACTTATGTGCAGGATCGCCCTGGCCATGACCAGCGCTACGCGATCGATGCAAGCAAGATTCAACGTGAGCTTGGCTGGACGCCGGAAGAAACCTTCGAAACCGGTATTCGCAAGACTGTCGAGTGGTATTTGCAGAACACTGAGTGGGTTGCTCACGTGAAGAGCGGCAGCTATCAGCAGTGGATCGATCAAAACTACGCAGACCGTTCAAAAAAAGCATGAAAATCCTTCTACTTGGAAAAAACGGCCAGGTAGGCTGGGAGCTGCAACGCTCCCTGGCTCCTCTGGGCGAACTGGTTGCTCTGGATCGCCACCCGGCTGGCGGTCTGACTGGTGATCTGTCTGACCTTGACGCGCTGCGTAATACGATTCGTCAGGTCAAGCCCGACATCATTGTCAATGCGGCGGCTTACACTGCCGTTGATAAGGCCGAGTCCGAAATCGAGTTGGCTGATCGCGTGAACGGTCTCGCCATGAAGGTTATGGCGCAGGAAGCTGCGTCTTTGAACGCGTGGCTGATTCACTATTCCACCGACTATGTGTTCAGTGGTGAAGGCTTGGCTGCCTGGCGGGAGACCGACGCGGTATCGCCGGTCAATCACTATGGCGCCAGCAAGCTGGCAGGCGAACAGGCGATCGTCGCCTCGGGTTGCAGGCACCTGATTTTCCGTACAAGTTGGGTCTATGCAGCGCGTGGCAATAATTTCGCCAAGACCATGCTGCGTCTGGCCAAGGATCGCGAGACACTTGGTGTCATCGCCGACCAGATCGGTGCTCCAACAGGTGCTGACCTGATTGCTGACGTGACAGCATTGGCTATTCAGCGGGTTCTGCTCCGCCCTGAGTTGGCAGGTCTCTATCATTTGGCCGCTGCCGGCGAAATCTCATGGCACGGATATGCCTGTCATGTGATTGACCTTGCCAAGGCTAACGGTGAGGAGCTTGCCGTCAAGGCAATCAATCCAATAGATACCACCGCCTACCCGACTCCTGCGCGCCGCCCTCTGAATTCCCGACTGGATACTCAGAAACTGCGCGACAACTTTTCTCTACACTTGCCGGATTGGCAAAGTGGTGTAACCCGAATGATTATGGAAGTTCTGAATAAATGATCACGACAAATCGTAAAGGCATCATTCTCGCCGGCGGTTCCGGCACACGCCTGCATCCACTGACGCTCGGCGTTTCCAAGCAGATGCTGCCCATCTACGACAAGCCGATGATCTTTTATCCTTTGTCGGTGCTGATGCTGGCCGGCATGCGTGAAATCCTGATCATTTCCACGCCCGATGATTTGCCAAGCTTCCGCAAGTTGCTGGGAGACGGAAGTCTATACGGCATCAAGCTGACTTACGCAGAGCAGCCAAGCCCCGATGGTCTTGCTCAGGCGTTCATCATCGGTGAAGAGTTCATCGGTGATGATCCGTGCTGCCTGATTCTGGGCGACAATATTTTTCATGGTCAGCATTTCTCCGACAATCTGCGCTCAGCCTGCTCTCAGCAGGAGGGGGCCACAGTGTTTGGATATCATGTTTCTGATCCCGAGCGCTTCGGTGTCGTGGAGTTTGATGCGCAAGGTCGGGCGCTGAGCATTGAAGAGAAACCGGCCAAGCCCAAATCGAGCTATGCGGTTACCGGTTTGTATTTCTATGACAACAAGGTCGTCGAGATTGCCAAGGGAATCAAGCCTTCTCCGCGTGGTGAGCTTGAAATCACCGACGTAAATCGGGCCTATTTGAGCCAGGATTCCTTGAAGGTTGAGCTTCTTGGTCGCGGTTTCGCATGGTTGGATACAGGGACTCACGAGTCGCTGCTTGAGGCCAGTCACTTTGTGCATACGATTGAGCATCGGCAAGGTTTCAAGGTCGCATGCCTGGAAGAAATCGCCTACAACAATGGCTGGATTGATGCTGTCCAGCTCGCGCAACAGGCAGAGCGCTTGAAGAAAACCGGTTACGGGCAATATCTGCAGCAACTGTTGGAGACAGGTCATATCTGAATTTGCTCGTGAAAATTCAGTGCGCCCTTCTTTAGGGGTAATTCAGGGCTGGTATAGCGGTGAGACCCATTAAAGTTGCAATTTTGCTTGCTGCGTACAATGGCATGGCATGGATCGAAGAGCAGGTCGCTTCGATTCTTTGCCAGCAAGGGGTGGAGCTCAACCTCTTTATCAGTATCGACCCCTCAACGGATGGTACTGAAGCCTGGTGTGCAGATCTTGCCGCCCGACATGATTGTGTGACAGTGCTGCCTACCGGTGATCGGTATGGCGGCGCTGCATGTAATTTCTATCGCTTGGTTCGTGATGTCGATCTGACTGCGTTTGATTTCGTCGGGTTTTCCGATCAGGACGATATTTGGCTTCCTGAAAAACTGAAGCGCGCCACCGATATTCTTGCAACCGGCGAATACTCCGCTTATTCGAGCAATGTCACGGCCTTTTGGTCGGATGGGCGAACTGTTGTTTTGAATAAGGCGCAGCCACAGGTTGCCTGGGATCATATATTCGAGGCGGCAGGTCCAGGTTGTACCTATGTATTCAGTCGCGCATTGGCGCAACACCTGAAGCAATCAATGCAGGCCAACTGGCATTTGCTGCAGGGTGTCACTTTGCATGACTGGTTCTGTTACGCCTTTGCGCGTAGCCATGGATATCGCTGGTTCATAGATCCTTTGCCTTCTATGCGATATCGGCAGCACGAGCACAATCAGGTGGGCGCGAATACCGGAATTTCCAATCTGATTGCTCGATACAAAACGATCCATGATGGTTGGTGGTTTGATCAGGTGCGATTGATTGTGCGGTTGGTGGGGCTGGATTCGGATCCTTTTGTTAGGCGCTGGTCGAAGCTGGGGCGTTGGCAGTTACTCAAACTATCACTGAGTGCTGCAAGTTGTCGGCGACGATTGCGTGACAAAGTGTTGTTTTTCTTTACCTGTTGGTTAACTTCTCTGTTAGGAGGGAAGGCAAGATGACTTCCCGAAGAGTATTGGTTACAGGTGCTACCGGCTTTGTCGGTGAGGCGGTCGTTCTCCGATTATTGCTTGATCAAGTGCTGACCCCGGTAGCTGTCGTCAGAAGGGCATCGTGCTTGTCGGGATTGTGCCCCACGGTAATGTTCGATCTTGCCAGTTCGAATGAGCTGCCCGAGTTCGAGAATATAGATGCGGTGATTCACGCGGCCGCGCGCGTGCATGTCATGAAAGAGGCAGCACCAGATGCGCTCGCAGCCTTTAGAAAAGTAAACGTCGACGGTACTGTGAAGCTGGCGCGAAAAGCGGCGCAATCAGGGGTCAGACGCTTCATATTTATCAGTTCGATCAAGGTTAACGGTGAGGTGACGCTGCCAGGTCATCCGTTCAAGGCCGATGACATCCCGGCGCCTCTTGATGCGTACGGCATTTCAAAGCTCGAGGCGGAAGAGGCGCTGAAGAGTATCGGTAAAGAGACCGGGATGGAGGTTGTCATTATCAGGCCTCCGCTTGTCTATGGGCCGGGTGTAAAGGCAAATTTCTACCGGATGATGAGCGTGCTGACGAGGCGGTTGCCGTTGCCGATGGGCGCAATCAATAATCGTAGAAGTTTGGTGGGTATCAGTAATCTGGTGGATCTGATTGTCACCTGTGTTGATCACGTTGGTGCCAGGAATCAGACCTTCCTGGTCAGCGATGGCAGAGATTTGTCCACTAGCGAACTGTTGCGTTGCCTGCGAGAGACAATCGGTGGCAAGGCGTTGCTGATACCTTTTCCCGAAGTGGTGCTCAAGGCGGTTTTGAGATTGTGTGGAATGCACTCTGTCATACAGCGAGTTTGTGGTTCTTTGCAGGTTGACATTACGGCAACAAAGACAGCTCTCGGTTGGTCTGCGCCTTATTCTCCAGAGGTGGAGTTAAAGAGGACTGCACTAAAGTTTCTTGAGAATCAACAATAAATTATTATTGATATGGAGCTTTGGAAGTGCGGTTGGAATGTTGTTAGGTTGCAGGTGTTAGCAATAATTACTGGGGCTGTATCTTTTTTTTGTAGTGATGTATAATGGGGGGTATTTTTATATTTGTTTTTGTGCTTGAGAGTAGTGGATCCCGTTGAGTTTTGAGTCGAAATATTTCCTCTTGGGGTGCATTACCAATCTTACTTAAAGGATTAATGTGGTGGAGTTAAAGTGGAGTGGTTTTTGGAAGTTGTCATGGAAGTGCTGTTTTGCACATGGCTAACTAATCATTCGCTTTTCTCTAGTCAATGAGATGGATTTAAAATGAAGTTTGGTCAAGTGGATGATTCTGTGATTTTTATGAACGGTGTAGCAGAACATTTTGGGGCTTGCGAGTCGATCATTGTGGAAACTAACGTTAGGCAGTTACGCATCGTTTCAGATGGTGCAGGAAATCTCCCGAGCGATGCTGAGGTGTGCTGGTAATGGAAAAGTTTTCAATTTCGCCCCTGAATATGGTCAGTAGTTTCTGGAAAAATCGCGGACTTATCAAGGCTTTGGTCAAACGCGAAATTGTTGGGCGTTATCGCGGCTCCATGATGGGTATCCTGTGGTCATTCCTGATCCCGGTATTTATGTTGAGTGTGTATACACTGGTGTTTAGTGTTATTTTCAAGGCGCGCTGGGGTGGAGGAGGTGACTCTAAAGTCGAGTTCGCCCTGGTACTGTTTGCCGGTCTGCTGGTTTATAACTTTTTTGCTGAATGTATCAATAAATCACCGTTATTGATTACGAGTAATATAAATTATGTAAAGAAAGTTATTTTTCCTCTTGAGATTCTGCCTTGGGTCAGTATGGGGGCGGCTCTATTTCATGCGCTGATCAGTTTAAGTGTCTGGATTGCAGCCTATGCCTTGCTTTTTGGTATTCCTCATTTGACCGTATTTCTTATTCCTCTGGTTTTTTTGCCGCTCATATTGTTTGTGATGGGGTTTTCCTGGTTGCTCGCTGCGTCCGGGGTTTTTCTGCGTGATATATCGCAACTGATCGGCATTATTACAACGACGCTGATGTTTTTGTCGCCGATCTTCTATCCGGCAACGGCCATTCCCGAAGAATTCCGCGGCCTGCTTTTCATGAACCCTCTGACCCCAGTGATTGAGTTGGCGCGAGGCGTATTATTTTTTGGGCAAGGTATTGATTGGGGACTCTACTCAATCTGCATGGCGGTCTCCGTCGTCGTATGCTGGCTGGGTTTCGCCTGGTTCCAAAAAACAAGAAAGGGGTTTGCCGATGTCCTCTGATATCTCGATCAAAGTTGAGAACCTGAGCAAGTGCTATCACATTTACGACAAGCCCAGCGACCGCTTGCTTCAAATGCTTTCTCCTGTGAGAAAGCAGTATTACAAAGAATTTTGGGCGCTTCGCGATCTTTCGTTTGAGGTCAAGCGAGGAGAGTCGATTGGTATTCTCGGCCGAAACGGTTCGGGCAAATCAACGCTTTTGCAAATGATTTGCGGCACACTGAACCCGACCACCGGCAGCGTGCAGACATTTGGCAGGATTGCTGCGTTGCTTGAACTTGGCTCGGGGTTCAATCCAGATTTTACCGGTCGTGAGAATATTTTTCTGAATGGCACGATCCTCGGCCTGACCCAGAAAGAAATCGAAGACCGTTTTGACGCAATCGCTGCTTTCGCAGATATCGGTGATCATCTTAACCAGCCGGTTAAAACATATTCGAGCGGGATGCTGGTTCGTTTGGCGTTTGCCGTACAGGTCCAGGTCACTCCGGACATCCTTATCGTTGACGAGGCGCTCGCGGTTGGCGATGCGCTGTTTCAAAAGCGCTGCTTCCAGCAGATTGAAAAGCTGATTTCTGATGGCACCACGCTACTTTTCGTTTCCCACGATCAGGAAAGCGTTCGCACCCTGACTCACCGAGCTTTGCTTCTGCACAAAGGGGTGAGGAAGATGTGGGGTAAATCATCTGACGTCGTTCTGGAGTATCGTCGGATGCTTCATGAGGATGAACGCCAGAGCTTTCTTGAATACGGTGCAAAGCTGACGGCCAATGCGGCAGCCACTACAGCGGCTGTTAAAGAGGCAAAGGTCAAAGGTGTTGAACTTCCGGAGAAACATAACAAGATCAAGTCTTTTGGTGATCTGGAAGCTGAAATTCTGGGTGTGAAAATCCTCGATTCCAAAGGTGTTGAGGTCTCGCATTTTTATATTGGCGAGCGCCTCACGATCAAGGTCTCGCTGCGGGCGAACGTTGATCTGAATAATGTAAACGTTGCATTTCGTATTCGAAACAAGGAAGGCGTCAAGATTACTTCATGGGGCACATTGAATCATGATATGCGTGCATCACTGAAGAATGCTGACGCGTCTGAAATTATTTGGTTGAAGAACTTCAGCGCAGGTACGGAGTTTGCGGTGGAGTTTAATGCTGCCTGCACGCTTGGTGCAAACCTCTACGAGGTACAGGCGACGGTGACTCGTGAGCATGATATGTATTATGGGTCGCAGCAGATATTGCATTGGATGGACGAAGCTGCCTTCTTTACTGTGGCAATCAAACAGCAAGAACATGTTGTTGGCGGCATTTGCGATTTGGGTTTTGAACAAAAACTTATAGAGCATTCAGCATGAAAGTTGCCATCTTCAATGACACCAGCAGCTATCACCATATAGGTTGCCTTGCCGTGTCGGATGCTCACGACAGAATGCTCTCGGAAGTGGGGGCAGTGGTCGAATATCGACACTTCGTCAATGAGTTTCATGATTTGTGGCAGGGTGACGAAAAATCAACCCGTGATTTTCTTGCAAATGGTGCCCTGGCTGCAGAAATTTCTGCAGTGGATGCTGTGGTGGTCAATGGTGAAGGCACGATCCATCACGGATCAGGCCTTCATTTGCTTGCCATCCTCGCCTATGCTCAAGAGCTGGGCAAGCGCACCGTTTTGGTGAATGCGGTCTTGCAGGATGTACCTGTTTATCTCGATGTCCTGGCAAAGCTTGATGACTTGACCGTCAGAGAGGTGAACTCATTCAGATACTTGTCTAGCCTGGGCATTGACTCGCGAATTGTATCCGATTCGATTGTTGGAGCACGGTTCAACCCTGGTGTTGACGAAAACTATCGTGACAAGGTCATTATCACCGACTGTCATTTGTCTCGAGAGGATGTAAGGCAGGTTCTGGAAAGAGCCAACGTCGAATTTTCTGCTGATTGTGTTTACTTTCCGCTTGAATATGAAAACAGTGTAAATGACTGGCGTGATACTTTAAGAAAGTTTCGCGCAGCGAAGCTTGTTATTACAGGTCGCCACCACGCCGTCTATCTGGCTTTACTCGCGAACACTCCATTTATCGCCCTGCCTTCCAATACCTGGAAGATTGAGGGCACGTTGGAGCAGTTGGGCGGGTTGTTCGCAATGTGGGCCGGAGAGGATATCGTCCACATGGCTCACCGTGCCATGGAGAATCCCGAGGCATACAAATCGGTATTCGCGCACAAATTGCTTGCCAATCCATTGAGCACTTTTGTGAACCTGCGTGACAGTGGCGTTCCTAAGTCTCTGCTGGATATCGAAGCCTATAAGGAATTGGCAACGAAGTATTTTTCGCCTCTGTCAGACGTTCTGTTTTTAGGTTCGAATGCAAGTCTGCGTTTGTTTAAAAACCACTCGATTGCACGAAACTTCGTATTCAGTGAGATCCCTCTCTCGGTATTGACCGATGGCGCCATTGATACAGTTGCTCTAAAAGGCGTTGTTCCCGAGTCAAGTCGTGACATCGATACGATCGTTTGCATCGATGCTGTTGTGGATTCGGCAGGACTTACGCTTCTCACTGCTCTTGCAGTGGAGAAGCTACGGCCAGGTGGTCGTCTTCTGGTTCGGTGTTCGAACGATTCGTGTGCTGACGGGGATATTTCCCCCGAGAATAAATCAGCTCTTGAGGCCAACGGGCTGCTTTTTGAATCAAGTCTGAGCATTGCTGCACTTGAGGCGCAGACAGCTGAGAGTAACTGGATTCTCTCGTTTTTCAGAAGTCCCCTCGTAAAGTATTCTGCGCCGTATGAAGAGAGAAACTTGCCGAAATTTAATGGCAAGACTCACCTTGTTGATTTCGCTCGGTATTACGAAAATCCGTGGATTGTCCATTCCGTGGTGGAAATTCCATGGAGGATAAAGAATGCTGAGCAACTGTTCAAATTATCGGAACAGATACTCTCATGTTCGAGTGATGCCAGCGCGGATCAAGGTGCAGCATTGGCAATTCTTGGGTGGAGATACTTCGAGGCAGATTCAGCAGTAGACCTGTTGGATTGGAGTAACGCGGTTGATGTATATCTGAAAAATGATCAGTCGGATAATCCACATGTTCGCAGGTGGTGTGTTTCGTTAAATTATCTTCAAGCTCGATTTTGCCACCGAGCGAATTTTCAACAGCGAGCGCTGCAATATTACAAAAGTGTTGTGAATAGCCAGATTTCCAGTATTACGCCGACACTTGGAACAAAGCAGGTCAGTGCGGCCTATCATGCCGGTATGATTCACTGGAATGCTAGTGAGCGTGAACAAGCGATCAGCATGTGGAAACAGGGAGTCAAGCTCGCGTTTGAGTGTTTGAACTCTGATATGTTGGAGTTTGTTGGCAATATCGATCAGCCTTTTATGTTCTCGTTGAATGATTCTGTAGAAATCATCGATGGTGCCGTTCAGTGTGCTTCGGCATTGAATATTTCATCGAAGACATCTGTAGCTTCCGAAGGTTTTATTCTGTCGGCGTTGGACGAAGTTGCACGAAATGCATTGCGTAGTGCATTCAATAGAGTTTCGCTGGAATTACAAGAGTGCAGCGCTGAAAAGGTCTCTCTCCACGCTCGCCTCAACGAAACGCTGACGGCTAAGAAGTACGCTGAGAATCTGGCGTTCGGACGCCTGGATGAGATAAACAGCCTATGTTCTGAAATTCAAAAGGTTCAGGATCAGTTAAAGCTTACGGAAGACGCCAAGAGCTACGCAGAATCGTTGGCGATCTCCCGCTTGGCTCAGCTGGATGCATTAAACGCCAACGTCAGCTCAATGGATAGAATCCATTTCCTTAGCACGGTAAATGATGATCTGAGAAAGCAGTTGAGTCTGATTGAAAGCGCGAAAGACGAATCTGACGCTCTGGCCGTTTCCCGCTTGGGCGAGCTTGATGCACTCAATGTAAAAAGTGTAGAGCAGTCCAAAAAACTTGGTGAAGAGCTTCGTGCACTGACAGAGAAGTTGCAACTGACAGAAAATGCCAAGGCTTATGCTGAATCGTTGGCCATTTCTCGATTGGATGAACTCAATGCACTCAAGGAGAATACTGAAAAGCAGGATCAGATTGTTGGGCTCTATGCAGAGAATCAAGCTTTAAGGGAAAGGCTACAACTTACAGAAGATGCCAAGGCTTTTGCGGAGGAATTGGCAATTTCTCGTTTGGCTGAGCTCGATGCTATTAAAAAAAGTGAAGGGAATTGATAGTGGAAAAGCTACATTGGTCCGTTGATTCGTTAGTACTGCGGAACCAGACTTATTTTGGATTTGGCTGGGCTTTTCACGAAGAGAAGGTGATCGTAGGCGTTAAACTGGCGGTCAAGACCAAAAATGGCTCTTTTCAAGCAATTCCGGCTAGCTACGGGAATCCGAGGGAAGATGTCTCCTCTCATTTTTCCGGCAAGCAAAATGCCTTGCATTCCGGTTTTGTTATGTACGGTAGTTGTAAAGCCGATGCCGAAAATGGGGATAACTTATTTCTTTTGATTGAGTTTGCCGATGGTGCTTCGGTAGAGCTTCCTGTCTCGGTTTCCTCACTAATTTCTTTAGAGAAAACGTCAGCCAATGCGTTGCCATTGGCGAAGCAGTTTTGGGCGTTTTTCAAGCGTGGCTTGTCGTTGATCAGGCAGTTGAAGTTTAAATTGTTGGTCGAGAAAATCCAGCGATATACTCGTAACCGTCCTTCGGGTTCGTTAAATGATGTGTCGAACGCACGCGATCAGTTGGGTGTTACGGGCTCGCAATCCTCGGTCCTGATTATTGATCATGATCTGGGTGGCGGTGCCAACCATTATCGCGAACGCCTGGTCGCAGAAAAAATTCAGGAAGGGAAAGTTGTTTATATTTTCAGCTTCCATATTGCCACATTGTCTTATGTCCTCATGGTCAGGAAAGGCGCGACGAGTGAGACATTGTCGATTCCCGGCTACGAGTTTCTGATCGAGCTGTGCAAGTCGCTGAAGATTGACGAGATCGTCTACAATACGGGCGTTTCATTTGCACGCTCGGAAGAGATCCCTCAACTTATTATTGAACTGAAAAAAGAGCTCAATTCAAAGTTGCTGTTGCTGGTCCACGATTTTTTCATGGTGTGTCCTTCACACTTCCTGATCGATGACACCAACAAGTATTGTGGTATTCCCGACCTTAGCAAGTGCCAGTCGTGCTTGTTGAATAACCACAACGGTTTTACTTCGCTGTTCAGTGCTCGAGATATGCATCAGTGGCGAGCGCTGTGGGGAACTGTCCTCAGTGTTGCGGATGAGGTGCGTACCTTCTCCACCAACACGCTGGAACTGCTGTGCAAGGCTTATCCATCTATTGATTTGTCGCGCGCCGTGGTCAAGCCGCATGTGGTTGAATACATCGATTTTGGCGCAGTGAAACCTTCCCAGACCTCCGAACTCAGAATCGGGGTGGTGGGGCAGATCGGGCTCCATAAAGGGGCTCAGATTGTCCAGCGTTTGTCTGAAGAGATCATGAGTCAGCAGCTTGACATCAAGATTGTCATCATCGGTTCGATCGAGACGCAGTGTGATGCGTCGGTGGTTACACAAACCGGCCACTACAAGCATGACGATCTGGCAAAATTGATCGAATCCTCGGGCGTGAATGTCATGCTGTTCCCGTCCATTTGGCCAGAAACGTTCTCTTACGTCGTCCAAGAGTTGATGGAAATGAAATTGCCCGTAGCCAGTTTTGATCTAGGGGCACCCGCAGAACGTCTTGCCAGCTATCAAAAAGCGCTCATACTCAAGAACTTCGACGTGCCGTCAGTTCTGAGTGAGCTGGTAATGTTTCATAAAAGAATTTATTCGGTTTAGGAGTATTGGAAATGACTCAAGTGCACGTTTTCACCAGCGCAGCATTCAACTACATTCCGAAAGTGAGGATGTTGTTCAATTCGCTGCGTGAGCACCATCCAGAATGGCGCCTGCATTTGGCTCTGGCTGATGAGTTGCGTGACAATATTGACCTGAGCAGCGAGCCTTTCGACGAGGTCATTCCTCTCAGCGAATTGAATATTCCACACTGGAAAGCCTGGGCGTTCTGCCACACCATCGTTGAGCTTGCCACTGCCATCAAGCCATTCACGTTGTCACGACTGCTTGCGTTGCCGGATACCGCCAAAGTTATCTATCTGGATCCGGACACCGTCGCCTTCTCGCGCCTGGATGACATCGTTGCTGCACTTGATGAATCCAACGTCGTGTTGACGCCACACCAGATTACACCTGAGTCCAGCCTTGCGGCAGTGATGGACAACGAAATCTGCAGCCTGAAGCACGGTGTCTATAACCTGGGTTTCGCCGCCGTTGCAGCAACAGATACCGGTAAGGCCTTCGCCAACTGGTGGGGTGAGCGGATTTACCACTTCTGCCGTGCCGACATTCCGAATGGCCTGTTTACCGACCAAAAGTGGATCGACCTGGTACCTGCGCTGTTTGAAGGTGTCGCGATCATGCGTACACCTCGCCATAACGTCGCACCATGGAACCTGACCACTCGTGAAATCACTATTGATGACAACGGGACTTACCTGGTGAACGGCGAGCCTTTGGGCTTTTATCACTTCACCGGTTTTGACAGCGGTGCTCACCGCGTCATGGCGGCGAAAAATGGCGGTACCAACTCGGCAGTCAGCAAGCTGGTTAACTGGTACGACGATGAAACCAAGAAGCTGGCGGAAGATCCGCTTGCCAAAGAAGTGTGGGCCTACGGTCAATACTCTGATGGCACTCCGATCAGCAAGGGCGCCCGCGCTGTTTATCGTGAGCGTATCGACTTGCAGCGTGCGTTCCCGGAACCGTTCGATGCCACCGGTTACAAGGCTTGGTGGGAAACTCAAGGTAAGGTCGAATACCCGCAGTTCCACGACAAGAAGCAAGAAGCGGCAGCGTTGCTCGAGTTCTCGCGAGTGCTGACCCCAGGTTTTCGTGGTGGCATGGAAACCGTGGACTGGTCGCGCCTGGGTGGCCTGCTGAAGCAATCCATCATGAATCCGAGAACCGGTGGCGAGATGGCGAAGAAGGGCTGGGAAGTCCTGCGCAACCAGGGGCTTCGGGGTTTGAAGAACAAGCTCTTGGGTTAATGTTGCACATCGGCTAGCCCGTCATGCGGGCTGGCCGATTTTTTTATTGTCCTGTGTCCTGAGAATGGAATGAAGTCAGACGCACAGGGTAGTTCGACTCACACTGGCTTGATATTGCGATTATGACTACGGAAATTTTACAGCAGCGTCGATCTTTGCACTTTCCCTTGATCGATTTGTTAAGGGGATTTGCAGCTATATCTGTAGTGATTTATCACATCATCGAACACTTCTCATGGAAGGCGTTTCCAGCTGAAGGTATTTTGAGCTGGTTTCGAATTGGCTGGATGGGAGTTGACCTTTTTTTTGTAATTTCGGGTCTGGTGATCGGCCTCGCAGCGTTTTCAGGCATTGATAAGTTCGGTGCGCAAGGGTTTCGCGCGGATTTCATCCGGCGTCGTATCGCCCGGATCGTGCCACTTCATTACCTGACCATGCTCGTTTTCATCGCTTTCATTATGCCTGAGGTCATGTTTCAGGGATTTTGGGCAAATCTGCTGACGCATTTGTTTTTCCTGCACAACCTCTTTCCCGCCTTTCACGGTGCAATAAACGGCAGCAACTGGTCGCTGGGGACCGAGATGCAGTTTTACGCACTGATGGTGGTGGTTTCCCCGTGGCTGTACGTCGCTCGCATCTGGAAAGTGCTGTTTGCGTTTTTGATGGTGGCCTGGGCATGGCGGTTGGGGACGGTCTGGTTTGTTGAGCCTGATGCAATGGGACCCTTCAAGATCTTTCTGGTCTCGACACAGTTGCCGGGGATGCTGGATGAGTTCGCCATCGGTATTGTGATGGCAAAGTTGTTTCGCAGTGACTTGGGGCACAGGATTTTTGACTACTGTCAGAAGCTGCCTGTTGCCCTGGGCGTATGTGCCGTCGCCGCCGCAGTGTTTTATTTGATGCTTTCCATCTATTGGAGACACGCCAGTTTCTGGGACATCCCGGTGATGGTCGTGTTGTTCCGAACCTTCATTGCGGTGTCATTTGGCATGATCATTTTTGCTGCCTGCGTGATTACCCCAAGCGTCCAGGTCAAGCGCCTGTTGTGGCCGCTCACTTATCTGGGAGAGATCTCCTTCGGCATCTACCTCTGGCACCTTCCTGTGCTGCTTTCGCTCAAGCGTCTGAATTGGCTGAGCTTTGAACAAATTGTAGTGCTGGCTCTGGTGTTGACCATTACGCTGGCGTCCGTGTCCTGGCATTTCTTTGAGCGTCCACTGATGCAGAAATATGCCCGTTCGACTAAGAAAGTGTCGGTTCAGGAGTCTGTGCCGCAAGTGGAAAAAGCCGCTGTATAGGGGGCTAAAGATAAATGTGTTTCCAGTAACTGTTTTCTTTGCACATATCAGCGAAGTCACAATTACTGCGAAACACAGTGTCCTTGCTCGACGAGAATTACAGGGTGACGGGTTGTGATGGATTATTATTTTTTGTGGTTGCTGTTGATCCTGGTCATGTCGTTTGCACTGACCCTTTACTTGCGTCATTACGCGCTGCACCGAAAACTTCTGGATGTCCCCAATTCGCGAAGTTCCCACTCAGTACCGACTCCACGTGGTGGTGGTGTGGCGTTTGTATTGACGTATCTTGTATTTCTGACACTTGCGTGGTTTTTCTCCAAGGTCGATAGTTCGACGCTTATGAGTAGCGCGGGAGCAGGGGCGCTCGTCGCAATAATTGGCTTTATCGATGACCATCGCCATATAGCTGCGCGTTGGCGCCTGATCGGACACTTCACAGCAGCCGTTTTGGTCATTGCTCCACTCGGTCCATTTCCAACGATCACGATGGCGGGTTTTGCGCTCGATATGGGCGTGATCGGGCTGGTGCTGTCTGCCGTCTATCTGGTCTGGATGCTGAATCTCTACAACTTCATGGATGGCATCGATGGAATCGCCGCAGTCGAAGCGGTGACAACCTGTCTGGGGATGGTTGTGCTGTACAGCATCACCCAGCATTTCGAACTGATCCTGGCGCCGTTGTTACTCGCCACCTGTGTTGCCGGCTTTCTGATTTTGAATTTCCCACCTGCGAAGATATTCATGGGCGATGCTGGCAGTGGCTTCCTCGGCGTTGTGTTGGCCGGACTCTCGCTTCAGGCCGCTTTCAAGCAACCCGAGTTAATCTGGCCGTGGTTGATCCTGATGGGAGTGTTTATCGTTGACGCGACATTTACTCTTTTGAGGCGTTTGCTGCGGGGCGACAAAGTGTATGAGGCTCATCGTTCGCATGCTTATCAGTTTGCCTCTCGTCAGGTGGGTAAACATCTGCCGGTTACGCTGTGCGTAGGATTGATTAATCTTTTCTGGTTGCTGCCCATTGCATTCTGCGTTGTGCGGCTTGATTTTCCGGGGCTGGCCGGCGTGCTGTTGGCTTATGTTCCGCTGGTACTGCTGGCTATTAAATATCACGCCGGTGCACTGGAAGGCGCCACTCAAGGACCATGACAATGGCGCATCCGGCTGACGGGTGCTGTATTCTTCAGGGATATTTGCCTGAGTCGTGGACTTAGTATCGAAAGTTGATGAGAACGAAAGCATTATGGATAGATTTCGGGCTTTGTTACTTGGGTTACCTCGCCGCAAGAAAAGGCTGATTCAGGTAGCCACCGATGTCGTACTCGTTTGGTTGGCGCTTTGGCTGGCCTTCATTGTGCGCCTTGGTGTCGACGATATGTACAACCCTCTCAGGGCGCATTTTTGGCTGTTCGTATCAGCGCCGCTGATCGCGATTCCGCTCTTTGTGCGTTTTGGCATGTATCGGGCAGTCATGCGCTACTTTGGCAACGATGCCTTGATCGCGATCGTCAAGGCCGTGAGCCTTTCGTCGTTGATCCTGGCCCTCGTGGTGTTCTGGTACAGCAATCACGAAGCCGTTGTCCCGCGTTCCATCATCTTCAATTATTGGTGGTTGAGCCTGGTCATCATCGGCGGTCTGCGCTTATTCATGCGTCAGTACTTTATGGGCGACTGGTTTACCGCAGCGCAGCATGTTCCTTTTGCCAATCGTGATGACGGCCTTACCAAGGTTGCGATTTACGGTGCCGGTGTCGCCGGCAATCAATTGGTGGCTGCACTACGCATGGGCCGCGTCATGCGCCCGGTCGCTTTTCTTGATGATGATGCAGGTATTGCCGAGCGTTCCATTTCGGGTCTTCAGGTCTACAAACCCAAGCATATCCAACAGATGATCGACATGACGGGTGCGCAGGAGATTCTTCTCGCGCTGCCATCGTCGACCCGTGCTCGGCGCAGGGAAATCCTCAATATGCTGGAAGGTTTTCCGCTCCATGTTCGCAGCGTACCCAATTTCACCGATTTGGCCAGTGGCCGAGTCAAGGTCGAGGATATCCAGGAGGTCGACATTGCCGACTTGCTGGGACGCGATGCCGTGCCAGCACAGCCCGATCTGCTTGAACGCTGTATCAAGGGCAAGACTGTCATGGTCACTGGGGCCGGGGGGTCGATCGGTGCCGAGTTGTGCAGGCAGATATTTTCGCTAGGCCCGACCACGCTTCTACTGTTCGAACACAGTGAGTTCAATCTTTACAGCATTCTTTCCGAGCTGGAGCCGCGTTGCACCCGTGAATCAATTTCTGTGCGCCTGCTGCCCATCCTTGGCTCCATCCGCCATCAGGACAAATTGCTTGATGTGATGAAGACCTGGAAGGTTGATACGGTTTATCACGCGGCTGCGTATAAACATGTGCCAATGGTTGAGCACAACATTGCCGAAGGCGTGCTGAACAATGTCATTGGCACGTTGAACACTGCCCAGGCCGCATTGCAGTCCGGTGTGTCGAACTTCGTACTGATCTCGACCGACAAGGCTGTTCGCCCAACCAATGTGATGGGCAGCACCAAACGACTTGCCGAGCTGACACTCCAGGCACTGAGCCGTGAGGTTGCTCCGGTCCTGTTCGGCGACAAAGCCAATGTTTCCCGGGTCAACAAGACACGTTTCACCATGGTCCGCTTCGGCAATGTATTGGGATCTTCCGGGTCAGTGATTCCACTGTTTCACAGCCAGATCAAGTCCGGCGGCCCGCTGACCGTCACACACCCGAAAATCACCCGCTATTTCATGACCATTCCCGAAGCGGCCCAACTGGTCATCCAGGCAGGTTCGATGGGGCAGGGCGGCGATGTCTTTGTGCTTGATATGGGCGAACCGGTAAAAATCGTCGAGCTGGCGGAGAAAATGATCCATTTGTCGGGACTGAGCATTCGTTCCGATCGCAATCCTCAGGGTGATATCTCAATCGAATTCACCGGTTTGCGACCCGGTGAAAAGCTCTACGAGGAGTTGTTGATCGGCGATAACGTGGCGGCCACGCCCCATCCGATGATCATGACAGCCAATGAAGACCATCTTCCCTGGGACGCACTCAAGGTCAAGCTGAACGATCTGCTCGCTGCGGTAGATAGGGACGACTATTCCCGAGTTCGTCAACTTCTGCGCGAAACCGTCAGCGGTTATACCCCCGACGGCGAAATCGTCGACTGGATTTACCAGCAGCGCCGCCTCGAACCTTGATTGTTTCACATTCTGTAATAGACGCATTTTTGACACCTGCCCTCCATGGCCTAGGTTTGTAAGAGCAGCTTGGGAAAAGCTGCTTTCTCAAACCATGTCATGGAGTGTCATTTATGCGTAACGGTTTTTTCTACTCTCTGGTTTTTGCTCTGCTTACCGGTGCTTCAGTTGCCGTAATTGCAGCGCCTGCTGTTACTTCTTCCACCGAAAACGCTACGTTAGTGACTGATGCCAAGGCGCAGTCCCCGGGTGAAAAGGTCGATCTCAATGGTGCAGATGCGGCAACTCTGCAAAAGCAATTGTCCGGGATAGGCGAGGCGAAGGCCAAAGCGATTGTTGCGTACCGTGATGCTAATGGGCCATTCGCATCGGTGGATGAGCTGCTGGAAGTAAAAGGCATCGGCAAGGCGATTCTCGATCGCAATCGCGAGAAGCTGGAAGTGAACTAAGCTGATTATTCAACGCCAAGGGGCCGGTCATTGACCGGCCTTTCTGTTTTCGGGATGCCGGAAATTCGGTGGAGGGAGGCTCGCGCGTCTGTCGGCGAGTTGAAAATTACGGGTATCATATTGTCTTGGTATTATGCCTATAATAATTTCCGTCGCCTCCAGACCTGTGTGGGTTGGAGGTTAATGTTCCCCCCTGTTTCAGGAGCACCCTCATGAATTCGGTTCAGTCTCAAGGTACCGCTGTTGTCACCGGTGCATCGTCCGGTATCGGTGCCGTTTACGCACAGCGGCTGGCGGCGCGGGGCTTTGATCTGCTGCTGGTGGCCCGTGATCAACAACGTCTGGAAAGTGCCGCGAGCCAATTGCGCGAGGCCCATGGTGTTCAGGTCGAAGTGCTCAAAGCTGATCTGACGCGAAAGGATGATCTGCTGAAACTCCAGCAGCGCCTGCGCAGTGATTCGAGCATCAGCCTGTTGGTGAACAACGCCGGTGTGGCAGCCAATGGTCTGTTGGCCGATGCTGACGCCGAGCAACTGGAGCGCCTGATTCAGTTGAACGTCACCGCCGTGACCCTGCTGGCTGCGGCGGCTGCCGCCAGTTTCACTCAAGCTGGTCGTGGCACGATCATCAACATTGCCTCGGTGGTGGCGCTGTTTCCCGAGCGTTTCAACGCGACCTACAGCGCCAGCAAAGCCTACGTGTTAAGCCTGACCCAGTCGCTCAACACCGAACTCGAAGGCACCGGCGTCAAGGTACAAGCGGTATTACCGGGCGTTACCCGCACCGAAATCTGGGAGCGCTCGGGCATCGACGCCAGTGGCATTCCGGCGGAGATGGTGATGGAGGCGGGTGAGATGGTCGATGCGGCGCTGGCCGGTCTGGATCAGGGCGAGTTGATCACCATCCCGTCGCTGCCTGACGAAGGTGAATGGCAGGCCTTTGTTCGTGCCCGGCATGTCATGGCTCCGAATCTGTCGCGCAGTTCGGCGGCTGAACGCTACAAGAACTGATCAGAGGTAACTGTGGTATGAGTCAACGTCGAATTGTTGTTACCGGCATGGGGCTGGTTTCTCCTTTGGGCAGTGATGTCGAGACTGTCTGGCAGCGCTTGCTGGCCGGGCGCTCGGGCTTGCGTAATTTGCCGGACGCGGTGAGCGCAGATCTGCCGACCCGCGTCGCCGGAATGGTGCCAACGGCGGCGGAGGACAATGAGGCCGGGTTCGATCCGGATCTTGCCACGCCACCCAAGGAACAGAAGAAGATGGATCGCTTCATCCTGTTCGCCATGGAAGCGGCACGCCAGGCCTTGCTACAGGCTGGATGGCAGCCCTCCGAGGCAAGGGATCAGGAGCGCACCGCGACGATCATCGGCTCCGGTGTTGGCGGGTTTGGTGCAATCGCCGACGCCGTACGCACCACGGACAGTCGTGGCCCGCGTCGTCTGTCGCCGTTCACCATCCCATCGTTTCTGGTCAATCTGGCGGCCGGACATGTGTCGATCCAGCACGCTTTGAAAGGCCCGCTCGGCGCACCGGTAACCGCCTGCGCCGCCGGGGTCCAGGCGATTGGCGATGCTGCTCGGATGATTCGTGCCGGTGAAGCGGATATCGCGATTTGTGGCGGGGCGGAGGCGTGCATCGATCGGGTCAGCCTGGCCGGTTTTGCAGCGGCGCGAGCACTGTCCAGCGGTTACAACGACACCCCCGAACGTGCCTCACGACCATTTGATAGTGGTCGCGATGGTTTCGTGATGGGCGAGGGCGCCGGTCTGCTGGTGATCGAATCGCTGGAGCATGCGCTGGCACGTGGAGCGCAACCTTTGGCTGAGCTGGTCGGTTACGGCACCACTGCCGACGCCTATCACCTCACAGCCGGACCGGAGGACGGCAGTGGTGCACGACGCGCGATGCAGTTGGCGCTGGTCCAGGCGGGGGTCGCGCCAGATCAGGTGCAGCATCTCAATGCACATGCCACCTCGACCCCGGTCGGCGATCTGGGTGAGTTGGCGGCGATCAAAAGCGTGTTTGGCGAGCAGAACAAAATCGCCGTCACTTCCACCAAGTCCGCTACCGGGCATTTGCTCGGCGCGGCCGGCGGGCTGGAGGCGATCTTCACGTTACTGGCCATCCGCGATCAGGTTGTGCCGCCGACGCTCAATCTGGAAAACCCTGACCCGGCAAGTGCAGGCGTGGACATCGTTCACGGCCAGGCGCGGTCGATGCCGATCGAATATGCGCTGTCCAACGGCTTCGGTTTTGGCGGGGTGAATGCCAGCGTGCTGTTCAAACGCTGGGAAGGCTAGTCCTGATCTTTCTTCAGAGCGTCACGTGTGACGTCGAGAATCCGTTGGGCCAACTGCGGATTCTCGACGCTGCGTGCGAGCACCAGTGCGCCCACCAGTGTAGCCATGATAACAATGCTGCGATCAGCGGCCGATGAGCCCTCAAGTGTGCTTTGCACTTGTTCCAGTCGGCTGTTGAGCACCGCGTCGGTGGTTGGGCTGGGCTGACCGCGCAGACCCATTTCCGAGGACATGGTCGGTAACGGGCAGCCTTCGTGCGCAGAGCTGTAGTGCCATTCGGAGAGGTAGCTGTCGATGAATGCCTCCAGCGGGCGCGCCTCGGAGAACAGCATGGCGCAATGCGCGTCCAGCTGCGCTCCAGCCTCTTGCAGGGCTTTTTCCACCAGATCGTCCTTGGACTTGAAATGTGAATAGAACCCGCCATGGGTCAGCCCTAGTGCTCTCATCAATGGCTGCAAACCGGTGGCGCCGATACCGTCTTGGCGAAATCGTGCCGAAGCCTCCTTGATGATGCGCTGATGGGTCTGGGCTTTGTGATCCTGCGAGTAACGCATTTCGACTCTCCGCGACAAGGCCACCATCTTAACCAAGGAAAATTGAATGGTGACTGTACTTCTACTTCTAAAAAGCGTGCGGATAAGTCCAAATCCATAAAAAAACAAACCCCGCCGATTCTGGCGGGGTTTTTCGTTCAGCGATCCTGCGCGTCCTTGATGTCCGCTTCGGCGTTTCGCTGCGCAACGCGTTTGCGTTCTTCGTCGGTCAGTTCAACCTTGTTGGCGGTGTCGCGCAACATCATCAATCCGCCAACGATCGAGCCGATTGCAACGACCAGAATCAACCAGGCATACCAGGGCATAACGGCTCTCCTTAATGGCAGCTCGACGGGCGAGGGTTTCGCCAGCGACGCTGCATACCACTTATGAGCGAAGTAAGTTCGCAGTGGTTCCATTCTAGGCCCGATATCCCCGCCGCACCTTAATTCCTGTAGGAGCTGCCGAAGGCTGCGATCTGTTGACTTTGCTTTTTCAAAAACAAGATCAAAAGATCGCAGCCTTCGGCAGCTCCTACATGATGTGTTATCGCCCTGTCAGCATCGCATCGGCCGGCGCATCGGCGCGTAACTGCCCGGTCAGCAGGAAGTAGCCGAAACCGACCGCCATGAAGCCAAGGAAAATCAGCCCGATCAGCGCGTTGAACCAAGCCATGGCGATCAGGCACACCACCGCCAGCACCAGTGCGATCAGCGGAATCAGCGGATAGCACGGCGCCCGGAAAGTCCGCTCGAGATTGGGTTCGGTTTTACGCAGTTTGAACAGGCTGAGCATGCTCATGATGTACATCACGATCGCGCCGAACACGGCCATGGTGATCATCGCGGCGGTGAGGGTCATGCCACCGAGGTTGATCAGGCCGTCGCTGTAAATCGCGGCGATGCCGATGAGGCCGCCGGCGATGATCGCCCGGTGTGGAGTCTGGAAGCGCGAGAGCTTCGCCAGCGACGCCGGCAGGTAACCGGCGCGGGCGAGGGCGAAGAACTGTCGCGAGTAGCCAAGAATGATCCCGTGGAAACTCGCCACCAGGCCGAACAGGCCGATCCACACCAGCATGTGCAGCCAGCCGGAGTTGTCGCCGACCACGGTTTTCATCGCCTGTGGCAACGGGTCGTTGATGTTCGCCAAGGTGCGCCAGTCACCGACACCGCCGGCGAAGAACATCACGCCCATCGCCAGCAGCACTAGCGTCAGAATGCCGCTGATGTAGGCCTTGGGAATCGTGCGCTTGGGATCCTTGGCCTCTTCGGCAGCCATTGCCGCGCCTTCGATGGCGAGGAAAAACCAGATGGCAAAGGGAATCGCGGCGAACATCCCGGCAATCGCTGGCGGCCCGAACACATCGGAGCCGGCCCAGCCGTTCAACGCAAAACTGCTGAAGCTGAACGCCGGTGCGACCACACCCATGAACACCAGCAATTCGATCACCGCCAGCACGCAGACGATCAGTTCAAACGTCGCGGC
Source organism: Pseudomonas sp. HOU2 (assembly GCF_040729435.1). Lineage (NCBI taxonomy): Bacteria > Pseudomonadati > Pseudomonadota > Gammaproteobacteria > Pseudomonadales > Pseudomonadaceae > Pseudomonas > Pseudomonas sp. HOU2. The sequence goes on along the minus strand of NZ_CP160398.1, from coordinate 1,430,698 downwards.
TAGTTTGACCCCGAGGATGTTTAACCCCATAAAGACGATGTAGGCGCCGACTGCCGCGTGTTTCGGGTCAAGTGCCGGAAACTGCACATTCAGATAAGCGCCAATTGCCAAAGCAATAGCCGGTGGTGCGAAAACGAATTCGATCAGCGTGGCCAGCCCGGCGATCAGCCCGCCTTTCTCACCGAATGCACGACGGCTGTAAGCGAACGGCCCGCCGGCATGGGGAATCGCCGTGGTCAGTTCGGTGAAGCTGAAGATAAAGCAGGTGTACATGGTCGCGACCATGAACGAGGTCACCAGAAAACCCAGTGTACCGGCCACGCCCCAGCCGTAACTCCAGCCGAAATACTCGCCGGAAATCACCAGCCCGACGGCGATGCCCCACAGGTGCAAGGTGCCCAGCGTGGGTTTGAGTTGTGTGTTCATGCGCTTGCTCCCGGAACGGTTTGGAAAGCTCGGGGGAGGGCGTGTGCAGTGGGCGTGCCAGTCCTGTGCATCAGGTCGCAATAGGCTGAAAGCTGTCGTTATCCAAGATGTTCATTACCGGATGGGCACATTTTCGTGCGCCAGTTGGGTGCGATGTCGTTTGTGCTGCCGTCATCGCGGGCAAGCCCGCTCCCACAGGGATTCAAGTCGTTCACAGATTCCAGTACCACCGCCAAACCGGTGGGAGCGTGGCTTGCCCGCGAAGAGGCCCGCCCACACGACGCAAAACTCTACTGTAACGCCAGCATAAACCCACTCTTTACGCTTTCTTTATGCCTCTCAGCACCCCTCGGTCTCGTTCCTTTACAGCCTCCTTTCCGACAATGCCTCCACACGCGGCAATACGCCGTAACACGGAGATCTTCCATGAGCGTTCTGGACGGGGTGTCCCTGCTGTTGGCAGCCGGGCTGTTCATTTATCTGTTGGTTGCGCTGTTGCGCGCGGACCGGAACTAGGAGCGGCTATGCACAGTTATGACTATTGGCTGATCCTCGCGTTTTTTGCGGTGGTCTTGCTGCCGGCGCCGTTCCTCGGGCGTTTTTACTACAAGGTGATGGAAGGTCAGCGCACCTGGCTGACGCCGGTTCTCGGCCCGGTCGAGCGCGGTTGCTATCGGATTGCCGGGGTGGATCCGCAGGCTGAGCAGAGCTGGCAGAAGTACACGCTGGCCTTGCTGGCGTTCAACCTTGCCGGTTTCCTGCTGCTGTTCGCGATCCTGTTGTTTCAGGATCACCTGCCGCTGAACCCGCAAAACCTGCCGGGCCAGGAATGGACTCAGGCGTTCAACACCGCGGTCAGTTTCATGACCAACACCAACTGGCAGTCCTACAGCGGTGAAGCGACCCTCAGCTACCTGAGCCAGATGGTCGGTCTCACCGTGCAGAACTTTGTCAGCGCCGCCACCGGTCTCGCCGTGCTGGTTGCGTTGTGCCGTGGCATCGGGCGCAAGTCGACCAAGACTCTGGGTAATTTCTGGGTCGACATGACCCGCGCCACCCTCTATGGCCTGCTGCCTTTGTGCCTGCTGCTGGCGCTGTACCTGGTGTGGCAGGGCGTACCGCAGACCTTCGCGCAATACGTCAATGCCGTCACCATGCAGGGCGTCGATCAAGTGATCCCGCTCGGCCCGGCGGCCAGCCAGATTGCGATCAAGCAACTGGGTACCAACGGCGGTGGCTTCTTCGGTGTCAACTCGGCGCATCCGTTCGAGAACCCGACCGCGTGGAGCAACCTGTTCGAACTCGCGTCGATCATTCTGATTCCGGTAGCGCTGGTGTTCACCTTCGGTCATTACGTGAAAGACCAGCGTCAGAGCCGCGCGATCATCGCCTGCATGCTCGCACTGTTCCTGATCGGCGGCGCGACTTCGCTGTGGGCCGAATATCAGCCTAACCCGGCGCTGAACAATGTCGCGGTCGAACAGACCGCGCCACTGGAAGGCAAGGAAGCACGCTTCGGCACCACCGCCACCGTGCTGTGGTCGGTGACCACCACGGCGGCGTCGAACGGTTCGGTCAACGGCATGCATGACAGCCTCAACCCGCTCAGCGGCATGGTCGCGCTGGTCAACATGATGGTCGGTGAAGTGATCTTCGGCGGCGTCGGTGCCGGGCTCTACGGCATGTTGCTCAACGTGCTGATCGCGGTGTTCCTCGCCGGCCTGATGATTGGCCGCACACCGGAATACCTCGGCAAGAAACTGCAGGCGCGGGAAGTGCAATTGCTGGTGGTGACACTGCTGGTCATGCCGGTGGGCGTGCTGGTACTCGGCGCCATCGCGGCTGCTCTGCCTGGCCCGGCGGCGACCATCAGTAACCCCGGCCCGCACGGTTTCAGCCAGTTGCTCTATGCCTACACCTCGGCCAGTGCGAACAACGGTTCGGCGTTCGGTGGCCTGAGTGCCAACACCCCGTTCCACAACCTGATGCTCGGTCTGGGCATGTTGATCGGTCGCTTCGGTTACATCCTGCCGGTTCTGGCCCTGGCCGGCAGCCTGGCGATGAAGAAAAGCGCACCGATCGGCCAGAACAGCTTCCCGACCCACGGCCCGCTGTTCGTGACCCTGTTGACCGTGACCATTTTGCTGGTGGGCGGCCTGACCTTCCTGCCGACTCTTGCGCTGGGGCCAATCGCCGAACACCTGAGCATGGGCTTCTAAGGAATCGATCATGAATATGCATGTTCCTGCAAAACCTGCGGTGCCGACCCAGTCGGCAGAAGCACCGAAAACCGCGATCTCGGCCCTGTGGCGTCCGGCGCTGGTGCAAGCCTTCGTCAAGCTCGACCCGCGCCAGCTGGTGCGTTCGCCAGTGATGCTGGTGGTCGAACTGACCGCGATTTTCACCACCGTGCTGTGCTTCATCCCGGACAATGTCGTGCCGACTTTCGTCGCCGCGCAGATTGCTCTGTGGCTGTGGTTCACCGTGCTGTTCGCCAACTTCGCCGAGGCCTTGGCCGAAGGTCGCGGCAAGGCCCGCGCCGACAGCCTCAAGGCTGGCAGCGAAGGCCTCAGCGCGCGGCGCAAACTGGCCAATGGCAGCTTTCAGGTGGTGCCCGCCGCCAGCCTGCGCAAGGGTGATGTGGTGCGCGTCGAAGCGGGGGAGATGATCCCCGGTGACGGCGAGGTCATCGAAGGGATCGCGGCGGTCAACGAAGCGGCGATCACCGGTGAATCGGCGCCGGTGATTCGCGAGTCCGGCGGCGACCGCTCGGCGGTCACTGGCAACACGCGCCTGGTGTCCGACTGGTTGTTGGTGAAGATCACCGCCAACCCCGGTGAATCGACCCTCGACCGCATGATCGCGTTGGTCGAAGGCGCCAAACGCCAGAAGACCCCGAACGAAGTCGCGCTGGATATCCTGCTGATCGGCCTGACCCTGATCTTCCTGCTGGTGGTGGTGACCCTGCAGCCGTTCGCCCACTTCGCCAACGGCAGCCTGCCGCTGGTGTTCCTGGTGGCGCTGCTGGTCACGCTGATTCCGACCACCATCGGTGGCTTGCTGTCGGCCATCGGTATTGCCGGGATGGATCGACTGGTACGGCTGAACGTGATCGCCAAGTCCGGGCGCGCCGTGGAAGCGGCCGGTGACGTGCACGTGCTGCTGCTGGACAAGACCGGCACCATCACCTTCGGCAACCGTCGTTGCAGCGCGGTGTATGCCGCGCCAGGCGTGAATGGTCGCGAGTTGGCCGAAGGCGCGTTGTTCGCTTCTCTGGCGGACGAAACCGCCGAAGGCAAATCGATCGTCGAGTACCTGCGCGGTCTGCACCCGCAAACCGAGCCGGCACTGGATACGTTGACGGCCGTGCCGTTCAGTGCGGAAACCCGTCTCTCCGGTGTCGATTACCAGGGCCGCGTTTATCGCAAGGGCGCTGTCGATTCGCTGCTGGCGTTCCTCGGTCAACAACGCTCCGATCTGGCTCCGGCGCTGTCGCGGGAAATCGACAAGATCGCGCAGAGCGGCGGCACGCCGTTGCTGGTCTGCGCCGACGGCAAGCTGCTCGGTGCGATCCATCTCAAGGACGTGGTCAAGCCAGGCATTCGCGAGCGTTTTGCCGAGCTGCGCAAACTGGGGATTCGCACGGTGATGGTCACCGGCGACAACCCGTTGACCGCTGCCGCGATTGCCGCTGAAGCGGGCGTGGATGACGTGCTCGCCGAAGCCACCCCGGAGAAAAAACTCGCACGTATCCGTCTCGAACAGAACGACGGTCGTCTGGTCGCCATGTGCGGCGACGGTGCCAACGATGCTCCGGCGCTGGCCCAGGCTGACGTCGGCATGGCGATGAACGACGGCACGCAAGCCGCACGCGAAGCAGCGAACATGGTCGACCTCGACAGCGACCCGACCAAGCTGCTGGACGTGGTGCAGATCGGCAAGGAATTGCTGGTGACCCGTGGTGCGCTGACAACCTTTTCCATCGCCAACGACGTGGCCAAATACTTCGCGATCCTGCCGGCGCTGTTCGCCGCGATTTATCCGCAACTGGGCGTGCTGAACATCATGCAGCTGACCAGTCCGCAGAGCGCGATCCTCTCGGCGATCGTCTTCAACGCCCTGATCATCGTGGTGCTGATTCCACTGGCACTGCGCGGTGTGCGGGTGCAAGCGGCGAGTGCCGCGGCACTGCTGCGGCGCAATCTGCTGATCTACGGACTGGGCGGGATTCTGGTGCCGTTCGTGGGGATCAAGGTGATCGACATGCTGCTCACGGCTTTGCATTTGGTTTGAGGTTGGAAGAGCCCCTCACCCTAACCCTCCCGAAACGTCGGACCGCCCGTAGGGAGAGGGGACTGACCGAGTGGTTTATCAGAGGTGCATCGACCTGAGATACCGAGCTGAACACCGGTCCTGAGACGCACAAAGATCGGCTCCCTTTCCCCCTCGCCCCCTTGGGGGAGAGGGCTGGGGTGAGGGGGAAGAGATCCCCCTGACACCTCACAAAAGTTTGCCCAACGAATTCGAGGATTTTGCAATGTCCACAATGATACGTCCGGCCCTGAGCCTGCTGGTGCTGATGACCCTGATCACCGGCGTGGCTTATCCACTGGTGGTGACCGGCGTTGCGCAGGTCGCTTTTCCTGAACAGGCCAATGGCAGCCTGGTGCACGATGCCGACGGCAAGGTGCGCGGCTCGTCGCTGATCGCCCAGGATTTCGTCGGTGATGCGTGGTTCCATCCGCGTCCTTCGGCGGGTGCCTTCGCCACCGTGTCCAGCAGCGCCAGCAATCTTGCGCCGAGCAATCCGGCGCTGGCCACCCGGGTGATCGACGACGCCCACAAGTTGCAGGTGCCCGGTCAGGGGCCGGTGCCGTTGGCGCTGCTGACCACCTCCGGCAGCGGCCTCGATCCGCACTTGCCTCCGGCAGCAATTGCCTATCAACTGGCGCGTGTCGCGCAAGCGCGCAACCTGCCGGTGTCGACCTTGCAGCAATTGCTCGATGCGCACATCGAACAGCCGCTGGTGGGGCCACCGGTGGTCAACGTGCTGGAGCTGAACATGGCGCTGGAAAAGCTGTAGATCAAAAAATCGCAGCCTTCGGCAGCTCCTACACTGGATCGACCTGTAGGAGCTGCCGCAGGCTGCGATCTTTTGACGGTTCACCCTCATTTCAAACCGAACAAGGCAATCCCCGATGAGCGACTCCGGCCGCGCCGACGCACTGTTAGCAGACCTGCCCCGCGACGGCCGTGGCCGGCTGAAGATTTTCCTCGGCGCCGCCCCCGGGGTCGGCAAGACCTACGCCATGCTCCAGGCCGCGCACACGCAACTGCGTCAGGGCGTGAAAATCATTGCCGGCGTCGTCGAAACCCACGGTCGCGCGGAAACCGAAGCGTTGCTCGGCGGTTTACCGCAGCAGCCATTGGTGCGTTCGGAATACCGTGGCGTGATGCTCGAAGAAATGGACCTCGACGGCCTGCTCGCCGCCAGACCCAAGCTGGTGCTGGTCGATGAGCTGGCGCACACCAACGCCCCCGGCAGTCGTCATGCCAAGCGCTGGCAGGATATTCAGGAGCTGCTCGCCGCCGGCATCGACGTGTACACCACGGTCAACGTCCAGCACCTGGAAAGCCTCAACGATCAGGTGCGCGGCATCACCGGCGTGCAAGTGCGCGAAACCCTGCCGGACTGGGTGCTGCAGGAAGCCTACGAACTGCTGCTGATCGACCTGCCGCCGCGTGAGTTGCTGGAGCGTCTGCGTGAAGGCAAGGTCTACGTGCCGGAACAGGCGCGGGCGGCGATCGATGCGTTTTTCACCCAGACCAACCTCACCGCGCTGCGCGAACTGGCGATGCAAACGGCGGCGGCGCAGGTCGACAACGATCTCGCTCAAGGCTATCGCCAACTCGGTCAGGCGGCTCCGGCGGTGCGCGGGCGTTTGCTGGTCGGCGTCGATGGCGATGCGCATGCCGAACGCCTGGTGCGCCACGCCAGTCGCGTGGCCCAGCGTCGCCATTTGCCGTGGAGTCTGGTGCATGTCGACAACGGCACGGTGCGCGATGAACAGTCGCGCCTGCGCCTGCAAAATGCCCAGCAACTGGCCGAACGCCTCGGCGGCGAAGTGGTGTTGTTGCGCGCCGGCGAAGTGGCGAAAACCCTGATCCAGCATGCTGCCGAACGTCGTGCGAGTCTGCTGCTGGTCGGCCAGTCGCGGCCGAGTCTGCGCCGTCGCCTGTTCGGTGGCGGGCTTGCCGCACGGTTGCTGCGTCAGGCTCACAGTCTGGAAATCAACGTCCTCGACAACGACCATGAACACCCGCAGCCGCGTCTGCGGATGACGCCGACGCTGGTATGGTTCGACTATCTGTTGGCGCTGCTTGCCACGTTGTTGGCCAGTGCGTTGGCGTGGGCGGTGTCGAGTATTTTGCCGCTGCCGAACATCTCGCTGGTGTTCCTCGCGGCAGTGTTGCTGGTGGCGGTGCGCAGCAGTTTGGGCCCGGCGCTGGCCTGTGCGGCGCTGTCGTTTCTGACCTACGACTTCCTGTTCATTCCGCCGAATTTTTCCTTCGCCATCCAGCGCGAAGAAGACGTTCTGACCTTGCTGTTCTTCCTGCTGATGGCGGCGCTCACTGGCAATCTCGCCGCACGCCAGCGCCGTCAGTTACAGGCGTTGCGCGACACCCAGGAAGAGACCACGGAGCTGCTTGATCTGTCGCGCAAACTGACTGCGGCGACGGATCGCCAAGCGGTGGTCAGCGCCGCCGCGCAGCACCTCAACGGCTGGAGCGATCTGCAATTGTGCCTGCTCAACCGCGACGGCCAGGGCGGCTGGAAAGTCGAGACTGGCGGGCCGCTGGAGTTCACCGAATCGGAACGCGCCGCCGCCGACTGGGCCTGGCAACACGATCAACCGGCCGGCATGGGCACCGGCACGCTGCCGTTCGGTCGCTGGTGGTGGTGGCCGCTGTCGGTGGAGGACGGGCCGCTGGCGCTGCTCGGGGTCTGCGCCAAAGAGGGCCAGACCTTGAGCGGTCAGCGTCGGCGCCTGCTCACCGCGTTAAGCCAGCCACTGGCTCAGGCATTGGCCCGGGCGCAACTGGCGGACGATCTGGAAGCTGCGCGCCTGCACGGTGAAACCGAGCAATTGCGCAGTGCGCTGCTGGCCTCGGTATCGCATGATTTGCGCACACCGCTGACCGCCATGCGCGGCAGCATCGACAGCCTGCTGGCCCTGGGAGAAGCGATTCCGCTGGAGGATCGCCGCGAGTTGCTCGAGGGCACCCGCGACGAGGCCGAACGCCTCGATCGCTACATTCAGAACCTGCTGGACATGACCCGCCTCGGCCATGGTGCATTGAAGCTCGCGCGCGACTGGGTAGCGCCGGCGGACATCGTTGGCAGCTCGCTCAATCGCCTGCGCGCGGTGCTGGCGCCGTTGCAGGTCAGCACCGATGTGCCGGCCGAGCTGCCGCTGCTGTTCGTGCATGCGGCGCTGATCGAGCAGGCGCTGGTCAATGTGCTGGAAAACGCCGCACGCTTCTCGCCGCCACACGGTCGTTTGGAGTTGAGTGCCGGCGCCGATGACGAGGAGATTTTCTTCACGGTCAGCGATGAAGGGCCGGGGATTCCCGAGGACGAACGGGCGAAGATTTTCGACATGTTCTACACCGCCGCCCGCGGTGATCGCGGCGGGCAGGGCACGGGGCTGGGGCTGGCGATCTGTCAGGGCATGGTCGGCGCGCATGGCGGACGCATCAGCGTCGCCGACGGCATCGACGGGCGCGGCACCAGCATCACCCTGCACCTGCCATTGCAGGCGCAACCGGGGATGGACAATGAAGCCTGAGCCCGGCTGCGCTACTCTCTTGCCAATCTTTTGTGTTGATGTGAATTCATGAGCCAGACCGCGACCATTTTGGTCATCGATGACGAACCGCAGATCCGCAAATTCCTGCGCATCAGCCTCGCCTCACAAGGCTACAAAGTGCTGGAGGCCGGCACCGGTGCCGAGGGCCTGGCCCAGGCGGCGCTGAACAAACCCGACTTGCTGGTGCTCGACCTCGGCCTGCCGGACATGGACGGCCAGCAGGTGCTGCGCGAGTTTCGCGAGTGGGCCACCGCGCCGGTGCTGGTGCTGTCGGTGCGGGCCAGCGAAGGGCAGAAAGTCCAGGCGCTGGATGGCGGTGCCAACGACTACGTGACCAAGCCGTTCGGCATTCAGGAGTTTCTCGCCCGGGTCCGCGCGTTGTTGCGCCAGGCACCGGCCGGCGAGGCCCAGCAAGCGGCGCTGACGTTCGGCCCGTTGACCGTGGATCTGGCCTATCGGCGGGTGCTGCTCGACGGCGCCGAAGTGGCGCTGACCCGCAAGGAATACGCGGTCCTGGCGCAACTGGCGCGGCACCCGGGGCGGGTGATCACCCAGCAGCAATTGCTCAAGGATATCTGGGGGCCGACACACACCGAGGACAGTCATTACTTGCGGATTGTTGTTGGGCATTTGCGTCAGAAGCTGGCGGATGATCCGACGCGGCCGCGGTTTATTGTGACGGAGGCAGGGGTTGGGTATCGACTGATCAGTGATAACACTCTCTAGTCATGCGTTGACCAAACGGGTGCCATCGCTGGCAAGCCAGCTCCCACAGATTTCTCGGGTGTGATGGAAAACTGTGTATCGCAGAAACCCTGTGGGAGCTGGCTTGCCAGCGATGAGGTCCTGACAGGCAGCCGAGAACTTAGGGCTCTCTACTCTGCTCACTCTCATACCGATCCAGCGTATCCCGCGCAATCTCCCGTCCCAGCGCGATCAGTTCCGGCGCCTTGTAGAACTCGAAAAACCGGCACACGCGCTTCGGCACGTTGATCAGAATGTCCGGTGGATAACCGGCGATCTTGTATTGCGCCAGCGAGGTCTGCATCACCTCGAAACTCTGGTTGATCAGGTCCAGCAGTGACGCCGGCCCGACGTTGTCGATGATGAACGAACCGGTGGCGGATTTCGGTGCGCCTTCGCGCTCGGGTGCCGCTGCCGGTTGCTGACTTTCCGGTTCGCTGCCTTCCAGCCATGGGTTGATGTCTGCCGCCTCGGCGCGCAAGGCCTCCTGTTCGAGCAACAGCAATTGCTCGGCCTGTTTGCGGCGGAACGGCATCTTCGAACCCAGCGAACTGAGCAAACTGTCGAAGCGCGAACGAAATGCGGGCGGGCGCTGGATCACCGGCAATTTGTAGTGGCGCTGGTTGGTCGCGTTGAGGTTGACGGCGATGATCAGGTCGCAGTGGCTGGAGACCACCGGGACGATCGGCAACGGGTTGAGAATGCCGCCGTCCACCAGCATCCGGTTGCCCTGCATCACCGGGGTAAACAGGCTGGGAATCGCCGCCGAGGCGCGCATCGCCTGATGCAGACAGCCTTCCTGAAACCAGATTTCCTGCTGGTTGGTCAGATCGGCGGCGACCGCGGTGTAGGGGATGCGCAGGTCTTCGATGTTGATCTCGCCGACGATCTTGCGGATCTGCCCGAAGACCTTTTCGCCACGAATCGCCCCGAGGCGAAAACTCACGTCCACCAGCCGCAGCACATCCAGATAATCGAGGGATTCGATCCAGGCGCGGTACTCGTCGAGTTTGCCCGCCGCATAGATCCCGCCGACCACCGCGCCCATCGAGCAACCGGCAATGCAGGCGATGTCGTAACCGCGTCTTTCGATTTCCTCGATGACCCCGATATGGGCATAGCCCCGGGCGCCACCGGAACCCAGTACCAGCGCGACACGCTTTTTCATCCAGCTTCCTCCCCGACAAGCTTGCACAATGCACCCATCCGGGGGCAGGCGACAATCGTCAGGGTCGTTCGGGGCGGCAGGGGCGTCGTTTTTTCGATACTCCATGACCACTCGGCGCTATCCTTGGTCACCGCAGATTCATGGGCCGCCAAGGCACTTTTCCCTTGGCGTAACGTCTTACCTGCACGACTGTTGACCTATTTGAGGTGTAAGTGATGAAAGCCTGGATCTGTGTGCCGTTGATTGCGCTGGCATTGGCCGGTTGCGCTGGCAAGACTGCTTATCGTGACAGCTGTGGCAGTCAGCTCGATGCGGCGTGGCATGAACTGGATCTGGCCAAGGCCGAAGGTTTTGCCGGCACGGTCAGCTACTCCAAGGCGCTGTCGCTGTTGACCGCAGCCAAGACCCAGCAGCAATTCGAAGGCTTTGAAGGCTGCAGCAACAAGGCGGAGAAAGCCCGTTTCTATATTCGCGAATCCCGCGCCGGGCGCTAAGCTGCTGACTTGACGCAAGGATGCGCCTGCCTTGCAGCGGCAGACTGGTCCTTCAAGCCATTTGAATCAGGAGCGAGTGATGTCAGCGTTGGTGGATCGGTTGGTGGCTCATGTCCTGAGCCTGGAAGTGCGGCTGCTGGCCTGTCAGGCGCGCCTGACTGCGCGTACCGACCCCGAGGCGCTGCATGATTTGCGCACCACGGTGCGGCGCTTGCGCAGCCTGTTGCGCCCCTTGCGTGGCTTGCCGGGTGTTGAGCAACTGGAAGTGGCGGCATCTGCGCTGGGGCAGTTGACCACACCGTGGCGCGACCGCGAGGTGTTGGCCGCCTACCTGCTCAAGCATGATCAACCGCAAGCCGCACAGCGACGCATGGCGCAAATGGACGAAGCCTATCCAGCATTGGCCGCGAGCGCCGAAGTGGCTTCGTTGCTGATCATCCTCGACGCCTTCCCGCGATTCCTGCGTGCTTCCGAGCGTCAGGGGCTGCTCAAGGGCTTGGGCAAGCGCATCGAAAAACGCCTGCACAAACAATGGAAAAAACTCGACGAGGCCCTGCACGATCCGGCCCATGACCGCCATCGTCTGCGCCTGCTGATCAAGCGCGTGCGTTATGGCATCGAAGCCTACCCGGAACTCGATCGCCTGCCTGAATCAGCGCTGGCGCGATTGAAGTCGGCGCAGGGCGCGCTGGGCGACTGGCACGATTGCTGGCAGTGGCTGGCGCGGGCCGAACTGGAAAGCGATCTGCAACCGTGCGTCGCGACGTGGCAGGCGGGCCTGATCAAGTCCGAAGCCAAGGCCGATCGCGTGCTGGATAAACTCAGTTCAAGCTGCTTCAAATAATCTCGAAATCACCCGGCCCCTGTAGGAACTGCCGAAGGCTGCGATCTTTTGATTTTAAAAAACAAAGATCGCAGCCTTCGGCAGCTCCTACAGGGGTTTTTCTTTGCATGGGAAATCGGGGTAAGGCCTTTCTGTCAGTCCATTTGACCGGAATAGACGCTGCGGCGCTCTGCCATGCTGGTTAAGATCGCTGCATTCCTTTTTTCGCTTGCCGAGGTTGTCATGCGCTTTTCCGATCTGATCGAGGCGGTTCGTCGCCAGCCAGAAGTGACCATTCCCGCCGAGTGGGGTCAGGGTCGGGCCAGTTTTGGTGGCCTGGTCGCGGCGCTGCAATACGAAACCATGCGCGCGAAAGTGCCGGCGGAGCGCCCGGTGCGTTCGTTGGCGATCACCTTTGTCGGCCCGGTCGAACCGGAAGTCCCGGTGAGCTTCGAAGTCGATGTGTTGCGCGAAGGCAAAGCGGTCAGCCAAGTGCTGGGCCGGGCTGTGCAGAACGGTCAGGTGGTGACGATTGTGCAGGGCAGCTTTGGCGCTTCGCGTCCTTCGGAAGTGGCCGTTGCCGCCTATCCGGCAGCTGAAATGAAACACTGGGACGAATGCCAGGAGTTGCCCTACATCAAGGGCGTGACCCCGGAGTTCATGCGCCATCTGGCGATGCGCTGGAGTGTCGGCGGCATGCCGTTCACCGGCAATCAATCGCGGCAGATGGGCGGCTGGGTGCGCTTGCGTGGCGATGTGAAGGAAGAGCCGGTCAATGAAGCGCATCTGCTGGCGCTGGTGGATGCGTGGCCACCGGCACTGTTGCCGTACCTGAAGAAACCGGCACCGGGCAGCACGCTGACCTGGACCATCGAATTCGTCCAGCCGTTACGCGACTTGAGCACGCTGGACTGGTGCAAATACCTGGCGGACATCGAGTACGCCGCCGACGGCTACGGCCATGTCGCCGCCAAGCTGTGGAGCGCGGAGGGGGAGTTGATTGCCATGAGTCGGCAGACCGTGACGATTTTTGCCTGAGTCACTCAGTGCCGACGGTGGCGCTCACGCCAGGCGCGCCACCAGCCGCCGCTTAGGAAAAACCGTGGAAAGGTCAGGAACTGCTCGACCAGCAAGCGCGACACCGCATCTTTGCGATCACTGAACGGCTCGGAGGCTTGCGCCTCCAGGCTGTGGCCGTGGCGCTGCAGACCCAGCGCCGCGACGATACCGATCACACCGATGGCGACACTGGCCAGACTCAGGCTGAACACCCCGGACACGATCAGCAGAAACGCAACGATGAACAGCGGCACGGCAATCAGGTGCAACACCAGATTGGTCGGGTGCTGGTGATTGTCCGGGTACGCGCGCCATTGCCACGCGGGAAGGTTAGGGTGACGTTTGCCCATGTTGACTACTCCTCGATCCATGTTGAACACATGCTTGAAGAATAGGCCGGGGCGAGGGGGGCGGCGAATCGAGGTTGGCTATTGGCATCATAGTAATGGTGAACAAAAAAAGATCGCAGCCTTCGGCAGCTCCTACATTGAAATGCGTATACCTGTAGGAGCTGCCGAAGGCTGCGATCTTTTGATCTTCAGAGTTTCAATTGACCGATAGCCTTGTTGAGCTCCCCGGCCAACGTCGCCAGTTCATTACTGGTAGTCGCCGAATCCACGGTCTGTTGCACAGTGTTTTCGGTCACATCACGAATGCTCACCACCGCCCGATTCATCTCTTCCGCGACCTGACTCTGCTGCTCGGCCGCCACCGCAATCTGCGTGTTGCTCTCGCGCATCTGCGCCACCGCGCCAGTGATTTCCGCCAGCGCCTCGCCAGCCTCCTGCGCCTGCTGCACGCAGTCGTCGGCCTTGTACGAACTCTCCTGCATGAAGTCCACCGCATCGCGGGTGCCGGCCTGCAACGCCGAGACCATGGTGGTGATTTCATCGGTGGAGGTCTGCACGCGTTTGGCGAGGTTGCGCACCTCGTCGGCGACCACGGCAAAACCACGGCCCATCTCGCCGGCACGCGCCGCTTCGATGGCGGCGTTGAGGGCAAGCAGGTTGGTTTGCTCGGCGATGCTGTGGATCACACTGACCACGCCGTTGATCTTCTGGCTGTCCTCGGCCAGGCGCTGGATCATCTCGGCGGTCTGCTGCACGCCGCTGGAGAGTCCGGCAATCGATTGCTGCACCCGGCTGACCACTTGCTGGCCGCTGCCGGCCAGACCATCGGCGGTCTGCGACAGGTCACGGGTGGCGCCGGCGTGCTGGGCGATGTGATACACCGTGGCGGTCATTTCATTGATCGCGGTGGCGGCCTGATCGGTTTCGCTCTGTTGACCGAGCATGCCGTGGCGCACTTCGTTCATGCTCGACGCCAGACGCGCGGCGCCGACGTCCAGTTGCCGCGCGGTGTTGGCGACGGTGGTGACCACGCGCTGATAACCGGCCTGCATCGCGTTGAACGCATTGGCCATTTGCCCGACTTCGTCCTTGCAGGCCAGCGGCACACGGGCCGAGAGGTCACCGCTTTTCTCGACGTGCAGCATCACGTCCTTCAGCGTGTTGAGCTGACTGAGCAGGAAGCGGATCAGCAGCTGCGAAGCGCAGAGCATGGCGAACATCAAGATGAACACGGCAACGGCGTAGTTGGCAAAGCGTTCGCTGAACACCTGCGCCAGACTTGGGCCATAGGCGATGACCGCGACTTGCTGGCCGTCGGCACGACTGAACACTTCGGCACCCATCAGCGGGTTGTTGCCGAACAGCGGCAGATGATTGATCTCGTTCCAGCCGTTGCTGTCGCTGATTTCCAGCACAGGCTGGTCGTTGAGGCGCGGTGCTTCACCCCGTTTGAAAGTCAGCACTTGATCGGCCTTGGGCAGCGCCTGCCCGGCCGGCCAGGACTTGAGCAATTGCGCCTGGGCCTGTGCGGAGGTTTTCGACGCCTGACTGCGGGCCTGCTGCTCAAGCTGCACGGCGTACAACACCAGCAGCAGGGTGGTGACGAAGGCGACCGCATTGACCGCCCAGAATTTGTATTTCAGCGAGATATTGCTAAGCCAGGCACCCATGGAGGTCTTCTCTGATAGCGGAAACAGTTTTGGCAAGGTGCCATTATTGTGCCTCTACGTTGGAAGTCGGGCTTGATGTGGGTCAACAGATCAAAAGATCGCAGCCTTCGGCAGCTCCTACAGGATGTTCACCCTCTTATTATAGGAGCTGCCGCAGGCTGCGATCTTTTGCTGTTTAAACCAATGGCGGCAGGTTGAAGAACGCGCGGGCACACGCCGTGGTGTGCGCAGCCAGATCTTCCTGGCTCTCGCCCCGGTGCAGTGCCACTTCGCGCAGCACTTCGGTCAAATACGCCGGTTCATTACGACCGTTTTTCGGTTTTGGCCGCAAAGTGCGCGGCAGCAGGTACGGCGCGTCGCTTTCGAGCATCAGTCGTCCGCGCTTGATCTCCTTGACCAGCGGATGCAGGTGCGTGCCGCGGCGCTCGTCGCAGATCCAGCCGGTGATGCCGATGTGCAGATCCAGGTCCAGGTAACTGAACAGCGCTTTTTGCTCGCCGGTAAAGCAATGCACCACGGCGGCGGGCAGTTGATCGCGGAAGTCCTTGAGGATTTCCAGCAGGCGCTGACTGGCATCCCGCTCATGCAGGAACACCGGCAACTGCAGTTCTACCGCCAGCGCCAGATGTTCTTCGAGGACTTTTTCCTGTTGCGGGCGCGGCGAGAAATCGCGGTTGAAATCCAGCCCGCATTCACCCACGGCGACCCCGTTTGGCTCTTGCAGCAGGCTGCGCAAACGCCGCGCGCTGTCAGCGTTCCAGTCACTGGCCGAATGCGGGTGAATGCCGGCGGTGGCGAACAGTTGCTGGCCGCTGTCATCCAGTTGCCGGCACAGCTCCAGCGCCTGTTCGCTACCCTCGACGCTGGTGCCGGTCAGCACCAATTGGCAGACCCCGGCGGCGTAGGCGCGATCAAGTACCGCCTGATGTTTTTCGGCGAAACTGGGGTTGGTCAGGTTGACGCCGATATCGATGAGTTGCATGGTTCTACCTCGGGCCGAAGGCCGGGAAGCATACCAGAGCTGTAGATTTATAAGAAAAGCCAAGAACTACAACGAGTTATAGCTGTCTTTTGATGCCGTGACGCAGCCCGGGTTGGCGCAAATGCCATCACTGTGCCAGTCTCTCGCACTTTGCCAGCGCTCCAGGCGCTCTGTTTTTGTCGGTGTTTTTGACCGTTCAGCGGTAAAACGCCCCGTATTCTTTCCGGAGAGTGGATGCATCGTCCCTCGGTTTTGCTCCTGTTGTGCGCGTCGCTGCTGCTGCCGATAACGGCGGTTGCGCGCCTGCCCGGGCCACAGCAAGCCGTGCCGGCCGCCAAGGTCCGCGACCTCTCGGAAATTCGCAGCAGTCGCGTGTTGCGAGTGTTGGTCAACCAGAGCCGCAACAGTTCCGGTGAAGTCCAGGGTCAGGCCATCGGCGTCGAATACCATCGCCTGCGCGCCTTCGAGCAATACCTCAATGGCCACGCCCGCGATGGTCAGGAAATTACCCTCAAGATCATTCCCAAAGCCAAGGATCAACTGCTCGGCGCGTTGCAGCGTGGTGAAGGTGATCTGGTCGCGCCCGGTGAGCTGCTTGATCTGCAACCTGGCCACGCGGTTGCCAGCAGTGAGCCGATCGCCAGTAACGTGCCGCTGGTGCTCGTCGGCATCAAGGGCGAGCGCCGTTACACCAAGGTCGAGCAGCTTTCCGGCAAGACCCTGGCCTTGCCGACCGGCAGTGCGGCGGGGGAGGCGGTCAGCCAGCTCAATCAGAAGCTGGCGTTGCACAAACTGGCGCCGATCAAGATCGAATGGGTCGACCCGACACTGGCGGTCGAAGACGTGCTGGAGATGGTGCAGGGCGGAATTTTCCACCTGACCATCGTTGAGCAACCGATTGCCGAGCGTTGGGGCAAGATCCTGCCCAAGCTGCGTTTCGACCGGCAGTTGATGATCAGCGAGCCGGGTGAGGAATACTGGTTCGTGCGCCGTGATGCCTCGATGTTGCGGGCGAGCATCGATCGCTTTCTGGGCGGCTACAGGAAGCCGGCGAACGAGGATGCAGAGTTTCTGCGGATCTATCGACGGCTCTACCAAGTGCACTATCCGTTGGCCAAGGCTGACCGCCAGCGTCTGGAGAAACTGCGCCCGACCCTGCAAAAACACGCCGACGCACAAAGCATGGACTGGCTGAACCTGGCGGCGCTGGCCTTCAAGGAGTCAGCCCTGCAACCCAGCGCCCGCAGCGGCAGTGGCCCGACCGGGTTGATGCAGATCACCCCGTCCGCAGCGCAGCGGGTCGGTGTGAACAACATCCAGAATCTCGATGCGAATGTGCAGGCCGGGGCCAAGTACCTGGCGATGATCCGTCGCAAGTTTTTCAACAGTCCGAAACTCAATGAGCGCGAGCGCATGGCCTTCACTCTGGCGGCTTACAACATCGGCCCGGAACGGGTACAAGGCATGCGCGCCGAAGCACGGCGCCGTGGCCTGAATCCGAACCAGTGGTTCTTTCAGGTCGAGCGCATCGCCATGGAACAGGTGGGCATGGGTCCCGTCAGCTATGTTAATAGCGTGAACAAGTACTACTTGGCGTACGACCGTGAGCGGGAGTCTTTGGAGTCCCGGGGCCAGAAAGTTGCCTCACGGAAGTAATCGAATAACTTGATTGTTATGGCGGAATAATTGCGCTTTTAACATGAATTTAACTGATTAATATAGCGGCCAATCCCAACACACTTCTCGCAAAACAAGGAATGCCCCATGAGCTCTCTGATCAACAAGGTTCTGTTCACCCGCGCCGGTTACGGCCTGACCATTCTGCGCATCGCGGTCGGCGTGATTTTCGCCGCCCACGGTTCGCAAAAGCTGTTTGGTCTGTTCGGCGGTTACGGTCTGGCGGGCACCGCGCAATACATGGACAGCATCGGTCTGCACCCGGGTTACCTGATGGCCACTCTGGCCGGCGGTACCGAGTTCTTCGCCGGTCTGGCGCTGATCATCGGCCTGCTGGTGCGCCCGGCGGCGCTGGGTCTGACCTTCCTGTCGCTGGTGGCGATCTTCACCGTGCACATCAGCAACGGTCTGTTCATGGCCAACAACGGTTACGAGTTCGCCCTGGCGCTGCTCGGTGGCAGCCTCGCGGTGATGATCGAAGGCGCCGGCAAGCTGTCGGTGGATCGCGCCATCGCCGGTTGAGCGCTCTGGATCAAGCAAAAGGCCCGCATTGTGCGGGCCTTTTTTGTTGCGGCTGATTCTTGACACCCGTCGGTCACGTTCTCTAGGATGTTGCTCATGCGCCGATTTAAACAGCTACTTGCGGGGCGCCAGGTGACTCAGACAGTTGCCGTCAGAAGCCGGAACAGGGCTTCGAAATACCGCTAAAGCGCTGGTTCGGTGTTGCCTCTCACCTGCCATGCAGACTTTTGAGGCAGAGACACGACACGATGAATGCACTACGCCCTCCAGCACGTCCCGCGCCGATCACGGCTCATATCACCCAGCGCAACCCGAAAATCCTGCTTGGCGGCAAACATCAGCCAACGCTGTTGCGTTATCTCGATGGCTGGCCACGTCGCAGCGGCGGTCCTGCCGCGTTCCTGATCCAGTTCGTTGAAGACGGCGAGTCGCTTGCACGTTTTGCCAGTGACAGTTTTGACCTGGCGGTGATTCAGGCACCGAGCGCTGAAGACGCTCCGGAAATGATCAAGCAACTGACCCGCGTTGCGCGGCAGGGGCTGATCACCCGTCGCTGAAACGCGTTACGGATAATCGATCGCCACGATATAGACAAACTGCTCACCGGTTGGCGTCTGCACCCGGACTTCGGCGTCCAGCGCTTTGCCGATCAAGGCGCGGGCCAGTGGTGAGTCGATGCTGATCAGACCCAGTTTCAGATCCAGTTCATCCGGGCCGACGATGCGGTAGCGCGATTGCTTGCCGTCTTCGTCCTCGATGGTGACCCAGGCGCCGAAGTAGACCTTGTTCGGATCGCTGGGTTTCTCGCTGACGACCTTCAAGGCCTCGAGACGCTTGGTGAGAAATCGCACGCGGCTGTCGATCTCGCGCAGCATTTTCTTGCCGTAGGTGTACTCGGCGTTTTCCGAACGATCGCCCTGCGCCGCCGCTTCGCTGACCGCTTGCGTCACCTGCGGGCGGCGCACATGCCACAGCTCATGGAATTCTGCGCGCATCCGCGCTTCACCTTCAGGGGTGATCAGCGCGGTGCCGGCGGTGCGGGGAGGGCGATAACGGCTCATGGCAACTTCTTGTGGTGACGAAGGCTGGAGTCTATCAACCCTCGCGCAAGACTGTCAGCGGACTCGCATTCAGCGCCCGACGCGTGCCGAACACCCCGGCACCGCCAATCAGCGCGGCGCCAATCAACGGCAGCATCAGCAGCCATGGATGCGGATGCCATGGCAGATCGAATGCATAGCGATACAACACCAGACTCACCACTTCCGAACCGATGGCCGCGAGCAGGCCGCTGACCGCCCCGAGCAAGCCGAACTCGATGCGCCGGGCCTTGACCAGCAATTGCCGTTGCGCACCCAGCGCGCGCAGCAGTGCGCCTTGGCGAATGCGTTCATCCAGCGTTGCCTGCAAGCCGGAGAACAGCACCGCCATCCCCGCCGCCAACACAAACAACAACACGTATTCCACCGCCAGGGTGACCTGGGCGAGGATGCTGCGCAGTTGTTCCAGCAGCGCTTCGACCTGCAGGATGGTCACCGCCGGAAAGGCCCGTGACAGCTCGACGATCTGCTGATCGTGACCGGGTGCCAGATAGAAACTGGTCAGGTAAGTCGCCGGCAGATCCTTCAGGGTGCCGGGCTGGAAGATCATGAAGAAGTTCGGTTGGAAGTTGTCCCAGTTGATCTCGCGCAGACTGGTGACCTTGGCTTCACGATTGACCCCGCCGACGCTGAACACCATGTGATCGCCGAGTTTGAGCTTGAGGCTTTCGGCGACTTTGCCTTCAACCGATACACCCGGAACTTCATCCGACGGTTGCCCGGTCCACCACGAACCGGCGGTGAGCTTGTTGCCAGCCGGGAGGTCGGCGGCCCAGGTCAGGCTCAAGTCGCGTTGCACCGCGCGGTCGCCGGCCGAATCCTTGCTGACGATTTGCTGCACCGGTTCGCCGTTGATGCTGATCAGCCGTCCCGGCACCACCGGGTACAGCGGCGCCGCTTGGGCGGACACCTTGATCAAGTGATCGGTGAAGGCCTGTTTGTCCGCCGGCAGGATGTTCAGGGCGAAGTAGTTGGGGGCGTTTTTCGGCAACTGGTTTTGCCAGGTGTCGAGCAGTTCACCACGCAACAGGGCGATCAGTGCCATCGACAACAGGATCAAACCGAACGCCAGTGCTTGACCAGCCGCCGCCAGTGGATGACGCAACAGCTGGCCCAGGCCGAGGCGCCACGGCAGCGGCGCACGGGCGAGCATCCGTCGCAGGCTGTTGAGCAGCAACAGCAGCAAGCCACCCAACACCAGCGCGGCGACCACACCACCGCCGAGCAGGGCGAAGGTCAGCAGCAGATCGAGACTCAGGCGCCACATGATCAGGCCCAGTGCACCCAGCGCCGCGCCATAGACCATCCAGGTACTCGACGGGATCGGCAGCATGTCACGGCGCAGCACCCGCAATGGTGGCACCCGACCCAGCGCGGCAAGCGGCGGCAGGGCGAACCCGGCGAGCGCCACCAGCCCGGTGCCGATCCCGGCCAATGCAGGAAACAGCCCACCCGGCGGGACGTCCGCCGGCAGCAGATCATGCAACAGCGCGAACAGTCCCAGTTGCGCCAGCCAGCCGAGCACTGCGCCACTGAGGGCAGCGAATAGACCGAGTACGGTTAATTGAATGCTGAACAGCAGCATGGTTTCCCGACGTGACAGACCAAGGCAGCGCAACAGCGCGCTGGCATCGAAGCGGCGGCTGGCGAAGCGGTTGGCCGACAACGCCACCGCAACGCCGGCGAGCAACACCGCGACCAGACTGGCCATGTTCAGATAACGCTCGGCCTTGCCCAGTGCGCCGCCAATCTGCCGGTTACCGTCGCGCGCATCCTGAATTCGTTGATTTGCCGCCAATCCCGGCTTGAGCAGTTGCCGATAGGTTTCCAGCGCCTGCGGTTCGCCGCGCCACAACTCGCGATAACTCACGCGGCTGCCGGGCTGGACCACGCCAGTGGCGGCGAGGTCCTCGAGGTTGATCATCACCCGAGGCGTGAGGCTGTAGAAGTTGCCGGCGCGATCCGGTTCGTAGGTCAACACGCGGGTCAGCTTCAGGGTTTTCATGCCGACGTCGATGCTGTCGCCGATCTTCAGATCCAGCGCAGTCAGCAGACGAGCTTCAACCCACGCTTCACCGGGTTGCGGCTCGCCGCCCGAGGTTTCAGCGGCAAACGGGGCCGGGGCACTTTTCAGTTCGCCGCGCAGTGGATAGGCGCGGTCGACCGCTTTGATGCTCGATAACTGAATGCCATTGTCGGTGGCAATGACGCTGGAAAATTCCACCACCTGCGCATGATTCAAGCGCAGCTCGGTGCCGCTGCGGATCTGTTCGTCGCGGGCCGGCGAGCTGCCCTCAAGCACCAGGTCGGCGCCAAGGAACTCGGTGGCGCGCAGCATCATTGCACCGTTGAGGCGGGCACCGAAGTAGCCGATGGCGGTACTCGCTGCCACTGCCACGACCAAGGCAAAGAACAACACGCGCAGCTCACCGGCACGGGCATCGCGCATGAGTTGGCGTAACGCAAGACTGAACAGACGCAACAACGGCAAACGTGCCATCAAGGCTCCAGAGGGGCGACCAGCAGCCCGGCTTCAAGTCGGATCAGGCGCCGGCAGCGATGGGCCAGGCGTTCGTCGTGGGTCACCAGCACCAGAGTAGTGCCGCGTTCCTTGTTCAGTTCGAACAGCAAGTCGCTAATGCGTTCGCCAGTGTGGCTGTCGAGGTTGCCGGTGGGTTCGTCGGCGAACAGCACGTCCGGCTCGGCAGCGAAGGCCCGGGCAATCGCCACGCGCTGTTGTTCGCCACCGGAGAGCTGGCGCGGCGAGTGCGTCAGGCGCTGGCCGAGGCCGACCCGTTGCAGCAGTTCAGTAGCGCGCTCACGGGCGTCTTTGCGGCCATCGAGTTCCAGCGGCAGCATGACGTTTTCCAGCGCGTTGAGGCTGTCGAGCAACTGGAAGGACTGGAAGACGAACCCCACGTGTTCGGCACGGATGCGCGCGCGCTGGTCTTCGTCGAGATTGCCCAGGGATTGCCCGGCGAGGATGACTTCGCCGCTGCTTGGCAGATCGAGGCCGGCGAGCAGGCCGAGCAGGGTGGATTTGCCGGAACCGGACGCGCCAACGATGGCCAGGCTGTCGCCCTTGTTCAGTTCCAGGCTGAGTTCGTGCAGGATAGTCAGTTCACCTTCCGCGCTGGGAACCACTTTGCTGAGGTTCTTCGCGGTGAGAATGCTTGCGCCCATGGAGAATCCGATGCGTGTGTGGTTTTTGAGTGCTGGCCTGGCCTTGATGTGCATGGCCCAGAACGCAGCGGCGGGTACTGTCCTGATCGTTGGCGATAGTATCAGCGCCGGTTTCGGACTGGATACCCGCCTGGGGTGGGTATCGCTGCTGGAACAACGGCTCAAACAGGAGGGTTTTGACGATAAAGTGGTCAACGCCTCCATCAGCGGCGACACCAGTGCCGGAGGCCAGGCGCGCCTGCCGGCGCTGCTTGCAGAGCATAAACCGGGGCTGGTGATCCTTGAGCTGGGTGGCAACGACGGCCTGCGCGGGATGCCGCCAACGCAATTGCAACAAAACCTTGCGGCGATGATCGACAGCTCGCGTCAGAGTGGTGCCAAGGTCCTGCTACTGGGCATGCAACTGCCGCCCAACTACGGCAAGCGTTACACCGATGCCTTTGCCGAGGTCTACGGCAAACTCGCCGACGATAAAAAAATCCCGCTGGTGCCGTTTTTCCTCGACGGTGTAGGCGGGCATCCCGAGCTGATGCAGGCCGACGGTCTGCACCCGGCGGCCGGGGCTCAGGGCAAGTTGCTGGAAAATGTCTGGCCGACGCTAAAACCGCTGTTATGAGGCTTTTCTAGCGGCAGGCTTTCGGCTAATGTGGCGCCCCCTTATTTGGAGCCCCCGATGCCGCGTCCTGCCTGGTCCCTGTTTGCCTACCAACTGATCGAGCCTGACGAACAGCTGGATCTGTTCGCCTGCCAGGAAGTGCGGGTGCATCTGGTGACCCGTCAGCTCGAACTCGGTGGCTCGGCGGATCGCACGTTGTGTGGCAGTCTGCTGCCGGCGCAACCGCGCTGGTCGAGTGTGGATCGCCGGGTGTTCCAGGATCAGCGTCTGTGTTCGTTGTGCCGGGCGATTCTTGAATCGCAGAAGCGCGGCACCTCGCCGATCTGGCCGGAGTTGCGTTTCGAGCTTTAAGATCAACAGATCGCAGCCTGCGGCAGCTCCTACATGAAGACTTCTGGCTGCCCATCGGCGCATCTCCCCGAATTCTCGAGGTGCGGTGTACAATCGCGCTCTTATACCCTTGTTGATCATGCGAAGGATTTTCCGGATGTTGCCGCGCTTTCCTGCCGTCACCCGCTGCCTGTCACTTGCCGCCCTGTGTGTGGCCGGTCCCGTTGCTGCATTGGAGTTTCCCCTGCCACCACCCGGTGAGGACATCATCGGCCAGGTGCAGGTGATCAAGGCCAAGTACGAAGATACCTTCGCTGACCTGGGCACCCAATACGACCTGGGTTATTCGGAGATGGTTGCGGCCAACCCGGGCGTCGATGCCTGGCTGCCGGGCGCCGGTACCGAAATCGTCCTGCCGACCCGGTTCATTTTGCCGCCGGGTCCGCGTGAAGGCATCGTGATCAACCTTGCTGAATACCGCCTCTACTATTTCCCGAAAGGCCGGAACGTGGTGTACACCTTCCCGCTGGGGATTGGGCGTGAAGGTTGGGGGTCGCCAATCGCGCACACCTCGATCACCGCCAAGACACCGAACCCGACCTGGACGCCTCCGGCGTCGATCAAGGCCGAGCACGCCGCCGACGGTGATCCGCTGCCGAACGTGGTACCGGCCGGCCCGGACAACCCGCTGGGTCCGTTCAAGTTCACCCTGGGCACCCCGGGCTACCTGATCCATGGTTCGAACAAGAAGTTCGGTATCGGCATGCGCACCAGCCACGGTTGCTTCCGCATGTTCAACAACAACGTGCTGGAAATGGCCAGCATGGTGCCGGTCGGTACTTCCGTGCGCATTCTCAACGACGCGTACAAGTTCGGTCGCAGTGGCGGCAAGGTGTATCTCGAGGCGCATACGCCGATCGATGACAAGGGCAACCCGTCGGTGGTCGACAAGCACACTGCGGTCATCAATGCGATGCTCAAGCGTGAGGATATTGCCAATAACGTACGGGTGAATTGGGACGTGGTGCGCGATGTAGTCGCGGCTGAAGACGGCTTGCCTACCGAAATCGGCACCCCGGGTGCGGCAACGCCGATGGTTTCGAGCACACCGATCGACTTGCAACAGTAAGCTCGATCCGGACCCGCCGATGCTTGAAGCGTCGGCGGGTTTTTTATTGCCTGGACAAAGCTGCCGGCAATAAAAAAGCCGACCCAAAAAATGGGTCGGCTTGATAACAATCCCGAGGGATTATTACTTGCGGCTAGCTTTGTCCAGCATACGCAGAGCACGCTCGTTAGCTTCGTCAGCAGTCTGTTGTGCTTTTTGAGCAGCAGCCAGAGCTTCATCAGCTTTACGGTAAGCTTCGTCTGCACGAGCTTGGGAGCGAGCAGCTGCGTCTTCAGTAGCGGTCAGACGTGCTTCGGTTTCTTTCGATGCGCTGCTGCAACCGGTAGCCAGAACTGCGGCCAGAGCCAGAGCAGAGAATTTCAGAACGTTGTTCATCGTGTTCCCCTTCAAGGACTTTCAATTAAGTGGCTTTCTCCTCCGATTGAGGAAATAGCCGGCGTACATACTACCCATTACTTGTAGTAAGTAAACTGACGGAGCGCAAGAAGCAAAAAAAATTGTAGGCGTTGATTCTTTTTCGAGCAACTTTTAACTGGGCTGTATAAAAAATATCCAGCTGCAAGCCCCGGTCTGAGCGTGTTAATGAGAAAAAGTTCCCGCTGCCCGGTGCTGTTTCTGCATGTTGCACCAAGTCTGCCTAGATGAATTCGTCTACACTTTTGTTCCGATTTTGCATGACGCCTCACATATCTTTGTCGCTCTTGAGGTGACTTTGAAGAAGCGCCCGCGTCTTAAGTCTCGACATTCGGCAATGTTCCGGTGAGCGCTTCGGGAAGATCCTCCCTGCTCTCGCCGCTGCGTCCATCGGAGTCACCCGGTCAACGAGCATGATGACGAGCGCACCTTGAGCATTTTCGCCAATGGTGCCTACTATTTATCACGTGCTCGGTTGCGCGAGATCGGTGTGGTTTTTCTCGGTGTCCATCAGGCACGGGGTGGCGTAGATGTTCCTTCGCCGGAAAAACATCGGTAAGGTAGGGGTCAGAATTCAAGACCCGCGAGGAGTAGTGATGAGCGAGGCGTTGTCCATCCACCATGACCAGGCTGGTCATCAGTTCGAGACCAATGTGGACGGTCATCGTGCCTACCTGACCTATATGGATCTGGGGAAACAGACCCTGGATATCTATCGCACCTTCGTGCCCAATGCCCTGCGCGGTCGCGGCATTGCCGCCGCGCTGACTGAAAGCGCGCTGCAGTACGCCGAAGAAATGGGCTACACGGTGATCCCGTCGTGCTCCTACGTCGAACGCTACATGGAGCGTCATCAGCGCCGCGCCGCCAAGATCTGAATCGCACACACGAAAACGCCGGGCAATGCCCGGCGTTTTTTTATGCCCGTGAAACGCTGATCAGCTGCGCTGACGCTTTGGCAGAACATCCTTGAGCTTGGCGTGCATGCTGCGCAGGGTGTTCTCGGTGGCGGACCAGTCGATGCAGGCATCGGTGATCGACACGCCGTATTGCAGGTCGGCGAGGTCTTTCGGGATGGCCTGGCAGCCCCAGTTCAGATGACTCTCGACCATCAGGCCGATGATCGACTGGTTGCCTTCGAGGATCTGGTTGGCGACGTTCTCCATCACCAGCGGTTGCAGGGCCGGGTCCTTGTTGGAGTTGGCGTGGCTGCAATCGACCATGATGTTCGGTTTGATCTTCGCCTTGTTCAGCGCCTGCTCGCACAGGGCGACGCTGACCGAATCGTAGTTCGGCTTGCCGTTGCCGCCACGCAGCACCACGTGACCGTAGGCGTTGCCCTTGGTGGTGACGATCGACACGCCACCTTCCTGGTTGATACCGAGGAAACGGTGCGGGCTGGAAACCGACTGCAGGGCGTTGATCGCCACGGTCAGGCCGCCGTCGGTGCCGTTCTTGAAGCCGACAGCCGAAGACAGGCCGGACGCCATTTCACGGTGGGTCTGGGATTCGGTGGTACGCGCGCCGATGGCCGACCAGCTGATCAGGTCCTGCAGGTACTGCGGGGAGATCGGATCGAGCGCTTCGGTGGCGGTTGGCAGGCCTTTCTCGGCCAGGTCCAGCAGCAACTGGCGACCGATGTGCAGGCCGTCCTGAATCTTGAACGAGTCATCCAGGTACGGATCGTTGATCAGGCCTTTCCAGCCGACGGTGGTCCGTGGCTTCTCGAAATACACGCGCATGACCAGATACAGGGTGTCGGAGACTTCCGCCGCCAGCACCTTGAGGCGATCGGCGTATTCGTGGGCAGCCTTGATATCGTGGATCGAGCACGGGCCGATCACTACGAACAGACGGTGGTCGGTGCCATCAAGAATGTTGCGAATGACTTCGCGGCCCTTGGTGACGGTGCGCAGCGCAGCATCGCTCAGAGGGATATCACGCTTGAGCTGATCGGGAGTGATCAGGGTCTCGTTAGAGGCGACGTTTAGGTCGTTGATCGGTAAATCAGCCATCGTTTACTCGTCAGGTCACGGGTGCCGGCCGCCAGCGATCCCCGCGCGGCGGAGCACAGCAGATTTAAGCGCGTCGGGGAGCCGAACCTTAGCGCGTCAGGCGCGGCTCGACAATGGGCAAACGCCGCTTTAATCCAGCACTGGCTGGGCAAAAGCCTTGCGCACGCTGTCGTGGGAGAACTCGTCGGCGTGTTGTTCGACCCATTGCAGGGCCAGCGCCTGAATATCCTGCAGGTCGTCGTGGGCCTCGTTCATGCGGCAATAACGTTCGATCTGGCACACCTGTTCGCCCATCCTGGCGCTGAACAGCGTCTGCTCATCAGTGAACGCGATGCCCACCAAATAGCCCTTTTTGCGCCGCAGACACCATGCGACATAGCCCGGATAACAGATGTCGGCATTGAGTGTCGGCATGCGCACTTGCAGCGCCGTGCCGTGGCGCCAGGCGCGGTGATAATTGCAAGCGATCCCGCCGAGGCTGATAGTGTGCAGCTGTTGCCTGGAAATACACTCGGGCTTGAGCAAGGTTAATTCAACCGGCACTTCGTCCGGATGAGGAATGAAACGTCCCATGAGCACAGACTCCCTGTGTCGGCCATTTGACATTGTTTCCCCCAGTATAGTGGTCGAATCCGAGCTGACCGATTTCGACGCCGACCAGCGGCTGCTGGCGATGAGCGGCGTTTCGCTGGTGATTTTTACCAGTGTCGGCTGTTCCAGCTGCCGCTATGCCAGAGAGGTGTTGCCCGGGTTCGAGCTGGCGGTGGATCGCCTGTGCTGGATCGATGCCGGCAACAATGGCGGGTTGGTGGAACGCTATCAGGTCTTTCATTTGCCGGCGCTGTTTGTGGTGCGCGACGGCGAGTTCTTTGGGGCATTGCACACGCGCCTGACCGCCACCGCGCTGAACGCGGCCGTGGCGCAGGCACTGCGTCGAATTGCAGAGGAGTTGCCATAGATGGTGGGAGCAGACAGCAAACCGGTGATCGGGATTATCGGCACCGGCGCGATTGGCGGGTTTTACGGGCTGATGCTGGCGCGGGCCGGTTTCGATGTGCACTTTTTACTGCGCAGTGAATTCTCGGCAGTAGCCGAACGTGGTTTGCAGGTGGACAGTGCCGTGCATGGCACGCTGACGCTGAACCCGGTGCAAGCGTATGCCAAGGCCGAGGACATGCCGGCCTGCGACTGGTTGCTGGTCGGCGCCAAGACCACCAGCAACGCCGGTCTGGCCCCGGCGATCATTGCTGCGGCCAGGCCCGACGCGAAAGTGCTGGTGCTGCAAAACGGTCTGGACGTCGAAGACAGCCTGCGCGAGTTGCTCCCCGACTCCCTGCATCTGCTCGGGGGTCTGTGCCTGATCTGCGTACATCGCGAAGGGCCGGGCCACATTACCCATCAGGCGTTGGGGGCGGTGAACGTTGGCTACCACAGTGGCCCGGCGGCAGACGACACGGCGCGTACGGCGCTGGTCGAGGAGGGCGCCGGTCTGTTCCGCGCCGCCGGTATCGATTCGCAGGCGATGCCCAATCTGCATCAGGCACGCTGGCAGAAACTGGTGTGGAATATTCCCTACAACGGGCTCTCGGTGTTGCTCGGCGCCGGCACCACGCCGCTGATGGCCGACGCTGACAGTCGCGCGCTGATCCAGGCGTTGATGGCCGAAGTGGTGCAGGGCGCCAAGGCCTGTGGTCACGACATACCGCCCGGTTACGCCGAGTACCTGTTCATGATGACCGAGAAAATGCCCGACTATTGGCCGAGCATGTACCACGATTTCCTGCATAAACGGCCGCTGGAGCTGGAAGCGATTTACGCCCGGCCATTGGCCGCCGCCAAGGCGGCAGGATGTGAGTTGCCACGGATCGAGGCGCTGTATCGCACATTGAGTTTCATCGACCGGCGCAACACCTGAGTCGGTTTTCTGGGGGAGTGGGGGAAGGCATGGCCAAGAACATCGATGACAAACTGGTGCTGGCGATCTCGTCTCGCGCCCTGTTCGACCTGAGCGAGAGTCACAAGGTCTACCTGGCGAGCGGCGTCGAAGCCTATCGGCAATACCAGATCGAACACGAAGACGAGATTCTCGCGCCCGGCGATGCCTTTCCCCTGGTGGAAAAACTCCTGAGCCTCAACAGTCGCCTCGACCGCGCCCGGGTCGAGGTGATTCTGGTTTCGCGCAACAGCGCCGACACCGGCCTGCGCGCCTTCAATTCAATCCATCATTATGGGCTGGACATTTCCCGGGCGGCCTTCGTCGGCGGGCGCAGTCCCTATCCGTACCTCAAAGCCTTTGGCTGTGACCTGTTCCTGTCCACGCACGCCGAGGATGTACGCGCCGCGCTGGACGCCGGATTTGCCGCCGCGACGATCCTGTCCGGTGGCGCCAGTCGCGCCGCCAGTGACGAATTGCGCATCGCCTTCGACGGCGACGCGGTGCTGTTTTCCGATGAGTCCGAGCGCATTTATCAGTCCGGCGGGCTGGAGGCGTTCCAGGCCAAGGAACGTGAGTCGGCACGCGAGCCCTTGCGCGGCGGGCCGTTCAAAGGTTTTCTGGCGGCCCTCAATGCGCTGCAGCGCGAGTTCCCCGAGGACGACTGCCCGATCCGCACGGCGCTGGTCACCGCGCGTTCGGCACCGGCCCATGAGCGGGTGATCCGTACCTTGCGCGAGTGGGATATCCGTCTCGACGAGTCGCTGTTTCTCGGCGGGCTGACCAAATCGGCGTTTCTCGAAGCCTTCGCTGCCGATGTGTTTTTCGACGATCAGACTGGCCACTGCGAGGCCGCCCGCGAAGTGGTCGCCACCGGTCACGTACCGCATGGCATCAGCAACGAACCGTCGATCTAAAGCCCCAGTGCTTCAAGACGTTGCGTCGCACGTCGTACTCGCCAAGGCACTGCTAAGCTGAATCAAATCTCCGCCATAGTTGGCACGCGAGGAGGTCATATGATTCGTTCGATGCTGTATGCCACTGACCTCGGTCTTTACGCACCTTTAGTGATGCAGCATGCCCTGGCACTGGCGCGGACATTCAATGCCGACTTGTATGTGGTGCATGCAGTGGAACCCATGGGGCTGTTTGCCGAATCGGTGTTGCAGAGTTATCTCGACGAACAGGCATTGAACGAATTTCACAGTCAGGGTCTGAAAACTGTCATCGCCAATATCGAGCAACGGGTGCTGGACAGTTTTCGCGAAGAGCTGGGCGACGAGGGCGAGCAGGATCTGCAGAGGATTTGCGCGGTTCGGGTGGTGCAGGGTGATCCGGCGCAGGTGATTCTCGACCAGGTGCAGAAACTCTCTGTGGATTTGCTGATCGTAGGCACTCACAGCCACGGCGTAGGGGCGGAAACGCCTTTGGGGCGCACGGCGACCCGGGTCCTGCAATTGGCCAAGGTGCCGGTTTATCTGGTGCCGTTGGTGGAGCGCCGGCGCCGGGAGGATCGCTGAAGCGGGAATAATGGCGTTTTGATAAAAAAGTTCTAGATTTATTCATCAAACCATTAATATAGTTATATACCGTCGCTGATGCCCGTGGCGTCTACCTGCTTTGAGGGATACATATGAAGCTTCAACAATTGCGCTACATCTGGGAAGTGGCGCACCACGACCTCAACGTTTCCGCTACCGCCCAAAGCCTTTACACCTCGCAACCGGGTATCAGTAAACAGATCCGCCTGCTGGAAGACGAACTTGGCGTTGAAGTGTTTGCCCGCAGCGGCAAGCACCTGACCCGCGTCACCCCGGCCGGCGAGCGCATCATCACCACCGCGGGTGAAATCCTGCGCAAGGTCGAAAGCATCAAGCAGATTGCCCAGGAATTCTCCAACGAGAAGAAAGGCACCCTGTCGATTGCCACCACCCACACCCAGGCACGTTATGCGCTGCCGCCGGTGATCAGCAATTTCATCAAGCAATACCCGGACGTGGCGCTGCACATGCACCAGGGTTCGCCGATGCAGATCGCCGAGATGGCCGCTGACGGCACCGTCGATTTCGCCATCGCCACCGAAGCGCTGGAGCTGTTCGGCGATCTGGTGATGATGCCGTGCTATCGCTGGAACCGCTGCGTGGTCGTGCCCCAGGGCCACCCGCTGACCAAGCTGCCGAAGCTGACCCTCGAAGCGCTGGCCGAATACCCGATCGTGACTTACGTGTTCGGTTTCACCGGCCGTTCGAAACTCGACGAAGCCTTCAGCCATCGTGGCCTGACGCCGAAAGTGGTGTTCACCGCGGCCGACGCCGACGTGATCAAAACCTACGTGCGTCTGGGCCTGGGTGTGGGTATTGTCGCCAAGATGGCGGTCGACACCAAACTTGATAACGACCTGGTGGTGCTGGATGCCAGCGAGCTGTTCGAGTCGAGCATCACCAAGATCGGTTTCCGTCGCGGTACTTTCCTGCGTGGTTTCATGTGCGACTTCATTGAGAAGTTCGCCCCGCACCTGACCCGCGAAGTGATGGCCAAAGCCATCCAGTGCCACAACAAGCAGGAACTGGAAGAGCTGTTCGACGGCGTCGAACTGCCGGTCCACTAAAACCCTGCTTCAAAGCACCTCGGTGACAGCGAACTGTTGCCGGGTGCCCGCCACCAGAATCTCCACCTCATCGCCTTCGAACTTGCCCAGCAGGCTTTTGCCCAGCGGCGAGCGCGGGGTGATGACGGTAATCGGCTGACCCACCACATCGATTTTCAGGCCTGCCGCATCCGGTGCCAGAAACAGCCATTGCTCGCGACCCTTTTCGTCCTCCAGACCGAGCAGGGCACCGATCTCGATGCCGCGATTTTCATCATAGGCACGCAGTGTCAGGTTCTGGCACAGCGCCAGTGACTGGCGGATTTCCTCGACCCGTTTCGCCTGACCAGCCGCCAGATAGGAAGCCTCAAGTCCGAGCGTGTCGTACTTGTTCTCGGCGATGTTCTCCTCGTGGGTCGCGGTTTCGTACGCGGTCTGCGCGGCGCGCTCGGCGATGTCGAGGTCGACGCGCAGTTTGTCGAGGATCAGTTGGTGGACGGTGTGTTTGTTCATGATCAATCGCAGAATTGCAAAACGTTGGCGCGGCTCTTTTCGCTCGGCGCGGTCTGGTCCTGTTGCAGCCAGAACTGGCATTTGGGGTTCGACTGATTGCGCGTGCTGCTGCGAGCCTGATCGAGGCGATTCTGCTGCTCGTTCTTGCGCAGGTTTTCCTCATATTGGTCGAACAGCGGACTCTGTGGCGGAATGTCCGGTTGCACCTGGACCGCCGCTGGCGGCTTGGCCAGTTGCTGCACGGCCTGGGCAACCGGTGCCAGTTGCTCGGTCAACACGAACCGCGAAATCAGCCAGCAAGTCAGGGCGATGGCCAGAAAGCCCAGCCACATGCCCAGGGCGATGCTGCCGGTCAGTTGCAGCGCGCTAAGCTGAACGGGCAAGGGACGACGCGGGTTGGGGCGATAGGGCATGGCTGCCTCCTGGCGGATGATTGCGGGCAAGTGGCGATTGTCGCACGAAGATTAATCGCCGTCGGCTCTTCTGCGCGAGGTTATTTATGCGGACAATCAGCGCTTTTGCCAACGGGAGACTTGTATGCCGGTACCGAAAACCCGCTGGGATATTTTTTGCACCGTGGTCGATAACTATGGCGACATCGGCGTGACCTGGCGTCTGGCCCGGCAACTGGTGGCCGAGCATGGCGTGACGGTGCGGCTGTGGGTCGATGACCTGCGCGCCTTTGAACGTATCTGCCCCGAGATCGACATCCACCTGGCGCAGCAATCGCAGCAGGGCGTCGAGGTGCGGCACTGGCCGAGCGACTGGCCGCAGACCTCGGCGGCGGACGTGGTGATCGCCGCGTTCGCTTGTCAGTTACCAACCGCTTATATGGACGCCATGGCCGAGCGGCAACAGCCGCCGCTGTGGATGAACCTCGATTACCTCAGCGCCGAAGACTGGGTCAGCGGTTGCCACGGTTTGCCTTCGGTGAAGTACAAGTCCGTACAGAAGTTTTTCTTCTTTCCCGGGTTTCAGCCGGGGGCCGGAGGCTTGCTGCGTGAACGGGGTTTGCTTGAGCGACGTCGCGCGTTTCAGGCGGATGACCAGGCGCAGCGTCAGTTTCTGCAACGTCTGGGAATCGAACGCGCGCCCGGCGCACAACTGATTTCGTTGTTTGCCTACGAGAACGCCGGTCTCGCCAGTTGGCTGGATGTGCTGGCCGCCGATGACGCGCCCACCCATCTGCTGGTGCCAGAAGGGCGGATTCTCGGTGATGTTGCGCGTTGGCTCGGGGTCGACTCGCTGGCGGTGGGCGATCTGAACGTGCGCCAGGCGCTGACGGTGCAGGTGCTGCCGTTCGTTCGTCAGGATCAATATGATCAGTTGCTGTGGTGCTGCGATTTCAACGCGGTGCGCGGTGAAGACTCGTTCGTCCGGGCGCAGTGGGCCGGGCGACCGATGCTCTGGCACATCTATCAGCAGGACGAAGACATCCACCTCGACAAGCTCGATGCGTTCCTTGCGTTGTATACGAAGGGGCTTTCGCCGGCCGCAGCCGAGGCGATGAGCGGTCTGTGGCGGGCCTGGAGTGCCGGGCAGCCGATCGGCGAGCACTGGCTCCAGGCCCGTAAACACTGGCCAGAGCTGCAGGAAAACGCCGAGGCGTGGTGTCTGGAACAAGGCTTGCAGGCGGATCTTGCCACGGCGCTGGTAAGGTTTTACCTAAATTGGATATGATACGCGGCCTAGATTTTTGTAAATCCCATCCAAATTCGGATATTCGCAATGAAAACTGGTAAAGAACTCAAACCCGGTACCGTGATCCGTATCGACAACGATCCTTGGCTGGTTCAGAAAGCTGAATTCACCAAGTCGGGCCGTAACAGCGCGATCATGAAGACCAAGCTGAAGAACCTGCTGACCGGTTACAAGACCGAAACCGTTTACGGTGCGGACGACAAGCTGGACGACGTGATCCTCGACCGCAAAGAAGCGACTCTGTCCTTCATCAGCGGCGACACCTACACGTTCATGGACACCACTGACTACACCATGTACGAACTGAACGCCGAAGACATCGAAAGCGTTCTGCCTTTCGTTGAAGAAGGCATGACCGACGTTTGCGAAGCCGTGTTCTTCGAAGAGCGTCTGGTTTCCGTAGAACTGCCGACCACCATCGTGCGTCAGGTTGACTACACCGAAGGTTCCGCTCGCGGTGACACTTCCGGCAAGGTGATGAAGCCTGCCAAACTGAAGAACGGTACCGAGCTGTCGGTTGCTGACTTCATCGAAATCGGCGACATGATCGAGATCGATACCCGCGAAGGCGGTTCCTACAAAGGCCGTGCCAAATAAGCACTGCTTTTCGCGGAAAGAAAAAGCCCGACCATCGAGTCGGGCTTTTTTGTGCCTGCGATTCCACGTCTACCTCTTAACCCTGTGGGAGCGAGCTTGCTCGCGAATAGGCCCGGTCAGACAACCTGTTTGTTGAATGACACACCGCATTCGCGAGCAAGCTCGCTCCCACAGTGGATTGGCGTTGTTCTCAAACGGTGGTGTGCAGGCGTACGTCAACGTTGCCACGAGTGGCGTTGGAGTACGGGCAGACCTGATGCGCCGCTTCGACCAGGCTCTGTGCATCCGCTTGTTCCAGGCCTGGCAGGCTGATGTGCAGATCGATGTCCAGACCGAAACCACCAGGGATCTGGCCGATGCCGACGTGGGCGGTGATCGAGGCATCGTCGGGGATTTTGCGTTTGGTCTGGCTGGCAACGAATTTCAGCGCGCCGATGAAGCAGGCGGAGTAACCGGCAGCGAACAGTTGCTCAGGGTTGGTCGCAGCACCACCGGCCCCGCCGAGTTCTTTGGGGGTAGCGAGTTTGACGTCGAGGACGTTGTCGCTGGAGATTGCACGACCGTCACGGCCGCCAGTGGAGGTTGCAATTGCGGTGTAGAGAGTTTGCATGGTGTGGGCCTCGTTGGAATTCTGATTTTGCGCTAATTGTTTGCGCGCTAAGTAAGTGCGAGAGAAATGTAGCTCGCAAATGATTAGTGCGCAAGATAATTTTTTGAGAAAGCTGAATCTCGGTCCTTTAAAGGCACTGTCGATCAGCTTGAAAGTGAAGATTTAGAGCGGATGGTGGGGGCGCGGGCTGAATATTTTTTCTGGTGAACCGATCCTTTGTAGGAGTGAGCCTGCTCGCGATAGCGGTGGAGCAGGCAATACGGGGGCCGACTGAACAACCGCTATCGCGAGCAGGCTCACTCCTACAAGGGGCAGCGTTGTTATCCGGTCAGGCTGTCTTGCAGATGGCTGCGCAGGGCTTGCAGCTCGGATTGTAGATTCTGCAGGCGTTCGAGGGTGAAACCACTGGCGCCCAAGATGCATTGCGGAACGCTTTTGGCCTGCTCGCGAAGAGCCCGACCCTGCGCGGTCAACTCGACAATCACCACCCGCTCATCCTCACGGCTGCGAGTTCTGCTCAGCAGGCCTTCACCCTCCAGTCGCTTGAGCAGCGGCGTCAGCGAGCCCGGATCGGTCATCAATCGCGTGCTGATCTCGCCCACGGTCAAACCGTCCTTTTCCCACAGCACCATCATTGCCAGATATTGCGGGTAGGTCAGGCCCAGCGCTTGCAGCAGCGGCTTGTAGACCTTGGTCATCATCAGCGAAGTGGAATGCAGGGCGAAGCAGGCCTGATTATCGAGCAGCAGGTGATCGCAGTTGTCGGGGGTGTCGCGTTCGGTGGTCATGGCAAAGCCTTGTTCGATGATGGGCTTGAATCTAGCGCCCGAATGTTTAATGCGCCAGATAATTATCCAGAATCTAGTGCCGGCCCAGCTCGCGCTGTAGCGCCAGATCCCACGGCGGCACCGGGCTGAAGCGGGTCTTCAGGTATTCCAGAAGCAGACGGCTGCGCGAATGGGTCTGCTGTTCCATGCGCAGTGCATAGATGCCGGTGCTCTCTGGTTGCGGCAGACCGTTCTCGCAGAACAGCGGCAGCAGTTCGCCGCGCAGCAGGTACTCACTGGCCAGCCAGGTCGGCAAATGCGCGACGCCCAGCCCGGCCAGTGCCCCGCACACCAGCGCTTCGGCATTATTGGCGCTCATGCGGATGCGCGCGGGGCGATGCAGTTGCATTTGCCCGTCCAGTTCGAAGCGCCAGGCGAAGGGTGGGGCGAGACCTTCCCAATCCAGCCCGTCGTGTTCACTCAACTGCGCGGGATGACTCGGTGCGCCACGGCGTTTGAGGTAGTCGGGGCTGGCGCAGGCAATGCGTACCATGCTCGCCAGGGGCGTGGCGACCAGCCGCGTATCGGCCATTTGCCCGGCACGCAGCACCAGATCGACTTTGCCCAGATTCGAGCCGTGCATGTCGATGAAGCTGTCGATCAGGTGCAACTGCACGTCGAGTCCCGGGTACAGCACCAAAAAATCAGCGATCACCGGCGCCAGATGGCGGCGACCAAAAGCCGCCGGGGCATCGATGCGGATCAAGCCTTCCGGTGCACTGCTCAGCGACACTGCCTCGGCGCGGGCCAGTTGCAGTTCGCTGACGATGCGTCGTGCTCGCTCGGCAAACGCCAGACCCGCCGGGGTCGCCCGTACGGCGTGGGTGCTGCGAATGAACAACTGGCTGCCGACCGCGTTTTCCAGGCTGTCGATGCGCCGCGCCACGGCAGAGGGCGTCAGCGGATGCCGACGAGAAGCTGCAGAAAAACTGCCACTCTCCAGTACATCGAGAAACAGCCCGAGCTGTTCGGTCAACTGATTGGGATTCATGAGTGCTTCAGTGGTTGTGCGAAATTGGCATAGCCATTGTGCGTTGCTGTGCGTTTCCCCGCCAGCCTCGACTGCGTAGGATGAGTCGTCTGACGGATGAGGACATCGCTGTGATCGAGTTTTTGTTGTACCTGCTGTTTGGCGCCGCCCTTGGAACCCTGGGCGGGATCTTCGGCATTGGCGGTGGTTTGATCGCCATTCCGCTGCTGGGCGTGTGGTTCGGCCTCGATCAACAGATCGCCCAAGGCACAGCGCTGGTGATGGTGGTGCCCAACGTGATGCTGGCGCTGTGGCGCTATCACCAGCGCAATCGCATCGAGCTGCGTCATGCGCTGCCGTTGGCGGTCATGGGTTTTTGCTTTGCGTGGATCGGTTCGATCTGGGCGGTGGGCATCGATGCGCAGACCATGCGCATCGGTTTTGTCGCGTTCCTGGTGGTGCTTTCGGCGTACAACCTGCTGAAGATGTTTGGCAAGCGACCCGCCGCGACTTCCGAAATGCGCTATTCCTGGCCATGGCTGGGAGTGTTGGGCGCAGCGTCCGGAACCATGGGCGGTCTGTTCGGTGTCGGCGGCGCCGTGGTGGCAACGCCAGTGCTGACCAGCCTGTTCGGCACCAGCCAAGTGGTTGCCCAGGGCCTGTCGCTGGCATTGGCGTTGCCGAGCACTGGCGTGACCCTGGTGACTTACGCGGTGCATCACGAAGTGGACTGGATGATCGGCCTGCCACTGGCCATTGGCGGTCTGGCGAGCATCAGTTGGGGGGTGAAAGTCGCCCACGCCATGCCGGAAAGGCTCCTGCGCGGGCTGTTTTGCGGTTTTCTGGTGCTGTGTGCGGTGATGCTCGCCTTTAAAGTTTGAAGCCTTCGACGATGTGCTCGGCCAGGCATTCGGTGATCGGCGACGGATTGTTCAGGTTGCGGATCAGCATGATGCTGGCCTCGGGCAACAGCGGCAGATCCTCGGCAGCGCCAAGAATGCGCATGTCCGGGGTGATCAGGCTTTCCAGTTGCGCGGTGATCGCCAGACCGGCGCTCACCACCGCCATCAGCGCCGACAGGCTGGTGCTGTTGTAGGCGATGCGGTATTCGCGGCCCATTGCGTCCAGCGCATTGCACGCCCACAAGCGACAGAAACAATCACTGTTGAACATCGCCAGCGGCAGCGGCGTCTGCTCATGGGCGCTGAAATTCTGCGCCTCGGCCCAGACGAATCGCTCCTTGCGCAGCAACTGGCCAATCTCGTTGCCCGGCTCGCGAGTGACGATCGACAGGTCCAGATCGGTGCGCTGCAACAGCTGTTTGCTGGATTCGCAGTGCACTTCGATCTGGATCAGCGGGTAGAACTGGGCAAACCGCGAGAGGATCCCCGGCAGAAACCGCATCACATAATCGTCCGGCGTACCGATGCGCACCGTGCCAACCATGTGCGGCTCGCGCAGGGTATTGAACACTTCGCTGTGCAATTTCAGGATGCGCCGCGCATAACCCAGCAGCACCTGGCCCTCGGCGGTCAGGCGTACCTGGCGGCCGTCGCGCTCGAACAACTGGCGTTGCAGCACGTCTTCTTCGAGGCGCTTCATCTGCATGCTCACCGCCGATTGCGTGCGGTTGACCATCTCGCCGGCGCGGGTAAAACCGCCCTGATCGGCAATCGCAACGAAAGTGCGCAGGACATCGGTATCGATACTGGGGTAAGCCGACAATTGATGAATCTCCGTGATGAATGCCATCAGAAACATTCGTTGGATTGATCTTAGCGCCAGCGCGAGACTTGAGCCATCCACAAGGAGGGCAACACGATGAAAGGTCAAAGAGAGTATGTAGACGACACAAAATTTTCCGGCCACGGCCATATCGTTTCCGACCTGCTGCACAAGTTTAGCCGCTGGTACGAACTGCACCGAGAACGCGAGTTGCTTGCCAGCCTGAGCGACGAAGCGCTGAAGGACATCGGGGTCAGCCGTGCCGACGTCGAGCACGAGGCCATCCGGCCGTTCTGGGACGATCCGATGCATAAATGATCAGGGCCTTACTACACAAACCACTTTCAGGTGAGGTAGGTTGCGAGCAGACAAGGAGATGTTCATGCCCGCGACTCTGGCCTTTTCCCTCAAACAGGCGCGACGTCTGGCGCTGGCTGCCCAAGGATTCAACGGGCGCCAGCCGCCGACCGTCAAGGCGCCGCAACTCAACCGGCTGATCGAACGGCTGGGCCTGCTGCAGATCGACTCCGTCAACGCCGTGGTGCGCTCGCACTACCTGCCGCTGTTTTCCCGTCTCGGTTCCTATTCTTCCGATCTGCTCGACCAGGCTGCATGGAGTTCGGGTCGTCGGCGCACGCTGTTCGAATACTGGGGCCATGAAGCGTCGTTGCTGCCGCTGGCGATGTATCCGTTGCTGGGCTGGCGGATGCAGCGGGCCAGAACTGGCAGAGACATTTATCAGCAACTGGCGAAGTTTGGTCTTGAACGGCAGGACGTCGTGCGCCGGGTTTTAAGCGCGGTTGAGGAGCGCGGTGCATTGGGCGCCGGCAGCCTGTCGACCCGTGAGGACAAGGCCGGACAGTGGTGGGACTGGAGTGCGGAAAAGCATGCGCTGGAATGGTTGTTCGCCGCCGGTGAAGTGACGGTGGCCGGCCGTCGCGGTTTTGAGCGTTTGTATGATTTGCCGGAGCGGGTCATTCCATCTTCTATTTTGCAGCAAGCGTTACCTGACGAGGCTGAAGCGCAGCGGGGCTTGCTGCTGCACGCGGCGCAGGCCTTGGGTGTTGGCACTG
Source organism: Pseudomonas sp. HOU2 (assembly GCF_040729435.1). Lineage (NCBI taxonomy): Bacteria > Pseudomonadati > Pseudomonadota > Gammaproteobacteria > Pseudomonadales > Pseudomonadaceae > Pseudomonas > Pseudomonas sp. HOU2. The sequence goes on along the minus strand of NZ_CP160398.1, from coordinate 1,391,589 downwards.
AAAAAGACCTGCGCGATTACTTTCGCCTGAATCCGGGAGATGCGCGACCGCGTCTGGCGGAACTGGTCGAGGACGGGCAGTTGCAGACTTGCGAAGTCGCCGGCTGGCGACAAATTGCCTACTGCCTGCCGCAGCCGAAAGTCCCGCGTAAAGTTGTCGCCAGTGCTTTGTTGTCACCGTTCGATTCGTTGATCTGGGAGCGCAGTCGTACCGAGCGGCTGTTCGATTTTCGCTATCGGCTGGAGATCTATACGCCGCAGGACAAGCGGGTTTATGGCTATTACGTGCTGCCGTTTCTGCACAACGAGCGGATTGCCGCGCGGGTCGATCTGCGTGCCGAGCGGGCGGCGGGGCGATTGGCGGTGCATGCAGTGCACGAGGAGGCGCCGGGGCTGGATGATGAGGGGATGTTGGCGCTGGCGTTGAATTTGCGGCAGATGGCCGATTGGCTGGGGCTTGCGCGAGTGCAGCTTAATTGTCAGCGCGAAAGTGCGGGGCGGTTGCGGGTGGCAATGTCTGCAATTCTCTGTGACTGAACTGGCCTTATCGCCAGCAGACTGGCTTCCACAAAGATCTTTGGGTGATCTGGACCCCTGTAGGAGCTGCCGAAGGCTGCGATCTTTTGATTTTGTTTTTTAGGATCAAGATCAAAAGATCGCAGCCTTCGGCAGCTCCTACAGGCGATGGGGGCGGGCGGCTTAGCGACGAACCTGCTTCAGCGTCTCGGCAATCAGAAACGCCAGCTCCAGCGACTGATCGGCATTCATCCGCGGATCGCAGTGGGTGTGGTAGCGATCCGACAGCCCGTCTTCAGTAATCGGCCGCGCACCGCCGATGCACTCGGTGACATTCTGTCCGGTCATCTCGATGTGAATCCCGCCGGCATAAGTGCCTTCGGCTTCGTGTACCTGGAAGAACTGTTTCACTTCGCCAAGGATCTGCGCGAAGTCGCGGGTCTTGTAGCCGCTGCTGGCCTTGATGGTGTTGCCGTGCATCGGGTCGGAGCTCCACAGCACCTGCTTGCCCTCACGTTGCACCGCGCGGATCAGCGCCGGCAGGTGATCGCCGACCTTGTTTGCGCCCATCCGCGCAATCAGGTTCAGACGGCCCGGATCGTTGTCCGGGTTGAGCACGTCGATCAGGCGGATCAGATCATCCGGGTTCATGCTCGGGCCGACTTTCACCCCGATCGGGTTGTTCACTCCGCGCAGAAATTCGACGTGGGCGCCGTCGAGCTGACGGGTGCGGTCGCCGATCCACAGCATGTGCGCCGAGCAATCGTAGTAATCGTTAGTCAGGCTGTCGCGACGCACGAAGGCTTCTTCGTAGTTCAGCAGCAGCGCTTCGTGGGCGGTGAAGAAACTGGTTTCGCGCAGTTGCGGCGAACTGTCCATGCCACAGGCGCGCATGAACGCCAGGGTTTCATCGATGCGATCGGCAAGATGGCTGTATTTTTCGGCCAGTGCCGAGTTGGCGATGAAATCCAGGTTCCACTTGTGCACCTGATGCAGGTCGGCAAAACCGCCCTGGGCGAAGGCGCGCAACAGGTTCAGGGTGGCGGTGGACTGGTGGTAAGACTGCAGCAGGCGCTCGGGATCCGGCACCCGGCTCTTTTCGTCGAAACCGATGCCGTTGACGATGTCACCCCGGTAGGCGGGCAGGGTCACGCCGTCTATGGTCTCGTCGTTGGCCGAGCGCGGCTTGGCGAACTGGCCGGCCATGCGCCCGACCTTGACCACCGGACAACCGGCGGCGAAGGTCATGACGATCGCCATTTGCAGCAATACTTTGAACGTGTCGCGAATCTTCGCCGCCGAGAACTCGGCAAAGCTTTCCGCGCAATCGCCGCCCTGCAGCAGGAACGCCCGGCCCTGAGTCACTTCGGCAAACTGACGGCGCAGCTCGCGTGCTTCGCCGGCAAACACCAGCGGCGGATAGCTGGCCAGGGTCTGCTCGACCTGGCGCAGATGCGCCGCGTCAGGGTATTGGGGTTGTTGCTGGATCGGCAGGGCGCGCCAGCTGTCAGGGCTCCACGGTTGGCTCATCACGGTCTCTAATTGGTTCTACGCACGGGAAGCCCATGGTAGCAGCAATTAGTGCGTGACCTGCTCCCGCCCCATCACCGACAATCGCCGCTTTGCCACGGCGCCGGAGCGGTGCCATCGCGTCACCGCGCCCGGTGACCATCAGGAGACGAAATGACTGAGGAGCGCGTCGAGCTGTTGCTCGCCGAGGTACAGGATGAGTTCGGCGTGATTCGCGTGCTGGAAGTGGCCGATTACCGCTTTCTGGAATTCGGCGATGCCATCGAGCAGAGCTGCGTGTTCACCGCCGATCCGAGCTGGCTCGAATACGACTACACCCGGGCGATGCTGATTGGCGCGTTGTGCCATGAGCAACCGGAGAGCGCGCTGTTTCTCGGCCTCGGTGCCGGCACCCTGACCCAGGCTTGTCTCAAGTTTCTGCCGCTGGAAGACGTCGAAGCCATCGAACTGCGCCCGGACGTGCCGCGCCTGGCCATCGAATATCTGGGGCTAGATGACGATCCGCGTTTGTACATTCGTGTCGGCGATGCCCTGGAGTTGCTGCCGACGGCCGAGCCTGCGGATCTGATCTTTGTCGACCTCTACACCGATGTCGGCCCGGGTGTCGGGCATCTGGCCTGGAGTTTCCTCGGTGATTGTCAGAAACGTCTGAATCCGGGTGGCTGGCTGGTGATCAACCAGTGGGCCACCGATGACGGCAAGCCGTTGGGCGCAGCATTGCTGCGCGGGCTGTATCACCGGCATTACTGGGAGCTGCCGGTGAAGGAGGGCAATGTGATTCTGATTGTGCCGGCGGATCTCGATCAGGACCTGGACATGCAAGCCCTGACCGCCCGGGCCGAAGAGCTGGCGCCGCGGTTGGGGTATTCGTTGCAGTCGTTGATCAACGCAATTCGCCCGGCGACATGAGTGGTCAGTAATGGCCCTTCGCGAGCAAGCTCGCTCCCACATTTGAAATGCATTCCAAATGTGGGAGCGAGCTTGCTCGCGAAGAGGGCCTGAAGAGCACCCGTTTTCTCAGATCCCTTTGAAGATTCCAGGGCGCCGCTCAACCAGCGACCGTACCCCTTCCTTGGCATCCTCACTCCCCAGCAACTTCTTCACCAGCGCCGGCAACCCCTGTGCCGCCGCGGTCTCACCTTCATACCGCGCCTGCCGAGCCGACATCAGCGTCGCCTGCACCCCCAGCGGCGCCTGCCGGGCAATTCGCTCGGCCAACTCAATCGCTCGTGGCAACAGATCCTCGCTGGCCATCACTTCCTGTACCAGGCCCAAATGCAGCGCATCGTGTGCATCGAACTCATCTCCGGTCAGCAACCAGCGCATCGCGTTGCCCCATCCCGCCACTTGATGAAAACGTAAAGTCGCGCCACCAAAAGGAAAAATCCCACGCTGCACTTCCATTTGCGCGAAGCGGGTGTTGCTCGCACACAGGTTGATGTCGGCGGCCAGCATCAACTCGATGCCGATGGTCAGGCAGTAGCCTTGCGCGGCAACAATCACCGGTTTGCTCACTCGCGGTCCGACGAAAACACCCCACGGGTCGCAACCGCCGGTCGGAACCTGCCAGCCTTCGGCAAGCGCAGAGCTCGCATTCAGTAAATCCAGACCGGCGGTAAAGTGCTCGCCATGCCCGAATACCACGGCCACCCGCGCTTCGGTGTCGGCCTCGAACTCACCGTAGGCCAGGCTCAGCGCGTTGAGCAGATCGAGGTCGAACGCGTTGCGTTTGGCCGCTCGGTCCAGGCCGATCAGGTGGACATGACCACGACGTTCACGGCTGACGCGACCGGGGCAGGACTGATTCATGGGTAAATCCTCGGGCGGGAAGGGCGGGTGCAGCGACGGTATGCCGCACATCGGTGAATCGTTTAAGCGTCATCGCCCGCAAGGCCGGGCCTTTGCAAAATAGACCTTCGCACGATTATCCGCAAAACCCCGTTACACAGCGGTGACACAGCGATTCAGCTGATAAAAAAAGCTCCCTTTTCGGGCAAATTCCGGTATAGTGCGCGCCGGCCTTTAACCGGGCCGCGTTTAGGTAGCGCAATTCCCCGAAGTCAGCTTCGGCTGCACGTCCGCACTGCGGGCTCTTCCTTGACGATTCTTTTTCATTCATACGTTTTCGCAAATCCCCGCCGACAAAGCTGCCAGGGCGACTCTTGAGTCTCAACACGGCATGTGCAGCTTTGGAGCATGGGTCTTTGCGGATGCACTTAGAGGCAGACCCATGACCCAGGAAATCGGCGGCTTCGCCGCTCTTGAACTTCATCCCAATATTGTCGCTGCAGTAGTCGCTACCGGCTATGAAGAGCCTTCGGCCATTCAGCAGCAGTCGATCCCGATCATCCTCGCCGGTCACGATATGATTGGTCAGGCGCAAACCGGTACCGGTAAAACCGCTGCCTTTGCCCTGCCTATCCTGCACCGCATTGATCCGTCCAAGCGCGAGCCGCAAGCTCTGATCCTGGCCCCAACTCGTGAGTTGGCGCTACAAGTTGCAACCGCTTTCGAAACCTACGCCAAGCAAATGCCGGGCGTAACTGTTGTGGCTGTCTACGGCGGCGCGCCGATGGGCCCACAATTGAAAGCAATCCGTAATGGCGCACAGATCGTTGTCGCCACTCCGGGCCGTCTGTGCGACCACCTGCGTCGCGACGAAAAAGTCCTCGCTACCGTGAACCATCTGGTTCTGGACGAAGCAGACGAAATGCTCAAACTGGGCTTCATGGACGACCTGGAAGTCATCTTCAAGGCCATGCCGGAAACCCGTCAGACCGTATTGTTCTCGGCGACCCTGCCGCAGTCGATCCGTGCCATCGCCGAGCGCCATCTGCGCGATCCGAAGCACGTGAAGATCCAGAGCAAGACCCAGACCGTTACCGCGATCGAGCAGGCTCACCTGCTGGTTCACGCTGACCAGAAGACCTCTGCCGTTCTCAGCTTGCTGGAAGTGGAAGACTTCGACGCTCTGATCATGTTCGTGCGCACCAAGCAAGCGACCCTGGATCTGGCCAGCGCCCTCGACGCCAAAGGCTACAAAGCCGCTGCGCTGAACGGTGACATCGCCCAGAACCAGCGTGAGCGCGTGATCGACTCGCTGAAAGATGGCCGTCTGGACATCGTTGTCGCGACCGACGTGGCTGCCCGTGGTCTGGACGTTCCGCGCATCACCCACGTGTTCAACGTGGACATGCCGTACGATCCGGAATCCTACGTGCACCGTATCGGCCGTACCGGCCGTGCCGGTCGCGAAGGTCGTGCGCTGCTGCTGGTGACTCCACGTGAGCGCCGCATGCTGCAAGTGATCGAGCGTGTCACCGGTCAGAAGGTTGCCGAAGTGCGTCTGCCGGACGCTCAGGCTGTTCTCGATGCACGCATCAAGAAACTGACCAACAGCCTGTCGCCGCTGGTCGCTGATGCCGAGTCGACTCACGGCGAACTGCTGGATCGTCTGACTGCCGACATCGGTTGCACTCCGCGTGCACTGGCCGCTGCTCTGCTGCGCAAGGCCACTAATGGTCAGGCGCTGAACCTGGCAGCGATCGAGAAGGAACGTCCACTGGTGCCGAACAACGCACCGCGTGGCGACCGTCCTGAGCGTTCCGGTGATCGTCCTGATCGTGGTGACCGCGAGCGTCGCGCGCCAATGCCTCTGGGCGAAGGCCGTGCCCGTTGCCGTACCGCGCTGGGTGCGCGTGACGGTATCGCCGCCAAGAACCTGCTGGGCGCGATCCTCAACGAAGGTGGTCTGGCCCGCGAAGCGATCGGTCGCATCCAGGTGCGTGACAGCTTCAGCCTCGTCGAGCTGCCGGAAGATGGTCTGGACAAACTCCTGACCAAGCTGAAGGACACTCGCGTCGCTGGCAAGCAGTTGAAACTGCGTCGCTACCGCGAAGATTGATCCGCCCTTTGGCTGATTGATCGCACATGAAAAATCCCCGACTGGTTCGGGGATTTTTTTTGCCTGTCTTTCAAGCTCAAAAGATCGCAGCCTGCGGCAGCTCCTACAGGAGAAATGCATTCCAAATGTAGGAGCTGCCGCAGGCTGCGATCTTTTGATCTGCCTTTAACCGAAGCGATAGATGTCCATGCCCAATGCACCCATGGTGAACCCCTGGTGCGCCACGTTGAACTCACCCCCGGCACCCCGTGCGAAATACAGCGGCAACAAATGCTCATCACTCGGGTGGCTGCGCACGGCATTGGGTGCCTGCTGACGGTAGTCGTGCAGAGCCGCTTCGTCGTTGGCTGCAAGCTTGTCGATGACCCAGTCGCGAAAATCCCTGGCCCATGGCTCGACACTGTCCGGGCCAGCATGCCAGTCCAGCTCGCGCAGGTTATGGGTGATGCTGCCGGAGCCGATCAGCAGAATGCCTTGCTCGCGCAGCGTCGCCAGCGCTCGTCCGACACGGGTTTGCAACACCGGGCCGCCGCGACTCGGCAGCGACACCTGCACCACCGGAATATCCGCTTGCGGGTACATCAGCGACAGTGGCACCCAAACGCCGTGATCGAACGGGCGTTGCGGGTCGAGGCGTGCCGGCAGATGCGCGGCGTCAAGCAATTCAGCCACTTCGGCCGCCAGTTGCGGATCCCCCGGTGCCGGGTACTGCACTTCGAAAAGGGCGCGCGGGAAGCCGCCGAAGTCGTGCCAGGTTTCTGGACGAGGGTTGCTGCTGACCAGCAACTCCTGGCTTTCCCAGTGGGCAGAGACGATCACGATGGCATTCGGCCGCGGCAGTTCGGCCGCCAGACGCGCCAGCGCCGGGCCACTGGCACCGGGTTCCAGGGCCAGCATCGGTGAGCCGTGGGAGATAAACAGGCTGGGAAACATGGAAAGGTTCCTGAGCGGTAAGATGGCCTCATCTTCAGTCAGATCATTGATCTAAATCTAATATAAGTTTTAACGCCTTTTGATCGAATTTTTTGGGGTGATGCATGCAGCCTGAGTTTTGGCACAAGAAGTGGGAATCCAATCAGATCGGCTTTCATCTGCCTGAGGTGAACCCGTATCTGCAGCGGCACTGGGCGGTACCGGCAACGGCGCGAGTGCTCGTGCCGTTGTGTGGGAAAAGTCTGGATTTGGCGTGGCTGGCCGGGCGCGGTCATCAGGTGCTCGGGATCGAACTGTCGGAAAAGGCTATTAAGGACTTTTTCAGGGAGCATCAGGTGCAGCCGCAGATCAGCCAGAAGGGTGCGTTCAAGGTCTATCGCGGTGACGCCATCGAGTTGTGGTGCGGTGACTTTTTTGCGCTGACAGCAAGCGATGTAGCCGATTGCACCGCGTTATACGACCGCGCCGCGCTGATCGCCTTGCCACCAGCGATGCGTGAGCGCTATGCGGCGCATCTGCAGCAAATCCTGCCGCAAAGTGTGCAAGGTCTGTTGATTACCCTGGATTACAATCAGGCGCAGATGCCAGGGCCGCCGTTTGCGGTGGGGGATGATGAAGTGCAGCGGTTGCTGGGTGATGTCTGGCAGGTGCGGATGCTGGAAGAGCAGGATGTGCTGGGGGAGAGCTGGAAGTTTCTGCAGGCGGGAGTGACGCGGTTGGAGGAGCGGGTTTATCGGGTTTCTGGCCGATAGGTTTTTATTGGCAGGGCCGGCCTCATCGCTGGCAAGCCAGCTCCCACAGTGATCCCCGTTGTATCAGAAATCCAGAGAACACCACAAAACCCTGTGGGAGCTGGCTTGCCAGCGATGAGGCCAGAACAGGCAGCGCATAACCCCCGAGTACAAAAAAGGCCCGCATCACTGCGGGCCTTTTCGTTACTGTGCCAAACCGATCAACCGCGACGACGCAGCGCGTCGATACGCTCTTCCAGCGGCGGGTGGCTCATGAACATGCGGGCAAAGCCCTGTTTGATGCCACCGTTGATGCCGAAGGCGTTGAGGGTGTCCGGCATGTGCACAGGCAGGCCCTGTTCGGCGCGCAGGCGTTGCAGCGCACCGATCATCGCGTTGGTGCCCGCCAGACGTGCGCCGGCTTCGTCGGCGCGGAATTCGCGTTTGCGCGAGAACCACATGACGATGGCGCTGGCGAGAATGCCCAGTACCAGTTCGGCGAAGATCGTCGCCACGTAGTAGGCGATGCCTTGGCCTTCTTCGTTCTTGAAAATCACCTTGTCGACGAAGTTGCCGATGATCCGGGCGAAGAACATCACGAAGGTGTTCACCACGCCCTGGATCAGCGCGAGGGTGACCATGTCACCGTTGGCCACGTGACCGATTTCGTGGGCCAGAACGGCTTTCACTTCATCCGGCGAAAAGCGTTCGAGCAGGCCCTGGCTGACCGCGACCAGCGCGTCGTTCTTGTTCCAGCCGGTAGCAAAGGCGTTTGCTTCGTAGGCCGGGAAAATACCGACTTCGGGCATCTTGATCCCGGCTTCGCGGGACAGTTGCTCGACGGTTTGCAGCAGCCATTGCTCATGCCGGGTACGTGGCTGGCTGATGATCTGGGTGCTGGTGCTCATCTTCGCCATCCACTTGGAGATGAACAGCGAGAACAGCGAACCGGCGAAACCAAAGACCGCACAGAAAACCAGCAGCTGACTGAGGTTGAGATCAACCCCGTTGGCCGCCATGAACCCGTTGAAGCCAAACAGGCTCAGGGTGATGCTGGCTATCAGCACGACCGCCAGGTTAGTGGCCAAAAACAGCAGGATGCGCATCATGGTTGTAGAAATCTCCTCAAGCTAAAGATGTAGCGTACTGCGGGGTATATAAGGTGCGGCACCGGGTGATTCAACCGAGTGACTATTTCAAACTGTGTCCTACAGCGGATTCGAGGTGCCGCAGGTCATTGCTCACGAGCGAAACCGAAAGGGCTGACAGACGGTCGCCACCCGCCACCTCTACGCCAGAGGCGTGTGAGCCATACGAATCGCAAGTGTAGAAGGCGCAGCGGGGCGGAGAGTGCAGAAGTGTTGCTGAATCAGACAGTGCGCAACGTTCGGGCCGTTGCGCACCGTTGACCGGTTACTGGCGGTAGGACTTGAGGAAGTTGCCGATGCGGCCGATGGCCATCTCGAGATCGTCGACACGGGGCAACGTCACCACGCGGAAGTGATCCGGCCACGGCCAGTTGAAGGCCGTGCCTTGCACCACCAGCAGTTTCTCGGAAAGCAGCAGGTCGAGGACGAATTTTTCGTCGTTGTGGATCGGGCAGACCTTCGGGTCGATCCGCGGGAACGCATACAGCGCGCCCATCGGTTTGACGCAGCTGACGCCCGGAATGTCATTGAGCAACTCCCAGGTACGGTTGCGCTGCTCCAGCAGGCGACCTTGCGGCAGCACCAGGTCATTGATGCTCTGATAACCGCCAAGGGCAGTCTGGATCGCATGCTGGCTCGGCACGTTGGCACACAGGCGCATGTTAGCCAGCATGTCGATGCCTTCGATGTAGCTCTGGGCATTGTGTTTCGGCCCGGAGATGGCGATCCAGCCGGAGCGGAAACCCGCCACGCGGTAGGATTTCGACAGACCGTTGAAGGTCAGGCACAGCAGGTCCGGCGCCAGCGAGGCGGTGCAGATGTGCACGGCGTCGTCGTAGAGGATCTTGTCGTAGATCTCGTCGGAGAACACCACCAGGTTGTGCGCGCGGGCGATTTCCAGCATGCCCAGCAACACTTCCTTCGAATACACCGCGCCAGTCGGGTTGTTCGGGTTGATGATCACCATGGCCTTGGTGTTCGGGGTGATCTTGGCCTTGATGTCGGCCAGATCAGGGAACCAGTCGGCACCCTCGTCACACAGGTAGTGCACGGCATTGCCGCCAGCCAGGCTCACGGCTGCAGTCCACAGCGGATAGTCCGGGGCCGGTACCAGCACTTCGTCGCCGTTGTTGAGCAGTGCCTGCAGCGACATCACGATCAGCTCGGACACGCCGTTGCCCAAGTAGATGTCTTCGATGCCGACACCTTCGACATTTTTTTGCTGGTAGTACTGCATCACCGCTTTACGGGCGCTGAACAGGCCTTTGGAATCGCTGTAGCCCTGGGCCGTCGGCAGGTTGCGGATCACATCCTGGAGAATTTCGTCCGGCGCTTCGAAACCAAACGGCGCCGGGTTGCCGATGTTCAGCTTGAGGATGCGCTGGCCTTCCTCTTCCAGACGTTTGGCGTGCTTGAGCACCGGGCCGCGAATGTCGTAGCAGACGTTGGCGAGCTTGTTCGATTTGCTGAACTGCATGGCGATGTGATCCCGAAAATGAACGATCCAGACGGCGGATGGCCAACCGTACTGGGATTCCTGCGTCTTCGCACAGGCGGAGTCTTGCGCCGTGGCGCCGAGAATCCGTTTGAATGCGCCCGGTCTGGCTGCCAGACTGGCGTGTGACGAGGCGCAATCATACGTGCCACCCGATCCGTGGAAAAGGTACAGATCGGGCTTTTTCAGCCGCTGAGGTGTGACGATGGAAAAGTTGGAAAAAACCCTGGAAGAATGGCGTGCGATGCTCGACCCGGAGCAGTACAACGTATGTCGCCTCAGTGCGACCGAACGGCCGTTCTCCGGTAAATACAACGCCACCAAGACTGACGGCGTTTATCACTGCGTCTGCTGCAATGAGCCGCTGTTCGACTCCACGACCAAATTCGATTCCGGCTGCGGCTGGCCGAGCTTCTACGCGCCGATCGGCGAAAGCGCCATGACCGAAATCCGCGATACCAGCCACGGCATGATCCGCACCGAGGTCAAATGCGCCCGCTGCGACGCGCATCTGGGCCACGTGTTCCCCGATGGTCCGCCACCGACCGGCCTGCGGTATTGCATCAACTCGGTGTGCCTGGATCTCGAGCCGCGCGAATGAACTGCCCGCCCGACCGGTGCGCTTGATCCACCCTGTAGGAGCTGCCGAAGGCTGCGATCTTTTGATTTTCAAGATCAAAAGATCGTCCGAACGCGGCCCGAACCTTCGGCAGCTCCTACAGGGTTATGTGCAGTTAATTAAATTGCACGCAATTTAATTGCTCGCTATGTTTACGCCTTCTTCCAGAATTCAGAGTGCGGATCATGAGCGACAACCTGCTGAATATTCCTGTCATCACCATCAAGGGTGAGCAAAAGACCCTGGCCGATTTCGCCGGCAAGGCGGTTCTGGTGGTCAACACCGCCAGCAAGTGCGGCTTCACCCCGCAGTACAAAGGCCTGGAAGAGTTGTGGCAGACCTACAAGGATCAGGGCCTGGTGGTGCTGGGGTTTCCATGCAATCAGTTCGGCAAGCAGGAGCCGGGCAACGAAGGCGCGATCAGCGAGTTCTGTGAGCTGAACTACGGCGTGAGTTTCCCGCTGTTCAAGAAGATCGACGTCAACGGTTCTGACGCGCATCCATTGTTCGTGCAGTTGAAAAAACGCGCTCCGGGTCTGCTCGGCTCCGAGGGCATCAAGTGGAACTTCACCAAGTTCCTGATCGGCAAGGATGGGCAACTGGTCAAGCGTTTCGCCCCGACCACCAAGCCGCAGGACATCAGCGGCGAGATCGAAGCCCTGCTCAAATGAACAGCCTGCCCGACGATTCGCTGAAGCTCGACAGTCAGTTGTGCTTCAAGTTGTATGCCGCGTCCCGGGCGGTGATTCGTGCTTACAAGCCGATGCTCGATCAGCTCGGCCTGACCTATCCGCAGTACCTGGCGATGCTGGTGCTGTGGGAATGGCAGGACAGTGCGCCGGCGCAACCGACGGTCAAGGCCTTGGGCGAGCGTCTGGCGCTGGACTCCGGCACCCTGACGCCGTTGCTCAAGCGCCTTGAACAATTGCAGTGGGTGCAGCGACAGCGCTCGGCGCGCGACGAGCGTGAAGTGCACCTGAGCCTGACCGCGCAAGGCCAGGCGTTGCGCGAGCAGGTCGGGCCGCTCAAGGCGCGGTTGTTGTGCGACAGCGGGGTGGACCTTGATCGGCTCAACGATTTGCGTAACGGCCTCGATCAGCTGCTGGGGCAGATCAAAGCGCTGACGTAGCCGGAATCCACTGGTCGAGCAGGGCCGCCAGCTCTTCGCGGCGGAACGGCTTGGCCAGGTAATCGCTCATGCCGGCCGCACGGCAGCGCTCGCGTTCTTCGGACATGGCGTTGGCAGTCAGCGCGACGATCGGCAGGTGCGGCCAGCGCCCGCTCTGGCGAATCTGCCGGCTCGCTTCGTAGCCGTCCATCACCGGCATGTTGCAATCCATAAGTACCAGATCGAATTCATCGTGCTCCAGTTGATCCAGCGCTTCGGCGCCGTGGGCAGCGACCACCACATCGCAACCGAGCTTGCCGAGCATGCCTTTGGCCACCAGTTGGTTGACCGGGTTGTCTTCCACCAGCAGCACCTTTGCGCGCCGCCGAACCGGCAGGCTCTCGAGCTGCGTATCGTTGATCATGGTGACGTCCGCCAGCAGGATGCGCCGCAGGATCTGATACAGCGCGTTGCGCGCCAGTGGTCGGGCCTGTTGCTGCAATGGCGCCAGCGCGGCGGCCTCTTCGCTGGGCATGAAACTGCCATAAGCGGTGACAACGAGAATTGGCGCGCTGAGGGTCGGGCGCAGACTGAACAGGCATTCCGGGCAATCGGTGATCAGCAGATCGGGTGACAGGCCCAGCAACGGGTCGTCCATCGTGCGCTGTTCATAAGTCACGCCCCACACCGGCAACAATGTCTTCAGCAGTTCCGCCAAGCCGCTGCTGGCAGCGGTGATCGCCAGTACCTTGCCGTGCAGCGGCGGGGGCATGACCGCCCGGGTGTGACACGGCAATGGCAGATCGGCACAGAACTGGCTGCCGAAACCGGCCTCGGAACTGATGGTCAGCCGGCCTTGCATGGCCTCGCACAGGTTGTAGGTCAGTGCCAGGCCGAGGCCGGTGCCGCCGTACTGCCGCGTGATGCCGGCACCGGCCTGGGTGAACGGCTGGAAGATTTTCACCTGGGCTTCCTGGGCGATGCCGATGCCGGTGTCACAGACCTCGATGCGCACCCCGTCGTTATGCGCTGACAAACGCACATCGACCCGGCCGAAGCGGGTGAACTTCAGGGCATTGGACAACAGGTTGCTGACAATCTGCCGTACCCGGGTCGGATCCCCCAGCACCAGCGCCGGAAAGTGTGGATCGATCAGGCAGGTCAGTTCGACGCTGGGCGCGGCGTTCTGCGACAGCAGGTTGGCGGTGTCCTCGATCAGCGAGCCGAGGTCGAACGGAATGTGTTCCAGCTCCAGTTGCCCCGCATCGAATTTGGACAGGTCGAGAATATCGTTGAGCAGCTCCACCAGCACCTTGCCCGAGTCATGGGCAATCGACAGCTGTTGCTGTTGCTCGGCGTTCAGCGGTCCGTCGAGGGACAGGGCGATCATTCCCAGCAGGCCATTGAGCGGGGTGCGAATCTCGTGGCTCATGTTGGCGAGGAATGCCGAGCGCGCTTCGGCCATGTCCAGTGCGGTGCTGCGGGCCACCTCCAGTTCCTCGTTGGATTGGCTGAGCCGGGTATTGATGGCCTTGAGCTCGGCGGTGCGGGCCGAGACGATGTGTTCCAGTTGCCCGAGGTAGTCGGTCAGGCGGTTTTCCGCGTTGCGGCGTTGCTGGATTTCCGTGGCGATGTTGTCGAACTGCTGGTTGGCGACTTTGACCAGTACGCCGATCTCGTCATTGGCGTGGCCGGCCGGACATTCCAGGGTCGTCGGTTCCGCACTGCGTGCGTCACGCGCGCTAAGTTCCCGGATCAGGCGCACCAGTGGCTTGGTCAGCATCACGTAGAACAGCGCCAGCAGGATCCCGGTGAGAATCAGGCTGCGGGCAAAGCCGTTGAGCAGGGTGACTTCGGCGCGGCGCAGGAAGCGGCTGCCGAACGCGTAGGTGTCGACTTCAAGACTCAGCGTGCCCAGCGATTCTTCGGGCAGGTGATCGAGGTACAGGCGGTCTTCGAACTGGCGCTTGGCGCCGAACAGGAAGTCGCTGATCACCCGATAACCGCTTTGCAGCTCCGGGCGTTTGACGTTGGCCAGGACATTGCCGTTGTTGTCGGTCAATTGCGCCGAGATGATCGCCGGCGAACGCAACAGGCCCAGGGTCAGTTCCTGCGCCAGTTCCGCGTCGATGTTGTAGGCGATACGCGACGCCGGATTGTGGCTGATTTCCAGCAAAGACAGGATTTCACGGTTGATGGAGGCGTCTTCGCTGGCATAATCGATGCCGATCTGCAGCAGGCTGAGCAGCGTGCCCAGAATGAACCCGACCAGCACAGTGAATCTGGCTTGCTTGTAAGACAGCCGGTGGGTGAATTTGATATCCATGGGGTGTTGAACCACTTCCGTTTCCCTTCGCTGCTCAAGCATAGTCGATCATGTATGGATACCGAGGTTCCCGAATCGCCTTGTAACAAGGCCTGAGCGGGGTTTGTTGATCTGATTGTCGTCGCTGAAGCACCATCATCACTTTGAACGTGCCCGAGGAGAAGACGTGGATTCCCGATTGAATGCTTTTCTTGAACGTGCCGAGTCGGTTCTCGCGCGGATCGAACCCTTGCTGCCGGCACCGCGTCCGCTGATCGACTGGGAAACCTGCCTGGCCGCGCGCTGGCAGCGTGACGGGCGCAGTGGCTATTTGTTGCCGCTGGAAGTCAGCCTCGACATGCGCCTGTCCGACTTGATCGGTGTCGACCGTCAGTTGGAACAACTGGGCCGCAACACTCAACAGTTTCTCGACGGCATGCCGGCCAACCATGCGCTGCTCTGGGGCTCGCGCGGCACCGGAAAATCCTCGCTGGTGCGGGCGTTGCTGGCCGAACACGCCAAGGCCGGCCTGCGTTTGATCGAAATCGAGCGCGACCATCTGGCCGACCTGCCGCGCGTGGTCGAGCAGATCGCCAAACTGCCGCAGCGCTTCGTGCTGTTCTGCGATGACCTGTCGTTCGAGTCCGGCGAAGGCGATTACCGCGTGCTGAAAAGCGTGCTCGACGGCTCGCTCGAACAGGCTCCGGAAAACGTTCTGCTGTACGCCACTTCCAACCGCCGTCACTTGGTGCCGGAAAAGGTAAGCGACAACGAAAACTGGAAGCGCGTCGACGGCGAACTGCATCCGAGTGAGGCGGTGGAAGACAAGATCGCCTTGTCGGACCGTTTCGGTCTGTGGCTGTCGTTTTATCCGTTTACCCAGGAACATTTCCTCAACGTCGTCGAACACTGGATCGGCCAGTTGGCGGCCAAGGCCGGCTTGAGCTGGCAGCGCGACGAAGCACTGGACATCCTCGCCGTGCGCTGGGCCACCGGGCGCGGCAATCGCAACGGACGTTGCGCGTACCAATTCGCCCGTTACTGGGTGGGACTGAAATTGCTGGAGCACAAGGCATGATTGATTTGCAACAAAGCGGCCAGGGCCTCGAAGGCTATGGCATGTTGGCCGCACAACTGGAATCGCTGCTGGCGGACGAGCGCGACTTCATCGCCAATGCCGCGCAGTTTTCGGCGTTCCTGTTCAACCAGCTCGACGATTTGAACTGGGCCGGTTTCTACCTCAATCGCAACGAGGAGCTGGTGCTTGGCCCGTTTCAGGGGCAGATCGCCTGTGTGCGCATTCCGTTCGGTCGCGGTGTGTGTGGCGCGGCAGCGGCCAGTCGGCAGACCCAGCGCGTTGAAGACGTGCATGCGTTCCCCGGTCATATCGCTTGCGACAGCGCCTCCAACAGCGAGCTGGTAGTGCCATTGGTCAAGGACGGTCGGTTGATCGGCGTACTCGATCTCGACAGCCCGAAACCGGCGCGTTTCGGTACCGACGATCAGGCCGGTATCGAGCAACTGGCGGCGATCTTCCTGCGTCTGACCGACTGCTGATCAGGCGCTCAGGCCAGCCTTGCGCAACAGGCTGGCCGGATCCACCGCATCGATCTGGCGCGGATCGAGAAACCGTGCGGCGTACTGCATGTACACTTCGTCGTTGATGAACAGTGCAAACAGCTCGGGGTCGATGTGCGCCTCGCGGGACATGGTGGCCATGATCCCCAAGGCTTCGCTCAAGGATTTGGCCTTCTTGTACGGTCGATCCGCCGCTGTCAGCGCCTCGAAGATATCGGCAATCGCCATCATCCTCGCCGGCAGGCTCATGTCCTCGCGCTTCAGGCGTTTGGGATAACCGCTGCCGTCCATTTTTTCGTGATGACCGCCGGCGATTTCCGCGACGCTGTCCAGGTGCCCGGGGAAGGGCAGGTGGCTGAGCATCAGGATCGTCTGCACCATGTGGTGATTGATGATGTAGCGCTCCTCGCGAGTCAGCGTGCCTCGGGTAATGCTCAGGTTATACAGCTCGCCGCGATTGTATTTATAGCGCGGCACATCCAGTTTGAACCCCCACGGATTGTCTTCCGGAATCAGCTCGCTGTCGGCACGCTGGATCAGATGTTCTGGCTTGTCCGCCAGCAGTGGCTCGCTGACCGGCAGATTCGGCGCCGGCGTTTGCGCCTGACGGCGGTGTTCCTCCCATGACACGCCCAGACGATCATCGAGAGTGCGCGTCCAGCGGCGCTCGGCGATGCGCTCAAGGCGCTGCAGATCAGCGGGTGCCATGGCTTCACCACCCAGATTGCAGCGGGCAACGAAGGCAAAGTCATCGTCCAGTTGCGTCAGCGTGGCGTCACGCAGTTCGCTCAGTTGCACCTCGTTGCCGCCCAGCGCCAGCGCCTGCCAGTAACTGATCCAGGCATCGCGCTTGAGCACTTCGAAACGGGTGCGGATTTCGTGGATGCGATCGTTGAGGGTTTCCAGTTTGGTCGCCTTGTCGACGACATACTCCGGCGTCGTGACTTTGCCGCAATCGTGCAGCCAGGCCGCGATGTGCAGGGCTTCCCATTCGTCTTCGCTGGGCTGATAGCTCTGGAACGCCGGCGCCTGACTGGCGGCAGCGGCCTGCGCGAGCATCAAGGTCAGCTCCGGCACGCGCTGGCAGTGGCCGCCGGTGTAGGGGCTCTTGGCGTCGATGGCGCCGGCCAGCAACTGAATGAACGCGTCGAGCAACTGCTTCTGCTTCGCCTGCAGGCGCTGACTTTCGATACTCACCGCCGCCGCGCCAGAGACTGCTTGCAGGAAGGCGATGCGGTCCGGACGCAGTTTCTCCAGATCCTGAGCGCTGCCGCTGTCGTTGATCAGCAAAAGCAGCAGGCCGATGGTTTCGTTGTGGCGGTTGCGCAGGCGGATTCCAATCAGGTGGATGCGCGGCGACGCCATTGCCAGCAAGACTTTCTGCAAGTCCCCGGCCTGTTCGAAGCCAAGGCTGCTGACCACGTTGTCAGCGTTGATCAGTTGCTGGAACCACGCCGGCCCTTGATCGGCCAAGAGATCCCGGCCCAGTACAGCGAACTCGCCCGGCTCGTGCGAGGCGCCATCAATGATCAGTCCGTAAGGCGCCATCCGGTTGCCATCGCTTTCGCGCAGGTAGATCAACCCAGCCTGCGCCTGGGCAATCTGAACGGTCTCGAACAGCACCCGTTGCAGCAGCGGGGCGAAGCGGGTTTCGGCGCACAGACTGTCGGTGATGCGGAAGAAACTGGCGAGCGTGTCCTTCATGCGGGCCATCGACAGGCTCAACTGGTCGACCTCCAGCACCGGCGAGCGGCGGGTGACCGGAAAGTTGAAATCGAAGCTGCGGATCGCGTCGGCTTCCTTGACCAGCGCATGCAGCGGCTTGACCAGAATCCGTGAGGTCAGCCAACCCAGTGGCAGGCACAGCAGCAAGGTCGCCAGGGTGATCAGTGCACCCTGCCAGCGCATGCGGTAGGCGTCGGCCAGCAACTCGTCCTCTGGCACCACCAGGGCCATTTGCAGACCTCTCGGCCCACCCTCCTGCAAATGGCTGCGGGCGACGATCCAGTGGCGGCCATCGACGTTCAGCCGTTTGCCCTGATGCGTGGTGGACAGTAACGCGTGCAGAGTCGGGCTCAGGTCGGCGGCCTTGGCCAGGCGTGCGCTGCTGTCGTCGACAATCAGCCGGCGGCTGTCCGGGTAGGCCACGGCGTTGCCATCGGCATCGAACAACACGATTTCGGTGGAGGGGGTGACCACGTGTTTGAGCAAGGTGGCCGAGAGTGCTTCCAGCGTCAGGTCGGCACCGATCACGCTGGTTGCGCTGCTGCGTCGGGCCAAAGTAGTGCCCACGTTGTGCGTGGAGAAGAACACATAGGGCTCGGTAGTGATCTGATCACCCTGCTGCAGGGCGTTGGTGTACCAGTTGCGAGTGCGCGGATCGTAGCGGTCGTCAGGATTGTCCTGGCGCCCGACGGGCGTCAGCGCCTGGTCGAAGAATAGCGACTGCGACGACGCAGCGCCGCCGGCATCGTGCTCGATGCTCCAGACCTGATAGGCCGCCGTCGGCGGCGCCTTGAGCAGGGTTTTCAGAGCGCTGGTGCGCAACGGCCGGACCATGAAGAAGTCGCCGTTGCCGTAGCCCAGATACAGCGAAGCGAGATCGGTGTTGTCCTTGAGTGACTGACTGAACGGCTTGAGCAACGCCAGACGCTGCTGCAGGTTCGAGGCCCCGGCGGCCTGATTGTCGGCCAGCAGGCTCAGCAGATGACGGATCGGTTCGTAGGTTGAATGCAGGTCCAGGCGCACGTCCTGTTCGATGCGATTGAACAGGTTTTCACTGCTCGACAGGATGATCCGGGTGGTCTGCCGATAATTGAACAGCCCCAGCACCACGCCTGTCAGCAACAGCAGAAAGGTGAACATGACGCTGATGTGCACGTGCAACGGGAACCGGCGTTGATCCGGGCGCAGTGGGCTGGGCATTGCTGACTCTCCATTGAAGTAAACACACTGCTCAGCGTTCAAGCATAGTTAAGGCTCGGTCATTGTGCTTTCAGCGAACGGTTCCAATTGTTGCTGCAACGCCTGCTCCAGTTCGACCATCGCCGCGTCGGTGGCCTCGATGCAGCGCACGATGGCCGGCACCGACGTGGTCTGCTGGCAGGCGTGTTCCAGCGCATCGCAGCAGACGATCAGACGCGAAGCCTGGGCGATCCGGGCGGCGCCCTTGATCTTGTGCGCCACCACCGCCAGTGCCTCGCGATCATTGTGCGGCGCCAGGGCCAGCAGCTCCTCGCGATCGAGGCGGCTGCTCTTGAGCAATTGCGTGAGCAGGCGCCGGGCTTGAAGCGGATTACCGCCGGTCAGTTGATGCAAGCCCTCGAGATTGAACGCGGGTTGCGGTGTTGCCGGTTGCAGCCCGTTGACCCACTGGCTCAGCGCGCTGAGGCTCAGAGGTTTGAACAGGCAGTCATTCATGCCCGCCAGTTTGCAGCGTTGCACTTCCTCGGGCTGCGCGTTGGCCGTGAAGCCAAGGACCTTGCAAGGAGGACGGCCTGTGCGTTGTTCTTCCTGGCGGATGGCCGCCGCCAATTCGTAGCCGTTCATCAACGGCATGTTGCAGTCGGCGATGACCAGGTCGAATTCACCGGCCTGCCACTTCGCCAATCCGCTGCGACCTTCTTCGGCAAGGCTGAAGCGATGCCCGAGGAACTCCAGTTGCTGGCACATCAGCAGGCGATTGGCGGGATGGTCGTCGACCACCAGAATATTCAGCGGCGCACCTGACACGCGGATCGGCGATTCGGTTTTCGCCGTGGCCACCCTGCATGGCAGCGTTTGCAGCGGCAGCGACAGGCAGACCTGGGTGCCGATCCCCGGCTGACTACTCAATTGCAACTGACCGCCCATCATTTCACAGAGGTTGCGGCTGATCACCAGCCCCAGTCCGGCGCCGCTGCGGGCCTGCTGGCGGCCGCCGTCAGCCTGGGCGAACGGCTCGAACAGACGTTGTTGATCTTCAATGCTGATGCCGACGCCGGTGTCGTGGATCGTCAATTGAACGAGCGAACACTTGCCGGCGGCATTAGGCAGCACGTCCAGTGTGACCCGCACCTGCCCGCTCTGGGTGAACTTGATGGCATTGCTGATCAGGTTCGACAGGATCTGCTTGAAGCGCAGCGGATCCAGTTCCACATCGACTTCGAGCCCTGGAGGATTGACGGTCAGGGGCAGGGCGAGGTTTTTCTGCCGCGCAAGGCCGTCGAAGATCCTCACCACCGAAGCGACGGTGTCGACCAGGTTGATCCGCTCGGGCGCCAGGCTCAGGCGTCCGGACTCGATCCGGGCGATATCGAGGATGTCGCCGATCAGCCCCAGCAGATCCTTGGCCGAACAGTAGGCGGTTTCGATGGACGAGCGATCCGGCGCCTGATCGGTCATGCGTTCGAGCGTCAATTCGAGCATGCCGATGATGGCATTCATCGGCGTACGGATTTCGTGGCTCATGGTCGCCAGAAAAGTACTTTTCGCCCGGTTGGCGTTGTCCGCCTGTTCCTTGGCTGTGCGCAGTTCATCGAACAACTGGCGGCGATCACTGATATCGATCCAGCCACCGATGATCCCTTGTACATCGCCGCTGGAGTCGCGGTAAGGCAGGATCCAGTGATAGATCGTCAGACGCCGGCCACCGATGTGCAACGGACGGTCGAGCAGCAGCGGCGTCCCCTCGGCCACAACCCGCTGGTAATCCGCCTCGAAGGCCCGGGCTTCGAAGGCATTGCTCAGGGTGCCTTGCATGACACTCTTGCCGATCACGTCTTCGCGTTTCGCGTTGAAGGCTTCGAGGTAGCTGTCGTTGCAGCTTTGCAGCAAGCCTCGGCGATCGCGCACGTAGATCGGATGAGGTGTGCCGTTGACCAGTGAGCGCATGAACTCGAACTGATCGTTGAGTGCCCGCTCGGCGGCCTGGCGTTGCTTGATCTGGCGCCGCATGTAGGCGTTCCAGAGCAGGGACAACAACAGCAGCAGACAGGCTGCGCCGATCAGTTGGTAAAACAGACGCTGATAGTGATGCCAGTTGCTTTGCGCGGCATTGGAAAAACCGCGCCAGCGGCTGTTGATGACCCCCAGCTCTTCGGGGCTGATGCTCAGCAGGGCCTTGTCGAGGATCGATCCGAGTTCGCTGTTGTCACGGGCCGTGGCCAGCGAAAAGGCCGCCTGCCGGGTACCAAGGGTGGTGGTGATCTGCAACTGATGCTCGAAGATCCGCGACGAAATCAGATAGTTGGCGATCACCAGCGAGGCGACGGCACCATCGGCCTTGCCTTCGGCGAGCAAGGTCGCGGCGCCGAAGGTGTCGGAGGTTTCGGTCAGATGGATATCGGGGAACTCGCGGCGCAGGTAGGCGGCCATGGGACTGCCTTGGGCAATCGCCAGGTATTTGTCCTTGAGCTGCGCAGGATGGGTCGGGCTCTCAGTGGATTTGCGGGTCAGCAGGACGAAGGAGTTTTCCAGATAGGGACGGCTGAATTGCAGGGTCTTTTCCCGTTGCGGGCTGGGCAGCAACGCCGCGATCAGATCGGCCCGGTGCTGATTGATCTGCTCGACCATGTCAGCGTCGCTGCGGCTGCGCACCAGTTCGAAACGCATGCCGGTACGCAGGCGCAGCAGTTGGAGCAGGTCTGCGGTGATGCCGCGTAGATTGCCGTCGCTGTCAAAGAATGTCAGCGGCGCGAACGCCTCGTTCACCACCACGCGCAGCACCGGATGCTGTTTGAGCCACTGTTCTTCGTGGTGGGTCAATTGCAGTTTCTGGTCGGTCAGCAGGATGTCGCTGCCGGCGCTCCAGCGCTTGGCGATGCTGTCCCGTTCACTGGCGGGTATGGCCAGCAGTGCGGTGTTGATGATGGCCAGCAGTTGCGGGTTATCGGCGTGCACGGCAAAGCTGAAACCATGGGCTTCCTGTTTGCCGAAATTGGCCATGCGGATGTTGTTCAGATAGCCCTTGTTGATCATGTAGTGGGTGGAAATGGTATCGCCCAGAAACACGTCGGCCTGATCGAAAGCCACTGCGTTGATTGCGTTTTGATAGGACGGGTAGGACGTCAGGATGGCTTTGGGGTAGAGCGCCTTGACTTCGTCCTGCGGCAGATAGTGATAGACCATGCTCAGGCGCAGTCCGGCCAGGCCCTCGGTGAGCGTGCGGGTTTCGTCTTCGCGGGTGACCAGTACCGGCTGGTCGATGGCGTAGGGGATAGAAAGCAGGATGTCGGCGTTACTGGCCTCGAAACCGTTGGCGGTACCGAGCATATCGACCTGCCCCGCTACCAGCGCGCGTACCGCAGCTTCCCGTGAGGCAAAGCGCTTGACCCGGACTGGCAAGCCCACGGCCTGTCCGAGCAGGCCGGCGTAGTCGGCGGTAAAACCTTCGTAATCGCGACCGCTGGCGGTCATGTCGAACGGCGGATAATCCGGTGCGGAAGTGCCCAGTACCAGTTCGTGGCGAGTCTGTAACCATTGCCGTTGCGCGGGCTGCAGAGACATGGACAGCGCTTCGTGGCTCGAACGGCTGCGCAGCACATAATCCTGCGCTGTGACGAGGTCGGCATATGCCTGAGAGGGCAGGCACAGGCTCGCATACAATATGGCGAGATAGATCTTTAGACGACTGGGCATTCAGGCTCTCACACTAGCGCGTTGCGCTTGGCCATCTCGATAAGTTCCACCAGGGACCTGGCTTTCAGTTTCTGCATCAAGCGTTTTTTATAAGTGCTGACGGTTTTGTTACTGAGGAACATGCCCTTGGCAATTTCCTTGTTGGTGCGCCCTTGGGCAAATAACTGCAGGACCATGAGTTCGCGGTCATTGACGGCTTTGAACAATTCCAGCTCGGCGTAACGCACATCGTCACTGCGTACCGGATTCAATGCCTGACTGGGAAAATAGTTGTAACCGGAAAGTACCGCTTTTATGGCGCTGACCAGTTCGCTCAAGTCTTCTTCCTTGCACACATAACCGGATGCGCCGGACTGCATGCAGCGAATGCCGAACAGCGTCGGGCATTGCGCCGTCAGTACCAGGGTCTTGAGCGGAGTGCCCATGGCATTGAAGCGGGCGAGGACTTCCAGGCCGTCGAGTTTGGGGATGCTGATATCGAGGATGATCAGGTCGGGCATGCATTCGCGAACCATCTGCATGGCATCGACCCCGTTATCGGTTTCGCCGACGACCTTGTAACCTTCATGCTCGAGGAGCATTCGAACGGCAAGTCGGATGACGGGGTGATCATCGACAATAAAAACGGAGTTCATAATCAAATCCCATACGTGCGCGAATAAAGCGCGCACCTTAGCTCAGATAAAAGAGCGATCGCATGAACTCACAGGGCTCTAGCAGCAATATAGGATAAGTCCTACACACTAAAGGGAAATTGACTACGACAAAACTCTGTGTCGCGTAAGGAAGTGTTTAGATTATTTGTTTATCTGAATGTTTTAAGTTGCTGTTAGATTATTGAGAAAACAGCGTTTGTTTGCGTTCTGTCGTCGTTAAACGGATTACGTTTGGTCGGCGCGGCTGTCGAATACCGCTGAGCCGCTTTCATGGATCATCCTTCAACCGGGTGCCGCACTGACCCGGTTGAAGAAGGTTCTGTCAGTGACTGGAGCGCCCGGTCATTTCCAGCGCCATGTCACTGGCGTAGCTGTCGGTCATCCCGGCAATGAAGTCGATCATGCGCAGGAACGAGGTGTGCAACGGCCCGTGGGGATCCGGTGCATTGTTGCCCAGCAGGTCGAGGATACGGCGGCTCTTGAACGACGGCGTGCGACCGCCATGTTGCTCCAGCGCGGCGCCGCAGAACGCGTTGAGGAGAATTTCCAGCGTGGTATAGGCGCCGATTTCATGCAGCGTCTTGCGCTTGTCCTGGAAGATCTTCTTGCGGGCGATGTCCTTGGCGTTGAGCACGCAGCGTTTGGCCGGGCCGTGCATGTGTTCAACCAGGTCGCCGTGCAGGGTGCCGGCCAGCAGCGCATCCTGTTGCTCAACGAATGCCCGGGCGGCGGCGTTGGTCAGGTGCTCGATGGCCTTGCCGCGCAGGATCGCCAGTTTGCGTCGACGCGAATCCTGCGGGCCGAGCTGGCGATAGGTTTCCGGCAGATCGTCACCGACCAGACCGAGCAGCAGTGATTCAACCTCAGCGTACTCCAGCAGCTCCATTTCCAGGCCATCTTCTAGGTCGATCAGCGCATAGCAGATGTCGTCGGCCGCCTCCATCAGGTACACCAACGGGTGGCGCGCCCAGCGTTGGTCCTCGAGTTGCGGCAGGCCGAGCTTGTGGGCGATCTGCTCCAGCAGCGGCAATTCGCTCTGGTAGCAGCCGAACTTGTGTTTCTTGTAACCCAGCGAGTCGGCGTGACGTGCGGTCCACGGATATTTCAGATAGGTGCCGAGGGTGGCGTAGGTGAGGCGGGTGCCGCCGTCGAACTGGTGATACTCAAGCTGAGTCAGCACCCGGAAGCCTTGCGCGTTGCCTTCGAAATTGAGGAAGTCACCGCGCTCGGCTTCGCTCATGCCGTCGAGCCAGCCGCGCCCGGCTGCCTGCTGGAACCAGTGACGAATCGCGTCTTCACCGGAGTGGCCGAACGGCGGATTGCCGATGTCATGGGCCAGGCAGGCCGATTGCACGACCATGCCCAGATCGCTCGGGTCGCACCAGTCGGGCAGGGCGCTGCGCAAGGTTTCACCGACGCGCATGCCCAGCGAACGCCCGACGCAGCTGACTTCCAGCGAATGGGTCAGACGGGTATGGATGTGGTCGTTACTCGATACTGGATGCACCTGGGTCTTGCGGCCCAGACGGCGGAAGGCGCCGGAGAAGATGATGCGGTCGTGGTCTTTGTGGAACGGGCTGCGGCCCAGCTCTTGCGGGCTATGCAGCGGTTTTCCAAGGCGTTCGCGGTTGAGCAGGGTCTGCCAATCCAAGGCTGGTTCTCTCCGTCGGTGACTGGGATGACTGTTGCCCTAGCTTCCCGGTTCAGCCACGCCCCTGCAAGCGGAACTACAAACCCGCGGCATCGATATCGATCAGCAGCAGGCGTTCGCCGTTATCGAAGAACTGGCCGGCGGTCAGGCAATACTGGTTGCTCGTCGCGTCGCGATAGGTACTGGACAGGGTCAGGCGTCGTTCTTCCCAGCCTTCGGCGAGCAAATGATAGAAGTACGGACGCCATGACCAGTTGTGGCCCAGGTAGCGGTTGTCGGCGACCCAACGGTTATGCCGCCACTCAAGGTTGGGTGTGAGTTGGGTGCCATGGCGGTCGCACTGGTAGAACCGCAGCAACCACGGAAAAGCCTCCAGTTGCGGCAGCGCACTCAGCGGCGCGTGGGCCTGAGCCCAGGTCTGGAGGATCGCCATCAGTTCGCCGAGCTGCTGACGCATCTGCATCAAGCGCCCGCGTTCGGCCAGTTTCTGCCGCACGTAACGCTGGCGCAGTTCAGCGAAGCGCTGCACGAAGGCATCGGTTGGATAGAACGCCTCCTGCGCCCGGGCGAACAGGAAGCCCTGAACGAAGCGCGAGCCGCATTCCAGGGCGAAATTGAGCTGGGCTTCGGTTTCCACGCCTTCGGCAATGATCCAGCAACCGGTTTTCTCGGCCATCTGCGCCAGTGCCTTGACCACGTCACTGCTCGGCCCGCCCAATGCGGCAGCCTGGAACAGGCGCATGTCGAGTTTGAGAATGTCCGGCTGTAACGCCAGCACCCGATCGAGCTGCGAATAACCGGCGCCGAAGTCATCGATGGCGATCCGCGCGCCGGCCTCGCGGTAGCGCGCCACCACCTCGGCCAGACGCTGACTGTTGCCACCCAGTTCAGTGATCTCGAACACAATGCGTTGCGGATCGACGCCGTGTCGGAGCATTTGTTTGAGGCTGGGCAATGGCTGATCGGCGCGCAGGCGGCTGATCCAGCGCGGCGACATGTTCAGGCTGAGAAACCACTCGGCGGGGGCTTCATGCAGTCGACTCAGGGCGTTGTCGCGAATCTGGCGGTCGAGGCGGCGCAGGCCGATGGCAGGTGTGCGCGGGTCGGCGAACAACGGCCCGACCGAGGCCAGTTGGCCGTCGGGCTGGCGCAGGCGACCCAATGCTTCGACGCCTGCGATACGTCCGGTAGCGGTATCGATGAAAGGCTGAAAGCAGGCGAGCGGTTGCCCGTCGATCACGGGGCCTCCTTAGTCGTTGTTGTTCTGGATGAACCCGCCGACCGGGTAGGCGCGCGGGATTGAACCTCTTGGTGAAGAGGTTCAATCCCGCGGATATTGCAAGAATGCAGCCAGATGCGCCGGCTTAGCGTTTGCCCGAACTCTGCATCACCAGTTTGATCAGCGGGCCGAGGCTGGTGCCTAGCCGAATCAGTCGTGTCAGGCCGCCGACACCGCCGCTTTTTGCGCCCTTGCCGGTGATGAAACCCAGCAGGGTGACGGCGGCCACGCCCCACAGCGGCGCGTGTTTGATGCCGAAGCCGCCTTGCAGGTTTTGCGTCATGCCGCGCATGCGCTGCAAGGGTTGCAGCACTTGCCCGGCTTCGTGGCGGATTTCCTGACGATGCATTTCCATGCGCAGGCGGATCAGCGCCTTGCGCATTTCCCGGCGCGAGCTGTTGTGTGGCAGTTCAGGCAGGCTCATGGCAGCAGGCGCTCCCGATCATTGGCCAATTCTTCCAGCGTGCCGTGGAAGGGCGAGGATTCATCGAAGACTGCTGCCTTGAGGCGCAACCCGCAGAAAGCGGCCGCCAGGGTGTAGAACACGCACAGGCCGATGATCGCGGCCAGACGATAGGTATCCCAGAACACGATCAGCACCAGCGTCGACAGACCGACCAGCAACAGCAGGGCAAACACCAGCGCCAGGCCAGCGAACAACAACAGGCTGACGGTGCGTGCTTTCTGCTCCTGCAATTCGATGCCGAAGAGTTCGACATGGCTGTGCAGCAAGCCGAGAACAGCGGCGCCCAGACGCCGCGTGGAGGAAGTAGTGCCCGACCCCAGGCCGGATTCGCCGATCGACATGATCAGCGCCGCGTGGCCAGCAGGCCAATCAGAAAGCCTACCCCGGCAGCGATGCCCACCGATTGCCAAGGGTTGGCCGACACATAGTCTTCGGTGGCGGTGACGGCAGCCTGACCGCGATCACGCAGGGTGTCTTCGGTCAGCTTGAGGGTTTCCCGGGCGCGCAGCAGGCTGTCGTGGATCTGATCACGCAGCTCATCGGCCTGATCGCCCGCCAGGGACGCAGTGTGTTCGAGCAACCGCTCGGTGTCGGCGACCAGAGTCTGGAAGTCGTTCATCAGGATTTCTTGAGCAGTCTTTGCCTTGATGCTGGCCATGGGTGGATCTCCGTAAGTGACGTCTGAAGCGTTCGAGTATGAGCCTTGCGCGAAGGTTCAGTACAAATGACTGGTACAGCTTTTGCTATGTCGTGGTGCGTCCTGTTGCCCCCGTGCGCTGTTGGCGGGCGTGCATGCAGCAAAACCTTAACTCAAATAATCCTGGTTAGTGTCACGACATCAACCTTGTGCGCCAAAGCGGTTCATCGCAGCTTCACTGCGCGGACCGAGCGGTCGCAACTTGGTGCATGAATTGTCCGCACGAACCGGTTTGGTGCCTTTTTAGCCTTCAGGTCTGCCTCTTTATGGAAAATCTGCAAAGCGCTGTGGACACGCTGGTTCACAGCTCCAACACGTTGTTCATTCTGATCGGTGCGGTGATGGTGCTGGCGATGCACGCCGGTTTCGCCTTCCTTGAAGTCGGCACGGTTCGTCAGAAAAATCAGGTTAACGCGCTGTCGAAAATTCTCAGTGACTTTGCCGTTTCGACCCTGGCCTATTTCTTTATAGGCTATTGGATCTCCTACGGGGTGACCTTCATGCAACCGGCGGCGGTGCTGAGTGCCGATCACGGTTATGGTCTGGTGAAGTTTTTCTTTCTGCTGACCTTTGCTGCGGCGATCCCGGCGATCATTTCCGGCGGGATTGCCGAGCGTGCGCGATTCGTTCCGCAGCTGTGTGCGACGGCGCTGATCGTGGCATTCATCTACCCGTTTTTCGAGGGCATGATCTGGAACGGCAACTACGGTCTGCAAGCCTGGCTGACGGCGCGCTTTGGCGCGGCGTTCCATGATTTCGCCGGATCGGTGGTGGTGCATGCGATGGGCGGCTGGCTGGCGCTGGCGGCGGTATTGCTGCTCGGCCCGCGTATCGGTCGTTATCGCGACGGGCGTCTGGTGGCGTTCGCGCCGTCGAGCATTCCGTTTCTGGCGCTGGGTTCGTGGATTCTGATTGTCGGCTGGTTCGGCTTCAACGTGATGAGCGCGCAGACCTTGCAAGGCGTCAGCGGTCTGGTGGCGGTCAACTCGTTGATGGCCATGGTCGGTGGCACGGTGGCGGCGTTGATCGTCGGGCGCAATGACCCGGGCTTCCTGCACAACGGCCCGCTGGCCGGGCTGGTGGCGATCTGTGCCGGTTCCGACCTGATGCACCCGGTGGGTGCGCTGGTCACTGGCGCGATTGCCGGTGCGCTGTTCGTCTGGTGCTTTACCGCCGCGCAAGTCAAATGGCGCATCGACGATGTTCTGGGCGTGTGGCCGTTGCATGGTTTGTGCGGGGTGTGGGGCGGGATCGCGTGCGGCATCTTCGGCCAGACTGCGCTCGGCGGTCTGGGCGGTGTCAGCGTGATCAGTCAGTTGATCGGCACTACGCTCGGTGTGGTTGTCGCGCTGATCGGCGGATTCGCCGTCTACGGTTTGATCAAGGCCTTGCACGGCCTGCGCCTGAGTCAGGAGCAAGAGTATTACGGCGCCGACCTTTCGCTGCACAAGATCGGCGCGGTCAGTCAGGACTAGGCTTCCTTGTCTTCGGCACCTGGATAGAACCCATGCAACAGGCGATAGCGGTCGATGCGCACTTGATCGATCTTCTCCTGCACCTGATGCGCCGGCAGCCCGAGCATGATCAAGGCGTGGGAGGCGAGCATCAGGCTCGATTCCAATAGCTCCGGCACCACTTCGGTGGCGCCGGCGGCCTTGAGTTCGGCCCATTGGCTGTCGTCGCGGGTGCGCACCAGGATCGGTATCCGCGCATGAAGCCGGCGCGCTTCCTTGAGGATCCGCAGGCTGACATCGCTCTGATCCACGGCAATCACCAGCAGCCGCGCGCGCAACAATCCGACCGCGGTCAGCAGGTCGCCGCGCGACGAGTCGCCGTAATGCACCTCGCTTTCGCCGGACGCGGCTTCCTGCACGCGCACCGGATCGTTGTCCAGCGCGATATAAGGCTGCTTGGCATTGCGCATGAAGCGGCCGATGGATTGGCCGACACGGCCGTAGCCACAGATCACCACGTGCTGATCCAGCCCGGCGTTGAGGGCGCTGATTTCCTCGATTTGCGCCTCCTGATTCGGCTTGCGGTGCAGGCCCGCGGCAATGCGCGGCGCGGCGCGCAACAGCATTGGCGTCAGCAGCATCGAACAGAAGGTGGCCGCGAGCAGCAGGGCGCCCAACTCGGCAGGCAGCATCTGGTTCTGTTGCATCTGCGCCATCAACGCGAAGCAGAACTCCCCGCCCTGCGCCAGGGCCAGGCCGCTGCGCCAGGCAGTTTCGTGATCGCTGCCGCGCCACTTCACCAGTAGCGCGACGACAATGCCTTTGATCAGCATCAGGCCGAGGCTCAGGCCGAGAATCAACAGGCTGTGACTGACGAACAGTTGCAGGTCGATCAGCATGCCGATGCTGACGAAAAACACCCCGAGCAGGATGTCGCGAAACGGCCGGATATCGGCCTCGATCTGATGGCGATAGTGGCTCTCGCCGAGCAGCATCCCGGCCAGAAATGCGCCAAGGGCAGGGGACAGGCCCAGCAGGTGCGTCAGCCAGGCGGTCAATAGCACAATCACCAGCGCCAGCAGCACGAACAGTTCCGCCGAGCGCGAGGCGGCCACTTCATGGAACAGCCGTGGCAGCAACCAGCGGCTGGCCAGCAGCAGACCGAAAAACAGCACCACGGTCTTCACCAGCGTCAGCGGCAAGGCCCAGTACCAGGCTTGCGCGCTGCTCCCGGCGAACACCGGCACCAGGGTCAGCAGCAACACCGCGACCACGTCCTGAAACAGCAAGACCCCGACCGCGTTCTGCCCGTGACTGCTGAACACTTCGCCCAGGCTGCTCAACTCCTTGGTGACAATTGCCGTCGACGACAGCGACAGCCCGGCGCCAAGCAACAGCGCCGGGGCCAGCGGCATACCCAGCAGAATCAGCACCAGCCCGAGCACTCCGGTACTGAGCAATACCTGCTGACTGCCCAGGCGAAACACCACCTGACGCAGTGCGATCATTTTCGACAGGGAAAACTCCAGGCCCAGCGAGAACAGCAGGAATACCACGCCCATCTCGGCCACATCCGGCAGGTGTTCGCTCTCGTTGACCCAGTTGAAAGCGGTCGGCCCCACCATCAGGCCCACGCAGAGATAGCCCAGCACCGGCGGCAAGCGCAGTCGGCGGAACAGGGCAATCATCACCAGGGATGAGGCGAGGATGATCAACAGGTTGGCAAACACAAGACACTCCGATGTCAGGCTCAGGCTTCTCAAGCGTAGAGGCAAAAAGTCCGGGAGCATCGCCTGATTGGCTTTTTTGCGGGCTGATTTGCGTCAGGGTTTTGCGAGTTTCCGGCCATGCCTGGGTCTTTGGGCAGCTGTCGCTCGACGGGTTTTCGAGGCAGGCCTAGAATGAACGCTCACTTTTCCGGTTGAGCGATCATGCCTCCTGAATGTCAGTTGTTCGGCACCTTGGGATGCCATTTGTGTGAGGTGGCAGAGGCCGAGTTGATGCCTTTTGTCGAGCACGGTCTGCTGGTCGAACTGGTGGATATTGCCGACGATGAGTCCTGGTTCGAGGCTTACAGCCTGCGAATTCCGGTGCTGCGCCGAGTTGACACCGGCGCGGAGCTGAGCTGGCCTTTCAGTGCCGATCAGGTGGTGGCCTTCCTGCGCTGAGCTTGTTTCTTCGGTGATGCGGCATTGCTTTCCGCCGGTCGCGAGCGCGCATCCTTCCCTTGGCACTTTGCGGATTATTCGGTTACTGTATGTGCATACAGTAATTGGATGCGCCTGCTGCTTTTGATGACTTGAGCAGGTGAATCCGGCAGTCAGAGGGACGAACCGTGGTCAATGTCGAACAGTTGAAGAACAGCGTGAACCGGATGTCGGTTGACGTGGTGCGCGAGGCGGTCCTCGAGTTGCGCCTGGACGGGCTGGTCACGGAGGGCAAGACGCCTTTCAACAAACTGCATTTCAACACCTGTTTTGCCGAGATCGAAGCGCTGTTCCAGCGTGCCGGTTATCACAAGCAACTGGATGTGGTCGGTTATCAGGGCTTGTTGTACGCCTTGTATGACCCGGGACGCTGGGAGGCGGTCGATGTGCTGCGCTGGCTCAAGGAGTTCACCGAGGCTGCGGCGCTCAAATCGATTCCGGCCTGAGACGGGCCGGATTCCGCACTAGGTTCGTTGCGCTCAGTGTTGGATAATGCCGTCCTGCATTGAGGGTTCGATTTCCGTATGTCCACACCAACGTTTTCCGCTGCGCAGAATCAGGCCAGCACCCTTTACCTGCCGCCGGGGGCCTGGCTTACCGTACTGGATTGCCTGTGTGAGCATTTCAGTGCGATCAGTCGCGAGCAATGGCTGGACCGGATCGCCCGGGGCCGGGTGCTGGATGGGCAGGGACAGCCGATTGCGCTGGATCTGCCGTACAAGGAAGGGCTGCGTATTCATTACTTCCGTGAAGTGCCGGATGAAAAGCCGATCCCGGTGCATGAGTCGATCCTGTATGCGGACGAGCATCTGGTGGTGGCGGACAAGCCGCATTTCCTGCCGGTGACACCGGCCGGTGAATACGTTGAGCAAACATTGCTGCGTCGTCTGATCCGCCGCCTCGATAATCCGCATCTGGTGCCACTGCACCGCATTGACCGGCACACGGCAGGCTTGGTGATCTTTTCGGCTAACCCACAAACCCGCTCCGCTTATCAGTCGCTGTTCCCTACGCGGCAGATCGATAAACGTTATGAGGCGATCGCCCCTGCGCTGCCGGAGCTGGAATTTCCCCTTGTACACAGAAGCCGTCTGATCGATGGCGAACCGTTCTTCCGCATGCAGGAAGGGCCAGGCGTCGCCAATACTGAAACGGCTGTGGAAGTCCGGGAAAAGAACGGTGATCTGTGGCGCTACGGCCTGTATCCGGTGACTGGCAAGAAGCATCAGCTACGCGTACACATGACCGCGCTGGGGGCGAGTATCTGCAACGATCCGTTCTACCCGGATGTGTTGAAAGACGTTGAGGATGATTACGCCAATCCGCTCAAGCTGCTGGCGCAGGGGTTGCGCTTTATCGACCCGGTGACCGGCGAGGAGCGCGAATTCGAGAGCCAGATCACCTTGCAATGGTGACGCCACTCACTTTGCAGCGCCCATGAAAAAGCCCGCATCAATGCGGGCTTTTCTGTATCCGGTGTCGACGTAAAGATTACAGCTCTTTAACGGTACGAACCTGATCCTTGTTGATGCGGGTCTCTTTGCCGTCCAGTTGCTTGAACTCGTAGAAGCCCGAATCGTCATCGTATTTCGGGGTGTCGACGGCCTGGATTTCGCGACCGTCATTCAAGGTGATCACTGTTGGCGACGAGCAACCAGCGAGGGTAGCCAGGCCCAGTGCGAGCATGAAAGTGGCGAGGGTCCGTTGAGTCATGAGTGTGTCTCCGAATGGGAATACTTTTGGTTACTGAGCTTGAGACGTGTACAAGGCGTGAGAGTTCCTTGAATGCTGTCAGTCTGACACAGTGTTATGTGTATTTAACAGTTCGGGGGTGTTCAGGTTGGCCAGTCGCGGGTCATTGTCCGGGCATTGCAGGGCAGTCGCACCGAGGTTGCGCATGACCCTTCCGGGGCTCCGTTCACCGGCGCTCCAGGCGTTTTCGAACATGGGCAGAAGCGCGACAGGGA
Organism: Pseudomonas sp. HOU2; assembly: GCF_040729435.1. Taxonomy (NCBI): domain Bacteria; kingdom Pseudomonadati; phylum Pseudomonadota; class Gammaproteobacteria; order Pseudomonadales; family Pseudomonadaceae; genus Pseudomonas; species Pseudomonas sp. HOU2. The sequence continues at coordinate 1,358,728 of NZ_CP160398.1, read as the reverse complement.
TCACGCAAAGCAGGGGTTCCCAGTGGTCGTCGTGACGCAACATTAAAGGTTTTTCAGGAAACTGGCTGGCGGTTTCACGCATGTCCCGCAATAGCGCTGCGTCAATTCGCGGAACGTCGCAGGGCAAGACCAGCAAGTGTGACAGACGGGCGGCCCTGAGGCCGGCAAGAATCCCCGCCAACGGACCGGGGAAATCGCTCTGTTCATCGCTCACCAGTTGATCGGCGTACGCTGCATAACGCTCGCGATTGCGATTGCAGGAGATGATCAGGTCGTCGGTCAGCGGCCGCACCTTGCTGTGCAAGTGCGCAATCAGCGGCTCGCCCTGCCATTCGATCAGCCCCTTGTCCTGGCCGCCCATGCGCTGGCCGCGTCCGCCCGCCAGGAGCAGAATGGAACAAGGGAGCAGTGTACTTTTGGTCATGGCAGTTCTCCGGCAGGGCGGCGAAAAATTCAGGCGCTGTGATATAACACCGAGCTGTTTCTCCTACAACTGGACGAGCCTGATGAAAGCCAAGGCCGATGTACCTTTTGCGCCGCTGAACATTGCGGTGCTGACTGTCAGCGATACCCGAACCCTGGAAACCGACACCTCAGGCCAGGTCTTCGTCGACCGCCTGACGGCTGCCGGTCACCGTCTGGCCGAGCGGGTCTTGCTCAAAGATGATCTCTACAAGATTCGCGCGCAAGTTGCCCACTGGATTGCCGAGGACGTGGTGCAGGTTGTGCTGATTACCGGTGGCACAGGCTTCACCGGACGTGACAGCACGCCGGAGGCAGTCGCTTGCCTGCTCGACAAACAGGTCGACGGTTTTGGTGAGCTGTTCAGGCAGATTTCGGTGGCCGATATCGGCACCTCGACTGTGCAGTCGCGGGCACTGGCCGGTCTGGCCAATGGCACGCTGGTGTGCTGCCTGCCAGGTTCGACCAATGCGGTGCGCACCGGTTGGGACGGGATTCTGGCCGAACAGCTGGATTCACGGCATCGCCCGTGCAACTTCGTTCCTCACTTGAAACAGGCGGCGCCTTGTGAATCCCGTGGGTAAGCCGGGCAAGACCGGCAGCCTGATGCCTGTCGAGGAAGCGCTGGCCCGTCTGTTGCAAATGGCCGAGGCCACGCCGATTGTCGAGCGCGAGTTTCTGCCATTGGCCGAGGTGCAAGGGCGGGTGCTCGCCGAAGACCTGGTTTCGACCCTGGATCTGCCGCCCTGGCCAAACAGCGCCATGGATGGTTATGCCCTGAATCTGGCCGACTGGACCGGCGAACCGCTGCCGGTCAGCCAGAAAGTCTTTGCCGGGCAGGCGCCTGTACCCTTGAAGCCCGGCACTTGCGCGCGAATCTTCACCGGCGCGCCAGTGCCCGCCGGAGCCGATTGCGTGGAAATGCAGGAGAACGCCGAGGTTCAAGCCGACGGCAGTGTGCGTTTCATTGAAACCATGAGCGTTGGCCAGAACATTCGTCCGCAGGGCCAGGAAACCATCGTGGGTGAGTTGATTCTGGCTGCAGGTACCCGGCTGGGACCGATCGAACAAGGTCTGGCGGCGTCGCTGGGATGTGCCGGGCTGAATGTGGTGCGCAAGGTCCGAGTGGCGGTGCTGTCCACCGGCGATGAGCTGGTCGAGCCGGGCCAGCCGTTGGGAGCGGGGCAGATTTACAACAGCAACCGGGTGGTGTTGTGCAGTTGGTTGCAGCGCCTGGGTTGTGAAGTGATTGATGCCGGTATTCTCCCGGACGATCTGGCGACCACACGGGCACGTCTGGGCGACTTGCAGAGTGTCGACCTGATTCTCTCGACCGGAGGCGTATCGGTCGGTGAAGCGGATTTTCTTGGCATCGCGTTGCGGGAAGAGGGCGAGCTGGCGCTGTGGAAACTGGCCATCAAACCGGGCAAGCCGCTGACATTCGGTCATTTTCGCAAGGTGCCGGTCATCGGTTTGCCGGGTAACCCCGCTTCGACACTGGTGACCTTTGCTCTGCTCACGCGGCCTTACTTGTTGCGGCGTCAGGGTGTACAGGATGTCGAACCTCTGAAGTTTACGGTTCCGGCAGATTTTGTCTGGCCCGTTGCCGGCAATCGTCGCGAATATCTGCGCGGTCGTCTTGAGCAGGGGCGGGCAATTATCTACCGCAATCAAAGCTCCGGCGTGCTGCGCAGCGCGGCCTGGGCGGATGGCCTGGTGGAAGTGCTGGAGGGCCGTACGCTGGTAAAGGGTGATGAGGTTGGATTCATTCCACTGAGTGACCTGCTCGGCTGACGCGCGGCTGGTAACTGCAGGCTCGACCGATACTGCGTCGATGCCTGCATTTCTCTGTCAATGGCTCATCAGCGTGACCAGCTGGTCGAACCGGCTATTGGCAACCCACCCCAGCAATCCCAACACCACTGCCGTTGCACCTGCCGAATAGGCGAGACGGTGCTTGATGGTCTTTACATCACCACGCACTTCGTCCATATCGCGACGAATGTATTTGAGGTGGGTTTCCAGCTCGGTCACACGCGGTTCCATATCAACTTCTCCAGCGGTTCTGGCGCTTTTCTTGAAATCGGATTTGTGACTGGCGCGACTTTCATTGAGCGGGGGGACCGAACTGGTGTGAACTCTGGCTTCATGGCTGAGCATCGGAATGTCCATTGGCGGTTGTAAATGTAAGCGCGTCGGCCTTCCCGTCCTTCCAGCTGTTACTAGCTCCGAGGGTGTATCCACTCATTACCTGCACATCCTTGTGTTGTTAAATCGAAAATTGATACCGCCTGCACACGGTGAATCAATGAGCGGGCCCGGTCAATTGAGCCGATTCCTCACATGTTGTAAGAAAAAATACCGCCGTGTAGGACGCGAGAGACCAGTCGCCTGAATTAAATGGAATTATTGCGGCTTTTTTGCGTGCGCCAGTGGTCAAGATGTTTCATACCGATTCAATCGTGGGGAGTAACCGTTATGAGTGAACGCAGGGCGCTGTTGATTCTGCATGGCAAGCAGGCACTCAACGAGGCGGTTCGCGCCGCCGTCGAAGCGAAACGCAAACAAGGCTGGGAGTTGGCGGTACGTCTGACCTGGGAGGCCGGTGACGCTCAGCGCCTGGTGGAAGAGGCACTGGCGGGTGGCTATCGGCAGATCATCGCCGGGGGCGGTGATGGCACCTTGCGCGATATTGCTGAAGCCCTTGCCGCGCATGCGCACAAGGCCAGTCTGGTGCTGTTGCCGCTGGGCACGGCCAACGACTTTTCCCGTGCGGCGGGGATCCCGCTGGAGCCGGCCGAGGCGCTTGAGCTTCTGGATGTACCGCCGCGTGACATTGATCTGGGCGCTGTCGGCGGACAGATTTTCCTCAACATGGCGACCGGCGGTTTCGGTAGCCAGGTCACGGCCAATACGTCGGAGGAACTGAAAAAAGTGCTCGGTGGGGCCGCCTATCTGTTCACCGGTCTGTCGCGCTTCAGTGAGTTGCACGCGGCCTACGGCGAACTGCAGGGGCCGGACTTTCACTGGAGTGGCGAGCTGCTGGCGCTGGGGATCGGCAACGGCCGCCAGGCGGGTGGCGGACATGAGTTGTGTCCGCAGGCACTGGCCGATGATGGCCTGCTGGATATCAGCATTCTGCCGGCTCCGCAGGAGTTGGTGGGGACACTGAAGACCCTGCTAAGCGACGGTTTCGGCCTCGACAATATGTTTGTCCGGGCCCGCCTGCCCTGGGTCGAAATCAAGGTCGCCGAAGGCCTGAGCATCAATCTTGACGGCGAGCCGCTGGAGGGCGACAGCCTGCGCTTCGAGGCGCGTCCGGGAGCCTTGCGGGTGCACTTGCCCGAGCATTCGCCGCTGTTGGGCGGTAACCGCTCGATCAATCGTCCAGGCTGATGATCTGCTCGCGCACCGCGAACAGCACCAGGCCCGCCACATCGTAGATCTGCAGGCGCTTCATGATCTGCGAGCGGTGGGTTTCGACGGTCTTGATGCTCAGGCCCAGGCCGTTGGCGATCTCGCGGGTGGATTTGCCGCGTACGATCAACCGCAGGATTTCCAGCTGACGGGCCGTCAGGTTGTGAGAGTCGGCCACTTCCGGCTGGTTTTTCTGCGTGCGGGTCAGCGCCTGATTGATCACGGTGTGGGCGATCGCCGGGCTCAGGTAGCGCTCGTTGTTGCGCAGGGCTTCGAGGGCATGTTCCAGCTCGGTGGCCGTGGTGTCCTTGAGCAGATAACCATGTGCGCCGGACTCCAGCGCCTGCATGATCAACGCCGGATCGGTGTGCATCGACAGAATCAGCACCTTGCTTTGCGGGCGCACCCGCTTGAGCCGTTGCAGGGCTTCCAGGCCACCGGTTTCCTTCATCGAGATATCCAGCAGCACGATGTCGGGCGCCAGTTGCTCGACCATTTCGAGCAACTGCGAGCCATCGCTGGCTTCGCCAACGACCGCGTAACCGGGAATGTCGAGCACCAGAGCGCGCACGCCGGCCCTGATCAGCGAGTGGTCATCCACCAGAAGTAAGTTACAAGTCAACGCATAACCTTATTCGTACTGGCCCGTTCGAGTGCACGGGGCGCCCAGGGGAACAGTGCTTCGATTTGAGTGCCTTTGCCCGGCTCGCTGATGACGTTCAGCGTGCCGCCCAACTGTTCGATCCTTTCGGCCATCCCGGCCATCCCGCGTTGTCCTTCGCGACCCGGATCCGCGGCAGGCGCAAAGCCTTGGCCATCGTCGCTGATCAGCAGCGTCAGACCTTTTGGCAGGCGTTGCACGCGGATCAGCAGGTTGCTGGCCTGTGCGTGGCGCAGAATGTTGGTGACCGCTTCCTGAGCAATGCGAAAGGCGGCGACCGCCATTTCTTCCGGAATACCGTTGAGCCGCTGCTGGCAATCGAGGCTCCAGTGCACCGACGTGTTCGCCAGGGTCTTGAGCAGGTGCGCTCGCAGGCTGGCCTCCAGCCCGAGACTGGTCAGTTGGCGCGGATTGAGAATGGCGGAAACGTCGCGCACCTTGTTGAGGGTTTCTTCAAGGGTGTCGCAGAGTGTCGAGCATTGCGCTTGCAAGTCGGGTGGCAGGCGTTTTTTCAGCCATTCGCTTTGCAGCTTGGCCGCTGTCAGTAACTGCCCGATGTCGTCGTGCAGTTCCCGGCTGAGACGGTGGCGTTCGTTTTCCTGGACTTCCAGCAAACGGTCGGCGAGTTCCTGAGGCTGGAACTTGATCGATTTGCGCGACAGTCGATATTGCACCCAGACGCAAGCGGTGGCGGCGATATTCAGCAGCAACAGCCCCAGTGAAAGTGGTGCCGAAAAACCATAGGTCAGCAGGCAGCCGACGGTGGCGGTGACACACAATACGAGTGTGAACCGGCGTGCATTTTCCCGGGACGGTGGCCATGTGGTGATTGACTTGAGGCTGGCGTACATAACGGATGGAGCCAATGGATGTTCGCTGCGGGTAGACCGGCCGGTGGCGGGCCGATCTCTGTCTGAAAATGCTGTCAATTATGTTGTTGGTTTTAACCAGGTTCAGTGAACGATGTTTGACCGCCAACTTCGGTGGGTGACTGTCAGTGAATCACTGTGCCATTAATTGAAAGCAACTAATGGCCGGCATAATACCACTTAAGATACCGTTGGTCGCGTTTGCCATATATGTCCAATGAGTCAGGAAAGACGCCATGTTGGACGTGGGTTCCATAATGGAAAAAAGGCGCTTTATTGTGTTCGACAGATATCGATGTTACTCGAAGTTGATCATTACTCGGACACAGGTAAACCCTGAGGCCGCGGGAAAATTTCCGCTGGTGTCAGGTGTGATTATTTAATTCGAATTGTCGCTGGCAGGTATGAACTATTCATTTGCGACATTCTGCGCGTCGGATCAATGACCTTGACGTGTTCAGGGCCAGCCCTGAATCAGGCCTGACGTTCCGAATAAGACATGAGTGGTAGCGTTCGAGTCGCCAGTGGCGGCCGAAATTCGCTCTGACCGACCTGGAATGCGAAGGCTTCGATCAGGGAGGTCTGCTCGCTGGTGTCCAGGCTCAACTGGCCGGTGTTGTGATCGACCAGTTCGATCTGCCAGGCCATCAGGGTGAAGCAGTCTTTGAGCGCATCCAGGGCCTGTGCATGCAGATCGACAGGATCCGGCGCGTGATCGAGCAGGCTGTGAATATGCAGGGAGAATTCGGAGATCGCCTCCAGTGCCAGTGCTTCAGCCCGGCTCGCAAGTTTGAGCAGAGTGCTGCGCATGCAGTCGATGGCGTCCTTGTCGTTGCTGATCAGTTGCAGATGGCTCAGGCATTCTTCGGACTTGGCCAGGAGCGTTTCAGCTTCGACGAGAAATTCGGGAAAGCGTTGTGCCCAGTCTTTACGGTCGATTGGCATGCTTATCTCCACAGCGTCATGTCTGATGAGGGAATGCCGTGTGTGTCGACGATCATGCACCGTCGGGAGATCGCGCCCCGCCGTGCAAGTGCACTGGCTGAGGTTTTCCAGAGGGTGGGGTTCCACTGACCTGCGATCGCACACAATAGCCTGACTCCGTTCATGCAATGAGAATGGCGTCACATTAATGGCTATTGGATATTGCGAACATCAGGTTGGGCCTGATTGTTACTAGGGGATTCCCTTACGCGCGGGAACCTGTGGCGCAAACCGTGGTCGCGCCAGAAGAGAATGTAGCAGATGAAAACACCGGGCCAGTAAACCATGATGTTAATGTGACATCAATGCCCGTATGTGGCATTTTGATGGTGAATTTTTTGGGGATCAAGAATCGCCATAAACAGCCGATAACCCCTCAATAGTGAATTCATCAGAACAAGCCCAGGAGTCATTGATGGCCGGCATTCTCGACACGGTAGACCAACGCACGCAACTGGTGGGTGAGAATCGCCTGGAAATTCTCATGTTTCGCCTGGCCGGACGCCAATTGTTCGCGATCAACGTGTTCAAGGTTCAGGAAGTTCTGCAGTTGCCGAAGCTGACCCTGATGCCGCAGCGTCACCCGTTTGTCTGCGGCGTGGTCAACCTGCGTGGGCAGACGCTGCCGGTGATCGACCTGTCCCAGGCGATCGGCATGCGTCCGCTGGTGCCGGGTCCGAACAGCACCATCATCGTCACCGAGTACAACCGTTCGGTGCAGGCCTTCCTTGTCGGTGGTGTCGACCGCATCGTCAACATGAACTGGGAAGCCATCCTGCCGCCGCCAACCAGCGCCGGACGCCAGCATTACCTCACCGCGATCAGCAAGGTCGACGATCAACTGGTGGAAATCATCGACGTCGAGAAAGTCCTCGCCGAAATCGTCCCGTACAACGCCAAGGTCTCGCGCGACAAGCTTGACGATCCGGTGCTGGAGCGTGCCCGTGGCCGCGAAGTGCTGCTGGTGGACGACTCCAACGTGGCGCTTTCGCAACTGCGCGACACCCTCGGCCAGCTCGGGGTGAAGATGCACATCGCCAGTGATGGCCTGAAGGCACTGAACATGCTCAAGGCCTGGGCCGATACCGGCGTGAACATGACCGACAAGCTGCTGATGGTGTTTACCGACGCGGAGATGCCGGAAATGGACGGTTATCGCCTGACCACCGAAATTCGCAACGACCCGCGCCTGCGCGGTCTGTACGTGGTGTTGCACACCTCGCTGTCCGGCAGCTTCAACGACTCGATGGTGAAGAAGGTCGGTTGCGACAACTTCCTCTCCAAGTTCCAGCCGGACAAACTGGTCGATGTGGTGCGTCAGCGTCTGATGCTCGATGAAGTGCCAGCCTGACCACAAAGCCACGCCGCCCCTGTAGGAGCTGTCGAGTGAAACGAGGCTGCGATCTTTTGATCTTTAAAGCCAAAGTCAAAAGATCGCAGCGTGCCGCAGCTCCTACCTTGTCGTGCAGTGCTCGAACTCAGGCTTTGATTCGCCGATAAAGCTCGTATAGGGTGGCATTTTTGCCCATCAGGAAGCTGGACATGCTGCGGCTGAGCGCGCTTTATCGTTACCCGTTGAAATCCGGCAAGCCCGAGATTCTGCAATCGATTGGCCTGGACAAACTCGGCCTTGAAGGTGACCGACGCTGGATGCTCGTGGACGAGGTCAGCGGCCGCTTCCTGACCCAAAGGGCTGAGGCGAAAATGAGCCAGCTGTCGGCGCTGTGGAATGCGCAGGGCGGTCTGACCCTCAGTGCGCCCGACCACGCCGCGCTGGATATTCCGTTGCCGGAGGACGATGCCGAGCTGCGCGGCGTGACCATCTGGCGTGACACCTTGCGCGTGCCGGATGCCGGTGATGCAGCGGCCCGCTGGGTCAGCGATTTCATCGGCAAGCCGACCCGTCTGGTGCAGGTTCCCCTGGATCGCGCGCGTATGACGCAGGCCGGTTACGGCCGCGAGGATGATCAGGTGGCATTCGCCGACGGTTTCCCGTTGCTGCTGATCGGCGAGGCGTCACTTGAGGATCTGGTGCAAAAGGTCGGACGACCGCTGGAGATGTTGCGCTTTCGGCCGAATCTGGTGATCGAGGGCAGTACGGCGTTCGCCGAAGATGGCTGGAAGCGCATTCGCATCGGCGATGTCGAGTTCCGGGTGGTCAAGCCTTGCTCGCGCTGCATCCTGACCACCATCGATCCGCAGACCGGTAAACGCAGTGCCGATCGCGAGCCACTGGCGACCTTGCAGAAATACCGCGCCCAAGCCGATGGCGCGATGTTCGGCCAGAACCTGGTCAACGACAGCAATGGTCGTCTGGAAGTCGGAATGCCGGTGGAAATTCTCGAATAACCGAGGCCAGAAATGAAAAATGCCCGTGTCCATGGACACGGGCATTTTTTTGCACCGGGAAAAACCGTGGGCTTAGCCGCGGTATTCGCACAGGTAAGCAGTCTCAACGGCGACTTTCAGCTGGAACTTGCTGTTGGCCGGAACGTTGAACTGGCTGCCGGCGGCGAAAGTTTCCCAGTCGCTGCTGTCCGGCAATTTGACAGTCAGCGCGCCGGAAACCACGTGCATGATCTCGCGCTGAGCGGTGCCGAATTCGTATTCGCCCGGGGCCATGACGCCGATGGTCGCCGGACCTTCAGCGGTGCCAAAAGCGATCGACTTGACGGTGCCGTCGAAGTACTCGTTGACTTTGAACATGGGCGATTCCTCTCGAAAAGGGCAAAAAAGGGTTAAAAAAGGCTGGCCAGTATGCACAAGGCTCCCGGCGCCGTCACCTGCCCGGAGCGTGTCCGGCGGGTTCTCGCCCTGACTTCAGAGTGGCAAGACCAACGGCAGCAACCGCGCGGTATTGCGCGCATCTTCCAGGGCCCGGTGCTGTTGACCGCTGAACTGCATGCCGGCCAGTTGCAACGCACCGTTCAGGCCCAGTGGCCGCTCCAGGCGGCGGGCTTTGGCGAAGCGCTGTTTGAGGTTCATGTGCGGTACCCGGCTGAGCAGACTGTCGAGTTGCAGGCGCTGCCATTCCTGGAGCAACTGCTTGCGGTCGTAATCGCCCCAACTGGCCCAGCCTTCGAGGCGCGTCTGATGTTGCCCAAGCCAGCGTTCAAACGCCGGCCAGACTTCGCTCAATGGCTGTGCGGCATCGATGTTGGCCTGGGTGATGTGCGTGAGTTCACGGCAAAACGGCGTCAGCAACGGCCGCCGGGTCGGTTTGACGAACCGCTGAAAGTGATCCTGCTCGCGACCGGCGCGATCGACCAGCGTCGCGCCGATTTCGATGATTTCCATTTCCGTAACCGGCCAGCCACCTTCATCTGTGGTGGCTTCCAGATCAATGACCAGCCAATGGGGCATCGCAGGTTTCCTGATTTACGCGTCCTGATAGATCAGAGCGTAGTCAAACCTTGCGTTTGCGCCTGGCGACTCACTCGACCTGCAACAGAACCTGACGATTTTTTACCTGATCGCCGACCTTGACCTGCACCCGCTTGAGCACGCCGTCGATGCCGGCCTTGAGCGGGTGCTCCATTTTCATTGCCTCCAGCACCACCAGCAACTGACCCTTGCTGACCGGACTGCCTTCGCTGACCAGCACGTCGACGATGGCACCGTCCATCGGCGCCTTCAGTGTCCCTGAGCTGACGCTGCTCTGACTGCTGATCAGCGCATGAGTTCGATCCTCCAGGCGCAGGTTGCCGGGGTGGGTGAACAGCCAGAGTTCTTCGCCATCGATCCGGTAGGCGTGACGTTGGCGCAGGCCGTCGACTTCCAGCGTCACCGCGCGCTCGTCGCACTCGATGACGGTCAGCGCCAGTGCGCGTTGCATCACGTTCACGGTGAAGCGGTTATCGCCGCCCGTGTGCAGTTGCACGCTCCAGTCCTGCTGTTCAAGCCCGAGGCGGTAATCGAGGGGTACGCCGACATTGTTGCGCCAGCCTTTGAGCGGCGCACGATGCGCCTGTGCGCCGGCCTGATAGAACAGCACGGCGGCAATCGCCAGTTCTTCGGCGCCGGGTGCGTAAGTCTGCAGGCAGGGATGGTCAGTGAAATGCTGCGCGATGAACGCGGTGCTGAATTCACCGCTGATGAACTGCGGATGTTGCAGCAGGCTGACCAGCAAACGCTGGTTGCTCTGGACGCCGAGCAGCACGCTGTCCTGCACCGCGCGCAACAGCTTGCGGCGCGCCTCTTCGCGGGTGGCGCCGTGGGCGATCAGTTTGCCGAGCATCGGATCGTAGAACGGGCTGACCCACTGACCTTCGCCCAAGCCGTGATCGATCCGCGCGCCCGGACTGACTGCCGGTTCCCAGGCCTGTACACGACCGGTCTGCGGCAGGAAATTCTGCGTCGGATCTTCGGCATACAAGCGCACTTCCATGGCGTGGCCGTTCAGCGTGACCTGATTCTGAGTCAGCGGCAGCGGCTGGCCTTCGGCGACGGCCAGTTGCCAGGCGACCAGATCCTGCCCGGTGATCAGTTCGGTCACCGGATGTTCGACCTGCAGACGCGTGTTCATTTCCAGAAAGTAGAATTGCCCTCGGGCATCGAGCAGAAACTCGACGGTGCCGGCACCGACGTAATTCACCGCGCGGCCAGCCTTCAATGCCGCTTCGCCCATGGCCTGGCGCAACTCGTGGGTCATCACCGGGCAGGGGGCTTCCTCGATGACTTTCTGATGGCGGCGCTGCACCGAGCAGTCGCGCTCGCCGAGGTAGATCAGGTTGCCGTGGCAGTCGCCGAACAGTTGCACCTCGACGTGGCGTGGTTCGATCAGCGCCTGTTCGAGGATCAGTTCGTCGCTGCCGAAACCGTTCAGCGCTTCGGAGCGGGCGGTGCGCAATTGCGCTGGTAAATCTTCGCTGCTGTGCACCAGACGCATGCCACGCCCGCCGCCGCCGGCACTGGCCTTGATCATCAACGGGTAGCCGATGCGCTCGGCTTCGCGCAACAACGTTGCGTCGTCCTGCGCGGCACCTTGATAGCCGGCGATGCAGGGAACACCAGCGTCGAGCATGGCGATTTTCGACAGGCGTTTGCTGCCCATCAGTTCAATCGCCTCGGCGCTCGGGCCGATAAAAGTCAGGCCGGCCTCAGCGCAGGCGCGGGCGAATCCGGCATTCTCCGAGAGGAAGCCATAGCCGGGGTGGATCGCATCTGCACCGCTGCGCCGGGCGGCGTCGAGGATCGCCGGGATGTTCAGGTAAGACTGCTGCACTGGAGCCGGGCCGATGTTCACGGCTTGATCAGCCATTTGCACGTGCAGGGCATCGGCGTCGGCATCGCTGAACACGGCGACGGTGCGGTAGCCGAGGGCCTGGGCGGTGCGCTGGATGCGGCAGGCGATTTCACCGCGGTTGGCGATCAGGATTTTGTGGATGGCGGGCATGGCTGTTCCCTCGGAATTTGCGGTGTAGGTGCTGGCCTCTTCGCGAGCAAGCTCGCTCCCACATTTGGAACGCTTTCCGTCTGTGGGAGCGAGCCCGATCGCGAAGCTGTTAAGGCGCCCACGTCGGTTTACGCTTTTGCACGAAGGCCATGGTGCCCTCGATCCCTTCGGCACCGGTCACCGCTTCGCTGAACCAACGCGCCGCATCATCCAGCAATTCATTCGAGGGCTGCCCGGCACTGGCGAGCAGCAATTTTTTGGTCGCCGCATTCGCCTCGGGCGCGCAGCACAGAACGTGGTCGAGCACTTCGTCGAGTCGTTCTGCCAATGCCTGCGGATCCTGCTCGACAAAATGCACCAGTCCCAGCCGCCGCGCCTGATGGCCATCGAAGCGCGCGGCGGTCAGTGCCAGACGGCGAGTCTCGGTCAGGCCGATGCGCTGCACCACGAACGGAGCGATCTGCGCTGGCAGCAAACCGAGGCTGGTTTCCGGCAGACCGAACTGCGCCTGATGATCGGCCATCGCGATATCGCTGACACATGCCAGCCCGAAACCACCACCGAGCACTGCGCCCTGTAAAACGGTGATCAGCACTTGTGGTGCGCCCTGAGCTTCTTGCAGCAGGGCTCCAAAGGCGCGGTTCAACTCGCGGTAAGCGTCGGCCCCTTGGGCACGGGCATTGGCCATGTCCTTGATGTCGCCACCCGCACAGAAATGCCCACCGGCACCGCTGAGGACCAGAGCGCGAACACCGCGGTCATCACGCACTGCCGCCAGCACCGCACGCAGTTCGCTGACCATCTGCAGGCTCATCGCATTGCGGCTGTCCGGGCGATTGAGGGTGATGTGCAGCACGCCGCCGTGCTGTTCCAGCAGTAAGGTCTGGCAATCGGGCAGGGGGCTCATTTCTTTTTCCCCGGCAGGATGCCCATCAGTTTGCAGATGATCCCCAGCATGATTTCGTCGGCGCCGCCGCCAATCGATACCAGCCGCACGTCGCGATAGGCGCGGGCCACCGGGTTGTCCCACATGAAGCCCATGCCGCCCCAATATTGCAGGCAACTGTCGCTGACTTCACGGCCGAGACGGCCGGCCTTGAGTTTGGCCATCGACGCCAGGCGCGTGACGTCCTGACCTTTCACATATTGCTCGGTGGCCTGATAGACCAGCGCTCGCAGGCATTCGATTTCGGTCTGCAATTCGGCGAGACGGAAGTGGATCACCTGATTGTCGATCAGCGCATTGCCGAAAGTCTTGCGCTCCTTGCAGTACTCGATGGTGCTGTCGACGCAATATTCCAGGCCCTTGATCATGTTCGCCGCGCCGAACAGGCGTTCTTCCTGGAACTGCAGCATCTGCATCATGAACCCGGCGCCTTCGTGGCCGATGCGGTTGCGCTGCGGCACACGCACGTTGTCGAAAAACACCTGGGCGGTTTCCGAGCTGCGCATGCCGAGCTTGTCCAGGTGCGAGCTGAGGCTGATCCCCGGGGTGTTCATCGGCACCATGATCAGCGACTTGTTGATGTGTGGCTTGTCGTCCGAGGTATTGGCCAGCAGGCAGATGAAGTCGGCGCTGGGCGAGTTGGTGATCCACATCTTGCTGCCGTTGATCACGTAGTCATCGCCGTCCTTTCGCGCGGTGGTCTTGAGCCCGGCGACGTCGGAGCCGGCACCGACTTCCGAGACGCCGATGCAACCAACCTGCTCGCCGCTAATCGCGGGACGGAGGAACTCGTCGCGCAATTCATCGGAGCCGAAGCGCGCCAGCGCCGGGGTGCACATGTCGGTCTGCACGCCGATCGACATCGGAATGCCGCCGCAATGAATGGTGCCGAACTCCTCGGCGGCGACAACCGAATAGCTGTAGTCGAGGCCCATGCCGCCGAATTTTTCCGGTTTGGAAATCCCCAGCAGACCAAGGTCGCCGGCCTTGCGGAAAATCTCGTGGATCGGAAAGCGCCCGGCCTTTTCCCATTCCTCGACGTGCGGGTTGATTTCGTGCTCGACGAATTGGCGGACGGTGCGGCGCAGTGCTTCGTGTTCCGGGGTGAAGATCATTTTTATTGTTCTCCTGGGGATCCGTGGCAGTCAGAAGCGGCTGACGCCGAAGCTGTTGGGTTGCAGCGTGCGGATGTCGGCTTCGTGGCAGATATCCAGCAGATAACCGAGCAGGGTGCGCGTATCGCGTGGGTCGATCAGGCCGTCGTCCCACAGGTTGGCGCTGCCGTACAGCGCGGTGGACTGGCTGTCGAGTTTCTGCGCGGTGACCTGTTCGAGCATGTCGAGCATCTTCGGATCCGGCACCAGGCCTTCCTTGAGCTGTTTGGCCTCGGTGACGATGCGCAGCACCTTGCCGGCCTGCGCGCCGCCCATCACCGCGGTGCGGCTGTTGGGCCAGGCAAAAATGAAGCGTGGATCGAGACCGCGCCCGCACATCGCATAGTTGCCGGCACCGTAGGAGCCACCGACGACAATCGTCAGTTTAGGCACTCGCGCATTGGCCACCGCTTGAATCAGTTTCGAGCCGTGTTTGATCACGCCTTGCTGCTCGGACTCGGTGCCGACCATGAACCCGGTGGTGTTGTGGAAGAACAGCAGCGGCGTCTGGCTCTGATCGCACAGTTGAATGAACTGCGCGGCCTTGCTCGCCCCGGCCGGCGTGATCGGGCCGTTGTTGCCGATCAGGCCACAGGCGCGGCCCTGGATTTTCAACTGGCCGCAGATGGTTTGCTGATCGAACTCGCCCTTGAATTCGAGGAACTCCGATTCGTCGGCAATCCGCGCAATGATTTCGCGCACGTCGTAGGGTTTTTTCGGGTCATCGGGAATCAGCCCGAGCAGCTCGTCGATCGGGTACAGCGGCGCCTTGTATTGCGGCTCCGGCAGCCACGGCAGTTGCTCGTTCCACGGCAGCATGCGCAAGATCTCGCGGACCAGGCGCACGCCATCGGCATCGTTCTCGGCCAGGTACTCGGCGGTGCCGGCGACCTGCGCGTGCATCTCGGCGCCGCCCAGCTCCTCGTCGGTGGCGACTTCGCCGGTCGCGGCTTTGAGCAGCGGCGGCCCGGCGAGGAACAGCTTGGCTTTGCCGCGCACCACCACCACGTAATCCGACAGCCCCGGTTGATAGGCGCCGCCCGCCGTCGCCGAGCCGTGCACTACGGTGATTTGCGGCAGACCCATGGCCGACATCCGCGCCTGATTGGCAAAGCTGCGCGCACCTTCGACGAAAATTTCGGCAGCGTAGTTGAGGTTGGCGCCACCGCTTTCGGCGAGGGTGATCACCGGCAGTTTGTTTTCCAGGGCGATCTGTTGCAGGCGCAGGGACTTTTTCAGTCCGGTGGGAGAGATCGTGCCGCCCTTGATCGCGCTGTTATTGGCCACCACCATCGCCCGTATTCCCGACACGTAACCGATGCCGGCGATCAGACCGCCACCGGCAGCGCTGCCATCCTTGTCGTCGTGCAGTTTGTAACCGGCCAGGCTCGCCAGTTCAAGGAACGGTGCACCGGGGTCGAGCAGCAGGTTCAGGCGTTCACGGGGCAGCAGTTGCCCGCGCTTGTCGAATTTCGTCTTGGCTTCGGCAGCCTTGTTCAGCAGGTTCTGTTCCAGTTGCTGGACATGCTCGATGGCCGCGAGCATCGCCGCGCAATTGCGGGCGAAAGCTTCACTGTGCGGATCGAGTTGGGACTGGATCTGCGGCATGGCTTACTCCTTGTCCTTGAGCACGTCGGGCAGGTACGCCCGATGGAAACCGTTGAACGACTCGCTGTGGCTCGCCTTGTGCAACGGCCATGCGCGGCTGCCAAGACTGGCGGCGCCATCGATTTTCAAGGTGCTGCCGCTGATGAACGCCGCCGCTGGACTGAGCAGGAAAACGATCGCCGCACTGACTTCCGATTCGGTGCCAATGCGCTTGAGCGGTACGTGTTCGCGCAGCATCGGAATCACCGCTTTGAACGCGCCTTCATAAGTGTCCATGCCGCTGGACGCGATCCAGCCCGGCGCCACCGCATTGACCCGCACCCCGGCGTAACCCCACTCGAACGCGGCGGTCTTGGTGAAGTTGTCCATCCCCGAGCGTGCCGCGCCCGAGTGGCCCATGCCGGGCATGCCGCCCCACATGTCGGCGAGCATGTTGACGATGCTACCGCCGTGCTTGCTCATCGACTGGTTGAACACTTCTCGGGCCATCAGGAAGCCGCCGACCAGATTGGTGCGCAACACGGTTTCGAAACCTTTCTGATTGATCGAGGCCAGTGGCGACGGGTACTGGCCGCCGGCATTGTTGACCAGACCGTGGATCGGCCCGTGTTCGGCGATCAGTTCGGCAATCAGTGCCTTTACCGCGTCTTCGTCACGGATGTCGCAGGCTTGCCAGTGAGCGCTGCCACCGTCTTCGGCGATTTCGGCGGCGACCTTTTGCAGTTTTTCCGGCTTGCGCCCGACCAGCAGCACAGTGGCGCCGAGCGCAGCCAGTTCATGCGCGGTGCAGCGGCCGATGCCGCTGCCGCCACCGGTGACGATGATGGTCTGGCCGCTGAACAGATCGGCTTTGAAAATCGATGCGTAAGCCATGAAGCCCAACCTCTAGTCGAGTTGTTCGGCGATGCTCTGCGGCACCGGGATCTGGATTTCCAGCAGTTGCTGGGCGAAGGCTTTGCCCTGTGGATCGATACGCAGACTTGCCACACCACCGCCACCGAGGGCGTTCTCCAGCAGAAAATTCAGGCTGTGGGTGCCGGGCAGATACCAGCGTTCGACCCGACCGTGAATCGGGTCCAGTACATGGCGCATCCAGTCGACGATCACCGCCGGCGTCAGCGCTTCGGCGATCCATGGCAGGTATTCCGGGCGGCGCGGCAAGACGCCGATGTTGCTGTGGTTGCCCTTGTCGCCGGAACGCGCCACCGCCAGTTTGACCAATGGCACACTGGCGTCGGCGCGGCCCTGGGGTTTGGGTGGCTGCTCGGGGATTGGCAGGTCATGGCTGTCAAGCGGCATCTGCGCGGGGAGGGCGCAGGGATGTTGTTCACCGGCCATGTCGATGTGCAGGGCGCAGGCCGTTTTTTCAATCAGGAAAGAGAACAGGCGGATCAGCGGGTAAACCGTCGGCCGTCCGCCGACGATGCCGGTCAGCCCCGGCGCCATGCCGGTGGCGGCCTGGGCGATTTCCCGGGAGAACAGGATCAGCGCCGGTTTCAGCGAATGGCGCACGGCGAGTTTGATCACCACCTCGCGGCTGTCGCGACGCTGGCCGTGAGGGCCGTAAGTGGCTTCGCTGCCGAGCAGTTCGATATTGACTTCGCTGTAGGGCGGCCAGCCGCGCTGGCTGAACATTTCCGAGGTCTTGTCGATGATTGCCTGGCTCACGCGCCGCGCCTTGTCCACCGCATCGATGCCGGCGATCAGGCAACTGGCGGTGCAGCGGAAACCGTCCGGGTAAGTTGCGCTGACCTTGTATTTGTCACTCGGAGGCAAGCCTTTGGCACCGTGGACATGCACGGCGTTTTTGCCCTGTTGCTGCAGTTTCACTTGAGTGAAATCGCAGACCACATCCGGCAACAGATAGGCCTGCGGATCACCGATTTCATAAAGCATCTGCTCGCCAACCGTCAGCGGCGTCACCAGCCCGCCGGAGCCTTCGGGTTTGCTGACGATGAACTGGCCGTCGGCGCTGACTTCGACGATGGGAAAACCGATGTGTTCGTAATCCGGCACGTCGCGCCAGTCGGTGAAATTGCCCCCGGTGCATTGCGCGCCGCATTCGATGATGTGCCCGGCCAGCGCGGCCTGGGCCAGTTTGTCGTAGTCGTGCCAGACCCAGCCGAACTCATGCACCAGCGCCGCGCTGACCACCGCGCTGTCGACCACCCGGCCGGTAATGACGATGTCGGCGCCCAGGCGCAGAGCCTCGACGATGCCCGGCGCGCCGAGGTAGGCGTTGGTGGAGACGCACATCGGCGGCAGCGGCGCGCCGTTGAACATTTCGTGGATGCCCAGGGCGGTGAGTTGCTTGAATTGCGGTTGCAGGTCATCGCCGAGCAACACGGCGATTTTCAGGCTGACCCCGGCCTTGTCGCAGGCAGCCTGCAGGGCGGCGGCACAGGCTTTCGGATTGATCCCGCCGGCATTGCTGATCACGCGAATCTTCTGCTCGGCCAGTTGCGGCAGCAGCGGCGCGAGCACCTCAACGAAGTCCCCGGCGAACCCTGCCTGCGGGTCCTTCATACGGGCGCCGGCCATGATCGACAGGGTGATTTCGGCCAGGTAATCGAACACCAGATAATCCAGCTGTCCGCCGGCCACAAGTTGTGCGGCGGCGGTACTGGTGTCACCCCAGAATGCGCTGGCGCATCCGATGCGGACGGTGGTTGGCATTTTTATCTCCGACTCAGGGACCTGCGACAGAAGTGTCTGGAGGCTACCAAGCAAGCGCTTGGTTTGTAAACAGCTGAAATATCTTCTGCCCAAGCGCTTGCTTGGTTGCGGTCCCGGGCTTAAATTGCGCGCAACCCTGCGTGTTCAGGGGGCAACAGACTGATCGACTGTAGGAGAGAACGGGTGGACGAGCAAAAAGCCCTGAGGGTCATGCGCGAACTGGTTGACCAGGGCCAGTTGACCGACCCTGACAGCGCCCGCGGCAAACTGCTGCAAGTGGCGGCTCACCTGTTCCGCAACAAAGGCTACGAGCGCACCACGGTGCGTGACCTGGCGGGGGCGGTGGGGATCCAATCCGGGAGCATTTTTCATCACTTCAAAAGCAAGGATGAAATCCTTCGGGCGGTGATGGAAGAAACCATCCGTTACAACACCGCGTTGATGCGCGCCGCGTTGGCCGAAGCCAGTAACGTGCGCGAGCGGGTGCTGGCGCTGATCCGCTGCGAGTTGCAGTCGATCATGGGCGGCAGCGGCGAAGCCATGGCGGTGCTGGTCTATGAATGGCGTTCGCTGTCCGAAGAAGGTCAGGCCCGGGTGCTGGCCCTGCGCGATGTCTATGAAGACCTCTGGTTGCAGGTGCTGGGCGAAGCCAAGGAGGCGGGTTTTATCCGTGGCGATGTATTCGTTACCCGACGTTTTCTCACTGGCGCGCTGTCCTGGACCACCACCTGGTTTCGTGCCGGCGGCAGCCTGAGCCTTGATCAGTTGGCCGATGAAGCACTGATTCTGGTGCTCGAAGAGCGTTAACCCACGTTCCAACAGGTCAGGAAACTGGCTAACTGGGCGAAACCGCCTAGCTTGAATGCATTGATCGGTATTTTTTCGGGGAGTGGGGTGTTTTGAAGTCTTCGCCAATTCGGACGACCGCAGGGCTTTTGCTCGTAGCGCTGACGGTATTTTGGGTGTTGCCCGCGCAGGCAGCGCAACTGGTTCGAGTGGGCGCCGCGCACTTTCCGCCTTACACCATCCGCCCGGAAAGCGGTGCCGACACCGGTCTGCTGCCGGAATTGGTCGAAGCGCTGAATGCGTTGCAGACGGAGTATCAGTTTGTCCTGGTACCGACTTCGATTCCCCGGCGCTTCGGCGACCTGAAGGAAGGTCGCACCGACATGGCGATTTTCGAAAACCCGGAGTGGGGCTGGAAGGACATTCCACACACCACGGTCGATATGGGGCTGGAAGATGCCGAGATTTTCGTCGCGCAACGCAAAGAAGCTCGCCAGGAGAACTATTTCGCCGATCTGAAGGGCAAGCGCCTGGCGCTGTACAGTGGATATCACTATGAGTTCGCCAACTTCAATGCCGATCCCAAATACCTGGCTGATACGTTCAATGCCTCGCTGACCTATTCCCACGACAGCAACTTGCTGATGGTCCTGCGCGGGCGGGCCGACATAGCCCTGGTGACGCGCTCGTACCTGTTCGATTATCTGAAGCGCAACGAAAAGGTCAAAGACGAGCTGCTGGTGTCGCAGCGCATCGATCAGATCTACCACCATTACGCGATTCTGCGCCCGAACGCACCGATCACCGGCGAGGCGTTCAGCAAGTTGCTGCAGGGTTTGCGCGACAACGGCCAGATGCTGAAGATCTTCGATCCGTACAAAATAGCCGTGGTGCCGGTGCCGCACTCCTGAGCAATTTTCGCCCCGGCGGCTAAATTTCCGCTCTTGGCTCACGTCCCATCGTTGAACTGTCGCCGATTATCGTGAGCCCGACCCATGTCCAATCTGAATGACCTGACTGCCCTGGCCTTGCCTTCGGGCAGTGAACTGGTAGCCGATGCTACTGAAAGCCGTCTGAGCCTGAGCCTGGACGGGCAACCGCTGATTCGCCTGCGTCTGAATCGTGACGGCACCGGACCGATTCAGCTCGATGAGCGTTTTGCCCTGCCGCCGGGCCTGGCGCTATGGGCTGCCTGCTACTGGTTGTTCGCCCGTGAGCCGGAGCGTCAGCAATTGCTCTGGCAACTGGATCAGCCGCCCACCGAAGCCTTGCGCAGCGGCTTGCTGGCTGGCACCGACGTGGCCGGCGAATACCGTTGCGAGCGCACCTTGTTCTGGCAACTGCCGCAGCCATGGCTCGGTACATCGCTGAGCGGCAGTTATCCGCAACAAATGGTGATCAGCCAGGGCAAGCGCCATCCGCTGCGTCCGGTCAAGCCGCGCGGTGAAGTCTATCGACGCTTCGATGCGCGTCTCGGGGCGTGGATTTCCCTGCGTACGCTGGAGATCGAGCAGGATCTGGCGCGATTCAATCGCTGGCAGAACAGTCCGCGAGTCGCCAGTTTCTGGCAGGAGGAGGGCAGTCTTGAGCAGCATCGCGAATACCTCAGCAAGCTCGACGCCGATCCGCACACCCTGACGCTGATCGGCTGTTTCGATGATCAACCGTTTGCCTATTTCGAAGCCTACTGGGCCAAGGAAGATCGGATCGCGCCGTTCTACGACGCCGACAGTTACGACCGTGGCATTCACATGCTGGTGGGGGAAGAGAATCACCGTGGCCCGCACAAGGTCGCGAGCTGGTTGTCGGCGCTGGTGCACTATCTGTTTCTGGATGATCCGCGTACCCAGCGCGTGGTCGCCGAACCGCGTGCCGACAACGCGAAGATGATCGGCCACATGCAGAACCAGTGCTTCCACTGCGAGAAGGAATTCGACTTTCCGCACAAGCGTGCGGCGTTGATGATTCTGGGGCGTGAGCGGTTTTTTGATCGGTGCAAGCTGGCGTAAAAGCCAAAGATCGCAGCCTTCGGCAGCTCCTACACGAAATGTATTCCTCTGTAGGAGCTGCCGCAGGCTGCGATCTTTTTTTCTGCGATGAACCGGGCTTAACGACGACCCATCGAAGCCGCATCCCCGCGACTGCCCGACACCTTGCGGCAGTGCACCAGCGCATCACGAATCATGAAATTGACCAGGGTCGGCGAGACGCCGAGTTCCTTGGCGATGTCCTTTTGCGGCACCCCGTGCAGGCGGTACATCTCGAACGCGTAGCGAGTGCGGCTGGGCAGTTCGGTCAGTGCGTCGGCGATATGTTCCAGCGTCGAGAAATTGATGTGCGAAGTTTCCGGCGAAGCGCCCTGAATGACCACATTCAACCCTTCCTCTTCCGGGCCTGCGTATTTCTGCTCCAGCGCCTGTTTGCGGTAGTGATCGATGGCGAGGTTGCGCACGATCTGGAACAGGTAACTCAATTGCGCCTTGATCGACGAAGTGATCGGCGGGGCCGACTGCAAGCGGAAGAACGCATCTTGAACCACGTCTTCGGCGCGCGAACGGCAGCCGGTAATGCGCGCTGCAATCTTCACCAGAATCAGTCGATTGTCGACAAAAGCCTGAAGTAGCGGTGAATCGCACCTGCTTGTGGATACTTGTTCCGTCATGGAAATCACCTTGCTGCCAATAGGTTAGTGGGACGCCGGGGGACGAGGCCGTCCTACACATCGAGCGACAAATTATGTTGAATGATAATGATTGTCAATTGAGAAAGAGAACTAATGCTCTGTAAAGGTGCGAATCGAGAACTGCGACACACCGCCACACCCCAGCCCCGTTGGCGATCCAGCCTGTCGACTAATTATTTCAAGACGTCATCCGTTCTCATTGGTGAATGGTTCCGGGTATCGAGCCCCGGCCAGACAGCATTCCGCAGCCTTGCGCGGTCGGCACAGACCGCGCCCTGCACGCCCTCGACCGGCGTGACGCAGCAACCCGATTCCACTAGCAAGCCGAATTCAGGCAGGAAACCTCATGACCGACGCGTTCGAACTCCCCAGCACTCTGGTCCAAGCCCTCCAGCGCCGTGCGGCACAGACGCCGGATCGCCTGGCCCTGCGCTTTCTCGCCGAAACCGAGGAGCAGGGCGTGGTGCTCAGTTACCGCGAACTGGATCAACGCGCGCGCACCATTGCTGGCGCATTGCAGGCCCAGGCTGAGTTCGGTGATCGCGCGGTGCTGCTGTTTCCCAGCGGTCCGGATTACGTCGCGGCGTTCTTCGGTTGCCTGTATGCCGGGGTGATTGCGGTGCCGGCCTATCCGCCGGAGTCCGCCCGGCGTCATCATCAGGAGCGCCTGCTGTCGATCATTGCCGATGCCGAACCGCGTCTGCTGCTGACCAGCGCCGACCTGCGCGATGCCTTGCAGCAAATCGACGGCGCGCCACCGTTGCTGTGCGTCGATACCCTCGACAACACCCTGGCCGAGCGCTGGGTCGAACCGACTTTGCCGCAAGACCACATCGCTTTCCTGCAATACACTTCCGGCTCCACCGCGCTGCCCAAAGGCGTGCAGGTCAGCCACGGCAATCTGGTGGCCAACGAGCTGCTGATCCGCCACGGTTTCGGCATCGACGTGAACCCCGACGACGTGATCGTCAGCTGGCTGCCGCTGTACCACGACATGGGCCTGATCGGCGGATTGCTGCAGCCGATTTTCAGCGGCGTGCCGTGCATCCTGATGTCGCCGGCGTACTTCCTCGGTCGCCCGTTGCGCTGGCTTGAAGCGATCAGCCAATACGGCGGCACCATCAGCGGCGGGCCGGATTTCGCCTACCGCTTGTGCAGCGAGCGGGTCAGCGAATCGGCGCTGGAGCGCCTCGACCTGAGCCGCTGGCGCGTGGCCTATTCCGGCTCCGAACCGATCCGTCTCGATACCCTCGAGCGCTTCGCCGAGAAGTTCACCCCGTGCGGCTTCAGCGAAGACAACTTCATGGCCTCCTATGGCCTGGCCGAGGCGACCCTGTTCGTCGCCGGCACACCGCGTGGCACGGGCATTCCTGCGCTGCGCGTCGATGATCAGGCGCTGGCGCAAAACCGCGCCGAGCCGGGCGACGGCAGCCCGATCATGAGTTGCGGCATCAGCCAGCCGGAGCATGCGGTGCTGATCGTCGAGCCGAACAGCCTGCAAGAACTCAATGACAATGCGGTCGGCGAAGTCTGGGCCGCCGGCCCGAGCATCGCCCACGGCTACTGGCGCAACCCCGAGGCCAGCGCCAAGACCTTCGTCCAGCACGCCGGTCGCACCTGGTTACGCACCGGCGACCTGGGTTTTATCCGCGACGGTGAACTGTTCATCACCGGGCGCCTGAAAGACCTGCTCATCGTGCGCGGCCACAACCTCTATCCGCAGGACATCGAAAAGACGGTCGAGAACGAAGTGGAGGTGGTACGCAAGGGGCGTGTCGCGGCATTCGCGGTCAATCAGGACGGTGAAGAGGGCATCGGCATCGCCGCGGAAATCAGCCGCAGCGTGCAGAAAATCCTGCCACCCGAAGCGTTGATCAAAGCCATTCGCCAAGCGGTCGCCGAAGCGTACCAAGAGGCACCGAGCGTGGTGGTGCTGCTCAATCCGGGCGCGTTGCCGAAGACCTCCAGCGGCAAACTGCAACGCTCGGCGTGCCGCAATCGTCTGGCTGATGGCAGCCTCGACAGCTACGCGGTGTTCCCGTCCGCCGAGCTGCAAGGTACCGAATCGACCCTGGCGGCTTCCGAGCTGGAAACGCTGATCGGCAAGATCTGGGCCGAGCAACTGAGCGTCAGACAAGTCAACGCCGACGATCATTTCTTCCTGCTCGGCGGCAACTCGATTGCGGCAACTCAGGTGATCGCCAAGGTACGCGAAGAACTGGGTCTTGAGCTGAACCTGCGTCTGTTGTTCGAAGCCCCGACCCTGTCCGCCTTCGCCGCAGCCGTGGCACAGCAGCAACAGGACGGCGGCAGCGCCCAAGGCGCAATCACTGCGTTGTCGCGCACGCAAGCACTGCCGCAATCGCTGGCGCAAAACCGGCTGTGGATCACCTGGCAACTCGACCCGCACAGCAGCGCCTACAACATTCCCGGCGCCCTGCGTCTGCGCGGCGAGCTGGACGAAGAGGCGTTGCGCGCCAGCTTCCAGCAACTGATCGAGCGCCACGAATCGCTGCGCACGCGCTTTTTCGAGCGCGACGGTGTGGCGCTGCAACAAGTCGACGCCGCACCTCAATTCAATCTGCAACTGATCGACATCAGCGACCTGCCGGCGCACGAGCGTGAAGCCCGCGCGCAACAGATCCGCGAAGACGAGGCGCGCACTCAATTCGACCTGGAAAAAGGCCCGCTGCTGTGGGTGACGCTGGTGCGTCTCGACGACGAAGATCATCAGCTGCTGGTGACGCTGCATCACATCATCGCCGACGGCTGGTCGCTGAACGTGCTGATCGACGAATTCTCGCGCCTGTACGCTGCGGCATCCCAAGGCCAGCGTGCGGAACTCGCGCCACTGCCGACCCAATACGCCGACTACGGCAGCTGGCAGCGCCAATGGCTGGCACAAGGTGAGGGCGAGCGGCAACTGGCGTACTGGAAAGCCCGACTGGGCGACGAACATCCGGTGCTGGAACTGGCCACCGACCACCCGCGTTCGGCCAAGCAATTGCACAGCGCCGCGCGCCACAGCGTACGCCTCGGCGTCAGCCTCAGTGATGCGATCAAGCAGACTGCGCAGGCACATCAATCGACACCATTCATGCTGTTGCTTTCGGCTTTCCAAAGCCTGCTGCACCGCTACAGCGGTCAGCGCGATATCCGCATCGGCATCCCCAACGCCAACCGTCCGCGCCTGGAAACCCAGGGCCTGATCGGCTTCTTCATCAACACCCAGGTGCTGCGTGCCGAGGTTGATTCGCGGCTGTCGTTTATCGAGTTGCTGGCACAAACCCGCGAGACTGCACTGGGTGCTCAGGCCCATCAGGATCTGCCGTTCGAACAACTGCTCGAAGCGTTCCCGCAGGCTCGCGAACAAGGTCTGTTCCAGGTCATGTTCAACCACCAGCAACGCGACTTGAGTGGGCTCAAACGCCTGCCGGGCCTGCTCGCCGAAGAGTTGCCGTGGCACAGCCGCGAGGCCAAGTTCGACCTGCAACTGCACAGTGAAGAAGATCGTAACGGGCGCCTGACCCTGTCCTTCGACTACGCCGATGAACTGTTCGAGGCGGCGACCATCGAGCGTCTGGCCGAACACTTCAGCAACCTGCTGCGCGCCGTCTGCGAGCAACCGCAACAGGCAATCGGCGACCTGCCATTGCTCACTCCGTGTGAGCACGAGCAGCAACAGGCATGGAGTGTCGCCCCGTGCACCCCGGCGCAACAATGGCTGCCAGAACTGCTTAACGAACAGGCGCGGCAAACTCCGGAACGCACTGCGCTGTTGTGGGACGGTGGCAATCTCGACTTCGCCGAATTACACGCCCAGGCCAATCGCCTCGCGCACTATCTGCGCGATAAAGGCGTCGGCCCGGACGTGTGCGTGGCGATTGCCGCCGAGCGTTCGCCGCAACTGCTGATCGGCCTGCTGGCGATCATCAAGGCCGGTGGCGCTTATGTGCCGCTGGATCCGGATTATCCGGCCGAGCGCTTGGCTTACATGCTCAGCGACAGCGGCGTCGAACTGCTACTGACCCAGACCGCATTGCTCGATCGCTTACCGGCCAGCGCCGGCGTCAGCGTGATCGCCATGGACGCGTTGCACCTGGAAAACTGGCCGAGCCAGGCACCGGGTCTGCACCTGCACGGCGACAATCTCGCCTACGTGATTTACACCTCCGGCTCCACCGGGCAACCGAAAGGCGTCGGCAACACCCACGCCGCGTTGGCCGAACGTCTGCAATGGATGCAGAACAGCTATCGCCTGAACGAAACCGACGTGCTGATGCAAAAGGCGCCGATCAGTTTCGACGTATCGGTGTGGGAATGCTTCTGGCCGCTGATCACTGGCGCGCGTCTGCTGATTGCCGGCCCCGGCGAACACCGTGATCCGCATCGCATCGCGCAACTGGTGCAGGAATACGGTGTGACCACGCTGCACTTTGTGCCGCCGCTGCTCGCGCTGTTCATCGACGAGCCGCTGAGCGCCGAATGCACCAGCCTGCGCCGAGTGTTCTCCGGCGGTGAAGCGCTGCCGGCGGAGCTGCGCAACCGCGTCCTGGCGCAACTGCCGGCGGTGCAACTGCACAACCGTTACGGCCCGACCGAAACCGCGATCAACGTCACCCATTGGCACTGCACCAGCGCCGATGGTGAGCGCTCGCCGATTGGTCGGCCGCTGGGCAATGTGGTTTGCCGCGTGCTCGACGCCGATCTCAATCCCGTGCCGGCCGGTGTGCCGGGTGAACTGTGCATCAGTGGCATCGGTCTGGCCCGGGGTTACCTCGGTCGCCCGGCGCTGACGGCCGAGCGCTTTGTAGTCGACCCGTTGGGCGAGCAGGGCGCACGTTTGTACCGCACCGGTGACCGTGCACGCTGGACCGCTGACGGCGTGATCGAATACCTCGGACGTCTCGATCAGCAGGTCAAACTGCGTGGTTTCCGCGTTGAACCGGAAGAAATCGAAGCGCGCCTGCTGGCTCAAAATGGCGTCGCCCAGGCCGTGGTGCTGGTACGGGAAACCGCAGCCGGCGCGCAACTGATCGGCTACTTCAGCGCTGTCGATGCGAGCGAAGATCAGGACGCGCAGATCGCCCGCCTGAAAACCGCACTGGCCGCCGAGCTGCCGGAGTACATGGTCCCGGCGCAACTGATGCGCCTGGACGCAATGCCCCTCAGCCCAAGCGGCAAACTCGACCGTCGTGCCTTGCCTGAGCCGCAGTGGCAAGTGCGTGAGCACGTCGAACCGGCCACCGAGCTGGAACAACAGATCGCCGCGATCTGGCGTGAAGTGCTGGGTCTGCCACGGATCGGTCTGCGCGACGACTTCTTCGCCCTCGGCGGGCACTCGCTGCTGGCGACGCAAATCATCTCCCGCAGCCGTCAGGCCTGTGACGTCGAGCTGCCGTTGCGCGCCTTGTTCGAGCACAGCGAGCTCGGTGACTTCGCCGAACAGATCCGCCTGATCCAGGCCAGTGGCCAGACCAACCAACAGCCGCCGATTGCCAAAGTCGACCGCCGCCAGGCGGTGCCGCTGTCCTATTCGCAACAGCGCATGTGGTTCCTCTGGCAGATGGAACCGGACAGCCCGGCGTACAACGTCGGTGGCATGGCGCGCCTGCGCGGCGTGTTGCACGTCGAGCATTTCGAGGCGGCCTTGCAGGCGTTGATCCTGCGCCACGAAACCCTGCGCACCACGTTCCCAAGCGTCGATGGCGTGGCCCGTCAGCAGGTGCATGCCGAGACTGGCGTGCGCATGGGCTGGAAAGATTTCTCGAAACTGCCGGCTGACCAGCGTGAACAGAACGTCCAGCAATTCGCCGATGACGAAGCGCATCTGCCGTTCGATCTGGAAAGCGGCCCGCTGCTGCGCGCCTGTCTGGTGAAGACCGCCGAGCACGAACACTACTTCGTGCTGACCCTGCACCACATTGTCACCGAAGGCTGGGCGATGGACATCTTTGCCCGCGAGCTCAGCGCGCTGTACGAAGCGTTCGTCGATGACCGCGATTCGCCGCTGGAAGCATTGCCGGTGCAGTACCTCGACTACAGCGTCTGGCAACGGCAGTGGCTGGAGTCTGGTGAACGTCAGCGCCAGCTCGACTACTGGACCGCGCAACTCGGTCGCGAACATCCGTTGCTGGAACTGCCCGGCGACCGTCCGCGTCCGCCGGTGCAAAGTCATCAGGGCGAACTGTTCCGTTTCGATCTGAGCGACGATCTCGCCGCTCGCGTCCGTGCGTTCAATGCGCAAAACGGTCTGACCCTGTTCATGACCATGACTGCCGCGCTCGCCACCTTGCTCTACCGCTACAGCGGCCAGACCGACCTGCGCATCGGCGCACCGGTGGCCAACCGTATTCGTCCGGAAAGCGAAGGGCTGATCGGCGCATTCCTCAACACTCAGGTGCTGCGTTGCCAGCTCGACGGCCAGATGTCGGTCGGCGAGTTGTTCGAGCAGGTGCGCCACACGGTGATCGAAGGCCAGTCTCATCAGGACCTGCCGTTCGATCATCTGGTCGAAGCGCTGCAACCACCACGCAGCGCGGCGTACAACCCGCTGTTCCAAGTGATGTGCAACGTGCAGCGCTGGGAATTCCAGCAGAGCCGCATGCTCGCCGGGATGACCGTCGAGTACCTGGCCAACGATGCGCGGGCGACCAAGTTCGACCTCAACCTGGAAGTCACCGACCTCGACCATCGCCTCGGTTGCTGCCTGACCTACAGCACCGATCTGTTCGACGAACCGACCATTGCGCGCATGGCCCAGCATTGGCGCAACCTGCTGGAAGCGTTGATCGCCGATCCGCAACAGCGCTTGAGCCAGTTGCCGCTGCTCGACCCGTCTGAGCAACAGCAGTTGCTTGACAGCCTCGGCGTTGAACCGGGCGAACGTCGTCTCGATCAATGCCTCCATCATCTGTTCGCCGAGCAGGCGCTGGCGCGCAAAGATGCCCCGGCCCTGACTTTCGCCGGACAGACCCTGAGCTACGCCGAACTCGACGCCCGCGCCAATCGTCTGGCCTGGGCCCTGCGTGAGCGTGGGGTCGGCCCGCAAGTGCGGGTCGGTCTGGCGCTGGAGCGTTCGCTGGAAATGGTCGTCGGTCTGCTGGCGATTCTCAAGGCGGGTGGCGCTTATGTGCCGCTGGACCCGGAATACCCGCTCGACCGTCTGCATTACATGATCGAAGACAGCCGCATCGGTCTGCTGCTCAGCGACCGCGCGATGTTCAATGCGCTTGGCGCTCTGTCGTCGAACGTGGCGCGCTGGTGCCTGGAAGACGACAGCGCGGCGCTGGTGGATTACCCGGTCAGCGAGTTGCCCTTTATCAGCCTGCCGCAGCATCAGGCCTATCTGATTTACACCTCGGGCTCGACCGGCAAGCCGAAGGGCGTGGTGGTGTCGCACGGTGAAATCGCCATGCATTGCCAGGCGGTGATCGAGCGTTTCGGCATGCGCCCGGACGACTGCGAACTGCACTTCTATTCGATCAACTTCGACGCCGCCACCGAACGTCTGCTGGTGCCGCTGCTCAGCGGCGCGCACGTGGTGCTGCGGGCGCAAGGGCAGTGGGACGCGGAAGAAATCTGCGGCTTGATCCGCACTCATCGGATCAATGTGCTCGGCTTCACCCCAAGTTATGGAAGCCAGTTGGCGCAGTTCCTCGCCACGCAAAATGACATCCTGCCGGTGCGGATGATCATCACCGGCGGCGAGGCGTTGACCGGCGAACATCTGCAGCGGATTCGCGCAGCGTTCAAACCAAGCCTGTTCTTCAACGCCTATGGCCCGACTGAAACCGTGGTCATGCCGCTCGCCAGTCTTGCACCGGAAGTGTTGGAAGAGGGCGCGGGCAGCGTGCCGATCGGCAGCGTGATCGGTGACCGCCTGGCGTACATTCTCGACGCCGATCTGGCGTTGGTGCCGCAAGGCGCGACCGGTGAATTGTTCGTCGGCGGCCCCGGTCTGGCGCAGGGGTATCACGACCGTCCGGGCATCAGCGCCGAGCGCTTTGTCGCTGACCCGTTTGCCGCCGATGGCGGGCGCATGTACCGCACCGGCGACTTGGTGCGCCAGCGTGCCGACGGTTTGGTGGAGTACCTGGGGCGGATCGACCATCAGGTGAAAATCCGTGGTTTCCGTATCGAGTTGGGCGAAATCGAAACCCGTCTGCTCGATCACGCTTCGATCCGTGAAGCGGTGGTGCTGGCGCTGGATGCGCCGAGCGGCAAGCAATTGGTCGGCTATCTGGTCAGCGACGTCGCCGAACAAGGCGAAGCGCAACAAGCCGAATTGCGCGAAGCACTGAAGTCGCACCTCAAGGCGCAATTGCCGGATTACATGGTGCCGACGCACCTGATCCTGTTGGCGAGCATGCCGCTGACCGCCAACGGCAAACTCGACCGCCGCGCCTTGCCGGCACCGGATCCGGAGTTGAACCGTCAGCACTATGTCGCCCCGAGCAATGAGCTGGAGCAGACTCTGGCACAGATCTGGTGCCAGGTGCTTAACGTCGAGCAGGTCGGTCTCAACGACAACTTCTTTGAACTCGGTGGCGACTCGATTCTGTCGATTCAGGTGGTCAGTCGTGCGCGACAGCAGGGCATTCATTTCAGTCCACGGGATCTGTTCCAGCATCAGACGGTGCAGACCCTGGCCGCTGTCGCCAGCCGTAGCGAGCAAGTCACTGCCGAGCAGGGACTGGTGGTCGGTGAGTCGGCGATGACGCCGATTCAGCACTGGTTCTTCGACACTGATATTCCTGAGCGGCAGCACTGGAACCAGGCGTTGCTGCTGGAGCCGAGCGTGGCGCTGGAACCGCATCGTCTGGAGCAGGCGCTGCTGGCAGTGATCGAACAGCACGACGCCCTGCGTCTGCGCTTCACTCAGGCCAACGATCAATGGCAGGCAACGCATCAACCGGTGTCCGACGCCGAGGTGTTGTGGCAAGTGCGGGTGGCGGCGATGGACAAGTGCGCAGCGCTGTTCGCCGATGCCCAGCGCAGTCTCGATCTGCAGAACGGCCCGCTGCTGCGCGCCTTGCTGGTGGATGGTCCCGAAGGGCAGCAACGCCTGTTCATTGCGATTCATCACTTGGTGGTCGACGGCGTGTCGTGGCGCGTTTTGCTCGACGATCTGCAAACCGTGTATCGCCAGCTCGAAGCCGAACAGTCGGTGAAACTGCCGGCGAAAACCAGTGCCTTCAAGGATTGGGCGGCACGTTTGCAGGCCTACGCCGGCAGCGAATCGTTGCGTGAAGAACTGAACTGGTGGCAGACGCAGCTGGCCGGGCCGAACGCCGAACTGCCCTGCGAAAACCCGCAGGGCGGACAGCAGAATCGTCACGCGCAAACCGTCAGCGTGCGCCTGGATGCCGAGCGTACCCAACAACTGCTGCAACAGGCGCCGCGCGCCTACCGCACGCAGGTCAACGACCTGCTGCTGACCGCGCTGGCCCGCGTGCTGTGCCGCTGGAGCGGGCAGCCGTCGGCATTGATTCAACTGGAAGGCCACGGCCGCGAAACCCTGTTCGACGAGATCGACCTGACCCGCACCGTCGGCTGGTTCACCAGCGCCTATCCATTACGCCTGACCCCGCACAACATCGAAGAGGCCGCCGGACAGGGCGCTTCGATCAAGGCGATCAAGGAGCAACTGCGCGCCGTGCCGCACAAAGGTCTCGGTTATGGGGTGCTGCGTTATCTGGCCGATGACCTCAGCCAGCGCAGCATGGCGGCGTTGCCGAACGCACCGGTGACCTTCAACTACCTCGGCCAGTTCGACCAGAGTTTCGCCAGCGATGCGCTGTTCCGTCCGCTGGATGAGCCGGTTGGTGCGGCCCACGATCCGCAGGCGCCGTTGCCCAACGAGTTGAGCATCGACAGTCAGGTGTACGGCGGTGAATTGCTGCTGCGCTGGACCTTCAGCGCCGAGCGTTATGACGCGCAGACCATCAACGATCTGGCCGACGCCTACCTCGGCGAGCTGCAAAGCCTGATCGGCCATTGCCTGCAAGACACTGCTGGCGGCCTGACACCTTCGGACTTCCCGCTGGCGAAACTGACCCAGGCGCAACTCGATGCACTGCCGGTACCGGCGGCGCACATCGAAGACGTCTACCCGCTGACGCCGATGCAGGAAGGCATGTTGCTGCACACCTTGCTCGAACCGGGCACCGGTCTGTACTACATGCAGGATCGCTACCGCATCAACAGCGAGCTCGATCCCGAGCGTTTCGCCCATGCCTGGCAAGCGGTGGTCGCCCGTCATGAAGCGCTGCGTGCATCGTTCTGCTGGAACGTCGGCGAGGACATGCTGCAAGTGATCCACACCCCGGGTCGCACACCGATCGAGTATCTGGACTGGAGCGCCGTTGCCGAGGACGAGCAAGAACCGAAGCTGCAGGCGCTGCTGAAAAGCGAGCGCGAGGCCGGGTTCGATCTGCTCAATCAGGCACCGTTCCACCTGCGCCTGATCAAGGTCGGCGCAGCGCGTTACTGGTTCATGATGAGCAACCACCACATCCTCATCGATGCCTGGTGCCGTTCGCTGCTGATGAACGATTTCTTCGAGATCTACACCGCCCTTGGTGAAGGACGCGAAGCACAGTTGTCGGTGCCGCCGCGTTACCGCGACTACATCGGCTGGCTGCAACGCCAGAGCCTGGCCGAGGCGCGGCAGTGGTGGCAACAGAACCTGCAAGGTTTCGAACGCACCACGCCGATCCCGAGCGACCGACCGTTCCTTCGTGAACACGCTGGCGAAAGCGGCGGCATGATCGTTGGCGACCGCTACACGCGACTGAATGTCGAGGACGGCGCCCGTCTACGTGAGCTGGCCCAGGCCCATCAACTGACCATCAACACCTTCGCTCAAGCCGCGTGGGCCTTGGTGCTGCGCCGCCTGAGCGGTGATCGCGACGTGCTGTTCGGCGTGACCGTGGCCGGGCGTCCGGTGGAGATGCCGGAGATGCAACGCACCGTCGGCCTGTTCATCAACAGTATCGCGTTGCGGGTGCAGATCCCGGCGGACGATCAGCGCGCCAGTGTGCGCCAGTGGTTGAGCGGCCTGCTCGACAGCAACATGCAACTGCGCGAGTACGAATACCTGCCGCTGGTGAACATCCAGGAGCAGAGCGAATTGCCCAAAGGCCAGCCGCTGTTCGACAGCCTGTTCGTGTTCGAGAACGCCCCGGTGGAAGTCTCGGTGCTGGACCGTGCGCAGAGCCTCAATGCGACCTCGGACTCCGGCCGCACCCACACCAACTTCCCCCTGACGGCGGTGTGCTACCCGGGCGATGACCTCGGTCTGCACCTGTCGTATGACCAGCGCTACTTCGACGAGTCGACCATCGAACGCATGCTCGGCGAGTTCAAGCGCCTGCTGCTGGCGTTGGTCGAAGGCTTCCATGGCGACATGGCTGATCTGCCGCTGCTGGGGGCCGAGGAACAGGACTTCCTGCTCCACGGTTGCAATCAGAGCGCGCACGACTATCCGCTCGAGCAGAGCTACGTGGCGCTGTTCGAAGCGCAGGTCGCGGCGCATCCGCAGCGCATCGCCGCTACGTGCCTTGATCAGCAACTGAGCTATGCCGCGCTCAATCAGAATGCCAACCGTCTCGGTCATGCACTGGTTGCGGCCGGGGTGCAGCTGGATCAACCGGTGGCGTTGCTGGCCGAACGAAATCTTGATCTGCTGGGGATGATCATCGGCAGCTTCAAGGCCGGTGCCGGTTACCTGCCGCTGGATCCGGGCCTGCCGAGCCAGCGTCTGCAACGCATCATCGAGTTGAGCCGCACGCCGGTGCTGGTGTGCAGCGAAGCCTGCCGCGACCAGGCGCAGACCTTGCTCGATGAGTTCAGCTGCGCCAACCGCCCACGGCTGTTGGTCTGGGAAGAGGTGCAGGAGTTGGCGACCTCCGCGCAAAACCTCGGCATTTACAGCGGCCCGGACAACCTGGCCTACGTGATCTACACCTCGGGTTCCACCGGCTTGCCGAAAGGCGTGATGGTCGAGCAGCGCGGCATGCTCAACAACCAGTTGAGCAAGGTGCCGTACCTGCAACTGACCGACGCCGACGTGATCGCGCAGACCGCTTCGCAAAGCTTCGATATTTCGGTCTGGCAGTTCCTCGCCGCGCCGCTGTTCGGGGCGCGGGTGGACATTGTGCCGAACACCATCGCCCACGATCCGCAGGGGTTGCTGGTGCATGTACAGGCGCAGGGCATCACCGTGCTGGAGAGCGTGCCGTCGCTGATTCAGGGCATGCTCGCTTCTGATCGCCTGAGCCTCGACGGCCTGCGCTGGATGCTGCCGACCGGTGAAGCGATGCCGCCGGAACTGGCGCACCAATGGCTGCTGCGCTACCCGGACATCGGTCTGGTCAATGCCTACGGGCCGGCGGAATGCTCGGATGACGTGGCGTTCTTCCGGGTGGACATGGCCTCGACTCGCGGCAGTTACTTGCCGATCGGTACGCCGACCGACAACAACTTGCTGTACCTGGTCGATGGCGCGCTGGAGCTGGTGCCGTTGGGTGCAGTGGGTGAGTTGTGCGTGGCCGGCACCGGCGTCGGTCGCGGTTACGTCAGCGATCCGTTGCGCACCGCGCCGGTGTTTGTGCCGAACCCGTTCGGTGCGCCGGGCGAGCGTCTGTATCGCACCGGTGACCTCGCGCGGCGGCGCAGTGACGGGGTGCTGGAGTACGTCGGCCGGGTTGACCATCAGGTGAAGATTCGCGGTTACCGCATCGAACTGGGTGAAATCGAAGCGCGTCTGCACGAACAACCGGAAGTCCGCGATGCGGCGGTCGGCGTGCAGGAAGGCGTGAATGGCAAGCACCTGGTCGGCTATCTGGTCGCGGCGGATTCGGCGCTCAACCCGAGCGAGCGTCTGGAGCGAATCAAGCAACGCCTGCGCAGCGAACTGCCGGAATACATGGTGCCGTTGCACTGGTTGTGGCTCGATCAACTGCCGCACAACGCCAACGGCAAACTCGACCGCAAGGCCTTGCCGGCGCTGGAGATCGGCCAGTTGCAGAGTCAGGATTACCTGGCCCCGCGCAACGAGCTGGAGCAGACCCTGGCGGACATCTGGGCCGAAGTGCTCAAGGTCGACAAGGTTGGGGTGCGCGACAACTTCTTCGAGCTGGGCGGTCATTCGTTGCTGGCGACGCAGATCGCTTCGCGGGTGCAGAAAACCCTGCAACGCGATGTGCCGCTGCGGGCGATGTTCGAGTGCAGCACGGTGCAGGAGCTGGCCGAGTACATCGAAGGCCTGGCGGCCGGAGACATGACCGAGGACAAGGTGGATCGCTTGAATGATCTGATGGCGGAGCTTGAAGGCTTGTAATCTTCGGCGTCTGTACCGGCCCCTTCGCTGGCAAGCCAGCTCCCACAGTGATCCATGTGTCCACATATTTTGTGTTCACCGTAGAACCTGTGGGAGCTGGCTTGCCAGCGATGGCGTCAGTGAATTCAACACAAATAAACCGGCATATTCACGTACATTTCCAAGGTTGACGATCATGAACCGGCAGCTCAGTCTGCCGGTTCTCTTTTTTGTCTCGGGGGGTGGTCGATGCCTTTCTTCACGGTTGACGGACAAGCGCTGCACTACATTGATCAAGGCACCGGCCCGGCCGTGTTGCTGGCGGGCAGTTATCTGTGGGACACGGCCATGTGGGCGCCGCAGATCGCTGCATTGTCGCCGCACTATCGGGTGATTGCGCTGGACCTGTGGGGCCATGGCGAATCCGGGCGCTTGCCGCCAGGCACCACCTCGCTGGATGACATCGCGCGGCAGGTCGAGGCCTTGCTCGATCATCTGCAGATCGAACGGGTCACGCTGGTGGGCCTGTCGGTCGGCGGCATGTGGGGCGTGCGTCTGGCGTTGTCGGCACCGCAACGGATCAACGGTCTGGTGCTGCTCGACACTTACGTCGGCGTCGAGCCTGAGCCGACCCGGCAGTACTACTTCTCGCTGTTCAGGCAGATCGAGGAAAGCGGCGAGATTTCCGAACAATTGCTCGACATCGTGGTACCGATCTTCTTCCGCCCGGGCATCGATCCGCAGTCGGCGCTGTATCAGGACTTCCGCGCCAAACTCGCGGCCTACACCGCTGATCGCTTGCGCGAAAGCATCGTGCCAATGGGGCGCATCACCTTCAGTCGGGATGACCTCTTGCCGCGTCTGCGCGAGTTGAATGCTGCGACCACCCTGGTGCTGTGCGGCGATCAGGACAAACCGCGACCGCCGTCGGAAGCACAGGAAATGGCTGAGTTGATCGGTTGCCCGTGGGTGCTGGTGCCGGAGGCGGGGCATATTTCCAATCTGGAGAACCCGCAGTTTGTTACTGAGGTGCTGTTCGCCTTCCTGGCTGAGCGCCATTGAAAAACATCGCAGCCTGCGATTCCCCTGTAGGAGCTGCCGCAGGCTGCGATCTTTTGATCTAGCTTATTTCGGCCCGAGAATCTTCGTCAGCTTCTCCGGCGAAGGCGCGCCTTGCTGCTGTTGCAGCTCCCCCTTGTCATCCATGTAGAAAATCGCCGGTGTCGCCTGCAGTTCCAGGTCTTCCATCAACTGCATGTTGGCGGCCAGTTTGGTCTGCACCGCTTTTGGAATGTCTTTCAATGGCTTGAGGGTGCTGGCCTTGCCGGCTTTCTCGTGATCTTCCAGGGCCTTGGCCGGATCTTTCGCCGCCAGCAGCGCAGCGGATTTCGCCGGACTGTCTTCGCGGATGATCCCGACCATGATGTGCCGCAACTGCACTTTGCCGGCCTTGACCCATGGCCGCGCCTGTTCCCAGAACATGTTGCAGTACGGGCAGTTCGGATCGCTGAACAGGTACACGGTGCGTGGTGCATCCTTGTTGCCGTCCTGAATCCAGTTGCTGGCTTCGAACTTGCCCCAGATTTCCTTGGCCATCGGCGCATAAACCATTTTCTGCAATGGCTCGCTGCTCAGATCCTTGCCGTCGGCGTCGTACAGATTGCCGAGCAGCACGTGTTGGCCGTCTGGCGTCAGGTACAGCGCCATGCCACGGTTCTGGTACTGCGCCGCATAACCGCGCAAGCCGTCCGGGGCGTCGAACTGACCGACGATTTTTGCGCCCTTGGCTTCGATCTGCTTGATCGCGGCGGGCAATTCTTCAGCGGCCTGCACCGACGGCAGGTGCAGCAGGGCAGTGCCCAGAGTCAGCGTCAGCAGGTGGCGGAGGCGGGGCATGGCAGTTTCCTTGCAGAGGTGGCCGGTGCGGCGGTTGGATTCGGGATGTCGAAGTTTTCCAAGGCGCGGGCCAGACTGGCGTTCGACAGTTCGCCCAGATGACTGCTCAACAAGCGACCGTCAGGGCTGTAGAACAGCGTAGTCGGCAACGCCATGGAACCCACGGCTTGACCCAGTCGACCGCTGCGGTCAAACAGCACGTTGTTCAGGCTCAGGCCCTGGGTTTCCAGGAAGGTGGCAACGCTTTGCATGCTTTCGGCCTGATTGACGAACAGAAAGGTCAGGTCCGGGCGTTGTTGCTGAGCGTTTTCCAGCACCGGCATCTCGCGCCGGCACGGCGGGCACCAGGTCGCCCACAGGTTGATCACCAATGGACCGCCCTGATAGTCGCTGAGCTGGATGGTCTCGCCGGCGGCGTTGCGCAGGGTGATTTCCGGCAGGCGCGTGCCTTGTTCGTAGATGTTCAGCGACAGGGTCGCCAACAGCCAGAACAGCACACCGCTGGCCACGCCAAAACCCAATGGCCGACGCAGGCCGGGGCGGCGCCAGCCACGATAGAGAGCGGCGAGCAGCAGCACGATCACCCCCGGCCAGGCGAGGAAACCGCCGTCGCGCAGGTCGATGATCTGCCACGGATCGTTACGATAGTGACCCCAATACAGGGCGACAAACGCCACGCGTGCCGCGAGCATGCCCAGCAAAAACAGGCTGAACAGCGCTGACTCGGGATTATCGCCACCACGCTTGGCCACCCGCCAGCCGACAAAGGTCGCCAGCGCCAGGGCACTGATCAGCAGCAGGTGGTTAAGCGCGATGGCAAAGGTGCCGAGGGTGAACGTCAGCATTAATTGGCGTCTCGGGTGGTAGTCCAGCGTTGCAGGAACGTCTCGGCATCCACCTCACCGGTGATGCGCTGGCTACGTCGTTCTTCGCCGTCGGTGCCGATCCAGACAAAACTTGGTGGCCCAGGGACTTTGTAGCGGCCGAGCAGCTCGCGGCTGGCGGCGTTGTCAGCAGTGACATCGAGGCGCAGCAGGCGCACGTCGCTCAGCGCCTGCATGACCTTGTCCTTGCCGAACACCTGTTTTTCCATGACTTTGCACGACACGCACCAGTCGGCGTAGTAATCGAGCAGCACCCACTGGCCCTGAGCCTTGGCGCTATCCAGTTCGCGCTGCAGGGCGGCCGGATCCTTGATCGTGGTGAACGCGTCATGCCCGCTCGGCGTAGCGCTGGCGGCCCGACCGGCGCTGTACACCTGCAACGGCTGATACGGGTCGTCGCTGCCACCGGCAGCGCCGATCAGCAACAGGCTGCCCCACAGACCGAGCAACAACGAACTGGCGCCGAACACCTGGGCAACCCGGCCGAAGCCGTCCGATTGCTTCCACGCACAGAACGCGGCGATCAGCAGCAGCGCGCCGCACAGGCCCAGCCACAGCGACGAGTCCAGCACCGGGCGCAACATCAGCAGCGCGGTCGCGAGGAACAGGAAACCGAAGATGCCCTTGAGCAGGTTCATCCACGCGCCAGGCTTTGGCAGGAAGCGATTGCCGACGGTCACCAACAGCAACAGCGGCACCCCGATACCGATGCCCAACGCAAACAGAATCAATCCACCGTGCAGCGCATTGCCGCTCTGCGCGATGTACAGCAAAGCGCCGGCCAGTGGCGCGGTCATGCACGGGCCGACCAGCAGACCGGACAATGCGCCGAGCACCCCGGCACCGATCAGGCTGCCGCCATTGCGGCTGCGCGAAGCGTGTTCGAGGCGATCACGCAAGGCCACCGGCAGTTGCAATTCGAAGAAGCCGAACATCGGCAATGCCAGCACCACGAACACTGCAGCGAAGGCACCCAGAAGCCACGGATTTTGCAGCCATGCCTGCAGATTGGCGCCGAGCAGCGCGGCGATCACTCCCATGGCCGCATACACCAGCGCCATGCAGATCACATAGCTGCTGGCCAGGGCGAACCCACGGCGCGGGGTGGCACCACTGCCGACAATCATGCCCGCCAGAATCGGCAGCATCGGCAACGAACACGGAGTAAACGCCAGCAACAGGCCGAGGCCGAAGAACACCAGCAGGCTCCAGCCCAGCGCCCGTTGCTGCAGGCTGCTGGCCAAGGCCTGGTCCGGCGCTTCGGCACTGTATGTTGGCGTTGCTTGACCGCCCAGATCGATGACCCGGGTCTGCGGCGGGTAACACAGGCCGGCATCGGCGCAGCCCTGGTAACTGACCTTGATCTGACCGCTGGCCGAGGCCGGAATTTTTACCTCCAGCCCCTGGCGATACACCGGTTGTTCACCGAAGAATTCGTCACTGTGCGACTCGCCCTCGGGCAACGCCGGCTGCTGCTCTGCCGTCAAACCGTCGAATTTCAGGCGTTTCTGGTACAGGTAATAGCCGTCGGTGATTTGCCAGAACAGCTGGGTTTCCCCGGACTCAAGGCGTTCGGAGGTGAGCACGAAGGCTTTGTCGACCGGCAGAAACTCCGGTTTGGTCTCGAATGGATTGTTTCCCGCCTGGGCCAGGCCGGAGATCAGCAGTGCAAACAAAAGAAAAAAATGACGCATGGAGGAGCCTTGTCCCTGTGCAAGTGGGGGCACAATGGTGGATGGCGATTAACCGATGATTAACCGTCACGCCCTTGTCGCTGTGGCGTTGGGCGCCATAATGTCAGCTTAATCGGCCAACGGCCTAATCGGCTTTTTTCTACGGGACGGATCATGCACGTACTGGTTTGCGAAGACGATGAACTGATCGCCAGCGGTATCGTTGCCGGTCTCTCGGCGCAGGGCCTGACGGTCGAGCACGTCAACACCGCCTCGAAAGCGCGAGCGATGCTCAAAGTTGCCGAATTCGACGTGATGGTGCTCGATCTCGGCCTGCCTGACGAAGATGGCCTCAAGTTGCTGCAACAACTGCGTCAGCAGGGCCTGGAAATTCCGGTGCTGATCCTGACCGCGCGCGACTCGGTGACCGACCGGGTCGATGGCTTGCAGGCCGGGGCCGATGACTATCTGCTTAAACCCTTCGATCTGCGTGAGCTGTTCGCCCGTCTGCAAACTCTATTGCGCCGGGTCGCCGGACGCAGCGTCAACCTGATCGAACACGGCGCGCTGACCTACGACCCGAGCAGCCGTGAAACGACTCTGGCCGGGCAACCGGTGGACTTGTCGCGGCGCGAGCAATCGCTGTTGCAGGCGCTGCTGCACAACCGTGGCCGGGTGCTGTCCACCGAGCAGTTGAAGGACAGCGTCTACGGCTTCAACGACGAGTTGGAGAGCAACGCACTCAACGTGCATATCCATCACCTGCGCAGCAAACTCGGCAAGGGCATCGTCGAAACCGTGCGCGGTCTGGGCTATCGCCTCGGGCCGGCAGATGGTGGAGAGCAACAGAAGTGATGAGTCTGCGTCTGCGCCTGAGTCTGACCCTCGGCGCCGCGTTCGCCCTGATCTGGGCGCTGGCCGCGGCGTGGATGCTCAGCGACTTGCGCAATCAGATGATGTTTTCCCTCGACCAGCGGCTGGTGGCTTCGGCGCGCATGGTCGCCGGACTGCTGGAGCAACTGCCGGCGTTGCCGAGCAAGGGCGAGGGCACCCATTTCAGTGCCGAACAGTTGAATATTCCCGGCGGCATGGCCTGTCAGGTCAGCTCTTTGCGCGGGGAAATCCTGGCCCGCAGCCACAGCAGCCCCGAGCAAACCCTGGAAGCGGAAAAAATGGGCTTCCATGACCAGATGATCGATGGCGCGCCGTGGCGCAGTTTTACGCTCGCGCGAGGTGATGTGCGGATCACCACTGCCGACCGGCAGATCGAGCGCGAAGCGCTGAACATGTCAATCCTGCTGGCGGCTTCGGTGCCGGTCGGCGTGGCGTTGCTCGGTTGCCTGTGCCTGTTGTGGCTGGGCATTGGCCAGGGGCTGGCGCCGCTCAATCGCCTGCGCGAAGCCTTGATGCGGCGTAACGCCGACTCGCTTGAGCCATTGCAGTTGCAGTCGTTTCCCAGTGAATTGAAACCGTTGCTCGATACGCAGAACCAGCTGTTCCAGCGCATCGGCAAGACCATCGAACGCGAGCGTCGCCTGACCGGTGACGCCGCCCACGAACTGCGCAGCCCGCTGACCGCGATCAAGACCCACCTGCAAGTGGCGCGCATGACCGAAGGCAGTGCCCGTGATCAGTCGCTGGCCCGGGCCGAGGAGGGCGCCGACCGCATGCACCGCACCCTGGAGCAACTGCTGTTGCTGGCGCGGGTCGAGGGCAGTCTTTCGTTCGACGACGGCGTGCAATGCAGCGCCGAGCAGGTGGCGAAACTGGCGATGCAGGATGCGGCCGGTGGTGAATGCCAGCGCATCAAGTTGCAATTGCCCAAGCAGCTTTCCAATGCGCCCGTGCAAATGCCGGCGGTGCTGTCGATTGCCGCGTTGCGCAATCTGCTCGACAACGCCCTGCGCCATACCCCGGCAGACGCTGAGGTGGAGCTGAGTCTGGAAACCGTCGGCCAGCGCGCCCGCTTTGTGGTGCGCGACCATGGTCCCGGAATTGCGGCGGAAGATCTGCAACACCTGACCCAACGCTTCTGGCGCAACGGCCAGAGCACCGGCTGCGGACTGGGCCTGGCGATTGTGCAAGCCATCGTCCAGCGCTGCGCTTGCACCCTGCATTTCGACAGCCGGCCGGATGGCTTGCGAGTCGAATTGACGATGCCCTTGCAACCCGTCTGAACTCACCACCATCCCTGTAGGAGCTGCCGAAGGCTGCGATCTTTTGATCTTGATCTTGAAAAACAAAATCAAAAGATCGC
The DNA here is from genome assembly GCF_040729435.1 of Pseudomonas sp. HOU2. NCBI lineage: Bacteria > Pseudomonadati > Pseudomonadota > Gammaproteobacteria > Pseudomonadales > Pseudomonadaceae > Pseudomonas > Pseudomonas sp. HOU2. Next base: position 1,317,053 of record NZ_CP160398.1, on the reverse strand, counting down.
AGTCTGCGGCAGCTCTTACAGGGGATTTGTGTGGGTCCACATCAAATGTAACGTCTGTGCGTTGGTGCTTTGGCAATTGCGGCGTTAAGGTCGGGGCTGCTCTGACTCAATGGATTGAGGGAACGTGCCATGGAAGCATCGATCTGCATCTGCCCGGCGAAACCCGCCGACGCTGGCCTCATCAGTCGCATCATCGAGCGTTCGATTCGCGTCGGATGTGTGCTCGATCACCGCAACGATCCGCAGCAGGTCAGCCACTGGATCGGCCGGCAATCTGCCGATGTCATCAGCGCGCACCTTGCCGACGCGCATTGCTACCTGAATATCGCCTTGATGCAGGACAAGCCGGTGGGTGTCGGCATGGCCACGGCCAGCGGTGAGATCGGCTTTTGCCATGTGCAGCCCGAATGGTTTCGTCGTGGCGCAGGCCGCGCACTGATGATGGACCTTGAAGGCTGGCTGCGGATTCGTGGTGTGCCGCAGGTGTGCATCGCCAGCACACGCACCGGTGCGGCTTTTTATCGACATCTGGGCTACTGCAATTCGGCGCTATCCGCCAGCGATCAGGGCTTGCACCGTGTTGCGCTGCACAAGCCATTGGTGGTGCCCGACTGACAACTCGATCAAGGGTCTAAATCCTCGCCTCGCTTAAGCGTTTCCAGAACAGGAAAACCTGCATGTGCGCCCCGCGACCGGAACGCGCACCTGTGCGGTGTGCTGTTTTGGTCACTATCCATAGCGTATTGAGGGGTCGAGAGATGTCAGTCGCCACCAGCCTTATCGAAGAGTCGTCGGCCCGGATCACCTCCGCGCCGGCGGAAACCCTGTATCAGTTCAACGAATCACCGCTGCTGGCCCGCCAGAGTCAGCAGGAATCCAATGCCCGCAGCTACCCGCGACGCATTCCGCTGGCACTCAAGCGCGCCAAGGGCCTGTACGTCGAAGATGTCGAAGGTCGGACCTTCATCGATTGCCTGGCCGGTGCCGGCACGTTGGCTTTGGGCCATAACCACCCGGTGGTGATCGAGGCGATTCAGCAAGTGCTGACGGATGAGTTGCCGCTGCACACCCTCGACCTGACCACGCCGGTCAAGGATCAGTTTGTCCAGGACCTGTTCGGTTTGCTCCCGCCAGCACTGGCGGCCGAGGCGAAAATCCAGTTCTGTGGCCCGACCGGCACCGACGCGGTGGAAGCCGCGCTGAAACTGGTGCGCACCGCCACCGGGCGCAGCACCGTGCTGTCGTTCTCCGGCGGTTATCACGGCATGAGCCAGGGTGCCTTGAGCCTGATGGGCAGCCTGGGGCCGAAAAAGCCGCTGGGCGCCTTGCTCAGCAACGGTGTGCAATTCATGCCGTTCCCTTACGACTACCGTTGCCCGTTCGGCCTCGGTGGCGCGGCCGGTGTCAAAGCCAACCTGAGTTATCTGGAAAACCTGCTCAACGATCCTGAAGCCGGCGTGCAATTGCCGGCAGCGGTGATTGTCGAAGCGGTGCAGGGCGAGGGCGGGGTGATTCCGGCCGACGTCGAGTGGCTGCGCGGCTTGCGTCGGATCACCGAAAAGGCCGGTGTGGCGCTGATCGTCGACGAGATCCAGAGCGGTTTCGCCCGCACCGGCAAGATGTTTGCCTTCGAACACGCCGATATCGTCCCGGACGTGGTGGTGTTGTCCAAAGCCATCGGCGGCAGCCTGCCACTGGCGGTGGTGGTCTATCGCGACTGGCTCGACACCTGGCAACCCGGTGCCCATGCCGGTACGTTCCGTGGCAATCAGATGGCGATGGCCGCCGGTTCCGCGGTGATGCGTTATCTGCTCGAACACAAGGTCTGCGAACACGCTGCGGCGATGGGCGAACGCCTGAGCGAACACCTGCGCATACTGCAACGCGACTTCCCGCAACTGGGCGACATTCGTGGTCGTGGCTTGATGCTCGGCGTCGAACTGGTTGACCCGAACGGCGCACCGGACGCCCTTGGTCACCCACCCGCGTTCGCCCGTCTGGCACCGCTGGTGCAGCGTGAATGCCTCAAGCGCGGACTGATTCTCGAATTGGGCGGCCGGCATGGCGCGGTGGTGCGCTTCCTGCCGCCGCTGGTGATCACCGCCGCCGAAATCGACCGCGTCGCCGAGATCTTCGGCCGGGCTCTGACCGCTGCCACCGCCGCTGTGTAAATTTTTCGCCGCGCCGAACGTTCTATCTACATACCCGGCTGCACCCCGTGTGCAGCCCACCCCTACAGTGATGGAGAACCAGCATGACGTCAGTATTCGACCGCGAGGACATCCTCTTTCAGGTCGTGGTCAACCACGAAGAGCAATACTCGATCTGGCCGGATTACAAAGCCGTGCCTGAAGGCTGGCGCACCGTGGGCAAGAGCGGCCTGAAGAAGGAATGCCTGGCCTACATCGAAGAAGTCTGGACCGACATGCGTCCGCTGAGCCTGCGCCAGAAGATGGAAGGGCAGGCGGCTGCTCAGTAATCTGCCAGGCAAAACAAACCCGCTGGACTGGTGACAGTCAGCGGGTTTTTTCATGGTCCTCAAAAGATCGCAGCCTTCGGCAGCTCCTACATGGGGATACTGTAGGAGCTGCCGAAGGCTGCGATCTTTTGACTTAGGCCGAAGGCCCGCCGCTCAAACCCTTGAGCAGCAAATCCACATTCCCCTCCAGCTCCGCCACCGGATCTTCGGCATCGGTGCTCAACACCAGCAGTTGACTCCCCGATTCGGCAATCGCCGCTTTCACCGCTTCCGACGGCTGACGATGATGCAGCACCAGCGCCACGTCGTTGTCCTTGAGCGTCGCTGTGAGCTTCTTCAAGTCTTCGGTAGTCCACTCGGCATCCGGCCGTGGATCCTGGCCGATCAGCTCCAGATTCAGGCTGCCGATCAGGTAACCGAAGTGATCGCTGAGGCTCATCACACTCAGGTTGTCGGCCTCGGCCAGGCGCGCTTCGCTGTCGGCGCTGAGTTTGAGCAGGCGCTGTTTCAGCGCTGCCAGATTGGCCTCGATCTTCGGTTTGGCCGAAGGCGCCAGGCGCACTAGGTCCGCCGCCATCACGTCGGCCATGCGCCCCATGTTGTTGCTCGCCAGCCACGGCTGACTGTTCAAGCCATCGACCTTCAAGCCCGGTTGCACGGCAATCCCTGGCAGGGCGCCATCCACCGGGCGCGCCGCGTCGACTTCGACAATGCGAATGTTGCTGCGCCGCGCGATCGGGTACAGCGGATCATCGGCCCACAGCGAGCGCACGCCGATCACCGCGTCGGCAGCGGTTGCCAGTTTGCCCAGCGCCGGAGCGCCGCGACCGGTGAAGTACGCGGTCTGACGGCTGCCCGGCAGATTCGCCGGGGCTGCGCGTTCCAGGCTGACGTCGGTGCCTTTGAGCAGCACTTCGCCGAGGCCGTAGGTGATGGGCAACGAGGCCAGTACGCGCAGTGGTTGAGGGTTTTCAGCCGCCAGCAACGGGCTGCCGACCACGCCGCACAGGGCCATGGCCAGGGTCAGTTTTCGCAGTGAGAAAGTCATTTATCCAAGGTTCCCTTTCAGACTCGGGACAACCCCGCGCGCAATGGCGGCGAGGGCGAAGGCAATGCCGGCGACCAGGATGATCGCGGCGCCGGAGGGGATCGGCAGATCGAAGACGATCGGCGCGAGAATCCCGCACAGCGTGCTGACGGTGGCAATCAGCACCGAACACCAGAAGAAGCCCTTGAGCGACTGGCTGAGTAAACGCGCGGCCGCCGCCGGAATCACCAGCAACGCGCCGACCAGAATCGCGCCGATGACCTTCACCGCCGCGACGGTGATCAGCGTCACCAGAATCACGAACAGGTAATCCAGAGTCTTCACCGCGACGCCACGCACCGCCGCCAGTTGCGGGTTGAAACTGGCGAGCATGATCCGGTTGTACAGCGGCAGCGCCAGGGCCATGACCAGCGAACCGACGATGGCCAGCACCAGCAGGTCGTTGCCATTGACGGTGAGCACCGAACCGAACAGCACGTTCTCCAGAATGTGCACGTTGATCTTGCCGGCCAGAATCAGCAGCAGGCTCGCGCCGAGCGCCAGCGACACCGAGAGGAACACACCGATCAGGGTGTCCGGCGCCAGACCGGTGCGATTGCGCAGGTAATTGAGCAAAATGCCGAACAGCAGGCAGTAGCCGAACAGGCTGCCGTATGGCCCGGTGTAGGGTTCGCCGAGCAGAATGCCGATGGCCACGCCGGTCAGCGCCGCGTGCCCGACCGCTTCGGAGAAAAACGCAAAGCGCTTGACCACTACCAGCGTGCCGAGGCCGCCGAGCACCGGGCCGATCAACAGGCCGGCGAGCAGCGCGTTGACCACAAAACCGTAGGCCAGCGCCTCGGGCAGGTAACCGGACGACGCCCAGCCCTGAACCATCAAACGAAAGGCTTCGTAACTCATCAGACCGCGCTCCGAGGATGGGTGGAAAACAGACTCAGCAGACGTTCCGGGGTCAGTGCTTGTTGCGGCGTGGCGTCGAACAGCACGCGGCGGTTGAGACCGGTGACCCGGTCGGCCAGACGCTTGACCGCTTCCAGATCGTGCTCGATCCACAGCACGGTGATGCCGGCCGCGCGCCAGTCGCCGAGCAGGCGTTCGAACACCTGGATCCCGGCTTCGTCGAGGGCTGACATCGGCTCATCCAGCACCAGCAATTGCGGGGCCGGGATCAACCCTTGGGCGAGCAACACGCGCTGCCGTTCGCCACCGGACAACGCGCCCATGCGCCGCTTGCGTTTGTCCTGCATGCCGACCCGTTCCAGCGCCTCACCGATGGCGTTGGCGTAATGCTTGCTCAAGCCGAGGAACGCCGGCCGACGCTGGCACATCGCGGCCATGAAATCGTCGACGGTCATCGGCAGGCCGCGATCGAACTCCAGCGCCTGCGGCACGTAGCCGATGGTGCCGGGTTGGCCGGGCCAGTGCAGGCTCAGTTGACCCTGATGCGGCATCTGCCCGAGCAGGGTCTTGATCAGCGAGCTCTTGCCGCCGCCGTTGGGGCCGACCAGGGCGTGCACGTGGCCGGGCTGGACCTGGAAGGTGACGTTGTCGAGGATCGTGGTGCGCCCGAGGGTCAGACAAACCTCAGAAAATTCCAGGGTAGGCCCGCCTACCCTCTGTAGGAGTGAGCCTGCTCGCGATGGCGGAGTGTCATTCAGCGATGTGGTTGACTGGCCGGGCGCTATCGCGAGCAGGCTCGCTCCTACAGGGGATTCGAGTTCGTTCCGGATAGTTTCTTTCGAGGTCATGCCCCGGACTCCTGAATCGCCCGCACCACGGTGTCGAGGTTGCCGGTCATTTCCTTTTCATACTTGTCGGCGCTGTATTCGCCATAGGAAATGTGCGACAGCGGGTACAGCTTCACGCCGGACTCACGCTGGATGGTTTCGACGTAGGTGGAAGGGAAATCCATCTCCGAGAAAATCACCTTCACGTCGAGTTCGCGCAGTTGGTCGATGGTCTTTTTCAACTGGCTCGGGCTCGGTTCGATGCCGTGGGCCGGCTCGACCACGGCCGTCACTTCCAGGCCAAATTCGCGCAGCAGGTAGTCATAAGCCGCATGCACCGTGGCCACGCGCAGTTCGGCGTTCGGTGCCTGGGTCAGTTTGGCCAAGGCATCGGCGCGCATCTGCCGCAGGCGTTTGCCGTAGGCGCGGGCGTTCTGGGTGTAGGTTTTGGCGTTGTCCGGGTCGAGCTTGCCCAGCTCGCGGGCAATGTTGTTGACCTGAGCAATCGAGGCGCTGATCGACAGGAAGGTGTGCGGGTTGACCACTTTGCCGGCGCCGCGCGCGGCGGTACCGGTGGCGGCCAGCAGCGGCACGTTTTCGTTGGCTTCGATGGTCTTGATGTTCGGCGTTTCGCTGGCGGCGATCATGCGGTCGGCGAAGTCGTCATGGCCGACCCCGTTGAGCACGATCACATCCAGGCCGCTGATGCGCTTGATGTCTTCGGCGCGTGGCTCGTAGGCGTGCGGGTTGAAACCGGCGGGAATCAGCGGCACCACCTCGGCCTTGTCGCCGACGATATTCGCCACATAGCTGTAATACGGATGCAGGGTGATGCCGATGCGCAGGCGTTTGCCCGGATCGGCGCTGGCCAGCGGGCTCAGCAGGCACGCGCACAGGCTTAACAGCAGGGTGCGCAGGAGGGGACGGCGAGTCAGTGAAATAAGCATGGGCAAGCGGTCTTCTCTCGGGTGAAGGCGAAGGTTCAGTGGCGATGCTCGCGGGTCACGCCGGCATCGAACTGCGCGACGATCTGTTTCCAGCCAGCGGCGGACAGCGCGGCATCGGTCAGCTCGGCGGGCGTTTTCAGATCGGCGTCGCGGTTAAGCCAGATGTCCGGCGCGGCATTGGCGTCGGCGCTCAGCAACATCACGAACGAACCGGCGACGGCGGGCGCCTGGCTGTGGCCGAAATAGGCGCTGTCCGCCAGTAACTGCCAGGCATGCCCGCCACGGCTGACCGAGCTGGCGTCCTGAGCGAACGGGGCGAAACCTTCCTCGGCCAGATTTTGCGGGGTCGGCAGGCTTTGCTGCTCTTCACGCAGCAGGCGGATCTCGTCGAGGGTCACCCGCAGGTCGGCATAGATGCCTTGCTCGGCGGCGCTGAGATCGCGCCGCGCATCGAGCTGATGGCTGGCGACCGGTTCCGGTTCATGGGACACCCCGCGCCAGGCGACCACCGAGCCGGCGACCGCGAGGATCAGCAAGCACAACAGCAGAACGTTAAGGGTTTCATGCCCGGCACCGGCCGGGCGTACAACTTGGATGGTGGGCGTGCTCATGGGGCCTCGATGTCCGCTTGGTCGATTTCCACGACGTGGCCGGGGCCGGCGTCGAACAGCACGTAAAACTCGGCCGCCGGTTTCTTGAACGTCACGGTCGAATCGGCGCCGAGCTTGCCCGGCAGCAGAATGGTTTCGTCGTAACCGATCACGTCGAGGGTCACCCCCGGCGCGCCGCTGCCGTCGGAGAAGCCGCCGGTGCATTTGATCTGCTCGGCATCGACGGCTTTGCATTCGCACATCGGGTTATGGGCCAGGGCGCCGGCGCTGAAACCTGCGCACAGCATCAGCAACGCGGCGCGCAACCGCAGGCGGGAAGGGCGTTGAACGCGGTTCATGGTTTGGCTCCTTGTTGGTTCAGCCAGGCGAGGGTCGCGGGGGAGGCCTGGCTCAGGGGAATCGAGGCTTGGTGCATGCTGCCGTCCCAGCCTTCCATGGTGATCCACAGTTCGGCATCGGCTTTGGTTTTTTCCGCCACCGGCAATTGCGCGCCCATGCGATACGGCGTGCCAAAGAAAATCACCCCGGCGGCGCGCAGGCTGCGCGGTTTGCCAATGCGCAGGTAGGTGGCCTTGACCTGTTCGACACAGGCATCGCAGAGGGCGGCATTGAAGTCCTTCATGTAACCGGCGGGGCCGCTCAGGCGCGGTGCTTCGTTGCGCAGTTCGGCCAGGCGCAGGCTCCACGGGCCGACCTGGATCTCGCCGACCTCATGCTCACCAAGGCCGACGTCACCGCGAAACAGCGCGGCATCGGCGAAATACTTGGGCATGAAGCCCAACGGAATCAGCAGCAACAGGGCGTTCAGATGAAAGCGCCATTTGTGCCAGAAGCGGCGCAGGGCGGACGGTGGGGCAGTGCGGCTGGACTGGCTCACAGGCTGACCTCCGCCGGTTCACGGCTGACGCGGGGGTTGCGGGCCTTTTTATTCTCGCGCTTGAGCGCGTTGGCGGTGGCCAGCGCGGTGCGCTTGGTCCAGATCAACAGGCCGCTGAGGACCATCATGCTCAGCAGCAGGCCGAAGAAGAACCAGATCAGTTTGATCCACAGACCGCCGAAATCACCGGTGTGCAGCGGGCGCATCGACTCGGTGACGAACTCCAGCGAGGAACGGTCAGTCAGCAGTCGGGTGGCGGCCTTCTCACCGTTGTACGGATTCAGTGTGGCGGTCTGGAACATCAGTGGATACCAGCCGCGCCCGCCAAGGCTCAAGTGGCTGTAGGCATTGCCCGGCAGGCTGACGAAACTGACTTCCAGCCCGGGTATGTGCTGTTCGGCGATCTGTACCGCGCGATCGAGGCTGATTCGTGGGGGAGGACTGGCGTCGCTCGACATCGGTACGCTTTCCCGGGACATGGCGGGAATGATCGGCTCGCTGCTGATGGACACCTGGTTGTCGGCCAGAATGGCCTGAATCAGAAACCAGGTGCCGGTGATCGAGATCACCGCGATGAACCAGATCGACCAGATGCCGCTCAGTCGATGGAAATCGCCCCAGAAGATCCGCGCGCCGTGGCGAAAACGCAGGGTGGGTTTGAAGAAGCCTTTCCAGAAGCGCTTGTACACCACCAGCCCGGTCACTAGCGAAGCGAGCATCGGCAGGCCGAGGAACGACACCAGGTACCAGCCCCAACTGAAACCGTTGGTGAACGGCACCAGCCACCAGCCGTGCAGGGCGCGGGTGAACGCCTTGAAGTTGAAGTCCGGCGCCGGGCCCTGAATCACTCCGGTGTAAGGGTTGACGTAGACCGTCTGCGAGCGGCCGTCGGGGTAGCTGACCTCGACATCGAGGGCGAAGTGCGACTCGTCGGGACGGCTGATGCTTTCCACCAGCGTCTGCGGTTCGGCCTGTTTGATCGCGGCCAGCACTTGATCGTAACTGAGCCGCGGTGCGTCATCCGACGGCTGACTGGCGCGCATTTGCGGGTTGGCCAGCCAGACGATTTCCTGGCTGACCACCGCCAGCGTGCCGGTGACACAGACGATCAGGACAAAAAACCAGATCGGCAGCGCGAGCCAGCTATGCACCAGGAACCACAGTTTGGAACGGGATTTCTTCGACATGTTTGCGCGTCTTGATTTCGATGAAAGGGCACGCGGCTACGGGCTTCGCAGCGCGGGTGTCCGCAAAAGGCGCGGTCGTGGCTGTTGCCTGTGCGAACGGCCTGCATCTCTATAGGACGGATGAGCCGGACAAATCCCGAAAGGTGATATGAAAGCAAATGTTTCGCACTTCGCAGGGAGCGACGAGATCCCTCTGTAGGAGCTGCGGCACGCTGCGATCTTTTGATCCTGGTCTGTAAAAACAGGATCAAAAGATCGCAGCCTCGTTGCACTCGACAGCTCCTACAGGATTTTGCGGGTCGTCAGATCAAACACGATTCATGAATGTGGCACTCACTGTCAGGCAATTGATGGCCGGTTCGCGCTCCTTATGATGGAAATCACTGGATTCCCCGAGCGAGCACCCTGATGAGCCCCAGAACCCTCTACGACAAACACATCGATTCGCACACCGTGTGCCGCCTCGACGATCAGGGTCATGCGCTGCTGTATATCGATCGCCAGGTGATCAACGAATACACCAGCCCGCAGGCGTTCAGCGGTCTGCGCGCCGCCGGGCGCAAGGTATGGCGGCCCGGCACGGCGCTGGCGGTGGTCGATCACGTCAACCCGACCACCCCCAAACGGGTGGCGGCGATGCCTGATGCCGGCGGTGCGCGGCAGGTGTCGTATCTGGCGGAAAACTGCCGGGACTTCGGCATCGAACTGCTGGATATCCTCGACAAGCGTCAGGGCATTGAACATGTGATCGCCCCGGAGCAGGGCTTCATTCTGCCGGGCATGGTCATCGCCGCCGGCGACAGCCACACCACCACGTACGGCGCGCTGGGGGCGTTCGGATTTGGCATCGGTACCTCGGAAATCGAGCACCTGCTGGCCTCGCAAACGCTGGTCTACAAACGCCTGAAAAGCCTGCGCGTGACGGTGGATGGCGAGCTGGCGCCGGGGCTGACGTCGAAGGACGTGATCATGGCGCTGATCGGCCGCATCGGTGCGTCGGGCGCCACTGGCTATGCGATCGAGTTCTGCGGTTCGACCATCGATGCGCTGAGCGTTGAAGCGCGGATGACCATTTGCAACATGGCGGTGGAGGCCGGCGCACGCGGCGCGTTCATGGCGCCGGACGAAAAAGTCTTCGCCTATCTCAAGGGCAAACCCCGGGCGCCGCAAGGTGAGTTGTGGGAGCGCGGCGTGGAAAAATGGCGTGAACTGCGCAGCGATCCCGGCGCCGTGTTTGACCGTGAAGTACACCTGGACGCCAGCCTGCTGGAGCCGATGGTCACCTGGGGCACCAGCCCGGATCATGCGGCGCCGATCGGCGCGCAGGTGCCGGACCCGCAACGCATCGATGATCCGATCCTGCGTCAGGACATGCGCCGCGCCCTTCAATACATGGGCCTGGAGGCGGGAATGGCACTGCGCGATATCGTCATCAGTCACGCTTTTATCGGCTCCTGCACCAACGCGCGGATCGAGGATCTGCGTGACGCCGCTAGCGTGGTGCGGGGACGGCAGGTGGCCGGGCATGTGCGGGCGATGATCGTGCCCGGTTCCAGCGAAGTGCGCGCTCAGGCCGAGGCTGAGGGGCTGGCGCAGATCTTCATCGACGCCGGGTTTGAATGGCGTCAGTCCGGCTGCTCGATGTGCCTGGCGATGAACGATGACGTGCTCGCGCCCGGCGACCGTTGCGCCTCCAGCACCAACCGCAATTTCGAAGGCCGCCAGGGTGCCGGGGCGCGCACCCATCTGATGAGTCCGGCGATGGTTGCCGCTGCCGCGATCAGTGGCCACCTCACCGACATCCGCCACTTTGGAGAACGCCCATGAGTCTGCAACCCTTCACGCAAGTCAGCGGCCAGGCCGCGCCGCTGCTCGCGGCCAACGTTGATACCGACGTGATCATGCCCAAGCAGTTTCTCAAGGGTATCGACCGTCAGGGGCTGGATCGTGGGCTGTTTTTCGATCTGCGCTTTCTCGCCGACGGTACGCCCAACCCGGAATTCGTGCTGAACCAACCGGCCTGGCAGGGCGCGAGTTTCTTGGTGGTCGGGACGAATTTCGGCTGCGGTTCCAGCCGCGAACACGCGGTGTGGGGGTTGCAGCAAATGGGCATTCGCGCGCTGATCGGCAGCCGTTTTGCCGGAATCTTCTACGACAACTGCCAGCGTAACGGGGTATTGCTGATCACGCTGGATGAAGCGCACGTGCAGCGTATCGGCCGGTTGGTGAGTCAGCCTGAAACGGCCCGGATCAATGTGGATCTGGAGGCGCAGCAGATCCGACTGGCGGACGGTGAAGTCATCGATTTCCAGATTGATGGCTTGCGCAAGACCGCACTGTTGCTGGGGCTGGATGCGATTGGCAGTACCTTGCAGCGGCGTGAGCAGATCGAGGCGTTCGAGCGCGAACACCTGGCCGCCAACCCATGGCTGACCTGACACACCTTTGACCCTGTGGGAGCTGGCTTGCCAGCGATGAGGCCAGCACATCCAGCATTTATATCGGCTGGGCTGACGCCTTCGCTGGCAAGCCAGCTCCCACAAGGTTTTGTGGTGTTTGGGTTACAGAGAAAGATCCTTGAAATGCCCCTGCAAAAACTCCACACACGCCCGCAGCTTCCCGGAGTTGGCCAGCCGTGTCGGGTACACCGCCCAGACATTGGCGCTCTGGCTGTAATCGGCCAGCACCGGCAGCAGTCGGCCCTGATCCAGCAACGGTTTCACATCCCACAACGAACGCAGCAACACGCCGCGTCCGTCGAGCGCCCATTGCAGGACGATCTCGCCGTTGTTGGAGGATAACGGCCCATTGACCCGCACGCTTTCCGGCGTACCGTCGCGATCCAGATGCCAGACGCCGAAGGCGTTGTCGCGCTCCTTGATCACCAGGCAGTCATGTTGCTGTAGATCGTCCAGAGTCTGCGGTGTACCTCGGCGCTCAAGGTATTCGGGCGCAGCGCACAGCACCCGGCGGTTACTCACCAGTTGCCGGCCGATGTGCTGGCCGGGCAGGTCGTCGCCGACGCGGATTTCCAGATCGAAGCCCTCGTTGACGATGTCCACTGCACGGTCGAACAGGTCCAGGCGAATCTGCAACTGCGGGTGAAGCTCGGCCAGCCGCGAAACCGCAGGCGCCACATGGTTACGGCCGAAACCGAAACTGCTGCAAATGTGCAGGCGCCCGCGCGGGCTGTCGTGGGCGTCGGCGAGGTCGTCGCGCAACTGCTGGAAGACATCGAGAATACGTAAGGCCCAGCGCTGCACCCGCTCGCCGTCCTCGGTCAGCGACACGCGACGACTGGTGCGGTGCAGCAGGCGAGTGCCGAGGGTCGATTCGAGAATCTGAATGCGTTTGCTGACGTAGGCCGGGGACAGGCCCAGCTCATCGGCAGCGGCGGCGAAACCGTTCTTGCGGATCACGGTCAGCAGCACGCGCAGGTCTTCGGGCAGGGGCACGGGGTCTTGGTTCTGGGACATGGCGGAACGGGCACTGGCGGCACAAGCCGCCAGCATAGCATCGGCGGGGAACGCTCGATTCAGCGCAGGAAATCCAGCGCCTCGGCGAGCAACAGTTCGGGCACTTCCTCGGCCAGATAATGCCCGGCCGGCAGCGCCTTGCCGCTGACGTCGGTTGCCACGTGCTGCCATTCCTTGAGCGGATCGAAGCAACGGCCGACCGTGCCTTCGGCGCCCCACAACACCCGCAGCGGCAGATCAAGATGATTGCCGGCAGCGAGGTCGGCACTGTCATGTTCCAGATCGATGCTGGCGCTGGCGCGGTAATCTTCGCAAATGCCCCGGGCACTGCCGGGACGTTGCAGGCAGCGCAGGTATTCGCCGATCGCTTGCTCGGTGAAAGGCGCTAGTCCGGCACTGCGGCTGCCCATTACGCTGCGCAGGTAGGCTTCGGGATTCGCCTCGATCAGGGTTTCCGGCAACGGTGCCGGGCGGATCAGGAAGAACCAGTGCCAATAGGCGCGGGCGAAGGCTTCGTTGGTCTGGGTGTACATCGCCAGGGTCGGGGCGATGTCCAGCAGCATCATCCGCTGTACGGTGGATGGATGGTCGAGGGCCAGACGATGGGCGACCCGGGCGCCACGGTCGTGGGCCAGGATCGAGAACTGCGCAAAGCCCAGCGACTGCATCAACTCGACGTTGTCCCTGGCCATTTCGCGTTTTGAATAGCTGCGGTGCTGCTCATCGGCGGCGGGGCGGGCGCTGTCGCCATACCCGCGCAAGTCGGCGGCGACCACAGTGAAGTGCTCGGCCAGTTGTTCGGCAATCTTGTGCCAGATCACGTGGGTCTGCGGGTGCCCGTGCAACAGCAACAATCCCGGGCCGCTGCCGCCAAGGCGATAGGCGATGTCGACGCCGTTGACGTGGCGCTGGTCTTTGACGAATCCGGCAAACATCGGGCTGATCCTTGTTCAGGTGCGGGTGGGATGCATCCTGAAAGTGTTCGACATTCGGGGCAAGGGTCGAAGCGTGGTGTGGTGGTTCATGAAGTGTGATGTGTGTCGTCAGGGCTGGCCCCTTCGCGGGCAAGCCCGCTCCCACAGTGTTTTTCTGTGTGACACCCATCGTATAAACACCAGAGATCCCTGTGGGAGCGGGCTTGCCCGCGAAGAGGCCAGCCCAAACCCTGAAGATCTCAACCCTGACTGAACATCTCCATCGCCCGCTGCTTGATCTGCTCTTCCGTCAGATCCTCCTTGCGCGTCGCCAGAAACCACACATGACCATACGGATCCTTCAGCGTCCCGCTGCGATCGCCATAAAACTGGTCCTTGACCTCCGACACCGCTTTCGCCCCGGCATCCAGGGCTCGTTGAAAGGACTTGTCGACATCGGTGACGTACAGATGCAGACCAACGGCCACGGCGTTGTCCGGATCGCTCAACGGCCCTTGATCGCACGGCGTGCCGAGCATGATCGCGCTGTCGCCAATGCGCAGTTCGGCGTGGCCGACGCGCCCGTCGGGCATGTCCAGGCGCATGACCTGCGTGGCGCCGAAGGCTTTCTTGTAGAACTCGATGGCTTCGGCAGCCTTGAGGATGCCGAGGTACGGGGTAATGCTGTGATACCCCTCGGGAATGGGTTTGACGCTCATGACGTTCTCCCTGTTTTTGTTTTGCGAGGTATGGCTCCACCGGATTTGTGGAAGATTCACTATAGAACTGTCTGCGCGGCCAGGATTTTTCCCCGACGAGCAGTCAGCCGAGGAAATGCGCCCCCGGCCCCTGCTCACCGAGCACATCGCCCTGGTTGCGCAGCGGGCAGGCTTCCATCGACAGACACCCACAACCGATGCAACCGGTGAGCCGGTCGCGCAACAGGGTCAATTGGTTGATCCGCTCATCCAGCTCCCGTCGCCACTGCTCGGACAGGATTTTCCAGTCTGCCGCTGTTGGCGCGCGGTCGTCCGGGAGGGTTTTCAGCGCCTCACCGATTTCCGCCAGCGGAATGCCCAGACGCTGCGCGACCTTGATCAACGCCACACGGCGCAAGACCGCCCGTGGGTAACGGCGCTGATTGCCGGCATTGCGCTGGCTGGTGATCAGGCCTTTCGATTCATAAAAGTGCAGGGCAGTGACCGCCACACCGCTGCGCGCGGCGACTTCACCGACGGTGAGCTGTTTGTGCAGGTTTTCCGGGGTGATCATTTTGCAAAAGGGCTCTTGACCTTGACTTAACTAGAGGTTTTACCCTGCAGGCCTTCGAGTCGCAAGACTCGGCTTACGATGAGTGGGGACTTCTCATGCAAACCTCAGCGAAAAATCGCAGCTTTACCCAATTGATCGAATTTGAGATCGAACCACGCCAGCAACCGGCATTGGTTTCGGCGCTGGCGCAGCAGAGCGAACATCTGGCGCAGCGCTACGCAGGCTTTGTCAGCGCCAGCGTCCAGGTCAGCGACGACGGTCGGCGGGTGCTGAGCTTGCTGCAGTGGCAGAGCCGCGAGGCCGGGGAGGCGGCGTTCGGTCGCTATGAAAGCGGCGAGCAGGATTTCTGGCAACTGATCCGCGCCCATCAGGCGAAAACCGTGACCTTCAATTCATTCCAGGTGTTGAGCAGCATCGCCCGCAGTCATGACGATGCGCTGCACTGCAACCTGGTCGGCTAGATCGACAACTGGATCAGGCGTTCACCGTGCAGGTTCTCCGTGAGTCGCCGCTTGTTCACCGCCAGTTCGCCGATCTTGATCAGCCGCGTGCGCGTGACGTTGCGGCTCAGGCCGAGCAGCGCGGCGGTGTGCACCTGGTTGTAATGGCAGAAGCGATAGGCGGCGCGCAGCAGGGCGTCTTCGACCTTTTCGTGGAGGGCGCCGGCCTGTTGTTCGAAGAGCTTCTGGAAGGCTTGCTCCAGCAACGCTTCCGGTGAATCGTCGGTGTTCGACTGCTGATCATCCGGGCGCTCGATGCGCAGGTTCGACAGGCGCAGATCGTCGCGCTCGATCACGCCGTTGCGGCAGATCAACAGGGTGTGATGGATGACGTTTTCCAGTTCGCGGATGTTGCCCGGCCAACTGTAGCTGCGCAGTTTCTGTTCGGCACCGGAGCTGATGCTGACCCGTCCGTAACCGAGGCGCTGGCTGTAGGCCTCGATGAAATGCCGGGTCAGCGGCAGGATATCGCCGGGGCGGTCGCGCAACGGACTGAGTTCCAGATTGACCACGTTCAACCGATAGAACAGGTCTTCGCGAAAGTTGCCGGCATTGATCGCCTTTTCCAGTTGCACGTTGGTCGCCGCCAGCACCCGCACATCGATCGGAATGCTCTTGCGCGAGCCGAGGCGCACCACTTCGCGTTCCTGCAACACGCGCAGCAACTTGACCTGAATCGCCATCGGCAAATCGCCGATTTCGTCTAGGAACAAGGTGCCGCCGTCCGCCTCTTCGAACCAGCCGGCCTTGGCGCTGAGCGCGCCGGTGAACGCACCTTTCTCATGGCCGAACAGCTCGGCCTCCACCAGTGATTCGGAGAACGCGCCGCAGTTCACCGCGACAAATGGCCGATGCCGGCGGTGGCTCAGGTTGTGGATGTGCCGCGCCACCAGTTCCTTGCCGGTGCCGGTCTCGCCGATGATCAGCACGCTGGCTTCGCTCGGCGCGACTTGTTGCAGATGCGCCAGCAGGGCTTGGGACTTGGGGTCTTCGAAGACCTGCGCGGTGGCGCGGATCGACGTCGCCAGAGCGGGTGAGGGCGGAAGGGTCAGCAGTTGCATGGGCTCGCTCCATTAAAGGCAAGATCAGGAATAGAACGTCGGCACCGGCAGCGCCTGGTTCAGCGCCCAGTCGCCCAGCTCGTGGAGTTTGTAGTCGAGCGGGTCGTGCAGGGTCTGCGTGCGCAGGTTGCGCCAGTGCCGGTCGAGGCGCAGCGAGGCGTGGGTCGAACGCGCGCCAGTGACTTCGAACAAGCGGCTGCAAATCTTCAGCCCCTGACGACTGGCGGCGACCTTGGCGGTGGCAATCGCCGTGGCCAGATGTCCGCGCTCTTCTGCCGTCAGGTTCGGGCCTTTGGCCCAGGCCTCGTCGAGCAATGCGGCAGACCGTTCGACCAGCAGGCGGATGCCTTCCAGCGCCACCCAGAACTCGCCGTAATGCGCGAGTACGTACGGATCTTCACGCACATTGCGGGCGGCGGATTTGTGCCACAGCCGGGTTTCGCTCAGCGTGTATTGCCGGGCTTCTGCAAAGGCGCCTTCGGCGATGCCGAGGAACATGTGAGTGAAGGTCAGTTGCGCGATCAGCGGACGCAGGCAGGCGAACGGTGTGCTCAACGGACCGGGATCAAGCAGCAGCTCGGATTCTTCGACCCGCACCCGCTCGAACGTGGCGCTGCCACTGTCGGTCTGGCGCTGGCCAATGTTGTTCCAGTCGTCGTGCAGAGTGATGCCGCTGCGTCCGCTGGGGATCGCCGCGATCAGCAATTTGCCGCCGGCACTTTCGTCCACCGCCGAGGCGATCAGCATCTGCGAATCGCTGGCGCCGGAGCAGAAGCTTTTCTTCCCGGAAAATTCGCGCCAACCGCCGAAGTCCTTGACCACGGTGCGGGTGTCGAGTGGGTTGAGCGCGTTGCCCCAGAACCAGTTCTGCCGCGCGGTCTGTTCGAACCACGGCTGCCATTGTTCGGGTCGCGAGAACAGGCGCACGGTGGCGAGCATCAGGTGATGAAAGCCGAAGACGTGGGCGATGGAACTGTCGACCTTGGCGAACTCGCGCACGACTTGCAGGGTTTCGCTCCATGTCGCGCCGAGGCCGCCGTAGCGGGTGGGAATGCTCAGGGCCAGCAGGCCGCTGTCGCGCAGGGCATCGCGCTCGGCCTTCGGTGTGCCGCCGCGCTCGTCACGCTCGACGGCGGTGAGGGCGAATTCGGCTGCAAGTTGACGCGCGGTCTGCAGCGGGGAGAGCAGGGTGCTTTGTGGTTTGGCGGTCACACCAAATCTCCTATGTTCTACAACTTCCGTGTAGGAGCTGCCGCAGGCTGCGATCTTTTGACTTTGTTTTTTACAAGCAAGATCAACAGATCGCAGCCTGCGGCAGCTCCTACAGAGTTTGTGTCGGGTCAGGACTTGGTGGGCAACACATCGTTGGCAATCATTTCGCCAAACGGCCCGGTCAGGTTGGTCACGCCGCGTCCGGCCAGGCTTGCATACGGCTCGGGCAGCAACGGGAACACCAGTTCGGCAAAGCGGTAAGCCTCTTCCAGATGCGGATAGCCGGAGAAGATAAAACTCTCGATACCGAGGTCGGCGTACTCCTTGATCCGCGCGGCCACTTGCTGCGGATCGCCCACCAGCGCGGTACCGGCACCGCCACGTACCAGACCGACGCCGGCCCACAGGTTGGGAGCGATTTCCAGGTTGTCGCGCCGCCCGTCGTGCAACGCTGCCATGCGCCGCTGGCCTTCGGAGTCGAAGCGCGAGAAGGATTTCTGCGCGGCCTCGATGGTCTCGTCGCTGATGTGTTCGATCAGTTTGTCCGCGGCTTTCCACGCTTCTTCGGCGGTATCGCGGACGATGACGTGCAGACGAATGCCGAACTTCACCTTGCGTCCATGGCGTGCGGCGCGTTCACGCACATCGGCGAGTTTTTCGGCGACAGCGGCGGGCGGTTCGCCCCAAGTCAGGTACACGTCGACTTGCTCGGCAGCGAGGTCATGCGCGGCGTCGGACGAGCCACCGAAATACAGCGGCGGATACGGTTTCTGCACTGGCGGATAGAGGGCCTTGGCGTTCTGTACTTTCAGGTGTTTGCCTTCGAAATCCACCGATTCGCCTTGCAGCACGCGGCGCCAGATCCTGAGGAATTCGTCGGTGACTTCGTAGCGTTCGCTGTGGCTCAGGAAGCTGCCGTCGCCACGGTTTTCGTCGGGATCACCGCCGGTCACCACGTTGATCAGCAGACGGCCGTTGGACAGTCGATCGAGCGTCGCCGCCATGCGCGCCGAAACGGTGGGCGAAATGATCCCCGGGCGAATCGCTACCAGATAACGCAGGCGTTCGGTCAGCGGCACCAGCGCCGAAGCGATCACCCACGAGTCTTCGCAGGAGCGCCCGGTGGGAATCAGCACGCCGTGGTAGCCGAGGCTGTCGGCGGCTTGCGCCACTTGTTTCAGATAATTCAGGGTGACCGGGCGCGCGCCTTGGGTGGTGCCCAGGTAATGGCCGTCGCCGTGGGTCGGCAGGAACCAGAAAACATCCATGAACAGCTCCTTAAGCGATTTTCAGCAACGGTTTGATTTGCGTGCCGAACAGCGGCGCGGCACGTTCGGCGGCCAGGCGGATCCGCGCTTTCAGCGGTTCGCTGGTGATCTGGTAGTCGGCGAAATCGGCCTCGGTGGCGTACACGCCAATGGGCAGGGTCACCGCCTGGAAGAAACTGAACAGGGGCCGCAATTGATGATCGAGCACCAGCGCATGGCGCTCGCTGCCGCCGGTGGCGGCGAGCAGCACCGGGGTGTCGATCAGTGCGTTGAGGTCGATCAGGTCGAACAGATGCTTGAGCAGGCCCGGATAGGAACCGCGATACACCGGCGCGGCGACGATCAGCAGATCGGCTTGTTCGATGGCTTGAAGTTCAGCCTCGACCTCGGCGCTCAGTTCCTGACGCGACAAAGCGGCGCCCAGTGGGCGGGCAATGTCACCCAGTTCAATCAGATGACTCTCGACCGGCAAGTGCCCGGCCAGTTCGGCCAACAGCGCTTGGGTCAGCACCAGGGTGCGCGATGGACGCCAGGTGCCGCCGGAGAGGGCGACGACTTTCAGGGGACGCGACATGATCAGTTCCTTTTTATCAACAGTTGCTCAGCGAGCAGTGGGTCAGTGCCAAGGCTTGAGCAAGCGCTGTACCAATTCCTGAGAGGCCCGGTTTACCTGGGCTTGAGCATTGTGCCGTGAGCCGGTGGTGCGGATATCAGGCGGGTTTGTTGATCTGCTGTTGCCTGGGCAACAGTTGCTGGAGCAACAGTTGTTTGCCGTGTGCAGGGATTTATAGCGGCTGCTGGTTATTCCGTAAAAGAACGTTAATCGATATTTATAGATCGTTAGGAGATATAGCGCCGATCAAGCTGAAATCCTGATAGCCACTATTGAGAGCGTTGATTTTTGCCCGGACGGGCGCGGGCGTAGCCTTTGTTCATCGACTACCACCGCCCGCCAGGACGCTCCCCATGAATCGTTTACTGACTGTTTCGTTGCTGCTCGCTGTCTCCGTACTCGCCGGTTGCGCGACCCACGTTTCCCCCGAACAACGGCCGTACACCGCCGAAGAATCCCGCGAACTGGCGATGGAAGCGCTGAACCGCAGCGGCTTGTCCTTCGACGAATATCACGCGAAGAAAGCTGCACTGCTGGGCGAATCGCAATTCGACAAGAAAGCTGAAATGAGCGCCGGGCGTGCAATACAGCTGCACGGTCGTCCAAGTTAATCGAAAACTGTACTGCTCGAATTTTCGCGTAACTGTCCGTGGGTTCGCGGGCCGCCGTGCGATAGGGTCAACACCTGAATGACCCCTGACGGATTGCTCCCATGACCCTCTCGCTTGACCTGCTGTTGGGCTTTGCCCTGTTTGCCCTTGTCACCTCGATTACACCGGGGCCGAACAACACCATGTTGCTGGCGTCGGGCGTGAACTTCGGCTTCAACCGCACCATTCCTCACATGCTCGGCATCACCTGCGGTTTCTTCGTATTGGTGGTCGCGGTGGGCTTTGGCCTGGGCGCGGTGTTCCAGACTTACCCGATTCTCTACACGGTGTTGCGCTATCTCGGCGCCGCGTATCTTTTGTATCTGGCGTGGAAAATTGCTCATTCGGGCCCGGTGGGCGATGGCGTGGATGGCGAGGCCAAGCCGATCAGTTATCTCGGTGCCGCCGCGTTTCAGTGGGTCAATCCCAAAGCCTGGATCATGGCCATCGGTGCCATCAGCACCTACACGCCGATGCAGGGTTATTTCACCAATGTGGTGGTGATCGCTGCCGTGTTCGCCATCATCAACCTGCCCAGCGTCGGCGTCTGGGCAGCGTGCGGCACGCTGCTGCGTAATGTGCTGAAGGACCCGCGCTGGTTGCGCGTGTTCAACTGGGGCATGGCGGCGCTATTGGTGATTTCGCTGTACCCGTTACTTCTCGAAAGCTTTCACTGACGCATTGCTTCAATCGCCGGCCCGATGCCTGTTAAGCTCGGCTTCAGGAGCGTTCCTACGCACTTTTAAATGAAGTTGTTCTTCTTTAACGGCATCCGATCAGGTATTGATGACGGTCTCGAACCCAGGCGCAGCTCACAAGGCTGCGCTGTGCCGTTTGCAGACACGAGCCTCCTGATCCCGGAACACGCTCTGCGAGTCTTTTATGAATAAACGTCCGTTGTATTTCGATTACGCCGCCACCACCCCGGTGGACGAGCGGGTCATCCAGGTGATGATTGATTGTCTGGGTTTTCACGGTAACTTCGGCAACCCGGCGTCCAGCTCCCATGCCTTCGGCCAGCAGGCCCGGCACACGGTCGAGCACGCCCGTCGGCAAGTCGCCGAACTGGTCGGTGCGGAGGCCGCGCAGATCGTCTGGACCTCCGGCGCCACCGAGTCCAACAACCTTGCCCTCAAGGGCGTGGCCCAGGCCCGCGGCGTTGCCGGCGGCCACATCATTACCAGTCAGATCGAACACAAAGCCATTCTCGATACCGCCCGGCAATTGCAGGATGCCGGCGTCGCGGTGACTTATCTGGTACCGGACGCCGATGGCCTGATCACCCCGCAGGCGGTCAGCGAAGCCATGCGCGACGACACCTTTCTGGTGTCGCTGATGCTGGTCAACAACGAACTCGGCACGCTCAACGATATCCCGGCCATCGGTGAAGTCGTGCGCGGCCGTGGCGCGTTGTTCCATGTCGATGCCGCGCAGGGTGCGGGCAAAGTGGCGATTGATCTGCAGCAGTGGCCAGTGGACTTGATGTCGTTTTCGGCGCACAAGCTCTACGGCCCCAAGGGGATCGGCGCGCTGTATGTCGGCCCCCGCGCGCAACAGCGCTTGCAGGCGCAGATTCATGGCGGCGGTCACGAGGGCGGGCTGCGCTCCGGGACTCTGGCGACGCATCAGATCGCCGGCATGGGTGCGGCATTCGCCCTGGCCGCAGCTGAATTCGATGCCGAGAAAAAGTCCATCGTGGCGCTGCGTGAACGGCTGCTCGAACAGTTGCTGAGTCTGCCGGGCGTACGCCTCAACGGCAGCGCCAGCCAGCGCATCGCACACACGTTGAGCCTGACCTTCAGCGAAGGTGAATTCAACAGTGCGGCCTTGAGCCAGTCGATCGCCTTTTCCGCGACTTCGGCCTGCAACTCGGCGAGCAACACACCTTCTCACGTGTTGCTGGCACTGGGGCACGACGCCCGGCTGGCCGGTCGCACCATTCGCCTGAGCCTCGGCCGTTTCACCACCGCCGACGATGTCGATCAGGCGGCAGCACTGATCAAAGGCGCCTGCGCCAGTGCCCCGGCATTCTGGGCCACAGGGCTTTAACCAGCCGTTTGCACGGCTACGAACAATAACGATGAAGTGATTGGCAGGAGACATGATGAGTACCCAGACTTTGACCGAAGGAACGGTTCCCCAGCGCCTGGCGCACACCCGTGAACTGATGCGCCGCGAAGGCATTCATGCGTTGCTGGTGCCATCTGCCGACCCGCATCTGTCGGAATACCTGCCGGGTTACTGGCAAGGGCGGCAATGGTTGTCGGGCTTTCATGGTTCGGTCGGTACCTTGATTGTCACCGCTGATTTCGCCGGGGTCTGGGCCGACAGTCGTTACTGGGAGCAGGCGACCAAGGAACTCAAGGGCAGCGGCATCGAACTGGTCAAGCTGCAACCGGGTCAGCCGAGCCCGCTGGACTGGTTGGCCGAGCAGACACCGGAAGGTGGATTGGTGGCAGTCGATGGCGCGGTGATGGCCGTCGCTTCGGCGCGTACGTTGAGCAGCAAGCTTGAGGCTCGCGGCGCGCGTCTGCGTACCGACATCGACCTGTTGAATGAAGTCTGGTCTGATCGCCCACGCCTGCCAAACGCGCCGATCTATCCCCATCTGCCGCCGCAAGCGACGGTCAGCCGTGGCGAGAAACTCTCCAAACTGCGTGAGACCTTGCGCGAGCGCGGTGCCGACTGGCATTTCATCGCTACCCTCGATGACATCGCCTGGCTGTTCAACCTGCGTGGCGGCGACGTATCGTTCAACCCGGTGTTTGTTTCTTTTGCGTTGATCAATCAACAGCAAGCAACGTTGTTTGTGGCCTTGAGCAAAGTCGATGCCGGGTTGCGTGCGGTGCTGGAGCAGGACGGCGTGACGCTGCGCGATTACCGCGAAGTGGACGACGCCCTTCGTGCCGTGCCGAGCGGGGCGAGCCTGCTGGTGGATCCGGCACGGGTAACCACGGGTTTGCTGGATAACCTCGACAGCGCGGTAAAACTGGTCGAAGGCCTGAACCCGACCACCCTTGCCAAGTCGCAGAAGAGCGAGGCCGATGCACAGCACATTCGCCAGGCCATGGAACAGGATGGTGCGGCATTGTGCGAATTCTTCGCCTGGCTGGAATCGGCCTGGGGCCGTGAACGTATCACCGAGCTGACCATCGACGAAAAACTCACTGCTGCCCGCGAACGCCGTCCTGACTACGTGTCGCTGAGCTTCAACACCATTGCCGCGTTTAACGCCAATGGCGCGATGCCGCACTATCACGCCACCGAAGAAGAGCACGCGGTGATCGAGGGCGACGGTTTGCTGCTGATCGACTCGGGCGGCCAGTACCTGGGCGGCACAACCGACATCACTCGAATGGTGCCGGTGGGTACGCCGACGGCTGAGCAGAAGCGTGACTGCACCCGTGTGCTCAAAGGCGTGATTGCCCTATCGCGGGCGCAGTTTCCCAAAGGCATTCTGTCGCCGCTACTCGATGCTATCGCCCGTGCACCGATCTGGGCGGAAAGCGTGGATTACGGTCATGGCACCGGTCATGGGGTCGGCTATTTCCTCAACGTCCACGAAGGCCCGCAGGTGATCGCCTATCAGGCAGCACCAGCACCGCAAACGGCGATGCAACCGGGGATGATCACCTCGATCGAACCGGGCACCTATCGTCCGGGGCGTTGGGGCGTGCGCATCGAGAACCTGGCAATGAACCGCGAGGCGGGGAGCAGCGAGTTCGGTGAGTTCCTCAAGTTTGAAACCTTGACCCTGTGCCCGATCGACACGCGCTGCCTGGAGCCGTCCTTGCTGACGCAGGAAGAGAAACAGTGGTTCAACGCCTATCACGCCGAAGTGCGTGAGCGTCTGAGCCCGTTGCTGGAAGGCGCTGCGCTGGAGTGGCTGAACACGCGCACAGCGGCGATCTGAGTGGCTGAAACCCGGGCGCTGCTGGCAGCGTCCGGGTTCTGTGGTGTTTCTAAGCCTGACGCAGGGCTTCTTCGACGAAATCGAGGCGGTCCTGACCGAAGAACATCTGATTGTCGATAAACATGCTCGGCGCACCAAACACACCGCGTTTAATCGCCGTCTCGGTATTCTCTTTGAGTACAGCCTTGACCGACTCGTCGTTAGTCAGGGCCAGGACCTCATCGGGGACGAAGCCGTGTTCGCTCAATACCGCCGCAACGGTGTCCGGCTCATCGAGAGGGCGCCCCTCCACCCACAATGCCTTGAACAGACAATCGATAAACGCATGAAAGCGTTCCGGCTGGCGCAGTTGGATGCCGGTGACCGCGCGCATCAGCATCAGCGTGTTGATCGGGAAGTGCGGATTGAATTTCAGCGGAACGCCATAGCGCTTGGCGTAGCGATCGAGATCCTGAAACATGTAGCGGCCCTTCGCCGGAATCATTGCCGGTGATGCGTTGCCGGTCGCCTTGAACACGCCGCCCAGCAGCATCGGGATGTAGATCAACTGGGTGCCGGTGTCGGCACAGATCTTCGGCAACTGGGTGTAGGCCAGGTAGGTGGCAGGGCTGCCGAGGTCGAAATAGAACTCCACGGTTTTCGTCATCTTCGCTGCGCTCTCTTTATTGTTATGGAGGAGTGGGTCTTACCAGCGTTCGTTCCACGGGCGCAGATCCAGTTCGAAGGTCCAGGCGTCCCGTGGCTGGCTGTGCAGATACCAATAGTTTTCGGCGATGTGTTCGGGATTGAGAATACCGTCCTGATTCTTGGTCGCGTACTTCTCGGGGAAACTGTTGCGGATGAAGTCGGTATCGATCGCGCCATCGACCACTACATGGGCGACGTGGATATTCATCGGGCCCAACTCGCGCGCCATGCTTTGTGCCAGTGCACGGATACCGTGTTTGGCGCCGGCAAACGCGGCAAATCCGGAAGCACCGCGCAGCCCGGCGGTGGCGCCAGTGAACAGAATGGTGCCGCGCTGGCGCGTGACCATGCGCTTGGCCACTTCGCGGGCATTGAGAAAACCCGAGAAACAGGCCATTTCCCAGATCTTGAAATACTTGCGCGCAGTTTCTTCAAGAATGCTGCAAGGCACGTTGGCGCCGATGTTGAAGACAAACGCCTCGATCGGGCCGAGGCGGGTTTCGATCTCTTCAATCAATGCAATGACGTCTTCCTCCTTGCGCGCATCGCAGGCAAAGCCGTGAGCTTCGCCACCCTCGGCCTGAATCGCCTCGACCAGCGGCTGCAATTTGTCGGCACTGCGCCGGGTGACGCAAGCGATAAAACCTTCTCTGGCAAAGCGCTTGGCAATCGCTCCACCGGTGGCATCGCCAGCACCCACCACCAACACGACCTTCTTGTTATTCATGGGTAGATCCCTTTAGTAAACGATCGTTAAGTGAACGAACGTTATGCTAGGATCCGGACAACGTCAAGGCGGTCGATCAAGAGGGTAAGCACATGCGGTATTCCGCCGGTCACAAGCTGGAAACCCGAGAAAAACTGCTGAACAGCAGCGCACTGTCAGCCAAGCGCTCAGGCTTTTCCACAGTCGGTGTCGATGGTTTGATGAAGGCTATCGGCCTGAGTGGCGCGGCGTTCTATAGTCACTTCTCGTCGAAAAACGAGCTGTTCACCGCCATCGTCGAGCGCGAACTGTGTCAGAGCCTTGAGCGACTGGGAGGGCAGGGAGCGCAGGACCGTGAACGGCTGGAACGCTGTCTTAAACAGTACCTGAGCATGGCTCACGTGGAGCAGCCTGAATCGGGCTGTGCTTTGCCGACACTGGGTGCGGAAATCGCCCGTTCAGATGATCAGGTTCGTGAGCAGGCGGAGTTGTGGATTTGTCGGCTGCATGCCAGTTGGGCACACATTCTGGAGAGCGACAGCCTGGCGTGGGCCATTCTGTCGCAATGCGTCGGCGCATTGGTGGTGGCGCGGATGCTGTTGACACCGGACATTCAACGGACGGTATTGAAATCCAGTCATGCGGAAATCGGACGTCAGTTGGCTGCTCGACAAGGCGAGCAGCCAGAGTGATTCATTTGCAAATGACGATCATGCTGCGGCTGGTATAACCGGCTGGATTGAGCCCGAATGGGTAGTCGCCGGGCTCTTCCACGGCGTCCCCTGATTTGGCGATAACTTTGTAGCCCTTTGGGGCGCAAGCATTGGCGGCGCTGGTGTAGCACTTGTCCCAAGAGGACGACAGCCCGGAACAGTTGATGTGCAGCCCTTTTTTACCGTGCTTCACTTGAGTCTTGGAGGTGGCTGCGCACCCCGCTACTGCCAATACAGCGATCAGTATCAAAATTCGTTTCATTACCGTCCTTATGGTAGCCACGAGTCTGGCGCTCGGGTCTGCCTGTATTCGCCTGCGCTTTAAGCGGTTTGATATCCCTGTCCGAAAAAATCCATGCCTGGCACTGAGTTAAGGGGCCTAAACATGGCCTAAATGAACGCCAATTGCCAGACCTTCGTCAAATCCTGTTTCAATCTGCCGCAACAACGGGTTTGGCGTTACTGCCCATGGTCATGGTTGCTCCGACAGAGGCCAGAATAATGCACAGGATCGCCATCCATTGTGACAGCGTGAGGTACTCCTGCAGGAACAGCAGCCCGGACAACGCGCCAAAGGCCGGTTCGATACTCATCAAAGTCCCGAAGGTGCGGGCCGGTATGCGGGTGAGAGCGACCATCTCCAGCGTATAGGGCAAAGCGGTTGAGAGGATGGCGACGCCGATGGCGACCGGGATCAGCGACGGGGTGAGTAATGCCGCGCCGGCATGCACGATGCCGATCGGAGCGACAAACAGTGCGGCAATCATCACGCCCAGGGCCGCAGTCGTTACGCCGTTGTCGGCACCGGCTTTTTGGCCGAACAGAATGTACAACGCCCAGCATACGCCGGCACCCAAGGCATAACCGGCACCGACCAGATCAATTCCCGCAGATGTCGCTCCGGTCGGGATCAACAGCAGCAGGCCAACTGCCGCCAAGGCAATCCAGAGAAAGTCGATTGCGCGGCGAGAGGCGTAGATGGCGACGGCCAGCGGGCCCGTGAACTCCAACGCAACTGCAATGCCAAGCGGCACGGTGCGCAATGACATATAGAAGAGGAAGTTCATCCCGCCCAGCGCCATGCCGTAAACGATCACCGTGCGCAGAGACTGCGCGGTCAGCCTGGCTCGCCATGGGCGCAACAACAGCAGCATGATCACACTGGCGAAAATCAGGCGAAGGGTGGTCGTCCCTTGAGCGCCAACCACCGGGAACATGCTCTTGGCCAGAGAGGCACCAGACTGGATGGATGCCATGGCTATTAACAAAAGGCCAACCGGGAACAGCGTTGAGGCCAGAGAGCGAGGTTGGTCTGTCATTGCGAGGCATCATCCGAAGGTGAGATCAGGGTAATGTTTTACCTATTGGGCAATATACTGCGCATTCGCTGCCGTTGCGTCTATATAGAAGCGGGCTTTTTCGGTGCATTGATAGAAAACTGAAATTAACGGTTGACGGCAGATTCAGGAGGTCTATAATTCGCCCCACTTCCGGCGCAGTCGAAACGGAAAACTCCTTGAGATTCAATGAGTTGCGCAGTTTTCGGCAGCGGTTTGCTTCAGTTCATCGAAGCCTGGAAGGAGTTGAAAGGGCAGTGATGTTTGGCTCTTTTGACGGTTCGATCTTCTCGGTCGAAAGCGGAGAAAAAGAGGTGTTGACAGCAGCGTTTAACGCTGTAGAATTCGCCTCCCGCTAACGAGAGATCGGAAGCGCAAGTGGTTGAAGTTGTTGAAGAAATCTTCGAAAACTTCTGAAAATAATCACTTGACAGCAAATGAGGCTGCTGTAGAATGCGCGCCTCGGTTGAGACGAAAGATCTTAACCAACCGCTCTTTAACAACTGAATCAAGCAATTCGTGTGGGTGCTTGTGGAGTCAGGCTGATAGTCAACAAGATTATCAGCATCACAAGTTACTCCGCGAGAAATCAAAGATGTAACCAACGATTGCTGAGCCAAGTTTAGGGTTTCTTAAAAACCCAAAGATGTTTGAACTGAAGAGTTTGATCATGGCTCAGATTGAACGCTGGCGGCAGGCCTAACACATGCAAGTCGAGCGGATGAAGGGAGCTTGCTCCTGGATTCAGCGGCGGACGGGTGAGTAATGCCTAGGAATCTGCCTGGTAGTGGGGGACAACGTTTCGAAAGGAACGCTAATACCGCATACGTCCTACGGGAGAAAGCAGGGGACCTTCGGGCCTTGCGCTATCAGATGAGCCTAGGTCGGATTAGCTAGTTGGTGAGGTAATGGCTCACCAAGGCGACGATCCGTAACTGGTCTGAGAGGATGATCAGTCACACTGGAACTGAGACACGGTCCAGACTCCTACGGGAGGCAGCAGTGGGGAATATTGGACAATGGGCGAAAGCCTGATCCAGCCATGCCGCGTGTGTGAAGAAGGTCTTCGGATTGTAAAGCACTTTAAGTTGGGAGGAAGGGTTGTAGATTAATACTCTGCAATTTTGACGTTACCGACAGAATAAGCACCGGCTAACTCTGTGCCAGCAGCCGCGGTAATACAGAGGGTGCAAGCGTTAATCGGAATTACTGGGCGTAAAGCGCGCGTAGGTGGTTTGTTAAGTTGGATGTGAAATCCCCGGGCTCAACCTGGGAACTGCATCCAAAACTGGCAAGCTAGAGTATGGTAGAGGGTGGTGGAATTTCCTGTGTAGCGGTGAAATGCGTAGATATAGGAAGGAACACCAGTGGCGAAGGCGACCACCTGGACTGATACTGACACTGAGGTGCGAAAGCGTGGGGAGCAAACAGGATTAGATACCCTGGTAGTCCACGCCGTAAACGATGTCAACTAGCCGTTGGGAGCCTTGAGCTCTTAGTGGCGCAGCTAACGCATTAAGTTGACCGCCTGGGGAGTACGGCCGCAAGGTTAAAACTCAAATGAATTGACGGGGGCCCGCACAAGCGGTGGAGCATGTGGTTTAATTCGAAGCAACGCGAAGAACCTTACCAGGCCTTGACATCCAATGAACTTTCCAGAGATGGATTGGTGCCTTCGGGAACATTGAGACAGGTGCTGCATGGCTGTCGTCAGCTCGTGTCGTGAGATGTTGGGTTAAGTCCCGTAACGAGCGCAACCCTTGTCCTTAGTTACCAGCACGTTATGGTGGGCACTCTAAGGAGACTGCCGGTGACAAACCGGAGGAAGGTGGGGATGACGTCAAGTCATCATGGCCCTTACGGCCTGGGCTACACACGTGCTACAATGGTCGGTACAGAGGGTTGCCAAGCCGCGAGGTGGAGCTAATCCCACAAAACCGATCGTAGTCCGGATCGCAGTCTGCAACTCGACTGCGTGAAGTCGGAATCGCTAGTAATCGCGAATCAGAATGTCGCGGTGAATACGTTCCCGGGCCTTGTACACACCGCCCGTCACACCATGGGAGTGGGTTGCACCAGAAGTAGCTAGTCTAACCTTCGGGAGGACGGTTACCACGGTGTGATTCATGACTGGGGTGAAGTCGTAACAAGGTAGCCGTAGGGGAACCTGCGGCTGGATCACCTCCTTAATCGACGACATCAGCTGCTCCATAAGTTCCCACACGAATTGCTTGATTCATTGAAGAAGACGATAGAAGCAGCCCGAAATTGGGTCTGTAGCTCAGTTGGTTAGAGCGCACCCCTGATAAGGGTGAGGTCGGCAGTTCGAATCTGCCCAGACCCACCAATTTTTGTGTGGGAAACCTGTAGAAATACGGGGCCATAGCTCAGCTGGGAGAGCGCCTGCCTTGCACGCAGGAGGTCAGCGGTTCGATCCCGCTTGGCTCCACCACCACTGCTTCTGAAGTTTGAAAGCTTAGAAATGAGCATTCCATCGCTGTGATGGTGAATGCTGATTTCTAGTCTTTTGATTAGATCGTTCTTTAAAAATTTGGGTATGTGATAGAAAGATAGACTGAACGTTACTTTCACTGGTAACGGATCAGGCTAAGGTAAAATTTGTGAGTGACTCTTAAGAGTTTTGCGAATTTTCGGCGAATGTCGTCTTCACAGTATAACCAGATTGCTTGGGGTTATATGGTCAAGTGAAGAAGCGCATACGGTGGATGCCTTGGCAGTCAGAGGCGATGAAAGACGTGGTAGCCTGCGAAAAGCTTCGGGGAGTCGGCAAACAGACTTTGATCCGGAGATGTCTGAATGGGGGAACCCAGCCATCATAAGATGGTTATCTTGTACTGAATACATAGGTGCAAGAGGCGAACCAGGGGAACTGAAACATCTAAGTACCCTGAGGAAAAGAAATCAACCGAGATTCCCTTAGTAGTGGCGAGCGAACGGGGACTAGCCCTTAAGTGGCTTTGAGATTAGCGGAACGCTCTGGAAAGTGCGGCCATAGTGGGTGATAGCCCTGTACGCGAAAGTCTCTTAGTCATGAAATCGAGTAGGACGGAGCACGAGAAACTTTGTCTGAATATGGGGGGACCATCCTCCAAGGCTAAATACTACTGACTGACCGATAGTGAACTAGTACCGTGAGGGAAAGGCGAAAAGAACCCCGGAGAGGGGAGTGAAATAGATCCTGAAACCGTATGCGTACAAGCAGTGGGAGCCCACTTTGTTGGGTGACTGCGTACCTTTTGTATAATGGGTCAGCGACTTATTTTCAGTGGCGAGCTTAACCGAATAGGGGAGGCGTAGCGAAAGCGAGTCTTAATAGGGCGTCTAGTCGCTGGGAATAGACCCGAAACCGGGCGATCTATCCATGGGCAGGTTGAAGGTTAGGTAACACTGACTGGAGGACCGAACCGACTACCGTTGAAAAGTTAGCGGATGACCTGTGGATCGGAGTGAAAGGCTAATCAAGCTCGGAGATAGCTGGTTCTCCTCGAAAGCTATTTAGGTAGCGCCTCATGTATCACTGTAGGGGGTAGAGCACTGTTTCGGCTAGGGGGTCATCCCGACTTACCAAACCGATGCAAACTCCGAATACCTACAAGTGCCGAGCATGGGAGACACACGGCGGGTGCTAACGTCCGTCGTGAAAAGGGAAACAACCCAGACCGTCAGCTAAGGTCCCAAAGTTATGGTTAAGTGGGAAACGATGTGGGAAGGCTTAGACAGCTAGGAGGTTGGCTTAGAAGCAGCCACCCTTTAAAGAAAGCGTAATAGCTCACTAGTCGAGTCGGCCTGCGCGGAAGATGTAACGGGGCTCAAACCATACACCGAAGCTACGGGTATCACGCAAGTGATGCGGTAGAGGAGCGTTCTGTAAGCCTGTGAAGGTGAGTTGAGAAGCTTGCTGGAGGTATCAGAAGTGCGAATGCTGACATGAGTAACGACAATGGGTGTGAAAAACACCCACGCCGAAAGACCAAGGTTTCCTGCGCAACGTTAATCGACGCAGGGTTAGTCGGTCCCTAAGGCGAGGCTGAAAAGCGTAGTCGATGGAAAACAGGTTAATATTCCTGTACTTCTGGTTATTGCGATGGAGGGACGGAGAAGGCTAGGCCAGCTTGGCGTTGGTTGTCCAAGTTTAAGGTGGTAGGCTGAGATCTTAGGTAAATCCGGGATCTTAAGGCCGAGAGCTGATGACGAGTTACCCTTTGGGTGACGAAGTGGTTGATGCCATGCTTCCAAGAAAAGCTTCTAAGCTTCAGATAACCAGGAACCGTACCCCAAACCGACACAGGTGGTTGGGTAGAGAATACCAAGGCGCTTGAGAGAACTCGGGTGAAGGAACTAGGCAAAATGGCACCGTAACTTCGGGAGAAGGTGCGCCGGTGAGGGTGAAGGACTTGCTCCGTAAGCTCATGCCGGTCGAAGATACCAGGCCGCTGCGACTGTTTATTAAAAACACAGCACTCTGCAAACACGAAAGTGGACGTATAGGGTGTGACGCCTGCCCGGTGCCGGAAGGTTAATTGATGGGGTTAGCTAACGCGAAGCTCTTGATCGAAGCCCCGGTAAACGGCGGCCGTAACTATAACGGTCCTAAGGTAGCGAAATTCCTTGTCGGGTAAGTTCCGACCTGCACGAATGGCGTAACGATGGCGGCGCTGTCTCCACCCGAGACTCAGTGAAATTGAAATCGCTGTGAAGATGCAGTGTATCCGCGGCTAGACGGAAAGACCCCGTGAACCTTTACTATAGCTTTGCACTGGACTTTGAATTTGCTTGTGTAGGATAGGTGGGAGGCTTTGAAGCGTGGACGCCAGTTCGCGTGGAGCCATCCTTGAAATACCACCCTGGCAACTTTGAGGTTCTAACTCAGGTCCGTTATCCGGATCGAGGACAGTGTATGGTGGGTAGTTTGACTGGGGCGGTCTCCTCCTAAAGAGTAACGGAGGAGTACGAAGGTGCGCTCAGACCGGTCGGAAATCGGTCGTAGAGTATAAAGGCAAAAGCGCGCTTGACTGCGAGACAGACACGTCGAGCAGGTACGAAAGTAGGTCTTAGTGATCCGGTGGTTCTGTATGGAAGGGCCATCGCTCAACGGATAAAAGGTACTCCGGGGATAACAGGCTGATACCGCCCAAGAGTTCATATCGACGGCGGTGTTTGGCACCTCGATGTCGGCTCATCACATCCTGGGGCTGAAGCCGGTCCCAAGGGTATGGCTGTTCGCCATTTAAAGTGGTACGCGAGCTGGGTTTAGAACGTCGTGAGACAGTTCGGTCCCTATCTGCCGTGGACGTTTGAGATTTGAGAGGGGCTGCTCCTAGTACGAGAGGACCGGAGTGGACGAACCTCTGGTGTTCCGGTTGTCACGCCAGTGGCATTGCCGGGTAGCTATGTTCGGGAAAGATAACCGCTGAAAGCATCTAAGCGGGAAACTTGCCTCAAGATGAGATCTCACTGGAACCTTGAGTTCCCTGAAGGGCCGTCGAAGACTACGACGTTGATAGGTTGGGTGTGTAAGCGCTGTGAGGCGTTGAGCTAACCAATACTAATTGCCCGTGAGGCTTGACCATATAACACCCAAGCAATCTGCATGCTCGAAAGAGACCAGATTGCGGTGTGTGAAGACGCAATGAACCGAAAGTTCGCGCTGCTCACAAACACCTGTATCACATACCCGATTTACTGAAGCGAGGCCAACCGGCCGCGAGTCAGTCCCCGAATTTCTTGACGACCATAGAGCGTTGGAACCACCTGATCCCATCCCGAACTCAGAAGTGAAACGATGCATCGCCGATGGTAGTGTGGGGTTTCCCCATGTGAGAGTAGGTCATCGTCAAGATTAAATTCCGAAACCCCAATTGCGAAAGCAGTTGGGGTTTTGTTTTGCCCGCAGGAAAGTGCTTCTCTCGTCAGAATCAGACGACACGAGAGTTCCAACCGTCGCAGGGACTGCCATTGGGGAAAATCCTTCTGAAGTGACCACTCGGTTTTTGGTATGGTGCAGCTCGTTTTTAACGGACTGATGTCATGCCCACGGATCGGCACTCAAATTATGCCAAAGAGTTGCTGTAGAAATGCCTGAACCCATCCCGATCAAGGATCACGAAAAAGAGACGCGCCTGGTCAACAAGCGGTTGATCGCCTGTGCTCTGTTCGTCTTTGCTATCAGCTGCGCGCTGGTGGTACGTCTGTACATCCTGCAAGTAGTTGAATACGACTACCACTCGACCATTTCTGAAAATAACCGCGTCCACGTCTTGCCGATCCCGCCGACAAGAGGCCTGATTTATGACCGCAATGGCGTGCTGCTCGCCGATAACCGTCCCAGTTACAATCTGATCATCACTCGTGAACGCGCCACTGATGTCAATCAGGAGCTGGACGAGGTGATCAATCTGCTGCATTTGCCCGTCGAAGATCGCACGGTTTTCGACAAGGCCATGAAGCAGTCTCGTCATCCATTTACTCCAGTGACGCTGTTCTATGAACTGACCGAAGAACAGATCGCCGTTTTAGCGGTCAACGAATTCCGTTTGCCGGGCCTGGATGTGGAGCCACAATTCGTTCGTCACTACCCGCTGGGTACGCATTTCGCGCATTCGATCGGCTACGTTGGCCGGATTAATGAAAAAGAGTCCAAGACCCTCGATTCGGTGGAGTACCGTGGCACGCAGTCCATCGGTAAAACCGGTATCGAACGCTTCTACGAAGCGCAACTGCACGGTCATGTTGGCTATGAAGAAGTTGAGACCAACGCTCAGGGCCGAGTATTACGGGTGCTCAAGCACACCGATCCGGTGCCTGGCAAAAACATCGTTCTAAGTCTCGACGTCAAACTGCAGGAGGCTGCGGAAGCCGCACTGGGCGACCGTCGTGGCTCGGTGGTGGCTCTCGACCCGTCCACCGGCGAAGTGCTGGCCATGGTCAGCAATCCGAGTTTCGACCCGAACCTGTTCGTCACTGGCATCAGCTCCAAGGAATACTCGGCGCTACGCGATTCCATCGACCGGCCGCTGTTCAACCGTGTGCTGCGCGGCCTGTACGCGCCGGGCTCGACCATCAAGCCAGAAGTGGCGATTGCCGGCCTCGATGCGGGTGTCGTGACGCCGCAGACCCGCGTCTTTGACCCAGGCTACTACCAACTCCCGGATTTCGATCACAAGTACCGCAACTGGAACCACAGTGGCGATGGCTGGGTGGACATGGACGCGGCAATCATGCGCTCCAACGACACCTACTTCTACGACCTGGCACACAAGCTCGGCATCGATCGCCTGCACGATTACATGGCGATGTTCGGCCTCGGCGAAAAAGTTTCGCTGGACATGTTCGAAGAGTCGCCCGGTTTGATGCCATCTCAAGCCTGGAAACGCGCCACGCGCCGTCAGGCCTGGTTCCCAGGGGAAACGGTGATCCTCGGGATTGGGCAGGGCTACATGCAGGTTACGCCGTTACAACTGGCTCAGGCCACCGCACTGATCGCCAACAAGGGCGTATGGAACCGTCCGCACCTGGCGAAGACGGTGGATGGCGTGGCGCCGGTCGACGAGCATCCGATGCCGAACATTCTGCTGAAGAATCCGCGTGACTGGGATCAGGTCAACCACGGGATGCAGATGGTGATGCACGATGCCCGAGGTATCGCGCGCGCCGCAGCGGCCGGTGCGCAGTACCGCATCGCCGGCAAGAGTGGTACGGCGCAGGTGGTGGCGATCAAGCAGGGCGAGCGCTACAACCGTGAAAAAACCCTGGAACGCCATCGCGACAACGCCTTGTTTGTCGGTTTCGCTCCGGCGGAGCACCCGAAGATCGCCATCTCGGTGATGATCGAAAATGGCGAGGCCGGTGGTCGGGTTGCCGGTCCCGTGGTGCGGCAGATCATGGACGCCTGGCTACTGGATCAGGACGGCCACCTCAAGCCGCAATACGCGGCGCCGGCCAAGCCGCCGGGTGATCCGCACGTGTAACCTGGATCAGCTTCACAGCGCCGGCTCACGCTGGCTGCGCTGTGAAGCGGTCGAGACAGACGTTTGGGCAACTGACTATTTGCAGCTGTAACCCTCGGGCATCGTGACGCTGTAGTTGCGTTGCATGCGGTCCTGGAAGTTCAGGTTCTGCAGGCCTTGCTCGACCAGAAACGCTTCGACTTTGGCGGCCTGA
This sequence comes from Pseudomonas sp. HOU2, assembly GCF_040729435.1. Classification (NCBI taxonomy): domain Bacteria; kingdom Pseudomonadati; phylum Pseudomonadota; class Gammaproteobacteria; order Pseudomonadales; family Pseudomonadaceae; genus Pseudomonas; species Pseudomonas sp. HOU2. The sequence continues at coordinate 1,281,674 of NZ_CP160398.1, read as the reverse complement.
CAGTCCTCGTTATAAGACGATGCCCGCAGCAGATATACCGTGCGCTTACTCGCCTCATCCCGGGCGGTGGCAATGAAAGTACTCAGGGTGGTATAGCCGATCCGCTCTGAAGTACCCACCGGGCCATAGGTCGTATTGGGCTTACTGGTGCAGGTCAGTCGGTCATCTTTCTTCTTGGCGTTTTTGCACACGGTGGTAGTGCTGGTTGGAACTTGCCCATAGTCGGTGGCGGTGTAGCGGTAAGACACTTGCCGGCTGCCGATATCGAGACTGATGGTCATTTTGATCGGTGCATGATTCCTGGGCAGGCTGGCGTCGGTATAAACCTCCTGAAAGCCTCTGTCTTTCAGTGCGTTGACCATGTCGCGAAGATAATAGCGGGCATTCAGTGCGTTCTCATCGGCGCTGTTGGTCGAGGTCACCAGCACGGTTGCCTTTCGGTCGAACTGATAGTCCGGATCAGGTATTGCATTGAGCGCTACGTCAAATTGTGTGGCGCAGCCGCTGAGTGATGCTGTCAGCAATAACAGCGCGCATAACAAATAACGGGACATGACAAAGCCGCCTTGAAACTAAGGATTGAATAAGAGTTAAACGATTGGGACTTGCGATAAACAACTCGCCGTCAGGGGGGAAGTCTCAGTCTTTCTGGTATTCCAGCAGATCGCCCGGTTGGCAATCGAGCGCAGCGCAGAGCTTGTCCAGAGTTGCCATCTTCACACCTTTGACTTTGCCGTTTTTCAGCAATGACAGATTGGCCTCGGTGATCCCGAGCAGGGCGGCCAACTCTTTCGAGCGAATTTTTTGCGTGGCCATGACAACGTCAAGGCGGACGATAATGGTCATTATGTTGTTCTATATGTATTGACTTTGCTCATCGCTGAGTACTTTTGCATCGCGCATGATAATTGAAAACGAACAGAGCAATACGCCTTTGATTATCTCGTAGGCAGAAGAGGAAGACAGGCCGATCGTGAACTGAAAAATGCGATCCCCCGGCGGCAGATCGATCGATAAAGCCAGACCTTGCAAAGTCTCTACCAGCGGGTAAGCCGCCGGAGAAACGATGCACAGCACCCCCACTCGCCACAGGACGCCGATATTGCGATCGGTCCAGGTTTCGCCGCGTGACAAGCGCAAGAAAAACAACCCGGTCAGCCATAACGCGTAAGCCGACAGGACAACGGGCAGAAAATCCAGAAAAACGATCAGCGCAGTGACCATTGACGACAGCCAGGTGTCGGGATCAAGCAGCGCGCCTTCGACAAACGGGTCGAGCAGTTGTGGCGAGCCTTCTGCAAAGGCATAGAGCAGGCCCGCCAGCATTTCATCCTTTTTGAAGAACCAGACCGTCGCGTTGCCGCCGACCTCCGTCACACCCAGAACCCAGACGAGAATTGCTGCCAGCAGCCCGATCCAATGCATGCGCTGCGGCGCCAATCCGTTGATGTGAGTACTCATGAAAATTCCTGGTTGTTGCAATTTGGTAGCGAATTCTCGATTAAAAATTATCTGATTACAATAATTAATTTTGATTCGCTTGCTGCGGCATCCTCCTCTGCTGCGGCTCCGAGCAATTACTCGTAATGGTGCGGGGAGTCGGCTTGCTGGCGAGCGCGCCGAAGGTGCTCCAAGTGTGAAATCAACAAACTATCGGCAAGACCGAAACCACTACAAAATCAGGCCCCGGGTACCGGGCAACTCATGTCACCCTCCTGACACTTCAAATATTGCTTCAGCGCCTCGACCCGCACCTTGGTCACACCGGTCAGGCAATTGCTGTAGATCAACGGATAAACACTTCCGCCTTCGACCCCGGATGCGGAAAACTTGCACTCGGCATCGCGAAACCCGATCCATGCTCGCTGCGCACCCATTAGCAGCTTCTTGCTGTCAGGGTTGTCCTTCAAACGACCGGTGATCTGTTGATACACCGCGTTCAATTCCTTGTCCGCTGCCTTGAATTCCTGCCCGGCACACTGATTCATGGTGGCCTGATCGCTGGCGTTGGCACAGTCGACGGCGGCGTGGGCGAGAGGCGTGAACAGGACGGGTGTCAGGGCCAGGAGCAGGCGTGGGAGCATGGTTAATCTCACTGTGTCGGATGAAGGTGCAGAGCAGTTTACCGGCTATATGGTGTTTCTATTCAGGAACGCGCAGTCGGGAGGCTTCGAGCAGGCGATCCGCAGTGGCTGCTATCTCCTCGCCGTCATGGAGCATTTCCAGCCAGTGGGCAGGAATCGCCCGAACGCCGTAATAGGCGCCGGCCACTTGTCCCACGATAGCGGCCGTGGTGTCGGCGTCATCGCCCAGGTTGGCCGCTTGCAGAATCGCTGCGGCGAAACTGTCGGTGTGATGAAAACACCACAGTGCCGCTTCCAGAGACTCGACGCAGTAGCCGCTACCACGGATTTCGTCCGCCGACTTTGTGAGGTAATCACCCCGGGCGATGGCTGCGACTTTTGCTTGAACGAAGGTTGAGTCTGACAGTTTGCGCAATTCTGACTTGGACGCGCCAAGCAAGGCTTTGTTGATCACCTCGGCAAGCAACTGACAGCATTCGATGGCCTCGGGCGCTGCGTGGGTTGTCCGCGAACTGTCGCTGGCGAACTGGTGGATCTGACGGGCATCAGGGAAGTAAAACAGCACCACGGGTGCCAGACGCATCAGCGAGCCGTTGCCGGCGGTGAACGCGTCGGTGGACCCCGCGAAGGGCTGGCCGGTTTGCTGATACTGCGACAGCGCCTGGCTGACCGTCATGCCGATATCGAAACACTCACCCGTGGAACTGAGATAGCCCCATTTCCACCAGTTGAGATAGCGCCCCATCTGGTCTGCCGCATCAAATCTGTTTTTGCTCAGCAGACTTTCCGCCAGGCAAAGCGCCATCGAGGTGTCATCCGTCCATTGCCCTGGCTTCAAGTGGAAGGGGCCGCCACCGACCATGTCGGTCAGTGGCTGGAATGAGCCCCGTGGCTTGAACTCCACCGTGGTGCCCACAGCATCACCACAGGCGAGGCCGAGCAGGGCGCCGCGATAACGTTCGGATAGAGATGGCTGCATGCTTCGTCCTTGTCCGTGTCCATTTCGCAGGAAAAGGTAACAGGTTCATCGGATGAGGGCGCTCGATTCAACGATCGGAAATGCCGCCGAATGTTTCCCTGGTGCTGCGCAGGTGAACGGCTTTGATACAACTTCAGGTTGGACATGTGGTCATACAAGCCTACTGTTCAGAACAGGAGGTGACTTATGAAACCGGTACCCAATAGTTTCGAACGCAAAATCACGCTGAAGGCGCCGCGTTCTTATGTCTGGCGCGCATTGGTCGATGCCGAGGCGTTTGGCCAGTGGTTTGGTGTGGCGCTGGAGGGCAGGCGATTCATCGCCGGAGAATGGACGCAGGGGCAGGTCACCTATCCCGGTTATGAACACGTGTTGTGGAACGTGCTGGTCGAGCGGGTCGAACCGCAGCAATTGTTTTCGTTTCGCTGGCACCCGTACGCGGTCAATCCGACGATCGATTATTCCCAGGAGCCAACGACGCTGGTCAAGTTCGAACTGCAGGATTACGAGGGCGGCACTTTGCTCAAAGTGTCCGAGTCCGGCTTCGCGCACATTCCCGACGTGCGGCAGAAGGAGGCGTATTACATGGACAGCCGTGGCTGGGAGGAACAGCTGAGTCGACTTGAACAGTTTCTCGCCGAAAGCGCCAAGACCCGCGAGCGTGACGGTGACTGACTGCGCAATCTTCGAATCCTGGTTGCAACGCTGGGCGCTGGTGCCGGACGGTGAGCCGATCATCACCCCCGGCAGCCGCCTGTTGCCGGTGCGTTTTGGCGACACGCCGGCCATGCTCAAGGTTGCGCTGGATACCGACGAGCAATTCGGCAATCGACTGATGACTTGGTGGGACGGTGAGGGCGCAGCGCGGGTGCTTGCCCATCACGAGGAAGGTTTGTTGCTGGAACGGGCCATGGGCCGGCGTTCTTTGATGCACATGGCGCTCAACGGTGAAGACGACGAAGCCACGCAGATCATGTGCACGACACTAGCGCGCTTGCATGCGCCGCGCCCGACGCCGCCACCGCCGCTGGTGGAGCTGGCACCGTGGTTCGTCTCGCTGCGCGTGGCCGCGGCCGAACATGGTGGGACCTATGCCTTGAGCCTGCAAACGGCTGAAGCCTTGCTCGCAGATCCGCAGGACGTGGTGGTGCTGCACGGTGACATGCACCACGACAATGTTCTCGATTTCTCTGCACACGGCTGGCTCGCTATTGATCCCAAACGAGTACGCGGCGAGCGCGGTTATGACTACGCCAACCTGATCTGCAACCCGGACTTGCCGACGGCTGGCGATTCACAGCGATTGCGCCGGCAGGTCGAGGTGATCGTCGAGGCGTCCGGGCTTGATCGCCGACGCTTGCTGCAATGGGTGTTGGCGTTTGCCGGATTGTCGGCCGCCTGGTTCCTGGAGGACGATGCGCAGCAACAGGCTGCCGAACAGCTGCAGGTCGCGCAAATCGCCGCTTGCCTGCTGGATAACTGAGAGGGCTAAGGGTTTTCGGAAGGGCTGGTATAGCGAATGTCTTACACGCGGTGCTAGCTTTTTCGACTATTGCCGATTGGATCCACGGCGTAATCTACACCCATCAACTGAGACACAGGGAGTGTTTCAGGATCACGGATGATCGACCATAGCAAGGATCGCTGCCGACAGGGAGTCGATAATGGTCTTGGGAAAAACCCGCTTCGGCGGGTTTTTTTTTCGCCTGTAGAAAAGTGCACCACCCTGTAGGAGCTGCCGCAGGCTGCGATCTTTTGATCTTGCTTCATGAAAGCCAAAATCAAAAGATCGCAGCCTGCGGCAGCTCCTACAGGGAAACGTGTTTTCAGGAAGCAATCAGTTGGCGCAGGACGTAATGCAGAATCCCGCCGGACTTGAAGTACTCCACCTCATTCAACGTATCGATGCGGCACAGCACCTCGATTTTTTCCTGGCGCCCGTCTTCACGGGTGATCACCAGCGTCAGGTTCATGCGCGGCGTCAGCTCGACACCGGTCAGGCCCTGAATATCCAGGGTTTCCTTGCCGGTGAGGTTCAGGCTCTTGCGGTTCTGATCGAGCTTGAACTGCAGCGGCAACACGCCCATGCCTACCAGGTTGGAACGGTGAATACGCTCGAAGCTTTCGGCGATCACCGCTTTGACGCCCAGCAGGTTGGTGCCTTTGGCCGCCCAGTCACGGCTGGAGCCGGTGCCGTATTCCTGACCGGCGATCACCACCAGCGGCGTGCCCGAGGCCTGGTACAGCATGGCGGCATCGTAAATCGGCATTTTCTCGCCGCTCGGGATGTAGATCGTGTTGCCACCTTCTTCGCCGCCGAGCATCTCGTTACGAATGCGGATGTTGGCGAATGTGCCGCGCATCATCACTTCGTGGTTGCCACGCCGTGAGCCGTAGGAGTTGAAGTCCCGCGGCTCCACGCCTTTTTCGCGCAGATAGCGCCCGGCCGGGCTGTCAGCCTTGATGTTGCCAGCGGGGGAGATGTGGTCAGTGGTTACCGAATCGCCCAACAGCGCCAGAACCCGCGCCCCTTTGACGTCGGTGATCACAGGCAACGGGCCGGAAATATCGTCGAAGAACGGTGGATGCTGGATATAGGTCGAGTCGTCCTGCCACACATAGGTGGCGGCTTGCGGTACTTGGATCGCTTGCCATTGTTCGTCACCGGCAAACACCTCGGCGTATTCCTTGTGGAACATCGCAGTGTTGACCTGATTCACCGCGTCGGCGATTTCCCTGCTGCTCGGCCAGATATCGCGCAGGTACACCGGATGGCCTTGTTGGTCATTGCCCAGTGGCTCAGTGCTGATGTCGGTGCGCACGCTGCCGGCCAAGGCGTAGGCGACCACCAGCGGTGGCGAGGCCAGCCAGTTGGTCTTGACCAGCGGATGCACCCGGCCTTCGAAGTTGCGGTTGCCGGACAGCACCGAGGCGACCGTGAGGTCAGCTTTCTGAATGGCTTTTTCGATCGGCTCCGGCAATGGCCCGGAGTTGCCGATGCACGTGGTGCAGCCATAGCCGACCAACGAAAAGCCCAGTTGATCGAGGTATTGCGTAAGCCCCGCCGCCTTGTAGTAGTCGGTGACCACTTTCGAGCCGGGCGCCAGCGAACTCTTGACCCATGGCTTGCGGGTCAGGCCTTTCTCCACGGCTTTTTTCGCCAGCAGACCGGCCGCCATCATCACGCTCGGGTTGGAGGTGTTGGTACAGGAGGTGATCGCGGCGATCACCACCGCACCGTTTTTCAGGCGATAGGTGTGGCCTTCGTATTCGTACTCGGTTTCGCCGACCAGATCGGCGTTACCCACGGCCACGCCACCGCCGCCCTCGCTTTCCAGACGGCCTTCTTCCTTGCTGGTGGGCTTGAATTGCAGGTCCATGAAATCACTGAAAGCCTGTGCCACGTTCGGCAGCGAAACCCGATCCTGCGGGCGCTTTGGCCCGGCCAGGCTGGCTTCGACGCTGCCCATGTCCAGCGCCAGGCTGTCGGTAAACACCGGTTCCTGACCGGGCAGGCGCCACAGGCCCTGTGCCTTGGAGTAGGCCTCCACCAGTTTCACCACTTCGGCCGGGCGACCGGACAGGCGCAGGTATTCGAGGGTTACGTCATCGACCGGAAAGAAGCCGCAGGTCGCGCCGTATTCCGGGGCCATGTTGGCGATGGTCGCGCGGTCGGCCAGCGGCAGATCGGCTAGCCCGTCGCCGTAGAATTCGACGAATTTGCCGACCACACCTTTCTTGCGCAGCATCTGCGTGACTGTCAGCACCAGGTCGGTGGCGGTGATGCCTTCCTTGAGCTTGCCGGTGAGTTTGAAACCGATCACTTCCGGAATCAGCATCGACACCGGTTGGCCGAGCATCGCCGCTTCCGCCTCGATCCCGCCGACGCCCCAGCCGAGTACGCCGAGGCCGTTGATCATGGTGGTGTGGGAGTCGGTGCCGACCAGGGTGTCGGGGAAGGCGTAGGTGCGGCCGTCCTCATCCTTGGTCCACACCGTGCGCCCGAGGTATTCGAGGTTGACCTGGTGGCAGATCCCGGTGCCCGGCGGCACCACGCTGAAGTTGTCGAAGGCGCTCTGACCCCAGCGCAGGAACGCGTAGCGCTCGCCGTTGCGCTGCATTTCGATGTCGACGTTCTGTTCGAAGGCGCTCGGGGTGGCGAATTTGTCGACCATCACCGAGTGGTCGATCACCAGATCCACCGGCGACAGCGGGTTGATTCGCTGCGGATCACCGCCGGCCTTGGCCATGGCGGCGCGCATCGCGGCGAGGTCGACCACGGCAGGGACACCGGTAAAATCTTGCATCAATACCCGAGCCGGGCGGTACTGGATTTCCCGGTCGGAGCGACGCTCCTTGAGCCAGGCAGCGATGGCTTTGAGGTCGGCGCCGGTGACAGTTTTTTCATCTTCCCAGCGCAGCAGGTTTTCCAGCAGGACTTTCAGCGACATCGGTAGCTGGTCGATATTGCCAAGGCTCTTGGCGGCATCGGGCAGGCTGAAATAGTGGTAGGTCTTATCGTCGATTAGTAGAGTTTTGAGGGTCTTCAGACTATCGAGGGACGGCATTACGATCACTCCTTTGAGTCCGCACGGCTACGGACTGAGGGGACGGGCAGAGCTATCAACGTAGCCCTGTTTTCAGTAGCTGGCTAATAACTGGACTCTATGGGCAAGTCCAAGGTTCCGACATCGGCTATCATGCGCCGGTTTTCGTGACAGGCTTTGCTTCACCGCAAGGCTTGAGCAGCGTGCAGGGGCCGAATGTCCGCCCTCTGCCCAGGAGTAAGAATGAACACCCTATTCATGCATTGCCGGCCAGGCTTCGAAGGCGAAGTCTGTTCGGAGATTTCCGACCTCGCCGCCCAACTCAACGTGGCCGGCTACGCCAAGGCCAAACCGGCCACCGCGTACGCCGAGTTTGTCTGCACCGAAGCAGACGGCGCCGAACGCCTGATGCGCGGCCAGCGCTTCGCCGAGCTGATTTTCCCGCGGCAATGGGCGCGGGGCGTTTTCATCAATCTGCCGGAAACCGACCGTATCAGCGTGATCCTCGAGCACATGGCGGACTTCCCGGTCTGCGGCAGCCTGTGGCTGGAAGTGGTCGACACCAACGACGGCAAAGAACTGTCGAACTTCTGCAAAAAATTCGAAGGCCCGCTGCGCAAGGCGCTGACCGGCGCCGGGAAGCTGGTGGACGACGCCAGCAAACCGCGCCTGCTGCTGACCTTCAAAAGTGGTCGTGAAGTGTTCCTCGGTATGGCCGATGCCGGCAACTCGGCGATGTGGCCGATGGGCATTCCGCGTCTGAAGTTTCCGCGCGAGGCGCCAAGCCGTTCAACGTTGAAACTGGAAGAGGCCTGGCACCATTTCATCCCGCGTGACCAGTGGGACGAACGCCTGCACAGCGACATGACCGGCGTCGATCTCGGCGCGGCACCGGGCGGCTGGACCTGGCAGCTGGTTAACCGCGGCATGCTGGTGACCGCCATCGACAACGGCCCGATGGCCGAAAGCCTGATGGACACCGGCCTGGTGCAGCACTTGATGGCTGACGGCTTCACCTTCAAGCCCAAGCAGCCGGTGGACTGGATGGTCTGCGACATCGTCGAGAAACCCGCGCGCAACGCGGCGATGCTGGAAGAGTGGATCGGCGAGGGCCATTGCCGCGAAGCGGTGGTCAACCTCAAGCTGCCGATGAAGCAGCGTTACGCCGAAGTGAAGCGCTTGCTCGAACGCATCGCCGATGGCTTCAAGGCGCGCGGGATCAAGGTCGATATTGGTTGCAAGCAGCTGTATCACGACCGCGAGGAAGTGACCTGCCATCTGCGTCGGCATGACATCAAGAAAGCCAAATCCCGCTAAGTCACCACTAAACCCTGTGGGAATGATCTCTGTGGTGAGGGGATTTCTCCCCGATGGGATTTAGCGCATCCCCAGTCTTTGGGGCCGCTTCGCGACCCATCGGGGGTAAATCCCCTCGCTACAGATGACTGAGCCCCCGGCAATGCGCGACAATGCCGGCCAGTTTCAGGAGTGAATCATGAGTGAAATGATCGATACCCCGGTCGACGGCACCCTCGACGCCACCGGTCTCAATTGCCCGGAGCCGGTGATGATGCTGCACCAGCACATTCGTGACCTGGTGCCTGGCGGCCTGCTCAAGGTGATCGCCACCGATCCCTCGACCCGTCGCGACATTCCCAAGTTCTGCGTGTTTCTCGACCACGAACTGGTGGGCCAGCACGAAGAGGCCGGTACTTATCTGTACTGGATCCGCAAGAAGTCCAATTGAATTCGGGCAAAAAAAAGACCTGCATGTGCAGGTCTTTTTTTATGGCTGATCAGCCCACCGAACGACTGATCCGGATACGCTTGCGCGCACTGCGGGTCAGGCGGATCGAGAGCATGAATGCCGCGCAGCTCAAACCGACGATCAAACCCTGCCACAAGCCGCTCGGGCCACGCGGTTCGCCGAGCCAGTCGGTCAGGCCGAGGGCGTAACCCACTGGCAAGCCGATGCCCCAATAGGCGAACAGGGTCAGGATCATCGTCACCCGGGTGTCCTGATAACCGCGCAGCGCGCCGGCGGCGGTGACCTGGATCGCGTCGGAGAACTGAAACAGTGCCGAGTACACAATCAGCATCGCCGCGATGTGGATCACCGTCGGATCGGCGGTATAGATCGAGGCAATCGGTTCGCGCAGCAACAGCATCATGCTCGCCGAAATACAGGCGTAGGCCAGTGCGGTACCCATGCCGACACCGGCGGCAAAACGTGCTTCACGCGGCTCTTCTCGTCCCAGCGCCTGCCCGACACGTACGGTCACCGCCATGCCGAGCGAATACGGAATCATGAACACCAGCGAGCTGACGTTCAGCGCGATCTGATGCCCGGCGACCACGGTGGCGCCGAGGCTGCCGATCAGCAGGGCGATCACGGCGAAGATGCTCGACTCGGCAAACACCGCGATGCCAATCGGCAGACCGATTGCCAGCAGACGCTTGATCACCGCCCATTGTGGCCAGTCGAAACGGCTGAAGATCTCGCTCGAACGATAGGCCGGCGCCCAGCGCTCGTAACCGGCCAGCCCCAGCGCCATGACCCACATCACAATGGCCGTGGCCCAACCGCAACCCACGCCGCCCATGGCCGGCACGCCGAAGTGGCCATAGATGAAGATGTAGTTCAGCGGAATGTTCAGCGCCAGACCGCATAGACCCAGCACCATCGCCGGGCGGGTGCGGCCGATGCCGTCACTGGTGCAGCGCAGCACGTGATAGAACGCCACCGCCGGCAGGCCGCTGGCAATGCCGTGCAGGTATTGCATGCACGGGCCGATCAGCTCGGGATCGACCTTCATCAGGTGCAGTACCGGTTCGGCGGCGACCAGCATGCAAGTCGCGATCAGGCCGACCACCAGCGCCAGCCACAGCGCCTGACGCACGATCGGGCCGATCTCGCTGTGGGTGCCGGCGCCGAAACGCTGGGCGACTTTCGGCGTGGTGGCCAGCAGGGTGCCGGTCATCAGCAGAAACACCGGAACCCAGATCGAGTTGCCCAGCGCTACCGCCGCCAGATCGCGCGGCCCGACGCGGCCGGCCATCACGGCATCGACGAAGCCCATGGCGGTGGTCGCCAGTTGCGCGATGATGATCGGCAACGCCAGGGCGAGCAGGTTCCTGAACTCCAGGCGAATTCGCGCGGGGCGGGTGAGTGAGGCAGCGAGAGGTTGATCAGTAACAGAATTCACAGGCAAAGCGTCCACAGGTGTTGATGCGCAAGGCGCCGCATTCTACGCCGCTGACGTGACAGTCAGGAAAAATCCTCTGTTGCGCATTTGTAATCATCAATGCCATCCACTGTGACGAGGGAGCTGGCTCCCGCTGGGGTGCGAAGCGACCCCAAACCATCCGGCGTGGTGTATCAGGAAAATCCCGATTGCAGACTTTCCGCCTGCTGCGCAATCGAGCGGGAGCAAGCTCCCTCGCCAAAGTGCAGTCTGCGCTGGCTCAACGGTGGATCTGCACCTAAACTGCCGATCCCCTCTAGGAGCCCGCCATGCTGATTGTTGCCGACGAAAATATCCCGCTGCTCGATGCTTTTTTTGCCGGTTTCGGCGAGATCCGCCGGGTGCCGGGCCGTTCCATCGACCGTGCGAAGGTCGAGCAGGCCGATGTGTTGCTGGTGCGCTCGGTGACCAACGTCAATCGCGCGTTGCTCGAAGGCAGCACGGTGCGTTTCGTCGGCACTTGCACCATCGGAACCGATCACCTCGATCTCGATTATTTCAATGAGGCCGGCATCACCTGGTCCAGCGCCCCCGGGTGCAATGCGCGGGGCGTGGTCGATTACGTGCTTGGTAGCCTGATGACTCTGGCGGAAATCGAAGGCGTTGATTTGCCGCAACGTACGTACGGCGTCATCGGTGCCGGTGAAGTCGGCGGGCGGTTGATCAAGGTCCTCAAGGGCCTGGGCTGGAATGTCAAAGTCTGCGATCCGCCGCGTCAGGCAGCCGAGGGCGGCGATTACGTCAGCCTCGAGCAGATCATCGAGCAGTGCGACGTGATCAGCCTGCACACACCGCTGACCCGTACCGGGGAAGGCGCGACCTGGCACCTGTTCGATGAGCAGCGTTTGCTCCAGCTCAAACCCGGCACCTGGCTGATCAACGCTGCCCGTGGTCCGGTGGTGGATAACGCCGCGTTGCGCGAAGTGCTGCTGGAGCGCGAAGACCTGCAAGCGGTGCTCGATGTTTGGGAAGCCGAGCCTGAGGTCGATGTTGCCCTTGCCGAACTCTGCGTGCTGGCCACACCACACATTGCCGGCTACAGCCTCGATGGCAAGCAACGCGGGACGGCGCAGATTTATCAGGCCTATTGCGAATTTATCGGTCAGCCTGCGAGCATCCAGCTCTGTGACCTGCTGCCGGCACCCTGGCTGTCAGAAGTGACCCTGCACGCCGATAGCGATCCGGCCTGGGCGCTGGCGATGTTGTGCCGTGGGGTGTACGACCCGCGCCGCGATGATGCGGATTTTCGCCGCAGTCTCGTTGGCAATGTCGCCGAACAGCGCGCGGCGTTTGATGTACTGCGCAAGCAGTATCCGGTGCGGCGTGAAATCGAAGGACTGAAGGTGCGGGTTGAAGGCGACTCGCCGCAGTTGCAGCAGATTGTGGCGGCGCTGGGGGCGGTGGCTGTCTAGAAATAAAATTGGCTTTATCGCTGGCAAGCCAGCTCCCACAGGTTCTCCGTGTTACGCAAGATCCGAGCTGACCACTGGACCTGTGGGAGCGGGCTTGCCCGCGATGGTTGCACCACAATCGTCAATTTGTGGGCAGAAAAAACCCGGCCAAAAAGGGGCCGGGTCAGGAAGACGGTGGCTATATCACTTTTGTTCGGCAGGCTTGACCAATCGCTTGTCCAGTTCGCGGCATGCGTCCTGGATCATGTCTTCAGTGATCGGTACTTCACGCCCATCCTTATCAATAATCGAGCAACCCAGAGGTTGGCCGGGCTTGGTGCGGATCACTTGAATCTTGTCTTCGCTGCTGTGTTGCAAGGACATGGCCTGTCTCCTCATCAGGTTGTGCACGTAGATTAAAACCGCCACGTGACCAGGCTGTGACAACACCCTTGGGTCTGTCAAAAGCGGCACCTCCAGTCCAACAGAAATGACCGCTCGTCTCAACCGGGACATTAGACCAATAGCAACTATGGCCTAGTCTTTGGGGGCATATTTAACCTGACTCATTGTGATTTACAGAGTTCCGCCCCATAGAAGGTTTAGGCTAGCCCTTTCATCAACACGGATGTGTACCTGAATGATCTCGAAGCTTTCTTCCCGGCACCGTCGAGCGCTGAGTCTGACCAGCCGATTTCTGGCGCCTTATCGCTGGCAAGTTGCTGCTGCGCTGCTGGCGTTGATCGTCACCGCGGCCGTCACTTTGTCGATGGGGCAGGGGATCAAATTGCTGGTCGATCGGGGCTTCATGACTCAATCGCCGCACCAACTGAACCAGAGCATCGGCATCTTCATGCTGATGGTGCTGGGCCTGGCAGTCGGCACGTTCGCGCGTTTTTACTGGGTGTCGTGGATCGGCGAGCGTTGTGTGGCGGATATCCGGCGCGAAGTGTTCAACCATCTGGTCTATCTGCACCCCGGGTTTTACGAGAACAACCGCAGTTCGGAGATCCAGTCACGGTTGACCGCCGACACCACGTTGCTGCAATCGGTGATCGGCTCTTCACTGTCGATGTTTTTGCGCAACCTGTTGATGGTGATCGGCGGGGTGGTTCTGCTGTTTATCACCAACCCGAAACTCACCAGCATCGTGGTGATTGCCTTGCCGTTCGTGGTCGCGCCGATTCTGATTTTCGGTCGGCGCGTGCGCAATCTGTCGCGGTTGAGTCAGGATCGGGTCGCCGATATCGGCAGCTATGTTTCCGAAACGCTTGGCCAGATCAAGACCGTGCAGGCGTACAACCATCAGGTGCAGGACGAGCGACGTTTCGCCACGACCGTCGAGGACGCGTTCGACACTGCACGCAAGCGCATCTTTCAGCGCTCGTGGATGATCACCGTGGTGATCGTGCTGGTGCTCGGTGCGGTTGCGGTGATGTTGTGGGTCGGCGGCATGGACGTGATTGCCGGACGCATCACCGGTGGTGAACTGGCGGCTTTCGTCTTCTACAGCCTGATTGTCGGCAGTGCGATCGGCACGTTGAGCGAAGTCATCGGCGAGTTGCAGCGTGCTGCGGGTGCCGCTGAACGCATCGCCGAACTCCTCAGTTCGCAGAACATCATCCAGCCGCCGACCCTCGGGCTGGTGACGTTGCCTGAGCGGATCAAGGGCGAACTGCAGTTGCAGAATGTACGTTTTTCCTATCCGTCGCGTCCGGACAGCTACGCCGTCAACGGCCTGAGCCTGACCATCAGGGCTGGCGAGACCCTGGCCCTTGTCGGGCCATCCGGGGCCGGTAAATCCACGGTGTATGACTTGCTGTTGCGCTTCTACGACCCGATTGAAGGGCGGATCCTGATCGACGGTGTGCCGCTGACCAGCCTCGACCCGCTGGACCTGCGGCGCAATTTCGCCCTGGTCTCGCAATCGCCTGCACTGTTTTTCGGCAGCGTCGAAGAGAATATTCGTTACGGCAACGCGGGCGCGACGCTGGAACAGGTTAAGGAAGCGGCAAGAATTGCTCACGCCCATGACTTCATCGAGAAGATGCCCAACGGCTATCAGACCCACTTGGGTGACGCCGGCCTTGGACTTTCCGGCGGCCAGCGTCAACGCCTGGCGATCGCTCGCGCTTTGCTGGTGGATGCGCCGATTCTGCTGCTGGACGAAGCCACCAGTGCCCTCGATGCCCAGAGCGAGCACTTGATTCAGGAAGCGCTGCCAAGCCTGATGCAAAACCGCACCACACTGGTGATCGCGCATCGCTTGGCCACGGTGAAAAACGCCGACCGGATCGCGGTGATGGATCAGGGCAGCCTGGTGGCCATCGGTACCCATCAGGAGCTGATCGTAAGCAATCCGCTGTATGCGCGGCTGGCGGCGCTGCAGTTCAATGATGGGCATGCGGTGGCGGTGTAGAACTGCCTCAGGCCTTTGCTGAAGACAAAAAAATGCCCGCATCGATTGATGCGGGCATTTTTCATATCAGGCAATCAGCACCTGTCATTGGTCGTCGAAATACCGCTCATGCCAATCCACCAGCGGCTGCGGCGAGTTGAGCTTCTGGCCGTAGATCACCGAGTACGACAGCACGTTCTGCACGTACTGGCGGGTTTCGTCGAACGGGATGCTTTCCACCCAGACATCGAAGCTCAGGTGATCGGCACCGCGCAGCCACTGGCGCACACGGCCGGGGCCGGCGTTGTAGGCGGCGGAGGCGAGCACGCGGTTGCCGTTGAACTGGCTGTGCACCTGGCTCAGGTAGGCGGCGCCGAGCTGGATGTTCTTGTCCGGATCGAGCACTTGCTGCGGCGAGGCCAGCGGAATGCTGAACTTGCGTGCGGTTTCCTTGGCGGTGCCGGGCATCAATTGCATCAGGCCGCTGGCACCGACCCCGGAGCGGGCGTCGTCCATGAACGCACTTTCCTGACGGGTGATGGCAAACACCCAGCTCGAATGCAGGCCACGAACCTTGGCCTCACGCACCAGAGTGTCGCGGTGGGCCATCGGGAAGCGGATATCCAGATCGTCCCAGTATTGCGCCTGACTGATGGTGCGGATCGCCGGGAAATACCATTTCAGGTCGTAGGCCAGTTTGGCCTGGGCGACCATTTCGTCCCGATTGAAATGACGGCTGACGTGATACCACTCGCGGCGACCGTCGACGATCTGCCCGCGCGCATGAAATTCCAGCGCACGCCGCACGCCGGGAGTGTTACGCACCTTGTTGATGGTCGCCTGGCTAAGCACCAGCGGCTTGTTCATCAGCGAGTAGGGTAGCTGCGAGCGGTCGGCGGCGAGGAAACCGTAGAAATCGCGTTCCTTCGCCAGGTTCTTGTACAGGCTTTGCGCTTCCGGGTTCTGCGGTTGCGCCAGTTCCAGGCTGCGGGCCTGCCAGTAGCGCCAGCGGTTGGTGGTCGCCAGATCCTGTGGCAGGCGACGAGTCAGCTGATAGGCATCGTCCCAGCGTGCCAGGCGCAGCAGCAGACGCAGGCGCCATTCGGACACGGTGTTGTCACGCAGTTCCGGATCGTATTTGGTCATCACGTCCAGCGCGCGGCTGTCGAAACGCCGGGCCAGGGTCAGGCCGATTTCCCGGGCAATCGCGACTTTCTCGTCACGGGAGAAATGCATGCTGCTGGCATAACCGTCGAGCAGGGCCATGGCCTTGTCCGGGTCCTGACGGGCGAGGCGGCGCAGGCCGAGGCTGACCACGTCGGACATCGGCTCGTCGGCCGGGGTGAAGCGCGATGGCTGATTGAGCAGCTCGGGTTTCTGCGCCACATCCACCAGCAGCCGACCGCGCGGGGCGAGGGTGGTCAGGCCGTTGACCAGGCTGTTGGCCAATGGATAGTTGCGCGCCTGGGCGGCGAGTTTGGTGCGTTCCCAGCGTTTCTGTTCGGTCAACTGACCGTCGGCGGCCCAGATCCCGAACAGTCCGTCACAGGCGGCCGGTTGCGATTTGCCGGTCAGCCACAGTTTGTCGGCGTTGGCATAGCCCTCGGCCTTGTGGCCGCTACTGATCTGGAACTGCGCATTGAGGCAGTCCAGTTCGGTGAAGTTGAGTTTCGGGTCGTAATATTTGGTGAAGGTGGCCCAGTCGCCACGGTCGGCGAGCCAGCGCAACCAGCGCAGTTTCATCCAGTTGGCCTGGGGCAGGTCGCCGTGCTCGGCGAGGAATTTCTCGATTTCCTCGTTGCTCGCGGTCTTCAGGCGCGCGGTCAGTTCGTCGTAAGCCAGGTACGGTTCCAGCGGATAATCGGCAAGCGCCTGGCTGTAACGGAAGTACGGGCCGGTATCGCCCTTGGCCAGCGCGCGCTTGGCTTCATCGTAATACTGGCGTTGGGTGGACAGGTCCACCGCCTGGGCGGATTGAGCGGCAGCGGCGGTAAGTAGCAAACAGGACAAGACACTGAAAAGGCGACTGCGCATGAGACATCCGGGCAGAGAAATCATGACAAGCACTGGCCGTGGCCAGCACTGAATTGTCTGTAGCTTAGCCTTTTGCCAGCAACGGGCGAAAGCTTTGCCGGTCTCGCAGCACAAGTTCGCAACAAATGTTGTGCAGAGTGCTTCGGCAGACAAATTGCCGGCCTGCTGAGGGCCTGAATCAGGTAGAATGCGCGCCCGGTTTTTGGAGAAGCTCATGACCCTGCTCAAATTCAGCGATGTGTCCCTTGCATTCGGCGCGATGCCGTTGTTGGACAAGGTGTCCTGGCAGATCGCCCGTGGTGAGCGGGTGTGCATCATCGGCCGCAACGGCACTGGCAAATCCAGCATGATGAAACTGGTCAAGGGCGACCAGAAGCCCGATGACGGCTCGGTGTGGCGTGCCCCCGGTCTGAAAATCGGCGAATTGCCGCAAGAATTGCCGGTGGCCGACGGGCGGACCGTTTTCGACGTGGTTGCCGAGGGCCTCGACGGCGTTGGCGCCTTGCTCGCCGAATACCATCACCTGAGCCAGAACATCGTCACCGACGCCGACCTGGACAAGCTGATGCACGTCCAGCACGACCTCGAAGCCCGTGACGGCTGGCGCTTGCAGACCCTTGTCGACAGCACTTTGAGCCGCCTGCAACTGCCGGCCGACAAGACCCTTGCCGAGTTGTCCGGCGGCTGGCGTCGTCGCGTGCTGCTGGCGCAGGCGCTGGTGTCCGAACCGGATCTGCTGCTGCTCGACGAACCGACCAACCACCTGGACATCGGTGCGATTGCCTGGCTCGAAGAAGCCCTGAAGGATTTCCAGGGCGCCGTGCTGTTCATCACGCACGACCGTTCTTTCCTGCAGAACCTGGCTACGCGCATCCTCGAACTGGATCGCGGCGGCCTGATCGACTGGAACGGCGACTACGCCAGCTTCCTGGTGCACAAAGAAGCCGCGCTGGCCGCTGAAGAAACTGCCAACGCGCTGTTCGACAAGCGTCTGGCCCAGGAAGAAGTGTGGATCCGTCAGGGCATCAAGGCCCGTCGGACCCGTAACGAAGGTCGCGTCCGAGCCCTTAAAGCCCTGCGTGTTGAGCGCAGCGAGCGTCGCGAGCGTACCGGCAAGGCGAATATCCAGCTGGAAACCGCCGACAAGTCCGGCAAGCAAGTGATGGTGCTGGAAAATGTCAGCTTCCATCACCCGGACGGTCCGTACCTGATCAAGGACTTCTCGATGGTCCTGCAGCGCGGCGACCGTATCGGCCTGCTCGGTGCCAACGGTACCGGCAAGACCACCCTGCTGAAGCTGATGCTCAATGGTCTGCAACCGACCAGCGGCAAAGTGGAAGAGGGCACCCGGATTGACGTGGCCTACTTCGACCAGTTGCGCCATCAGTTGGATCTGGAAAAGACCGTGATCGACAACGTCGCCGAAGGTCGCGACTTCATCGATATCGACGGCCAGAGCCGCCACGTCCTCAGCTACCTCGGCGACTTCCTGTTCAGTCCGCAGCGTGCGCGTACGCCGGTCAAGGCGCTGTCCGGTGGCGAACGTGCGCGTTTGCTGCTGGCCAAACTGTTCAGCAAACCGGCGAACCTGCTGGTCCTCGACGAACCGACCAACGACCTCGACGTGGAAACTCTCGAGCTGCTCGAAGAGGTGCTGCTGACCTTCAACGGCACTGTGCTGATGGTCAGTCACGACCGGGCATTCCTCGACAACGTGGTCACCAGCACCCTGGTCTTCGAAGGTGAAGGCAAGGTGCGTGAATACGTCGGCGGCTATCAGGACTGGATCCGTCAGGGCGGGTCCCCGCGCCTGTTGGGCGTGACCGAGAGCAAGTCGGGCAAGGCTGACCTGAATTCGGCGGTGGTCACCGCTGAGCCCGCCGTGGTGGCCGCACCTGTCGCTGCCGCGCCGGCTGCAAAGAAAAAATTGAGCTACAAGCTGCAGCGCGAACTGGAAGCGTTGCCGGGTGACATTGATGCCAAGGAGCAGCAGATCGCTGCGGTCGAGGCCGAGATGGCTGAAGCTGGTTTCTATCAGCGTCCGCCGGCAGAAACGGCCAAGGTGATTGCTTCGCTGGAGCAGTTGCAGGCTGAGCTGGATGCGCTGGTCGAGCGTTGGGCCGAGCTGGATGCCTGATTGATCCGGTAACAAAAAAGCCCGGCGCTCAGTGATGAACGCCGGGCTTTTCATATGCGGATATAGGTGAAGATTCCAATGTGGGAGCGAGCTTGCTCGCGAAAGCGGTATGTCAGGTAGCATCAATGTTGATGTGCCGACGCCTTCGCGAGCAAGCTCGCTCCCACAGGGTTTTGTGTTTCAGCGTTTGATCAGGTGCACCGCCAGCACGTCGCAAGGTGCGCCGTGCAGTACGTCGTTGGCCGTGGACCCGAGCAGCAGCGCCAGACCGTGGCGGCCGTGGCTGCCGACCACGATCAGGTCGCACTGGTTTTCCTTGGCGAAATGATGGATTTCCTGACGTGGCTGACCATAGGTCAGGTGGCAATTGGCGCCCTCGAGTTCGGCGTATTTGGCTTTCAAGCGCTCAAGTCGCTCCTTGGCCTGATCGAACTGCTGCTGTTGCAGTTGTGACAGATCCATCGGCACGTCGCCGCCAAACGCCATCGCCATCGGTTCGACGATATGCACCAGCGACAGCTTGGCGCCATTGCTCGCCGACAGCTCTCGGGCGCGGTGAATCACAGGGTCGCACTCTTCGGTCAGGTCTACGGCGACCAGGATATGGTTGTAGGGCATGAGGTGCTCCTCGTGACGGTTCAATATTGTTAAGTATGGCTGGTTTCAAGCGCATTGGTTCCAAAGTGACACAATGCGCTCACCTTAAGTCGGGAGTAGAGATATGACGGTCTGGTTGGTGGTGTCAATCCTGCTGGTGGTTTTGAGTCCACTGGCATGGTTGCGCCCATCGCGTGTGCAGAGCGGCCGGATGGCCCTTCGCATGGAGGCGCGACGCATCGGGCTGGCCATGCAACTGGCGCCTCAGGAGTGGCCACACTGGCTGTCTCAGGAGCCGCCCAGCCCATGCGCGCAATATCATCGGCCACGGCGTGGCACCCAGCCGGCGTGCTGGACCTACTGGCAGAAATCGCCGGGTGTGTGGGTCAATCAGTGGCAGGAGGTCTGCGAGGACCGCCTGCTGCTCGATCATTTCGAAAAGTTGCCGGGCAACGTGTTCAAGGTCGAGGCCGACAAGCAGATGATCGCGCTGTACTGGGGCGAGAAGGGCGAAGCCACGGTTTTGCAGGATATCGACGCGACTCTGAAAGCGCTGGCCTGACTCGCGGACTTTTCCCACTGCAAGGGTGGGGAGCGTCCGGCAGACGAGCAATAAAAAGCCCGACATGATTCATCGGGCGGGGTGGCCAGGCAGGCCGGTAACTTTTTTTATCGCTGACTTGGCTTTTCGCGGTCAGCGATTCTCCCTGTAGTCCAGCCAGCGTAGCCTGTTAAACAAGGCTCGCCGGGAATTAGGGCGACTTTTCTAACTATTGATTCTATGAATGGCTTTGCATGCAGCTGCGTGTTGCGGATCTGTGTGCAACGGAAATGACCACAAAGTCGCATTTCAACCCGTATTTTGGGCGATTGACAATTGTTGGAAATTCCGTGAAGGTGACGTACCCAAATCAAACGGGCGTATGAATTGAGCGTTTGTCTTACAGACTGCTCCTACAGAATCCCGACTATCGCGTTGGCGGGTGTGCCGGGTGGATTGGCGTCAGCATCGACGAAAAAACGTCCTGCCGAGCCATTTACCTGCGTCCGACGTGTACTGTTCAGCTTCCATATCGTGGAGATCAGTTGATGATTTACGAAGGTAAAGCCATCACGGTTAAAGCTCTTGAAAGTGGCATCGTCGAATTGAAATTCGACCTCAAGGGTGAGTCCGTCAACAAGTTCAACCGTCTTACCCTGAACGAACTGCGTCAGGCCGTGGACATCATCAAGGCAGATGCTTCGATCAAGGGCGTGATCGTCAGCAGTGGCAAGGACGTGTTCATCGTCGGCGCCGACATCACCGAATTTGTCGACAACTTCAAGCTGCCGGATGCCGAGCTGGTTGCTGGCAATCTCGAAGCCAACAAGATCTTCAGCGATTTCGAAGACCTCAACGTTCCGACCGTGGCCGCGATCAACGGCATCGCCCTGGGTGGCGGTCTGGAAATGTGCCTGGCGGCGGACTACCGCGTCATGTCGACCAAGGCCAAGATCGGTCTGCCGGAAGTCAAACTGGGCATCTACCCAGGCTTCGGCGGCACCGTGCGTCTGCCGCGCCTGATTGGCGTCGATAACGCCATCGAGTGGATTGCCGCCGGCAAGGAAAACCGTCCTGAAGACGCTCTGAAAGTCAGCGCCGTCGACGCCGTGGTGGCCCCCGAGAAGCTGCAGGAAGCAGCCCTTGAACTGATCAAGCGCGCCATTTCCGGCGAGTTCGACTTCAAAGCCAAGCGTCAGCCAAAACTTGAAAAACTCAAGTTGAACGCCATTGAGCAAATGATGGCCTTCGAAACCGCCAAAGGTTTCGTGGCAGGTCAAGCCGGCCCGAATTACCCGGCGCCGGTCGAAGCGATCAAGACCATTCAGAAAGCCGCGAACTTCGGTCGTGACAAGGCGCTGGAAGTCGAAGCTGCGGGTTTCGTCAAGCTGGCCAAGACCTCTGCCGCGCAGAGCCTGATCGGCCTGTTCCTGAACGATCAGGAACTGAAGAAAAAGGCCAAGGCCTACGACGAAATCGCCAAGGACGTGAAGCAGGCAGCCGTACTCGGCGCCGGCATCATGGGTGGCGGTATCGCCTACCAGTCGGCCTCCAAAGGTACGCCGATCCTGATGAAAGACATCAACGAGCACGGTATCGAGCAGGGTCTGGCCGAAGCCGCCAAACTGCTGGTTGGCCGCGTTGATAAAGGTCGCATGACTGCTGCGAAAATGGCTGAAGTGCTCAACGGCATTCGTCCGACCCTGTCCTACGGTGATTTCGGTCACGTGGATCTGGTTGTCGAAGCGGTTGTCGAGAACCCGAAGGTCAAGCAAGCCGTGCTGGCTGAAGTCGAAGACAAGGTCAAAGAGGACACCATCCTCGCGTCCAACACCTCGACCATTTCCATCAGCCTGCTGGCCAAAGCCCTCAAGCGTCCGGAAAATTTCGTCGGCATGCACTTCTTCAACCCGGTGCACATGATGCCGCTGGTGGAAGTGATCCGTGGCGAGAAGTCCAGCGAGCTGGCAATTGCCACTACCGTTGCCTACGCCAAGAAAATGGGCAAGAACCCGATCGTCGTCAACGACTGTCCGGGCTTCCTGGTCAACCGCGTTCTGTTCCCGTACTTCGGCGGTTTCGCCAAGCTGGTCAGCGCCGGCGTGGACTTCGTCCGCATCGACAAGGTCATGGAAAAATTCGGCTGGCCAATGGGCCCGGCGTACCTGATGGACGTGGTCGGTATCGACACCGGCCACCACGGTCGTGACGTGATGGGTGAAGGTTTCCCTGATCGCATGAAGGATGACCGTCGTTCGGCCATCGACGTGCTGTACGAAGCCAAGCGTCTGGGTCAGAAGAACGGCAAGGGCTTCTACGCCTACGAGGCCGACAAGAAAGGCAAGCAGAAGAAGGTTGCCGACCCGTCGGTGCTGGAAGTGCTCAAGCCGATCGTTTACGAGCAGCGCGAAGTCACTGACGAAGACATCATCAACTGGATGATGATCCCGCTGTGCCTGGAAACCGTGCGTTGCCTGGAAGACGGCATCGTTGAAACCGCCGCCGAAGCCGACATGGGTCTGGTCTACGGTATCGGTTTCCCTCCATTCCGTGGCGGTGCGCTGCGCTACATCGATTCGATCGGTGTTGCCGAGTTCGTTGCCCTGGCTGACCAGTACGCTGATTTGGGCGCGCTGTACCACCCGACCGCGAAGCTGCGCGAAATGGCCAAAAACGGCCAGAGCTTCTTCGGTTAAGCGCCCCCAACTAGAGTGAGAGTGAACTTATGAGCTTGAATCCTAGAGACGTCGTGATTGTCGACTTCGGTCGTACTCCGATGGGCCGCTCCAAGGGCGGCATGCACCGCAACACCCGCGCCGAAGACATGTCGGCGCACCTGATCAGCAAACTGCTGGAGCGCAACGCCAAGGTCGATCCTGCTGAAGTCGAGGACGTGATCTGGGGCTGTGTGAACCAGACCCTGGAACAAGGCTGGAACATCGCGCGCATGGCGTCGCTGATGACCCAGATTCCGCACACCTCGGCCGGCCAGACCGTCAGCCGTCTGTGTGGCTCGTCGATGAGCGCTCTGCACACTGCGGCGCAAGCGATCATGACCGGTAACGGTGACGTGTTCGTGGTTGGCGGCGTCGAGCATATGGGTCACGTGAGCATGATGCACGGTGTCGATCCGAACCCGCACATGTCGCTGTACGCAGCGAAAGCCTCGGGCATGATGGGTCTGACCGCAGAAATGCTCGGCAAGATGCACGGCATCACCCGTGAGCAGCAGGACGCCTTTGGCGTGCGCTCCCACCAGTTGGCCCACAAGGCAACTGTGGAAGGCAAGTTCAAAGACGAAATCATCCCGATGCAGGGCTACGACGAAAACGGCTTCCTGAAGCTGTACGACTACGACGAAACCATTCGTCCGGAAACCACTCTGGAAAGTCTGGCGGCCCTCAAGCCTGCCTTCAATCCAAAGGGCGGCACCGTGACTGCCGGTACTTCGTCGCAGATCACCGATGGTGCTTCGTGCATGATCGTAATGTCGGCGCAACGTGCGCAGGACCTGGGGATCCAGCCGATGGCGGTGATCCGTTCGATGGCAGTGGCGGGTGTGGATCCGGCGATCATGGGCTATGGTCCAGTGCCGGCGACACAAAAAGCCCTGAAGCGTGCGGGCCTTGGCATCAACGATATCGACTTCTTCGAACTCAACGAAGCTTTCGCTGCACAGGCGCTGCCAGTGCTGAAAGATCTGAAAGTACTCGACAAGATGAACGAGAAGGTTAACCTGCACGGCGGCGCGATCGCCCTGGGTCACCCGTTCGGTTGCTCCGGTGCCCGTATTTCCGGCACCTTGCTGAACGTGATGAAGCAGAATGGCGGCACCTTCGGGGTGGCCACCATGTGCATTGGTCTCGGCCAAGGCATCTCCACCGTCTTCGAACGCGTTTAAGCGTCTCGTCGATGGAAGCCGGGGCCAAGTGCCCCGGTTTTTGTTTTTGTGGATTTATTTTTGTATTTATTTTGAAAAAATTTGAGTGAGGGCCAAAACATGCCGATACAACCTGGGCTCTACCAACATTACAAAGGTCCGCAGTACCGCGTATTCAGTGTTGCGCGGCATTCCGAGACCGAAGAGGAAGTGGTGTTTTACCAAGCCCTGTATGGGGATTACGGCTTTTGGGTACGCCCTTTGAGCATGTTCGTCGAGTCGGTCGAGGTTGACGGCGAGCAGGTGCCACGCTTTGCTTTGGTGCAAGCCGAACCGAGCCTTTTTTCCAAGGCATGAGGCGAGTGCGCACAGAACCCTGTGCTTGACCTCACCTTGTATCAACTATATATAGCGGTGCCGCGTCAGGCGCCAACCGCCTTTCACTTCTAGAATTCAGGAATTTTCTGATCCATGGGCAAATCGCTGGTCATTGTGGAATCCCCGGCTAAGGCCAAGACCATCAACAAGTATCTGGGCAACCAATACGTGGTGAAGTCGAGTATCGGCCATATCCGAGACCTGCCCACCAGCGGTTCGGCTAGCGCCAGCAAAGAGCCAGCCGCCAAGCGCGGCAAGGCTGCCGCGGGCGAGGGGCCGGTGCTCACGCCGAAAGAGAAAGCGCGCAAGCAACTGGTCTCGCGCATGGGGGTCGATCCCGAGCATGGCTGGAAAGCCCAGTACGAGATCCTCCCGGGCAAAGAGAAGGTCATCGAAGAGCTGCGCCGGCTCGCCAAGGATGCTGACACCATCTATCTCGCAACCGACTTGGATCGCGAGGGGGAAGCCATTGCCTGGCACCTGCGCGAAGCCATCGGTGGTGACGACAGCCGCTACAAGCGCGTGGTGTTCAACGAAATCACCAAGAAGGCGATTCAGGAAGCCTTCTCCGAGCCGGGCGAGCTGGACATCGATCGTGTGAACGCCCAGCAGGCGCGTCGTTTCCTCGACCGCGTCGTGGGTTACATGGTCTCGCCGTTGCTGTGGGCGAAAATCGCCCGTGGCCTGTCGGCCGGTCGCGTGCAATCGGTTGCCGTGAAGCTGGTGGTCGAGCGTGAGCGCGAGATTCGTGCGTTCAACCCGGAAGAGTACTGGGAAGTGCACGCTGATCTTGGCACCGCCAAGGGTTCGACCGTACGTTTCGAAGTGGCGCGCGAGAAGGGTGAAGCCTTCAAACCGCTCAACGAAGCCCAGGCCATGGCCGCGCTGGAGAAGCTCAAGTCTTCCAGCTACAGCATCGTCAAGCGCGAAGACAAACCGACCAGCAGCAAGCCGTCGGCGCCGTTCATCACGTCCACCCTGCAGCAGGCCGCGAGCAACCGCCTGGGCTTCGGCGTGAAGAAAACCATGATGATGGCCCAGCGTCTGTACGAAGCCGGCTACATCACTTATATGCGTACCGACTCGACCAACCTCTCGGTTGATGCCGTGGCGATGGCGCGCACCTACATCGAAGACGAGTTCGGCAAGAAGTACCTGCCGGAAACGCCGAACGTCTACAGCAGCAAGGAAGGCGCACAAGAGGCTCACGAAGCGATTCGTCCGTCTGACGCCAACACCACGCCAAGCAAGCTGGCGGGCATGGAGCGTGATGCGGAGCGCCTCTACGAACTGATCTGGCGCCAGTTCCTCGCTTGCCAGATGCTCCCGGCGCAATACCTGTCGACTACCGTCAGCGTAGGAGCTGGCGACTTCGAGCTGCGCGCCAAGGGCCGTATCCTCAAGTTCGACGGTTACACCCGCGTCATGCCGCAGATCGCCAAGCCTGGCGATGACGATGTTCTGCCGGACATGGCGCAGGGCGACGCGATGAAGCTGATCAAGCTCGATCCGTCGCAGCACTTCACCAAGCCGCCGGCCCGTTACTCCGAAGCGAGCCTGGTGAAGGAAATGGAAAAACGCGGCATCGGTCGTCCTTCGACCTATGCAGCGATCATTTCGACCATTCAGGATCGCGGCTACGTGACCCTGCACAACCGTCGTTTCTACTCGGAAAAGATGGGCGACATCGTCACCGAGCGTCTGTCGGAGAGCTTCTCGAACCTCATGGACTACGGCTTCACCGCCGGCATGGAAGAGAACCTCGATGATGTGGCTCAGGGCGAGCGCGACTGGAAAAACGTGCTGGACGAGTTCTACGGCGACTTCAAGAAGAAGCTCGAAGTGGCCGAGAACCCGGAAAGCGGCATGCGTGCCAACCAGCCGGTCATGACTGATATTCCGTGCACCACGTGCGGTCGTCCGATGCAGATCCGTACTGCATCGACCGGCGTGTTCCTCGGTTGCTCCGGCTACAGCCTGCCGCCAAAAGAGCGCTGCAAGGCCACCGTCAACCTGGTGCCGGGCGACGAGATCGCTGCGGACGACGAGGGCGAGTCGGAGTCGCTGGTGCTGCGCGGCAAGCATCGCTGCCCGATCTGCAGCACGGCGATGGACGCCTACCTGCTCGACGAGAAGCGCAAGCTGCACATCTGCGGTAACAACCCGGATTGCGCCGGCTACGAAATCGAAGAGGGCAACTACCGCATCAAGGGCTACGAAGGTCCGAGCCTGGAGTGCGACAAGTGTGGCAGCGAGATGCAACTCAAGACCGGCCGTTTTGGCAAGTTCTTCGGTTGCACCAACCCGACCTGCAAGAACACCCGCAAACTGCTGAAGAGCGGTGACGCGGCGCCGCCGAAGATGGACCCGGTGAAGATGCCTGAGCTGAAATGCGAAAAGGTCAACGACACCTACATCCTGCGCGACGGTGCTTCCGGTCTGTTCCTGGCGGCCAGCCAGTTCCCGAAAAACCGCGAGACCCGTGCTCCGCTGGTGATCGAGATTCTGCCGCACAAAGATGAGATCGATCCGAAATACCACTTCCTTTGCGAAGCGCCGCAGAAGGACCCTGATGGTCTGCCGGCAGTAATCCGTTACAGCCGCAAGACCAAGGAGCAATACGTGCAGACCGAGGTCGACGGCAAGCCTACCGGCTGGAAGGCGTACTACGACGGTGGCAAGTGGACTGTTGAAGACAAGCGCACGAAAGCCAAGGCTGAGTAAGCGTTAGCCTGATACACAAAAGGCCGCATGATGACCCTCGGGTTTCATGCGGCCTTTTTGTTTTGTGCTTGCGGTCGGATCCGTTGATCCACGACACTGTCGGGTCTGTGTGACGCAATTATTTCGCTGTGGAGACTATCGGCATGGCGCACGAACTCTATACCCGCACCAATCAGAAGATCTATTTCGCCGGCCTGTCGCTGGAGGCTCTGGCTCGCGCCGAAGAGGGGCGGGCGATGAATTCGTTGGCGCTGATTCAAGCTGGACGTGAGTCGGCGTTGTTTCACCTCTACGGTGCGCTGTTGGGGCTGTGTCATGAGATCGCCGGTTTCTATCGTCTGCCTCAGGCCAATGCGTCGCGGGCCGAAGCGCTGTTGACTCGTGATGTTCTGGAGTCGATTGCGATCCCTGAGCTGGCCGAGATGGTGGAGCTGGCCGGTAACCCTGAAACCTGGCTGGCGAAACTGCTGGCGGCGCACTCGGCGTTGTTCCAGCCGCCACGGGTGCCACACAAGCCCAAGGGCGATGTGACGCAGCCATTGATTCAGGCCGTTAATCTGGATGAAGAAGAGTCGCCGCAGGAGTTGAGTCGGGAAGAGCTGGAGAGCTGGCGGCAGCATCTCAAAGGCTTGGCCATCCGCTTTCGCGAAGGCTTGAACGAGTGCTGAGGACAATTGACACAGTGGCAATCTGAAGCATGCTGCTGGTCAAGATCCCGAGCGAAGCCTGAATGATGTCTATATAATCCCTGCCTTTCGTGGAGAACAGACCTATATGCCAACGTCCTTTCTAGAAATTGTCGAGTTACCAGACGGCCGAATCGAACTGCGCAGGGCTGAGGACGAGGGTTCTCTGGTGACGCTGGATTTCTCCGAGGATGCCAAGGCGTTCCTGCAAGGCCAGCACGTGGAAATCGCCAAGGCGATGTTGAGCGTCGGCGTACAGATGGCCGGTCGTATGGTCGAAGGCGAATTTGATAAGGAAGAAGGGCCGCGGGTTCTTCACTGATCCCCGCTGCTTTTTGGTGTCTGCCGTTACTGCACCAAGTTGGCTTCTCTGTCCCTGGAGAAGCCCTGCGCTTCACACAGCGCGTGTTACACGCGAATCAACCCAATCGAATGTTCAGGCTCTGAGCGTCGCCCGTGCGGGCAGCGCTGATCAGCTGTTGCCGTGAACTGGTGTTCAGCGGATTGAGCCAGGTTACCACCGTGTGGCTACGACCCAGGCGCAGCGCTTCACAGGCCAGTTGCTGAGCGCTTTGCGCGCCGCGTGGTTGCAGCAGCAGAATGCGTTCACGGTTCAGGCCGGCCTCTCGCAGCCAGATTTGTGTCAGGCTGGCTGGAGGGGCGATCAGCGTCAGCCAGCGCGCATCCTGATCCTCGCTCAGTTCCCGAAGGATCGGGGCCAGCAGGTTCAGGCAGTTCCCGGCCGCGCCGCGCAGTGACAGCTCACTGAATACTTCCGGTTCGGCAATCCACGGGCGCTCGACCACATCTTTCAGGATCGGCGCCATCGGTTGTGCCAGAAACGCTTCGAATAAAGGCAGTTGTGTTTGCTGAGGTGTGTGTGGGAACTGCATAAAGCCTCCTTTAGCGGCGGATGACGCCGACACTCAAGCCTTCAATCACCAGTTCCTGATCTTTCAGGTCGACTTCGATAGGGGCGAACTCGGGGTTTTCGGCGATCAGCCAGACCTTGCTGCCTTCGCGCTTGAAGCGCTTGACGGTCACTTCATCGCCGATACGTGCGACGACCACCTGGCCATTGCGTGCTTCGCGGGTGGTATGCACCGCCAGCAGATCACCGTCGAAAATGCCGATGTCCTTCATGCTCATGCCATGCACGCGCAACAGGTAGTCGGCGCGGGGATGAAAGAAGGCCGGGTTGATGTTGCAGGACTCTTCGATGTGTTGCTGGGCGAGGATTGGCGCGCCGGCGGCGACCCGGCCAATGATCGGCAGGGTGGAGTCGTCAGCCTTGGCTTCGAAGCCGGGGATGCGAATGCCGCGGGAGGCGCCCGGGGTCATCTCGATAGCGCCTTTGCGGGCGAGGGCTTTGAGGTGTTCCTCGGCCGCATTCGGCGACTTGAAGCCCAACTCCTGAGCGATTTCCGCGCGGGTTGGCGGATAGCCGTTGTCTTCGAGGCAGCGTTTGATAAAGGCCAGAATCTCGGCTTGGCGTGGCGTCAGCTTTAGCATATTGATCGCTCTGTCTTTTTATACAGTGACTGGGATTATATACAGTGAAGCGGTCTTGGCAATGCCCGTTTTTTTACAGGCCGCCGGACGGTCGGCGGCCTTGCTGATTAATGAAGCGGGCGAGTGTGGTTAAATAGCTGACCGACCATTCCCAAAGCGAACCGGCAGGCTTGACAAGGCACAGGCTGAAACGTATGTTTCAAACAAGTGTTTGTCAGGCGGAGTAGCCATGGCCCAGTCGGAAACCGTTGAACGCATTCTTGATGCTGCCGAGCAGTTGTTCGCGGAGAAAGGTTTCGCCGAAACCTCATTGCGTTTGATCACCAGCAAGGCCGGGGTAAACCTGGCGGCGGTGAACTATCATTTCGGCTCCAAGAAGGCGCTGATCCAGGCGGTTTTTTCGCGCTTCCTCGGGCCGTTCTGCATCAGCCTCGACAAGGAGCTGGAGCGGCGGCAGGCCAAGCCTGAAAACAAGCCGACGCTTGAGGAACTGCTGGAGATCCTCGTTGAGCAGGCGCTGGTGGTGCAGCCGCGCAGCGGCAACGACCTGTCGATCTTCATGCGCTTGCTCGGCCTCGCGTTCAGTCAGAGCCAGGGCCACCTGCGTCGTTATCTGGAAGACATGTACGGTAAGGTGTTCCGCCGCTATATGCTGCTGGTCAACGAAGCGGCTCCACGCATTCCTCCCATCGAGCTGTTCTGGCGCGTGCACTTCATGCTTGGCGCGGCGGCGTTCAGCATGTCCGGGATCAAGGCCTTGCGCGCGATTGCCGAGACCGATTTCGGCGTCAACACCTCGATCGAACAGGTGATGCGTCTGATGGTGCCGTTCCTTGCTGCTGGCATGCGTGCCGAAACCGGTGTCACCGACCCGGCGATGGCCACTGCGCAGCTTCGCCCGCGCAGCAAATCGACCCCGGTCGCCGCCAAGGTTTAGCCGCGCACGGGTGGGCGCGGCTGCTTGTATCCGCTAAGCTAGCCGCCCATGCCGACTCTCGTTCTGAACCCGATCTTCATAGAAATTACTGACCTGCCGAGCACTGCTCACGGTAGCGATTTCTGGCGGATCGGGTTTTTCGTTTTCAAGGAATCTCTATGACTGCTGGCCTGCAAGGCTCGTTGATGGTGGACGTCGCCGGTACCTGGCTGACGGCCGAAGATCGCCAATTGTTGCGTCAGCCCGAAGTGGGCGGCCTGATCATTTTCGCGCGCAACATCGAGCATCCACGCCAGGTGCGTGAGCTCAGTGCGGCGATCCGCGCCATTCGCCCGGATCTGCTGCTGGCGGTGGACCAGGAGGGCGGTCGCGTGCAACGCCTGCGTCAGGGCTTCGTGCGCTTGCCGGCGATGCGCGCCATTGCCGACAACCCGAACGCCGAATTCCTCGCCGAACAATGCGGCTGGATCATGGCCACCGAAGTGCTGGCGGTCG
This sequence comes from Pseudomonas sp. HOU2, assembly GCF_040729435.1. Lineage (NCBI taxonomy): Bacteria > Pseudomonadati > Pseudomonadota > Gammaproteobacteria > Pseudomonadales > Pseudomonadaceae > Pseudomonas > Pseudomonas sp. HOU2. The sequence continues at coordinate 1,251,109 of NZ_CP160398.1, read as the reverse complement.
GCCTCGACCTGAGTTTCGCCCCGGTACTGGATCTTGATTACCAGCGCAGCGCCGTGGTTGGCACCCGTTCGTTCGAGGGCGATCCCGAGCGCGCCGCATTACTCGCCGGCGCCTTCATCCGTGGCATGAACAGCGCGGGCATGGCCGCTACCGGCAAGCATTTCCCCGGTCACGGCTGGGCCGAGGCGGACTCCCATGTGGCGATCCCGAACGACGAGCGCAGCCTCGACGAGATCCGCGCCAACGACCTCGTACCCTTCGCCAGACTCAGCAAACAACTGGCCGCAGTGATGCCCGCCCACGTCATCTACCCGCAAGTCGATTCACAGCCTGCCGGGTTCTCCCGCCGCTGGTTGCAGGACATCCTGCGCGGCGAATTGCAGTTCGACGGCGTGATCTTCAGTGACGACCTGTCGATGGCCGGCGCCCATGTGGTCGGCGACGCCGCCAGTCGTATTGAAGCTGCGCTCAGCGCCGGTTGCGACATGGGCCTGGTGTGCAACGACCGGGCAGCGGCGGAACTGGCCTTGAGCGCTGCGCAACGGATGAAGGTCAAGCCGTCCGCGCGCATCGCCCGCATGCGCGGGCAGGCGTTCGCCAGCACCGACTACCGCCAGGACCCGCGCTGGCTCACCGCCATCGGCGCGCTAAAAGACGCTCAACTGATCGATTAAGGATTTCTGCTATGACGGTTTACGCAATCATCGGTGGCACCGGTCTGACTCAACTCGAAGGGTTGACCATTCGCCAGTCGCTGGCGGTGGACACGCCCTACGGTGCGCCATCGGCCGACGTGCAGATCGGCGAATACGCTGGCAAGGAAGTGCTGTTCCTCGCCCGTCATGGCCATCCGCACCGTTTCCCGCCGCACAAGGTCAACTACCGCGCCAACCTGTGGGCACTGAAGCAGGCCGGCGCCGAGGCGATCATCGCGGTCAACGCGGTGGGCGGGATCCATCCGGCCATGGGCACCGGGCATTTCTGCGTGCCACACCAGATCGTCGATTACACCAGCGGTCGCGAGCACACGTTTTTCGCCGATGATCTGGAGCACGTAACCCACATCGATTTCAGCTTCCCCTACAGCGAGCCACTGCGTCAGCAACTGATCGCCGCGCTGGCTGCCGAAGGTTGCGAATACAGCGATCAGGGCGTGTATGCCTGCACCCAGGGCCCGCGCCTGGAAACCGTGGCCGAAATCGTGCGTCTGGAACGTGATGGCTGCGACATCGTCGGCATGACCGGCATGCCGGAAGCGGCACTGGCCCGTGAGCTGGATCTGGATTACGCCTGTCTGTCGCTGGTGGTGAACCCGGCAGCGGGCAAGACCACGGCGGTTATCACCATGGCCGAGATCGAGCAGGCGCTGCATGACGGGATGGGCAAGGTGAAATCGACGCTCGCGCGGGTGTTGGCCAGCTAAGGGCTGTCCATGAGCATTTTCATCGAGCGGCTTAAAGGGCTGGCATGGACTCACGCATTCAGTAGCAAGGCGTTGGCCAAGGCCCGCGCTTATGCTGCCGATGATCGGGTAGAGATCATCGAGATCAATGACATGAAGATCGAGGCGTTCTGCGTCGGTTCCGAAAGTCAGGCATATGAACAAAGCATCTACCTGTCCGAAGATCGCCTGGGATCGATTAATTTGCGTTGCTTATGCACCTGCCCCGTCGTGATTGATTGCAAGCACTGCGCGGCGGTGCTCTATCACCTGCAGGGCATTGACGACGATACGTCCGAAAGTGACGCACAGATCCCCATGGGGCGGGCGCTGGAGCATTGGCTTTCGACTATCCCCGTTCCGGTCAAATCCGTCGACGAAAGGGCGCAAATCGCGGGTACGCGCTTGTTTTACAAGCTCAAACCCACGTCTGCGAACGGCAAGTGGCTGCTCGATATTTTCAAGGTCCATCAGCTCAAGAGCGGCGAGTTACGCGAAGTAAAACCGATGTATTCGCTCTCGGACATGCTCATGCGTCAGCCCGGTTATTTGTCCGAACTGGATCTGCGCGTCGCCAGGCTGTTGGTCGCCATGCATTCCCATCATGCCTATTACAGCGGCTATCCGCTGGAAGGCAGCAGTGGCGCGGAACTGCTGGAAATGCTTCTGCGCACCTCGCGCCTGTTCCTTGATTTCGAAAACTTGCAGCCACTGACGCCGGGCGCGAAACGCATGGGTCTGTTCTCTTGGGCCGAGCAGGCCGACGGTGGGTTCCGCGCCCAGTGGAGCAGTGCCGAGGCTACGCAGGAAACCGTGCTGGCGCTGGAGCCGCTTTATTACCTCGATCGTGAGCAGCGACAGGTTGGCCCTCTGTTCAGTGAGCTGGAAGAAAAACTGGCCTGCCATTTGACCCTCGCCCCAGACATCCCCGCGCGTCAGGCCATGCAGTTCAGCCATCGCATGAGCGCGATGACCAAAATCCCGCCGCCGCACAAGCTCACCGAACGAATCATCGATGACGTGCTTCCGCAGCCGCAACTGACCTTGGTCAGCGGCCGGGAGCGTTCGCGCTGGGAATACGTTCTGGAACACCGCGCCGCTCTGGTGTTTACCTACAACGGTCATCCGGCGGTGGATCGTCATCCGGAAGTGATGATCCTCAATGGCACTGAAACCCAGCGCATTCGACGCCAGCCTGCAATGGAAAAGAAGCTGCGCCAGAGCCTGCAAAAGCACGGCTTCAAAAAAGCCACGCGCAAGAGCGCTATGGATCGTCCCGGCGAGATGTTCACCTTGCCGGATGATTCCGCCTGGCTCGGATTCATGCACGAAGGGCTTGCCACACTGCGCGCCGCGGACTGGGAAATCGAAATCAGTCCCGGCTTCCATTTCGATGTGCAGCCGGTTGAACACTGGTACGCGGAGGTTGAAGAGGAGGTCGGGCATCAATGGTTTGATCTGCAACTGGGCATCGTTGTCAATGGCGAGCGCTACAGCTTGTTGCCGATCCTTCTGCATCTGTTGCGCACCCAGCCACGTTTGCTCGACCCGGTGAATCTGGCGCAACGCAGCGACGACGAAAAACTCCTTATTGAACTCAAGCCCAGCGGTTTTGGCGACCCGGCAGGCGCCAAGGTGGCGTTGCCGCTGAGTCGGGTCAAACCGCTGATGGCGACGCTGGGCGAGCTGTACCTGGGCGGACATCAGGGCGATGCGCTGCGCTTGACTGCTCCAGACGCCGCGCGCCTGAGTATGCTCGATGGCGTGCCACTGGAATGGCAGGGCGGCGAACGCCTGCGCACTTTTGCCAAGCGGCTGCACAATTCCAGTCACACCCACATTGCTGCGCCGGCCGGCCTTAATGCGCAACTGCGCCCATATCAGCTCGAAGGCCTTGGCTGGATGCAGACTCTGCGGGAGCTGGAGGTCGGCGGCATTCTTGGCGATGACATGGGCTTGGGCAAAACCCTGCAGACCCTGGCGCATCTGCTCACGGAAAAGCACGCCGGGCGCCTCGATTGCCCGGCACTGGCGGTGATGCCGACCAGTCTGATTCCCAACTGGCTCGACGAGGCCCAGCGCTTCACGCCTCAGTTGAAGGTCCTGGCGCTGCATGGGACCGGGCGGCAAAAAGACTTCGCCAATCTCGCCGAATACGACTTGGTGCTGACCACTTACGCCTTGCTGCCCAGGGATCTTGAAACGTTGCGGCCGCAGTCGTGGAGCGTACTGATTCTCGACGAAGCGCAGAACATCAAGAACCCGCTGAGCAAAGCGGCGCAGGCCGCACGTGACTTGCAGGCCCGTCAGCGCTTGTGTCTGAGCGGCACGCCACTGGAAAACCATCTGGGCGAGCTGTGGTCGCAGTTTCATTTCCTCATGCCTGGCTGGCTGGGCGACAGCAAATCCTTCAACCGCGATTACCGCACACCGATCGAGAAGCATGGCAATGTCCAGCGCATGCAGCACCTGACGGCGCGCATCAAGCCGTTTCTGCTGCGTCGCAAGAAAGATCAGGTCGCCACTGAGCTGCCGCCGAAAACCGAAATCATCCATTGGGTTGAACTCAGCGACGGCCAGCGCGACGTCTATGAAACGGTGCGCGTGGCGATGGACAGAAAAGTGCGCGACGAAATTGCCCGCAGTGGTGTGGCGCGCAGTCAGATCATTATTCTTGATGCCTTGCTCAAGCTGCGGCAGGTCTGCTGCGATCTGCGCTTGATCAACATGCCGCTCACGGCGAAGGCATTGCGCTCGGGCAGCGGCAAGCTGATCAGCCTGATGGAGATGCTCGAAGAGTTGCTCGGCGAAGGTCGGCGCATCCTGCTGTTCTCCCAGTTCACCTCGATGCTGGCGCTGATCGAGCAGGAGTTGCAGCATCGCGCCATCGGTTATTCGTTGCTGACTGGCGACACAACCGATCGGCGCACGCCAGTGAAGGAATTCCAGGGCGGCAAGGTGCCGTTGTTCCTCATCAGCCTCAAGGCTGGCGGTACCGGTCTGAACCTGACGGCTGCGGACACGGTGATCCACTTCGACCCGTGGTGGAACCCGGCGGTGGAGAATCAGGCAACTGATCGCGCTTATCGTATCGGGCAGAACAATCCGGTGTTTGTTTACAAGTTGATTGCCAAAGGTACCGTGGAGGAAAAAATCCAGGCGCTGCAGCAGGAGAAGGCTGCGCTGGCCGGGGCGGTGCTGGAAGGCGGTACGACAGGTGGGTTCAAGCTGGAGCAGAGTGACATCGAGGCGCTGTTTGCGCCGCTGCCGGTTTCCAGGGGTTGACTGTCCAGGTCAGAGCTCGATATCTGATGGCCCCATCGCTGGCAAGCCAGCTCCCACAGGTTTTGTAATGTTCACAAAATAGTGCTCAACGCAAAGCACCGTGGGAGCTGGCTGGCCAGCGATGGCAATTTATCGGAAAAAACACATCTCAACGCTTGTCGAACTTGTCCGGCAACGGCGCAAACAGCGCTTCAATATCATCGCTCTGCAGTTTCCAGTCCCCGGCCTTGCGCCCATCCAGCACGCCCGCTGCCAAGTCAGACTTTTCCTTCTGCAGGTGCTGAATCTTCTCTTCCACCGTGCCCCGGGCAATCATCTTGTAGACGAACACCGGTTTCTCCTGGCCGATTCGATACGCACGGTCAGTCGCCTGATTCTCGGTGGCGGGGTTCCACCACGGATCGTAATGAATCACCGTATCCGCTTCGGTCAGGTTCAAGCCGACGCCGCCAGCCTTCAGGCTGATCAGAAAGATCTGACGCTTGCCGCTCTGGAATTCCTTCACCGGCGTGCGCCGATCGCGGGTCTGACCGGTCAGCAAGGCGTAGGCCACATTGCGTTTTTTCAGTTCATCTTCGATCAGTGACAGCATCGAGGTGAACTGCGAGAACAGCAGAATTCGCCGGCCTTCCTCGAACAACTCTTCAAGCATTTCCATCAGGCTGTCGAGCTTGCCCGAGCTGCTGCCACGGGCGGGCAGGGTGGCGTCGTTGACCAGACGCAAGTCGCAGCAAACCTGACGCAGCTTGAGCAAGGCTTCAAGAATGATGATCTGGCTACGCGCCACGCCTTTGCGAGTGATTTCGTCGCGGACTTTCTTGTCCATCGCCAGACGCATGGTTTCGTACACGTCGCGCTGGGCTTCGTTGAGATCGACCCAATGGATGATCTCGGTCTTGGGTGGCAGTTCGGTGGCCACCTGTTCCTTGGTGCGGCGCAGCAGAAACGGCTTTATCCGTCCATTGAGGTGCTGCAGCCTGACTTCGCTGGCGCGCTTTTCGATCGGCACGCGGTAGTCGGCATTGAAGCTTTTGACATCGCCCAACCAGCCCGGCAGCAAAAAGTGGAACAACGACCACAACTCGCCGAGGTGGTTTTCCAGCGGTGTGCCACTCAGGCACAGGCGCTGGCGCGCGTTGAGTTCGCGAGCGGCCTGCGCGGCCTTGCTGTTAGGGTTCTTGATGTACTGCGCTTCGTCGAGCACCAGAACGTGCAGCGGCTGTTGTGCCAGCCGTTCGACGTCCTTGGGCAGCAGTGCATAGGTGGTCAGGATCAGGTCGAAGTCGGCCAGATGCTCGAAATGCTTTTTGCGGCCGGCACCGTACAGCGCGACCACTTTAAGCTGCGGCGTGAAGTGCGCGGCCTCGTCGAGCCAGTTCGGGATCAGGCTGGTGGGCATCACCACCATGCATGGCCGATCCAGGCGCCCGGCGTTTTTCTCACTGAGAATATGCGCCAGGGTCTGTAGGGTTTTACCCAGACCCATGTCGTCCGCCAGAATCCCGCCGACCTCAAGCTGACGCAGCGACTGCATCCAGCTCAAGCCTTCGAGCTGATAAGGACGTAACGTCGCGTTCAAGCCCTTCGGCGCTTGTGCACTGTAGTCGCGGATGTCGCGCAGGCGTTGGGCGAAACTGCGAATCTGTTCGCCACCTTCCCACAGCAGGGGAATGCCTTCCAGCGAGTTGAGCCGCGTGGCGTCGGCCTTGCTCAGGCGCAGGGTGGTTTCGCCCGGCTCCTGCAAGTAGAACTCGCCCAGCGTTGCCAGTACCGGTTTTAGTCGGCCAAGGGGCAGCGCCACTTGCAGCGGCCCGTGCTCACTGCTGCGTTGCGGCACATTGACCAGAATCAGCTCGTCATCGCGGCGCCGCGCCAGGCGTTCCGGGTTGAGGATTTCCGTGTGCGAGCGCATCAGGTTGAGCAGGATCGGCAGCAGGCTCAGGCGTTCACCATTGACGATGATCCCCAGTTCCAGATCGAACCAGTCGCGCTCCGGCGCCTGTTCGACGGTGGCGTACCAGTCGTCGACGGCGGTCAGGTCGAAACCGAATTCCTCGTCGATCTGCAATTCCCAGCCTTGGGTGCGCAGCTTCGGCAGTTCGTTGAGGGTAAACGTCAGCCAGGCGCTGTCGTTGACCATCTCGTACAGCTCGCCGGCGCTTTCCGGCAGCGCTTTGCTCTGGCGCGTGGCGATACGGAAGCCGAGGATTCTTAACTGTTCGCGGTAGGACTGTTCCACTTCCGGATGGCGTTTTATCCGCAGGGTCTGGGTTTCCTGGCGAATCAGAATGTCGCTGTTTTTCTGCCCGCTGACGTACTCATCCAGATAGCTGAACGACAGCGCCGCCCGATGCTGGATGTAGCGCTGCATCTTGCCATTGCGCGGCTCGAACGCGCTGAACTCGACACTCGCCAGCCACAGGCGCGGCAGCGGTTGCACGTTGTCCACCAGCACTTGCGGCGGCGCCTTGGGGCTGCGGTTCTCCAATACAGCCTGGAGTTTTTCCAGCAGTTCGGCGTCTTTTGCGGCGGCAGGGTATTCGAGGGTTTCCTGCACTTGCAGGAGTACTGCTGCGCAGTGTTTGCAGTTGTTGCGCACCGGGCAGGTGCAGGTAGCGTCAACCAGCAGCAGGGTGCCTTTGGCTGACTCGCGCAAGTGAATGGTCTGACGGTAGACATTACCGCCAGAGCCTTCGCAACTGGCGGTGATGGTCGCATCGCCGACCTGGGCGATGCGTACCCGGTTCTCCAGGGCGTAGCGGCGGCCACGCTCCAGGCTCTGTTCCTTGAATCGGCTGACCCAGGAGGGTGCCAACGGTTTACTCAGGGGCGGGGACATAAGGACTTCGATCAGTCCGGAATCGCTTCAGGGGCTTGCCGTGGGGCGGGCGCCGTCAGGGAAGTGATCTTGATCAGCAGCGCCAGGTGGCCGTTGTCGAGGTAGTTGAGTTGGCCATTCTTGGTGTGGCTGTCCTGCTTCAGGCGCTCACTGGCGGTGACCAGGCCGTTGCTGTCGATCTGGTTGACCCAGAAGTCGGCGTTCACGTCGGTGAAGCGCCCGAGTTTCATTTCCAGGGTGCCCTCGATCGGGAACTGACCGAACTGTTCCTTGCCGTCGCTGACGGCAACCTTGGTTGGCGCTTCGCCGAGGGTCTGCTGCCAGGCCTTGTGCATCAGCACGCTGTAATCACCGCTGGCGCTGAGTTTGCTGGCAACGTCGCCGAGCGCGGGTGTGCGCAGGCTGTCATCACCCAGGCGTTGAGCGCCGGCGGCCCAGTCTTCCGGGGCGGCACGGCTGACGATCGCCGGCACGGCGTTCTGGCGCACCAGAATCATTTCGACCTGATACAGATCATCGGCAAACGCCATCGGTGCTACGAAAGTGAGTAGCAAAGTCAGTGAGCGAAACAGGCGCATGCGGCGTCCTTCAAACGGTTTTCGGGAGGAGTCGCTCGAACAGCGCCTCTACAGTATTAAAGCGCTCTTCCGGGCGTTCCATCGGCACCTGGAACTTGAACATCGTCGCGCCTTCGAATTTGTAGCGTTTTGGCTGAGTCTGGATCAGTTTGATCAAGGTCATCGGGTCGACTGGCGTCTGCGCGGCGAACTCGATGCGTCCACCTTGCGGGCCTCCGTCGACTTTCTTGATGCCCAGTTGCTCGGCCTGCAACTTCAGTGCAGTGATGCGCACCAGATTCTTGGTTGGCTCCGGCAGCAGACCGAAGCGGTCGATCATCTCCACTTGCAGATCCTTCAGGCCTTCCTCATCGGTGGCCGAAGCGATGCGCTTGTACAGAATCAGGCGGGCGTGAACATCCGGCAGATAGTCTTCCGGAATCAGTGCCGGCACGCGCAGATTGACCTCCGGGCCACCGCCGAGCGGTTGGTCAAGGTTCGGTTGTTCGCCCTTGCGGATCGACTTCACTGCGCGCTCGAGCATTTCCATATACAGCGTGAAGCCTACGGCCTGAATCTGCCCACTCTGGCCGTCGCCCAGCAGTTCGCCGGCGCCACGGATTTCCAGATCGTTGGTCGCCAGGACGAAACCGGCACCGAGGTCCTGAGTGTTGGCAATCGCTTCCAGACGCTTTTCCGCATCGGAAGTGATTTGCTGGCGCGGCGGCGTCAACAGGTAGGCGTAAGCCTGGTGGTGACTGCGACCGACACGTCCGCGCAACTGGTGCAATTGCGCCAGACCGAACTTGTCGGCGCGCTCGATGATGATGGTGTTGGCGCTCGGCACGTCGATGCCGGTCTCGATGATGGTCGAGGCGATCAGCACGTTGAAGCGCTTGTGGTAGAAGTCGCTCATCACCTGTTCGAGTTCGCGCTCACGCATCTGCCCGTGACCGATGCCGATCCGTGCTTCCGGCACCAGTTCGGCGAGATCCGCCGCGCATTTCTCGATGGTTTTGACGTCGTTGTGCAGGTAGTACACCTGACCGCCACGCAGCAGTTCACGCAGCAGGGCCTCTTTGACCGTGCTCTTGTTCTGCTCCATGACGAAGGTGCGCACCGACAGGCGTCGAGCCGGAGGCGTGGCGATGATCGACAGATCGCGCATGCCCGACACCGCCATGTTCAGCGTGCGCGGAATCGGCGTGGCGGTCAGCGTGAGAATGTCGACTTCGCTGCGCAGGGCCTTGAGCTGTTCTTTTTGCCGCACACCAAAACGGTGTTCTTCATCGATGATGACAAGGCCAAGGTTTTTGATTTTTACATCGTCGGACAGCAGCTTGTGCGTGCCGATGACGATGTCGATCTTGCCTTCCGCCAGATCGGCAATCGCCGCGTTGACTTCCTTGGCCGACTTGAAGCGGCTCATCACTTCCACGGTCACCGGCCAGTCGGCGAAGCGGTCGCGGAAGCTGTTGTAGTGTTGCTGGGCGAGCAGGGTGGTCGGCACCAGAATCGCCACCTGACGTCCGCCGTGCACGGCGATGAACGCAGCACGCATCGCCACTTCGGTCTTGCCGAAACCGACGTCGCCGCAGACCAGCCGGTCCATCGGTTTTGGCGCAAGCATGTCTTCGCGTACGGCTTCGATGGTGGCTTGCTGATCCGGGGTTTCTTCGAACGGGAAGCCGGCGCTGAAAGTTGCGTAATCGGCTTTCGGGTCGGCAAATGCATAGCCTTCACGCGCGGCACGACGGGCATAGATGTCGAGCAATTCAGCAGCGACATCGCGCACCTGTTCGGCAGCCTTGCGCTTGGCTTTCTGCCAGGTCTCGGAGCCGAGGCGGTGCAGCGGCGCCAGTGAGTCATCGCTGCCGGTGTAACGGGCGATCAGATGCAGGTTGGCCACCGGCACGTAGAGCTTGGCGTTCTCCGCATATTCCAGGGTGAGAAATTCGGCCGCCTGATTATCGATTTCCAGAATCGTCAGGCCCAGATAGCGCCCGACCCCGTGATCGATATGCACCACCGGCGCGCCTTCGCGCAGTTCGGTAAGGTTTTTGATCACTGCATCGTTGTTGGCGTCGGCGCGTTTTTCCCGGCGCCGGCGCTGCATGACGCGCTGACCGAACAGCGGGCTCTCCGCCACCAGCGCCAGCGCCGGGTCATCGAGCATCAAGCCTTCGTCGAGCGGGGCGATGGTGATCGCCAGACGATCCTTGCTGCTGACAAAGTCCGGCCAGCTGTCGACGGTTCTCGGCCGCAGCTTCAGACGTTCCAGCAGCTCCAGCAGGACTTCACGCCGGCCCGCGGATTCGGCGGTGAACAGCACGCGCCCGGGGAATTCATCGAGGAACGCCGAGAGCGCCGCCAGCGGTTGCGTGGCCTTGGCTTCGATCGCCAGGTTTGGCAGTGCCTGCGCCGGGAAGCGCTCGCGACCGGCGCCGGATTCGACGTCCTGCTGACTGGCGACGACCCGTGGCCAGCTCTTGAGGCGGGCGAAGCAGTCTTCCACCGGCAGGAACAATTCCGCAGGCGGCAATAGAGGGCGCGATGGATCGACGCGGCGCTCTTCGTAGCGATTGCGCACGTCGTTCCAGAAGTTTTCTGCCGCCTGTTCGATGCCCGGCAGCGAGAACACTTGAGTGTCCTGCGGCAGGTAATCGAACAACGTCGAGGTTTCGTCGAAGAACAGCGGCAGGTAGTACTCGATACCGGCCGGGGTGATGCCGCTGCTCAGGTCCTGGAAGATCGGGCAGCGTCGGAAGTCGACGTCGAAACGCTCGCGGAACCGCGCCTTGAAGCGGGTGACCGCATCTTTCTGCAGCGGAAATTCTCGGGCCGGCAGCAGCTTGACCGAATCGACCTTGTCGATGGAACGCTGGTTTTCCGGGTCGAAGGTGCGCAGGGTTTCGATTTCGTCGTCGAACAGGTCGATGCGATACGGCAATTTGCTGCCCATCGGGAACAGGTCGATCAGTGCGCCGCGCACGGTGAACTCGCCGTGCTCGTATACGGTGTCGACGTAACGATAACCGCTGGCTTCCAAGCGCGAGCGCATCTGTTCGACATCGAGCTTCTGTCCGACATCCAGCACCAGACTGCTGCCGAGCAGGAACTTGGTCGGCGCCAGGCGGTGCAGGGCGGTGGTGATTGGCACCACCAGCACGCCGTGCGCCAGTTCCGGCAGCCTATAAAGACTGGCGATGCGCTGGGAAATGATGTCCTGGTGCGGCGAGAACAAATCGTACGGCAGGGTTTCCCAGTCGGGGAAATGCAGCACGGGCAAATCCGGGGCGAAGAAACTCAGCTCCTGTTCCAGCCGTTCGGCACTCTGGCTGTCGGCGGTCAGTAGCAGGGTGAAGCGCTTGGCAGCGCTGGCAGCCTCGGCAATCGCGAGGCTGAGGGCAGCACCGGGCAGGTTGCCCCAATGCTGTTTACCTGCCGCGGCAGGGAGAAGCGGTAGACGCAGAACGGGCACGGAAGGTTGAGCTCCAGGCTTTGCGACAAAGTCGGTAATTGTAACGGCGTCCGGTGCCGGCTGTCAGTTGCAGACTGCGTCTATCTTCGCGCTTTGCGCAAAATGTAGTGGTAACCATAAAAACGAGCACTTTTTTCAGGGTTATGTAGTGCCGAAATCGACTGGTGTTACGGAGGGTTACAGACATCGTCTAACAGTCGTCGAAAAATTGACTGCGCTGGAAGCCCCGGTTTTACTGGGCTGGCGCGGGGCGTAATTTTTTTGAACGGAATTTTGTTACCGATTGCGCGACAAGCGCGCATTGCTACAAGAGGTTCTCGGCGGCATAATGTAGCCCCTTTTTTCTGCCCCTACATGTGGAAGGTTCCCGTGACTCAGAAGCCCGACCAGTGTCTTGGTGAATGGATCGACCGTGAAGCACTCGCAGAAGCGATGATTCCGCTTATCGGTCAGCTCTACCGCAATAATAACGTGGTGAGCTCGATCTATGGCCGCAGCCTGATCAACCAGTCTGTCATCGCGATTCTCAAAGCGCACCGCTTTGCTCGCCACCGTTCCTCCGACGATAGCGAACTCTCCGTCCACGAAACATTCCCTCTGCTGAAAGCCATGAGCGAGCTCAAGCTCGGCGCGGCTTCGGTAGACCTGGGCAAGTTGGCGTTCAAATTCCGCAGCGAAGGCAATGGCCGCAGCGCCGAGCAGTTCGTGCGTGAAGAACTGGCTGACGTGGTTGGTCAGCAAAACGCTTCGGCCCGTAAAGGCACTGACGTTGTGCTGTACGGCTTCGGTCGTATCGGCCGTCTGCTGGCGCGCATTCTGATCGAGAAAACCGGTGGTGGCGACGGTCTGCGTCTGCGTGCCATCGTCGTGCGCAAAGGCGCCGAAAACGATCTGACCAAACGCGCCAGCCTGCTGCGTCGCGATTCGGTACACGGTCCGTTCAACGGCACCATCGTCATCGACGAAGAAAACAACACCATCACCGCCAACGGTAACCTGATCCAGGTGATCTACGCGAAGAACCCGACCGAGGTGGATTACACCCAGTACGGCATCAAAGACGCGCTGCTGGTGGACAACACCGGTGTATGGCGTGACGCCGATGGCCTGGGTCAGCACCTGCAATGCCCGGGTGTCGCTCGCGTTGTTCTGACCGCGCCTGGCAAAGGCAAGCTGAAGAACATCGTTCACGGTATCAACCACAACGAAATCACCACTGACGACAAGATCGTGTCCGCCGCTTCCTGCACCACCAACGCCATCGTGCCGGTGCTGAAGGCTGTGAATGACAAGTTCGGCATCATCAACGGTCACGTCGAAACCGTTCACTCGTACACCAACGACCAGAACCTGATCGACAACTTCCACAAGGGCGATCGCCGTGGCCGTTCCGCCGCGCTGAACATGGTGATCACCGAGACCGGTGCTGCCACCGCTGCTGCCAAGGCTCTGCCTGAGCTGGCCGGCAAGCTGACCGGTAACGCGATCCGCGTTCCGACGCCAAACGTGTCGATGGCCATTCTCAACCTGAACCTTGAGAAAGCCGCCAGCCGTGAAGAGATGAACGAGTACCTGCGCTACATGGCGCTGCACTCCGATCTGCACAAGCAAATCGACTTCGTCAACTCGCAGGAAGTGGTGTCCACCGACTTCGTGGGTTCGCGTCACGCCGGTGTGGTCGACGCTGAAGCGACCATCGTTCAGGACAACCGCGTTGTTCTGTACGTCTGGTACGACAACGAGTTCGGCTACAGCTGCCAGGTGGTTCGCGTGATGGAAGACATGGCCGGTGTAAACCCGCCAGCGTTCCCGCGCTAAGCCTTGGCTGCAAATGAAAACGCCCCGACTTAGGTCGGGGCGTTTTTTTATGCCTGCTGAATCTCAATTGCCTGTACCGGCCTTATCGCTGGCAAGCCAGCTCCCACAGGTTGTGGGGAAGTCGCACGATTGCGGTCACATCCTGAAATCCCTGTGGGAGCTGGCTTGCCAGCGATGGCGTCCTATCGGGCGCCACCTGCCACAGCCGCTTGCGCAGTCCGCAGTTCATGCTTGTTACCCCGGAACAGCACCAACGTCGCAATCAGCCCCAGCACCGCCGCACCGCTGAGCCAGATCCCCGGTGCCGCCTTGTTGTCGAGCACGTGAATCAGGTAAGTGCACGCCGCCGGTGTAAAACCGCCGAAGGTTGCCGTCGCCAGGCTATACGCCAGCGAGAATCCGGTGGTACGCACTTCCACCGGCATGATTTCGGTCAGCGCCACCACCATCGCGCCGTTGTACGAGCCGTACAGGAACGACAGCCACAGTTCGACGATCAGCAAATGGCTGAAACTCGGGTTCGCCACCAGCCACGACAGCGCCGGGTAGGCGGTCAGGATCGCCAGAATGGTCGCCGCGAGCAGTAGGGGTTTACGCCCGATCTTGTCGGACACCGCGCCCATCACCGGCAGCCAGAAGAAGTTCGACAGACCGATGCACACGGTCACCAGCAGTGCGTCGAAATCCGACAGATGCAGTTCAGCCTTGCCGAAGGTCGGGGTGTAGGCGGTGATCAGGTAGAACGAAACCGTGGTCATCACCACCAGTGCCATGCCGGCGATGACGATGCCAAAGTTCTGACCGATCGAACGGACGATTTCCCGCAGGGTAGGGCGATGTTTGCGCGCCTGGAACTCGGGGGTTTCCTCCAGCGAGCGACGAATGATGAAGATCACCGGAACGATCATGCAGCCGATCAGGAACGGCACGCGCCAGCCCCAGTCTCCCATCTGTTCCGGGCTCAGCCAGTGGTTGAGACCCACTCCGAGCAGGCCGGCAAACACCACCGCCGCCTGCTGGCTGGCAGACTGCCAACTGACGAAAAAGCCCTTGCGGCCCGGCGTGGCGATTTCCGCCAGATACACCGAAACACCGCCCAGCTCGACGCCGGCCGAGAAGCCTTGCAGCAAGCGACCGAACAGCACGATCGACGGCGCGGCGACACCTAGGGTGGCGTAGCCCGGCACGCAGGCGATCAGGATCGTACCGGCGGCCATCAGCGCCAAGGTAATGATCAGACCCTGGCGACGACCGTGACGGTCAATGTAGGCACCAAGGAAGATCGCGCCCAGCGGACGCATCAGGAAACCGGCGCCGAAGGTCGCGAGCGAGAGCATCAGAGACGCGAAGGCGCTGTCGGCCGGGAAGAAGGTTTTGGCGATGGCCGTGGCGTAAAAGCCATAGACCATAAAGTCGAACATCTCGAGAAAATTGCCGCTGACAACGCGAAAAATCGCTTTGCCTTTGCCCGTGGTGGAGGACATTGGTTCGTACTCTCTGTTGGCTGTCTTATTGGAAATCCCTGAACTAGACACGTCCTCGCCGTCACGCGGCAAACTCAGGCAGTACCCGTGAACAGTTTTGTAACCATATGTGTATAAAGATCGTTAGGCAACAACTGGTTAGGGCGCTGCTTAAACGATATAGCCATTACCAAGGCCAGCATCTGGCTATCAAACGAATGAAAAACCTGTAGGAGCTGCGGAACGCTGCGATCTTTTGATCTTGATTGAAAAGACCAGAATCAAAAGATCGCAGCCTCGTTTCACTCGGCAGCTCCTACAGGTTCTGGCGCATAATCTTCAGCTTTGTGTGGGGAGTAGGGGATTTGTCTAAAGGGAGGCTGATTGGCGTTTTGCTGCTGGTGGGTGCCTTGTCCGGCTGCGGCAACGGCGATTCCATGGAAAGCTTCGGCGGCCCGACCATGGGCAGCACCTATTCGATAAAGTACGTGCGCCACGCCGGTCTTCCCGAGCCCGCGCAGGTTCAGCTTGAAGTGGAAAGAATCCTCGGCGACGTCGACCGGCACATGTCGACTTATCGCAGTGACTCCGACATCGAGCGCTTCAATGCCTTGCCGGCGAACAGCTGTCAGACCATGCCCGCCGCCGTGCTCGAATTGGTCCGAGTTGGCGAACAGCTGTCGGAGCAAAGCGAAGGCTCCTACGATCTCACGGTCGAACCGCTGATGAATCTGTGGGGGTTCGGCCCGCAAGGGCGTGAAGAGAAAGTCCCCGACCCCGCCGCGCTGGCCGCCACCCTGCAACGGGTCGGCTACCGCCATTTGCATGTCGACGGCGACCGCTTGTGCAAGGATGCACCGGTGGAAGTCGACTTCAACAGCATCGCTGCCGGTTACGCCGTCGACACCATCGCCGCCCGGCTCGACGCCATGGGCATCCATGATTATCTCGCCGAAGCCACGGGCGAGCTGAAAGCCAAGGGCAAAAAACTCGACGGTTCGGCATGGCGTATCGCGCTGGAGGAGCCGCGTGACGATCAGCAGGTGGCTGAGCGCGTCATCAATGTCGATGGCTACGGCGTGTCCACCTCCGGTGATTACCGCAACTATTTCCTGCAGGATGGCCGGCGCTATTCCCACACCTTCGATGCGCGTAGCGGGGCGCCGGTCCTGCACAACCTGGCGTCAGTCACGGTGATTCATCCTTCAGCGTTGATGGCCGATGGACTATCGACGCTGTTGCTGATTCTCGGGCCGGAAAGGGCTTGGGACTATGCCGAAAAACACGACATTGGTGCATTCTTCGTGATTCGTGCCGATACAGGTTTCGTCATTCGCACCAGCGCGGCTTTCGAGCGCCTCAGTGGCGCAAAGATTGACTGAAAACAGTACGAAAGCTGGCGTTGTAGTGCAGGCAAAAGTAGCCTACGACGCGACCAAGGGTTAATGTGCGCGGCGTTGACGCTTCTATAGACTGTGTCCGGGTTCTTTACTGACCCCCAATTGTTCCTTCGCGCCGCGATTCGGCGTGATTTAGCCGCTGGTGCTGCTGGCACCGCGGCCTGTTCTGAGGAGTACGCATGGCTGTCTACAACTACGACGTGGTGGTGTTGGGTTCCGGCCCGGCGGGAGAAGGCGCGGCAATGAACGCCGCCAAAGCAGGGCGCAAGGTGGCGATGGTCGACAGCCGTCGCCAGGTCGGCGGTAACTGCACCCACCTGGGAACCATCCCGTCCAAGGCCCTGCGTCACTCGGTGCGGCAGATCATGCAGTTCAACACCAACCCGATGTTCCGGGCGATCGGTGAGCCACGCTGGTTCTCCTTCCCGGACGTGTTGAAAAGCGCCGAGAAAGTCATTTCCAAACAAGTCGCTTCGCGCACCGGCTACTACGCCCGTAACCGCGTCGACGTGTTCTTCGGCACCGGCAGCTTCGCCGACGAGCAAACCATCGAAGTGGTCTGCGCCAACGGCGTGGTCGAGAAGCTGGTGGCCAAGCACATCATCATCGCCACCGGTTCGCGCCCTTATCGCCCGGCGGACATCGATTTCAATCACCCGCGCATCTACGATAGCGACACCATCCTCAGCCTCGGCCACACCCCGCGCAAACTGATCGTTTACGGCGCCGGTGTGATCGGTTGCGAATACGCTTCGATCTTCAGCGGTCTGGGTGTATTGGTTGAACTGGTGGACAACCGTGGTCAGTTGCTGAGCTTCCTCGACTCGGAAATCTCCCAGGCGTTGAGCTACCACTTCAGCAACAACAACATCACCGTGCGTCACAACGAGGATTACGATCGCGTTGAAGGCGTGGATAACGGTGTGATCCTGCACCTCAAATCCGGCAAGAAGATCAAGGCCGACGCCTTGCTCTGGTGCAACGGCCGTACCGGCAACACCGACCAGCTCGGTCTGGAAAACATCGGGGTCAAGGTCAACAGCCGTGGCCAGATCGAAGTCGACGAGGCTTACCGCACCTGTGTGCCAAACATCTACGGCGCCGGTGACGTGATCGGCTGGCCGAGCCTGGCCAGTGCCGCCCACGACCAGGGTCGTTCGGCGGCTGGCAGCATTGTCGATAACGGTAGCTGGCGCTTTGTGAATGACGTGCCGACCGGCATCTACACCATTCCGGAGATCAGCTCGATCGGCAAGAACGAGCAGGAGCTGACCCAGGCCAAGGTGCCGTACGAAGTCGGCAAGGCGTTCTTCAAGAGCATGGCGCGTGCGCAGATCGCCGGCGAGCCGCAAGGCATGCTGAAGATCCTGTTCCACCGTGAAACCCTGGAAGTGCTGGGCGTTCACTGCTTCGGTTATCAGGCGTCGGAGATCGTGCACATCGGTCAGGCGATCATGAGCCAGCCGGGCGAGTTGAACACACTGAAGTATTTCGTCAACACCACGTTCAACTACCCGACCATGGCCGAAGCCTATCGGGTAGCGGCGTACGACGGCCTCAACCGGCTTTTTTGACGGGCTCCGGCCGGTGGCCTGAGCCGGCCGGGGAGACCGATTTCAGCAATTCTCGAGGGTGGCAGTGGCCAAACCGGGAAAGTCTGTAATCAGGCTGTCAACGCCGAAGTCGGCGAGTCTGCGCATCAGCGCGGGCTCGTTGACGGTCCACACCGACACATGCAGCCCCTGACGCTGCGCCTTCTGCAGGCGTTCCGGCGTACAAAGCGTCCAGTTCAAAGCCAGAATCTCGCAGCCATAGCTGGCGGCGACCTTCAATGGGTCGAGCCAGGCGTATTCGGCGACCAGTCCACGCGACACGTCCGGCACCAGATCCAGCGCCGCTTTCAGCACTTCCCGCGAACTCGAAGTAATCGTGATCTTGTCCAGCAGGCCATGACGCTGGGCCATTTCGCGGATCGCCAGCACGGTGGTCGCCGCACGGGTGCGCGAGGCACTTTTGACTTCGAGCTGCCAGTGCTCGAAATCGCATTTCTCGAACAGTTCTTCCAGCGTCGGAATCGGGCACGGCTTGATCCAGCCCGGGCCGCCCTTGCGCGCGTCGTAGGTCACCAGTTCGGCGGCGGTGTGCTCGACCACCTTGCCGCGCCGGTCGGTGGTGCGCTTGAGGGTCGGGTCGTGGATCACCATCAGCTCGCCGTCCTTGGACAGGTGCAGATCCAGTTCGCAACGGCGTACGCCGTGCTTGAGACATTCCTGAAAACTGGTCAGGGTATTTTCCGGTGCTTCGCCCTTGGCGCCGCGGTGGCCGTAGATGAGGGTCACGGTGCTTCCTTAATTTAAATGCCTGATTCGTTCTGTTCACGGGCCAGGCGTCGTTCCTGGGCCTGTTTCTGCAGGATATAGCGGGCGAGCAACTGGCGCTGGGCGTCGGTCAAGTGTTCGAACTCGGTGCCGACGTCGTAACCGTCGCCCTTGCGGTCGCAATGGGTGACGCGGGCGCGCAGCAGCAGGCCCAGCGCCTGGGGCATCAGCACCAGTTTTACCGACAGGTGCGCGCCAGTGGCAATCGGGGTCGGGTGCTGAAAGTCGATCCCGCCTTCGGAGATGATCACCGGCTGCGGCTCGCCGATATGGCCGAGTACGGTCAGGGCGACCACCTGGCTGAGCAGGTCGATGCGTTTGTTCTGCGATTTGAGGAACGCGGCAATGGCCCGGTCGCGCTCGCTGATCTGGCGCAACAGGTGCTGCGACTCGAATTCGCTCAGGTGCAGTTCGCTGAGCAGGTTGAACAGCGGGGAAGCATCCTGCAACACTTCCTGGCCTGCGGCTTCGGGAGCGGACAGGGGCCGAATTTCCAGTGCGATCATGTCCTCGATACGGTAGTATTCGCGGCGATCTTCTTCATCTAATGTCGACATGGCGAACCCATGGTAGCGGCGGTGGTCTGAGTGTAAAGCTGGTTATCGACCCCCGCCACAAGGACGTTCCTTTTCCCTCCGAACAAGCCCCGACATGTTCAGACCTCTCTTCGTATTTATCGGCACGCGTTATACCCGTGCAAAGCGTCGCAATCATTTTGTGTCATTCATTTCCCTGACTTCGATGATCGGGCTCGCCCTTGGCGTGGTCGTGATGATCGTGGTGCTCTCGGTGATGAACGGCTTCGATCATGAGATGCGCACCCGCGTGCTGGGCATGGTGCCCCACGCGACTCTTGAAACCGGCGAACCGATCAACGATTGGCAAAGCCTGGCGACCAAGGTCAAGCAGAATCCGCAGGTGACGGCCGTTGCGCCGTTCACCCAGATGCAGGGTTTGCTGACCAACAACGGTCAGGTGTCCAAGGTGTTGCTCAACGCCATCGACCCCGCGCTCGAGCGCAATGTCTCGATCATCGACAACTTCATGAAGCAGGGCAAACTCGACGATTTGACGCCGGGCAGCTTCGGCATCGTCATCGGCGACAAGGCCGCGACCAAGCTCGGCGTGGGCCTGGGTGACAAAGTCACCTTCGTCGCGCCGGAGGTCAGCGTGACCCCGGCCGGGATGTTCCCGCGCATGAAGCGCTTTACCGTGGTCGGCATCTTCCATGTCGGCGCCGGTGAGCTGGACGGCTATCTGGGCGTCACCAACCTGCAGGATCTGGCGAAGATGCACCGCTGGAAGCCTGATCAGGTGCAGGGCATCCGGTTGAAGTTCGATGATCTGTTCCAGGCGCCGCGCGTGGCCTGGACCATCGCCCAGCAGCTGGGCGAAGACCATTACTACGCTCGCGACTGGACCCGCACCCACGGCAACCTGTATCAGGCGATACGCATGGAAAAGGCCATGATCGGTCTGCTGTTGCTGCTGATCGTCGCGGTGGCTGCGTTCAACATCATTTCCACGCTGGTGATGGTGGTGAATGACAAGAAGAGCGACATCGCCATTCTGCGCACCCTCGGCGCCACGCCGGGGACGATCATGCGCACGTTCATGGTGCAGGGCACCGTGATTGGCGTGGTCGGTACGGCGATTGGTGCGGTGCTCGGTATTCTCGCTGCGCTCAACGTCAGTGCGGCGATTTCCGCCCTCGAAGGGCTGATCGGCCACAAGTTCCTCAACGCCGACGTGTATTTCATCGATTACCTGCCATCGCAGGTGCAGAGCCAGGACGTGGTCATGGTCTGCGCCGCTGCGTTGGTCCTGAGTTTCCTCGCCACCCTGTATCCCGCCTGGCGTGCTGCGCGCACCCAGCCGGCGGAGGCGCTACGTTATGAGTGAGTCGGGCATGAGTGATAAAGCAATCTTGAGCTGCCGCAACCTGGGCAAATCCTACGAGGAAGGCCCGGAGTCGGTGCAAGTGCTGGCCGGTCTGCAACTGGAGTTGCACCCGGGCGAGCGAGTGGCGATCGTCGGCAAGTCCGGTTCGGGCAAAAGTACCTTGCTCAACCTGCTGGGCGGTCTCGACACGCCAACCGAGGGCAGCGTCTGGCTCGACGGCGAAGAGCTGTCGGCGCTGAGCGAGAAGAAGCGTGGCCTGCTGCGTAACCGTGCCCTCGGGTTCGTGTACCAGTTCCACCACTTGCTGCCGGAATTCACCGCGCTGGAAAACGTCTGCATGCCGCTGCTGATCGGCAAGACTGCGATCCCGGAAGCACGTCAGCGCGCTACCGCGTTGCTGGAGCGTGTCGGTCTGGGCCATCGTCTGGAGCACAAACCGGCGGAGCTGTCCGGCGGCGAACGCCAACGTGTGGCCATCGCCCGGGCGCTGGTGAACAATCCGGGCCTGGTGATGCTCGACGAGCCAACCGGTAACCTTGATTCGCACACCGCCGAAGGCATTCAGGACTTGATGCTGGAACTCAGCACTTCGATGCGCACGGCGTTCCTGGTGGTGACTCACGACATGAACCTGGCCCGCCAGATGGACCGCGTCCTGCAGTTGCAAGAAGGTTGCCTGACTCCAATCGCTTGAGAGCTACTGCGCTCGGAAATACTGCGTTAAAAACAGGCTCGGAATGCTCATTTACAGCCAGTAGACTCCGCTTCCTCGCCTGTTTTTGCCTTGTCTTTCCTTCGCTCGCTACGCTCTCAAGCGATTGGCCGCTTTTTTAAGCTTGATTTTTTATACGGTGCCCCAGCGAATGTTCAGACCGTTATCGATCTTTATCGGCACGCGCTATACCCGCGCCAAGCGCCGCAATCGCTTTGTTTCGTTCATCTCGATGACTTCGATGATCGGGCTCGCCCTCGGCGTGCTGGCGATGATCGTGGTGCTGTCGGTGATGAACGGCTTCCAGCGCGAAATGAGCTCGCGCATCCTCGGTATGGTGCCGCACGCGACCATCGTTGGCGTCAAGCCGATCGATGACTGGCAGCCGGTGGCCGCCGCCGCGCTGAAAAATCCCGAAGTGACCGCCGCCGTGCCGTTCACCGAGATGGAAGGCATGCTGTCCTACAAGGGCTTGATGCAGCCGATCCAGATCAGCGGTGTCGATCCGGCCCAGGAAGGCAAGGTGTCGATCGTTGCCCAGCACATCGTGCAGGGACGTCTCGATGACCTGAAACCGGGCGAGTTCGGTGTGGTGATCGGTGAAATCACCGCGCGCCGCTTCCGCCTCAATGTCGGCGACAAGATCACCCTGATCGTGCCGGAAGTCAGCACCGCACCGGGTGGCATCACCCCGCGCATGCAGCGCCTGAACGTGGTCGGCGTGTTCAAGGTCGGCGCCGAGCTGGACGGCTCGATGGGCCTGATCCACGTGGCCGATGCTGCCACCATGCAGCACTGGCAGCCGAATCAGGTGCAGAGCGTGCGCCTGGCGGTGAAGGATCTGTACGCCGCGCCGAAAGTCTCCTCGGACATCGCCGCAGGCCTCGGTGCCGAGTTCAAGGCTGACGACTGGACTCACACCCAGGGCAGCCTGTTCAGCGCGATGAAAATGGAAAAAACCATGATCGGTCTGTTGTTGCTGATGATTGTCGCGGTGGCGGCGTTCAACATCATCGCCACGCTGATCATGGTGGTGAACGACAAGGGCGCGGACATCGCGATCCTGCGCACCATCGGCGCCACGCCACGGCAGATCATGGCGATCTTCATGGTGCAGGGTACGGTGATCGGGATTGTCGGCACCTTGATTGGCGGCGTGCTCGGCGTGATCGCGGCGCTGAACGTCAGTGAAATGGTCGGCTGGGTTGAGCGCGTTACCGGGCAGCATATCTTCAGCTCTGACGTTTATTTCGTCAGCAACCTGCCTTCGGAATTGCAGGGCGGGGATGTGCTGTTGATCTGCTCGGCGGGCTTTATTCTGAGCTTCCTGGCGACGGTGTACCCGGCGTTGCGGGCGGCGAAGATTGAGCCGGCTCACGCGTTGAGATATTCGTAAGCTCTGAAATCGCCATCGCGGGCAAGCCCGCTCCCACAGGTACTGAGTTGAGTCACCATTATGTGAACGACGCAAAACACTGTGGGAGCGAGCTTGCTCGCGAAGGGGCCGGAACTGTCGGCCTCAATCCTTCTTGGGCAACTCGATCACAAACCGCGTCCACCCCGCAGCCGATTCGCAATGAATCTGCCCGCCATGCGCCCGGACGATCGACTGGGTAATCGCCAGCCCCAACCCCGCATGTTCACTGCTGCCTTCCTGCCGCGCCGGATCCGCTCGATAAAACCGGTCAAACAGCCGCGGCAACAATTCTGCTGAAATGCCTTCGCCACTGTTCTCCACCGACACCTGCACCGCGTGCGCCTGATCGACGATGGACAGGCGCACGCTGCCTGACGCCGGGGTAAAGCGCAGCGCGTTATCCAGCAGATTCGACAAGGCCCGGCGCAGCATGCTGCGATCACCCTCCGTACGCGCATGACCTTCGCGGCTCAGCGTCACCCCGGCGTCCTCGGCCAGTGGCGCGAAAAACTCCAGCAATACATCGCTCTCGTCCGCCAGCTCCAGCGACTCGCGCTTGGGCATCAGCAAACCATGGTCAGCCTTGGCCAGATAAAGCATGTCGTTGACCAGTTGTGCCATCCATTGCAGTTCTTCGAGGTTGCTGTGCAGGGCTTCGCGGTAATCCTCGATCGGGCGTGGGCGGGTGAGGGTGACCTGGGTATGGGTCAGCAGGTTCGACAGCGGTGTGCGCAGTTCATGGGCGATGTCGGCAGAAAACGCCGACAGCCGTTGAAACGAGTCATCGAGGCGTCCGAGCATGGCGTTGAAGCTGTGGGCCATTTCAGCAAGCTCCGGCGGCATTTGCGCTTGCGGCAGTCGGGCGTTGAGCGAATGCGCAGAAATCCCACGGGCGACTGCGCTCATACGGCGCAACGGACGCAAACCGCTGCGTGCGGCCCAGGCGCCGAGCAGTGCGGTAGCGAGGGCCGACAACCCGATGGTCAGCCAGATCAGATGTTGCATGCGCTGCAGGAAGTGCTGGTGATGAGTGATGTCCAGCAGCAGCGTCAGTTGTGGCGAGTCGGGTTGATCCAGGTGGAGCGGGGCGTTGAGCACGCGGTAGTCGGCGCCGTCATGGCTGATGGTCGACAGGCCCGGCTGTTGCGGCAAGTCCTGCGGCAAATTGATCGAGCTGTCGTACCAGCGCTGGCCGTCACTGCCAGTAATACGCAGCGCCAGATCGGCCTGACGGCTCAGCTCATCCGCCAGCCGCGCCTCACGCTGAGCGGGTTGCACATCCTGCAAGGCCCGGCGCAAACCGATCAGCTTGCCATCGAGCAATTGCTGATCGAGCTCAATGAAGTGCGCCTCGCTGGCGCGGTTGAACAGCACCCCGGCGAACAGCGAGACCACGGCGGTGCAGGCGGCAAACAGCAGTGCCAGGCGAGAACTCAGGGACATACGACGCATCAGGCCGGACGCTCTTCAAGCACGTAACCCATGCCGCGCACGGTGTGGATCAGTTTGTTGGGGAAGTCATCGTCGATCTTCAGGCGCAGACGCCGGATCGCCACTTCGATCACGTTGGTGTCGCTGTCGAAGTTCATGTCCCAGACCTGCGAGGCAATCAGCGATTTGGGCAACACTTCACCCTGGCGGCGCAGGAGCATTTCCAGCAGGGCGAATTCTTTGGCGGTCAGGTCGATGCGCTGACCGCTGCGTTCGACCCGGCGGCGAATCAGGTCCAGACGCAGGTCGGCCAGTTGCAGGCTGGTTTCCTGGGGCAGGGCGCTGCCACGACGCAGCAGGCTGCGCACCCGGGCCAGCAACTCGGAGAAGGCGAAGGGTTTGACCAGATAGTCGTCGGCGCCGAGTTCGAGACCGTGCACCCGGTCTTCCACGGCATCCTTGGCGGTGAGAAACAGTACCGGCGTGTCGAGGCCGGCGCTGCGCACCGCGTGCAGAATCTGCCAGCCACTGCGCCCGGGCAGCATCACGTCGAGAATCAGCAGCGCATAATCACCGCTCAACGCCAGTTGCTGGCCGCTGTGGCCGTCCGCCACCAGTTCCGTGTTGAACCCGGCCTCGGTCAGGCCCAGGCGCAGGTAGTGGCCGGTTTTCGGTTGGTCTTCGACGATCAGCAGTTTCATGGGCGACTCGGATATATAGAAACGAAAGCGTTATACCGTGGGAACAGACGGCGTGCGCCAAGCTGACAAAGTTGTAATCTGCCTGTCAGGTCGCTGCCAGCGCAGGCGGGCTAGAGTTTCCCACAGGCTGAACCTTATCTTGTTGGAGTATGACTATGTTTTTGCGCAACCCTCTGGCCGTCGCCGCCTGCTTGCTGGCGCTGAGTTCACCTGTCTGGGCCGCTCCCGCGCACACGTATGATTTCGGCCAACCGGCCCCTGCGGCCAAGGCTACTCGCAGCATTGAAGTTGTACTGAACGACATGTCGTTCGACCCCAAAGCGATTCAGGTCAGGGCCGGTGAGACCGTTCGCTTTGTGCTGGTGAATAAAGGCCAGTTGCTGCACGAATTCAACCTCGGTGACGCCGCGATGCATGCCAGACACCAGCAGGAAATGTTGCAAATGCAGCAAAGCGGCATGCTAACGCCGACCGGCATGAAAGAAATGTCCCACGATATGGCGGGCATGGATCACGGCAGCATGGGCCACGGCATGAAGCACGACGACCCCAACAGCGTGCTGGTCGAGCCGGGCAAGACCGCCGAGTTGACCTGGACCTTCAGCAAGGCCACCAGCCTGGAATTCGCCTGCAATATTCCCGGTCACTACCAGGCGGGCATGGTCGGCAAACTGACTGTCAGTCAGTAAGCACTCAAAGGCGGGAGCAAAGGCTGATAGAATCCGCTGATTCTTCAGTCAGGTTTCCGCCATGCATCCCGCAGCCGAACATTCGCCGCTGGGCAAATCCAGCGAATACATCGCCACGTACACGCCGTCCCTGCTGTTCCCGATTCCGCGCACCGCGAAATGGGCCGAGCTGGGCCTGACCGCCGAAACCCTGCCGTATAAAGGTGTGGATTTCTGGAATTGCTTCGAACTGTCGTGGCTGTTGCCGTCGGGCAAGCCGGTGGTGGCGATCGGTGAATTCAGCATTCCTGCGGATTCGCCGAACATCATCGAATCGAAGTCGTTCAAGCTGTACCTGAACTCGCTGAACCAGACGCCGTTCGCCGACATCGCCAGCCTGGAAGCGACGCTGGTCAAGGACCTGTCGGCCGCTGCCGGCAAACCGGTCGGCGTACGTGTACGCAACCTGAAGGACGTCGAAGCCGAAGGCGTCGTGGCGTTGCCGGGCGTGTGCATCGACGATCTGGACATCAGCGTCAGCAACTATGAGCATCCGCGCCCGGAGCTGCTGCGTTGCGATGATTCGAAGATTGTTGAAGAGAGCGTGCACAGCCATCTGCTCAAATCCAACTGCCCGGTGACCAGCCAGCCGGACTGGGGCAGCGTAGTGGTGGAGTATCGTGGCGCGGCGCTGGATCACGCCAGTCTGCTGGAATACATCGTCAGTTTCCGCCAGCACTCGGACTTCCATGAGCAGTGCGTGGAGCGGATCTTCCTCGACCTGCAGCGTTTGCTGAAGCCGGAGAAGCTCACGGTGTTTGCGCGGTATGTGCGTCGCGGCGGGCTGGATATCAATCCGTATCGCAGCACTGAAGCGGTACAACTGCCGAACCAGCGCCTGGTCCGTCAGTAAGATCAAAAGATCGCAGCCTGCGGCAGCTCCTACATGAGATTCCCTGTAGGAGCTGCCGCAGGCTGCGATCTTTTGCTTTTTGGGGTTACCGGGGAATCAGATCCCCATACTGCCCAGCGCATTGACGATATTGCGCAGGGTGCCGGCAATGGCCGGGTGTTCAAGTTCGAAGCGGTCCACCGCCAGGTTCACGCCATCGGCGATGCTGGCGTCCTGAGTGGCGCTCTCCAGTTTGATTTCAGTTTCGATCTGCGCCATCAGCGCATGCAGATCATCACGCTCAGCTTCAGACAGCGGCGGATTCTGCTCCAGTTGCTCGCGCAGGGTGTCGAGTTGTTTTTGCAGTTCTTGGGCGGGCATGGTGGGGTTCCTTTTATCTAGAGGCACTGGCATTGACCGCAGCCGCGCGCCAAAGGTCTATGGCTGACCTTTAGATTAATCCACTCTGCTGCAACCTGCATGATCCCGGTCAGGGCTTTTCGCCCTTGAGGCGGCGCAGGTTGATGTCGGCCAGACAGGTGTCGAGTTCGCCCAGATGATCGATCACCGAATGTACGCCCAGGTTAAACAACTGCAGGGTCGCCTTGCCGCGGCGCTGTTCGCGTTCCTGTTGGCTCAAGGCTTGCCACTCGCTCGGCGACAGGCCGCACAGCGAACCGCAGGACGCCAGGCCAATGGTCCACAACCCGGCGTTGAGGCCCGATTGCAGCAGACGCGGCTCGCCGCTGACCAGCACGCAGCCGTCCAGACGACTGACATTCAGCCCCATCAGTGCTTGCCAACAGGCGTTCGGCGCCGGCCACGGATTGATTGTTGCTGAATATTGCGTCGGTTGGATCCACCCCGGCAACGAGGCCGCCAGAGATTGCGCGAGGGCAGGGGGCAGCTCATCGATCCACGCACAGGGAATCTGCTGGCGCTGCAGGCTGAGCAAGCTGTCGAGGGCGCCGGGGGTGGCGTCGGCATGCTCGGGCAGCACGCCGGCGTGTTGATGGGCGCGGGCACCGAAATCCACCAGACAGCCACTGAGTCCGAACAGCACGGCGGTCAGGCCGGGCGCGGCGACAGGCAAGGCTTCAGCGTGGGTCATGGCAACGTCCCTGAAATAGGCATGAGGCTAGGGGACATCAGTGACAGTTGGATGACAGGTGTGTGAATGAGCGTGTAGGAAGCGTCCTGCATGACTCTTTACGGGTGGACTGCCCAAAACGGCATTTGCGCTTATACTAGCGCTCTTAACGCTTGGGCCTATGTTGCCCGCGCCAGTAAAAATCCAAGGAGTTTTCTATGCGCTGGAGCAATCCTCTCGCTCAGCTATGTGTATGCGCCAGCGTCTTGCTGGTTCCGTTCGCCGCCAACGCCGCAACGGAAGAAGACCCTTGGGAAAGCGTCAACCGCCCGATCTTCCAGTTCAACGACTTCGTCGACACCTACGCGCTCAAGCCGCTGGCGCAGGGCTATGAATTCGTGACGCCGCAGTTCCTTGAAGACGGCATCCACAACATGTTCCGCAACGTCGGTGACGTCACCAACCTGGCGAACAACATTCTGCAGGCCAAACCTGCAGCCGCCGGTGTCGATACCGCACGGATCATTTTCAACACCACCTTCGGCCTGCTGGGCTTCTTCGACGTCGGCACCAAAATGGGCCTGCAGCGCAGCGATGAAGACTTCGGTCAGACCCTCGGTTACTGGGGCGTCAGCAGCGGCCCGTACGTGATGCTGCCGTTGCTCGGCCCGAGCACCCTGCGTGATGCACCGTCCAAGTACGTCGACAGTTACACCGCCCCGTACCGCTACATCAACGACGTGCCTGTCCGTAACTCGGTGTTCGGCCTGAACATCGTCGACACTCGCGCCAGCCTGCTGTCGAGCGAGAAGCTGATCAGCGGTGACAAGTACACCTTCATCCGCAATGCCTACCTGCAGAACCGCGAGTTCAAGGTCAAGGATGGTCAGGTTGAAGACGATTTTTAATCTCGACCGATGACAAGAAGGCGGCCCGTGAGGCCGCCTTTTTTGTGTGCGCTTATTTCATCTTCAGAATGGTCAGACCGAGTTTCTGGCTGGCGCCGTCCTGGGCTTTGACCCAGACCACTTCGGTTTCCGCTTCCAGCCCGCTCAATGCAGCATGCTCGGAATCGATGCGTACGCTCAAGCGGTCGCCAACCGCGAACTGGCGCGGCGCTTCGACCTGCATGCCGCTGCTGGAGAGGTCGATGCACACGCCGGCGATCTCATCGCCTTCATGAATCAACACCACATCGGCATCGACCCGCATGCGGATGAAATCACGCTTTTCGCTGTAGTCCCGACCGGTTTGACTCATGGCTTCGACCTTCCATTGGGTTACGGTTTGAGCTGTTCTTATAACTCTCGGTGATTTGACAAGTAAAGTCGTCAAGCGACCATCGGCGCATGCTTGAAACGCCCCGCGGATGGGAGTACCGTCTGCGCCTTAGAAGGGCACCTCTGGTGCAATCGCGTTCCGGCTCAGTGCTCGAAAGCGGTGCAGCAGAGAGGCTAGAAAGCGAATCCAGTAGTCTGAGCCGGGCCGATGCCCCGCCTGCTACGCCAACCTAATTCTGGCGCCGTTTGCCCACATGCCAAAAACCAGTGCCACGCTGCTGATAATCGATGATGACGAAGTAGTGCGCGCGAGCCTCGCGGCCTATTTGGAAGACAGTGGTTTCAGCGTCCTGCAGGCCAGCAACGGCCAACAGGGTCTTCAGGTATTCGAGCAAGACAAGCCCGACTTGGTCATCTGCGATCTGCGCATGCCGCAGATGGGTGGTCTCGAACTTATCCGTCAGGTCACCGAGCGCTCACCGCAAACGCCGATGATCGTCGTTTCGGGTGCCGGCGTGATGAACGACGCGGTTGAGGCGCTGCGCCTGGGCGCGGCGGACTACCTGATCAAGCCTCTCGAAGACCTGGCCGTGCTCGAGCACTCGGTGCGTCGTGCGCTTGATCGTGCGCACCTGCTGCTGGAGAACCAGCGCTACCGCGAGAAGCTGGAGAAGGCCAACCGCGAGCTCGAAGCCAGCCTGAACCTGCTCCAGGAAGACCAGAACGCCGGTCGCCAGGTGCAGATGAACATGCTGCCGGAAAGCCCGTGGCGCATCGACGAGTTCCAGTTTGCCCACCAGATCATCCCGTCGCTGTACCTGTCGGGTGATTTTGTCGACTACTTCCGCGTCGACGAGCGTCGGGTGGCGTTCTACCTGGCCGACGTATCGGGCCATGGCGCCTCTTCGGCGTTCGTCACCGTGCTGCTGAAGTTCATGACCACGCGCCTGTTGTTCGAGTCCAAGCGCAACGGCACGTTGCCGGAATTCAAGCCTTCGGAAGTCCTTGGACATATCAACCGGGGGCTGATCAGTTGTAAGCTGGGCAAACACGTCACAATGGTCGGTGGAGTCATCGACGAGGAGACCGGTTTGTTGACCTATAGCATCGGCGGCCATCTGCCGTTGCCTGTGTTGTACACGCCTGACAGTGTTCGTTACCTCGAAGGCCGCGGTTTGCCGGTGGGCCTGTTCAATGAGGCCACCTACGAAGATCACGTGCTTGAGCTGCCTCCGACGTTCAGCCTGACGCTGATGTCCGACGGCATTCTGGATCTGTTGCCAGAACCGACGCTCAAGGAAAAAGAAGCTGCCTTGCCTCAACGGGTGAAGGCGGCGGGCGGCAGCCTGGATGGTCTGCGGCAAGTGTTTGAATTGGCCACGCTAGGGGAGATGCCGGATGATATCGCCCTGTTGGTGTTGAGCAGGAATCTTCAATGAGTACCGGTAGAATCCAGTTCGCCGAACAGGACGGCACCTTCGTCCTGAAGTTCGTCGGTGAAGTTCGCCTGACCCTGTGTTCGGCGTTGGATGCGACTATTGAGAAAATCTTCACCGCGTTGAATTTCAACGCGATCGTGATCGATTTGACCGAAACCCGTAGCATCGACAGCACCACCCTCGGCCTGCTGGCCAAATTGTCGATCCTGTCGCGGCAGAAGGTCGGCCTGCTGCCGACCGTCGTCACCACCCACGAAGACATCACCCGTCTGCTGCAATCGATGGGCTTCGAGCAGGTGTTCAACATCGTCAACCACCCGGTGCCGTGCCCCGAGTGCCTGGACGACCTGCCGGACCAGGATCAGTCCGAGGAAGTGGTGCGGATCAAGGTGCTCGAAGCGCACAAGATCCTCATGGGCCTGAACGACTCCAATCGTGAAGCCTTCCATGACCTGGTGAACGCCCTCGAGCGGCACTGAGTGGCCTCTGTGGCGAGGGAGCTTGCTCCCGCTTGGCTGCGCAGCAGCCATAAAACCTGCCGGCACGGTGTTTCTGAAAAAACCGGATAGCCAATTGGGCCGCTTCGCAGCCCAGCGGGAGCAAGCTCCCTCGCCACAAGGACACCGCCTGCCATAAGCCATCATTTGCGCTGGACACCACCAACAAAAAAGGGCGAACCCAATCGGGTTCGCCCTTTTTTGCATTTCAACCGCTCAGATCACAGCTTGGCCTGCAACAGCGCCTCAAGCTTCTCCTGGTCACGGGCAAACTGACGGATGCCCTCGGCCAGTTTCTCGGTGGCCATCGCGTCTTCGTTGGACAACCAGCGGAATTGCGCTTCGTTGAGGCTCAGGCGCGCTTCGCCGGCGTGGCCCGGGGCGAGTTTGCGCTCCAGTTTGCCGGTGTCTGCCGCGAGCTTGTCGATCAGGTCCGGGCTGATGGTCAGGCGATCGCAGCCGGCCAATTGCTCGATCTGGCTCAGATTACGGAAGCTGGCGCCCATGACCACAGTCTTGTAGTCATTGGCCTTGTAGTAGTTGTAGATGCGGGTCACCGACTGCACGCCCGGATCATCGGCGCCGGTGTAGTCGTTGCCGTTGGCCTTCTTGTACCAGTCGTAGATGCGGCCCACGAACGGCGAAATCAGGAACACCCCGGCGTCAGCGCATGCGGCAGCCTGAGCGAAGGAGAACAGCAGGGTCAGGTTGGTCTGGATGCCTTCCTTCTCGAGGATCTCGGCAGCGCGGATGCCTTCCCAGGTCGAAGCGATCTTGATCAGTACGCGGTCACGGCCGACGCCGGCCTTGTCGTACAGTTCGATCAGGCGATGCGCACGCTTGAGCACGGCGTCCTGGTCGAACGACAGGCGCGCATCCACCTCGGTGGAAATGCGGCCCGGAATCACCTTGAGGATTTCCTGGCCGACAGCGACGCCGAAACGGTCGCTGGCCAGACCCACGTCGCCCTTGCAGTCGCTGACGCAGGCGTTCAGCAACTCGGCATAGCCCGGGATGGCGGCGGCCTTGAGCAGCAGGGAAGGGTTGGTGGTGGCGTCGACCGGCTTGACCCGGGCGATCGCTTCGAAGTCGCCAGTGTCGGCAACTACGGTGGTCATCTGTTTGAGTTGTTCCAGCTTGGAAGTCATGGGTGTGCTCTGTCCTGTGGGTTTGACGACATTACCCGAGCGCTGACGGCCACTCAAGGGCGTCGAGGCGCAATGGGTTCCCCGGGGGCAACAACCTGAGAACGGCTGTTTGAACGGTGGGGCGCGGTATCGATGAATACGATGCCAAAATCGGCCGCAGGTTCAAAGCAACTGACGGCCAGCGCCCCTTGGGCACATTGATGGAGGTTATTGCTGGCTCAGCTGGGTTTTGACTGCGGTTTCCGCCGGTTTCGGCTGGCCATCGGAGGTCAACAAACCGAAATTCTTCTCGCGGTCATTGCTGCCGGTGTCGCTGTTCTTCCATTCGTAGATCGAGGTCAGGGCGATGTTGCGGGTCTTGATATCGGCAACGAACGCGCTGATTTTGCTGGCCTGACCCTCAATCCCGCCGTTGGAGGCGAGCGCCGAGATACCCCATTCGCTGATCACCCCCGGCAGATGGAAGTTCTGTTGGATAAACGCTTGGGCGTTGCTGATCTGCGTGCCGCTCATGCCGTAGGGATGGTAGGAAACCGCGTTGAGACATTTGGGGTATTCGCTGACGATTCGGTTGAGTGCCACGGTGGACGCCGAGCCGGCAGTCGGTGGCCGGGCAAAACCAAAACCGATTACCGGGACAGTCTGGGGTTTGTCTTGCAAGGTCTTGCACGCTGCGCTCATGAACGGCACGAAGGTCGTATCGAAATTGCCGGTCGGCCAGTAGGTGCCGAGGTCCG
Source organism: Pseudomonas sp. HOU2 (assembly GCF_040729435.1). Taxonomy (NCBI): domain Bacteria; kingdom Pseudomonadati; phylum Pseudomonadota; class Gammaproteobacteria; order Pseudomonadales; family Pseudomonadaceae; genus Pseudomonas; species Pseudomonas sp. HOU2. Next base: position 1,218,533 of record NZ_CP160398.1, on the reverse strand, counting down.
GCTCATTCCATAGCTCGATCGCCACCAGTTGTGAGCCATAGGTCGCTGCCAGGCTGTTCAGCGCGTTGGCATACGCGACCCCCGCGTTCGCCAGATCATTGGCCGGTAACGGCTTGGTCGCGCGCAGGGTCATCAGCACCGGCAGACCGGCCGCGCGGGCCACGGCGAAGGCATCGCTGATCTGCTTCTGGTAGGCCGCGCTGGGCAGGCTGTCAGTCCATACGCCAAAGCGCACGAAACTGAAGCCGGTGGCTTTGACGCGCTCGGCGTCGGCAGCGGAGAAGGTCTGGACCTTGACCTGAACCCCGATGGTTTTATTGGCGGGCAATGCCGGGAACAGTTCATTGGCCTGACTCTGGCCGGTTGCCGCCAGCAGTAACAGGGTCAGGGCGCTCAGGTGTTTGAGATGGGCTGATTTCATGTCGGTTCTCCGGGTGAGAAGTGACAACGGCGAAAAGATATCTCGAGATAACTGTTTCGAAACTGACAATGGCACTAAGTGCGCCAATGTTATTTTTTGTCAGGAAAACAAGACCTGAAAATCACAGTTATTTTTAGTCCGGTAATTGTGTTTTGGCGGCTTTTGACCCTGTGGTACTTAATACGCTGGTACTAACAGGGCGAATCTATTTCTGAGTGCAGAATGATCTAGTGGGTTCATTAAGATCCGCTCTAGATGTTGGCAGAATGATATTACACAGGAATGTAAACCTTGTTCAAAAAGATCCTCGTCGTGTGCGTTGGCAATATTTGCCGAAGTCCGACAGCAGAACTTCTGCTGCGTAATGCGCTGACCCCCTCAACCATTTCGGTGACTTCCGCAGGTCTCTCTGCGCGGGTCGGCGAAGGCATGGAAGCCTCGGCGCGCCAGGTGCTGGAAGACCACGGGCACAGCGCCGAGGGTTTCCGGGCCCGGCAATTGACCGCCGATATCGTCAATGAATCAGACCTGATTCTGGTCATGGAAAAACAACATGTGAATCAGGTGCTGAAGATTGCCTCGCACGCCCGAGGCAAAGTGTTTCTTCTCGGCAAGTGGCAGAGCGAAAGAGAAATACAGGATCCGTATCGTCAAGGTAAGGCCGCTTTTATTCATGCCCATGCATTGATTGAAGATGCTGTTAGCTCGTGGGCGCAGCGCCTCGGACATTGATGAATATTCTTCAGATCAGTGAATGGTAAGAAAGACTTATGCAGTTACCGTCAGTAATCGCCAACCGTGATAACGATCAAGACAGTATTGATCTTCTCGGCATATTCGGCAGTTTGATCGACCAGAAATGGTTGATCGGTGCATTCACCGGTGCATTCATGGCCGCCGGCGTTGCCTATGCGGTATTGGCGACGCCGGTGTACCTGGCGAACGCGCTGGTGCAGGTCGAACCGAAAAAGAACGACATGCTCGGCTTTTCCGACCTCAGCAGCATGCTCGGCGGACAATCGCCGTCGGTGACCGAAATCGGCATCATCAAGTCCCGCGCGGTGATCGGCAAAACCGTCGACGACCTGCGTCTGGACATCGACGTCACGCCCAACACCTTCCCGGTGGTCGGCGGTTTTCTCGCCCGGCGTTATCGCGGCGAAACCGAGTTCAGCGTGGCGCCGCCGCGTTTTGGCTTCAACAGCTACGCCTGGGGCGGCGAGCGTCTGGAGTTCACTCGACTCAATCTGTCCAAAGAGTTGTTGGGCAAGAAGCTCACCCTGGTGGCTGGCGAACAACAGCACTTTCAGTTGCTCGATGACAACGACAACCTGTTGGTCGAGGGCGTCGCCGGCGAAGCCTTCGCCCAGGACGGCGTCGAGGGTTTGATCGAGCGCCTGCAAGCCAACCCGGGTACTCGCTTTGAAGTGGTGCGCAATCCACGGATCGTGACCATTCAGGGTTACCAGGATGCGCTGGATATCTCCGAGCAAGGTAAAGAGTCGGGGATTATCCGTCTGGCGCTGGCCAGCGCCGATGCGGCCGAGGCGGTGAAGATCCTCAACAAGATCGCCGCGCTCTACGTGGACCAGAACGTGCGCCGCACCTCGGCGGAAGCGGCGCAAAGCCTGGCGTTCCTGCAAAGTCAGTTGCCGCAGGTCAAGCGTGATCTGGCCAAGGCCAGCGATGCGCTCAACGCGTATCAGACCCACGGCAAGACCGTGAACATTTCCCTGGAAACCCAGTCGGTGCTCGGTCAGTCCGTGGCGCTGGAAACGCGGATTTCCGAGCTGAAAATGCAGCAGGCGGAAATGGATCGCAAGTTCACCAAGCAGCATCCGGCGTATCGCGCCTTGATGTCGCAGATCGGTGAGTTGACCCAGCAGCAGAAGTCGCTGGAAGGCAAGGTCGGTGATCTGCCGGCCACGCAGCAGGAGCTGCTCAACCTGACCCGCGATGTGGAAGTGGCTTCGCAGATCTACACGCAGTTGCTGAACAAGTCCCAGGAACTGGACATCGTCCGCGCCGGGGCGGTGGGCAATGTGCGCCTGATCGATCCGGCAGATGTCGACCTGAGCAGCCCGGTCAAACCGAAAAAAGCCCTGATCGTGCTGATCGCGACGTTCCTCGGCGCCTTTGTCGGCGTGGCCCTGGTGCTGTTGCGCAAATCGTTGAGCAAAGGTCTGGAAGGCCCGGAAGCCATCGAACAGCTCGGGCTGCCGGTGTACGCGTCGATTCCTTACAGCGCGTTGCAGCGTGACGAGGACACGAAAAAGGGCCGAGCAAAAATCACCGCCGAGACGCCGGCCTATCTGCTGGCCCTGCGCAACCCGACCGACCTGTCCATCGAGTCGATCCGCAGCCTGCGCACCTGCCTGCATTTCGCCGCGCTGGATTCGACCAACAACCGCATCATGATCTCCGGCCCCAGCCCGCAGGTTGGCAAGACGTTTGTCTCGTCCAACCTCGCCGCGGTCATGGCGCAGAGCGGTCAGCGCGTGTTGCTGATCGACGCCGACATGCGCAAGGGCCACCTGCACAAGACGCTGAATGTGCCGATCGCCAATGGCCTGTCGGATCTGCTGGTCAAGCGCTGCAGCATCGAGCAGGCGATCAACACGGTGGAAATCGACAACCTGCACTTCATCAGCCGTGGTCAGGTTCCACCGAATCCTTCCGAGCTGCTGATGCACGCCAACTTCCGCGATTTGCTCGCCGAGCTGAGTCAGCGCTACGACGTGGTGATCATCGATACGCCGCCACTGCTGGCGGTGACCGACGCAGCGATTGTCGGGCGTGAAGCCGGGATCAGCCTGATCGTCACGCGTTTCGCGGTGAACCCGGCCAAGGAAATCGAAGCGACCATTCGCCGCTTCGCGCAGAACGGCATCGAGCTCAAGGGCGCGGTGTTCAACGGCGTCGAGAAGCGCGCGGCCAGCTATTACGGCAATGGCAGCTACGGCTATTACAACTACGAATACGCGTCGGACAAATCCTGAGATTCAGGGACGTTCCAACAGGCATGAAAGTGGGTGGGTTGTGAAGAAAATACTGCACGTGGCTGAAACGATAAAAGGTGGGGTCGCCACCGTTATCCGCACCATCTCGGCGTCGCCCGAAGGCCAGGATTCAAATTACGAGCTGGTCTATCTGGTGCCGCTCGACCAGAAACAAGAGCTGCACGGCATCGATGCACAGCAGATTCGCACGTTCGAACGCAGCGGGCGGGATGTGCTTTCGCTGTTGCGTTTTGCCTGGCAACTGACCCGGGTGATGCTCAAGGAAAAACCCGACGTGGTGCATCTGCACAGCACCTTTTCCGGAGTGATCGGCCGTGTGGTCTGTGTGCTTCTGCGACCGTGGCGCAAGCCGAAAATCGTCTACTGCCCGCACGCCTTTTCGTTCCTGATGGAAAGCTCGCCGACCAAGCAGAAGATCTACGCATGGATCGAGCGGGTCCTGCAGCGGGTCACCGACGTGATCATCTGCGTCAGCCGTTACGAGATGGACAAGGCCGCACGGTTCGGCATTCAGCGCTCGCGCATGAAGCTGATCTACAACGGCATCCACCAGCGAGACGAAGCGCCGAAGGCCGAGAGCCCCGCGCCGATTCATCTGCTGTTTGTCGGTCGCCTCGACTACCAGAAGGGCTTCGACGTGTTGCTCAAGGCGTTTGCCAAGGTGCAACGCAGCGATCTGAAACTGACGGTGGTCGGCAGTGCGGTCAACGAGGACACGGTCGAGTGCCCCGAGATGGACGCGGTCGAGTACCTGCCGTGGGTCACGCCGGCCGAAGTGCAGGCACTGTATCAACAGGCCGACGCGCTGATCGTTCCGAGCCGCTGGGAAGGTTTTGCCATGGTGCCGCTGGAAGGCATGGCCATGGGTTTGCCGGTGATCGCCAGCAACTGCACGTCACTGCCCGAACTGGTCACCCATGAAGTGTCCGGCTACGTCTTTCCCACCGGTGATCACCAGGCGCTGGCCGATGTGCTGGCGCGAATCCAGAAGCCGCGGTTGCTCGACCTCGGCAGCGAAGGCCGGAATATCGTGCGCGAGCGCTTCAGTGCCGCGCTGATGATCCGCCAGACCTACGACGTGTATTGCGCTCCCACTTATTAAGTAGAACTCAGCTTATGAACGTAACGATTTTGCATGGCTACAGTGCGTCCAACTCCGGTGACGGCCTGCTCGTCGATCTGGCCATCGCGTTGGTGCAGCGCAACTTTGGCGAAGACACCGCGATCAATGTCGTCGCGTCCGATCCGCAGTCTTTCGATTACCTGCCGCACCCGCGTTTCGACGCGCCGGTGATGGCGGCCAAAGGCCTGGGGCGGGTCAAGCAGGCGGTGTTCCTCAACCAGTCGTATGCCGGGCTGGCGGATCTGTTGCGCAAGACCGATCTGATCGTCGGTGTCGGTGGCGGCTATATGCGCTCGAAAAGCGCCTTCGAACACATCAAGCTGAAACTCGGCCACGCCAAGCAACTGGAAACGGCGATCCTCAGCAAAGTGCCGTCGGTGTACCTGCCACAAAGCATCGGCCCGTTCCATGGCGAGAGCGGCAAGATTGTCGAGCACTACGCCAGCGCCGACGCGGTGTTCGTGCGCGATAACCGTTCCTCGGCGATGTTCGATGCCTGCGAAAACGTCTACCGTGCGCCGGATCTGGCGGTGCAGTCGTTGGCCAGCAAGATCCTTCAGCAACCGAAGTTCACCCGTTGCGCCGCGTCGCCGGCCACCGTGTGCGTGGTGCTGCGCAAGCCGCCGGAGTGGAGCAAGGAAAAGAAGGTCGCCTACGTCGCCAACCTGAAGGTGCTGCTGCAGCGCCTGAAGAACAAAAGCAAAGTGGTCTGCGCGGTGCAGAGCGCCGTTCGCGGCAACGATGACGGTGCGTTCTATCGCGAGCTGGGCATCAACGAAGAGCTGCTGTCGCTGAAGGCGACGATTACCAAGTATCAGCCGGACCTGGTGATCTCCGTGCGTTTGCACGGCGCCATCGAATCGCTGCTGTCCGGTGTTCCGGCGTACCACATCAGCTATGAGCGCAAAGGCTTTGGCGCCTATCAGGACATGGGCGTGGAAGACTGGGTGATCAACGGCGGCGACATCAATGTCGACACCATCATCGACACCGTTTACGCGCCGAATGCCCTGTCGAACTTCGGCAAGCGCCTGACCGATACCTGCCGCGAAATCGAAGCCAAGACGGTGATGATGGACGAGATCATCAAAGGCGTCGTTCGATGATCTTTCGCCTGCTGCTGCGCGGCGGAGCCTTGGGCGCGAAGTTCTTGCTGGTGTTGGCCATCACCCATTACCTGGGCTACGAAGCGCTGGGGTTTTATGGGGTGGTGGTCGCGGCGTCGCTGATCGCTTCGAAGTTCTACAGCGTTGGTTTCAGTTCCGAGATCAATCGGTTGATCAGCGTCGGCGGCAGCTCGCGGCGGGTGGTCGACAAAGTCCTGCTGCTGTACCTGGCGGTGGGGCTGCTGCTGTCGCTGGCAACGGTGGGGATTTACTCGCTGTTCCAGCAGGTCGAGGCGAGCACCGCACTGATCCTCTGCGTGACGCTGGTGCTGCTCACCGAACACCTGTCGTTCGAGATCAATTCGTTCGTGTTTTCCGCACAGAAAGCCACGGCGGGAGCGCTGCTGTTTTTCATCAAGACCGGCCTGTGGGCGTTGCTGGCGGTGGGCGGGATGATGCTCGACTGGGTGTCCGGCATCGCCAGTGTGCTGTGGTTGTGGGTCGCCGCCAACGTGCTGGTGATCGTCGCCGGTTATCTGATCGTGGTGAACGTGCACAAGGGCCGGGTCAGCGAAGCACTGACTACCGCGACCGTGTGGAAGGCCGGCCTGCCGTTCTACTTCGGCACGGGCTTGATCGCGCTGAGTCAGTACGCCGAGCGCTTTCTGATTGCCGACCTCGAACCCTACGCCAGCCTCGGTAAATACGTGTACGCATGGTCGGCGGCAAACACCTTGCAGGCGCTGTCCTACGCGGTGGTGGCGGTGGTCGGCATTCCAGTGCTGGCCAAGCGGTTTCAGGCGGATCAGCAGGCATTCACCGTCCGGCACTTGTTCGTCAACAAGTGGGTGATGCGCTCGTTGGTGGTGTCAGCGGCGGTGGCCGTGTTGATCTATCTGTTCTTCAACGTGGTGCTCGATTACGTCGCCAGCAGCGTGCCGCGTCCGGACAACGCGATCCTCGGCGTGCTGATCTTTTCCTTTGCCCTGCGGGCCATCGGCGACATCGTCTGGGGCGGTCTGATCGCCTCGAAAAACAGTCGAGTGTCATTCGCCAGCGCGGCGATCTGCCTGCTGGTGTCGGTGCCGGTCAGCTATGTGCTGATCAAGCACTATTCGATTTATGGCGCGGCGTGGGGCAATGTCTTCGCGATCATCGTGCAGCTTGGCGTGATTGCCGTGTTGACCCGAGCGTCCCGCGCAAAAGGGGCGCTGGCATGGGGTTGAAGTTGCCGTGTATCGAGTTTCGCGGCCGCAGACTCGACTCCTCGCTGTCGTTCCTGATTCTGTTCACCGGGTTGTTTCTGTCGGTGGCGATGCCGCTGCTGATCCCGCGTGATCCGGGGCCGGATGCGATGACGTTGTGGTCGTCCTATGCGCGGGCCGACAACTGCAATTTCTGGAACCCGTTCTCGCCGGATCGCTCCTCCTACGAGTGTTCGGCGTTCCTGCTGCGGCCCACCGGGATCAACTTGACCAACGCCTGGGCCTACGGGATGTTCTGCAACTTCTTCCTCACGGCGATTCCGGTGGTGGTGTTCCGGCGCATGCCGTTGGCGATCTTCGGCACCCTGTGTCTGTGGGGGATTGTGCGTTCGTTTTTTCTGGAAAACCTGACCAAGGAAATCATCGTCTCGGTGGCGGTGCTGAGCATTTTGTTCAGCTCGCTGACGCGCAAATATCGCGGCGGTTTTTTTCTCTCGGCGGTGATCTACGGCGTACTGATCCGCCCTTACTGGATCCTGTTTTCGCTGTCGTGGGTCGGCGTTTGCGTGATGAAGAAGTACGTGTCGCGCTTCACCTTCTTCCTGATGCTGTTCCTGTTTTATCTGGCCGTGGCCATGGCGATCCAGCTGGCGCTGGGCTTTCCGGTGTCATCGATTCGCGCCAGCAACAACGAGTTGCGCACGGCGGGGGAGGAGGGTTCGAAATCGCTGATCGTGTCGTGGCTCAGCGGCAGCGACTTCGTCTCTCAGGCGCTGGACTCGATGATCATTTTCTTCCGGTTGTCGTTCCCGGTGGAGCTGATTCTGTTGTCCGGGCCAGGCCAGGTGATCTTCGTCGCGTTGATGATCATGACCGCGCTGCTGCTGTTCAAAGTCATCACCTCCACCGATTACAAAGGCGCGCCGATCGAAACCAAACCCAAGGAGCTGATCGCGATTCCGCTGGCGTTCCTGTTGGTGCAAGGCTTGTTCGAGCCGGATTTCGGTTCCTTCGCCCGGCACTTTTCCATGGTGGTGCCGGTGTTGTTTGTCGGCCTCGGCTTGATGTTGCGCGCGAACAAACCGGTGCGGGTTGAATCACGAGTTCTGAATTGAGGCAGGTGTTTATGTCGAGCAAGAAAAAATCGCTGGAGATCGAAACCCTGCGGGGTCTGGCGTGCCTGCTGCTGGTGCTCTATCACGTCATCGGCCCGTTGGGCGGGGGCTTGAAGATCGATATCGGCTCGCCGTTCCGGGTGATCGCCGACTCGATGGTGTATGTGCGCATGCCGCTGTTCACCTTCATTTCCGGCTACATCTATTCGATCTACAAAATTCGCGGCAATGACTTTTCCGCATTCTTCAGCGGCAAGGTGCGACGGCTGATCGTGCCGCTGTTTTGCGTCGGCGTGCCGTTCTCGGTGTTGCAGGCGGTGGGGCCGGGGGTGAACAAGGACGTCGGCGTGATCGATGCGTTGCTGTCGTTCTGGGTGCCGGTCAACCACTTCTGGTTCCTGCAGGCGGTGTTCATCATTTTCATGTTCGTCGGCCTGCTGGAATGGCGCGGGATGCTGCGCTCGATGACGCGTTTGTATCTGCTGTTCGCCTTCGCCGCGGCAGTGTTTCTGTTGCCGCCGTTCAAGCTCGATGCGTTCGGCATCAATGGGGCGATTTACCTGCTGCCGTTTTTTGTGGCGGGGATGATCGGTCAGGAAAATGTCGAGGCGTTGAAGCAACGGTTCAAGGTGATCGGGCCGCCGGTGTTTGTGTTGATTTCGTTGACGCTGCTGTACGTGGCGGCGATTGATCGTGAGTTGATCGTCGACCGCCGCAGCCTGATCGGTCTGACCGTGGGCTGTGTGTCCTGCATTGCTCTGCTGTCGAGTGACATGCGTTCGAAGTGGCTGACCTGGCTGGGCGGCTACTCTTACGCGATCTTTCTGTTCCATGTGTTGTTCGCGGCGACTTCGCGGTTTGTCATGGGGCGGCTGGGGGTGAAAGACGAAAGCATTCTGGTGCTCAGTGGACTGCTGTTCGGTCTGTTGGGGCCGGTGGTGCTGTCGATGATTTTCAGTCGCTTCAATGTCACTTCGGTGCTGTTTCTCGGGGAGCGTGCGCCGAAGAAAAAACCGGTGGCGAGCGTTACGCCAGTGGTGCCGGCCAGAAGCTGAAAAGCTTCGCGAGCAAGGATCTCCGGAACTCACATCATCCCTGTGGGAGCTGGCTTGCCAGCGATGGGGACCGATCAGATGAAGCTTATTCGCCTGACCCACCGCATCGCTGGCAAGCCAGTTCCCACAGGATTTGGGTGTACAAGGATTTAGCGGATGACCTCAACCTCTGCTCGCGAAGGGGCCATTCCAGACTGAAGGAAATAATGCATGTTGGCAGTCAATGACGCTCAGCCGGTCGCAGCGTCGGTGGTGGAGGTGGGCGATGCCCGCGAGCGCTTTGCGCAGTGGCGCGAAGGCAAGGCCGGGAAGGTCTTGTCGGTCTCGGTGATCGGCGACAGCTACAGCGCCGGGCAGGATTTCTACCTGAACAAACTGGTACAGCGCGTGGCCGGCGAAGTTGGTTTTGCCGGTCCCGGTTACGTCGGTTTCAACCACGGCGCGGCGCTGGGGGGCACGCATTTCAAATACACCCGCAGCAGCGAAAAATACTTCGACGGTGGCTGGCAGGTGTCCGGTCTCGGCCAGGCCAGCCCCGACAGCCGCACGGTGACCGGCACGCCCGGTGCCTGGTTGCAAATCGATGCCAGCCCGACACCGGCCATCGACACCCAAGTCACCCAGGCGAAATTGCTCTACCTGGGCAACGGCGAAGCCAGTGAGCTGCGCTACCGGTGGACACCCTCGGAAGACTGGCAGCCATTGACGCTCAAGGGTTCGGGCGTTCAGGAAGTACCGCTTTCAGGTCTCTCTTCAGCGGCAGAATGGTCGTTCAAACTGGAAGTGGTGAAGGGCGCGCCGACCTTGTTCGGCCTGTGGCTGAGTAACGACCAGAACGGCGTGCGGGTTTCGAAACTGGCGGCCTCCGGAGCGGCCTCCGCTGACTTTTATCACCAGGATCCGCAATGGCAGGTGCAATGGAAAGCCGCCGTGTCGAAGATCCCCGCCGACGTTTACCTGATCATGCTCGGCGGCAACGATCAGGGCTTCGGGGTCAAACCCGAGCAGTACCTGCACAACGTTCAGGGCCTGGTGGCGATGATCCGCGAGATCCAACCGGCGGCGAGCATCAACCTGATCATGCGTCAGGACACCACGCGTTCCAGCGCCTATCCGATGTCGGCGTATGCGCAGGTGCTGCAGCCGTGGGCGCATGAGCAGCAGCTGGGCTTTGCCAATCTGCAATGCGCGTTCGGCCCTGACGTCAAACGCTATGCGGCGGCGATGATCGGTCCGGACAAGATTCATCCGCAGCCGGCCACGGGCGGGAAGGTGATTGCCGATTACTTCTATCGCTGGATCGTCAGTGGCATCAACACAACCAGTTGCGACACCACAAAACCCCTGTAGGAGCTGCGGCACGCTGCGATCTTTTGATCTTGCTCTTAAAATCAAAAGATCGCAGCCTTCGGCAGCTCCTACAGGGGGCAGTGTGCTATTCGAATTGTTCGATCTGGCTCAGGAGCTCGGCAGTCTTCTGCGGCATCAGTTGCGTGGCACACCGGGTCTCGACATTGATGATGATCGCCGGCTCGTTGCAGCACAGGCGTACGCGGAAGCGCCAGTCGCTGAAGATCACTTTCAGGCCATCGCGGTCGTCCATTTCCAGTGCCTGTTCGGCATAGCGTTGTTTCAGATGGGCGAGCAGGGGATAGGGATCCGCCAGCGCTCGGCGAATGTCGCCGGACGCCGGAAACATGCCGATGCGCTCCACCAGCAGAATGCTGCCCAGCCACGACTCGTTGGCGCTGGGCAACGGCTGATGGCGTGACAGCCAGCTGACCACCCCGAGGTTGCCCACCTCCCGTTCAATCTCTGCTGCATGCTGTGCCATGTTCATCGGTTGCCTCCTGAAAAGAGAAGTGGGCGGGGCCGTCTCAGCGGCCCTTGAGGTAGACGTTGTCGTAGCAGAAATTGGTCGCCTGCAGGTAACCCTCGGCGTCGCCGCAGTCGAAGCGCAGGCCCTTGAACTTGTAGGCCAGCACGCAACCGTTCTGCGCCTGTTTCATCAGCGCGTCGGTGATCTGGATCTCGCCACCCTTGCCCGGTTGGGTATCGGCGATCAGGTCGAAGATGTCCGGCGTCAGGATGTAGCGGCCGATGATCGCCAGGTTCGACGGCGCGTCCTGCGGCGCCGGTTTTTCCACCATGTTGTTGACCCGGTAGATGCCGTCGGAAATCAACTCGCCGGCGATCACCCCGTACTTGTGGGTCTGGTCGGCCGGGACTTCCTGGATGGCGACGATCGAGCAGCGGAATTTCTTGTACAGCTGAATCATCTGCGACAGCACGCCGTCACCTTCCAGGTTCAGGCACAGGTCATCGGCCAGCACCACGGCAAAGGGTTCATCGCCGATCAACGGACGACCGCTGAGAATCGCGTGACCCAGACCCTTCATTTCCACCTGACGGGTATAGGAGAAGGTGCAGGTGTCGATCAGCTCGCGGGTGCCGGCGAGGAATTTTTCTTTCTCGGTGCCGCGGATCTGGTGTTCGAGTTCGTAGCTGATATCGAAATGGTCTTCCAGCGCACGCTTGCCCCGACCGGTGACGATGGCCATGTGTTGCAGGCCGGCGTCCCGTGCTTCTTCAACGGCGTATTCGATCAACGGCTTGTTGACGATCGGCAGCATTTCTTTCGGCATGGCTTTGGTCGCCGGCAAGAAACGCGTGCCGTAACCGGCAGCGGGGAACAAACATTTACGAATCATAAAAGTATCCTGGACAGTCATGGAACACAGGCAACGGATGCGCGCACTTATCAAGGCGCACAAATTTCAATGATTATTGAACGAGTACTTTAATACCTGAGTCAGGTTGTTAATGGCAATTAGCGCAGAGGGTAAAACATGACAATGTTATGAGATGTCGGTAATAACGTTATTAGTTATTTTTAGTCGGTATCTGTTGATAGTGATGAGTGTACTTGGGGTGCTAATAAGTACCGGGCAATACAGTTTGACCTGCAAAAATATTTATTGCCAGCGGTTGAACTAATTTTGTTTAAGGCTGTTGTCGTCCTTATTTGTGTGGTGCGCCACAGATTCAATGAAAGGGACTTGACAGGCTACTTGTCACTTATCCAATGACGGACCGCGCTATGAAGATTCTGGTAACGGGTGGCGCCGGCTATATCGGCTCGCACACCACACTTGCGCTGCTTGAAGCAGGTTATGAAGTTGTTGTACTGGATAATCTTTGCAACAGCAGCGATGCGGCATTGCACGCGATAGAGGGTATCTGCGGCAAAAGCGCGTTGATGATTCGCGGCGATGTCTGCGACCGGGCGTTGCTCGACCGGATCTTCCGCGAGCATGCGATCGACGCGGTGCTGCATTTTGCCGGGCTCAAAGCCGTCGGCGAGAGCGTGCGCAAGCCGCTGGATTATTACGAGAACAACGTCGGCGGCAGTATCACGCTGTGTCAAGCGATGGCCGCAGCCGGGGTGTTCCGATTGGTGTTCAGCTCGTCGGCCACGGTGTACGGCGAACCTGAGCAGATGCCGATCCGCGAGGATTTCCCCACCGGCATTCCGACTAACCCTTATGGTCAGTCCAAGCTGATCGTCGAGAACGTGCTGCGCGACCTGAGTCAGGCCGAGCCACGCTGGAGCATCGCCTTGCTGCGTTACTTCAACCCGATCGGTGCGCATCACAGCGGGCATATGGGCGAAGACCCCAGCGGCATCCCCAACAACCTGTTGCCTTACATCAGCCAGGTTGCGGTCGGCAGCCTGCAGGAGTTGTCGATCTTCGGCGACGATTACCCGACGATCGACGGCACCGGGGTACGCGATTACATCCACGTCGTCGACCTCGCCGATGGCCATCTCAAAGCTCTGCAATCGATTGCCGACCGCCCGGGTATTCATACCTGGAACCTCGGTACCGGCGACGGCTACAGCGTGATGCAAGTGCTGCATGCCTTCGAACAAGCCAGCGGACGACCCGTGCCGTACCGGGTGATGCCGCGGCGCAGCGGGGACATTGCCGAGAGCTGGGCCGACGCTTCCAAAGCCGCAAAAGAGCTTGGCTGGAAAGCCACGCGCAGTTTGCAGGACATGGTCACCGATACCTGGCGCTGGCAATCGAATCATCCGCGCGGTTATCTCGAATGATGTCGTTCTAATACTGAATGTTAGTTTCGGTCAGCTGTTAGATATCGTCGGGAAAATACGCTGGAAATGCCTTTTGCAAGTCCGTAGATATAAACCTGCCGTTCGACTTTTATCAGTTGGGTAAGACTGTGAAAGAACGACGGATCTTGTTCGCGCTTTTTGCGGGCTTGAACGCTACCACCGCTAACAAAGACCGGTTTTTAACAGGTCGAATGTTAGAAAGGAGTTGATATGAAAAAAGTGATGGCGATTGCCCTGTTGACGATGTTGAGCAACTGGGCGTCCGCTGCTGAAGCGCCGCTAACTGCGGTGACCAATGTATCTGGCAGTGTGGCGGCTTCTACAGCGCCTGCTGCCAGTACTGCAATGGTTGCCAGTGCAGTCGCGGCGTCCAACAGCGGCGGAAGTGCCAACGGCGGTACCACTGGCACCACCGGTACTACCGGCACCACCGGCACGCACAACTAACAGGAACATTTGTTAGTGCAGTACAGGGTCGCCCGACGCAAGTCGGGTGACTTTATTTTTAGATTCGCCCTTGAATAGCGTAGTGCCATTATGACTCGTAGTTTTTCTCTTTTGCTGTTGGCAAGTATCGCTTTGCAAGGTTGCATGTTCTCCCCCGGCCAATACCTGAGCACCGGCGACATCACGCGCCAGGGCGCCAGCGAAAGCAGTCGGGTCGAGCTGATTCCGATCACGCCCAAGCTGATCTCGATGACTCGCGCCACACAAAAGCGTGAAACGGTGCCGGCGGAACTGTTGGCAACACCGGCGGAATACCGCATTGGCAGCAACGATGTGCTGTACATCACGGTCTGGGATCACCCGGAGCTGACCGCGCCATCGGGGGCACAACAGCAGATCGACGCCAACGGTCGACTGGTGCGCTCCGATGGCACGCTGTACTACCCGTTCATCAAGGAAGTGCAGGCCGCCGGCAAGACTATTCAACAATTGCGCTCGGACATCGAAACCCGGCTGTCGGCGTTCATCGCCGAGCCGCAAGTGGATGTCGCGGTGCTGCGTTTCGCCAGTCAGAAAGTGGTGGTTTCCGGCGCCGTCGCCAAGGCCGGACCACAGCCGATTTCCACCAACCCGTTGAGCGTGGTCGAGGCCCTCGGTACTGCCGGCATCGACACCAACAACGCCGACCTGTCGGGCTTGTTGCTGACTCGCAATGGCCGGGTGTATCCGCTCAATCTCGACTCGCTGAACCAGCAGGATTCCGAGTTGCAGCACGTCTTCCTCAAGGGCGGCGATCAGCTGTATCTGCCGTACAACGACAACAAGCGCATCTACGTCATGGGCGAAGTCAATCAGCCCCGTGCGCTGAGTTTCAAGACCGCGACGATGAACCTCTCCGACGTGCTCGGTTCGGTCGGCGGCTTGAGCCAGACCACCTCCAACGGCAACGCGGTATACGTGATTCGCGGGGTGGAAAACCTCGATGTCGAGCCGGCGAAAATCTATCAACTGGAAGCTCAGTCGCCGACCTCAATGGCACTCGCTTCGCACTTTGAAGTGCGTCCCCAGGATGTGGTGTACGTCGGCCCGGCCAACGTCACGCGCTGGAACCGCTTCATCAGCCAACTGGTGCCGTCGGCATCGATTGTCGGGACCGGGGCTTCCGCTGCGAAGAACTGGAGCGAATTCAGCAACAACAGCAAATAAGGCCGACCGTGAAAACCTTGAAAGTTGGCGTCTGCCTGATGGCGGCCTTGATGTTGTGTGGCTGTAACCCGCTGATGACCGCTTCGGTACGCAACCTCAAGTCGGCGGTGATCGGCCCGGACGAGCTGGACGTGAGTGCGGCGCAGGTGGCCGAGGTCAAGTATCCGCAAGTCAAACTGACCACACCGTCCGGCTCCGGGGTGCTGGCGCTGGTGCGCGAGCGTGAAGACCTGCAGTTCTGGGTCGCCTCCGGCAAACAGGTGTTGCTGCTGCGCGATGGCCTCGCCGTGCGCACCATCGGCCTCGGTGTCGAGGGCGACCTGGACGGTACGCGGCTGGCCGACGACGCGCCATTCAAGCGCGGCCTGCATCAAGTCGCTGATGGCTTCACCAGTCAGCGCTGGATCGACCTGTACAAGGGCCAGGAAGTCGGCTTGATCGTCAACAGCCGGTTCTCCCGCCGATCCACGCAAACCCTGCAAATTCTCGACAAGGAATACACCGTGCTGCGTGTCGACGAACGTATCGACGTCCCGGCGATCGGCCTGCGCGCGACCAACCATTACTGGGTCGATCCGCTGGATGGTTTCATCCTGCAGAGCGAGCAGCAACTGACCACGCAACTGCGCGTGCGCATCGTGCAACTGACCCCTGATCGCAGGCATCTGCCGTGAAGCGCTTACGGATGTTATCGGCAGGTTTGCTGTTGCTCAGTGGCATCGGTCAGGCAGCGGTCACGGTCAGCGGCGATGTCGCCAACCCGGGGCCGGTGGAATTGCCGCCGGGCGGGCGCTTGCTCGACGTGATCAGCGTGGCCGTACCGAATGCCGAAGGTTACTGGCTGGCCGGCGAGTTGTTGCGCCAGTCGTTGCTGGAACAGCAGGCGCGGCTCAAGGCCGGGGTGTTGTTCGATCTCGATGTGTTGCAGCGCATGGCCTCGTTGTTTGACCGCCCGAGTCGCGCGGCGCTGGCGCTGCGCCTGGCCGAGCAGGTGCGGCAGATGCCGGTCACCGGGCGCCAGGTCGCGGACCTCGATCCGGTCGCGGTGGAAGTCGGTTTCGCACGCAACATTCGTCTCGACGATGGCGATCGCCTGATCTATCCGAAGCGGGTCGACGAGGTGCAAGTGCTGGGCGCGGTTGCCGAGACCTGCCATCTGCCTTATCAGCCCTTGCTGGAAGCGCGTGAGTACCTGGAAAGCTGTACGCCGCTGGACGATGCCGAGGCCGATTACCTTTGGCTGATCCAGCCCAATGGTGCGGTGCGGCGCGTGGGTATCGCGCACTGGAATCGCGAGAGCGGGCAGTTCCCGGTGGCCGGCAGCAAGATTCTGGTGCCGGTGAAAAACGATGATCTGGATCCGCCTGTTCCTGAACTGAATCAGCAGTTGGCCGAATTGATTGCCACGCAGCTGGCTGAGGTGGTTCGTTGAAGTTACGTTTTGCAGCTGTGTTGTTATTGCCGTGCGGTCTGGTGCATGCCGAGCCGCGTATTACCCAAAATGATTTCGGCGGCACCGGTCTGTTGCAGACCCCGACCGCGCGCATGGCCCCGGCCGGCGAACTGAGCGTCAACGCCAACCGCACCGAGCCTTACAGCCGCTACAGCGTGTCGTTGCAGCCACTGGATTGGCTCGAAGGTTCGTTCCGCTACACCGCGATCACCAACCGGCCATACGGCTCCGAGGCGCTGAGTGGCAGCCAGAGCTACAAGGACAAGGCGGTCGACGCCAAAGTCCGGCTGTGGCAGGAAAGCCACTGGGCGCCGGAAGTCGCGCTGGGCTTTCGAGACATCGGTGGTACGGGCTTGTTCTCCAGTGAATTTTTCGTCGCCAACAAACGCTTCGACAATTTCGATTTCAGCGCCGGTATTGCCTGGGGTTATCTGGGTAATCGCGGTGATCTCGACAACCCGCTGGGCTACGTCAGTGATCGCTTCGACACCCGACCGGCCCTTGAGGGTACCGGTGACGTCAACTCCGGCTCGTACTTTCGCGGCCGACCGTCGTTCTTCGGTGGTGTGAGCTATCAGACGCCGTGGGATCGACTCAGCCTGAAACTCGAATACGAAGGCAACGACTACAAGCACGAGCCGAAGGACAACGTGATCAAGCAAGACTCGCCGATCAACTTCGGCGCGGTGTTCAAGGTGGCCGATTCGGTGGACGTCAGCGCGGCGTGGGAGCGGGGCAACACGGCGATGTTCGGCATCACCTTCCACACCAATTTTGTCAGCCGCAAGGCACCGGCCAAGACCTACGACCCGACGCCGGAACCGCTGCCGGCGAAGATGCCGACCACGCCGATGGAACAGGTCAACTGGGCCGACGTGTCGCAACGCCTGCAGCAGAATGCCGGGTACAAGGTCGAGCGCATCAGTCAGCGTGATTCCGAGCTGATCGTCTACGGCGAGCAGCAGCGTTACTTCCATTCGTCCAAGGCTGTCGGCCGCGCGAGCCGGATCCTCGACAACAGCGTGAACGACGACATCAACTGGTTCACCGTGGTCAACAAGCGCTACGACCTGCCGCTGGAGGAGACCAGCGTGCCGCGTCAGACCTTCCGCGAAGTGATCAACAACGAGGAGCCGCTGGAGTCGTTGCACCGCACCACCGAGATCAACCCGGCGATGCCGCACAACGAGAAAACCCTCTACAGCGAAGCGCCGCAGCACTTCAATTACGGCGTCGGCCTCGGCTTCAAGCAGAACGTTGGCGGCCCGGATGGTTTGCTCTATCAGTTCAGTGCCGACGCGGATGCCGAGTACCGCTTCAACCGCAACACCTGGTGGAACGGCCTGCTCAGTGCCAACCTGGTGAACAACTTCGACAAGTTCACCTACGATGCACCGAGCGGCCTGCCGCGGGTGCGCACCGATTTGCGTCAGTACCTGACCACCTCGGAAGTGACCATGCCGTTGTTCCAGGTCAGCCACGCCGAGCAGTTGGACAAGGACCTGTATGGCATGGTCTACGGCGGCTATCTGGAGTCGATGTTTGCCGGCGTCGGCGGTGAGGTGCTGTTCCGTCCGACCGGTGAGCGCTGGTCGGTGGGGGCGGATCTGAACTACGTGCGTCAGCGCGAGTTCGACCAGGGTTTCGGTTTGCGCGATTACTCGATCTGGACCGGGCATATCACCGGCTACACCGATTTGCCGTATGACACGTTGGCGGCGGTCAGTGTTGGTCGTTATCTGGCCGGCGACTGGGGCGGCACACTCGACATCTCCCGCGAGTTCTTCAATGGCGTGCGTTTCGGCGCCTGGGCCACGATCACTACCGCCGGCAGCGCCGAGTACGGGGAGGGTAGTTTTGACAAAGGCATCTACCTGTCGATCCCGTTCGACGAAATGATGAGCATGTCGACCATGCGCCGCGCCAACCTGGTCTGGGCCCCGCTGACCCGTGATGGCGGCGCCAGGCTCAATCGCAGCTTCCAGCTGCACTCGATGACCGATAGCCGCGAGGGTGACATGTTCTATCGCAACTTCTCGAAGATTACCGAGTAAACCCCGAGCCACCCCACATCCCTCTCCCTGTAGGAGTGAGCCTGCTCGCGATAGCGTCAGCCCAGTTGACATCCATGTCGCCAGACCCACCGCAATCGCGAGCAGGCTCACTCCTACAATGGCCCTGCGGTGAGGCCACACATCCCGACCCAAACCCCATCCCTGTGGGAGCGAGCTTGCTCGCGAAGGCGTCGGCACATTCAACATCTGCGCTGCCTGACCCACCGCTTTCGCGGGCAAGCCACACTCTCACAGTGGTTCGAGGGTGAAGCAAATATCTTGATCCACACCCCAATCCCTGTGGGAGCGAGCTTGCTCGCGAAGGCGTCGGCACATTCAACATCTGCGCTGCCTGACCCACCGCTTTCGCGGGCAAGCCACACTCTCACAGTGGTTCGAGGGTGAAGCAAATATCTTGATCCACACCCCATCCCTGTGGGAGCGAGCTTGCTCGCGAAGGCGTCGGCCCATTCAACATCTGTGCTGCCTGACCCACCGCTTTCGCGGGCAAGCCACACTCTCACAGTGGTTCGAGGGTGAAGCAAATATCTTGATCCACACCTCAATCCCTGTGGGAGCGAGCTTGCTCGCGAAGGCGTCGGCACATTCAACATCTGCGCTGCCTGACCCACCGCTTTCGCGGGCAAGCCACGCTCCCACAGTGGTTCGAGGGTGAAGCAAATATCTTGATCCACACCCCAATCCCTGTGGGAGCGAGCTTGCTCGCGAAGGCGTCGGCCCATTCAACATCTGCGCTGCCTGACCCACCGCTTTCGCGAGCAAGCCACGCTCCCACAGTGGTTCGAGGGTGAAGCAAATATCTTGATCCACACCTCAATCCCTGTGGGAGCGAGCTTGCTCGCGAAGGCGTCGGCCCATTCAACATCTGTGCTGCCTGACCCACCGCTATCGCTTGCAGGCAAGCTCCCACAATGATTTTGTGGTGTGCCCGATTTGAGTGAACGCCGCCGGACCCTGTGGGAGCGGGATTGCCCGCGAAGGCGGCGGCACTGCCACCCTCGCAACAGCCTGACCCTCTGCCCAAATCCCGCCCACAAAAAAGGGGACTTTCGTCCCCTTGCGGTATCGCCTGGCTTGTCACCTGCCCATCAATAAATATCTTTCGACAACAACGTAAACGGCGTCTTCACCAGGATCTTCAGATCCAGCCACAACGACCAGTTGTTGATGTAATGCAGGTCCATCTCCACCCGCCGCTGCATCTTGTCGATGGTGTCGGTCTCGCCACGGCAGCCGCTGATTTGCGCCAGCCCGGTGATCCCCGGTTTGATTCGGTGGCGAGCCATGTACGCGAGGATTTTCCCCGAGTAGTAGTGGTTGTGCGCCACCGCGTGTGGGCGCGGACCGACCAGGGCCATCTGCCCCTGCAGCACGTTGAACAATTGCGGCAATTCATCCAGCGAGGTGCGACGGATGAAGCGCCCGACCGCGGTAATACGCGAATCATTACGGCTGGCCTGAATCACTTCACGATCATCGTGCACACGCATCGAGCGGAATTTCCAGACCTGAATCACCTTGCCGTTCCAGCCGTGGCGATCCTGCTTGAAGAACACCGGGCCCGGCGAGTTGATCTTCACCGCCAATGCAATGAACAGCAGCACCGGACTCAACAGGATGATCGCCAGCAGCGCCACGCCTTTTTCCACCAGACTCTTGCTCAGCGCAGCGGTAGGGCGGCTGGTCAGCGGACTTTCGTTGAGGCAGATCGCCGGCAAACCGTCCACCACCTTCACCGAATGGTTGAGCAGGGTCAGACTGTTCAAGTCCGGCACCCAGACCACATCGACGTTGGCGCCGAGCAAATCGACGTACATCGCTTCGATTTTCGCAGCCTCGGCCAGCGGCAGGGTGATGTACAAACGGCGGATGTCATGGTCCTTGATCAGCTCCAGCAAATCTTCCTGATCACCGACCACACGCGGTGCATCCGCATTCAGTTGTGGTGTCGCGCCGTTGCTGACCAAACCTACCAGCGGCAGGTTTTCCACCTGGCTGATCTTCTTCGCCAGACCCAGAGCCAGCTCGCCAGTGCCGACGATCAGGGTCTTCTGCGCGCTGGTGCGGGAACGCTGGTAATACTTGGAAAAGGCATGCAGCGGCGCGTACATCAATGCCTGGCCGAGGAAGCCGTAGACCGCCCAGCTCAGCGTCACCTCGCGGGAGAACACCTCGTCGGCCTTGCACACGAACGCGATGCCGGCCAGCGCGACCATGGTCATCGACCAGCCCATGAACAGACGTCCCAGCCCTGTCAGGTAATTGTCCTGCTTGCGATATACGCCGCTGAACGTATACGCCGGCACCGAGGCCAATACCGCCAGTGTCGCGCACATGCGGTAATAGAACTCGACGGTGCCTGTGTGCCGTTCAGCCAGTATGAATAACAACGCAACAATGAAAGCCTGCGCCAATGCCCATTGGCCCCAGAAGGTAAGTCCCTTGAGGCCGTTATTTCGATTGATCCGTAGAGAAAGTTCCATGAGATATCCCCAGAAATACGTCCATTCAGGTTTCGACAGTTGAAGTCCGAGTTGCTAGATAGGCTTGTTGTTGTTATTGGACGAGTGTCCTGAGGTAACAACGTCGATAGGCCGAAC
This sequence comes from Pseudomonas sp. HOU2, assembly GCF_040729435.1. Classification (NCBI taxonomy): domain Bacteria; kingdom Pseudomonadati; phylum Pseudomonadota; class Gammaproteobacteria; order Pseudomonadales; family Pseudomonadaceae; genus Pseudomonas; species Pseudomonas sp. HOU2. Next base: position 1,197,569 of record NZ_CP160398.1, on the reverse strand, counting down.
TGTCGTCAATCAATAGACTAAGTTATTGCCGGAGAGGGTGTCTGACGAGTTCTAACAAGATGGCACAGTGCCAACTTTTTAATAATCAAATACAAGGGTGTTAGAAAAGGTCGCAGAGCAGGGGGTGAATAAATTATGTTGTGTTTGTTACTGTAGGAGGGGTGGAGGCAGGGAGCTTGAATTTACCAGGAGAGGTGAAACCAAACAGAGTGCTCTTGTTGTTTTTGTAATCGCACTGTATCTGTTTGTCTTGTTCGCGGATATCGGCGGTATTTACGCAACGATATCCTGAATGAGGCAATAACCGCGGTTTCTTACGGCACGGAATAATCGCTCACCATTACTCGCGTTTTTGAACTTGTCCTGCAGGCGACTCAGGCACATTTCCAGGCCACGATATTGCTCCGGCTCGCGGCCGATGCTGAGGATCAGGTCATCTCGACTGACCACGCGTTCTTCGTGATGGAGCATTTTGCGCACCAGCGCGGTTTCCAGTCCGGTAAGGCTGATCTCGACGCCTTCCTTGACCAGTGCGCCTTGATCGTTGTCCAGATGCCAGGTTTCGTTGCAAGTGGCGGCGTCTTCGATGGCGGCAGTGCGGTTGTCGCTCTCTGCACTTTGAAACGGATTGGCCGATTGTGCTGCGAGCCATTCCGATTCGAGGGTGGCCAATATGCGCTGGGTGTCGTGTTCAATCGTGCGGGCAACGTTTTTCCGGGTGCCCCTTGGGTAAGTGAACTCCATCAGCATGGGAGCGGAAGAGGGCGAAGTAGCACCTTCAATAAACATTTGTGCCTGAGACGTGCCAAACGAATTGAAGCGCTCGCTGGACAGAATGCTCTCAAGTTCACGCTGCGACGTTGTACTGTTGGTCACGACGACAAAATATTTTCTTGGGAGGGTTGTACTAGTTTCCATGTCTCTCTCCTAAAATGTGCACCAAAATGGGCGAAAAGGTAAATCGGCAGGCGAGCAATGACTTCCTCGGAAGTAATCGACAGGCAGGGTCTGGGCCCAAAATGGCCCTCGATAAGTTCCACTCGTTCTGCTGCTATGTTGTTAAGTTTATTGTTATGGTTCGGTGTAGCCGCGCTCATTCAATGGCTTGATTATTAGTAGATTTGAAGTACAACTTGAGCTGTATGGTTGCATATGACGATCCTTCGTGATTATGCAAAGAGAATGGCTGCCCGAGAGTCAGGCAGTCGATATCAGACCCCGCATCAGGCGATAGCCGTAGCCGCGGATGCTCTGAATCGCGTTGGTACCATACATGTCCTTGATTTTTCCACGCAAGCGGCTGATGGATTTTTCCAGCGCCCTCGGGTCGTAGAAATTGGTATTGAGCCCCATGATGCCGGCGATTTCATCATGGCTGAGAATGTGATTGCTGGTCTGCGCAAAGGCTTCCAGAATCTTCATTTCGGCGAACGAGATGTCGAGTTTCTGGTGGGGGCCGCCCTGCAGGCAGATGCGCGTCGGGTCGAGCGTCAGATTGATATCCCGCTGCCATTCTTCGCTATTGAAGAACTCACCGAGCAACTCGTCGCCCTCGTCGGAAAGGGTATTGAGCTTGATACAGAAGTCGGCACCGGCCAGGAAGTACTTGATCTTGTTGAAGGCGCCGCGACCGGTAATGACCGCGCAAATGATCGGCTTCAAGTTTTCGTTACGCAGGTTCTCGATCAACGCAAGATTGTCTTCCAGCGCTTGCGGACTGTCGATAACGATGAAGATGGCTCGATACGAACCAGAAAGTTCATTGTTATAGGAACTAGTGTACGAACCGGCCTCGAGTGCCATATCAGTGCGTACGTGCTTTGCGATCAGCGCCCTGAAATGTTCAGCCACGCCACGGGTACGACCCAGAGTAAGAACACCGGGTACGTCGTTTGTCGGGCGCGGACTTCTAGTCGCCAAGTTCCCTGAGAGCATCATGCTTTGACTCGAATTAGGTGCTGACATCGGGATGTTAAAGCACCGGTTCTCATCTGTGACTGACAATTGGTAACATTCACGCGATTTTTAGACGTGGCTCCCGAGTTTTCTAACAATAATTAAGCATTTCAAGCTTTTAGTTGATTTTCTCGAGAGCGTGAACTAGTCGTTAGATGGTGGCAATGTGGAATTGTGCCACTATTTTGAATCTATGGCGATGGCTTTATTCATGTCCAATTGCCACTGTCCACGATCGCGGGATAGTGTGAGCTTGATCACACTTTATTGGCTGGTCGAACTTTTTCCTATCTAAATGCCTAAATATTTTCCGAGTGGTTCGTAGGCGGACGATTATTAACATGGCTTGAGTGTGTCTTTTGATAAGACATATTCTCCGTCGCCTGATCAGGCAATGGGTGTCGCGTTATACCGATTGTTTAACTTCAGTTACTCAATTCCTGAATGCAGTTGACCGGTCGCTCATCAAGAGCGCTCTGACGGAGGATTAATGGATTTCTGGACCTTTATCCAGGTGTTGATATTGGGCGCGGTAGAGGGCCTGACCGAGTTCTTGCCGATCTCCAGTACCGGCCACCAGATCATCGTCGCCGACCTGCTGCACTTCGGCGGCGAACGCGCGATGGCGTTCAACATCATTATTCAGCTGGGCGCGATCCTGGCCGTGGTCTGGGAGTTTCGCCCGAAGATCTTCGACATCGTCAAAGGCCTGCCCACCCAGCGCAATGCGCAACGTTTCACCCTCAACCTGCTGATCGCGTTCCTTCCGGCGGTGATCCTCGGCGTACTGTTCGCTGACAAAATCCACCAATACCTGTTTAACCCGATCACTGTGGCCATGGCCTTGGTGGTGGGGGGCATCGTCATGTTGTGGGCCGAACAGCGCAACCATGTGGTGAGCGTCGATCACGTCGACGACATGCGCTGGTCAGACGCGTTGAAGATCGGTTTCGTGCAATGCCTGGCAATGATTCCCGGCACGTCGCGCTCGGGCTCGACCATCATCGGCGGTTTATTGTTCGGCTTGTCCCGGAAAGCCGCCACAGAGTTCTCGTTTTTCCTCGCCATGCCGACCATGGTCGGCGCTGCGGTTTACTCCGGCTACAAATACCGCGACCTGTTCCAGGCCAGCGACCTGCCAGTGTTCGCCCTCGGTTTCGTCATCGCCTTCATCTTCGCCATGATCGCCGTACGCGGCCTGCTCAAATTCATCGCCAACCACAGTTACGCCGCGTTCGCCTGGTATCGGATCGCGTTTGGCTTGTTGATTCTGGCGACATGGGTGTTTGGCTGGGTGAACTGGACGGAAGCGGCGGCGGGGTGATGCGCACGCCAGGCGGATCAACCCGCCTGGCACGTTTTACGGAGGGAGGGCATCAACGCCCTTGCAGCAACTCGCCAGCCTGATCCAGCAACGCCAGCGGATCCTTGGCCTTGTGAATATCCACCGACAACAACTGGCGGAATTTACGCGCCCCCGGGAACCCGGTACCCAGCCCCAGCACATGCCGGGTGATGTGGTGCATCGCACCGCCCGCCTGCAAATGCTCGGCAATATAAGGCCGCAACTGCGCCAGCGCCTCGGCACGGCTGATCACCGGCGCGCTGCTGCCGAACAACTGCTGATCGACCTCTGCCAGCAAATACGGATTGTGATAAGCCTCACGCCCGAGCATCACACCGTCAAAGGTCTGCAAATGCTCATGGCAGGCCTCCATCGTCTTGATCCCGCCGTTCAACACAATCTCCAGCTCCGGAAAATCCGCCTTCAACTGAGCCGCCACGTCGTAGCGCAACGGCGGAATGTCACGATTCTCCTTCGGCGACAAGCCCTCCAGAATCGCAATCCGCGCATGCACGGTAAAACTGGTACACCCGGCATCCCGCACCGTCCCGACGAAATCACACAACTCGGCGTAACTGTCCCGCCCATTGATCCCGATCCGATGCTTCACCGTCACCGGAATCGACACCGCATCGCGCATCGCCTTCACACAATCCGCCACCAACTGCGGATGCCCCATCAGGCACGCACCGATCATATTGTTCTGCACCCGATCACTCGGGCAGCCCACATTCAGATTCACCTCGTCGTAACCATGCTCCTGGGCCATGCGCGCGCAAGCGGCCAGATCCAGCGGAACACTACCGCCCAATTGCAGCGCCAGCGGGTGCTCGGCTTCGTTGTGACGGAGGAAACGTTCGTGATCGCCGTTGAGCAACGCACCGGTGGTGACCATTTCGGTGTAGAGCAGGGCGTTCTTCGACAGGAGGCGTAGGAAGAAACGGCAATGGCGGTCGGTCCAGTCCATCATCGGGGCGACGGAGAAGCGGCGGGAGAGTGGGGCGGGTGTGGCGGAGATAGGGGACATTGGCGGTTCTGGATTGGGTGGGGCTGGGAGGTGGGGGAGTTTATCAGGATTAAATGTCTGGTTGGCGTGAGGGGTGCATCGCAGCGTATTCGGATCCTGAAACCAGGCGGATTGAGGGGGGACGGACAACTGAATCATTTTCGATGGCTGGGAGAACCAATTTTCTAGACATGTTGATGGCATATTGATAGCTTTGTGTTTCAAATCTCTTCAGAGAAAAGCCATGGATCCGGTGTGCATAAAGAGTGTCTTACTAGAAGGCATACATCAGCGTTACAATTTAAATATAAACTTCCATGAGACTCTTAATGTGTTGCATGGCCAGAATGGTACTGGCAAATCAACATTGATTCATATTCTAGCGAATATTGCAAATCACGACTTTCTAAGGTTTATATATTTGGACTTTGAGTTGATCCGAGTAACATATTCTGATGGGAATTTTGTTCAGATAATTCAAGGTAACGATGAAGGAGCGTTTTACAGTGTGACCTCTCGCTCTCCTTTTGAGTTCAAATTTACAAAAGTAGAAGCGTTGGAAACGCTTAATAATCTAGAGGATGATAGGCTTCGGCGGGATTTTGTCTCTGATGTAATGATGAGGCAGAAGCACTTTATTGAAGTGAATGAACTCCCAAAAATTAAGTCCTCGTATTTCCCTGCTTTTCGCACAATGCTCGAAGCTTGGTCCTCTCAGGAAGAAGAGCAAAGGAGAGTCTATGGTCGACCAAGTGGCGGCAGGGTTACATCTTTTGCGCGAAATCTATTTGGCCGTTTTTTACCAGCGATTAACTATCCTTCTCCATTAGATATCGAACACAATCTTCGTGAAGAAATTCGCGATGCTCAGTTGAAGATTGGTCGATATGAAAGCTCAATCTTTTCTCAATCATTTGTTCGGGTTTTTTCCGCGATTTTGAGTGGCGCAGAGGGCGATGCGGGAGTGGCTGAGAGTTTGCTCGAGGAAATTTCTGAGCTCACTAATGCTAGTGCAATTAGTGTAATGAACGACTTTCAAGGTCCGTCTTATGCTTATGCTGAATTACAACGTTTAATCGGTAGCAGCAGAGAGTCCCAAAAATTAGCCAGTTCTGCGGCAGGCGCGCTCACTGTTTATCGCGATGCTCTGTTGGAGCGGCAACAATTTCAGTCAGATATCTTTGCAAAAATAAATAAATATTTTGATGCGGTTAATGCTTTTTTAGATCAAAAGGAATTAAAGTACGAGCCTGATTCTCATCGGCGCATACCTAAAGTTGGGCTTAAATTTCCTGATGGTACATGGAGTAGCGTTAAGGTAATGTCTTCAGGCGAAAGACAGTTACTTACTATGTTGTACGCTGTAACTAAGATGAGTTCTGACTCTCTAGTGCTGATTGATGAGCCTGAGCTTTCTCTTCATATTGATTGGCAAGAGGAATTGCTTAGCAAAATGATGGGGCAACTCGGCGCGCGTCAAATTATTGTCTGTACGCACTCTCCGTCAATAGCCGCCGATTACGGTCAGTTCATGATTGAAGTTGAACCGATCTACACTGAAAGACTTGGACCTAGGGCTGTTGTTGGCGATGAAGATGAGGAGTTGATTTGAATGGAGCTCAAATACAATATTCCAAAATATGTCGCAATGTCGAGGATGAGTAGTAAAATCCGCATACTTGTTGAAGGGAAAGATGACCGGGGGCATGTGCAAAATTTACTTCATCAACTATACCCTAAGGTAAGGTTGAAGGTTGATTCTGCTATTGAAATTATCGGTGATTGTGCAATTACAAAAAATAATAATCGCGCTAAGATAGAAAAAGTACATAGCCATTGCAAACATAGTCCTCATCATCGCAAGCTGTTTTTCTTGTGCGATAGAGAATTTAGGAATTTTGATTTTGGCTCGATTGTTGTTGATAAAATAAATAGCCATGAGTCAGACGGAAATCTTTCTTGGACATTGGGTCACTCAATAGAGAACTATTTTTTGAGCTCTTCAATGTTAGGGGAGGGATTTCGATATTTATCTACGTCTGGATATAAAACGCTTGCGGTCGCGTTATTTTGCGAAGTGCTGCCTGATGCAATCAAGAAGATAGCGGCTCTTACTTTGGCTGCGAAAGAGTTAAGTTGCGCAAATTACCCCGCAAGTCAGGTGTTTTGGCAAGATATTAATTTTATTGATTCGGCTATTAGTTTTAATAGAAAGGCGAAGCTTGATAAGTTTTGTTTAAGGTTCTGGGATGCGTTTGATGAGTTTCTAAGTGTTGCTGAGATGTCTGGGGATGAAGTTTGCAGTCGGCTTTGCAGAGGACATACGGCTGTTTTGATTTTACAAAGACTTTTTGCGGCCTGTTTGTATAAGGTGGGCGCCTCTTCGGACGACGATGTTGCGCGTTATGATGCAAATCTATTTAATAATGTCGGTGAGGTTAATATTTCCTCGGCGTTGTCGGAAGCTTGGATACGCCAAGTAAGTAATGGTGCTGCCGATTATCCGCTTCCACTAGTTCAGTCAATTCATGCATTGTCAGCATGAGAGATAGGGGTCGCCTGACCCCTTTTGATTAATTGAGCTGTTCTTTGATGATTGGGAATAATTTATCTGTGCTTTTTCTATGTGCATAGAGTTATAAGTTTCTTGTGCATGTATGACTTAGAGGTGAAGCTGTTTTCTCGTTTTGGTTTGAATGGGAAATCATGTTTGAGCGGTCTTTGCAGTATTATCCAAAAGCTACACCACCTAGTAGTAGCTGCTCCCTACGCCTTAAAAAATTCCGTCGGTTTTTGCGTTTTGCTCGTGGGCTTTATCGTCCCTAAATCTCTGCAGGCTAATGATCGAGTTGGGTAGCCTGCTTCCTTTCTGAACTCACGGCGTCATCGTCTGCAGTCCTTTCTCATGACTCAGATTTCATGGTGGTCATGCGTGGGGCTCATTCGTGGGCGACCGGTCTACCAACCCGCGTATGGCCGCCACCTATCGTTTGGTTGCGAGGGTGATGGCTCCTTTTAGTATTCGCGCTAGAGGTTCCATCTATGTTCAAAGTAACGCCCAACCCACCCGAATCCAACCCCGCATCCCCCTACGAATCCCTCGATTCCCGCAAACTCCACGAAGCCGCCGAGCGCGCCCTCGATCACTACCTCACCCCGGCCAGCCAGATCATGGCCAGTGGTGATCAATGCAGACCGATGTTTCTCGCCAACCCGGCCTACGACACCGAATCCTTGCTCGCCAACGCCAGTGAATCCCTGGGTTCCGCCACGACCATGCTCAACGATTTCGCCGCATTGCTGGATGTCTCCCACCGCAAGACGCTGCTGGGCATCGCGCAGGTGGTGATGTTGGGGGAGTTGGCGGTGAATCAGGCGTTGGATAACGTCGAGCTCAAGGCGTAGATCGCTGCCCTCCGTGGCGAGCGGCAAGGTCGTGGTCGCGGAGGGCGTTCTGTCGATGCGCAAAACAACCGTCCAAAATAGCGGTTTTCAGACTGTTTCCGCAGCAATATCGATGTGCCACAAAAAATGATGGCAATGCGTCATCATGCGTTCAAAAAAGTTCAACGATTATACAAAAATATAAAGTTGTACAACTTTTCCCAAAATTTATAGCATCCGTTCCAACACCTTTGCTGAAACGATAAATCCAGCGTCAGTCCTGGATTTGTCCGCTGGTGCGTGGGCCGTTGGTACGGCTTTTCGCGTCAGGTTGTTGCAGCCGGGTCAGTGGAAGCGGCCCGTATTTCGCCCAGGACGACGACCCCGAATGAGTGGTAACTCCGGTTATCAGAGATCTACTTTTTGTGCCTGACGCTGAATCGCGTCAGGGCGTTAGAGGCTGAACATGGCAGAAGCATCGAATTTCCTGGGCAACATCAAGGTTTCCCGAAAGTTGGGGGCCGGGTTTGGCGTTCTTTTGCTGGCGGTGGGGGCGGTGGCCTTCATTGGCTATAGCAGCAGTAATGTGCTGGTGGATCGCCTGAACACCACGCGCCTGATCGGCACGCTCAACAATGCGACGCAGGACATGCGTCTGTCGGAGAAGCAGTATGAAGCGGCGGCGGATGTCGCTTATGCCGAGGCTTATCAGTCGCAGCTGACGGTGTTGCAGGGGCTGATCGCCAAGGCGTTGCAGACCCTGACGCGGGCGGAAAACCAGCAGGCCTTGAAGCAGTTGCAGGACACCACGCTGGCTTACGATCAGCAGGTCAAGCGTTTGGTCGAGGCGGATAAGGCGACCAGCGCTGCGCTGAAACCGTTGGGGGCGATGTCGGACAAGTACGCTGAAACCTTCAACGGGATGTTCGAGAGCACCACGGCCAGTGCGTTGGCGTCTGCCGACAGCGCGCGGGTGGCGGACTTGCGCACGGTGGCGGATCTGCGCAATGGCATGACGATGTTTCGTCTGATGTTGCGGCGTTATATCGCGGTGCCGAGCGAGGCCAACAAGCAGGTGCTGCTGGATACCACCGATGCGTTTCTGGCCGACATGAGCAAGGCGCGCAGCGGTTTGCCGGCGGCCCTGTCGAGTCAGCTTGAAGAGGCGCAGGCCGGGATGCGCCGTTATCGCGAGGTGCTGGTGCAGGTCGCCGCGCTGTTCGAGCAGAAGCAGAGCCTGCGTCAGCAGGTGGATCAGCAGAGCCAGGCGATGGACAGCATCATGACTGGCCTGATGGACACTCAGCAGCGTCTGGCGCGGGACGATCAACAGCGTGCTTTTATACAGATTGCGGTGCTGACCGTGCTGGCGCTGGTGGTCGGTCTGTTGGCTGCGGTGCTGATCTCGCGGCAGATCACCGGGCCGCTGGCGCTGACGGTGGAGCTGGCGCGACGGATTGCCAAGGGCGATCTGACCGTGCAAGCCAAATCCAGCCGCAAGGATGAGTTGGGCGATCTGCAAAACGCGATGCAGGACATGGCGCAAAGTCTCAACACGTTGGTGCAGGGGATTGGTAACGGCGTGACACATATTTCGACATCGGCCGAGAAGCTCTCGGCGATGAGCGAGCAGACCAGCGCCGGTGTGCGTCAGCAGAAAGTCGAGGTGGACCAGGTCGCTACGGCGATGCACGAAATGGCCTCGACGGTGCAGGAGGTGGCGCGCAACACCACCGACGCATCCGCCGCCGCGACACTGGCCGATCAGCAGGCACGACACGGCAGTGCGGTGGTCAAGCAGGCGACCGTGCAGATCAGCGAACTGTCGGTGGCGATCGAAGACCTGGGTGCGGCGATGAACGTGCTGTCCCAGGACAGTGAGCAGATCGGCAAGGTCATCGATGTGATCAAGGCTGTCGCCGAGCAGACCAACTTGCTGGCGCTGAACGCAGCGATTGAAGCGGCGCGGGCGGGGGAGCAGGGCCGTGGTTTCGCGGTGGTTGCCGATGAAGTGCGGTCGCTGGCACAGCGCACCCAGGATTCAACCAAGGAAATCGAAGCGCTGATTGTCACCTTGCAGCAGGGCACGCAAGCGGCATCTACGCTGATGACATCCAGCCGCGAGCGCACGCTGGACACCGTGGTGCTGGCGCAGAAAGCCGAGCAGGCGATCACCGAGATCAACCATTCGATCGGCACGATCCAGCAAATGAGCCTGCAGATTTCCGCCGCCGCCGAGCAGCAAAGTGCGGTGGCCGATGAGATCAATCGCAGCATCGTCAGTGTGCGCGATGTGGCCGATCAGTCGGCCGTCGCCAGCGAAGAAAGCGCTGCCGCGACCATTGAACTCGCATCGCTGGGGCAGGACCTGCAACGCATGACGGCGCATTTCCGCACCTGATGGCATTTCGCAATGAACTTGGCCGGAATTGACCGGTCAGCCTGTATAAGCGGGGGCCGCCAAGCGGCGCCACCCGGTCCGTGCAGTGATTTTTTTCTGGGCCATGGATGGTTGCAACCCGCTCTCAGGGGGCGTCATGACCAATACACCAATTTTCCCCCAGCCCAGCGGGGGGTGCCAAGGATGCCGGCAAAAAGGCGAGGCCGATATGGCGTTCTCCTTCGCTTTCCAGCCGATTGTCGATGTGCGTGATCAATCGACCTTCGCCCACGAGGCGCTGGTCCGGGGCGTGCAGGGCGAAGGTGCACTGTCGGTTCTGCAGCAGGTCGATGACCAGAACCGCTATCGCTTCGATCAACTGTGCCGCGTGCGGGCGATCTCCACGGCCGCGCAGTTGGGGCTCACCGGGTTTCTTTCGATCAACTTCCTGCCGAACGCCGTTTATCGCCCGGACCTGTGCATTCGCAGCACGCTGGAGGCGGCGCGCGCGCATGCTTTCCCGCTCGATCGGTTGATCTTCGAAGCGGTCGAGGGCGAGCACGTTGAAAGCAATAAGCACTTGATGAACATCCTGCGCGAGTATCGCGAGTTTGGTTTCAAGACGGCCATTGATGACTTCGGCGCGGGGTATTCCGGGTTGAATCTGCTGGCGGACTTTCAGCCGGATCTGATCAAACTGGACATGGCGCTGATCCGCGATATCCACCGCGACCGTGTGCGTCAGGCGATTGTGCGGGGCGTGGTGGGCATGTGTACCGAACTGGGGATCGAGGTGATTGCCGAGGGCATTGAGCACCCCGAGGAGCGGGATTTTCTCGCCGATTGCGGGATTTATCTGATGCAGGGTTTCTGGTTTGCCAAACCGGCGTTTGAGGCGATGGCGCAGATTCCGCTGGAGGCGTGGCAGCCGATTTGAGGCGAACCTGAACCCGTGCTGTCGATCGGCAAAATTTCATCTTCCCGAGTGCAGCGAAGGCCTAGGATGCTTGCACAAGATCATCCCAAGGGGAGCCGCACCATGCGCACCAATGTCGTCAAAGTGCTGTTGATCGCCGCAGCTGTCTCGGTGTTGAGTGCCTGTTCGGGCGCCGGTGGGCTGACCACCACCAGTTGTTTTTCCTCGGATTGTCAGTCGCCTGAGGGGCGCACAAATGCAACGACCCTGAAGTTTGGTGGCAACAGTATTGGTAGCAGCTTGAACCAGTACAGCTCCGGGATGTTGCATGACGATTGAACAAAATCGAGGCTGAACCTGTGGCGAGGGAGCTTGCTCCCGCTGGGGCGCGCAGCGGCCCCAGAAAAGAAGGCCTGCTGCGCAGTCCAGCGGGAGCAAGCTCCCTCGCCACAAAGTTCGTGCCTGGACGATTACTGCGGCAGCGCCAGCCACTCACCAATGACCTTCTGATAACTGCCAGTGACTTTGCTCAGATGCAGCCACTGATCGACGTACAGTTTCCAGCTGATGTCATCGCGCGGCAGCAGGTACGCCTTCTCGCCGTACTGCATGTACTGGTGCGGATTCACCGCGCACAACCCCGGTTTGAGTTTCTGCTGGTACAGCGCTTCCGAGGCGTCGGTGATCATCACGTCGGCCTTGTTGTCGAGCAGTTGCTGGAAGATCGTCACGTTGTCGTGCAGGGCCAGTTGCGCCTTGGGCAGGAACGCGTGGACGAAGGCTTCGTTAGTGCCGCCCGCCGGTTCAACCAGACGCACGTTGGGCTGGTTGATCTGCTCGATGGTCTGGTATTTGGACTGGTCGGCGCAGCGCACCAGCGGAATCTTGCCGTCGCTGTCGAGGGTGTTACTGAAGTAGGCTTTTTTCTGCCGTTCCAGCGTCACCGAAATGCCGCCCATGCCGATGTCGCACTTGCCGGCCTGCATGTCCGGCATCAGGGTTTTCCAGGTAGTCTGCACCCACTCGACTTTGACCCCGAGGCTGTCGGCCAGCGAGCGTGCCATGGCGATGTCGATACCTTCGAAGTCGCCGTCGGTGCGCTTGAAGGTGTAGGGCTTGTAGTCGCCGGTAGTGCAGACGCGCAGTTGGCCTTGTTGCTGGATGCTGTCGAGGTGCGAAGGGCTTTCCTGAGCGTGAGCGACGCAGGAAAGGGCTAGAAAAATGCCGAGCAACGCCGATTTTTTTTGATTGTGCATATTTACCGGACTTTTTTGAGGGAGTGGATTCGCAGGGGAAGGTGTTTAGTAACACACGATCCGGCTGCTGATCCACGTTCTTTGGCGGTGGCAATATGCAGTTTGCTGATGCGGTACGTGGCCGTTGCTGTCGCCAGAATTTCCCAGCCTATCTTCAGTCAGCGGAGAAGGGGACCACAGCTTTGGCAGGTTCAGTCATCTGATCATTCAAGCGTTTGAATTCGAGCGCTCGTGGTGATGCGTGAATGGGTTTGAAAACAGCTAAGCGCAAATGCTCCCAACCCAAAACGTGCTCAGCGCGCTGTTGCCAGGTGAGCGCACGCGCAAGCCCGGGATGCCATGGTTTCTGGGTCACCTTGCTGTTGCGTGTGGCGATGCAAAAGCCTGTGTAGCGGGGCAAGTCATATAGGTTCAAACGCTGCAAATCTCTGCTGCACAACAGCAAAACGTCGCCGAAGGCGAACAATGGAAATGCGGTGACTTCAACCTTTTTCTTTTCATTGAGTCTGGTCCTCCACGCTCTGTTATCCACGTCTCCCAGGCTGATATTTTCGTCGAGAATGAACCGTGCCGGCTGCTGACGGATAGCCAGATTTCCTGCGGCGGCGTAGGTGATGCTCGGCATTGCACCTGGTGATAAAAGAAGAAACCCGCTGAACAGCACCAATGCTGTTGCGATGCCATAAGCGATACGCGCGAAGACATGACCTTTGCTGATGTAAAAAATGAAAACCGGAACAAGACTGAAAATGAGTGTGCCGAGGGAGAACAACCCGACAACCACCACCGCCTGCGCGTTATCTTCGCCGACGTAGGTCGAGATAATCAGCAATGTGGGGAGTGACGCACACAGAACGGCAAAGCCGATCATGCTACCGATCAAGAGTCGGAACCCGTTTTTCTTCCAGACTCCCATTCGACGGGTGTTTTTGTTGAAAATCTTTCGGAAGTGTTTGAACAGGAAAAGAGCAAGGTAGGCGAGCAGGGTCGAGGAAAAAACAAACAGCATCGAACCTCCGGCGCTGAATGTATTCGAGAACTTGAAAAGCAGAAAAGTGAAGGTACAAAAGCCAAAGCACAAAGGAAGCAGCAACCAGGCAGCGATCTGCTTGTGCCTTTTTGGCACTTTTTCGAACATCGATACGGTAATGCCGTAGAACCATGCGCTGGCGGAGAGCACGCCAAGGTAGCCCACCATGATCAGCACGATCAGTAAAAGCCAGATAGCAAGGGCTGACTTGGCATCGCTACCTGCCAGGAAAAGGTCAGTACGACCAATTGCCCGGGTGTAGACGTATAGCCCAAGGATTGCCAACCCTGCGCCGAGAAAACCCAGAGTGACGGTGATCTGGCTCCAGTAATTAAGAACACGTTTGAAATTGCGCTTGAAAAACTGTGTAAACGTTGGTGCGGTCGAAGCATCCATGCGAACAAAATTTCCATCGAGTATGACTAGTGGTCCTGTAACGACAAATGGCCAGAATTCTTTAGGAAGTCTGGCCGTTGAGTGTGGCGGGTCTTTGTTGTTCTGAGCGGTGAACGTGAAGAAATTACAGGCCCAGTCCTTCCTGCACCACCTGCAACAGATTGTTCTCGGTCAGCGCAATCGCATCCAGTTCCAGACCGGTTTCCACCGTCTGCAGCCACCAATGGCTTTCATGATGGTCATCGACGGTACGCAGCAGGTAGGTGTTGCGCTCGGGCAGGGTGATCTGCACGCGGCCGGCGCCGTCTTCGGTGAACCGGGCGATGGGATCAAAGGTCAGGGTTTGCTGGTTGGCTTCGATCACCAGTTGGTCGATCGCGTAATCGTGACTTTCGCCATCGGGTGAGCTTTCGCAAACGTGGGTTGGATTGCGGCGGATTTTCAGGCCGACTTCGGTGACGGGTTGCAGCCAGGCTTCGATGCGGTGGTACAGATCGTAGACCTGCGCCGGCCAGCAATCGATCTCCAGCGCGGCATCCGCATGGGTGTGCCGGGTTTGCTTGAGTTTGGCGGCGAGTTCGTCTGCTTTACTCATTTCGGATCCCTTGGTTTGATGTCTGCCTGTTAATCGTAGACCGTTCAACGGCGTACGGCCTTGCCTTGCGTCATGCGCTTGCAACACAAGCATGGCGAAATCAGCGCTGGCCAAGTCTGGTCAGCATCGAAAACCACGGACGCAGGCGTCCCAAGGAGCGGGTACATGAAAAAGCTGTTTACAATTCTGGCGCTGATCGCGCTGACGGCCGGTAGCATCGGCCTGAGTTCGGCGCGTCAGTCGAACGCCAGCAAAGTACAAACGGAAGCGGTGGCGGGGCAGTTCGATTATTACCTGCTGACGTTGTCCTGGTCGCCGACCTTTTGCCTCACTCACAAGGATGACGTGCAGTGTTCCGGCAAGGGTTACGGCTTTGTGTTGCATGGTCTGTGGCCGCAATACGCCAATGGCGGCTGGCCGGAATCCTGCCCGCCACTGACCATGTTGTCGGCGGCGGAAACCACCAAGGGCCTTACGCTGTTCCCGACCAAGAAACTGCTCGATCACGAATGGTCCAAGCACGGTACCTGCAGCGGTCTCGGCGCAATGGGCTATCTGGAGGAAGCGGACAAAGCGGTTGGCGCGGTGAAAATCCCGCAGGAGCTGCAACCGTTCAGCTCCTCGTATTACTTCGAAGCCCAGGAAATCGCCGACCTGTTCCGCAAGGCCAATCCGGGGATCCCGGCGGATGGCATCGCGGTGATCTGCAGCGGCCCGGAACTCTCGGAAGTGCGGGTGTGCATGGGCAAGGATCTGCAGTTCGGCGCGTGCGGCAAGGGCGTGAAGACGCAGTGCCGGGCGGGGGATATTCGGGTGCCGCCGTCGCGTTGATGCGAGCGGTTTCACGAACAGGAAAGGGCGCCCGAGCGGGCGCCTTTTTTTCGCCTGAAGGTTTGAAGCACCCGGAAAATTCACGCATGCTTGCGCCCCCAAAAGGATGACCCGCAACACTGCAAGGAGCTGTTCATGAGCGGAAAACCCGCCGCCCGCATCACCGATCCAACCGCCTGCCCACTCCCGGGGCACGGCACTAATCCGATCGCCAGTGGCTCGCCGAATGTGAATTTCGACGGCTTGGTGAAAAGTGGCTTATCTCCTGTGGCCCTTCATTGAACGTCAATATGAATACTAATCATGCAAATGCATTGGGGTTGTTTACTGCCCGTATCGCGGGGAGCAAATCTGCAGCCGATATGCTTTTTGACTCAATCACGAAGGATTTTCCATGATGTACAGGTTACTCCTCTGCGGCTTGCTCGCTATTTGCTCTGGTTGTGCGAAAGACCACACAAAGCCTCCCGCAAACCTGAGCTTTGAATCTGTGGAAAGAGAAAAGTCGCTGCTATACATCATCCGGTATCAGTCGGACGTTGATGTGTTGGATCTTTTTGATCGCGGGGAGCGAGTTGGGATGATTTCGGGCATGCTTCATTGCGCATTGGCGGATGATCATGATTTCTCAGTAGGCAAAGCCATACAGTTTTCCGCATCCGGTTTGATACGGCCGGAAAAAAATGAAAACAACAAGGGAAAGTTTTCCTACCTTACTCGCGCATTCCTCAGTGAAACTTCCAGCAACCGAAGTTCTGAGAGAAATCTTTCAGTAACAGAACTGAATCACCTCCTCGCCAACAAACAACAAATCCCCTGCAAAGTCGTCGTCACCGCGTACGGCTACAAACCCTACTACTCAAACATCATGAACCTGCCGGTCGCGGATCTGCTGCGGGAAATCAACAAACCCCGTTAGCCGTCATCGGTGCGCTGCGCGATTGCCCGGCGCAGATACGCGAGGGCGATCACCCGCAAAACCACAACTGAAAATAAATCGACGTGCGGAGGTCATCCAAATCCCTCGCGCGCCGATACAACGGGGCGGGCGTGTATTGGCGCGGCGGGTTTGCCGTGCACACCCCGGTGGGCTACGCTCACGAAAAGCAAGGGTTTCGGGCTGCGGCCCCTGTCGTACCTGCCCAGGACACGTTTTTGCCAATCCCCATTCACGACCCGCATCAGACTCCCGGCACGCTTAAACGCCTGCCGCTGCGCAAGGCGGCAGCGCTGTTCATCGTTGCAGTGTGCCTGTGCCTGTCCGGCTTGCTCTATCTGCAACTGGAGCAGACACGGCGCCAGGATCTGGCGACTGCGCAAATGGCGTCCATCAACCTGACCCGGGCCATGGCGCAGCAGGCCGAAGACACGTTTCTGGCCGCCGACCTGGTGCTTACCAGTCTGGTGGATTGGGTCGAGGACGATGGTTACGGTGCCGCGCAGCGACCTCGTCTGCAAAAAACTTTTGCACGTCGGGTGCAGCAACTGGAGCAGTTGCACGGCATGTTCCTGTTCGATCGCGAGGGCCAGTGGGTGATCACCTCGTTCACCGATCTGCCCCGTGGCAATGGTGTGGCTGACCGCGAATACTTCAAGTTTCACCAGCAGAACGTTTCCACTGTGGCGCACATCGGCCCGGCGATTCGCAGCCGCGAAAATGGCGAGTGGATCATCCCGATCTCGAAACGCATCAACGACCGTGCCGGCAATTTCCAGGGCGTGCTGATGGCCGGGATCAAGATGGCGTACTTCGACCGGTTCTTCAAAAGCTTCAGCCTTGATGACAACGGCATCATGTTTCTCGGACTCAAGGACGGCACGTTGCTGGCGCGGCGACCGTTCGACGAAGGCCTGATCGGCTCGTCACTGGCGCAAGGCAGGATTTATCAGAAGCTGCTGCCCGAGGCTCCAGCCGGTACCGCGATGATCAAGTCGGTGGTCGACGGCGTGGTGCGTTTGTACGGCTACCGTCAGTTGGGCTCGTATCCGCTGGTGGTCGCTGCGGCGTCCTCGCGCGACACGATTCTCAAGGGTTGGTACGAGCGGGCCTTTCAGTCCAGCGTGATTGTGGCGTTGGTGATTCTCGGCGTCGGACTGTTCGGCTGGGTGTTCATTCATCAGGTGCGCGACGGCGAGCGCATCGAGAAAAACCTGCGCAAGGCGCAGCGCGCACTGGAGCAGATCGCGACCCACGACAGCCTGACCGGACTGGCGAATCGGCGCCTGTTCGAGCGTTCACTGGAAGTCGAATTTGCCCGTGGCGCACGGCAGTCGAGTCCGGTCGGCCTGATCATGCTCGATATCGATTTCTTCAAACGCTACAACGATGCCTACGGCCATGTGGCGGGCGACCATTGCCTGACGCAGGTGGCGCAGGTGTTGAAAAATTGCTGCCAGCGCAAGGCTGACCTGGCGGTGCGTTATGGTGGCGAGGAGTTTGCGGTGCTGCTGCCGGATACCGATATAAATGGCGTATTGGCGATTGCCGGGCAGATCCGCCGCAGCGTGATGGATAAACGCATCACCCACAGCGGGTCACCGACCGGGTATCTGACGGTGAGTCTGGGCTGCTATTCGTTCATCCCGAGTGGCAATGACAGTCTGGAAGTGTTTATTCAGCGTGCAGACGCGGCGCTTTATCAGGCGAAAAATGCCGGTCGCAATCGCGCGGCGGTGTTGTCGCTGGATGCAGGCTTTGCCGAGTTGATTCGTTCGGATCGCTGAGGTTTCGACGCTTCAACAAGCGTGAGGGAGCAAGCTCCCTCACGCGGGTCTCATCACCAACCGTAACGCCGGTTCGTTCAGCTGCCCGAGCCACCGCCCGCACCGCCGGTTCCGCCCCCGGCCGCGCCTGTACCGCCGCCAGCCCCCGAGCCAGAGCCCATGGCGCCGCCATTGGTGCCGGTGCCGTTGCCAGAACCAGGGCTACCCGCACCGTTACTGCCGGCAGGTGCGCCCGGGGTGTTGTCCGGCGGCTTGGGCGTGCTTTTGTTGACGTCGGGGTTGGTACTCGATGTGCCAGAGCTGTCGTTCGCCGCGAAGCTGGCAGCCGAGGTGGCGGCGAGCAGGCCGGCGAGTAACAACGAGGTGAGTGTGCGTGTAGTCATGGTACGTCTCCAGAAGGGGTCGGTTACCTGACTTTGGTCTGACGCTTTTACCCGTTGGTGCCGATTGCCTGACGAGCGGTTGTCGAGCCTCAGTGTCGGTCGGCCGCCAGTTTCTGCTCCAGTGCCTGACGCACCTGCGGCCACTCGTCATCGATGATGCTGAAGCGCACCGAGTTGCGTTTGCGGCCGTCGGGCATGATCCGCTCGTGGCGCACGATGCCTTCCTGTTGCGCACCGAGGCGCAGAATCGCGTTGCGCGACTTCTGGTTGTTCTCGTCGGTGGTGAACTGCACTCGCACGCAATCGAGCACCTCGAAGGCGTGGCGCAACATCAGGTATTTGGCTTCAGTGTTGACGAAGGATTTCTGCCAGCGCGCGGAAATCCAGCTGCTGCCGATTTCCAGCTTGCGATTGAGCGGATCAATCTTCCAGAACCGGGTCGAGCCGATCACTTCGCCGCTATCCTTCAACACAATCACAAACGGCATGACCGTGCCGGCGTCGCGGCCGTCGAGGGCCTTCTTCAGATAGCTGTCGACGGTACTCGCCGACGGCACCACGGTGACGGTGAGGTTCCACAGTTCGCCGTCGGCGGCAGCGCGGAGCAGGGCGTCGGCGTCGCTGTACTGAAGCGGACGCAGGAGGATGCGCGGGCCTTGCAGGGTGGTGAGCATGGAATCGAGTCTCGGCAGTTCGGGGCAATGGCGAGCGCTTATTACGCCGCAGCGGGTTGATCCGATGCAACCACCGCCGTCAGCACAGGGTCACAATTTTCACACCTTGTTCGCCGGAGCCTGAACGATGAAAAACCTGCGGATCGCCACGTTCAACGTCAACGGCCTGCGCGCACGCTTGCCGAACCTGCTGGAGTGGCTCAAGCGCGAGCAACCGGACATCGCTTGTCTGCAGGAACTCAAGTCGGTCGACAGTGCATTCCCCGCCGCCGAACTGGAGGCAGCGGGGTACGGCGCGATCTGGCACGGGCAGGCGTCATGGAACGGCGTGGCGATTCTCGCCCGCGATGCGCAACCGCTGGAGAGCCGTCGCGGTCTGCCGGGTGATCCGGACGACAAGCACAGCCGTTATCTTGAAGCGGCGGTGCATGGGGTGTTGGTCGGCTGTCTGTACCTGCCCAATGGCAATCCGCAGCCGGGGCCGAAGTTCGACTACAAACTGGCCTGGTTCGAACGCCTGATCCGCTACGCCAAGGATCTGCAAGGCAGCGATCATCCGGTGGTGCTGGCCGGCGATTACAACGTGGTGCCCACCGACATGGACATCTACAACACTCGCTCCTGGCTCAAGGATGCGCTACTGCAACCCGAGAGCCGCGAGTGTTATCAACGGCTACTGGATCAGGGCTGGACTGATTCGCTGCGCTATCTGTATCCCGAGGATCGCCTCTACACCTTCTGGGATTATTTCCGCCAGCATTGGCAAACCAACTCCGGTTTGCGCATCGATCATCTGCTGCTCAACCCGGCACTCAGTCCGTATCTGCACGAGGCCGGGGTCGACGCCTGGGGGCGCAACGAACCGCACGCCAGCGACCATGCTCCGACCTGGATTCGCATCGGTTCACGCAAGCGGCGGTAGCGCTGATTGGCGAAATCAATTGTCGGAGTCGTGGCCTGATCCCGTATACCTGTCGGCCAGCGGCGCAGCGATCCGCGGCCACATGCAAAAGGACTGAGCAATGAGCGAGCCACGTCTGGCGAATCCGGCGTTATACCTGCAACGTCTGGGCTTCGATGCCCCACCAGCACCGACCCTGGCAACCCTGCAGCAGTTGCAGTTGCGCCATACCGGCGTTTTTCCCTTCGAGAATCTGTCGACGATCACTGGCGCGCCGGTGCTGATCGATCTGGCATCGGTCGAACAAAAGGTACTCCACAGTGGCCGGGGTGGTTACTGCTACGAACTGAACAATCTGTTTCTGGCGTTGCTGCAGGAATTGGGCTTCGAGGCCCGTGGCATCTCCGGACGCGTGGTATTGGCGCAACCCGAGGGAACCTGGACGGCGCGTACCCATCGCTTGAGCCTGGTGATCATCGACGGCGAGCGTTACATCACCGATGTCGGCTTTGGCGGCATGGTGCCGACTGCGCCGCTGCTGCTCGATAGCGAGGCTGAACAGCCGACGCCGCATGAATCCTATCGTATCGAGAAACAGGCCGACGGCTACATGCTACGCGCCAATGTCGCAGGCGAGTGGCGCGCGATGTACCTGTTTGATCTGCAACGCCAGGAAGACATCGATTACACCCTTGGCAACTGGTACGTCTCGACCCATCCCGAGTCCCCGTTCGCCAAACGGCTGATGATTGCGCGCACTGGCGATGGCTGGCGTCGGACCCTGAACAACGGCAGCTTCGCGATTCATCACATGGGCGCCGACAGCGAGCGCCGCGAGGTAGCGGATGTCGATGAGTTGATCGAGGTGCTGGAGCAGGAGTTCGGCTTGCGTCTGCCTGACCAGCCGCATGTGCGAGAGTCGCTGGGGCGGATGCTCGTACCGGCCTGATCTCAGGGCTTGGCCTCCGGCTCCAGTACCCGGCGGATTTCCCCGGCCGCCGCCGAGAGCTTTTTTTCCAGGCTCTTGAGGTCGGCGGCGGTGATGCCTTTCTTGAATTGCCCGGAGTGGGGCGGCTCGACGTCCTGCGTTTTGCTGCCAGCCTCCAGCAGGGCATGGCGCAGAGTGTTGTTGATCACCGTCTGATAACCGAAGCCTTCGTTTTCCGCCACGCTACGGGCGGCTTCGATGACGGCGTCATCGAGCATGATGGTGATGCGGGTCTTGCCCTTGGCGGGCGCCAATGCGCCGCGCTTGCCCTGCGAGAAATCGTATTGATCTTTCATCGTTCAAGTCTCCAGAAAGTAAGCGCAACGCTCGCTCGGTGTGACGGCACGTGCAGAAATGATTCGTACGACATTGGCCCCGCGATAACTGTACGCAACCACTAGCAAACGCCCTTTGCCGTCGAGACCGAGAGTGATCCAGCGCTGTTCGTCATGGTCGTTGTCCTCGATCGTCAGCGCGCGTTCGTCGTGAAAGACCGGCTCGGTCTCGGCAAGGCTGACGCCTCTGTGCTTGAGTTTATTGGCTGCGTTCTTGCTTTTGTCGTACTGAATTTCGAATGACTTCATTATGCATACTTTATATGTATAAAAAAGAGCGCCGATGCACCGCTGGTCGCCATGAACACTTCAGCCTGGTGGGCGCTGATTCGAATGAAGGAAGGAGTGTGTTGCCGGATTTGTGGGGGGATGGAGACAGTGAGATAGAAGGTTCGGTGGCTACCTATCCATTATGTGACTGACAAGTTGTATACAACTCTATGGACATTTGTCCTGAGTATTGAATACAGTGTGCGCATAACAAAAACCAGGGAACCCCCCACATGAAAACGCCCCATGTTTCACACCAACGGCCCGAGGACGAAAATCTCGGGGTCGGCGCGAATATGGCTTACGGCCTGCAACATGTTCTGACCATGTACGGCGGTATCGTTGCGGTGCCACTGATCATCGGCCAGGCGGCCGGGCTGTCGCCGGCGGACATTGGTTTGTTGATTGCTGCTTCATTGTTTGCGGGGGGGCTGGCGACACTGCTGCAAACCCTGGGTCTACCGTTTTTTGGCTGTCAGTTGCCGCTGGTGCAGGGCGTGTCGTTCTCGGGTGTGGCGACCATGGTCGCGATCGTCAGCAGTGGCGGGGAGGGCGGCTTCCAGTCGGTGCTTGGCGCGGTGATTGCCGCGTCGTTGATCGGCTTGCTGATCACTCCGGTGTTCTCGCGAATCACCAAGTTCTTCCCGCCGCTGGTGACCGGCATCGTGATCACCACCATCGGCCTGACGCTGATGCCAGTGGCCGCGCGCTGGGCCATGGGCGGCAACAGCCACGCGCCGGACTTCGGCAGCATGCAGAACATCGGTCTGGCGGCGGTGACGCTGGTGCTGGTGCTGCTGCTGAGCAAGGTCGGCAGCTCGACCATCTCGCGCCTGTCGATCCTGTTGGCCATGGTGATCGGCACGATTCTGGCGGTGTTCCTCGGCATGGCCGATTTCTCTGGTGTCGCTCAAGGGCCGATGTTCGGCTTCCCGACGCCGTTCCACTTCGGCATGCCGACCTTCCACTTCGCCGCGATTCTGTCGATGTGCATCGTGGTCATGGTGACGTTGGTGGAAACCTCGGCGGACATTCTGGCGGTCGGTGAGATCATCGGCACCAAAGTCGATTCCAAACGTCTGGGCAACGGTCTGCGCGCTGACATGCTGTCCAGCATGTTTGCGCCTATCTTCGGTTCGTTCACCCAGAGCGCCTTCGCGCAGAACGTCGGACTGGTGGCGGTGACCGGGATCAAGAGCCGTTATGTGGTGGCCACCGGCGGTATCTTCCTGGTGATTCTCGGCTTGCTGCCGTTCATGGGCCGGGTGATCGCTGCGGTGCCGACCTCGGTGCTGGGCGGTGCCGGTATCGTGCTGTTCGGTACGGTGGCGGCGAGCGGCATCCGTACGCTGTCGAAGGTCGATTACCGCAATAACGTCAACCTGATCATCGTCGCCACCTCGATCGGCTTCGGCATGATCCCGATTGCCGCGCCGAACTTCTACGATCATTTCCCGAGCTGGTTCGCGACCATTTTCCATTCGGGCATCAGCTCGTCGGCGATCATGGCGATTGTGCTGAACCTGACCTTCAACCACTTCACTGCCGGCAACTCGGACCAGCAGTCGGTGTTTGCCGCGGCAGAAGAGCGCACCCTGCGTTATCGCGACCTGGCGGCGCTGCGTGAAGGCGATTACTTCAGTGACGGCAAGCTGCATGATTGCGATGGCAAGGAAGTGCCGGTGATCGAGCCTGATGAACACGATCATGGGCATGGCGCGCCGAAGCCCCAGGTGAAGAGCAGCGAGCACGTCTGATCGCTGACTGGATGAAAAAGGCCGAACTACAGTTCGGCCTTTTTATTTGAAGATCAAAAGATCGCAGCCTTCGGCAGCTCCTACAGGGGAACGCATTCCAAATGTAGGAGCTGCCGAAGGCTGCGATCCTTTGATCTTTTGATCTTTTGACTTTTCGAACGCCCACAAAAAAGCCCCTGAATCTTTCAATTCAGGGGCTTTGCTATTTGGCTCCACAACCTGGACTCGAACCAGGGACCCAATGATTAACAGTCATTTGCTCTACCAACTGAGCTATTGCGGAATTGGTGCGTATGTTACTGATTCAAAAAGAGAAGTCAAGCGTCGGGTGTAAAGTTTCTGCTGTCAGCAGGACGGACGGTGATTTGTCAGTGATTGGCGATTACCAGAACCGCCCCACAGGTCTACCATGGCTGCCCGGAAGTGGTCACACGCGCTGCCGGCCATTCGCCGAAAAGGTACGCGCCATGAAGCCTGCAATCCGCAACAACGAGGTGCTCGCATGAGCATCGCGCAAATCAGTCTGCCCAAGGGCGTTGGACCCCACGCCGAGAAACTCTTCGACGCAATCACTCAGGCCGGCACGGCTGAGGAACTCAATCGCGCTGGCGGTAAAGCCGAAGGTTTCGTGCTCGGCCTGGAAAGCACCAAGGCGATCAAAAGCCAGATCGCCGAATCGCTCTACGTCGCGTATGACGATGCCGCGAGTCAGCGCGCGAGCGAACTGGCTTAACTGCCGAAGGTAATCGTTCCGAGCAGCAATTTGGCGTACGCTGCGGTGGCCGCCAGTTGCACCAGCCACAGGGCGAGACCGCCGAGAAACACCCCGGCGGCGACTTGCAGCACCAGGTTTTTCTCGCGTTTGGCCGTAGTGCGCGGGATGAAATCATCCAGGTCGTCACGGTCGGCGCGCAGGTTGTCGTTTTTCATTTGGGTTCTCACAGAATTCTTGGATAAACACAAAACTCTGTAGGCCTTCGCCTGCTCGCGATAGCGTCTTGTCAGCCGAAGCATCATTGCTTGACCCACCGCTATCGCGAGCAGGCTCACTCCTACAGGTTGATTTGTGTGCAGTCTAGAGGGTGTGGAGATCATTCCGGGACAAATAAAAAACGGGAAGCCCCAAGGCTTCCCGTTTTTCATTGCCAGGCGAAATCAGATGACCTGAACGATCGCATCCGTTACCGCTTTGATGTTGCTCTGGTTCAGCGCAGCCACGCAGATGCGGCCGGTGTCCAGGGCGTAAATGCCGAACTCGTTGCGCAGGCGGTGCACCTGTTCGGTGGTCAGGCCGGAGTAGGAGAACATGCCGCGCTGACGACCGACGAAGCTGAAGTCACGCTGCGGGGCTTTTTCGGCCAACAGGTCCACCATCTGCTCGCGCATGCCGCGAATGCGCAGACGCATTTCTGCCAGTTCGGCTTCCCACTGGGCGCGCAGTTCCGGGCTGTTCAACACAGCGGCGACGATGCTTGCACCGTGAGTCGGCGGGTTGGAGTAGTTGGTGCGGATCACACGCTTGACCTGCGACAGCACGCGCGCGCTTTCTTCTTTCGATTCGCTGACGATCGACAATGCACCAACGCGCTCGCCGTACAGTGAGAACGACTTGGAGAACGAGCTCGAAACGAAGAAAGTCAGGCCCGATTCAGCGAACAGACGCACGGCTGCGGCGTCTTCGTCGATGCCGTCGCCGAAACCCTGGTAAGCCATGTCGAGGAACGGCACGTGACCTTTGGCCTTGACCACGTCCAGCACGTTTTTCCAGTCGGCCGGGGTCAGGTCGACGCCGGTCGGGTTGTGGCAGCAGGCGTGCAGCACAACGATCGAGCCGTTCGGCAGAGCGTTGAGGTCGTCGAGCATGCCGGCACGGTTCACGTCGTGGGTGGCGGCGTCGTAGTAACGGTAGTTTTGCACCGGGAAACCGGCGGTTTCGAACAGCGCGCGGTGGTTTTCCCAGCTCGGGTCGCTGATTGCCACGACGGCGTTCGGCAGCAGTTGCTTGAGGAAGTCGGCACCGATTTTCAGTGCGCCGGTACCGCCGACGGCCTGAGTGGTGACGATGCGACCGGCAGCGATCAGCGGCGAGTCGTTACCGAACAGCAGCTTTTGCACCGCCTGGTCGTAGGCGGCGATGCCGTCGATCGGCAGGTAGCCACGGGAAGCGTGCTGAGCAGCGCGAATGGTTTCGGCTTCGATCACCGCGCGCAGCAGGGGAATTCGCCCCTCTTCGTTGCAGTAAACACCTACACCCAGGTTGACCTTGGTGGTCCTGGTATCGGCGTTGAATGCTTCGTTGAGGCCCAGGATTGGATCGCGGGGTGCCATTTCGACAGCGGAGAACAGGCTCATTATTACGGCGGCTCTGAATGGAGAGTGGAGGGACGTGTCGCGCTCCAGCCGAATGCACTAGAGCGGTGCACAAACGGGGAGCTAGTATAGAGGCCATCACCGAGCAATGGCGACAGGCGATTCAGCTTTTCAAGCAAGTTTTTCCGATTATTTCTTGACCGTTAGTCGATTGACTCTGTCAGAGACTTTACCGGATGTAAGACGTTTGCCTTGAAAGCCGAGGCAATCGGCTCCACATTGAGCACAATCTTCGTTTTTCCTTGGGCGACAACGGTCGTTTGCGGTCATCCCCGCGGCTCGGCTGTTTTCTGCGCGAGCCGCGATCCCAGAGGTGTGTATGTCCGAATTCCAGCTAGTCACCCGCTTCGAGCCCGCCGGCGATCAGCCTGAAGCGATCCGCCAATTGGTCGAGGGCATCGAAGCCGGGCTGGCGCACCAGACGCTGCTCGGTGTGACCGGCTCGGGCAAGACCTTCAGCATCGCCAATGTCATCTCGCAGGTACAGCGCCCGACGCTGGTGCTGGCGCCGAACAAGACCCTCGCCGCGCAGCTGTATGGTGAGTTCAAGGCGTTCTTCCCGAACAACGCGGTCGAGTATTTCGTTTCCTACTACGACTACTACCAGCCCGAAGCCTATGTACCGTCGTCCGACACCTTCATCGAGAAGGACGCGTCGATCAACGATCACATCGAGCAGATGCGCTTGTCTGCGACCAAGGCGTTGCTCGAGCGCAAGGATGCGATCATCGTCACCACGGTGTCGTGCATCTACGGTCTCGGTAGCCCGGAAACCTATTTGAAGATGGTGCTGCACGTCGATCGCGGCGACAAACTCGATCAGCGCGCCTTGCTGCGGCGTCTGGCCGACCTGCAATACACCCGCAACGACATGGATTTTGCCCGGGCGACGTTCCGGGTACGCGGCGATGTGATCGACATCTATCCGGCGGAATCCGATCTGGAAGCGATCCGCATCGAGCTGTTCGATGACGAGGTCGAGAGCATTTCCGCGTTCGACCCGCTGACCGGCGAAGTCATCCGCAAGATGCCGCGCTTCACCTTCTACCCGAAGAGTCACTACGTGACGCCGCGCGAGACCCTGCTCGACGCCATCGAAGGAATCAAGGTCGAATTGCAGGAGCGCCTCGAATACCTGCGCAGCAGCAACAAACTGGTGGAAGCCCAACGTCTGGAGCAGCGCACCCGTTTCGACCTGGAAATGATCCTCGAACTGGGTTACTGCAACGGCATCGAAAACTACTCGCGCTACCTGTCCGGGCGCCCGGCCGGTGCGGCGCCGCCCACCCTTTACGATTACCTGCCGGCCGATGCCTTGCTGGTGATCGACGAATCCCACGTCAGCGTGCCGCAAGTCGGCGCGATGTATAAGGGCGACCGTTCGCGTAAAGAAACCCTGGTCGAATATGGCTTCCGCTTGCCGTCGGCGCTGGACAACCGGCCAATGCGTTTTGACGAGTGGGAAGGGGTCAGCCCGCAGACGATTTTCGTCTCGGCGACGCCGGGCAATTACGAGGCCGAACACGCCGGGCGCGTGGTCGAGCAAGTGGTGCGTCCGACCGGTCTGGTCGACCCGCAGGTTGAAGTGCGTCCGGCGCTGACTCAGGTCGACGATTTGCTCTCGGAAATCACCAAGCGCGTGGCGGTCGAGGAGCGGGTGCTGGTCACCACGCTGACCAAGCGCATGGCCGAAGACCTCACTGATTATCTCGCCGACCACGGCGTGCGCGTGCGTTATCTGCACTCTGACATCGACACCGTCGAACGGGTCGAGATCATCCGCGACCTGCGTTTGGGCACCTTCGATGTGCTGGTGGGGATCAACCTGCTGCGTGAAGGTCTGGACATGCCGGAAGTGTCGCTGGTGGCGATTCTCGATGCTGACAAGGAGGGCTTCCTGCGTTCCGAACGCTCGCTGATCCAGACCATCGGCCGGGCTGCGCGGAACCTCAATGGCCGGGCGATTCTCTACGCCGACCGCATCACCGGCTCGATGGAACGGGCGATTGGCGAGACCGAGCGTCGTCGCGACAAGCAGATCGCCTTCAACCTGGAAAACGGCATCACCCCGAAAGGCGTGTTCAAGGACGTCGCCGACATCATGGAGGGCGCCACCGTGCCGGGCTCGCGCAGCAAGAAGCGCAAAGGCATGGCCAAGGCTGCCGAAGAAAACGCCAAGTACGAAGCCGAACTGCGTTCGCCAAGCGAAATCACCAAACGCATTCGCGCGCTGGAAGAGAAGATGTATCAGCTGGCGCGGGATCTGGAGTTCGAAGCGGCGGCGCAGATGCGCGATGAGATTGCCAAGTTGCGTGAGCGGCTTTTGGCGGTTTGATTTTTATCGCCCGGCCGGGCCCCATCGCTGGCAAGCCAGCTCCCACAGAGATTGATGGCGTACACAAAATTTGTGAGCACCATAGAAACCTGTGGGAGCTGGCTTGCCAGCGATGGGGCCGGTACAGACACCACAAAAATCAGTGAGATTCCCCAGCCTTCAGCCCCTGCGGTAATTTTTTGGTCAACAAGATCGCCAGCATGCTGATCCCCAACGCAATCCCGACAAAGTGAAACGCATCGTTGTAAGCCATGATCAGCGCCTGCTGATGCACGATCTCACTCAACTTGCCGAGCGCCGCCGTGTCACTGCCAAACCTGTCGGTCATCGACGCCAGCCGCTCGGCTACCTGCGGATTGGTCGGCACCACCGCTTCACGCAAATAATCGAAGTAGGTCTTGGTGCGCGCATCCAATAGCGTGGCGAGCAGGGCGATGCCGATCGCGCCGCCGAGGTTGCGCAGGATGTTGAACAGGCTCGACGCCGACCCCGCGTCCTGCGGCAGGATGTACGCCGTGGCGATCAGCGAAATGGTCACCATGATCAGCGGCTGACCCAGCGCCCGGATGATCTGGATCTGATTGAACTGCGGCCCGGCGAAGTCCGGGTTGAGCACCCCCGACGAAAAACTCGCCAGGCCGAACAGCCCGAAGCCCAGGGTGCACAGCCACTTCGGCGAAACGAACTTCATCAGCTTGGGCACCAGCGGGATCAGGAACAGCTGCGGCACGCCCATCCACATGATCACTTCGCCGATCTGCAGGGCGTTGTAGTTCTGGATCTGCGCCAGGTACAGCGGCAGCAGATAAATCGAGCCATACAGCCCGACGCCCATGCCGAGGCTGGAAATGCTCGACAAACCGAAGTTGCGATTGCGCAGGATGCCGAGATTGATCAGCGGGTTGGGTTTGGAAATCTGCACGATGACGAAGGTGATCAGGCTGAGCAGGGCAATGCTGCCCAAGGTCACGATCAGGTTCGATTCGAGCCAGTCCTTGCGATGGCCTTCTTCAAGAAACACCTGCAGGCAACCGAGGCCGACACCGAGGGTGAGAATCCCGGTGTAGTCGGTGCTTTTCAGCAGTTCCCAGTGCGCTTCCTTTTTTTCCAGACCGTACATCAGCCCGGCAATCATGATCAGGCCCGGCGGAATGTTGATGTAGAAGATGTATTCCCAGCCCCAGTTTTCCGTGAGCCAGCCGCCGAGGGTCGGGCCGATGGACGGGGCGAAGGTCGCGGTCATGGCGAACATCGCCATGCCCTTGGCGCGATGGTGTTCGGGGAGTTTGATCAGGGTCAGGGTGAACGCCAGCGGAATCAGCGCGCCGCCGGTGAAGCCCTGCATGGCGCGAAAGACGATCATGCTTTCGAGGCTCCAGGCCATCGAACACAGCAACGAGGACACCAGAAACCCCAGCGACACCCACACCGCCAGGCGCCGTGCCGAGAGCAACTGCACCAGCCACGCGGTCAGCGGGATCATGATGATTTCCGCGACCAGATAGGAGGTGGAAATCCACGAGCCTTCTTCCAGTGTCGCCGACAGCGCGCCCTGAATGTCCTTGAGTGAAGAGTTGGTGATCTGGATATCGAGCACCGCCATGAAGGCGCCGAGCATCACGCTCATCACCGCGATCCAGTCCCGCCGGGTCGGTTCGCCGACCGGGCGGATCAGCGAATCACCGGCCATTGTCTGGGGCGTCTTTGATGTTCACGGTGGCGGTGACCGACATGCCCGGGCGAATTTTGCCGTGCAGCGGGTTGTCGGCCTTGAAGGTCAGTTTCACCGGAATCCGCTGCACGACTTTGGTGAAGTTGCCGGTGGCGTTGTCCGGTGGCAGCAGGCTGAACTGCGCACCGGAGGCGGCGAACAGGCTGTCGACCCGCGCTTCGATCGGCGTATCGCTGTAGGCATCGAAGGTCAGCTCGGCTTTTTGTCCGGGCTGCATGTGGCCGATCTGGGTTTCCTTGAAGTTGGCCTGCACCCAGATGTCTTCGTCCGGGACGATCGACAGCAGATACGCGCCGGCCTGCACCACTTGGCCATTGCGTGCGGCACGCTGGCCGATCAGGCCGCTGATCGGTGCGTGGACCTCGCTGCGAGTCAGGTTGAGTTCGGCTTGCGCCAGATCGGCGCGGGCGTTGGCGATCTGTGCGTCGAGGCGTTTGATCTCGGCGGTCAGTGCGTTGACCTGCTGGCGCTGGCTCTGCGCATCGGCCTGGGCCTTGGCCACTTGCGAGCGGGCAATGTGGGCGTCAGCGGAGAGGGTGGTCACCCGTTCTTCGGAAACGTAACCGGGTTTGCGCAAGGTTTCGGCTCGCGACAAATCCATCTGCGAACGGCCAAGCGTGGCCTGGGTGGTCGCCACTTGCGCGTCGCTGGCGGCGATCAGGCTCGATTGTTGGGTCAATTTGCTTTGTGCCTGCAAACGCTCGGCTTCGCGGGTGGCGAGGGCGGCATTGGCGCGGTCGACGGCGAGGCGGAAATCATTGGGTTCAAGGCGCACCAGCAACTGGCTTTTTTCCACGTGCTGGTTGTCCTGCACCAACACTTCGTCGATGCGTGCGCTCAACTGGCTGGAGACGCGGGTGATCTCGCCCTGGACATAGGCGTTATCGGTGCTTTCATAAAAGCGGCCCTTGAAAAACCAATGGGCGAAGAAGCCCCCGGCAATCAACAGCACCAGGAGCAGGAAAATAAACAGACGACGCTTGAGTTGGGCAGGCATGAGGCAAACTGTAGTCGAGGAATTGTAAGGAAAGTTATCTGCGGCTGAATCTGGCATACCGCCGATAAACGGTAAATGCCAATGGCTGATATTCGGGCCGTCACCACGGTCTATGGGCGTTACAGACGCAAACTTGGCTTAAATGCCCTGCCCGCTGGAGCGGGGCGGGTGTCGCCTGTTACCATTCGCCGCTTGATTGTTTTGCTTTTCATTCTTTTCGAGACATGCCATGACCACCGTCCGCACTCGCATCGCGCCATCGCCTACCGGGGACCCCCACGTAGGTACCGCTTACATCGCATTGTTCAACTACTGCTTTGCCAAGCAGCATGGCGGTGAGTTCATCCTGCGCATCGAAGACACCGATCAGTTGCGTTCGACCCGCGAGTCGGAACAGCAGATCTTCGACGCCCTGCGCTGGCTGGGTATCGACTGGAGCGAAGGCCCGGACGTCGGCGGCCCGCACGGCCCGTACCGGCAGAGCGAGCGTGGCGATATCTATCAGAAGTATTGCCAGCAACTGGTCGACATGGGCCACGCGTTCCCGTGCTTCTGCACCGCTGAAGAGCTGGATCAAATGCGCGCCGAGCAGATGGCGCGCGGCGAAACCCCGCGTTATGACGGCCGCGCGCTGTTGCTGTCGAAGGAAGAGGTCGCCGCTCGTCTGGCCGACGGCGAACCGCACGTGATCCGCATGAAAGTGCCGACCGAAGGCGTCTGCGTGGTGCCGGACATGCTGCGTGGCGATGTCGAGATCCCGTGGGATCGCATGGATATGCAAGTGCTGATGAAGACCGACGGCCTGCCGACGTACTTCCTCGCCAACGTGGTCGACGACCACCTGATGGGCATCACCCACGTGCTGCGCGGTGAAGAATGGCTGCCATCGGCGCCGAAACTGATTCTGCTGTACGAATACTTCGGCTGGGAACAACCGGAGCTGTGCTACATGCCGCTGCTGCGTAACCCGGACAAGAGCAAGCTGTCCAAGCGCAAGAACCCGACCTCGGTGACCTTCTACGAGCGCATGGGCTTCATGCCTGAAGCGATGCTCAACTACCTCGGTCGCATGGGCTGGTCGATGCCCGACGAGCGCGAGAAGTTCTCGCTGCAGGAAATGGTCGACAACTTCGACCTCAAGCGGGTGTCCCTCGGCGGGCCGATCTTCGACATCGAGAAACTGTCGTGGCTCAACGGCCAGTGGTTGCGAGATCTGCCGGTGGAAGAATTCGCCGCGCGAGTGCAAAAGTGGGCGTTCAACTCCGAATACATGATGAAGATCGCGCCGCTGGTTCAGGGCCGCGTTGAAACCTTCAGCCAGGTTGCACCGCTGGGCGGCTTCTTCTTTGCCGGTGGCGTAAACCCGGATGCCAAGCTGTTCGAATCGAAAAAACTGTCGGGCGATCAGGTGCGTCAGCTGATGCAATTGATCCTGTGGAAGCTGGAAAGCCTGCGTCAGTGGGAGAAGGACAGCATCACTGCGACGATTCAGGCGGTGGTCGAATCCCTTGAGCTGAAGCTGCGCGATGCGATGCCATTGATGTTTGCCGCGATCACCGGGCAGGCGAGTTCGGTGTCGGTGCTCGATGCGATGGAAATCCTCGGCCCGGACCTGACCCGTTTCCGTCTGCGCCAGGCGATCGACCTGTTGGGCGGTGTGTCGAAGAAAGAAAACAAAGAGTGGGAAAAGCTGCTGGGCGCTATCGCCTAAGCACTTGCAGCTTTGTGTAGGAGCTGCCGAAGGCTGCGATCTTTTGCTCTTGCTTCTAAAGACCAACGGCAAAAGACCGCAGTCTGCGCCAGCTCCTGCAGGTCGGCGGTGTGCGTAAACCTCCCGGATTTTCGGGGGGAGGGCGGTAAGTGATTGTTATGCCGACAAAAAACTTTGAAATTTTTCAAAAATAAGTTTGACAGGCTTTCGATACGCCCTTAAGATTCGCCCCGTCCTCAGCGATGACATCAACGATGAGGGGCTATAGCTCAGCTGGGAGAGCGCTTGCATGGCATGCAAGAGGTCGACGGTTCGATCCCGTCTAGCTCCACCAATTTACACTTCGCAGCCTGGCCACACCGGCTCCGAAGCGATCAACACTCAGCGTTGATCAGTTGTATAGAAGGGTTTGCGTCCCCTTCGTCTAGTGGCCTAGGACACCGCCCTTTCACGGCGGTAACAGGGGTTCGAGTCCCCTAGGGGACGCCAGTTTTACAGAAGTGATGTTGCAAGATGTCACTCCGCCGCGAGGCGAAAAATCCGGGGCTATAGCTCAGCTGGGAGAGCGCCTGCATGGCATGCAGGAGGTCAGCGGTTCGATCCCGCTTAGCTCCACCAATTTTACAGTTCAAGGTCTGGCCACACCGGCCTTGAATCAGATCAGATCTCAGCGCTGATCAGCTGTACAGAAGGGTTTGTGTCCCCTTCGTCTAGTGGCCTAGGACACCGCCCTTTCACGGCGGTAACAGGGGTTCGAGTCCCCTAGGGGACGCCACGATTACCCGCTATGCGGGATTTATAAGGGTCATTCAATTATTGAATGGCCCTTTTGTTTGTCTGGCGTTTGGCCAATTCTCCTTTTTCTTACACTGTGCTTCAGACCAGCGGTCATATCCTCGACTTGCGGAATATTATTATGCGAATAATATTCTAGTCGTAATATTCGGAGGCAACGATGAACGATAAAAAAGCTCAAACCCGCGAACGCATCCTCAAGGCGGCCAGCGCCGCGCTGATGCAGCGTGGCCCGGCGGATCCCAGCGTGGGCGAAGTGATGGGCGCCGCCGGCCTGACCGTCGGTGGTTTCTACGCGCACTTCGAAAGCAAGGACGCCATGATGCTCGAGGCGTTCAAGCAACTGCTCAGCCGGCGGCGCGACCTGATTGCCGACATGGACTCCGAGCTGACCGGTGAAGAGCGTCGCGCCCTGGTTGCTGCGTTCTATCTGTCGCGCAAACACCGTGATTCCAGCGACGCCGCATGTCCGATTCCGGCGTCCATTGGCGAATTGGGGCGTCTGCCGGAATCCTTCCGCATCGCGCTGAACGAGCACCTGGAACTGATGATTGCGCAGTTGGCGTCCAGCCCCGAGGACACCGACAAAGCACTGGCCGATGTGGCGTTGATGGTGGGTGGTCTGGCGCTGGCAAGAGCGCTGGGCCCGGGCGATTTATCCGATCGATTGCTGCGCGCCGCCAAGTCGGCGGTGCGTTGACCTGAAGGCAACACGCCTGAGGAGAGAGCGATGAACACGTTGAAGTGGATTCGTGGCGTTAATGGCACCTTGGGCTGGATTGCACCAAAGCAGGTAGCGAGCAAAATGCGCACAGCGTTCATGACGCCGCGCGCGCTGCCGCTGCGAGATTGGGAGTTGCCATTGCTGGCGAGTTCCGAGCGGATCACCCTGCGCTTCGGCCTGTCGGCGCTGCGTTGGGGGCAGGGGCCGGCGGTGCTGTTGATGCACGGTTGGGAAGGGCGGCCCACCCAGTTTGCGGCGTTGATCACGGCGCTGGTTGAGGCCGGTTACACGGTCGTTGCCCTCGATGGCCCGGCCCATGGTCGTTCGCCGGGGCGTGAAGCCAACGTTGTACTGTTCGCCCGCGCCATGCTCGAAGCGGCCGCCGAATTGCCTCCTCTTCAAGCCGTCATCGGCCACTCCATGGGCGGCGCCAGTGCCATGCTCGCGGTGCAACTGGGCCTGCGCACCGAAACCCTGGTCAGCATCGCCGCCCCTGCGCGAATACTCGGCGTGCTACGCGGTTTCGCTCGCTACGTCGGCATGCCACCGCGGGCGCGCTCGGCGTTCATCCGCCAGGTCGAGCAGGACGTCGGCATGCGCGCCGCGACCCTTGATGTCGCGCACTATCAACTGGATATGCCGGGCCTGATCGTGCATGCCGAGGACGATAACTTCGTCTCGGTCAAGGAATCGCAATTGATTCACGAATCATGGTTCGACAGCCGCCTGCTGCGCCTGGAAAGCGGCGGCCACCAGCGCGTGCTGGCCGACCCTCGGGTGGTTGATGGCGTGTTATCACTGTTGGCCGGGCGCAGCCTTCAAGCGCGGCAATCGGCCTGACATCCGTTACACTGCCCCGGTTGAATAATCTGACCGGGAGTGGGGCATGGGCTGGGATCGGGCAACGCCGTTCACCATTGATCTGCAAGTAGGCGCCGAGGACATCGACGGGCTGGGCCACGCGAACAACGCGGTGTACGTGACCTGGCTCGAACGCTGCGCCTGGCGCCACTCGCAGCGTCTGGGACTGGATCTGGTCGAGTACCGGCGTCTGGATCGGGCGATGGCCGTGGTGCGTCACGAAATCGATTATCTGGCGGCGGCCTACGAAGGTGATGAGCTGCAACTGGCGACCTGGATCGTGGATTGGGACCAGCGCCTGAAAATGACCCGGCACTTCCAACTGATCCGCCCGAGCGACAACGCCACCCTGCTGCGCGCCCAGACCACCTTCGTCTGCATCGAGCTGTCCAGCGGCAAGCCCAAGCGCATGCCGGCGGAGTTCATCGAGGGTTACGGCCCGGCGATCCTGTCCCTGGCCTGACCCGATCCCTGTAGGAGCTGCCGCAGGCTGCGATCTTTTGACTTTGATTTTTAAAGATCACAATCAAAAGATCGCAGCCTGCGGCAGCTCCTACAGGTGGTCGTGGGTTTAACCGGCTTAATCCAGTAAACTGCCGCACGTTTTTTCTTCCTGAGTAGTGTTTTCCCCATGCAAATTGCCCTGGCGCCCATGGAGGGGTTGGTCGACGACATCCTGCGCGACGTGCTGACCCGCGTTGGCGGCATCGACTGGTGCGTGACCGAGTTCATCCGGATCAACGATCAGTTGCTCACCCCGGCCTACTTCCACAAGTTCGGCCCGGAGCTGCTCAACGGTGCCCGCACTCGTGCCGGTGTACCGCTGCGCGTGCAATTGCTCGGCTCTGATCCGGTGTGCCTGGCGGAAAACGCTGCACTGGCTTGCGAGCTCGGCTCGCAAGTCATCGACCTGAACTTCGGCTGTCCGGCCAAGACCGTCAACAAGTCCCGGGGCGGGGCGGTGCTGCTCAAGGAGCCGAAGCTGCTCAACTCCATCGTCGAACACGTGCGTCGCGCGGTGCCGGCGCACATCCCGGTCACCGCGAAGATGCGCCTGGGTTTCGACAGCCCGGACGGCTCGCTTGTGTGCGCCACCGCGCTGGCCGAGGGCGGCGCCGAGCACATCGTGGTGCATGCCCGGACCAAGGTTGATGGCTACAAGCCGCCGGCGCATTGGGAGTGGATTCCGCGGGTGCAGGACGTGGTCAAGGTGCCGGTGTTCGCCAACGGTGATATCTGGAGCGTCGAAGACTGGCGCCGTTGCCGCGAGATCAGCGGCGTCGAAGACATCATGCTCGGACGCGGTCTGGTATCGCGCCCGGATCTGGCCAAACAGATCGCTGCCGCACGGGCCGGCGAAGACGTGGTCGAGATGAGCTGGGCTGAGCTGCTGCCGCTGATTCAGGACTTCTGGCTGCAAGCCAAGGCGCAGATGACTGCACGGCAATCGCCGGGTCGCTTGAAGCAATGGCTGGCGATGCTGACGCGCAATTATCCCGAGGCGACCGAGCTGTTTACCGTGCTGCGTCGCGAGACAGAACCGGACCAAGTCTCGCGGTTACTCGGCTTGCCGGTCGCCGATGCAGCCTGAAAAAAATCTGCAAATAATCTCTTGAAATCATTTTGGCGGTCCCTATCTAAGGGTTACGCGATGCCGAATTCGGGTCGCGGAGTCAAAAAACCTTGCTGATTGTTTTCAGGAGATTTGAACCATGAGTACTGCATTTTCCCTGGCACCACTGTTCCGTTCCTCGGTGGGTTTCGACCGTTTCAACGACCTGTTCGAAACCGCTTTGCGCAACGAGCCAGGCAGCACCTACCCACCCTACAACGTGGAAAAACACGGTGACGATCAATACCGTATCGTCGTAGCGGCCGCCGGTTTCCAGGAAGAAGACCTGGAGCTGCAAGTCGAGAAGGGTGTGCTGACCATCAGTGGCGGCAAGCGTGATGCCAACGAAGGCGTGACCTTCCTGCATCAAGGCATTGCCCAGCGGGCTTTCAAGCTGTCCTTCCGCCTGGCTGATCACATCGAGATCAAGGCCGCCGATCTGAGCAACGGTCTGCTGAGCATCGACCTGTTGCGGGTGATCCCGGAAGAAGCGAAAGCCAAGCGCATCCCGATCAACGGGGCGCAGAAGCCGGTTCTGCAATAAGGCCGAGCAAGAAAAAAGGGCGCCACTGGCGCCCTTTTTTTGTGCCCGTCATTCGAGCATCTTTTTCAACTCATCCAGTGCCACCGGCCGACTGTGCAGGTAACCCTGATACAAATGGCAACCCAGCCCCTGCAGGAACGCCAGTTGCTCCGGCGTCTCCACGCCTTCGGCAATCACCTCCAGTTCCAGGCTGCGGGCCATGGCGACGATGGCGCGGATGATCTCGGCGTCGTTGGGGTCGGTGGTCGCGTCGCGGATGAACGACTGGTCGATTTTCAGGGTGTCGACCGGCAGGCGCTTGAGGTAGGTCAGCGATGAATAGCCGGTGCCGAAATCGTCCATGGCGAAGCTCACGCCTAGTTTTTTCAGGCGGCGCATCTTGATGATGGTGTCATCCAGATTCTGGATCACGATGCCTTCGGTGATCTCCAGTTTCAGCAGCGAGCAGGGCAGGCCGTGGCTGCTCATGCTGTGTTCGATGCGTTCGACGAAATCGTTCTGGCGGAACTGCCGTGGGCTGATGTTCACGCACAGGCTGAAGTTGAGCGGATCGACCAGTCTCAACGCGATCAATTGTTTGAACGCCTCGCAGGCCTCGTCGAGGATCCAGGTGCCGACTTCCAGAATCAGGCCGCTGTCCTCCAGCACCTTGATGAATTCGGTGGGCGATTGCGCGCCGAGTTCCGGGTGATTCCAGCGCACCAGCGCTTCGGCGCCGATGATGCGGTTGTCCCGCGCATCGACCTGCGGCTGGTAATGCACGTTGAATTCACCACGCGATAGCGCCAGGCGCAGATCGGTCTCCATGCGCAACCGTTCGCTGGCCGCTTTCTGCATGGTGTTGTGGTACATCTGCGTGGTGTTGCGCCCGGAATCCTTGGCCCGGTACAGGGCGATGTCGGCGCGTTTGAGCAGGTCGGTCGGGGTCGAGCCGTGATCGGGAATCAGTGCCACGCCGATGCTCGGTGTCACCTGCAGGCGCTGGCCGTCGAGGAACATCGGCTCCGAGAGCAGCTCGCGAATGGTGTCGGCCAGCTCGCGCACTTGCACGCTGACCTCGTTGCGCGTGCCTTCGAGGCCACTGAGCAGCACCACGAACTCATCGCCACCCAGGCGCGCAACGGTGTCCTCCATGCGCACGCTGGCTTCGAGTCGCGCGGTGATGATTTTCAGCACCGTGTCGCCGACCGGGTGGCCCAGCGAGTCGTTGATGTGCTTGAAGTGGTCGAGGTCGAGGAACAGCAGCGCACCGCGCAGATTGTGGCGTTTGAGCAGGGCGATCTGTTGGCTCAGGCGATCCATCAGCAAGGCGCGGTTGGGCAGATTGGTCAGCGGATCGTGATAGGCCAGATGGCGGATCTGCGCTTCGGCGTTTTTCAGCAGGCTCACATCCCGGGCGGTCAGCAGCAGGCACGCGGTTTCGTTGAGGGTGATCGGTTCGATCGACACTTCCACCGTCAGCAGTTCGCCGCGTTTGTTGCGCCCGAGCATTTCCTGATGGTGCACGCGGCCTTTGATCTGCAGTTCGGCAAGCAGCGCCGAGCGTTGTTTCTCTTCGGCCCAGATGCCGATCTGGTACACGGTCTTGCCCACCACTTCTTCGGCGCGATAGCCGGTGAGGCGGCAGAAACCGTCGTTGACCTCCAGATAGCGCCCAGTGTCACGTTCGGTGATGGTGATCGCATCGGGGCTGGAGTGAAATGCTTTGGCGAATTTCTCTTCGCTGGCCTTGAGTGCGGCTTCGGAGCGCTGTTGTTGGGTGATGTCGCGCAGGGTGGTGACGATGCACGGCTGATTGCCGACGCTGATCTGCCGGCTGGAAATCACGCACGTCAGCGACTGGCCGTCCTTGTGCTGGACGATGATCGCGACATTGCTCAGGCCCTGTTCGCGGATGACGCGTTCGATGCGTTGCAGACTCTTCGCCGAGGCGTCCCACAGGCCGATGTCTTCGGCGGTGCGCCCGATCACATCGGCAGCGCTCCAGCCGAAGGTCTGGGTGAAGCTGTTGTTGATTTCGATGAACTCGCCGCTGTCCTGACGGGTGACGCAGATCGGGTCGGGACTGACCTGGAACAGCGTGGCAAATTTCTCTTCGGAGGCGACCAGGCGTTGTTCGCGCTCGACCTGATCGGTGATGTCCAGCAAGGTCCCGGCCATGCGCAGCGGCGCGCCGTTTTCGTCGCGATAGAGGCGGGCGCGGCTTTCCAGATAACGCGAACTGCCATCCGCCAGCTGCACGCGATAAGTCAGTTGATAGTTGCCCGCCGGGCCTTCACGCAGGCTGCGGTAGGCGTCGCGCATGCTGTCGCGCTCCTCGCCGGGCACGCCTTCGAAGAATTCCTCGAATGACTCGTGAAACGGGATCGGTTCCAGCCCGTGCAATTGCGCGGCCCGCGCCGAGCCGTAGAGCATGCCGCTGGGGATGTGCCAGTCCCAGGTGCCGAGTTGCGCCGAGTCCAGCGCCAGATCAAGGCGTTCCTGGCTGTCTTTCAAGGCGTGTTCGGCGGCTTTGCGTTCGGTGGTATCGAGAAACGTGCTGAGCAGATACGGCTGGCCTTCGAGTTCGACCTTCTGCGCACTGAGGATACCGTCATGAATCTGCCCGTTGCTGGCGCGAAACTGCACTTCCATGCTGATCAGTTCGCCCTTGGCCTTGGTCTTTTTCACCAGCTCTGCGCGTTGCTCGGGGTGTACCCACAGGCCCAGTTCCAGTGTGGTGCGGCCAATGGCGCTCTGTACCGGCCAGCCGAACAGGCTTTCGAAATACTGGTTGGCCTCGCTGATCAGGCCGTCTTCCTGGCGGGTCAGCAGCACCATGTTCGGGCACAGGTGAAAGAGTGTGGCGAAACGTTTCTCGGAGCTGCTCAGAGCCTGTTCGCGCTGGCGCTGGTGGGTGATTTCGCGAATCACCCCGATCATTCGGGGGCGCCCGTGTTTGTCCGGCAGCAGGCTGCCGCTGATCTCCAGCCAGTGCAGGCTGCCGTCGGGCCAGCGGATGCGGTGGTGCATCGCCTGTTCCAGCGGCGCGCCGGCAATCACTGCGTGGAAGGCGCGCACGGTTTTCGCCCGGTCTTCGGGGGGCAGCAGGTCGAGGTATTCCAGGTCTTGGGGTAACGGTTGCCGTGGATCGAAGCCAAATAGCGCCTGAGTGCCCCGCGACCAGCTGATCTGCCCGCGCTCGATGTCCCAATACCAGGCGCCGAGCCGTGCGCCGTTGAGCGCGGCAAGCAATTGCGGCGCACTCTCCCAGCTCTGCTCGGAACGTCGCGGATCAATGGCCTGAATACGCGGCATCGGCGGAATTCGGTCAACAGATTTCGGCATTGTTAACGGGCCTTGAGCTGATGGTGGCGTTAGGCACAGGGACAGCGGCTCTATAGGAGTAGCACAAGTTAGCCTGGAGTCCCTGGCAGATCGATTTGCGCATCCAGCAAGGCCATGAAAGCCCTTGCCGCATTCGACAGCGTCCGTTCGGTGTGCACGATATAGCCTAGCTGGCGACTGAGCTGTATGCCCGGCAAAGGTACGCGCGCCACTTGTTCATCGAGCATGGTGCGTGGCAGAACACTCCAGGCCAGACCAATGGAGACCATCATCTTGATGGTTTCCAGGTAGTTGGTGCTCATGGCGATGTTCGGCGTCAGCCCCTGGGCCTCGAACAAACGTTGGACAATATGATGAGTAAAGGTGTTGCCTCCGGGAAAAACCGCCGGATGGCCGGCAATGTCCGCCAGACTCACTGCGCCATTGCTGATCAGCGAATGCTCTGGCGCCACCACGAAATCCAGCGGGTCGTCCCACACCGGCGTGGCTTTGACCAGTGTGTGTGGCTCTGGCGCCAGGGTGATGACTGCCAGTTCCGCACGGCCATGGAGAATTTCCTCGTAGGCCACTTCCGAATCGAGGAACTGAATATCCAGCGCCACCTGTGGGTAACGACGGGTGAACTCCCTTAACAGCGGCGGCAAACGGTGCAGGCCGATGTGGTGACTGGTGGCCAGGGTCAGCCGGCCGCTGACTTCACCGGTGAGGTTGGTCAGGGCGCGGCGGGTGTCGTCCAGCACGTTGAGAATCTGATAGGCCCGGGGCAGCAGGGCGCGGCCAGCCTCGGTCAGACCGACTTCGCGGCCCAGTCGATCGAACAGCCGCACCTTCAATTGTTGCTCGAGTCCGGCGATGCGTTTGCTGATCGCCGGTTGCGTCAGGTGCAGGCGTTCACCGGCGCCGGAGAAGCTGCCGGTCTCGGCAATCGCGATAAAAGCGTTGAGGTTGGCCAGATCCATGAATCGTATTCCAGTTGGTTATCCAAAGCATAAAAAATATGAATTTGAGTTATTTAATCTAACCCCATAGGATCGGCCTCACAAGCCAAAGGGTTATTGATAAGCCCAGGGCATAGAAACAAGCTGATGAGGAACCGTCTGATGGCCGGCAAAACGCTCTACGACAAGCTCTGGGATTCGCATTTGGTCAAACAGCGCGACGATGGCTCTGCGCTGATCTACATCGATCGTCACATCATCCACGAAGTGACCTCGCCGCAAGCCTTCGAAGGCCTGCGTCTGGCCGGGCGCAAGCCGTGGCGCATCGATGCCAACATCGCGACCCCGGACCACAACGTACCGACCACGCCGGAGCGCAAGGGCGGCATCGCAGCCATTGCCGACCAGGTCTCGCGTTTGCAGGTTCAGACCCTCGATGACAACTGTGATGAGTACGGCATTGTCGAGTTCAAGATGAACGACATCCGTCAGGGCATCGTCCACGTGATCAGCCCGGAGCAGGGCGCAACCTTGCCGGGCATGACCGTGGTCTGCGGCGACTCGCACACCTCGACCCACGGCGCTTTCGGTGCCTTGGCGCACGGGATCGGCACTTCCGAGGTCGAGCACGTGCTCGCCACCCAGTGCCTGGTCGCGAAGAAAATGAAGAACATGCTGGTACGCGTCGAAGGCCAGTTGCCGTTCGGCGTGACCGCCAAGGACATCGTCCTCGCGGTAATCGGCAAGATCGGCACCGCTGGCGGTAACGGCCATGCCATCGAATTCGCCGGCAGCGCGATTCGCGACCTGTCCGTCGAAGGCCGCATGACCATCTGCAACATGTCCATCGAGGCCGGCGCCCGTGTGGGGCTGGTGGCTGCGGACGAAAAGACTGTCGAATACGTCAAGGGCCGTCCGTTCGCACCGACAGGCGCGCAGTGGGATCAGGCGATTGAAGCCTGGAAAGACCTGGTCTCCGACGCCGACGCCAAGTTCGACACCGTAGTTGAGTTGGACGCTGCGCAGATCAAGCCGCAAGTCAGCTGGGGCACTTCGCCGGAAATGGTGTTGGCCGTTGATCAGAACGTGCCGGATCCGGCCAAAGAGATGGATCTGGTCAAGCGCGACTCGATCGTCCGCGCCTTGAAATACATGGGTTTGACCGCCAATCAGGCGATCACCGACATTCAACTGGATCGCGTGTTCATCGGCTCCTGCACCAACTCGCGCATCGAAGACTTGCGCGCTGCGGCTGTGATCGCCAAGGGCCGCAAAGTGGCTTCGACGATCAAGCAGGCCATCGTGGTGCCGGGTTCGGGTCTGGTGAAGGCCCAGGCGGAGGCCGAAGGTCTGGACAAGATCTTCCTCGAAGCCGGTTTCGAATGGCGTGAGCCGGGTTGCTCGATGTGCCTGGCGATGAACCCGGACCGTTTGGAGTCCGGCGAGCATTGCGCCTCGACCTCCAACCGTAACTTCGAAGGCCGTCAGGGCGCCGGTGGTCGTACCCACCTCGTGAGCCCGGCCATGGCCGCTGCGGCGGCGGTGAACGGTCGTTTCATCGACGTTCGTGAATTGATCTAAGGAGCGCAGCATGAAAGCTTTTACCCAGCACACTGGTCTTGTCGCGCCTCTGGATCGTGCCAACGTCGACACCGACCAGATCATCCCGAAGCAGTTCTTGAAATCGATCAAGCGCACCGGTTTCGGCCCGAACCTGTTCGATGAGTGGCGTTACCTGGATGTCGGCCAGCCGTATCAGGACAACTCCAAGCGCCCGTTGAACAAGGACTTCGTGCTCAACGCCGAGCGTTATCAAGGCGCCAGCGTATTGCTGGCCCGCGAGAACTTCGGTTGCGGCTCCAGCCGTGAACACGCGCCATGGGCGCTGGAAGAATACGGTTTCCGCAGCATCATCGCGCCGAGCTACGCCGACATCTTCTTCAACAACAGCTTCAAGAACGGCTTGCTGCCGATCATCCTGAGCGATGCTGAGGTCGATGAATTGTTCAAGCAGGTCGAGGCCGAGCCGGGCTATCAACTGCAGATCGATCTGCACGAGCAGACCGTGACCAGCCCGAAAGGCAAGGTGTACCGCTTCGAGATCGACGCGTTCCGCAAGCATTGCCTGCTCAATGGTCTGGACGACATCGGCCTGACCTTGCAGGACGGTGATGCGATTGCGGCATTCGAGGCCAAGCATCGTGTGAGTCAGCCGTGGTTGTTTCGCGATGCGTAATGATTCGAAGCTGATGTAGTCAGAGCTGGCCCCATCGCTGGCAAGCCAGCTCCCACAGGGATTTGCGGTGTTCACAAAACCTGTGGGAGCTGGCTTGCCAGCGATGAGGCCGGAACAGGCATCCCAAGATCAAAAGGAAGTCCCCATGACCAGCACCGCCCAGCACACCCAGGTTGTACAAAAGCAATTCGGTGAACAGGCCGCCGCCTACCTGAGCAGCGCCGTTCACGCTCAAGGCACCGAATTCGCGCTGCTACAGGCTGAGCTGGCAGGGCAGGGCGATGCCCGGGTGCTGGATCTGGGTTGCGGCGCTGGTCATGTGAGTTTTCATGTGGCGCCGCTGGTCAAGGAAGTGGTGGCCTACGACCTGTCGCAGCAAATGCTCGACGTGGTCGCTGCTGCGGCTGTGGATCGTGGGTTTGCCAACATCTCCACGGTCAACGGCGCCGCCGAGCGCCTGCCGTTTGCCGATGGCGAATTCGATTTCGTGTTCAGCCGTTATTCGGCGCACCATTGGAGCGACCTCGCGGTGGCCCTGCGCGAAGTGCGTCGGGTGCTGAAACCGGGTGGTGTGGCGGCGTTCGTTGACGTGCTGTCGCCGGGCAGCCCATTGTTCGACACCTATCTGCAGAGCGTTGAAGTGCTGCGCGACACCAGCCATGTGCGCGATTATTCCGCCGGCGAGTGGCTGCGTCAGGTCAGCGAGGCCGGGCTGCATACCCGCAGCACCAGCCGTCAGCGCCTGCGTCTGGAGTACAGCAGTTGGGTCGAGCGTATGCGCACGCCCGAGGTGATGCGCGCGGCGATCCGCCAGTTGCAGCAGTCGATGGGCAACGAAGTGCGCGAATATTTTGAGATTGATGCCGACGGCTCGTTCAGTACAGATGTGATTGTGCTGATGGCCGAACGCTAAGCATTTTTCCCGGCGCGCCCGTTATAAGCGTACCGATTGAAGACACGAGGAAAGCATGAGCAAGCAGATTCTGATTCTCCCAGGTGACGGTATTGGTCCGGAAATCATGGCCGAAGCGGTCAAGGTGCTGGAGCTGGCCAACGACAAGTACAGCCTGGGCTTCGAGCTGAGCCATGACGTGATCGGTGGCGCGGCCATCGACAAGCATGGCGTGCCGTTGGCCGACGAAACCCTCGAGCGTGCCCGTGCTGCCGACGCCGTGCTGCTGGGCGCAGTGGGCGGCCCGAAATGGGACA
Source organism: Pseudomonas sp. HOU2 (assembly GCF_040729435.1). Taxonomy (NCBI): domain Bacteria; kingdom Pseudomonadati; phylum Pseudomonadota; class Gammaproteobacteria; order Pseudomonadales; family Pseudomonadaceae; genus Pseudomonas; species Pseudomonas sp. HOU2. Next base: position 1,153,051 of record NZ_CP160398.1, on the reverse strand, counting down.
CCATCGAGCGTGACATCCGCCCTGAGCGCGGTCTGCTGAAAATCCGTGCGCAACTGGGCCTGTTCGGCAACCTGCGTCCGGCGATCCTCTACCCGCAACTGGCCGACGCTTCGAGCCTGAAGCCGGAAATCGTTGCCGGTCTGGACATCCTGATCGTTCGTGAGCTGACCGGCGGCATCTACTTCGGCGCGCCACGCGGCACCCGTACTCTGGACAACGGCGAGCGTCAGTCCTACGACACCCTGCCGTACAGCGAGAGTGAAATCCGCCGCATTGCCCGCGTCGGTTTCGACATGGCCATGGTTCGCGGCAAGAAGCTGTGCTCGGTGGACAAGGCCAACGTGCTGGCGTCCAGCCAACTGTGGCGTGAAGTGGTCGAGCAGGTTGCCAAGGATTACCCTGAAGTCGAACTGAGCCACATGTACGTCGACAACGCCGCCATGCAACTGGTGCGCGCACCGAAGCAGTTCGACGTGATCGTCACCGACAACATGTTCGGCGACATCCTCTCCGACGAAGCGTCGATGCTCACCGGCTCCATCGGCATGCTGCCGTCGGCCTCGCTGGATTCGAACAACAAGGGCATGTACGAGCCTTGCCACGGTTCGGCGCCGGACATCGCGGGCAAGGGCATTGCCAACCCGTTGGCGACCATTCTGTCGGTGTCGATGATGCTGCGTTACAGCTTCAATCTGCACGATGCGGCCGATGCCATCGAGAAAGCCGTCAGCGTGGTGCTGGATCAAGGCTTGCGTACCGGTGACATCCATTCGGCCGGTTGCACTAAAGTCGGAACGCAGGAAATGGGTGACGCAGTAGTCGCCGCGCTGCGGAATCTGTAATCTCTCGGGCCCGCTGCGAAATTCAATACAAAGCAGCGGCCCACTTTTCAAGAAGGTGTAGTTGCGATGAAACGTGTAGGTCTGATCGGTTGGCGCGGCATGGTCGGTTCCGTGCTCATGCAGCGGATGCTGGAAGAGCAGGATTTCGATCTTATCGAGCCGGTGTTTTTCACCACTTCCAATGTCGGTGGCCAAGGCCCGTCCGTGGGCAAGGACATTGCTCCGCTCAAGGACGCTTACAGCATTGAAGAGCTGAAAACCCTCGATGTGATCCTGACCTGCCAGGGCGGCGACTACACCAGCGAAGTGTTCCCGAAGCTGCGCGAAGCCGGCTGGCAGGGTTACTGGATCGACGCGGCTTCCAGCCTGCGGATGAACGATGACGCGGTCATCATTCTCGACCCCGTCAACCGCAAGGTCATCGACCAGCAACTGGACGCGGGCACCAAGAACTACATCGGCGGCAACTGCACCGTCAGCCTGATGCTGATGGGCCTGGGCGGTCTGTTCGAAGCCGGTCTGGTCGAGTGGATGAGCGCCATGACTTATCAGGCGGCCTCCGGTGCTGGCGCGCAGAACATGCGTGAACTGATCAAGCAGATGGGCGCGACCCACGCTGCGGTGGCCGATCAACTGGCCGATCCGGCCAGCGCGATCCTCGACATCGACCGTCGCGTGGCCGAAGCCATGCGCAGCGACGCCTACCCGACCGAAAACTTCGGCGTACCGCTGGCCGGCAGCCTGATCCCGTGGATCGACAAGGAACTGCCGAACGGCCAGAGCCGTGAAGAGTGGAAGGCCCAGGCCGAGACCAACAAGATCCTCGGCCGCTTCAAGAGCCCGATCCCGGTCGACGGCATCTGCGTGCGCATCGGCGCCATGCGTTGCCACAGCCAGGCGCTGACCATCAAGTTGAACAAAGACGTGCCGATCGCCGATATCGAAGGGTTGATCAGCCAGCACAACCCTTGGGTCAAACTGGTGCCGAACAACCGCGACATCAGCATGCAGGAGCTGAGCCCGACCAAGGTCACCGGCACCCTGAACGTACCGGTGGGTCGTCTGCGCAAGCTGAACATGGGTTCGCAGTTCGTCGGTGCTTTCACCGTCGGCGACCAGTTGCTGTGGGGCGCGGCCGAACCGCTGCGTCGCATGCTGCGGATCCTGCTTGAGCGTTGATTGCTTGAGCTGTGAAAGAGCCCGCGCCTTGTGAGAGGTGCGGGTTTTTTTATGCCTGAGGTTTCCCGGTGTCTGGTCTGGCCTCATCGCTGGCAAGCCAGCTCCCACAGGTTTCAGGTGTGTACAAACATCTGTGCCCCACACCGACCACTGTGGGAGCTGGCTTGCCAGCGATGAGGCCGGTACAGGCGCTACAAATTCCGACAGAAATTGCCTGCATGCCAGTCACCCGGTAAAGTGCCGCTCCCCCCGTTTCGCCAGAGGTAGAACCATGACCCAGACCCTTGATATTGCCGTCGTCGGCGCCACCGGTACTGTCGGCGAAACCCTCGTACAGATTCTCGAAGAACGCGACTTCCCGGTCGGCAACCTGCACCTCCTGGCCAGCAGCGAATCCGCCGGCAGTTCGGTGCTGTTTCGCAACAAGAACGTGCGCGTGCGTGAAGTCGACGAGTTCGATTTCAGCAAGGTCAAACTGGTGTTCTTCGCCGCTGGCGCTGCCGTTTCCCTGAGTTACGCGGCGCGTGCTCATGCGGCCGGTTGCTCGCTGATCGACCTGTCCGGCGCATTGCCGGCCGAGCAGGCGCCGCAAGTGGTGCCGGAAGCCAACGCTGAGGTGTTCGCCGGTCTGAAAACACCGTTCCAGGTCAGCAGCCCGAGCCCGTCGGCGACGACGCTGGCCGTGGTGCTGGCGCCGCTGCTCGATTTGCTCGAACTGCATTACGTCAACGTCACCGCCAATCTGGCCGTGTCCGCCCAAGGTCGCGAAGCTGTGACCGAGCTGGCGCGGCAGACTGCCGAACTGCTAAACATGCGTCCGCTGGAGCCGACTTTCTTCGATCGGCAGATGGCCTTCAACCTGTTGGCCCAGGTCGGCACGCCCGACGCTCAAGGCCACACGCTGCTGGAAAAACGTCTGGTGCGCGAGTTGCGTCAGGTGCTGAAGCAGCCTTTATTAAAGATTTCCGCCACTTGCGTTCAAGCCCCGGTGTTTTTTGGCGATAGCTATAGCGTGACCTTGCAGTCAGCGAGCGCGGTTGACCTGGCAAAAGTCAACGCGGCCCTTGAAGACGCACCGGGCATCGAGCTGGTCGAAGCCGGCGATTATCCGACGGCGGTGGGTGACGCGGTGGGGCAGGACGTTGTCTATGTCGGTCGGGTGCGCAACGGCGTTGACGACATGGCGGAACTTAATCTGTGGCTGACGTCAGATAACGTACGCAAAGGCACAGCCCTGAATGCTGTGCAGGTCGCTGAATTGTTGATAAAAGACCTGCTGTAAAAGATACTTGGCAACAATTTGTCGACTGATTCTAGGTGAGCGCTATGCTTGCCCGGAGCACTCGATAACGTGTCACCCTCCGGGACTTTCCGGGGCATCAAAGAAATGATCGCGCGCGGCAGTCTGTCGTCGTCGCGCGCAATGCCTTACGGCAGCGGCAATCAACATCTTCTCGCTGGCCGAGGAACGTTCAAACAAAGGATGAGGCTATGGTTCAAGTTCGCAAACTGGTGTTAGCAATAGCGGCCGCCTCGGCGCTGTCCTCCGGTATGGCGCATGCCCTCGGGCTCGGGGAGCTGACCCTGAAGTCGACCCTGAACCAGCCGCTGGTGGCCGAGATCGAGTTGCTCGACGTCAAGGATCTCACCGCTGCCGAAGTGGTGCCGAGCCTGGCTTCACCCGAAGATTTCGCCAAGGCCGGCGTCGATCGCCAGGCCTTCCTCAACGACCTGACGTTCACTCCGGTGCTCAGCGCCAACGGCAAAAGCGTGCTGCGCGTGACGTCGAGCAAGCCGCTGTCGGAACCGATGGTGAAATTCCTCGTGCAGGTGATGTGGCCCAACGGCCGTCTGCTGCGCGATTACAGCGTGCTGCTGGATCCGTCGAAGTTCTCGCCGCAGACCGCTGATGCCGCCGCACAACCGGCGCCGTCGCAGACCATCACCGCACCGACCACCGGCGCCACACACCCGAATCAATACACCACCACGCCGCGCGATACCCTGTGGGAAATCGCCGCGAAAGCGCGCACCGGCGGCTCCGTACAGCAGACCATGCTGGCGATTCAGGCACTCAACCCGGATGCGTTCATCGACGGCAACATCAACCGGCTGAAAACCGGTCAGGTGCTGCGTCTGCCGGACTCGGTGGAAAGCACTGCGCTGCCACAGTCCAAAGCCATTGCCGAAGTTGCGGCGCAGAACGAAGCCTGGCGTCAGGGCCGTCGTTATGTCGCCAAGCCTGGCACTGGTCAGCAGCAGCTCGATGCGACCAAGCGTGGCAGCAGCAATGTCGGCACCGGGCAGAACGCCAAGGATAACCTGAGTCTGGTCTCTGCCGAAAACGCCAAGGGTCGTGGCAAAGGCCCGGCCGGCGATGCCAAGGCCTTGAGCAACAAGTTGGCGGTGACTCAGGAAAGCCTCGACACGACCCGTCGTGACAACGAGGAACTGAAAAGTCGCATGGCCGATCTGCAAAGTCAGCTGGACAAGCTGCAACGCCTGATCGAGCTGAAGAACAATCAACTGGCGAAGATGCAGGCCGAAGGCCCGGGCGCTGCGCCAGCCGCCACTGCTGCCGTACCGGCGATCACCGCCGAACTGGCTGCAACCCCGCCAGCCACCCCGGCAGAAGCGGCGCCAACACCAGAATCGGCGATTGCGCCACCGGTCGACACGCCTGCCGAGACGCCAGTGGTTGCGCCAAAACCGGTAGTCGATGAAGACAAAACCTTCAATGAACTGCTGACCAATCCGATCCTGCTGGGTCTGATCGGTGGCGGTGCGGTGGTGTTGCTGCTTCTGCTGTTGCTGCTGGCCCGTCGTCGCAAAGCCCAGCAGGAAGCCGAGAAACACCTGCGCATGGCCCGTGCCCTGGCGGAAGAGCAAGAATTCTCTGCCGAGCAGGATCTGCCGGAGAGCAGCTTCGAAGGTCTGGAAACCCCTGCTGCCAGCGTCAAGCTCAACACCCCGGCACCCGCGCCAGCGCCTGCTGCGGTAGTGGCTCCGGTGGTGATGGCTGAGCCGATTGCCGCGCCATTGGTCGCGCCGTCCGCCGAGCGTTCCGATGACGTGCTGGACAAGGCGCAGTCGCACATCAATGCCGGTCGCCTGAATCAGGCTGCCGCGCTGCTGGAGGAGGGCGTCAGCCTCGAGCCGCAGCGCAGTGATCTGCGTCTGAAACTGATGGAAGTCTACGGTCAGCAGGGTGACCGCGATGCATTCGTGGGTCAGGAGCGTCAGCTGGTGGCCAACGGCGATAATTTCGCCAAGGTCGAAGAGCTGAAAAAACGCTTCCCGGCCATGGCGGTCGTCGCTGTCGCGGGCCTGGCCGCAGCGGCCGCCGCCGCCGAACTCGATGCGCAATACGTCAAGGAGCTGCTGCTCGACGAGCCCGAGGCGCCTGCACCTGAGCCTGCGGCAGACGACCTGGACAGCGCGTTCGACCTGAGCCTGGACGATCTCGACAACATTACTCCGGTTGAGCCTGCCCCTGTCGTCGCACCTGAAGCGCCAGTGGAGCTGGACGAATTCCCGGCCGACGACGATCTGAGCTTCGAATCGGTGCTGCAACAGCAGACCGAGATCAAAGACAATCTCGACGACCTGTCGGACTTCGACCTCGATCTGGACCTGGGTGCCGAGCCTGCGCCAGCCCCGGCGGCGGATCTGGCGGACGATGACTTCCTGCTGGATCTGGACGAGGGCGTGAAAGATCTGTCGCCGGCCGAGCCTGTGGTCGTCAACGAAGTACCACAGGACGATCTGGAGCTGCCGGCGGATTTCGATCTGTCGCTGGCTGATGAAATGGACAGCAACCCGGCGGCCGAGCCTGACGCATTCGCAGCGGAACTGAATGACGTCAACGCCGAACTGGATCGTCTGTCGCAGAGCATCGCCGAGCCGACCTTCACCGAAGCCGATGCGGCCTTGGGTGATGATCTGGGTGAGGACGACTTCGATTTCCTCGCCGGCACCGACGAAGCTGCGACCAAACTCGATCTGGCCCAGGCCTACATCGACATGGGCGACAGCGACGGCGCACGCGACATCCTCAATGAAGTGTTGACCGAGGGTGACGAAAAGCAGCGTGGCGAAGCCAAGGAAATGCTTTCGCACCTGGCTTGATTCGGCGTCAGCAGTAAACAGAACGGCAGCCCATCGAGGCTGCCGTTTTTGTTTGGGCTGGATTTTGTAGCGGCAATGCTATCGCCATCGCTGGCAAGCCAGCTCCCACAGGTATTGCATGCGCTGCAGAAACTGTGGGAGCTGGCTTGCCAGCGATGGGGCCGGATCGGTCAACACAGAACTGACTGGCATCCCCGACTCACAGCCTTATAATGCCCGCCTTTGTACCTCAGCAGGCTGTCCCACCTTGGCAAACATAGATAACCCGGTCGCCGAAATGGCGCCTGAAGGCTTTTACCGCGTGGCACTGGGCGTCGAGTACAAAGGCTCGCGCTACAGCGGCTGGCAGCGTCAGTTGACGGGTGTCGCAACCGTGCAGGAAGAGCTCGAAAAAGCCTTGTCGAAAGTCGCCAATTCGCCGGTCTCCCTGCAATGCGCCGGTCGTACCGATGCCGGGGTGCATGCCTGCGGGCAGGTGGTGCATTTCGACACGCAGGTCGATCGTTCGCTGAAAGCCTGGGTGATGGGCGCCAACATCAATCTGCCCCACGACATCAGTGTCAGTTGGGCGCGGGTGATGCCGGCGCATTTTCATGCGCGGTTCAAAGCCATCGCCCGGCGTTATCGCTATGTGATCTACAACGATCAGATTCGTCCGGCGCATCTCAACGAAGAAATCACCTGGAACCACCGCCCGCTCGATGTCGAACGCATGGCCGAGGCCGCGCAGTATCTGATCGGCACTCACGATTTCAGTGCGTTCCGTGCAGGGCAGTGCCAGGCCAAGTCGCCGATCAAGAAAATGCACCACCTGCGCGTGACCCGTCACGGCAAGATGATCGTTCTCGATATCCGCGCCAACGCCTTCTTGCACCACATGGTGCGCAACATCGCCGGGGTGCTGATGACCATCGGTGCCGGCGAGCGCCCGGTCGAGTGGATGAAGGAAGTGCTGGAAAGCCGCGAGCGCCGTTCCGGTGGCGTGACAGCGCATCCGTACGGGCTGTACCTGGTGCAGGTCGAGTATCACGACGAATTTCCGTTGCCCGAGCGTTTTATCGGGCCACATTTCCTTACGGGTTTCTCGGAACTTGACGGCTGACGCCCTCGAACGCATTTGTTACCATCCGGGACTTTCCCGAATTTGACGCGGAGTTTTTCTCGATATGTCAGCCGTTCGCAGCAAGATCTGCGGGATTACCCGCATAGAAGATGCGTTGGCAGCGGTCGAGGCCGGGGCGGATGCGATCGGGTTCGTGTTCTACGCCAAGAGCCCACGGGCAGTGAGCGTGCAGCAGGCGAGGGCGATTATCCGCGCCTTGCCGCCGTTCGTGACCACCGTTGGCCTGTTCGTCAACGCCAGCCGCTGTGAGTTGGGGGAAATCCTCGATGCCGTGCCGCTGGATCTGCTGCAGTTCCATGGCGACGAAACCGCTGAAGACTGCGAAGGCTGGCATCGTCCGTACATCAAGGCGTTGCGGGTCAAGGCTGGCGACGACATTGCCGCCGCCGTCGATGCCTATCCGAGTGCCAGTGGCGTGCTGCTCGACACTTACGTCGAAGGCGTGCCGGGCGGAACCGGCGAGGCGTTCGACTGGTCTTTGATTCCGCAAACGTTGAGCAAGCCGCTGATCCTGGCCGGTGGCCTCACCCCGGAAAACGTCGCCGACGCCGTGGCCCGGGTCAAACCGTACGCCGTCGATGTCAGTGGTGGGGTAGAGGCAAGCAAGGGCATCAAGGATCATGCGAAGATCCGCGCGTTCATCAATGCCGTACGTAGCAGCTCGCAGGGAGCGTCTACTTCGATGTGACGGCTGGCGAACTGCCGCCGTCCATCAATGCACTTGCACAAAGCAGGCGAGGCTGAGGGTTTCTGGAGTTGCACGCAGGTCATGTTTCGCGCTGACCGCGGCGTTCCACCGACCATCGCCACACACATGAATTTAGCTGAAGGGCATACGCGGGGCTGCGAACCAGAGCGTTCGGGCCGCCGGTACTGGAGAAAGAAAGCATGAGCAACTGGTTAGTAGACAAACTGATCCCTTCGATCATGCGTTCGGAGGTCAAGAAGAGCTCGGTGCCTGAAGGTCTGTGGCACAAATGCCCGTCCTGCGAGGCTGTGCTGTATCGCCCTGAGCTAGAAAAGACCCTGGACGTTTGCCCCAAGTGCAACCACCACATGCGCATCGGCGCACGGGCACGCATCGATATCTTCCTGGACGCCGAAGGTCGCAACGAACTGGGTGCCGATCTGGAGCCGGTTGACCGTCTGAAATTCCGCGACGGCAAGAAGTACAAGGACCGTCTGGTCGCTGCGCAGAAGCAGACCGGCGAAAAAGACGCACTGATCTCGGTCAGTGGCACCCTGCTGGGTATGCCGGTGGTGGTGTCGGCGTTCGAATTCAACTTCATGGGCGGTTCCATGGGCGCCATCGTCGGTGAGCGCTTCGTGCGCGCCGCCAACTATGCCCTGGAAAACCGTTGCCCGATGATCTGCTTCGCCGCTTCCGGCGGTGCGCGCATGCAGGAAGCGCTGATCTCGCTGATGCAGATGGCCAAGACATCGGCTGTGCTGGCGCGACTGCGTGAAGAGGGCATTCCGTTCATCTCGGTGCTGACCGATCCGGTCTACGGCGGCGTTTCCGCCAGTCTGGCAATGCTCGGCGACGTGATCGTCGGTGAGCCAAAGGCGCTGATCGGCTTCGCCGGCCCGCGCGTGATCGAGCAGACCGTGCGTGAAAAACTGCCGGAAGGTTTCCAGCGCAGCGAGTTCCTGCTGGAGCATGGCGCGATCGACCTGATCATCGATCGTCGTGAACTGCGTCCACGCCTGGGCAACCTGCTGGCGCAACTGACCGGCCAGCCGACACCGACCTACGTCGCCGCTCCTGTCGAGCCAATCGTCGTTCCACCGGTGCCTGCCAACGTATGACCGAGCGTACCCTTGGCGAGTGGCTCGCCTACCTTGAACAGTTGCATCCATCGGCCATCGACATGGGGCTGGAGCGTTCGCAACAGGTAGCGTCCCGCATGGGACTGGGCCAGCCGGCGCCTCGGGTGATTACGGTCACCGGCACCAACGGCAAGGGTTCGACCTGCGCTTTCGTGGCGTCATTGCTGCGGGCGCAGGGCCTGAGCGTGGGTGTCTACAATTCTCCGCACCTGCTGCGTTACAACGAGCGGGTGCAGCTCAATGGCGTCGAAGCCACTGATGCGCAACTGTGCGAAGCCTTCGCTGCGGTGGAGGCCGGGCGCGGCGACACTTCCCTGACTTACTTCGAAATGGGCACCCTGGCGGCGTTATGGCTGTTTCAACAGGCAAAACTTGACGCTGTGGTGCTGGAAGTCGGGCTGGGGGGGCGTCTGGATACGGTCAATGTGGTGGACGCCGATATCGCGCTGGTCACCAGCATTGGCGTTGATCATGCCGAATACCTGGGCAATACCCGCGAATCCGTGGCCTTCGAGAAGGCCGGGATTTTCCGTCAGGGCAAGCCCGCCTTGTGCGGCGATCTGAATCCTCCGCAACCGTTGCTCGACAAGGCCCGTGAACTGGCGTGCCCGTTGTCTCTGCGTGGGCGCGACTTCGATCTGGGAATCACCGATCACCACTGGCAATGGCGCGGCACTGACGCGCAAGGTCAGCCTGTCGAGTTGCATGATTTGCCACTTCTCGACCTGCCGATGGAAAACGCGGCGCTGGCATTGCAGGCGTATCTGCTGCTCGGTTTGCCGTGGAATCGGTCGCAAATTGTTGCTGCCTTGCAGGCCACGCGTGTGATCGGGCGTCTGGATCGCCGTTCGTTCGAGTTCAATGGCAAGCGCCTGAACCTGCTGCTGGACGTGGGGCATAACCCGCACGCAGCGCAGTATCTGGCGCGGCGGCTGGCCAGTCGGCCGCCGGTGGGCAAGCGTCTGGCGGTGTTCGGCCTGTTGGCGGACAAGGACCTGGATGGTGTTGTCGGCGAATTGAATGCTAGTGTCCAGCACTGGGCGGTAGCGCCGCTGGATTCGCCGCGCGCACGTCCGGTCAGTGAATTACACGCGGCATTGCAGAACCTTGGCGCGTCCGTCACGTCCTATGACAGTGTCGCGGCGGCGCTGGAAGGGCAGTGCGCAGCGGCCACCAGCGACGACGAGATTCTGTTGTTCGGATCATTTTATTGTGTCGCCGAGGCCCTTGAATGGTTGGCCCGGCGCTCCACGGAGGAAGCGGCAAATGGCTTTGCTGGATAAAGCGTACAAGCAGCGCATGGTTGGCGCCCTGGTGCTGGTGGCACTGGCGGTGATTTTCCTGCCGATGCTGTTTTCCCGCCAAGACGAGCAACGTCAAGTGACGGTCGAGGCACCCGCCGCGCCGCAGGCGCCTGCTGTGCCGCAAGTGCAGCTTGAGCCGGTGGCTGTGCCTGAACCGCAAACGCTGCCGCAAGAACCGGTGCCGAGCGATGACGAGGTGGCCGAGCAATCGGCGCCGGCGATGCCGATTGCACCGGCTCCAGCGCCTGCTCCTGTCGCCAAACCGGTTGCGCCGGCGCCGGCGCCAGCGGCCAAGCCGACAACGGCACCGGCTCAGCCGATCGCTGCGGCCCCGACCAAGCCTGACACCACGCAAAGCCGTGTCGACGCCAACGGTCTGTCGGTCAGCTGGTCGGTGCAGCTGGCCAGTCTGTCGAGTCGCGCCAGCGCTGAAAGCCTGCAAAAAACTCTGCGCAGTCAGGGTTACAACGCTTACATTCGTTCTGCCGACGGCAAGAATCGGGTGTTCGTCGGCCCGCTGATCGAGCGTGCCGAGGCCGATCGTCTGCGTGATCTGTTGAGTCGCCAGCAGAACCTCAAGGGTTTTGTCGTGCGCTTCCAGCCCGAGCGCGGCTAGGATCTATCGATTCGATTGAAATGCACTGAAAATCGCAGCTTACCGACAGCGGTGCGCTCTGCTAAAATGCGCCGCCTTATCCGTCTGTAGGCTGCACTGTGCCATTTACCCTGGTTGACTGGGCGATCGTTGCAATCATCGCCATCTCCGCTTTGATCAGTTTGAGCCGCGGCTTCGTCAAGGAAGCATTATCGCTGGTGACCTGGATCATCGCAGGAGCGGTTGCCTGGATGTTCGGTGGCTCATTGTCCGAGTACCTCGCCGGATACATCGAAACCCCATCGGCTCGCGTGATCGCGGGCTGTGCCATCATGTTTGTCGCCACACTGATCGTGGGCGCAATGATCAATTATCTTATCGGCGAGTTGGTGCGCGTGACCGGATTATCCGGCACCGACCGATTCCTGGGCATGGCCTTCGGCGCAGCGCGTGGCGTGTTGCTGGTGGTCGTGGCAGTCGGGCTGTTGAGCCTGGGGCCGGTACAGCAGGACGGGTGGTGGAAAGAATCACAGCTCGTGCCAAAGTTTCTATTGGTCGCCGACTGGTCCAAAAACCTGATTCTCGGGTGGAGCAGTCAGTGGCTTGCCAGCGGAATCAGCGTACCCGCTGATATTCCGTTCAAGGAGCAACTCTTGCCGTCGGCCAAAACGCCTCAGTGAGTGTTGTTCAGTTCAGATCCATTAAGTAGGGGTTGCGTCGCATGTGTGGCATCGTCGGTATCGTCGGTAAGTCGAACGTCAATCAGGCGCTGTATGACGCGCTAACCGTGCTCCAGCACCGCGGCCAGGACGCTGCCGGTATCGTGACCAGCCATGATGGCCGGTTGTTCCTGCGCAAGGACAATGGCCTGGTGCGTGACGTGTTTCAGCAGCGTCACATGCAGCGCCTGGTCGGCCACATGGGGATCGGCCACGTCCGTTACCCGACCGCCGGCAGCTCGACCTCGGCCGAAGCACAGCCGTTCTACGTCAACTCGCCTTACGGCATCACCCTGGCGCACAACGGCAACCTGACCAACGTTGAACAGTTGGCCAAGGAAATCTACGAATCCGACCTGCGTCACGTCAACACCAGTTCCGACTCGGAAGTGCTGCTCAACGTGTTCGCCCACGAGCTGGCCCAGCGCGGCAAGCTGCAACCGACCGAAGAAGACGTGTTTGCCGCCGTAACCGACGTGCACAACCGTTGCGTCGGCGGTTATGCGGTGGTGGCGATGATCACCGGTTACGGCATCGTCGGTTTCCGTGACCCGCACGGCATCCGTCCGATCGTGTTCGGCCAGCGTCACACCGACGAAGGCGTCGAGTACATGATCGCTTCCGAAAGCGTTTCGCTGGACGTGCTCGGTTTCACCCTGATCCGCGATCTGGCGCCGGGCGAAGCGGTCTACATCACTGAAGACGGCAAGCTGCACACCCGTCAATGTGCGACCAACCCGTCCCTGACCCCGTGCATCTTCGAACACGTCTACCTGGCGCGTCCGGATTCGATCATCGACGGCGTGTCGGTGTACAAGGCGCGTCTGCGCATGGGCGAAAAACTCGCCGAGAAGATCCTGCGCGAGCGTCCGGAACACGACATCGACGTGGTCATCCCGATTCCGGACACCAGCCGCACCGCCGCGCTGGAGCTGGCGAACCACCTGGGCGTGAAATTCCGCGAAGGCTTCGTCAAGAACCGTTATATCGGCCGGACCTTCATCATGCCGGGTCAGGCGGCGCGCAAGAAGTCGGTTCGCCAGAAGCTCAACGCGATCGAGCTGGAATTCCGCGGCAAGAACGTGATGCTGGTCGACGACTCGATCGTGCGCGGCACCACCTGCAAGCAGATCATCCAGATGGCCCGCGAAGCCGGCGCGAAAAACGTCTACTTCTGCTCGGCGGCCCCGGCCGTACGCTTCCCGAACGTTTACGGCATCGACATGCCGAGCGCTCACGAACTGATCGCCCACAATCGTTCGACTCAGGACGTGGCGGATCTGATCGGCGCTGACTGGCTGATCTACCAGGATCTGCCTGACTTGATCGAAGCGGTGGGTGGCGGCAAGATCAAGATCGAAAACTTCGACTGCGCGGTGTTCGACGGCAAGTACGTCACCGGCGACGTCGACGAGGCTTACCTGGACAAGATCGAGCAGGCACGCAACGATGCCTCCAAGGTCAAGACCCAGGCGGTCAGTGCGATCATCGATCTGTACAACAACTGAGTTTCTACCGGCCCTGAGGGGCCGGTTTTGTATCTGACTTTTAATTTTCAAGAACAGGGCAAGGAGTGACAGCATGAGTCAGGAATGGGATGCCGGTCGGCTGGACAGCGACCTCGAAGGCGTAGCGTTCGATACCCTGGCCGTACGTGCCGGTCAGCACCGTACGCCGGAAGGCGAGCACGGTGATCCGATGTTCTTCACTTCCAGCTACGTGTTCCGCACCGCCGCCGACGCGGCTGCGCGGTTTGCCGGGGAAGTGCCGGGCAACGTGTACTCGCGCTACACCAACCCGACCGTGCGTGCGTTCGAAGAGCGCATCGCTGCGCTGGAAGGCGCCGAGCAAGCGGTCGCTACCGCTACGGGCATGGCCGCGATCATGGCGGTGGTGATGAGCCTGTGCAGTGCCGGCGACCACGTTCTGGTGTCGCGCAGCGTGTTCGGTTCGACCATCAGCCTGTTCGAGAAGTACTTCAAGCGTTTCGGTGTGCAAGTCGACTACGTGCCGCTGGCCGATCTGTCGGGTTGGGATGCGGCGATCAAGCCGAACACCAGGCTGCTGTTCGTCGAGTCGCCGTCCAACCCGCTGGCTGAACTGGTGGATATCACCGCGCTGGCGGAAATCGCTCACGCCAAAGGCGCGATGCTGGTGGTCGACAACTGCTTCTGCACGCCTGCCTTGCAGCAGCCGCTGAAACTCGGTGCGGACATTGTTGTGCACTCGGCAACCAAGTTCATCGACGGCCAAGGCCGCTGCATGGGCGGTGTGGTGGCCGGTCGCAGCGAACAGATGAAAGAAGTCGTCGGCTTCCTGCGCACCGCCGGGCCGACCCTGAGCCCGTTCAACGCGTGGATCTTCCTCAAAGGCCTGGAAACCCTGAATCTGCGGATGAGGGCGCACTGCGCCAACGCCCAGCAATTGGCCGAATGGCTGGAGCAGCAGGACGGTATCGAGAAAGTCCATTACGCCGGTCTCAAGAGCCATCCGCAGCACGAACTGGCCCAGCGTCAGCAGAAGGGCTTCGGTGCGGTGGTGAGTTTCGAGGTCAAGGGTGGCAAAGAGGGCGCCTGGCGCTTTATCGATGCCACTCGCTTGATTTCGATTACCGCCAACCTTGGTGACAGCAAAACCACCATCACCCATCCGAGCACCACCTCCCATGGCCGTCTGGCGCCACAGGAGCGTGAAGCAGCAGGGATTCGTGACAGCCTGATCCGCATCGCGGTCGGTCTGGAAGACGTGGCGGACCTGCAGGCCGATCTGTCGCGCGGTCTGGCGGCGTTGTGATCGAGTTGTCTACTCCGAAGGCGGGCACCCATGGCCGCGTGGCGCTGGTCACCGGTGCTGCGCGTGGTATCGGTCTGGGCATTGCCGCCTGGCTGATCAGCGAAGGCTGGCAAGTGGTGCTGACCGATCTGGATCGCGCGCGTGGTTCGAAAGTGGCGAAGGTGCTGGGCGAGAATGCCTGGTTCATCGCCATGGACGTTGCGGATGAGGGGCAGGTCGCGCTGGGTGTCGCCGAGGTGTTGGGGCAGTTCGGTCGCCTGGATGCGCTGGTGTGCAACGCGGCAGTGGCCGATCCGCACAACATCACCCTGGAAAGTCTCGATCTGGCGTACTGGAATCGGGTGCTGGCGGTGAACCTCAGCGGGCCGATGCTGCTGGCCAAGCACTGTGCGCCGTATCTGCGCGCGCACAACGGTTCGATCGTCAATCTGGCCTCGACCCGTGCTCGGCAATCGGAGGCCGATTCCGAGGCGTATGCGGCGAGCAAGGGTGGGTTGTTGGCGCTTACGCATGCGTTGGCGATCAGCCTTGGGCCGGAGATTCGCGTTAATGCGGTCAGCCCTGGCTGGATCGATGCCCGTGATCCTTCTGCGCGTCGAGCCGAGCCTTTGGCCGATGCCGATCATGCGCAGCATCCGGCGGGCAGGGTAGGGACGGTCGAAGACGTTGCGGCGATGGTGGCGTGGCTGCTGTCGCGCAATGCCGGGTTTGTGACCGGGCAGGAATTCGTCGTGGATGGCGGCATGACCAAGAAGATGATTTACACGGACTAAGAAGCGAAGCCGCAAACCTGTAGGAGTGAGCCTGCTCGCGATAGCGGTTTCAGGGTTGTTGCTTTCTTCAGGGAATGAAGCAATTTTGTCTTTTTCAGAAAAACTTCAATCCTGCTATTGACTTAGGTTCGCTACCTGCGTAAATTTCGCGGCCTCGGAGATGCAAACGGGTGATTAGCTCAGCTGGGAGAGCGTCTGCCTTACAAGCAGAATGTCGGCGGTTCGATCCCGTCATCACCCACCACTCCCCGAGAGACTTGCGAAAGCAAGAGCGTAGGCTGAAAGTGCCTGCACCGACGCGCAGCGGTAGTTCAGTCGGTTAGAATACCGGCCTGTCACGCCGGGGGTCGCGGGTTCGAGTCCCGTCCGCTGCGCCATATTTTACGAGTCAGGCAATGTCTGGTTCGCGATTGCAAAGCACCGAAGCTTTCAATCAAAACGAGTTACTTGAGCGCAAGCTCAAAGCGATACGCAGCGGTAGTTCAGTCGGTTAGAATACCGGCCTGTCACGCCGGGGGTCGCGGGTTCGAGTCCCGTCCGCTGCGCCATATCTGTTTCAAGGACCACTGAACGCCTTGAAACACCGAAAGCAACCGCTGGTTGGTTCGGAATCGATAGCAAAGACCCTGGTCGAAAGACCGGGGTTTTTTGTGTCTGAAATTTGACCCTCTCTCCCTTCATTACCCGGCCCTGCACAAATCCCTGTAGGAGCTGCGGCACGCTGCGATCTTTTGATCTTGATCGTAGAAGCAGGAGCAAAAGATCGCAGCCTCGTTTCACTCGACAGCTCCTACATGGAGTAGGCAACCGCATTCGAATAGGTATGGCGGATTGACCTCGTGCGGTGCCACGTCGCATTGATTTTTTGATTCTTTAGTCAAATTTTTGTAACTGGTTGTTTGCTGCGAGCCCAGAAACCTTTAAAGTTAACCTTTCGGTCAGCTTTGCACTGTCAACACGCCCTTTGTTTCGCCAAGAAGGGCTTCTGCAAGACTCGAGATTCCCAGTAGATAACCAGAAGGGCGGACACATAACCGCCCAGAGGATGATCCATGTCCAACCGTGATATATCCCGGCGCTCGTTCCTCCAGGGCGGGCTGGTGGCGGGTGTGAGCGTCACGCTCACGCCGCTCAGCAGTCAGGCGCTGGCTGCCTTGATGGAGAACAGCGTAACCGTGCCGTCGGAGAAGTGGCTCGGCAACAACGGCAAGGCACGCCAACGTAACGATGCCCTGTCCAAGGTCTGCGGCAGCAAAGTCTTTGCCCGCGACATTCGCTCCAAGGACATGCCGGGCTGGCCTGAACAGCAAGGCCACGCCATGCTGCTGAAAACCATCAAGGCTGACCGAATCTACGAAGGCTACGACCTGTCGTGGCTGGGCGCCGACTTGCAGCCTGACCGCATCGTCACCGCAGCTGATCTGGACAAGGACGGTATCGTCTTCCCCGAAGAACACGCGCCAGACCCATTGCTGCCGGAAGGCAAAGTGCCGATGTTCATCGGCCACCCGGTGGCGATCCTGATCTGGAACGATTTCGAGCGTTTCCGTCAGGCCAAGAACAAACTCAAATTCAACGACAAGGCGATTCGTTACGGTGCACAAGTGCCTTACTACGAAGGCGACCCCTATGGCAGCTTCCGCTACGTGCGCGTGGGTGGCCCGACCTCGGCCGACGAAGACGAATTCGCCAGCCTGAAAGACTCGATCCTGTTCCCGATGCTGAAAAACCGGCGTCCGGTGTGGAATTCCCAGCCGAACCTGCACGGCAACCTGACTGAGCGCGGTCTGTTCTACGCTGACCGCATGAAGCAGCAGATCGACACACCGCCGGAGAACTGGCTGGTGTTCGATGAGCGCTACAAGACCCCGTCGATCGAACCGGCCGCCATGGAGCCGGACAACGGCAACGGCTGGTACGACCCGAAAACCAAGACCCTGCACTTCGTGGTCGCCACCCAGTGCCCGCTGGAAGCTGCGACCGAGACCGCGAAAATGATCGCGCCGTCGCGCTTCGGCCTGGCCAGCCTGAACATGCACCCGGGTTACACCGTGGGTTACGGTTCCAAAGACCACAACATCTTCGTCTACTACGCGGCCCTCGCTGCGCTGTATGGCGCCGGTGTGCCGATCCGTCTGGCGAATGACCGCTACGAGCAGTTCCAGAGCGGCATCAAGCGCCACCCGTTCGACATCCGCTACCAGCTCGCAGTGGACAAGAACGACTACAGCTTCAAGATTTTCCGTGCCGAAATGAGCGTCGACGGTGGCGGTCGCATCAACTACAGCCCGTCAGTGGCGGCGGTGGGTGCCACGGCGGCGCAGTCGATCTACTACATGCCGCAGAACGATCTGCAGGTCACCGCTTACCACTCGCGTGGTGTTGAAGCGGGTTCGATGCGCGGTTACGGCACCCTGCAAAGCATGGCCTCGACCGAAATGATGGTCGACGAAATCGCCAACCGCCTTGGTGTTGACGCGATTGATCTGCGTCGCAAAAACGCCCTGCGTTCGGGCATGAAAAACACTCAGGGTGCGATCCCGGCGGGTGCTTTGCGTCTGCACGAAATTCTCGACAAGGCCTCGGTGCACGAAGTCTGGAAAAACCGCGACGCGATCAAGAAACAGCGCGAAGCCGCCGACCCGGACAACTGGTATGGCGTGGGTTTTGCCATTTGCCAGAAAGACTTCGGCACCGGTTCCGAAGCGCCGATGGCCAGCATCGAATTCACCGCTGAAGGGCGCATCACCCTGCGCCACATCGGTATCGAAATCGGCACCGGCATGTCCACTTCGCAAGCACTGGTCGTCGCCGATTTCCTCGGCAGCCCGGCGCATGACGTGAAGACTGGCGAAACCGAATGGAAGGAAATGCAGCTGATCACCAGCGGCAACCCTTACATCATGAGTCAGGCCGAGCAGGACAACCTGCTGCGCAACCCGCGTTGGGTCGGCAAGCTCGCCTCGGCGTCATCCGCGACCAACTCGGCCTACTACTTCAGCCACGCCACCCGTGAAGCGGCGCGCGTGCTGTTCAACAACGGCTTGTGGCCGGCGGCCATGGAAATCTGGCGTCAGGGCCCTTACGGCGGTCAAGCCAACCCTTATGTGGTGCGTCGTGAAGATGCGCATTGGGTCGACGGCAAACTCACTGCCAACGGTATGCAGCCGCTGACTTTCGAAGAGCTGGCCAAGCGCGCTCACGAACGTGGTCTGGTCACCGGCGCCACCGTTCACGCGTTCAACCGCTGGAGCTGGGCCGAGGCCGAGTACAGCATCGACGGCGTGCGCGAGCGTCTGCCGCTCGACGGTCTGGCAGTGAAGTACGGCGATGGCGCGCCGAAGGCGAAGAAAGCGCTTATGACCACCGCAGGTTTCCACCTGCTGGATCGCCAGAACATCAACTACCCGGTTGTTCAGTTGAACAACGCCGCGGTGACTTACTACAGCCCGGTCGCGACGCTGGTGGAACTGAAGGTCAACAAAGGCTCGGCGGAAGTCGAAGTGCTCAATCACCATTCGTGGGTCGAGTGCGGTCGGGTGCTGGTCGAAGAACTGGTCAAGGGCCAGCTCGAAGGCGGGATCGCCATGGGCATCGGTCACGCGCTGATGGAAGAGATGCCGCTGTACGAAGGCGGACCGGGGGAGGGTGACTGGAACTTCAATCGGTATCGCCTGCCGATGGCCCGTCACGTGGCGGTGTGGAAGCAGACCGCGGAGATTCTGCCGCCGTTGTCACCAAGCGATCCGTCCAAAGGTATCGCCGAAGTGGTGATGATCCCGGTGGTCGGTGCCATCGGTAACGCCGTGGCGCATGCCATCGGTAAACGTGTTCGCGATCTGCCAATCACTGCTGCGCGCATCAAGGAGGCCCTCAATGGCTAACCGTCCGCTTCAACTGACCCTCAATGGTCAATCCGTCGGCCCGGTGGACATCCCTGATGACCTGCCGATGATCGACTATCTGCACGAATACAAGAATCTCACCGGTTCGCGCCTGGGCTGCGGCCAGGGCATCTGCCACGCCTGCGTGGTGATCGTCGACAACCCGGACGGCACCAGTGAAGAAGTGCGCACCTGCATCACCGGCGCGCATTACTTCGAGGGCAAGAACGTGCGCACCATCGAAGCCCACGCCAAGCGCGATGAGAGCGGTCAGGTCACTGAGCTGAACCCGATCCAGCAGCGCTTCGTCGACGAATTCGCCTTCCAGTGCAGCTACTGCGCACCGGGCTTCGTCAACGCCGCGACGGTGCTGGTAGAGAAGCTGCAGCGCCAGCCGATCGCCAAAAGCAAACTGGAACAGGTCATCGAGGACAGCCTCGGCCATCACGTCTGCCGTTGCACCGGGTACGTGCGTTACTACAACGCCACCCGCAACGTGCTGACCGATCTCGGCCTGGTCAAGGAGGGTTGAGCATGAAGCATCTACTGACCCGCCTGACCCTGGCGGTCGGGCTGGCTGCGCCGGTGTTGTTTGCCCACGCTGATGATCAGGTCAAGCGCGGCGAATACCTCGCCCGCGCCGCCGACTGCATGGCGTGCCACACCGCACCGGGTGGCGCGCCGTTTGCTGGCGGGCTGCCGATCGTGTCGCCGTTCGGCACGATCTACGGCACCAACATCACCCCGAGCAAAGAGCACGGCATCGGCCAATACAGCGATGACGAGTTCTTCGCTGCGCTGACCGAGGGCAAGCGTCGTGACGGCGCCAATCTGTACCCGGCGATGCCGTACACCTCGTATCACCTGATGCCTCGGGAAGACTCGGATGCGATTCACGCGTACCTGAAAACCATCGAGCCGATCGAGCGCGCCGCGCCGGTCACCAGTTTGAGCTTTCCGTTCAACGTGCGTCCGGGCCTGATCGGCTGGAACATGATGTACGGCAAAGCCCTGAAGCTGGAGCCGGCCGAAGGCAAAAGCGATGCCTGGAAACGCGGCCAGTACATGGTCGAAGTGCTCGGTCACTGCGGCGAATGCCACACGCCACGCGGCCTGCCGGGCGCGATGCAACTGGACAAGCGCCTGACCGGCGGCATCCTCAACGGGTATCTGGCCCCGAGCCTGCTCGCCACCGATCTGGCGGCGCGCGGCTGGAATCAGCAGGACCTGAGCACGTTCCTCAAGCACGGCATGAGCGCGCAGGGCACGATGTTCAACGAGATGTTCCCGGTGTTCCACAACAGCACCCAAGGCCTGAACGATCAGGATCTGGCGGCGATGGCGACCTTCCTGCTCGGCGACAAGCCGCCAGCGGCAAAAGAGCTGAGCGAAGTGCCCGTGGAAAAGCTCAGTGCCAGTGCGCAACGCGGTCGTCAGGAATATTTGAACGTCTGCGCCGGTTGCCATGCCGCTGGTGGCGAAGGCAAACCGCACATCGCCGTGGCGATGCGTGGCAACACCACGTTGCGTCTGGAAGATCCGCGCAACCTGGTGCGGGTGATCGAGGACGGCATCGGCGAGCAGAAATTCGCCGGGTTCGAACACATGCAACCGATGCCGGGTTTCGCCGACAAGCTCAAGCCTGAGCAACTGACCGATCTGCTGAACTACCTGCGTCAAGGCTGGGGCGGTCAATCGGCAGAGTTGGCAGTGAGCGACGTGCAGAAGCTGCAGGCTGACGCTCCGGCCGTCGAGCACAAGGCGCACTGACATGCAGCATCTCGATCTACAGGTTGTGCGGCGGGCGCTGGAGTGGTCGGTGGCGGGGCAGCGTATTTGGCTCTGCACCGTGCTGACCACCTACGGCTCGGCACCGCGTGCGCCGGGTTCGTTACTGGCAGTGAACGATGAAGGCCTGTGGATCGGGTCGCTGTCCGGTGGTTGTGTCGAGGAAGATTTTCTCGAGCGCGTGGCTGAAGGTGCGTTTCTCGATGCGGTCAACGTGGTGCGTTACGGCGAAGGTGATGATCCGCGCTCGCGGGTCAGTCTGCCCTGTGGCGGCATTCTTGACGTACTGGTAGAGAAATTTGACGCCAATTGCGAGGTGCAGGCGCATCTGCGTGAACTCGAATCGGCGTTGCTTGGGCAGCGCCGCTTGATTCGCGAAGTTGATCTGGCCAGTGGTGCGCGCAGTCTGTTCGCTGATCGCGAGCAGGGCGCGCGCATCGAGCGCGAGATCGATCGGGTGCGGATTCGCGTGGGTGCCGCCCAGCGCTTGCTGCTGGCGGGCTACTCCAGTGTGGCGCAGGCCTGTGCCGAGTTCGCGGTGGGTCTCGGCTTTGAAGTGATTCTTTGCGATCCGCGCGACGAAGTGCTCGAAGGCGTGGTGCTCAACGGCGTGGAGATTCGTCGACAGTTGCCGTCAGTGTTCATCGCTGATGGCGGTTGTCATCGCGATACCGCGGTGGTCGCGTTGACTCACGATCCGCGCATCGACGATCTGGCGATGATGGAAGCGGTGCGCACCGAGGCGTTTTACATTGGCGTCATGGGTTCGCAGCAGACTTCGCAGAAACGCTTCGAGCGCTTGCGCAGGATTGGCGGTTTGGGGGAAGTTGAACTGGCGCGGATTCATGCGCCGATCGGCTTGAACCTGGGCAGCAAGACGCCTGCTGAGATCGCCTTGGCGGTGCTGGCGGATATCTTGCGGATTCGAAGCGGGATTGGCCGAGACCAGCTCTGATCTGAATTTTGCAAATATTTGTGGCGAGGGAGCTTGCTCCCGCTGGACTGCACAGCAGGCCTTCTTTCCTGGATGAAAGAGGGGCCGCTTCGCGACCCAGCGGGAGCAAGCTCCCTCGCCACAGTTGTTTGTCAGTCAAGAAAACTGATCAGAAACCCAGTTTGTCACGCAATCCGTAATACCACGCACCCAACGCCGCAAACGGCGTACGCAACATCTGCCCGCCCGGGAACGGGTAATGCGGCAGATCGGCAAACGCATCAAAACGCTCAGCCTGACCGCGCAATGCTTCAGCCAGCACCTTGCCGGCCAGATGCGTGTAGGTCACGCCGTGGCCACTGCAGCCCTGCGAGTAATAGATGTTGTCCCCCAGGCGCCCAACCTGCGGCAGGCGCGACAGGGTCAGCAGGAAGTTGCCCGTCCACGCGTAGTCGATCTTCACGTCTTTCAATTGCGGGAACGCCTTGAGCATTTTCGGGCGGATGATCGCTTCGATGTTCGCCGGATCTCGCGCCCCGTAAACCACACCACCACCGAAGATCAGGCGCTTGTCGCCGGTCAGGCGGTAGTAGTCGAGCAGGTAATTGCAGTCTTCGACGCAGTAATCCTGCGGCAACAGAGTTTTCGCCAGCTCATCGCCCAGCGGTTCGGTGGTGATCACCTGGGTGCCGCACGGCATCGATTTCGCCGCCAGTTCCGGCACCAGATTACCGAGGTAGGCGTTGCCAGCGACGATGATGAATTTGGCCCTGACCTTGCCTTGCGGTGTGTGCACCACTGGGTTGGCACCGCGCTCGATGCGCACGGCTGGTGATTGCTCATAGATCGTGCCGCCGAGGGACTCGACTGCAGCGGCTTCGCCGAGCGCCAGGTTCAGCGGATGGATGTGGCCGCCGCTCATGTCGAGCATGCCGCCGACGTATTGATCGCACGCCACCACTTCGCGAATCCGGCGCTGGTCGAGCAGTTCCAGTTGCGTATGGCCGAAGCGCTCCCACAGGCGCTTCTGCGACTCCAGGTGCCCCATCTGCTTGGCGGAGAGGGCAGCGAACACGCCGCCGTCCTTCAGATCGCACTGGATGTTGTACTTGGCCACGCGCTCGCGAATGATCCGGCCGCCCTCGAAGGCCATCTGCCCGAGCAGTTGCGCCTGCTTGGGGCCAACCGTGCGTTCGATAACGTCGATATCGCGGCTATAGCTGTTGACGATCTGCCCGCCATTACGCCCCGACGCACCGAAGCCGACCTTCGCTGCTTCCAGGACTGTGACGCGGAAACCGTTCTCCAGTAGAAACAAGGCCGAGGACAGCCCGGTGTACCCGGCGCCGATCACACAGACATCCGTCTCCACATCATCCTGCAAGGCCGGACGTGGCGGTACGGCATTGGCCGACGCAGCGTAATAAGACTCTGGGTAAGGGGTGTTCGCCATCCTGCAGCCTCTGTTTAATATATTTTACGAGTGCGCCGATCCTACCCGAGTTGAAAAACCTCCGCCAGCCGCCGGAAAAATCTTCTTCATCGGCCCGAAATTAAATATTTTGCATATTCATAGGGTTAGGTGAAAAAAAGGTGTTGACACCCCTCCGGAATTCCGTAGAATGCCGCCTCACAGCAGGCACGTAGCTCAGTTGGTTAGAGCACCACCTTGACATGGTGGGGGTCGTTGGTTCGAGTCCAATCGCGCCTACCAAACAAAATCCGCTCTGCTGGGCGGTCTAGAAGGGCTCACCGAAAGGTGGGCCCTTTTTTGTTGTCTGCGATTTGCCGGAACCGTGGTTCAGGCGCTTGCCTCGGTATCTTCAGATCGTTCGTTACCTTGGGTGCTTAGCGTGTTTCGAAATAACACGATCTGCTGATATGGCTTTCTGTTTATTTTTGGATCCGTCGAAAAAGTGTGGATATTGAACGGGTTACCGGCATTTTTAACCGACCGGTTATCAAAAAAATGTTGTTGCTGATCGTGAACTTCAGTAACATCTGCCCCGCGTTCACCACCACGGTTTATGCATTTTTAAATCCCAAGCTTCCATCAGCTGCTTGGGATTTTTTTTGCCTGCGATTCGGCGGATTCCCCGCTCTGTCTCCTTGCTTCCTGCGCGAAGCTTTCCAGTCCCACAGTTGTGTGCGGGCGAAACCGGTTTTTTTCGACTACTACTGACTGGCGTTTTCCAGGGCTTTTTCAAGGAGTTCGTCGATGCTGGTTAATTGGTTTCTCGCCGCTATTCATCTCTTGGCTTTTGCCTTGGGCTTCTGGGCTGTGTTGACCCGTGGCACGGCGTTCAGTCGTCTGGCCGCTGGCGTCGGTGAGGCGAAGCGAGTACTGCTTGCGGATAATCTGTGGGGGATTGCCGCGCTGACTCTGCTGGTCACTGGCGGTATGCGTGCTTTTGGCGGATTTGAAAAGGGTACTGACTACTATCTGCATCAGCCGCTGTTCCATTTGAAGATGACGTTGTTCGTGCTGATTCTGCTGGCAGAGCTGGCGCCGATGATCACACTGGTCAAATGGCGGATAGCGTTAGCGCGGGGCAAGGCGTTCGATATCGGGCGTGCAAAGCTGTATGCACGGATCAGTCACGTCGAGGCGCTGCTGTTGGTATTGATGGTAATTGCAGCCACCGGCATGGCGCGCGGCGTGACGTTCGGCTAGCAGGGAGCAATTCTCTGTGTTCTCTCGGAAATGTCTGACAGCCAGGCTTGGCAGTCGCAGGTAGTATCGCGCTGCAGGAGAGGGGGGGCGGGAGCGAATGAAGCGGAGAGGGGGATGTGTCAGGCGCCGTGCCCAGCGGACTGGGGAGCGGATGGCAGTACGGCGCGTGAATCTTTAGCCAGTCTTGCGCGAAGGCAAACGGACTGGCTACTGACGGCGGGGTGGCTCAGGGCGTTTGTGGCTTGTCCGGGGCGGTCAGGCCGGCCTGAATGCGCTGATAGATCTCTTCACGGTGCACGGCGACGTTTTTCGGGGCGTTGATGCCGATACGGACTTGCTGACCGCTTACGCCGAGGATGGTGATCGTAATGTCATCACCAATATTTATGCTTTCACCGACTTTGCGGGTGAGTATCAGCATGGTCTTCTCCTTGATTGCTTTGTAGGGCACCTGATTCAGACAGTGCAGAGGTCGGTGGTACGTATAGATTAGTGCGAAGTCTCACGGTTTGGGTGCCTCTTTCTGACGCGCAGATGCGGCATTAATTCCCAGGGCGTAACTATACAGAGGCTGCAATCATCAATCTCGTTGTTTTGTGCCCATTTTGCGGGCCTCGCCAAGTATTTATGAATGTTAAGATCGCCGCTTTGTGATTTTCGAGGAAAGCGTTGTGCGCAAACTGGTCTGGATGGTCGCGGCACTGGCATTGGCGGGATGTGGTGAAGGCAAAAGTGTAGACGTGCAGAAGCCGAAGACGGCAGTCGCGGCCGCACCTGCGGCAGCGTCCGCCCCGCAGTGGGACCTCGAAGTACGCGGTGAAACACCTCAGGCTGTCAGTGACCTGAGTGGCTGGTTGATCGAACATGCGTTCGTGCCGACCGTGATCAAGGACAGCAGCGGCAAGACCCGGATCCTGATTGGCCCGTTCAACTCCCAGGCCGAGGCGCAAGCGCGCAAGGTAGAGGTGGATGCGGCATTGGTGAAGGCCAAGAAGCAGAACGTCGAGTCGGTGATCGTCGAGCATCCGCTCGCGCCGTAAGCAGCACTTTCAGCGGAGCGACCTAAAGGATATCGCCGGTGACTCGTCTTATACGAGTCAATCACGATTTCTCGAAGGAGCTCCGCATGGCCTCCGCCGCTCCCTACAAACTTTTCAATGCGGTTTTGCACCGCAAGACGTTGTTGAGTCCGCACATGATGCGGATCACGCTCGCCGACCCTTCGATAGGTGGCATGGCCACCTGGGCGCCGGATCAGCGCGTCAAACTGTTCTTTCCTGCTGAAGATGGATCGCCTGCAAGTCTTGCGCAGGAGGAGGGCTGGTACGCGCGTTTTCGTTCGATGCTGGCGAGCCGGCGGCCAGCAATGCGCACCTACACCATTCGTCATTTGCGCGTCGATCAGGGCGAGGTCGACATCGATTTTGTCCTGCATGGCGAGACCGGTCCCGCGTCGCGCTGGGCGCTGCGTGCGCAGCCGGGAGCGTCGATGCAGATTCTCGCTCCCGACAGTAATTTTTCCGCGCAGGACGCCGGAGGGTTTGAATGGAAACCGCCGCAGGTGCTCAAGGAGGTTTTGCTGGTGGCGGATGCCACGGCATTGCCGGCCGCCATGGGCATTCTTGACGAGTTGGCTGCCATGGCTGAACCGCCTCAGACTCAGGCTTACTTTGAAGTGGACAGCCCACCAGACATGCTCCCGGTGCCGGATTGGCCTGGGCTGTCGGTGCAGTGGCTGGTTCGCGATCAGACGCCAGAAGTAGTGGCTGGGGCGCTGATGGTAGAGGCGGTGCAGCAGGCGTTCCTGCCGGCAGAGGATTCATCGGTCGGGCAAGCTGCCGAACTCGCCGAGGTCGATATCGACAAAGACATCCTCTGGGAGATCGCCAATACGGCCCCTGAAGGATTTTATGCCTGGATTGCCGGAGAAAGCGCGGCAGTCATGCGTCTGCGCAAATACCTGATCAAGGAGTGCGGTATCCCCCGCGAGTCACTCAATCTGATGGGCTATTGGCGCTACAACAAGGCTGGCAGCTAAAAATAAAAAGGCCTCGAACATCACGTTCGAGGCCTTTTCTTTTGGGCTGAAGAATCAGCCGCAGGCTTTCAGGTTTACCGGGCCGACAAATTCATTGCCGCGTCCCATCACGCACGCCACGCTCTGATTGCGTTGACGTTCCCAGTCCTGCACCGGGTAAGTCTTGTCCCACGCTTCGTACAACTGCCGATCCTGTTTCGACAGGCGCAAGCCGTACTGCTTGCTCATGTAGAAATAGGTGCGCGCGATCATGCCGCGAATCGACGGGCGCGGCATGACCTTCTTGGCTTTGAAGTCGACCTGGGTCAGGCACGAGCCGTACTGCCCGGATTGCACCGGCAACCAGCCATAACTGAAGTTGCTGCGATCACCGTTGACCTCACCAATGCTTGGCACCAGGTTGTGCAGGTCGGCTTCGGCTTTCTGATAGCTCGGGTCATAGCGGGTGCAATTCTTGCGCCCGCCCGATTGCCAGCATTGACGCTGGTGACCGAACTCCCACGCCGGGACGATGTGCTCCCATTCGATGCGCGAGGCGCGCTTGGCATTTTTGCGCGGCACGTAACCGCATGCCTTCAAGTCCACCTTGTTGCCGGTGTACTTGCACCCGCAGTAAAACTCGGTGGACTGCGGTGCATAGAGTTTCCAGGCGACTTTCTTGGCCTCGGTAAAAGTACGGGGCGCGCCCGCCTGGGCGCCACAGGCGATGAACAACAACAGCAAAGCAAAACAGCGGACACTCATTGAATCAATCTTCCTTCGGCACAACCCAAAAAATCTGCACGCCGCCATCGTCGCGATAGGCGAGGGTGACGTTGTCGTTCTCGTCGATTTCCTCGAGCAGTTGCTCCCATGCATCCACAGGCTCGTCCGGCAGACGGAAGATCAAGGCGGCTTTGGCTTTTTGTGCGGTAGGGGAATTGATGATTTTCTGAACGCGCATGCCCATGCGTTCGTAAGCGTCAGGAGCATCAGGAGAGGTGGCCACGAGGTTATCCTTATTAAGCTGTACGGGCATACAGTATTTAACTGTAAGCATTTTCGCAACTGCTTAAAATTCAAGAAAATCCTCTGACAGCGCTTTTCCGGTTTTGGTGTAAGTCAGGTCGATTATTTTGTGCGAAAAAGTCGCGCGTAGCGTGGGTGGCAGCACCACCCGCCGCGCAGGCGAGTGGTGAGCAAGTTGCCCGAGCCGGAAAGGCTCAGGCGAAGGTCAATCAATATTCCCAGAACATCCGTTGCAGCTCTTTGCTGTCGTTGGTTTTGGTCAGGGCGACCATGGCCAGGATGCGGGCCTTCTGCGGATTCAGGTCGTGAGCGACCACCCAGTCGTACTTGTCGTCAGGCTGCTCGGCGTTACGCAGGACGAAACCGCCGGCGTTGACGTGGGACGAACGGATGATCTGCACGCCGTCTTTACGCAGGGCTTGCAGGGATGGCACTACGCGCGAAGACACCGAACCGTTGCCGGTACCGGCGTGGATGATGGCTTTGGCGCCGGCCTGGGCCAGGGCCTTGTAGGCGGTGTCGTCGACGTTGCCGTAGGAGTAGGCGATTTCTACGTCAGGCAGGCTCTTGATGTTCTTGATGTCGAATTCCGAATTCATGGTGTGGCGCTTGGCTGGCAAGCGGAACCAGTAGGATTTGCCTTCAACCACCATGCCCAGCGGACCCCAAGGGCTTTTGAACGCCTCGGTCTTGATGTTGATCATTTTGCTGACGTCGCGACCGGACTGAATCTCGTCGTTCATGGTCACCAGCACGCCTTTGCCGTGCGCTTCTTTGCTGCTGGCGACGGCGACGGCGTTGTACAGGTTGAGCATGCCGTCCGCCGACATGGCGGTGCCCGGACGCATCGAGCCGACCACGATGATCGGCTTGTCGGTCTTCTCGACCAGGTTCAGGAAGTACGCGGTTTCTTCCAGGGTATCGGTACCGTGGGTGATGACGATGCCATCGACGTCCTTGCTGTCGGCCAGTTCGGATACGCGCCGACCCAGTTGCAGCAGGTTGTCGTTGGTGATGCTTTCCGAAGCGATCTGCATGACTTGTTCGCCACGCACGTTCGCCAGTTTGCTCAGTTCGGGGATGCCGGCGATCAGCTGTTCAATCCCGACTTTGGCCGCTTGATAGGTGGCGCTGTTGGCTGCATTGGCGCCGGCACCGGCAATAGTGCCGCCCGTGGCAAGCACTACGACGTTGGCGAGTTTGGTCTGGGTTTCGACTTCTTTTGCCTGAAGGGCGGTAGGCAGGAGCAGGAGGAGGGCCAAAGCGCCCGGAACCAAGGTATTGAAAGCAGATTTCATTATTTTTCTCTCTAGTAGTGAGACGGTGCTGATGCAGGTTCATCTAGATGCGCCCCGAGCCGATCTGAATGCCCGGGGTGCAGGCTAGGGAGCAGGATCTGTACCAGCGCTACTTTGCTTTAGAGAAATGTTTAACTTTATGATTTACATCAAGATTTTATGAATTGTCCATCGATGCGGCGAATGATATGGCCGGGTTTCCGAACAAAGGAAGCTTTCGCGTTCGGTTCACCGAAAGGGACTACGCCTCCTGTCGAACGAAACGGCTTGTCGGTTTCAGGTTTTCTGCTAAAGAAACCCGTGAGCAAGCCGATGGCTGTTGAAGGAAACGTTCATTTAGGGAGTTCACATGTCACTGACGATCGGTTTTTCCAATCCCGGCTCAGTCACCATCGGCGGTAAAACCGCAGCGACAATCAATGCAATGAGCCAAGCGGAAGCGGATGCGTCCGACAAGGCGCTTGGCGTTGAAAAAGAACCGAGCAATCAGGTCCGAACCGGTGGTTCCGCACAAGAAGCCAGCCAGGCGGATAGCGCTGACAGCGGCGATAATCTGAGCGTCACCGTGAAAATGTTGCTCAAGCGCATGCAGGAATTGCAGAAGCAACTGCAGGAGCAGCAACAGCAACTGGCTGCGGCTCAGGCTGCGAGCTATCCGACACCGGAGGCCAAGTCGCAGGCGGTCATGTCCGTCCAGGGACAGATCGCGCAAACCAGCGGGGAGCTGATGCAAGTGGCGGCGGCGCTGGTCAAGGAAATGACCAAGGATTCCACCAGCGGCAACCTGGTCAGCACTACGGCGTAAGCAGCAAGGGGCGAATCAGATGATTCGCCCCGCAACTCAACGACGATTTCTGATTGTTGACAAATGGCGGCGGGATTCGCATAGTTCGGTCTACGCAAACGTTTGCGCGGCTTCCCCGGTACATCAATATCCGGAAGACAGCGCTGAAGCTTACGCCAGCGCGAGCGTTGCTCACAATAATCATAAGATCGGAGTGAACCCATGAAGCTGCCATTCGCTGGACGTCTTCTTGCTGTCGCTATGCTGGCTGCCGCAGCCGCCGCACTACCTGTCTCTTCGGCCTTCGCCGAGTCCCCGGAAAAACCCAAAGTCGCACTGGTCATGAAATCCCTGGCCAACGAATTCTTCCTGACCATGGAAGACGGCGCCAAGGCCTATCAGAAAGAACACTCCGCCGACTTCGACCTGATCTCCAACGGCATCAAGGACGAGACCGATACCGCTGGCCAGACCCGTATCGTCGAGCAGATGATTCTGGCCAAGGTCAATGCGCTGGTCATCGCCCCGTCCGACTCCAAAGCCATGGTTCCGGTGATCAAGAAAGCCGTCGATGCCGGCATCACCGTGATCAACATCGACAACCAGCTCGATCCGCAGATCGTCAAAAGCAAGAACATCAGCGTGCCCTTCGTAGGTCCGGACAACCGCAAAGGTGCGCGTCTGGTCGGCGAATACCTGGCCAAGCAACTGAAGGCCGGTGACGAAGTCGGCATCATCGAAGGCGTGTCCACCACCACCAACGCCCAGCAACGCACCGCAGGCTTCAAGGAAGCGATGGACGCGGCACAGATCAAAGTTGTTTCTTTGCAATCCGGTGACTGGGAGATCGACAAGGGCAACAAGGTTGCTGCTTCGATTCTCAGCGAATACCCGGATGTAAAGGCGCTGCTGGCGGGTAACGACAGCATGGCCGTTGGCGCTGTTTCCGCGGTGCGTGCTGCCGGCAAGGCGGGCAAGGTACAAGTGGTCGGTTACGACAACATCAATGCGATCAAGCCGATGCTCAAGGATGGTCGTGTGCTGGCGACGGCCGATCAGTTCGCTGCCAAGCAAGCCGTGTTCGGTATCGAGACCGCGCTGAAAATCCTCAAGGGCGAAAAAGTCGACAGCGGCGTCAATGGCGTGATCGAAACGCCAGTCGAGCTGGTCACCAAGTAAGTCTTCCGGCGACACAACGGCGCTCGTCCGTCCGGGCGAGCGCATGGAGAATTTTTTTATGTCAGTTTCCGCCCCGAACGCTGTCCTCTCGGTCAGCGGTATCGGTAAGACCTATGCGCAACCGGTGCTCACAGGCATCGACTTGACGCTGATGCGCGGTGAAGTGCTGGCGCTGACCGGTGAGAATGGCGCCGGTAAAAGCACGCTGTCGAAGATCATTGGTGGCCTGGTTACGCCAACCACCGGTCAGATGCAATTCCAGGGCAAGGACTACCGTCCGGGCAGTCGCACCCAGGCCGAAGAGCTTGGCGTGCGCATGGTCATGCAAGAACTCAATCTGCTGCCGACCCTGTCAGTGGCGGAAAACCTGTTTCTCGACAACCTGCCGAGCAACGGTGGCTGGATCAGTCGCAAGCAATTGCGCAAAGCCGCGATCGAAGCCATGGCGCAGGTCGGCCTCGATGCCATCGATCCGGACACCCTGGTCGGCGAGCTGGGGATCGGGCACCAGCAGATGGTCGAGATCGCACGCAACCTGATCGGCGATTGCCATGTGCTGATCCTCGATGAGCCGACTGCGATGCTCACCGCCCGCGAGGTGGAAATGCTCTTCGAGCAGATCACCCGCCTGCAGGCGCGTGGCGTCTCGATCATCTATATCTCGCACCGCCTCGAAGAGCTGGCGCGCGTCGCGCAACGCATTGCTGTGCTGCGCGACGGCAATCTGGTTTGCGTCGAGCCGATGGCCAACTACAACAGTGAGCAACTGGTCACCTTGATGGTCGGTCGTGAACTGGGCGAACACATCGACATGGGCCCACGCAAGATCGGCGCCCCGGCACTGACGGTCAAGGGCCTGACCCGCTCCGACAAGGTGCGCGACGTATCTTTCGAAGTGCGTGCCGGCGAGATCTTCGGGATTTCCGGGCTGATTGGGGCAGGGCGCACCGAATTGCTGCGACTGATCTTCGGCGCTGATCCGGCTGACAGCGGCACGATTGCGCTGGGTTCGCCGGCGCAGGTGGTCAGTGTGCGTTCGCCGGTTGATGCGGTGAACCATGGCATTGCCTTGATTACTGAAGACCGAAAGGGCGAAGGCTTGCTGCTCAGTCAATCGATCAGCGCCAACATTGCCCTGGGTAACATGCCGGAGATTTCCAAGGCAGGAATCGTCAACAGCGGCGACGAAATTTCCTTGGCGCAGCGTCAGATCGACGCCATGCGTATCCGCAGTTCCAGTCCCACTCAACTAGTGTCGGAATTGTCCGGCGGCAACCAGCAGAAAGTGGTGATCGGCCGCTGGCTGGAGCGTGATTGCTCGGTGCTGTTGTTCGACGAACCGACCCGCGGCATCGACGTCGGTGCCAAGTTCGATATCTACGCCTTGCTGGGCGAGTTGACGCGTCAGGGCAAGGCGCTGGTAGTGGTGTCCAGTGACCTGCGCGAACTGATGCTGATCTGCGACCGGATCGGTGTGCTGTCGGCCGGGCGTTTGATCGATACCTTCGAGCGCGACAGCTGGACCCAGGATGATTTGCTTGCCGCCGCGTTCGCCGGCTACCAAAAACGTGATGCGTTGCTCAATGAAGCGGCGCCTAGGGATCTCCCATGAAAACTGCATCTTCCGCCGGCAAACGTAGTGGCAATTTCTACGGTTTGGGCACCTATCTGGGCCTGGCCGGGGCCTTGTTGGCGATGGTGGCGCTGTTCTCGCTGATGAGCAGCCACTTTCTGTCTTATGACACTTTCAGCACGCTGGCCAACCAGATCCCCGATCTGATGGTGCTGGCGGTGGGCATGACCTTTGTACTGATCATCGGCGGCATCGACCTGTCGGTCGGCTCGGTGCTGGCGCTTGCCGCCTCGACGGTCAGCGTGGCGATTCTCGGCTGGGGCTGGAGCGTGTTGCCGGCTGCGTTGCTGGGTATGGCGGTGGCGGCGCTTGCGGGTACGGTGACCGGTTCGATCACTGTGGCGTGGCGCATTCCGTCGTTCATCGTTTCGCTCGGTGTGCTGGAAATGGCCCGTGGCCTGGCGTACCAGATGACCGGTTCGCGCACCGCGTACATTGGTGATTCGTTCGCCTGGCTGTCGAACCCGATCGCGTTCGGTATCTCGCCGTCGTTCATCATTGCCTTGCTGGTGATCTTCATCGCGCAAGCGGTGCTGACCCGCACCGTGTTTGGTCGTTACCTGATCGGTATCGGCACTAACGAAGAAGCAGTGCGTCTGGCCGGGATCAATCCAAAAC
Source organism: Pseudomonas sp. HOU2 (assembly GCF_040729435.1). NCBI lineage: Bacteria > Pseudomonadati > Pseudomonadota > Gammaproteobacteria > Pseudomonadales > Pseudomonadaceae > Pseudomonas > Pseudomonas sp. HOU2. Next base: position 1,119,927 of record NZ_CP160398.1, on the reverse strand, counting down.
CGTACAAGATTCTGGTGTTCAGCCTGATGGGGCTACTCGCGGGGATCGCCGCGCTATTCCAGATTTCCCGTCTGGAAGCGGCGGATCCGAATGCCGGCTCCGGCCTGGAGCTGCAAGTGATTGCCGCTGTGGTTATCGGTGGTACCAGCCTGATGGGTGGCCGTGGTTCGGTGATCAGTACCTTCTTTGGTGTGCTGATTATTTCGGTACTGGCCGCCGGTCTGGCGCAGATCGGGGCTACCGAGCCAACCAAGCGCATTATCACCGGTGCGGTGATTGTCATCGCGGTGGTACTCGATACCTATCGCAGCCAACGCGCCAGTCGACGGGGCTGACAGATGGCAACGATCAAGGATGTGGCGGCGCTCGCGGGAATTTCCTACACCACGGTTTCTCACGTGGTGAACAAGACGCGCCCGGTCAGTCAGGAAGTGCGGTTGAAGGTCGAGGCGGCCATCAAAAGCCTCGACTACGTGCCGAGTGCGGTGGCGCGTTCGCTGAAAGCCAAGACCACTGCGACCATTGGCTTATTGGTACCGAACAGCCTCAACCCGTATTTTGCCGAGTTGGCACGGGGCATCGAGGATTATTGCGAGCGTAACGGCTACTGCGTGATCCTCTGTAACTCTGACGACAATCCGGAAAAACAGCGCAGCTATTTGCGCGTGCTGTTGGAGAAGCGCATTGACGGTCTGATCGTCGCCTCTGCGGGTGGCGACATCGGGCTCGCGCAAGGGCTGGCCGGGGTGAAGACGCCAATGGTCATCGTCGACCGCGGGCTGGATGGCGTCGACGCCGATCTGGTGCGCATTGACCATGAATATGGCGCTTATCTGGCGACGCGGCACCTGCTGGAGCTGGGCCATCGTGACATCGCCACCATCGGTGGTCCGTCGAGCACCAGCGTGGCGCAAATGCGCCAGGCCGGTTTTTGTCGGGCGCTGCAGGAGGCGGGCATCAAGGTGCGCGCCGAGCGCATGCTGGAAAGCGATTTCACCAGCACCGGTGGTTACAGCGCGGCAGCGATCCTGCTTGAAAGCAATCCGCCGAGTGCGATCTTCGCCGGTAACGACATGATCGGGATTGGTGTGCTGCGCGCGGCGGCCGAGCGCAATGTCCGCGTACCGAGCGAGCTGTCGGTGATCGGCTTCGACGATATCCAGATGAGCCGTTATGTGTACCCGGCGCTGACCACCGTAGGCCAGTCGATCCTGCAGTTGGGGGAGATGGCTGCCGAAGTGTTGTTGCGCAGGATTGCTGCCCCGAGTCTGGCCACCGATCAACGGATCGTGACCCCGAGTATTGTCTTGCGCGAATCGACTGCGCCGCTGTCCGGCGTATTCACCGAGTACCGCTGAAACCGAATTGACGAGTAGCGATGTATGCCAGCAAATGTAGTGGTAATAGGCAGCCTGAACATGGACCTGGTGACCCGGGCGCCACGACTGCCCAAGGGCGGGGAAACGCTGATCGGTCATTCCTTTGCCACCGTTTCCGGCGGCAAGGGTGCCAATCAGGCAGTCGCTGGTGCGCGCCTCGGTGCGCAGGTGGCAATGGTCGGCTGTGTTGGCAACGATGACTACGGCGTGCAATTGCGCGACGCATTGCTGGCCGAGCAGATCGATTGTCAGGCGGTGAGCACGGTCGAAGATTCCAGTGGCGTGGCGCTGATTGTGGTCGATGACAACAGTCAGAACGCCATTGTGATCGTTGCTGGCGCCAACGGTGCGATGACCCCGGCAGTGATCGACCGTTTTGATGCGGTGCTGCAAGCGGCCGACGTGGTTATCTGCCAGCTCGAGATCCCGGATGCAACGGTAGGGTATGCGCTCAAGCGTGCACGTGCGTTGGGCAAGACGGTGATCCTCAATCCGGCGCCGGCCAGTCGTCCGCTGCCGGCAGACTGGTTTGCCGCCATCGACTACCTGATCCCCAACGAAAGCGAAGCCACTGCGTTGAGCGGGATGTCGGTCGATTCGCTGGAAACCGCAGAAAGCGCTGCCAACCAGTTGATCGTAATGGGCGCGGGCAAGGTCATCATTACCCTCGGTGCGCAAGGTTCACTGTTTGCCAATGGCAAAGGTTTCGAGCATTTCCCGGCGCCGAAAGTGAAGGCCGTCGATACCACCGCCGCCGGCGATACCTTTGTTGGCGGTTTTGCTGCGGCGCTCGCCAGTGGCAAATCCGAGGCCGAGGCGATCCGGTACGGGCAAGTCGCTGCAGCGCTGTCTGTGACCCGGGCCGGCGCACAACCTTCCATTCCAACCATGTCCGACGTACAGGCGTTCAAACCCGCATGAAAAAGACTCCTCTGCTCAACGTCGCGTTGTCGCGGCTGATCGCCTCCCTGGGCCATGGTGACATGGTGGTCATCGGTGACGCCGGACTGCCGGTGCCACCAGGTGTTGAATTGATTGATCTGGCGCTGACCCACGGTGTTCCGGATTTCGTCAGTACCCTGAAAGTCGTGCTCAGCGAGATGCAGGTGGAAAGCCACGTGCTGGCCAACGAAATCCTCGACAAGCAGCCGACCGCCCTGGTCACGCTGGACGAGTTGCAGGAAGAGGGCGCCCTCGGTCGGCGCGATCTGCTGACGCATGAGCAATTCAAGGTTCTCAGCCGACAGGCACGGGCGATTGTTCGTACAGGCGAATGTCAGCCGTACTGCAACATCGTGCTGGTAGCCGGCGTTACGTTTTAACCGGGTTTTCGACCCTTACATTTTCATCAGCACAAGGAATGCGCCATGCACCGCTATGCTCAAAAACTGCATCAATTGCTTCGGAGTCTGCTGCTTTTGTCTTTTATCTCCGCCACCGGCGCTCAGGCCGCTGAAAAGATCGACCTGATCATCGACACCGATCCTGGTGCTGACGACGTGGTTGCGTTGCTGTTTGCGCTGGCTTCGCCCGATGAGTTGAACATCCGTGCCTTGACCACCGTGGCCGGCAACGTGCGCCTCGACAAGACTTCGCGTAACGCGCGTCTGGCCCGCGAGTGGGCAGGGCGTGAAGACGTTCCGGTGTATGCCGGTGCACCAAAGCCACTGATGCGCACGCCGATCTATGCCGAGAACATCCATGGCAAGGAAGGCCTGTCGGGTGTCACCGTGCATGAGCCGAAAAAGGGCCTGGCCGAAGGCAATGCAGTCAACTACCTGATCGACACCCTGAAAAAAGCCAAGCCGCACAGCATCACCATCGCCATGCTTGGCCCGCAGACCAACCTGGCGCTGGCGCTGATCCAGGAGCCGGAGATCGTTAACGGCATCAAGGAGGTGGTGGTCATGGGTGGTGCGCACTTCAATGGCGGCAACATCACCCCGGTGGCCGAGTTCAACCTGTTCGCCGACCCGCAAGCGGCGGAAGTGGTACTCAAGAGCGGCGTGAAACTGACCTACCTGCCGCTGGACGTGACCCACAAGATCCTCACCAGCGACGCACGCCTGAAACAGATTGCCGCGCTGAACAACAACGCAAGCAAGATTGTTGGCGACATCCTCAACGAGTACATCAAGGGTGACATGGAGCACTACGGCATCCCGGGCGGCCCGGTGCATGACGCTACCGTCATCGCTTACCTGCTCAAGCCTGAGCTGTTCACTGGTCGTTCGGTGAACGTTGTAGTGGATAGTCGCGAAGGTCCGACTTTTGGCCAGACCATCGTTGACTGGTATGACGGTCTGAAGGCGCCGAAGAACGCCTTCTGGGTGGAAAATGGGGATGCTCAAGGCTTCTTCGATCTGCTAACCGAGCGTCTGAAGCGCTTGAAGTAAGGCTGTGACCCGCAGGTGCCAGCCTGCGGGTTTTTATTTTCTCTCGGTGTCCTGCGTGCTCTCGTCGTCATGCTGGTACCGCTCGAACACTTGGGCGATAAACGTTTGTGCGCCCTGGGTTCCCATCGTCTTGACCAGCAAGTCGATACTGATCAAAGCCAACTCTTCCGGACTGCCCGGGCTATACGAACTGTGCCCTTTAGGCCAAAGAACCTTGATATCGGCGTTGATGCTTACGGTGCTCATGAGTGCGCTCGAAAAGTCGGGAATGTCTGCGTCCGAGTTAACCACTTTGTCGGGCGTTTGGCACTGCGACTTAGGCATGAGCGCGTCGCTATGCGACACTTGGTCTTTTCTGGCTGATCCAAGGAATGTGCTGTGCAGATCGATTTGAACACCCCCGACGGCCTCACACTCGACGCTGTGCGCCAGTTGCTGGCGTCGGCCAGCGATGATGTGCACACGCAGCTGCGTGTGACCAAGGGTGGGATTGCCTATATTTCTTCCGGTGTGACCGGCGGGCAGGATATTGATGGCCTGCTGTTTCGCCTGGAGACCTGGGCCAAGGGCTCGGGGTATGTCGGCAATGTCGCGGCCAGTGATGAAGTCTGGGTGATGCAGATTTTCAACGCGCTGAAAGACAACTGGCCGAGTCCGCCGCTCGATTACATCGACGTCTATTGAGCTTCGTTAATATTCGGTGACGATTGCGTGAGGATGCGGTGCGCGCACTTCAGGCAGACTCAGCGCTTTTCCGGATCGTGGGGCAGGGTGACAGCATTGGTTGTGAAACCAAACGCCGAATTGGCGGTCGCACGATCTCAGCTTAACCATTTGAAAGAAGGAGGCTTCATGCCTTTGAAGTTCGCGTCTCTGGGTGCACTTATGGCCGTTGCCATGTTGGCCGGTTGCAGCACAACCTCCAGCGAGTCGGCAAAGGATCCTGTGGCGACCGATGCCGGTCATAGCCGCTGTGAAGCAAAGGCAGCGGAATTTGCCATTGGTAAAAAGGCGTCGCCGGAACTGCTCGATCAGGCTCGTGCCAAGGCTGGCGCACAAAACGCCCGCTTCCTCAAGCCTACCGACATGATCACTCTGGAGTACCGTTCCGATCGCTTGAATCTGAACACCGACAACAACCTGGTGGTCACCCGCGTCAACTGCGGCTGATCACACAGCGCTTTTGTTGCAGGCATAAAAAACCCCGTCACATGGACGGGGTTTTTTTAGTGCGCCGGGAAATTACTCTGGGCGAACTTGTGCAGCTTGCATACCCTTTTGGCCTTTCTCAGCCACGAAGGAGACGGTCTGGCCTTCTTTCAGGCTTTTGAAACCGTCGGATTCGATAGCTTTGAAGTGTACGAACAGGTCGTCACCGCCACCTTGAGGAGTGATGAAGCCGAAGCCTTTTTCATCGTTGAACCATTTAACGGTGCCGGTTTGGCGATTAGACATGGTGTATCTCCAAGAAACATATATTTTCAGTAGTACTGTGCTGCTCAGGCCAACTGGGCACACCGGAGTATCATAGTCGAAATGTTCGCTTTGGTAGCCCCCCGGACGTGCTGTTTGCTTTCATATTGCATCGATTTCAACCTCTGAAATGTCTGCAAGCCCCGGTTTCAGTGGCTTTCAGCCGAATGAAGAGGGTGTAAAAAAAGCTATAAAACCTGCGTAAATTATCGATTTCGGGGTCTTTTTGGCGGTTTTCAGCCTGCTGGACGCCGGAAAAAACATTCGTCAGCGCTTATTTCTGCACTCGGCAAACCGAGATTTCTTTCAGTGCGCGCTGACCCAGTTCACCACTTGGCGGGGTGTTCTTGTCCATCAGTTGCGCGATCTCTTGCGTGGTGAATTTCTTTTCCAGAACGTCAGCACCGCAAGCACAGTGTTTATTGGCTTCGGCCGGATTGACGCTCTTGCTGGCAGCGGCGGTGCAGTCGTTCATGTATTGGGCTTTGACGCCGGCAGGCCAGGCCGCGTTGGCGCTCAGCGGCAGCAGCAGGGCCAGCGGGGCCGCGAAAGCAAAAAGTCGGATAAGGCGCATGTCGGAAACTCCTTGGGTTGATATCGGCGACGATTCTCAGCTTATTTGAGGCAAAGCGTATATCCCAAGTTCACTTCACACCGCAAAAATGCGCAAATCAGCAACACCTCAATTCGATGACGTCGATGACCGCTCATCTGTGCTAGCATGCCGGGCTCAAGCGTTCTCAGGCTCCGGATGGCCTTCAGCCCCGGCAGCGGTCAGCGTGCGAAAAATTCCGATTTGAATCCCAGTCACTCTGGTTCGGTTTTCCGGTTGGCCGCAAGGCTCCTGCCGCTGTAAGGCAGGCGTTCGTCATTGAATGGCCTGGATCGGATCTTGTACTGGCTCATCCCAACCCACGTGACCTTTGGTAGGGGTCACCACTAGGAGAGGAGGCGCCATGCCAACTATTACTCTTCCCGACGGCAGTCAACGTTCATTCGATCACCCGGTTTCCGTAGCCGAGGTCGCCGCATCCATTGGTGCAGGCCTGGCCAAGGCCACCGTGGCCGGCAAGGTCAACGGCAAGCTGGTCGACGCCTGCGACATCATCGACAGCGACGCGACGCTGCAAATCATCACGCCAAAGGATGAAGAGGGGCTGGAGATCATTCGCCACTCTTGCGCGCACCTGGTTGGCCACGCGGTCAAGCAACTGTACCCGACTGCGAAGATGGTCATCGGGCCGGTCATCGACGAAGGTTTCTATTACGACATCGCCTTCGAGCGTCCTTTTACTCCGGACGACATGGCCGCCATCGAACAGCGCATGCATCAGCTGATCGACAAGGATTACGACGTCATCAAGAAAGTCACTCCGCGCGCCGAAGTGATCGAAGTGTTCAAGGCCCGCGGCGAAGACTACAAGCTGCGTCTGGTCGAAGACATGCCGAACGAGCAGGCCATGGGCCTGTACTACCACGAAGAATACGTCGACATGTGCCGTGGTCCGCACGTGCCGAACACCCGCTTCCTGAAATCCTTCAAGCTGACCAAGTTGTCCGGTGCTTACTGGCGCGGTGATGCCAAGAACGAGCAACTGCAGCGCGTTTACGGTACTGCCTGGGCTGACAAGAAGCAGCTGGCGGCCTACATCCAGCGCATCGAAGAAGCGGAAAAACGCGATCACCGCAAGATCGGCAAGCGCCTGGGCCTGTTCCACACCCAGGAAGAAGCACCGGGCATGGTGTTCTGGCACCCGAACGGCTGGACCCTGTATCAAGTGCTCGAGCAGTACATGCGCAAGGTGCAGCGTGACAACGGCTACCTCGAGATCAAGACCCCGCAAGTGGTTGACCGCAGCCTCTGGGAGAAATCCGGGCACTGGGCCAACTACGCCGACAACATGTTCACCACTGAGTCGGAAAGCCGCGACTACGCCATCAAGCCGATGAACTGCCCGTGCCACGTGCAGGTGTTCAACCAGGGCCTGAAGAGCTACCGCGAGCTGCCGATGCGTCTGGCCGAGTTCGGTGCCTGCCACCGTAACGAGCCGTCGGGTGCGTTGCACGGGATCATGCGCGTGCGTGCATTCACTCAGGACGACGCCCACATTTTCTGCACCGAAGAGCAGATGCAGGCCGAATCCGCTGCGTTCATCAAGCTGACCATGGACGTTTACCGCGACTTCGGCTTCACCGACGTCGAGATGAAACTGTCCACTCGTCCGGAAAAACGTGTAGGTTCCGACGAGCTGTGGGATCGCGCCGAAGCGGCATTGGCTGCAGCCCTTGATTCTGCCGGCCTGCCGTACGATCTGCAGCCGGGCGAAGGTGCGTTCTACGGTCCGAAGATCGAGTTCTCGCTGAAAGATTGCCTCGGTCGCGTCTGGCAGTGTGGTACCTTGCAGCTCGATTTCAACCTGCCAGTCCGTCTCGGCGCCGAATACGTCTCCGAAGACAACAGCCGCAAGCACCCAGTCATGCTGCACCGGGCGATCCTCGGTTCGTTCGAGCGTTTCGTCGGGATTTTGATCGAGCATTACGAAGGTGCATTCCCTGCGTGGCTCGCGCCAACCCAGGCAGTGATCATGAATATCACTGATAAACAGGCAGATTTCGTCGCTCAGGTTGAAAAAACTCTCAACGAAAGCGGATTTCGTGCCAAGTCCGACTTGAGAAATGAAAAGATCGGCTTTAAAATCCGCGAGCATACTTTGCTCAAGGTTCCCTATCTTTTGGTTATCGGAGATAAGGAAGTCGAGATGCAGACTGTCGCTGTGCGTACTCGTGAAGGTGCTGACCTGGGCTCGATGCCCGTCGCCCAGTTCGCTGAGTTTCTCGCGCAAGCGGTTTCCCGGCGTGGTCGCCCAGATTCGGAGTAATTATTATTAAGCGTGAAATGAGACAAGATAAACGAGCTGCACCGAAAGCCCCGATCAACGAGAATATCTCGGCACGCGAGGTTCGGTTAATTGGCGCTGATGGCGAGCAGATTGGCATCGTCTCGATTGATGAAGCGCTTCGTATTGCTGAAGAAGCAAAGCTTGATCTGGTAGAAATCTCTGCTGACGCAGTCCCACCGGTTTGCCGGGTGATGGACTACGGCAAATCGATCTTCGAAAAGAAGAAGCAGATTGCAGCAGCGAAGAAAAACCAGAAGCAGATTCAGGTAAAAGAAATCAAGTTTCGTCCAGGGACGGAGGAAGGGGATTACCAGGTAAAACTGCGCAACCTGGTACGTTTCCTGAGTGACGGGGACAGGGCCAAGGTATCCTTGCGATTCCGCGGCCGTGAGATGGCCCACCAGGAGCTGGGGATGGAACTCCTCAAGCGGGTTGAAGCTGACCTGCTCGAGTACGGTTCGGTCGAACAGCATCCTAAGATGGAAGGACGCCAGCTGATCATGGTCATCGCCCCGAAAAAGAAGAAGTAATCAACAGGGCACGGCAGGCCTTCTGATTATGTTTATCAACTGAATGCGGAGTATCCGAACATGCCAAAAATGAAAACCAAAAGTGGTGCTGCTAAGCGGTTTCTGAAAACTGCTAACGGTATCAAGCACAAGCACGCTTTCAAGAGCCACATCCTGACCAAAATGTCGACCAAGCGTAAGCGTCAACTGCGCGGTAGCAGCTTGCTGCATCCGTCTGACGTGGCAAAAGTCGAGCGCATGCTGCGCCTTCGTTAATTTTAGTCAAGAATAGAGGAAGTAACTCATGGCTCGTGTAAAGCGTGGCGTCATTGCCCGTAAGCGTCACAAAAAAATTCTGAAACTTGCTAAAGGCTACTACGGCGCACGCTCCCGCGTATTCCGTGTTGCCAAGCAAGCGGTAATCAAGGCAGGCCAATACGCCTACCGTGACCGTCGTCAGAAAAAACGTCAGTTCCGCGCTCTGTGGATCGCTCGTATCAACGCTGGTGCTCGTGTTAACGGACTGTCCTACAGCCGTTTCATCGCTGGCCTGAAAAAAGCGTCCATCGAGATCGACCGTAAGGTTCTGGCTGATCTGGCAGTGAACGAAAAAGCGGCGTTTGCTGCGATTGTCGAGAAAGCTAAAGCCACCTTGGCTTAAGTACCCCCGACAGTCACCCGGCCTCACCTCTGTGGGGCCAGGTGTTAAACGTCATAAATAGGGGAAGAGCCTTCAAGCTCTTCCCCTATTTTGTATCTGGAGTCTGTACATGGAAAACCTGGATGCGCTGGTCTCTCAAGCACTAGAGGCTGTGCAAAGCGCTGAAGATATCAATGCCCTGGAGCAAATCCGGGTTCAATACCTCGGCAAAAAGGGTGAATTGACTCAGGTGATGAAGACCCTGGGGAATTTGCCGGCAGAAGAGCGTCCGCAAGTCGGCGCCCTGATCAACGTTGCCAAGGAACGTGTCACAGGCGTTCTCAATGCGCGCATGGCTCTGTTTGAAGAAGCCGAACTGGCTGCCAAACTGTCTGCCGAATCCATTGACGTGACGTTGCCGGGCCGTGGCCAGACCTCCGGTGGTCTGCATCCGGTGACCCGGACTCTGGAACGAGTCGAGCAGTTCTTCACCCGCATCGGCTACGGCATCGCCGAAGGCCCTGAGGTCGAAGACGACTATCACAACTTCGAAGCGCTCAACATCCCAGGCCATCACCCCGCCCGGTCGATGCATGACACCTTCTATTTCAACGCGAACATGTTGCTACGCACCCATACCTCACCGGTACAGGTCCGCACCATGGAGTCCAAGCAACCACCGATCCGCATCGTCTGCCCAGGTCGTGTGTATCGCAGCGACTCCGATATCACCCACTCGCCGATGTTCCACCAGGTCGAAGGCCTGCTGGTCGATCGCGACATCAATTTTGCCGATCTCAAAGGCACCATCGAAGAATTCCTGCGGGTGTTCTTCGAGAAAGAGCTGGCCGTACGTTTCCGTCCTTCGTACTTCCCGTTCACCGAGCCATCCGCTGAAGTCGACATGGAATGCGTGATGTGCAGCGGTAAAGGCTGCCGCGTCTGCAAGCAGACCGGCTGGCTGGAAGTCATGGGCTGCGGCATGGTTCACCCGAACGTGCTGCGCATGTCCGGCATCGATCCGGAAGAGTTCTCCGGCTTTGCCTTCGGCATGGGCGTCGAGCGTCTGGCAATGCTCCGTTACGGCGTGAACGACTTGCGTCTGTTCTTCGACAACGACTTGCGGTTCCTCGCGCAATTTCGCTAGTCGTAACGAATTCTTAGGAGAGCAGGATGAAATTCAGTGAACAATGGCTGCGTGGCTGGGTTAGCCCGCAGGTAAGTCGCGACGAGCTGGTTGCTCGTCTGTCGATGGCGGGTCTGGAGGTCGATAGCGTGACCCTGGCCGCCGGTGTATTCAGCGGCGTGGTCGTGGGCGAGGTGCTGAGCACCGAGCAGCACCCTGACGCCGACAAGTTGCGTGTGTGCCAGGTCAGCAATGGCGCGGAAACCTTCCAGGTCGTGTGCGGTGCGCCTAACGTGCGTCCGGGCCTGAAGATTCCGTTCGCCATGATCGGTGCCGAACTGCCGGGCGACTTCAAGATCAAGAAGGCCAAGCTGCGCGGCGTCGAATCCAACGGCATGCTGTGCTCGCAAGCCGAGCTGCAGATCGGTGAAGGTAATGACGGTCTGATGGAGCTGCCGGCCGACGCACCAGTGGGCGAAGATTTCCGTGTGTATCTGGACCTGGAAGACGCCAGCATCGAGGTCGACCTGACCCCGAACCGTGGCGACTGCCTGTCGCTAGCCGGTCTGGCCCGTGAAGTGGGTGCGCTGTACGACACGCCGGTCGCTCGCCCGGTGGTCATGACGATTCCGGCTGTGCACGACGAAGTGCGTCCGGTAGAAGTGCTGGCGCCTGCCGCCTGCCCGCGTTACCTGGGTCGTGTCATCCGTAACGTTGATCTGTCCAAACCAACCCCGCTGTGGATGGTTGAACGTCTGCGCCGCGCCGATGTGCGCAGCATCGACGCTGCGGTCGATATCACCAACTATGTGATGCTCGAACTGGGCCAGCCGCTGCACGCCTTTGATCTCGCCGAAATCAATGGCGGCATCCGTGTGCGCATGGCGGAAGAGGGCGAGAAACTGGTGCTGCTCGACGGTCAGGAAGTCAGCCTGCGTAGCGATACGCTGGTGATCGCCGACCACACCCGCGCTCTGGCGATTGCCGGCGTAATGGGTGGCGAGCACAGCGGTGTGTCCGCCACCACTCGCGACGTTTTCCTGGAAAGTGCCTTCTTCGACCAGATTGCCGTGGCGGGCAAGGCTCGTTCCTACGGCCTGCACACCGACGCCTCGCACCGTTACGAGCGTGGCGTGGATTGGCAGCTGGCCCGTGAAGCCATGGAGCGCGCCACCGGCCTGCTGCTGGAAATTACCGGTGGTGAAGCCGGCCCGGTCATCGAGACCGTCAGCGAACAGCACCTGCCGTCGATCGCGCCGATCACCCTGCGTGCGCAGCGCATCACCCAGATGCTGGGGATGGAAATGGATTCGGCTCAGGTGGAGCGTCTGCTCAGCGCCTTGGGTCTGAAGATTTCCGCTGACGGAGCAGGGCAGTGGCGCGTAGAAGTACCAAGCCATCGCTTCGACATCAGTCTGGAAGTCGATCTGATCGAAGAGCTGGCGCGTCTGTACGGCTACAACCGTCTGCCGGTTCGTTACCCGCAAGCGCGTCTGGCGCCACAGGCCAAGGCTGAAGCGCGCAGCGAATTGCCTGAACTGCGTCGTCTGTTGGTTGCCCGTGGTTATCAGGAAGCGATCACTTACAGCTTCATCGATCCGAAGCAGTTCGAACTGTTCAACCCGGGCGTCGAGCCGCTGTTGCTGGCCAACCCGATCTCCAATGACATGGCGGCCATGCGTTCTTCGCTGTGGCCGGGTCTGGTCAAGGCGTTGCAGCACAACCTGAACCGCCAGCAGGATCGCGTGCGTCTGTTCGAAAGCGGTCTGCGCTTCGTTGGTCAGCTGGAAGGTCTGAAGCAAGAGCCGATGCTGTCGGGCGTGGTTTGCGGCAGCCGTCTGCCGGAAGGTTGGGCGCAAGGTCGCGACACCGTCGATTTCTTCGATGTGAAAGCTGACGTTGAAGCGGTGCTGGGTTTTGCCGGTGCACTGGATACCTTCACGTTCGCTCCGGGCAAACACCCGGCGCTGCACCCGGGTCAAACCGCGCGCATCGAACGGGACGGGCGTGAAGTCGGCTTTATCGGTGCAATCCACCCTGAGCTGTCCAAAGCCTTGGGTCTGGATCGTCCGGTCTTCGTCTTCGAGTTGGTTCTGGCTGAAGTCGCTTCCGGAAAAATGCCGCAATTCCACGAGTTGTCGCGTTTTCCTGAAGTGCGTCGTGACCTTGCACTGATCGCGCACAAAGACGTCGCGGCCTCGGCTGTATTGGACGTAATCCGTGAAAATGCAGGCGAATGGCTCACGGATCTCAGGCTGTTTGACGTGTATCAGGGTAAAGGCATTGATCCTGATAGAAAAAGCCTTGCAGTTGGCTTGACCTGGCAGCATCCATCGCGCACTCTTAATGACGATGAGGTGAATTCGACGACGCAAAACATCCTCACCTCGCTCGAACAAAGGTTGAACGCCACGTTAAGGAAGTGACGTATGGGGGCTTTGACGAAAGCTGAGATGGCGGAACGTCTGTATGAAGAGCTGGGCCTGAACAAGCGGGAGGCCAAGGAATTGGTTGAACTGTTTTTCGAGGAAATCAGGCACGCTCTTGAAGACAACGAGCAGGTCAAATTGTCCGGTTTCGGCAATTTCGACCTTCGGGACAAACGCCAGCGGCCTGGCCGCAACCCGAAAACGGGGGAAGAAATCCCGATCACGGCTCGCCGTGTGGTCACCTTTCGTCCAGGGCAGAAGTTGAAGGCCCGAGTTGAGGCTTATGCTGGAACCAAGTCATAACGACGAACTACCCGTCATCCCGGGCAAACGCTACTTCACCATTGGTGAAGTCAGCGAGCTGTGTGCGGTAAAACCGCACGTGCTGCGCTATTGGGAGCAGGAGTTTCCTCAACTCAACCCCGTCAAACGCCGCGGAAACCGCCGGTATTATCAGCGCCAGGACGTGCTGATGATCCGGCAGATCCGCGCGCTCCTTTACGATCAGGGGTTCACCATCGGCGGCGCACGCTTGCGTTTGTCCGGCGATGAAGCCAAAGACGACACCACCCAATACAAGCAAATGATCCGCCAGATGATCGCTGAGCTTGAAGATGTACTGGTGGTGCTCAAGAAATAAAAAGCTGCGTTTGAATACTTCCAGTTTTCAAAAGCTTGCGATATATTCTTGAGCGCTCTTCGAGACGAAGGGCGGTTTCAAACCAGTCGGGGCGTAGCGCAGTCCGGTAGCGCACTAGCATGGGGTGCTAGGGGTCGAGTGTTCGAATCACTCCGTCCCGACCATATTTCCTGAATAAAATCAGACACTTAAGCCGATCATTTGGATCGGCTTTTTTGTGCCTGCGCAAAACCCGCGCAAAGCTCTTCGTCATGAGCGCGCTGGCGTGGCCGGCGATCCTCTGACCGTCTTTCGTTAAAAAGAAGTCTGATATAAAAGCGATTAAGGCTATCCATTTGGGGCCAACACCAAATCAAGAGTTATCACAGAGGTCCATTGAAGCGCTGCTCACAAGATTAGGCTTGGCTGACATTCCAGTTATTTTTCACGTGCCGGGAAGGCTGCAGCCTGATTTCCTCTTCGCCGCGGCTTTCTCTGACCGTTCCGCATTGCTCTTGGTCATGGCCTACCTCTTCAACTCCGCTGGTCGGACAAGTCCAGCCAAGTCTGTCGGCCTCGGTGGTGGGCACGCTTGGTGATTCGTCTCACGCAGCTACCTTCAACTGGTGCCATGCACCTCCTTGTGTGACCGTGCTGGCACAGTTTGATGGCACTATCGTGTCAATTCGGTTATGTTTTCCCTTCGGCATGAGGCCGATGGAGGGGGACATGGCTACTAATCGTGAAATTGCGTTGGAGCAGGCGCTAGTCGCAACGTTTGCTGCAGCCAAAAAACTTGGTATCGATCAAGGCACATTGCAACAAGAGTCTCGTGAGATTATTCAGCGCTACAGCCAGTTCGTGGAGCTGGATCAGCCTCATGTCGCCGACGCTCGAAAAGAGCTGGCAGGTGCTTGGGATCAGTTCAAAGCAATTGCGGGCAAATAATTTCGTCCTCTGGCTCACCGGGTGAGTCGTGCAGGATTCGCAAGCTTTCGTTGCGGAACTCCTGCGACACCTTTCAACAATAATAAAAGGTGTCGTGACACTCCTGAGCATCAATGCCGCAGTTTCGAACTCCGCGGCGATCACATTCCGCAACAGGCTCTGATACACCTCCTGCTGGTTGTTGAAACCGTGTTCTTTGATCAGACGCCTCAGGTCGGGCTTGAACACCCCGGCGACCTCAACCGTAAACTTCTCGACGCTGTTTTGGGCATTGTGCTTATCGCCGTGGGCTTTTTCGCCTACGGATCTACTACGGCTCAAGGCGCGGCATTGATCGCGGAGGTATCGCCTCAACTGCGGGTGGCGTAATTCAGATACTGAGTCCGCAGTTAAAGGGTTTGTCGCAAAGCGCATCTCCTGAAAACTCACCGTCCTACGCCTTTGGCAGCGCCAAAACCACAACAGCGAGCGGCAACCCGGTACCGATCTGCATCGGCGAGCGTCGATGGGGCGGGATGATCATCTCGGCCTCGATCCTGGCTGGAGACAAAGTGTAAGCAGAACAGCAGCAAACCAACCGCCCGCGAGGCGGTTTCTTTATGCCTGGAGGAAAGCATGGGCGCAGCGCAACAGATCGAGATCTACGGCGAGAGGGCGGCAGCAGCAAGCCGAAGTCGCCGGTAGAAGCCAGCGACAGCCTAAAGCTGCTGATCGCCGTGGGCGAGGGCGAGTTTGATAGTGTCCCAACCGATTACGACATCTACCTGGACAACACGCCGATCCGCGATGCCAGCGGCAACTACAACATCCCGAACGTGAAGTGGGGCTGGCGCCCGGGCTCGGTGGATCAGGCCTACATCCCGGGCATGCCGTCCGTGGAGAACGAGACCTCGCTGAACATCGAGTTGCGCAGCGATTCGCCATGGGCGCTTATCACCGAATTCCGCTACCGCAAAGTTGCGGTTCAGCCTGACACAATGTTCGTGTCGATATCCTAGTTTGGCGAAACAGCTGACACTCTGGCCGCCCTGCGTAATGCCAAAGAGCTCGGATTTCTCGCCAGCTTGGCCATTTGCAACGTCAGCATCAGCTCGTTGGTGCGAGAGTCCGACCTGACCCTGCTAACCCAGGCAGGTCTCAGCGCCTGGAACTGTACGCACCATGGGTTTAAAAGACTGGACGTCTTCATTGAAGTACGAGGTGACGTCCGAAACGCTCCTGGCCGTTCAGCGTCGCGTGCGTGTTCGCGGATAATTCCGAAAGGGATCCCCCAGGGCGCCCTGGCCGAGGCATTTCATGACAGCTCTTTACCCGTTCGGGGCGGTGTTTTGATGCAACAAAACTCGGATGCACTCGTTCGCTCCGCTGGTTGCCGTTGGGCGCGGAGGGGAGTGCATTCGGGATTGGTCGGGAGATTGATGACTAGTTGCGCGGACTCACTGCGGTACGACACGCAGAAAAAAGCCCGCGAGAGAGGCGGGCTTCAGGGAGGGGCTTCAGAGGCAGTCGGATTTGCCTATCTGAAACTCGACTACCGGTGAGCTGGTTGAATCTTTGTAGAGGAGGTCAATGGCAAGACCCGATTTCACGAACTGTCCCAAACCTTTTTCATTACAGAATGCAGAAGCTGCAAGCGCTCTTGCGTCTTTGGCGAATTCATCAGAATCGATTTCGTCTTTCGTAACTTTTGTGAGTGTGTAAGAGATACGCATGACTTCATCGCTGTAGGTCACAGAATCGGCGCGAATTGAATCGTCAGATACTTTTCCGGACTGGACACTCATGATGAGCGCGAGCCCCTTGAGTTGGCGCTCCCGCTCCTGCTTTTTCTCTTCCGGGCCAGATTTTGCGTGCCATACCTGTACCAGGATAAAGAGCAAAGTCATTGCCGAAAAAAATATGATTATTCCGCGATACTGTTTCAAGTGAGATTACCGTAGCAAAAGGCCATTACTCATTTGACCATGCCGGTAGCACCCTCTCAAGTCGGAGCAGTTACAACATTGACACCGCAAAATGCTCGACAGCATCCATTCGTTCAGCTGACTGTCTCTGGACGTTGAGGGAATCCAATTCTGGTGCGTTTGGAGCATGCGCGCAGCTACGCCTCAATGCAAAACCCTGCGACTCTCACCAATCCTGATCCGGTCCAGCGCCCGGTTCAATGCATCCAGGGCATCCAGAAGCGCCTTCGCTTCTGCCTCTCGGCCATCGCCCCATAAACGTTCCGCCATTTTGTTCAGGGCCTGGATCGAGCGTTCGATGTCAGCGGCGGTCGCTGATGTCTGGGGTTGCGCTTCTTTACTGGGCATACGGTCATTCATCTGAGGGTATTGGCAATCCCCAGCATGATCGGCGTTCATTGCCGTTCAATCCAGTGGTTACTGTTTCGGCTTGCTCTGAATATCTTCCGAGTCGCTGGAGGTTGCCGCGTCTTTCTCGGTTTCTTTCGATTCTGCACCCGAATTCGAACCCGAGGCCTCCTCACCTTTCTTGTTGGCTTTTTCTTCGTTGGATTCGGATTTGTTGCTGGATTGATTCACGCCCGGGATGGCCGTGGGCGGCGCGGCTGATCCTGCTTTCTCGCTTGCCAGAGTCAAGCCAGAGCCAGCCAGCATCAGGCATGCAAGCGTCAGGGTTGCAATCTTCTTGTTCATTTTTTTGGCCTTGCGCTGAGGGGTGTACCGCATTGGAGGCGTCAGTCGCGCCAAGGTGCTGGCGGTTGGACGAACGGTTGTCACTGCGCAAATGCGGCAAATTGCTGGCCCCCAGGTTTTTCCTTACCGGGCAAACTCGCCTTTTTTCAAAAGGTTAGGTTGGCTATATGCGGACGATTGTCATAACCGTTGCAACGCTTTCCCTGGCTGCCTTCGCTTCGGCCACTGAAGCGAGGGAGTTGAGCAAGAGTCACCGGTTCGCCTGTACCTGGGGCTCGGACATCGCTGCCGGGGCGCAGCAGTCGAAACTGTCGGGGATCTCGTTGTATGGCGCGCGCAAGCAGTTGCAGGTGCGCAAGTTCCAGCAACCGTGGATGCGCATGACGGCAATGGGGATTACCGAGCAGACCTACAACAGCACGTCGAAGCTCAAACCTGCAGCGGTCAAGCAGACCTATTACGAACAATGCGTGCGGCATGAGCTGGCCCAACGATAAATCAAAAAGCCCAACCTGAAGAGGTTGGGCTTTTTCATGCCTGACGAAACGTCGGCGTTACTTGTCAGTCTCGCAATTGACCATCCACGACACGCCGAAGCGATCGACCAGCATACCGAACCGGGCGGCCCAGAAAGTCGCCTCTAGCGGCATATCGACGCGACCGTCCTTGGCCAGCGCATTAAACACTCGCTCGGCTTCGGCAACGATGTCGACGTTGAGCGAGATCGAGCAACCACTCATGCCCCCGGTCGGCCGGTCAGGTGTAGTGTCCGAGGCCATGATCATCTGGTCGCCGACTTTCAGGCAGGTGTGGATCACTAGATGATGATGCTCTTTCGGTACGTGTTCGGCGGCGGGTGTTTCGCCGAAGGTCACGATTGCTTCGAGTTTGCCCTGCAAGGCTTGTTCGTAAAAGGTGAAAGCCTCGCGGCAGTTGCCGTTGAAGATCAGGTAAGGATTGATTCGCATGGCGTCGTTCCTGGCAGTAGGCGCGGAGAGCGGCGATGTTCGCCAGGTTCCTCGAAAGGCGGTTAAACCATAGCAAAGCATTGGACGTCGCAACGGCCAGAGTTTTCCAGATGTTTTTCTTCTGAAAACGCCGCGCTTCAGCACGGATAAAACCTGCGGAGTACCATGGCACCTGTATGACCTTTCGAGCTTAATCTGCCATGCCTCTGATTTCCCGCTTCAACGCCCTGTTCGATCAGGCCCGGCGCGCCTTGCTGTTGGTCTGGGCAACATCACGCGGATTGTTTCTGGGCCTGGTGCTGGCGACCTTGATTGCGGGGGTTCTGCCGGCGCTGGCCGCATGGCTGGGTCAGCGCATTGTCGATGCGGTGGTGACGGCGATGCAGTTGCACGCGCAACAGGGCGATGCACCGCTGTGGCCGGTGTTGCGTTATGTGCTGATGGAAGCGGGCGTGTTAGCGCTGTTATCCGGTACGCAACGGGCGTTGTCGGTGCAGCAGTCGCTGTTGCGGGTGCAGTTGGGGCAAAAGGTCAACACGCTGATTCTGCAAAAGGCGCAGACCCTGTCGCTGGTGCAGTTCGAGAATTCCGAGTTCTACGACAAACTGGTGCGCGTACGCCGCGAAGCCTCGACCCGGCCGCTGGCGTTGGTGATGAAGTCGCTGGGGTTGATCCAGAACCTGATCATGCTGATCAGCTTCGGTGTGCTGCTGGTGCATTTTTCGCCGTGGGCACTGCTGTTGCTGGTGATCGGCGCGTTGCCGGTATTCTTCGCCGAGGCGCATTTCTCCGGCGACGCTTTCCGCCTGTTCACCCGCCGGGCCCCGGAGAGCCGGCAGCAAAATTACATCGAAACCTTGCTGTCCCACGAGGCCTACATCAAAGAGGTCAAGCTGTTCGGCTTTGCGCCGTTGCTGCTGCAGCGCTATCGGGACACTTTTGCCAAGCTCTATGCCGAGGATCGGCGCCTGACATTGCGTCGCGATGGCTGGGGGTTTGGTCTTGGATTACTCGGTACAGGGGCGTTCTATCTGGCTTATGCCTGGGTGGTGATCGATGCCGTGCATGGCAATATCAGTCTCGGCCAGATGACCATGTACCTGGTGTTGTTCAAGCAGGGGCAGAGTGCGGTCAGCAGCAGCCTGAGTGCGATCAGCGGCCTGTACGAAGACGGTCTGTATCTGTCGAATCTGTACGAATATCTGGCCGAACCGGTTCTGGCCGATTCCGGCCATCTCACCGTCGGCGCGCAACCGGGCGATGGCCTGCGCTTTGAAAACGTCGGTTTCCGTTATCCGGGGGCCAGCCGTTCTGCACTGGAAGGCATCGACCTGCACCTGGTGCCGGGCAAGAGTGTGGCGCTGGTGGGGGAGAACGGCTCAGGCAAGACCACGCTGATCAAATTGCTGACGCGCCTGTATCGGCCCGACCAGGGACGCATCCTGCTTGATGGCAGCGATTTGCAGGATTGGGATGAGAACACGTTGCGTCGGCGTATCGGGGTGATTTTTCAGGACTACATTCGCTACCAGTTCACCGTGGGCGAAAATATTGGCGTGGGCGATACCTCGGCGTTCAACGATGAATCGCGCTGGCAGGCCGCAGCGGCGGAAGGCATGGCCGCGCCGTTCATTGAAAGCCTCGACCGTGGCTATGCCACGCAGCTGGGCCGCTGGTTTGCTGGCGGTCAGGAGTTATCGGGCGGGCAATGGCAGAAGATTGCCTTGTCCCGGGCTTACATGCGCCGCGATGCCGACATCCTGATTCTCGACGAACCGACCTCGGCGCTGGATCCGGCAGCGGAAGCGGCAGTGTTCGAGCATTTCAGCCAGCACACCGAAGGGCGCATGACCCTGCTGATTTCCCATCGGTTTTCCAGTGTGCGCAACGCCGATCAGATCATGGTGCTGGAGGGCGGACGGATACTGGAGCAGGGCGATCACGACAGCCTGATCACCGCCAACGGACACTACGCCAAACTGTTCGATCTGCAGGCTCGCGGCTATCGCTAGGAGTCCTGCGCGTTGCGTACCAGTGCGGGGCCGGCCACGCGCGGCGCGGGTTTTGATTGCATCAGCGCGTCGATCGCCTTGCGATAATTCTGCCCGCCCAGCGCCATGCTGTTGTTATGAGTGGCGCCTGGCACCAGCAGTAGTCGTTTCGGTGGTTGGGCGGCGTTGAACAGCTGCTCGCTGAAGCGCGGCGGCACGAACGCGTCGGCCATGCCGTGCACCACCAGCAGTGGCATGTGAATTTCGGCGATCTTGTCGATGGAGTCGAATTTCTGCGACAGCAGCCAGCGCACCGGCAGCGAAGTGTTGGCCACGGCGGCGGCCACGTCGGCGAGAGAGGTGAACGTCGACTCGATCACCAGGCCTTTGACCGGCAGCGGGGTATGGTCCCGAGCAGCGTCCTGGCCGAGTTCGGCGGCCAGATCAATCGCCACGGCACCGCCCAGGGAATGACCGTAGATCAGGCGTTTGCTCGGGTCGGGCTGCAGCAGTTTGAAGCGTTCCCACGCCACACGGGCATCTTCGTACACGCTGCTTTCCGAAGGCAGGTCACCCTTGCTCTGGCCGAAACCACGGTAGTCGATGGCCAGTACCGAGTAGCCGGCCGCGCGCAACTGCTCGATGCGGAACAGCTGCCCGGTGAGGTTCCAGCGCACGCCGTGCAGATAGAGAATCGCTGGAGCGTTCGGCCTTTCTGCGGGCCACCACCAGGCATGAATATTCTGCCCGGCCTTGAAACTCTTGGGCTGCAAGTCGAGTTCCTGCACGCTGCCCGGCAAGCCGTGATACCAGCCGGCCGTGCCCGGTTCGATGCGAAACAGCAGTTTGCGCTCGGTGTGTTCGAGCACCGCACAACTCGTCGGCACGCCAATGATCAGCGCAGCCATGCAGGCGAACGCCAAACGGCGGCGGCGCAAACGAGTCATAAAGGACAGGAACATTAAACGGTTCACCACAGCGCAGACAAAGAAGGCTTTTTACCAGAAGGCTCGGTCTGCGCGTGATTTTTTCGACCACCGTGCGCCCTTAACGATTACAAAATGCTGCGGCTCAATCCACGCACAGGACGATTTTGCCGATGTGGTCGCCACCTTCCATGCGCGCATGCGCCTGGGCCGCGTCGTTCAGCGAGTAAACCTTGTCGATGATCGGCAGGCAGCGTCCGGCGGCCAGCGCCGGCCACACGTGTTCGCGCAATTGCTCGGCAATCTCGGCCTTTTCCTCAGCGGTTCGCGCACGCAGCAGCGAACCAGTAATCACCGCGCGCTTGGCCATGATCGCCAGCAGGTCGATGTCGTTGGCCTTGCCGCCACCGAGAAAACCCAGCATCACCAATCGGCCATCCATCGCCAGCGCGCTGACATTCCCGTTGAGGTATGAGGCGCCCATGATGTCGAGGATCGCGTTAACGCCTTGGCCAGCCGTTTTTTCGGCGATGACCGTGGCGAAATCCTGCTCGCGATAATTGATTGGCTGCCCACCCAGTTTGCTGATTGCCGCGCATTTATCGGCGCTGCCGGCGGTGGCAAAGGCTTCGATGCCGAACTCGCGGCACAGCATCAGCGCGGTGGTGCCGATACCGCTGGTGCCGCCGTGGATCAGCACGCGCTGACCACGCTGGGCGTGGCCGAGGCCAAACAGGTTGGCCCACACGGTAAAGAACGTTTCCGGGATAGCGGCGGCCTGCACCCAATCCAGTCCTTCGGGGATCGGCAAGGTTTGCCCGGCCGGGACGCTGCAGTATTCGGCGTAACCGCCACCGTTGGTCAGTGCGCAGACCTTGTCCCCGACGGCAAACTGACTGACACCGGCACCCAGCGCCACCACTTCGCCGGCCACTTCCAGGCCGGGGATCGGATTCATGCCCGGCTTCATCGGGTATTTGCCGGCGCGTTGCAGGGCATCGGGCCGATTGATCCCGGCAGCATGCACGCGGATCAGCACTTCGCCGGCTGCGGCAACCGGCAACGGTACGCGTTTGGCTTGCAGAACATCGGGGCCACCGGGTTGAGTGATTTCGATACGGGTCATTTCGCTGGGCAGTGTCATATCCGGTCCTGTTGCGTAGGAGGTCTGTAGGTGGGAGTTCAAAGGGGGGGCAATGATTCCCTGCAAAAGCATTCAAGGCATGAGAACAGTGGTGAGGATATCGGCTATCGTTGCCGCTTTAACGCAGCGATTTGGCGGCATAGTGATGCAAATTTGCATCGGCAGGAGATCAGATGAATTGGGATGACGCACGGGTGTTTCTCGCCGTCTGTCGCGAGTCGACACTGCGCGGGGCCGCGCGAGTATTGAATGTGGATCAAGCCACCGTCGGACGGCGGATCACTGCGCTGGAAAAGTCCCTCGGCGCGACGCTGTTCCTGCGCACGTCCGAGGGCTACGCGCTGACTGCGGTAGGCGAAGCGGCGCTCAGGTCGGTGGAGAAAATGGAGCATTCGGCGCTTGAGCTTGAGCGGCAGATTCAGGGCCTGGATGATCGCCTGACCGGCACGGTGCGGGTCAGCACCACCGATTCGCTGGCCATCGATTTCCTGATCCCGGCCATCGCCCGCCTGCACGAACTGCATCCGGACGTGCGCGTGCAACTGGACGCTTCCACGCAGATCCTCAGTCTGGCCAAGCGCGAGGCGGATATCGCCGTACGCAACACCCGGCCCGACAATCCGGACCTGATCGCCCGGCGCATCGCGCGCTGGCCAACCGGGTTATTCGCTTCAGAGGCTTACGTCGACGCCAATGGCGAACCCGAGCCCGGCAGTGCTTTCGCCGGGCATGACCTGGTGGTTTATCAACCGTATCTGCAGAGCAACCGGGACCTGAACCTGGTGGGGGAGCCGATCAGTCGCGGGCGAATCGTCGCCAGCCTCGGTTCCAGCCTGTTGATGCGGCGCTCGATTGCGGCGGGTATTGGTGTAGGAGAAATTCCGGTGTACATGGGCGAGCGCGACGGTCTGGTCAGGCTCTGGCCACAGCGTACCCGCCCGCAACCGTACGAAGTGTGGTTGGTGACCCATGCGGATCTGCGCCATACGGCGCGGGTGAGGGCGGTGATCGAGCAGATCGTCGAAGTGTTTGCGTCGGAAAACGAGTAAGGCGCGTTTTCTAGGCGAACTCACAAGGTCTGACGAAATGGCCTACGCCGGACGCAGAATTCGCTGGCTTGTAGGCCGAAGGACCGGGGGCTATCGTTGCCAAAGGCTGGTGCGAGGCCGCACGCTTGCACTGGAGTGACATACCACGGACGGTATCGGTAGCCCGATAAAGGTGTCGAATTGGAAGCCAGGGAATTCAGTCACTTTCAAAGCAGTGACATAACGGGTAATGGTCAGAGTACGCAAGTCATGGGCGCCATCAGTCGAGAAGAATTCAATGCCAGGATCGAGACCATCGAGACACGAATGGATGCTCGACTGGACGCGGTATCAATGAAAATTGACGGGTTTTTATCTGTTCAGGGAGAACGGGACAAAACTCAAGTCGAACGAGACAAACGCTACGACTTGATAACGCAAGAAATGCGCAAAATTGCCGACGGCGCGCAGGAAGCAGCAAGGCAGGGCGCCACCGTCAAGGCCAACGTCTGGGCAGCAACGGCCGTCCAGTTACTTGGAATAGTCACCATCGTCGTTGGGGCCTATTACGCCAATCAAGCCAACATGTACGTAGCTATACAAACCACCCTAGCGGCGGTCCAGGCGGGCAAGGATGCCCACACACCCAAATCGCCGGAGTTGCCAACGCCGCCACCACCACAATAAAAAACGGCCTTCATATGAAGGCCGTTTTTGCAGATGATAAAACCCTGCCTCATGGCATTTGCGGCAACTCCTGCGGCCGCAGATCGAACACCAGCACTTCGGCATCCACGCCATTGCTCAGGGTCAGTGCCTGTTCTTCACGAATCCGCACGCCGTCACCTTCCTGCAGTTGCACGCCGTTGAGCTCTACGCTGCCGCGCGCCACATGCACGTAGGCATAACGATTGGCCGGCAGTTTCAGCGTCGCGCTTTCCTGGCCGTCGAACAGGCCGGCGTAGACACGCGCGTCCTGACGTACTTTCAGCGAGCCATCAGCGCCGTCCGGCGAGATGATCAGTTGCAGGCGACCGCGTTTTTTCTGCGCGCTGAAGTGCTCTTGCTGGTAGCGCGGCTTGGCGCCGGCCACTTCCGGCACGATCCAGATCTGCAGAAAGTGCACCGGCCGGGTGGCCGAATGGTTGAATTCGCTGTGGGCCACGCCACTGCCGGCGCTCATCAGTTGCACGTCACCGGGGCGGATCACCGAACCGGTGCCCAAGGTGTCTTTATGCTCCAGTGCGCCTTCAAGCACGTAGGAAAAGATCTCCATGTCACGATGCGGATGCTGGCCGAAACCCTTGCCGGCCGCCACGCGGTCATCGTTGATCACCAGCAGGTCGGAAAAACCCTGTTCACGCGGGTCGCGGTAGCTGGCAAAGGAAAAGGTGTGGAAGGATTTCAACCAGCCATGATTGGCGAGGCCACGGTCGGAAGCTTTGCGAAGGGTCAGCATGATGAATTCTCCTTGCAGGACGTTGATTCGTCCGAGTGAGGAGAAGGTTACTGTTAATCGTTTGGGGTAATAAGTAGGTGGAAATTGAAATACTGTCCTGCTCAGGTTGACAGTTTTGCGGAGTCGATCACGCATTCTTTTCGCCGCTCTCTACGCACGTGGCCATAATGCGAGGCTTGCTTCCTTTTCCTTGATTTCAGTGATGTTCACCCATGAAAACCGTGGCAATGGTGCTGTTTCCCGACTTTCTTCTGCTCGACATGGCCGGCCCCATGGAGGTGTTTTCGGTCGCCAATCGCTACTTGAAAGCCGAAGATCACTACCAACTGATCACCTTGGGTACCGAACGCGGGATGCTGCGGGCTTCCAATGGCGTACAGGTACAGACCGACTCTCATATCGACGACCCGGCCCAGGCCTTCGACCTGCTGCTGGTACCGGGTGGACCGGGCGCCTATAACGAAAAACATCCGGCGCTGCTCGCCTGGTTGCAACGCTCGGTGGGGCAGGCCGGTTGCTACGGCTCGATCTGCACCGGGGCTTTTGTGCTCGGGCATGCCGGGCTGCTCGACGGTTATCGCGTGACTACCCACTGGAATTACACCGAGCGGCTGATCAAGGCGTTCCCCGAGGCGCGGGTGGAGACCGATCAGATCTACACCGAAGACCGCAATCTGATCACTTCGGGAGGCGTGACCGCCGGCATCGATCTGGCGTTGGCCGTGGTTGCCCGGGATCACGGGAAAAAAGTCGCCCAGGACGTGGCCAAGGTGCTGCTGGTGGTGATGAAACGGCAGGGCGGGCAAGCGCAGTTCAGTCCGTTGATGGCCGCGGTGGCACCACAGGAAACCGCGATCACCCGGGTGCAGAACCATGTGCTGGATCACCTCGACGAAGCGTTTACAGTCGAGCGCATGGCGGGGCTGGCGAACATGAGCACCCGGCACTTTGCGCGGCTGTTCGCGCGGGATGTGAACATGACGCCGATGGAGTTTCTGCAAAACGCCCGCATTGATTGCGCGCGTAATCTGCTGGAAACCACCGAGCTGCCGTTGAAGACCGTGGCCTACAAAAGTGGTTTCGGCAGTGTGCGCCACATGCGTTTTCTGTTCGCTGAAAAGCTCGGCCTGACCCCGGCACAATACCGCGAGCAGTTCAGCTAGAGCGGTTGTGTCCGTGCGGTGCATCCGGATGTCCGTGTTGCGCCCCGTACGGAGGTTGTGCCGTCACCTGCAGCTGCCAAGATAAACGGCAACGCTTGGAAGGGAGAAGTGCTGGACGTCGAGGGCATGCTGCCCGCGCGCGCTGGCGCTGGAAAACGGCATGCACAGCCACAACGACTTACCCGCTGCATCGGTGTTGTATTTTGGGCCATACGCCTTTCATCTGCGCCAACGGTTGATCCTCGACGGGGATCGACAGTTGCGCATGGGCGGGCGCGCCCTCGATCTTTTGCAGGTGCTGGTCGAACACGCCGGTCGCGTGGTGCGCAAGGAACAGTTGATCGCCTGGGTGTGGCCGGACAGTGTGGTTGAAGAGATCAACTTGCGGGTGCACATCGCCGCGTTGCGCCGGGCGTTGGGCGATGGTGAGAACGGCCAGTGCTATATCGTCAACGTGCCGCAGTGTGGTTATAGCTTTATCGCCCCGGTGCACGGCGACAGCGTCGCGCAAGTGGTGTTCGAAACCCTGCAGGCGCCGCAACACAACCTGCCCGCACGCTTGACCCCGGTCATCGGCCGCGATTCGCTGGTCGGCAGTCTGGTGCGACAACTGCCGCTGTGTCGCCTGATGACGCTGACGGGCCCGGCCGGCATCGGCAAATCCACGGTGGCGCTGCGGGTGGCCGAGTTGCTGTTGCAGCATTACCGCGACGGTGTCTGGTACATCGACCTGTCCATTGCCGAGGATGCGCCGTCGTTGCTCGACTACCTGCTGCACACCCTCGACACCTCGTTCGAGACGTTAGCCTCGCGTCATGCCTTGCTGGTGCTGGATAACGGCGAGCGGCGTCGTGAATCGTGCCGGGCGCTGGTGGAGCGGTTGCTGCTGGCGGCGCCGCGACTGGTGCTACTGGTCACCAGCCGTGAACCGCTGCAGGCCAATCTCGAGACCCTGCAACCGATTGCGTCATTGACCTTCCCCAAGGCATCGGTGCCAACCAGTATCGACGAGCTCATGGGCTATTCGGCGGTGCAATTGCTGATCAGCCGCGCGCGTGCCCGGCAGCACGATTTCAGCCTGCGCGAGCAGGATCTGCACACCGTGTGCGCGATCTGTCGGCGGCTTGACGGTTTACCGCTGGCCATCGAACTGGCGGCGGCGCAGATCGATGCGCTGGCGCTGGTGGGGCTGCAAGCGCAGCTGGACAACGGCCTGCGCCTGCTCAGTCACGGCCGGCGCACCGCGATGCCCCGGCATCAGTCCATGAGCGCAGCGCTGGACTGGAGTTATCAGGATCTGCGCCCCTGCGAACGCCGGGTGTTACAGCGTCTGTCGGTGTTCAAGATGGCCTTCACCGAGGAAGCCGCGCTGCGGGTCATTGACGGCGTACATCTGCAGGCGGTGATCGAACGCCTGGCCGCCAAATCATGGTTGACGATCGAGCGGGGTGGCGATTCGCTGCGCTACCGCATGCTCAACACCCTTCGCTGTTATGTCCGCGAACAGTGGGAAATCAGCGCTGAACGGGTGGATAACCTGCAGCGTCGTGTCCGTTACAACGGGCGCAATCGATCAAGCGCGGACGGACAACTG
The DNA here is from genome assembly GCF_040729435.1 of Pseudomonas sp. HOU2. Taxonomy (NCBI): domain Bacteria; kingdom Pseudomonadati; phylum Pseudomonadota; class Gammaproteobacteria; order Pseudomonadales; family Pseudomonadaceae; genus Pseudomonas; species Pseudomonas sp. HOU2. The sequence continues at coordinate 1,092,578 of NZ_CP160398.1, read as the reverse complement.
GCTGCGCAACGCGTCGAGCAATAAGCGCACGTTGCGCAGGTCGGGGGTGGCGTAACCTTCGCTGAAGCGCTGATAGATCGGGGTCAGTAGCTCCAGTGCCTGGCGGTGGCGTGATTGACGCTGCCACAGTTGGGCCAAAGATGTGGCGCTGCGTAGCTCCCAGGCCAGCGCGCCTTGAGAGCGGGCGATCGCGAGAGCGTTTTGCAGGAGATGTTCTGCCTGCTCGCTGAGGCGTCCCTGCGGACAATCCGCCACATTCGCCTCATCCGCCAATAACCGCTCAGCCTCGGCCCGCAACACCTCGGCCGTGCTCCAACCTGCCGCGCCACTGTGCGCCCGCTCCAGCAACGCGTCATCGATATGGCGAGCGTCGAGCGTGACCATCAGCTCCTTGATCAGCCCGTTATCCGCCGGAGCGTCGGGCTGGGCCAGGCGCTCATCGATTACCTGCGCATAGTGCCGTCCCCAGCGATAGAACAGCAGCACCGAGTGCTTCTGGGCCTGCTCCAGCAACAGCTGCAACAGTTCACGGGCAGTCTTGGTATCGCCGTTGTAATGGGCGATCAGACAGCTGGCCAGCGCCAGGGTGTAGCAGATCGAAGTGCCGTGGTTAATCTGCACGGCGATGTCCAGCGCTTGCCGAGCGGTGCGCCATGCCTGTTCCGCAAAGCCCTGCAGCCACAAAACACGGGCGAGAATGGTCAGCGAAGCCACGCTCTGGTCGTACTGCACGCCGAAACCGTGGGTGAAGCGGTTGCGATAGCCACTGTGGGCCATGCTCTGGATCACTTGCTCGGCACTGATCCGCGCCTGCGGCTGGTCGCCGGCAAAGTGCAGGGCGAGGACGCGCAAGCGGTGAGTGCTCAACGTCAACAGAGGATCGTCGTGGCCGCCGAGACGGTCGAACTGTTCGCTTTGCAGCAAGGCCGCCTGGTAATGCCCGCAACTGAGATTGACCGCCAAATGCCCGGAAATGGCGCGCAATTGCCCGGCGACATCGTGGTGCTGTTGCGCCAGTGCATTGGCCTGGGTGAACGCCTTGATGGTCTCCGGCGAACCGCCCCAGGTGTGGTAGCAGGCGCTGCCGAGTGCCAGTTGCAGAGCAATCTCCAGGCGCGGGCAGGGTTGTTCGGCGCTTTCAAGCAAGGTCAACGCCTGGCGCACATGAGCGCCATATTCCTTGAGCAATGACAGCTCTTGCCACAGCGCGGCCGACGCCGCCGTCAGGCGGATGCCGAGATGGCGCGAGCCGTTGCCGTGCAAGCTCCAGTCGAGGGCAGCGCGCAGATCTTCCAGACTTCGGGCATAGCGCTCGATCCACTTCAGGGTCGGGGTGCTTTCCCACTCGGTCCGCGCCTGCTCCATCAGGGCCAGACAACGCTCGGCATGACGTTCGCGAAGGGTTTCACGCTCGCCGCTGTGTTCGAGTTTTTCCAGTGCGTAGTGGCGGGTAGTGTCGAGCAGGCGATAAAACACTTCTTCATCGCCGACATCCACATTCAGCAGCGATTTAGCCACCAGTTGCGTGACCGACGCGAGTACCTGGGTGGGGTCGATGTGCTGACCGACGATCACCGCCGCGGCCGATGTCAGGCTGAAGCTGCCGCGAAACACCCCGAGGCGGCGCAGGCAAGTCTGTTCGCAAGGGGTGAGCAGGTTGAAACTCCAGTCCAGCGTGGCGTGCAGCGTCTGGTGTCGTGCATGGCGCTGGTGATTGCCCGCCGCCAGTGGGTGCAGCTGATCCTGCCATTGCTGCAGCAAGCCGCTCAGGCCGAGGCTTTCGACCTGTGCTGCCGCCAGTTCCAGGGCCAGCGGAATACCGTCCAGACGCCGGCAGATCTCCATGACCAGCGGTAAGTCGGCGTCGCTCAATTCAAAGTGTTCATGGGCGACCATCGCCCGTTCGACAAACAGTTGCAGGGCGGCAAAAGCCATCGCCTGTTCGCGATCGAGAACACTCGTCGCAGGCGGGCAGTCGAGGGATTCCAGACGCTGCACGAACTCGCCTTCAGCGCGCAGGCTTTCGCGGCTGGTGGCCAGGATGTGCACCTGCGGCGCCCCGCGCAGGAGGTTCTCGACGAGCAGTGCCACGGCATCGATCAGGTGTTCGCAGTTGTCAATCACCAGCAGCATCTGGCGCTCGCGCAAATGGTTGATCACCCCTGCCAGCGGATCGCCGTCGTGCACTGCCAGATCCAGCAGGGTAGCCAGTTGCGAACCGATCAGCGCCGGGTCGTTGAGCGGCGCCAGATCCAGCAGGCGGATGCCATCGCGATAGCGTCCGAGCAACTGCTCGGCGACGCGCAGGGCGACGGTGGTCTTGCCGATTCCACCGGGGCCGACCAGAGTGATGCAGCGCTGTCGCGGCAGTTGCTGCATCAAGCTGTCGACCAGCGGCTGGCGACCGATCATCCGGGTGTGGCGCAGCGGCAAGTTGTGGCGACCGGGAGCCGCCTCCAGCGGCCGTTGTCCGTTGGCTTGCACCGTCAGCGGGGCAACGAAACTGTAGCCGCGCTGGGCCACGGTGACGATATAGCGCTGGCCGGCCTGACCGTCGCCCAGCGCCTTGCGCAGGGCGGCCATGTGCACCCGCAGATTGATGTCCTCGACGACACTGTCCGGCCATACACCGGCGAGCAGTTGTTGCTTGCTCACCACTTCCCCGGCATGCGCCAGCAACATCAGCAGAATATCCATGGCGCGCCGACCCAGACGCAGCGGCTGGTCACCTTCCATGACCAGCCGCTGCCCGGTGTAGATCCGATAGGGGCCGAAGCCGATGGCCTGATTCGGGGAAAGACTCAACAGCACACTCCTGCGGTGATGCGGCAATCCTGGCAAATGGACGCTGCGTGAAGATGCAGATCGTCGGGTGCAAGGTATCGCAGCATATTCCTCAGGTTTGGCCATCAGTGCAACGCCAGGCGCCTGCGTAACGCTCAAAAGGTCATGGACCGGGTCCGGGTGTCCTTGTTTTCACGCATGACCTGACAGCGCCAGGCGAATGGATTGATCCCTTCGCTGCGAGTAAACATGTGACAGAAATGTGCCTGATCGCAGAAGCCGCATTCCAGGCTGATCTGCGTCAGGCTCAGGCCGGTGTGGCGGATCAGCAGCTTGGCGCGGGCGATGCGCTGTTCGCGGATCCAGTCCTGGGGTGCCTGGCCGGTGCTGGCCTTGAACGCCCGGGAGAAATGGCTGCGTGACAGCGAGCAGGCGCGTGCCAGCTCGGCCACTTCCAGGCTTTCTCCGAGGCGTTCGAGGATCAGTTGTTTGACCTGCCGTTCCCGTTGCGGGCTGAGGCCGCCGATGAGCGGCTTGCGGGTTTCGCTGGCAGGGGCGAGGGCGACTGATTGCTGTAAAAGAGCCATGGCCAAAGTCCGTGTCGTGGGGGCAAAAACAACGCTGCGCAGAGGCCTTCATTGTTAAGACGGGAGGGGCAGGCTGACGAGTTAATCGTTGTTAATTCGCAGGCCTGACCCGGATGCAAACCGCCGTTGATCGGGTAAAGTGCTCAGCACTTGCGACTGGTCTTAGAAGGAATTGCAGCCCATGAACCGTAACGATCTGCGTCGCGTCGACATGAACCTGCTGGTGATTTTCGAAGCGCTGATGTTCGAAAAGAACCTGACCCGCGTCGCCGAAAAACTGTTCATGGGCCAACCGGCAGTCAGCGCCGCGCTGGGGCGGTTGCGCGACCTGTTCGATGATCCGTTGCTGCTGCGCAACGGCCGCAGCATGGAACCGACCGCCCGCGCGCTGGCGATTCTGCAGGAGCTGCAACCGGCGATGGACGTAATCTCGGGCGCAGTCAGTCGGGCCAAGGAATTTGACCCGGCGAGCAGTTGCGACGTGTTCCGCATCGGCCTGTCGGACGACGCCGAGTTCGGTCTGTTTCCGCCGCTGCTGCGCAAGCTTCAGCAAGAGGCCCCGGGGATTGTCGTAGTGGTGCGCCGCGCAAACTATCTGTTGATGCCGGCGTTGCTCGCGTCCGGGGAAATCTCGGTCGGGGTCAGCTACACCACCGATCTGCCGGCCAACGCCAAGCGCAAGAAACTGCGCGACATTCCCTGCAAGGTCCTGCGCGGCGACGACCGCCCCGGGCCGTTGACCCTCGACGAATACTGCGAGCGCCCGCACGCGATGGTGTCGTTCTCCGGTGACTTGAGCGGCAACATCGACCTGGACCTGGCCAAGCTCGGCCGCCGTCGGCGCGTGGTGCTCGGTGTGCCGCAGTTCAGCGGGTTGCGTGCGCTGCTGGCCGGCACCGAAATGATTGCCACCGTGCCGGACTACGCCGCGTGTGCGCTGGTCGAAGGCTGCGCGTTGCGCGCTGAAGATCCACCGTTCCCGATCGACGCCGCCCAGCTGTCGATGGCCTGGAGCGGGGTGCACGACAACGACCCGGCCGAGCGCTGGCTGCGCTCGCGGATCAGCCAGTTCATGGCGGCGCCGCTGGATATCCCACCCGCCTGACATCTTCTCTGCGTAGGAGCTGCCGAAGGCTGCGATCTTTTGATCTTCAACAACAAAATCAACAGATCGCAGCCTGCGGCAGCTCCTACAGCACATCCATCCAATTTTCCTGCGCCTGCAAGGAGCATGATTCAACCCGATAAGGATTAAAGGGTAGGGTCATGAGCGCATCACCACGCGATGAACAGGCACAGGATATCGGTCTGCTGTTTCTGCGGGTCAGCGGCGGACTGTTCCTGCTGTGGGTCCACGGTTTGCCCAAGCTGTTGAACTTCAACGCGCAATTGCAGCAGATCGAAGACCCGTTCCACCTCGGCGCGCACCTCACGCTCTGTCTGGCGATTTTCGCTGAAGTCCTCTGTCCGCTGCTGATCGTCGGCGGGGTGCTGGCGCGATTGGCCTGCTTGCCTATTCTCTTTGTTCTGCTGGTGGCGCTGCTGGTCGTGCATCCGCAATGGAGTGTGGCCGAGGGGCAGTTCGGCTGGTTGCTGTTGATCCTGTTCGCCACTGTGTTTATCGCCGGGCCGGGACGCCTGGCGCTCAATGTTCGTCTGCCCGGAGTGCTGCGTTATGCCTGAAGCCCTGAGTCCAAAAGCACCGGGGGTCGGTGAAACCGTGACCCTGATCGTCAAGCACCGGGTCAAGGCCGGGTTTGAACAGCCTTACGAAGCATGGTTGCGCAACATCGTCCGGGTCGCCGGGCAGCGCGACGGTCACCTCGGGGTCGACGTGGTGCGCGGCAAACTGGCCGGTCTCGACACCTACACCTGCGTCCTGCGCTTTTGCTCCACCGAGGCCATGCAGCTGTGGCTGGAATCGCCGCAGCGTCAGGCGCTGGTGGATGAGGCGGCGCCGATGCTCGCCGATGGCGACCAGACTGAAGTCGCACCGGTCAACGAATTCTGGTTCGCGCCGCTGGCCGATGCCGCGAAGCCGCCGCCGCGCTGGAAGCAAGCGGTGATCACCCTGTTGGTGATTCTGCCGCACACGCTGCTGGTGCCGCTGATCTGGGGGCCGCTGCTCAAGCTGCACCCGCTGCTTGCCAACTACGTGGTCGCCACGTTCCTGATCACCCTGACCATCGTCCTGTCGGTGGTGTACGTGTTCATGCCCCGCGTGACCCGATTGTTCGCGCCGTGGCTGGAGGCCGGCCAGGCCCATGCCCACCTCGAACCGGCGAAACAGCCGTCACGCTGAACCCCATTCATCTACTCGAAAGGAACTGCGATGAACGCCGATCTGATTCTGTTCAATGGCCAATTTCATACCGTAGACCGCAGCAAGCCGCTGGCCAGTGCCGTGGCGATCAAGGACGGCCGCTTTGTCGTCGTTGGCAACGACACCCAGGCCATGGCCCTGCGCGGTGCAGCCACGCAAGTGATCGACCTGCACGGGCGCTGCGTGATCCCCGGCCTCAACGACTCGCACCTGCACCTGATCCGTGGCGGCCTCAACTACAATCTCGAACTGCGTTGGGAAGGCGTGCCGTCGCTGGCCGATGCACTGCGCATGCTCAAGGAACAGGCCGACCGTACGCCGACTCCGCAATGGGTGCGTGTGGTCGGTGGCTGGAACGAATTCCAGTTCGCCGAAAAACGCATGCCGACCCTTGAAGAACTCAACCAGGCGGCGCCGGACACCCCGGTGTTCGTTCTGCACCTGTACGACCGCGCGCTGCTCAACCGCGCCGCACTGCGCGTCGCCGGTTACACCCGCGACACGCCGAACCCGCCGGGCGGCGAGATCGTGCGTGATGCCAACGGCAACCCGACCGGCATGCTGGTGGCAAAACCCAACGCGATGATTCTGTACTCGACGCTGGCCAAGGGGCCGAAGCTGCCGCTGGAATATCAGGTCAACTCGACCCGCCAGTTCATGCGTGAACTCAATCGCCTCGGCCTGACCAGCGCGATCGATGCCGGCGGTGGTTTCCAGAATTATCCCGACGACTATCAGGTGATCGAGCAACTGGCCAAGGACGACCAGTTGACCGTGCGCATCGCCTACAACCTGTTCACCCAGAAGCCCAAAGAAGAGCTGGCCGACTTTCAGAACTGGACCGGCAGCGTCAAGTTGCACCAGGGCGACGATTACCTGCGGCACAACGGCGCCGGCGAGATGCTGGTGTTCTCCGCCGCCGACTTCGAAGACTTCCTCGAACCGCGCCCGGACCTGCCGCAGACCATGGAGCAGGAGCTGGAACCGGTGGTGCGCCATCTGGTCGAGCAGCGCTGGCCGTTCCGTTTGCACGCCACGTACAACGAGTCGATCAGCCGCATGCTCGACGTGTTCGAGAAGGTCAATCGCGACATTCCGTTCAACGGTCTGCCGTGGTTCTTCGACCACGCCGAAACCATCACCCCGCAGAACATCGAACGGGTGAGGGCGCTGGGTGGCGGTATCGCGATTCAGGATCGCATGGCGTTCCAGGGCGAATACTTCGTCGACCGTTACGGCGCGAAAGCCGCCGAAGCCACGCCGCCGATCAAACGCATGCTTGCCGAAGGCGTGCCGGTGGGCGCCGGTACCGACGCCACGCGGGTGTCCAGCTACAACCCGTGGACCTCGCTGTACTGGATGGTCAGCGGCCGCACCGTCGGCGGCCTGGCCTTGTACGAAGAAGGTCTGCCACGCACCACCGCGCTGGAACTGTTCACCCACGGCAGCGCCTGGTTTTCCTCCGAGCAGGGCAAGAAGGGCCAGATCAAGGTCGGGCAACTGGCGGATCTGGCGGCGCTGAGTGCGGACTTCTTCCATGTCGAGGAAGAAGCGATCAAGTGGATCGAGTCGGTGCTGACCGTGGTCGGCGGCAAGATCGTCTACGCCGCCGGCGATTTCGAAGACCTCGGTCCACGCTCGATCCCCGTGCTGCCGGACTGGTCGCCGGTGGTCAAAGTGCCGGGCCACTGGCGCCCGAACTCGCCTTTGCAGGCGCAGGTGCACCAGTGCGTCGGTGCCTGCGCGGTGCACGCGCACAGCCATGAAAAGGCCCGACTGTCGAACGCACCGGTCAGCGACTTCGCCGGTTTCTGGGGCGCGTTCGGCTGTTCCTGTTTCGCTTTCTGATCCCTACAAAAAAGCGCCGGCCAACCGGCACGGCGCTTCCTGCAACATCCATCCCAAGGAGTTTCCCATGAGCGTTCCCTACAAGCGTCTGAACAAAGATGATGCGGTCGTGCTGCTGGTCGATCACCAGACCGGTCTGATCTCGCTGGTGCAGGACTTCACCCCCAACGAGTTCAAGAACAACGTGCTGGCGCTGGGCGACATCGCCAAGTTCTTCAAGCTGCCGACCATCCTCACCACCAGTTTCGACGCCGGCCCGAACGGCCCGATCGTGCCTGAACTGCGCGAGCAATTCCCCGATGCACCGTTCATTCAGCGCCCAGGCCAGATCAATGCCTGGGACAACGAAGACTTCGTCAAGGCAATCAAGGCCACCGGCCGCAAGCAACTGATCATCGCCGGTGTGGTGACGGACGTTTGCGTGGCATTCCCGACCCTGTCGGCCATCGCCGAAGGTTTCGAAGTGTTCGTGGTTACCGATTCTTCCGGCACCTTCAACACCACCGTGCAACAAGCGGCGTGGGCGCGGATGTCGGCGGCCGGTGCACACTTGCTGAACTGGTTCTCGGTGGCGTGCGAGCTGCAAGGCGACTGGCGTAACGACATGGAAGGCCTGGCGCATCTGCTGTCCGAACGCCTGCCGAACTATCGTAACCTGATCAACAGCTACACCAAGTTCACGGCCAAGTAATTGCTTGAACTGAAAGTGCCCGCTTGATTGCGGGCATTTTCATGTGCAGTAAAAAGTGGCGCAATCCACCATCCTCTGTGGCGAGGGAGCTTGCTCCCGCTGGGCTGCGCAGCAGTCCCCGAAATCTTGTGAGCGCTGCGCACTCAAGCGGGAGCAAGCTCCCTCGCCACAAGGTTTGGCGTTCACCTGTTTGACAGGGCTAGCGTTTTTGCAGCCAAGCCAGAAAACCACCCTTGCGCACCGCCACCGGTTTGGCCATCAACGCCAGCCGGCTGTTCTGCTGTCGCACGGCTTGCAATTTGTTCAACGCCTGGCCGACTTCGCTGCGCTGTTCCATGCACTGACGGGTCAGGGCTTTGTCGAGGCGGTAGATGATGCTTGATGTCAGTGCGGTGAACGTCGCTTGCGACGGCGTATCGGCGAGGATGCTCTGTTCGCCCATGACCTCGCTCGGCCCCATGCGCCCGGCCTCGGTCTGTCCGCTGCCATCGGGCACGGTTGCACTGACCACGCCAGTGGCGATGACAAACAGACTGTCGGGCACTTCATCCAGATCCAGCACCACCTGACCGGCCGCGTACTGCTGCGCGACCATCGATTCGGCGAGGCGATCACGTTCCTCATGACTCAGCGAGCGGAAGATTTTCACTTCATCGAGCAACGCCCGGGCGCGGGTCGAGGGTTCGATCACGCCATCAGGGTGCCGGGAAATACCTGCCGCTTCGAGATGCCGGTGGGCGAGGTCGAACAGTTGATTGCGCACTTCGCCTTTCTTGCCCAGTTCACTGATGAAGCCGCTGGCAACGTATTCGGACATCTCTTCACCGGCCTCTTTCAACACGGCTTTGGGCGGCGGATTGAGCAGCAGGCTGCTGCTGCCCTGCAAGGTGCGGTCGAGGGCGTCGAGCACCCGCCGCGGGCGAATGTGATTCGGCACCTTGATGCTGATCGAGACGCCATGCAGGTTAGTCGGGCGACTGAGATTGACGATCTTCGCCTTGGCCGCCACCGAGTTCGGCACCACGGCCAGGGTGCCGGTGCTGGTCAACAGATGCGTGGCGCGCCAGTCGATGTCGATGACCTTGCCCTCGACACCGTCGATCACCACGAAGTCGTCCACCTGATACGGCTTGGTGGTGTTGAGCACGATCCCCGAGAACACGTCGCTCAAGGTGCTTTGCAACGCCAGACCAACGACGATCGCCACCACCCCGGAAGTCGCCAGCAAACCTTTGACCGGCAGTTCCAGTACATAGCCGGCGGCCGCGACGATCGCCGCCAGAAACACCAGCGCGCCGATCACGTCCTGCAACAGCCGACCGCTGTGGCCGATACGCCGCATCAGGATCAGGCCGATCACCTCGGTGAGCACCCGCGCAGCGTACACCCACCAGACAATCCCCAGCGCGGTCGCGCCCAGTTGCATCACCCGGTCGTCAGCGAACAGCGGCGCCTGCAACGGGCTGATCTCGGCGTTGATGATCAATGCGCTGAACCCCAGAAACAGCGCCAGGCGAATGCCGACTCTCGGTGCGCGATGCTTGAACGGGGCGAGGTGCCAGAGCAGCGCGTCGAGCAGCAGCAGGGCGGCGCTCCAGGACAGGGGGTGAGTGAGGAGGATGGACATGGCGATCTCCGGAACTGCATGAACGTTGGTGTTGAAGAGGCTTTTGTGGTGAGGGGATTCATCCCCGATGGACTGCGCAGCAGTCCCCTGCCTTTCTGGTTAGCGGCGGGGTCGCTTCGCAACCCATCGGGGATGAATCCCCTCACCACAAGGGTTCTTGCAGACAAAAAACTCGCCACACTGTCAGGTGTGGCGAGTGAGGGGGCCTCAGTTCAGATGCGTCTTCAGCTCAGCCGCGGCCTGGCGCACGGCCGCTTTCACTTCGGGAATCTGACTCAGCGGATTGAGCAAGCCAAAGTCATGAATCATCCCGTTGTAACGCACCGACGTCACCGGCACACCGGCTGCATCCAGATGCCGTGCGTAACCTTCACCTTCGTCGCGCAACACGTCGAATTCGGCGGTCTGCACCAGCGCGGCGGGCAGGCCCTTGAGCTGTTCGCTGCTGGCGTTCAGTGGCGAGGCGTGGATCTGTGCGCGCTCGGCCGGGTTGGTGGTGTAGTTGTCCCAGAACCACTGCATCATGCCTTTGGTGAGGAAATGGCCCTCGGCAAACTGCTGGTACGACGCATCGTCGAACTGCGCGTTGGTCACCGGCCACATCAGCAGCTGGAAGCGCAGGGCCGGGGTTTGCTGTTCCTTGGCCATCAGCGCCACGACCGCCGCCATGTTGCCGCCGACACTGTTGCCGGCCACCGCCAGACGCTTACCGTCGACCCCGATCTGCTTGCCGTTTTCCGCGACCCATTGGGTCGCCGCATAGGCCTGGTTGATCGCTGTCGGGTACTGTGCTTCCGGCGACGGCGTGTAATCGACGTACACCGCGACCGCTCCAGAGCCGACCACCAGATCGCGAATCAGGCGCTGGTGGGTCGGGTAATCGCCCAACACCCAACCGCCACCGTGGAAGAACATGAACACCGGCAATTCACCTTTGACCTTGGCCGGCCGCACCACTTTGAGGTTGATCGTCTGACCATCGACCTTGATTGCCTTGTCGCTGACTTCAACTCCGGACAGGTCGACTTGTACCGACGCTTGCGCACCGGTCAGCACCGCACGGGCATCCTTCGGGCTCAGTTGCTCCAACGGTTTGCTACCGCCGGCGGCGAGGGCTTCGAGGAAGGCCTGGGTCTGGTGTTCCACTCCCGGGCTGCCAACCGCGAAAGCATTGCCGATGGAGAGGGCGAGGAGGGATGCGGCCAGGGTTTTTTTGATGTTCATGCTCAATTCCATTTTCGAAAGTTATTGGTGTTATGTCGGGCTGTTTTCAAACCGTGAGCACAGATTAATGAGCTGTCGAAAAGTGAAAAAGCGGCTATAAAGCGTTTGACTGTCTACCAGAGAGTGACAATGAACCCGTTCGAAGACATGCGTATTTTTTGCCAGGTCATGGACTCCGGCAGTTTCACTGCTGCGGCCGATCAGTTGGGCCTGTCCAAGCAGTTCGTCAGCCGCCGTTTGATGCAGCTCGAAGAGCGCCTCGGTGTGCGGCTGTTGAACCGTTCCACCCGACGCCTCGACGTCACGCCACTGGGCCAGAGCTACTACGAGTCGGCGCTGCGTCTGCTGGGCGAAGTCGAACAGGTCGAGCAGGGCATCGCCGGGCAGACTGCCGAGCCGCGCGGGACCATTCGCGTCAGTGCACCGCTGTCGTTTGCCGTGGCGCATCTGGGGTGTCTGCTGCCGCTGTTCCTGCAGCGCTATCGCGATGTCACCGTGGAGGTGGATTTGAGCGACCGCCCGGTGGACCTGCTCGGCGAAGGCTACGACCTGGCGCTGCGCATCGGTGTGCTGGAAGACTCGACGTTGATCGCCCGACGCATCGCCGCCATCGAACGGGTGTATTGCGCCAGCCCCGCGTATCTGGCCGAACGTGGCACACCGCTCAACCCCGAAGACCTGCACAGCCACGATTGCCTGCCATACGGCCACGGACGTTCGGTGCAGTGGCGCTTCAACGCGGGGCAGGGCAAGCCGCTGCTGGTCAACGTCACCGGGCGCATGCGGGTGAACAATGGCGAGCTGCTGCGTGATGCGGCGGTGCAGGGCATGGGGATTACCTATCTGCCGACGTTCATCGTTGGCGCGGCGCTGAAGGACGGGAGGCTGCTGCCGGTGCTCGACGACTACCGCCCCGAACCGCTGACCCTGTCGGCGGTGTACCCGCAGCATCGCCAGGCCTCGCGGCCGGTGCAGGCGCTGGTCGAATTTCTGCGCGAACGCCTGAACCCGACAACCACCCACTCTCTGTAGGAGCTGCGGCACGCTGCGATCTTTTGACTTTGTTTTTTTGAAGCAAGATCAAAAGATCGCAGCGTGCCGCATCTCCTACACGGGGTGTATTTCAATTCGGGTTGGCATTGCGCATGTGGTGAACAAGGCACTGGATAACGTCGAACTGCCCGCATAACCCGTGTAGGAGCGAGCCTGCTCGCGATAGCGGTGGTTCAGGCACTGACGATGTTGGTTGTGTCGGCGCCATCGCTAGCAGGTTAGCTCCCACAGTGGAACGGCGGTGTGGCTTACAAAGTCGCAACAACCGTCCTGATCGGGCTGTTCTAGACTCGGAGCCGCTCAATCACGAGCATCGCCCGGAGTGCGCCATGGAAGTGCCCGACAATAAAACCGCCATCGACAGCAATCGACAGGCGTGGAACGATTCTGCTCGCCATCATCGTGAATCGGCGGAATGGCAAGCGCTGTTGAACGACGTATCAAAGGCTGATTTCTCCTGTCTCGACGACACCTTGCGTGGCGTGCTGGAGCAGGTCGGCGTCGACGGTAAAGCGCTGATTCAGCTCGGTTGCAACAACGGCCGCGAAAGCCTGTCGCTGTACGCCCTCGGTGCGCGCAGTGTGGTCGGCGTCGATCAATCGGAAGCGTTTCTCGAACAGGCCCGCGAGTTGAACCAGCGCTCGCCACACCACGCCGAATTCATCGAAAGCGATATCCATCACCTGCCGGCCGCACTGCACAACCGCTTCGACGTGGCACTGATCACCATCGGCGTGCTGAACTGGATGCCCGACATCGGCGAGTTCTTTCGCCATGTCGCGCTGACCCTCAAACCGGGCGGCAAACTGGTGATCTACGAAACCCATCCGTTTCTGGAAATGGTCGACCCCGACGCCGAAGACCCGTACCGCCTCGCCAGCTCCTACTTCCGTGCCGAGCCATTCGTGCAGCAAGAGCCGATCGTCTACGTTGGCAAGGTCGAGCAGCAGGCTGCCAAGTCCTACTGGTTCGTGCACACCCTCGGCGCCATTTTCAGCGGTGCCATCGCCGCCGGCCTGAACATCGCGCATTTCAGGGAATATGCACATTCGAACCGGGAAGAGGTGTACGACCAGTACCTGAATCAGCCAGCGCAGATGCCGCTGTGCTTTACCCTTGTCGCCAGCAAGGCCTGAAGCTTTCCATCGATCCAACGGGCCTCATCGCTGGCAAGCCAGACTCCCACAGTTTTTTGGGACTTGCACAACACCCTGTGGGAGCTGGCTTGCCAGCGAAGGCGTCGATAAGGTCTCAAGTCTGGCTGAAAGAATCTGAACCAACTTTGCCCGTTTGACCCTTCTGAATGTTCGAGCAAGCCTCTGCCACATAGCCGATGGCTCGAAGCAACTCTTCATCGTCGTCATCGCTTAGCACTTGTTTCAGATATTCACGAATGGCCGCGACATCTACGAGTAATGACGGCAACTCCAGGCTGATGAGTTTGTGGCTCAACGTTCTGCTCCCTTGTGTTTTTGCGCCAATTTACTTGATCACGCCATTGGCAACAGTCAGGCATAGCCTTTAGGTCAGGAGGGCGATTCTTTTTCGGGTGTGGGCAAAGTCCTGTGTTACGCACAAAACATAGCGAACAGCTACCTGCCTCATCGCGAGCAGGCTCACTCCTACATTTGATCGGTGTCGTACACAAATCCACTGTAGGAGCGAGCCTGCTCGCGAAGGCGGCCAAATGGCCGCCACACCTCTAACGATTGATCAAGCCTGCGCCGTCGCACTCACCACCGGCCGTCCGGGTTTGCGCAGGGGTTCCAGGCGTGAGCCGTCGTAGCGGGTTTCGCGGTAGAAGCGCCAGTGGCCGAACAGGCCGTAGACGTGGGTGACGCGGCCCTGTTCGTGGTAGCCCATGCGGATGTGCAGTTTCAGCGCCGGGATGTTATGGGTTTCGCAGACGTCGACGACTTTGTCGCAGCCTTGGGCGGCCATCGCTTCCCACAGCGCGACTTGCACGTCCACCGACAGGCTGGTGCCGAAATACGGCCGGGCCATTTCGCCGCCGAACTCGAAGAACTCGCCGGGTTTGACCGGGAACCAGCAGCCGTAATAGTGACGGTCGTGATAGTCACGAATACTGCCCCAGATGAACGCCACCGCGTGGCCGTCGGCATCCAGGTACATGTGCCCGGTGTGGCCTTCGGCGGCGAGTTCGGCCATGGTCTCGACGCGGTCGCCGAAGTGTTTGGCGAAGGCGCCAGTGTTGAGCTGGGTGATATCGACTTTGCGCAAACCTTCGTACGGACGCAGCTTGTGCGGTGGCACCGGGGAGACCAGATCGCGCTCCATCCACAGCAGCTCCCAATGGAAGAACACGTAGCGCTTCCACAAGGTGGCGAAGAGTCGGCCGAGGCCCTTTTGACGAATGCGTTCGCGCAGTTTTTCGATAACACTCATGTTGCCCTCCGTGGCCGAAGCCCGGTGTGGTGGATGTTGCTTTTGTGGGTATAGATCACACCTGCAACGCCGTTTCGAAGCGCCATCTTCGAAAGTATTGCAAGTTATGTAGATCAATCGAGTGCCGCAGCACCGCGTAGAAAGTCCTTGTTCAGGTCGGCATAGGAAACCCGTGGAACGCCCGGCAGCCGCTGCTCTAGCACGCGGCTCAGGGACTCTCCGGGATTGAGATAGGCATCCCCGAAATCGCTCCCGAGCTCATTCGGGTGGGCAACGATTTCCAGCACGCCGTCGGTCGGCGCGGGATCGTTGCGCAGGTCCACCGGCGTGCACACATAGTCCGCCGTGGCTCCGGCCAGACTCTGCAAGCGCCAGTTGAGCAAGCCTTTGAACACGCGTTTCGGCAGGCTGAGGTTCTGCCCCAGGTTGCGCGCCAGGCGAATCGGCACGCCTTGATGGGCAGCAAAGCGCGCGACGATTTCGCCGATCGGCCAGATGTTGTGTACGTGCTGATGCGAGTCGATATGGCTAGGTCGCACGCCATGTTCGACACAGCGCTGCCACTGCGCCTGCAACTCTTCACGCACCGCGTCACGATCTTCGCGACTGAGCAAAAAGCTGTGCCGTGGCAGGCTCAGATCGAACACGCCATGGCCATCGCAGAAGGTGCGACTGCGCAGGATCGAGCTGCTCAGCGGCCGCCCGTAAGTCAGGTTGAAGTGCAACCCGACCCGACCTTGCAGCGACGGATGCCGGGCCATCGCGCAGGCTGCTTCGAAGGCCGGCATGTTGGCCATGGCCGTGGCCGAGCTGATGACCCCGGCCTGAAACGCGGCGAAGATCGTCGCGTTTTCGTTCGGGCTCAAACCGAAATCGTCAGCGTTGACTATGACTTGGCGAGGCATGATCGCCCTCCGTGGTGATGACGACAGGTGTGGGCGCCGATGCCGGTCTGGCCGCACGTCGCGCGCGCCATTGCTGCACCGTCGGTTTCAAGCGCTGCCAGAGCCGCAACCCCAGCCCCAGCAACATCCCGCTGGGGCGCCAGGAATAGAAACTCCAGCGCCAGTGTTCCAGTTGTCCGGTCATGCGTTCGTGCAGTTGGTGGCTGGAGTTTTCCAGACTGACCCGCGAGGCATCGATCCAGCGCCAATGCTCGTCCAGCCCCCAGCGAATCCATTCCTCAAGCAGCACCCGGCCGCTGCCCAGATCGGCGTATTGCGGCAGGAACGCAAGGTTGTAATCGTAGAGTCGGCCCTGTTCCAGCAAGCCGAGGCGATAGCTGATACAACGCCCGTTGAGTTCCAGCGTCACTACCCGCACCAGTCCCTGGCCGGCGAGGGCGGTGAAGGCGCGTTCGATCCATTGCCGACTGCGCTCGCTGGCAAAGATCCCCACGCCTTCGTCGCCTTTCCAGCTCACCGCTTCGACTTCGCTGATCGCTTGCAACAGTGGACCCATGCTCAGCGCGTCGGGGCTGATGCGCCGCACCTGGGCGCCACACGCGGCAATTCGTTTGCGTGCGCGCCGCAGCTTGTAGCGTGGGTCGCCGGAGACCTCCTGATGATCGGCGTCGCTGATCAGATGCACCGGCACCCGGCAACTGAGACGGCGTTCGCCAGCAGAGCTGTGAGCCATCCATGCGGTCAGGGCGCTTTCCTCACCCGCCGGCTCGGACAGTTCGTTGAGCTGCAGCAGGGCGTGCGGCAGTTGTCGGCGGATCAGGCGCAAGGCTTCGCGCATGTCTTCGCCCTTGAGTAATGACAGCAGCGCCAGCCGGTCCGCCAACGGATAGCCCAAGTGATGCAGCACGCGGAATGGCACGCCGGCAAAACGCTCGCGGCCCGCCACCAGTGGCAGGCACAGGCGCAATTCGTCCGCATCCCAACCGAGCAGGATGTGCAGGCGCTCACCCGCGCCCAGTGCCTGCTCCGCCGCGCACAACCAGCCCAGGTGGTTGAACGGTGTGTGATCCGTCACCCGCAGACGCAGCGCTTCGTACGCTGCTGTCGGGAAGTCGGCCGCGCACAATGAAGTGCGCCATTCGAATCGCGCCGTCATGGGCTCAGGCCGCCGTGGCTGTGACAGGTGGGCGGGATGGTTTGCGCAGCGCATCCAGTCGCGAACCGCTGTAGCGGGTTTCGCGGTAGAAGCGCCAGCGACCGAACAGGGTGTAGACGTTCATGATCCGGCCTTGCTCGGTGTAACCCATGCGCAGGTGCAGTTTCAGCGCCGGGACGTTGTGGAACTCGCAGACGTCCACCACCTTGTCGCAGCCCTGGGCCGCCATGGCTTTCCACAGTTCCAGTTGCAGGTCCACCGAGAGTTCGGTGCCCCAGTAGGCACGGGTCAGCTCGCCACCGAATTCGAAGAACTCGCCGGGTTTCACCGGGAACAGGCAGCCGTAGTAATGCCGGTCGAAATAGTCCCGCGCGCTGCCCCAGATGAACGCCACGGCATCGCCCTGATCGTCCAGGTGCATGTGCCCGGTGTGGCCTTCGTTGGCCAGCTCGGCCATGGTCCCGACGCGATCGCCGAAGTAGCGGGCGAAGGCGCTGGCGTTGTCGGCGGTGATCTTCACCACCCGCAGTGGCGGATACGGTTTGAGGCTGTGCGGTGGTACCGGACTGACCAGATCGCGCTCCATCCACAGCAATTCCTGATGGAAAAACACGTAGTGCTTCCACGCCTTGGCGAGGGTGGCGCGCAGGCCTTTTTGTTTGATGTGCTGGCTGAGTTTGCTGACGGTACCCATGTTCTGTACTCCGGCGATATCGCAGGGCGAACGACTGTGGCGAGGGAGCTTGCTCCCGCTCGGCTGCGCAGCAGTCGCCAATGGGGGCGCAAGTATCGGGGCCGCTTCGCAGCCCGGCGGGAGCAAGCTCCCTCGCCACAATTTTGTATTCGCCATGCATTGTCTGAAATTCGGGTTCATGACGCGCTCCAGCTCAACGCGAACAGGGTTTGCCCCGGCAAGTCGAAGCTGACGCGTCCGTCGCGGCAGGCAAACGGCGCGTCGCGACTGCGGTTGTCTGCGCCGAAGTAACGCAACGCGCCGCTGTTCAGCGGGCATCTGGCGCCGCTCAGGTCGACACGCTGCAACCGCGTGCCTTTGTTCACACCGAGCAGGCCACGCTGGTCGTCGTCGGCCATCGCCAGCACGTCGACTTCAAACGCATCGTTCTCCAGCCACAGTACTTGGTGCAGCCAATGCTGAGCGATGAATTGCTGGGCCAGACCCACCGGTTTCAGCTCGAAACGCTCAGCGCCCAAAACCCGGATCATGCCCTTGGGGTACTGCGGCTCGTCGGCGGCCTGAAACCAGTTGAGCATCGTCAGCAAACCGTCCTGCGAGGCGTTGATCACCACCGAGGCCCACCACAGCGAGGCGTAGTGGGTTTCCTGATCGTAGGGGCTGAGGCTGGAGCCGCTGGACATATTGGTCTGATCCAGCAGCAAGGCCTTGCGCGGCTGGCCGTGGCCATCGAGGCCGACCAGTTCGGCGGCGCGGCGCACGCTGTCGCGATAGACCCGGGTGGCGAGCAGGTCGCGGATCATCCATTCGTGCCACGCCAGTGCGTCGATCTGCTCGGCGGATTCACCGAGCAAGCGCCGCGCCCAGTCGATGCCGCGCTTGTCTGCCGCGTTATCGGCAAACGGCCCGTTGACCAGCCGTGAACTGGCCGGCATGGCGATGCGCACCCCGGCCCTGGCATTCGCCGGATCACTGCGCACCTGTCTGGCCATGCTGGCGAAAATCGCCCGGTATTGTTCGAAGCTCGAATAGTTGAGGTTCGGCTCATCAGCAAAGCCGATGTAGTGCGTGCCTTTGCCGCCGAGCGCGCGGGTGCCGGCCAGCCATGCATCGAGGCCGCCATTGCTTTGCATATCGGCGCGCAAGTCAGCCTGACGCTGGCTACCGGCGAGCAGGGTGATGTCCTGACGGATGCCGAAGCGCTCCTGATAAGCCAGACGAAACGCGTCTTCGAAGTGCGGATTTTTCGCCGTGACATCGACAAAACTGTAGTAGCTGGCGGCGCTCGGTTTCAGCGCATCCAGCACCGCATGGCTACTGGCGGGCGGCATTACGTAGGGCAGGGCGATGCCCAGATCCGGGGTGCGCCCGAGGATTTTGTCGTGCAGGGTCAGGTGGATCTGGCCGGTCTCTTCGCGCACGGGTTTGAGTTGCTGCGGATTCTGCGCAAACCGATTGGCCGTGCCGTCGAGCCAGAACGCCGCTTTGCCGCTGCCTTGCAGACGCAGGCGCCAGATCTGTTCGCGCTCGCTGACCGGCAGCGCCAGTTGATCGAACTGCCAATAGGCGCGATAGGGTTTGAGCGCTAGCGTCAGCGGCCGATCATCGCCCACCCGTTGCGCTTGCAGAGCATTTACTCCGCCATGGAACTTGCCGGCGAGTACCGCGTGTTCCCCCGGCGCCACCTTGAAATACAACTCGTCGCCGTTCTGCGTCTGCGCGCTGAAATGCACCTTGGCCGGCTCGAACAGCGCCACGGTGTGCTCATCGTGTTCGACCCGGTAATTGCGGAAGCTGTAGCCGGGAATTTCCAGACGATAACTGGCCGAGCCGGGCAGTAACGGCCAGCTCTGAGTGCCACGGGTTTCGCTGGCCTTGATCAAGCGCTCGCCCTGCAACTTACCCTGGCCGTCGAGCAGGTAAAGATGCTCTTCGTTGGCGTCGGCCTGCCACGCCGGGGTCCAGCGGATGGTCACGCTGTCCGGGCGATCGGTTTGCAGGTACAGGCTGCCGTCGCGGATCTCGCCCCAGCGCATCGACGCGGCAAAGGCGTCCAGCGACAGGCCGAGACCGAGCAGCAGGACCAGGCCTTTCATGCGGCCTTCCGTTGCAGCATCTGCCACATCGGCGCGATGTCACTGGGCAGGATGATCAAAGTTTGCCAGAACGCCACACCGCTCAAACGGCAGTACAACACCAGCATCGCCACGGTGACGGCCAGATAGGCAATTGATGAAGCCGCCGCTGCGCCAACGATGCCGTAGGCCGGAATCAACACCAGGTTCAGCGCCAGATTGAGCAGGGCGCCGAGGCCCATCAGCAGCGACACCGTGCCGGGGCGGTTTTTTCCCAGCAGGTCCAGACGCAGGATGCTTGCGTAGCACAGGCCGAGCAGCCCCGGCAGCAAGGCGAGCAGCGCCGGATACGCCGGTTGGTAGGCGATGCCGAACAGGGTGACGATCAACCAGTTGCCGATCAGCGCCATCGTCAGGCACGCGCCGAGCATCACCGTGGCGGTCAGGCGCAGGGCCAGCGGGGTGACCTTGTCCATGCCTTCGTCCTGTTGCAGCAGGCGCTTCATCAGCGGCGTGGTCACCGCTTCCGGAACGATCAGCAGCAGTTCGGCGGCGGCACTGGCCATGGCGTAATGACCTAGCGCGGTGCTGCCGAGCAGGGCGCCGATGAACAGGTAATCCGAGCGCAGAATCACTTGCTGGAACAGCAGGTCCGGATGGCTGCGGGCGCTGTAGCGCAGCAGTTCGTTCTGGCTGGCGCGATCCCATTGCAGTTGCAGCGGTTGCGCCCGTTTGAGCCAGACCCAACCGGCCAGCACCACCAGGCTGATCCCGGCCAGCCAGCTGATCAGCGCCGCTTCCAGCGCCGCGCTTTTCCACATCCAGAACAGCGCGAGAAACAGCAGCAGCGGCGCCAGTGATTCGGTCAGGCGCAAGGCATTGAACGCGACCACGCCGCCGGAGGCGTTGTGCAGGGTCAGCAGGCCACTTTTCAGCACGGTCAGCGGCACCGCCAGCAGCAACAGCCAGGCCAGCAGGCCGAGCTGCACGGTGACATCCAGCTCACTGCCGAACTCGCGCACCAGCGCCACCACCAGCAGAGTCAGCAGACCCGCGAGCAAGCAACCGAACACCAACACCTGACTCAGCAGCAGCCCCATGGGCCGTTGCTTGGCAGCCTGATAACCCACGGCCGAATTCAGCCCGCCACTGGTGGCGGCGCTGATCAGGTCGGGCAAGGTGCTGAGCAGCGCGAACAACCCCCGTTCACTCGGCCCGAGGATCCGCGCCAGCAACACGTTGCGCAGCAGGCGCAAGGCGATCATCGCCAGTTTGGTGCCCATGCTCAGCGCCAGGTGCTTGAGGTAATGGCTGCGGCTCATGGCCGGTTTCCGCGAAAGATGCGCCACGACAACAACTCGGGATTGCGCGCGGTGCGCTGGCTGACGCCGAAGCGCGGCAGGTTCAGCGGATCACCTTCGCCGCGATAGATGCCGGTGCCGGTGCCCAGGGCGAACGGGTAATCGTGCGCGGCAATCTGCTTGCGCACGCGCTCGTCGTTGTTACCGTTGGGGTAGCAATACACCGGCAGCGGTCGGTTGCAGCCGTTGTACAAGGCATCACGGCTGCGGCTGATTTCTTCGCTCAGGCGCACATCGTCCAGTTCGGTGAGGATCGCGTGGCTGGCGCCGTGCGGGCCGAAGCGCACCAGCCCGGAAGCTTCCATCGCGCGCACCTGATGCCAGTCCAGCGCTTGGGGCTGCGCTTCGGGCGGACATTCGTCGGGGAGGCGTTCGAGCATCGCCGGTTCAAGGGTTTTCAGGCCTTGCAGGTAATGCAGCAGCGACAGGCTGCGGCGATCGACGTCGATATCATCCACCAGCACCGGCACCGGGTGGTGGATCATGTGCAGGCATTCGATCAAGTGCATGCGGGCCTTTTCGCCGTGGCTGCCCCACAGGGTTTCGCCAAGGCTTTCCCACCAGAAGCGCTGACGGCTGCCGATGAAATCGGTGGAGAGGAAAATGCTCGCCGGCACCTGATGTTTTTGCAGCAGCGGGAAGGCATTGACCGCGTTGTCGCGCCAGCCATCGTCGAAGGTCAGCGCCACCCGTGGGCGTTCGCTGCGCAGTGCGGTGGGCGTGAGGATGTCCATCAACGGTACGCAATCGAAATGCCGGCGCAGCCACACCAGCAGGTGTTCGAAGGCTTTCGGCCCGACACACAGCTCATTGCGGTGCGGCAGGTCGGCGGCGCGGTCGTTGGACAGCACCCGGTGCAACATCAGGATCACTCCGGCACCGTGCAACTGGTTTCGTCCCACGGAGGAGTTGAGGTAAAGCCAGCCACTGGTGCGTTTTATCAGTTGTTTGATCGCCATGGCTTCGCTCCTCTCAACGGTTTTGTTCAGGGTTCCACTGGGCGTAACGGTGGCCGCGCAGGAACTGCCACAGGCCGATGCTCATGCCTGCCAGCGTCACCAGCAGGAATGCCGCAAGGCGGAACGGTTTGGGTAACCGGTGTTGTGAATCCAGCAGCCCGGCGATCGCGACGGCGTAGCCGAACAGTTGCGCGATCAGGGCCAGTCGATAGAAACCGTGGTCGTTCCACAGCCAGAAGTTGCTCAGCAGCAACGGCAGCAGGAGGATCGGTGCCAGGCGGCGGATCAGTTTGTGGCTGATCAGCGCAATCGAATACAGGCCATGTTTGAGTGGGTTGAGCAGCTCACGGCGCTGGGCGAGGCTTTGCAGGCCACCGACGGTGACGCGTTGACGGCGGCGGAACTGTTTGTCCGCTTCGTCGACACCGTGGTCGATCACTTGCGCCTCGGGCACGTACACAATGCGCTTGAAGGCCACCGGTGCACAGGTGCTGAGAAAGAAGTCGTCGTTGACCTCCGCCGGCACGTTCTGGAACAGCTCGCGGCGCAGGGCGAGCAGGGCGCCGTCGGCCGAGACCATGCAGCCGGTGCGATTCTCCACCCGACGCAGCCAGCCTTCGTAATGCCGGTACAGGCTATCGCCGACGCTCAAGCCGCCGCCGGTGACCGGAATCACCATGTGCCCGGCGCAGGCGCCGACGCTCGGGTCACTCAGCGGAGCGAGCAGGTAGCCGAGGGTTTCTCGCGACCATTGGTTATCGGCATCGGTGAACACCAGAATATCGCCAGTCGCCAGCGCCACGCCGGCATTCAGCGTCGCGGCTTTGCCCTGGCGCGGCAGGTCGAGCACGGTGATGCGCGAATCAACCACCTTGTGCGCGCAGGCCACGGTGTCATCAGTGGAGCCGTCGCTGGCGAGAATGATCTGCAGCGTCGCCGGCTGATAATCCTGCGCCAGCAGCGTGCGCAATTTGTGCTCGATGTGCCGCGCCTCGTTGTGCGCGGCGATCACGATGCTGATGTTCAGCGGCGGCGCCGGGCTGTGGCGCCAGGCCGGGAATAGCGGCGCCAGCACGGTCAGCAGCAGCGGGTAACCCAGATAGGCGTACACCGGCAGCAGCAGGCACAGCCAGAAAATGAATTCAGCCACGGGCAGGCCTCCTGGCGTTCCAATGACACAGACTGAGAATGAACGCGGCCCCGGCCAGGTGCAGCCGCAGCCAGTGCAGGCCCCACAGTTGCAGGGTCAGGGCCACGTCGTGATGGCGTGAGCTCTGACGAATGCTCAGCACCAGCGCCGGAATCAGGGTCAGCGACACCATGATTGCCGCGTGATGCGGAAAACCGTTGAGCAGCGCGGATATCGCCAGCAGGTCCAGCAGCCAGGCCATCAGCGACAGCAGCGGAAAGCGCAACAGCCGCAGGCTGAAACCGTGGGTGCGCAGCAGTTGCAGATGACTGCCCTGACGCCACATTTCCTTGCCCATCCACTCGCGCCAGTTCATCTCGTAGCCCCAGTGCAGGGCCACGTTGTTGTTCACCGAGAGCAGCCGTGCGCCTTGTTCGTGCAGGCGCAGGGTGAACTCCTTGTCCTCGCCGGTGCGCAGGTGTTCGTTGAAGCCGCCGACCTTTTCGAACCAGCGCCGGCGCATCAGCAGGTTGGAGCTGGGTAGCCAGTCCACTGCGTGCGACGCCTGACTCGTCGGGCTCAGCGTGCGCCGTTGCCAGGCAGCGGCGTACCACGGCGCGGCGGCGGGTGTGTGCAGGTCGAGGCCGAACACGTCGGCTTGCGCGCTGGCCTCCAGTTCGAACAAGGGCTTGAGCCAGTCTTCGGGCATTTCGACGTCGGCATCGATAAACGCGATCCACTCGCCGCTTGCCAGCAGCGCACCGCGATTGCGCAGCGCACCAATCAGCAGGCCTGGCAGCACCAGCACCTGCGCGCCGAACTGGCGGGCGATGTGCGGGCCGTCGTCGCTCGAACCGTTGTCGACCACGATCAACTCGCAGTCGACATCGGCCGCATGTGCGGCTTTTTGCGCGGCCAGCAGCGTGCGGCCAATGTGCCGGGCCTCGTTGTACATCGGGATAACGATACTGATCCGGTTCATGCCCGGGCCTCCGTCGATGGCGCTTGCTCGGCCTTGAGGCGCAGCACACTGGTTAGCGCGAGCATGATCCAAACGTATTTCTGGTTCGGTGCGCTGAGGAACATCAGGAACAGGGTCAGCGACAGGAAGCTCACCCCGAGGTGGGTCATCAGGTCCGCCTCCTGCCAGTCGCGTCGCAGCATCCATGCAGCGCGAGCGCGTATCAGGTTGTACAGACCGAGGCCGAGCATGCCGACAAACAGCAGGCCGGCGGGAATTCCCAGTTCACTGAAGATTTCCAGGTAGGTGTTGTGGGCACGGCGGTACAGGTCGCCGATCTTGCGGTTGGCGGAAAACGCCTTGGCGTAGCCGGTGGTCGCGTAGTGCAGCGGAAAGGTGCCGGGGCCGGAGCCGAGCAGCGGGTTCTCGCGGATCATCTGCCCGCCGACCACGATGTACGAGGCGCGCCGGCCGAGGGATTCGTCGTCGTGACCCTTGGCCCCGGCGCTCAACACGCTCAGGGACTGAATGCGCGCGAGGTAACCGGCGGGCATCGCGTAGATCGCCAGCGGAATCACGATGGCTACGCCGAGCATGGCAAAGCCCAGGTGCCGTGGACGAATGCGCGTCAGTTGCGTGCGGTAGTGCCAGCAGCCGATCAACAGACTCAAGGCCACCACCACCAGCCCCGAGCGCGACTCGGTCTTGGTCATGCCGCCCAGCAGCAATAGGCAGCAAGCGCCCCAGAACAAACGGTGCAGCAGATTCGGCCCGCGAATCACCAGCAGCAGCGCCAGCGGAATGGCGAAGGCGATCAGCAGCGCGAAGGCGTTGGGGTCTTCCAGCAGCCCGGCGGCACGCCCCTGATCCTGAAATTTGGTCGAGAACATCGCCATGGCGCAGGTGGCGCTGACGCTCAGGGTCACCAGACGGGCGAACAGGTCGAGGTTCAGTTCGCGGCCGATCAGCAGGGTGATGACAAACAGGATCAGGCCGACGCTCAGTTCACGCAGATGCCCCAGCGACATACCCAAGTCATCGGTGTTGAGCAGACTGAGGAAATACAGCACCAGAAACCACAGCAGAAACCGCCAGATATTGCTGCGCAGACGCTCGGACGGAATCTGATGCATGGCCAGTTGCAGCATCAGGATCACTGCCAGCGAAGCGCCGATCAGTTTGCTCCCGGACAGCGCGCTGTCCTTGAAGAAACCCTCGAATGGCACCAGCGCGGCAATGCCCAGCAGGCCCCAGGTCGGCTTGCGATACAACACCGTGAAAGCCACCAGACCAATGACCGCGCCGGGTGCCAGAAACGGATAGGGGCTGGCGAGCAGACCGATGCAGACCATGCCGAGCAGCGTGACGATCGAGAGCGGGAAAATCATGCGCGTGCCTCCCGTGCCGTGCGGATGTACAGCTGCGACCAGCGTTCGGCCAGGGCCTTGAGGTCGTAGCGATCCTGTTGCGTACGCTTTGCGTTGTCGCACAAATGCCGGGCCAGCTTCGGCTCGCTCAGCAGGTTGTCGAGCTGACGGGCGAGGTCGGCGCTGTCGGCGGGTGTCGCCAGCAGACCGTTATGTCGGTGCTCGAGCACATCGGGAATGCCGCCGACAGCGAACGCCACCACCGGCACGCCGGCCTGCATCGCTTCGAGCAGAATCATCGGCGTGCCTTCGGTGCGCGAGCTGATCACCAGCGCATCCAGGCGCTGCCACCACGGTTGCATGGCGGTCTGGTAACCGGGCAGGCGAATTCGTTGCTGCAAACCTGCGGCGTCGATCCGCGCCTGCAGCGCCTCACGTTCCGGGCCGTCGCCGAGCATCACCGCGTCCAGTTGCGGATGCTGGTGACACAGCGGAATCAGCGCATCGAGAAACAGGTCCGGGCCTTTCTCGCTGCTCAGGCGCCCGACGTAACCGGTGAGCCAGCGCTGGCTGTCAGTGGTGCTGATCAGCGCGTCGGCGGCCGGCAATCCGTTGGGGATCACCTGGAGTTTGTCCGCCTGCACGCTGGCCTGACGATGCAGCACGGCGATGCTCTCGGCCACGCACACCACGCGATCCACCGACGCCGTGCGGCACAACTGCAGACTCAGCCAGGTGTAGAACTTCTGCTTGCGGCTGCGCGGGGTGAAGCCGTGTTGAGTAATGACCAGCGGCAAACGCAACAGCGTCGCCGCGACCCAACCGAACAACAGCCCTTTGAAATTGTGCGTGTTGATCAGCGGCCGTTCGCTGCGCCGGGCCCGCAGGTGGCGCAACAACTCGCCGAGCCCGGAGCAGCCACGGCAGTCCACCCCGGCCTCGCGAAAGCGCGCGATCAATGCCGGCGGCGCATCGAGAAACAGCACCTGATGCTGCCCCGGTGTCGCCAGGCAGTGATCGAGCAACATGCGCTCGGCCCCATAGAAGCCGCCGCTGCTGAGCAAGTGAATGATCGGCAGCGCGGCATTCGGGGTGGAGGGCGTGTTCAATTGCGCACCCAGTGCACAAAGCTTGGCACGGTCCAGTTCTTGTGCGGATTGCTCGGCAGCACGTTCTCGTCGTTGATGACCAGCAACACCGGCAGGCCCAGTTCGTGGGTGATTTGCGCCGGGTGTTTGAAACGGTGATCGAAGAACTCACGCACATAGACCAGGGCAATCGCCAGCAGCAGACCGGTGAACAGCCCGAACGGAATGATCAGCAGCGGTTTGGGGAACGCCGGCTCGGTCGGCTCGAACGGCGGGCTGAGCACCTTGGCGTTCGACAGGTCG
Organism: Pseudomonas sp. HOU2; assembly: GCF_040729435.1. Taxonomy (NCBI): domain Bacteria; kingdom Pseudomonadati; phylum Pseudomonadota; class Gammaproteobacteria; order Pseudomonadales; family Pseudomonadaceae; genus Pseudomonas; species Pseudomonas sp. HOU2. Next base: position 1,066,037 of record NZ_CP160398.1, on the reverse strand, counting down.
TCGTTGAGCGAACCCGCGGTGCTGCTTTCGGCAAAGCGTTGCGCGTAGGTCGAGAACGCCGTGTGCAGCGCGTCGATTTCGGTGTCCATCTGCCGCAGCTTGCTCTGGGTCTGCTGCAAGGTGTGGATGCGGTTCTTGAACTCGGCGATGCGCGCGGTTTTCTGATCGATCACCTGTTGCACCACGGCCAGGTCGTTGGTGCGTTCCTGAATGCGGTTGCTCACCACTTTGAGGAACTGCTGGCGGGTGCGGGCGATCTGCTCACGGGTCAGCAGCATCGGCTCGCTGCCGGGCTGGAACACCGCGAGGTCATTCATGTAGCGGCTGACTTGGGTGGTCAGTTGCTCGCCCAACTGTTTGATTTCCCGATCCTCGAACGCCACGTTATCGACGGTGGTAGTGAAGGTGAAGGGGAAGGTGTAGTCGTTGAGCTTGTTGCTGCTGGCGGCCGTCAACGCGGTTTTCAGGTATTCGAGCCAGCGCTGGCTCTGTAGCAGACGATCCTGGTACAGGTTCAGGGCTTGCTCTTCAGTGTTGATCGCGTTCAGGCGGAAGGTGATTTCTTCCTTCGGATCGGATGATGCAACACTTTCCAGCAGCGCTTGCCGATTACCTTCCAGCCCGTCGAGTCGCACCTGATACAGGTGCTTCTTGGTTTCGTAGAAGGATTGCGGCAGGTCGATCGATTGCAGCGCCTGACGGCTGCCCAGATAGTTCTGCAACAGCGTGGCGACGAACGTCGTGCCCTGATGCGGATCGGGGAAACTGTAGACGATCGAGATCACGTTGGAGCCGGGCAGGGTCTCGATTTTCAGGCTGTTGATCGCATCTTGCGTCAGGCCGTCGAGCACGGTGTCACGCACCGGATCGGTTTGCAGCCCGAGCATGTTGCGCAGCGGGTTGATCAGGTACTGCCGCAGCGGCGACGTGACATAGCGCCGGAACGGTTCGCTCACCAGTTTGGCGAAGATGCCCACCGGCGGGTTGTACTCGCCCTTGTCGCGCAGCTCGCTGATGGTCTGGCGGATCAGCGCCGGGGACCGGAGGATGTTGCTTTCGGTTTCCATGTCCGCCAGCGACGGCGGAATGAAGGTGGCGTTATCGACCGTCAGTGACGTGGTGGCGTCACCCTGGGAGAGTTTTTTCGACTGCACGATCACCTGTGCGGTGATATCGAAGCTCTGTTTGAGCACCAGCGGCAGCAGCAACGCGATGACTGCAAAGATCAGGAAGACCCGTTTCACCAATTGCTTGTTGGCGAAGAAGATCCTGAAGAACTCATGCAGGTAGTTTTCCTTTGGATTCATGATCGGTCACCTGAGAGTCAGTTGTTGTTACTGCCTTTGTTGTCGACGCGGTAGCCGAAGCTGAAGCCCACGCCCTGGAACAGCACCACGTCGGCCAGTTGCCTGGCCAGATCGCCGGCACTCGCCAGTTTGGTTTTCGGCACGAACAGCATGTCGTCCGGTTGCAGGTAGGCGATCTGCGACGCGTCGCCCGACAGGGCTTTTTCCACGTCGTAGTGCACGGCCTGCACCTGGTTGCCGTTGCGCCGCATGATCACCACCGAGTCCAGCCGCGCCTTGACGTTGGTGCCACGGGCCAGGGTCAGCGCCTCAAGCACCGACACCGGACGGCGGATCGGGTAGGAACCCGGTTGGCCGACTTCGCCGAGCACGTAGATCTCGTTGCCGGCGGTGGACTTGAGCATCACATCGACGCTCATCCGCCCCGGCAATTGCGCGTACTTCTGGTTGAGGAAGGTTTCCAGTTGATTGATGGTCATGCCTTGCAGCGGCACCGCACCGATTTCCGGAAAACTCGCATAACCGTCATTGCCCACGGTGATCTCGCGGCTCATGCCGGTGGCGGGGTGATTCAGCGCGCTTTTGAGGTTCTGCTCGTTGGTCAGCGGGCTGATGACCTGCACCGTCAGCTGATTGCGGTTGGGCTGGAACAGTTGTTTGCGCTGGTAGGCACGCTGGATTTCATCGCGCGCCTCATCGGCGGTCAGGCCGGCGATTTTCACCGAGGTGTTGGCGCCCGGCAGGTTGATCGTGCCGTCAGGCAGCACCAACTGGTTGCCGTTGAGCTGGCTGGCGGCGGTGAAGTTCAGGCCGATCTGGTCACCCGACTGCACGCGGTAGGCGTCCGAACCGCTGGTGCTGATGTGGAAGATCACATCCAGCACGTCTTGCGGGCGCAGGGTCTGTTCGACCTTCGGCATGTCGGTGGCCTGGGCGTTGGCCGGGGTGGCGGTGAGAATGTTCACCGGCATGTTCTGGGTTTCGGAGTTGCTGGAGCAGCCTGCAAGCGGCAGCATCAGCAGAACAAGTATCTTGGCGTTCATGGCGTCATCCTTCGCGTTTGCTTACAGGTTTTTGTAGAGCCACTTGGGCATGTAGTACTTGCGCCGGTTGAACACGCTACCGACCACTTTTGCCCCGGCCTGGGTCAGGCGTTGCACGGCGGCCTGGGCGACTTCCCAGCGGGTGTCCTCGGCGCGCACCACGAACACCACGCCGTCGACCTGAGTGGCGAGCACCAGCGTGTCGGCGGCGGAATACACCGCGTCGCCGTCGATCACCACGAAGCGATACTGGGTGCCCAGGCGGTCGAGCAGCGGGCTCAGACGCTCGGCGGTCAGGTGCTCCAGGGTGCGGATCGGCCGGCCATTGGGCAGCACATGAAAAGGCAGGCTCGACACCTGCACCACGCAGTCCTGCAACAGCGGCGGGTTGTCCGGGTTGAACAGCAGGTCGCGCAGGCCGCGCTCCTTGCCCAGGTTCAATTGCTGCGTGAGGTTGCCTGCCGACTGGCTGGCATCGACCAGCAGCACCTGGCCGCTGCTCATCTGCGCCAGTTGGCTGGCCAGCGCCAGCGCGCTGGTGGTGGTGCCCGCGCCGGGGTTGGCGGCGGTCAGGAACAGGATCCGCAGATCCAGATCCAGCACGGTCGAAATCAGGTTCGATTCGCTGGGGTTGGCAATGCTCAGGCTTTTGTTGGTTGAACCGTCCATTAGCTTGCTCCGTGGCCGCTGAATACTTTGAAGGGGGTTTTCAACAAGATCTTCAGATCAAGCAAAAGGCTTTGCTCGGCGATATAGCTGAGGTCCAACTCAACGCGCTGGTCGAAGTCGATGTTGCTGCGCCCGGAGATCTGCCACAGGCCGGTCATGCCGGGGTAGATGCTCAGGCGCGCGAGGTGACTGTCCTTGTAGCGATAGGCGTTGAACGAGGTCGGCCGCGGGCCGACCAGGCGCATGTCACCGCTCACCACGTTGAACAGGTTGGGCAGTTCGTCGAGGCTGGTACGCCGCAGGAAACCGCCGATGCCGGTGATGCGTGGATCCTTGTCGATCTTGAAATCGATGGCGTCGACCCCGTGCTTGTTAAGGTGGCGCAGCGATTCCTTGAGTTCTTCGGCGTTGCAGACCATGGTGCGGAACTTGTACATGCCGAAGGTGCGGCCGCGATAACCGGTGCGTTTCTGCACGAACATCACCGGGCCCGGGCTGGTGAATTTGATCGCCAGCGCCAGGCCCAGCAGCAGTGGCGAAAACACCACCAGAATCAGCAGCGCACCGAAGCAGGCCAATACCCGGTTGGTGCGTGACAACGTCCATGGCCGGCCACCGTCGCGGCCGGTCAACCAGCCACGGCCCTGCATGTGGATGGCGGAATCGAGGCGCATTCGGTGCTCGGGATCCATGCGCTTGTCGCGACGCATCTGATTGATCGGTACACCTTGTTCATGTCCAGTCATGGGGTCCTCCGCTGATGTTCAGCCGCGAGCGGCGCGTGGGCGACAGGCAGTGGGGTAGTAGTCGCGAAACCAGGCGATGAAACGCCCCAGTCCTTCATCCAGCTCGATCCGGGGCTGGAACCCGGTGGCCTGGGCCAGATCATCGGTCTCGGCACAGGTGTTGAGCACATCGCCCGGTTGCAGGGGCAAGAGCTCGACAATGGCTTTCTGGCCGAGGTGTTTTTCCATCAGCGCCAGGTAGGTTTTCAGCTCCACCGGGTGGTGGCCGCCGATGTTGAACAGGCACCACGGCGCCATGCTGCTGCCCGCGTCGGGGTGTTCGCGATCCCACTCCGGGTGGTTGTGCGGCGGATGATCGGTGAGGCGCGCGATGCTTTCGACGATGTCATCGATGTAGGTGAAGTCGCGCTGGTGCTCGCCGTAGTTGAACAGTTTCAGCGGCGTGCCTTCGGTGATCGCGCGGGCGAACTGGATCGGCGACATGTCTGGCCGGCCCCATGGCCCGTAAACGGTGAAAAAGCGCAGGCCGGTGCTGGGAATGCCGAACAGGTGGCTGTAACTGTGGGCCATCAGCTCGTTGGCTTTTTTGGTTGCGGCGTACAGCGACAGTGGGTGATTCACCCCGTCATGCACCGAATACGGCGTGTGCTGGTTGGCGCCATACACCGAACTCGACGAGGCGTAGATCAGATGCTCGACCGGATGGTGCCGGCAGCCTTCGAGAATGTTCAGGAAACCGCAGAGGTTACTGTCGAGGTAGGCCTTCGGATTTTCCAGCGAGTAGCGCACCCCGGCCTGCGCCGCGAGGTGGATCACCACTTGCGGTTGCTCGCGGACAAACAGCGCCTCAATCGCCGCGGCATCGGCCAGATCGATCCGCGCCAGCGGGAAATGCCCGACCTGATCGCGCACCCATTGCACCCGATCGTGTTTGAGCTGCGGGTCGTAGTAGCCGTTGAAGTTATCCAGGCCGACCACCGCATGCCCGTCGCGCATCAGCCGCAACACACAATGGGCGCCAATGAAGCCGGCTGCGCCGGTGACCAGGATTTTCATGGGCGCAGTCCTTCCGGAGCGATGTGACGCAGGCCGATGCCGCTGTAATGCAGACCGGCGGCGGCCACGTGTTCCGGGTTGTAGAGGTTGCGGCCGTCGACAATCACCTTCGAGCGCAGCTTGCTCGCCAGCAACTCGAAATCCACTACGCGAAAGTTCTTCCACTCGGTGCAGATCACCAGCGCATCGGCATCTTCCAGGGTGTCGTCGCGGGTGGCGCACAGGTGCAGGTCGTTGCGATAGCCGTACAGGCGCCGGCATTCGGACATGGCTTCCGGATCGTAGGCTTGCACGCTGGCACCTTCGGCCCACAGCGCGTCCATCAGGTAGCGGCTGGGGGCTTCGCGCATGTCATCGGTATTGGGTTTGAATGCCAGACCCCAAATCGCGATCGACTTGCCGGCCAGACCCTGCGGAAATTGCGCCTTGAGTTTGCCGAAGAGGATGTGCCGCTGGCTGTCGTTGACGTCGGTGACGCTGCGCAGCAATTTCAGTGGCATGCCGTTGTGTTCGGCGGTGTGCAGCAGGGCACGCAGATCCTTGGGGAAGCACGAGCCGCCAAAACCGCAACCGGGATAGATGAAGTGATAGCCGATGCGCGGATCGGAGCCGATGCCTTTGCGCACCGCTTCGATGTCGGCGCCGAGCAGTTCGGTGAGGTTGGCCAGTTCGTTCATGAAGCTGATGCGCGTGGCGAGCATCGCGTTGGCGGCGTATTTGGTCAGCTCGGCGCTGCGGTTGTCCATGAACATCAGTTTTTCGCGGTTGCGGCAGAACGGCGCGTACAACTCGCTCATCTGCTCACGGGCGGCTTCATCGCGGGTGCCGACGATGATCCGGTCCGGGCGCATGCAATCGGCGAGGGCGCTGCCTTCCTTGAGGAATTCGGGGTTGGACACCACGCGGACCTTGAGGCTGCTGCGGCCACGGCGCTGCAATTCTTCGTGGGCCTTGGCGGCGACCTGGTCCGCTGTGCCGACCGGCACCGTGGACTTGATGATCAGGGTGCGATCAGCCTCCATGTGCGAAGCGATCTCACGGGCGACGTTGAGCACGTGGGTCAGGTCGGCGGAGCCGTCTTCATCGGCCGGCGTGCCCACGGCGATGAAAATCAGCTCGGCATGCTCCACCGCGTCGCTGGCCTGGGTGCTAAAGAGCAAGCGGCCGGCCTTGATGTTTTCTTCAAGGGTGCTGGAAAGACCTGGCTCACTAATAGGTGGCACAGCTTGTTGCAGTTGCTTGATCTTGTTGGGATCAATATCGACACATAAAACCCGATGCCCTACATCTGCAAGTGCGGCGGCTTGAATTAATCCGACATAGCCGGTGCCAAATACGCTCACGTCCATCTGCGCACCCTCGATAGAGCGAAAAGAAGAAGTTCGGAAGAAGACTGTAAAAGGGGTATAGCGCAGCGTTTGGAAAGCGTGTCAGCAAAATGACATGTTGCACCTGTATAACACTTGAGCGTTTTTTGGCGATTGGCCATCAAGTCATTGCTGCGATTGGATTTGTTGTTTTTTTGCAGATTTGTTCAGATTTAAAATAAGCGATAAACGGTTGTAAGCCGCTAATTTAAGGGCTTGCAGCGTTCGGTGTGTGTCAGATTTGAGTCACCGGTTTTTTGACGCTTTCTGAAGAAAACAGTCAATTCTTGCGCTTTGATGGCTGGGTGCTAGTGTCAGGTTCTGACCGACAAACCTTTGACTCCCTGCCGTTTTGCACGAGCGGTATCGCCATGTTCAGATATGCCAAAGAAGTACTTTTAATTGTTTATTTGCTGCTTTATTCCGAATATTACATTGACCGGTTAAATGCTATCGGTGTCGGTTTTGCTGTACTTCTTTTTGGCGCGATGTTTTTGGCGCTTACTTTAGCGTTATATCTAACGGCTTATATTCGTCAGGCTCTCATTCGCCACTTGTTCGCAATAACACTGTTTGTCTCGGCGGTGTTTTTCGATGTGTATACCCGGGTCACCGCGGATTACCTGAGCTACAGCAGTTTTGTCTCGCTGGTGTACTCCGGCGGCTTCATCCAGGAAGCCGCCTACCAGTATCGCGACGCGATCATTCATGGCGCGCTCAGTGGGCTTTTATTGCTGTTCGGTGTCGGGCTCAAGCCGCGCCATGCGCTGGCGGTGCCCAATGCAGTGCGGGTGGCGGCGCCGGTGTGTGGCGTGCTGCTGTTGAGCGCGGTGTTGTTCCTGCGCGCGGGCGAGGGCGCGCGCGGTTTGCCGATCATGTACACGCCGCTGGCCTATCTGAACCTGTTCGCCTATGAAGCGCTGCACAACACGGTCGGCCCGCGCGAGCCGGTGACGCTGGCGCGCAATGCAGTGGCGGTCAATCACGACATCGTGCTGATCATCGATGAAAGCATCTCCGGCAATTATCTGGATATCAACGCGCCGTTCGGCGTGCACAGCAACCTTAATCAGGCACATCCGGGCGTCGACATCTTCAATTACGGCTACGCCGCATCCATCGCCAATTGCAGCGCCGACACCAACGTCACCCTGCGCTACGGCGGCACCCGTACCGATTACATGCGGATCAACAGCACGCTGCCGTCGATCTGGCAGTACGCGAAAAAGGCCGGGTTGCGCACGGTGTACATCGACGCTCAGCGCACTGCTGGCAATCTGCAGAACCTGATGACCGACACCGAGAAAAAGGACATCGACGAGTTCGTCCAGTTTGACCAGACCAGCGTGCGCGATCGCGACATGGCCGCCGCCGCCAAGCTGATCGAACTGCTCAACGACGATCAGCCGGAGCTGGTGGTGATCAACAAGGTCGGCGCGCATTTTCCGGTGCACGACAAATACCCGGACGCCTTCATGGCCTATCGGCCGACGCTGCCGCGCGGGCAGTTCACCGAAGTGGCGGATACCGGCAAGCGCGACGGTTTCAACGGCCAGCCGGATGACTGGGTGCTGTACCGCAACGCCTACAAGAACACGGTGTTATGGAACGTCGGCGAGTTCTTCGCAAGGGTGTTTGCCCAGGCCAATTTGCACAATGCGCTGCTGATCTACACCTCCGATCACGGCCAGGACCTGCATGAACGTGGCAACCCCGGGCTCAATACCCACTGCGGCGGCGATCCGGTGGAGGAAGAAGGGCTGGTGCCGCTGGTGGTGATTCAGGGCGATCAACTGCTCGGCCCGGACTGGGCGCAAGCGTTGCCGACGAACAAGGACCGCTCCAGCCACTACAACATTTTTCCGACGCTGCTGCAGTTGATGGGTTACGACCTGGCGGGAGTCGAGGCGCTGTACGGCAAACCGTTGACGCTGCCGACGGCGGACGACTTCACCTTCAACTACCGCTTCAATGCACGGCTGGGCGCCAAGCCTGAGTGGAAGCACATTGATCTGAAGACCATCGTCACACCGGGTGCGGCGGCGACCAGTGTGGCGACCGGGGAGTGAGATTTGTGCCGGTTTCACTGGCCTCATCGCTGGCAAGCCAGCTCCCACAGTGTTTTAGGGTGTACTCAGTATTTGTGGACAACCTCAATCCCTGTGGGAGCTGGCTTGCCAGCGATGGGGCCAGTCCAAGCACCACTGATCTGAAGATGCCTCCCACAGCGTTTGATGGTGAAGCTGATATTTGTGGACAACCTCAATCTCTGTGGGAGCTGGCTTGCCAGCGATGGGGCCAGTCCAAGCACCACTGATCTGAAGATGCCTCCCACAGCGTTTGATGGTGAAACCAATATTTGTGAACCACCGCAATCCCTGTGGGAGCTTGCCTGCAAGCGATGGGGCCAGTGCAAACAGCACTGATCTGCTCAGGCCGCAATCCGCTATCCTTGCCCCACACTGACCCAACGGATGGCGGCATGCTTCAGGTTCAAGGCGTGTTCAAAAGTTACCTCACCCCCCAAGGCCCGCTCCCGGTGCTGCAAGGCGTCGACCTTACGCTCGAACCCGGCAGCAGTCTGGCGCTGATGGGCGAATCCGGCAGTGGCAAAAGCACCTTGCTGCATCTGATCGCCGGCCTCGACAAGCCTGATCGCGGCAGCATCCACAGCGGCGAGCATCGGCTGGAGCAGATGAACGAGGCGCAACTGGCCAATTGGCGCCGCACGGAAATCGGTCTGGTGTTCCAGCAGTTCAACCTGATCGGTAGCCTGCGGGTCGAGGACAATCTGGCGTTTCAGGCGCGCCTGGCCGGGCGTCATGAGCCGCGCTGGCAGGCGCATCTGGTGCAGCGTCTGGGGCTGGGCGAGTTGCTCAAGCGTTATCCCGAACAACTGTCGGGCGGCCAGCAGCAGCGGGTCGCGCTGGCCCGGGCCTTGGCGTCGCGGCCGAAACTGCTGCTGGCCGACGAACCCACCGGCAGCCTCGACGAAGCCACCAGCGACGAAGTACTGCGCCTGTTGCTGGAACTGCTCGACGACACGCCGACCACGCTGCTGATGGTCACGCACAGCCCACGCGTGGCGGCGAGACTGGCGCAGCGGGTAGTGTTATCCAATGGCCGCCTGACGTGAACGTGTTCTGGCAAACCCTGCGTGCGCTGCTCAGTCACTGGCGGCGGCATCCGGTGCAGTTTTTCAGTGTGCTGACCGGATTGTGGCTGGCCACCAGTCTGCTGACCGGGGTCGAGGCGCTGAACAGTCAGGCCCGCGACAGTTACGCCCGGGCGAGCCAGATGATTGGCGGCGAACCGCAGGCTAGCCTCGGCACGCCCAATGGCGCGACGTTTCCCCAGCAATGGTTCGTTGATCTGCGCCGTGCAGGCTGGCCGGTTTCCCCGCTGCTGCAGGGCCGGCTCGTACTCAAGGATCACCCGGATCAGCGCCTGCAACTGATGGGCATCGAGCCGGTGTCGCTGCCGGTGGACGCTGCGGTGGCCGGGCAGGCGATGCCGATCGAGCGCAACGTCGCGTTCTTCTCGCCGCCGGGCAGCACCTGGATTTCACCGGAAACCCTGCACGCCTTGGGCCTGAGCGAAGGCGCCACGCCGCAGGCCGCCAGCGGCCAGGCGCTGCCGCCGCTGCACGCGCAAAAGGACATGGCGCCGGGCGTATTGCTGGTCGACATCGGTGTCGCGCAAACCGTGCTCGAACAGCCCGGGCAACTGTCGCGTTTGTTACTGGCGAAGGATTTTCATGCCGAGCTGCCGGCCGCGTTCAATGGCAGGCTGCAGCTCAAAAGCAGCGCCGAGGAAAACAATCTGGCGCGCCTGACCGAGAGCTTTCACCTCAATCTGGATGCCCTGGGATTTCTGTCGTTCGTGGTCGGGCTGTTCATCGTGCACGCGGCCATCGGTCTGGCGCTGGAACAGCGTCGCGGCCTGCTGCGCACGTTGCGCGCCTGCGGGGTCAGTGCGCGGATGTTGATCGGCTGTCTGGTGGTCGAACTCGGTGTGCTGGCTCTGGTTGGCGGGGTGTTCGGGGTCATCAGCGGTTACTGGCTGGCGAGCGTGTTGCTGCCGGATGTCGCCGCCAGCCTGCGCGGTCTGTACGGCGCGGAAGTGGCGGGGCAGTTGCGCCTGAGTCCATGGTGGTGGTTCAGCGGTATTGGCTTGAGCCTGTTCGGTGCGTTGCTCGCCGGTGCCAACAGTCTGCTGCGTGCGGCTCGTTTGCCGCTGTTGGCGGTGGCAGATCCGCAAGCCTGGCATCAGCAACATGCGCGCTGGTTGCGCCGTCAGGGTTGGCTGGCGGCGCTGCTGGGCTTGATTGCGCTGCTGGCGTTGCTGTTCGGTAACAGTCTCGGTAGCGGTTTTGTGTTGATGGCCGGGCTGCTGCTGGGGGCCGCGCTGGCGTTGCCGGTGCTGCTCAGTACGGTGCTTACTCCTTTGCTCGGGCGCAGCCGTTCGGTACTCGGTCAGTGGTTTCTCGCCGATTGCCGCCAGCAACTGCCGGCGCTGAGTCTGGCACTGATGGCGTTGCTGCTGGCACTGGCGGCCAACATCGGCGCCGGCAGCATGACCGCCGGGTTTCGCCAGACCTTCGACGACTGGCTCGAACAACGCCTCAGTGCCGAGCTGTACCTCAACCCGGTCAATCCGGCGCAATCCCGTGAAATGTACGTTTGGCTCAAGCAACAACCGAACGTCAGTGCGGTGCTGCCCAACTGGCAGGTGGCAGTGACCCTGCAGGGCTGGCCGGCGGATGTGTTCGGGGTGATCGATCATCCGCACTATCGCCAGCACTGGCCGTTGCTCGAGGCGATTGCCGGTGATCCGTGGGCGCATCTGGCAACGGACGACGCGGTGATGCTCAGCGAACAACTGGCGCGACGGCTGAAGGTGCGCGCGGGGGACCATCTAAGCGTGCCGACACCAGGCGGGGCGTGGTCGCCGCGGATCGTCGGGATCTACGCCGACTACGGCAATCCCAAGGGACACGTGTTGGTCAACAGCAATCATCTGCTGCGGCTGTGGCCGTCACTGACACCGAACCGTTTCAACTTGCGCATCGCACCGCCCGACATCCCGCCGTTTTTGCGCGCATTGCAAACGCGCTTTCAGATCGATGACAGCCGCATCGTCGATCAGGCGCGGCTCAAGGGGTGGTCGGTGCAGGTTTTCGAACGCACTTTCGCCGCCACCGCCGCGCTCAACAGCCTCACTTTGGCGGTGGCCGGTGTGGCGCTGTTCATCAGTTTGCTGACCCAGAGCCAGAGCCGCCTCGGGCAACTGGCGCCGCTGTGGGCACTGGGTGTGACACGCCGCCAGTTGATGCTGCTCAACCTCGGTCAGACCTGGCTGCTGGCGGTTTTGACGCTGGTGCTGGCGTTGCCGTTGGGGATCGCGTTGGCGTGGTGTCTGGACGCGGTGATCAATGTGCAGGCATTCGGCTGGCGTTTGCCGTTGCGGGTGTTCCCGCTGCAACTGCTGCAGTTGCTCGGGCTGGCATTGCTGGCGACGCTATTAGCCTCGGCATGGCCGCTGTATTCGTTGTACCGCACGCAACCGGCGGATCTGCTGAGGACGTTTGCCCATGAGGATTAACCGGGTTGCGCTGCTGTTCGCACTGCTGCTGTTGGGCGGCTGCGATCAGCCTGCGCCTGAGCAGAAGGGTTTTGCCGGGCTTGGCGATCAGGCTGCGCAGTTCACCGCCGTGGTGCCGGGGCGGGTGTTCAGCTTCCCGGCGGATCATGGCGCGCATGATGGTTTTCGCATCGAGTGGTGGTATGTCACCGCCAATCTCAAGGACCGGCAGGGTCACGATTTCGGCGTGCAGTGGACGCTGTTTCGCAGCGCCTTAAAGCCTGCGGCAGAACAACCGGGCTGGGCCAATCAGACGATCTGGCTCGGACATGCCGCGGTGACATCGGCCATCGCGCACCATGCCGCCGAGCGCTATGCCCGGGGCGGAGTGGGGCAAGCCGGGGTGAACGTGGCGCCGTTCGAGGCGTGGATCGATGATTGGCGCTTCGCCAGTCAGGCGCAAGATCCGCTGACCGATCTGCAACTCAGTGCCAGCGACAAAGCCTTCAGCTATCAACTGCACCTCACCTCCAGTCGGCCGCTGGTGTTGCAGGGTGACAACGGTTTCAGCCGCAAATCCGAACAGGGCCAGGCCTCGTATTACTACAGTCAGCCGTTTTTTCAGGCCAGCGGCACCCTGCAAATCGACGGCCAGACCTACACCGTCAGCGGCCCGGCGTGGCTGGACCGTGAGTGGAGCAGCCAGCCGTTGGCGGCCAATCAGACCGGGTGGGACTGGTTTTCCCTGCACCTGGACAGCGGCGAATCGCTGATGCTGTTCCGCACCCGGCAAACCGATGGTGCGCCGTTTCTGACCGGCACCTGGATCAGCACCGACGGCCGGGCCGAAACCCTGGGCGGCGAGCAGATCAGACTCACCCCTCAGGACACCGCCAAAGTCGCCGGCCGCCAGATGCCCGTGCGCTGGTCGATCAGCATTCCCGACAAACACCTCGACATCGGCCTCGACGCGCTTAACCCCAAGGCCAGGATGGACCTGCGCATCCCGTACTGGGAAGGGCCGGTGCGGATCAGCGGCAGCCATGGCGGGCGTGGCTATCTGGAAATGACCGGGTACTGACTGCTGACTGCCATTCATGTAGGAGCTGCCGCAGGCTGCGATCTTTTGACTTTGATCTTTTAAAAGATCGCAGCCTTCGGCAGCTCCTACAGGGATTGGGTTGAACTCCGTTTCATTGCGCAGCCTCTACAAAGCAATACCCGCGGAGGATTGACCATGAGCGACGACCTGCAACCCCCAGACCTCACCACCTGGCAGCGTCTGTTCGACGATCAGACCTACTGGCAGCAATCCCCCGACGCTCATTACTTTGATCTGCAACGCATTGCCGACGACCTGCTCGGCCAGGGCGCGATCGATCTGGAGCAGTGGCAGATTCTGCGTGCCAAGGCCGACGACCTGCACAAGGATTCGCCGGCCGTAAACGTCGCCAATGAACTGGATGACCCCGAAGCCTGAGGAGCCCCGCCATGAAACCCGTATCCCCCAGCGAACACCCCGACGAACCCCGGCCACCGGGAGAAACCGAACGCGACAACGACGCCCTGCGCCCGACCGATCCCAAACAGCGCAAGGACAGCGGCAAGGGCACCGCCAGTGGCGAATCCACCGCGCAGGAGACCGCCGCGTCAGAAACCAAAGCCAAGCCCTGAACAGCGTCTATGCTCAGTGGCACATTCGGCGCCAAACACGCGTTGGCGCCGGTTGCTGCCATTCATTACAGGGAAAGTACTGCTTATGAAGCTCCACTCTCTGGCCAAGGCCATCACCCTCGCAACCGTTCTGTCCGCCACCAGCTTCGGCGTAATGGCGGCCGATATACCGCTGTCTGCCACCGTCGAGGCCGATCAGGTCACCACCAAAGTGCTGGCCGTCGATGCGGCCAACCATCAGGTTGTGCTCGAAGGTGCTGAAGGTCGTCAGGTTCACGTACAGCTCAGCGACAAGGCGAAAAACCTCGCCAACCTTCAGGTCGGCGATCTGGTAAAAGTCGAAGTGCAGCGCTCGGTGGCGGCTTACCTCGATACCGATGTGGATAAAGGTCTGCCTGGCACCGTCGAGCGCAGCGGCGAGCTGCGCAAGGCTCCCGGCACGGATAATCCGGGTGGCGAGGCCTATCGCCAGATTCAGGTGCAACTGAAAATCACCAAAATTGATTTGAAGAAAAACGAAGTGACGCTGGAAAACCCGGCGGGCCAGTCGAAAACCCTTGACGTGAAAAAGCCTGAAATCCAAGCCAAGCTGAAAGATTTGAAAGTAGGGCAGAGCGTAGTTGTCACTTATACCGATGTATTAAAAGTGACCAGTCAGCACGAAAGCTGAGCATTAACTCTACAAGATGATTGTTCTTGTACAGATTATTGTATGAGAACAATCATCTGAAACGAGTGATGCAGCAGCTTGAAAGTTTCGCGAAAGCATTCGTCGATAAATATCTATTAACTTCTTCGTACATAAAATTTACCTTTATGCATGACGACATATGCGCCAACTTCTATTAAAATCCTTCCCGTTCGCCCAGTGTCAGGGCTCTTTACCGGTGCATGGATTGCCAGGCCATTACACTGGGCGAACACCTCTTCGGAGCGGATGTATACAATTTCAGATAAAAAAAGGGCGACTATAAAGTCGCCCTTTTTTTGTTCGCGATTATGCCGAGGCCTGCCCCTCAAAGCGTTTGAGGGTGGCTTCGTACATTCTGGTTCGGCGGTGGTTTTTGCCGTAGGTGCCGGCGGCTGCGACGGTTCCTGCCTGAATGTGATCCAGATAGCGGAAAATCTTGCGCGGTGACAACAGCTTGATGCCGTAGCCCAGAGCGACCATTCGATCCTGCAGGGTGTAACCGGGCACCCGGTCATCCATGCAAAAGTTCAGATCCAGGGACTTCATCAACTTGGCGTTCCACAATGTGCAGAAACTCTTCAGGTGAGTTTCCCGATAAGGTTTTGGCTCTTTACTGCGCAGACCCAACGCAGTTTTCACCCGGCGAATATAGTGTTTGCAAAACCGCGAAGTAAGTCGCCAGGTATCTCTGACAATCCCACGATTGATTTGCTCGACACACCCGACTGCGGCGATATCCGCAGACGCTGTGCACTCACGCAACATCATCGCAAAGACTTCCTTGTCGTAGACAAAGGTGTCGGTGTGCAGCAGAAACAGATAGTCGGTTTCAACTTTCTCCAGCGCCAGATCCAGCGCCTTGCCATGGGCAATATGTCCCGCTTCTTTACCGGGGGAGGGGCGCTCGATCAGATTGATCCAGTCCAGCGAGCGCAAGTAATCCAGGCTGGCATCCGCCGAATCATTGTCCACCACCCAAACCGGAATGCGCTGTTCCTGGACATGCTCGCGCAACAACTCCAGGCACATCCGGGTGATGTCCGGGGTTTTGTAATTTACCAATACAAGACTGAAATTCGGCTGCGTAACGGCTGGTAAATCAAACTGGCTCATTCGGGAAGCTCATCCGCGGTTGATCGGCGACAGGTGTCTCTCGGGCCGGGATGCTAGCGACGCAAGCTTAGTTGAAGCTTAATTTG
Organism: Pseudomonas sp. HOU2; assembly: GCF_040729435.1. Taxonomy (NCBI): domain Bacteria; kingdom Pseudomonadati; phylum Pseudomonadota; class Gammaproteobacteria; order Pseudomonadales; family Pseudomonadaceae; genus Pseudomonas; species Pseudomonas sp. HOU2. The sequence continues at coordinate 1,050,702 of NZ_CP160398.1, read as the reverse complement.
CCGTTCAGCAAGCCATTCGAAGTGTGTCGAGCCACGGCATCTCGCGCACGACGCAAGCCGTCCCACAGGCTAAACTGCGCGCCCCTCAGATGCTTCAAGGAAGAAACGGCACCTGCCGTCGCCCCACGGATGAAACCACTTTCCCTCTACCACCCGGCCCTGTACTGGCTGCGCGTGTGGCAAAAAAGACTGTTCCGCCAGATCGCCTGGCACTGCTCCAGCAAACGCTACGCACGCCTTGTGGCCGGCGCTGATCGCCTGCCATTCCGCTACCTGAAACACACCTCGAAACTCATCCGCAAACTCGGCGACTCCGACCTCGCCCTGCAACACAACAAAGTCATCAACCTCAAACTCGCCGTCGCCGCCATCGACGGCCTCATCATCGCCCCCGGCGAACACTTCTCCTTCTGCCGCCTCGTCGGCCGCCCAACCCGCAAACGCGGCTACGTCGAAGGCATGGAACTGTCCTTCGGCGAAGCACGACGGGGTGTCGGCGGCGGAATCTGCCAACTGAGCAACCTGATCCACTGGATGGCGATCCACTCACCACTGATCGTTGTCGAGCGCTCCAACCACAGCTTCGATCCATTCCCGGATGAGGGGCGGGTGCTGCCATTCGGTTCCGGCGCGGCGATTTTCTACAACTACGTTGACCTGGTACTGCACAACCCGACGGATCGGAGTTTTCAGTTGAAGTTGAATGTGGGGGAAACGCAGTTGGAGGGGGAATTGTTGTGCGATCGGGTGCGGGAGTATCGGTATCACGTGTTTCAGGAAGGGCACCGGTTTGTGCGCGAGGGCGAGCGGGTGTATCGGGAGAATGAAATCTGGCGGGAAGTGCGGGAGAAGGGGCAGGTGGGGGAATTGGTGGAGAGGGTGAGGTTGTATCGGAATCGGGTGGTGGTTAAGTATGAGGTGATGGACGAGTTGATCGGGTAGGGCGCACAAATAGCTACGATGATATTGGCGCCCACTGATCAGTTTCTGAAATAGAGCTCATCCAGTTGGCGTTTGCGTATGGATAGATACTCTTCCCATACCTTGGGGAAGTCTTCATCTTTGGTCAGCGGGAAGGTCAGATAGATGTACCTTCCAACCACACTGATGTATTGCCTCACACGCTTGAAGGCGGGTTGTTCGTAAGCTGCCACGCTTTCGTCATAGGCGTCATGGTAGTGATGGATGCTCACTCGGTGCGGGGCGATCATGCACCGCGAGAAATCGATCACCCAGCAGCTATCAACGGCTGTACTCAAATAACCGTAGACACCGTCGCTGGATAGACGAATGCACGAATTAGCTTGGGTGCCGTCGTCATCGTTGACCAAAATGATCTTGTCCGCGAAGTAATTGATATTTCTGCCGTCAGGTCCTTGCAGGACTAAGCTCCAGCCTTCGGCTCCCATGCGGAACTCACCGTTGTTTTCGAAGGTGGCGGTCCAGTTATTGGCGAGTGTGATTTGATGTTTATTCATGGGTGCTCATGTAAACCGAAGGGCCGCAAAGTAATGGGTATAGTTTCTGCCTGAAAATAGAGAGCCAAAGAGTCATGTTTATGAAGGCGATTAGATTGTAAGATAATCGCGGCTATGTAAAAAGAAACTGTGATCTGTACCCGACATTGTCGGTAATGCCTGAATGCACTACTGTCTAAAAAAGTGTCAGTGATCGCATTGTGCTACACTGCGCCGTCATTGTTGTATGCCTTAATATTGGCTATACTAATATTTTTTGCTTGGCATGTGGCTACGCAGTTATTTTCAAATTTAATTGTGACTTTGTAGTCTGAGGATTTTCCCTCGATTGTTAAGGTGGTGGTGCCGCTGAAGTTGAAATTCTCTACATTAAAATTTTCTATGTCTACTATGTAGAGCTGAAACTCATACTCGTTGTAATTCTTTGTCAGCCACTTTTTAGGGGCTGCTTGCTCTATTTTGCTGGATAATTTTATGCATATAGAGTTTCCGTCCAGCATTACGTATGACGTACGCATGCTTGAGGGGTAATATGTTTCTCCGAAAATCGACGTCCACTGCTTTTTGTTCCATTTTGATGATGTCCACATTTTAGATTGCTCAAAATATGTAGTAGGCTTTACTAGATGCTTCGCCTGTTATAGAGTTTTCAACTGGTCGTTGATTGAAATGAAGTAAAAGGGCGACGAGTTTATTTTCAATCCCTTTTGAATCGAAAGGGGAGCCGGTCGAAAAATAAATCTGTTCATTTGCCTTTAAGTCCCTACACCTCGGCAAGGTGATTGATGTACATGCCACCTTCGGAGACCGAGATACAGATATCTGTTCGGGGCTAGACCACGTCTAGAAAATCGAATGTAGAATGCCCCTTGCCGCTTATCAGATAGTTCAGGGTTGAATAAGTCAGGTTCTAAGTTCGACGTATTCTTTAAAGAATGAATAAAAGTTATCTGCTATTTTTTTTGACGGTTTTTTCTTAAACAGATCGTAGCTAATGATCTGGCCGTTTCCTGTGGGTCCACAATCTATTACCCAGCAAACTTCGTCATCCTTTAAGTAAATCACTGCGAAGTTTCTAGGTAGTTCAAATTCTGATCGACAATACACGGTGCTGTAATTTACAGTTCCGCCATTATCTAAGGTCGCATCATTGTTCTCAATTCCACATATTTCTGAGCCTGCTGCTCCACCGCCACCGCATACACTCAAGAAATCAACGAAATCTTCAGGTAGTTTTATGTCTAAAATGATTTCGAGCTTTTTAATTTGCTCAGTAGTGGCGGAGCCGAGCCAAAAAGTTTCTTCGTCGGAGTTGTCGAGCTTTGTTATCAAATCTTGATAGTTATGCATGGGTTTCCTCACTCAAAGTCTTTGGCTCGTTCTTTCCAATATGCTTTTCTAAATTTTGAATACTGTAATTCTAGCTTTGGGTCATTCCTGAAGCTATCACCGTCTTCAATAGTGCCATGAAGTTCTTTATGGTATTTCTTGTGTACGGTTCCGGTTAACTCCACCATCGGCCCTGGCTCATCGCCTGTAACGTGGTGAAGGTTGATGTATTTCCCATCTGGACCAATGGGAGCGTTTCCGTTTTTCATCAGGTCCAGGTTACTCCATCCGTCTTCTTCGATTTTTTTGCGTATTCTAGGGTCAACGCTCTTGTCAATTGTAGTAGGAACCCCAGGCTCTACGTCCATAGTATTTTTATAGACCTTACGACCCAATACCTCCTCTGGTTTGTACTTGGTGCTGGAAAATTTGCGAACATCTTTTTCGGGAGCTGGCACCTCATCGGGACATTCTCCAGGGACGCAGTTCAACCCCAGCGGATCCACCCACCCCGTAGGATTTGGCACGTACTGGTAGTTATTCAATCCACCCGCAAGCTTGATCGGATCCGGCGTCAAAAACCGTCCAGTGCCCGGATTGTAGTAGCGGTGCCGGTTGAAATGTAATCCCGTCTCGGCATCGAAATACTGACCCTGGAAGCGTAGAGGGTTGTCGATTTCTGCGACGTCCAGGGTTGCCAGATTGCCATATGCACGGTATTTCGCCGACCACATGATTTCGCCGCTGTAGTCGGTGAGCTCTTGAGGGGTGCCGAGGTGGTCGAGTTGGTAATAGAACGGCGTCGCCTTCAGGGGACCTTCACCATCGAGCATCGCCAGTGGGCGGAAGCTGCCTGGTTCGTAGATGTAGGTGCGCGGTTTTCTGCGTTTTCGGCGATCAGCCGCTCGCCTTGCCACAGGAATTCGGTGGTGTGACCGTCGACGGTTTTTTCGATGCGGCGACCAAAGGCGTCGTATTTGCAGGACGCGGTGCTACCGCCCGGCAGGCTTACGCCGATGAGACGGTGCTGGCAGTCGTATCTGTATTCAGTGACGAGTTTCTGGCCGGTGCCACGACGTTCGCGGATCAGATTGCCATAGGCGTCATAGTCGTAATGACGGTCGCCCTGCATCAGCAGACGGTTGCCTTTGACGTTGGCGAGGTTGGCCGTGCCTTCGTTGTTCTGACCCTGGAGGTTACTCGCCGGATCGTGGGCGAAGCTTTCCGGCGTAGCGCCGCGCACGCTGATCAGCCGATCAAGCGGGTCGTAGTGATAGCTGAGAAAAAAGGGGACGGATTTATTTTCTGAAAAGGGGGCTAAGAAAGGCTGTCTTCAAAAAACTTTTGAATCAAAAAAAGGGGGGCAAGCCGGAAAATAAATCTGTCCCTTTTTTGCAAGCGAAATAAATCTGTAAACTTTTCTTGCCTGTTTTTGTCCTTTGATTTGTCTATAAAAATGCTATCCATCAGTTACGGTTCTTGTTGTGCGTGCTGCAACTATTTATACATTCAGTTTTTCGTGAGGATACCTCTGGTTGAAACTTTGAGCAAAAGCTCCTGAATAATCTCTTCCATATGGCCCCGGTTCGTTACTTTTCTATAATTTGTATACTCGATAGCCTGCGTCAAAGTCGTTTATCATATGAGAATTGCTAAAGTTAGTATCGAATACTCCCTGGATTTCAGGTTGGGAACGATTTGCTTGTGAGTTCAATATTCCTACTGATTTCTGAAGTTCTTCGTATGTGGGTATATAGGTGTGGTTTGAAGCGCTGAAGTCGAGGATTACTTTTTTTGGTGAAATTATTGCGAGGTTAATTAATAATTCAGGAGTTGAAAACGATCTTCCGCCGATGTCGTATATTTTATCTTTGTTCTCTAGTTTTGGGCCGTAAGATTCGTGTGTCAAGTAGCCACTTTCCTGGTTCAATAGGCGTATTAATTTTTCGTGACCTTTTATTTTTTCAAATGTGATAATAGCTTTCTTGATGACCAGGAATCCGTCCTCGTCCATCTTTTCTAGAAAATTTGGATTCTGGTTTTCTATTGAAGAAATTACCGGTTTGTCTATTAAGTTAAGTACAAAGTTAAATAATTCGAGTCGAAATTTATCTTGAATATTTTCGTTCGGGGGTATATTTATATGTGAAATAACTCCGCCGGCATTATCGAAATCGATAGCGCCAAAGGATTCTGTAATGTCAACTGAGAAATTCATTTTGCCCTCTCGATTACAAACTGATCAAGTTGTTTTGATTCGATTTGCTTGCCGTCAATTGTTTTAAAGCCTTTTGGGTCGACTTTGGTTTGTGAAACTATTCTTAGCCCTAATTCATCTATTCTTTTTAGTGATTTCTTTGTGTATTTGTTTGCGAATGCGCTGCCTGTAATAGTGATTTTTCCATTTTCGGATAATACCCTTAATATTTCTGGGTTTAAAGGGTCGTAGCCGTAAGGGTTATCCATGTTGATATGACTTTGTGATCCTGATTTTATACCCGACAAATCCGTTGCATTCCCAGCGTGTACTCCCGGAGCTTTAGGATCAATATCGATATTGTAATAACCCTCTATCGGATTTGTACCGGCACCAATGTTTAAAGAACCATCAGCTTCTGCGGGTTTTTCTAAATATCTGCCGCTACCCGGACACTGATTAAGCCCAAGAGGATCCACCCAGCCTGTGGGGTTTGAGACATACAGGTAATTATTCAACCCCCCAGCAAGCTTGATCGGATCCGGCGTCAAAAACCGTCCAGTCCCCGGATTGTAGTAGCGATGCCGGTTGTAGTGTAGGCCCGTCTCAGCGTCGAAATACTGACCCTGGAAGCGCAACGGATTATCGATCTCGCTGACGTCCAGCGCCGCGAGGTTACCGTAGGCGCGGTACTTGGCCGACCACATGATCTCGCCACTGTAGTCGGTGAGTTCCTGCGGTGTGCCGAGGTGGTCGAGTTGGTAGTAAAACGGCGTGGCTTTGCTCGGGCCTTCGCCATCGAGCATCGCCAGTGGGCGGAAGCTGCCGGGCTCATAGATGTAGCTGCGGTAGCGGTTTTCGGCGCTTTCAGCGATCAGACGTTCGCCTTGCCACAGGAATTCCGTGGTGTGGCCGTCGATGGTTTTTTCGACGCGGCGACCAAAGGCGTCGTATTTGTAGGACGCGGTGCTACCGCCCGGCAGGCTGACGCCAATGAGACGGTGCTGGCAGTCGTATCTGTATTCAGTGACGAGTTTCTGGCCGGTGCCACGACGTTCGCGGATCAGATTGCCATAGGCGTCATAGTCGTAATGACGGTCGCCTTGCATCAGCAGACGGTTGCCTTTGACGTTAGCGAGGTTGGCCGTGCCTTCGTTGTTCTGACCCAGCAGGTTGCCCGCCGGGTCGTGGGCGAAGCTCTCCGGTGTAGCGCCGCGCACGCTGATGAGTCGGTCGAGCGGGTCGTAATGGTAGCTGCGATTGCCCTTGCGGCTGTCGTCGATGCCGGCGAGGTTGCCGTTGGCGTCGTAGTTGTAGCGACGCTGGAACAGGTTTTTATCACGCTGGCCGACGGTGTGGGCTTGCAGTCGGCCTTGTTCGTCGTACTGGTACTGGCTGAGCAACAGGCCTTGCTGGCGCTGTTGTTCACGACCGGCTCTGAACTGATGGCTGGTCAGGCGTGAACCGTTGAGGTCGATGCTGCTCAGGCGTCCGCCGGACAGGTGGCGGTAGTCGAGTTTGCTGCCATCCGGGAGGCGACAATGGCTCAGCTGGCCGACGCTGTCGTACTCGTAGCGCAGGGTGCCCCAGCCTTGGTGTTCCTCGATGAGGCGGTCTTGCAGGTCGTACTTGTAGGCGAGCGGCCAGTGGCCGTCGTCAACGTTTACGAGGCGACCGAGGGCGTCGTAGCTGTAGTGAATTTCTTCGCCGTCGGACAGGGTTTTGACTAGCAAACGGCCAGCGGCATCGCGTTGGTATTCGGTAACGAGTTCGCTGCCGTCATCACCGAACTCGGTTTTCTTCAGCAACTGGCCGTTGAGGTCGTATTCGTAGGCGGTGCGGCGACCGTCGAAGCCAGTTTCCTGTTGGATCAGGCCGTTCGAGTAGTAATCGAGTTGGTAATGCTCGCCGCGCTCGTTTTCGATGTCAGTGAGCAACAGACGCGAGTTGTCGTAGCGGTAGCGCAGTTGGCTGCCGTCCGGATTGATGCGGCGGCTGACCAGGTGCAGATTGTCCGCATACTCATATCGCGTGACGCGCCCGAGTTCGTCGCGTTCGGCGGTGACGTTGCCATAGGCGTTGTAGGTGAAGGCGCGTGTTGCACCGCCCGGCAGCGTGACTTGTGCCAGGCGGTTGGCCGCATCCCATTGGTATTGGGTGATGGCGCCGGATTCTTCCTGGCGAGTGATCTGACGACCCAGTGCGTCGTAGCGGTACTTGCGTTGACCGCCGTCCGGCAGGCGCTCTTCCAGTAACTGCCCGAGGTTGTTCCAGCCCAGTTGATGGCGGCTGCCGTCGGGGTGGCGGATCTCCAGCAGGCGACCTTGGGCGTCGTAGCTGTATAGCGTGGCATTGCCGTCCGGGTCGATTTGCTGGGTGATGTCGCCCTGACGGTTGCGTTGGTACTTCCAACTGGCTTTGCCGCGATGAACATCGCTGACGAAACCATTGATGTATTCATACGTGGTCGCTTCGTCTTCCGGCGGGATGACGGCAGTCATCAGTCCGTTGTCGTCGTACCGGTATTCGGTGACGGCACCCAAAGGATCCTTTTCCGCGATCAACTGACCTTTGTCGTTGTACGCCTTGAGGTGTTCGGCGCCGTCCGGGTCGACCTTGCTGATCAGTCGCGCCTGGTCGTCGTGGGTGTAGACCTCTTCGCTGCCATCGGCGTGGTTACAGTTACGCTGCCTTTATCGTCCCAGGCGTAATGCGCTTCCATCTGCGAGAAATTGGCCCAGTGACGGATGCAACGAGACAGTTTGCCTTCGTTCTCCCACTCCCAGTAGAAGGCCGCGCCGCCTGCCAGTTGGCGCTCCAGAATCACGTGCTGATCGTTGTAGCGATAGCGCTCGGCTTCGCCGGCGGCGTTCTACATCTCGATCATAGATGCTGAGCATCAGTGTTGTTTGAGCCTGTTCTGAAAGTAATCTTCGTAATTGGATAATATTGTTTTCCAGTTTTCGTATAGTTGTTCCTCAGAGCCGACTACACCTTCAGGTAATGGCATATATCTAACTATTGGTGCAATTTCTTCCGGGTAGTCAAGATCTGCATATAATTCTTCTATGCTTTCAAAGGGGTCTTTTGATAGGTCTTTATTCTCGTATAAATAAGAAAGAGTCAAATAAATCCAAGGTTTGATTGCTTCTTCTTCACTTTCTACTTGATGCGAGTCTTTGTTGATGAGGGTTTGCAATAATTCTCGCAGTAATTGATGCTCTGTCGCGTTCAAAGTGGCGATTTCATAGGCCTCTGGAGGAGATGTTTTTGTCAGTCCATTGCAGATATAGTCAGAAATACCTTGCTCATTGATGAAGCCTTTTTTCAGGCCAAAGTTTAGTTGAGACCAATTTAACCAAGGGGTTTTGGAAGATATGTAGTTGCCGTTTAGGGGTAGTAGATTCATTTGTTTACTTTGGAACCTCGATGGTATTTGATTCGGGGTGCCGGTTATTCTTCCGTCAGGTATGAATCTTGGATGTGTTAATTCCATCTTTGAATTAACAATCCACTCAAAGATTCCGGGTTTGTTATTCATCGATCCCGGCATTTGTGTGAGAGTGTTATTTGTACCGTCACCTCCGCGGAGAGGGAATACTCTCCCTTTATCAGGTATTTGGTCAACTACGTAACTAGGCGCTAGGTGCATAGGATCGTCTTTTAAAGCGCTGCCGACGGGTTTAGCACTTTTAATTTCGTCGGCGGCATATCCCGCGCGAAGGCGCTCAAAGCGTGCCGCGTTGTAACCCGATTGATCCTGAGGTTTAGGTGAATTCGGAGTGCCTTCATCAATAGTGGCTGCGGTCGATGGGTTTTTCGCACTACCTGTGGATGAGGAATTATTATCGGGACAGACACTCAACCCCAACGGATCCACCCATCCCGTAGGATTAGGCACGTACTGGTAGCTATTCAAACCGCCTGCAAGCTTGATCGGATCCGGTGTCAAAAACCGTCCAGTGCCCGGATTATAGTAGCGGTGCCGGTTGTAGTGCAGGCCAGACTCTGCGTCGAAATACTGTCCCTGAAAGCGCAGCGGGTTGTCGATTTCTTTGACGTCCAGTGCTGCCAGATTGCCGTACGCACGGTATTTCGCTGACCACATGATCTCGCCACTGTAGTCGGTGAGTTCCTGCGGCGTGCCCAGATGATCGAGCTGGTAGTAAAACGGCGTGGCTTTGCGCGGGCCTTCGCCGTCGAGCATCGCCAATGGACGGAAGCTTCCCGGTTCATAAATGTAACTGCGGTAGCGGTTTTCCGCGCTTTCGGCGATCAGTCGTTCACCTTGCCACAGGAATTCGGTTGTCTGGCCTTCGACGGTTTTTTCGATGCGTCGGCCGAAGGCGTCGTATTTGTAGGACGCGGTTTTGCCGCTCGGCAGGCTGACGCCTATGAGACGGTGCTGGCAGTCGTAGCGGTATTCAGTGACAAGTTTCTGCCCGGCGCCGCGACGTTCGCGGACGAGGTTACCGTAGGCGTCATAGTCGTAATGGCGGTCGCCCTGCATTAGCAGGCGGTTGCCTTTGACGTTGGCGAGGTTGGCGGTGCCTTCGTTGTTCTGTCCAAGCAGGTTACCCGCCGGATCGTGGGCGAAGCTTTCCGGCGTAGCACCGCGTACGCTGATGAGCCGGTCGAGCGGGTCGTAGTGATAGCTGCGATTGCCCTTGCGGCTGTCATCGATGCCGATGAGGTTGCCGTTGGCGTCGTAGTTGTAGCGACGCTGGAACAGGTTTTTATCACGCTGGCCGACGGTGTGGGCTTGCAGTCGGCCTTGTTCGTCGTACTGGTACTGGCTGAGCAACAGGCCTTGCTGGCGCTGTTGTTCACGACCGGCTCTGAACTGATGGCTGGTCAGGCGTGAACCGTTGAGGTCGATGCTGCTCAGGCGTCCGCCGGACAGGTGGCGGTAGTCGAGTTTGCTGCCATCCGGGAGGCGACAATGGCTCAGCTGGCCGACGCTGTCGTACTCGTAGCGCAGGGTGCCCCAGCCTGGGTGTTCCTCGATGAGGCGGTCTTGCAGGTCGTACTTGTAGGCGAGCGGCCAATGGCCGTCGTCGACGTTTCGCAAATGGAGGGGTTTCAATCTCTATTTGATTGAAAAGTGGCAGGCTGGAAAATAAATCTGTCCCCTTAATCCACTAATTTAATGCGGTATTTAGGGAAATAGAAGAGTTTTAGATTTTGAATTGTTTTAAATATCTATCCTCAGCTATGCCGAAGTCGTGATCTGCAGGTTTCTCAAAGCTGTTCAAGATTAAGAGTGCATCCCTTGAGTCTTAATCGTTTAATTTCCTCATCAAATGTGTACTTTGGCAGATCCTTGTTTTTTAAATCATATTGCTGCCTAAGCAGACGAAATAGTTTTCCTATATTTTTCTTGCTTCTCTCGTCAAGACTTTCGATTAGGTCGTAACTATTGCTTGATAAAAAGGCTATTTTGTTTTTGAGTGTGTAGTAGGCGCTTATGTTGGAGAATAATCCTTCGGCATCTGAATAATCTTCCTTTAAATATTTTGCATAATCTTCAAATACCGATGTAAGTAAGTTTTGTGCGGCTTTCTGGTTCTTTAAAACGCTGCACATTTCCTGCCAGTTGCTAATAAAAAGATGGTCTCCCCAGTCCGAGCCTCGAGCGAAATATTGTCCATTTCCTTTAAAGAAGTCAGAAATCTCGTGAAGATCTAATGCAGTTTCAAAAGTGGTCTTCATTGAAGCTTTTTCCAGTCATCGAAGTTTTTCAACAGTGTTCCAATATCACTGTTGTGAGTGACATTTTCTGAGCCGATTAGAGCTGCTTCCTTGGTTCCGCTTTTGGTAGCTCCTCCTGGAACCCATTCGTTAGGGTAAGCCCCATTTTCACGACCGTTTGGCATCTCGTAGCTGAACCTCGGATCATTGGGCTTTATTTTAACGATGTAGATGCCTTCACCTTCTAGGGATTTTGCACCTAGATTGAGTTCTTTGTTGAGAACATTCCAGTCATTTCCTGCTGCTCTGTATTTTGCAACAACTTCGTCCATTTCTGAGGATAGTCCTACAAATTTTCGTTGTGGAAAGCTAGGATATCTTGAATCCGTGATCCAGCTTTCGATAACTACGAACGACCCTCCTTCTTTTGCAAAGAGCTCTCGGTGCGCATTTACATAACTGTCCGGCAGGTACTCATTGGGGCTTGGGGGGCGATCTGCCTTGTTCATATCAATAATTTCATCGAATTTTTCCTGACTCATAGGTAAGTGGTCAGGTTTTATAGCATTCGCAGAGTTCGTCGGTAATTCGCAATCAGGTCCTGGGCAAGTTGAGCTTAAACCCAACGGATCCACCCACCCCGTAGGATTTGGCACGTACTGGTAGTTATTCAACCCACCCGCAAGCTTGATCGGATCCGGCGTCAGATACCGCGCTGTGTTCGGATTGTAGTAGCGGTGCCGGTTGTAATGTAACCCCGTCTCTGCATCGAAGTACTGACCCTGGAAGCGCAGGGGGTTGTCGATTTCGATGACATCCAGTGCCGCAAGGTTGCCATAGGCGCGGAATTTCGCCGACCACATGATCTCGCCGCTGTAGTCGGTAAGTTCCTGCGGTGTGCCGAGGTGGTCGAGTTGATAGTAGAACGGCGTGGCCTTTAGTGGGCCCTCGCCGTCGAGCATCGCCAAGGGGCGGAAGCTGCCGGGTTCGTAGATATAGGTGCGATAGCGGTTGTCGGCGCTTTCGGCGATCAGACGTTCGCCTTGCCACAGGAATTCGGTTGTATGGCTGTCGACGGTTTTTTCGATACGGCGGCCAAAGGCGTCGTATTTGTATGACGCCGTACTGCCCCCCGGCAGACTTACGCCAATCAGACGATGTTGGCAGTCATACCGGTATTCAGTAACGAGTTTCTGTTTAGCGCCGCGCCGCTCGCGGATCAGGTTGCCGTAGGCGTCGTAGTCGTAGTGGCGGTCGCCCTGCATCAAAAGGCGGTTGCCTTTGACGTTGGCCAGGGTGGCAACCGGCATGTCAGTCTGACCGAGCAGGTTACCTGCCGGGTCATGGGCGAAGCTTTCGGGTGTTGCGCCACGTACGTTGATCAAGCGATCAAGCGGATCGTAATGGTAGCTGCGGTTGCCTTTACGGCTGTCGTCGATGCCGGCGAGGTTGCCGTTGGCGTCGTAGTTGTAGCGACGCTGGAACAGGTTTTTGTCGCGTTGACTGACGCTGTGGGCTTGCAGGCGACCTTGTTCATCGTATTGGTATTGGCTGAGCAGCAGACCTTGCTGGCGTTGCTGTTCGCGACCGGCGCTGAACTGGTGGGAAGTCAGGCGTGTGCCGTTGAGGTCGATGCTGCTCAAGTGCCCACCAGGTTGGTGGCGATAATCGAGTGTGCTGCCATCCGGCAGGCGGCAGTGATTGAGCTGTCCGATGCTGTCGTATTCGTAACGCGTGGTGCCCCAGCCCTGATGCTCGGTGATCAGCCGATCCTGCACATCATATTCATAAGCAAGCGGCCAATGACCATCGTCCACGTTGACCAGACGGCCAAGTGCATCGTAGCTATAGTGAATTTCCTCGCCGTTGGGCAGGGTCTTCACCAGCAGTCGGCCGGCAGCGTCGCGTTGGTACTCGGTGACCAGTTCGCTGCCGTCATCGCCGAATTCGGTTTTCTTCAACAACTGGCCGTTGAGGTCGTACTCGTAGGCAGTGCGGCGTCCGTCGAAACCGGTTTCTTGCTGGATCAGCCCGTTCGAGTAGTAATCCAGCTGATAGTGTTCGCCGCGTTCGTTTTCGATGTCGGTGAGCAGAAGGCGCGCATTGTCGTAGCGATAACGCAGTTGACTGCCGTCCGGGTTGATACGACGGCTGACCAGGTGCAGGTTATCGGCATACTCGTAACGGGTTACACGGCCCAGTTCGTCGCGTTCAGCCGTGACGCGACCGTACGGGTTGTAGGTAAACGCGCGGGTGGCACCACCGGGCAGGATGACCTGTGCCAGTCGATTTGCAGCGTCCCATTGGTAGTGGGTGATTGCACCGGTTTCAGCTTGACGTGTGATCTGCCGACCGAGTGCGTCATAGCGATATTTGCGTTGACCGCCGTCGGGCAGGCGCTCCTCCAGCAACTGGCCGAGGTTATTCCAGCCGAGTTGATGACGGCTGCCATCAGGGTGTCTGATTTCCAGCAAGCGTCCCTGGCGATCGTAGCTGTAGTGCGTTGAGTTGCCATCCGGATCAATTTGTTCGGTGATATCGCCCTGTTCATTGCGCCAGTAAATCCATTTGGCCGGGCCACGGTTAACCACACGGACGTAGCCGTGGTAGTACTCGTAGGAGGTCGGCATGTCTTCCGGCGGGATGACCGCGACCAGTCGACCCGCTTCGTTGTACTGGTATTCAGTAACCGCCCCCAGCGGATCCTTTTCGGCGATCAACCGGCCTTGATCGTCGTAAGCCTTGAGGTGTTCCGCGCCATCCGGATCGACCTTGGCTACGAGCCGAGCCTTGTCGTCGTGGGTGTAGACCTCTTCGCTGCCATCGGCGTTGGTAACCGTAACACTACCTTTGTCATCCCAGGCGTAGTGCGCGTCCATCTGCGAGAAGCTGGCCCAGTGATGGATGCAACGCGCTGACTTGCCTTCCTTTTCCCATTCCCAGTAGAAGCTGGCGCCACCGGCGAGTTGTCGCTGGAGAATGACATTCTGTTCGTTGTAAGTGTAACGCTCCGACTCACCGGCAGCGTTTGTGGCTTTGATCAGGCGTTGTTGAGCATCGTACGTGTAGGTGATAAGCGTCTGGACGGTGCTCCATGCATCTTCCAGATTGTCTGCCGGGACGAATTGCTGATGGTCGATGGCGACGATGTGCTTGCGGTCATACCGAACCAAAAGGGCTCGACCGGCCCCGTTATCCACTCGCTTGATTCGGCCGTGGATGTCACGGGTGATGTGCAGGCGATTGTCGTATTTGTCGCTGATGGCGATCAGCGTCGCGCCTTTGCTGTTGAAGCGGAAGTGATAGAACTGCTTACGTTCACCAGCCTGTGTGAGGATTAGTTCAGAAGGATCGTTGCCGATGAAAATCGCGGCTTCCGAAAGGCTGTTGGTGATGGCCGGACGCTGCTCGCTCGGCATAGGAAAAGTCGTGACACGATTTTCGTGGTCGGTCCAGACGACTTCGTCGCCATTGATGTCGACCCGTTGGGCGAGGGCATGGCTCCAGCCAAAGCCGAGGCCGCAATCCATTTCCGCCGCACTGGTGCGATAGAGACGCGTCCAGGTGAAGGGCAGCAAACCGCCGAGTTCGCCGTCGGTAAGTGTCAACAATTCTTCGCCGGTGACCATCGAAACCGGACAGCCATTGGTGCATGTCTTTTTTGCACACGAAGCACTTTTGTCGTCGGGTGTCTTGGATTGATCAGGTGCGTCGTCGATCTTTTCCTTTGGCTCAAGCGAAGTTTGTTTCTGCTTTTTGTCCCGAGGAAACGAGGAGGCGTCCTTGACCTCTTGTTTCGGTGTATCTGAAGTTTTCGGCAGCGGGCCTTTTGCTGGTTGCTCCGCTACCTGGCTTTTCGGTGCGGCCTTGGTTGGTTGGGGTTTGGGCTTGGGCGCTTCAGTGGCTGCCTCATCGATCTTCAATGCTGCCGTTTTGGCAGGCTTCATCGGTACATTTTTGGCGCTGGCGATGATTGGCTTCGACACTTCAGCATGGGCGGGCAGGGCGTGTTCATTGCTGAGCGTCATTAGAGTGGAGGCAAGATCTTCCAGGTACTTGACCGCTTCTCCCGACTTGACCGTGGATAGGACTTTTGTCCCTGCTCTTACAGCCAGTCCGGCACCACCCGTTAGGCAGATGCCCACCAGTACGTTGATCAGAAACTCCGAAGCAATTGCCGTCATTACGTCGACGATTACCTGCGGCGGGAGCATGCCGACCCACGCCACAATCGCCGAGACGTAGATGAACATCAGCGGCTCGTCGCTTAGGATCAGCAACCCTGAAGCGATGGACTCTTTCGACGCAGCATAGAGCTTGTCGATTTCGATGTCCGAGAGATATTTTTTGAGTTTCGCGTAGTTTTTTTGCGGATTAGCGAGCAGCTCGAACAGGCTTTTGATGTCGTCCCACAGACGAAGCAGAGCTTTCTCAAAACCATCCAGTGCCCGTTTGAGCAAAATGACCGAACGCCCGGCGCGGTCTGCCGCCGAGTAGCTGGCCCATTGCGGCTGAAACTTGCTCGACCATTCGCTTTGCAGCCAGCTGTCAAGTTTGCCGATAACGCCTTGATAGGAGTCATAGAGTGCTTTGACGTCGTTCTGCGAAACATTGGGAAAGAATGTGATGCGATAGGTCTGACCCTTCTTGCAGCCTTCAACCACCTTGATGCCGCTTGGACCGATCATGGTTTCGATAACCGGTCCGGTAACGTCGTCGTAGAAGGTGCCCTTGGTCACAGGCTCGAGTTTCACCGGAGTATTGCCGATAGGGACAAATCGCGCAGACTCAAACATATGGATCAGTGTGAAATCACCCACCAGTGGGCAGGTCGCATAGGTTTCCACGGCGCCGGTTTTAGTCTTGCGCTTAGTCACGCTGACTTCATTGCCGACCTTGAAAGTCTGGTCGACATCTAGCGCCCAGCCTGTCCAGAAACCGTCAGCCCAATCCTTGTAATCGCTCAGGCAGTTTTTGAAGTCTTTGAGAATCAGGCTCACGTCAGGTGTTTTGGCATCCAGCACGCGCAGGACCAATGTACCAATCGGGGTATTCATGACGTGACTTCCTTTGTCAGCTCAGCGGCAAGACGCTCTGCCATTTCTTCTGTATTTGGGTTTTGGCGTACGAAGCGCTCGACCTTTCTACGCAGGTTGGCTTCGGGGAATTCGAAGTACAACTCCGGACAATCCTCTGATAGCCACTGCATCAGGTTCTCGACGACAGTGGTGTGATCCTTTTTAGCGAGGGCATCCAATAGCGTTTGGGGAATCTCCCACCAGGGCCACTCTTTTGCGGGAGGTACCGCTCTTCGGCCGACTTCGAGAGTCTGTCCGTTAATCAGGTAACGTTGGAACACGGGCAGCAACTCACCTGCCGTAGTACCTAAACCTTCGATGATCGGATGAAAATGTCGACCATCCCAGAACCTGAAAAACACTTCAGTAGCGTCCGGCATTTTTACCTGAGTCAGGCTGCGCAAATGCTCCAGCACCGTTTCCGGCGCGCAGGTAGATACCGCTAGCCAACCCCAATCCAAGGCATCGGTTTCAGTAATCCATTGCAGAAAACTGGCGTTGGGGCTGATCTCGGCGAGATACGGCATTACGGGAAGCCAATCGGCGTAAGGCGTTCCACTCCAAATAGGCTGCAGTTGTGGTGCGGCATCTTGCTGATAGAAGGGCTTGAGCGGCTCGGCATCGCTCGCCGCGCTGATGATCAAGTACAAACGCTCGCCATTTTGCAGCGGCTGTTGCGCCAGCCAGTCCTCGGGTGTCAGTCGATCAGATGGCACAGGCACCTGCCTTGCATTTTTCGCATTCTTCGCAGAACGGCGCGTTACGTTTGAGGGTGTTGATCTGGGCCGGGGTCAGGACCTGGCCGGCCTTGTCGGCGTCGGCCTGTTTCAGCACGCCGGGCATCAGCGGGGCGGCACCGGTGCCGCTGCCGGGGCTGCCGCCGGAGTTGATGTTGATCGTCGGGCCGCTCATGGTCACGCCGCCAGCGTCGATCTTGATGAAGCTGCCGCCGCCGACCAGGGTCAGCTCGGCGCCGGCTTCGAGCACGACTTTCATACCGCTGCTCAGGTGGATTTCCTGGCCGGCGTCGATGAACTGGCCGGTGCCGATCTTGATGTGCTGGTTCACGCCCACGGTCAGGTGGTCGTTGGCGCGGGCTTCGACTTTGCGGTCTTCGTAGACGGTGTGGTGTTCTTCGGCCTTGAATTCCGTGTAGCTGTTCTGCTCGACGGTGTCGTGGCGTTCGTTGCCGACGCGGATCTTCTGGTCGTGCTCGATGTTTTCGTCCCAGTCACGCTGGGCGTGGAGGAAGATCTGCTCCTGACCTTTTTTGTCTTCGATGCGCAGTTCGTTGTAACCGCCGCCGCCCATCGAGCTCAGGGTCTTGAACGTGCTGCGGGTCTTGTTTGCCGGCAGATCGTACGGGACGGTGTTTTCCTTGTGGTACAGGCAGCCGCTGATCAGTGGTTGATCGGGGTCGCCTTCAAGGAAGGTGACCAGCACTTCCATGCCGATGCGCGGGATGGCGATGCCGCCGTACTGGGCACCGGCCCAGGCGCTGGAGACGCGCAGCCAGCAACTGGTCTTGTCGTCAGCCTGGCCTTCGCGGTCCCAGTGGAACTGGACTTTGACCCGACCGTACTGGTCGCAGTGGATCTCTTCACCTTTGGGGCCGGTGACCACGGCGCTCTGGCTGCCGAGGATGCGCGGTTTCGGGTGGCGCAACGGTGGGCGGTTCGGCACGTCCCACGGGGTCGCCTGGAAGCGGTTGCGATAGCCCTGGTGGAAATCGTCTTTGAGGGCAGTGGTGTCGCTGGTCACCGACTCTTCGAGCACTTGTGGCTGCTTGCCTTCGTGCAGGACTTCGGTGAGCAGCCACAGGTCATTCCATTTGGCCTTTGGGTGCTCGGTCAGGGCGAGGAAATGGCCGCTGACCAGCAGTGGCTGATCACTCTTGCCTTCGGCGAGCTGGAAGTCGCTGCGGTGGCGTTCGAGGGCACGTTTGGCCAGGTGTTTGCCGCGCTCGCGGTCGATGAAACGGCCCGGGTAGTCGTAGTCTTCGAGGTCGGGCAGGGCGTCGCCACGGTTCTCGCTTTCCAGGGTCAGGCGCGGTTTTTCGAAATCGTAATCGCGGCGCGTGGTGCGGCTGGTGCGGGTTTCCAGGCGCAGGTCGAAACGCTTGATCACCGGGTTGCTGGCGACCATGCCGGAATCTTGCTGGTAGGCCACAGGCTGGAGTTTCGGGAACACCGTCTGGTCATCGCCGAACACCAGCTTGTGCGCCGTGGCGCTGTGCTGGAAGTGGTAGTGAATACCTTCTTCCTCGCACAGGCGCTGGATGAAATGCAGGTCCGATTCATCGTATTGCACGCAGTAGATGCGCTCGGGATAGATCGAACCGGTCTTGAATTCGTAGGCGTTGCTTTGAATGCCGTGCTCTTCGAGAACCAAGCCAATGATTTTCGGCACCGTGAGGTTCTGGAAGATGCGTTGGTTGACGCGGTGCGCCAGGTACGACAGTTGCGGGCGCAGGGTTACCGAATAACGCGTCAGGCGCTTGCCGGAATCGCCTTGCGCGGCGCGGTAGATCTGGCCGTGGATGCCGCTGCCATCGGGCGACAGCTGCAGGAAGGCCGGTTTGTGCAGCAGGGTTTCGAGGTCCAGCGACGGCTGCTCACTGACCAGCTCCACCTCAAAGACAAAAGGCTGGCTGATGGCTTCCCGGCCGGTCAGGGTGAATACCTGAAAATCGGCGGAGAGCCCTTCGATGGTCAGGGCAAAGTGGGTTTCATTGGCCGGCGCGAACATCCCTTGTTCCTCGTGCTGTACAGCGGCGCTCGTCGACGGCCGCAAAAAGCGGCTCAACGTACGCGAAATTCTGGAGGGGCGTAAACAACATCGACCAGCAGGGCTGGTCGATGCTTGTAACGATCAGCCGTAATTAAACGACTGGAGCACGCCAGTCATCGGAACCCGAAGTACCGGATACTTCGTGGGTCCAGGTGATTTTGCGGTAGGTGAACTGCACTTCTTCCAGGTGGGTGAAGTGCGAGTTGCCTGGATCCTGGCAGTTGTGCATTTTGTTGTTGATGGCGACGATGATCGCGTCTTCCAGTTTGGTGGTGTAGTAGTGCTCTTGAGTACCTTGAGCAGAAGTACGGTACCACTGGATAACGATTTCGCTCATGCGCTCGCCGGAGGTCAGAGCGGCTTGCAGCAGAGGCGAAGCCTTGTCGTAGACCTTGGTGATGATCACTGGCTTGTGAACGCGCTGACCGGTTGGCTGACCGGATTGTGGATCACGCGGGATGATCACGTCGTGGCTGAAAGCCTGAACCATGACCTGGTCTTCGTGGCCTTCCTGGTAGGTGTTGCCAACGGAGTCGGCGGTGAAGGCGCCGGCAGTGATCAGGCCTTGTTTTTCGCCGGTAACCGACATGTACGCTGGTGTTGCCATGGGGTGCTCTCCTTGCGGATAAATTTAGGGTGCCCGGGGCGAAATCGCCCGGTGGGTGCCTGACTGTTATCAAGGAGCGTGCCAGGTTTGTCGAAGGTCCCGACAGCCGGGGGTGAAGTGGCTCTAGTCTGCGGTTTGGCCGATTTTTTTTGCTGAATCGAGAGGGAAAGTGCGCAACTTCTTGCGCAGTACTGCGCAAGAAGTTGCGCACTTGGCTGTAAGCCACGCCAGTCAAGGCCTGTAGCGCGATGAGTCGCTTTTTTCACCGAACAAGTGCGCAAGAAGTTGCGCAGTAAGGCCAAGGGCCAGCGTCGAGCGCTTGAAACGATTCGTCCTGCACGACGGTCAATCACTCACGAGCGCGCCGACGGCGTCTGCACATTCCCCCCATCGAGTGAGAACGACATGAAAATCCTGATGGTTTTAACGTCCCACGATCAATTGGGTGACACCGGCAAGAAAACCGGCTTCTGGCTGGAAGAATTCGCCGCGCCGTATTACGTGTTCAAGGACGCAGGCGCGCAACTGACGCTGGCCTCGCCCAAGGGCGGTCAGCCACCGCTGGATCCGAAGAGTGACGAGCCGGACGCACAGACTGCCGCCACCGATCGCTTCCGCAAGGACTCCGCCGCCCAGTCGGCACTGTCCTCCACGGTCAAACTGGAGACGGTGAAGGCTGCGGATTTCGATGCCGTATTTTATCCCGGCGGCCACGGCCCGCTGTGGGACCTGGCTGAAGACCGCCATTCCATCGCCTTGATCGAAGCGTTTTACAACGGTGGCAAGCCAGTCGCAGCGGTGTGCCATGCGCCCGGCGTGCTGCGCCATGCCAAAGGCGCTGACGGTCAGCCGTTGGTCAAGGGGAAGCAGGTGACAGGCTTTACCAATAGTGAAGAGGAGGCAGTAGGGCTGACCAACGTGGTGCCGTTTCTGGTGGAGGATGAACTCAAGGCCAAGGGCGGGATTTTCTCCAAGGGCGCAGATTGGTCGAGCTACACCCGTGAAGATGGATTGTTGCTGACGGGGCAGAATCCGGCGTCGTCGGAGGAGACGGCGTTCGCGTTGTTGTCACGATTGCGCTAGAGGCAACATTTGATTCTGTGGCGAGGGAGCTTGCTCCCGCTGGAGTGCGCAGCGCTCCCAAAACGAGGGCCGCTTCGCAGCCCAGCGGGAGCAAGCTCCCTCGCCACAGTCAGAACAGTTTCAGGTCCAAAACCTGGGCACACTCCTCAATTGAACGCCGCTGCGTCTCGGCATACAACCCCAATTCATTAATGGTCGCACGCCCCAGCGCCTGTTCAAACGCCTGGCGGTTCGAGTGTTCGCCATAGTGCGTCTGCGCGGCATCCCCAAGGTTCGACTGAAAAATCCCCGCCGCACTTACCGGCAGGAAATCTTCGTACACCAACGGTTCAGCTTTCACATGGCCCTCGCGGAGCAAATCCTCCAGCGACGTCGACGTGAGGCTGCCCTCTGCCAGGCCCTTTTCCGTAGGGAAATACCGAAAGTACGCCAGCTCCTGTGCGCGCATGCCCTCGACGCTGTCAGGAAATTCGCCAAAGTGCTGAGCCATCAGCGCGTTGTAGCGTGCGGCGTTGCCTTCGTTAGGGAAATCGCCCAGTTCATCGCGGGCGGCATTCAGCAGGCGGTCATACAGCGCCCGACCCTTGGGCGTCAGCGCTGCACCACGCTGCTCGATCTCGCCGAAGCGCGCGCTGTGGCTGCCTTGAGTGCCAATCTGGTCAGTGAAGGTAATCGGCTCGTCGAGCGCCTTGAAACTGGTCTGGCGCAGCAGGATCGGACATTGCCGACGCGGCGGACCTTCGATCACCGCTTTCGGGGTGATGCCGTGCACCGGCATTTGCGCCTGAACGGTGTCGATGTCCAGCGTGCGCGGGGTCAGGTGATTGATGTGCGGGCCTTTGAACGCCACCACATCGGCGATCAGACGGTGCTGAGCGCTGAGGGTCTGGTACTGCGCGGCGGTGACGGTTGCACTGTGATGCCAGCGAAAGGTCTCCAGGGCCTGCAGGACAAATTCCTCCGCTTCAGGCTCATTCAGCCCACCCTCTGACTCAGCCCGCTCGATCAGGCGCAATGCCGCAGGGGTAAAGATCGAACGCTGATTCAGCACCGATTCGGCAAACGTGCGCAGCTCGGGATCTTCGATCAGTTCCAGACGCAGCAACGAAGTGAACACTCGAAACGGACTGACCTGCAGCGCCGCTTCATGCACCGCGCGAAACGCCGTGGAGTGCACCGGCACACCCGCCGGGGTCAGGTCGTAATAACCCACCGGTTGCATGCCCATCACCGCGAACAAACGGGCGAGGGTCGCCAGCTCCTTGGCTGTACCGACGCGGATAGCGCCGTGGCGCTCCATGTCCAGCCGTTCGATTTCACCGGTGCTGTCGAGCTGCCGTGCGATGTCCGGCTGAGCCGCCAGCACTTCGCGGTTGGTCTGTTCCACCAGTTCCATCAGCGCGCCGTACAACGGCACTTCTTCGCGGTACATGTCGGACATCGCTTTGGAGAAGCGTTGGCGGATCAGGTCGGGGCTGACGAAAGGCTGCACGGTCATGAAAAAAATTCCTGCCACGGTCACGGTTTGGATGGAGGAAAAGATCGCAGCCTTCGCCGACGGCGGCAAACGAAGAATCCTACGAACTTCATTCTGCCAACGACTGATCCACCAGTTCGATCCAGTGCACAACCTGCGTGCGTCCGGCGCCGGCCAGATGATTCTGGCAGCCGATGTTGGAGGTGACGATCAAGTCCGGGCGATCGCTTTCCAAGGCGTTGAGGCGGTTGTCGCGCAGTTGCCGGGCGAGGGTCGGTTGGGTCAGCGAATAGGTGCCGGCCGAACCACAGCACAAATGCCCGTCCGGCACCGCCGTGAGGTTGAAACCCAGCCGGACCAACAGCGCTTCCACCGCGCCGCCGAGTTTCAGCGCGTGTTGCAAGGTGCAGGGGCAATGTACGGCGATCCGCCGTTGACTGGCGGCGCATACTTTCTCCAAGGGTTCCTGCGCGAGTATTTGCACCAGATCCAGCGTCCGTTCGCTGATCTGCCGCGCCTTGTCGGCGTAGCGCGGATCCTGTGCCAGCAGATGCCCGTAATCCTTGATGAACGCGCCGCAACCGCTGGCTGTCTGCACGATGGCTTCCGCGCCGTTTTCCAGGTGCGGCCACCACGCGTCGATGTTCTGCCGCGCGCGGTCGAGGCCCTTGGCCTGGGCGTCGAGGTGATAGTCCAGCGCGCCACAGCAACCGGCCTCGGCCACCGGGGTGACGCTGATTCCCAACCGATCAAGCACCCGCGCCGTCGCATCGTTGGTGTTCGGCGACAGGCCCGGTTGCACGCAGCCTTCGAGCAGCAACACCCGCCGTGCAT
This sequence comes from Pseudomonas sp. HOU2, assembly GCF_040729435.1. Classification (NCBI taxonomy): domain Bacteria; kingdom Pseudomonadati; phylum Pseudomonadota; class Gammaproteobacteria; order Pseudomonadales; family Pseudomonadaceae; genus Pseudomonas; species Pseudomonas sp. HOU2. The sequence goes on along the minus strand of NZ_CP160398.1, from coordinate 1,028,138 downwards.
GGCGCGGTGCTGGGCGTGTGACAGACGCTGGCGAGCGCTGCGGCAACTTGCTTTCGAACAGGCGCGGCAGCAACGGGCGGAATGTCGTGCCGACCCGCAGCAGACCCTTGAACACTCCGGGATTCGGCGCCAGTGCGCGCAAGCCCTCGCGCAACAAACGCTGGGCAGCGGGGCGTGGCACCGCCTGATCGACCACCGCCCGGCCGATATCCAGCAGGTTGTGATAATCGACCCCAGACGGGCAGGTGGTTTCGCAGTTGCGGCAGGACAGGCAGCGATCCAGATGCAGTTGTGTCTGCTCGGTAGCGGGTGCGCCTTCGAGCACTTGCTTGATCAGATAGATGCGTCCGCGCGGCCCGTCGAGTTCATCGCCGAGCAATTGATACGTTGGGCAGGTGGCGTTGCAGAACCCGCAATGCACGCAGGTGCGGAGGATTTTTTCCGCCTCGGCGGCACGCGGCAGTTGTCGGGACTCTTCGCTGAGGGTGGTTTGCATGGCTAGAACTCCGCGTACATCCGGCCGGGGTTGAACAGCCCTTGCGGGTCGAGTTGCGCCTTGAGTTGCCGGTGATAACGCATGAGCGTCGGGGCTAGCGGCTGGAACGGCGTGTCGCTGGCGCCATGGGTAAAGCAGGTGGCGTGCCCGCCGAGTTCCTGAGCAAGAATCTGGATGTGCTCGTGATCGGACTTCAGCCAGCGTTGCGCACCGGCCCAGTCGATCAACTGCTGGCCGGGCAAGTCCTGCGGTCCGAGATTGTTCGGCAGCGACAGGCGCCACAGCGGCAGGCCTTCGTCGAAAAAGCTCAGGCGTTGCTCGTTCAGGTCGCGCCAGAACGTCGAATCCAGCGGCTCGCCGCCGAGCCGTTGATGCGCGGCAGTGACCGAGCCTTCGCCGCCCTCAAGGCGCAGATACAGGCTTTGCCCGTCATGACAGGCGCCGCTGATCGGCAACGGTTGCTGGCCCCATTCGGCCAGTCTGGTCAGCGCCCGCGCGCAATCGATATCGAGGCGGATGCTCAGGCATTGACGCGGTTTCGGCAGGACTTTCAGCGAAACTTCGGTCAGCACGCCGAGGCAACCGAAACTGCCGGTCAACAGGCGCGACAGGTCGTAGCCGGCGACGTTTTTCATCACTTCGCCACCGAAGCGCAAGTGCTCGCCGAGGCCGGTGATGACCCGGGTGCCGAGGACAAAATCGCGCACCGAACCTGACCATGGCCGCCGTGGCCCGGACAGTCCGCTGGCGATCATCCCGCCCACCGTGGCGCTGTCGCCGAAGGCTGGCGGCTCGCAGGGCAGCATCTGCCCGGCCGCGTCGAGCGCCGCGAGCAGCTCGCGCAACGGCGTGCCGGCGCGCACGCTGACCACCAGCTCGGTCGGTTCATAGCGCACGATCCCGCGATGCGCGCGGACGTCGAGCACTTCACCGGCCACCTCGCGGCCGAGAAACGCCTTGCTGTTACCGCCCTGGATTTTCAGCGGTGTGGCGTTGGCTCGGGCCTGGTTGACCTGCTCGAGCAGCGCGCCGCTGGCGTCGACGTCAGCCATCAGAAACGCTCCAGTTCGGGGAATGGCAGTTGCCCGGCATGAATGTGCATCGCGCCGAATTCGGCGCAGCGGTGCAGGGTCGGGATGTTCTTGCCGGGGTTGAGCAGGCCTTGCGGGTCGAATGCGGCTTTTATTGCGTGGAACAGGGTCAGCTCAGCGCTGGTGAACTGCGCGCACATCTGATTGATTTTCTCGCGGCCAACGCCGTGTTCACCAGTGATGCTGCCGCCAACCTGCACGCACAATTCCAGAATCTTCCCGCCCAACGCTTCGGCGCGCTGCAGTTCGCCCGGTTGGTTGGCGTCGAACAGGATCAACGGGTGCATATTGCCGTCGCCCGCGTGAAACACGTTGGCCACGCGCAAGCCGTATTCGGCGCCGAGGCGGGCGATGCCTTGCAACACGCCGGGCAATTCGCGGCGCGGGATGGTGCCGTCCATGCAGTAGTAGTCCGGCGACAAGCGGCCGATCGCCGGAAAGGCGTTTTTGCGCCCGGCCCAGAAGCGCACGCGCTCGGCCTCATCGCGGGCCTGACGCACTTCGCTGGCACCGGCCCGGGTCATGACCTCGCGGACCCGCAGGCAATCCTCGTGGACATCGGCTTCGACCCCATCGAGTTCGCACAACAGGATTGCCTCGGCATCGACCGGGTAACCGGCGTGGATGAAGTCTTCGGCGGCGCGGATGGCGAGGTTGTCCATCATCTCCAGGCCGCCGGGAATGATCCCCGCGGCAATGATGTCGGCCACGGCGCGGCCAGCCTTTTCCACCGAGTCGAAACTGGCCAGCAAGACCTTGGCGACTTGCGGTTTTGGCAACAGTTTGACCGTGACTTCGGTGATGATCCCCAGCAAACCTTCGGAGCCGGTGAACAACGCCAGCAGATCGAAACCCGGCGCGTCGAGGGCGTCGCTGCCCAGTGTCAGGCGCTCGCCTTCGATGGTCAGCACTTCGATTTTCAGCAGGTTATGCACGGTCAGGCCGTACTTGAGGCAATGCACGCCACCGGCGTTTTCCGCGACGTTGCCGCCGATCGAGCAGGCAATCTGCGACGACGGATCCGGCGCGTAATACAGGCCGAACGGCGCGGCCGCCTGGGAAATCGCCAGATTGCGCACCCCGGGCTGAACCCGCGCGGTACGGGCTGCCGGGTCGATGTGCAGGATGTTGTTGAAGCGCGCCATCACCAGCAGCAGGCCTTTTTCCAGCGGCAGCGCACCCCCCGACAACCCGGTGCCGGCACCCCGGGCCACCACCGGCACGTTGTGTTGGTGGCAGAGTTTGAGCAGGGTTTGCACCTGATCGAGTCGCCGGGGCAGGGCCACCAGCATCGGCGTGGTGCGATAGGCCGACAGACCGTCGCATTCGTACGGCTTGAGTTCGTCTTCGCGCCAGAGCAGGTCGAGATCCGGGAGGGCGCGCTGCAGGGTTTTCAGCAACTCGGCCTTGTTCACTTCCGGTAGCGGACCGTCGAGGCGTTCGTCGTAGAGAATGTTCATTTCGACCTTCCGAACCTATACCGCCAAGAGAGCTTTTTGTGGCGAGGGAGCTTGCTCCCGCTGGGCTGCGCAGCAGACCTGAGATCGATGCCGTGTCGAGACAGGCTAGTCGCATTCGCAGGATCAGGGCCGCTTCGCGCCCCAGCGGGAGCAAGCTCCCTCGCCACAATGACTGCTGTGGGTTTCATCGCTGATTGCCCAGAAACTCCCGATACAACCGCGCGGTATTCCCCGGTTGTTCGACCATTGGCATGTGCCCGACGCCATCCCACACTTCGACCCGCAAATTGGCGATGCCCTTGCTCCACACCGGCACGCTGCTGACGTCGATCAAGCGGTCCTTGCGCCCCCACAGCAGCAGCGCGGGGCATTTGATATCGGCCAGTTTCGGCTCCATCGGCGGGCTGGCGCGGAAGTCACGGAAGATCTCTTCCAGTTCATCGCGCTGGCGTTCGTATCGCTGGGCGATGGCGTCCAGCACCAGTCCGGGCACCCACGGTGGCGAGGCCATGGTCATCGCATAGAACTGGCGGAATTCTTCCCGGGAATTGATCAGGAACGGGTTATGCCCACGGGCGAGGTGGCGCTCCATGTCGCTGGCCTGCGGTGCAGTGACGCCGGCCGGGTCGATCAGCGCCACCGAGGCAATCCGCTCCGGATAAGTCGCGGCCAGCCATGCCGCGATGTAGCCACCCATGGAGTTGCCGATCACGTGGACTTTCTCCACGCCGCACACGTCCAGCAGCTGGATCATGCGCTTGGCCTGCAGCGCAATGTCGTAGCCGCCCCCGGCCTTGAACCCTGTTTCCCCATGACCGGCGATGTCCGGAATGATCACCCGGTACTGGCGGACAAAGTGCCTGGCGAAGCGCAGCCACAGGTTTTTTTCGGCGCTGAAGCCGTGCAGCATCAGAATCGCGCTGGCCGCCTCATAAGGGCCTCCTTGCCAGGTCGAGACGGTCATTTCGGCAATCGGCACCTCGATTTTGTGCAACTTGTACAACTTGGCCTCAAGCGCCGTGCTCAGGTCATACAACCAATGCCCGACCGCCGGGTAACTCAACCAGCTCCAGGCCACAAAAACCGCGAGAGCGACAAACAGCACAAGCATCGACGTCTTCCTTTTACGTATTCAGGACAGAATGTGGTCAGCCGGTTTCAGCGCCCGGGTCAACCGGTAGTAGCTGAAACTGAAGCCCGGAAATATCGCGATCACATGACCGCTCTTGCTCTGATACCAACTGTGACAGCCGCCGGACTTCCACACCGTGCGTTCCATCTCACGGTGGATCATTGCAGTGTAGGTACGTTCCGCTTCGGGGCGCACTTCGATGCTGCGCAGGCCTTTTGACTGCAGGGTGTGGATGCAGTCGAGGATGTAGTTCATCTGCGCTTCGATGATGAACAGCGCCGAGGTATGGCCGATGCCGGTGTTCGGGCCGGTGACGATAAACAGGTTGGGAAAGTCCGGCAGGCTGGTGCCCAGATAAGCGCGCGGGTACTGCGCCCAGACGTCCTTGAGTTGCACGCCGTGCTTGCCGGTCACTGGGTAGGAGACCACGCCGTCGGTGGCGTCATAGCCGGTAGACCAGACAATCAAATCGACGTCGATTTGCTGGCCGTCCGTGGTGGTGATCCCGTTTTTATCGATTTCGGCGATGCCTTGTTCGCGGCTGTGCAGCGTGACATTGGGCCGGGTCAGCGCCGGGTAATAGGTGCTGGACAGCAGGATGCGCTTGCAGCCGATGGTGAAGTCCGGGGTGAGTTTTGCGCGCAGAACCGGGTCCGGCACTTGTTGCTTGAGAAAACGCAGGGCCTGACGCTGAACCAGGTGAATTGCCGGTTTCGAATATTTGAAGGCGATCACCCGGGTTTCGAATTGCCAGTAGAGCAGCCAGCGCAGCAGCTTGTACGCCGGTTTGACACCCAGCAGCCAGCGCTGGAAAGGCCCGAACGTGCGATCGGCACGCGGCAGCACCCAATGTGGCGTGCGCTGGAACACGTGCAATTGCTCGACCTCGGCGGCAATCGCCGGAATCACTTGGGCGGCACTGGCGCCGCTGCCGACGATGGCCACGCGTTTACCGCGATAGTCGTAGCTGTGATCCCAATTGTTGGTATGAAAAGTCTTGCCTTCAAAGCGATCCAGGCCGGGGAAGGGCGGGATCACCGGTTGGCTCAACGGTCCGGAGGCGTTGATCACGAACTGCGCGTAGAAAATCCCTTTGCTGGTGTGCACCGCCCAGCGCTTTTCGGTGTCGTCCCATTCGATGCGTTCGACGTTGGTTTGCAGCGCCACCCGCTCGCGCAGGCTGAAGCGCTCGATGACGTATTCGGTGTAGCGATGCAGTTCGGCCTGGGCGGCGAACATCTGTGTCCAGGGAAATGGCGCAAACGACAACGAGTAGAGCGGCGACGGCACATCCACCGCCGCACCGGGGTAGGTGTTCTGGCACCAGGTGCCGCCGAAAAAGTCCCTTCTTTCCAGCAAGCGAAAATCGTCGATCCCGGCCTTGAGCAAGTTGACCGCCGCACATTGGCCGCCAAATCCGCTGCCGATGATCAACACTCGGTAGGTGTGCATGGGCCTCCTTCTTATAGTTGTTTTTCCGTTTTCATCCTTTCAGGTATAGCTAAATATTTGCCGGGTGGGAGCGGGTTTGCTCCGGGTGGTGTTTTGATGGATGCGGAGTGTCAGATACGGGGATGTCTACTGAACTGCCGCCTTCGCGAGCAAGCTCGCTCCCACAGTTAAGTGAGTGAAGGCGCGGGGCTGGCCGGTGATGGTTATTTAACGGCTGCCTGTTAGACTTCCAGCACATCCGTCTGAGGGTGTGCGCAGGTTCCGTCGAGTGGTCGAGGCCCTTATGCGAAAAAAGGGGGGAAAGGGACTTTCACTGGCCAGGAGGCTTTATACATCGCGAACCCTAGGACTGGTGCTGGGGCTGTTGTGCGTGAGCGCGGCGATGTACCCGCTCGATCCGCCGCTGTGGGTCTGGGCGCTGATGCTGTTCAACGGCCTGCTCTGGCCGCACCTGGCGTTTCAATGGGCTCGTCGTGCCAGCGTTCCTTACCATGCGGAACACCGCAATCTGTTGGTTGACGCCTTTATGGGCGGCTTCTGGGTCGCCGCCATGCACTTCAATCCACTGCCCAGTGCCACCACCGTTTCGATGATGGCGATGAATAATGTCGCCATCGGCGGTTTGCGTTTTCTCGCCGCAGGCCTGGCGGCGCAGATCCTCGGTATCGGCGTCGGCCTGGTGGTTTTCGCCCCGGCGTTCATCCCGCAAACTTCGCCTCTGCAGCTGTATGCGTGTCTGCCGTTGCTGATGCTGTACCCGCTGGCGCTGGGCTGGATCTGCTTTCGCCAGGCCTACACGCTGGGTCTGCACAAGCGTGAACTGCTGGCGCTGAGCCGCACCGATAGCCTTACCGGGCTGCTCAACCACGGCGCGTGGAAGGATCAACTAGAAATCGCCTTTCAACGTTGCCGCCGGCAGAAGCAGGGCGCAGCGATCGCGTTGATCGACATCGACCACTTCAAGGCGATCAACGATACCTACGGGCATGTGGCGGGTGACATCGTGCTGCGCCAGTTGAGCAAAATGCTCAAGCAGAACCTGCGCGCTGCGGACGTCGCCGGGCGCTATGGCGGCGACGAGTTTTGCGTGATCCTGCCCGACCTGCCGCTGTTCAATGCCGCGCAGGCGATGGAGGCCTTGCGCGAGCGTTTCGCCACCCTGGGTTACGAGCAGAACCCGGCGCTCAAGGTCAGTCTGAGCATTGGTCTGGCGGCTTACGAACCGGCGCACGGCGATGCGACCCGTTGGCTCAATGATGCGGATCAGGCGCTGTATGAGGCCAAGGCGAGCGGGCGCAATCGGGTGATCTGCAACAGTGATGATCTGCCGAAGCAGGAACTGCTCGATTCGGTCTGACTGCCCAGCACAATTTCCTCCTACAGGTGTTCGTTGTCGGCCGCAGAGATGTCGCATCCGGTATAGAGCCTTGCGTCGATGTCAGGTACGGTTCAATCCCCCCCGACGCGAAACAAGGATCGATTCATGACGTTCTCATTTTCCCGCTCGCTGCTGGCCGCCAGTCTCGGCCTGTCCCTCGCCCTAAGTTCCGCCGGCGCCTTCGCCGAACCGCACAAGCAAGTGCTGGCCGACGCCGAACAGTATCAACCCGAAGCCCTGAAACTGCTGGAACGGCTGGTCAACATCGACTCCGGTTCCGGTTATGAACCGGGCCTGAAACAAGTCAGCGAGATCGCCATCGAGGAGCTGAAAAAGCTCGGCGCGACCATCGAACGGGTGCCCAACACCCCGGAAAAATCCAACCACGTGTTGGCGACCTTCAAAGGCACCGGCAAGGCGAAAATCCTCTTGATGGCGCACATGGACACGGTGTTCAAAGAGGGCTCCGCCGCCGAGCGCCCGTTCCGCATCAAGGACGGTCGCGCCTACGGGCCGGGGGTGATGGACGACAAGGGCGGCATCGTCGCCGGGATCTACGCGCTGAAGATTCTGAAGAACCTCGACTTCAAGGACTACGCACAAATCACCTTCCTGCTCGACGCCAGCGAAGAAACCGGCTCGGACGTCGCCACCGACCTGATCAAGAAAACCGCCAAGGCCCACGACGTGACCCTCAACCTCGAACCGGGGCGTCCGGCCGATGGCTTGGTGGTGTGGCGCAAGGGCAGCGCGACGGCGCTGGTCGAGGTCAAGGGCAAGGCGGCGCATGCCGGGGTCGCGCCGGAACTGGGGCGGAACGCGGCGATGGAAGCGGCGCACCAGATTCTGCAACTGGGCAAACTCGGCGACGAAGCGAAGAAAACCACGATCAACTTCACCGTGCTCCAGGCCGGTGATCGCACCAACGTGATTCCGGATCACGCCACCGCCAAGGCTGACGTGCGTGCAGCGGTGCCGGAAGAGTTCGACCGGATCGAGAAAGACCTGGCGCGAGTGTCGCAGGACAAGCTGATCGCCGAAACAGAAGTCACCACCAGCCTCAAACGCGGGTTGCCGCCGATGCCGCAGACGGCGGAGTCGGATCGCTTGATGGCCATGGCGCAAGGGATTTACGGCGAGATCGGCCGCAAGCTGACCGAAGAGGGCAGCGGTGGTGCGGCGGATGCCAGCCTGTCAGCCGGCGTGGGCACGCCGACGCTGGACGGCTTCGGGATAGTCGGCGGTAATATTCATACGCCGGAGGAATACGCCGAAGTGGCGAGCGTGACGCCACGGATTTATCTGTTGTCGCGGATGATCATGGAGCTGGCCAAGCGCTGACTCCCGCGGTGGGGCGGTGCTGCAACTGACGCCTTCGCGAGCAAGCTCGCTCCCACAATGGATCTGTGCCGAACACCAATGCTGTGTTCACTGAAGATCCACTGTGGGAGCGAGCTTGCTCGCGAAGGCGGGGGGGCAGGCTAAATGGGTGTTGAATGTGCCGACGTCATCGCGAGCAGGCTCACTCCTACATGGGATCTGTGCCGAACACCAATGCTGTGTTCACTGAAGTTCCACTGTGGGAGCGAGCTTGCTCGCGAAGGCGGGGGGTCAGGCTAAATGGGTGTTGAATGTGCCGACGTCATCGCGAGCAGGCTCACTCCTACATGGGATCTGTGCCGAACACCAATGCTGTGTTCACTGAAGATCCACTGTGGGAGCGAGCTTGCTCGCGAAGGCGGGGGGCAGGCTAAATGGGTGTTGAATGTGCCGACGTCATCGCGAGCAGGCTCACTCCTACATGGGATCTGTGCCGAACACCAATGCTGTGTTCACTGAAGATCCACTGTGGGAGCGAGCTTGCTCGCGAAGAGGCCAGTCCTGACCGCAGCTTATTCCTTGACGCTCATGTATTCCTTGGCCCAGAGGATGTAATCCTCAGGCTGGGTATAGGTGTGCGTCAGTTCGGTGGCGCTCAGGTCCGAGGCCTGGGTGAAGATCTGGCGTTGTTCGCGCAGGCTGTCGTAAGTCGCCTTGATCGCGGCGAAGTACGCACCGTGGCCGTCGATGGTCACGCGTACGCCGAGTTCGGCCAGGCGCTTGTCGTCGCGCAGGGCCGGGTTGCCATAGGTGACCAGCATCAGCGGCACCGTCAGGTGTTCGGCGATTTGCTCGAGCTGATCGAAGTCCTGCACCCCGACCATGCAGATGCCATCGGCACCAGCGGCCTGGTATTGCTTGGTGCGGCTGATGATTTCCTGATTCGGCAGGATCCCGGCGTTGGTGCGGGCGATGATTGCCATTTCCGAATCGACCCGGGCTTCCAGCGCCGCGCGGATCTTGCCGACGCCTTCAGCGACCGAAATCAGGTCTGTGGATTTGCGGCCGAATTGCGCCGGCAGCAGGGTGTCTTCGATGGTCAGGGCGGCGACGCCGGCGCGTTCCAGTTCAACGATGGTGCGCATCACGTTGAGGGCGTTGCCGTAGCCGTGGTCGGCGTCGGCGATCACTGGCAGTTGGGCGACGCGGCCGATGCGGGTGGCCTGTTCGGCGAACTCGCTGAGGGTGATCAGGGCAAAGTCGGGGGCGCCGAGCACCTGCAATGAGGCCACGGAGCCGCCGAGGATCCCCACTTCAAAACCCAGGTCGGCGGCAATGCGCGCGGACATCGGGTCGAACACCGAGGCGGTGTGGTAGCAGGTGTCGGAAGCCAGCAATTGACGGAAGTTACGGCGCAAATCTTGATGGGAAAGCCTGGTCATACGAGTTCCACCAATACAAAGGAATGGAACGGCTTGAGCAAAGGTGTCAACGCCGAAGAATGAAAAGGCTATCACGCGAATGGGTCAAGGTTCATGACGAATTTGCGAGTGAGGCGTTGATAAAGGATCCAGCGGCTGAAAGGTTTCATCGGCAGTCAGCGGATTTTCACTGGCAAAACCGCGGATCAGGCGGCTACCGCCTGTTGCTGTTGCCTGGGCAGCAGCACCGCGCGTACCGAATTGCCCGGTTGCAACTGCAAGCGCTTGGCGGTGAGGCGATCGACCACCAGGCTATTGCCGACCAGACGACCGGGGGCCACGGTGATGCGGCAGTTCTCCAGGCGCCGGTTATGGATCAGCCATAACGGGGCCTGTTCGTCCGGGGTGCCGAGGCTCAGGGTCAGCGCCAGGCTGTCGCGCACGGTACGAATGCTGCCGATCGGCGCCTCGATCACCGGGCCACCGTCGAAGATGTCGATGTAGCCCTTATGCGTGAAGCCTTCTGCACGCAGGATCTTCAGCGCCGGTTCGGTGTTGGGGTGCGGCTGGCCGATGACGGCTTGTGCCTGCTCGGTGAGCATGCAGGTGTACAACGGCTGGCGCGGCATCAACTCAGCGATGAACGACTTGTTGCCCAGCCCCGACAAGTGGTCCGCATGGCTGAAGTCCATCTTGAAAAAGTGTCGGCCCAGGCTGTCCCAGAACGGCGAGCAGCCGAGTTCATCGGCGCTGCCACGCAGTTCGGCAATCATCTTTTCGCCAAACAACTGCGGGAATTCGGCCACGAACAGCAGGCGCCCCAACGACAGGAGCCGACCATTGCTGCCTTGGCGGTGTTGCGGATGCAGGAACAGCGAACACAGCTCCGACTGGCCGGTCAGCTCATTGTTGAGAAACAGTGTGGGGATCTGCCGCGAAATGTTGAGATCCGGTGCCGAACTCACAGTTAGACCGACCCGATAGTTGTACCACGGCTCGCGCAGGCCTACTGCGCCGGTCAGGGCGCTGACACCGACCACCCGCAGGTCGTCGTCTTCGAGCACGAACAGATAATCGGCGTCGGCCCGTTCAACCTGTTCGGCGAACGCGCGCTGAGCCCAGCGCACCCGGTGGGCGAGGCGATCCTCATTGGCCGGCAGGGTCGTAAACCCCGGACCGGCCTGTTGCACCAGGGTCATCAGCGCTGGCAGGTCGCTGACTTTGACCGGACGGACGATCATGCGGTAACTCCTTGTACGCGCCTGTTCGGGCACTGTCGTTGGGTATGCAACCGGGCGCGGTTCACAGGGCTGTCAGCCTGACCGTGCTGCCATCGGTAACTTTCAGCGCCGCGCACAGTGCCGGCGTCAGCGACAGCGGTTGATCGGGCTGGTAGTTCAGTTCGGCGACGATGGCCCGGAATCCATGCAGGGCGTCGTTGCTCAGCAGGTAATGGCCACGGGCGCCGATCTGCGCTTGCTGGCGGACGGTGACGGTCTGGCTGCGGGCGATCGAACGGATGTTCGCGGTGCGCGCATACAGGGTCGGACCGGCGTCGAACAGGTCGATGTAGCTGTTGGTTTCAAAGCCTTCGCGTTCGAGGATGTCAAACGCTTCCTGGCCGTCCGGGTGAATCCGGCCGATGCATTCCTGTGCTGCCGGAGGCAGCATCGGTACGTAAATCGGGTATTGCGGCATCAGTTCGGCGAGAAACGTGCGGCTTTGCAGGCCGCACAGGCGCTCGGCCTCGACGTAGGGCAGGTCGAAGAAGTGCTTGCCCAGTGCATCCCAAAACGGCGAGTGACCGTTCTCATCGCTGTAGCCGACGATCTCGGTGATCACCGCCTCGGCGAAACGTTGTGCATGAGCGGCGATGAACAGCAGCCGCGCCCGTGACAGCAATTCGGAAAATGCGCTGCGCACCAACGCGTTGTCGATGTGAAAACCGCGCAGCAGGGTGTGGTCGTTGAGGTCGTGACACAACGACAGCGCCGGCACCCCGTGTTCAATGTTCAACTCCCGCGAGGCACTGGTGAAGTGGCGGTTGCGCAGGCTGTAGAACGGTTCGTTGAAACCGGCAGTAGCGAGGATCTCCGAGCAGCCGACCAGCCGCTGAGTGTCGAGGTCTTCCAGCACGAAGAAGTAGTTCTCCGGGCCTTGCGCCTGAATGTCGCTGTCGAACGAGGCGCAGGAGCCGGCGATTTTATCCCGCAGGCGCTCGCTGTCATCCGGCAGCGACGTGACGCCGACCAGGCTGTCGCGGGCCAGCTGTTGCAATTGCGGCAGGTCGGTTGTCTCGACTGGGCGTAAGACCAGCATGGATGCACTCCTGTATCAAAGGGTCCGGTGATCCCCACCGAACCTGACTATCACTGTCGGTTGCCACGCTTTAAAGCGGCGGTCGCCTGATTTGTTGTCAGACGCCGCTCTTTTTCTTGTCAGCCATTGCTCGGGTCAGGCAGCGCGGTGCTGGCGCCGAGCTTGTTCAGGAAGAACAGATACACCAGGCCCAAAGCGATCCAGATCAGGCCGAGTTTCTGCGCATCGACGCCCATGTTGTACATGATGGCGGCGACGATGATGAAGCCGATCACCGGGCAGATCAGATGGCGCACGACCTGACCGGACTTCTGCCGACGCCAGTAGTAGTTGATCACTGTCAGGTGCAGCAGCATGAAACCGCTGAGGGCTCCGAAGTTGACCAGCGAGGTCAGGGTGTCGACCGAATTGATGAACAGGTAGCAGATCACCAGCGACAGCACCGCCACCAGATAAATGCTCAGGTACGGGGTGTTGTGCTTCGGGTGCACCTTGGCCAGCACTTTCGGCAACTTGCCATCGCGGGCCATGCCGAACAGCAGACGCGACACCGCGGCTTGCGAGGTGATCGCCACCGCAACGCCCCAGGCCAGCGCCGTGGCCACACCGGTCAGGGTTGCCAGCCAGCTGCCGGCCGCGATTTCGGCGATTTCATAGAACGCGGTGTCGGCGGACTTGAAGCCCATGCCGGCGGCCAGATCGGTGGCGATCCAGGTCTGCACGACGAAAATCACGCCCATCACCACCAGAGTGATCAGCGCTGCGCGGCCGACGCTTTTGCCCGGATCGCCCTTGATTTCTTCGGCGAGGGTCGAGATCGCGTCGAAGCCAAGGAACGACAGCACGGCAATCGACACGGCTTGCATCAGCAGGGCGAAGTTGAACGTTTCCGGGTGATACAGCGGCGCCAGGGTCAGCTCGCCGTTGCCGCCGCCGTTGTGCAGGGCGTTCCAGGCGTAGAACAGGAAGATTCCCAGTACCACCAGCTGTGCCAGCAGGAAGATGATGTTCATCCGCGCGGTGAAGGTGATCCCGCGCAGGTTGACGAACGTCGCGCTGACCAGAAACGCCAGAATGAAGCCGACCTTCGGAATGTCCGGGTACAGATGGTTCAGCGCCATCGCCGCGTAGACGTACAGCAGCGGTGGAATCAGCAGGTAGTCGAGCAGCATCAGCCAGCCGGCGATGAAACCGACGTGTTGATTGAGGCCGCGTTGCGCGTAGGAATACACCGAGCCTGCGATCGGAAACGCCTTGGCCATGCTGCCATAGCTCAGCGCGGTGAACAGCATCGCCACCATGCCGATGATGTAGGCCAGCGGCACCATCCCGGGTGCCTCGGCATTCACGTAGCCATACACGCCAAACGGGGCGATGGGGATCATGAAGATCATCCCGTACACCACCAGGTCGGTCAGTGTCAGGCTACGTTTCAACTCCTGTTTGTAGCCGAACTCTTCTATTTCCATGAAGCGCAACTCCTTGTCAGCCTATCCAGCGTTTTTAGTTGTTATATCGGTCCATCGTTTACAGCGTCAGCAGTCTCTAGCGGATTGGTTACAGCAGTGGCGCCAGGCGCTCGGCCCACAGCGAAACCGCCTCCGGGGTGCGCAGCAGATCGTTGCGCACCTCGATCAACACCGATTCCAGTCCTCGGGCATCTCCGTGCACCGGCACGGTCATGTCGCCAAGCGGATCAACCCGGTAGGGCTGGTTGCCCGCGACTTTCAGCGGGTACTGGCCGAGGCCGTCGATCAGCCGTTGCGCATAGGCGCCGGCCTGACCGAACAGCACGCCGACTTCCAGCGGGCGCGGCTGGCCGTAATACACCGGGGTAAAACTGTGAATCCCGACTACCCGTACTGCCTGGCCTTGCGCAACGCGCTGGTCGATCAGGGTCTGCAGCCGGGCGTGAAACGGTTTGAACAGGGTCTGGCGCCGGTATTCGCGAGTGGCTTCGTCCAGCTCGCGGTTACCCGGCACCTGATAAATCTCGCTCTGCGCCGGAATGCTGTCGGGGGCATGCCGGGGCCGATTGAGGTCGATCAGCAGCCGTGAATAGTTGGCGCTCAACAGTGTCGCGCCGAGTGTCTCCGAGAGCTTTTCAGCCAGTTGCAGTGCGCCGATGTCCCAGGCGATGTGTTCGCGCGCGGCTGCATCGTCCAGGCCCAGATTGTTCAGGGCCTCGGGGATGTAGCGGCTGGCGTGCTCGCACACCAGGATCACCGGATGCGATGAATCTTCGCGGCTCAGGTTGTAGACCGGGCGGGTGTACAACCCCAGCTCGGCGGATTCAGTACAGGCGTGCATAGTGCTCACACAGGTCAGCGGGCGAGAGCTGTTCCGTCAGCGCCAGTTCCTCGGTTTTAAGGGCGTGGTAAGTGTCGAGCAACGGCTTGGGCAGCCATTGATTGAAGGCTGCACTGTCACGCAGGCAATCCAGCGCCTGGGCCAGCGAGGCGGGCAGGGCAACGATGCCCCGAGCCTTGCGTTGCTCGTCGTTGAGTGAATCGGGAATTTCATCGGTGATCGCGTTCAGCGCCAGACGCTGTTCGATGCCCAGCCGTCCGGCGATCAGCAGCGCGGCCATCGCCAGGTGCGGCGAGGCGGTGGCGTCCATGGCGCGGAATTCCAGGTTGTACTGCGTCGCCACCGATTTGCCGCCCAGGCTCACGGTCGGGCAGATGCGCAGCGCCGCTTCCCGGTTCTGCTGCCCCAGACACGCGTACGACGCGCTCCAGTGGTGCGGCTGCAGGCGTTCGTACGACACCGGCGTCGGCGCGGTGAACGCACACAGCGCCGGCAGGTAATGCAGGATCCCTGCGGCCCAATGCTGGCCGAGGGTCGACAGACCGTTGCTGGTGCCGGCGTCGTAAAGCAGCGGCAGACCTTGCAGGTCGAGCAGGCTGACGTGCAGGTGCACACCGTTGCACGCCGCGTCGGCCTTGGTTTTTGGCGCGAAGCTGACGTCGACGCCCATTTGCCGGGCGATTTCGCGGGTGATCTCGCGCACGTTGACCGCACGATCCGCCGCCGCCACGCCGAGGGTCGGCCGGCAGGTGATTTCGTATTGGTGCTTGCCGTATTCGGGCAGGAACATTTCCGGCTCGACACCGCCGGCGCGCAGGGCGCTGAGCAGCCAGCCGCCGAACTCTGCACCCTGACGCTGGGCTTCAAGGGAAAACGCCAGGTGTTCGGCGAAGCCGGCATGCAGGTTGAATTCGTGCTCGAACGCCGCGTTGACCTGCAAGCCGAGGTCGTCGCGATAGCGCTCGATTTCATCGCGCAGCAGCGTGCGCGGGCAGGTGCTCCACGGCTGGCCATCGGTCTCGCGGATGTCGCCATGGATGAAGTCCAGCGCCGGTGCCGCGGCGTCCGGGCCATTACCGACCGTCACGCGGCTGCTCAAATCCGGAATCAACCGCAAATCGCCGTATGCGCCCCACGGGTTGGTCGAGGCGATAATGTCCTGAGGCGTCAGTGCGCTGTTGGCCGGGACCCAGCCGCACCCGGCGGCTTGATAATGCTCCAGCTGATCGGTGGGAAACGAGCGGCCACGGGTGATGCCGATCAGGTCGGTGGTGACGATGGTGGTCATCGGCAACGGCGTCAGGCGCTCGCTCATGGACGCATCTCCTGCAAGCGGCCGAGCACGGTTTGCGTGTCGGTGATCCAGCAGTAGCCCTTGATCGCGTTCAGGCAGGCGTCATGCCGCGCCGGGGTGTAGGTGGCGCAGGCGTCTTCGACCAGTGTTACCAGATAGCCGCGGTCGGCGGCATCCCGCACGGCCATGTCGACGCACTGATCGGTGACGATGCCGGCGATGATCAGGTGGCGGGTTTCGAGGTTGCGCAGCACGTAATCGATGTTGGTCGAGTTGAACACCCCAGACGAGGTTTTCGGCAGGACGATCTCGTTTTCCACCGGGGTCAGGTCATCAATGATCCGCGCCTGGGTGCTGCCCTTGGGCAGGTGCATGTCCGACAGTTTGTGATCCAGCGAGCGGTCGCGACCGTCGGCGGTCAGGCTTTCGATAATCGTGTGCAACACGTTCTGCCGCGCTTCGCGAAAGGCACTGAGCAAACGGCGCTGGTTGGGCACCACCTGCATGTGCGCGCGGGTCAGGAAATACTCGGCATCCGGGCCGTTCAGGTGCGGGTCGAACTGCGGTTCGAGCCAGGCACGCTGCATGTCCACCAGCAGCAACGCGGTGTGGTCGATGACGAACGGCAAATCCCGCGGCGAGCGGTGGGGAAGACTGAACATCCTTATTTATCCTCCAGCAGATGGGTGTTGAAGTCGTTGCGCAGGGCGTCGATGCCTTCCAGGCGATCGGCCAGATCGGGGCTGCGCAGGGTCAAGCAGGCAATCAGCGCCTCGACCTGGGCCAGCGCCGGCACCATGGTGTCGAACGGCGAGGCCGATTCCACCGGAGCACTGATGATCAGGTCAGCCAATTCGCGCAGCGGCGAGGCATAGATGTCGGTGAACAACACCACCCGCGCGTTGTTGTTCTTCGCCGCCGAGGCAACCCGCAGGGCCTGGGACTGGTAGCGCCGATAGTCAAACAGCAGCACTACGTCCTGGCGTTGCAGATCGAACAGGCGGTCGGGCAGTTGCGCGTTGTCTTCCAGGGCAAAGCAGCCGGGTCGCAGCAGGCGCAAGTGATTGAGCAGGTAGTTGGCCATCAGGCTGCTGAAGCGCCCGCCGAAGCAGTAGATCTGGTGCCGGGTGTCGAGCAGCCAGTCGAGCAGAATGCGCACGTCTTCAGGTTGTGTCAGGGCCTGGGTTTCCACCATCAGCCGTTGGCTGTCGGCCAGATAATGGCCCCAGGCATCATCCTTGTTCAGGTGCGAACGGGGCTGCAACAGGGTGCGCGGCGAACGCAGGCGGTGATCCATGTCGCTGAGCAGGGCGTCCTGAAACTCGGCATAACCGCCGAATCCGAGCTTCTTCACCAGCCGTACGATGGTCGGATCACTGACGCCGGCGTGCTCGGCCAGACGCGCCATCGGACCCAGGCCATTGCGTGGATACTGGTCGAGCAGGGCGCGAATCACTTTGCGCTCAGACGGCGTCAGCTCCAGGCCGGGATCGGTGATCAAGTCTCTGAGAGGCGGCATCCGGGCTCCTGCTGGATGAAGGGGAAGGGTGTTGAATTCGTTTCATAATCCGTTAAAACAGTATTTATGTAACTCAGGTTACATGTCTAGTGAATTTTTAGCGGTAGCGATTCAGCGTTTAAATAACCTCAGAGCCATGTGCAACAAGGCCTACACAGTTGTCGCCGATCCTTGTAGTCCATTGCCCATCGGCGTGTCAGACATTGCCGTTTTTTCGCCTTCAACATGTCAGGCCAGAAATTCCCGGGATCCCCTGCAACGCCCGGTTTACGGCACAATTGCCGCAAGACCGGCCGTTTGCCGCCGATTTACCGGATGTCCATCGAGTGCAATACCGTGCAATCCACCCGTTTGACTTTGATTTGCCACGCTCGAACCGTCGCACAGAAATTGTCGCGTTTTCCTACGAACGAGCCTGTTGAACATCTGCCATTGGCGCCCGGTGCGTTGGCCACACAATTCGCCAGCGCCAACCGTGTGTTGTGCGGGCCGGAATTGCGCACCCGCCAGACTGCCGAATGGTTCGGTGCGGCGCCGCAAGTGGACGAAGCGCTGCGCGATTGCGATTGGGGGCGCTGGCACGGGCAAGCGATCAAGGATCTGCAACGGCGCGAGGCCGAGGCTTTGCAGGCGTGGATCAGTGATCCGCAGGCTGCACCCCATGGTGGCGAGTCGGTAAGGCAATTGGGCGAGCGTGTGGCGGCGTGGCTGGCCAGCCTGCAAGGTGCGCCGGGGCATATCGTCGCCATCACCCATCCGTTTGTGGTGCGCGCAGCATTGCTGCAGGTGGTGCAGGGCGCAGCGTTCAACGCGATTGATGTTGAACCGTTGTCAGTCGTTGAACTGCGGTTCAACGGCATCTGGCGGCTACGCTTGTCGGGTATCGATCTTGCGGGAGCGCTGTGATGAAACAACTGCTGGTCATCGGCATCGGCGCCGGAAATCCCGACTACATCACGATGCAGGCGGTAAAGGCGCTGAATCAGGTCGACGTGTTCTTTCTGATGGATAAAGGCCAGAGCAAGGACAAATTGATTGATCTGCGACGGGAAATCTGCGCGCGCTACATCACCGATCCTGGGTATCGCTTCGCCGAAGCCCACAGCCCGGAGCGCGAGCGCGGCGACGTTGACTACACCCGCGCGGTCGATGACCTGAACCGCGCCAAGCAAGAAACCTTCGAGCGGCTGATCAATGAAGAATTGGCTGACAACGAATGCGGCGGTTTCCTCGTGTGGGGCGACCCGGCGCTGTACGACAGCACGATTCGTATCCTGCAGGCGATTCTGGCGTCAGGCCGCTGTGCTTTCGAGTTTGAAGTGATCCCCGGAATTACCAGCGTTCAGGCGTTGGCGGCGCAGCATAAGGTGCCGCTGAACAGCATTGGCCGGTCAATCGAAATTACCACGGGCCGGCGTCTGGCGGCGGGGCAGGTGAGTGACACGGACAGCCTGGTGGTGATGCTCGACGCTGAAGATTCCTACCACCATGTGGCGGATCAGCAGACCGAGATTTACTGGGGCGCTTACCTCGGCACGCCGGATGAGATTCTGATCAGTGGCAAGCTTGAGGATGTGGCGGAGCAGATCGAGCGCACGCGCAAAGCGGCGCGGGCCGAGCATGGGTGGATCATGGATACCTATTTGTTGCGCAAGCCTTGATTTGTAGGTTGTCGGTGCAGGCCTCATCGCGGGCAAGCCCAGCTCCCACAGGTTTCTGAGTTGAAACAAGGTGGTGTGTACGACGCAAAGCCTGTGGGAGCTGGTTTGCCAGCGATGGCGTCCGGAAATTCATCTCAGGAAATCGCTTTGAGCCCACGCCCAAACCGCTCCCGATACACCGACGGCGGCACCCCGACCACGCTGCGAAACGCCACACGAAAACTCTCCACCGAGCGATAACCGCAGCGCTGGGCGATCTGCTCGGTGTTGTGCACGCTGCTCTCCAGTAACTCCCGCGCCCGGGCCAGTCGCTCGTGTTGCAGCCACGCCTTGGGCGATTGCCCGCTGGCCTCGGTGAAACGGCGCAGAAAGGTCCGCTCGCTCATGGCCGCTTCGCTGGCCAGATCGCGCACTTCCAGTGGTTGGTGCAGGCGTTCGCGGGCCCACTGCATCACCCGCGACAAGTCGTTGCGGGGTGTCGCGCTGACTGGCATGGGGATGAACTGCGCCTGACCGCCGGTGCGTTGCGGCGACATCACCAGGCGCCGGGCCACTGAATTGGCGACCTGGGTGCCAAAGTCCCGCGCCAGCAGATAGAGGCAGGCATCGATCCCGGCGGCGCTGCCCGCCGAGGTGATCAACTGGCCGGAGTCGACGTAAAGCACATCCGGATCCACCGCAATCGCCGGGAAGCGCCGCGCCAGTTCCTCGGTGTAGCGCCAGTGCGTGGTCGCACCGTGACCGTCGAGCAAGCCACTGGCGGCCAGCACAAACACCCCGGAGCAAATCGACAGCAACCGCGCACCCCGGGCGTGGGCCTGTCGCAAGGCGTCGATCAATGCCGGCGGCACCGGGGCCGCGCGGTCGCGCCAACCGGGAATGATGATGGTGCGCGCCTGCGCCAGCAGCTCCAGGCCGCCGTCGGCCAATACGTGAATCCCGCCCATGGCGCGCATCGGCCCTTGATCGACGGCGACGATACGGTGCTCGTACCACGGGAAATCGAACTCCGGCCGGGGCAGGCCGAAAATCTCCACGGCGATGCCGAACTCGAAGGTACAGAGGCCGTCGTAGGCCAGAATCGCAACCAATCCAGGTGAGTCAGGCATTTGGCGGAAAATTCCCGGTGAGTGTCTTGCGCGCCACTGTAGCGCCAAGTGCCGGCCCGATAAAGTCTGCTCACACACCAACAGATGAAGGAGCCACACAACATGACCAGCCTGGTTCGCGATATTCCTGCCGCACCGTCGGCGATTGCCCTGATGCATTTCAGCAACCGTCTGACGTTTGAAACCGATTGTTCTGACGTGTACAGCAGCCAGGAGGCCGGTGAAGTCGATTTTGTTCTGGTCGATGTGCGCAGTCGTTTGGCGTTCGAGCGCGGTCACGTGCCGGGCGCGATCAACATTCCGACCCGCTCGCTGACCGCCGAAGGCCTGGCGGAGTATTCGACGAACACGTTGTTCGTGGTCTATTGCGCCGGCCCGCACTGCAACGGCGCCAACAAGGCTGCGGTGAAACTGGCGGCGTTGGGTTACCCGGTCAAGGAGATGATTGGCGGTGTGACTGGGTGGCTGGATGAAGGGTTCAGCTTGAGTGCTACTCAAACCGCCAAGGCGCCTATTGGATGTGAATGCTGAATGCTTTTGTAGGAGCTGCCGCAGGCTGCGATCTTTTGACTTTTAAAGAGCAAAAGATCGCAGCCTGCGGCAGCTCCTACAAAGGCAATTTTTGTCGTTTTCAAAGATTTGTCCTACAGCCTTTGCACCATGTCGGCGCAGCGTTGATCCCGGTCAACGCGTGCGCCGATTTTCTGTAAGTATTTGTCGCCTAAACACAATTTACCCTGTGCGCGCCGCCATAGACTGCCGGCCACGTCGGTTTTTGCCGCTAATTGGCCATGACCGAACGCCCAATCGAAAGCTGCCAATAAAAGCCTCCGCACACAGGAGTAATAAATGAAGAAGCTAGTGATGTTCGGTGCCCTGGCACTGTCGATGTTGTCCCTGACCGCTGTAGCCGAAGACGCCAAACCGATTCGTCTGGGGATTGAAGCCGCTTACCCGCCATTCTCGATGAAAACCGCTGACGGCAAACTCACCGGGTTCGACGTCGATATCGGCGATGCCCTGTGCAAACAGATGGACGTCAAATGCGTATGGGTCGAGCAGGAATTCGATGGCCTGATCCCGGCACTCAAAGTGAAGAAGATCGACGCGATCCTGTCCTCGATGACCATCACCGACGACCGCAAGAAAAACGTCGATTTCACCATCAAGTACTACCACACCCCGGCGCGTTTCGTGATGAAGGAAGGCTCGGGCATCACTGATCCGCTGACCCAGCTCAAGGGCAAGAAGGTCGGCGTGCTGCGCGCCAGTACCCACGACCGTTATGCCACCGACATGGCCAAAGACGCCGGGTTTGAAGTGGTGCGCTATGGCTCGCAACAGGAAGCCAACCTGGATATGAAGTCCGGTCGTCTCGACGCGATGCTGGCCGACTCGGTCAACCTCAGCGACGGTTTCCTGAAGACCGATGCCGGTAAAGGCTTCGAATTCGTCGGCCCGACCTATGAAGACGCCAAGTACTTCGGCGGTGGCGCCGGCATCGCCGTGCGCAAGGGCGATACCGAACTGGCGGAGAAATTCAACAAGGCCATCACCGAAATCCGCGCCAATGGCGAGTACAAGAAAGTCCAGGACAAGTACTTCGACTTTGACGTGTACGGCCATTAATACGCTATAGAAAAAAGTGGCCCCGTGAATGCGGTGGCCACTTTTTTTGTGCTCTGATTCATAGGAGAACCCTGTAGGAGTGAGCCTGCTCGCGATAGCGGTTTAACATTCAGCCACTTTAGTGCCTGACACACCGCTATCGCGAGCAGGCTCACTCCTACAGGGGATCTGCGTGATCCAGCCATTCAGGAGTTTTCCCATGCAACGCATCGACCATGTCCTGCCCTGGAGCCATCTGGGCAGCGAACGTTCCCTCAGCGTCTTCCGTTACGGCGCCGGCAGCCGCAAGGTGTATATCCAGGCCAGTCTGCACGCCGACGAACTGCCGGGCATGCGCACCGCGTGGGAACTCAAGCAGCGCCTCAGCGAACTGGAACACCAGGGTCGCCTGCAAGGGGTGATCGAGCTGGTGCCGGTGGCCAATCCGATCGGCCTCGACCAGCATCTGCAAGGCAGCCACATGGGGCGCTTCGAGCTGGGCAGCGGGAAGAATTTCAACCGCTCGTTCGTTGAACTCAGCGCGCCAGTGGCGGCGCGAATCGGCGAGCGGCTGGGCAGTGATGCCGAAGCCAATATCGCGCTGATCCGCCAGACCATGGGTCAGGTGCTCGACGAACTGCCGGCCCCGGCCTCGCAACTGGAAGCGCTGCACCGCTTGCTGCTGCGCCATGCCTGCGACGCCGACATCACCCTTGATCTGCATTGCGATTTTGACGCGGCGATTCACATTTACGCACTGCCGCAACACTGGCCGCGCTGGCAATCGCTGGCGGCGCGACTGAAGGCTGGCGTCGCCTTGCTGTGTGAAGACTCCGGTGGCAGTTCGTTCGACGAGTCGTGCTCGTCGCCGTGGCTGCGTCTGGCGCGGGCGTTCCCGAACGCGGCGATTCCTCCGGCGAATCTTGCCACCACCCTGGAACTGGGCAGCATGGGCGACACCCGGGTTGATCAGGCGCAGGCCAATTGTGAAGCGATTCTCGGCTTTCTCGCCGAGCAGGGTTTCATCAGCGGCGAATGGCCGGCGGCACCGCAGGAATGCTGCGAAGGCATGCCGTTCGAAGGCACCGAATATCTGTTCGCGCCGCACCATGGCGTGGTCAGTTTCCTGCGCAATGCCGGGGAATGGGTGGAGAAGGGCGATGCGCTGTTCGAGGTGGTGGACCCGTTGAATGACCGCCTCACCACCGTCCGCGCCGGCACCAGCGGCGTGCTGTTTGCGATTGATCGTGGGCGTTACACCCAACCGGGGATCTGGCAGGCCAAGGTGGCAGGGCGTGAGCCGATTCGGGTGGGCAAGCTGATCAACGACTGACAGATCTTCGGTGTTTTTGCTGGCTTCATCGCTGGCAAGCCAGCTCCCACAGTGATCGGTGGTGCTCACAAAACCCGTGGGAGCTGGCTTGCCAGCGATGGCGGCATCCGCGACACCACACCTTTCAGACAATGTTAGGCTGTCTCCGAACCCGACACTCCGCGAAGGAAGGCTTTATGTTGAAGGCGTTTGCCCTGTTGACCCTCCTGGCGTCCAGCGCCGTTCACGCGCAGACCACGCTGCAAAGCGACCTGCCACTGAAATACATCGAGCAGGTTCACCCGGACGCGAACACCCGGCCGCTGGTGATTTTCCTGCACGGTTACGGCAGTAACGAAGCCGATCTGATCGGTATGAAGTTTCAGTTGCCGGCGCAGTACAACTACCTGTCAGTGCAGGCACCGCTGGCGCTGGGCGAAGGACGTTTCCAGTGGTTTCGCAAGAAAGGCGAAGGTGCCTACAACGGTGAGACCGATGATCTGCAGGCCAGCGGCCAGAAGTTGCGGGCGTTTGTCGCGCAGGCGGCGCAGAAATATCACGCCAGCCCGGACAAGGTGTACCTGATCGGTTTCAGTCAGGGCGCGATGATGACCTACGAAGTGGGCTTGCGTCCGCCGGTGGCGGTCGGCGGCATTGCGGCGTTGAGTGGACGGCTGTTGCCGGTGTTGAAAGGCGAACTCAAGGCGCAGCAGCAACCGTTGCCGCTGCACATCTTCATCGGCCATGGCACCGCCGATGATCGAGTGCCGTACCACGACGGCACCGAGGCCGATGCGCTGCTGCAGAAACTCGCCTATAAGCCCGAGTTTCACGCCTATCCCGGCGTCGGCCACAGCATCAGCACGGCCGAGCTGCGCGACTTGAATGCCTGGCTGCAGCAACTCAATCCGTAAGGATCACTTGTCCTTGAGGATGGTTTTCACCAGCGCATCGTGACCGCTCTTGTCGCTGGCCCGGGAAATCACCTGGACCAGCGCCATGCGTTTGCCGGACGCGGCGAGCAGGGTGGTGTTCAGAGTCTGGCCGCCGCCCTGAGTGGCGGTGCTGTCGACCTGACGCACGCCGAGGCCGCTGCTTTTCTGGGTCAGGCTTTTTTCGCTGAGCTTGTTGAAGTCCGGCAGGGCCTTGCGCTGGTCATCGATGAAACTCGCCAGGCTGCCATCGAGAAATTCGTTGTCGTTGTCCTTGACGCTGGTGCCCCCGGCGATCTGGTTTTCCGCGGCGATGACCACGGTTTTGGTCGCCTGATTGGTGTACATCGTGCCCTTGGCACCGGTCGGCCCGGCCGGCAGCGGGTCGGCGGTAAAACCTTTGGGCAGGACGAAGGTGAACTTGCCGTCGAGCATCGACACGCTGTTGGTCGCCGCTTTTTCCTTGGCCTTGGCGGCCTGGGCATTGATGGCGCCGAGACCGGCGACCGCCGCCAGCAACAGGACGACGGCTTTCTTGCTGAGCAATGACATGTAAATCTCCGGAGGGGGTTGGTCGCGCCAGGGCGGCGATGATCCCACGGAGCGTGCCTGGCATTCCAGCGCGGTTTGTCGAACATTTGTGGCGAGGGAGCTTGTCGGATCGCCGCACCGTCCCGCTCGGCTGCGCAGCAGTCGTAAAAATCATAGGGGCGTTGCGCACGCCCGCGGGAGCAAGCTCCCTCGCCACAGTGAATTACGTCAGCCTTGGGGTTGTGGGCTTTTGGCTGGTGCTGGGCGGGCCAGCAGTTTGCGGGTAACGCCGAGCATCGCCACCGACACCGCAACACCGGCGATGAATCCGCTCAGGCCCAGGGTTGGCAGGGTCAGCGCCGACACCAGGCAAAACGCCGAAAACGAGTACATGCCGGTCGCCGTCGCCCGCAGCAATGCCGTGGTAAACGCCGGGCCGCGCGTCTGTTGGGAGAACACTGCCATCACACTGCCCAGTACCGGGAACACCGCGAGCAAGCCGCTCCAGCGCTCGCCCACGGTACTGGCGAGCAGGGTCACCAACAGCGTCAACGCCGCCCCGGCAATCATTCGCCAGATCAGTTTGTCGGATTTCGGCGCAGGGCCATTCAGTACCGGCTGCACGTCGGGGAACAGGTACGGCGCGGCGAGCAGGGCAGTGGCTGCCGCAGCGATCGAGAACGGCAGCGACGCCGGAATC
Organism: Pseudomonas sp. HOU2; assembly: GCF_040729435.1. Classification (NCBI taxonomy): domain Bacteria; kingdom Pseudomonadati; phylum Pseudomonadota; class Gammaproteobacteria; order Pseudomonadales; family Pseudomonadaceae; genus Pseudomonas; species Pseudomonas sp. HOU2. The sequence continues at coordinate 1,003,093 of NZ_CP160398.1, read as the reverse complement.
AGCGACAGCACCAGCGCCAGCGCCGCCCACACCGACAGCGAAACCGTCAGCGCCCACGGCCAGTTCGCTCGCTGCGCGACCTGCGCGTAGGTGACGCAGAACGCAATCATGGCAAACATCGCCGAGAGCGCCGCGACCGCCGATTGCGCTGCAAATTGCGGTCCCTGTTCAATGGCGAGGAAAAACAGAATCGGCCCGACCACCACCGGCAACCCCGACAGCCAACCGGCCACGCTCGGCCCCCAGCGCTTGCCAGCGAGGGAAATCAGCAGCAGAAAACCGGGGATCAGTAGCAGTTTGAGGATCAGCACGCGGGAGGCTCCGTCGGATGAGAGAGGCCACGTTAGCATTGCCGCTCACCGATTGCTGCATTGTTCTACAAAAACTGTATACAAAGTGCTGGTGTGGATCGCCGACTATGCTCTGACTATCAGGATTTACCGGAGTCGATGCCACGATGAACAGAGCACCTAGGGTGTTGCGTGGTTGTTGTGGCATTGGTCTGTGGGCGTTGCTGCTGACGCCGACCTGGGCCAACTGGCAGGACGCGGTGCCCGGGGCGCAAATCATCGGCAGCGGCGATTTCAGTGTGTTCGGATTCGATGTGTACAACGCGCGGATGTGGAGCGCGGCGCGCCCGTTGTCCACCGAGCAGCCCTTCGCTCTGGAGCTGATCTATCGGCGCAAGATCTCCCGTGACGATCTGGTGCAGGCCAGTGTCGATGAAATCAAACGGCTGGCAGGCTCGAGCGTCAGTCCCGCACAACTGTCCAGGTGGCAAGAGCAAATGCAGCAATCGTTCGTCGATGTGCAGGCCGGCACGCGGATTACGGGCGTGTATCTGCCGGGGCAGGGTGCGCGGTTTTTTATCGGTCAGCAGTTGCAGCATGAAATCGATGATCCGCAGTTTGCCCGGGCGTTTTTCGATATCTGGCTGGATCCGCGCACCCGTAACCCCGAGTTGCGTCAGCAGTTACTGGGCATGAGCCATTAAAGTCAAAAGATCGCAGCCTTCGGCAGCTCCTACAGGGGAACGCATTCCAGTGTAGGAGCTGCCGAAGGCTCGGGCCGCGTTCGGACGATCTTTTGCTCTTCAAGGGTTCAACTGAAACGTCTAAGCTGCGTCTTTCCGACTTGTTTCTGGATGTGTGCGTGAAATTCAGCCTACCCAAAATCGCCACCGCGCCGTTCTGCCCGCCGGAAGTGGCTGGCAGTGTCGCGGTGGATCCGAACGCTTCGTTCTTCAAACGCGTGCTGCGTTTTGCCGGGCCTGGCTTGCTGGTGTCTATCGGCTACATGGATCCGGGCAACTGGGCGACCGCGATCGAGGCCGGTTCGCGTTTTGGTTACAGCCTGCTGTTTGTGGTGTTGCTCGCAAGTCTGGCGGGGATGGTCGTGCAATGCCTGTGCTCGCGGCTGGGCATCGCTACCGGTCGCGATCTGGCGCAATTGTCCCGCGAGCGGTACAGCACCCCGACCGCGCGCCTGCAATGGGTGCTGGCGGAAATCTCGATCATCGCCACCGATCTGGCCGAAGTGCTCGGCTGTGCCCTGGCCTTCCATTTATTGCTTGGCTGTTCGCTGACCTTCGGCATTGCCCTGACCGCCTTCGACACGCTGCTGGTGCTGGCCCTGCAGAACCGTGGCTTTCGCCGACTGGAAGCGATCATGCTGGTGCTGGTGGCGACCATCGGCGTGTGTTTCTTCGTCGAACTGGTGCTGATCAAACCGTACTGGCCAGACGTGTTCGCCGGGTTCAAACCGTCGCTCTCGGCGATCAGCGATGCCGCGCCGTTGTACCTGGCAATCGGTATCCTCGGCGCCACGGTGATGCCGCACAACCTCTACCTGCATACCTCGATCGTGCAGACGCGGATGATCGGCACGGATCTGGCGAGCAAGCAGGACGCGGTGAATCTGGCGCGCATCGACACCATCGGTTCGCTGGCGCTGGCGCTGCTGGTCAATGCGGCGATTCTGATTCTGGCGGCGGCTGCCTTTCACCAGTCCGGGCATACCGACGTGGTGGACATTCAGGACGCCTATCACCTGCTCGACCCGCTGGTGGGCGGTGCGCTGGCCAGTGTGCTGTTTGGCGTGGCGTTGCTGGCGTCGGGGCAGAGCTCGACGTTCACCGGGACCATCGCCGGGCAGGTGATCATGGAGGGTTATCTGAACCTGCGTATTCCCTGCTGGCAGCGGCGGTTGATCACCCGTGGGCTGGCGCTGATCCCGGCGTTCATCGGCGTGTGGCTGATGGGCGACAACGCGGTGGGCAAGTTGCTGGTGTTGAGTCAGGTGGTGTTGAGCCTGCAACTGCCGTTTGCGTTGTACCCGCTGATCCGCATGACCAGTGACAAGCAACTGATGGGGCCGTTTGTGAACAGGCTGCCGACCCGGGTGCTGGCGTGGGGTCTGTTTGCGGTGATCAGTGGGGCAAATGCGTGGTTGATTCTGCAGATGGTGGTGTGAACCCTGATTTTTCTGTTGCCTGAACTGGCCTCATCGCTGGCAAGCCAGCTCCCACAGTGATTGAGGGTGGATTCAAATTCGTTGTACGCCACAGACCCTGTGGGAGCTGGCTTGCCAGCGATAGGGCCCTGAAGATAGACACGAAATTCAGGCAAAAAACACCCGGTGCAACGCGAATCGCACCGGGTTTTTTGTTGCCAGCCAGCGGCGGATGTCGTGGATCCACCACCCGCTGTGAACTCGGGGGTTAAGCGCGCTCCAGCGCCAGCGCCACACCCTGACCGCCGCCGATGCACAGGGTCGCCAGACCCTTCTTCGCATCACGCTTGATCATTTCGTGCAGCAGCGTCACCAGCACGCGGCAGCCCGACGCACCGATCGGGTGACCGAGGGCGATGGCGCCGCCGTTGACGTTTACCTTGTCCAGATCCCATTGCAGATCCTTGGCCACGGCCAGCGATTGCGCGGCGAACGCTTCGTTGGCCTCGATCAGGTCCAGTTGGCCGATATTCCAGCCTGCCTTGTCGAGGCAGCGGCGAGTGGCCGAGACCGGGCCGATGCCCATGATTGCCGGATCCACACCGGCGTTGGCGTATGCAGCGATTTTCGCCAGGCCCAGAGCCTTGGCTTTTTCGGCGCTCATAAGGATGACTGCAGCGGCGCCGTCGTTCAGCGACGAAGCATTACCGGCGGTGACGCTGCCGTCCTTCTTGAACGCCGGACGCAGTTTCGCCAGCGATTCGGCGGTGGTGTCGCCACGCGGTTGCTCGTCGACCTTGAACGCGACCGGATCGCCTTTGCGTTGCGGGATCAGGATCGGGGTGATCTCATCGACAAAGCGTCCGGCCTCAATGGCCGCAGCGGCTTTGCGCTGCGAGGCGGCGGCGAAGGCGTCCTGCTGCTCGCGGCTGATCGCATATTTATCGACCAGATTCTCGGCAGTGATGCCCATGTGGTAATCGTTGAACGCATCCCACAGACCATCGCTGATCATGGTGTCGACGATTTGCGCGTGACCCATGCGCAGACCGGTGCGTGCGCCCGGCATCACGTAGTTGGACAGGCTCATGTTCTCCTGGCCGCCGGCGATGATCACCTCGGCATCGCCGCAACGGATCGCCTGCGCGCCCAGATGCAAAGCTTTGAGGCCCGAGCCGCAGACCTTGTTCAGGGTCATGGCCGGCACGGCGTGGGGCAGGCCGGCCTTGATCGCGGCCTGACGCGCCGGGTTCTGGCCGGCGCCGGCGGTCAGCACCTGGCCCATGATCACTTCATCGACCTGCGCACCGTCCAGACCGGTCTGCTCAAGTAACTGGCGGATCACCGCAGCGCCCAGATCCACGGCGGACACGCTGGCCAGCGAACCCTGGAAACTGCCGATCGCGGTGCGGGTGGCGGCAACAATTACGACGTCTTGCATTTTCGAATTCCTCACTGGGCAGCGAACTGCATTTCCGGTACGTGATCCGGGACGATCAGTTTACCAGCGGTTTTGGCGACGATTTCCTCGACGCTGACGCCAGGTGCGCGTTCCTTGAGGACAAAAGCGCCATTTTCGATTTCCAGGTAGGCGAGGTCGGTCAGCACGCGCTTGATGCAGCCGGCGCCGGTCAACGGCAAGCTGCATTTGGTCAGCAGCTTGGACTCACCGTCCTTGGAGGCGTGGGTCATGATCACGATAATGTTGTCGGCGCCGGCCACCAGATCCATCGCGCCGCCCATGCCCTTGACCAGTTTGCCGGGAATCATCCACGAGGCGATGTTGCCTTCGACGTCGACTTCGAACGCGCCGAGCACGGTCAGGTCGACATGCCCGCCACGGATCATCGCGAAGGATTCGGCGGAGTTGAAAATCGATGCGCCGATGCGCGCAGTCACGGTCTGTTTGCCGGCGTTGATCATGTCGGCATCGATGGTCTCTTCAGTCGGGAACGGGCCCATGCCGAGCAGGCCGTTTTCCGATTGCAGCATGACTTCCATGCCTTCTGGAATGTAGTTGGCGACCAGGGTCGGAATGCCGATGCCGAGGTTCACGTAGTAGCCGTCCTGCATTTCACGGGCGACGCGCTGAGCCATTTGTTCGCGGGTAAGTGCCATGTTTTTATTCTCCGTCAGCCTGAATTATTTGCGGATGGTGCGCTGTTCGATGCGCTTTTCGAACGTGCCGCAAATGACCCGGTCGACGTAGATGCCGGGGGTGTGGATCTGCGACGGATCCAGCTCGCCGGGCTCGACGATTTCTTCGACTTCGACCACGGTGATCTTGCCGGCGGTGGCCGCCAGCGGGTTGAAGTTCTGCGCGGTGTGACGGTAGATGACGTTACCGAAATGGTCGGCTTTCCAGCCTTTGACGATGGCGAAGTCGCCGGTGATGGACTCTTCCATCAGGTACTTGCGCCCGTTGAATTCGCGCACTTCCTTGCCTTCGGCGACCGGGGTGCCGACGCCGGTGGCGGTGAAGAAGGCCGGGATGCCGGCGCCGCCTGCGCGCATTTTCTCGGCGAGGGTGCCTTGCGGGGTCAGGATGACTTCGATGTCGCCCTTGAGCAGTTGCTCTTCGAACAGTTTGTTTTCGCCGACGTAGGAGGCGATGACTTTGCTGATCTGGCGGTCGGTCAGCAGCACACCGAGGCCGAAACCGTCGACGCCGCAGTTGTTGGAAACCACGGTGAGGTCGCGGGTGCCCTTGCGCTTGATCTCGGCGATCAGGTTTTCCGGGATGCCGCACAGGCCGAAGCCGCCGGCGATCACGGTCATGCCATCTTCAAGACCGGCCAGAGCTTCCTCGTAGGAACTCACGCGCTTGTCGAAACCTGCCATATGCACCTCTTTTATTGTTTGTCGGGCGGCTGGCTAGCCGAATGACTGGAGTGTCTCGCCGGGGGATATATTTGTTAAGTTGATTTTTAAGGTTGATTGATAGATAAAACTCAATAGTTGACATCATCACCCTGTAGGAGCTGCCGAAGGCTGCGATCTTTTGATGTTGTTTTTAAAGATCAAGATCAAAAGATCGTCCGAACGCGGCCCGAGCCTTCAGCAGCTCCTACAGTGGCTACGACGTTGAAACGGTAAGGTATCCAGTATGACCATCAAACAGATCCGCGCTTTCCTCGCCGTGGCTCAGAGCCTGAGTTTCGCCGTGGCCTGCGAGCGTCTGCACTTGTCGCAATCGGCGTTGAGCCTGACCATCAAGGCGCTGGAAGAGGGGCTGGGCGGGCGGTTGTTCAGCCGCAACACGCGCAACGTGGCGCTGACTGCCGAGGGCGAATCGTTGCTGCCGCTGGCCCGGCGTCTGATCGCCGACTGGGACAACGCTGAAGACGAAATGCGTCAGCGCTTCAGCCTGCAACGCGGGCGGGTGACGCTGGCGGCGATGCCGTCGTTTGCCGGCAACCTGCTGCCGCCGATCCTCAAGACCTTTCGCGCGCGCTATCCGAACGTCAATGTCACGGTAAACGACGTGATCAACGAGCAAGTGCTGGAAATGGTTCGCGACCGCCAGGTGGAATTGGGTGTGGCATTCGAACCGATGCAGAACACCTCGCTGACATTCACCCCGCTGTACATTGATCGCTTCGTCGCGGTGGTGCCGCAGGATTCAGCGCTGGCCGGGCGCACGCAGATCGACTGGCAGACCTTGCTGCAGGAACCGTTCATTACCCTGCAACGGCCGTCGACAGTGCGGGTGATGCTCGAAGAACACTTGCAGGCCCGGGGCATGAAACTGCCGGTGGAATTCGAGAGCCATCAACTGGCAACCGTCGGGCGCATGGTCGCCAGCGGGCTGGGGGTGAGTGCGGTGCCAGCGTTGTGTGCCGAACAGATGCTGGAGCTGGGCGCGCATTGTCTGACGTTGAATGACTCGGTGGAGCGGGCGATTGGTGTGCTCACGGAGCCGGGCAATGAGCTGTCGGCAGCGGCGCAGGCACTGTTCGACATCCTCAAAGCCGAACACTGAATGTAATGCTGGCCCTGTAGGAGCTGCCGAAGGCTCGGGCCGCGTTCGGACGATCTTTTGACGTTGTTTTTAGAAGCAAGATCAAAAGATCGCAGCCTGCGGCAGCTCCTACAGGGGATTTTTGGGTTCAGGTGGTCAGGCGTTGCACCAGCAACGGCAGCAGCTGTTCGCATGACGCCTCGATCTTCAGATCCAGCAGATCATCGGCGCGGGTCTTGCCCAGATTGATCGCCAGCAACGGCTTGCCCCGATCAGCAATCACCCGGCACAGACGAAACGCCGAATACGCCATCAGCGACGAACCCACCACCAGCAAGCCCTCGGCACTTTCCGCTGCGGCCATGGCCCGCGCTGCTGTCGGCTGGGCCACGTTCTCGCCGAAGAACACCACGTCCGGTTTCATCCGTTCGCCCGTGCAATACGGGCATTGTGGAGTCTGAAAACGCGCTTCGAAGGCCGCATCGAGCAGGGTATCGCCGTCCGGCGCCTGCACCGCATCGACCCCGGCCAGATACGGATTCTGCTCGACCATCCGCTGCTGAATGTCGTCACGCGCGCTGCGCTGGCCGCAGTCCAGGCACACCACCCGGTGCAGGCTGCCGTGCAATTCGATCACGTCCTGGCTCCCGGCCTGATCGTGCAGGGTGTCGACGTTCTGCGTGATCAAGGCGTTGATCAGCCCCCGGCGCTGCAACTCGGCCAGCGCTTGATGCGCTGCATTCGGTCGCGCCTGGCGCACCCGTGGCCAGCCGAGCATGGCCCGTGCCCAATAGCGGCGACGGGATTCCGGGGCGGCGAGAAATTCCTGATACATCATCGGCTGTCGGCCACGGCGTACACCCTCACTGTCGCGGTAATCCGGGATGCCCGACGGCGTGCTGATGCCCGCGCCGGTCAGCACCACAAAGCCGCCATCGGCCATGGCCTGGTGCAGAGTGTCGAAGTGTTCGCGGATCGGGCTGTCGAGCATGGTCAGCACTCCGGGGAGGACGATGCCCGCAGGTTAGCATTAACCCTGTGGGGAGGGAGCTTGCTCCCGCTGGACTGCGCAGCAGGCCTGTTTTCAGGGTCGCTTCGCAAACCGACGGGAGCAAGCTCCCTCGCCACAGGTTACAGCGGTGGTTTACTTGCGCGCCTCCAGAATCAGATTGAACGGTGTCTGCGTCGCCCGGCGAAAATGCTTGAACCCGGCTTCGGTAAACACCTTGCGCAAGCGCATTTCACCGGCCTGCGCACCCAGCCCCAGGCCAACTTCCTGCGATAGCGAATTCGGTGTGCAGATAAAGGTCGACGCGGCGTAAAACAGCCGACCGACCGGGGTGATGTTGTCGTCCAGCGCATCATTGGCAAACGGCTCGACCAGCAGCACCGTGCCGTCGTCCTTCAATGATTCGAACGCATGCCGTGCGGCGCCGACCGGGTCGCCCATGTCGTGCAGGCAGTCGAAGTAGCAGATCAGGTCATAGTCGTCGCCGGGGTAGCTTTTGGCGTTGTTCTGGAAGAATTTTGCCCGGCTGCTGACGCCGCCTTCTTCGGCGCGCTGGGTGGCGACGGTGATCGACGGCGCGTGATAATCGAAACCGACGAAGCGCGAGTTGGGAAACGCCTGGGCCATGATCACCGTCGAGGCGCCGTGGCCGCAGCCGATGTCGGCGACTTTGGCGCCTGCTTCGAGTTTGGCGACCACGCCGTCCAGCGCCGGCAGCCATTCAGCGATCAAGTGACCTTTGTAGCCGGGGCGAAAGAAGCGTTCGGTACCGCTGAACATGCACGGGTGGTGATCGCCCCAAGGCAGGGCGCCGTTGCCGCGCATGGCTTTGACCAGTTTGTCCTTGTCGTGGAAAAACGAGGCCACCACACCGAGTCCGCCGGCGACATACACCGGCGAATCCTCGACCGCCAGCGCCAGCGCCTGCTCTTCCGGCAAACGAAACTGGCCATCGTTATGTTCCATGTAGCCGGATGCGACGTGGGCGCTGAGCCATTCGCGCACCAGACGCGGGTTGCAGGTGGTTTTTTCGGCGAGGGCTTGCGGGGTGATCGGTTGACTGTTGGCCATCGCCCGGTACAGCCCGAGTTCTTCGCCAACGATGACGTTCGCCAGCATCGCGGCGCCGCCCATGTCGTTGACCAGTTTGCCCATGAATGCGTTGAGTCGTGTTTCGTCCATCACGAGTGCTCCTGATACAGGATCACCGTCCGGTGGCAAAACGTTGTCGAGGCATGGGCCGCAGGGCGGTGGTCACAAAAGTGGGCAGGGCACAGCTGACGTCGTCCTGCATTCCCCCTCGACCGGGTAATGAATCAGTCTAGTCGGGCTGGGACAAGATGCAGCGTTTGTGTCCCATGCAGATTCCAGTGTGGGGATCAGCGCAGTGGCAGTTTCAGCTCCGCACACAGCCCACCGCCCTCGCGGTTGCTCAGGGTCAGCGAGCCACCGAGGGCCATGGCCAGTTGCTGGGCGATCGCCAGGCCCAGGCCGGTGCCGCCGGTGCTGCGGTTGCGCGAGTTTTCCACCCGGTAGAACGGCTGCATGACCTGTTGCAACTCGGCTTCGGCAATGCCCGGTCCGCGATCAAGGATCTTGATGCTAAGACTGTCGTCGGTGTCGACCTGCAACTGCGCGGCACCGGCAAATTTCAGTGCGTTGTCGGTCAGGTTCACCAGCACCCGGCGCAGGGCCTGGGGACGGGTATCGATCACCGCCGCGCTTTTGCCGCTCAGTTGCACGTCCTGGCCCATGTCCTGATAGTCGAACACCAGGCTGTCAAGGAACGAGTCGAGATCGATGCGCCGGCTTTCCTCGGTCGAGCCGTGGATGCTGCGGGCATACGCCACGCCCTCGCGCACCAGATGTTCCATCTCGCCGAGGTCATTCCACAGTTTGTCTTTCTCGACCGAGTCGTCCATAAGCTCTGCGCGCAGCTTCATGCGGGTGATCGGGGTTTGCAGGTCATGGGAAATCGCTGCCAGCAGTTGCATGCGCTCTTTCAGATACGCGGCGATGCGCGCCTGCATCGCGTTGAAGGCCCGTGCGGCGTAGGCCACTTCGGTCGGACCGTGTTCGTCGAGCATTACCGGGTGCGCGTTGGGGTCGAGGCTTTCCACGGCGTTGGCGAGCCGCGCGAGAGGGCGGATCGCGATGCGCACCGCCAGCCAGGTGCAGGCGATCAGCAGCGCCAGTTGCCCGAGCAGTACCCCCGGCAGCCACGGCGACAGCGGCGGCATGGCCGGACGCACATCGATGGTCAGCGGGCTGCCGTCGCTGAGGCGCAAATGGGCCTGGAAGTGTTTTTTCTCCGCGGGAAAACGGCTGAAGGACAGCGGATGGGCGCCGCCGATTGCACTGCTGATCGAGGTCGCGGCCACCGGTACCTCCTCGGCGTCGAGCGGGGCGCCGGGGTCGCCGTTGTCCAACCGATAATCGTAATTGGTGCGAGCCAGTCGTGGCAGCCAGGCGAGGCGTTCCTGCGCGGGCAAGCGGTCGAGGATCGCAATCGACGTCGAAACGTCATTTTGCATATTGCTGAGCATGGTGCTTCTGGCGCTTTGGAAACGCTCGTAATACTGCGCGCCAAACGACAGGCCCTGGGCCAGGATCAGTCCGACCAGAAAGATCAGCGACAACCGCGAAGCCAGGGTGCGTGGCCAATGCAGCTTGAGACTCATGCCGAGGCTCCGAGGATCTCCACCGGCAGCGAAAACACATAACCCTCGCTGCGCACGGTCTTGATGTAGGCCGGTTCACGCGCATCATCGAGCAGGCGCTGGCGCAAACGGCTGACCAGCAGATCAATCGAACGGTCAAACAAATCGGCCTCGCGGCCCTGGGTCAGATTGAGCAATTGATCACGGCTGAGCACCCGCTGCGGATGATCGAGAAACACCCGCAGCAAACGATATTCGGCGCCACTGAGGGCGACCAGCGTGCCGTCCTTGTCCAGCAGATGCCGGGCCGAGGTGTCCAGTTGCCAGCGGCCGAAGGCCAGCAGGCGACCGCTTTCGCTGACCACCAGATTCGGCGGCAGCATGCGTGTGCGCCGCAGCACCGCGTTGATCCGCGCCAGCAGTTCGCGGGCGGCGAACGGCTTGGTCAGGTAATCGTCGGCGCCCATTTCCAGGCCGATGATGCGGTCGGTCTCATCGTTGCGCGCCGTGAGCATCAGCACCGGCGTGGCCTTGTGTTTGCCCACGCGCAATTCGCGGCACAACTGCAGGCCATCGTCGCCGGGCATCATGATGTCGAGCACAATCAGGTCGACGGTGTTGGCTTCGAGAAAACTGCGCATCTGCCGACCATCGGCGACCACGGTGGTGCGCAGTCCGTTCTTCTTCAGGTAATTGCCGACCAGCTCGCGGATCTCGCGGTCGTCGTCGACGATGAGAATGTGATCGACATGTTCCATCGGTGCAGAACCTCTATCAAAGGGCAATGCCATGCAGTCTATCGAGCCTGCGCCGGCTTGCCTGCCCGGGTGTGTATTGCAGTGTATCTGGCGTCCTGACGGATACATACACAGGCAAAAACGCGATTTTTTTCGGGGTTTTGTATCGCTGTGTATCTCCGGGCGGTGGGGATACACAGCGATTGATAACGGGCGTTTGCTGACACAGACGCGATACCTCTCGCGCCTCAAATAGGCTCCATCGAGGCCTGCACAACTTGCCTCGGCTCAACCCATACAAGCCTTGAGGAAACCACCATGACGCACAAAACCGTTGTCGCCGCCTGCCTGTTCGCCGCCCTGAACATCTGCACCCTGTCGGCCCGGGCCGAAGCCGATGTCAGCCCGCACACCTACACCTACGGCACGCACCTGGACATCCAGAAAGTGCTGTCGATGACCGAGGACAACGCGGTGACCTGCGGCGTTGTCGATGCGCGCATGACGTACCTGGATTCGGCCGGAAAAACCCAGGTGCTGGATTACCGCAAATTCGCCGACGGCTGCAACAACCAGAACTGAGTGCTCAGATGCATCGACAGTCGCTGCCCGCATATCAATGGCTCACAGGTCGCGCACCATGAGCCATTGCTCGTTGTCCCACGCGCGAAAGCGCTCCAGCACTGTCCAGCCGCGTTTGGCGTAATAGTCCTGCTTGCTCTGGGTGTGCAGATAGAAACGTGCGAAGCCACGCTGTTTCGCCGCCTGGCTGATGCCGTCGATCAACCGTTCTGCCAGCCCCTGGCCGCGAGCTTGCGGGCGGACAAACACGCATGCCAGCCACGGGCCGAGATCCGGGCGCAGGTCCAGGTCCGCCCGGGCCAGTGCCGCACCGCCGAGCAGACGTTCGCCGTCCAGCGCAATCAGGCACGACCAGTCGCCATTGTTCTGGCCGGCAGCGAACTCGCGTTGCCATTCGGCCAAGGGTTGCTCGGCATATTCGTAGGCGAACTGGCGGTGAATCCACGCGGCGTAAGTGTCGCTGTGCTGTGGGTGATCGACGAGCCATTCAAGACGCAGGGACATGATGGAATCCATTCACGGAAGACGGGAAGGCATAAAAGCCGATTGCCCCATGCAATGGCAATCTCGGAGTGTCTCGAGGCCTTTACAAAAAACCGCCACTCATCGGCCAGGCCGCGGTTTTGCGGGCTCTTCGGACGATTGGCAGGGACGCCATCGACCCTCGGCGCGATAGTGGATGAGCAGGGCCACTGCCGGCCCTGTCACTGATAAAAAGAACGCGAGGTTGCCATGCCGAAATTCGTGATTGAACGCGAGATTCCAGGGGCCGGAAAGCTGTCGCCGCAAGAACTCCAGGCCGTGTCGCAAACCTCCTGCCAGGTGTTGCGTGAACTCGGGCCACAGGTGCAGTGGCTGCAGAGTTACGTCACCGCCGACAAAATCTATTGCGTCTACATCGCTCCTGACGAAGAGCAGGTGCGCGAGCACGCCAGGCTGGGTGGATTCCCGGCCAACAGCGTGGCGCGGGTGATGACGGTCATTGACCCGACCACGGCCGAATGAAGTCCTCCAACCTGCTGCGGAGCACGATTGATGAGTACTCCCATTGATCTGACGGGTCTGAAAGAGCGCCAGAAAGTCGCGTGGGCCAGCGGCGATTACGCGCTGATCGGCACCACCTTGCAAATCGTCGGCGAAAACCTCGCCGAGGCCTGCGACCTGCACTGCGACGAGGAGGTGCTGGATGTCGCCGCCGGCAATGGCAACGCCACACTGGCGGCGGCGCGACGTGGTTGTCAGGTGACCTCGACCGACTATGTCGCGGCGCTGCTGGAGCGGGGACAGGATCGGGCACGGGCCGAACATCTGGAGGTGATTTTTCAGGTCGCCGATGCCGAAGCATTGCCGTTTGCCGATGAGAGTTACGATGTGGTGCTGTCGACCTTCGGCGTGATGTTCGCCCCGGATCAGGCCACTGCAGCTGCAGAACTGGCACGGGTCTGCCGAAGGGGCGGGCGCATCGGTCTGGCGAACTGGACGCCGGAAGGCTTCGTCGGCCAGATGTTCAAGATTCTCGGTCGCCACGTCCCGCCCCCCGCCGTGGCCCAGCCGCCGTCGAACTGGGGCACTGAAGCGTGGTTGCACAGCCACTTCAATGAGCGCGAGTTTCTGCTGCAGGTCACCCGCCGCACCTTCAATTTTCGCTATCGCTCGGCGGCGCATTTTATCGACATTTTCCGTCACTGGTACGGGCCGGTGCACAAGGCCTTTGCGGCATTGCCACCGGAAAGCGGGCAAGCGCTGGAGAGTGATCTGGCGGATCTGCTGACCCGCTCGAACCGCGTGGGAGAGAAGTCGCTGGTGGTGCCGAGCGAGTATCTGGAGGTGGTCATTACCAAACGCTGAATGGCGGAACAATGCCAATCCCTGTGGGAGCTGGCTTGCCAGCGATGGCGGCCGTCCTGTCAAAACGATGTCGACTGACAGTACGAAATCGCTGGCAAGCCAGCTCCCACAGGTATTCGTGTTTGGCAGGTCTGGTGCTATTTCAAATGCGCCCCGTCAAACCACTCCAGCGCCGTACGCCAGATGCAGATCCCCAGAAAGTACGCCGACGCCAGCAGCCACAAACCCATCACCAGCGGATTGATCACCGGGTGATTGAGCACCAGCGACAGGCTGCACAACAGCCAGATCGCCGTCACCGCGATGTTGATCGGCATGAACCGGCGTACGCGGAACGGGTGCAGGAATTTCATGCGGGTGACGGTCAGCAGCGCCAGACCGATGATGGTCAGAAAGGTGATCCACGGCCCCGGATTGATGATGTACAGGCACAGCGCGACCACGTTCCACGCGGCGGGGAAGCCGACGAAATAGTTGTCCTTGCTCTTCATGTTGACGTTGCAGAAGCAGAACAGCGACGACACCAGAATCAGCGACACGCTCAGCAGCAGGGTGTAGTCGGGCAGGGGAATGTAGCGATAGATGAACAGCGCCGGAATGAACACGTAGGTCAGGTAGTCGATCACCAGATCGAGGATCGAGCCGTCGAAGCTCGGCAGCACCGACTGCACATTGACCTTGCGCGCCAACGCCCCGTCGAGACCGTCGACGATCAATGCCACGCCCAGCCACATCAGGCAGTGGGTCGGCTGGTTCTCCAGCAGGGCGAGGGTCGCCAGAAAGGCTGTGACCACGCCGGTCGCGGTAAAACCATGGGCGCCCCATGCTTTGAGCCTGGCGATGTGTACGGTCGATATCACAGGGGCGTTCTCCAGAAAAATGAAGCATGCCGGGTATCACCCTTGGGCAAAGGGCGCCGGCAAACCGGGTCGGGGTTGCAGCTATCGACCGGTTTGGCCGGGTTAAGGTTCACCACCTTTGAATCTTAGCTGCCCGCACAAAAAATACCTCGGCGAAATCTGTCAGCGTCAGCCAAACGGTGCTGGCGCGTCAGCGCCGGCGGTCTATTGTTGCCTGACGCGTTTATTGCCAATGGCTGAGGACGAGATCATGAACACCAGTGATTTGCTCGAACAACTGCTGCGGGGCCAGGCCTCGGCGGGACAACAAGGTGCTGGTTCGGCCGGCGGTGGGCTGGGTGGGTTGGGCGGCTTGCTTGGCGGTCTGTTGGGTGGCGGCGCGAGTACCGGCGCCAGTGGCGCGCAGTCTGGCGGGCTGGGCGGCTTGGGCGGCTTGGGCGGTTTGCTCGGTGGCCTGCTCGGCGGCGGTAGCGGTGGTGGCCTGGGCGGTGCACTTGGCGGTGCACTCGGTGGCGGCGGTACACAAAGTCGTTCTGGCGGCACCAATTACGCGGCGCTGGCCTCGCTGGGGATGATGGCGTTCCAGGCGTATCAGGCCTGGCAACGCAGTCAGGCTTCGGCGGCGCCACAACAGATCCCGCAAACGGCGAATCTGCTGGCCGGGCCCGAAGTCGAGGAACACGGGCATGCTGTGCTGAGGGCGCTGATCGCGGCAGCCAAGGCTGATGGCGAGATCGACGCCCGGGAACAACAGATGATCAACAGTGAAATCAGCAAGCACACCGACGATCCGCAATTGCAGCAGTGGTTCGAAAGCGAAGTTGCCAAACCGCTGGATGCCAACGAAGTCGCCACGGCTGCCAACGATGACCCGGCCATGGCCGCTGAAATGTATTTGGTCAGCGTGATCCTGGTCGACGATCAACAGGACGCCGAACGCAACTACCTGGATGAACTGGCTGCCGCGCTGAAGATTGACCCGCAATTGCAGGTGCATCTGGAACAACAGGCCAAGGGGACGGTTTAAAGCAAAATCAAAAGATCGCAGCCTTCGGCAGCTCCTACAGCGATCGAGCGATCAAGCGATCAAGCGATCAAGCGATCAAGCGATCAAGTGATCAAGTGATCAAGTGATCAAGTGAAAGAGAACTGGCGCTAATCAGCGCCGTCCGTCAGGGCAATTTTCATGTCGATTGAATTTTTCTCCGTAGCGGTTGCTCTGCTGATGTAGAGGCGTGAAACAACGCCCTGACCGGCCAACCGAGTGAGAACACTGACATGACTGCCCTGACCCCTCTGCATGCGCCGAGTGCGCAGCAACAGCCCATCACTGCCGACGGTGACCTGCGGCGTATTTATGAGGCGCTGTTGCTTGAGGATGCGCCTGAAACCCTCGCGCTGGATTTTCTCGCCGAGCAGTTGCAACGTGCCGCGCTGTTGCCCGAAGAACTTCCGCAGGATCCGTCGGCGTGGCAAAACTGGGTCGCCGGGCACTGCACAGAAGTTGCCCGACAGTACGCCGATTACCTGCAACAGCGTCAGGCCGGCGGACCGCGTCAGTTCTTCAGCAACAAGGCTCACGCGTTGTACTTTCTGCAAGCCGTCGCGCCGACCAAACTGGTCGATGGCGCGTGGCTGTACGGCTTGTTGCCGCAGTGGCGCGACCCGCGTTTCGACGGGTTGCTGTGTACCTATCTGGAAGAACTGGGCGACGGTAATCCTGCGCAAAACCACGTGGTGATCTACCGCAAATTGCTCGCCGAACACGGCCTGCAGGACGCCAGCACCATCGCTGATGAGCGCTATCTGCAAGGCGCGCTGCAACTGGCGCTCGGTGCCTGTGGCGAAAGCTTGCTGCCGGAGGTGATCGGCTACAACCTCGGCTACGAACAATTGCCGCTGCACTTGCTGATCAGTGCCTATGAACTCAGCGAGCTGGGCATCGATCCGTACTACTTCACCCTGCATGTGACCATCGATAACGCCAGCACCGGCCATGCGCAAAAAGCCGTGCAGTCGGTGCTCGACCTGCTGCCGCTGGAAGCCGATCGCGACGAATTCCTGCGCCGTGTTTCGCTGGGCTATCGACTCAACGACCTTGGGCAGGGCAGTCGCGCGATCATCGAGGGTTTTGACCTGGAGCAGGAAGTGCTGGCGATGCTCGAACGCAAGCGCCCGTTCGGTCAGCACATGCACTCCGACTACTGCCGCTTCGAAGGCAAAACCGTCAATCAGTGGCTGGCCACTCCCGAGCAGCTACCGGGTTTCCTGCAGGCGATGCAAGACAAGGGCTGGATCAAACGCAACGAAGATCCACAAGCCAGCCGTTTCTGGCAGTTGATCGACGGCGACGGCGCGGCAATGTTCGGCGTGTTCAGCCCGTATGAAAAGCAGCTGCTGCACGACTGGATCGCGGGTGACTGGACACCGGCCGAGCAACGCAAAGCACCAAGACGCAGCCGTCAGATCGCCACCCCCGACGCCGCCGTGCCCGAACACGATCCCGATGTGCAGCGCCTGACATTTGCGCTGCAAGGTCAGGACGGACACGCGCAAATGGCCACGCTGATCCCGTGGCTGACACCGGCCCGCCATGCTCACCCGGCGGGGCTGCTGGCGACACGTCGCTTCATCGAACTCAAATCCAGTCTGCGCTAAGGAAATCTTCATGAATCAGGAAGAACAACTGTCCGCCGATGACCTGACGCTGCTGCAGCTCGGCCGGCGCTTGCAGGCCGACGGCTACCGTTTCATCACGCCGACGCCCCTGACCCATCAGCGGGTCAATCAGCGTGACGAAGGGCAGGTCGCCGATACCCTGCGCGACGTGTTCGGCTGGTCGCGCCCGTTTGAACCGGGGCTGTTGTCCGCCGATGAACAGCGGCAATTGCAGGAGGCCCAAGTGATTGACGTCTACGACGGCCGCTTGAAGAGCCGGGTGCGCTGGTCGAGCCTGGATGACTTGTTGTTCGTGCATTCCGGCTTTCCCACCGATGCCGCCGATTCGGTGTTTTTCGGCCCTGACACTTATCGTTTTGCGCAACTGATTCACGCGCATCTGCAACAGAGCTTCGGGCCGATTCAACGCGCGGTGGATATCGGCTGCGGTGCCGGCGTCGGCGCCATCCTGATTGCTCGCGCCCGGCGTGAAGCGCAAGTGCTCGCGGTTGACATCAACCCCGCCGCGCTGCGCCTGACCGCGATCAACGCAGCATTGGCCGAGGTCGCCAATGTCGAGGTGCAGGCCAGTGATGTACTGCAGGGCACCGAAGGCAACTTCGACCTGATTGTCGCCAACCCGCCGTACATGGCCGATCCGGCCGGTCGTGCCTATCGGCATGGCGGTGGCTCGCTCGGCGCCGGGCTGTCGCTGCGCATCGTCGAGCAGGCGCTCAATCGGCTGGCCCCCGGTGGCTCGTTGCTGCTGTACACCGGCGTGGCGGTGGTCGATGGCCGCGATCCGTTTTTCGACACCGTGGTGCCGCGCCTGGATTCGACGCGATTCGGCTGGACCTATCGCGAATTGGATCCCGACGTGTTCGGTGAAGAGTTGTTGAACCCCGGTTACCAGCGCGTGGACCGGATCGCCGTGGTCGCGCTGACCGTGACCCGCATTGGCTGACACAAGGCAGGTGCGCCATGACCAGGAACCTTGACGACTACAACCGCATGCGTGACTTTTCCGCGACGTCGGAACCCGCCGCGGTCAGGCGCCGTGGCCGCAGCAAGGCCACTGAGCATGCGCTGCAGTTTTGCATCCAGAAGCACGACGCTTCGCACCTGCATTACGACTTTCGCCTCGAACTCGATGGTGCGCTGAAAAGCTGGGCGGTGCCCAAGGGGCCGTCGCTCGACCCCAAGGTCAAGCGTCTGGCGGTACACGTCGAAGACCATCCGCTGGATTACGCGACGTTCGAGGGCAGCATTCCCGAGGGGCATTACGGCGCCGGCGATGTGATCGTCTGGGATCGTGGCGTGTGGATTCCGCAGGAGGATCCGGCCAAGGCTTACGCCAAGGGCAAACTCAAGTTCGAGCTGCAGGGCGAGAAGCTATCCGGGATCTGGAATCTGGTGCGCACGCACATGCCGGGCAAGAAGGAAAACTGGTTTCTGATCAAACATCAGGACAGCGCCGCGCGCCCGCAAGACGACTATGATGTGCTCAGCGCGGAGCCGCACAGCGTGCTCAGCGAACGCACTCTGATCAGCAAACCCAAGCTCGCCGCCGAGCAAGTCAAGCCGGCGAAAAAGGCAACGGCGAAACCGCGCAAAGCGGCGTCCGGGACGCTCACCGGTGCGCGCAAGGCCAAACTGCCGGCGCAGCTCAAGCCGGAACTGGCGACGCTGGTCGACAGCGCACCGGAAGGGCAGTGGAGCTACGAGATCAAGTTCGATGGCTACCGGATCATGGCGCGCATCGATCACGATCAGGTGCAACTGTTCACCCGCAACGGTCACGACTGGACGCACAAACTGCCGCAACAGGCGCAAGCCCTCGCTGAGCTGGGGCTCGAATCCGCATGGCTAGACGGCGAAGTGGTGGTCACCAACGAGCAGGGTGTACCGGACTTTCAGGCGTTGCAAAACGCCTTCGAAGCCGGGCGCAGCGCCAGCATCATGTACTACCTGTTCGACATGCCGTACCTCAACGGTGTCGACCTGCGCGAAGTGCCGGTCGAGGAGCGTCGCGCGGCGTTGTCCACGGTGCTCGGCGGGCATGAGCAGCCGTTGCTGCGCTTCTCCGAAGCTTTCGATGAAACGGCGGACGCACTGCTCAACAGCGCCTGCCAGATGCAGATGGAAGGGTTGATCGGCAAACGTCTCGGCTCGCCTTACGTGTCGCGGCGCAGCAGTGACTGGATCAAGCTCAAGTGCAAGCATCGGCAGGAATTTGTGGTCGTCGGCTTTACCGATCCGAAAGGCGCGCGCAGTGCCTTCGGCGCGTTATTGCTGGGCCTGCATGATCGCGACAGTGGCGAGTTGCGCTATGCCGGCAAGGTCGGCACCGGTTTCAACGAAACCACACTGAAAAGCATCCTGGCCCAGCTCAAGCCGTTGCAGGTCAAGAAGGCGGCGGTGGTCAATCCGCCGAGCGGCTTCGAGGCCAAAGGCGTGCACTGGCTCAAACCGAATCTGTTGGCAGAAGTGGCGTTCGCCGAAATGACCAAGGACGGCTCGGTACGTCACGCCGTATTCCATGGTCTGCGCAATGACAAACCGGCCAGGTCGATTACCGAGGAGCGCGCGAAACCCGTGAAGACTTCAGCGAAAGCCACCCCGTCGAAAAAAGCTGCCTCGTCGAAGAAAACAGCAGAATCAAAGAAAGCCACTGAGCCGAAGAAAGCCGAAGCGGCGCCGTCCCAGCTGGGCCTCGCCAGCGGCAAAGTGCGCATCACCCACCCCGACCGGGTGATCGATGCGGTCAGCGGCACCACCAAGATGCAATTGGCCGAGTATTACGCCAGCGTCGCCGAGTGGATTCTGCCGCAGCTCAAGGATCGCCCGGTCGCACTGGTGCGGGCACCGGATGGCATCGCCGGCGAACTGTTTTTCCAGAAAAACGCCGAGCGCCTGGCGATTCCCGGCATCACCACGCTGGACAAGGACGTCACCGGCCAACCGGTGATGCTGATCAACAACGCCGAAGCCTTGATCGGCGCAGTGCAGATGAGCACGGTCGAATTGCACACCTGGAACGCCACCACCGTCGATCTGGACAAGCCTAACCGGTTTGTTCTCGACCTTGATCCGGATCCCGCGCTGCCGTGGAAAAGCATGGTCGAAGCCACGGCGCTGACCCTCACCGTGCTGGATGAACTCGGGCTCAAAGCCTTTCTCAAGACCAGTGGCGGCAAGGGTATTCACCTGGTGGTGCCGTTGACCCGCAAGCATGGCTGGGACGAGGTCAAGGATTTCAGCCATGCGATCGTCAGCCATATGGCCAAGCTGTTGCCGGAACGCTTTTCCGCGGTGTCCGGGCCGAAAAACCGTGTCGGGCGGATCTTTATCGATTACCTGCGCAACGGTCTGGGCGCCACCACCATTTGTGCCTATGCGGCGCGCACCCGGGAGGGACTGCCGGTGTCGGTACCGCTGTTTCGCGAAGAGGTGGCCGAGATCAAGGGCGGCAATCAGTGGAACATCAGCAATGTTCATGAGCGTCTGAACGAGGTCGGCGACGAGCCGTGGGCCGACCTGAAGAAAACCCGCCAGAGCATCACCGCAGAGATGCGCAAGCGGGTTGGCATGAAGAGATGATCAGGTGTCGCGCAGCAAGTCGTGGGCGTTGAGCAGTTCGAAAGCGATTTCTGGATGGTTGTTCAGGCCCCGGCGAATGGCCGCCGGAATCGACTTGCGTGTCTTGCGGCACAGCCCCGGCAGGTCTTCGATCTGAATCTCGATGCCGAGCATGCTGCGCACCTCATGAAACCCCGGAGCGATTTCCACGCGCAGGCCCAATTGCTCGTGCATGCGCTGTTGCAGATGCCGCAGATCCGCGAGGTCTTTGAGTTGTTCCAGGCGGGCGAGGAGGATTTTTTCCTGCTCGCGGGTCAGGCGCAGGATGCGCAGATCCATGCCAGGCACTTCCAGCAACGCGTCGCGCCCGCAATCGCAGGCGCCGGGCGGGCAGGGTGAGCGCAAAGGCGCAGCAGGCGCAAGAGTCGTCATGGCCTCCATCATAGAGGCCGTCAGACGGTTTTGCCTATGCGCCCTTAGCTGCCGTCCATCGGCCGCTGCGTCCCTGGCAACTACTGATTGAGGCCTTCGTAATGCACCAGAATCGCGTTGGCGAGGTCTTCATCGCTGGCATTGAGGCCGGGGTTGTCGTGCCGCACCTGTTGCAGCACCGACTCCAGATAAACCCCACGGATGGCCCCGCCGCTGGCGACGAACGCTGACAGGTCGTCGCGCGCCGGGATCACCATTTTGTGATCCTTGAAGGTCGAGTAAAGCGATGCGGAAACGCCCGCCGAGGTGGCGACATCGCCAGCATCGACACGGGCCAGAGCCGAGCCGACAGGGAGGCACAGCAGAAGAGAAGAAATGAGCACTAACTTGCGCATGACGATGTTCCTCCACAAGCGCGAAGCAAAAAGGAAGGACTACATAATCTCAGAGGTGCGACCTTTGCCGGAGTTCCGTTTGAACACGCGGATACTTGCTGAAACGCTCTGAAGCGGCACATCTGCACAAATAAGCTTAACTGAAATCCTGAAAGGCGCATTCGGCGCGCCTCAGGGGAGGAACCCACGGTGTCGATCAAATTGCGTTTGCGGCTGCTGATTGCAACCAGTCTGTTGACGGCGCTGATCGTGAGTCTGGTCAGCTATGTGGGGAATACGCGCATGTCCGCAGCGGTGAACGACAACGCGGTGAGCATGAGCGCGCTGCGTAATCACATGGAAGCCGACATGATGCACGACGCGCTGCGGGCCGATGTGTACTCGGCAATGCTGGTGGGCCTGGGCAAAAGCACCGGCACGGCTGGCGAGGTGCGGGACTCGATCAACGAACACGCCACGCATTTTCGCGACGTGCTGGGAGAAAACCTGAAGTTGCCGGTCAACCCCACCATCAAGACCGCGCTGGAGCAGATCAAGCCCAGCCTGGACACCTACATCGAGGCCGCCGAGCGCATCGTCGGCCTCGCATTGGACAACCCGGACAGCGCGCAGCGGGAACTCGGCACGTTCAATGTCGCGTTCAGTCAACTCGAAACGCAGATGGCCGCCCTCAGCGAACTGATTGAAAGCAATACCCGCGACACCAGCCAGGCCACAGACAGCGCCATTCGCAATGCCAACCTCGCCCTCGGCGTGGTGTTGCTCGCCAGTCTGTTGCTGTTGGTGGCGCAAGGGCGCTGGGTGACCCGCAGCATCATGGGCCCGCTGAAATCCGCCAACCATATTGCACAAAGCATCGCCCACGGCAATCTCAGCGAGCCGATCAACGAACCGCCCGGCAAGGACGAGGCCAGCACGCTGATCCGCAGCCTGGCGACCATGCAGCGCGACCTGCGCAACATGATCGACGTGGTGCGGCGCAACGCCCATGGCGTCAGCGGCATGAGCGAGCAACTGAGCCACGGCTGCCATCAGGTCGCTGACAGCAGTCAGCAGCAAAGCGCCGCGGCCGGCACCATGGCCGCCGCCGCGAGCCAGATGACCGCCAGTATCGAGGAAATCACCCGTCATGCCGAGCGCGCGCTGGGCATGGCCAATCAGGCCGAGTCGCTGGCCAAGAGCGGCGGGCAGGTGATCCATCAGGTGGTCAGCGACATGGACGACATCGCCCGCTCGGCGCAACAGTCGGCGCAGGTCATCCGTACGCTGGATCAGGAGTCCGAAGGCATCTTCAACATCATTCAGGTGATCAAGAGCATCGCCGATCAGACCAACCTGCTGGCGCTCAACGCCGCCATCGAGGCGGCGCGGGCCGGCGAGCAGGGCCGGGGTTTTGCCGTGGTTGCCGACGAAGTGCGCAGCCTGGCGGCACGCACCAGTGCCTCAACCCAGGAAATCGCTGCGATGGTCGCACGCATCCAGCATAGCACACGCGAGGCGGTCAGCAGCATGGAGGCCGGCGTGGCCCAGGTCGACAAGGGCATGGCGGTCACCGCTGAAGTCGAACGGGCGATCCGCGAGATCCTCGACGCCACCCTCAGCACCACGCAACTGGTCAACGACATCACCCGCACCATCGGCGAGCAAAGCCAGGCCAGCAACGAAATCGCCCATCAGGTGGAAATGATCGCCGGGATGTCCGAGGGCAACAGCAAGGTGATCGGGCAGACGGCCAATACTACCGATGAGCTGTCGAGTCTGGCGGGGGCGCTGGCGCAGTCGGTGGATCGGTTTCGGTTGTAGTGCCGCCATCGCGAGCAGCCCATTTCCTGTAGGAGTGAGCCTGCTCGCGATGGGGTCAGCTCAGCCACCGCAGGTTTCGGCGATCATGTTCAGTCCAAACCGGCCGATAACGCCCACAGCGGAAAAAGACTCTCAAGTCGGGAACAGACGCGCGGGTTTGCCCTGACGTGATATTCTTCGCGCCAACTTGGTTTGACCTTATTCAGTTTGCTTGCCGTTTGGCAGGCTGACGGAATCCCTGTCGCTCAAGTAGCTGAAGCCAATAATGATAAAAAGTCAGTTCAGAAGGGACATTAACTGAGGTCGATGCGGTACGTCGGCCTTGTGTGCCCACCCGTCAAAATTGCAGTGTGAAGGTGTCCGCGACCCTGGCCTGAGTGTCGCGACAAAAGGCCCTCATACCCACAACAGCGGCGGGCGGAAGGCGTTTTATCATAGGTGCAACGGATGTTTAAGAAAGTGAACACAGCCTTGCTCGGGCTGGCTTTGGCGATGGGGATGTCGTCCGCCAATGCTGCAGAAGCAAAGAAAGTCGACGTTCTGCTGATCGGCGGCGGCATCATGAGCACCACCCTGGGTGTGTGGATCAATGAGCTGGAACCGAGCTGGTCGATGGAAATGGTCGAACGTCTCGATGGCGTCGCCCTGGAAAGCTCCAACGGCTGGAACAACGCCGGTACCGGTCACTCCGCCCTGGCTGAGCTGAACTACACCCCGGAAGACGACAAAGGCAACGTGACGATCCCGAAAGCCGTCGAGATCAACGAAGCGTTCCAGGTGTCCCGTCAATTCTGGGCCTGGCAGGTTCAGCAAGGCGTTCTGAAGAACCCTCGCTCGTTCATCAACACCACGCCGCACATGAGCTTCGTGTGGGGTGATGACAACATCAAGTTCCTGAAAAAGCGCTACGAAGCCCTGCAAGCGAGCCCGCTGTTCGCCGGCATGCAGTACTCCGAAGACCCGGCTGTGATCAAGAAGTGGGTCCCGCTGATGATGGAAGGGCGTGACCCGAACCAGAAAATCGCGGCCACCTGGAGCCCGTTGGGTACCGACATGAACTTCGGCGAAATCACCCGCCAGTTCGCCGGTTACCTGCAGACCAAGCCTAACTTCGACCTGAAGCTGTCGAGTGAAGTCGAAGACATCACCAAGAATGCCGACGGCACCTGGCGCGTCAGCTACAAAAACCTGAAAGACGGCACCAAGACCGAAACCGACGCCAAGTTCGTGTTCATCGGCGCGGGCGGCGGCGCTCTGCACCTGCTGCAGAAGTCGGGCATTCCTGAAGCCAAGGAATACGCGGGCTTCCCGGTCGGCGGCTCGTTCCTGGTGACCGATAACCCGGCCATCGCCGAGCAACACCTGGCCAAGGCCTACGGTAAGGCTTCGGTTGGCGCACCACCGATGTCGGTTCCGCACCTGGACACCCGTGTTCTGGACGGCAAGCGTGTCATCCTGTTTGGCCCATTCGCGACCTTCAGCACCAAGTTCCTCAAAGAAGGCTCGTACCTGGACCTGCTGACCAGCACCACCACCCACAACATCTGGCCGATGACCAAGGTCGGCATCAAGGAATACCCGCTGGTCGAGTACCTGGCCGGTCAACTGATGCTGTCGGATGAAGACCGTCTGAACGCGCTGAAGGAATACTTCCCGAACGCCAAAGCCGAAGACTGGCGCCTGTGGCAGGCCGGCCAACGCGTGCAAATCATCAAGCGTGATGAAGCCGCTGGCGGCGTGCTGAAACTGGGCACCGAAATCGTTGCTGCACAAGACGGCTCCATCGCCGGCCTGCTGGGTGCATCGCCAGGCGCGTCGACCGCTGCACCGATCATGCTGAGCGTGCTGCAGAAAGTCTTCAAAGACAAAGTCGCCACCCCTGAGTGGCAAGCCAAGCTGCACCAGATCGTGCCAAGCTACGGCACCCAGCTGAACAACGATCCGGCCAAAGTGGCACAAGAGTGGGCGTACACCGCCAAGATCCTCGAACTGCCAACCCCTCCGGTGATTGGTCAGGCTGCTGCTCCGGCCGCACCTGCAGCTGAAAAAGCTGAAGCACCGAAGGAAAATGCTGCACGTGACATGGCGCTGTAACTAGACGCCATTCGCACAAAAGCCCACTGCACCGGTAACGGTCAGTGGGCTTTTTCATGCCCCAAATCCTGTAGGAGCTGCCGCAGGTTTAGCGTTTGCCAGGTAGGCGCCAAGCCGCCGCCCCATCTCTTCTCCAAGTGCCTGCAACCCGCTCAATGGCCGCACCATCACCTCGAACTCGACAATTTTCCCGCTCTCATCAAAGCGAATCATGTCGATGCCTTTCAACTCTTTCGTCCCCACCCTGGCACTGAACTCCAGCACCACATTCAAGCCATCGGCAGTCACCAGTTCGCGGTGGTATTTGAAATCTTCAAACACGTCGAACACGGTGTTGAGGATCATCGTCACCACTGGCGCGCCGGGGTAGGGCGAGTGGGCCATGGGCGAGCGGAATACCGCGTTCGGGTCGAGCAATTCGGGCAAGGCCTTGAGATTGCCGGTGCGGATCATCTCGTGCCAGCATTTCAGGGATTCGGCGGCGTTGGGTTGCAGGTTCAGTTCGGACATTGACCACTCCTGGAATTGTTATTCTTCGCGCGACGGCAATCACTCTAGTTCAAAGCGGCGGATTACGAACCTTCGTGTGCCGATCTGAATACCAGACCATGTCCGGAGCGGATCAGATGAGCATCTGATCCGTATTTTTCTGTTGGATCTGCCTCTGTTTCCGGTTCAGTCAGGCGATCAAAATGGCCCTGCAGTCCGGTCACCTGCGGCAGTCCTTCATCCCGAAGCGCCCGGTGCACCGCACGCTCAGTATTGAGGAGAGCAGCATGAACAAGATGGCGATTTTCCTGGGTGGGTTTCTGACGTTGACCATTCTGATCGGAATGCTCGCGACGATCTCTCCGGTCTGAGGTGACCTGCTGCATTAGGCGTCCACAGATGTGCAGCGCGAATCGTGGTTAAATTCTGCGCTTCACATCTGTAAACGGACCTCATCCCATGGACGAACGACGTATTCGCGCGCTCGCAATCTGTGTTTTTCACCATAACGGCAAAATTCTGGTCAACGAATTTCGTGACCCGGTCAGCCAGCAAATCTGTTTTCGGCCTGTTGGCGGTGGTATCGAATTCGGCGAGACCAGTGCCGAGGCTATTGTGCGTGAAGTCCAGGAGGAGCTGGGCCTGTCCATGTCCGACTTACGACTGCTCGGCACACTTGAAAGTCTGTTCGTCTACAACGGCAAACCGGGGCATGAGATTGTCCAGGTCTACGATGCGACGTTTGCCGATCCTGGCACGTATGAACGTGCGCAAATTCATGGCCATGAAAGCGACGGGGCTCCCTTCATCATCCGCTGGCATGACAGTGCAAGTTTCAGCGAGCACGGGCCATTGGTTCCAAAGGGATTGCATGAGCTGCTGAAGAGCGCCGGATTGCTTGTTTGAGATCCGGCGAAGGTCTCGATTTCATACTTTTCCGATTACAAATAGTGCGGCGGCCCGAGTGATTGATGTTGTCCGTACCGACCCCTTCGCGGGCAAGCCCGCTCCCACATTGAGTCCGGTTTACGCTGAACCCATGTGGGAGCGAGCTTGCTCGCGAAGGGGCCAGCCGCATCAACCCCAAAAGTCAAGGCGCACCAAACACCATCGTCCAGTACACGCCTTCATCACTGCGCGCCTCACTGGCAAACCCGGCACCGACCTGGGTGAACATCGGGTTCATCAGGTTGGCGCAATGCCCGGGGCTGGCCAGCCATCCAGCCATCGCCTTGCTCGGCGAACTCTGCCCGGCGGCAATGTTTTCGCCGATCTGCCGCCCCCGATAACCCGCCGCCCGGGCGCGATCCGCCGGGAGGTCGCCGTCTGGGTCGCGGTGGGCGAAATAGTTGCCGTAGGCCATGGCCTTGCTGTGCCCTTGTGCGGCGGCACCCAGCGCGGGATTCCAGCTCAGCGGACGGGCGGCGGCGAAGCGTTGGCGTCCGCACATCCGTGGGCGTGCGCGGGCGGCGTTGACCTCGGCGAGCAAGGCTTTGCCGACGCTGCGGTTGTCACCGACACGGCTGTCGAGCACCGGTTGCGCCAGCACCACTTGCCATTCACCACGGGAGCGGCTGACGCCGATGTCGGCGTACTGGGCGTCAAGCAGCGCGGTGCAATGGCTGTTTTGCAACTGTTCAAAGGCTTCCTCGGCATCCCCGGCGCCGACAATGCGGATACTGCGCACCGCCACCGCCGAATACCCCGAGGACTTCAAGGTCTCACGCAAGCCACCGCCGTAGCCATAGCCGATCGGCAGTGCCAGATTCGATTTCAGCGCCAGTGGTGCCAGGCGCTGGACCGGGCGGCGTTCGCAGCGTTGCGGATGCGCGCGGTAGTCGTTGATGGCCGCTACCAGTTGCCGTTCTTCGCTGGCGTGGGCGGTCTCGGTGAACAGTGGGGCAAGGATCAGCAGGCACAGCGAAACAAAGCGTGATGAGCGAACGGCATGGCGCATGGGACGGCAGGCTCTGGGAAAAGGACAGTGCTGAAGTGGGCAGTCGCAGAATACGGCGCCACTAGGACTGGGCTTTCGGGACTTGGTTCATGCTGGCCACCTGGCTTTTTTGCGGGGCTGATGCGGGGCAGGCGAGCCGGACTTTGTGTTGTCTGCACTGACCCCTTCGCGAGCAAGCTCGCTCCCACAGGGGATCGCACTGTCAAAAGGAGGGCAGGGCAATCCTGGATTGGTGTTGTCTGCACTGGCGTCTTCGCGCGCAGGCTCGCCCCACCTTTGCAATGCGTACCTCTGTGGGAGCGAGCCTGCTCGCGAAGGGGCCAGTCCAGACAATACAATAAACAGCCATCAGCGATGAAGCACTTCCTGCATCCACCGCAGATACTGCACCCGCTCGGAAATCGAGTTGTGCCCCGAATCCGGCACCACCCGCAGGGTCGCCACGCCTTTGGGGAAACTCTCCAGCAGTCGCTGTGTGCTGGCCCGTGGAATCACCTCGTCATCGCTGGCGGCCAGCAGCAAGGTCGGCACGCGAACGTGCACGGCGTAGCGGCCCGATTCGAAACGATCCCGGAGCAGCCACTTCACCGGCACCCACGGGTATTGCCGGACGGCGAGTTCTTCGAGGCTGTTGTACGGCGTCACCAGAATCAGCTGTGTCGCCGGGCGCTGACTGGCCAATCGCACCGCCACCCCCGATCCCAGGCTGCGTCCGATCACAGCGATCTGCGGATGGCTGGCGTACACCTGATCGAACAACGCCAGCGCATCTTCGGCAATCGCTTCTTCGGAGGGTGAGCCACCGCTGCCGCCGAACCCTCGATAGTTGAGCAAAAACACCGCGTAGTCGGGAAAAGCCTCACTGAACGAAGGCAGATTGCGCGACACGTCTTCGGCATTGCCGCCGAAGTAGATCAGCGCCTTCGGCCCGGCATGCTCGCGAACGGTCACCCAGACATCGGTATCCGGCATCGCCAATTTCATCCGGGAATCCGGCGCGGTGACGGCGCTGCCGGATTGGGGAAAGTAGATCAGCGAGCGCTGAAAAATGAACAGCGCTGCGCACAGCAACAGGTAGAGGGCGATGAGCAAGGCGACGAGTGACATCAGCTTTCTGGACATTCGGCTAACTTTAACGGGGCGCGGGTGTTCGCTGTCGCAGTGTAGTCCAGCGCAGCGGACGGGCAGGCGTCGCACACAACGTGCAACAGATTCACGCAGCAGGGGAACCAGCATGAGCCACACTGAGGGTTGCTCCCGTCGCCGATTGCTCACGCTGGCTGCCGGGGTTTCGGCGGTCTTCACCTTCGACCGGGCGCTGGCCACTGCCACGCCGCCGACTGCCATTTCGCCGAGCCAGGCAGGAGACCAGACCATGCAGACCCGCTCCATCCCTTCAAGCTCCGAGCGGCTGCCCATGGTGGGCCTGGGCACGTATCGCGGCTTCGACGTCGCGCCCGGCGACACCGCCTACAAGCAATTGCCGGCAGTGCTCGACGAGCTGTTCAAAAAGGGCGGCACGCTGATCGACAGCTCACCGATGTACGGCCGCGCCGAGCAGACCACTGGCGAGTTGTTGTCGATCCACGAACCACGCTCGCCGGCCTTTCTGGCGACCAAAGTGTGGACACGCGGGCGCGAGGAGGGCATCGCGCAGATGGAAAAATCCTTCAGCCTGCTGCGTACCGAGCGCATCGACCTGATGCAGATCCACAACCTGCTGGACTGGCAAACCCATCTGCCGACCCTGCGCGAGTGGAAAGCCCAGGGCCGCATCCGCTACATCGGCATCACCCATTACACGCCGTCGGCCTACGATGAAGTCGAAGCTGCACTCAAGGCCGAACAGCTCGACTTTTTACAAATCAACTACGCCCTCGACGACCGTGGCGTGGAAAAACGCATTCTGCCGCTGTGCCGCGAGCGCGGGGTGGCGGTGATCTGCAATCGGCCATTCGGCGGTGGCGGGTTGCTCGCGCGGCTCAAGGGCAAGCCGCTGCCGGCGTGGGTGTCAGACGTGCAGGTCAACAGCTGGGCACAACTGGCGCTGAAGTTTCTACTGTCGCACCCGGCGGTGACCTGCGTGATTCCCGGCACCGGCAATCCGCGCTACATGGCCGACAACGCCGGGGCCGGATTCGGGCCGATGCTCACCGATGCGCAGCGGCATCAGTTGATTGCGCTGTTGGGCTGATCCATCTGTGACAGATCAAGGCTTTAACGCGCAGCTTTATCGCGAACGCGTCTGAAAGACTGTCAGGTCTGACAGTTGGAAGGGCGACCCCAGCACATGATCATGCAGATTCACTGGCTTGAATAAAGCAGGCAGATCATGAACGCTTCAGCCAACAGGCTCGTCGGTCGCGTTGCGGTATGCTTTCTGTTGATGTCATTGGGCGCTTACGCCGCGAGTGCCGAATACATCTGTCTTGGAATGCAGCGCGGGCAAAATACTACTGTCACCGCCAGCTCTCTGGAGGCCGCGAACAAAAAGGCGAAAGCCCAGTGGGGGGCGGCGGGTTGCTATAAAAAATGATAGGTCCCGGCAGATTTTTCACCCGCGATACCGCAAAGCCTCCACCAACAACGCAAACGCCGGCGCCGCCTGCCGCCGGCTCGGGTAGTACAGGTGGTAACCGGCGAAAGTCGGGCACCAGTCTGCCAGCACTTGCAGCAGACGCCCGTCGGCCAGATACGGCGCGACGATGTTTTCCGGGATGTAGCTCAGGCCAAAACCGTCCAGTGCGGCGTCGAGCAGCGGGTAGACGCCGTTCAGGGTGACTTGCCCGGATACTCGCACCTTGAGGCTTTCGCCGTCCTTCTCGAACTCCCAGGTGTACAGCCCGCCGTTGGTGGGCAGACGCAGGTTGTTGCAGGCGTGGGTGGTCAGATCCCGTGGCGTTTGCGGCTTTTCCCGCTTGGCGAAATAGGCTGGCGAGCCGACCACCGCCATGCGCATGTCCGGGCCGATGCGGGTGGCGATCATGCCTTGGGCGACGTCTTCGCCCAGGCGCACCCCGGCGTCGAAACCGAGCCCGGCGATGTCGACGAAACCGTAATCGCAGATCACCTCGACGGCGATGTCCGGATACTGGGGCAGGAATTCCTTGAGCACCGGACGCAGCAGCCAGTTCAGCGAGTGGTCGGTGGCACTGATGCGGATCTTTCCCGCCGGGGTTTCGCGCAGGTTGCTCAGGGCCGCCAGTTCAGATTCGATCTCTTCGAAACGCGGGCCGATGGTCTGCAGCAGATGTTCGCCGGCTTCGGTGGGCGAGACGCTGCGGGTGGTGCGGGTCAGCAGGCGCAGGCCAAGGCGCGCTTCGAGGGCGCGGATGGTGTGGCTGAGCGCCGATTGCGAAACGCCCAGTTTGGCAGCGGCTTTGGTGAAACTGCGCTCGCGGGCCACCGCGAGGAAGGCGAGCAGGTCACTGGCGTTTTCTCGAAGCATTAATGAGTGTCCTGCATAAGTTATTTCGAATTCTAGTCGATTATCTGAAGAGTACGGCCCGCTAAAGTGACGCAAGTTCCTTTGTAGGAGCTGCCGAAGGCTGCGATCTTTTGATCTTGATCCTCAAAACCAACATCAAAAGATCGCAGCCTGCGGCAGCTCCTACAGGGAGATCTCTTACAGATTTGGAGTCTTGTGATGAATGCACATATCTCAGGCGTCACTGTCACCCCGACTGGCTCACAAGCTTCGGCCCGAGGCCCGGCGGATTGGTTCACCGGCACTGTGCGCGTTGACGCGCCGTTCAAGGGTAGCGAGGCGGCGCGAGTCAGCGGTGCCACGGTGACTTTCGAGCCGGGTGCGCGGACGGCGTGGCACACCCATCCGTTGGGTCAGACGCTGATCGTCACCGCCGGTTCGGGTTTTGTGCAGGAGTGGGGGCAACCGGTTCGCGAGATCCGCCCCGGCGATACCGTGTGGATCGCGCCGCAGGTGAAGCACTGGCATGGCGCCGCGCCGACCACGGCGATGACGCACATTGCGATTGCCGAAGTGCTGGAAGGTGAAGTGGTGGAGTGGATGGAGCAGGTGAGTGCTGAGCAGTATTTGCGATCCGAGTGACGCGGTTCCCTCACCCCAGCCCTCTCCCGGAGGGAGAGGGGGCCGATTGGGGGATGTCTGTGAGCACTACGCTGAGTCCATAATCGACACGACCTCTCATGTCGGCGCATCCCATAAGACAACTCGGTCAGTCCCCTCTCCCTTTGGGAGAGGGTTAGGGTGAGGGGCTTTTCCAGGTTGCTCAGATCATCTCCGGCAACGAATCGAGGATCTTGTCCAGCGTAATCGGATACTCACGCACCCGCGCCCCGGTGGCGTTGTAGATCGCATTCGCCACCGCCGCACTCACGCCGCAAATCCCCAATTCACCCACACCCTTGGCTTTCATCGGCGACGAAATCGGATCGGTTTCGTCGAGGAAAATCACCTCCTGATGCGGGATGTCGGCGTGTACCGGCACCTCGTATCCGGCCAGATCGTGATTGACGAAAAAGCCCAGCCGTTTGTCCACCGCCAGCTCTTCCATCAGCGCCGCACCGACGCCCATGGTCATCGCGCCGATCACCTGGCTGCGCGCGGCTTTCGGGTTGAGAATCCGTCCCGCCGCGCACACCCCGAGCATGCGCCGCACGCGGACTTCGCCGGTCGCTGCATCCACCGCAACCTCCACGAAATGCGCGCCGAAAGTCGATTGCTGATACTGCTTGGCGAGGTCGGCGAACTCGATGCTGTCCTCGGCTTCGACCACGCCATCTTTTGCCGCATCACGCAGCGCCAGGGTCTTGCCGCCGGCGCGGACCTGACTGTCGGCGAACTCGACCTCATCGCCGGCCATGCCGAGTTTTCTCGCGACGGCTTCGCGCAGTTTCATGCACGCGGCATACACCCCGGCAGTCGAGCAATTGCCGCCGAACTGGCCGCCGGAGCCGGACGACACCGGGAAGTTCGAATCGCCCAGATGCACCGTCACATCCGCCAGAGGTACGCCCATCATCTCGGCCGCAGTCTGGGCGATGATGGTGTAACTGCCGGTGCCGATGTCGGTCATGTCGGTTTCCACCGTGACCTTGCCGTCGCGCTCCAGCCGCACCCGGGCGCCGGACTTCAGCAGCAGGTTGTTGCGAAACGCGGCGGCGACGCCCATGCCGATCAGCCAGCGACCCTCACGACGACTGCCGGGTTTGGCGTTGCGCTGGTTCCAGCCGAATTTCTCGGCGCCGGTCTGCAGGCATTCGATCAGCCGGCGCTGGGAAAACGGACGCTCGGTTTTCACCGGATCGACTTGCGTGTCATTGAGGATGCGGAACTGCACCGGATCGAGCTTGAGCTGCTCGGCCATCTCGTCCATGGCGATTTCCAGCGCCATCAGCCCCGGCGCTTCACCCGGCGCGCGCATGGAGTTGCCTTCGGGCAGATCCAGTGGCGCCCGGCGCATGGTCACCCGGCGGTTTTCCCCGGCATAAAGCAGCTGGCTCGGTTGCGCGGCGACTTCGACCTTGCCGTCCTTGAGGTTGCCCGACCAGCCTTCGTGAGCGATGGCGCTGAGCTTGCCGTCCGCCGTGGCGCCCATCCGAATGCGCTGGATCGTGGCCGGGCGGTGGGTGGTGTTGTTGGCCATTTGCGGGCGGGCGAGGGCGACTTTCACCGGGCGATTGGCCAGGCGCGCACCGAGGGCGGCGAGAATCGCGTCGGCACGAATGAACAGTTTGCCGCCGAAGCCGCCACCAATGTACGGCGAGATCAGGCGCACGTTTTCCTTGGGCAGGCCAAGGGTGGTGGCGACGTCGCCGACGCTCCAGGCGATCATTTGATTGGAGGTCCACAAGGTCAGATGATCACCTTTCCACGCGGCCAGGGTCGCGTGCGGCTCCATCATCGCGTGGGACTGGTCCGGGGTGGTGTAGGTCTGGTCGAACTGCACCGGCGCGGCGGCGAAGGCTTTGTCGAAATCGCCGTGGGTGACGTCGGGCAACTCGTCGTCTTCGACGCCTTGGTCAAGCACGTTGGCCAGCTCGAACTCGCCTTTGGCCGTGACGTAATCGACTTTGACCAATTGCGCCGCAGCGCGGGCCTGTTCGAAGGTTTCGGCGACCACCAGCGCCACGGCCTGGTGATAGTGCTGCACCTCGGGCCCGCCCAGCAGCGGTGCCGAGTTGTATTTGCCCTTGCCGAGCTTGCCGGCGTTGGCGGCGGTGACGATGGCCAGCACGCCCGGCGAGGCTTCGGCGGCGTCGAGATCGATGTGACTGATGCGGCCCTTGGCGATGGCCGAGCCGACCATGAAACCGTAAGCCTGATTCGCCACGGCCTCGTGCTGCTCGTAGGCATACGGTGCCTGACCGCTGGTTTTCAGCGGGCCTTCAATGCGGTCGGTGGGTTTGCCGACGACCTTGAGTTGGTCGATCGGGTTGGTGGTGGCGGGCGTGTCGAACTTCATGCTTCATCCCTCGCTTGCGCCAACACCGAGCCGAGCGTGCGCTCGACCAGGGTCAGTTTGAATTGGTTGTCGTGGGTTGGCGTGGCACCGTCGAGCAGGCGTTCGCTGACGGCTTTTGCGCCTTTGGGCAGCAGCGCGTCGGCGTCTTCGACCCGCCACGGTTTCGGCGCAATACCGCCGACCGCCACACGGCCGCTGCCGTCCTTTTGCAGGATCAAACCAACCGACACCAGCGCGAAAGCGTACGACGAGCGATCGCGCACCTTGTGATAAATGTGCGTGCCGCCAACCGGGGCCGGCAGGGTTACCGAAGTGATGAACTCGCCGGGCGTGAGGCTGGTTTCGATGTTCGGCGTGTTGCCGGGGAGTTGATGGAAATCGGCGATGGCAATGCTGCGCGTACTGCCGTCCGGCTTCACCGTTTCAACCTGCGCATCGAGGGCGCGCATGGCAATCGCCATGTCACTGGGGTGGGTGGCGATGCAGGCGTCGCTGACGCCGATCAGTCCCAGTTGCCGGCTGACCCCGCCAATCGCCGCGCAGCCGCTGCCGGGCTGGCGTTTGTTGCAGGCCTGATTGACGTCATAGAAATACGGGCAGCGGGTGCGTTGCAGCAGGTTGCCGGCGGTGCTCGCCATGTTGCGCAACTGCCCGGAAGCGCCGGCGAGCAGGGCGCGGGAGAGCAAAGCGTAATCCTTGCGCACGCGGCTGTCGGCGGCCAGATCGGTGTTGCGCACCAGCGCGCCGATGCGCAATCCGCCTTCAGGCGTGGCTTCGATCTGATCGAGGCCCAGGTGGTTGACGTCGATCAGGTGCAGCGGGGTTTCGATGTCGAGTTTCATCAGGTCCAGCAGGTTGGTGCCGCCGGCGATGAACTTCGCGCCTTCGACCTGCGCCGCCAGCGTTGCGGCTGCGGCGGGGGAGTCGGCGCGGCTGTAATTGAACGCTCTCATGCTGGCTCCTGCGCGACTTCAGTGATGGCTTCAATGATGTTGGAGTAGGCGCCGCAGCGGCAGATGTTGCCGCTCATGCGCTCCTGGAATTCGCTGGCAATCAGTTGCGGGGCTTCGGCCAGGCTCGGGCTGACGTGGCTGGGAATGCCCTCGCGGATTTCCTTGAGCACCGCCACCGCCGAACAGATCTGCCCCGGCGTGCAATAGCCGCATTGATAACCGTCGTGCTTGATGAACGCGGCCTGCATCGGGTGCAGGTTGTCGGGCATGCCGAGGCCTTCGATGGTGGTGATCTCGCTGCCCTCGTGCATCACCGCAAGCGTGAGGCAGGAGTTGATCCGGCGGCCGTCGGCGATGACGGTGCAGGCGCCGCACTGGCCGTGGTCGCAGCCTTTTTTGCTGCCGGTCAGGTGCAGGTGCTCGCGCAGGGCATCGAGCAGGGTGGTGCGGTTGTCGACCTCAAGGGCTTGGGGTTTACCGTTGACGTTGATCGTCAGTTTGGCCATGGCGGGCTGCTCCAGAGTGGCCGCATAGGCCTTGAGGCTGATGAAGGGGGGCATTGCAAACGCGGCGGCGGTGACCGCGCCGAGGATCAGGAATCTTCGTCGGGAAATCGTCATGCTTCGATTCCTCTCTGGCTTAATCAGGACGGCAGGGATTGAAGGGCCCATAGGGGCGCGCCGGCATGTTTGCCGGTCTCGTTCTTGGAATGACCTGCGTGGAGGGGAAAAGGTTTTTGCGGATTTGCGCTATAGAGTTATGCGCAGGATTCATTAATGAGCTGGGCGACGCTTGACCTTGTGGGAGCTGGCTTGCCAGCGATGGGGTCGTGTCAGTCAGCATTGCTTGAATGACACACCGCCATCGCGGGCAAGCCCGCTCCCACAGGGATTGTGATTAATGCCCGCCAACCACCATGTGCGTGAACGGCGCCACATACGCCTGCAAGGTGACAAGCCCGCCCACCAGCACCGCCAGCACGATCGAGTGGAAGAACACGTAGCGCAGAATCTCGCCCTCGTGCCCATACCAGCGGGTGGCGGTGGAGGCGACCACGATCGATTGCGCATCGACCATTTTGCCCATGACCCCGCCGGAACTGTTGGCCGCCGCCATCAGCACCGGGCTGATGCCCAGCTGTTCCGAGGTCACCCGTTGCAGCCCGCCGAACAACACGTTCGACGCCGTATCCGAGCCAGTCAATGCCACGCCGAGCCAGCCGAGCAGGGTGCCGAACATCGGGTAGAACACCCCGGTCGCGGCAAACGCCAGGCCCATGGTTGCATCAAGTCCCGAA
The DNA here is from genome assembly GCF_040729435.1 of Pseudomonas sp. HOU2. NCBI lineage: Bacteria > Pseudomonadati > Pseudomonadota > Gammaproteobacteria > Pseudomonadales > Pseudomonadaceae > Pseudomonas > Pseudomonas sp. HOU2. The sequence goes on along the minus strand of NZ_CP160398.1, from coordinate 966,882 downwards.
TAGCGCGTGAGGAACCCCAGCGCCAGCATCGCCGCAATGGTGATCAGCGAAAAGCGCACCACCCACAACGTGCGCAGGTACTGCCTGATCAACTGCGGGATCGAGTAACCCATCAGCAACCCGCCAACGATTGCCGCCAGCAGAATGCCGCTGCCGGTGGCGGTGAACCAGGTGAACTTGTAGATCGCTTCTTCGGCTTTCGGCGCCGCCACTACGGGCGGGACTTTCTGCACTTGCAGGTGCAGGGTGGTAAAGGTCAGCGCCGGCGAGAAAATCGGGTTGGCCTCATTCAGCGGTTTGCCTTGCGCATCGAGTTTCACCGAATGGGTTACCGGGTCCAGCGCCGGGCGCACGTCGAAGATGTTCTTGAAGCCCTGGGTGCCCCAGGCAAACACGAACACCGTGAGGATGATCCACGGCATCCACGCGCGCATCACCGCCGGGCGCGCCTGATCGCTGAAGGCGGGGCTGGCGTTGACTTTTTCTTCCTCGACCCGGGAGTTGTCGACTCGCCCCGAGAGGGCGGCCGAGGTGTACACCGTCGCCGGTTTCCAGACTCGCAGAAACAACGTCAGGCAGGCCATGGAAATCAGCGCGGCGATCACGTCCACCAGCATCGGCCCATGGAAGTTCGACACGAGGAATTGCGGCACCGCGAAGCTGATCCCGGCCACCAGAATCGCCGGCCAGATCTCCAGCATCTTGCGCCACCCGGCAAACGCCCAGATCAACCAGAACGGCACCAGCACCGAGAAAAGCGGCAGCTGCCGACCGACCATCATCGACAGCTCCATTTCGTCCAGCCCGGTGACCTTGGCCAGGGTGATAATCGGCGTGCCGAGTGCGCCGAACGCCACCGGGGCGGTGTTGGCAATCAACGCCAGCCCCGAGGCGGCCAACGGCGAAAAACCGAGGCCGATCAGAATCGCCCCGGTCACCGCCACCGGCGTACCGAACCCGGCCGCGCCTTCGAAAAACGCGCCGAAGCAGAACGCGATCAGCAGCAACTGCAAACGCCGGTCATCGGTGATCCGCGCCAGAGAATCCTGCAGCACTTTGAACGAGCCGTTCTCGGTGGTCAGGCGGTGCAGAAAGATGATGTTGAGCACAATCCAGCCGATCGGCAGCAAGCCATTGGCCGCGCCGAACAACGCCGCCGAGCCGGCCATGCTCGCCGGCATGCCGAAGGCGAAGATCGAGATGAGCAGGGCCGAAGCCAACGCCAACAATGCGGCCAGATGCGCCTTGACGTGAAAGAACGCCAGCGCCGCGAGCATCACCACCACCGGCACCGCGGCCATGAGCGTGGAGATCAGCGGGTTGCCGAACGGGTCGTAGATTTGCTGCCAGACCATGGTCCACCTCTGCTTGTTGTTATCGAGGCGCAGATCCGTTGCGTGGGAGTCGCTAAGCAGCAGTATAGGTGGCATTTCGCCGCTGCCCGGATGCCGGCGGCGGGCCGATCAACGGTCGTGGACGGGCAGTGAATCAAAGTCCGTTTGTCCGGTCGTATCAGCGGCTGCGCGCACTGCGTCCTGAAGGCGTGGGCAGTGACAGCCGTTCGTGGTCAAGACTTTGGTGTTAGGGAAGTTTGAATGATGCGTGCAACAACTTTGCTGTTGACGGTAACCGCTGCTGTTTTTCTGGCTGGCTGTGTGGCGGATTTTGATGATGATCATCGCCACGGACGACATTACGACCGTGATCACGGGCGCTATGACGACCATGATCGGCGTTGGGATGACCGCGACGATGGTCGTCGCGACGGGCGTCGTTACTATCGTGATCGCGACGATGACTGAGTAGAAATCCAAAGGGCGTTCCTGCAACGGGAACGCCCTCGTCGATTAAAAATGAGCGCTCGCCCGGACGCTGGTTTGCGCAGGCGCGGTGGCCTCGAGATCCAGCAAATGGGTGGCGAGTATGTCGCTCAGAAAGCGGAACTGATCGTTGATGCCGACCACCTCATTGCTGAAGTGATTGCTTGCGGCGGGCATCAGCACATCGTCGAAATCTTCGTTGAACAGCAGCGCTTGGGTCTTGCGCGAGACGACCTGCTGGTCGTAGTAGTTGCTGCCGAACACCGGGAAGCTCACGGAGAGGGTGATGGTGCGAATCATGATGGGTACTCCTCGTTGCGTCTCGGATGGGTCAATCGTGCCTTCGCCGGGCGGCGGGCGGAAGGCAATCGTGGCGATGGTGAATATCGACGGCGTTGATGGTTGAGAGGTGGGGTGGATTGACTGGCCTCATCGCTGGCAAGCCAGCTCCCACAAGTTTTCGGGTGTTTATTGGATTCATCGCCACTGAAAATCTCCATGGAGCTGCCAAGCCAGCTCCCACAGGTTTTCGGCTGTTCATTGGATTTATGGCCACTGAAGATCTCTGTGGGAGCTGGCTTGCCAGCGATGGCGTCGGTACAGCCAACATCCTCGGAAACTGACACACCTATACTCAATGCTGTCTCCCTCCACTCAAGGACCTCACCACCGTGAACCTGCGTGCGCTGGTCGTCGCCGCACTGTGTCTGTTGGCTGGCTGCGCCACCTCGGCCCGGGCCCCGGTGGCGCAGCCGGCCGTGGTGGTGTCACCTGCCACCTGGCAGCAGATCGACCGCGACATCGTCAGCGCCTCGCAGCAATCCACCGAGCAAGTCAAAGTATTTGCCCGTGGCTCGATGGAACATTGGCGCACTCGCGTCTATCAGCAAACTGAAGAAAATTTCATTCCGTGGTTCAGCAGCTACTGGACCCAGGAATGGCTGTCGATGAAGGTCAGTTGGTACACCATCAGTGCCGGCGGCGAACAGGACGCTTCAGCCAAGCGCCTGGCGAGCTATCTGCTTGAGCAATATCAGGAAAGGGTGCTGGCGCCGGTGGCGGTGGAGATCGATCCGGACGCGATCCTCGGGCAGGCCACGGCGTTCTATGCACAACTGATGGCCCAGCAGATGCCGCTCATCGCCCAGCGTTATGGCGTGCCGGTTGCACAGCTCAACGGGCGGCTGCAGAAGGTTCCGGCCATAGCCCTCGGCCCGCCGCCGGCGCGGGATGCTTCGTTGTATCAGGTCATCAGCACCGAGCCGCTGAACACCTTGCCGGCGTATGCCGCGTTGATCGACAAGATCCACACCGAGGGCGGCAGCAAGGGGATTGCCTCGACCGACGCCGGCATGGCCCCCGTAGCCAAGCGCGCCAGCCAGCGGATGGAAGCGGAAATGGCCCCTCGCGGGGCGGCCAGTGCGGTGGCGGCCGCAGCGGGGAAACTGGTTGGCGGGGTGATTTCGATCGGCGTGGCGGGTATCCGCGCGATCATCCAGGCCAACGACCGGCCCGACAGCGAAGCGCTGATTCGCAGCAGCCTGGGCAGCACGTTCGATAAGGCCTGGGCGAAATTGCTGCAGAACCCGACCACCGGGGTCATGGCCGGAACGCTGCATATTGCCGGGCAAGTCGAGGGCAGCCTTGGTGGTACAGAGCAACCGTCGGTCGGGCTGGGTGTGAATCGTGTCGAATGGCAGCCGCCGCAATCGACTACCCGGCAGATCGAACCCAACGTACAAGGAGAATGAACATGTCTTACATCGATATCTTTGTCGCGCCTGTGCCGAATGCCAATCGCGAGCAGTACAAAAAACATTGTGAGATCGCAGAGAAACTGTTCAAGGAATACGGAGCGAAGGAGGTGGTTCAGTGCTGGGGCGATGACGTGCCGGAGGGCAAAGTCACGTCATTCCCGATGGCGGTAAAACTCAAGGAAGGCGAGACCGTTTCGGCCGGCTGGCTGATCTGGCCGGACAAAGCCACCCGTGATGCCGGCATGGCGAAAATGATGGAAGACCCGCGCATGCAACCGGACGTCAACCCGATGGGGTTTGATGGTCAGCGCATGATCTTTGGCGGCTTCAAAAACCTTCTTGAACCCTGATATGGCCTGTAGGAGTGAGCCTGCTCGCGATGGCGGAGTTTCAGTCAACGGGTTTGCAAAATGTGCCGGCCTCTTCGCGGGCAAGCCACGCTCCCACAGGTTCTGCTGAGATGCCGCGATTATCCATACGCCATAAAACTGTGGGGCGAGCCTGGAGTTGTGGCGTGCGCACGATTGTCGTCGTCCTGCGAAACCCTGTGGGAGCGGGCTTGCCCGCGAAGAGGCCGGCACAGCCAATATCTCCATTGCTGACCCACCGCCATCGCGAGCAGGCTCACTCCCACCCTGGAGCTGTGGCGTGGCCACGATTGTCGTCATCCTGCGAAACCCTGTGGGAGCGAGCCTGCTCGCGATGGCGTCAGCACAGCCAATACCTTCATTGCTGGCCCACCGCTTTCGCGAGCAAGCTCGCTCCCACCCTGGAGCTGTGGCGTGCCCACGATTGTCGTCATCCTGCGAAACCCTGTGGGAGTGAGCCTGCTCGCGATGGCGTCAGTACAGCCAATATCTCTTTTGCTGACCCACCGCTTTCGCGAGCAAGCTCGCTCCCACCTTGGATCTGTGGCGTGCGCACGATTGTCGTCGTCCTGCGAAACCCTGTGGGAGCGGGCTTGCCCGCGAAGAGGTCGGCACAGCCAATATCTTCATGGCTGACCCACCGCCATCGCGAGCAGGCTCACTCCTACAGGAAATTGTGATCACTCTGCAGAGGGCGTGATCCGGCAGCCTTTGCGGTTGCGGATTTGTTCTTCCGTCGGCCGTTCGCGGACGAATTCGAATCGAGGTTCACCCTCGCTGTAATGCACCAGCCAGCCCCATTCCAGTTCGGTTTCATCCTGCCCGGGGTTGGGTGGCCTGGCCCACCACGGTTCTTTGCTGAGGATCTCGCGCATGGCGGCCTCCGGTTCGATGGCAATCCTTGAACTATAGCCGGCTGTCGCGAGTCGTCAGAAAAGGCTGTGTAGAATCGGCTGATCGACGAGCGAAGGAGCAGGGCCATGACCGATGATGCGCGTAGGGATGAACCGTTCAAGCGACTGTTTTTCGCCCTCGACTGCCCACCGGCGCAGCGCAAGACTATCGCTCAGTGGCGTAGCGACTTGGGGCTGCGTACTGGTAAACCGGTGCCGGCGGATAACTTTCATCTGACGCTGTTGTTTCTCGGCGCCGTGCCGCTGGCGCAGATCCATGAAGTCTGCGAGGCCGCCGGCAAAGTGCGTACGCCGGGTGAGCCGTTGCGGATTGCGCTGGATCGGCTGCAGGTCTGGCATCGGGCCGGGATTCTATCTCTGGCGCCGGAGCAGGCCCCGCCGGCCTTGTTGCGTCTGTTGTATGCGCTCGAACAGGCGATGCTGCCGTTCGGCTTCGAAGAATCACCACGCGAGTTTCGCCCGCACCTGACCCTGGCTCGGGACTACCGCGCAGCGGCACCGGAAGCCGCCACGCCGCCGGAATTCTTCCTGCGCGCCGAGCGCTTCGCCCTGTTCGAATCGCACAAGGGTCGCTACCGGATTCTGCAGGATTGGCCACTGAATTGAGCGCAGAAAAAAAGGCGCCCGAGGGCGCCTGAAATTCACCTGAGCCGAGGGAGCCAGGTGAGGCCGTTCATTGCAGGGTGCAGCGGTGGTAAGGCGCTGCGTGAACGGGAAACCGCAAATTCTGCCCTCACGAAAAAATGGTGTTCGCCACAATTTTCAATGTGAGCGCTCAACCCTGTGGGAGCTGGCTTGCCAGCGATTGGGGCGGCACATCCAACATCGTCGTTGACTGACTCATCGCCATCGCTGGCAAGCCAGCTCCCACAGGTTTTCCAGTCTTGTCACAATCTTCAATCAGCCGGATTATTTGCCGAGCTTCACCCGGGTCCAGCCGCGGGTCATGATCCGCTGGGTGGCAATCGGTTGATCCGGCACCGCGTACAGCGTCGCCATCACCGCTTGCGACGGGTACGAACCCGGGTCGTTGCGGATCGCTTCGTCCACCAGTGGCGTGGCGGCCGCGTTGGCGTTGCTGTAACCGTTGCTGTTGGTGATCTCGGCGATGATGTCGGGGCGCATCAGGAAGTTCATGAACAGGTAGGCGTTGTCGACGTTCGCCGCATCACGCGGGATGGCGACCATGTCGTAGAAGCTGCCGGCACCTTCCTTCGGAATGCTGTAGTCGATCTGCACCTTGTTACCGGCCTCCACCGCGCGGGCCTTGGCCTGCAGCACGTCACCGGAGTAACCGACCGCCACGCAGATATTGCCGTTGGCCAGGTCCGAGATGTACTTCGAGGAATGGAAGTACGCCACGTACGGGCGGATCTTCATGAACAGCGCTTCGGCTTCGAGGATGTGCGCCTTGTCCTTGTCGTTCACCGGGTAGCCCAGGTAGTGCAGGGCGGCCGGGATCATTTCGGTCGGCGAATCGAGGAAGCTGATGCCGCAGGCTTTGAGCTTCTCGGCGTTTTCCGGTTTGAACAGCAGGTCCCAGGAGTTGGTCGGGGCGTTGGCACCGAGCACTTCCTTGACCTTGTCCGGGTTGTAGCCGATGCCGATCGAGCCCCACATGTACGGGAACGCGTGAGCGTTGTCCGGATCACTGGCGGCGGCGTTTTTCAGCAGCACCGGGTTGAGATTCTTCCAGTTCGACAGTTTTGATTTATCGAGCGGCTGATAGACCCCGGCCTTGATCTGCTTGGCCAGGAAACTGTTGGACGGCACGACGATGTCGTAGCCGGATTTACCCGCCAGCAAACGCGCCTCGAGGGTCTCGTTGCTGTCGAACACGTCGTAGGTCACGCGGATGCCGGTCTCGTCTTCGAACTTCTTGACGGTGTCCGGCGCGATGTAATCGGACCAGTTGTAAACACGCAGCACCTTGTCGTTGGCCTGGACGCCCGTGGCGATTGCGCCCATTAAGGACAGTGTCAGCAGAGTCCTGCCAAACATTTTCATCGGTGAAACTCCATTCTTTTTATTCAAAAACACACATCGGGTGTACGTAAACCTGTGGCGAGGGAGCTTGCTCCCGCTGGCTGCGAAGCAGCCCCCAAAATCTTGTGAGCGCTGCGCACTCAAGCGGGAGCAAGCTCCCTCGCCACAGTTGTTCATCACAGTTGTTCATCGTTGTTGCTTAGGCGGTGGCGGCGCGTTGCGGCTGCTGCCACGCCTCATTCGCCGTCTGATCCATCGCTTCCTGAATCGCTTTCTTGCGGCTGGCCTCTGCCTTGCGGCCGAAGTACCAGACGAGGAAAGTCACCAGCGACACCGCCAGCAGAATCAGGCTCGCCACAGCGTTGATCTCAGGCTTGACGCCCAGACGCACCGCCGAGAACACCTCCATCGGCAGCGTGGTCGAACCCGGGCCGGAGACGAAGCTCGCCAGCACCAGATCGTCCAGCGACAGGGCGAACGACATCATCCCGCCCGCTGCCAGCGACGGCGCGATCATTGGAATGGTGATCAGGAAAAACACCTTGAACGGCTTGGCCCCCAGATCCATCGCGGCTTCTTCGATCGACAGATCCAGTTCACGCAGGCGGGCGGAGACTACCACCGCCACATAGGCTGCACAAAACGTGGTGTGGGCGATCCAGATCGTGACAATGCCACGCTCCTGCGGCCAGCCGATCAACTGCGCCATCGCCACGAACAGCAGCAACAGCGACAGGCCGGTAATCACCTCGGGCATCACCAACGGCGCGGTGACCAGACCGCCAAACAGCGTACGACCCTTGAAGCGCGTAACGCGCGTCAGGACGAACGCGGCGAGGGTGCCCAGTGCGACGGCGGCAATCGCGGTGTAGCAGGCGATTTCCAGCGAGCGCACCACCGAGCCCATCAGTTGCGTGTTGTCGAGCAGGCCGACGTACCACTTCACCGACCAGCCGCCCCACACCGTCACCAGTTTCGAGGCGTTGAACGAGTAGATCACCAGAATCAGCATCGGCAGATAGATGAACATCAGGCCGAAGATCAACATGAACTTGGAAAAACCGAAGCGTTTCATCCCCGTGCCTCCATCTCTTTGGCCTGGCTGCGGTTGAACAGCAGAATCGGCACAATCAGGATCAACAGCATCACCACCGCCAGCGCAGACGCCACCGGCCAGTCGCGGTTATTGAAGAACTCTTGCCACAGCACGCGACCGATCATCAGCGTCTCCGGGCCACCCAGCAGTTCGGGGATCACGAACTCGCCGACCACCGGAATGAACACCAGCATGCAGCCGGCGATAATGCCGTTCTTGGCCAGCGGCACAGTGATTTTCCAGAAGTTGTTGAAGTTGCTCGACCCCAGATCCGACGCCGCTTCCAGCAGGCTGCCATCGTGCTTCACCAGGTTGGCGTACAGCGGCAGCACCATGAATGGCAGGTAGGCATACACCACGCCGATATACACCGCGGTATTGGTGTTGAGGATCTCGATCGGGTGATCGGTCAGCCCCGTCCACATCAGAAACGCATTGAGCAGACCGTTGTTGCTGAGGATGCCCATCCACGCGTAAACGCGGATCAGGATCGCGGTCCAGGTCGGCATCATGATCAACAGCAGCAGGACGTTTTGCGCTTCCTTGCTCGCTTTGGTGATCGCGTAGGCCATCGGGAAACCGATCAACAGGCACATCATCGTGCTCAGCGCCGCCACCTTCAGCGAACCGAGGTAAGCGGACAGGTACAGCTCGTCTTCGCCGAGCATGGTGTAGTTGCCGATGTTGAGCATCAACTGGAATTTCTGTTCGGCGTAGGTGTAGATCTCCGAGTACGGCGGGATCGACAGCGCGGCTTCCGAGAAGCTGATCTTCATCACCAGGAAGAACGGCAGCATGAAGAACAGAAACAGCCAGATGAACGGGATGCCGATGACGAATTTTCGCCCGCTGGGCACCAGGCGCAGGAATTGCTGATTGAAGGTTCTCATGAGCGCAGTACCACGCCGCTGTCGTCTTCCCACCACACGTAGACCTTGTCGTCCCAGGTCGGACGCGCGCCACGGCGTTCGGCGTTGGCCATGAACGACTGGACGATCTTGCCGCCGGGCAGCTCGACGTAGAACACCGAGTGGCCGCCGAGGTAGGCGATGTCATGCACCTTGCCTTCGGACCAGTTGTAGCGGACTTCGGGTTTGAGGGTGCTGACGAGCATTTTTTCCGGACGGATCGCGTAGGTGATCGACTTGTCCTGCACCGAGGTGCTGACGCCGTGACCGACATAGATCTTCTGCTGCAGGTCCGGGCTGTGGATGATCGCGTGACCTTCAAGGTCTTCCACCACGGTGCCGTCGAAGGCGTTCACGTTACCGATGAATTCGCAGACCATGCGGCTGACCGGTGCTTCATAGATGTCCACCGGGCTGCCGATCTGGGCGATCCAGCCGAGGTGCATGATCGCGATGCGCTCGGCCATGGTCATGGCCTCTTCCTGGTCGTGGGTCACCATCACGCAGGTCACGCCGACGCGCTCGATGATCTCCACCAGTTCCAGTTGCATCTGCGAGCGCAGCTTTTTATCCAGCGCGCCCATCGGCTCGTCGAGCAGCAACAGCTTTGGACGTTTAGCGAGGGAGCGGGCGAGGGCGACGCGCTGGCGCTGACCGCCGGACAACTGATGGGGTTTGCGTTTGGCGTATTGGGTCATGTGCACCAGGCGCAGCATCTCTTCGACGCGGGCATCGATTTCGCTGGCCGGCAAACGGTCCTGCTTGAGGCCGAAGGCAATGTTCTGCGCCACAGTCATGTGCGGGAACAGCGCGTAGGACTGGAACATCATGTTGATCGGCCGCTCGTACGGCGGCATGTCGGTGATGTCCACACCGTCGAGCAGAATCCGCCCTTCGGTCGGCCGCTCGAAACCGGCGAGCATGCGCAGCAGGGTCGATTTGCCCGAACCGGAGCCGCCGAGCAGGGCAAAGATTTCGCCCTGATGGATCTCCAGGGACACATCGTCCACGGCCGTGGTTTCGTCGAACTTCTTGGTGACACGATCGACTTTCACCAGAACCTTTTTCGGTTGCTGGTGGCCTTCAAGTGCCTTCCGGTAAGTGCTGGAGGCGTTTGCCATGTGAAACTCCCAACAGGTTTCGTTCGCTCGGCCAACGTGGCCGGGCTTAAGTGGATTGCAAGCCAGGGAAAACAATCCTCGCCACACATGGCCCCTGTAGGAGCTGCCGAAGGCTGCGATCTTTTGATCTTGATCCTGAAAAACAAAATCAAAAGATCGCAGCCTTCGGCAGCTCCTACAGGGATCGCATTGGCTGCGGGTACCCTGACCTGGTCGGCGCCGCCGTCCTGGCTGCCTGGGTCGTACTTGTTGTTATTACGGTTTGTTGTTTTCACGGATGACGGATGCGCACACGCGCCGCCGCCGACCCCGTGGGGGCAGTAAACAGTTTTGGAATCCTGGGTGGTGTCAGCGCTGGTTGCGTCGCGCCGCCCGTTGCCGGCAAGCCGCGCCGAACGCCTGGAAAATCTTCAGGTAGTTCGGGTTGTCCAGCACCTGCCATTCCGGGTGCCATTGCACGCCGAGGGCGAAGGTCGGGCTGTGCTCGACCGAGATCGCCTCGATCAGGCCATCTGGCGCCACCGCTTCGGCACGCAGGCCGGGGGCGAGGCGGTCGATGCCCTGACTGTGAATCGAGTTGACCTGGAACTCGCCCGGCAACTCCAGCGCCTCGAACACACCGCCAGCGAGCACGCTCACGGCATGCGCCGGTGCGTACTGCACGGCCACGTCCGGGCTGTCGGCTTCACGGTGATCGAGCATGCCCGGCAGCTCATGCACTTTCTGGTGCAGGCTGCCGCCGAAGGCCACGTTCATTTCCTGGAAGCCACGGCAGATACCGAGTACCGGAACGCCCGCCGCAATGGCTGCACGCAATAAAGGAAGGGTAGTGGCGTCCCGCGCCGGATCGTGATCCGTACCGGGTTCGCTGGCCGGGCCTTGATAGTGGAAGGGTTCCACGTTCGAGGGTGAGCCGGTCAGCAACAGACCGTCGAGCTGACCGAGCAGGTCTTCGATTTCAGTCAGTTTGCCAAGGGAAGGAATGACCACTGGAAGACCCTGAGCGCCAACGCTGACAGCACGTACGTACTTGTCGCCGCTGATGTGATAGGGGTGCAGGCCAATCTGTTTGACGCACGCAGTAACGCCGATCAATGGCTTGAATGCCATTTTTATTCACCTCGAAGTTTGACACTTGAACGAGCTTTTCCGGAGCTTAGCCTCGTTGATTTTAATTAACAACTGCCATGTAAAAAATTCTAAACGCCGTTCATCAAATCTTCATGATTCCAGGCCTTGTGGCGCCTGCATTGGCACGTGAGTGTTAAAAAAAGCCCGAAAAATAAACGCTGAGCGGCCAGGTGTTCGCTATTGACTTCACTTTGCCTTTCGGATTGACTGGCTCGGCGAAACAGCAGTGAACATAATAATTAACAGCTAAATAGGTGCATCATGTCGGTCCCTCTGCGTGCCGTTCAACTCAACGAAGCAAACGCATTCCTTAAGAAACATCCTGAGGTTTTGTACGTCGACCTTCTGATTGCAGACATGAACGGTGTGGTGCGCGGCAAGCGCATCGAGCGCACCAGTCTTCACAAGGTTTACGAGAAAGGCATCAACCTGCCGGCCTCGCTCTTCGCTCTCGACATCAATGGCTCCACGGTGGAAAGCACCGGCCTGGGTCTGGACATCGGCGACGCCGACCGCATCTGCTACCCGATCCCGGGCACCCTGAGCATCGAGCCGTGGCAGAAGCGTCCAACCGCGCAACTGCTGATGACCATGCACGAGATCGAAGGCGAGCCGTTCTTCGCCGATCCGCGTGAAGTGCTGGCCAACGTGGTGCGCAAGTTCGATGAACTGGGCCTGACTATCTGCGCCGCGTTCGAACTCGAGTTCTATCTGATCGACCAGGACAACGTGAACGGCCGTCCGCAGTCGCCACGTTCGCCGGTTTCCGGCAAGCGTCCGGTGTCGACTCAGGTGTACCTGATCGACGATCTCGACGAATACGTCGACTGCCTGCAAGACATCCTCGAAGGCGCGAAAGAGCAGGGCATCCCGGCTGACGCGATCGTCAAGGAAAGCGCCCCGGCGCAGTTCGAAGTCAACCTGCATCACGTCTCCGACCCGATCAAGGCCTGCGATTACGCGGTGCTGCTCAAGCGTCTGGTGAAGAACATCGCCTACGACCACGAGATGGACACCACCTTCATGGCCAAGCCGTATCCGGGTCAGGCGGGCAACGGTCTGCACGTACACATTTCGATCCTGGACAAAGAAGGCAACAACATCTTCGCCAGCGAGGATCCCGAGCAGAACGCCGCGCTGCGACACGCGATCGGCGGTGTGCTGGAGACCCTGCCTGCGCAAATGGCTTTTCTCTGCCCGAACGTCAACTCGTACCGTCGCTTCGGCGCGCAGTTCTACGTGCCGAACTCGCCGAGCTGGGGCATCGACAACCGCACGGTTGCAGTCCGTGTGCCGACCGGGTCGGCCGACGCCGTGCGCATCGAACATCGCGTGGCCGGTGCCGACGCCAACCCGTACCTGCTGATGGCTTCGGTGCTGGCCGGTATCCACCACGGCCTGACCAACCAGATCGAGCCGGGCGCGCCGGTTGAAGGCAACAGCTACGAGCAGAACGAACAGAGCCTGCCGAACAACCTGCGTGATGCATTGCGCGAGCTGGACGACAGCGAAGTCATGGCCAAGTACATCGACCCGATGTACATCGACGTGTTCGTCGCGTGCAAGGAAAGCGAGCTGGCCGAGTTCGAGAACTCGATCTCCGACCTTGAGTACAACTGGTATCTGCATACGGTGTGATGGTTTCGGCCCGCAAAAGCCAAGGCCCCTCACCCTAACCCTCTCCCGGAGGGAGAGGGGACTGACCCGGCGATGCTTGCGAAATCCTGCGACCTGAACCTGCTTTACCGAATCCATAATCGACTCGGTCATTCAGGTCGGCGCAACTCCCGAGACAACTCGGTCGGTTCCCTCTACCTCTGGGAGAGGGCTAGGGTGAGGGCAGCTATCTCAAGCCAGACACGACACCCCAATTCCCCCTTGTCGAGCCACAACCATGACCACCACCCGCAACGACTGGGAACAACGCTTCCAGTCCCTGACAATCGAATCCCGCGCGTTCATCAACGGTGAATACCGCCCGGCGATCAGTGGCGATACCTTCGAGTGCCTGAGCCCCGTCGATGGCCGTTTCCTCGCCTCCGTGGCCAGCACCGATGAAGCCGACGCCAACCTCGCCGTCGAAGCCGCACGCCAGTCGTTCAACTCCGGCGTGTGGGCCAACAAAGCCCCGGCCGAGCGCAAACGCATTCTGATCCGCTTCGCCGATCTGATCCTGCAACACCAGGAAGAACTGGCGCTGCTGGAAACCCTCGACATGGGCAAACCGATCAGCGACTCGATGAGCATCGACATCCCGGCGACCGCCAATGCGATCCGCTGGAGCGCCGAGGCCATCGACAAGATCTACGACGAAGTTGCCGCCACCCCGCACGACCAGCTCGGTCTGGTGACCCGCGAGCCATCCGGCGTAGTCGCTGCGATCGTGCCGTGGAACTTCCCGCTGATCATGGCCAGCTGGAAATTCGCCCCGGCGCTGGCGGCGGGCAACTCGTTCATCCTCAAGCCTTCGGAAAAGTCGCCGCTGACCGCGATCCGCATCGCCCAGCTGGCGCTGGACGCGGGCATTCCGAAAGGCGTGTTCAACGTGCTGCCGGGCTTCGGCCATACCGTCGGCAAGGCGCTGGCGCTGCACATGGACGTCGACGTGCTGGCCTTCACCGGCTCCACGGCGATTGCCAAGCAACTGATGATTTATGCCGGCCAAAGCAACATGAAACGCGTCTGGCTCGAAGCTGGGGGCAAGAGCCCGAACGTGGTGTTTGCCGACGCCCCGGACTTGCGCGCGGCAGCACAAGCTGCGGCGGGCGCCATTGCCTTCAACCAGGGCGAAGTGTGCACCGCCGGTTCGCGCTTGCTGGTGGAACGTTCGATCCGCGAGCAATTTATCCCGCTGCTGGTGGAGGCGCTGCAAGCGTGGAAACCGGGGCACGCGCTTGACCCGGCCACCACCGTCGGCGCCGTCGTCGATCAGCGGCAACTGGACAACGTGCTGCGCTACATCAGCATCGGCCGCGAGCAGGGCGCCGAGCTGATCGCCGGTGGTCGACGCACCCTCGAAGAAACCGGCGGCACTTACATCGAGCCGACGATTTTCGACGGCGTGACCAACGCCATGACCATCGCCAAGGAAGAAATCTTCGGCCCGGTGCTGTCGCTGATCACCTTCGACACCGTTGAAGAAGCGCTGCAGATCGCCAACGACAGCATCTTCGGCCTTGCCGCCGGCGTCTGGACCAGCAACCTGAGCAAGGCGCACACCTTCGCCCGTGGCCTGCGGGCCGGCAGTGTCTGGGTCAACCAGTACGACGGCGGCGACATGACGGCACCGTTCGGTGGCTTCAAGCAATCGGGCAATGGCCGCGACAAATCGCTGCACGCGTTCGACAAGTACACCGAGCTGAAAGCGACCTGGATCAAGCTCTGATTTTCTACAGCGGTGGTCGCTTCTGATGAGCGACCCTCGGAGAACAATAAAATGAAGCAACAACACGTCAACAGCTACTACGCCGCCACCCGCAACGAAGTCATCGACTTCTCGACCCTTGAAGAGTCGGTCGAGTGTGATGTCTGCATCATCGGCGCTGGTTACACCGGCCTTTCTTCGGCGCTGTTCCTCACCGAAGCGGGCTATAAAGTGACGGTGCTCGAAGCGGCGAAAGTCGGCTACGGCGCCAGCGGTCGCAACGGTGGGCAACTGGTCAACTCCTACAGCCGCGACGTCGATGTGATCGAAGAGCGCTACGGTGACAAGACGGCGGAAATCCTCGGCAGCATGATCTTCGAAGGCGCCGACATCATCCGTTCGCGGATCAAGGAATACGACATCAAATGCGACTACCGCCCGGGCGGGATCTTCGCGGCGATGAACAAGAAACAACTCAACGGCCTGGCCGAGCAGAAGCGCAGTTGGGAACGTTACGGCAACAAGAACCTGAAGATGCTCGATGCCGCTGACATCCGTCGCGAGGTCGGCTCCGATGCCTACGTTGGCGGCCTGCTGGACTTGCAGGGCGGCCACGTGCATCCGCTGAACCTGGCCCTCGGTGAAGCGGCAGCCATCGTGCGTCTGGGCGGCAAGATCTACGAGCAGTCCGCTGCCGTGGAAATAAAATACGGCGAGCCGAACGTGGTGCGCACCGCCAAAGGCCAGGTGCGCGCCAAGTACCTGCTGATCGCCGGCAACGCCTACCTGCCACAAGGTCTGGACAACCGCGTAACCGCGAAAAGCATGCCGTGCGGCTCGCAGATTGTCGTTACCGAACCGCTGACCGAGAAGCAGGCGCGCAGCCTGATCACCAACAACTACTGCGTCGAAGACTGCAACTATCTGCTGGATTACTACCGTCTGACGGCCGACAACCGTCTGCTGTACGGCGGCGGCGTGGTCTACGGCGCGCGGGAACCGGACGACATCGAACAGCTGATCCGGCCGAAGATCCTCAAGACCTTCCCGCAGCTCAAGGACGTGAAAATCGACTACCGCTGGACCGGCAACTTCCTGCTGACCATGTCACGCATGCCGCAATTCGGCCGCATCGAGAAAAACGCCTACTACATGCAGGGCTACAGCGGCCACGGCGTCACCTGCTCGCACCTGGCCGGCAAACTGATCTCGGAAATGATCCGCGGCGACGCCGAACGCTTCGACGCCTTCGCCTCCCTGCCACACATGCCAATGATCGGCGGCCGCACCTTCTCCGCCCCATTGACCGCCCTCGGCGCCGTCTATTACTCGTTGCGCGACCGTTTCGGCATCTAGGTTACCTCCCCGGCGGCGGTCCCCAAGACCCCGCCGGTTTTTTACCTGAAACACCAACGTGCCCACTGTAGGAGTGAGCCTGCTCGCGATGGCGCCAGTACAGGCACCAACACTCCCTCAGAAACACTGCAAACCCTGTGGGAGCTGGCTTGCCAGCGATGACGGCCTGACAAACATCACCAGCCAACTGACGCAAAAGAGATCCAACTGTGGGAGCGAGCCTGCTCGCGAAGAGGCCATATCAGCCAACCTCCCTGTCGTCTGACACACCGCTTTCGCGAGCAGGCTCGCTCCCACAGTGACTGTATTACCAAGGAAACAAGGACTTTTGCTGCACCGTCCATCGAACCTGCTGAGCAACACCGGCAAACGTGATTTAATAGCCGCCTTTCACGGTTCCGGGACACGGGAGCAACGTGATCCGCGCCCTCGGCGCGTCACCCGCCACCCACCCCCATCGCCCTTAAGTCGTTCTCACATAAGGCTGTCATGGATACGGGTTCTCGACTCAAACTAGTACGCGAAAGCTACAAACTCTCCCAGCGCGAGCTGGCCCGGCGTAGCGGCGTGACCAATGCCACCATCTCCCTGATCGAACAGAATCGCGTCAGCCCCTCCGTCAGCTCGCTGAAAAAGCTGCTCGAAGGCATCCCGATGTCCCTGGCCGACTTCTTCACCTTCGACCAGCCCCCGCGCGAACACCAATACGTCTTCCGCGCCAACGAACAACCCGATCTGGGCCGCCACGGCTTGCGCCTGCTGCTGATCGGCGCCTCAGTGCCCAGCCGCCAGATGCGCCTGCTGCGCGAGCAATACGCGCCGGGTGCGAGTTCCGGGGAAGAGCCGATTGTGCATGCGGAAGGCGAGGAGTGTGGGTTGGTAACCCGTGGCACAGTGGAGTTGACCGTGGATGGCCAGGTGAGCGTGTTGAATGCCGGTGATGGGTATTACTTCCCGACCACGCTGCCGCATAAGTTCCGGAATATCGGGGCGGATGAGGCTGAGATTATAAGTGCGAATACGCCGGCGAATTTTTGATATCTGAGATGTCGAATGCTTTAATTTAAATTGCCTACTATAAATAACGATAAGTCGGTATCGCTCAGATTCCGACTTTTTAAGTGTCACTTTTAGTAATTGAGGGTTTAAAAATCTCGTTTCTCCCCAAGAATAAAGTTATGCATGGCTTTAGTTTTAAGGAGGTGATATGGGTCAGTCGTGGAGGTCTTGTTTGGATTGTTGTAGGGCGCTCAAGTCGATATGGCATGTCATTGTCACTATTTGGTGCTTTCCAGAATGTACAGGGTCGTAGTTAAGGCTTTTAACCTCTGACGCGATTCCTGCAAGTCCAGGGTAGATGAAAGAAGTCGAAACTCCCATTTTTTTGAGTCTTTCTCTGAGTTGTGGTTTAAGGTTTTTATCAAAATTAATCTTAATCATGTTTTCTATTTCTAATGGTGTATAAGGGTCTTGAGGGCATGAGAAAACTGATTTTTGGTTTTGATATCTACGGTCTTTGTACTTGGGTCGCACGAAAATAACTGTCCCTTGATTCGGTTGAATTGCAAATAGGCTAGCTGGGGCTTTCTTGTGTTCGGTTGTGTAATTGGCAGTCCTAAAGTCAAAGAGTTCGTATTGGTCTGTTACAGCTCTCGGGGTTATGTATATGGCTCCGTCTGTGTCGTCGTCTTTTTCTACCGCGAAGAATAACGCGACAAGTGGATTTGTTGACCAATCAAGGAGTCGAGTCGGCAGTCCATAGTGCTGAGCAAGAAACATCCATTCGAAATCATTATTTGGTGGTGTGTCTAGTTCAGGTATCGAAAGCCTCTTGAACTCTGTCATGAGCGTGTCTTCCAGCGTCGAAATATTGTTGTCCGTATATTCGCGTCTGTGGCGCCCGATAGATGGGATTAGTGAGTGGTCTTTGTTTGTTATGCCACGAAATATTAATTCAGGCCCGCCAAAATCAGTATTGAAAGCTTCACGTAAAAATAAGTTCCAGAATTCCTCTAGGTGTTGATGTGTATGCATTGTTCGCTCTGCCTTGAGATAAGGATTTAGATTGGCGGTTTCAATAGGATGGTGATGTCGTTAAAAGTTCCGAAATTAACTGCGTGAGTTTTTTATTTTTGGTATT
Organism: Pseudomonas sp. HOU2; assembly: GCF_040729435.1. Classification (NCBI taxonomy): domain Bacteria; kingdom Pseudomonadati; phylum Pseudomonadota; class Gammaproteobacteria; order Pseudomonadales; family Pseudomonadaceae; genus Pseudomonas; species Pseudomonas sp. HOU2. Next base: position 948,921 of record NZ_CP160398.1, on the reverse strand, counting down.
GGGATATCTATTGTTAGTGCGGTTAAGGTGGCTTTTGGGGCAGCAAGTTGGTGAGGTTGCATCCTTGTACTGAAAATTCGATTTGTGTGTGCGTCTAATGTAGCTCGCTGCTTCTGAATATGGTGATGTCTAAGTTGCGATATCTCGCATCTTCAGTTTTTAGTCTTCTGGTTTATGTGTAATTTTCTGAAGTTGCATCTCCCTGAACTGACTGTAAGGTTTTTAGTCCCATGATGTTTTTTGATTGTGTGAAGAGCCAAGCATAGTCATCGATCTTGCTCGTACCCGATAAGTTTGGCTTTGGTTTTCCAAAAGATTGCAAGAATAAGACTAGCTCTCGTATTAGTTCGGGTCGGAAGACGGTTTCGTTTTTTCCTTGTATCAGCTTCGCTGTTCGAGGAGTGCCTGAAAGCTTAGCTAGCTCTAGAGAGGAGAATACCGCCGATCTAGCTTCGGCAGATTTTGCTATCAAGATAGTGCGAACGCACCAAGCTATTCGTTTATTTAGGAGCGTGAAATTTCGAAAGTTTGACCCTGACTCAACCAGAAACCATGCGAGATCCGATGCCATGGATATTTCACGCTCATAATCGTTTTTATATTGGAATAAATCTCGCAGGTCCGAAAGCTCAGAGTTGGTGCTGTATAATTCTTTTGCCTCCAGGCATATGTGCAATATAAACAAATCTCCATCTTTAGCTCTTTCTACGGCTAAACTTAGTGGGTAGCAAGCAATGTTAGTATTTCCGGTAACCATCATTTTATAGTCGCTATCATCGGTGATTGCAAAGAAATCAATGTCAGAATGTTCATTGCTATCGCCGCGAGCACGGCTTCCATATAGTGCTAGTGCCAAAATCGCCATTAGCGTACCCTGCAAATTCGATTGATTACTGTGGGGACGAATATTGCATACCACCAGAGTCCTAGCAGCGCGTTGGCACCATATAAAGCTTGAGTTTTCCAACCTAGGGCCGCAGTGGCGTGTTTTGTGTAGCCTACAAGTAGCGTGATGTCAAAAGATTTTATCAGTGCTAATTTCCATGTGAGTGGAGTCGTCTCTTGTCGCCCTAATGTGAAGTAGGCTACAGCGAATATCGCCATCAGTACTATTCCGATGAAAGTTGCTCGGGCGAGATTTCCTCCCCAGCCATTCAGCATGCCAGAAACGCCAATTACAAACTCTTCAAGTTTGCATAGCAATATACTTCCTGCGCTGCGAATTCTGTTCTGTTTGTTGCTGTATTGATGTAGTAGTTGTTGTTGTTTTGCTTTGAGCGCTTGAAGAAGATAAACTTTCACGGACTCGTAATAGACGGAGTCCTCGGCATTTCTTTCGTTGTTTGAAAGAACTGCGCGAGCCAGTTTCATTTTTGTTTCTTCGAGTCGCATTAGTTGATAGGCAGGTGTTGTGCTGCCATTTTGACTAAGGACGTTAATGTCTGAGTTAGTGTATCCAGAGTTGATGAAGTTTTCGGGATTTCCCACCACAGTGTCAAAGAGTTTGGTTTCTGTTCCTGAGAGTCCTGAGTTAGTCCAGCTGCAACTATTGAATTGGCATTGTTCAAATGTGGCTAGTGTAAATGAACATTTTTTGAATGTGCAGTTGGTAAACTTGGTTCCTCTCCAAGTAGTTGAGCCTAGGTCGCAGTTTTCAAAGTTACAGCTGTTAAATGCAAGTCCTGGGTCGAAGTGTCCGATAAAGTCGCAATCGGTAAATCCATAAGATTTAATCGTCCAGCCTCTGGCTCCAACTGTTGATAGCAATTTTTTAAGAGTTTCAGATTTACAAAGCGCTGCTTTAACCCCGGTTGTCTTTCGCGTATCCCACAGAAAAACGCTAGTCGTACCTTTAAATTTTGGGTCGTATATTGGCTCCCAATAGCTTTTTATGCGCTTGGTTCGCGGGCCATGTACGCGATCTGTTGGTTTTTGGCTATCGTTGGTTGTATCGTCCATCGCTGCGCTCGTCATCCTTGAGGGATATGTAAGTGAGTTCATTGTTAAAGCATCTTGTAAAGCTTTAAATCCAGAGTTGCAAATTTTTTAGAATTTTAGAACTTTTTCACGACCAACGCGAGTCTGAATTATTTCATTTGGGGCCCTCGTGACATCCCGTTTTTTGTAGGACCGAATAACCATCAGATCAGAAGCCTGCAGCATCGCAGGCTTTTTATGTTCTGGTGATCGCTCTACTCTGCGGATGCACCAAACCCACGCTGCTCAATCACCCGAAACACATCACTGACATCCTGCACCATGATCCTGGCGATGTTGGTCACAGTGTTGATGTCATGTTCGGCGTAATCGGGGAGGCTGGTGCAGGCGATGAGGTCGAGGTATTTGAGGACGGCGTTGAGGCGTTCGGCGAGGCAGGCGTGGAGTTCGCGCAATGGGGCATCGGCGTCTATGAGAAGTACGGCATTATCGGTGGCGGGGTGGGACATTTTTGCGTAGTGGTGGAGCGGCTTGTCCGTAGGCATAAAACTTCCTCGTATCTGGGAGAGAAGCCACTGCCATTCGCTGCGAGTCGAAGGGTGGTAGCCATGTGCGGGTTCGCAGACCGAGGATACGAGGAACCCGGCAGACCCGAAGGTCTCCCACACACAGCCACCATTGAGCGGATTTCGGGCGCTAGTGCGACCGCCACCGTTTTTAGGAGGCGCTAGGTTACTACACGTATCGTCAGGGCTGCGAAACCCTGGTGCTGAATTTGCTCAGCGACAACCCCACTCTAGGCATTAATTTCACCAGTCACAACCAACCTGTAGGATGTGAAACGCGTACCTGTGGCGAGGCAGCGTGCTCCCGCTCGGCGACGCAGTCGGCGTAATTCGCGGCCTGTGGCATATCCGGGAGAAACGGACTATCGGGTTTAGGGGCCGCTTCGCAGCCCAGCGGGAGCAAGCTCCCTCGCCACGTGGAGTGCTTTCCTACGAAGTTTTCAGATATCGAAATTGGGCGAATCTACCGGGCGATAACCATTCGTCCGACACACCGCACCTTCGCCGCGCACCTTCTTCCAATGTTGTAACTCACCACGCAAAGGAAGAGCCACCATGCTGAACCATAAAATTGCGGTGTTTACCCTCGCGGCGTTGCTGTCCGGCAGTTCGCTGTATGCGATCGCGGCGGGCGAGACGCCGACCCCAACGGCGAACGACGGCAACAGCCAGACTCGCGACCCGGCGTCTCCTGCCACTAACGCCGATCCGGATGCCAATTCGCTGCCTAAGGGTGGTGATGGTGGCAAGACCGACAATGGGCCGGTGCCTTCTGCCTCCAAGCCCAGCCCTGCGGGTCAACCGACCGGTAGCAGCAGTGGGGGTAACGGCGGTGGTTAACGGATGTCACGCACTAAAAAAGCCCGGTCTTAGAGCCGGGCTTTTCTTTGCCTGTCGCAAACACAGATATCAAACGCTTACTTTGCCTTCCATTGCCCGCCACCATTCTCACAATCAATTCGCGCCTGGGCCAAATGCTCCACGTCGTAGTAATACGTGGTCACTTGGGCGTTATCGGGGATGTTCAGCGACTTGGCGTTTTTGTCTTTGCTGGTGGAGTGCGGGTTGGCCAGGGATTCCTGGGTGATCGTGGCGATACACGTGGCCTGATAGTGGTCGGCACAGTGCTCGACCTTGGTTTTCGTACTGCTGAGCATGTCTTTGCTTTCATTGCTGCACGACCAGTCGATGGAACTGACGGGCATGCCTTCGTATTCGTAGCAGCTGTGGGTTTCCACCGCTGGCACCGAAGCGCTGGAGGATTGGGTCTGGACGTCGCAGCCTTCGGCCATGACGCAGGTGGGGATGACGACGAAGGTGGCGATCAGAAGCAACATTCGGATGTTCATCGTGGAACTCTCCCATGGCACCGTGTTTGATCGTGAGCGGGGCGCTTATGGTTTCGATATTGGCTTCTCTCGGAAGGTTCCATCAACCATTCCGGTGAGAGTGCGCGAAGGTGCTCCTGTTCAACTCACTCTGTGTCGTACATTAACTCTAACCTTTCGATCCACTCATCAGTTGCGCGAAACCTCGAATAATAAGATTGCTTTTCAATGTCGCTCAATTGAGTGAAAAAACTGAAAAAGTAATTGTTGTTGTAATATTCTTGAGCACCTTGCATGCTCCCCCCCACCAAGAAGGCTCGTAGCCTTCAAAAGCAACCCATGGTGGAGGAACCGCAAATTTTTTGCGGCTAAGTATCGTTAAAAAGTCAAAGTTGTTAGTTATCAAACGAATCGTGACGGAGTTGAATTCTCTAGTAGATGCGAAAAATATCAGTCGGTCTCCGCTCAATGCGCTTTCGTATTCAAATACCGGAAGATCATTGAAGGTTCTTTCAGTATTTTTTCTGAAGTGAGATTCGACGAGTGATTCAAATTCAACCAAATCTTTAGGGTCGATTAGGAACTGCGAAAAAAATGCGCAGATATCAGCGCCTTCCAATGAAGTAGTGGGAGGCTGAACGGGTAGGTTGGTCTGTGCTAAAGGCCGAGCAAACAAGCTTTTAAGCTCCTGTTTGCTGTACCCGGCTATTTGCTCTTGCCTAGGTTCTGGCTTTATCAGTGCCATTATTTTTTTGATGAATCTCATGCGGCTCTCACTCTTGCATATATTCAGTTAACCAAGTAGCACCTAAATACCCGGCAGTGCCAAATATAATGCCTCCGATAGCGCCGCTGACAATTGCACCGGGGCCTGTCTCGATTCCTACCGCTGCTCCGGCCACCACGCCAATCCTGGCGCCAGCTATCGCCGCGCCCCAGCCTCCCGCCTGTTTGACGACCTCAACGGAAATAGGCTTGATACTGTTTTGTTTGATTGATTCTTCAGTCGCGACTTTCAGGTCGTATGCAGTAAATGCAATCCCGAACACCCGCACAACTCTTGCTCCTTTTATAAAGGCACTTGTGACTTGGTGTGAAGTCGGCGTAAAGACCGCTCTTGCTGGTACTTTATCTGCTTGAACCAGTACTTCTTTGTCGATGTTCTTTACCCAGCCGGCAATTTCATCGATTTTTGCTACATTTTTTGGTGCGTGCTTTTTGTAGTCCTCTAGCGCTTTTAGGATTTCTTCAGTTGTTACCAGTTTTGCGCCTGCAGCTTTGGCTTTTTCAATATCAATATAAACAGTTTTTCCTTCGAATCTTGGTGATCCATTCGGGAATTCAGAACTCGTGGAAATATAGCCTGAGGGGTACTTTCGACTACTGTAAACATGTTGGGCTACCGTGGCCCCAGAATTCGGCGCAACAGAACGCATCCCATACTTTTCTGGCCAGATTTCGTTTTTGATCTGAAGTTCGGAAAGGTTTTTTGCGATCAGATGAGGATTATCGGGGGAAGAGTAAATTTTTCTGACTAAAAATCCGTCCTTGCCGATTTCGTCTACCACAACAAATAAATGAATATTCGCCGGCATCAAATAGCCGGGTACGTTGCTAACGGAGTTCGCCTGCTTGTTTGTTGGTACTTTGCAAGAAAACTCCGTCATGCTTCCTCCCATTTTTCCAGCGCGGCTACACCGGTTGTAACTTCAAGAGTTTCTTGCTTGCTGGTTGCGATACGAGGTGTGTGCCCAGTTTCATCAGAGAAGCCTGTATAAACCCTGCCTGCTTCGTCCTTGATGTGGTATGGCACATTGGCGAGGGGCTGGCCGTCACTCCCAACGATGCAAAATTTTTCGTCAAATTTCATGGCCCAGAGAGGCATGGCTGATGGAGGGACGAATTCCGCGGGCGTGTGCGAATTTCCGATAATTACAGTTGATGAGCCGGCGATTACTTTATTGCCGTGACCTCCGACACTTCCCACGGTTGCAGCAGGCATGCCGTTGATGAGCACGGTGGAAGCGACGTCTCCCACGATCGGGCTGCCACAAGCGCTCTTATCGTTCTGGCGGGCTGCAGGTAAGCCATCCATAAAAACGTCGGGTGAGCCCACGGCGATTGGATTGACTCCATGCCCAGGGAGCGGGCAGGAGGTTGGATCAGTAACTCGAGCAGCAGGTTTTCCTGACACGGTGAACATCCTTGTAAATACGCTGTTTTGGAAATGTTACACAAAAGAGGGTGGATTGAACCATTTCAGTTGTCCGTCCGCATCTCATCGCCAATGGTTCCCCCCATCGGCACCACGACGTAGACTGCGAAACAAGTTGTAAAGCCTAACCCACGGACGGAACCGCGCATGATCGAAATCGGCAGCCGCAACAACGCCCCCACGCCACAGCACCCAACTCAAGACATCTACATTTTCTGCGTTGACCTGTCCCGACCGGGGACGCCATTCTGCTTCGAGCAATCGATTGGCGGTGGGCATGCAAATCAGGGCGGGGCTCGGTGGTTGGCGCTGGATGAGCTGGATGGCTGGCCTGGCGAGTGGCGTGAGCATCTGAAGAAAGCCGATTGTGCGTGGGTCGCGCAATTGGTCGATGCGTATCCGGGGACGGATCAGGCGTCATTGGTGTCCATGATTCTTGAGCAACATTCCCGGCCAGTGGGACGCTTGAAAACAATTGGCAACTGGCTCAAACGCAATATCCACGTCGGCGGCCGTTACGGCATCTAACCCGAGAAATCCCCATGACCCAGACCCTCGAACGCGCCATCGCCATCGCTGCCACCGCCCATGCCGGTCAGGTCGACAAGGGCGGTGCGCCGTACATTCTGCATCCGCTGAAAGTCATGTTGCGCATGACCACGCTGGAAGAACGCATCGTCGCGGTGCTGCACGATGTGGTCGAGGATTGCGGCATCAGCCTCGATGATTTGCGTAAGGAAGGTTTCAGTGAAGAGGTGCTGAGCGCGATTGAATCCGTGACCAAAGTGCCTGGCGAGTCCTATGAGGATTTTGTCGAGCGTGCGGCGCAGAACCCGATTGGCCGGGCGGTGAAACTGGCGGATCTGGAAGAGAACAGCGACCTGTCGCGGATTGCCTCGCCAAGTTGGGAGGATCTGGAACGGATCGAGAAATACCGCCGCGCGATCGGGCGGTTGCGCACGTAAGAACGAATCCCCCCTGTAGGAGCTGCCGCAGGCTGCGATCTTTTGACTTTGATTTTTAGAAGCAAAATCAAAAGATCGCAGCCTGCGGCAGCTCCTACATGTGGAATGTGTTGGGTCAGTTGAATAGCCAGGAAGGCGAATATGAAATCGATTCTGTGTTTGTTGATCGCGGCCGCCGTTGGCGCTGCGTTGCAGTTCAGCGGTGTTCCTCACGGCCTGTTGCTGGGGGCGATCCTCGTTGCCGCGCTGGTCACCACTCGCACCGGTTTTGCCCCCGCAACCCCTTATGGTCTGGGCTACATCCAGGTCACGCTGGGCATCGCCACCGGGTTGATGTTCGAGGCGTGGGACAGTGCGACGGCTTCGGCGATGTTGCCAAGCCTTGGCGTGTTGCTACTGTGTCTGACGGTGCAGATCGCCCTCGCCGGATGGTGGCTGACTCGCGGCGCGGGATGGAATCGCACCGACGCGCTACTGGCGGTGTATCCCGGTGCATTGGCGGCGGTGTTCGATTTGCTGGAGTCGGAAAAGGCCTCGAGCAAAGTCATTATCGTGCACCTGATGCGCTTGCTGTTGATCACGGTGCTGGTGAGCTTTTTGATTCCCGGGCAGGCCTCGGTGGCGGTGATTGAAAGCGCTCCGTTGAGCACGGGCATGGCATTGACCGTGTTGGCGCTGATCGGCGCGAGCATCGTCATCGGGCGCTTGCTGTTGGTGATCGGCGTGCCGGCGCCGTTCATGTTGACGGCGATTCTGCTGACGGCGGTGTTTGTGAAATCGGGATGGCTGCACGGCTTCCACATGCCGGACTGGAGCCTGAACCTGGCGGCGCTGATTCTTGGCGTGCGGATCGGCTCGCGCTTTCAGGGACTTGGCCTTGCGGAATTGGGACGGCATGGTCGCACGGCGCTGGTATCGGTTGGCTTGATGATCGTGGTGGCGGCGGCATTTGCCGAAGTGGCGGCGCGCTGGTTGAGCAGTGATCCGTTGTCGCTGTGGCTGGCGTACATGCCAGGGGCGATCGAGACGATTGCGATTGTCGCGTTTGCCGGCGGGCTGAATGTGGTGTTCATCCTGACTCACCATCTGGCGCGGATGGTGCTGCTGCACTTTGCGCCGGCGTTGCTGGTGCAGGTGCGGCGGGCGCGGGAGGAAGTCTGAAGCACATCCCCCCTGTGGCGAGGGAGCTTGCTCCCGCTGGGCTGCGAAGCGGCCCCAAACCCCGACGCCGCAGTGTTTCAGGTGCACCGAAATCGCAGGTTTTGCGACTACGTCGCCGAGCGGGAGCAAGCTCCCTCGCCACAAAGGTTCAGTGATCCTTACCGAGTGTGCGCGGCGAAGCCTTCCTCACCCGGAACGACATCATCCTTGAGCGTCAACGCCGGAATCTCGTAATCCCCGGCATTCTGCTGCCGATACGCGATCGGCCGCGTGCTCCACAACTCATCCAGACGCGTGCCCAGCGCCTCGCAGGTCTCGGCAAACCGCGCTTGATCCATGCGGCTGGCGCGGTACACCAGGAAGGGCGGCACCACGTCGAAACCGGGGTAGAACAACACGCCGTGCTGAATCGGAAACAGCAAATCATCAATCGGCCCATTGATTCCGCGTGGGCTGTAGTGCGAATCCCAGCCCCCGGTGGTGACCAGCAGCATCGCGCGTTTACCCTTCATCTTGCCCTCGCCGTAACGCTCACCCCAGCGCGCATCGGAGTGTTCGCCGACACCGTAGGCAAACCCGTAGGCGTACACGCGCTCGACCCAGCCCTTGAGGATTGCCGGCATGGTGAACCACCACAGCGGGAACTGCAGGATCAGCGCGTCGGCCCACAATAGTTTTTCCTGCTCGCGGGCGATGTCGGCCGACTGCCGGCCCTGTTGGTAAGCCAGTTTCGAATCGATCGAAGCGTGGAAGGGGCGGCTCTCATCGCGACCGGGAGCATCATCGGCGTCGATCGTGGTCTTCCAGTTCATCGCATACAGGTCGGAGACTTGCACGGTGTGGCCGGCGGCTTGCAGACGCTGGACGGTAAAGTCTCTGAGCGAGCCGTTGAGCGAAGTGGGTTCGGGGTGGGCGTAGACCAGTAGCACATTCATGGTGCAACTCCTTGGTTGAATGCAGGCAGGATCAATCCTTGATCGGTATATTGGAAATGAATGTCTGATATGTCAGGTATAGCCATGAATAATTTACGACGTCTGGATATCAACTTGCTGTTGACCCTAGACGTGTTGTTGGCAGAACACAACGTAACCCGCGCCGCAGAGCGCTTGAGCCTGTCGCAGCCGTCGGTGAGCGTGCACCTGGCCAAGCTGCGCGAGATCTTCGGCGACCCACTGTTGCTGCCCGGGCCACGGGGCATGCGCCCGACGGCGCGGGCCGATGAATTGCGCGAGCCGTTGCGCGAGGCGCTGGAAGCACTGGAGCGGGCAGTCGCGCCGGCCAGTGCCTTCGATCCGGCGCAGGCCCGCCACATCTGGAAAGTCGCGGCCACCGATTACGGCGAGTCGACGGTGGTGCTGCCCGCGCTCAGCGGTTTGCGCACTCAGGCACCCGGCACCCGGCTGGCGGTGCTCGACCTGATGCCGGCGCAGTTAGTGAAGCAGGCGGAGCAGGGCGTGTTTGACCTGGCGCTGCACATCACCGAAGAGGCGCCGCTGGATCTGCATCAGCGGGTGCTGTTCACCGAGCATTACGTGTTGGCCGGTCGCGTCGGGCATCCGGGGTTGACGCGTAAGCCGACTCGCGAACAGTTCTGTGCGCTGGAACACGTGATGGTGTCGCGCGAGGGCGGGGGTTTTTTCGGGGTGACCGACAAGGCGCTGGCCGAGGTTGGTCTGGCGCGCAAAGTGGTGCTGTCGGTGCCGCACTTTCTGATGGTGATGTCGGTGCTGGCGAGTACCGATCTGGTGGCGATGCTGCCGTCACGGCTGGTGCGCGGCAACCCGGTGTTGCAGGTAGTCGATGCGCCATTGCCGGTGCCGGGCTACGAGATGGCGATGTTCTGGGGCGAGCGCGCGCATCGCGACCCGGCGCACAAATGGTTGCGTGAGCATCTGGCGGCGTCGGTGTGAGGTATCAGGCGTGCCCCAGAGCAATCGCAAAAGACACCACGATCATGCACGCAAACGCAAAATTGAGATTCATCAGCTGGTCATCCTGAGCCTTTTTAAATTGAGGCCATTCTGAACAGACGCACGGCAAAGAAAAAATTCGGCATGTTGATTCCAATGATCGAAACAATTGATACCGGCCGGTTTGTGTTTGCCCGAGGCTTTCGCTAGTCTCGGCAAAACCTGCAACTACAAGCATAAACAGGCAAAACCATGCACGATCATTCGGTCACTGAACTGCCGTCCCTGCGTCGGCAGAAAATCCTCCTGATCCTCGAACGCGACGGCAAGGTCATGGCTTCCGAGTTGAGCCAGCACTTCGCCGTGTCCGAAGACACCATCCGCCGCGACCTCGCCGAACTGGACCACGCCGGCCTGGTGCAGCGCGTGCATGGCGGGGCGCTGCCAAGGCCCAAGGACAGTGGCAAGGATTACTTCACCCGGCTGGAAGAAACTGATGAGGTGAAGGTGCGTCTGGCGCAGTTGGCGGCGCAAAAGGTCGAGGACGGGCAGATTGTGCTGTTCGATTCCGGCTCGACCGCGTTGCAGGTGGCGCGTTCGTTGCGCGCGGATATTCAGATCACTGCAGTGACCGCCGCGCCGATGACGGCCATTGCCCTGTCCGAGTACAAGGGCGTGAAAGTGATTCTGGCCGGGGGACAACTGAACCCGCGCACGATGTCGGCCGGTGGGCACGAGGCGGTGCGCATGCTGGCCGGGATCAAGGCGGATCTGGCGTTTACCGGCGTCTGTGCGATTCACCCGGAGGTGGGCATCACCTCGCTGCATTTCGATGAAGTGCCGGTGAAGCAGGCCTTGCTCGACAGCGCGGCGCGGGTGATTGCGGTGACCACGGCGGACAAGCTGGGGGCAGTGGAGCCGTTCGTGGTGGCTTCGTGCACGCGCCTGCATACGCTGATTACCGAGCGTCATGTGGCGTCGGGGAGTGTCGAGGATTATCGGCGGTTGGGGATTGTGGTGGAGCAGTTGCCGGACTGAGATTTGTAGTGAGGCTGCTGGCCTCATCGCTGGCAAGCCAGCTCCCACAGGTTTTGGTGGTGTACATGAGGTTTAGTCCGACACGGACACTGTGGGAGCTGGCTTGCCAGCGATGGGGCCAGTCCGGTCAACGCAACTTTTCAAGCATCTGGTAATACCACATTCCCGCCGCCAACAACGGATTGCCCAGCAAATCCCCCATCGGCACCCGAATGTGCTGGCACTGCGCAAAGGTCTCGAACTGCTCCATCTGCCCGGTGATCGCGCGGCTCATGATTTCGCCCATGATGTGCGTCGTCGCGATGCCGTGTCCCGAGTAGCCCTGGCAATACCAGACGTTATCCGAAAGCTTGCCCAGTTGCGGGATGCGGTTGATCACGATGCCCATCGCGCAGCTCCACTGGTAGTCGATCTGCACCCCTTTGAGCGCCGGGAAGGTTTGCTCGATGCACGGGCGCAGCTCGGCGGCAATGTCCCGTGAATCCTTGCCGCTGTAGTTGGCGCCGCCGCCGAACAGCAGGCGCCCGTCGGCCGTGAGGCGGTAGTAGTCGAGGACGAAACGGCAGTCGTACACCGCGAGGTCTTCGGGGTTGATCTGCCGCGCCAGATCACCCAGCGGTGCGGTAGTGACGATGCCGCCCATGGCCGGGAAAATCTTGCCCTTGAGCTGGCCCGGTTCGAGCTTGTGATAGACGTCACCGGCGAGCATCACCTGATTGGCGTCGATCTGGCCATGGGCGGTGCGCACGCCTGGGGTTTTGCCGTGAATGATTTCCAGCACTTCACTGTTTTCGAAGATTAGCGCACCAAGACTTTCCGCCGCCCGCGCTTCGCCGATGCACAGGTTGAGTGGGTGCAGGTGCATGTTGCGGGTGTTCTTGATCGCGCCATGGTAGAGGTCGCTTTGCAGCAGGTCGCGCACCTGGCTGCGGTCGAGCAGGCTGACCTCGTCGGCCATGCCCCGGCGCACGGCTTCGTCGTAATCCTGGCGCAAACCGTCCATATGGCTCGGCTTGTAAGCAGCGTGCAGATGGCCGTGTTTGAGGTCGCACTGGATGCCGTACTTCTCCACCCGCTGCTGGATGATTTCATGCCCGCGCCAGCGCAGGTGCCAGATGAAATCGTCGACTTCATCACCGAGTTTCGGGCGCATCTGTTTGCGCATCGCACCGTCGCCGGAGAGGCTGCCGGTGACTTGTCCGCCATTGCGTCCGGTGGCGCCCCAGCCGATTTTGTGGCTCTCGACGATGGCGACTTTCAGGCCTTTTTCGGCGAGTTCGACGGCGGTGGCTACGCCGGTGAAACCGCCGCCGATGATCACCACATCGACTTGATGTCGACCTAGCAGGGTCGGGTAGTCGGTGTCCTGGTTGAGGGTGGCGGTGTAGTAGGAATTGCAGCGTTGGGTCATGTCGGTGTCCACACAAAATTCGCAAGTCAAATCGAGGACCCTGTGGGAGCTGGCTTGCCAGCGATAGCGGAGTATCAGTCACCAGAGATGCTGAATTTGCCGGCCCCATCGCTGGCAAGCCAGCTCCCACAGGATTTAGGGTGTATGTCAGGCTTCGGTCAGATACCAACGCCAATCCTGCTCACCCACCTCGGCCATGAACTGCCGGTACTCGGCACGTTTCACCGCCAGATACACCCCGAGAAATTCCTGGCCCAGGGCATCCCGCGCCCACACCGAGTTTTCCAGCGCCTGCAGCGAGGTCAGCCAATCGGTCGGCAGCAACGTCTTGGCTTGCGCGTAGCCATTGCCCTCGACCGGCGCGCCCGGATCAAGCTTTTCGCGAATCCCGCGATGGATGCCGGCGAGGATCGCGGCGGCTGCGAGATACGGGTTGGCATCGGCGCCGCAGATGCGGTGTTCGATGTGCCGGGTGTTGGCCGGGCCGCCCGGTACGCGCAGGCTGACGGTACGGTTGTCGACGCCCCAGGTCGGCGCCAACGGCGCGTAGCTGTTGGCCTGGAAGCGGCGGTAGGAGTTGGCGTTGGGGCAGAACAGCAGCAGCGTATCGAGCAGCGAGGCGAGCATCCCGCCAATCGCCGTGCGCAGCAGCGGGGTGCCCGCCGGGTCCTCGGCGGCGAACAGATTGCGCCCCTCGCCATCAGCAAGACTGACTTGCATGTGCATGCCGGTGCCGGCCAGATCATCAAACGGCTTGGCCATGAATGTCGCCTGCATGCCGTGTTTGTGTGCCACGGCTTTGACCAGGCGTTTGTAACGCACCGCCTGATCCATCGCGAGCAATGCGTCGCCGTGTTCGAGGGTGATTTCCACCTGGCCCGGGGCGTATTCCGAGATCGCCGTGCGCGCCGGAATGCCGTGCAGTTTGCAGGCGCTGTAGAGGTCGGCGAGGAACGGTTCGATCTGTTCCAGTTCACGCAAACCGTAGACCTGCGTGTGTCGCGGTCGGCCACCGTCGGCATCGAGTGCCGGTTGCGGGCGACCGTTGTGATCGCGTTTGGCGTCGAGCAGATAGAACTCCAGCTCGCAGGCCATGACCGGGTGATAACCCTCGGCTTTGAGGCCGTCGATGACTTTGATCAGCAGATGACGCGGGTCGGCGATGCTCGCTGGCAAGCCCTCGGTCGGGTGCATGCTGACCTGCACCGCCGCGGTCGGAATCTGTCGCCACGGCAAGCGCACCAGACTGCCTTCGAGCGGGTAGGCGCGGCAGTCGATGTCGCCGACGTCCCACACCAGCCCGGAGTTTTCCACGTCTTCGCCCTGCACGGTCAGACCGAGGATGGTGCTGGGCAGCGGACGACCGCTTTCATAGACAGCGAGCAGTTCTTCGCGGTGCAACAACTTGCCGCGTGGCACGCCGTTGGCGTCGAGGATGAACAGTTCGATCATGTCGATGTCGGGGTTTTGTTCAAGGAACAGGCGTGCGTCTTCGATGGCTGCGAATTTCATGGTCAATCACTCACGATGGCGCCGTATGGGCGCGCAGAATCGGGCCGGGCGCATGGAGCGCGTCCCGGCAGGGATATCAAACGGAGATCAGTCAGACTTGATACAGAACCTGTGGCGAGGGAGCTTGCTCCCGCTGGGGCGCGAAGCGGCTCTCGCTTTTTGATTCAAAGGCAGGGGACTGCTACGCAGTCCAGCGGGAGCAAGCTCCCTCACCACAATGGATCTTTTCTGGCTGACAGAAATCAGCAATCGATATCCGGCGGGCGTGCGGAATGACGCAGCTTGGAACGGCGCAGGGCCATGGGGAGATTGACGATGCGATTCATGCGCGGCCCCTGTGACAGAGGGCGCACACAGCGGAGACGTTCAACCTTTCTGGTTGTTGTGGTGACGTACTCATAACGCGTGTTTCCGTTGGCGGAAAACGTCGGTGGCGGGCTGGCCCCGTCCACCGGTGTGCCCGGATAGTAAGGGGGAATTCGCGGGCGTGTAAACGGGAGATTCGCAGGCCAGGGTTCAGCGCATGAGATGCAAGCCCAGCCCGGCGAGTGCGCAAACGATCAACACTTCAATCACACCGCGCTTGAAAATGAACAGCGCCAGTGCGGCCAGCAGCGCCAGTCCGATCGAAAACAGATCCGCGTGCCCGGCAAAACCGCTCGGCCAGAACACGTGGTAAGCGAAGAAACACGCCAGGTTGAGAATCACCCCGACCACCGCTGCGGTGATCGCGGTCAACGGTGCGGTGAACTTCAGTTCGTTGTGGGTCGATTCCACCAGCGGCCCGCCGGCGAGGATGAACAGGAACGAGGGCAGGAAGGTGAACCAGGTCACCAGCGTCGCCGCCAGTGCACCGGCGGCGAACGCATGTTCCGCGCCGAACGCCGGTTGCACGTAGCCGCCGATGAAACCGACAAACGCCACCACCATGATCAACGGCCCGGGCGTGGTTTCGCCGAGGGCGAGGCCGTCGATCATCTGCGTCGGCGTCAGCCAGCCGTAATGCCCGACCGCGCCCTGATAGACATACGGCAACACTGCGTAAGCGCCGCCGAAGGTCAGCAGCGCAGCCTTGGTGAAGAACCAGCCCATTTGCGTCAACGTACCGTCCCAGCCGAACAGTGCGGTCAGCAGCGCCATCGGTAAACACCACAGTGCCGCGCCAACCAGCAGCAGACGCCACAGCTTCGGCAGGCTGAAGCGCGCATGTTCAGGTGTTGGCGTGTCGTCATCGATCAGCGCCGGGCCGAAGGATTTGCCGCTGCTGCGCTGCCCGCGATTGTCGAAGCGCTGCGGTGCCAGTCGCCCGCCGGCATAGCCGATCAACGCGGCACCGAGCACAATCAGCGGGAACGGTAGATTGAAGGCAAAAATCGCCACGAATGACGCCCCGGCGATCGCCCACAGCCAACTGTTTTTCAGCGCTCGCGAGCCGATGCGATGTGCCGCGTGCAAGACAATCGCGGTCACCGCCGGTTTGATCCCGTAGAAGATCCCGGCCACCACCGGCACATCGCCAAACGCGATGTACACCCACGACAGCGCAATCAGGATGACCAGCGACGGCAGCACGAACAGCGCCCCGGCAATCACCCCGCCCCAGGTACGATGCAACAGCCAGCCAATGTACGTTGCCAGTTGCTGGGCCTCGGGGCCGGGCAGCAACATGCAGTAGTTGAGTGCATGGAGGAAACGTCGCTCGGAGATCCAGCGCCGGCGCTCGACCAGTTCCTGATGCATGATCGCGATCTGCCCGGCCGGGCCACCGAAACCGATGCAGCCGAGTTTCAGCCAGAAGCGCCAGGCCTGGCGCAGCGTGACGGGAGCGGGGCGGGGCAGGTTGTTGGGCGCTGTGCTCAAACGAGACTCCGGAGTTTAATTCTGGCGGAGTGGCTATCTAATCAGACTTTCAACCCTCACCCCAGCCCTCTCCCAGAGGGAGAGGGGGCCGACCGAGGTGTCTGGCGTTATCCATCGACCTGAAAGATCGAGTCGATTATGGATTCAGAGCCAATCTTTCAATTCGGTGAATTTCTTCAATATCCCCCAACCAGTCCCCTCTCCCTCGGGGAGAGGGCTAGGGTGAGGGGCTTTTGCTCTTCAGGTATGCGCCAGACTCCAGCGCAGCGCCGCATTCTGGTCACTCTCCCGCGCCTCGACCCAATGCGAACCCTGCGCTGTGCTCTCACGCTTCCAGAACGGCGCGCGGGTCTTGAGCACGTCCATGATGAACGCGCAGGCCTCGAACGCCATGTGCCGATGTTTGCTGCTGACACCGACGAACACGATCGGCTCGCTGACCGCCAGCGCACCGACCCGATGCACGATCTCGACCCCCAGCAGCGGCCAGCGCTGGCGCGCTTCTTCGGCGATCTGTTCGAGGGCTTTTTCGGTCATGCCCGGATAGTGCTCGAGAAACAGCTCGTTCACGCTCTGCCCGATGTTCAGATCACGCACATAGCCGATGAAATTCACCACCGCGCCGACCCGTGGATTGCGCGCATGCAGGTCGGCGGTCAACTGGCCGACGTCGAAGCTTTTGTACTGGACTCGAACCGTCATGCTCAGCCCCCGGTGACCGGTGGGAAAAACGCGATCTCGTCGAAGTCTTCGATCGCCGCGCTCGGTTGGCACAGCTCCTGATTCAACGCACACATCAGGTTGCCGGCGCCGAGCACTTCGCGCCATTCCTCACCGCGCGCCATGAGCATCTGCCGCACATCCTCGATGCTGCGCAGGTTGTCGCTCAGGGGGATTTTTTCCCCGCCCAGATTCAGGCGATCACGGTAGCTGGCGAAGTAGTTGATCAGGAGCATTGCGCGTCCTCCCATTGAAAGTGTCCGGAGCGGCCGCCCTGTTTGCTCAGCAGGCGGATGTCGCCGATGACCATCGCCCGGTCCACCGCTTTGCACATGTCATAGATCGTCAGCGCCGCGACACTGGCGGCGGTCAGGGCTTCGAGTTCGACGCCGGTCTGGCCGGTGAGGCGACAGGTGCTGGTGATCTGCACGCGGTCCGGTTCGCAGGCCTTGAGTTCAACGTGAATCGAGCTGAGCAGCAGCGCGTGACACAGCGGGATCAGTTCGTGGGTGCGCTTGGCCGCTTGAATCCCGGCGATGCGCGCCACGGCGAAAACGTCGCCTTTGGGGTGACCGTTGGCCTGGATCATCTGCAGCGTTTCCGGGCGCATCTGCACCCAGGCTTGCGCCGTGGCTTCGCGGCGGGTCGCGGCTTTGTCGCTGACGTCGACCATGTTGGCGCGGCCCTGATCGTCGAGGTGGGTGAGGGTGTTGCTCATGCTGAAAGCTCCTGGATCGGGCTGTAGATTCGGGGGGCGTTGCGGTGCGGAACGTGGATCAGATTGAGCCGATGCTTGAGTGCCCAACGCACCGTCAACGCGGTGGGGGCGGACAGGCTGACGAGGGTGCCGAGGCGGGCCCGCACGGCTTTGTGGATCAGCTCCAGGCTGCAACGGCTGGTGACCACCACGAAGCCCTGACGCGCATCGACGTCAGCGATTTGCATCGCGCCGATCAGCTTGTCGAGGGCGTTGTGCCGGCCGATGTCTTCGCGGCATAGCAGCGCTTCACCGCTGGCATCGAAGTACAGCGCCGCGTGCAGGGCGCCGCTGCTGCGGGCCAGTTGCTGGGCCTGTTCGATACGTTGGCGGATACCGTCGAAATGCGCAGCCGGCGGTAGCGCGCAGGGTTGCAGAATCTGCAGTTGCGGCAACGCCTGCTCCAGCGCCTCGACGCCACAAATGCCGCAGCCGCTGGTGCCGGCCATTTGCCGACGATGATCTTTCAGCGCCCAGAACGCGCGGCTGGAAATCTGCACGTCAGCCTGACAGGCTTGATCGAAATGGCTCAGGCGGATGTCGTAGATCTCGTCAACGCTGTCGATAATCGCGTTGCTCAGGGCGAAGCCCCGGATGAAGTCTTCGAGGTTGCCGGGCGAGACCATCATCACCGCCTGGCTCAGGCCATTGAAGGTGATCGCCAGAGCGATTTCCGCGGCCAGGGCGACGTGCGAGAGCGGGGCGTGCGGCAGGTATTCACGAAACGCCACCTGTGACGGTTGCGGTGCGGGGGCGTTGGGTTCGGTGTTGGGTTCGGTGGTAGTTTCGACGTGGCAGAGCATCTTGAAAAGTCCCGAAGCGCTGAAGTGGGTTCAGGCTACGGGCGTGGTGAAAGTGCGTCCAATCGCTTGTTCTGATGCGGTGATCGGGCTGATCTATCACCACAGCCTCCCGTGTAGGAGCTGCCGAAGGCTGCGATCTTTTGATCTTGATCTTAAAAACCAAAATCAAGATCAAAAGATCGCAGCCTTCGGCAGCTCCTACAGGGGGCGTGTATCTGGTTAAATTGCCTCAACCCCAAACATCTTCCGCGCCTCGGCGAAACACTTTTCGGCAATCGCCGAACGCGGTTCGGTCTTGCGCATCACCAGTCCCAGCGGCGCCAGCACACTGGCATCGGGCAATTGCATGAACGACAGGTGTTCGATCGGCTCTTCCAGTCCGCTGTCCAGCGGCATGATCGAGCAGCAGAAGCCCTGGTGAATCGCCTGTAGCAGCTGATAGGTCGAATCGCTTTCCATGATCGGCTGCGGATTGAGCCCGCGACTGCGGAAACTCAGGTCGATGGATTTGCGGTAATGCATGCCGGTGGTGATCATCCCCAGCGGCAGTTCGGCGGCGTCTTCCCAGCTCATTTCCGAGCCTTCGAAATGGAAGTGACGGTTGTCGTAGAGCAGCCCGACGCGGGTTTCACCGATCTCGAAAAAATCGAAATAGTTCGGGTTGACGTGGTCGAGGTAGCACACGCCCAGGTCCAGTTGGTTGTTGCCAAGGCCGGCGATGATCTCGTCGGAACTCCCCGACGACAGACTGAATTTCAGCTCGGGATAGGTTCCGGACAAACCCTGAATGTAATTGACCGGATTGAAATTGCTCAGCGGCACCAGACCCAGGCGCAAGCTACCGACCAGTTGCCCGCGGCACGCTGCCGCTTCGGCGAACAGACCGTCATGCGCAGCCAGCAGGGTGCGCGCCCAGGCCAGTACCCGTTCGCCGGCCTGAGTGAAACCTTCAAAGCGCTGACCGCGATTGACCAGCACCAGATCCAGCTCATCTTCCAGGTTGCGCAGGCGCATCGACAGGGTCGGCTGGGTGATGTGGCAGCGGGCGGCGGCCTGGCCGAAGTGTCGGGTTTCGTCCAGTGCGATCAGGAACTTGAGTTGTTTGATGTCCACGAAGGCACCTGCTCGTTGAGAAATTGGATTGAGTATTGACGCAGATGCGCGCAGCGCACGAAAAACGCGAGGTGCGACGATCTCACCTGCCTGTATCTGCGTCCAATCGGAAGAATTGAAAAGCCTATCGATCAGCTCTATCGCCCATGGTTTCAAAGGCTTCGGCCGCGGTCAACGGCACCGATAGAGCAGCTCGATAATGTGGTTGGCCAGAGTGATTAGACAGTACTCATAAGTGGCACTTAGGCTGCCCGGCAATGAGATCAACTATTGCCGGAGATTTCCATGAGTGCGAAAGCGGATGCCCTGTTTGTCCCCCTGAACATTGCCGTACTGACCGTCAGCGATACTCGCGATTATGCGAGCGACACGTCCGGCCAATTGCTGGTCAGCCGATTGCTGGAGGCCGGTCATACCCTGAGCGAACGCAACCTGCTCAAGGATGACCTGTACAAGATCCGCGCCCAGGTCGCGCAGTGGATTGCCGACGACAGCATTCAGGTGGTGCTGATCACCGGCGGCACCGGCTTCACCGGACGCGACAGCACGCCGGAAGCGGTGGCTTGTCTGCTCGACAAGCAGATCGATGGGTTTGGTGAGTTGTTCCGCGCCATTTCGATTCTCGACATCGGCACCTCGACCGTGCAAAGCCGCGCGCTGGCCGGGCTGTCCAACGGCACGCTGGTGTGCTGCCTGCCGGGCTCGACCGGCGCCTGCCGCACCGCGTGGGAAGGCATCCTCGCCGAGCAACTGGATAACCGTCATCGCCCGTGCAACTTCGTGCCGCACCTCAAATCCGTAGCCGCTTGCGGGCCGCGCGGATGAGCAAGGCAGCGTTGATGCCGGTCGAGGACGCCCTCGACCAGTTGCTCGGCATGGCCAATGAGCAACGTCTGGCCGACAGCGAAATGTTGCCGCTCGACGAGGCGCGCGGACGGGTGTTGGCCAGTGATCTGGTGGCGACACTCGACCTGCCGCCGTGGCCGAACAGTGCCATGGACGGTTATGCGTTGAACCTGGCCGATCTGCATCGCCAGCCGTTGAAGGTGTCGCAGAAGGTCTACGCCGGCCAGGCGCCGGACGCGCTATTGCCCGGCACCTGCGCACGGATCTTTACCGGCGCACCACTGCCGCCGGGCGCCACCTGCGTCGAGATGCAGGAAAACGTCGAAGTGCTGGAGGACGGTCGCGTACGCTTTTTGCAGCCGTTGAAGGGGGGGCAGAACATTCGTGCGCAAGGACAGGAAAACCGCGTCGGCGACATCCTGCTGCGTGCCGGCAAACGCCTCGGGCCGTTCGAACTGGCGGTCGCTGCCGGGCAGGGGCTCGCGCAGCTGCACGTGGTACGGCGCCCGCAGGTGGCGCTGCTGTCCACCGGTGACGAACTGGTCGAGCCGGGCCTGCCGCTGCGTCCCGGCAGCATCTACAACAGCAACCGCGTGTTGCTCGGCCACTGGCTTAAGGAACTGGGCTGCGAAGTGATCGACGCCGGGATCCTCCCGGATCGTCCGGCGCAGACGCGGCTCAAACTTGAGCAACTGCAAGTGGCGGCTGACCTGATCCTGACCACCGGTGGCGTGTCCGCCGGTGATGCCGATTGCCTCGGGCAGGTGCTGCGCGAGGACGGCAAACCGTTGCTGTGGAAGCTGGCGATCAAGCCAGGCAAACCGTTGACCGTGGGCCATTTCGGCACGGTGCCGGTGATTGGCCTGCCGGGCAATCCGACCTCGGCGCTGGTGACCTTCGGCCTGCTGGCACGGCCGTATCTGCTGCGTATTCAGGGCGTTGAAGAGGTCATGCCATTGAGCTTCACGGTGAATGCCGGGTTCGCCTGGAACAAGGCTGGCAGCCGTCGGGAGTATCTGCGGGTGCGGCTGGAGGCGGGCAGTGCGGTGTTGTATCCGAACCAGAGTTCCGGTGTTTTGCTCGGAGCGACCTGGGCCGATGGGCTGGTGGAGGTGCCGGAAAACAGAACCCACGGCATTGGCGATCCGCTGCGCTTCATTCCCTTCAGCGAACTGTTTTAAGACGAAGATCAAGAGATCGCAGCCTTCGGCAGCTCCTACAGGAAACGCATTCCACTGTAGGAGCTGCCGAAGGCTGCGATCTTTTTTGTAATGCAACCCTGTGGGAGCTGGCTTGCCAGCGATGGCGGCAAGTCAGTCACTCTGATGTTGGCTGACCCGGCCTCATCGCTGGCAAGCCAGCTCCCACAGTTTTTTTGGTGTTTGGAGAAATGTGATCAGCTCAGGACGTAGTCCACCGGCAATAACATCGGCGGCAGGTCGGTTTCACCCAGTTCGCTGAGAATATCGCGCTCGATGGTGCGTACCAGCGAGTCGGTCGCCAAATCGTTTTCGTCGCGGCCGAACGGGTCTTCCAGTTCATCGGCAATCGCGTCCAGACCAAAGAACGTGTAGCTGACAATCGCCGTGAACAGCGGGGTCAGCCAGCCCAGCGGTTCGGCCATGGCGAACGGCAGCAGGATGCAGAACAGGTAGATCGTGCGGTGCAGCAGCAAGGTGTAGGGGAAGGGCAGCGGGGTGTTTTTGATCCGCTCGCACACCGCTTGCGCCTGAGTCAGGCTGGTCAGGTGATTGGCCAGCAGCATGTAGCGCCACTCGCTCAGTTCACCGCTTTGATGCAGGTCGGAGCACTGCTGGCCGACCTGCTGCAGAATCCTTCCGCTGTAGTCCGGCACCCGCGCATCGTGTTGCGGGGTGATCCACTTGCTGCTGGCCGCCGCTTCGCTTTCCCGACGCAACCGCGCGTTCAGCGCATGAGCAAACCCGCAGAGGTTGAGCAGTAACGGCTTGCGTTGTACCGACTCACGGATGACATGGGTCTCGCGGATCACCGAACGAATGTGCACGATCACCTCGCCCCAGGCCTTGCGCGCCTCATACCAGCGGTCGTAGCAGGCGTTGTTGCGAAAATTCATGAAGATCGACAGTGACAGCCCGAGCAAGGTGAACGGCGTGGCGTTGACCTTGGTGAAGTTGCTCGGGTGAAGGATTTCCATCAGCACGATGGCCGAGGCCAGCAGGGTGACCATCAGCGTGCGCAGGGCGATGCGTTTGGCGATCGATCCCTTGAGGGTGAAGAGGATGGCGAACTGGTTGACCTTGGGTCTGACGATCATGCTGGGCGATCCCGGTTAAGCATGGAAATTGGCGGATCAACCGCCGGTCATATTCATGAAGCGAACCACTTGCACGTCGTCGTTCACTTCAAAGTTGTGTCGATACGGCTTGAGCTTCATGGCTTGGATAATGGCTTTCTCCAGACGTTCCGGTTGCCCGGGATGCGCACGCAGCACAGCTTTGAGATCCACCGAATGCTCGTTACCCAGACACAGTAGCAGGCGTCCTTCGACAGTCAGCCGCACCCGGTTGCAGGTGCCGCAGAAATTATGGCTGTGCGGCGAGATGAACCCCAGACGAATGTCCGGCGCTTCGGCCAGCCGCCAGTAGCGTGATGGGCCTTGGGTCGACTCGGCGGAGTCGATCAGGGTGAAGCGTTCGGCGATCTTCTCGCGCACCTGGGCACTGGAGAAAAACGACTCGGCGCGGCTGTGTTCGCTGATGATCCCCAGCGGCATTTCCTCGATGAAGGAGACGTCGAGCTGGCGGTCGATGGCAAAGCTCACCAGATCGTTGATCTCCTGATCGTTGCGCCCCTGCATCACCACCACGTTGAGTTTGGTGCGGGTGAAACCGGCCTTGCGCGCCGCATCGATGCCGTTGATCACCTGCGCCAGATCACCGGTGCGGGTCATTTGCCGGAAGCGCTCCGGGTCGAGGCTGTCGAGGCTGATGTTCAGGCGCTTGACCCCGGCGTCGAACAGCGGCGCGGCGAGTTTGCCCAACTGTGAGCCATTGGTGGTCATGCACAGCTCGCGCAGGCCGGGCAGGGCGGCGATCTGCTCGCACAACTTGACTACGCCCGGACGGATCAGCGGCTCGCCACCGGTCAGGCGAATCTTGCGCGTGCCCAGCGCCACGAAGCTCTGCGCCAGTTGATAGATCTCTTCCAGGGTCAGCACTTGCTGACGCGGCAGAAACTGCATGTCCTCGGCCATGCAATACACGCAGCGGAAGTCGCAGCGGTCGGTGACCGACATGCGCAGATAGTCGACGCGGCGGTTGTAACCATCGATCAGGACACGCTCTGACATGACAGCCTCGCAAGAGTGAAAAGTCCGCATTTACGGACCAGGTTGCTGCAGGTTATGGGCAACTTCAGACCACGTCCAATCACTGTTTGTGAATGCTTGATTGAGCGCGTCGATGATCAATTATTTTCGCTCGAAAGTTGCCGCTTTAGTTTCGCAACGCCCCGTAAATAAAGGGTTTTTCCCAGTGATAGAGGATTTCGATAATGTGGTCATAAATAGCGATTAGACAATGTTTTGCAGCGGTTCATATCCTTGCTCCGGCAAATGAAACGACCGCTTTTTATTGTTGAAAGACGGTCGGATATTTAACCGAGATCAGGTTCACGCCTGTGTGCATCGTCATGGAGATGTCCCATGTCACAAGTCGACCGTTACAAACCTTACAAAGGTGCCGCTGCCGGTTGGGGCGCTGTGATCAGCCTGACCAAAAGCTGGCTGGGCAGTGAAAACGCCCTGAAAAACATCCGCGCCATGCTCAAGACCAACCAGAATGGCGGCTTCGACTGCCCGGGCTGTGCGTGGGGTGAAGCGCCCGGTGCGAGCATGCTCAAGTTCTGCGAGAACGGCGCCAAAGCGGTGAACTGGGAGGCCACCGGGCGCTTGGTCGACCCGGCGTTCTTCAACAAGTACACGGTATCGAGCCTGGCCGAGCAGAGCGACTACTGGCTGGAATATCAGGGCCGTTTGACCCACCCGATGCGTTACGACGCGCGTATTGATCGCTACGTGGAAATCAGCTGGGAAGACGCGTTCGCGCTGATCGCCGAACACCTCAAGGGCCTGAAATCGCCGCACGAGGCCGAGTTCTATACCTCGGGCCGGGCCAGCAACGAAGCGGCGTTTCTCTACCAGTTGTTCGTCCGCGCCTACGGCACCAACAACTTCCCGGACTGTTCGAACATGTGCCACGAAGCCAGTGCGGTGAGCATGGGCGAGACGCTCGGCGTCGGTAAAGGCACAGTGGTCTACGAGGATCTGCATCACGCCGACGCGATTTTCGTCATCGGTCAGAACCCCGGCACCAACCACCCACGGATGCTCGAACCGCTGCGCGAAGCGGTGAAACGCGGGGCACAAGTGGTGTGCATCAACCCGCTGAAAGAGCGTGGCCTGGAACGTTTCCAGAACCCGCAGAACCCGATCGAGATGCTCAGCAACGGCTGGGAAGCGACCAACACCGCGTACTTCCGCCCGGCGCTGGGTGGCGACATGGCGATGATTCGCGGCATGGTCAAATTCCTTCTGCAGTGGGAGCGTGAAGCCCAGGTCAGCGGCGGCGAACCGGTGTTCGACCATGCGTTTATCGCCGAGCACACTTCGGGTCTGGACAGCTATCTGGCAGAAGTTGACGCCACGACCTGGGAGCACATTCTCGAACAGTCCGGTGTGCCGCTGCACGACATCGAACTGGCGGCGCGCATGTATGGCCGCGCCAAAAGCGTGATCATGTGTTGGGCCATGGGCCTGACCCAACACGTGCATTCGGTGCCGACCCTGCAGGAAGTCATCAACCTGCAACTGCTGCGCGGCAACGTTGGCCGTCCGGGCGCCGGTCTGTCGCCGGTGCGTGGTCACAGCAACGTGCAGGGCGACCGCACCATGGGTATCAACGAACTGGCGCCGAAAGAGCTGATGGACGCCCTGGAAAAACGCTTCAACTTCAAAGTGCCGCGCATGCACGGCCACAACACCGTCATGGCGATCGGTGCGATGGAGCGGGGCGAGGCCAAGGTGTTTATCGGTCTGGGCGGCAATTTCGCCCAAGCCACGCCGGACACCCCGCGCACCCACGAAGCGATGCGCAAACTCGACCTGACCGTGCACATTTCGACCAAGCTCAACCGCAGCCATCTGGTCACCGGTCGCGACGCGTTGATCCTGCCGTGCCTCGGTCGCACCGACATCGACATCCAGGCCGAAGGTCCGCAAGGCGTGACCGTGGAAGACACCTTCAGCATGGTGCATTTGTCATTCGGTCAGTTGAAACCGAAGTCGGCGCACTTGAAGTCCGAGCCGGCGATCATTGCCGGGATTGCCGCCGCGACCTTGGGCAAGCATCCAATCGACTGGGAGTGGGCGGTGGGCGATTACGGACGCATCCGCAACCTGATCGCCGATGTGATTCCGGGCTTCGAGAACTTCAACGAAAAACTGCTGACCCCGGGCGGCTTCCACCTCGGCAACGACGCCTCGGATCGGGTCTGGAACACCGAGTCCGGCAAGGCCCAGTTCACCCCGTGCGTGCTGCCGGAACACCTGATCAGCGAAGGCGTGCGCAACCTGCCGGTCAAGCCGGATCTGATCCTGCAGACCATGCGTTCCCACGATCAGTACAACACCACGCTGTACGGCCTCGACGACCGTTATCGCGGGGTCTACGGCATGCGCGACGTGATCTTCGCCAACGAACAGGATATCCAGCGACTCGGTTTCGAACCGGGGCAGAAGGTCGATCTGGTGGCGCTGTGGGATGACGAGCGCGAGCGTCGGGTCAGCGGTTTCACCCTGATCGCCTACGACATTCCGCCCGGTCAGGCGGCGGCGTACTACCCGGAAACCAACCCGCTGGTGCCGCTGGAAAGCTACGGCGACCGGACCTACACGCCGACCTCGAAATTCGTCGCGATTCGCCTCGAAGCGGCCAAGGTCAGCAACCTGATCCCGTCGTCGCTGGCCTGACCCGCTACTTATAAAAATACTGGCAATTTGACTGGCTGCAGGCGTTCGCGCCTGGCGTTGGCGCGGCGACGTGCTGCCGCTTTTCAGCCTGGATGAGGACATCATCATGCTCAACATTGAGGCACTGGACCTGGCGCGAATTCAATTCGCGTTCACGGTTTCGTTCCACATTATCTTCCCGGCGATCACCATCGGCCTGGCGAGTTTCCTCGCGGTACTCGAAGGCCTGTGGCTGAAAACCCGTGACGACACTTACCGCGATCTCTACCACTTCTGGTCGAAGATCTTTGCCGTCAACTTCGGCATGGGCGTGGTCTCGGGGCTGGTCATGGCGTACCAGTTCGGCACCAACTGGAGCGGCTTTTCCGACTTCGCCGGGAGCATCACCGGGCCGTTGCTGACCTATGAGGTGCTGACGGCGTTCTTCCTTGAAGCCGGTTTCCTCGGGGTCATGCTGTTCGGCTGGAACCGCGTCGGCCGTGGCCTGCACTTCTTTGCCACGGTGATGGTCGCCATCGGCACGTTGATCTCGACGTTCTGGATTCTCGCCTCCAACAGCTGGATGCAGACCCCGCAGGGCTTCGAAATCGTCGACGGGCGGGTGATGCCGCTGGACTGGCTGGCGATTGTGTTCAACCCGTCGTTCCCGTTCCGTCTGGCGCACATGGCGATCGCCGCGTTCGTCGCCACGGCCTTCTTCGTTGGTTCGTCGGCGGCCTGGCATTTGCTGCGCGGCAACAATACCGCGCCGGTGCGCAGGATGTTTTCCATGGCGTTGTGGATGGCGCTGATCGTGGCGCCGATTCAGGCGGTGGTCGGTGACGCCCATGGCTTGAACACCCTGGAGCATCAACCGGCAAAAATCGCCGCCATCGAGGGCCACTGGGAAAACGCCGACAACGGCCCGACACCGCTGGTGCTGTTCGGCATCCCCGACATGCAGGCGGAGAAGACCAAATACGCGCTGGAAATCCCGTACCTCGGCAGCCTGATCCTGACCCACAGCCTCGACAAGCAGATCCCGGCGCTCAAGAGCTTCCCGAAAGAAGACCGGCCGAACTCGACCATCATCTTCTGGAGTTTCCGCGTGATGGCCGGGCTGGGCATGTTGATGATCCTCGTCGGTGTGCTCGGTCTGGCGCTGCGCCGTGGCGGCAGGCTCTATCAGCATCGCGGCTTCCAGCGTCTGGTGTTGCTGATGGGGCCGAGCGGGTTGATCGCGTTGCTGGCCGGCTGGATCACCACCGAAGTCGGGCGCCAGCCGTGGGTGGTTTACGGCCTGATGCGCACCCATGACGCCGCGTCGCACCACTCGGTGGCGCAGATGAGCACCTCGCTGCTGCTGTTCGTGGTGATCTACTGCTCGGTGTTCACCGTGGGCATCGGCTACATGATGAAACTGGTGCGCAAGGGCCCGCAGCCGCATCACGAACATCCGCCGGAGGGCGATCAGTTGCAGACCCCGCGGCGGCCCATTTCGGCGGCGACCGCCCCGATGAAGGAGCATTGAGTCATGGGTATTCAAGGTATCGATCTCTCGTTGATCTGGGGTGTGATCATCGCCTTCGGAGTGATGATGTACGTGATCATGGACGGCTTCGATCTGGGCCTGGGCATCCTGTTTCCGCTGATCCCCGATGAGCAGGAGCGCGACGTGATGATGAACACCGTCGCCCCGGTGTGGGACGGCAACGAAACCTGGCTGGTGCTTGGTGGCGCGGCGCTGTATGGCGCGTTTCCACTGGCCTACGGGGTGATTCTGGAGGCGCTGTACCTGCCGCTGATCCTGATGCTCTGCGGGCTGATTTTCCGAGGTGTGGCGTTCGAGTTTCGCTTCAAGTCGTCGCCGCAAAAGCGTCACTGGTGGGACAAGGCGTTTATCGGTGGTTCGCTGCTGGCGACGTTCTCCCAAGGTGTGGCGATCGGCGCGTACGTATCGGGCATTCCCGTGGTGAATCGGCAGTTTGCCGGTGGCGGCCTGGACTGGCTGGCGCCGTTCCCGCTGGTGTGCGGCGTCGGTCTGGTGGTGGCGTATGCGCTGCTGGGCAGCACCTGGCTGCTGGTCAAGACCGAAGGCATGCTCGAGTCGCGGATGCGTCTGTTCACCCGGCCGTTGGCGTGGTTGCTGACGGCGATGGTGGTGGTGATTGGTGCGTGGACGCTGAAGTTGCACCCGGAGCTGGCCACTCGCTGGTCGACCAGCGGACACCTGATGGTATTCGCCGGGTTGGTGGCGCTGGCGCTGCTGGCGTTGTTCGGGCTGCTGCGCACCTTGCGTCAGCGTCATACCCACTGGCCGTTCGTGTTCACTCTGGTGCTGATGCTGCTCGGTTACATCGGTCTGGCGCTGAGCATCTGGCCGAACATCATCCCGCCATCGGTGAGCCTGTGGGCGGCGGCATCACCGCCGTCGAGCCAGTTGTTCGCCTTGATCGGCGCTCTGTTCATCCTGCCGGTGATCCTGATGTACACCTTCTGGAGCTACTACGTATTCCGCGGCAAAGTGAGGATTGGCGATGGCTACCATTGAATCGCGTGAGGTCAAATCCTCCCGCTGGTACAAGCGTCTGGGCTGGTTGTTGCTGATCTGGTTCGGCAGTGTGGTATCGCTCGCGGTGGTGGCGAGTGTGCTGAAACTGGCGATGTATGCAGCGGGAATGAGGACCCACTGACCTGAAAAACCGGAGCCTTGGCTCCGGTTTTTTTGTGCCCGGCGTTCTGCAATCGCTGATCAAACCTGTGGCAGCGGCGTGAAATCGGCAGACATAAAAAAGGCGTCCCGAAGGACGCCAAAAAATTCACCTCTGACCAAAGGAGCAAGGAGCTTCTAAAGGTGAATGGTATTGCTCGGGAAACTCAGAGAATTGCCAGCGGGTATTCGACGATCACCCGCACTTCATCCAGGTCGGACTCGAACGCCGTGGCGCGGGTGGTGGCCTGGCGCAAACGCAGCGACAGGTCTTTCATCGAGCCGCTCTGCACCACGTATTTGACTTCGACGTCGCGCTCCCAGCGCTTCTGGTCGGTCAGCGGATTGCCTTCGGCGTCGCGGCGCATGTACACGGCGTTGGCGTTGGAATAGTCGGCGTCGGTGCCACGCGCGTAACGGGTCATGAATGACAGCCCCGGCACACCGTAAGGGCTCATGTCGAGGTCGTAGCGCACCATCCATGAACGTTCTTTCGGCGAGTTGAAGTCGCTGTACTGGATCGAGTTGTCGAGGAAGATCGAGTCCGACTGGCGCAGGTAATCGAAGTCGTCGTTGCCGTTGTTGCGCTGGTGGGAGAGGGCGACGGAGTGCGCGCCGAGTTTCACGCCGACGCGGCCGCTCCAGATGTTGTTGTCGAACTGGCCGAGCAGTTGTTTGCCTTCGTCGACCGCTTTGTAATAGTTCAGGCCGCCGAACAGCGACAACTCGTCCGACAGTGGATAGATCCATGCGGTGCCGGCGTAGTACTGGTTCCAGGCGTCCTTGAGGCGACTGGAATACAGGCTGAAACTGAGGTTTTTGTTCAGCACATAATCGCCGCCGCCGTAAGCGATCCACGGCGAGTTGACCGGACCGGCGTAAAACGTGGCGAAATTTTCGCGCATGTCGCTGGACACCGGTTGGCTCATCGCGTGCAGACGACCGCCCTGGATCGACAGACCGTCGATGCTGGTGTTGCTCGCCGTCACGCCGCGAAAGCTCTCCGGCAACAAGCGCGAATCACCAGCGGCCACCACCGGGTTGGCCGGGAACACATCACCGACCTTGATCACCGTGTCGAAGGCCCGCACTTTGGCGGCGCCACCGACCTTGGTGTATTCATCCCGCGCCTGGCCGTCACGGTTGACCGGCAGCACATCGAACGAACTGCGCCCGCCGTTGCGTCCGTCGCCGGTGTCGAGTTTCAAGCCGAGCAGGGCAAACGCATCGACACCGACCCCGACGGTGCCTTGGGTGAAACCGGATTCGAACTTGCTGATCACTGCGTGCGCCCAGGCTTCGGAATAACCGTTGCCGGTCGGGCTGGACTGGCCATTGCGATGATCACGATTGAAGTAGAAGTTGCGGTTGAGCACCGTCAGGCTGCTGCCTTCGACAAAGCCTTCGGGCTGGTCTTCTGCAAACACCATGGACGGCCCTGAGCCGACCACCACCGCTAAAGCGGCCATCGACATTTTTGTATTGTTAACCATCAAACACTCCTTGGGTTCGGCAGAACGGGAACGTGCGTCGGCGTGGTTTTATTGTTCGACGGGGCAGGGCCCGCCGGCATTGGTCGCCGGGTCACATCGTTGCAAGCTGCGGATAACGCCAAGGTGATGGGGCAATTACAATTTCGTCATGTGGTTGTATGGATTGTGTGAGCGCCACAAAACTTGTGGGAGCGAGCCTGCTCGCGAAAGCGGTGGGCCAGTCGCTAAAGATATTGAATGTGCCGACGCCTTCGCGGGCAAGCCACGCTCCCACAGTAATCCAGGGTGGGCACAGGGGCTGTGAACGACACGTAACCTGTGGGAGCGAGCTTGCTCGCGAAAGCGGTGAATCAGTCGCTGAAGATATTGAATGTGCCGACGCTTTCGCGGGCAAGCCACGCTCCCACAGTAATCCAGGGTTGGCACAGGGGCTGTGAACGACACGTAACCTGTGGGAGCGGGCTTGCCCGCGAAAGCGGTGGGTCAGTCGCTGAAGATATTGAATGTGCCGACGCTTTCGCGGGCAAGCCACGCTCCCACAGTAATCGAGGGTGGGCACAGGGGCTGTGAACGACGCGTAACCTGTGGGAGTGAGCCTGCTCGCGAAAGCGCAGGGGCAGGCAATGAAGATATTGAATGTGCCGACGCCTTCGCGGGCAAGCCACGCTCCCACAATGATCCACATTTGTGCGGAAATGGCTGTTACCTTCGCAGGTTCATTCCCGTCCGCACATGGCTCATGGAGAGAGAAATGTTCGACATCAGAAGAGTCACCCCGAACGATGCCCGGATAGCGTTCGAGATACGGCGACAGGCCATCCGACATCAATGCATCGGTGCCTACAGCGAGCAACAGATACTCGAGTGGACCAAGGGTTGCGCTGAGGACGGTTACGACACGCTGATGCAAAAGCATTTCTATCTGGGCTGCATCGAGGATGAACCCGTGGCAACCGGCATGCTCGATCTGGAGCACCGGGAAATCGGCGCGATCTTCATTCGCCCGGATGTCATGCAGCGTGGGCTGGGCAAGCGTGTTCTGTTCTTTCTCGAAGATTTGGCGCGGGATCTCGGGCTGACCGAGGTGTGCCTGGACGCAACATTGAATGCGGTCGACTTTTATCGTCGCTGCGGTTATGTCGGGGAGGAGAGTGCGGTTTATCAATCACCTTCAGGCCTGCAACTGGCCTGCGTGCCGATGGTGAAGAAACTGTGATGCCATTGTGGCGAGGGAGCTTGCTCCCGCTGGACTGCGTAGCAGGCCCCGCTTCTCAGCTGAACAGCGGGGCCGCTTCGCGTCCCAGCGGGAGCAAGCTCCCTCGCCACAGGTTATTTATTGCTACATGGAATCCGTAAAACAAAAACGGCACCCGAAGGTGCCGTTTCCGTTTCCAGCCAGCCGAATATCAGCCCGCCAGACCCGCCTGCTGAACCAGAGTCAGCAATGGCTGCGGGTATACACCCAGGAAGAACGCGACCACGGCGATGGCCAGCAGCATCACGCCGCCTGCCTTCTGTTCCCAGTGCAGCTGGGCGTCGTGGCGACGCAGGTTCGGTTCGATCAGGTACAGGGTGACCATCACGCGCAGGTAGTAGAACACGCCGATGGCGCTGCCCAGTACCAAGGAACCGACCAGCCACCATTGGTGCGACTCGACACCGGTGGCGATGATGTAGAACTTGCCGATGAAGCCAGCGGTCAGCGGGATACCGGCCAGGGACAGCATCATCACGGTCAATACGGCGGTCAGGTACGGACGGCGCCAGAACAGGCCGCGGTACTCGTACAGCGCGTCGGCGTCGCGGCCGTTGTACGGCGAGGACATCAGGGTGATCACGCCGAACGCGCCGAGGCTGGTGATCACGTAGGTGACCAGGTACACGCCGATGGCTTCCACCGCCAGACCCTTGCTCGCCACCAAAGCGATCAGCAGGTAGCCGAAGTGCGCGATGGACGAGTAACCGAGCAGACGCTTGAGGTTGCTCTGGGTCAGGGCCAGCAGGTTACCGAACAGGATCGAGGCGACGGCGATCACGCTCAGCACATCGCTCAGCACGCCACTGCTCGCGGCAGGGGAGATCTGGAACAGACGCACCATCACCGCGAACACGGCAACTTTCGACGCCGTGGCGAGGAACGCGGCCACCGGCGCCGGAGCACCTTCGTACACGTCCGGCGTCCACAGGTGGAAAGGTACCAGCGACAGCTTGAACGCCAGACCGATCAGCATCATGCCCAGACCCAGCTGCGCCAGCGAGCTCGGCAGGTTGGTGGTAGCCAGTGCCTGACCGATACCGTTGAAGCTCAGGGTGCCGGCGTCAGCGTAGAGCAGCGCCATACCGAACAACAGGAACGCGGAACCGGCGGCCGACAGCACCATGTACTTGATGCCGGCTTCCAGCGAACGCTTGTTGAAGAAGGCATAAGCCACCAGACCGTAGACCGGTACCGACAGCAGTTCCAGACCGATGAACAAACCGGCCAGGTGCTGCGCGCTGACCAGAACCAGACCACCGGCGGCGGCCATCAGGATCAGCAGGTACAGTTCTTCACGGTTGCCCGGGTAACCCGAACCGCCATCGCCGAGGTAGGCGTGGGCCAGAGTCACACAGGCGAGGGTGGCGACCAGGATCAGCGCCATGTACAGGCAGGCGAAGGTGTCGATCTGCAGCAATGGGGTCACGGCCAGAGGCGCGACTTTCAGGGCTGGCAGGATCGACAGCAAGGCCAGGTTCAGACCGGCGACCGAGATCAGGAAGGTCTGCGAGTGGTTGCGGCGCCAGGCGATTGCCAGCATCACCACGATAATGGTGAGGCTGGTGATCAACAGTGGCGCAAGCGCAATAAAGTGTTGAATCGTGAATTCCATAGCGCTCTTACCGGGCCGAAGCGAGTTGAGTGAAGGCGGTGCCGAGCCACTGCTGCACGCCATGCATCGTGGCGGCGGAAGTGTCGAGGAACGGTTGCGGGTAGACGCCGAGGTAAATCAGCAGCGCCGCAAGGCCCAGCACCATGGTCAGTTCGCGACCGTCCATGCCGTGCAGGATCGAATCCGATTTCGACGGACCGAAGTAGGCACGGTGGATCATGATCAGCGAGTAGACCGAACCGAACACCAGACCGGAGGTGGCAATCGCAGTGATCCATGGCGCACTGGCGAAGGTGCCGATCAGGATCAGGAACTCGCCGACGAAGTTACCGGTACCCGGCAGACCCAGCGAGGCGGCTGCAAAGAACAGGCTGATCGCCGGCAGGTACGCGATACGCGACCACAGACCGCCCATCTCACGCATGTCACGAGTGTGCAGACGCTCGTACAGCTGACCGCTGAGGATAAACAGGGCCGCGGCCGACAGACCGTGCGCCAGCATCTGGATCACTGCACCCTGCAGTGCCAGTTGGCTGCCGGAGTAGATGCCGATCAACACGAAGCCCATGTGGGAAACGGACGAGAAGGCGATCAGACGCTTGATGTCGGTTTGCGCGAAAGCGAGGAATGCACCGTAGAAGATCCCGATCAGACCGAGGGTCATGGCGATCGGCGCGAACTCGGCCGAGGCATTCGGGAACAGCGGCAGGGCGAAACGCAGCAGACCGTAGGCCGCGGTTTTCAGCAGGATACCGGCGAGGTCGACGGAACCGGCAGTCGGCGCCTGGGCGTGCGCATCAGGCAGCCAGGAGTGGAACGGTACGACTGGCAGCTTGACCGCGAAGGCGATGAAGAAGCCGAGCATCAGGATGTACTCGGTGGTCATCGACATCTTGGTCTTCAACAGGTCGGCGTAGTTGAAGGTAATCACGCCGGTGTTGTTGAAGTTGACCAGCACCAGACCGAGGATCGCCACCAGCATGATCAGGCCGGAAGCCTGAGTGAAGATGAAGAACTTGGTCGCTGCGTAGATCCGGGTTTTCTTGCCGTCCGAAGAACTGTGACCCCAGAGCGCGATGAGGAAGTACATCGGCACCAGCATCATTTCCCAGAAGAAGAAGAACATGAACAGGTCGAGGGCGAGGAACACGCCGACAACGCCGCCCAGGATCCACATCAGGTTCAGGTGGAAGAAGCCAACGTGACGCTGGATCTCTTTCCACGAGCAGAGTACCGAGAGGATACCCAGCAGACCGGTCAGCAGGATCATCAACAGCGACAGGCCGTCGAGGGCCAGGTGCACGTTGATGCCGAAGCGCTGGATCCAGACGTGCTTGAACTCAAGCGCCCAGGTCGGATCGGCGCCAGGCGCCGGAGCAAATGAATAGTCACCGTGGGCCCACAGCCAGAGGCCGAGGGCGAGTTCCAGGGTCATGGTCAACAGCGCAATCCAGCGGGGGAGGGTAGCGCCGAAGCGCTCACCCATCCAGCACAGCAGGCCGCCGATGAAGGGGATCAGGATTAGCCAAGGCAGAATCATGACGGGCTCGTTTCCTTTCGCAAATTCGCAAGGTTCATATCAGACCGCTACCAGCACGATGGCGCCGATTACCAGCACGGCACCAGCAGCCATCGAGGCGGCATACCAACGCAGTTGACCGGTCTCGGTGCGGCTCAGGGCGGTGTGACCACCCTTGGCCATACGCGGGATCAGACCGATGGTCTGGTCGAGCGGGTCTCTGCGCAGTACATGGCTGATCGCAAGGTACGGCTTGACGAACAGTTTGTCGTAGATCCAGTCGAAGCCCCAGGCAGCGAACCACCAGGCCGAAAGGAAACGGCCGATGCCGCTGTTGGCGATTGCCGTTACGAAGCGACGCTTGCCGAGGAACAGCAGGGCCGCCAGCAGGATACCGGCCAGAGCGATGGCGCCCGAGGCGATTTCCAGACTGTGTTTGGCTTCGCCACCGGCATGGCCAACGCTTTCAGGCAGTACGCCATGCAGTGGCGGCACGATCATGGCGCCGACGAAGGTCGACAGCACGATCAGTACCGACAGCGGCAGCCAGTGCGAGATGCCGTGGCCGGCGTGGGCTTCGGTCTTGGCTTCACCGTGGAACGTGATGAAGATCAGGCGGAAGGTGTACAGCGAAGTCATGAACGCGCCGACCAGGCCCGCGTAGAGCAGACCGTGGTTGCCGCTGGCGAACGCTTCCCAGAGGATTTCGTCCTTGGAGTAGAAGCCTGCGGTGACCAGTGGCAGGGCGGCCAGTGCAGCACCACCGACGATGAAGCTGGCGTAGGCCAGTGGCAGTTTTTTCCACAGACCGCCCATCTTGAAGATGTTCTGTTCGTGGTGGCAGGCAACGATCACCGCACCGGAAGCAAGGAACAGCAGGGCCTTGAAGAAGGCGTGGGTCATCAGGTGGAAAATCGCGCCATCCCAGGCGCCAACGCCCAGCGCCAGGAACATGTAGCCGATCTGGCTCATGGTCGAGTAGGCGAGGATACGTTTGATGTCGGTTTGTACCAGTGCGGCGAAACCTGCGAGAACCAGCGTCACACCACCGACGATGCCGACCAGGTGGAGGATTTCCGGCGCCAGGGTGAACAGGCCGTGGGTACGGGCGATCAGGTAGACACCGGCAGTTACCATGGTTGCAGCGTGGATCAGTGCCGACACCGGGGTCGGGCCAGCCATCGCGTCCGCGAGCCAGGTTTGCAGTGGCAGTTGCGCCGATTTACCGACCGCACCACCCAGCAGCATCAGGGTCGCCAGGGTGATCCAGAAGTCGCCGACCTGGAATTTCTGCGGTGCCAGCACCAGCAGTTCCTGGATGTTCAGCGTGCCCACTTGCTGGAACAGGATGAACAGGCCGATGGCCATGAACACGTCGCCGATCCGGGTCACGATGAACGCCTTGAGTGCGGCGTTACCGTTGTTGCGGTTGCTGTAGTAGAAACCGATCAACAGGTACGAGCACAGGCCCACGCCTTCCCAGCCGAAGTACAGGAACAACAGGTTATCGCCGAGTACCAGGAACAGCATGCTGGCGATAAACAGGTTGGTGTACGAGAAGAAGCGCGAGTAACCCGCTTCACCGCGCATGTACCAGGACGCGAACAGGTGGATCAAGAAGCCTACGCCCACCACCACGCCGAGCATGGTGATCGACAGGCCATCGATGTAGAGGGCGAAGTCAGGCTTGAAGCCTTCGACCGCCATCCACTTCCACAGCACCAGGGTGTAGTGACCGCCCTCGGGAGGCGCGACGTTGAATTGCCAGATGACGTAGGCGGCGACAATCGCCGACAAGCCAATGGAACCCACGCCGATCAGCGCCGAGAGGTTTTCCGACCAGCGTCCACGGGAGAACGACAGCAGCAGGAAACCGATCAGAGGGAATACAAAAGTCAGAAAGATTAGGTTCATCCGCGCATCTCACTGGCAGCGTCGATATCGAGCGTGTGGAAGCGGCGATACAGTTGCAGCAGGATCGCCAGACCAATACTGGCCTCGGCGGCTGCCAGGCTGATCACCAGGATGAACATGATCTGTCCATCCGGTTGCGCCCAGCGGGCGCCCGCAACGATGAAGGCCAGGGCAGAGGCGTTCATCATCACTTCCAGACTCATCAACACGAACAAAATGTTGCGGCGGACCATCAGGCCGACCAGACCAAGGCAGAACAGGATCCCGGCAACGGCCAATCCATGTTCGAGAGGGATAGCAGGCATGTCTTACTCCTTCGCCTCGTTACGGCCCAAATGGAACGCCGTGACGGCTGCGGCGAGCAGCAGCATCGAGGCGAGTTCGACCACCAGCAGATACGGGCCGAACAGGCTGACGCCCACGGCTTTTGCATCGACGGTGGTGTGGCCGATGGCCTGACCGCTCTGGTGAGCGAACAGCACATACAGCAGTTCGGCCAGCAGCAGGGCGGCGAGAATCACCGGCCCTGCCCAGATGCCGGGCTTGAGCCAGGTGCGTTCCTGCTGAACCGAGGCCGGGCCCAGGTTCAGCATCATCACCACGAACACGAACAGCACCATGATGGCGCCGGCGTAGGCGATCACTTCCAGCACGCCGGCGAACGGCGCGCCGAGTGCGAAGAAGGTCATGGCCACGGCGATCAACGAGATGATCAGGTAGAGCAGGGCGTGCACAGGGTTGGTGTTGGTGACCACACGAAGCGTGGACACCACCGCAATACCCGATGCGAAATAGAAAGCGAATTCCATCGTTCTTCCTTAAGGCAGCAAGCTCTTCACGTTGATCGGTTCGGCTTCGTTCTGTGCGGAGCCTTTCGGCTTGCCAGCGATTGCCATACCTGCAACACGATAGAAGTTGTAATCAGGGTTTTTGCCGGGGCCGGAGATCAACAGATCTTCTTTCTCGTACACCAGGTCCTGACGTTTGAACTCGGCCATCTCGAAATCCGGGGTCAGCTGGATCGCGGTGGTCGGACAGGCTTCCTCGCAGAGACCGCAGAAAATGCAGCGCGAGAAGTTGATACGGAAGAAGTCCGGATACCAGCGACCGTCTTCGGTTTCAGCTTTCTGCAGCGAGATGCAACCGACCGGGCACGCCACGGCGCACAGGTTGCAGGCTACGCAACGCTCTTCGCCATCGGGGTCACGGGTCAGGACGATGCGACCACGGTAGCGTGGCGGCAGGTAGACCGGCTCTTCCGGGTATTGCAGGGTGTCGCGCTTGCGAAAGCCATGGCCGAAGACCATGACCAGGCTGCGCAACTGGGTACCGGTACCCTTAACGATGTCGCCAATATATTTGAACATGGGTCAAATCCTCACTGAACCGCAACCGCAGGTGTGTTCCACAACACAACCGCAGCGGTTATCAGCAAATTGATCAGGGTCAGTGGCAGGCAGAATTTCCAGCTGAAATCCATCACCTGGTCATAACGCGGACGCGGGATCGAAGCGCGCAGCAGGATGAACAGCATGATGAAGAACGCGGTCTTCAGTGCGAACCAGACGAAGGACAGTTGCGGCAGGATGCCGAACGGACCGTGCCAGCCACCGAAGAACAGGGTGACCAGCAGCGCCGAGATCAGGATGATGCCGATGTATTCACCGACGAAGAACATGCCCCATTTCATACCGGCGTATTCAATGTGGTAACCGTCGGCCAGTTCCTGTTCCGCTTCCGGCTGGTCGAACGGGTGACGGTGAGTCACGGCCACACCAGCGATGAAGAAGGTACAGAAGCCGAAGAACTGCGGAATGATGAACCACAGGTTCTGCGCCTGGTACTCGACGATGTCGCGCATGTTGAACGAGCCGACCTGCACCACGATGCCCATCAGGGCCAGGCCCATGAACACTTCGTAGGACACGGTCTGCGCCGAAGCACGCAAGCTGCCGAGCAGGGCGAACTTGTTGTTGCTTGACCAGCCGGCGAACAGCACCGCGTAGACCGACAGACCGGCCATGGCGAAGAAGAACAGCAGGCCGATGTTCAGATCCGCCACGCCCCAGGTCGGGGTGATCGGGATGATCGCGAACGCGATCAGCAGGGCGGACATCGCCACCACCGGTGCCAGGGTGAAGATCACCTTGTCGGCAAACGGCGGGGTCCAGTCTTCCTTGAAGAACATCTTCAGCATGTCGGCGGCGATCTGGAACATGCCGAACGGGCCAACGCGGTTCGGACCGTAACGGTCCTGCCACCAGCCCAGCAGGCGACGTTCGACAAAGCTGAGCAACGCGCCTGCGACCACAACGGCCAGCAGAATCACGATGGCTTTGATGACCGTCAGGATCACATCGATCACTTCAGGGGTGAACCAGGTCATTGCGCTGCCTCCTGCAGACCGTCGACGGACACGCCGGCGAATGCCGGTGGAATGCCGGCGATGCCCGCAGGCAAGGCCACCAGACCAGCGCCCAGTTCTTCATTGATGCGCAGCGGCAGACGCAGGGTCTGGCCGGCCACGTTCAGGCTCAGCAGGGCACCGTCGTTGACGCCCAGGCGATCCGCTTCGGATTTGGCCAAAGCCACGTATGGAGCCGGGATGCGTTCCTGCACCGGCGCGGCTTTCGACGAGTTTTCGTCGCTGCCGAACAAGTGGTAGAACGGCACGGCCTGCCAGGTGCCCGGCGCCGGGTTGAATGCACGCGGAGCAGCAGCGAACCAGTTCAGCGAATCACCGGTGCTTTCGATCAGACGGGTGCCCGGATCGCCAGCGCGCAGATGACCACCGACTTCGTCCTGGAACTTGTTCCAGGCTTGCGGCGAGTTCCAACCCGGCGACCAGGCGAATGGCACTTGCTGACGCGGTTCGGTCGAGCCCGAGTAACCTTCCATGGAGAAGGCGAACGCGGTGTCTTTGTCCTGCGGGGTGCGCGGTTCGTGAACGCTGATGTCGGCGCGCATCGCGGTGCGACCGGAATAACGCAGCGGCTCACGCGCCAGTTTCAGACCCTTGATGCGGAACGCGGCAGACGGCGCGGCATCGACGATGCGCGCCAGTTGCTCGGTGCTTGACGCCACGGCAGCGGTGACGTGGTCGAGTTGCGTCCAGTCGATCGGCTGGTTCAGCAGGGTCGAGCGCAGGGCGTGCAGCCAGCGCCAGCCTTCGTGAACCAGAATGCTCGCATCCATGTATTGCGGATCGAAAACCTGGAAGAAACGCTGGGCGCGGCCTTCCTGGCTGACCAGCGTACCGTCGCCTTCAGCGAAACTCGCCGCTGGCAGAACCAGTTGTGCGCGGTCGGTGGTGGCGGTTTTCTGGTGGTCGGCAACGATCACCACTTTCGCAGCGTTCAGCGCGGCATCGACCTTGGCTTTCGAAGTACGGGTGTACAGATCGTTTTCCAGCACGACGATGGCGTCGGCCTTGCCATCGATCACGGCTTGCAGCGCCGCGTCGACCGATTCGCCACCGAGCATGGCGAGGCCAAGGCTGTTGGCTTCCGGCACGATCAGGCTGATCGAACCGTTCTTCTCGCGCAGCTTCAGGGCTTTGGCGATGTTCGCCGCCGCTTCGATCAACGCTTTGGAACCCAGCGAAGTACCGGCGATGATCAGTGGACGTTTGGCTTTGATCAGGGCGTCGGCGATGCGCTTGGCCAGTTCCAGTGCTTCGGCGTCCAGACCTTCAACGGCCGGGGCGCTGGCGTCCAGGGCGTGAGCCACGGCGAAACCGATGCGCGCCAGATCGTCCGGAGCGGCGTGAACGCATTCTTCGGCGATGTCGTCGAGCTTGGTTTCGGCCAGGCTGGCGATGAACAGCGGGTTCAGTTCGTGCTGACCGATGTTCTTCACCGCGGCGTCAAGCCACGGCTGAACGCGCATGGCTTCGGCCATGTCTTCAGCTTTGCCCTTGACCGACTGACGCAGGGCCAGGGCCATACGGGCGGCGGTCTGGGTCAGGTCTTCACCGAGGACGAACACGGCGTCGTGGTCTTCGATGTCGCGCATGTTCGGCACTGGCAGCGGGCTGTCTTTGAGCACTTGCAGGACCAGACGGATGCGCTCCAGCTCAGAGGCTTCGATACCGGAGTAGAAGTGCTCGGCGCCCACCAGTTCACGCAGCGCGTAGTTGCTTTCGAGGCTGGCGCGTGGCGAACCGATACCGACGATGTTGCGCCCGCGCAGCAGATCAGCGGCTTTGTCCAGCGCAGCGTCGACGCTCAGTTTGGTGCCGTCGGCCAGCAGCGGCTGACGTGGACGATCGGTGCGGTTGACGTAGCCATAACCGAAACGGCCACGGTCGCACAGGAAGTACTGGTTCACCGAACCGTTGAAACGGTTTTCGATGCGACGCAGTTCGCCGTAACGCTCGCCCGGGGAGATGTTGCAACCGCTGGAGCAGCCATGGCAGATGCTCGGCGAGAACTGCATGTCCCATTTACGGTTGTAGCGCTCGGAGTGCGTCTTGTCGGTGAACACACCGGTCGGGCAGACCTCGGTGAGGTTGCCGGAGAACTCGCTTTCGAGGGTGCCGTCTTCAACGCGACCGAAGTACACGTTGTCGTGGGCGCCGAATACACCGAGGTCGGTGCCACCGGCGTAGTCCTTGTAGAAACGCACGCAGCGGTAGCAGGCGATGCAGCGGTTCATTTCGTGGGAAATGAACGGGCCGAGTTGCTGGTTCTGGTGGGTGCGTTTGGTGAAGCGATAACGGCGCTCGTTGTGGCCGGTCATCACCGTCATGTCTTGCAGGTGGCAGTGACCGCCTTCTTCGCACACAGGGCAGTCGTGCGGGTGGTTGGTCATCAGCCATTCGACAACACTGGCGCGGAACGCCTTGGATTCTTCATCGTCGATGGAGATCCAGGTGTTGTCGGTGGCAGGGGTCATGCAGGACATGACGATGCGACCACGGGTGTCGTTCTCGTCGGTGTACTGCTTGACCGCGCACTGGCGGCAGGCCCCGACGCTACCAAGCGCGGGGTGCCAGCAGAAATAAGGGATGTCGAGGCCCAGCGACAGACATGCCTGTAACAGGTTGTCTGCCCCGTCGACTTCGAGCGCTTTGCCGTCTACGTGGATAGTGGCCATGGTTCAAAGGTCTTCGTTGGCCCGGTGTCAGCGGGCGTGGCTAATGGAATCTTGTTATCCGTCCGAATCCAGTCAGCCCCGAAAGGCGTCATCGGACGAAAGGCGAAGGGCACGGACCCTTCGCCTTTTAAGCGTTTACGCGCCGATTACGATCGGCCTTGCCAGAGGCGGGACGGCGGCGCTTGCAGGCGCGATACCGGCTTCGAACTCTGGACGGAAGTATTTGATGGCACTGCCCAACGGCTCCACGGCACCCGGTGCGTGAGCACAGAAGGTCTTGCCTGGGCCGAGGAAGCCGACCAGACCCAGCAGGGTCTCGATGTCGCCTGGCTGACCGCGGCCTTCTTCGATGGCCATCAAGAGCTTGACGCTCCATGGCAGGCCATCACGGCACGGGGTGCAGAAGCCGCAGGACTCGCGGGCGAAGAACTGCTCCATGTTGCGCAGCAGGGAAACCATGTTGACGCTGTCGTCCACTGCCATCGCCAGGCCGGTACCCATCCGGGTGCCCACTTTGGCGATGCCGCCGGCGTACATCTGTGCGTCGAGGTGTTCCGGCAACAGGAAACCGGTACCAGCGCCACCTGGCTGCCAGGCCTTGAGCTTGTAACCGTCGCGCATGCCGCCGGCGTAGTCTTCGAACAGCTCGCGGCCGGTGACGCCGAATGGCAGTTCCCACAGGCCCGGATTCTTGACCTTGCCGGAGAAGCCCATGAGCTTGGTGCCCATGTCTTCACTGCCTTCGCGGGCCAACGATTTGTACCAGTC
This sequence comes from Pseudomonas sp. HOU2, assembly GCF_040729435.1. Taxonomy (NCBI): domain Bacteria; kingdom Pseudomonadati; phylum Pseudomonadota; class Gammaproteobacteria; order Pseudomonadales; family Pseudomonadaceae; genus Pseudomonas; species Pseudomonas sp. HOU2. The sequence continues at coordinate 906,415 of NZ_CP160398.1, read as the reverse complement.
CACGCCGTCGGCAATGATCGCCGGCACGTTGCACAGGGTTTCGACGTTGTTCACGCAGGTCGGCTTGCCCCACACGCCGACGGCGGCAGGGAAGGGCGGCTTGGAGCGCGGGTTGGCGCGGCGGCCTTCGAGGGAGTTGATCAGTGCGGTTTCTTCACCGCAGATGTAACGCCCGGCGCCGGTGTGGACGAACAGTTCGAAATCGAAACCGCTGCCCAGAATGTTCTTGCCCAGCAGGCCTGCAGCCTTGGCTTCTTCCACGGCACGCTTGAGGTGCTTGGCAGCGGTGGTGTACTCGCCACGCAGGAAGATGTAGCCACGGTAGGTTTTCAGTGCGCGGGCACTGATCAGCATGCCTTCGATCAGCAGATGGGGCAGTTGCTCCATCAGCATGCGGTCTTTCCAGGTGTTCGGCTCCATCTCGTCCGCGTTGCACAGCAGGTAGCGGATGTTGATGGATTCGTCCTTGGGCATCAGGCCCCACTTCACGCCAGTGGGGAAGCCTGCACCGCCGCGACCTTTGAGGCCGGCGTCTTTCACGGTCTGGACGATGTCGTCCTGAGCCATGTCGGCGAAGGCTTTGCGCGCAGCGGCGTAACCGTTCTTGGCCTGGTATTCGTCGAGCCACACGGCTTCGCCGTCGTCACGCAGACGCCAGGTCAGCGGGTGAGTCTCGGCCGAACGCTTGATGCGGTTGGCAGGACCGAAAGATGTCAGGGTCATACGTAGCCCTCGAGCAGTTTGGCCACGCCGGCAGGCTGCACGTCGCCAAAGGTGTCGTCGTCGATCATCAGCGCCGGTGCCTTGTCGCAGTTGCCGAGGCAGCAGACAGGCAGCAGGGTGAAACGACCGTCGGCGGTGGTCTGACCCAGGCCGATGCCCAGATTGTTCTGGATCTCGCTGACCACCGACTCGTGGCCGCCGATGTAGCAGACCATGCTGTCGCAGACGCGAATGATGTGACGGCCAACCGGCTGACGGAAGATCTGGCTGTAGAACGTCGCCACGCCTTCAACGTCGCTGGCCGGAATGCCGAGGATCTCGCCGATCGCGTACAGGGCGCCATCCGGCACCCAGCCGCGTTCTTTCTGAACGATCTTCAGGGCTTCGATCGACGCCGCGCGCGGGTCTTCGTAGTGATGCAGCTCGTGCTCGATGGCCGAGCGCTCGGTTTCACTCAAGGTGAAACGGTCTGTCTGGATAAGCGTGCTGTTCATGCTTAGCGGTCCACGTCGGCCATAACGAAGTCGATACTACCCAGGTACGCAATCAAGTCCGCGACCATGCTGCCTTTGATCACCGAAGGGATCTGTTGCAGGTGCGGGAAGCTCGGAGTACGGATCCGGGTACGGTAGCTCATGGTGCCGCCGTCGCTCGTCAGGTAATAACTGTTGATGCCCTTGGTCGCTTCGATCATCTGGAAGGATTCGTTGGCCGGCATGACCGGGCCCCACGAAACTTGCAGGAAGTGCGTGATCAGGGTTTCGATGTGCTGCAGCGTGCGCTCTTTCGGCGGCGGCGTGGTCAGCGGGTGATCCGCCTTGTACGGGCCTTCCGGCATGTTGCGCAGGCACTGGTCGATGATCTTGATGCTCTGGCGCATCTCTTCGACGCGGACCATGCAGCGATCGTAGGCATCGCCGTTGGCGGCCAGCGGGACTTCGAATTCGAAGTTCTCGTAGCCGGAGTACGGACGTGCTTTACGCAGGTCGAAGTCGCAACCGGTCGAACGCAGGCCGGCACCGGTGACGCCCCATTCCAGGGCCTCTTTGGTGTTGTACTGCGCGACGCCGATGGTCCGACCCTTGAGGATGCTGTTCTGCAGGGCCGCCTTGGTGTACTCGTCGAGGCGCTTTGGCAGCCATTCAACGAAGTCTTTCACCAGTTTGTCCCAGCCGCGCGGCAGGTCGTGGGCAACGCCACCGATGCGGTACCAGGCCGGGTGCAGACGGAAACCGGTAATGGCTTCGATCACCGTGTACGCCTTCTGGCGGTCGGTGAAGGTGAAGAACACCGGGGTCATGGCGCCAACGTCCTGGATGTAGGTGCCCAGGAACAGCAGGTGGCTGGTGATCCGGAAGAACTCGGCCATCATGATGCGGATGACGTCGACCTTCTCCGGCACCTTGATGCCGGCCAGCTTCTCGACCGAGAGCACGTACGGCAGGTTGTTCATCACGCCGCCGAGGTAGTCGATACGGTCGGTGTACGGGATGAAGCTGTGCCAGGACTGACGCTCGGCCATCTTCTCGGCGCCACGGTGGTGGTAACCGATGTCCGGTACGCAGTCGACGATCTCTTCACCATCGAGTTGCAGAATGATGCGGAACGCACCGTGCGCCGAAGGGTGGTTCGGGCCCAGGTTGAGGAACATGTAGTCCTCGTTGGCCCCGGAACGCTTCATGCCCCAGTCTTCAGGACGGAAGCGCGCGGCTTCTTCCTCAAGCTGCTGCTTGGCGAGGTTGAGGCTGAACGGATCGAATTCGGTGGCGCGCGCCGGGAAGTCCTTGCGCAGCGGGTGACCTTCCCAGGTCGGCGGCATCATGATGCGCGACAGGTGCGGGTGGCCTTTGAAGTCGATGCCGTACATGTCCCAGACTTCACGCTCGTACCAGTTGGCGTTCGGCCAGATGCTGGTGACGGTCGGCAAGCTCAGGTCGCTTTCGGACAAGGCGACTTTGATCATCACGTCACTATTACGCTCAAGCGACATGAGGTGATAGAACACGGTGAAATCGGCGCCCGATGGCAGCTCTTGACGCTTGGTGCGCAGACGCTCGTCCACGCCGTGCAGGTCATAGAGCATGACGTACGGCTTGGGCAGGTTACGCAGGAAGGTCAGGACTTCGACGAGTCTGGCGCGCGCCACCCACAGCACCGGCATGCCGGTGCGGGTCGACTGAGCGGTGAACGCTTCGGCGCCAAAACGGTTGTTCAATTCGACGACCACATCCTGGTCGTCTGCCTTATAAGGCGGGATGTACAGAGCGCTGCCTGTAGTCATGGTTATTTTTTCGCTTTCGGTCAACGTAAAGAATGAAGCCAGCTTCTCGTTTCTTTGAAACAGACTGGATCAGACTTCGTCAGGGCTGCGCAGGTTGGTGACTGCGATTCGCTGTTCGCGGCGCTGTTCCTTTTGCGAAGGCATGTCGGCGCGATAAACGCCTTGGTCGCCAACGACCCAGGAAAGCGGACGACGCTCCTGTCCGATCGATTCCTGCAACAGCATCAAGCCTTGCAGGAATGCTTCTGGACGAGGCGGGCAGCCAGGTACGTAGACGTCCACGGGCAGGAACTTGTCCACCCCTTGAACCACGGAGTAGATGTCGTACATGCCACCGGAGTTGGCGCACGAACCCATGGAGATAACCCACTTCGGCTCGAGCATCTGCTCGTAGAGACGCTGAATGATCGGCGCCATCTTGATGAAGCAGGTACCGGCGATAACCATGAAGTCGGCCTGACGCGGTGATGCCCGGATCACTTCGGCGCCAAAGCGCGCGATGTCGTGGGGCGCCGTGAAGGCGGTGGTCATTTCCACGTAGCAGCACGAAAGGCCGAAGTTGTACGGCCACAGGGAGTTTTTACGCCCCCAGTTGACCGCGCCACTCAGCACGTCTTCGAGCTTGCCCATGAAAATGTTTTTGTGGACTTGATCCTCTAACGGATCGGAAACGGTTTCCCGTTCGCCGATCGGATACTGCTCGTTAGGAGCATCGGGGTCGATTCTGGTGAGATTGTATTGCATTGCCAAAGCCTCATTGTTTCAGCTTCGCCTGCCGCTTGCGACGAGCTTCCGGAGCCCAGTCAAGGGCGCCCACTCGGAACAGGTAGACAAGACCTGCCAACAGAATTGCTATGAAAACGAGAGCTTCGACGAATCCGGTCCAGCCGCTTTCGCGGACGGACACAGACCATGCAAAGAGAAAGAGGGCTTCGATATCGAAGATCACGAACAGCATCGCGACCAGATAGAATTTGGCTGAGAGCCGCAAGCGGGCGCCACCTGTAGGTAGCATGCCGGACTCGAACGGTTCGTTTTTGCTGCGGCCCCAGGCTTTTGACCCGAGGAGGCTGGAGACGCCAAGCATGAAGGCACACAGGCCGACGACACCCAGAAGGAAAATGGCAAAGCCCCAGTTGTGGGCCATGAGTCCTGTCGCTTCGGGCATGCTGGTAATCCTTAACAGAGAGCAAAGGTCTCTGAGCTTGATAAAGAAATAGGCAGTGACGATATGTCGCAGCAATCAATCGCGCTGATTTTATGGCTAAACACCCGGCAAGTAAAATTCCTATAGCGAAATTATTTATTGGAATAAGGACATAGCGCACCTCCGCTGCCCTGTAACCCGTGCGTGGCGGGCATTAGCCGGGTTTCGATGAATTATGTTTTGTAGGAAATGTAACGAACATAGTTGCTGCTAAATGATAATTAATATCGTTTGGACTGGTTTTGTAACTGTTTAGCGGTGCAGTAATCAGGAAGTTGTCTTATATGCCCGTTACTGCAAGTAGCGGAGGCGCCAGTTTTAGCTGATTTTTCCGACGTGTGTACCGCTCTGGATCAATGTTTTGTCCCGTAGCTTCCCACCGGTCCTGTAGGAGCTGCCGAAGGCTGCGATCTTTTGATCTTGTTTTTAAAAAAGCAAAATCAAAAGATCGCAGCCTTCGGCAGCTCCTACAGGGGTTTTGTGGTGTTTGGGGAATCTGCGGGCAAAAAAACGCCCCGAACCAGTCGGGGCGTCAGTCTTGCGGCTTTGCGGTTAGCTCTCTATACGATCCGCAAAGGCCGTTGCTCAGCGAAGCCGAATCAGTGGAACTGTTCTTCTTCGGTCGAACCGGTCAGCGCGGTCACCGAGGACGAGCCACCCTGAATCACGGTGGTCATGTCGTCGAAGTAGCCGGTGCCCACTTCCTGCTGGTGAGCCACGAAGGTGTAACCCTTGGCGGCGTCAGCGAATTCCTGCTCCTGCAGCTTCACGTAGGCAGTCATGTCGTTGCGGGCGTAGTCGTGCGCCAAGTTGAACATGCTGTGCCACATGTTGTGAATGCCGGCCAGGGTGATGAACTGGTGCTTGTAGCCCATGGCGGACAGTTCGCGCTGGAACTTGGCGATGGTCGCGTCGTCCAGGTTTTTCTTCCAGTTGAAGGAAGGCGAGCAGTTGTACGACAGCAGTTGGTCCGGGTATTCCTTCTTGATCGCTTCAGCGAAGCGACGGGCTTCTTCCAGATCCGGCTTGGCGGTTTCGCACCAGATCAGGTCGGCGTATGGCGCGTAAGCCAGGCCACGGGCAATCGCCTGGTCCAGACCGGCACGTACCTTGTAGAAGCCTTCCTGAGTACGTTCGCCAGTCACGAACGGCTGGTCGTACGGGTCGCAGTCCGAAGTCAGCAGGTCAGCGGCGTTGGCGTCGGTGCGGGCCAGAATGATGGTCGGCGTACCGGCAACGTCGGCAGCCAGACGTGCAGCGGTCAACTTCTGTACGGCTTCCTGAGTCGGAACCAGTACCTTGCCGCCCATGTGACCGCATTTCTTAACAGAAGCCAGTTGGTCTTCGAAGTGAACGCCGGCGGCGCCTGCTTCGATCATGCTCTTCATCAGCTCGTAGGCGTTCAGTACGCCGCCGAAACCGGCTTCAGCGTCAGCCACGATTGGCGCGAAGTAGTCGATATAGCCTTCGTCGCCCGGGTTCTTGCCGGCTTTCCACTGGATCTGGTCGGCACGACGGAACGAGTTGTTGATGCGCTTGACCACGGTTGGCACCGAGTCCACCGGGTACAGCGACTGGTCCGGGTACATCGATTCTGCGGAGTTGTTGTCCGCAGCCACTTGCCAGCCCGACAGGTAGATCGCCTGGATACCGGCCTTGACTTGCTGAACAGCCTGGCCGCCGGTCAGGGCACCCATGCAGTTGACGAAATCTTTCTCTGGGCGGAAGGACGGCTTGGCACCCTGGGTCACCAGGTTCCACAGCTTCTCGGCGCCCATTTTCGCAAAGGTGTGCTCAGGTTGAACCGAGCCACGCAGACGGACGACGTCAGCAGCGGAGTAAGTGCGAGTCACGCCTTTCCAGCGCGGGTTTTCAGCCCAGTCTTTTTCAAGGGCTGCAATTTGCTGTTCGCGTGTCAGTGCCATGGAGATAAACCTCGTCGCGTCTTTATGAAAAGTTGTTCTGCGGTGGAAAATTCCTGCGCTCGCTGACCAGAAGCTTAGGTGGTCAAGTCGGATTCGGCGGGGTAGGCGACGGGATGAACGATGGGCTCGAGGGGAAGTGAGCAGGTAGTGGCGGACTGCGGGCGCATGCGGGCGTCGTGGGCCTTTATACGGTCTGCAGCGTGAAGCCGGGTTACCTAATTACGCTTCCGTCCCTCGGGACAACTTCGTTCCAGTCGGCAACCTCGTCAAACACACCTTGTGGGCGGTACAGACACGAAGCGGTTCGCGGGGTAGGTGCGAACGTCGCTTCGAAGGCCCTTGCCAGGGCCTCTGATTAGCGGGAGCGAGGCCATCATGCCTTCGCTTTTTTGGCTCGTCAAACGTTTTGTAGTGCTTTTTTTCAAGCACTACATCTTTCGTCTAATACGACTAATCAGTCAGTTTTCGGTGCTTTAGTCCAGGGCGTCGACTTTCACCCGTAACGTCATGTCATCCCGGCCTTGAGTCGAGTAGCTGCGGCTTTGGCTCTGTTTGTCGGCCTGGGTTTCACGGTTTATGCCGGCGAGGGTGATCCATTCGCCCAAGCGTCCGCTGACCGTTGTGTCGGTACTTTGCACGTTCACTACATCGGGACGTTCCTGGCTCATGCGGTCACGGTTGGTACTGATTGCCAGGTGAACGATGTCGCCGGTGACGCTAGCCGTCACGTAGAAGCCCTGGGTGACGTTACGGTATTGGGTCTGGCTGCTGTAATCGCCGTAGGAGTTGCTCTGGCTGCTGGTGATCGGCACGCTCTGGCCGACCTGGATCAGCGCCGGCGCGCCCTCGCTGGCCTGAATCTGCTGGATGCCGCCGTCACGGCTGGCGGTGCTGTAATTGATGATCCGGGTTTGTTGGTCGCCGGTGTTCTGCTGGTTGTTTTCGTTGGTGTCGACGGTGATCAGCAGGCGCTTGGGCGCAGTGTCGAGCTGGGTGATCAGCGCTTTGACTTCCTGAATCTTGTCCGGCTCGGCCTTGATGATCAGTTGATTGCCATAAGCACTGACCTGGCCATCTTTGCCGATGAAATCCTGCGCCATCGGCAGCATGTCGGCGCTGGTGCGGTACTTGAGAGGCACGATTTCTGTGGCTGCCATCACCGACAGGCTGCAGCCGAGCAGCAGGGTGGTGAGCAGGGTGCGTAGGGACATGTCCGTTATCTCCGCTTTCGAAAGGCTTGATATTGCCAGTTTGTCGGCCCGGGGTGGGGCAAGTTGAATCGTAGACAGCAAAACGCCCCGGCATCCGAAGATGGCGGGGCGTTTTGAGGGTGTTCATCTGCCGCTTTTTGTGGCGAGGGAGCTTGCTCCCGCTGGGCTGCGTAGCAGACCCCGGATTTTCAGGGCCGCTTCGCGCCCCAGCGGGAGCAAGCTCCCTCGCCACAGGGTTTCACAGGTATGCGATCACACCCGATCAAGCCGAATGCCGAACCATATCGACATGCGGAATCCCGGCTTCGAGGAATTCCTCGCTGACCAGGCTGAAGCCCAGGCGCTCATAGAACGCCGTGGCCTGTACCTGGGCGCTGAGCATCTGCTGCTGCAGGCCGCGGGCTTCGGCTTCGGCGATGACCGCTTGCATCAGCGCATCGCCCACCTTCATCCCGCGCCAGTCCTTCAACACCGAAACCCGACCAATGTGCCCGTCGGGCAGCAGGCGGGCGGTGCCGATCGGAAAGTCGCCTTCGAACGCCAGAAAATGCACGGCGGTCGCGTCATCGGCGTCCCATTCAAGCTCGGGTGGCACCGATTGTTCGGCGATGAACACCGTTTCACGAATGCGCCGGATCTCGGCGTTGTCCTTTTGCCAGTCTGCGACACGTACGCGAATCTTATTCATCGGCGAATCCCAGGCTGCCCTGCTTGACCAGCTCGCACAGCAGGCCGCGACCGTCTTCATCGTTCAGCCACTCGCCGAGGTTGTCGACGTGCAGTGCATCGGCGGCGCAGATCATCTTCAGCAGCTCGCGCAGCTTGCCCGGCAGATAACGGCTCTGGCCGCTGGCGAACAGCAGCAGGTCGTCATCGACTTCCGACCAGGCCAGACGCGCGCTCGGGTTGCGGATCAGCACCGCGCCGTCCTGCAGAGCGTTGAGGAAGTCATCTTCTTCAACGTCTTCCGGGCCGACCACCAGTTCCGGGTAGCGCGGCTCGGTCATGTACTGGCCGAACCAGGTCAGCAGCAGGCGTTCGTCGCTCATGTGCTCGGCGAGCAGGCTTTTCAGGCGGCCGAGTGCGTCGTGCTGGATCTGATGTGGATCATCGCTGACCGGTTTCGCATCGGCGTCGGTGTAGCGTTCTTCGTCAGTCAGGAACTGGCTGAGGAAGTCGGTGAAGTGGGTCAGTACTTCCGAGGCGCTCGGGGCGCGGAAGCCGACCGAGTAGGTCATGCAGTTGTCCACGGCGACACCGCAGTGGGCCAGGCGCGGCGGCAGGTAGAGCATGTCGCCCGGTTCCAGCACCCATTCCTCGGTCTCGTGGAATTCGGCGAGGATGCGCAGATCCGCGTGCTGCAGCAGCGGGCTCTCGGAGTCGCACATCTGGCCGATTTTCCAGTTGCGCTGGCCGTGGCCCTGCAGCAGGAACACGTCGTAGTTGTCGAAGTGCGGACCGACGCTGCCACCCGGGGCGGCGAAGCTGATCATCACATCATCGACGCGCCAGCTCGGCAGGAAGCGGAAGTTTTCCAGCAGCTCGCTGACTTCCGGGACGAATTGATCAACGGCCTGAACGAGCAGGGTCCACTCTTTTTCCGGCAGCTTGCTGAATTCGTCTTCGGCGAACGGGCCGCGACGCAGCTCCCACGGGCGCTCGCCGTGCTCGATCACCAGGCGCGACTCGACCTCTTCTTCCAGGGCCAGGCCGGCCAGTTCGTCGGCGTCGATCGGGCTTTCGAAGTCAGGGATGGCCTGACGGATCAGCAGCGGCTTTTTCTGCCAGTAATCGCGCATGAATTCGCGCGCCGTGAGACCGCCCAGAAGTTGAAGAGGAGTATCAGGATTCATGTGTAACCTATTGAAAAAAAGCATTTTTCAGACGGGAATAAAAACGCCCGGCGCGGCCGGGCGTCTCAAACGGGTCAAGCGGTGAATCAGATGCGTTTGGCTTGCGCTACTGCGTTGCCGATGTAGTTGGCCGGAGTCAGCTGTTTCAGCTCGGCTTTCGCTTCGGCTGGCATGTCCAGGCCGTCGATGAAAGTCTGCAGCGCTTCAGGGCTGATGCCCTTGCCGCGGGTCAGTTCTTTCAGCTTCTCGTACGGGTTTTCGATGTTGTAGCGGCGCATTACGGTCTGGATCGGCTCGGCCAGGACTTCCCAGCAAGCGTCCAGATCGGCAGCGATCTTGTCAGCGTTCAGCTCAAGCTTGCTGATGCCTTTGAGGCTGGCTTCGTAGGCGATCACGCTGTGAGCGAAGCCCACGCCGAGGTTGCGCAGTACGGTGGAGTCGGTCAGGTCGCGCTGCCAGCGGGAAATCGGCAGCTTGCTCGCCAGGTGCTGGAACAGCGCGTTGGCGATGCCCAGGTTGCCTTCGGAGTTTTCGAAGTCGATCGGGTTGACCTTGTGCGGCATGGTCGACGAACCGATTTCGCCGGCGATGGTGCGCTGTTTGAAATAACCCAGGGAGATGTAGCCCCAGATGTCACGGTCGAAGTCGATCAGGATGGTGTTGAAGCGCGCGATCGCGTCGAACAGCTCGGCGATGTAGTCGTGCGGCTCGATCTGCGTGGTGTACGGGTTGAAGCCCAGACCCAGCTCGTCTTCGATGAAGGCGCGGGCGTTGGCTTCCCAGTCGATCTGCGGGTAGGCCGACAGGTGCGCGTTGTAGTTGCCAACGGCGCCGTTGATCTTGCCCAGCAGCGGCACGGCAGCGACTTGAGCGATCTGACGCTCGAGGCGGTAAACCACGTTCGCCAGCTCTTTGCCCAGAGTAGTCGGGGAGGCCGGTTGACCGTGGGTGCGCGACAGCATCGGCACGTCGGCGAAGCGGATCGCCAGTTCGCGGATGGCGTTGGCAGTCTGGCGCATCAGCGGCAGCATCACGTCGTCACGGCCTTCGCGCAGCATCAGGGCGTGGGACAGGTTGTTGATGTCTTCGCTGGTGCAGGCAAAGTGGATGAACTCGCTGACCTTGGCCAGCTCCGGCAGTTTGGCCGCCTGCTCCTTGAGCAGGTATTCGATCGCCTTGACGTCGTGGTTGGTGGTGCGCTCGATCTCTTTAACGCGCTCGGCGTGCTCCAGCGAGAAGTTCTCGGCCAGTTCATTGAGAACGGCGTTGGCCTCGGCGGAGAAGGCGGGCACTTCCGGGATACCGGCGTGGGCGGCCAGGCGCTGGAGCCAGCGCACTTCAACCAGGACGCGGGCACGGATCAGGCCGTACTCGCTGAAAATCGGGCGCAGGGCCTGGGTTTTGCCGGCGTAGCGGCCGTCAACAGGGGAAACCGCAGTGAGCGAAGAGAGCTGCATGGGGTGTTCTCGGACAGTCGGGCAACGAAATGGGGCGCGTATCATACATGAAAAAATCCGCCGGTCCGTTGCCAACTGACCGGCGTATTACGCGCTACAGACTACAAAGCTTTTATTGCGCGACGATTTATTCGCTGCGCATCAACGGATACAGCTCTTTGAGCAGCTTGCGCCGGCTGATCACCAACTGCCAACGGTGGCCGCCGAGCTGTCGCCACAGGCGTGCCGAACGGATGCCGGCCAGCAGCAGGGCGCGGATCTTCGAAGCGTTGCTCGGTTGCTGCAGGTTGCGCATGTCGCCATGCACCTGAATCCGCTGGCGCAGGGTGCTCAGGGTGTCCTGATACAGCGCGCCGCAAGCAGCAATCACGTTTTCGTGAGCCGGGCCGAAGTGTTCGACCTGCGACTGGATCTGCGGCAGGCGCTTGCCAATGGTGTCGAGCATGTCGTCACGTTTGGCCAATTGACGTTCGAGGCCGAGCATCGACAGGGCATAGCGCAGCGGCTCGCGCTGCAGGGTGCTTGGGTCGCGCTCGAGGGCGCCGATCAATGCCCGATAACCCTCGCGCAGATTGAGGTCGTCGCCACCGTACACATCCAGTGTGTCCTTCGGGTCGCGTACCAGCAGGCTGCCGAGCATGCAGCTCAGGCCGGCCTCGCTGGTCTGGCCGGACTTGGCGATGCGGTCGACCAGTACGGCGGCGAGAAACACCCCGCCCAGCGCCGTCAGTTGTTCCTGAGTCGGGCTCATGCCTGGCCGCTCCACGGCTCGGCGACTTCGATCACGCCGCCACCGAGGCAGATTTCACCGTCGTAGAACACCACGGACTGGCCCGGGGTCACCGCGCGCTGCGGTTCGTCGAACACGGCGCGGTAGCCAGCGGCGGTTTTTTCCAGGGTGCAGGCCTGATCGCTCTGGCGATAACGCACTTTGGCGGTGAGGCGCAGCGGCTGGCTCAGGTCGATCGGATTGACCCAGTAGATTTCCGAGGCGAGCAGGGCGCTGGAAAACAGCCACGGATGGTTGTTGCCCTGGCCGACGATCAGCTCGTTGCTGTCCAGATCCTTGCGCAGCACGTACCACGGCTCGTCGCCGGCGTCTTTCAGGCCGCCAATGCCCAGGCCCTGACGCTGGCCGATGGTGTGGTACATCAAACCGTGGTGACGGCCGATGACTTCGCCTTCGGTGGTCTTGATCTCGCCCGGTTGTGCCGGCAGGTATTGCTTGAGGAAGTCGCTGAAACGACGCTCACCGATGAAGCAGATCCCGGTGGAATCCTTCTTCTTGGCGGTCGCCAGCTCGTATTTCTCGGCAATGGCGCGAACTTCGGGCTTTTCCAGTTCACCGACCGGGAACAGGGTCTTGGCGATCTGTTCGCCGCCGACAGCGTGCAGGAAGTAGCTCTGGTCCTTGTTCGGGTCGAGGCCCTTGAGCAGTTCGGTGCGGCCATCGATGTCACGACGGCGCACATAGTGGCCGGTGGCGATCAGGTCGGCACCGAGCATCATGGCGTAGTCGAGGAACGCCTTGAACTTGATCTCGCGGTTGCACAGGATGTCCGGGTTCGGCGTGCGACCGGCCTTGTATTCGGCGAGGAAGTGCTCGAACACGTTGTCCCAGTACTCGGCGGCGAAGTTGGCGGTGTGCAGCTTGATGCCGATCTTGTCGCACACGGCCTGGGCATCCGCCAGGTCGTCCATGGCGGTGCAGTATTCCGTTCCGTCGTCTTCTTCCCAGTTCTTCATGAACAGGCCTTCCACCTCGTAACCCTGCTCGATCAGCAGGAGAGCGGAAACGGAAGAGTCCACGCCGCCGGACATGCCGACAATGACGCGCTTCTTGGATGTGTCAGAAGGGGCTGGATCACGCATAGGGATTCAATGAGTGTCTTGAAAAAGGACGCGATTCTAGCAGGCTCACGGCCTCAAGGCTAAAGAGAAGGGCGGATCAGTTCGAGACTGAAGTGATGGCCGGCCAGATAATCGTCGATGCAGCGGATGATCAGCTCGCTGCGCCAGTTGTCGCGCTGGGCGATTAATTCGCTGCGGGTCAACCACTTGGCGCCGACGATGCCGTCGTCGAGTTGATAGTCCGGGTGGTGTTTCACTGCTTTGGCGCTGAAGCACACGCGTTGATAAGTTACGCCGTTGCTCGGCGCGGTGTACAGGTAAATGCCGATCACGCCGGTGGGTTCGACGTCCCAGCCGGTTTCCTCGAGGGTTTCGCGGATGGCGGCGTCGATCAGGGTTTCGTCCGGGTCGAGGTGGCCGGCGGGCTGGTTGAGCACATTACGCCCGGCCTTGTGCTCTTCGACCATCAGGAAGCGGCCGTTGTCTTCGACGATGGTGGCGACGGTGATGTGGGGGAGCCATTCCATAAAACCTTCCTCAATATCCAGGTTAAACCCGATTCCCTGTGGGAGCTGGCTTGCCAGCGATGGCGGCTTATCATTCAACATTGAAGGTGTCTGATCCACTGCTATCGCTGGCAAGCCAGCTCCCACAGGGTTTTGTGTTGCATTCCGAAACAGAAACCCCGGCACTGGGCCGGGGTTTCTTTGCAGCATTACAACCTTAAACCAGCGCAGCAATCGCCGCGTTGAAGGTTGCGCTTGGGCGCATGGCCTTGCTGATCAGCTCGGCGTCGGCGTGGTAGTAACCGCCGATGTCCACTGGCTTGCCCTGCACGGTGTTGAGTTCGGCAACGATGGTCGCCTCGTTCTCGGTCAGGGTTTTGGCCAGGGTCGCGAACTGCGCTTGCAGTGCAGCGTCTTCGGTCTGGGCGGCCAGGGCCTGAGCCCAGTACAGCGCCAGGTAGAAGTGGCTGCCGCGGTTGTCGATGTTGCCGACTTTGCGCGATGGCGACTTGTTGTTGTCGAGGAACTGGCCGGTGGCCTGATCCAGGGTTTTCGAAAGAACCAGCGCTTTCGGGTTGTTGTAATTCACACCCAAATGCTCGAGGGACGCTGCCAGTGCGAGGAATTCGCCCAGCGAATCCCAGCGCAGGAAGTTCTCTTCAACCAGTTGCTGCACGTGCTTCGGCGCCGAACCGCCGGCGCCGGTTTCGAACAGGCCACCGCCGTTCATCAGCGGCACGATCGACAGCATCTTGGCGCTGGTGCCCAGTTCCATGATCGGGAACAGGTCGGTCAGGTAGTCGCGCAGTACGTTGCCGGTCACCGAAATGGTGTCCTTGCCTTCGCGGGTGCGCTGCAGGGTGTACTTCATGGCATCGACCGGCGCCATGATCTGGATGTCCAGACCGCTGGTGTCGTGATCCTTCAGGTACGCCTGAACCTTCTCGATCACTACGCCGTCGTGGGCGCGCATCGGGTCCAGCCAGAAGATCGCCGGGGTGCTGCTGGCGCGAGCACGGTTGACGGCCAGTTTGACCCAGTCCTGGATCGGCGCGTCTTTGGTCTGGCACATGCGGAAGATGTCGCCGGCTTCGACGGCCTGTTCCATCAGCAGGTTGCCCTTGCTGTCGGTGACGCGAACCACGCCGTCTGCCTTGATCTGGAAAGTCTTGTCGTGCGAGCCGTACTCTTCGGCCTTCTTCGCCATCAGGCCAACGTTTGGCACGCTGCCCATGGTGGTCGGATCGAACGCGCCATTGGCTTTGCAATCTTCGATCACAGCCTGGTAGATGGTTGCGTAGCAACGATCCGGGATCACTGCCTTGGTGTCATGCAGCTGGCCGTCGGTGCCCCACATCTTGCCGGAGTCACGGATCATCGCTGGCATCGAGGCGTCGACGATGACGTCGCTCGGCACGTGCAGGTTGGTGATGCCTTTGTCGGAGTTGACCATCGCCAGCGACGGACGCGCAGCGTAGACCGCCGCGATGTCGGCTTCGATCTGTGCTTGCTGCTCGGCCGGCAGGGTCTTGATGCGCGCGTACAGGTCGCCGATGCCGTTGTTCAGGTTGAAGCCGATCTGGGCCAGCACATCAGCGTGCTTGGTCAGGGCGTCTTTATAGAACTCGGCAACGATCTGGCCGAACATGATCGGGTCGGAGACCTTCATCATGGTCGCTTTCAGGTGCACCGAGAGCAGCACGCCTTGCGCCTTGGCGCTGTCGATTTCAGCGGCGATGAACGCGCGCAGGGCGTTTTTGCTCATCACGGCGCAGTCGAGAATCTCGCCAGCCTGAACGCTGGTTTTTTCTTTCAGGACAGTGGCGGTGCCGTCTTTGGCGATCAGTTCGATCTTCACAGCGTCAGCGGCGTCGATCAGGGCAGCTTTTTCGCTGCCGTAGAAATCGCCGGTGCTCATGTGAGCGACGTGGGACTTGGAGTCTTTGGCCCAGGCGCCCATTTTGTGCGGGTGCTTGCGCGCGTAGTTCTTGACCGACAACGGAGCGCGGCGGTCGGAGTTGCCTTCACGCAGAACCGGGTTCACGGCGCTGCCCTTGACCTTGTCGTAACGCGCCTTGGCTTCTTTTTCGGCGTCGTTGGTCACGGTTTCCGGGTAGTCCGGCAGGTTGTAACCCTGGGCTTGCAACTCTTTGATTGCCGCTTGCAGCTGAGGTACCGAAGCGCTGATGTTCGGCAGCTTGATGATGTTGGCTTCAGGCGTAACGGCCAGGTCGCCCAGTTCGGCGAGGTGGTCGGCTACGGCTTTGTCGCCCAGTTGCTCGGGGAAGCTGGCCAGGATGCGCGCTGCAAGAGAGATATCGCGGGTTTCCACGGCGATATCGGCCGAGGCGGTGTAAGCCTCGATGATCGGCAGCAGGGAATAGGTGGCGAGGGCTGGAGCTTCGTCGGTGAAGGTATAGATGATCTTCGAGCGGGTGGGCATATTCGGATTAACTCTCTCTTCTTTGCTAAAGCGTGCGCAGAAACTCGAGGGGCGCCGGGTAAGCGCGTTCGTTCAAAGTCATCCATGAACCGAATGTCGAGATTCTTCGCGGTGATGTTGGGTGCATCAGTAGAGCGTCAAGCAGTCAGGCTGCGGTAACAACCCGACCAATCAGGCGGAAAGTCTCGTTCTAGAGAGGCCAGCCGTCGTGACCCTTTGGTCAGCGGGCGGCATTATACATAGGTAGCTGGCAATCTGCCGATGGTTCATATGCAACCGGTCTCGTCCATTGGTCTAAAGGTCGCAGGGCAGGGTGGGGCGTAGAGTCTCTGCGAATGCTCGAGTTTGGCGCTTTTCCCTTTGCTTTCAGGCTTGTACGAAACCAGATGTGCCCGCGCCGTGAACAGAGGGTTTGCGTGTTGATTTAACTGGGTTACGCTCGAACCAAGCCAGATGTTCAATCCAAACAATGGAGTTCAGCATGGGTTACAAGAAGATTCAGGTTCCAGCCGTCGGCGACAAAATCACCGTCAATGCAGACCATTCTCTCAATGTTCCTGATAACCCGATCATCCCCTTCATCGAAGGTGACGGCATTGGCGTCGACGTCAGCCCGGTGATGATCAAAGTGGTTGATGCTGCCGTGGCCAAGGCCTACGGGGGCAAGCGCAAGATTTCCTGGATGGAGGTTTACGCTGGCGAAAAAGCGACTCAGGTCTATGACCAGGACACCTGGCTGCCCCAGGAAACCCTGGACGCCGTCAAAGATTACGTGGTCTCCATCAAGGGCCCGCTGACCACCCCGGTCGGTGGTGGCATCCGCTCCCTCAACGTAGCCCTGCGCCAGCAACTCGATCTGTATGTCTGCCTGCGCCCTGTGGTGTGGTTCGAAGGTGTACCGAGCCCGGTGAAAAAGCCTGGCGACGTCGATATGGTGATCTTCCGCGAGAACTCCGAAGACATTTATGCCGGTATCGAATGGAAGGCCGGCTCGCCTGAGGCCACCAAGGTCATCAAGTTTCTGAAAGAAGAAATGGGCGTCACCAAGATCCGTTTCGACCAGGATTGCGGTATCGGCATCAAGCCTGTTTCCAAGGAAGGCACCAAACGTCTGGTGCGCAAGGCCCTGCAATACGTGGTGGACAACGACCGCAAGTCGCTGACCATCGTGCACAAGGGCAATATCATGAAATTCACCGAAGGTGCCTTCAAGGACTGGGGTTACGAGGTGGCGAAGGAAGAATTCGGCGCCGAGCTGCTCGATGGCGGCCCATGGATGAAATTCAAGAACCCGAAAACCGGCCGTGAAGTCATCGTCAAGGACGCCATCGCCGACGCCATGCTCCAGCAGATCCTGCTGCGGCCGGCCGAGTACGACGTGATCGCCACGCTGAACCTCAACGGCGACTACCTCTCCGACGCCCTGGCGGCGGAAGTGGGTGGTATCGGTATCGCGCCGGGCGCCAACCTGTCCGACACCGTGGCCATGTTCGAGGCGACCCACGGTACCGCGCCGAAGTACGCCGGCAAGGACCAGGTCAACCCGGGCTCGGTGATCCTGTCGGCCGAGATGATGTTGCGTCATCTGGGCTGGACCGAAGCGGCTGACCTGATCATCAAGGGCACCAACGGCGCCATCAAGGCCAAGACCGTGACCTATGACTTCGAACGTCTGATGGAAGGTGCCACGCTGGTGTCTTCTTCGGGCTTCGGTGAGGCGATCATCAAGCACATGTAAATCGTGCAGGTACAAAAAAACCGCCTTCGGGCGGTTTTTTCATGACCGGGTGACGGTTATGTCAGCCCGACACCTTTTCTTTATGAGGAGTAGGCGTAGCCGCTTCACTCGCCACGGGCGCCGCTTTGATCTTTACCGCGTGCAGGCCTTTGGGACCCTGGACGATGTCGAAACTGACGATCTGCCCGGCCTTGAGAGTTTTATACCCGTCCATCTCAACGGCCGAGTAGTGCGCAAAGAAATCGACCTCTTTGCCGTCCTCGTCACGTCCTTCACGGGCATCGGTATTGATGAAGCCGAATCCCTTGGCATTGTTGAACCACTTGACCTTGCCGACAGCCATGCTCAAATCCCTCTGCAACAGACTCCATCGCTGGAGTATCATCCAGGACATCCGCAATCTAATCCGTTAAAAGGATTGACTCCGCGGATCTTTTTTACCCACTGTGGGCTCTATTGGTTGTAACACCGTTTTCCCGATAGTCAAGGTGACCGGGCAGTCGGAGTTGAAAAGGTGTACAGCCGCCCCCACCACTGTATTTGCACAACTGACGAACCTTTCTTTCCATGCATGCAATCAGCCAGATTCGACTAACATTCAATCAGGATCGCCCGCTTCTCCAAAAGGATCATCCAGAGGAGCACGACGACGATTCGGCAGGCGTTGCTGTTCAGGAAGCAAAGCCTGCGTTACAGGCGCCGCCGATGTACAAGGTGGTTTTGTTCAATGATGACTACACACCGATGGATTTCGTCGTCGAAGTGCTCGAGGTGTTTTTTAACCTGAATCGCGAGCTGGCGACCAAGGTCATGCTGGCCGTTCACACAGAAGGACGGGCAGTATGTGGAGTGTTTACCCGCGACATCGCCGAGACAAAGGCCATGCAGGTCAACCAGTACGCCAGGGAAAGCCAGCATCCGCTACTCTGTGAAATCGAGAAGGACGGTTAATCGCCGACCACTTGGGTATGAGGTGAAGCTATGTTAAACCGCGAGCTCGAAGTCACCCTCAATCTTGCCTTCAAGGAGGCTCGTTCGAAGCGTCATGAATTCATGACCGTCGAACACCTGCTGCTGGCCCTATTGGACAATGAGGCTGCCGCCACCGTATTGCGTGCCTGCGGCGCAAACCTCGACAAACTCAAGCACGACCTGCAGGAGTTCATCGACTCCACCACGCCACTGATCCCCGTCCACGACGAAGATCGCGAAACCCAGCCAACCCTGGGCTTCCAGCGTGTACTGCAACGTGCTGTCTTTCATGTGCAGAGCTCGGGCAAACGCGAAGTAACCGGCGCCAATGTGCTGGTTGCAATCTTCAGTGAGCAAGAGAGTCAGGCCGTATTCCTGCTGAAACAGCAGAGCGTTGCGCGCATTGATGTCGTCAACTACATCGCCCACGGCATTTCCAAAGTGCCAGGGCACGGCGATCACTCTGAAGGTGAACAAGATATGCAGGACGACGAGGGCGGTGAGTCTTCTTCTTCAGGCAATCCGCTGGATGCTTATGCCAGCAACCTCAACGAACTCGCGCGCCAGGGTCGCATTGATCCGCTGGTCGGTCGCGAGATGGAAGTCGAGCGTGTCGCGCAGATTCTCGCGCGTCGGCGCAAGAACAATCCGTTGCTGGTGGGCGAGGCAGGCGTGGGTAAAACCGCGATTGCCGAAGGCCTGGCCAAGCGCATTGTCGACAACCAGGTGCCGGATCTGCTGGCCAACAGCGTCGTCTATTCGCTCGATCTCGGTGCTCTGCTCGCGGGCACCAAGTATCGCGGTGATTTCGAGAAGCGCTTCAAGGCGCTGCTCAATGAACTGAAAAAACGTCCGCAGGCGATCCTGTTCATCGACGAGATCCACACCATCATCGGTGCGGGCGCTGCGTCCGGTGGCGTGATGGATGCCTCGAACCTGCTCAAGCCGCTGCTGTCGTCTGGCGACATTCGCTGCATCGGCTCGACTACGTTCCAGGAATTCCGTGGCATCTTCGAGAAGGATCGTGCGCTGGCACGACGCTTCCAGAAGGTCGATGTCATCGAGCCGTCGGTGGAAGACACCATCGGTATCCTGCGCGGCCTGAAAGGGCGTTTCGAACAGCACCACAACATCGAATACAGCGATGAGTCGTTGCGCGCCGCTGCTGAACTGGCATCGCGCTACATCAATGACCGGCATATGCCGGACAAGGCCATCGACGTAATCGATGAAGCGGGTGCCTACCAGCGCCTGCAACCGGTCGAAATGCGCGTCAAGCGCATCGAAGTGCCGCAGGTTGAAGACATCGTGGCGAAGATCGCGCGGATTCCGCCGAAACACGTCACCAGCTCCGACAAGGAACTGCTGCGCAACCTGGAGCGTGACCTGAAGCTGACGGTATTTGGTCAGGATGCGGCGATCGATTCGCTGTCCACCGCGATCAAGCTGTCCCGCGCCGGACTCAAGTCGCCTGACAAGCCAGTCGGTTCGTTCCTGTTCGCCGGTCCTACCGGTGTCGGTAAGACCGAGGCTGCGCGGCAACTGGCCAAGGCGTTGGGCATCGAACTGGTGCGCTTCGACATGTCCGAGTACATGGAGCGCCACACCGTATCGCGTCTGATCGGTGCGCCTCCGGGCTATGTTGGCTTTGATCAGGGCGGTCTGTTGACCGAAGCGATCACCAAGCAACCGCACTGCGTATTGCTGCTCGATGAAATCGAGAAGGCGCATCCGGAAGTCTTCAACCTGCTGTTGCAGGTGATGGACCACGGCACGCTCACCGACAACAACGGGCGCAAGGCGGATTTCCGCAACGTGATCGTGATCATGACCACCAACGCCGGTGCTGAAACGGCAGCGCGGGCTTCAATCGGTTTCACTCATCAGGACCACTCGTCCGATGCGATGGAAGTGATCAAGAAGAGCTTCACGCCGGAGTTCCGTAACCGTCTGGACACCATTATCCAGTTTGGTCGCCTCAGTCATGAGGTCATCAAAAGTGTGGTGGACAAGTTCCTTACCGAACTGCAGGCGCAGCTGGAAGACAAGCGTGTGTTGCTGGAGGTTACCGATGCGGCGCGCAGTTGGCTCGCAGCCGGTGGTTATGACTCGGCGATGGGCGCACGTCCGATGGCGCGTCTGATCCAGGACAAGATCAAGCGTCCGCTGGCGGAAGAAATTCTGTTTGGCGAACTGGCCGAGCATGGCGGTGTGGTGCACATCGACATCAAGGATGGTGAGTTGACGTTTGACTTCGAGACTACGGCGGAGATGGCCTGACGGTTGTTGGTCTGTTGTAAAGCGAAAGGCGCCTTCGGGCGCCTTTTTTGTTGTCTTATGGTTTTGGGTGTATATCCGTTGCTGCGGGTGTTGCTGATTAGGGTTCCGCCCTTACGGCGGGTCACTTTTTCCAGACGCCGAAAAAGTAACCAAAAAGGCTTTACCCTGACGTTCGGCCCTCGCTTAGGCTCGGGTTCCTTCGCTGCGGGATTCATCCGGGGGGCAGCGCCTACGGTTTGCTTCGCTGCACCTCCTCTCGCTGTGTTTGGCTGCGCCAAACGGTCGCTGCGCTCCCACCCCCGGATAAACCCCTCCACTCAGCCTGCCGACGGGCCCTCAGATCAAAAGCTGTACTCGAGCTAACGCTCATCGTGTTGAGTGGGGCGGCTTCGCCGCATGGGGTGCACGCTCTCTAAATTGTAGGAGCCAGCCTGCTGGCGATGGCGGCCTACGAGCCGACCAGTCTCTAACTGACCACACCCCATCCCTCTGTGGGAGCGAGCTTGCTCGCGAAGGCGGCCTGACAGCCGACCAAATCCCAAACTGAATACACCCAATCCCTGTAGGAGCTGCCGAAGGCTGCGATCTTTTGATCTGCTTTGGCTTTGGCTTTGGCTTTGGCTTTGGCTGTGGCTTTTGACGTTGCTTTTGATCTGCAGTCCCTTCGGCAGGCCGAGCGAAGGTGTCCATCAGGGGGGGTAGGCGCGCAGCGCCATGCGGCGAAGCCGCATACATCGAGAGGAGGTGCAGCGAAGCAAACCGTAGGCGATGCCCCCTGATGGGCACCGTAGCGAGGGAACACTGGCCCCAGCGAAGTGCCGTACGCCGGGGGAAGCCTTTTTGGTTACTTTTTCGGCGTTTGGAAAAAGTGACCCGCCGTAAGGGCGGAACCGTAATCAGCAACCCCCGCAGCAACGGATATGCTCACAAACCCAAACCCAAACCCAAATCGCAGACAAACAAAAACGCCCGGCATAAACCGGGCGTTCTGTATTGACTTGATTAACGAGCGCGGTAAGTGATGCGCCCTTTGCTCAAGTCATAGGGCGTCAGCTCGACGCGCACTTTGTCACCGGTAAGAATACGAATGTAGTTCTTGCGCATCTTGCCGGAGATATGCGCGGTTACGACGTGCCCATTTTCCAACTCCACACGAAACATGGTGTTGGGCAGGGTGTCGACGACAGTGCCTTCCATTTCGAAGCTGTCTTCTTTCGACATGCAGTAAAGCCCTCGGTGTCCAATGAATGGCCCGGTGCAACTGCGCCAGGCAAAAGCGGCGTGCATTGTGCCCGAAAAAGGGGGTTCAAGCCAAGGGGTTTACGGCTTGCGATCAGTTCAGGATCACCCAGCGCTGATTAATCAGCAATTCGATGGGGCGATATTGGGTCTTGTAGTTCATCTTTTTGCAGTTCTTGATCCAATAACCGAGATACACCGCTTCCAGTCCCAGGCGCTGGCTTTCGGCGATTTGCCACAAAATCGCGAAGCGCCCCAGGCTGCGACGCTCTTCGTCAGGCTCGTAAAAGGTATAGACCGCCGACAAGCCGTTGGGCAGCAGATCGGTCACCGCAACGGCGAGCAACCGTCCGTCGAGACGAAATTCGTAGAAGCGCGAGAAGGGCAGATCGCGCACCAGAAAGGTCGAGAACTGGTCACGGCTCGGCGGGTACATGTCGCCGTCAGCATGCCGCTGTTCGATATAGCGCTGGTACAGGTCGAAATATTCTTCGCTGAAGTGCGGTTTTACCGGGCGTACCTGCAGATCGGCGTTGCGTTTGAAAATGCGTTTCTGCTGGCGGTTGGGGCTGAACTGCGACACCGGGATGCGCGCAGGCACGCACGCATTGCAATTCTGGCAATGGGGCCGATACAGATGATCGCCGCTGCGACGAAAACCCATTTCCGACAGGTCTGCGTAGACGTGCACATCCATGGGCTGACTCGGGTCGAGAAACAGCGTCGTCGCCTGCTCCTCGGGCAGATAACTGCAGGAATGAGGCTGAGTGGCATAAAACTTCAAACGCGCCAACTCGGTCATGATCAACCCTCGGGATAAGCTGGTGAATTAAGTGTAAGCCACGCGCGCAAAAGTCGCTCAGCAAACCCAGGTGGCACGACTGGGTTGATCCAGGTGGCGAGCCAGATAGTCGGCGAATTCCTGGCGGGGGATCGCCCGGGCGCCGAGGCTGTGCAGATGATCGGTCGGCATCTGGCAGTCGATCAGGACAAATCCGGCGTCTTTCAGATGCTGCACCAGCGTGGCAAAGCCATATTTCGAGGCGTTGTCGGCGCGGCTGAACATCGATTCGCCGAAAAACAGCTGACCCATCGCCAGGCCATACAGGCCGCCGACCAGTTGGCCCTGATCCCAGACCTCGACCGAGTGGGCGAAACCGCGGCGGTGCAGTTCGAGGTAGGCGTCCTGCATGGCTTCGGTGATCCAGGTGCCGTCGGCGTAGTCCCGTGGTGCGGCGCAGGCACGAATCACGGCGTCGAAATCCTGATCGAAGGTCACCTGGTAGCGTTGCTTGCGCAGCAGTTTGCCGAGGCTGCGCGAGACATGCAGTTCGTCGGGAAACAGCACGGTGCGTGGATCCGGCGACCACCAGAGGATCGGCTGACCTTCGGAAAACCATGGAAAACAGCCGTGCCGGTAGGCCTGCACCAGACGATCGGCGGACAGGTCGCCACCGGCAGCCAGCAATCCATTGGGATCGCGCATGGCCTTATCCAGGGGCGGGAAAGTCAGGGAATTGCGTTGTAACCAAGTCAGCATGGCGTCCAGGCTTGCAGAAGGGGAGGGCGGTGCGGGTCTGAGGCCCGCGCTAAAGTGTGCCGTTAAATGACAGGAATGTCGTCCAGATACTTCTCCGCGTCCAGTGCCGCCATGCAACCGGCGCCGGCCGAGGTCACGGCCTGGCGGTAGACGTGGTCGGCCACATCGCCGGCAGCGAAGACGCCGGGGATCTCGGTGGAGGTGGCGTCGCCGTCGCTGCCGCCCTTGACCAGCAGATAGCCGTCGCGCATTGGCAATTGGCCCTGAAACAGGTCGGTGTTGGGTTTGTGGCCGATGGCGATGAACACGCCGGCCAGTGCCAGTTCGCGGGTCTGCCCGGTGTGGCTGTCGCGCAGACGGGCGCCGGTAACGCCGCTGGCGTCGCCCAGCACTTCGTCCAGATTCTGGTTCCAGTGCAGGCGAACGTTACCGTTGGCGGCTTTTTCGAACAGCTTGTCCTGGAGAATTTTCTCCGAGCGCAACTTGTCGCGACGGTGGATCAGATGCACCTCTCTGGCGATGTTCGACAAGTACAGCGCCTCCTCGACCGCGGTATTGCCGCCGCCCACCACGGCGACCACCTGATTGCGATAGAAAAAGCCGTCACAGGTCGCGCAAGCCGAAACCCCTTTGCCGGCGAAGGTTTCTTCCGAAGACAGGCCCAGATACTGCGCTGAGGCGCCGGTGGCGATGATCAGCGCGTCGCAGGTGTAAGTGCCGCTGTCGCCAATGAGTTCGAACGGGCGCTGCTGCAACTTGGCGGTGTGGATGTGGTCGTAAACGATCTCTGTGGCAAAGCGCTCGGCGTGTTTTTGCATGCGCTCCATCAGCACCGGGCCGGTCAGGCCTTCGACGTCGCCGGGCCAGTTGTCGACTTCGACCGTGGTGGTGAGCTGACCACCGGCCTGCAGCCCGGTAATCACCACGGGTTTGAGGTTGGCCCGGGCGGCGTACACGGCGGCGCTGTAACCGGCAGGGCCGGAGCCGAGAATGATCAGGCGTGAATGCTTCGCTGCGTTCATCAAATACACCTCATAAGCCTTTGTCACAAAAGGCAATGCATGCTCAAATTGAACCGCAGGATTTGTGGCAATGGCTATGCTCTGCTATGGGTTTTGAAGCATGGCATCAGCCGCACAAACCCGTACAATGCCGGGCTGTTACAGAATATTTGTAGGGCGCTGTGTTTATGGCTGTGTTTATAAAAGCTGCGGCACAGTGTTAAAAGTAGTCTCAGATGCGCCGGTTCACTTTTTTACCTGCCTGGGTTGGGCAGTTTTTTATCGTCATTCAATAGATGGACGCGCCCCGGGCGCAGGAAAAGAAGCGTTTTGAAGAAATCCACCGCAGCACCAAAAACAGTCGTTCCGCTCTGGCGCCAGCAATTGCACTACCGGCTCAAGGAAGGTGCATTGATCGCCATCGGTGCCTTGTGCCTGTTCCTGATGATGGCCTTGCTGACCTACGGCAAGGATGATCCCGGCTGGAGCCACAACAGCAAGATCGACGACGTGCAGAACTTCGGCGGCCCGGCCGGTTCCTACAGCGCCGACATCCTGTTCATGGTGCTGGGTTACTTCGCGTACATCTTCCCGTTGCTGCTGGCGGTCAAGGCCTATCAGATCTTCCGTCAACGTCACGAGCCGTGGCAGTGGAGCGGCTGGCTGTTCTCATGGCGCCTGATCGGTCTGGTGTTCCTGGTGCTGTCGGGCGCCGCGCTGGCGCATATTCATTTTCATGCCGCTACCGGTCTGCCGGCGGGTGCGGGCGGGGCGCTGGGCGAAAGTCTCGGTGACCTGGCGCGAAACGCGCTGAATATCCAGGGCAGCACGCTGTTGTTCATTGCGCTGTTCCTGTTCGGTCTGACCGTGTTTACCGATCTGTCGTGGTTCAAGGTGATGGACGTCACCGGCAAGATCACCCTGGACCTGTTCGAATTGTTCCAGGGCGCGGTCAACCGCTGGTGGTCGGCGCGTACCGAGCGCAAGCAACTGGTTGCGCAACTGCGTGAAGTCGATGACCGCGTCCACGATGTGGTGGCGCCGACCGTCACCGACAAGCGTGAACAGGCCAAGGTCAAAGAGCGCCTGATCGAGCGTGAGCAGGCCCTGAGCAAGCACATGTCCGATCGCGAGAAGCAGGTGCCGCCGGTCATTGCCCCGGCTCCGGTCAAGGCGCCAGAACCAAGCAAGCGCGTGCAGAAAGAGAAACAGGCGCCGTTGTTCGTCGACAGCGCCGTGGAAGGCACCTTGCCGCCGATCTCGATACTCGATCCTGCGGAAAAGAAACAACTCAATTATTCGCCGGAATCCCTGGCGGCGGTCGGCCACTTGCTGGAGATCAAGCTCAAGGAGTTCGGCGTCGAAGTCACCGTGGACTCGATCCATCCTGGCCCGGTGATTACCCGTTACGAAATCCAGCCTGCGGCCGGCGTCAAAGTCAGCCGTATCGCCAACCTGGCGAAAGATCTTGCACGTTCGCTGGCCGTGACCAGTGTGCGGGTGGTCGAGGTGATTCCGGGCAAGACCACGGTCGGTATCGAGATTCCCAACGAAGACCGGCAGATCGTGCGTTTCTCCGAAGTGCTGTCTACCCCCGAGTACGACAACTTCAAATCGCCGGTCACCCTGGCCCTGGGTCACGACATTGGTGGCAAACCGGTCATCACCGACCTGGCGAAGATGCCGCACCTGCTGGTGGCTGGTACCACCGGTTCCGGTAAGTCGGTGGGGGTGAACGCGATGATCCTGTCGATCCTGTTCAAATCCGGCCCGGACGACGCCAAGCTGATCATGATCGACCCGAAAATGCTCGAGCTGTCGATCTACGAAGGCATTCCGCACCTGCTGTGCCCGGTAGTGACCGACATGAAGGACGCCGCCAACGCCCTGCGCTGGAGCGTTGCCGAGATGGAGCGTCGCTACAAGCTGATGGCGAAAATGGGCGTGCGTAACCTGTCCGGCTTCAACGCCAAGGTCAAGGAAGCCCAGGACGCTGGCGAGCCGTTGAGCGATCCGCTGTACAAGCGCGAAAGCATTCACGACGAAGCGCCGCTGCTGCAGAAGCTGCCGACCATCGTCGTAGTGGTCGACGAATTCGCCGACATGATGATGATCGTCGGCAAGAAGGTTGAAGAACTGATTGCGCGTATTGCGCAGAAGGCGCGTGCCGCCGGTATTCACTTGATCCTCGCGACCCAGCGGCCATCGGTGGACGTGATCACCGGTCTGATCAAGGCCAACATTCCGACACGCATGGCGTTCCAGGTGTCGAGCAAGATCGACTCGCGGACCATCATCGATCAGGGCGGCGCCGAGCAACTGCTCGGTCACGGTGACATGCTCTACATGCCACCGGGCACCAGCCTGCCAATCCGGGTGCACGGCGCGTTCGTTTCCGACGATGAAGTACACCGCGTGGTGGAAGCCTGGAAACTGCGTGGCGCACCGGAATACAACGATGACATCCTCAACGGTGTCGAAGAGGCGGGCAGCGGCTTTGAAGGCAGCAGCGGTGGCGGCGACGGTGATGATCCGGAGACCGACGCGCTGTATGACGAAGCCGTGCAGTTCGTCCTGGAAAGCCGCCGGGCGTCGATTTCCGCGGTACAGCGCAAGCTGAAGATCGGTTACAACCGCGCTGCGCGCATGATCGAAGCCATGGAAATGGCCGGGGTCGTCACCTCAATGAACACCAACGGTTCGCGTGAAGTTCTGGCCCCGGGCCCGGTTCGCGACTGATTGCAAAAGCAAAGGGCGGGACAATGATGTGCCGCCGCTCTCCCAACGAGTATTCAAGAGGACTCCCATGCGTCTTATCCGCATGCTGTTGCCAGTACTGGCGCTGACCACGCTCACGGCCCACGCCGATGACAAGGACGTGGCGCGTCTGACCCAACTGCTCGAAACATCTAAAACCCTGACCGCGAACTTCTCGCAGCTGACCCTCGATGGCAGCGGCACGCAGTTGCAGGAAACCCGTGGCGACATGGTTCTGCAGCGTCCGGGCCTGTTCTACTGGCATACCGAAGCGCCGAATGAGCAGACCATGGTCTCCGACGGCAAGAAAGTCACCTTGTGGGACCCGGACCTGGAACAGGCCACCATCAAGAAGCTCGACGAGCGTCTGACCCAGACCCCGGCGCTGCTGCTGTCCGGTGATGTGTCGAAGATCAGCCAGAGCTTCGAGATCAGCGCGAAAGAGGCGGGCGGCGTGATCGACTTCACCCTCAAGCCGAAGACCAAGGACACCCTGTTCGACAGCCTGCGCCTGTCGTTCCGCAACGGCCTGGTCAATGACATGCAACTGATCGACAGCGTTGGTCAGCGCACCAACATCCTGTTCACCGGGGTCAAGGCCAACGAAGCGGTGTCGGCGTCGAAGTTCAAGTTCGACATCCCGAAGGGTGCTGACGTTATCCAGGAATAACCCCCCGGATCCCGGGTCGGGTTCTTGTGGCTTGGAGCCTTTGTGGCGAGGGAGCTTGCTCCCGCTGGGGCGCGAAGCGGCCCCTCTCTTGAATCAAAAGCGGGGACTGCTACGCAGTCCAGCGGGAGCAAGCTCCCTCGCCACAGTTATTCCAACAGGCTTAAGACAATCAGAGGTTTCAACGCTACGTGATGGATCTGTTTCGCAGTGCACCGATTGCCCAGCCACTGGCCGCGCGTTTGCGCGCGACCAATCTGGATGAGTACGTCGGTCAGGAGCACGTGCTCGCTCGCGGCAAGCCTCTGCGTGAGGCGCTGGAGCAAGGTGCCCTGCATTCGATGATCTTCTGGGGCCCGCCGGGTGTGGGCAAGACCACCCTGGCGCGGTTGCTCGCGGAAGTCTCGGATGCGCACTTCGAAACGGTCTCGGCGGTACTCGCCGGGGTCAAGGAGATCCGTCAGGCCGTTGAAATCGCCAAGCAGCAGGCCGGGCAGTACGGCAAGCGCACCATTCTGTTCGTCGATGAAGTGCACCGCTTCAACAAATCGCAGCAGGATGCGTTCTTGCCGTACGTCGAAGACGGCACGCTGATTTTCATCGGCGCCACCACCGAAAACCCTTCGTTTGAATTGAACAACGCGCTGTTGTCGCGGGCTCGCGTCTATGTGCTGAAAAGCCTCGACGAGACGGCGCTGCGCAAACTGGTGCATCGCGCGCTCACCGAAGAGCGCGGGCTGGGCAAGCGCAACCTGACCCTCAGCGATGAAGGCTTCCAGATGCTGCTGTCGGCCGCCGATGGCGATGGCCGGCGCCTGCTCAATCTGCTGGAGAATGCCTCGGACCTGGCTGAAGACAACAGCGAGATGGGCACCGAGCTGCTGCAAAGCCTGCTTGGCGATACCCGGCGGCGCTTCGACAAGGGCGGCGAAGCGTTCTACGACCAGATATCGGCGCTGCACAAGTCAGTGCGCGGCTCCAACCCCGATGGCGCGCTGTACTGGTTCGCGCGGATGATCGATGGCGGCTGCGATCCGTTGTATCTGGCGCGGCGCGTGGTGCGCATGGCCAGCGAAGACATCGGCAACGCTGACCCGCGCGCGCTGAGCCTGTGCCTGGCGGCGTGGGAAGTGCAGGAGCGCCTTGGCAGCCCCGAAGGCGAGCTGGCGGTGGCCCAGGCCATCACTTATCTCGCCTGTGCGCCGAAAAGCAACGCGGTGTACATGGGCTTCAAGACCGCGCTGCGCGCCGCTGCCGAGTACGGTTCGCTGGAAGTGCCGCTGCACTTGCGCAATGCGCCGACCAAGCTGATGAAGCAACTGGGCTATGGCGACGAATACCGTTACGCCCACGACGAACCGGACGCTTATGCCGCCGGTGAAGATTATTTCCCGGAAGAGCTTGAGCCGATCCCGTTCTATCAACCGGTGCCCCGTGGCCTGGAATTGAAGATCGGCGAGAAGCTCAACCACCTCGCGCAACTCGACCGTTTAAGCCCAAGACAGCGGAGAAAATAGTGCTTCCATTGATCGTTGCGGTCTCCGTCGGCGGGATTGCCGGCACGCTGTTGCGCTTCGCCACCGGCAATTGGGTCAGTGCCAATTGGCCGCGGCACTTCTATACCGCGACGCTGGCCGTTAATATCGTGGGCTGTCTGCTGATTGGCGTGTTGTACGGCCTGTTTTTGATACGCCCGGAGGTGCCGATCGAGGTGCGCGCCGGGTTGATGGTCGGCTTCCTCGGGGGGCTGACGACTTTTTCATCCTTTTCACTGGATACGGTGCGCCTGCTGGAAAGCGGGCAAGTGCCGCTGGCCCTGGGCTATGCGGCGATCAGCGTATTCGGCGGGCTGCTCGCGACGTGGGCCGGCCTGTCCTTGACCAAACTTTGATAACGAGAAACCGACATGCTCGATTCCAAACTGTTACGTAGCAACCTTCAGGACGTAGCGGACCGCCTGGCTTCCCGTGGCTTTGCCCTGGATACCGCGCGCATCGAAGCGCTGGAAGAACAGCGCAAGACCGTCCAGACCCGCACCGAAGCACTGCAGGCTGAGCGTAACGCGCGTTCCAAATCCATCGGTCAGGCCAAGCAGCGCGGCGAAGACATCGCGCCTCTGATGGCAGACGTCGAGCGCATGGCGGGCGAGCTGAGCGCTGGTAAGGTCGAGCTGGACGCGATCCAGACCGAGCTGGACTCGATCCTGCTGGGTATCCCCAACCTGCCGCACGAATCGGTACCGGTCGGCAAGGACGAAGACGACAACGTTGAAGTGCGCCGCTGGGGCACGCCGACGCAGTTCGATTTCGAAGTGAAAGACCACGTTGCACTGGGCGAGAAGTTCGGCTGGCTGGATTTCGAAACCGCGGCCAAGCTGTCTGGCGCGCGTTTCGCCCTGCTGCGCGGCCCGATCGCCCGTCTGCACCGCGCCCTCGCGCAGTTCATGATCAACCTGCACGTCAACGAGCATGGCTACGAAGAGGCCTACACGCCTTATCTGGTTCAGGCCCCGGCGCTGCAAGGCACCGGTCAGCTGCCGAAGTTCGAAGAAGACCTGTTCAAGATCGCTCGCGAAGGCGAAGCCGATCTGTACCTGATCCCGACCGCCGAAGTGTCGCTGACCAACATTGTGGCCGGTGAAATCGTCGACTCGAAACTGCTGCCGATCAAGTTCGTCGCGCACACCCCGTGCTTCCGCAGCGAAGCCGGTGCGTCGGGTCGCGACACCCGCGGCATGATCCGTCAGCACCAGTTCGACAAGGTTGAAATGGTCCAGATCGTCGAGCCGTCGACTTCGATGGAAGCGCTGGAAGGCCTGACTGCCAACGCCGAAAAAGTCCTGCAACTGCTGGGTCTGCCTTACCGCACCCTGGCGCTGTGCACCGGCGACATGGGCTTCAGCGCCGTGAAGACCTACGACCTCGAAGTGTGGATTCCGAGCCAGGACAAGTACCGCGAAATTTCCTCGTGCTCCAACTGCGGTGATTTCCAGGCCCGCCGTATGCAGGCGCGCTTCCGCAACCCGGAAACCGGCAAGCCTGAGCTGGTGCACACCCTCAACGGTTCTGGCCTGGCGGTCGGTCGTACCCTGGTTGCCGTGCTGGAAAACTACCAGCAGGCCGACGGTTCGATCCGCGTGCCGGACGTGCTGAAGCCGTACATGGGTGGCCTTGAGGTCATCGGCTAAATGAAATATCTGCCGCTGTTTCACAACCTGCGCGGCAGTCGTGTGTTGGTCGTCGGTGGGGGGGAAATTGCCTTGCGCAAATCCCGCCTGCTGGCCGATGCCGGTGCGCTGCTGCGGGTGGTCGCACCTGAAATCGAAGCGCAACTGCGCGAACTGGTCAGCGCCAGCGGTGGCGAATGTCTGCTGCGTGGTTACGTGGAAACGGACCTGGACGGTTGCGGGCTGATCATCGCCGCTACCGACGATGAAACGCTCAACGCTCAGGTCTCCAGCGATGCCCATCGGCGTTGCGTGCCGGTCAATGTGGTCGATGCGCCGCATCTGTGCAGCGTGATCTTCCCGGCGATCGTCGACCGTTCGCCGCTGATCATTGCGGTGTCCAGCGGTGGCGATGCGCCGGTGCTGGCGCGGCTGATTCGCGCCAAGATCGAAACCTGGATTCCTTCGACCTACGGCCAGTTGGCCGGTCTTGCCGCGCGTTTCCGCAATCAGGTGAAAAACCTGTTTCCGGACGTGCAGCAGCGCCGTGGTTTCTGGGAAGACGTGTTTCAGGGCCCGATTGCCGATCGACAACTGGCCGGGCAGGGCACTGAAGCCGAGCGTCTGTTGCAGGCCAAGATCGATGGCGAGGCGACCGTTACCACTGGTGAGGTGTATCTGGTGGGCGCGGGACCCGGTGATCCGGATCTGCTGACCTTCCGCGCCTTGCGCCTGATGCAGCAAGCCGATGTGGTGCTGTACGACCGTTTGGTCGCGCCGGCGATTCTCGAATTGTGCCGTCGCGATGCCGAACGCATTTACGTCGGCAAGCGTCGCGCCGATCATGCGGTGCCGCAGGATCAGATCAACCAGCAACTGGTGGATCTGGCCAAGGCCGGCAAACGCGTGGTGCGCTTGAAGGGCGGTGATCCGTTCATCTTCGGCCGTGGCGGTGAAGAGATCGAAGAGCTGGCGGCCCACGGGATTCCATTCCAGGTGGTGCCGGGGATCACGGCGGCCAGCGGTTGCGCGGCGTATGCCGGGATTCCGCTGACCCATCGCGATTACGCGCAGTCGGTGCGCTTCGTCACCGGTCACCTGAAGGACGGTTCCACCGATCTGCCGTGGGCCGACCTCGTCGCACCGGCGCAGACGCTGGTGTTTTACATGGGGCTGGTGGGCCTGCCGGTGATCTGTGAACAGTTGATCAGGCACGGTCGCTCGGCAGATACCCCGGCGGCATTGATTCAGCAGGGCACCACGGTCAATCAGCGGGTCTTCACCGGCACGCTGGCCGACCTGCCACGCCTGGTGGCGGAGCATGAAGTGCATGCGCCGACGCTGGTGATCGTCGGTGAAGTGGTGCAACTGCGCGAGAAACTGGCGTGGTTTGAAGGCGCTCAGGCGCAAGTCTGAAAATCGAGTTGACCCCTATCGCTGGCAAGCCAGCTCCCACAGGTTTTTGTGTTGAAACTGCAATCTTCAGCATCACCAAAATCCCTGTGGGAGCTGGCTTGCCAGCGATGGGGCCCCAAAAAAACAATAAAAATCTCAGCCCCTGCGCCAGACTCCTTTGCCAGCCAAACGTGCCCGATCATGCGCCCCGCTGAAATCCTGCTTCGGCCCTTTCGGCACAATCCCCGTCGGATTGATGGTCTTGTGGCTACCGTAGTAGTGATTCTTGATGTGCTGAAAATCTACCGTCTCGGCAATCCCCGGCCACTGATACAGCTCACGCAGCCAGTTCGACAGGTTCGGATAATCGGCGATCCGCCGCAGATTGCACTTGAAGTGCCCGTGGTACACCGCATCGAAACGAATCATCGTGGTGAACAGGCGCACATCGGCTTCGGTCAGGTACTCGCCAGTCAAGTAGCGGTTGGCGTCCAGCACCCGCTCCAGATGATCCAGCTCTGCAAACACCTCATCGAACGCCTCTTCATAAGCCTGTTGCGAGGTGGCGAAGCCGGCGCGATACACGCCGTTGTTCACCGCCGGATAAATCCGCTCGTTCAATGCATCGATCTCACCGCGTAATGGCGCCGGGTAGAAGTCCAGCTCGTTACCGGTCAGGCCATCGAAGGCGCTGTTGAACATGCGGATGATTTCCGCCGATTCATTGCTGACGATGCGCTTGAGCTTCTTGTCCCACAGCACCGGCACGGTGACGCGGCCGGTGTAGTCCCGCGCGTCGGCGGTGTAGCGCTGATGCATGAAGTCGAAGTGGTCGAGCTTATCGCCAGTCGAGCCAAGCGCCTTGTCGAAGGTCCAGCCGTTTTCCAGCATCAGCCAGCTGACCACGGACACATCGATCAGGCTTTCCAGCCCTTTGAGTTTGCGCAGGATCAGCGTGCGGTGCGCCCACGGGCAGGCGAGGGATACATAGAGGTGATAACGCCCGGCTTCGGCGGCAAACCCGCCTTCACCGCTCGGCCCGGGCTGTCCGTCTGCAGTGACCCAGTTACGGCGTTGCGCCTGTTCGCGCTGGAACGCGCCGTCCTTGCTGCTTTCGTACCACTTGTCCTGCCAGTGGCCGTCGACGAGTAAACCCATGATCAAGACTCCTGTATCCAATAAGCGTTGGAGCCGAGTCTATTCCGATGAGTTCGAACAAAAAGCGCAAAGATCGGGCGTCTATGATCGGTTATATCGATTTGTTGCGTGCGGCCCAGTACTGCTCGGCGGTTGCGAACGCTTGCTCGCGGCTTTGACCGAGGCCACGCAGGGCCAGGGCCATGGTCGAGATCAGGGCCAATTGCGGATAGCTGTCGACCCTCTCGCCGCGCCACACCGCTTTCAGATGTTCAACGTCCAGCGAGGCCGGTTTGACGTGGCGCTGGCTCGACAGTTGCGGCCATTCCTCGTCCCAGCTCTCGCCGCCCTTGGTGCCGTACAGATGGCTGTCGGCATCCGGGTTGATCTCGATTTCGCCGCCGTCGCCTTTGACCACGATCGCCGTGTCGCCGAGCAGACCGCTGGCCTCGCGATGCACCGCTTGATAGCCCGGGTGGAAAATACTTTGCAGACCACAACGGGCGCGCAGTGGATTGAGGATGCGTGCCAGCGAATGGATCGGCGAGCGCAGGCCCATGGTGTTGCGCAGGTCGATCATCTTCTGCAACTGCGGCGCCCAGTCCATCAGCGGCATGAACGCCAGGCCTCCATTGTCCAGCGCGCTGCCGACCTGCTGCCAGGTGCGGCACAGCGGGATGTTCAGCTCGCCAAGCAATTGTTCGGTGTACAGACGTCCGGCGGTATGCGCGCCGCCGCCGTGCATGAAGATTCGCACGCCGTTTTGCGCCAGGCACTTGGCCGACAGCAGATACCACGGCAGATGACGTTTCTTGCCGGCGTAGGTCGGCCAGTCCAGATCGACGTTCAGCGTTGGTGCCTGCAAGCGCTCGCGCAAGGCTTCGGTGAAACCGGCCATTTCCTCGGCGCTTTCTTCCTTGTGCCGCAGCAGCATCAGAAAGGCCCCGAGCTGGGTGTCTTCGACCTTGTCGTCGAGCACCATGCCCATGGCTTCCCGGGCTTCTTCACGGGTCAGGTCGCGGGCGCCGCGTTTGCCCTTGCCGAGGATCCGCACGAATTGTGCGAACGGGTGCTCGGCGGGCGTTTCGAGGGTCAGCGCTGGAAAGTCGGTCATAAGCAATTCGTCGGTTTGGGCAGGCCCGCCAGTTTCGCGGCGAGTTTGGCAGGGGTGCCTTTGAACAGTCGGTTCAGGTGCAGGCTGTTGCCCTTGTCCGGGCCGAGTTTGAGTGCGGTGTACTTGATCAGCGGGCGGGTGGCCGGCGACAACTGGAATTCTGCATAGAAGCTGCGCAGCAGGTCGAGGACTTCCCAGTGCTCGGGGGTTAGTTCGATGTCTTCAGCGGCGGCGAGGGCGCTGGCGACGTCTTGGGACCAGTCATCGAGGTCGACCAGAAAGCCGTCCTTGTCCAGTTCGATGGCGCGGGCGCCGACAGTCATCGAGTTCATAGCCAACTGTTGACCTTGTCGTGGTGGATCGACAGTTCGACGAACGCCGGGTAATCGATGGCTTCAGCCCAGTCGGGAGCAACGATGGCGCGGGCCAGCAGGTCTTCGGCGAGGGCGAACAGCTTGACTCGGCGTGCGTTCAACGTAGCGAATGGCGCAGTGCCCGGTTGCAGGGCGTAGACCGCATCGCCGGATAACAGCAACGCGTCAGCAGCGCCGATCACGCGCAGGCAACTGCTCAGGCGCTCGTCGCCGAACGGGGAATGAGACAACACATGCAAAGTCGACATCAGAGGGTGATCACCTGGTCGTAACGGTCAATGAGGGCGGTGATTTCGCTGGCGCCGAGTGGCTGCGCTTCGTCCAGCGACAGCGTGCTCAGGCCACGGGCGCTGGCGCTGTCGGTGCAGTAGAACAGTTCTTCAACGCCGAACATCGGCAGCGCCTGCAGGTTGGCGCTGAGGTCTTTCTGTTGCAGGGCCTTGGCGTTCTGCCCGGCGGCCAGTTGCAACACGCCGTCATCGAGAAACAGCAGGCCGATCGGCAGATCGAACGCGCCGCCGGCCAGTACGATGTCCAGCGCTTCGCGGGCGCCGGGGCCGGACCACGGCGACTGGCGGCTGATGATCAACAGGGATTTGGCCATCTCACGCGCCTCCGAAACAGATCAGTCGATCGGCGTCCTGCACCCCATCGTGCAACTGGCCGAGGCCGGACAATTCCCACGGCGCGCTGACCGCCACGGCATCACGCTGGTAGCGTTTGGCTTCTTCGTCATTCAGCACGCCACGGCGCAGGGCGGCGGCGATACACACCACACCGTCCAGTTGCTGCTCGCTGATGAACGCGCGCCACTGTTTGGGCAGGTCCAGCTCGTCCTGCGGGGTGACCACCGCGTCGGAGGCGTTGTAGACACCGTCCTGATAAAAAAACAGCCGGACAATCTCATGCCCGCCGGCCAGCGCAGCCTGCGCAAACAGCAGGGCGCGACGCGAGGAGGGCGCATGGGCGGCGGAAAACAGCGCAATGGCGAACTTCATGACGGACTCGATCAGCAAAACTGCGGCCATGATAAAGCTTTATCGAGGCTGCCGCGAAACCCAAGTTGCACACACCGATTTCTGCTGCTATCGGTCATAGGGTGCGAATCCATGCAGGAGCTGCGGCACGCTGCGATCTGTTGATCTTTACAAGCTGGATCAAGAGATCGCAGCCTCGTTTCACTCGACAGCTCCTACAGGGGATTTGAGTAAGGTTTCGATCAACGGGGCATATAGCCGAGTTGCCAGCGCCGCGGAATGCTCAAGGTCAGTACGCCCAGCACCGCCGCCAGCAAGCCGCTGGCGAACAATGCCCGAAGCCCGAAATGCTGTTCCAGCACCGCGCCGAGAATCGCGCCGATGAACATCCCGCTCCACGGCACCAGTTGCACCCGCCAGCCGTTCCGGCGTTCGCCGAGCATCCAGCGCCCCAGTCCACGGCCGAACCGCGACAGCGCCCCGGTCACGTATGTCAGGCCCACTGGCAGACCATTCACTTCCTCGACCGCCGCGTTGAGCATGCCCATCGCGATGATCGCCGCCAGCAGCGCCGGCAGTTGCGTGTCGTACGGCCAGGCGGCCGCCAGGCAGAGCAGGGTGGCGATGCACAGCAACAGGGGCAATGTGCGCCGCCCACCGAGGCGCCCGATCACGATCCCCAAGGCATTACCGATCACGAAGGTGACGACGAGGATGGTCAGGCGTAACGTCAGCCCGAGATCGCCGTCACTGATCGCCACCGCCAGGCGCGTTGTGTTGCCGCTCATGAACGACACGAAATCGCCGCTGGCCATGAAGCCGATTGCGTCGGTCATGCCCGCCAGCACTGACAGACTGGCCACCAGTGCCAGACCGATGCGGCCACGCCATTTCTGCCGATGCAGATGCCCGGACGTGGCGCGGTGAGTCGAGGTCGAAGGCAGCATCGGTGACGATATCCTTGCGCAGTGGTTACGGTTCCAGCCCATACAGATCGCAGTAATCCGCCCAGCTCATGTGCGCCATTTCCGCCACCTCGCGGTGCACCTCCATGCGCTGGGCCTGATAGTCCTCGGGCGTTGCCGCCGTCAGGAGCAAGGTCAATTCCCAGGCAAACAGGCCTTGATGCTCCGCCTCGGCCTCGAAGGCTTCGTGCAGGCGTTCTTCACGATATTGCGCCGGGGTTTCGCCCTTGGCCTGGGCCAGCAGCGGATTGAGATGATCGAGGGATTCGCGCAGTTCGGGGCGTGCGTCGAGAAACAGTTTCAGGGCTTGTTCATGTCGCTGGTCGGTGGGCGCCATGTAGGTTCCTTGTGAGGCTGATGACCCTAGGGTGCCGGAGCGGCCGGTGCGTGTCGCGCTATAAATGCAGTAAAGCAGAACGATTTTGCCTGTTGCGGTGATACAGTCCGCTTTTTTCTGAATGAGCGAATGCAATGCGAATTCTGATGGTAGCGCTGGCCGCGAGCGTGCTGGCCGGCTGCGCGGGTTCGGTGATGGACGATTCTCGCACCAAAGCCCCGTATAAGGTTCTGACCTCGGACAAGCCCGAGAAAGTCGTGGCTCAGTGCGTGCAATTCGCCTGGCAGGACGAAGCGGTGTTTGGTGTGGATGCCGGGGCGTACCTGCAACCGGGCAAGAAGGGCGGCTCGACCGTGTACACGCGTTCGGCGGAGTCGTTTGTCGATGTGACCAGCGATGCGTCGGGCACGGTGCTCAATTACTACGCGCAGAAAGATGATTTTGTTGCCAAGCGCCGATTGGCGGGGTTGGCGACCTGTCTCTGATATTGCGCTGAAGCGGCTGCCGTCTTCGCCAGCAGGCTGGCTCCCACACTGGATTTGTGTTCGCCACCGATCCTGTAGGAGTGAGCCTGCTCGCGATAGGGCCAGTGAATTCAACCGATCAAGCGCTTTTGGAAATAATGCCGACTATGCCCCGGCGGGTAGTCGACAATCTCGCCAAACTGGCTGAATCCCAGCTTCTCGTAGAACGCCGGCGCCTGAAAATCGAAGGTGTCCAGCCAGATTCCCATGCAGTTCTTTTCTCTGGCCAGATTTTCCGCCATGGCCATCAATTCCGAACCGATGCGTTGCCCGCGACCCTGTTCCGGTACGCACAGCAATTCAATGTACATCCAGGTAAAAATCACCCGGCCATACAACCCACCGAGAATTGCGTCGTGCTCATCGCGCACCAGCAGGGCGAAGGGCTCCGACTTGGAGCCGCCGGTCTGGGCGTCGTTATAGGCAATCAAAGGCTCGAGAATGGCCTTGCGTTGCTCTTCCGTGGGGTTCTGCGACAACTCGATTCGCAACTTCATGGGCGACTTCCTTGTGAGGTGAGTGCGCAGCCTATCCTGCCTGACGTGCGTCTTCCAGGTCCCTTCCTCAACCCGTTGGAACCGTCTTTGTTGCGCCGGGGTCTAGCGTTTACAGCGTCATTTCGAACGCGGTTGATGAGGAACCTCCATGAACATTTTCGAAGCCCTTCGCGAAAGCCACGACCGCCAGCGCAATTACGCCAAAGCCCTGGTCGAAACCAGCGGTGACACCCCGGAGCGGGTTGAAGCCTACAAACAGTTGAAAGCCGAGCTGCAGGCCCACGAAACCGCTGAAGAACGCCACTTCTACATCCCGTTGATGGAGTTCGACAATGGTGTCGACCTCAGTCGCCATGCCATCTCCGAGCACCATGAAATGGACGAGATGATGGAAGAACTGGACGAGACCGAGATGTCCAGCCCGGCCTGGCTGGCCACCGCGAAAAAACTGTCGGACAAGGTCCACCACCATCTGAAGGAAGAAGAGCAGAAGTTCTTCCAGATGGCCGGCAAGCTGCTCAACGAAAAGCAGAAAGAGCAACTCGCAGGACAATACGAAAAGGAATACCAGGCACAACTGGAGTGAGGGGATGATTGCAGGTTTTTGCTGTGCCGGCGTGTAGGCCTTTAGCCATGCGTCAGGTGGGCGTTTTCGCAAATGACTGTATATTCATCCAGTATTTTCGGCGTTTTCCGACTGGGACGCCGATTGACTGCGACAAAACCGCCGATGGACAAAAAATCCACCTCCGTTAGCTTGAAGGCCTCTCCTCGGACAGGAGAGTTCTTAAATCAACGGAGTGAAAAACATGAACCAACCACAAGCTCAAACCCAACTGCGACACGGTCGCGTCACCTCCCCAGCCAGCCGCGGTGCGGTAGCCATCGAGCAAGGATTGCTCGGTGCCTGGCAGGTCAACGAAATGGAAGCCGGCAAGAACTTCCCGGCGCTGACCGCAGGGCCTTTTCCTGCGCCGTATGGCAGCGACAGTGACAGCGTCACGCCGCCTGCCGACGGTTACATCCTCAGCGGTGGCAAGACCGATGCCCGTGACTGCGTGAACTTCACCGACGAGGAAATGAGCAAAAAGCTCAACCGTCCGTTCAGCTGGCCACTGCTCAGTGTCACCCCGGGCCAGACGCTGGAAGTGAAATGGGAATACACCGCGCCGCACACCACCCGCGGCTACCGCTGGATGATCACCAAGGATGGCTGGGATCCGAAGCAACGTATTTCCCGTGCGCAGCTCGAAGCGCAGCCTTTCGCCGAAGACTTCTACACTCAGGTGCCGTATTACAGCTATCCGGGTGAACTGAAGGCCAAGGTCAATCATTCGGTGAAATTGCCGGCCAACAAAAAGGGCCGTCACGTCATCGTGCTGATGTGGATCGTCGCCAACACCGGTAACGCGTTCTATCAGGCGTTCGACGTCGACTTCAAATAACGGCGTTACGCTCAACCCACAGGTTCTGAAGGATTAGAACATGTCAAATATCGACTTCACATTCGTGCAAAACCAGGCGGCTGACGCGGCTTCGCTGATGCCGAGCATTGCCGGCAAAAAAATACTCATGGGCTTCTGGCACAACTGGCCGGCGGGTCAGAGTGACGGCTACCGTCAGGGCCGTTTCGCCGAAATCGCTCTGGAAGCGGTGCCCAAAGAGTACAACGTGGTCGCCGTGGCGTTCATGAAGGGCAGCGGAATTCCGACCTTCAAGCCCTACAACGTCTCCGATGCCGAGTTCCGGCGTCAGGTCGGCGTGCTCAACAGCCAGGGGCGGGCGGTGCTGCTGTCCCTGGGTGGCGCCGACGCGCACATCGAGTTGCGGGCCGGACAGGAGCAACCACTGGCCAATGAAATCATCCGTCTGGTGGAAACCTACGGCTTCGACGGGCTGGACATCGATCTTGAACAGAGCGCGATTGATTTCGCTGCCAACAAGACCGTGCTGCCGGCTGCACTGAAACTGGTCAAGGATCACTACGCAGGCCAGGGCAAGCACTTCATCATCAGCATGGCCCCGGAGTTTCCGTATCTGACCACCAACGGCAAGTACGTCGGTTACCTGCAGGCACTGGAAGGCTATTACGACTTCATCGCGCCGCAGTTCTACAACCAGGGTGGCGACGGGGTCTGGGTGCCGGAAGCCAATAATGGCAATGGTGCATGGATCGCGCAGAACAACGATGCGCTGAAAGAGGACTTCCTCTATTACCTGACCGAAAGTCTGGTGACCGGCACCCGGGGCTTCACCAAAATCCCGGCGGACAAATTCGTCATCGGCCTGCCGGCCAACGTCGATGCGGCCGCCACCGGTTATGTGATCGACAGCACCGCGGTGGGCAATGCGCTCAAGCGTCTGGCGATCAAAGGGCTGCCGATCAAGGGCCTGATGACCTGGTCGGTGAACTGGGACAACGGCGTCAGCAAGGATCGCGTGCCGTACAATTGGGAGTTCAGCCGGCGTTATGGGCCGCTGATTCATGGCGCCCGAACAGCGGAGCAGGAAACGGACGACGCGTTGTCGCGCCTCGCCCGTTAACCGCAAATAAAGAAGCCCGGTAGCGCTGCCGGGCTTTTTTTGTGCGCGCGATTAATCGAATATGGGCGTTTTCCGATGACACAAGGATCAGGCGTCATGACCAAGACAGCCGAGCGGGTCAACATTGTCGACACTGAGGTGTTGTCCCACGACTGGTACCTGTTGAAGAAGATCACCTTCGACTACCTGCGCAATAACGGCGACTGGCAGCGGCAGACCCGCGAGGTCTACGACCGTGGCAATGGGGCGGCGATCCTGTTGTTCAACCGCGAAAAACGCACCGTGGTGTTGACCCGCCAATTCCGTTTGCCGGTGTTCGTCAACGGTCACGATGGATTGCTGATCGAAGTAGCGGCCGGGTTGCTGGAAGGTGCTGCACCGGAACAGCGGATTCGCGACGAGGCCGAAGAAGAAACCGGCTACCGCGTGCACGACGTGAAGAAGGTATTCGAGGCTTACATGAGCCCCGGTTCGGTGACCGAGAAACTGCACTTCTTCATTGCCGAGTACGACGCGAAGTCGAAGGTCAGTGAGGGCGGTGGCCTGGAAGAAGAAACCGAAGAACTGGAAGTGCTCGAGTGGGGCTTCGATGAAGCACTCGCGGCGTTCCAGCGTGGCGAGATCTGCGATGCCAAGACCATCATGCTGTTGCAGTACGCAGCAATGAATAACCTTTTCAACACCTGATTCAGCGTCAATCCATTGTGGCGAGGGAGCTTGCTCCCGCTGGGCTGCGCAGCGGCCCCAGGTTTTTGCCAGTGCTACGCACTGGAGCGGGAGCAAGCTCCCTCGCCACACGATGGCATTTGCAGGGTTAAAACAGGTCGCCTGTTCTACCGACATCAGACCATTCACCACCCTCCAGCACCAGCAACCGCTCTTTGGCCTCAAGCCCACCCGCAAACCCGGTCAATTTCCCCGACGCACCAATCACTCGATGACACGGCGCGACAATCGAAATCGGGTTGCGCCCATTCGCTGCACCCACGGCGCGCACGGCGGTGGGATTGCCGATCTGCTCGGCGATCTGGCTGTAAGTGCGGGTTTCGCCAAACGGAATGGTCAGCAACGCCCCCCAGACCTTTTTCTGAAAATCGGTGCCGACAAAATCCAGCTCCAGGTCGAAGCGATCACGCTTGCCGGCAAAGTATTCTTCAAGCTGCTGCGCGGTTCGCTGCAGCAACGGATTGTCCGGCGCTTCGCTCATCGGACCGAGGCGCACCCGGCCCGGTTTGTCGTTTTCCCAGAGGATGGCCGCCAGTCGCAAGCCGTTCGCGACCAGCTTCAATTCGCCGACCGGCGAGGGCAGGGTGATGAACGTGTAGGACATGGGCAAAACTCCGGGGCGGCGGGACAGCGGCACTCAGCATACTGCCTGAGCGGGGAGGCGCAAATCGTAATAGCGACCATACTGCTAGGTGCTTTTGCAGCGTTCCCCTCTGTTCTGCACAGAATCCAATAACAAAAAAGAGATCGACTCATGAAGTACGAACCTTTGGCCAAAACGCTGATCGCGACTTCACTGGCACTGAGCTGCCTGATGGCCCACGCCGCTTCGGTGGCCCCGGTGGCCGCCGAGAACGGCATGGTGGTCACCGCCCAACACTTGGCCTCCCATGTCGGCGTCGATGTGTTGAAAAACGGCGGCAATGCGGTGGATGCAGCGGTCGCTGTGGGCTATGCGCTGGCGGTGGTGTATCCCGCGGCTGGCAACCTCGGCGGTGGCGGTTTCATGACCATTCAACTGGCGGACGGACGCAAGACCTTCCTCGACTTCCGCGAAAAAGCCCCGCTGGCGGCGACTGCCAACATGTACCTGGACAAGGACGGCAACGTCGTCCCGGACCTGAGCACCCGCGGTCATCTCGCCGTGGCAGTGCCCGGCACCGTTTCAGGTATGGAGTTGGCGCTGAGCAAGTACGGC
Source organism: Pseudomonas sp. HOU2 (assembly GCF_040729435.1). Taxonomy (NCBI): domain Bacteria; kingdom Pseudomonadati; phylum Pseudomonadota; class Gammaproteobacteria; order Pseudomonadales; family Pseudomonadaceae; genus Pseudomonas; species Pseudomonas sp. HOU2. Next base: position 863,810 of record NZ_CP160398.1, on the reverse strand, counting down.
ACCAAACCGCGCAAGGATATGATCGCCCCGGCGATCAAACTGGCTGAAGACGGTTTCGAGCTGGAGCAGGGCGATGTCGATCTGCTGGACTATGCCACCGATGTGTTCAAGAAGGACATGCGTGATTCCGGCTCGATCTTCCTGCACAACGGCGAGCCGATGCAGGTCGGGCAGAAACTGGTGCAGAAGGATCTGGCGAAAACCCTGCGCACCATTTCCGAAAAAGGCGCCGACGGCTTCTATAAAGGCTGGGTGGCCGACGCCATCGTCACGTCCAGTCAGGCCAACAAGGGCATCATTACCCAGGCCGACCTCGACAAATACAAGACCCGCGAGCTGGCGCCGGTTGAGTGCGATTACCGTGGTTACCACGTGGTGTCGGCGCCACCGCCAAGCTCCGGCGGGGTGGTGATCTGCGAGATCATGAACATCCTCGAAGGCTATCCGATGAAGGATCTGGGCTTCCATTCGGCCCAGGGCATGCACTACCAGATCGAAGCGATGCGCCACGCTTACGTGGACCGCAACAGCTATCTGGGCGATCCGGATTTTGTGAAGAATCCGATCGAGCATCTGCTGGACAAAAACTACGCCACCAAGCTGCGCAACGCGATCCAGCCGCAGAAGGCCGGGATCTCCGCCGAACTGAAACCCGGCGTCGTCCCGCATGAAGGCAACAACACCACGCACTATTCGATCGTCGACAAGTGGGGCAACGCGGTATCGGTGACTTACACCCTCAACGACTGGTTCGGCGCCGGCGTGATGGCGAGCAAGACCGGGGTGATCCTCAACGACGAAATGGACGACTTCACCTCCAAGGTCGGCGTACCGAACATGTACGGTCTGGTGCAGGGTGAGGCCAATGCCATCGCCCCGGGCAAAACCCCGCTGTCGTCGATGAGCCCGACCATCGTCACCAAGGATGGCAAAGTGGTGATGGTAGTCGGCACCCCGGGTGGCAGCCGCATCATCACTGCGACCTTGTTGACCATGCTCAATGTCATCGATTACGGCATGGGCCTGCAAGAGGCGGTCGACGCGCCGCGTTTCCACCAGCAATGGATGCCTGAAGAAACCAACCTCGAAGACTTCGCGGCCAGCCCCGATACGAAGAAGATTCTCGAGAGCTGGGGCCACAAGTTTGCAGGGCCACAGGATGCCAACCACATCGCGGCCATCCTCGTCGGCGCGCCGTCGCTGGGCGGTAAACCGGTGGGCAAGAACCGTTTCTACGGGGCCAACGATCCACGGCGCAATACCGGGTTGTCGCTGGGCTACTGAGAGGCGTAAAAAGGGGGCGGGCTCAGGCCCGGCCCCTGTCTCGAGTATCGATCAAGGAAGACCCATCATGTCTAGCGCATTGCTGATCATCGACGTCCAACAGGCTCTCTGCTCGGGCGAGTACCAGTGCTTCGACATTCGCCGCGTCATCGATACCATCAACCAGCTCAGCACTCGCGCGCGCACGGCCGGTGTGCCGGTGGTGCTGATTCAGCATGAAGAAAAGGACAGCCCGCTGGCCCATGGTGCCGAAGGCTGGCTACTGGCCGAAAGCCTGCTGACTGAAACGCAGGACCTGCGCGTACGCAAAACCACCCGGGATTCGTTCTATCAGACCGATCTGCGAAAGCTGCTGCCCGGAGAAGACTTCGAACGTCTGATCATTTGCGGCCTGCAAACCGATTACTGCGTCAACGCCACCGTGCGCAGGGCGCACGAACTGGGCTACGACGTGGTGCTCGTCGCGGACGCTCACTCCACGGTCGACAACGGCAACATGAGCGCCGAAGACATCATCGCCGAACACAACAAGGATCTGGCGCACCTGACCGGCGCTACCGGTCGCATCGACGTTAAACCTGCAGCCGGGATCATTTTCTGAGGCCCGAAAATTCCTCTGTCGGTCTTACTGGCCTCATCGCTGGCAAGCCAGCTCCCACAGAGTTTGGCATGGATCACAAAGTCTTTGAACAACACCGATCCTTGGGGAACTGGCTTGCCAGCGATGGCGGTGAACCTGTCAATGAAGATGATCGCCAGCAGGCTGGCTCCCACAATGGCCGGTGATGTGCACAGATTCCCATGCCCAGCCCAAATCCCCTGTGGCGAGCGAGCTTGCTCGCGCTGGGGTGCGTAGCAGCCCTGACTATTCAAGTCGCAAACAGAACCCCACGAATCTCCCCAACCCGCGGTGCCACGACGCCCTCCAGCACCATCCGCGTAATCGTCTCTGCGGCCGTCTCATAGTCCTCATCCTGCGGCACTGCGCGTCCGGTGATGCAGCCCATCTGCCAGCCAATATTGGTGTAGGTGCGGGTTGCCGACCAGATGAACAGCATCAGGTGCTCCGGATCCACCGGCGCCAGCAAGCCGCGCTCGATCCAGCTGCGCAGGCATTCGACATTGCGTCGGGCTTCGGCGTGCAGCAGGTCGCGGCATTCGTCCGGCAATTGGCGGCCACCGAGCAGCAGTTCGCCGCTGAAGACCTTGGCGATGGCCGGGTGTTCGCGGGCGATGCGGATACGCGCGGCGACGTAGGCGCGCAGGCCGATCATGGGGTCGTCGCTTTCGCGCAGCGCCGCCGAGGCTTCCAGCAGCGGTTCGACGAATCCCAGCAGGACTTTGGAATAGAGATTTTCCTTGGTCTGGAAGTAGTAATACAGGTTGGCCTTGGGCACGCCGGCACGGGCGGCGATGTCGCGGGTCTGGGTGGCGTCGAAGCCGTTGGCGGCAAACTCTTCGCTGGCGGCGGCGAGGATCAGTTGTTCGTTGCGTACGCGGATGGCACTCATGGGAACACGATGTAAATGGTTGGCATGGGCAGATACTGACAAATTCGGTTTCGCAATATACAAAACTATATAACGGTGAGGCCAGCTAACTCGCTCAAGAGCGCTATGCTGGTTCGATCATCAAAAAAACCGGGGGAGGGAACATGGCCATCAAGGCACTGCGCGCTACGGCGGCGCATTTGGAGGCGGTGGCAAAACTGTTCGACGCTTATCGCGGTTTCTATCAACAGCCGTCGAACCTTGAGCAATCGCGAGCCTTCGTCGCCGAGCGCATGGCCGCCGACGAATCGGCAATTTTTCTCGCCCAGAATGAAAACGCCGAAGCGCTGGGTTTTGTGCAGCTGTACCCGACGTTTTCCTCGATCGATGCCCATCGCACCTGGTTGCTCAGCGACCTGTTCACCATGCCCGCCGCTCGGGGGCGCGGCGTCGGGCGGTTACTGATGAACACCGCGCGCGACTTTGCGTTGCAGACTGGCGCCAAAGGTCTGGTGCTGGAAACTGCCACCGACAACTTTACGGCGCAGGGTTTGTACGAGTCGCTGGGTTATGTGCGTGATACCGGCTATTACACTTATATGCTCGATCTGCGTCAGGGCTGATCGGGTTCAACGCTGCCGCGTCAGCAACCGCTCGACCTGTGCCAATTCCCAGGTACTCAGCAGGTTGACCGGATTGGTGCCGTAACGCTGCCACGTCGCCAATGTACCCTCGCGGCCATCCGGGCAGCGGCAATGTTCACAGTGGTGCAAGCGTCCGCCCTCAAAGTCCAGCAGCAACTGCCAGCCTTCGATATCGACTGCAACCAGGCCGGCATCGCCCGGTTTCTCCGCAGTCCGCAGGGACAGCACGCCCAGCGCAGCCTCGCGCAAGCGCTGGCAAACGTCGCGGGCGGTCAGCAATGCAGTCATGGTCATACTCGGTGGAGGCACAAGCGCGCCAGCATAAATCGTGCGTCGACGGGTGTCAGCGATCGCTGGCCCGATTCCGAACTATTCCGTAACATCCGCTCCCCACTTTTTACGAACATCAGCGGCCACATTCGTCGGCCGATCAGTCAGGTAAGCCATGAAACCGAAACGTCTGCGCGCCGATGTCCTGGCCGGACTCACCACCTCGTTTGCCCTGTTGCCCGAATGCATTGCGTTCGCGCTGGTGGCGCATCTCAACCCGCTGATGGGCCTGTACGGCGCCTTCATCATTTGTACGCTGACCGCGTTGTTCGGCGGACGGCCGGGAATGGTTTCCGGGGCGGCGGGTTCGATGGCGGTGGTGATCGTCGCGCTGGTGGTGCAACACGGCGTGCAGTATCTGCTGGCGACGGTGTTGCTCGGCGGTCTGATCATGATGGCGTTCGGCTTGTTGCGCCTGGGCAAACTGGTGCGCATGGTGCCGCATCCGGTGATGCTCGGCTTCGTCAACGGTCTGGCGATCATCATTGCGCTGGCGCAACTGGAGCATTTCAAGAGTGGCGAACACTGGCTCAGCGGCACGCCGCTGTACCTGATGACCGGGCTGGTACTGCTGACCATGGCCATCGTCTACATTCTGCCGCGCCTGACCCGCGCGGTGCCGCCGGCATTGGTGGCGATCCTCGGCGTGGGCCTGCTGGTCTATCTGTTCGGCCTGCCGACCCGCACCCTTGGCGACATGGCGCACATCGCCGGCGGTCTGCCGACCTTCGCCGTGCCAGACATCCCGTGGACGCTGGAAACCCTGCGCATCATCGCTCCGTACGCGATTCTGATGGCGCTGGTGGGCCTGCTGGAAACCCTGCTGACCCTGAGCCTCACCGACGAAATCACCGAAACCCGTGGTTACCCGGATCGCGAATGCGTCGCGCTGGGTGCGGCGAACGTGGTCTCCGGGGCGTTCGGTGGCATGGGCGGTTGCGCGATGATCGGCCAGACCGTGATCAACCTCAGCTCCGGCGGTCGCGGGCGTTTGTCCGGGGTGGTGGCGGGGGTGTTGATTCTGCTGTTCATCCTGTTTCTGTCACCGTTGATCGAGCGTATTCCGCTGGCGGCGCTGGTGGGCGTGATGTTCGTGGTCTCGCAACAGACCTTCGCCTGGGCCTCGTTGCGGGTGTTGAACAAGGTGCCGCTCAACGATGTGTTGGTGATCATCGCCGTAACCACCATCACCGTGTTCACCGACCTGGCCACCGCCGTGCTCTGCGGGATCATCATCGCCGCGCTGAATTTCGCCTGGCAGCAGGCCCGCGAGCTTTACGCCGATGAGCATCTGGAAGTCGACGGCAGCAAACTCTATCGCCTGCACGGCACGCTGTTTTTCGCCTCGACCACGCCGTTCCTCAACCAGTTCGACCCGGCCAATGACCCGGCCCGGGTGACGCTGGATTGCCGGCATCTGAGCTTTGTCGATTACTCGGCGATTGCCGCGTTGAAAACCTTGCGTGAGCGATACGCCAAGGCCGGGAAAGAGTTGCAGGTGTTTCATCTGTCCGAGCGCTGCAAAAAGCTGCTCAAGCGCGCGGGCGTCGAACACCACTGATCCCCCTGTAGGAGCTGCCGCAGGCTGCGATCTTTTGATCTTGTTTTTCAAAAGATCAATATCAAAAGATCGCAGCCTGCGGCAGCTCCTACAGGGGCGGTGCGGTTATCTGGCGAATTTTTTGGCGCCGGCTACGCAGAGGATGACGCCCAGCGTCACCACCAGCATGCCGACACTGACCTGTTCATGCAGTAACGTCGCCGCCAGCGCCAGGCCGAAAAACGGCTGCAGCAATTGCAGTTGACCGACCGCCGCGATCCCGCCTTGGGCCAGGCCGCGATACCAGAACACAAAGCCGATCAGCATGCTGAACAGCGCCACGTAGGCCAGGCATATCCAGGCCGAAAGGCTGACGTGGCTGAACGAGGCGGGCGCCAGCCACAGGCTGAGCAAGGCCATCACCGGCAGCGATAACACCAGCGCCCAGCAGATCACCTGCCAGCCGCCGAGCACGCGCGACAGTTTCGCGCCTTCGGCATATCCCAGACCGCAGGCCAGAATCGCCGCGAGCATCAGCAGGTCACCGGTGGGCGAAGCAGTCAGTCCCTGTGACAGGGCGAAGCCAACGACCAAGCCGCTACCGAGAATCGAGAACACCCAGAACACCGGTCGCGGGTGCTCGCCGCCACGCAGCACGGCAAAAATCGCCGTCGCCAGGGGCAGCAATCCGACAAACACAATCGAATGCGCTGACGTCACGTGTTGCAGCGCCAACGCCGTCAGCAGTGGAAAGCCCAGTACCACGCCCAACGCCACAATCAATAACGACCACCATTGATCGCGTGCCGGGCGCCGTTCGCGAAACAGCCACAACAGAATGACCGCCAACACGCCGGCAATGGCCGCGCGCGCCACGGTGAGAAACACCGGATCGAATTCCAGCACCGCCAGACGCGTGGCCGGTAGCGATCCGCTGAAGATCACCACGCCGATAAAGCCATTGATCCAGCCGCTGGTTTTTTCCAGCGCCGGGTTAACCGGGTTCGAAGTCCGTTCCATACAAGGTCACACTCAAAAAAAAGGTGGGTTGCTTTCGAGCCATCCTGGGGCCGAGAATCAGCACAATCAAATAATTGTCATGGATACATCCAGTATGCCGCGCTCGCGCTACAAGACCCTCGTTGACGCCTACGCCGCGGACATTCGCGCGGGGCGTCTGGCACCGGGAACCCGACTGCCGACTCACCGGGAACTGGCGGCCAGTGCTGGGCTGGCACTGGTCACCGCGTCGCGGGTATATGCCGAGCTTGAGGCGATGGGGCTGGTCAGCGGCGAGACCGGGCGCGGGACGTTTGTGCGCGAAACCTCGTTGGCGCCGGGGCAGGGCATCGATCAGAAAGACGTCGCGGTCGGCATGATCGATCTGAATTTCAATTACCCGTCGCTGCCCGGTCAGGCCGACCTGTTGCGGACGGCGTTACGCCAGTTGGCGCTGTCCGGTGATCTGGAAGCCTTGCTGCGTTATCAACCCCACGCCGGGCGCCAGCATGAGCGCGCTTCGGTTGCGCAGCATTTGCAGGCTCGCGGGGTGCACGTCGATGCCGGGCAGGTGTTGATCGTCAACGGTGCCCAGCAAGGGTTAGCGGTGACGCTGATGGCCTTGCTCAAACCCGGTGATGTGATTGCAGCGGATGCGCTGACGTATTCCGGCTTCAAGGTGTTGGCCGAAGCGCTGCATCTGGAAGTGGTGGCGATTCCGCCCGGTGAGCACGGGCCGGATCTGATGGCGCTGGAAAAACTTTGCCGCAGCCGTTCGGTGCGTGCGATTTACAGCATGCCGACGCTGCACAATCCATTGGGTTGGGTGACGCCGATCGAACAGCGCGAGCAATTGGTCGCGCTCGCCCGCCGCCATGATCTGACGCTCATCGAAGACGCGGCCTACGCCTTTCTGGTGGAAAACCCACCGCGTACCCTGATTGATTTGGCGCCGGAGCGCACGGTGTATGTCTCGGGCCTGTCGAAGAACATTGCCACTGGCCTGCGCGTCGGTTTCATTGCCGCACCGCTGCACGCGGTGCCGGCGCTGGAGCGGATCATCCGCGCCACCACCTGGAACACCCCCGGCGTGATGACCGCGATGGCTTGCGGCTGGCTCGACGATGGCACCGTGACCCTGCTGGAACAACAAAAACGCGACGACGCCAAGGCCCGGCAAATGCTCGCCGCCGAGTTGCTGCAAGGGCTGACTTGCATCGGTCATCCATCCTCCTATTTCCTGTGGCTGCCGCTGCCGGAGGACGTGCGTGCCGATCAGATTGTCGTGGAATTGATGCGCGAGCAGATTTCGGTGACCACCGCCGAGCCGTTCGCGGTGTCAGCGCATGTGCCGCACGCGATTCGGCTGGCGTTGGGGTCGGTGCCGATGGATGTCCTGCGTCAGGCATTGATCACCGTCAGAAAGGTCATCGGCGCTTATCTGTAAAAAACACCTGCTGTGAATACCCCTGTGGCGAGGGAGCTTGCTCCCGCTGGCCTGCATGGCAGGCCCAGACTGGGGTCGCTACGCAACCCAGCGGGAGCAAGCTCCCTCGCCACAAAGTGTTAGCCTTGCCTCAATTGCATCACACCGTTTTGGAACGCCCGATGAAAAACACCGTTTCACTGCTTCTTGCCCTGACCGCAACCGCCGTGCTGTTCAGCTCGACCACCCACGCCGCAGGCGATCCCGCCGCCGGCGAAAAGATCTTTCCGCGGCTGTGCGGCGGCTGCCATCAGGTCGGGCCGGACGCGCGACCGGGGTTCGGCCCGCAACTCAACGGAATCATCGGCCGACCCGCCGGGACCTCGGCCAATTACGTGTATTCCGACGCAATGAAGAACTCCGGCAAGACTTGGGATCGCGATACGCTGACGGCGTATCTGAAGGATCCAAAGGGCGTAGTGCCGGGCACGCGGATGATTTTCTGGGGGCTGAGTGACGAAGAGAAGATCGATAATTTGTTGGCGTATCTGCAGCAATTCGCCAACTAAAGAATTTTCTCGGCCTGCCCGGCGAACCACTGCGTGACCACCGCGCACGCCGGGTTTGATGCCGCTGCCGGCTGCAGGCACAACGCGTAAATTCCGCCCGTCTTCAGCGGTGGTCCGAACGGCACCACCAGCACCCCACGCTCGATGGACTCAGCCGCGAGCGTCATGTCGGTCACCGCCACGCCCAGGCCTCGTGCCGCCGCATCCAGTGCCAACTCGTCGAGGTTGAACGGGATGTGCCGGTAACTTTCCAGCGGCTTGCCGCCGTTGGCCATCAGCCATTCAATCCAGGCCTGCCGATCGGCAGAGCGATGCAGCAAGGCGAACCCCAGCAAGTCTTCGACCGAGCGCGGCGCGTTCGCCAGATTGGGCGAACAGACGGGCACCAGCGTTTCCTCGAACAGCGTCAGGCAATCCGCGTCATTGTTTGGCTGCGGCAAGTAAAGAATGTAGGCGTCGCTGTCACTGGCCGGTTCCACAACCTCGGTGGCGACGGTTTCGATCGCCAGCGAAACCTCGGGGTGGCGGAGATAGAAGTCACTGAGTTTGGGTAGCAGCCAGCGCACCGCCAGTGACACATGCATACGAATGCGGAACGGGCGTTGCTGTGGAGCGAGGCGTTCTTCGAGGGTTTTCAGTTGCTCGAGAATGTTGATGGCGCTGGCCAGCACCTGTTCGCCTTCCGAGGTCAGGCGCAGGCTGCGGCTGGTGCGGATAAACAGCGCGACATTGAAATGGCTTTCCAGTTGCTGGATCTGCCGGCTCACCGCGCTTTGGGTCAGGCACAGCTGTTGCGCGGCCTGGGTGAAGCTGGCGCAACGGGCGACTTCTACCAGCGTCTGCATGGCCTGCAGGGAGGGCACGTGGCGGATTTTATCCATGCGTTTTCAGAATGGCTCGATGATTTTATAACGTTGGTTGGGCAAGCCGAGACCTTATAGATTTTAGCTCTGGCGGCGAACCTTGTGCTTTCTCCATGCGATTCACGCATGAGCAAAGGTGAAAGGCAAGCCGTGCAACGACAGTCGAATGAGGTCAGCAATGGAAAACGTATGTGGCTGGATCGCCCAGGCCGGCAGCTCGCCGGAGCGCGGTCGCCTGAGCGGTGCGCAGAAAGCCGATTGGCTGGTGATAGGCGGCGGCATTACCGGCCTCAGCGCCGCGCACAACCTGGCACAAATGCACCCGCAGGCACGGATCGTGGTGGTTGACCGCCAGCGTGCGGCGCAGGGCGCTTCGGCGCGCAACTCTGGGTTTGTCGTGGCCCACGAACATCCGGCCGACAGTGAATTGATCGGCGCGCCAGGCTTTGCCGGGTTCGAAATCGACACGGCGATTTCCCGTGCCGCCAGCGATGCGGTGCGCCAGGCCATCGCGCAACATGCCATCGACTGCGACTTTCGCGACAACGGTTATTTCTTCGCTGTCAGCGACGCCGCCAAGCTCAGCCATGTCGACGCCAAACTGGCGACCTTGCGTGCCCTCGGTGCCCGCGCAGAATTTCTCCAGAGCGATGCGCTGGCGCAAAAACTCGGCACCCGGCACTACGCGGCGGGGATCTGGTGCGGCAACGGCAATGCGCTGTTGCAACCGGGCAAATACGTGAAGGGCCTGCTCAATGCGCTGCCGGGCAATATCAGCGTTTACGAGCACGCCGACATCAGAGGTCTGGAGCGCATCAGCCACGGCCGGCTGCGGGCCAACGCCGTGGGTGGCAGCGTCGAAGCCAAGCGGGTGCTGGTGTGTCTGAACGCATTCATTCCCCGGGTCGGCATTCATGACAGTGGCACTTTCCCGATGGAACTCAGCGCCAGTCTCACCCGGCCGCTCAGCGATCAGGAATTTCAGGCGATCGGCGCCGTCGAGCCGTGGGGCGTGCTCTCGACCCGGCCGCTGGGCGCCACGGTGCGGCTGACCCCGGACCGGCGGGTGATGATCCGCAACACCGCCGAATACCGTACGCGCGACTTGTCAGAAAGCGAACGGGTGCAGCGCCGCGAACACCATGTGCGCGGCCTGCAACGACGCTTTCCGTTTCTCGGCGCGCAAGACATCCAGTACACCTGGACCGGTCATTTGAGTGCGACTCGCAGCGGTCAGGCGTTTTTTCAGAAGGTGGAAGAGGGCGTGTTTGCCGTCGCCGGTTGCAACGGTTCCGGGGTGGCGCGCGGCACGCTGTGGGGGCGCTTGCTGGCGGAACTGGCGTCGGGCGTCGATTCACCGCTGCTGCAATCGGTGATGCAGCGCGCCGAACCCGGTTGGTTGCCACCGCGACCTTTTTTCGACATCGGTGCCATGCTGCGCATGCGCGTGGAGGCAGTCCGGGCCAGAACAGAAATCTGAAGTTTCGCCTACCGCACAACAACAAAAGCCACTCAACACAGGTGACAGACCATGCGCATTCACCCACTTTCCCTGGCAGTCCTGCTCGCGGCCAGCACGGCCGCTTGTGCCGACGAAACCGTGAACATCTCCAACTGGAACAGCTACATCGCCCCGGACACTCTGGCCAATTTCACCCAGGCCACCGGGATCAAGACCACCTACGACATTCACGACAGCAACGAAGTGCTGGAGTCGAAGTTGATGACCGGCAACACCGGTTATGACGTGGTCAGCCCGTCGAACCATTTTCTGTCGCGACTGATCAAGGCTGGAGCGATTCAGAAACTTGACCGGTCGCAGCTGCCGAACTGGAAAAACCTCGACCCGGTGCTGCTGCAAAAACTTGAAGTGAACGATCCCGGCAACCAGTACGGCTACCCCTACATGTGGGGTACCGCCGGCATCGGTTACAACGTCGAGAAGATCAAGGCGATTTTCGGCAACACCGATATCACCCAGTCATGGGACTTTTTCTTCAACGAAGAAAATATCAAGAAGCTCAGTCAGTGCGGTGTGGCGTTTATCGACAACCCGACCCAGGTGCTGCCGATCACGCTCAACTACCTGCACTTGCCAGCACACAGTCATGAACCGGCGGATTACAAACAAGCCGAACAGCAATTGCTGAAGATTCGCCCGTACATTCAGTACTTCCACGCCTCGAAGTACATCAGCGACCTCGCTAACGGCAATGTCTGCGCGGTGATCGGCTTCAACGGCGACATCGTTCAGGCCGCCGCCAGCGCCAGGGAAGCGAAAAACGGCATCAACATCGCCTATTCGATCCCTAAAGAAGGCACGACCCTGTGGTTCGACATGGTGGTCATGCCCAAAAGCGCGCCGCACGAAAAGAACGGCTACGCCTACATGAACTATCTGCTTGACCCCAAAGTGGTGGCCAACATCAGCAACAGCATTCACTACGCCAATCCCAATGCGGCGGCGGATCAGTACCTCAACGCGGACGTGAAACAGGATCCGGCGATCTACCCGCCCAGGGAAGTGATGCAACGGCTGTTCACTGTGGAAGAGCTCCCGGCGGCGATTGCACGGTTGTCGACGCGGTTGTGGACCAAGTTGAAGACCAATACCTGAGTTCGCTCGCTTGATCCGGGTCAGGCACGCAAGCCTGGCTCGCCAGCACGTGCGGGATTCAAGAAATGCGGATGGCGGGCGATACGACTGTCACCCATGTTCTGGATCCTGCCTGATATGAAGAAGATTCTCGGTATTGTTTGTGCGCTGGCATTGCTCTCTGGTTGCGTGACCAAAAACCTCAGCACTGAAGACCGCCAGCAGATCAAGACCGTGAAGGTGTTGCCGGTGTTTGTCGCGGTCGACAATTTCCAGTACACCAGCATGACTCAGGCATGGAGTGCAGGTCTGGGCGCGGGTACCGGAGCAGCAACCGGCATGGTGGCCGGTGCATCCTCTGCCGGTACAGCCGCACTGACGGGCGCAGGCTCCGTGGCTGGCACTAAAACGGGCGAAGTGCTGACCGGCGATATTTCCCGAGCGATCCAGAACAACATGAAAGCCAACGGTATCGACCTGAGTCAGTTGATCCGCCAGAGTTTCGTCAAACGCATCCAGCAGGAACGAGTCTTCACTGTCGTGGGTGAGGGCGAGCAGGCTGACGCCGAGGTGGAAATCCTCGTGATGCAGTGGGGGCTTTCCCTGAAGAACTACAGCACCGTGCTGTACCCGGTTATTGGCGCCAATGCTTCCATCAAGCGCAATGGTTCTGCGGTGTGGCGTAATTTCGAAACCATTTCAGTGTTCAACGACGCCAACACCATCGCCTATACACCGGAGCAATATGCGACCGATCCCGAGGCATTGCGCACGGCGTTCACCCATGTTTCCGATCTGGTGATGAAAAAACTTGTCGATGATTTGAAACCTTGATTTTTCGGCGAGGACAATTCGACTCATTGCACCTCGCTGTGATCACTGATCAGGCGATTTGATTACGGCCCGCCGCTTTCGCCTGATACAGCTGCTGATCGGCACGTTTGATCAGCATCGTGTGGCTGTTGTCCGCCGGATCGGCCAGAGCGACGCCAATGCTCACGGTGACTTGTCCGATGTTGGGGAAGTGCGCTAGGGCCACGGCGGCACGGATTTTCTCAGCGACCACCTCCGGAGTATCAGGCTGGGCAACTTCCGGCAGCAGCACGGCAAATTCCTCGCCGCCGTAACGGGCGACGAAATCGGTGGCACGCACGCTGACCTGAATGAGTTGCGCCAACTGTAGCAGAACGTCGTCGCCGATTGCGTGGCCGTAGGTGTCGTTGACGCGCTTGAAGTGATCGGCGTCGATCAGCAGCAGGGCAAACGGTCGTCCGGTACGGCGGAACAGCAGGCTGTATTCGCTGAGTTTTTCATCGAAGCGGCGGCGGTTGAAGACGCCGGTCAGGGCATCGTGGGTCGCCAGACTCAACAGTTCGGCATTGGCTTGCATCAATGCGGCGGTGCGCTGGGCGACGGTGGCTTCCAGCGAGGCGTTGGCTTCCTGCAGTTCGCGCTCCTTGGCCAGCAGCGATCGGGTCATGGCGTCGATCGACTGCCCAAGCTGGGCGATTTCCCGTACCGGGTGCTGCAGCGGAAAGTGTACGCCGGGCTGCTGGTTCTGCACCTGTTTGGCCGAGTGCGCGAGTTGCTCGATCGGCCGGCTCAGGTACTGCGCCAGGTAATACGCCACCAGCCCGAACGCCACTGCGGCGGCTACACCCAGCATTAACAATTTATAGAGCAGCAGGTGTGCCGGCTCCAAAGCAGTGTCCAGTGGCTGGCGCACGGCAATCGACCAGGACAGCGCGGTACTCGAAGGCGTCGGTACGGTGACCATGCTGGTCAGGTAACCGTTGCCGACCGACCAGCCCGGAAACTTCGAATCATTCACCGCCAGTTGTTGGCCCATCAAGGCTTCCGGATACAGCACCTTGCCGTCGTGATCAATGATCAGCGCTTCGATATCCGGCGACGCATTTTTATGCGAGAACGCTGCCGACTCGACGATGCGCGTGACCCAGCTCCAGTGCGCGTGCGCCCCCAGCACGCCAATTACCTGACCGTCGGCGTTGCGGATCGGGGCGGCGAAGTCGATGAAACGCAGCGGTTCGCCGTTGGGTGTTCGCGGTAGCAGTTTGGCCAGCAACACCGCTTCGTGCGGATCACCGGTGTACTCACCGCGCAGGCCAGCCTGGAACCATGGCCGCTGCTGCACCGATTGCCCGACCAGCAGATCATTGACCGCTTGATGCACATTGCCATCCGCATCGGTCACGCCCATCCAGGCATACTCGGCACGGGCCTGGGTGCGCAGTTGCATCGATTTGAGAATCGCCGGGTTGTCGAGATCGCCACGCTCCAGATGCGGCGCACGGCTGAGCAGGTAGACCTCCAGCTGGCGCTCGCGCAACTGGTCACCGAGCAACGTCGCCGCCGAGCGCGCGGTATTGAGCAGGGCATTGCCGCTGGCCTGCTTCATCTGTTCGGTGGCGATATGCCCGACATAGAAGCCGACGCTCACCAGGGTCAGCAGGGACAAACCGGCGAACCAGAGGGTCAGGTGGCTTCGCAGACTGGCTTTGAGCATGGGCAGGCAAATTCTGTTTGGAAGTTGTGGCCGCATGGTATGCGCATTAAGCGTCGGGCTGCCAGTCGGTCGCTTCGGTTAAGCATCGTCGGAAGTTTCCCCGGATGCTCTATAGGGCAAGATCCTTTCTGACGCTGATTGTTGAAAAGAACCACGCCTGCAAACGATGAAATGAAAAAGCCCGGCTGATCAGGCCGGGCTTTGTTTGACTGCTTCAAAACCGTTGTTTCATGCGTTGCGGCTTTCGATCAGACGATCCGAGCCACCTTCGGCAACGCGGCGTTCCTGCAAACGATCCGAACCACCTTCAGCCACGCGGCGTTCCTGCAAACGATCCGAGCCACCTTCAGCCACGCGGCGTTCTTGCAAACGATCCGAGCCACCTTCGGCAACGCGACGTTCCAGCAGACGATCCGAGCCACCTTCAACCACGCGACGTTCTTGCAAACGATCCGAGCCACCTTCGGCCACACGGCGTTCCAGCAGACGATCAGAACCACCTTCAGCCAAACGGCTTTCAATCAACTTGTCCGAGCCGCCTTCAGCGACCAGGGTATGCGCGGGCGTTGCTACAAAAGCGTTAACTGCGAGAACCGAGAAAGCGATGCCGAGGATGGTCTGGCGTTTCATGATCGTGTGCTCCGGGGTGTATTGGGTTGGTATGGAGCTGATGTTACGCCGCGGATTTTGTATGAGAACTTCATTGACGTGATGGTGACTATCGACGCCAGCGATGTGTGCCGCAACGGCTGATCTAGAGCTTCTGTGCCCGAATGCACAGCTCCCCGGTGGCGCGGATCAGGGCCAGATCATGCAGTGCATCGTGGGTCAGGCCCTGCCGGGCCTTGGCCAGCCAGACCGGGCAATTCGGGTCGCGGCGATGCGGCGCGAAGTCGGCGTACTGTTGCAGCAGGCGGGTTTGCAACTCGTCCAGGCGCGGACGAATCTGCTTCGCCAGATCCGGTCGCGGGGTGTCCGGCGCCGCACCGGCCGCCTGCCATTGCGCAAGCAATCCGTACTGCACCAGTTTGTTCGCCTCCATCTGTGCGGCGATCAACTGGGCCACCTCTTCGGGGTCAAGCTGATGTTCGGTCGCCAGGGTGCGGGCATTGGCGATGACCTGGGCTTCGCGCGGGCTGTCCTGAATCGGCTTGCCGCTGTCCCATTTGGTCAGCGCCACCAGGTCGCCGATATTCAGGCGTTCGTTCAAGGTTGTCAGCAACGAACGCAACGATTGGGCGGGGGCAGGGGCCTCGGCCGCGCCGGCAATGTGGCTGAAAACCACCAGCAGGGAACAGGTCAGGGCATTTCGCAATGGGGTCATGGGCAGGCGCGTTCCACGGAAAATAGTGCCGACATTTAAGCCTTGAGCGGAGGTGATGTCGACCGACTTTAACTCGCCCATCTAGCGTAATATCCCTCGCATCTCCCACCCCGAGACCGATCCTCAATGCAAACCCCCGCCATCAGCAAACCCCTCTGGCAAACCTACCTGCTGTTCCTCGCGCCGATGGTGCTGTCCAACTTCCTGCAATCGATGTCGGGCACGGTCAACAGTATCTACATCGGGCAGATGCTCGGGACGCAGGCGTTGGCGGCGGTGTCGGGGATGTTCCCGATCATCTTTTTCTTCATCGCGCTGGTGATCGGCCTGGGCGCGGGCGCCGGGGTGTTGATCGGCCAGGCGTGGGGCGCGCGTGAGGCGCACATGGTCAAGGCGATCGCCGGGGCAACGCTGTTGCTGGGGGTGTTGATCGGTTTGCTCGCGGCGGTGCTGGGCAGTGTGTTTGCGCGGCAGGCCTTGCAGGGGCTGGGGACGCCGGCGGATGTGCTGGACGACGCGGTGGCGTATGCGCACGTGATGATGTGGATTCTGCCGTCGATGCTGGTGTTTGTGCTGTTCACGCAATTACTGCGCGGGGTCAGCGACACCGTGTCGCCACTGTTGGCGCTGATCGTGTCGACCTCGGTCGGGCTGGCGCTGACCCCGGCGCTGATCCGTGGCTGGTTCGGTTTGCCCCAGTTGGGCATTCAAAGTGCCGCCTTCGCCGGGCTTGCCGGTAACCTGTCGGCGATGGCGTGGCTGGCCTGGCGGCTGATTCGCAAGCGCCATCCGCTGGCGCCGGACCGTGAGTTCTTCGCGGCACTGCGGCTGGATGCGGCGATCCTCGGCAAGGTGCTGCGCATCGGCCTGCCGACCGGGGTGCAGATGATCGTGTTGTCGCTGTCGGAGCTGGTGATTCTGGCGCTGGTCAACCAGCACGGCTCGCAGGCGACGGCGGCCTATGGCGCGGTGACGCAGATCGTCAACTACGTGCAGTTTCCGGCGCTGTCGATTGCCATCACCGCGTCGATCCTCGGCGCCCAGGCCATTGGTGCCGGGCAACTGCAACGCCTGGGAGCGATCCTGCGCACCGGGCTGTTGATCAACGTGTGCCTGACCGGCGGTTTGATCGTGCTCGGTTACCTGTTGTCGCACTGGTTGCTGGGACTGTTCCTGACCGAAGATTCGACCCGGGCGATGGCTGAGCACTTGCTGCACATCATGTTGTGGAGCCTGCTGGTGTTCGGCTTCCAGGCGATCATCGGCGGCATCATGCGCGCCAGCGGTACGGTGCTGGTGCCGGTCGTTATCGCGATTGTCTGCGTGGTCGGCGTGCAGTTGCCGGCGGCTTACTGGCTGGACGGGCAGTACGGTTTGCAGGGTGTGTGGATGGCGTTTCCGGTGGCGTATCTGGGCATGCTGGTATTGCAGACGCTGTATTACAAGCTGGTCTGGCAGCATCAGAAGATCGAGCGGCTGGTCTGAGCCTGAGCCACACCGGCAGACAAATGACATGGCGCAACCGCGGGTTGTTTGCTTAAGTCAAACGAGGCCTTGAAGGTTTGCCCTGTCCGGAGAATCCCATGCGTGCCCGATTCACCGCTGTGGCAGTGTTTACCAGCCTGTTCGTCATGACCTGCACGCATGCCGCTGAATACAACCGTGTCAACACTACCGCCAGCAAGATCAGCTTCATTTACAAGCAATTTGGCAATCAGGTTTATGGCACCTTCGGCAAGTTCGACGCGACGCTGCGGTTCGACAGCGACAACCTCGCCAGCGCCCACACCACGTTGCACATCGACCTCAACAGCATCGACGCCGGCAGCGAGGACGCCAACACCGAGCTGGTGAAGCCGGCGTGGTTCGATACCCAGCGCTTTCCAGTGGCGGTATTTGAATCCAGCCGTTTCAGCCGGGTGACGGACGATCACTATCTGATCGCCGGACGTCTGACCCTCAAGGGCATCACCCGCGAAGTGGAGGTGCCGGTCGAGCTGAAACCGGACAGCGCGATCGGCATTTTCGACGGCGAACTGGTCCTCAAGCGTGACCAGTTCGGGCTCGGTGCGGGGGAGTGGGCGGATACCGTGGTGTCCAACGACATCGCGATCAAGTTCAAGGTAGTGGCGCCACAGCAGTGACGCCACCGCTGGCAATCAATACGCGCGCCAGTGCCCCGGCACCCAGCGCCATTCGTTGCCGCCCCAGCGGTAATGCCCGGCGACCCAGTGATAGCCCGGCGCAGGCATCACCGGTACGACTTCCACCGGTGGCGGTGGCCGGCGCGGCCGGGCGGGGGCGACGACGCACCCGGACAGGGTGATGGCCACCAGCGAGGCGACGAGCAAGGCTTTAACGCTTCTGGACATGGGGTGTTCCCTATAGAAGAAGTGTGCAGGTCGACGGGCAATCAGCGCACCCAGCGCCCTTCAACCCAGAACCAGTTCGGCCCGCGTGCCTGCCAGTGGCCGGGCCGCCAATGCGCGCCGTGGCGCACCGGTTGCCAATGCCCCGGCATCCACACATAACCGCGTCCTTCCCAGCGCCAGTGTCCCTGATCCCAGACATAACCGGGACGCGGCCCGGGCATCACTTCCATGCGCATCGGCGGCGGGGCTTGCTGAACGATCACCACTTGCTGGGCAAACACTGGCGCACTGGCCAATGCGGCCAGGGTCATCGGCACCAGCAGCAGGGCCTTTCGCCATTTGAACAGTGAACGCAACACGCTCATGACAACTCCTCAAGGCCTGCGTAAAAAAGAGAACGCAGTTGCAGAATTGGACGCCAGATCGGCAAAAGATCCGCTGTGCAGCAGATGAAATTTTCTCCACTTTCCTGTAGGAGCTGCCGCAGGCTGCGATCTTTTGATCTTGTTTTTAAAAATCAAAAGATCGCCGCCTGCGGCAGCTCCTGCATAAAGCGGGTGGCGGGACGGGGTATGATGTCGCGGTTTTCCGCCGGAGTTCAGCTGTCATGCCACGCATCACCCACTACAAAACCCCATGCCCCGAAAGCGTCAACAGCCAGATTCTGCAACTGGTGGTCGATTACCTGACCGACATCAGCGCGGTCGGTCTCGGCCCGAGCAATCTGCTGTACAACGTCTATCAGTACGCGGTCGGTTATGAGGTGCATCTGTATCTGGAAGCGCTGAACGGCGAGAAGGGCACCGAGGTGGAATTGCTGGTGGCGACGGCCGAGAACGACCCGGAGCAGGTCACCGGTTTCCTCTTGTACCTGCCGGTGCAAGGCGATTGGGAGGCCTGCAGCGTCGCCTACATGGCGGTACGCGAAGGGCATCGGCGACAGGGTGTGGCGCGGGCGATGATCGGCGAGATGGTCAGCCGTTATCCGCATGCGGAGCTGACCTGCAGTGTCGGCAAGGTGCCGTACTTCGAGGCGCTGGGCTTCGAAGTGATCGGTGCGCGCGAAACCCAGGTGCTGATGAGCACCCGGCATTACCGCAGCAACGGCCTGCGCGGTTTTATCGACACCACGCCGATCTATCGCTCGCTGGAAGTGCAGCAGATCCACACGTACCTGCTGCAGAAAAATGGCAAGCGCGCGATGCTCGATGCCGAGAAACAGCGCGACCGGCATCTGGATCAAACGACCCGGCACGTCGAAGAGTTTGTCCGTCAGCGCCTGACACTGCACTGATCCCGGTGCAAAAAACAGACAAAAAAAGAGCCTCAAGGCTCTTTGATGGGGAGAAGTAGAGCCCACGAGGCTCAAGCTGCGCATGAAACAAGGAACGGGCTTGATTGGGGGTTCAGAACACCCGTTCCCTACGCCGCCGCTCAGGAGTGAAGCGACCGCGTACCTTCATCATGGGAACGCGCAGGGTCCGACTCAAGTACCACTAGTCGCACGGGCGGCGGCCCGTTCCACCATGGCGATGATGGTGGCGAACAATTCGTCCTTCGCTTGCCCGGCACTGATTTCAGCGCTGGCGGCGGCATTCGACAACGCCTCGGCGGCACCGAGCATGGCGCGCAAACCGGCTTGGGTGATTTCACCGCCAGCCGCCAGCGGTTGCAATACGCTGCGGCACTTTTCGAGGAAGATCACTTCGTAATCGCGCTTGATCTTCTCCAGCTCCGGCGTGCTGCCCAGCGCCGCAATCACCCCCGGAATCTCGTTGCCCTGCAATAACACGCAATCGACATACGCCGTGGCGATCACCGTCGCGGTATCGATCAGCGTCGGCGGGCAATTGTCGATGGCGGCGTCCATAACTGCCGTCTGGCGCGTATCGAAATCCCGGTACAGCGCCGCGAGCAGGCCCGAGCGGGTGGTGAAGTGGTCGTAGACCACCGGTTTGGTCACCCCGGCCTTCTCCGCCAGATAACCCAAAGTCAGCGCATCGGTGCCCTCGGCGCGAATGATCTGCCAGGCAACATCGAGCAACTGGCGATTGCGATCTTCGCGCGACAGACGACGGCGCGGTTGGGCAGGGGAATCGGCTTCGGTCATTTCAGTGGTTGACATCATTAATATACCAAACGTAACTTACTGTTCGTAACTTACCAAGAGTACATAGCCCTTGGTCAGCGCAAACTTACAGGAGAATTCCCATGCATGCATTGATTGTTGTGGCGCATCACGAGCCGCGTTCGCTGACCCACAGCGTGGCGACGCAGATTGCCCAAGGCCTGACCCGCGCCGATTCGGCCAACACCCATGAGATCGCCGATTTGTACGCGGAGGGTTTTCAGCCGGTGTTCGACGCGGCGGATTTCGCCGTGCATCACCGTGAAGCACAACCACCCGCCGACGTGCTGGCGGAGCAGGCACGGATTGATCGAGCCGACGCGCTGGTGCTGGTATTCCCGGTGTACTGGTGGTCGATGCCGGCGCTGCTCAAGGGCTGGATCGATCGAGTGTTCAGCAATGGCTGGGCGTTTGATTTCGCCGGCGACCTCAAGCATGTGAAGAAGCTGCAGCGCCTGCGCGTGCATCTGGTCGGCCTCGCCGGCGCGGATGAGCGCGCCTACGAGCGTCACGGTTACGGGCCGGCGATGAAGGCGCAGATCGAGCACGGGATTTTCGATTACTGCGGGGCGACGGTGGTCAGTTCGACGCTGATGGTGGAATCGGAAGTGCGTGACCCGCAGGAACATCTGCAGACGGCGCGGCACCTCGGCGCCCAGATGTTCACCTGAGTCGCACCCCTGTAGGAGCTGCCGAAGGCTGCGATCTGTTGATTTTTGAATGCAAGATCAAAAGATCGCAGCGTGCCGCAGCTCCTACAGGTCAGCGGGAGCCGGGCCAGCCGGCCCTGGCGAGGGAGGCGAGCAGCGTTTCTGAATCCAGCCCCGGCACTGCATGCCCGTTGCCCTTGGTGCTCTCGCTGGCGAGCAGTGCATTGATGATCGCTTCTTCCACCGCTTCGGTGGCGGCGAGGAACAGCTCACTGATGTGGTCGTTGTTGACCATGCGCAAGCTGTCGCAGGTCGGCGCGCCTTTGCCTTCGTACGCGGCGGGCGGGACGTGTTGGTTGCCGGTGGCGAAGGCGATGAAGATGTCGCCGCTGTGGTCTTCGTTACCACCGCCGCTGCGCGCCAGGCCGAGGCTGGCGCGTTGCGCGAGACGCGTGCATTGATGCGGCAGCAGTGGCGCATCGGTGGCAAGGCAGACCACGATCGAACCCATGCCCGGATGCGGCAGCGCAGCACGCAGGAACGGCGAATCCACTTGTTCCATGTAGCGACCCACCGGATAACCGTCGACCCGCAACTCGCTACGAATACCGTGGTTGGCCTGGACGATTGCGCCCACCGTCCAGCCACCCTGAGCGCTGCTCAACCGCCGTGAGGCGCTGCCGATGCCACCCTTGAATTCATGGCAGATCATGCCGCTGCCGCCACCCACTGCACCTTCCTCAACGGCGCCGTCATGCGCGGCACTCAGCGCCTCGGCGACATGCTCGGGCTTGACGTGAAAACCATTGATGTCGTTGAGCAGACCATCGAAGGTCTCCAGCACCACCGGCATGTTCCAGTAGAGGCGCCCGTCGTCCGGTTGCTGTTGGCGATCCAGCGCAATCAACGCATCGCGCACGACGCCGAGGCTGTGGGTGTTGGTGAAGGCGATGGGACTGGTCAGCAGCCCGGCTTCACGAATCCACTCAAGGCCGGTGGCGTCGCCATTGCCGTTGAGCACATGCACCCCGGCGAAACACGGTTGTTGGTTGGTCGAGCCACGGCGCGGTTCGATCACGGTCACGCCGGTGCAGATATCGCGCCCGCTGTCGCTGCGTCCACGCACGTTGCTGTGGCCGACGCGCACGCCGGGGACATCGGTGATGGCGTTGAGCGGGCCGGGTTGCAGCTGGCCGATGTGGATGTTGAGGTCACGGGCACGGGGTTTCATGGGTTGTCTCTCTATAACAAGGCAGAAATGAATGAGCGGGGCTGAACACAAAACCCTGTGGGAGCGTGGCTTGCCCGCGAATGCGGTGTGTCATTCAAAGGAGATGTTGACTGACCCGACGCATTCGCGAGCAAGCTCGCTCCCACAGGGAAATGTGTTGGGGTTACTGGCCGTTCTTGACCTTGCTCCACACCCGCGTGCGCACCCGCTCGATGGCTTTGGGCAGCGGTTCAAGGGTGTACAAGGTCGCCATCGCCGCAGCGGTCGGGTAAACCGCGGGGTTATTGCGCGTGGCCTCGGCCACCAGCGGGGTCGCGGCGCGGTTGCCGTTGGGATAGGTCAGGTGATCACTGATCGGCGCGATCACTTGCGGGCGCAACAGGTAGTCGATGAACGCCAGGCCCTGAGCGCGGTTCGGCGCGTCCTTGAGCAGCACCAGCGTGTCGAACCACACTGGCGCGCCTTCCTTGGGCAGGCTGTAGGCGATCTTCACGCCGTTGTGCGCCTGCTCGGCATTGGTCTTGGCTTCGAGCATCGCGCCGGACCAGCCGACCGCCACGCAGATGTTGCCGTTGGACAGGTCACTGATGAATTTCGACGAGTTGAAGTAGGCAATGTGCGGGCGCAGTTTGAGCAGCAACGCTTCGGCTTTCTGATAGTCCTCGGGGTTGGTGCTGTTGGGCGGTAATCCGAGGTAGTGCAGGGCTACCGGGAGCATCTCCGACGGCGAGTCGAGCATCGCCACCCCGCACTGGCCAAGCTTGGCGAGGTTCTCTTCCTTGAACAGCAGATCCCAGGAATCCAGCGGCGCCTTGTCGCCGAGCGCGGCACGCACCTTGTCGACGTTGTAGCCGATGCCGTTGGTGCCCCACAGATACGGCACGGCGTATTGATTGCCAGGGTCGTTGTGGGCCAGTTTGCTCAGCAGGTCGTTGTCCAGATTGTTCCAGCCCGGCAATTGATCGCGGGGCAGCGGGGCGAGGGCGCCGGCCTTGATCAGCGTCGGCAGGCTGTAGTTGCTCGCCACCACCACGTCGTAACCGCTGCGGCTGGTCAGCAATTTACCTTCGAGCACCTCGGCGCTGTCGAAGGTGTCGTAAACCGGCTGAATGCCGCTGTCGCGCTTGAAGTCGGCCAGGGTGGTGGGGCCGATGTAGTCGTACCAGTTGTAGACGTGCACGCTCGGCGCATCGGCGGCACTGGCGGCGGATGCGATGCCAAAACAGGCGAGCAGGCCTAGGTTGATGCCCCGGTTGATATAGCCACGACGACAACGCATGATGCGGCACTCCTGGCCTGCGGCAGGCCGGTGATTGACAGGAGTGCTCAGCCTATCGGGGCGGGCACGCCTGACCCATTCCCATCATGGGTTACTCAAAAGGGGTAGAGCGTGGACGCGTTGTTGCAGGAGTTGCCGGTGCATCAGAGTCTGGCGCGAGTGTTCGCCGCCGTCGGCCAGGACGCTTTCTGGCGCGCGCTGGTCGACACGCTGCGGCTGCTGGTGCCGCTGGACAACGCGCTGGTGGCGCTGATGAAGGCGGGGCAGGCACCGCGATTGCTGATCGACTTCGACAGCAAGGGCCGCGCCGATGAGCAGGAAGAACTGGCCAGCTACAGCGCCGGGATGTATTTGCTCGATCCGTTCTATCAAACCGCCTCGACCGGCATCGCCGATGGCCTGCACAGTCTGGCCTCGGTGGCGCCGGACCAGTTCCTGCACAGCGAGTATTACCAGAGCTATTTTCGTTCGGTGGTCGGTGAGGACGAATTGCAGTTCATGATCAACGTCGAGGGCGGCGTACTGGGCCTGTCACTCGGGCGCGCGTCGGCTTTCGATCTGGCCGAGCAGGGCCGTTTGCTCTGTGTGCGCGACTGGGTGTTGGCGGCGATGCGTCGTCATGTGCAGCTGTTGCCGCCGCAAGGCGCTGGCACCGAGCCGGTGGCGGGGGATCTGGCAACGCTGCTCGACCGCTTCGATGCGCGCCTGACCACCCGTGAAGTCGACACCGCGCGCCTGATCCTGCAGGGCTTCTCGAGCAAGGCCATTGCCCAGCAAATGGGCATATCGCCGGAGACGGTGAAGGTGCATCGGCGCAATCTCTATCATAAGCTCAATGTGAACGGGCATGGCGAGTTGTTCGCGCTGGTGCTTCGCCCACCCCCTGCCTGAATCACCACAAATCCCTGCGGGAACTGGCATGTCAGCGATGACAGCCTACAAGCCGACCAACCTCCCAACTGAACGCACTCAATCCAACAGTAGGAGCCAGCCTGCTGGCGATGGCGGCCTATGAGCCAACCAATCCCCACCTGAATGCCCTCGGTCAAAATGTGGGAGCTGGCTTGCCAGCGATGGCGGCCTACAAGCCGACCAACCTCCCAACTGAATGCACTCAATCCAACTGTGGGAGCCAGCCTGCTGGCGATGGTGGCCTATGAGCCAACCAATCCCCGCCTGAATGCCCTCGGTCATGTGGGAGCTGGCTTGCCAGCGATGGAAGCCGACCAACCTCCCAACTGAATGCACTCAATCCAACTGTGGGGGCGAGCCTGCTCGCGAAAGCGGTCTGTCAGACGACATCAAAACTACAGGAGCAAACCCGGCTCTCCACACACCATAAACGCACCCCTGCAACCACGTTTAAAATACACGAACCGTTACGCCCTAACGGCTACAACGCCTTGCGCCGTTACCTACGCGTACGCCAGAATCCGCCGGCTTACACGGCTATGGGCCGGGCTATATCGTTTCCCTGTCACTGCAAATCAGTGATCGGGTTTGGTAGCCCGTTTCATTACAGTCGTGCGCCACATTACAGATCCTTTTTTGGGACTCTGCTTTATGGTGGCCATGCGTGGGGCTCTTTCGGGAGCGCCGGGTTTACTGTTTTGACCGGTCTACCAACCCACAAATGGCCGCCACCCTTCGTTTGGTAGCGAGAGTGATAGCTCCTCATTTATTTAAAACAGTGAGTGACCTATGTTCAAAGCCACACCCAACCCCCCGGACACCTCAATCCCGTACGACCCGGCCCTCGACCCGCAGAAGATAAAAGCGGCAACCGACCGCGCCATCAACTTCTACCTCAACCCCGGCGCACTGAAGATCTCGATCCCTTCAGCCTCGTCATGCAAGTCGAACAGAATCTTCCTCATCGACCCCACCGTGGACGAAGAAACCTTGCTCGTCGAAGCCTGCGAATCGCTGGCCGCCGCCAGTGACATGGCCCGCGATATCGGCGACATCGTCGACCACTCACAGCGCCGGGCCGTGCTGATGCTGCATCAGGTAATCATGCTCAGTGAACTGATGGTCAACCGAATACTGGACGGCCGCCGCGTCCCGAACTAATCGGTCACCCATGTAGGAGCTGCCGAAGGCTGCGATCTTTTGATTTTGTTTTTCAAGATCAAGATCAAAGATCGCAGCCTGCGGCAGCTCCTACAGTGAGTAATCCATTCAAAGTGCCTTGATCGGAGTTCCAGCCGATGCCCGAAACCCCACCCAATCCGCCGTTCACAGACCCGGTATCACCCTACGAATCCCGCAACTCCAGAAAACTCCACGAAGCCGCCGAACGCGCCCTCGACCACTACCTGGCACCATCGCAAATCATGGCGACGCCCTACACCCCCCAGCAGCATGTACATGGTCAACCCGCAAACCGATACCGAATCCCTGCTGGCCAACGCCTGCGAATCCCTGGCCTCGGCCACGGTGATGCTGGGTGATTTCGCCGGGACGCTGGAGGGGCCGAGCCGCAATACGGCGTTGGGCATTGCGCAGGTGGTGATGCTCGGTGAGTTGGCGGTGAATCAGGCGCTGGATAATGTTGTGCCCAAGGAATAGGCGCTGATAGGTCTGGCCTCATCGTGAGCAGGTGAAGGCCTACAGGGGATCTGCGTGGGTCACAGGTTATGTGCCCGGCAAAGATCCCTTGTAGTGGTGAGCCTGCTCGCAATTGCCATCAAATAAATCCGTCCTCTTCCTGTTCATAATCAGTGGCCTTGAGGCCTGTCAGACAGGGACTAACGCGAGGACGTATCCGGAGACTCGTTCGGGGGGCGAAAGTATTGAAGAGGAGTCGAAGCGTTTATTTTCAGGAGATACCGCAGATATGACGCGAATGATGTCGGAGTCCGGGGAGTGGAAGTAATAAGCCCAGTACGGCCATGGGGCGTGTGGCTCGGATGGATTCAATACAACACTAGCGTCTGGGTATTCGATACTCAAGTGATTCATCAATGAGCGGATGAGAAACTCAGTCGTCACTCCTCGCACTGAGGCTATCCATCCAGAAATCGCTGCGTAGGTTCCGGGCACGGGGGTCGACGACTTCACTACCTTGTATACTGTTATTTCGCTGCATTGGACGTTGAATTGTGCTTGGGCGCCATTCTGGTCTCTCACCCATATGACAGTCCACCCCTCCCGGAGGCCGGTCACTATCCCGTCATCGGTTACGCTTGCGATGGCTGGAACCGTCGATGTGTACTTATAGGGCGGGACGCCGCCGGTTGCCTCACGCCGACGTACTGACTCCGTTTCAGGCTTTCGAGCCCATCCGTAGTCATTGATCAGTCGCACCCCGCGAAGAAGCATGGTCGAAGGGTCGACGAAAATCGGTGCAGCGCTGTCCGTCACGGTCAACGTCCACACCTCCGACTCCGTTCCGTCGCCATACAACGCCTTGGCCTTGTAATCATGGCGTGCAATCGCCAGCCCCGTCAGCTCAACCGTCCATATACCTTTGTCATCGGCCCTGGCCTTTTTGCCAGTGGAGGAGGAACCGTCGAAAATCTCCACCTCAAGAAACGTATTCGCCGTCCCTGTCAGATGAACAGTGTGGTCAACAGTGTTGCCACCATTGCTGATTGGCTGCCCTTTGGAATCATGCGCGGCGGTGATGGCGGGCCTCACGCCATTCAACGCTGTCACACGCCAAAGGTTAGACGTCGGATTGTTCGTGTATTGACCAACGGCCTTAAGGGTGTGCAGCACGTTGAGCGTTAACCCGCTGACGGTGTGGTTCCAGATGCTGTCGGGGCCAGCCTCCGCGAGCCCCTTGGAGATTGAACCGAGGAAAACTTCCACCTTCTGGCCGTCAGGCGCGAAGCCCTCGAGCATGATATTGGTGTGGACGGTATAACCGTAGTCGGGGATGTCCCATTTGCTTTCGTCTTGCACTGAGGTGATTGTAGGTGCAGCAGCTGCCACCACGTTCACCGCCCACACTCCCGACTCCGTCCCGCTGCCATACAACGCCTTGGCCTTGTAATCATGGCGTGCAATCGTCAGCCCCGTCAGTTCAACCGTCCATTCACCTTTGTCATTGGCCCTGACCTTTTTGCCAGTGGAGATGGCACCGTCGTAAATCTCCACCTCAAGAAACGTATTCGCCGTCCCCGTCAGATGAACAGTGCGGTCAACAGTGTTGCCACCATTGCTGATTGGCTGCCCGTTGGAATCATGCGCGGCGGTGATGGCGGGCCTCACGCCATTCAACACGGTTAAACGCCAGAGGTTCGACGTCGGATTATTCGCGTATTGGCCAACGGCCTTGAGGGTGTGCAGCACGTTGAGCGTTAACCCGCTGACGGTGTGGGTCCAGATCCTGTCGGGGCCAGCCTCCGCGAGGCCTTTGGATATCGTACCGAGGAAAACTTCCACCTTCTGGCGGACAGGCGCGAAGCCCTCGAGCGTGATGATGGTGTGCACGGTATAGCCGTTATCGGGGATGTCCCAGTTGCTCTGGTCTTTCATTGATCTGATGGTCAGCGGGACGTTTTCGGTCACGACCACGACCCACGGATTCGAGGCCTGCTCACTGCCATACCTGGCGATGGCGGTAAAGCGGTGATCACCCTCGCTCAAACCCGTCACAATCAATTCCCAGCGGCCTGTCGCAGGATCAACCGTCACCTCTCCCTTGTCGGTTTCATCATCCTTGATCTGGACTTTCTGACCTTTGGCCCCGGCCCCTGACAGCTTGACGGTGGTGTCGACGGTCGTGGTGCCATCCGGGATTTCCACCTCGCCAGGTAAACCCTTCACCGAGTCAATAGTTGGTGGTACCAATTCCACCACTTCCCCGACGACAAAAACCAACGGATTCGAATAACTGATCTTGTCCGTCGCATCCCGAACGATGTGGTAGCGCACACTCAACTGTTCACCGCGACGGGCTTCAAAGTACTGCTGCACAAACGCGGCGTTGAGCGGAAATTTAACGTCTTTGCCGGCGCTCAGGGCATTGAGTGTCTTGTGGTCTTCGAACAGCAACTTGTTCGACGCATCATGCAATTGCCAGTGCACCACATCCTTGGGCAGGGTCGGATTGTTCACCGGGTTGGGGCAGGTGACTTCGCTGATGCCGTTGGGCAGGTCCTTGGGTTCCAGCGCACCGTCCTGTTCACCGAGCAGGATGGGCGGAACCAGCTCAAGCCTGGGCTCGCCGATGTTCAGCGGCGCGGCGGGCAGGGAAGGCCGGCGAATGACCTCGTCGTTCTCGCCTTCGCTGAGCAGGTTATACGACACCTTCAGCGTGCCGCCTTCGCCGGGTTTCAGGTAGTCGGGGCCTGAAATGATGACGATGAAGCCGTCGGGGTCATTGGTCTCCTGCAGGGTCGGAAAGATCCAGTCCAGCTCGGGTTCGAAAGCGGTGCCATCCGCCTGGGTGATGCTCCAGAGCAGTTCGATGGCGTTGTCCGCGGTGATCAGCGGATCGAAGGGGAAGCGCACGATCACGTTCGCCAGGTCCGGATCCAGCGCACCGCTCACGGCGCTTTCGACGATGGGGGCTGCCAGGCGTTTGGGTTCACCCTTCATGTTGATGAAGCGGCCTCTGGAGCGTTGAATGATGCGGCCGTCACGTTCCAGATCGAAGAAAAACACCCCCTGGGTTTTTGCCAGTGCCCGGGCACCGTCGTTGTCCATCGGCACCTCGACCACAAGCGGTGGGTTTTTGTCGATGCGCTGGCAAGCGTCGACCGCCACGGGGTCGCCGTCGAGGGTGGTGCCCTGCAAGTGCATGATGATGATGTCGTCGAGTTTGAAGTCGTCGGACGATGCAGCAAAGACCTGGAGCAGCAATTGTTCATTGCCTAACTGGTCGAGGTCGAGTTCGTTGCCGTCAGCCTGTTTGAGAATCGGCGCATCCAGCCGCGAGTTGCCGGTGTCGACGACAATGCGCGCTTCCTTGCACCAGTCCTCGGAGTCGTTGTCGACAAAGTCTCTGACCAGGAATGACACCGCCAGCCCTTCGTTCCCGGAATCACCCGCCGCCAGGATGATGTCTTTACTGATATGGATGACGATCGGGTTATTCAGCGGGTCGTCGATCTGCGCTTGAGTGACCGGCGCCGACGCCACCAGCTTGCCGCCCCAGCTCGCGATGATCACGTCGCCCACGGCGATGTCGGGATAAGGCAGGTTGGAGCCACTGCCGGGTACGGCAACCACCATAATCTCCACACCCTTTTCGGCGGTGTCCTTGTCGACACCGTCCTGAACAATTTCCGGTGGCCTGAAAGCCATGTGCAGGTTGGAGTGGCCCTGTTCTGGATTGGTGTCCTGGCCGGCGGGGATTTCCAGTTTGACCGCGAGTTGGAGCGGCGGAGCAAAAGGCTCCGGCTGTTGAGCGACTCGTGTCACCCGATAGGCCAGCTCCCAGGCGCCGGTCTGAAAGCGGCCCGGTGCGACGAACAGGGTGGTGCGCTGGGTCTGCTCGGCCGGCTGGGTAACGGTTTGCTGGTCGACCGGAACGTTGTTGAGCAGCAGCTCGACCTTGTCGCCGATTTTTTTGTTCGACCAGACCGGGACCTGCACCTTCAGGCCCAGAGCCGGAAAATTGAGCAGTGCGGCGGCGCGGTTGATGGCCCACTTGCCGTCCGGTAGCAACTTGGCGCCGGGGATTTCGGGGTCGAGCAGGGCGCGTGTGCCGATGGCCTTTTTGGGTTGGACGAGCATGACGGAAACTCCTGCCGAAGGGGGGCGGTGGAGTGATTGAGCGATCAAACGGGGGATTTGGCTACTGTCAGATCTGACAGGTAGGGGCGTGTTTGCGACGAGTGGTAGCGGTCACGACGTGATCACCGATTTCCCTCCCAGACCACTTGGCTCCCACGCGGGGCCGCGGTGTTCCCGGGAGGTAACGTCAATCGAGGCGTTTGAAGACGAGCGCTTTAAGACCGCTCTCGGGATCAACATCCGCAAACTCCGGCGGGTTCTCCAGCCGCTGCTCAAAGCGCAGACTCGGCGCTTCCTGCATTACGCCATCAATCAAAAAGTCCGAACCAAACGACGGATCATTCATGCACGCCAGCACCGTGCCGTCCGCCGTGAGCAATTCCGGCAAACGGCGCAGCACGCGCTGGTAGTCCTTGGTCAGCAGAAAACTGCCTTTCTGGAACGACGGCGGATCGATGATCACCAGATCGTACGGGCCGCTGTTGATGACCTTGCCCCAGGACTTGAACAGGTCGTGGCCAAGGAAGCTCACCTTGCTCAGGTCATGCCCGTTCAGGCGGTGATTGTCGCGGCCACGGCTCAGGGCGGCGCGGGACATGTCGAGGTTGACCACATGGCTGGCGCCACCTTCGATAGCCGCCACGGAAAACCCGCAGGTGTAGGCGAACAGGTTCAGCACCCGTTTGCCCGCCGCTTGTTCACGCACCCAGTTGCGCCCGTAACGCATGTCGAGAAACAGCCCGGCGTTCTGCTTGCGACCCAGGTCGACGCGGTACTGCAAGCCGCCCTCGACGATGCTCATCTCGTCGATTTCGTTGCCCAGCAACCATTCGGCGGTGCTTTGTGGCAAATACCGATGTTGCAGCAGCAAGGTGTGTGCGCCGCACTGTTGCCATTCGGCTGAGGTGCTGAGGTCGAGCAGCAATTGCTTGAGCGCTTCGAGTTGCTCCGGCAGCGGCTCCTTGAACAGCGAGACCAGCACCACGCCTTGCAGCCAGTCCACCGTCAACTGTTCCAGCCCTGGCCAGCAACGTCCGCGGCCATGGAACAGGCGACGGGTTTCGCTCGGTGCCGCGGCGAGTGCCGGCAACAGATGGGCTCGGAGTGTGGCGAGGGCTTCAGGGTTCATCAGTCACGGTCGGCAAGCAAAAGGGCCGGCATTTTAACCACAAAAACCGTCTGACGAACGCCCGTCGGCGCAGGCTGATCAGGACTGTTAAGAAAAGACCTGTATCAAAAATGAATTTATGCAGGGCGCGCTGCTCATACCAGATAAGCAGCGGATTCAAGCCGCTAAGTCGTTAATGCAATTCAGGGAGTGCCAGTTCATGAGTCCAACACCGACACCGAGCGCGCTCCTTCCTGGCGGGTTGATTCTGGTGGTTGAGGACGACCCGTTGATTCTGGAGTTTCTCTGCGAAATTCTTCAGGAGGAAGGTTTCAAGGTCGAGCCGCAAACCAGCGCGGATGCAGCCAAGCTGTATCTGGAAGAACATGCGCCGGAAGTCGCGCTGCTGCTCACCGATATCACCATGCCCGGTGAAATCAACGGGGCAGGGCTGGCCAACCTGGTCGGCGAGCGCTGGCCGGACAAACCGGTGATGGTCATGTCCGGTTATGAAACCCCGGAGACTTCCGGGGTCAAGCACCCGGTGGCGTTCATCAAGAAGCCCTGGGCCATCGGCCAGTTGCTCGACTGTGTCGACAGCGCGTTCAAGTCCAAGGCCGCGCGTCTGCACTGAGCCATTCGGGACGAATGGCCGGGCAAAAATGCTACATTGCCCGGCCAATCGCCCAGTTCTGTCAAAGGATGCGACCTTTTGTCTGCTCACGATAACGTCTTCGACCGCGCGTTCGGCGCGTTCCTGTTCGACATGGACGGTACCGTCCTCAATTCCATCGCCGCCGCCGAGCGGGTCTGGGCCGCGTGGGCCGAGCGGCACGGGGTTGATGTCGAGAGCTTCCTGCCGACCATTCACGGTGCTCGCGCCATCGACACCATCCGCCGCCTGAACCTGCCGGGGGTAGACGCCGAGGCGCAAGCGGCGTTTATCGCGCAGGCGGAAATCGACGACGTGGAAGGGATCGTGCAGATTCCCGGGGCGGCGGCGTTTCTCGATGCCTTGCCAAAGGAGCGCTGGGCGATGGTGACTTCGGCACCACGGGATCTGGCGTTGCGGCGGATGGCGGCGGCGGGAATTGCCGAGCCTGCAGTGATGATCACGGCTGAGGATGTGACCGCTGGCAAGCCTGATCCGGCGGGTTACCGTCTGGCGGCAAAGCGCCTCGGGATCGAGCCTGCCGACTGTCTGATCTTCGAAGACGCCACCGTAGGTATCCAGGCCGCTGAAGCTGCCGGAGCAGCGCTGATGATCATCACCACCACCCACCAGCATCCGCTCGAAACCCGCCACGCGACTACCGACAGCTATGAGTCGCTAAGCGTCACCGTCGATAGCCAAAACCAACTGCGCCTGCAAAAAACCTGACACAACGCCGCCCGTGTAGGAGCTGCCGCAGGCTGCGATCTTTTGACTTTGATTTTCAAAAGCAAGATCAAAAGATCGCAGCCTGCGGCAGCTCCTACACGGGCATCAATAGATGCCAGGCAGAAGCCGCCAGCTACGCGCGCAATAAGCCTCGTACTCCGCACCAAACTGCCCGCGCAGCAGCGCCTCTTCCGAGTGAATACGCGCAATCAGCGGAATCAACGTCAGCGCCGCCAGCATCAACCCGACACTGGAACGAAACGCCAGCGCCCAGCCCACGGCATTGACCACCAGCCCCAGATAGCTCGGATTGCGCAGGCGCGTGTAGATGCCGTCGGTGACCAAGCGATGCCCCGGCTGAATCGCCACCAAACCGCTGAACCGCCGGCCCAGCACAAACACCGGCCACAGCCGCAGCGCGCCACCGACGATAAACAGCAACGCGCCGAGCCAACGCACGCCTTCAGCGCCGAAGGTCCAGAAGTCGATGCGATCGCAGTACGCCGGGAGAAAACCGCTGACCAGACCAATGACGCCGAACGCCGGAATCACCCAGCGATTGGCCCGGTCCTCGCGCTCCCCGGAACTCATGTTCACATCGGTGAACAGCGACGCCACCACCATCAGCACCGTGGCCAGCGCTACCAGCACCAGCGCCCCATGCGAAAAGAACACCGCCGGCCCGCCAATGCCCCACACCGCCAGCCCCAGATAGGCAAGGGTGGCCAGCACCGCGACCACGGTCATTTGCGCAGACATTTTCATGGGCACCTCACGGCAACGACTCATCACCTGAGTGTAGATCCACCGCTACCTCCCTGTAGGAGCTGCCGCAGGCTGCAATCTTTTGACAAAGGGCGGGGCCGAACCGAAATCGGAAATCCCCCCAGACCTGTAGGAGCGAGCCTGCTCGCGAAAGCGGACTGTCAGCCGACAGTGATGCCGGACATACCAACGCCATCGCTGGCAAGCCAGCTCCCACAGGGATTTGCGCCAGGCACAAATTACGCCGTCACCGCTGTACCTGAGGGAGCTGGCTTGCCAGCGATAGCGATGTGTCAGCTAGCAAGGATGTGACTGACCCGCCGCCATCGCTTGCAGGCAAGCTCCCACAGGTTTTGTGCTGCCTGCAGAGACCGGGCACACCGCCATTCCATTGTGGGAGCTGGCTTGCCAGCGATAGCGGTGTGTCAGCTAGCAAGGATGTGGCTGAGCCAACGCCATCGCTGGCAAGCCAGCTCCCACAGGAATTGGCGCCAGGCACAAATTCCGCCGTCACCGCTGTACCGGTGGGAGCGAGCCTGCTCGCGAAAGCGGACTGTCAGTCGACAGCGATGCCGGATATGCCACCGCCATCCCCAGCAGGCTGCCCCCCACTGGCGCGAGTGGATTGGTCAGAAGGGGTTGGGTCCGTCAGGACTTTGCGAAACGTCTCCACCAATGGCCGCAAATTGATCCGATGCCACGCCGCCCACAGCGGTGTGGTGAACGCCAGCCACGGCACTTCGCGCAGCACAACCCCGGGCGGAGCGTTGTGGCTCAGGCCTTTCTGAATCATCGCGATCCCCAGCCCCGATGCCACCAGCCCCAGCGCGGTGAACGGCTCGGTGGCCTGCATGCGCACATCGGGAGTGAATCCCGCGCGGATGCAGGCACTGACGAACTCATCACCCGCGCCCTGACGCGCTTGCACGCCGATCCATTCCTGCCCAGCCAGATCCGCCGGGTGCAGCGCGTCCTGACGGGCCAGCGGATGCTGTTCCGGCAGCGCCAGCAACATCGGATCGTCGAGCACCTGAAACCCCAGCAGGTCTGGATCGTCATCGGTCGGCGGCTCACTCACCAGAGCGATATCGAGACTACGCTGACGCAGGCCTTCGAGTTGTTCAGCAGAGCTCAGGTTGTACAACGCGACGTGCACATTCGGCCGATCCACCCGCAACACCCGCAGGGCATTGGGCAGCACCCCGGCGTGCATGGCGTTCTCGCTGTAACCGATGCACAAACCGCCTTCTTCACCACGCCCCAGGCGTTTGCCGAGGGATTCCAGGCGACTGGCGTGGGTCAGCAGGGCGCGGGTTTCGGCAAGAAAAGTCTGGCCGTCGCGGGTCAGGCGGATGCGTTGCTGACTGCGCTCGAACAGGGTCAGGCCCAGGCGCTCTTCAAGCTGGGCGATCTGCCGGCTCAGCGGCGACTGGGAAATATGCAGTCGTTCGGCCGCGCGGCCGACGTGTTCTTCTTCGGCGACGGCAACGAAGTAGCGCAATTGGCGGATGTCGATCATGTCAGACCTTTGGGGACTCAAGTGCTGCGCATTATGTCTTGGACGGTCTAAGTCCGGCAATCTAGGATCTGCTCAACGGTCATACAGACCAGACACCTATGAGGACAACGCAATGAGCTTGAAAGACAAATTGCCCGGCCCACTGGGCTTCGGCACCGCGCCACTGGGTAACATGTTCCGAGCCATCCCCGAAGACGAAGCGCAAGCCACCGTGCACGCCGCGTGGGATGCCGGTGTGCGCTACTTCGACACCGCACCGTTTTATGGCTCGGGGCTTTCGGAAATCCGCCTCGGCGAGGCGCTCAAGCAGTACCAGCGCGATGACTACGTGCTCAGCAGCAAAGTCGGCCGGGTGATTCTCGATGAAGTCGAAGACGCCGCCGCCCGTGATCTGGGCGAAAAAAGCGGGGTGTTCGAACACGGTCGGCCGAACAAAATCGTCAATGATTACAGCGCCGACGCCACGCCGCGCTCGATCGAAGACAGTCTCAAACGCCTGCAGACCGATCGCCTGGACATCGTCTGGGTCCACGACATCGCCCAGGACTTCTACGGTGATCAATGGCTGGAATACTTCAATCAGGCCCGCACCGGCGCTTTCAAAGTGCTGACCCGACTGCGCGAAGAAGGCGTGATCAAGGGCTGGGGCCTGGGCGTGAACAAGGTCGAGCCGTGCGAACTGACCCTCGATCTGACGGAAGCGCAACCGGATGGTTTCCTGCTCGCCGGGCGTTACACCTTGCTCGATCACGACCGTGCGCTACAACGTCTGATGGACGCGGCGCTGGCGCAGAACGTCGAGATCGTGGTCGGCGGCCCGTACAGTTCCGGGATTCTGGCCGGCGGCGCGCACTTTGAATACCAGAAGGCCAGCCCGCAGATCATCGCCAGGGTCGAGCAGATCAAACGTATCGCCGCTACGTTTAACGTCGATGTAAAAGCGGCAGCCCTGCAATTCTCGCTGGCCAATCCCGCCGTTGCTGCGGTGATTCCGGGTGCGAGCAAACCGGGGCGCATTGCTGAAGATGTCGCGGCATTGTCGGCGCTGATTCCCGCCGGTTTCTGGCAGGCCATGCGTGACGCAAAACTGGTGTCCGAACGTGCACCGTTGCCAATCGATGAGGTGAAAGCATGAAAATAGATCTGAGTGGAAAACTGGCGATCGTCAGCGGCAGCACCGCCGGTATAGGTCTGGGCATCAGCCAGTCGCTGGCCGAAGCCGGCGCCACAGTGGTGGTGATCGGTCGGGACACGGCCAAGGTCGAGCAGGCGCTGGCGAGCATCCGGCAGAAGGTGCCGGCTGCACAATTGCGCGGTCTGACGGCGGATCTGGGCACCGCCGAAGGCGCGGAAAAACTGTTCGCCGCCGAGCCGCGCGCCGACATTCTGGTGAACAATCTCGGCATTTTCGATGCGGTGGATTTTTTCGACACCCCGGACAGCGAGTGGACGCGTTTCTACGAGGTCAACGTGATTTCCGGCGTGCGCCTGTCGCGGCATTACGCGCCGGCGATGGTCGAGCAGGGTTGGGGGCGGATCATTTTCCTGTCTTCGGAATCCGGCGTGGCGACGCCGGCCGACATGCTCAACTATGGTGTGACCAAAAGCGCCAATCTGGCGGTGTCCCATGGTCTGGCCAAGCGTCTGGCTGGCACTGGCGTCACGGTCAATGCGATCCTGCCGGGGCCGACCTTCACCGATGGCCTGGAGCAGATGCTCAAGGACGCCGCTGCCGAATCCGGCCGCAGCCTGCGCGATGAAGCCGATGCCTTTGTGCAGAAGGCTCGCCCGACCTCGATCATCCAGCGTGTGGCCGATGTCGAAGAAGTCGCGCATCTGGTGACTTACATCGCTTCGCCGCTGTCTTCGGCCACCACCGGCGCGGCCCTGCGGGTCGATGGCGGCGTTGTCGACAGCATGGCGATCTGAACCCGAATCTTTCTGGAGCAACTTTTATTTATGGCAACTGCATCTGCAACCATCGACATTCCGGCCTCGGCCGATCAGGTCTGGCAATTGATCGGCGGCTTCAACACGCTGCCGGACTGGCTGCCTTTCATTCCCAACAGTGAACTGAGCGAAGGCGGTCGCGTGCGCACCCTGCAAACCGCCGATGGCGGCGTGGTGATCGAGCGCCTGCAAGCGTTCGACAACACCGCCAGGACTTACAGTTACTCGATCGAACAGGCGCCGTTCCCGGCCACCGATTACCTGGCGACGATCAAGGTCGAAGCCCAGGGGCAGGGCGCCCGGGTGACATGGTCGGGTCGCTTCAACGCCAAGGGTGTGAGCGATGAGGAAGTGGTGGCGCTGTTCAGCGGCATCTATCAGGGTGGGCTTGAAGCACTGCGGGCCAATTACCCGGCCTGATCAATCCAACAAAAACCTGTGGGAGCTGGCTTGCCAGCGATAGCGGCGGTCCAGTCAATACCGATATCGACTGAAGCACCGTCATCGCTGGCAAGCCAGCTCCCACAGGGGATCGCATGTTTTCAGGACCGCGGATCGTAGGAGTGAGCCTGCTCGCGATAGCGGTGGGTCATTCAACAAATAGGTTGGCTGATCCACCATCATCGCGAGCAGGCTCACTCCCACAGGGGATCAGGAGTTGGCGATCAAACTCTGCCGACAATCGAGCACCAGTTTCGCCCCGCCCAGCTCACTGCTGCCCACTTCAAGATTGAAGCCATGCAGGCTGACAATCGCCGCCACAATCGACAGGCCCAGACCAAAGCCGCTCTGCGGTTGCCCGCCCTCGGCGCGATAAAAGCGCTGGAACACCGCCTCGCGCTCGGCCTCGGGAATCCCCGGCCCGGAATCGTGAACCTCGATGCGCGTATGCCCGCCATCATTCACGCCACGCAGAATCACCGTGCCGCCCGCCGGGGTGAACTTGATCGAGTTGCTCAGCAGGTTTGCCAGGGCCTCGAACAACAACGCCCGGTCGCCATTGAGCGGCGGCAGGGTTTCCGGCATGTTCAGCACGAACAGCAGTTCACCTTCCTCGGCCAGGGGCAGATAGAACTCATGCAATTCTTCCAGCAACTGCACCGGGTCCAGCTCGACGAAACCCGAGCGCCGCTGGCGATCTTCCAGTTCGGAAATCCGCAGCAATCCGCGAAACCGCGCCATCAGCGTATCCGCTTCCGCCAGCACCAGATCCAGTTGCGCCGCTTCCTGTGAACCTTCACCGGCCTGCTGCTGCATGCGATACAACTGCGCGCGCAAACGCGTCAGCGGCGTACGCAAGTCATGGGCGATGTTGTCGCACACGCCTTTGACTTCATGCATCAGCCGTTCGATGCGATCGAGCATGGCGTTGACGATGGCGGCGAGCATGTCCAGTTCATCGCGGCGATTGGACAGCGGCAAGCGGTGAGTCAGGTCGCCGGCGACAATTGCCTGGGCGCTGTCCTGAATTGCCCGGATACGGCGCATCGGCCGGCGGCGCAGCAGATGCCAACCGGCAATCCCCGGCAGGATCGTCAGCGACACCCCCCAGAACAACGCATGCAGGATGATCCGCGTCACCGCGAACAACGAACCGTTATCGCGCAACAACACCAGCCAGCGACCGTCGCGGGTCTGGGTCGCCACCGCGTCGCAACTGTCGGCGGGCAGGGTCGGGTCGTCGGAGTCGGCGCAGTCGTCGAGCGTGTGGATCTTGCCATCCAGCGGCAGACCTTCGGGCAACTGCTGCAGGGCGCCGCCGAGGTACACGCCCTGGGCGTCGAACAGGCCATAGGCGTCGATGCCGCGGATATCGAAGGTCATGCTGGCGGCGAGGGCTTCTTCCAGTTGCTCACCGCGAAAGTGCGAAAACAGATGCTGACGTTGCATCAGCGAATGCTTGGCGAGGTTGTCGAGGTAACCGGAGACCTCGAAATACATGACCCCCATGAGGATCGCGCTCCAGGCCACGAACAGCGAACTGTACAGCGCCAGCAGTCGACTGCTGGAGGAGCGCCAGCCGTCAGACGGGTTCGGCAATGACATAACCCGAGCCCCGTACCGTGCGAATCAACGGAACATTGCCCGCCGCGTCGATCTTCTTGCGCAGACGACCGATGTGTACGTCGATCAGGTTGGTGCCCGGGTCGAAGTGATAGCCCCAGACTTCTTCGAAAATCATCATCCGCGACAGGATCTGCCCACTGTTGCGCATCAGAAATTCCAGCAGCTTGTATTCGGTCGGCAGCAGCGTCAGCACCTGCTCGGCGCGGCGTGCTTCGTGGCTGATCAAGTCCAGTTCCAGATCGGCCACCTGCAACGTGGTGGCCTGGGTGGCGACACTGTTCTGGCGGCGCAGCAGCACTTCCACGCGCGCCGCCATCTCGTCGGTGGCGAACGGTTTGGTCAGATAGTCATCGCCGCCGGCCCGCAAGCCGCGCACGCGCTCATCGACGTCGGAGAGCGCGCTGATCATCAGAATCGGCGTCGCCACGCCCATGGTGCGCAGGGTGGTGACGATGGCCAGGCCATCGAGTTCCGGCAGCATGCGGTCGAGGGTGATCAGGTCATAGTTGCCGCTGACGGCACGGTCGAGGCCTTCGCGGCCATTGTCGACCCAATCCACTTGCAGGCCGTGGCTGCTGAGTTCGGCGACGATTTCACGGGCAGTCACGGCGTCGTCTTCGATGGTCAAAATACGAGTCATAGAGCAGGCCTTGATCGGTTCAAACGGAATGGCAGCATTTTGCCAAGTATTTTCCGGCACGCTTTAAATTAACTTTCATGTATAGCCTGTCACTCCTGCAAATTCCGACAGCGTTGCGGATTTGTCTTCAATGCATAAAACCCGCTGCTTTCGGCCGATTGTTGCAAATTGCATGGTCCTAAGAAGTTCAGTCTTTTTAACCTGTTGAAAAATAACGATTTATTTAAAGTTGGCGAATGGCACGGTCGCTGCAATTCATCTGGTGACGAGTTGTAACACCATTTTTCATGCCTGGAGCACTACAACAATGAATAGATCCCCTGATGGGTTTTATCCTGCCTTCGAAGGAGAGTCGAGCAACGTGTCAGGCGTGTCCTGGGGCGCGATTTTCGCGGGCGCAGCGGCGGCCGCAGCACTGTCGATGATTTTGGTGCTGCTTGGCTTCGGTTTGGGATTCTCTGCCGTTTCACCTTGGGCCGGGGAAGGCATCAGCGCCAAGGGTCTGGGGATTTCGACGATTGTCTGGCTGGCGGCGACGCAAATCATCGCCTCAGGCCTCGGTGGCTATATCGCCGGTCGTCTGCGGGTGAAGTGGGCCAACATGCACGGTGATGAAGTGTATTTCCGTGATACCGCCCATGGTTTCCTCGCCTGGTGCGTGGCCACGCTGGTCACCGCTGTGCTGGTGGTCGGTTCGGTCAGCAGTGTAATCAGCGGAGGTGTGCAGGCCGGTGCCAGTGTTGCCGGTGGCGCAGCGGCTGCCGCGACTCAAGCGGCCGGTACTGCCGCAGCCAACACCAACAGCGACCAGTACGGTTACTTCGTCGACAGCCTGTTCCGTGATGACCGCCCAGCGTCCGTCAGCGATGACGCCGCCCACGGCGCGGTAACCCGGATCTTCGCCCAGAGCCTGGCCAACGGCCAACTCAGCCCTGAAGACCGTACCTACCTCGCACAACTGGTCGCACAACGGACCAACCTGAGTCAGGCCGACGCCGAGAAACGTGTCGACGACGTCTATGCCCGCACTCAGAAAGCCATCGCTGACGCCAAAGTCAAAGCCCAACAGGCTGCCGACACCGCTGCCAAAGTCGCTGCCTGGACTTCGCTGTGGATGTTCATTGCACTGTTGGCCGGTGCGTTCTTCGCCAGCCTCGCAGCCACCTTCGGCGGTCGTCGCCGGGACGCGGTCGAGTATGTCGAAGTCGAAACCTACGCCACCACGACCACGCTGCCTCCAGTCCGTTAAACAAGGAGAATCACCATGCGCTCTCTACTTCTGTTCTTCCTCGGTGTACCGATCCCGATCATCATCCTGATCGCCCTGTTCGTACACTGATCCATTTGCTCTGTTGAGGCCCCTGCCTCGGCCGCTTTCACTTCACGGTGAAAGCGGCTTTTTCATGTCTGGCCCTTTCACCTGTAGGAGCTGCCGAAGGCTGCGATCTTTTTATTTTTAAGATCAAGATCAAAAGATCGCAGCCTGCGCAGCTCCTACATTGTTCGTGTGAGGGGAGGAGGATTTGTCGACCTGGATCAATATTCACTCTCGCAATATCACCTAACTTAAATGATCCAGGCCCCTTGTCGCGGTATCGACTACAGTGCTCCGGTGCGCAATTTGCTGCGCTCATGGAGTAGCCTGGCAGACCCCCATCAAACAAACAGAACGGGTCGCCAGGCAGAGCGCAGCAAGGAGCTGACGTAACCCCACCCTGAACCTTTTCACGGATGAACATCGTAATGCACTGCCTAGAACGCACCTTCGATATCCAGCCCCTGACCCAGGCGGATATGACCGTCCACATCAACGGCCAAGCGGTCAGCGCGGCTATCGGCGAAACCGTCCTCAGCGTCATTCAGTCCCTCGGCGTGCGCCAGGTCGCACGCAACGATCACAACCAGATCAGCGGTGCCTACTGCGGCATGGGCGTGTGCCAGTGCTGCCTGGTGAAAATCAACGGCCGCCACAAGCGCCGCGCCTGCCAGACCGTGGTGCGCGACGGCATGCAGATTGAAACCCAGGTCAACCGCATCAACGAGCAGGAGGTTGTATGAGCCTGCAACCGGTGATCGTCGGCGGTGGTCCGGCGGGGATGGCGGCGGCCATCGAACTGGCGCGCCATGGTGTGCGCTGCACCTTGCTCGAAGAAGCCTCGCGCCTCGGCGGCGTGGTCTATCGCGGGCCGCTGCGTGACGGCGTGCAACTGGATTATCTGGGGCCGCGCTATGCCGAAGCCCTGAGCACATTGCACGGTGATTTCCAGGAGCAATCCGGGCTGATCGACGTGCGCCTCAATCACCGCGTGGTCGGCGCCGAAGGCACCCGTGCGCTGGTGGTGCTCGACGGCGATGAGCAACTGCACGAGATCGAATACCCGCAATTGCTGCTGGCCGCCGGTTGCCACGAGCGCAGCGTGCCGTTCCCCGGCTGGACCCTGCCGGGGGTGATCATGCTCGGCGGCCTGCAACTGCAAATCAAAAGTGGCGTGGTCAAGCCGCAAGGGCCGGTGATCATTGCCGGCACCGGGCCGCTGCTGCCGCTGGTGGCGACCCAGTTGCATGCGTCCGGGGTCAAGGTCGCGGGCGTTTATGAAGCCTGCGCGTTCGGCAAGATCGCCCGCGAAAGTCTGGCGCTGCTGAACAAACCGCAGCTGTTCCTCGACGGCCTGAGCATGCTTGCCTATCTGAAGCTGCATGGCATTCCGATGAACTACGGCTGGGGCGTTGTCGAAGCCCACGGCGAAGGTGAATTGAAGAGCGTGACTGTCGCGCCGTATTCGGCCAGTTG
Source organism: Pseudomonas sp. HOU2 (assembly GCF_040729435.1). Classification (NCBI taxonomy): domain Bacteria; kingdom Pseudomonadati; phylum Pseudomonadota; class Gammaproteobacteria; order Pseudomonadales; family Pseudomonadaceae; genus Pseudomonas; species Pseudomonas sp. HOU2. Next base: position 821,647 of record NZ_CP160398.1, on the reverse strand, counting down.
GGAACCTGATCTGACTCAGGTCGAGCGCTTCGAAGCCCAGACCCTGGCGGTCGGTTACGGCTTCATCCCGCGCACCCAACTCAGTCAGCAGATGGGCCTCGATCACGGTTTCAGCGACGACGGCTACCTGCGCGCCAATTCCAATGTGTGGCAGCAAAGCAACGAACCGCACGTGCATCTGGCCGGTGACATGGGCGGGATTCGCGGCGGTGAAGCGGCGATGCTTGCGGGCAAGATCGCCGCGACCTCGATCCTCCTGCAACGCGGGGTGATCGAAGAAGAACTGGCACGGGTTCGCCGCGACCGTTACCTGGGCAAACTCAAATCCATCGTGCGCTTCCGTGCGGCGGTCGATCGCTACACCGAACGCGGTGTCGGCCAGACCGCTTTGCCGGCCGCCGACACGGTGATCTGCCGCTGCGAACATGCGACCCGCGCTGACATCGATCTGGCGCTGGAGCAGGGCGTGCAGGACATCGCCAGCCTGAAGATGCGCACCCGGGTGAGCATGGGCGATTGTCAGGGCCGGATGTGCGTCGGCTATTGCAGCGACCGTCTGCGTCAGGCCACCGGGCGCAAGGACGTTGGCTGGCTGCGTCCGCGTTTCCCGATTGATCCGATTCCATTTTCCGCGTTCCAGTCCGTCGGCACGGAGGCCGCTTCCCATGAGTAAGTTCTATGACGTGGTCATTGCCGGCGGCGGCGTGATCGGGGCGTCCTGCGCCTATCAATTGTCCAAACGCGAAAATCTGAAGGTCGCGCTGATCGACGCCAAGCGCCCGGGCAATGCGACCCGCGCTTCGGCCGGCGGCTTGTGGGCCATCGGCGAGTCGGTGGGGCTGGGCTGCGGGGTGATTTTCTTCCGCATGATGTCGGCCAACCGCAAACGTGAAACCCAGGGCGCTGCGGTCGCGGTGGACGCCAGTACGCCGCACATCCTGCCAGAGTCGTTCTTCGATTTCGCCTTGCAGTCCAACGCGCTGTACCCGCAACTGCACCGCGAGTTGATCGACAAGCACGGGATGGATTTCAAGTTTGAAAAGACCGGGCTGAAGTTCGTCATCTATGACGACGAGGACCGGCTCTACGCCGAGCACATTGTCAGCTGTATTCCGCATCTGGCCGATCAGGTGCGCTGGCTCGATCAGGCTGCACTGCGCGAAGCCGAACCGAGCGTCAGCCACGAGGCCCGGGGTGCGCTGGAGTTTCTCTGCGATCACCAGGTCAGCCCGTTCCGCCTCGCCGATGCCTACATGGAAGGCGCGCGGCAGAATGGCGTCGATATCTACGTCAACACCAACGTCACCGGTGTGTTGCACCACGGCAGCCGCGTGACGGGCGTGCAGACGGCCGAAGAGGGCGTGTTCCACTGCAAGACCCTGATCAACGCCGCTGGTGCCTGGGCGGCGGACTTGAGTGAGTGGGCCACCGGTGTGCGGATTCCGGTCAAGCCAGTCAAGGGCCAGATCCTGCTGACCGAGCGCATGCCGAAGATCCTCAACGGCTGCCTGACCACCAGCGACTGCTATGTGGCGCAGAAGGACAACGGCGAGATCCTGATCGGCAGCACCACCGAAGACAAAGGTTTCGACGTCACCACCACCTACCCGGAAATCGCCGGGCTGGTGCAGGGCGCGGTGCGTTGCCTGCCAGAACTCAAGGACGTCAATCTCAAGCGCACCTGGGCCGGCTTGCGCCCGGGCTCGCCGGATGAACTGCCGATCCTGGGGCCGATGCGCGGGGTGGAGGGTTACCTGAATGCCTGCGGGCACTTTCGCACCGGCATCCTGACCTCGGCGATTACCGGGGTGCTGCTGGACAAACTGGTCAACCAGGAAACGCTGCCGCTGGATATCACGCCGTTCCTCGCGGACCGGTTTGAGACTGCACCGGTCAAGCAAGAGCGCGAATTAGAGCTGGCCTGACCCAATCCCCTGTAGGAGCTGCCGCAGGCTGCGATCTTTTAAGATCAAGATCAAAAGATCGCAGCCTGCGGCAGCTCCTACAGGGTTTTCGGGCGTTCACAAAACCTGTGGGAGCGGGCTTGCCCGCGAAGGCGTCAGGCCTGTCGGTACGAAATCTGGATCTGGGCAAGGAGGTCAGGCCTTGCGCGCTTCCTCTTCCAGTTGATCCGACTCGAACAATCGCGCCAGCTCCGCCCGGGCTTCCTGGGCGGTTTGCAGGACTTTGGCGGCGTCGTCGTAGATCGCGTGCTGGGCTTCCAGCACCTGCTCATCGTGATGTTTGAAGCGCTTGATCCGCGCATCGGCCTGGGCCTGGGTCAGACCCAGCCCGACCAGCGTGCGCCGGCTCATTTCCAGGCTTGAGTAATAGGTCTCGCGAATCGCTTCGGCGCCGACATCCACCAGACGATGCACATGCTGACGGTTGCGCGCCCGGGCGATGATTTTCATGTGCGGATACAGCTTGCGCACGATCTCGGCGGTCTTGATGTTGGTCTCCGGGTCATCCGTGGCAATGACAAAATATTCTGCCTCGCCCACCTTCGCCGCATTGAGGATTTCCGGGCGCATCGGGTCGCCATAGAACACCGGCACGCCACCAAAACTGCGCGACAGTTCGATGGTTTCCACCGAGGTGTCCAGCGCCACGAACTTAATGTTCTGCGCGCGCAGAATCCGCGCCACGATCTGGCCCATCCGGCCCATGCCGGCAATCACCACGCGCGGTGCTTCAGTGTCGATCTCACGAAATTTCTCCGGCACTTCCACCGGCTGCACTTTCGGGCTGACCAGCCGTGCGCAGATCAACAACAGCAACGGCGTCAATGCCATCGACAGGGTGATGGTCAGTACCAGCAGGTCATACAGGCGCGGTTCGAACAGGCCCTGGTCGCGACCGATCTTGAACACTACAAAGGCAAATTCCCCGCCGGCCGCGAGCACGATGCCCAGGCGAATCGCACTGACTTTGGTCAGCCCACCCGCCAGGCGCCCGACCACAAACAGCAGCGGCAACTTCAAGCCGATCAGCAGCAGCGTCAGGCCCAGCACGGTGATCGGCGCACTCAGCAGCAGACTTAGGTTGGCGCCCATGCCGACGCTGATGAAAAACAGCCCGAGCAGCAAGCCCTTGAACGGCTCGATCTGCGCTTCCAGTTCATGGCGATATTCCGAATCCGCCAGCAGCAGGCCAGCGAGGAAAGCCCCAAGCGCCATCGACACGCCAACCAGATCCATCAGCCACGCCGTACCGATCACCACCAGCAATGCGGTGGCGGTGGACACCTCCGGCAGACCGGTTTTCGCCACCACGCGGAACACCGGACGCAACAGATAACGCCCGCCGACCACCACCACGGCGATCCCGCCGAGCACTTGCAGACCGTGGTTCAGGCTTTCCGCGTTGCTGCTGGCGTGGGCGCTGCCGGCGAGCATCGGCACCAGCGCGATCAACGGGATCGCCGCGATGTCCTGAAACAGCAGAATCGCAAACGCCAGCCGCCCGTGCGGGCTGGTCAGTTCCTTGCGCTCGGCCAGGCTTTGCAGGCCGAATGCGGTGGACGACAGCGCCAGGCCAAGGCCGAGCACAATCGCACTGTTCAGCGGCTGACCGAACACGTACAACGCCAGTACGCCGATCACCGCTGCAGTCAGCAGCACCTGCGCCAGACCCACGCCGAATACCGATTTGCGCATCACCCACAAGCGCCGTGGCGACAGCTCAAGGCCGATGATGAACAGCAGCAACACCACGCCCAGTTCGGAAATATGCGCGACGCTCTGCGGATTACCGATCAGACCGAGCACCGACGGGCCGATGATCACCCCTGCCAACAGATAACCGAGCACCGCGCCCAGTTGCAGGCGTTTGGCCAAGGGCACGGTGAGCACCGCTGCGAAGAGAAACACGACAGCGGCTTGTAACAGATTGCCTTCATGGGGCATGACACAACTCCTGACAGCGGTACGGCGGGGGCAACAAGGATAAAGGCTGAATCGATTCAAGATCCACCGAAGATCCCTGTAGGAGCTGCCGCAGGCTGCGATCTTTTGATGTTGTTTTTGAGGATCAATATCAAGATCAAAAGATCGCAGCCTGCGGCAGCTCCTACAGGGGGCGGTGTGAGTCTGTAATAATTTGCATCAGTTGGTTACATTGATAGCCTTTGCGAATCAATTCCTGCGAGTTCCGCCATGGCCATCAACTTCGATCTCAACGACCTGCAAGCTTTTCGCGCCGTGGTCGAGCAGGGCAGTTTCCGCAAGGCTGCCGACACAGTGCGCCTTTCGCAGCCGGCGTTGAGCCGACGCATCGAAAAGCTCGAAGACGCACTGGGCGTAAAGCTGTTCGAGCGCACCACGCGCAAGGTCAGCCTGACCCAGGCCGGGCGCGGGTTCATGCCCAGCGTCGAACGCTTGCTCGATGATCTGGATGTGGCGTTGTTGGGCATCAGTGAAGTGGCTTCCACGCGTCTGGGCCACGTTACCGTTGCCTGCGTGCCGTCGGCGGCGTATTACTTCATGCCGCGAGTGGTCGCCCGCTATCACCAGCAATTTCCACGGATCAAGGTCAAAGTCCTCGACTCCAGCGCCCACGATGTGCTCAGCGCGGTGGTCAATGGCGAGGCGGATTTCGGTTTGAGTTTCCTCGGCACGCAGGATGCCAAAGTCGATTTCGAACCGCTTGTGCAGGAGTGCTATGTGGTCGCCTGTCGTCGCGATCACCCGTTGGCCGGACGCAGCAGCGTGAGCTGGGACGAGTTCTATCAGCAGGACTACATCTCGCTCGACAAGACGTCCGGCAACCGTTTCCTGCTCGATCAGGCCTTGAGCAGCGTGGTGCCGCAGCGCCAAAGCATCTGCGAGACGCGACACGTGACGACGATGATCGGTCTGGTGGAAGCGGGGCTGGGAGTGGCGGCGGTGCCGTTGATGGCGATGCCCGGACCGGATCATCCGATTCTGACGCGAGTGCCGTTGACCGATCCGCAAGTGATGCGCAGTGTCGGCATCATCAAGCGCCGGGGTCGCACGTTGACCCCGGCAGCATTGGAACTGGAGCGGCTGGTGGTGGAAATGAAAGTCCAGCCGCCAACGATCAGCGCTTGACCGAATCCAGCCCGGTGGCCTGCACGTCAGCCTGAGCGGCAGGCGCGGCGAGGTAGTCGAGCAAGGCCTTGGCCTCTTTCGGATGCTGCGCGCCGACCGGGATGCCGGCGGCAAACCGCGTCACCGACTGCACCGATTCCGGAATCTTCCCGACAAAACTCACCCCCGGCACCGGCAGCAATTCGCTGACCTGCTGGAAGCCCAGTTGATAGTCCCCGGTAGCGACCACCGAGCCCACCGGGATTTTCGGAATCATCTTCGCTTTCGGCTTCAGTTGATCCTCAACACCGAGTTTGTTGAACAGCTCTTTCTCGATGTACACGCCGCTGGCGCTGTCGGAGTAGGCCACCGATGTTGCGTCGAGCAGGGTTTTCTTCAGGCTTTCGACGCTGCTGATGTCCGGCTTCGGCGCGCCTTCACGCACCACCAGACCGATCCGCGAATCCGCCAGTTCGACCCGCGAGGCCGGGTCGACCTTGCCCTGTTTGATCAAGTCGTCAAGGGCGTAGCCGACCATGATCACCACGTCGGCGTGTTCGCCACGGGCGAGGCGATTGGGGATCGCCTCCGGCGCCTTGCCCATCGACGGGCCGAGCTGGGTATCGAGGGTGTTGCCGGTCGCGGCTGCGAATTTCGGGCCGAGGATTTTGTAGGCGGCGGTGAAGCCGCCCGACGTCATCACATTCAGCTGTTCAGCATGGGCCAGGGCGCTGAAAGCGAAGAGGGCGATGGCGCTGAGATTGATCAGTTTTTTCAAGGTGATTGCTCCTTATGCGGCAACCGGTTGCAAACGGCCGCCCGCGCGGCGATAGAGGTACAACGTGGCGCACAACGCACACAGTGCGCCGACGCTCATCCAGTAACCCGGTGCCGCTTTGTCGCCGGTGTACTGGATCAGGAAGGTCGACATCGCCGGGGTGAAGCCGCCGAAAATCGCGGTCGCCAGGCTGTAGGCGAGGGAGAAACCGGCCACCCGCACTTCCACCGGCATGATCTCGGTCAGCGCCGGAATCATCGCGCCGTTGTACATGCCGTAGATGAACGACAGCCACAGCAGCGACAGCAACATGTGACTGAAGCTCGGCGCCTGCACCAGGTACGACAGCGCCGGATAGGTACTGGCCAGGGCCAGCAGCGCCATGGCGATCAGCACCGGGCGCCGGCCGATGCGGTCGGACAACATGCCGCCAATCGGCAGCCAGAAGAAGTTCGATACGCCGACCAGCAAGGTCACCAACAGTGCATCGGAAGTGCTCAGGTGCAGCACGGTTTTGCCGAAGGTCGGCGCGTACACCGTAATCAGATAGAACGCGGTGGTGGTCAGCGCGACCATCAGCATGCCACCGAGCACCACGCCCCAGTTCTGACCGAGGGTGCGGAACACTTCCTTCATGCTCGGGCGGTGTTTGCGTGCAGCGAATTCTTCGGTCTCCGCCAGGTTACGGCGCAGCAGGAAGATGAACGGCACGATCATGCAACCGACGAAAAACGGAATGCGCCAGCCCCAATCGGCCACCACGCTCGGCGCCATCCACGCGTTCAGCGCATAGCCCAACGCCGCAGCGACAATGATCGCCACCTGCTGACTGGCCGACTGCCAGGCCGTGAAAAAGCCCTTGCGGCCGGGCGTGGCGATTTCGGACAGGTACACCGAAACACCGCCCAGTTCCGCACCGGCGGAGAAGCCTTGCAACAGTCGTCCGATCAGCACCAGGGCCGGGGCGAACAGACCAATGGTCTCGTATCCGGGCACCAGCACAATCAGGATCGTGCCGCTGGCCATGATCGACAGGGTGACGATCAGACCTTTGCGCCGACCGACGTCATCGATGTAGGCGCCGAGCACGATCGCCCCCAGCGGACGCATCAGAAAGCCTGCGCCGAATACGGCAAAAGTCATCATCAGTGAAGCGAACTCACTGCTCGCCGGGAAGAACACCGCCGCAATCTGCGTGGCGTAGAAGCCGAACAGAAAGAAGTCGAACTGTTCGAGGAAGTTGCCCGAGGTGACCCGGAAAATGGCGCCGGCTCGCGAGCCGCCGTGTGGGATTGAGGCTGTCATAGAAAAATCTCCACCGCTTTTATGACGTGCGCGACGTGGAAGCGGCGCACGGTTGTTATTGCGGCGGATGGTCGCGCAGGTGTAACCGGATGTTAATTGCATTGTTGGCATGGATTGATGTGCAAAGCGGATCAATCCTGAAAATACCGTCTAACCTGTGGGAGCCAGCCTGCTCGCGAAAGCGGTGTGTCAGTCGTGGAGATGTTGCATATGCCGACGCCATCGCTGGCAAGCCAGCTCCCACCGTTTCTGCGGTGTGCCCACTGTTCCGGCACCGCCAAAAAAACCTGTGGGAGCTGGCTTGCCAGCGATGACGTTCTGCCTGCCAACTACAATCCCCTAACCAGCCCAGGCAAAAAAACAAGGAATGATTTCCTGACTCAGCAGTCGGAGTACAGGCATCACCCATCTGAAGGAGGTTCACCGATGAACAGCAAAACCCTAATCGCCAGCCTGGCCCTCGTCGCCGGCATTGCCGGGATCAGCCCACTTGTTCAAGCGGCGCAAACCTCAAGCGAACCCACCGTCCAGTCGCCGACCAGCGACCGTGAATTGAAGGTCAACGACCGCGCCCCGGACATCTATCAGCGCAGTGACAAAGCACTGAAGAACTGGAAACAGAAAGGTTTGAAAGCACCGATCGACCAGGCGCAGTGGGTGCAGATCAATGACAAGTACGTGATGGTCATGATCACCAATGGCACTATCGTTGAGATGCAACCTGTCGAGCGTTAATCCCCCCGACTCAAAGGCCCTGCGCATGCACTCGTGCAGGGCTTCCCGCCCCAAAATCCTGCGGTGTCTGGCCTCCTGCATCGCCAGATTCACAATCCGCGGGGTAATAGCGTTGCTCTGCGCCATCGGCTTGCCAATCACCGGCATTTCTGGGAAAACGGCCGCCAGTTAAGCAATTGAGTGAATGTCATGACGGATGAACTGCAGGTAATCGAACTCCAAGTGGGCGAGGGCAAGTCTGCCGTCAAAGGCGCGCTGATTACCACCCAATACACTGGCTGGCTGGAAGACGGCAGCGAGTTCGATTCTTCCCACAGCCGTGGCAAACCTTTCCAGTGCGTGATTGGCACGGGCCGGGTGATCAAGGGCTGGGATCAAGGGCTGATGGGGATGCAAGTGGGCGGCAAGCGCAAACTGCTGGTGCCGGCGCATTTGGGCTACGGCGAGCGAACGATGGGCAAGATTCCGCCGAATTCGAATCTGGTGTTCGAGATTGAATTGCTGGAGGTTTTGACGCGGGAGGATTGAGGCGGCTAAACGCCGATCAATCAATGTCCATGCAATCTGTGGCGAGGGGATTTATCCCCGATGGACTGCGCAGCAGGCCTTCTCTTGAGGTATCGCTTCGCGATCCCCCTCGCCACGATCACTCAGGCTGCAATTGCCATCGCGTCCAGCGTCTCAGCCACTGTCCTTGCAAGTGACGGAAACCGGCGTTTCACCCGCTGCAGCGCTGGGAGTACAGCCTCCATTTCAAGCTCGTCGAGTTTCCCCAGAGCGGCCACGGCCGAGGCCACAATTGTTTCCCGCTCGCTTTCAAACAACACCAGGCATGCGTTCTGCGCCCAGCGTCGATCCCGTTCGTTGAGGCCCATGGCGACTAATGCGGCGACGACGTGGGCATCTGTTTTATTGGTCATGTGAAATTCTCCTTTGCGCCGTTTTCCTTGTGGCGAGGGAGCTTGCTCCCGCTGGGTTGCGAAGCGACCCCAAGCCCCATCGTTCTGAATCGAGTCCGGATTTTCGACTGCTGCGCAGCCGAGCGGGAGCAAGCTCCCTCGCCACAGGGACGCTTTTCAATTTCTGATCGGGGGCTCGAGGTTGTCGAGGGCACGGTTGACGGCGAGTTCGCCTAGCATCACCACTTGCTGGATGCCGAGCAGGGTGTTGCGGTAGGGCGTGTCGAGGAGGCTGGCGAAGTCGCTGAGCATGATGCTGGCCGAGGCCATGGATTCGCAGGCGTGGGCCAGAAGCTCTTCGTTGTGCATGTCTGGCGCGACAACGAACATGTGGCTGGGTTTGCGCGGTTGTGGGGATGGCGGTTTCAGGTAGTGGTCGAGGGCGCGTTCGGCGGCTTCGTGAAGTTTTCTGGAATTGGGGTCGGAGTAGGGGGACGTTGATTCGGGGTCAGGTATTGCGTCCGCTTCAGGCGGATTTGGCGTCACTTTAAACATTTGCTGGGTAACCTCAATGAGGCTGACACGTACTTGCGACTAAACAATAGGTGGCAGCTGTACGCAGGTTAGTCGACCAGTACCCAAGCATTACCGGCGCGCCCGAGAGCGCCCTGCGCACAGCCGCCATTGAGCGCAGGCGTAGAGATGCCTGACTGAATAACAGCTTGCGAACTTGAGGTAACACCGAGCGACTAAACCCGATCACTGACCATTCAGTGACGCGAACCACGTTACCGACGCCCCCCAAACCGCACAAGCCGACGGATTCTGGCGTAGTTGTAGGCAAAGGCGCAAGGCGATGTAGCCTGCTGGATGATGCCGAAATGATGCTGCATTTTTCAGCGTGACATCGCCAGCAGGCTGGCCCCTACAGGGGAGTCTGCGTCCGGCGCAGAGCAGGCAACACCACCAAACTGATGTAGGAGTGAGCTTGCTCGCGATGAGGGCGGCACATTCAACATCTATGTGATCAGACATATCGCTATCGCGAGCAGGCTCACTCCTACAGGAGATTGAAGTCGCTTTCAGCATCCCGTTCATCCCTTGAATGCTCACCGAACTTGCGATTACCCAAGCCATCGGCGACCATGCCTGCCATATAGGGGTAGGGGGTATAGGTATGTCGCACATTCACGAACACAAAGACGAGCTGCTCAACCGCGTGCGGCGGATTGCCGGGCAGGTGCTGGCCGTTGAAAAAGCTCTGGAGGGCGATGCCGATTGTTCCAAGACCTTGCATCTGGTGGCGGCGATTCGTGGGGCGGTCAACGGGTTGATGGAGCAGTTCATCGAGGCCCACACCCGTGAGCACGTGGCCCATCCCGATCTCACTGACGAACAGCGCGCCCAGGGCGCGGAAGATCTGCTGCAAGCCATCCGCCGTTATGCCAAATAGAGCACACGCATCATGAGCCTGACCCCAAACGCTGACCGTTTCAGCCACGATCACCAGTTCCTCGGCGCGTCCCACGACGAAAACGCCCGCCGCACTCTGTGGGTGGTGGCGCTGACCTTCGTGATGATGATCGGCGAGATCGCCGCCGGTTACCTCACCGGCTCCATGGCCCTGCTGGCCGACGGTTTTCACATGGCGACCCATGCCGGCGCGTTGGGCATCGCTGCGGCGGCCTACGGATTCGCCCGGCGCAATGCCAACAACCGCCGTTACAGTTTCGGCACCGGCAAGGTCGGCGATCTGGCCGGTTTCGCCTCAGCCATGGTGCTGGGCCTGGTGTCGCTGGGCATTGCCGGCGAGTCGGTTTTTCGGTTGTTCGAACCGACCAGCGTGGCATTCGGCGAAGCGACAGTGATTGCCATCGTCGGGCTAGGCGTAAACATCCTCAGCGCCTTCCTGTTGATGGGCCATCACGGCCATGACCACGGCCATCAGCATGACCACGGCCACGATCATCATCACCATCACGACAACAACCTGCGCTCGGCCTACGTCCATGTGCTGGCCGACGCCCTGACCTCTGTGCTGGCGATTGCCGCGTTGCTGGCCGGGCGCTATCTCGGTTGGGTATGGCTGGACCCGGCGATGGGGATTGTCGGCTCGATTGTCATCGCGAAGTGGGCCTACAACCTGATGCGCGATAGCGCCGCGGTGCTGCTCGACACCACCGACGAGCCGGTGGCAGCGGAGATCCGCGAGCTGCTGGAAACCTCTGACGATGTGCGCATCAGCGATCTGCATGTCTGGCAGGTCGGCCCGCAGTCGCGGGCGGCGATTGTCAGTGTGGTCGCGGCGGCGGGTGTGACGGCGGAGGCGATTCGCGAGCGGCTGGCGCCGGTGCATGAGTTGTCGCACCTGACCATCGAGCTGCGCAGCGCCTAAGGCTGTAGCGCGTCGAACAGTGGTATCCGCCCATTGAGGGATGGGCGGTAATGCCACGTCAGTTGTTGCAGATTCATACCCTGATCAAGGATTTTTCTGACAGTCGCAGCGGCAATGCTCAGCGCCAGTGTCTGCCCCGGACACTGATGCCGCCCGCTGCCAAAACTGAAACTGCGCCGGTCAGGACGATCCAGCAGAAACCGCTCGGGCTCTGCATTCAACAAAGGATCGCGGTTGGCCGAGGCCAGCAGCAACAGAATCACTTCGCCGGCCTCAAGCCGCACACCATCGATCTCACAAGTCTGCGCGACAAACCGCCGAGTGTTCTGCACTGGCGGATCAAAGCGCTGAACCTCGGCCAACAGCGCGTCCACAGAGGCATCGCGCAACTCGGGCTGACGTCGCAGCACTAACAGTGCATTGCCGATTAGCCCGGCAGTTGCTTCAAACGTCTGCGAACAGAGACCGATCAGGTTGGCGATCAGGCTTTCCCCGTCACCGGCAAATCGCTGCTCGATAGCCTTGAGCAACTCGCTATCGGCTTCGGCCAGCAACTCGATGAAATATCCGTGCAAATGCTCCGCCGCCGCATGCGCCGCCGCCAGTTGCAGATCATTACTCAGCGGCGACAGGCAGGCGACGAAATCCGCGGTCAGCTCACTGATGGCCCGGCCCTGCGCCGGGGTGAAGCCGAGCAGCGCCGCGACCACACACACCGGGCCGCGAAACATCGCCTTATACAAGCCGTCGGCGTCCGCTGTCATCAGACGCGCGGCCACCAGTGCCTGTACTTGCTCGTCATCTATCAACTGCAGTGACGGCTCGATTGCCGCACGCGGACAGCGTTGACGTTCGCCATCGTTCATCCGCATCAACTGCCCGAACACCTTGCCGGCCAGCCCCGAGGCAATCGCCTTGGGCACCGGCTCCTGCAGCGGTCGCACCCGACAATCGGCATGCGCCAGCACCGCACACACTGCTCGGGCGCTGCTGGCGACCCACAGCTTCAATCCATGATCAAAGGTCAGTCCGCCCTCGGCGCGTAGTTTGGCGTAGTAGGGGTAGGGATCGGCATGCGTCGCAGCGATGATCGGGTCCATGGTTCACAGCCTTGTCGTCGGGAAAGTGATGCGAGTATCTTCAGTTCGCAGCGACGACGATTCGTCGGGGAGCGAAATATGCACGCAGAACATCAAGACATCGGCGTTTCGCAGGTGGCGGCCGCCATCGCCGAACCGGCACGCACGAAGATCCTCTGCTCGCTGATGGACGGCCACGCCCGCACCAGCACTGAATTGGCCGCCGTTGCCGAGGTCAGCGCTTCCACCGCCAGTGCACACCTGGCCAAACTCAAGGATCTATCGCTGGTGCGCCTGCATGTGCAGGGCCGCCATCGTTATTACAGCCTCGCCGATCAGCGCGTGGCGCAGGCGCTGGAAGCGTTGATGGTGATCGGCCAGAACGCCGCGCCGAGCTTCAAGCCGCACACCCCGGATCGCCTGCAATTCGCCCGCGCCTGCTACGACCACATGGCCGGCACGCTGGCGGTGTTGCTGCACGACCGCATGCTTGAGGCGGGATGGCTGGTGGAAACCGACGAGCGCGCTTATCGGCTGAGCGACAGTGGTGAGGCGTTGTTTGAGGGTTTGGGTATCGAGGTTCAGGATTTGAGTACCCTGCGCCGCAAGTTTGCTTGCCCGTGCCTGGACTGGAGCATGCGCCGGCCGCATCTGGGCGGTTCGTTGGGCGCGGCGTTGTTGCAGATGGCGTTGAAACGCAAATGGGTGACGCAGGATCTGGACAGTCGGGCGTTGGCGCTGACCGTGGCGGGGCGAAAGGAAATGGGCCTGCGGTTTGGTCTTGAGTTGCCGTTAGACGCGAAAATCAAAAGATCGCAGCCTTCGGCAGCTCCTACAGTAATCACGAACCTCCGATAAATCTCAATCGATGTAGGAGCTGCCGAAGGCTGCGATCTTTTGATCTTGAGCTTCCGCCCGACGAGGTGCGCTCTAGCACCTTGTAACCCCGTGCTCGGACCTATACTGTATATCCACACAGTAAAGAGCCCGCGCCATGCAAATCATCGACAAGCTCAGCATTCTCGCCGACGCCGCCAAGTACGACGCCTCCTGCGCCAGCAGCGGCGCGCCCAAGCGTAGCTCCGAAGGCAAGAGCGGGCTGGGTTCGACCGATGGCATGGGTATCTGCCACAGCTATACGCCGGATGGTCGCTGCGTATCGCTGCTGAAAATCCTCCTGACCAACTTCTGTCTCTACGACTGCCAGTACTGCGTCAACCGCCGCTCCAGCGATGTGCCGCGTGCACGCTTCACCCCCGAGGAAGTGGTGACGCTGACCCTGGATTTCTACCGACGCAACTGCGTCAGCGGGCTGTTTCTCAGTTCAGGGATCATCCGCTCGGCGGACTACACCATGGAACAACTGGTGCGCGTGGCAAAGCTGTTGCGCGAACAGCACGAGTTTCGCGGCTACATCCACCTCAAGACCATTCCCGAGGCCGACCCGGCGTTGATCGAGGAGGCCGGGCGCTATGCCGACCGTCTCAGCGTCAATATCGAACTGCCCACCGATGCCAGCCTGCAAACCCTGGCGCCGGAGAAGCAGATCGGCTCGATCAAGCAGGCGATGAACACCATTTACACCGGCGTGCAAACGGTGCTCAACGAACCGCGTTCGGCAAAATTCGCCCCCGCCGGGCAGAGTACGCAAATGATCGTCGGCGCCGATGACACCGACGACAGCACGATCCTGCACAGCGCGCAGTCGTTGTATGGCAACTACCGCTTGCGGCGCGTCTACTATTCGGCCTTCAGCCCGATTCCCGACAGTCCGAAAAGCGTGCCACTGGCCGCGCCACCGCTGATGCGCGAACACCGTCTGTATCAGGCTGATTTCCTCTTGCGCAGCTACGGCTACAACGCTGATGAGTTGCTCAAGGGCCCGGGTAATCTGGCGCTGGACATCGACCCGAAACTGGCCTGGGCGCTGCAGAATCGCGACGTGTTTCCGCTGGACCTGAACCGCGCCGAGCCGTCGCTGATCGCGCGTATTCCGGGCATCGGCCTGCGTACCACCGAACGTCTGGTGCAATTGCGCCAGCAACGGCGCATCCGTTACGAAGACGTGGCACGCATGCGCTGTGTTTTGGCCAAGGCCAAGCCGTTCATCATCACCAGCGATTACCATCCGCAGCAGGCGGAGGTCACCAGCCACATGCTCTACCAGCAACTGCGCGACCGGCCGCAGCCGCAGCAGATGGGGTTATGGGGATGATCAATCTCGATTGCGACGACCTGTTCGACACCTGGCGCCAACAGGCGCGCTGGCTGCTCAGCCATGAAGTCGACCCGAGTCTGGTGAGCTGGGCGTCGGAGGGTGTCAGCGACCTGTTTGCCAGTGACGTGTCGGTGCCCGAGGGGCAGGGGCCGTTTCAGGCACGCATCCCCCGTGCGCTGCTCGATACCCTGGAGCAAGCCGCGCGCTACCGGGGCGACCAGCGCTGGAGTCTGCTGTATGAAGTGCTGTGGCGAGTCAGCCACGGCGACCGCACAGCGATGATGGCCGGTGACAAACTCGGCAGCGAGTTGCAGCGGCGGATCAAGCAGGTACACCGCGAAGCCCACCATTTGCACGCGTTCGTGCGGTTCATCGAACGCCCGCAGGATCAGCCAGGCCCGCAATACGTGGCGTGGCACGAACCGGCCCACGACATCCTGCACAGCGCCAGCGAACATTTCGTCAGGCGCATGGGCCGCCATCGCTGGTTGATTGCCACCCCGCGTGACGGGGTGTATTACGATGGCGAACAGTTGATTCATCAGCGCCAGTGCCCGCTGGAGTGGCAGCAACTGGCGCAGAACATCGATGATCCGCACGGCGAGCTATGGCTGACGTACTACAGCCACATCTTCAATCCGGCGAGGTTGAACGAGAAGGTCATGCAAGGGCATTTGCCGGTGCGGTTCTGGAAGAATCTGCCGGAAGGGGAGTTGATTCCCGGGCTGATTACCCAGGCGCGGATGGGCAAGCAGCAGAATGGACAGGCGAGCGGGATTGCTGCGCGAGGCGGGAAGCGGATTGCGTTGAAATAGAATCAAAAGATCAAAAGATCGCAGCCTGCGGCAGCTCCTACAGGATATCTGTGTAGGAGCTGCCGCAGGCTCGGGCCGCGTTCGGACGATCTTTTGATCTTGATCCTCAGAACGAAAAAGCCCCCCATCAATCACTTGATGGAGGGCTTTTGTACATCTAACCGTCAGATCAAACCTTGACGATCCAGCCTGCTGGCGCTTCGATGTCGCCGGTCTGCACACCCGTCAGTTCTTTGTAGAGCTTCTGGGTGACCGGGCCGACTTCGGTTTCGCTGTGGAACACGTGCAGGTGGTCGTTGTAGCTGATGCCACCAATCGGCGTGATCACCGCAGCGGTACCGCAGGCGCCGGCTTCCTTGAAGTCCGACAGCTTGTCGATCAGCACGTCGCCTTCAACCACTTCCAGGCCCAGACGGGTTTTCGCCAGTTCGATCAGCGACAGGCGGGTGATGCCTGGCAGCACCGACGGCGAGTTCGGGGTGATGAACTTGTTGTCGTGGGTGATCCCGAAGAAGTTGGCCGAACCGACTTCCTCGATCTTCTTGTGGGTCAGCGGATCCAGGTAGATGGCGTCAGCGAAGTGCGCTTTCTTGGCCTGGGAGCCCGGCATCAGGCTGGCGGCGTAGTTGCCACCGACCTTGGCCGCACCGGTGCCTTGTGGCGCGGCGCGGTCGAAGCTGGAAATCTGGAAGTTGTGCGGGGTCAGGCCGCCCTTGAAGTAGGCGCCAACCGGGATCGCGAATACCGAGAAGATGAACTCCGGCGCAGTACGCACGCCGATGTTGTCACCCACGCCGATCACGAACGGACGCAGGTACAGCGCGCCGCCGGTGCCGTATGGCGGGATGAAGCGCTCGTTGGCGCGAACCACGTCCTTGCACGCTTCGATGAACTGCTCGGTGGAGACGTGCGGCATCAGCAGGCGGGCGCAGCTGCGTTGCATGCGCGCGGCGTTCTGGTCCGGACGGAACAGGTTGATCGAGCCGTCCTTGCAACGATAGGCCTTCAGGCCTTCGAAGCACTGCTGGCCATAGTGAAGGGCCGTCGAGCCTTCGCTGATGTGCAGCACGTTGTCTTCGGTCAGGGTGCCTTTGTCCCACTCGCCATTGCGAAAGTACGACAGATAGCGTTTGTCGGTCTTGATGTAGTCAAAACCCAGCTTGTCCCAATTGATGCTTTCGTTACCCATGACACCCTCTATCACTGAACAACCGCCGAAACGGTTCAAGGCTTCTGACGTTTTTTTGGATGGGCACAACAATACTTCATTCTTGAGCGGTTTCGCAGCCCGGACGATGGGGGGATAGGCAAAAATCGTAGCTTGCTTATTAAATTCCCATCATTCCTCTATCTTTCTGCTCTTTTGTGGCGAGGGAGCTTGCTCCCGCTCCAGTGCGCAGCACTGGTAAAGCCGGCCATCGCGGTACATCAGATGTACCGCAATGGCAGGGTTTGGGGCCGCTACGCAGCCCAGCGGGAGCAAGCTCCCTCGCCACAGAAGCTGGGCGTTACAGGTGCAACGCATGCCCCAAAGCCCGCAACGCCGCTTCCTGCACCGCTTCGCCCAAGGTCGGGTGCGCATGGATGGTGCCGCCGATGTCTTCCAGACGCGCGCCCATTTCCAGGCTTTGCGCGAACGCGGTCGACAACTCCGAAACCCCAACGCCCACTGCTTGCCAGCCAACAATCAGATGATTGTCACGCCGCGCGACTACCCGCACGAAGCCGCTTTTCGACTCCAGGGTCATCGCCCGACCGTTGGCGGCGAACGGGAAGCTGGAAACGATGCAGTCCAGCCCGGCAGCCTTGGCCTCGTCCGGGGTCTGGCCGACCACCACCAGTTCCGGGTCGGTGAAGCACACGGCAGCGATAGCAGTGGGGTTGAATTCGCGGGATTTGCCGCTGATCAGCTCGGCAACCATCTCGCCCTGAGCCATGGCCCGGTGCGCGAGCATCGGTTCGCCGCTCAGGTCGCCGATGGCGTAGACGTTACGCATGCTGGTCTGGCAGCGGATGTCGATCTTGATCGCCGAGCCGTTCATGTCCAGGTTCAGCGCTTCGAGGTTCCAGCCCTGAGTGTTCGGCTTGCGACCGACCGCCACCAGCACCTGATCGGTTTCCAGGTTCAGGGTGTCGCCGTTCGGGTCACGCACCTGCAAGGTGCCGTCGAAACCCAGCACGCTGTGCTTGAGATAGAGCTTCACGCCCAGTTGCTTCAGCGCTTCGTGCACCGGTTGGGTCAGTTCGGCGTCGTAGGCCGGCAGGATACGGTCCTGCGCCTCGACCACACTGACATCGGCGCCGAGCTTGCGATAGGCAATGCCCAACTCCAGACCGATGTAACCGCCGCCCACCACCACCAGACGTTTAGGCACGGACTTCGGTGCCAGCGCTTCGGTGGAGGAGATGATCGGCCCGCCGATTGGCAGGATCGGCAGGTTGACGCTGGTCGAACCGGTCGCCAGCACCAGATGCTCGCACTGAATGCGCGTGTCGCCGACCTCCACGGTTTTGCCGTCGATGACCTTGGCCCAGCCATTGATGACCTGAACCTTGTTCTTTTTCAGCAGTGCGGCGACGCCGGTGGTCAGGCGATCGACGATGCCGTCCTTCCACTCGACGCTTTTGCTGATGTCGAGGGTCGGCGCCGAAACGCTGATACCCAGCGCCGAATGCTGGCTGTGATGGCGGGTTTGGTGGAACTGCTCGGCCACGTGAATCAACGCTTTGGACGGAATGCAGCCGATGTTCAGGCAGGTACCACCGAGCGACTGGCCTTCGACCAGAATCGTCGAAATGCCCAGTTGTCCGGCGCGAATCGCCGTGACGTAACCACCGGGGCCGCCGCCGATGATCAGCAGCGTGGTGTTCAAGGTTTGCATTGCGTCACTCCACAAACAGGGTCGCGGGTTGTTCGAGCAGACCACGGATGGTCTGGATGAAGAGCGCCGCGTCCATGCCGTCGACCACGCGGTGATCGAAGGAGCTGGAGAGGTTCATCATCTTGCGGATCACCACCTGGCCTTTGACGACCATCGGGCGTTCGACGATTTTGTTCACGCCGACGATTGCCACTTCCGGCAGGTTCAGCACCGGGGTGCTGACGATACCGCCCAGCGCACCGAGGCTGGTCAGGGTGATGGTCGAGCCGGACAGTTCATCGCGGCTGGCCTTGCCATTGCGTGCGGCGTTAGCCAGGCGCGAGATTTCCGCGGCGCTGTCCCACAGGCTGCGCGCTTCGGCGTGTCGCACCACCGGCACCATCAGGCCGACATCGCTTTGCGTGGCGACACCGACATGCACCGCGCCGAGGCGGGTGATGACCTGGGCTTCGTCGTCGTAACGGGCGTTCATCTGCGGGAAGTCGCGCAGGGCAACGACCAATGCGCGGACGAGGAACGGCAGCAAGGTCAACTTGCCCCGGCTGGCACCGTGTTTTTCATTCAGATGCGCGCGCAGCTCTTCAATCGCGGTGACGTCGATTTCCTCGACGTAGCTGAAGTGCGCGGCACGCTGGGTGGCGTCCTGCATGCGCTGGGCAATCTTGCGGCGCATGCCGATCACTTGAATCTGTTCTTCGTCGTTGCGCTGGGCGTAAGCGGCGGCTGCCGGCGCCGAAGCATTCGATTGACCTTGCGCCAGATAGGCCTCGAGGTCTTCGTGCAGCACACGACCGGCCGGGCCGGAACCGCGTACCAAACGCAGCTGAATGCCCAGATCCAGCGCATGTTTGCGCACGGCCGGCGAGGCCAGCGGACGTTCATCCGCCTCGCGGGCAACCATCGGGCCTTGGCAAACCGGTGCCGGGCGCGATGCGGCAGCAGCCACAGGTTTGCTCTCGACAGCTGTTTCAACTGTCGGCGCAGCAGGTGCTTCCTTCGCAGCAACCGGTGCTGGCGCGGCGGACTCTTTCAGGTTTCCGGCGCCTTCAACTTCGATGCTGATCAGCACACTGCCGACCGCCATCACTTCACCCGGCTGACCGCCGAGGGCAATCACCTTGCCGTGGACCGGCGACGGAATGTCGACCATTGCCTTGTCGGTCATCACGTCCGCCAGCACCTGGTCTTCAACCACCAGGTCGCCGACCTTGACGTGCCACTGCGACAGTTCGACTTCTGCGATGCCTTCGCCGATGTCCGGCATCTTGATAACGTGCGTGCCCATTCAGACCTCCATGACCCGTTTCAACGCCGCGCCCACTCGGGACGGCCCTGGGAAATACGCCCACTCTTGCGCGTGCGGGTAGGGGGTGTCCCAACCGGTGACGCGTTCGATCGGCGCTTCCAGGTGATGGAAGCAATGCTCTTGCACCAGCGACACCAGCTCGGCGCCAAAACCGCAGGTGCGCGTGGCTTCGTGTACCACCACGCAGCGGCCGGTTTTCTTCACCGACTTGACGATGGTTTCCAGATCCAGCGGCCACAGGCTGCGCAGGTCGATGACTTCGGCGTCAACGCCGGATTCTTCGGCGGCCACTTGCGAGACGTAAACGGTGGTGCCGTAGGTCAGCACGGTCACGTCCTTGCCCGGACGGGTGATGGCGGCAACATCCAGCGGCACGGTGTAGTAGCCGTCCGGCACCTGGGCTTGCGGGTGTTTCGACCACGGGGTTACCGGGCGGTCGTGGTGGCCGTCGAAGGGGCCGTTGTACAGGCGCTTAGGCTCGAGGAAAATCACCGGGTCATCGTTTTCGATGGAGGCGATCAGCAGGCCCTTGGCGTCGTACGGGTTGGACGGCATCACGGTGCGCAGGCCGCAGACCTGAGTGAACATCGCCTCGATGCTCTGGCTGTGGGTCTGGCCGCCGTAGATGCCGCCGCCGCAGGGCATGCGCAGGGTCATCGGCGCGGTGAACTCGCCGGCCGAGCGATAACGCAGGCGTGCCGCTTCGGAAATGATCTGGTCGGAAGCGGGGTAGACGTAGTCGGCGAACTGGATCTCGGCCACCGGACGCAGGCCGTAAGCGCCCATGCCCACGGCCACGCCGACGATGCCGCTTTCGGAGATCGGCGCGTCGAATACCCGCGAGGTGCCGTACTTGGTCTGCAGGCCTTCGGTGCAACGGAATACGCCGCCGAAGTAGCCGACGTCCTGCCCGAACACCACCACATTGTCGTCACGCTCAAGCATCACATCCATGGCCGAGCGCAGGGCCTGGATCATGGTCATGGTGGTCGTGGTCATGGCGGTTTCCAACTGAATATTGTTGTTGTGATCGTTCATGTCAGATCCCCAACTGCTGACGCTGGCGCTTCAAGTGCTCCGGCATCTCTTTGTAGACGTCTTCGAACATGGTCGCGGCGCTTGGAATCTGCCCGCCGGCGAGGGTGCCGTACTGTTCGGCCTGTTTCTGCGCGGCAATCACTTCGGCCTCGAGCTCGGCGCTGACCGCGGCGTGTTCTTCTTCCGACCAGTGGCCGACCTTGATCAGGTGCTGCTTCAGGCGGACAATCGGGTCGCCCAGCGGGAAGTGGCTCCAGTCGTCGGCAGGACGGTATTTGGATGGATCGTCGGAGGTCGAGTGCGGGCCGGCGCGGTAGGTGACCCATTCGATCATGGTCGGGCCGAGGTTGCGCCGGGCGCGCTCGGCGGCCCAGGCGGAAGCGGCGTAGACCGCGTAGAAATCGTTGCCATCGACCCGCAGCGAGGCGATGCCGCAACCGACGCCGCGTCCGGCGAAGGTGGTCGCTTCACCCCCGGCGATGGCCTGGAAGGTCGAGATCGCCCACTGGTTGTTGACCACGTTGAGGATTACCGGCGCGCGGTAAACGTGAGCGAAGGTGAGGGCGGTGTGGAAGTCCGATTCGGCGGTAGCGCCGTCACCAATCCACGCCGAGGCGATTTTGGTATCGCCCTTGATCGCCGAGGCCATGCCCCAGCCCACGCCCTGAATGAACTGGGTGGCGAGGTTGCCGGAGATGGTGAAAAAACCGGCGTCCTTGACCGAATACATGATCGGCAACTGCCGGCCCTTGAGCGGATCGCGCTCGTTGGACAGCAGTTGGCAGATCAGGTCGACCAATGGCACATCGCGGGCCATCAGGATGCTTTGCTGGCGGTAGGTCGGGAAGCACATGTCGTCGATGTTCAAGGCCAGGGCCTGGGCGCTGCCGATGGCTTCTTCGCCAAGGCTTTGCATGTAGAACGACATTTTTTTCTGCCGCTGGGCGACCACCATGCGGTTGTCGTAGATCCGCGTCTTGAGCATGGCGCGCATGCCCTTGCGCAGGATCTCGACTGGCACGTTTTCAGCCCAGGGGCCGAGGGCGTTGCCCTGATCGTCGAGCACGCGAATCAGGCCACGGGCCAGGTCGGCGGTGTCGGCGGGTTCTACGTCAATGGAGGGTTTGCGCACCGTGCCGGCATCGGTCAGATGCAGGTAGGAGAAGTCGGTTTTGCAGCCTGGGCGGCCCGAAGGTTCAGGGACGTGCAGACGCAGCGGTTCATACGCTTGGGTCATGGCTTCTACGCTCGATCTTGTGAATTTCTTGTAGTGAGCTGGCAATCATTCTTGGGTGAAAGAAATCTTGTCCTACAACAATCATAGGCCCGGGCCAGAAGAATATTTCTCTCTGTTTCGTTGCGCTGGAGACGATTTGCAGATAGAAATTCTGCATAAACATAAAAAACAGGTGGTTTTGTCTCATGCGCAAACTGGACCGTACTGACATCGGCATTCTCAACAGCCTTCAGGAGAACGCGCGCATCACCAACGCCGACCTCGCGCGCTCGGTGAACCTGTCGCCGACGCCGTGTTTCAACCGGGTCAAGGCGATGGAGGAATTAGGGCTGATTCGCGAGCAGGTGACGCTGCTCGATGCCGATCTGCTCGGCCTGCACGTGAACGTGTTCATTCACGTCAGCCTGGAGAAGCAGGTCGAGGAGGCGTTGCAGCATTTCGAAGAGGCGATTTCCGACCGCCCCGAGGTGATGGAGTGCTACCTGATGGCCGGCGACCCGGACTATCTGATCCGGGTGCTGGTGCCGACGATTCAGTCGCTGGAGCGCTTCATGATGGACTTTCTGACCAAGGTGCCGGGGGTGGCGAATATTCGGTCGAGTTTTGCGTTGAAGCAGGTGCGGTACAAGACGGCGTTGCCGTTGCCGGCGAATGGGTTGACCCTCGGGTCCTGAAGATCAAAAGATCGCAGCCTGCGGCAGCTCCTACACGGGAAACGGGTTCCTCTGTAGGAGCTGCCGAAGGCTGCGATCTTTTGACGTTAAAGCTTGTTAACCGGAATCTTCAGGTAAACCACACCATTATCCTCGGCCGGCGGCATGTTCCCCGCCCGCACATTCACCTGAATCGCCGGCAACAACAGCGTCGGCATGCCCAGCCCGGCATCACGTTTGGTGCGCATCTCGACAAACGCCGCCTCATCAATCCCGTCATGCACATGAATATTGCTCTTGCGCTGCTCACCGACGGTGGTCTGGCACTGCGCGGCGCGGCCCTCGGGCGGGTAATCGTGGCAGACGTAGAGTTTAACGCTGGCCGGGAAGGCCAGCAGTTTGTGGATCGAGTTGAACAGCTGATGCGCGTCGCCGCCGGGGAAGTCGCAGCGAGCCGTGCCGACGTCGGGCATGAACAGCGTGTCGCCGACCAGGATCTGTTCGCCGTCGATCAGGTAAGCCATGTCTGCCGGAGTGTGGCCGGGGACGTGCAGGGCGGTGGCCTTGAGGTTACCGATCATGAACGACTCGTTCGGCGCGAACAGGTGATCGAACTGCGAGCCGTCGACGCAGAATTCCGGTTCCAGGTTGAACAGCGCCTTGAACACGTTCTGCACCTTGCTGATCGACTGGCCGATGGCGATCTTGCCGCCCAGTTCGCGGCGCAGGTACGGCGCGGCGGACAGGTGATCGGCGTGGGCGTGGGTTTCCAGCAGCCATTGCACCTGCAAACTGTGTTCACGGACGAAGGCGATGATTTTATCGGCCTGCATGGTGCAGGTGCGTCCGGCGGCGCCGTCATAATCGAGCACCGGATCGACGATTGCACACTGCCCGCCATCAGCTTCATAGACCACATAGCTGTAGGTCGAGGAGGCGGGGTCGAGGAAAGCTTCAATCTGCGCGGGCATGGACACCAACCTGAACGGGGAAATGGGTTGCAACACTTTATCTAAAAACATAATGTTCACAGCTTAAGTGACGTTGAAGGCATCGTGCAAATGCAATCCAGTCTGACCGAATGTGAAGTCGCCCAGTTGCGGGCGTCCGCCTCCAAGGCCTGCGCGCTGCTCAAGGCGCTGGCCAACGAGGATCGTCTGTTGATCCTGTGCCAGTTGACCCAGGGCGAGCGCAACGTCGGCGAGCTGGAAAAAATGACCGGCGTGCGCCAGCCGACCCTGTCCCAGCAACTGGGCATCCTGCGTGATGAAGGGCTGGTGGCGACCCGCCGCGAAGGCAAATACATCTTCTACGGACTGGCCAGCCCTGAAGTGATTCAGGTGATGAAGACCCTCTCCGGGTTGTATTGCGGGGCGGTGCTCAAGAGCTGGGGTCACCCATAAATGTCAGCCAATACATCACTTACCCTGTGGGAGCTGGCTTGCCAGCGATGAGGGCGTGTCAGCCAACATTGATGGCGACTGAAACTCCGCTATCGCTGGCAAGCCAGCTCCCACACGGTTTTGTGCAAAGGCCAAGAAATCCTTGCGTCAGCAATAAGGAACAAGCAATGAACGATCAACACTGGGGCCCATCCATCAGTGCAGACATCGTGGTCATCGGCGGCGGCAGCGCCGGCATCGGCTTCGTCGCCAGTCTGCTCAAGCGTGATCCCACGCTGAACATCACCGTGATCGAGCCGAGCGCCCAGCATTACTACCAACCGGCGTGGACGCTGGTCGGCGGTGGCACCTTCGACGTCAAGGACACCGCAAGGCCGATGAACAAGGTGATGCCGCGTCAGGCCACCTGGATTCAGGCGGCAGTCACCGCGATTGATCCCGACACGCGTCAACTCACCCTCAACGATCAACGCACCGTCACTTACCAGAACCTGATCGTCTGCCCCGGCCTGCGGCTGGCCTGGGAGAAGATCGAAGGCCTGCAGGAAAGCCTCGGCCAGCACGGCGTGACCTCCAACTACAGCTATCAGCATGCGCAGTACACCTGGGATCAGGTGCAGAAACTGCGCGGCGGCAAGGCGCTGTTCACCCAGCCGGCGATGCCGATCAAATGCGCCGGGGCGCCGCAGAAGGCGTTGTACCTGTCGTGCGACCACTGGCGCAAATCCGGCGTGCTGAACAACATCAACGTCGAATTCAATCTGGCCGGCGCGGCGCTGTTCGGCGTGGCGACGTTCGTCCCGCCGCTGATGAAGTACATCGAGAAATACAACGCGCACCTGGCCTTCAACAGCAATCTGGTCAAGGTCGACGGCCCGGCGAAAACCGCGTGGTTCGAGGTCAAGGACGCTGACGGCAACGTCACCACGCAGGCAAAAAATTTCGATCTGCTGCACGTGGTGCCGCCGCAAGTCGCGCCGGATTTCATCGCCCAAAGCCCGCTGGCCGACGCCGCCGGCTGGTGCGAAGTCAATCCGCACAGCCTGCAGCATCTGCGTTACCCCGAGGTGTTCGGCCTCGGTGATATCTGCGGCACCAGCAATGCGAAAACCGCTGCCGCCGTGCGCAAGCAGGTTGTGGTGGTCGCGGAAAACCTGCTGGCCCTGCGCAAGCAGCAGCCGTTGCCACTGAAATACGACGGCTACGGTTCGTGCCCGCTGACGGTGGAGAAGGGCAAGGTGATCCTCGCCGAGTTCGGCTACGGCGGGAAGTTGCTGCCGACCTTCGCCCTCGATGCGACCGTGCCGCGCCGCTCGGCATGGTTCCTCAAGGCGACGCTGCTGCCGTGGTTCTACTGGAACGGCATGCTCAAGGGCCGCGAGTGGCTGACCGGTTTGTCCAAAGTCGACTGAGAACTCCCTATGTTGCTGGCAAGTCTGTTTGGCGTAGTGATGGGGTTGATTCTCGGGTTGACCGGCGCGGGCGGCGGGATTCTCGCGGTGCCGGCGCTGGTGCTGGGCCTCGGCTGGAGCATGACCCAGGCCGCACCGGTGGCGTTGTTCGCCGTCGGCAGTGCGGCGGCAGTCGGTGCCATCGACGGTTTGCGTCATGGCCTGGTGCGCTATCGCGCGGCGCTGTTGATTGCGGCTCTCGGTGCGGTGTTTTCGCCGCTGGGCATCTATTTTGCGCATCAGTTGCCGGAGAAGATCCTGATGATCCTCTTCAGCCTGCTGATGGTCATGGTGGCCTGGCGCATGTTGCGCCGTGAGCGTGCGCAAACGGGACCGAGCGATCACGGCCACGCGAGTTGGGGGCAGAAGAACTGCATGCTTAATGAAGAGACCGGGCGTTTCGACTGGACCGCCAAATGCACCGCGACCCTGGCGGCGCTGGGTGCGGTGACCGGCGTGGTTTCGGGCTTGCTCGGTGTCGGCGGTGGCTTCCTCATCGTCCCGGCGTTCAAGCAACTGACCGATGTGCAGATGCGCGGCATCGTTGCGACGTCGTTGATGGTCATCAGCCTGATTTCGGCGATTGGCGTGATCGGCGCGTTCCATGCCGGGGTGCGCATCGACAGCCTTGGCGCGGCGTTTATCGTCGCTAGCATCGTCGGCATGATCATCGGCCGCAAATTATGCGCGCGGGTGCCGGCGCGGGCGTTGCAGGTGGGGTTTGCCAGCGTATGTCTGGTGGTCGCGGCTTACATGTTGCTGCGCGCCTGATACAAAAAAACCCGCCCAACATTTGCCCCTGTAGGAGTGAGCCTGCTCGCGATAGCGGTTTAGTATTCAACATTGATGCTGACTGACACTGCGCTATCGCGAGCAGGCTCACTCCTACAGGGGATGTGTGTTTTGTCGTTGATTGCGGCAAACTCAGACATCCCCAGACAAGGCCTCTCAATGGATCGATACGCCCCGCGCAACTGGCAGCCGCACGAGAAGCCCAGTCTGCCCGGTTCCCCCTCGACGCCGCTGCACTCCAACCGCAAGCGGCTGGCCTATGCGCTGGTCGGGCTGCTGGTGGCGGTGACCGGCGGTCTGGGTAACTCGCTGGTGGTCGCCAACCTGCCTTATCTGCAAGGCGCGCTCGGCGCGACCACGGCGGAGATGGCTTGGCTGCCGGCCGCCTACGTGATGACCAACGTGTCGATGAACTTGCTGCTGGTGAAGTTTCGCCAGCAGTTCGGCCTGCGCGCCTTCACCGAGGTGTTTCTGGTGCTGTATGCGCTGGTGACCTTCGGTCATCTGTTCGTCAACGACCTGAACTCGGCCATCGCGGTGCGGGCGGCGCACGGCATGGTGGGCGCGGCGCTGAGTTCGTTGGGCCTGTATTACATGATCCAGGCATTTCCGGCCAAGTGGCGGTTGAAGGCGCTGGTGCTGGGTCTGGGCGCCTCGCAACTGGCCCTGCCGCTGGCGCGACTGTTTTCCGAAGACTTGCTGCAGATTGCCGAATGGCGCGGTTTGTACCTGTTCGAACTGGGCATGGCCTTGCTGTCGCTGGGCTGCGTTTTGATGCTCAAGTTGCCGCCCGGTGACCGTTTCAAAACCTTCGAACCGCTGGACTTTCTCACCTTCGCCATCCTCGCCAGCGGCGTGGCGCTGCTCTGCGCGGTGTTGTCGCTGGGGCGCATCGACTGGTGGCTGGAGGCGAACTGGATCGGCTATGCGCTGGCCGCCTCGATTGCGTTGATCCTCGCCGGCCTGGCGATCGAGCACAATCGCAGCAACCCGATGCTGATGACCCGTTGGCTCGGCAGCGGCACGATGATCCGTCTGGCGCTGGCGGTGACCCTGATCCGCATGGTCACTTCGGAGCAATCCACAGGCGCCGTCGGTTTCATGCAGAACCTCAACATGGGCTACGAGCAGCTGCACAGCCTGTACGTGGTGATGCTGATCGGCAGCGTCGCCGGGCTGGCAACCAGCGCCCTGACCATCGATCCCAAGCACCTGCTGATGCCGCTGATCATCTCGCTGGCGCTGATGGCCACCGGTTCCGTGATGGACAGTTTTTCCAACAACCTGACCCGCCCGCAAAACCTGTATTTCAGCCAGTTTCTGCTGGCCTTCGGCAGCACGTTTTTCCTCGGCCCGACCATGGTGTTCGGCACCCGCAACGTGCTGACCAACCCACGCAATCTGGTGAGTTTTTCGGTGTTGTTCGGGATCTGCAACAACCTCGGCGGCTTGCTCGGCGCGGCGTTGTTGGGCACTTTCCAGATCGTGCGCGAGAAATTTCATTCCAGTCATCTGGTCGAACACCTTGCGCTGTCCGATCCGTTGGTGGCTGCCCGTGTGCAGAGCGGCGGGTCGGCTTACGGATCCTTGCTGGCCGATCCGAGCCTGCGCAATCTGGCCGGGATTCGCAGCCTGTCCAACGCGGCGACTCGCGAAGCCAACGTGCTGGCCTATAACGATGTATTCATGCTGATCGCCGTGATTGCGGTGCTGACCATGATCTGGCTGTCCATTCGTGCGCTGTGGCTGATGAGTACCACCAAAGCCGTCGACCCAGCGCCTTCCGTACCTCCTAGCGGTGCCTCCCATTCATGACCGAACCGACCACCACAACCACCAATGCCATCGCCGCCACCCCGGAAGGCGTGGCACCGCCGTCCTCGCCGAACACCGAGCCGCGCTCGTTGCGGGTGCGGATCATCTCGTCACTGGGCTTTGCCGCGATTGCCATCGTCGGCGTGCTGATCGTGCTCTACGCCTGGCAGTTGCCGCCGTTCAGCAGTGCGGTCGAAACCACTGAAAACGCCCTGGTGCGCGGTCAGGTGACGATCATCGGCCCGCAGCTCAGCGGTTACGTGTTCGAAGTGCCGGTGCAGGACTTCCAGTACGTGAAGGCCGGCGACCTGCTGGTGCGACTGGATGACCGGATTTATCAGCAGCGCCTCGATCAGTCGCTGGCACAACTGGCGGTGCAGAAGGCTGCGCTGGCCAACGTGGTGCAGCAACGCAACAGCGCCGAGGCAACGATCAAGTTGCGTCAGGCCGTGGTGGCCGACAGCGAAGCGCAGTTGCGCAAAAGCGAGGCGGATCTGCGGCGTAACAAGGAGCTGGTAAGTGACGGCTCGGTGTCGAAGCGCGAGATGGACGTAGCGCTCGCGGCCAATGCACAGAGCATTGCAGCAGTGGCGCAGGCCAAGGCCAATCTGGAAATCGCCCGGCAGGATCTGCAAACGGTGATCGTCAATCGCGGTTCGCTGGAAGCCGCGGTGGCCAGCGCGGAAGCGGCGGTGCAACTGGCGCGGATCGACTTGTCGAACACCCGCATCGTCGCCCCGCGTGACGGCCAGCTCGGGCAGATCGGCGTGCGCCTGGGCGCCTACGTCAACTCCGGGGCACAGTTGATGGCGCTGGTGCCGAACCAGAAATGGGTGATCGCCAACATGAAGGAAACCCAGATGGACAACGTGCGGGTCGGGCAACCGGTGCGCTTCACTGTCGATGCGCTGAACCACCGCAAATTCACCGGACACGTGCAGCACATCTCGCCGGGCACCGGCTCGGAATTCGCCCTGTTGCAGGCCGACAACGCCACCGGCAACTTCGTGAAAATCGCCCAGCGCGTGCCGGTGCGGATCACCATTGATGAAGGGCAGCAGGAAGAGGAACGCTTGCGCCCGGGGATGTCGGTGGTGGTCAGCATCGACACCGCAGCGGGTGACACACAACCGCATTGAGCAACACAAAACCCTGTGGGAGCTGGCTTGCCAGCGATGACGTCGGTACATCCGAAATATCAGTCCCTGACACACCGCCATCGCTGGCAAGCCAGCTCCCACAGGGGGCTTCAGGCAGCAATCATCGGCGGCAGGGTACCGAGCAGGGAAACGGCCGCCACAGCGCCCATCCCCAATAACCACTCCAGCACCACACTGCGCTTGAGCGCGCCCATGCGCTGCTGGCAATCATCAATCCGCAAGCGGTTGAACAGCGCCAAGCCAAGCATCCCCAGCACCAGCAACGCCTTGACCAGCAGGATCAACGCAAACCCGCTGAACAGCGGCGTCGGCCACCATTGCCCGGTCAATACGCGCACATTGATCAACCCGGTGATCAGCAGCCCGCCAACGATCGCATAACCGACACCGCTGAAGCGTTGCAGGATCCGGCTCATCGCTTCACTCGGTTGACGCAGGATCAACACCAGCAGCAACAGCCCGCCGAGCCACGCCGCCACGCATGTCAGATGTACGATCTGATTGAGAATCAGCAGTTGCCCGCTGAGCCCATCGAGCATCGCGCCGTGACCCACCGGCGCCAGGGTCGCCAGGAGCAGCGCACTCAGGCCCAGGCGCAACGCCAGGTTCGAGCGCCACGGGGTGAACAGCAACGCCAGCAACAGCGCGTTGATCAGCAGATGCCAACGCCAGACCTGACCGAAAAACGTATTGCCCAGCACCACGCCAATCGTGTCCGGATCGAACGCTGCCGCCGCCGAACCGGCCATGCTTGCAGTGATCAACAGCGCCCAGGTAATGCCGCTGACCAAGGCAATCGCCGTCAGCCAGCGCGCCAGTCCTGCCAGATGCCGATCCAGCGCCGGCACCGGCGTCTTGAGCAATAACGGCCGAAACAGCCAGGCCCCGAACAGCATCAACACCGCGCTGAAATGCACAAAGCGGCACAGCACCAGCGCTTCACTCATGAATTACTGGCCAACCTTGAACTGGTAGGCGCCTTCGCTCTTGTGTGTGTCAACTGACACTGCGTGCCATTCGACCTTGTACTCACCGGCACTCAGAGGTGCGGCCGGGGTGACGATCAGGGTTTTCTTGTCGCCTTCGGTGCTCAAAGGTTTGATCGCGACCGGGGCGCCGTCGTGGGTCAGGCTGATTTTGGTGAAACTGGCTTCGACGCCTTCAGAAAAGGTCAGGCGCAGATCGGCCGGCGTGGCGACGGTGCTGTCGGCGGCCGGGGTTGCACTCTTCAGGTGGGCGTGGGCAAAAACCGAAGATGCGGCGAACAGCGAAGCGAGCAGGGCAGTGGTGGTCAGGACATTCTTGAACAGCATCGCGGATACCTCTGAGGCAGGACAAAGAAGAGTCAGTTTAGCCATGCGCCGACCTTCATACGAAGTTTTGTTTGCAATGGTCGCCCGCGCCCCAGAGCGGATGCTAGTCTTGGGCAACGCTGTTGTCAGGGAGCCCTCATGGGCAATCACAAGATCGAGATTCGCCGCAGTAACGTCGAGAAAATCCTGCTGGCGGCGGAAAAAGTCTTCGCCGAAAAAGGCTTCGGCGGCACCGCCATGGCCGACATCGCTGCCGAAGTGCAACTGCCGCGTTCCAACCTGCATTACTACTTTTCGACCAAGAGCGAGCTGTACAGCGCAGTGCTGTTCGACCTGCTGGAAGTGTGGAAGCAGGACGCGCTGTGCTTCGAGATGTTCGATGACCCGCGGGTGGTGCTCAGCAGCTACATCCGCGCCAAGATGAACCACTCGCGCAGCCGGCCGCACGGCTCGAAAGTCTGGGCCAACGAGATCATCCACGGCGCGCCAACGTTAGGCGAGGCGCTGGATGTCAGCCTGTACGACTGGGCGAAAATGAAGGAAGCGAAGATCCGCCAGTGGGTCGAGGACAAGCGGATTCTGCCGGTGGAGCCGTCGAGCCTGCTGTACATGATCTGGGCCTCGACCCAGCATTACGCCGACTTCGATCATCAGGTGAATATTCTGAACGAGCATCAGCCGCTGTCGGACATGCAGTTCGAGCGGGCGGTGCAGACGGTGACCAGTGTGATATTGCGCGGGATCGGGTTGGAGCCCTGAAGCAAAAGCTGACCCTCACCCCAGCCCTCTCCCGGAGGGAGAGGGGGCCGACCGAGGTGTATTTAGAGGTACATCGACCTGAAAGACCGGGTCGATTATGGATTCAGAGCGCAGCTCTAGCAGCTTCGGTTATGGATTCACAGCGGAGTTCTATCTGTTTCGGTGATGGATTCACGCAAGACTTTCACGTCGGTGCAGTTCGTCAATATCCCCCGGTCGGTTCCCTCTCCCAGGGGGAGAGGGCTAGGGTGAGGGGGCTGTTGGATCAGCAGGCAATCTAGACGGCAACGTGATACGGATTCCTCGGATCATGATTCCAGTCCAGAAACGGCTTGCCCGTCTCCATCGGCACCATTTCGATACAGTCCGCCACCGGGCAGGTGATCTGGCACAGATTGCAGCCCACGCACTCATCATCGATCACTTCATATTTATGCGTGCCGTCGGCCTGCTTCAGGCTGCTGATCGCCTGGTGTGAAGTGTCTTCGCAAGCAATGTGGCAGCGCCCGCAACCGATGCACGCGTCCTGGTCGATCTTGGCGATCACCTGATAGTTGATGTCCAGGTACTTCCAGTCCGTGGTATTGCCCACCGCGCGCCCGGAAAACTCGGCGATGTTGGCGTAGCCTTGGCTGTCCATCCAGCGCGACAGCCCGTCCTTCATCTCCTCGACAATCCGGAAACCGTGGAGCATCGCCGCCGTGCACACCTGCACCGCGCCGCTGCCCAGCGCCATGAACTCTGCAGCGTCACGCCAACTGCCGATGCCGCCAATGCCGCAAATCGGCAGCCCCTGGGTCTGCGGATCACGGGCGATCTCGGCGACCATGTTCAGCGCAATCGGCTTGACCGCCGAACCGCAGTAACCGCCGTGGGTGCTTTTGCTGCCGACGGTGGGCAGGGCGACCATGTGTTCCAGATCGACGCTGGTGATCGAGTTGATGGTGTTGATCAGCGACACCGCATCGGCGCCACCGCGATGGGCCGCGCGGGCGGCGACACGGATGTCGGTGATGTTCGGCGTCAGCTTGACGATCACCGGTAGCGAGCAATAGGTCTTGCACCACCGAGTGACCTGCTCGACGTACTCCGGCACCTGACCGACCGCCGCGCCCATGCCGCGCTCGGGCATGCCGTGCGGGCAACCGAAATTCAGCTCGATGCCATCGGCACCGGTGGCTTCCACCAGCGGCAGGATGTGTTTCCACGATTCCTCAACGCACGGCACCATCAGCGAAACGATCAGTGCACGATCCGGCCAGTCCTTCTTCACCTGGGTGATTTCGCGCAGGTTGATCTCCAGCGAGCGGTCGGTGATCAGTTCGATGTTGTTGATGCCCAGTACTTCGCGGTTGTTGCCGTAATGCGCCGAGTAGCGCGACGAGACGTTGACCGCTGCCGGGTCCTCACCGAGGGTTTTCCAGACCACGCCACCCCAGCCGGCCTCGAAGGCACGGACCACGTTGTAGGCCTTGTCGGTCGGCGGCGCGGAGGCCAGCCAGAACGGATTGGGGGCTTTGATACCGGCGAAGACAATCGAGAGATCGGCCATTTACGCAGCCTCCACGTTGAGCATCAGTTGTGCGTTGATCGCCTCGGCGGCGCGTTTGCCGTGCTGCACCGCTTGCACGGTGAGGTCCTGATCGAGGCTGGTGCAGTCGCCGCCGGCATACACGCCGGGAATGCTGGTGCGCAGGTTGTCATCGACCTGAATCCGTTCGCCCTGACGCTTGAGTTCGCGGGCCAGCGGGTCGGCGAGGGCGCTGCTGTCGAAGGCCTGACCGATGGCTTTGAAGATCGCGTCGGCGGCCAGCTCAAAGGTTTCGCCAGTGGTTTGCAGACGACCGTCGACCAGATCGGTACGGGCGAAACGCATGCCGCGCACATGGCCCTGCTCGTCGAGCAGGACTTCCTGCGGTTGTGCCCAGGTCAGCAGGCGCACCTGATTGGCCTTGGCGATGTCTTGTTCGTGACCGGTGGCGCCCATGTCCGCCGCGCCACGGCGATACACCAGATTCACGTCACGCGCTCCCAGGCGGGCCATTTGCACGGCCATGTCGATCGCGGTGTTGCCGGCGCCGAGGACGATGCAGCGCTCAGCCAGTGGCAGTTGCGTGAGGTCATCGGCCTGGCGCAGTTCGCGGATGTAGTCGGTGGCGGCGAGCAGGCCGGGGGCGTCTTCGTGGGGCAGACCGAGCTGTTTGCTGGCATTCAGGCCGAGGCCGAGGAACACGGCGTCGAACTGCTGATGCAGTTCGCTGAGGGTCAGATTCTCGCCGAGTTTCTGTCCATGACGGATTTCGATACCACCGATCTGCAAAAGGAAATCCAGCTCTTTCTGCGCGTAGTCGTCGACCAGTTTGTACTTGGCGATCCCGTATTCATTAAGGCCGCCAGCCTTCTCCCGTGCTTCGAAAATCACCACGTCATGCCCGTGCATCGCGCTGCGGTGGGCGCAGGACAAACCCGCCGGCCCGGCACCGACCACGGCAATGCGTTTGCCGGTAGCGGCGGCGCGCTGGAACGGGTGCTCGGTGAAGTGCGCGTTGTCCACGGCGTAGCGTTGCAGCAGGCCGATCAGCACCGGCGCGCATTCCTGGGCGTTGTTGCGCACGCAGGCTTGCTGACAGAGGATTTCCGTCGGACAGACCCGGGCACAACTGCCGCCGAGGATGTTCGCCGAAAGAATTTTCTGCGCTGCACCGGGCACGTTGTCCTGATGGATGTTGCGGATGAACGACGGAATATCGATCTCGCTGGGGCACGCGTTGACGCACGGTGCGTCGTAGCAATACAGGCAGCGCGAGGCTTCCAGATGCGCCTGCCGGGCGTTGAGCGGTGGCGCCAGATCAGTGAAATGGCCGGCGAGGGCGGCCGCGCTTTCGTGCGGATGCGGGAGATGGTTCAGGGTCTCGATCACGGTTTTTTGCCTCACGGTTATTGAGGTTCTCTGCCTCTGATGGGCAGTGGTTTTCGTCATGTCCTGTGGCGAGGGAGCTTGCTCCCGCTGGACTGCGCAGCAGGCCCAAAACCATTCACTCCTGGGTATCAGGATGAGCGCATTGCCTGGTTTTGGGGCGGCTTCGCCACCCAGCGGGAGCAAGCTCCCTCGCCACAGGGAATCGGATCAGCGTTTAACCGCTGTGGGCTTGTGCATCTCAGCCCGCTTGCTCAGCAAATCAAACACCGCCGGATACGCCGGCCGTTCGATATAGCGCCCGGCCCCGCGCTCGGCGCGCAGGTCACCGTCGGCCCAGACCACTTTGCCCTGGCTGACGGTATGGCTCGGCACGCCGCGCACGGTCTTGCCTTCGAAGATGTTGAAGTCCACCTGCTGATGGTGGGTCTTGGCGGAAATGGTGCGGGTGCCTTGCGGGTCCCACAGCACCAGATCGGCATCGGCGCCGACGCGGATCGCGCCTTTGCGCGGATAGAGGTTGAAGATTTTCGCGGTGTGGGTGGAAGTGAGGGCAACGAAATCCTGCATCGACAAACGTCCGCTGTTGACCCCTTCATCCCACAGCACCGCCATGCGGTCTTCGATGCCGGCGGTGCCGTTGGGGATCTTGCTGAAATCGTCGCGCCCGGCGGCTTTTTGCTCGGCGCAGAAGCAGCAGTGGTCAGTGGCGGTGGTGTGCAGATTGCCGCTTTGCAGGCCATGCCACAGCGCTTCCTGATGCCCGCGCGGGCGAAACGGCGGGCTCATCACGTAACCGGCGGCGGTTTGCCAGTCCGGGTGTTGGTAGACGCTATCGTCGAGCAGCAGATGTCCGGCGAGCACCTCGCCGTAAACCGGTTGACCCTTGCTGCGGGCGTAGGTGATTTCGTCCAGCGCTTCCTTGGTCGAAACATGCACCAGGTACAGCGGTGTGCCGATGGTCTCGGCAATGCGAATGGCCCGGCTCGCCGCTTCGCCTTCCACTTGCGATGGCCGCGACAGCGGGTGCGCTTCCGGCCCGGTGATGCCCTGGGCCATCAACTTGCGTTGCAGGTGATAGACCAGTTCGCCGTTTTCCGCGTGCACGGTCGGCACGGCGCCGAGCTCCAGGCAGCGCTCGAAGCTTGCCACCAGCGTGTCGTCGGCGGCCATGATCGCGTTCTTGTAGGCCATGAAATGCTTGAAGCTGTTGATCCCGTGATGGCTGACCAGCTCGGCCATTTCCTCGCGCACCTGCTCGCTCCACCAGGTGATCGCGACGTGAAAGCCATAGTCCGATGCCGACTTCTCGGCCCAGCCGCGCCACTGGTGAAACGCTTCCATCAACGACTGTTGCGGATTGGGAATCACGAAGTCGATGATCGAGGTAGTGCCGCCGGCCAGACCTGCGGCGGTGCCGCTGTAGAAGTCTTCACTGGCCACGGTGCCCATGAACGGTAGTTGCATGTGGGTGTGCGGATCGATGCCGCCGGGCATCAGGTATTGGCCGCTGCCGTCGAGCACTTCGGCACCGGCGGGAACATCCAGGTTCTGACCAATGGCTTTGATCACGCCGTCGGCGCAATAGACGTCGGCGCGATAACTTTCATCATGGGTAACAACGGTGGCGCCACGGATCAACAGAGACATTGCAGCTACCTCGCAGGCATGACCGGCTTATACCGGTTCTATATGTTTTATAAAGCGTCGATGCTGGAAGATATATTCCTGCCAGCGCTGTCAGGAATAAAAACTAGCTGGTGTTAGTCGAATGAGCAAGATTATTTTTTATAAGCTTATAACCTACATAAGGCACTGAAATATAAAGATTAAAATTATAAATCACCAAAATGGTGAGAGCTTTCACCATTTTGACGCACTTGACAGGAACCAGATTTGAGCGAGATTTGTCATGGCAAATCAGCTGCTTGAACGCTAAGAAGTCGCGGCCCAGACGCTTTGCTGGAAATAACCGTGCACCACTTTGAACCTGGCTGTTCGAGTAACTTGGCTTGGTGTTTTGGGCGAGAGATGAAACAAGTAAGCAACATGCTTCAATAATTTGAATAAAAGCGTTTAAACATCAAACAGTTGAAAGCGCTATACGGACAGGTCGGGAAACTCGGCACAACAGTCGGCACGTTTATTGAGTGCTGGCGCTGACAAGCCAGGCCGGTTCGTGAAGTGCGTGTCCACATGCAAGTACTCCGGCCATCGCCCGGTGTGCGGCGCGTCCGCCCACTCAACCGATGAGCAAAAATAATCAAAATAACCGTGGAGCAGCCATGCAACAGAACAGATCGCAAGTGACCGAGCGCGACGGCTTGTTCGAACTCGAAGCCGGCAGCGACGTCCTCGACAGTCCCCGTTACAACCACGACATGGCACCGACCAAGGTGCGCGAACGAACCTGGAACAAATGGCACATCACCGCGCTCTGGGTCGGCATGTCGGTGTGCGTGCCGACGTACACCCTCGGCGGCGTGCTCACTGCGTATTTCGGCCTGACCGTCGGTGAAGCGCTGATGGCGATTCTGCTGGCTAACGTCATCGTGTTGATCCCGTTGACCCTCAACGCTTTCCCCGGCACCAAGTACGGCATTCCGTTCCCGGTGCTGCTGCGCTCGTCATTCGGCGTGCTTGGTTCCAACGTGCCGTGCTTGATCCGCGCACTGGTGGCGTGCGGCTGGTTCGGGATTCAAACGATGTTTGGCGGATTGGCGATTCACCTGTTTCTCGGCTCGATCTTCGAGGGCTGGAAATCCCTTGGCGGCACGGGGGAGGTGATCGGTTTCATGATCTTCTGGTCGCTGAACCTGTGGGTGGTGATCCGTGGCGCCGAGTCGATCAAGTGGCTGGAAACCCTGTCCGCGCCGTTGCTGGTGGCGGTGGGTATTGGCTTGCTGGTGTGGGCGATGCCCAATGTGTCGATGACCGAGCTGCTGGCGATTCCACCGAAACGACCGGAAGGCGCGAGCGTGGTCAGTTACTTTGCCGCCGGGCTGACGGCGATGGTCGGCTTCTGGGCCACGCTGTCGCTGAACATTCCCGATTTCAGCCGCTACGCCAAGAGCCAGAAAGACCAGATCCTCGGGCAAATTTTCGGCCTGCCGCTGACCATGTTTCTGTTCGCTTCGCTGGGGGTGGTAATGACCGCCGCTTCGGTGAAACTGGTTGGCGTGACCGTGTCGGATCCGGTCAGCCTGATCGGCCATATCCAGAGTCCGCTGTGGGTCGCGGTAGCCATGGCACTGATCATCATCGCCACGCTGTCGACCAACACCGCGGCGAACATTGTCTCT
The DNA here is from genome assembly GCF_040729435.1 of Pseudomonas sp. HOU2. Classification (NCBI taxonomy): domain Bacteria; kingdom Pseudomonadati; phylum Pseudomonadota; class Gammaproteobacteria; order Pseudomonadales; family Pseudomonadaceae; genus Pseudomonas; species Pseudomonas sp. HOU2. The sequence continues at coordinate 784,344 of NZ_CP160398.1, read as the reverse complement.
CCGACCAACGACTTTCAGAACATCGCGCCCAAGGTGATCAACCGCACCAAAGCGGTGTTGCTCACCGGCTTCGTCGGGCTGGCGTTGATGGCCCACGAGCTGCTGAAAAAGCTCGGGCTGATCGTCTCCGATGTCAGCCTGGAAACCGTGTATTCCAACTGGCTGCTGGGCTATTCGAGCCTGCTGGGGCCGATCGCCGGGATCATGGTGGTGGACTATTTCCTGATCAAGAAGCAGCAACTGGACCTGGCCGGGCTGTACCGCGACGACGTCTATCCGGCGTGGAACTGGGCCGGGTTTACCGCGTTTGGCGTGCCGGTGGTGCTGACCCTGCTGTCGCTGGGTAGCGATGCGTTCAGCTGGTTTTACAGCTATGGCTGGTTTACCGGTTCGGCGCTGGGCGGGGTGATTTATTACGGGTTGTGCGTGATGCGGGCTAATCCGTCGGTCGTGAAAACAGCGGTGTGAATGAGGGCCTCATCGCTGGCAAGCCAGCTCCCACAAGGATCAAGTCGTACACAAACCATGAGTTCACTCAAATCCTGTGGGAGCTGGCTTGCCAGCGATGGCGGCCTGGAAAACACCACAGAATTACCATAAGAACTGCCTGAGGAGATCAACATGAACGCAGCCGTAGACGTTCTGCAATCCACCCATCAGCACATCAACCGCGACCGCCTCTGGGCCTCGCTCATGGAACTGGCCAAGCTCGGCGCCACGGTCAAGGGCGGGGTCTGTCGCCTGGCCCTGACCGACCTCGACCGTCAGGCCCGTGACCTGTTCGTGCAGTGGTGCAAGGACGCCGGGTGCAGCGTCACGGTGGATGAAGTCGGCAATATCTTCGCCCGTCGCCCGGGGCGCAATCCGAACCTGCCACCGGTGATGACCGGTAGCCACATCGACACCCAGCCCACCGGCGGCAAGTTCGACGGCTGCTTCGGCGTGCTCGCCGGGGTGGAAGTGCTGCGCACCCTCAATGACCTCGGCGTGGAAACCGAAGCGCCACTGGAAGTGGTGGTCTGGACCAACGAAGAAGGCTCGCGCTTCGCCCCGTGCATGATGGGTTCCGGGGTGTTCGCGGAAAAATTCACCCTCGAAGAAACCCTGGCTAAAGTCGATGCCGACGGCGTCAGCGTTGGCGAAGCCCTGAATGCCATTGGTTACGCCGGGTCACGCAAAGTCAGCGGGCATAAGGTCGGTGCCTATTTCGAAGCACACATCGAGCAAGGCCCGATCCTCGAAGACGAGCAGAAAATCATCGGCGTGGTGCTCGGCGCGCTCGGGCAGAAGTGGTTCGACCTGAAGTTGCGCGGCGTCGAAGCCCACGCCGGCCCGACGCCGATGCACCTGCGCAAGGACGCCCTGGTCGGCGCCTCGGTCATCGTTGGCGCGGTCAACCGCGCCGCCCTCGGCCATCAACCCCACGCCTGCGGCACCGTCGGTTGCCTACAAGCCTACCCCGGCTCGCGCAACGTCATCCCCGGCGAAGTGCGCATGACCCTCGACTTCCGCCATCTGCAACCAGAGCGCCTCGATTCGATGATCGCCGAGGTCAAGCAAGTCATCGACGCCACTTGCGAAGAGCACGGGTTGACCTATGAACTGACCCCGACCGCAGACTTTCCGCCGCTGTACTTTGAAAAGGGCTGCGTCGAGGCGGTACGCGGCGCGGCGCAAGGCCTCGGCCTGTCGCACATGGACATCGTCAGCGGCGCCGGCCACGACGCCATCTTCCTCGCCGAACTCGGCCCGGCGGGAATGATCTTCGTACCGTGCGAGGGCGGGATCAGCCACAACGAAATCGAAAACGCCGCGCCGGATGATCTGGCGGCCGGGTGTGCGGTGTTGTTGCGGGCGATGCTCGCGGCTTCGGCGATGGTGGCCGCCGGTAAAGCCGCGGCCTGAAGATCAAAAGATCGTCCGATCGCGGCCCGAGCCTGCGGCAGCTCCTACAGTTGGATTGCATTCAACCTGTAGGAGCTGCCGAAGGCTGCGATCTTTTTATGTCACCCCAATGTCATGGAAATGTGCGACGTTTGCGCCCCATGAAAATCATCACCTCCGGCGCGTCCTATCTGGACATCGACGCCTACGCCTGCTGTATCGCTTACGCAGAGTTGCTCAACCTGCAAGGCATTTCCGCCCGTGCTGTCAGCAGTGCCAGACCCAACGGCAGCGTGTCGCCGACCGTTCTGAGCTGGGGTGCCGAGTTTCACCGCTACTCTCCACAAGCAAACGACGAATTCGTGCTGGTCGATGTGTCCGACTATCAGCACCTTGACCCGCTGGTGGTGCTCGACCAAGTGGTGGAGGTCATCGACCATCATCCCGGTTCTGAACGGTACTGGGCTGAGCGACTGGGTTGCGCCGCCGATATCCGCCCGATCGGCGCAGCGGCGACGCTGGTTTTTCAGCGCTGGCAAAGCGCCGGCCTGCTACCGCGAATCAGCGTGCACAGCGCGGCATTACTGGCCACGGCAATCCTCGACAACACACTCAACTTCAGCGGGCAGATGACCACCGAACTGGATATCGAGGCTTATGAAATATTGGCGCCGCGGGCGAATCTGCCGGCGAATTGGCCCGAGCAGTATTTCCTCGAATGTCAGGCCGCCATCGAAGCAGACCTGCAGGCAGCGTTAGCGGCGGATCTGAAGCGATTCAACCCGGACAGCAACCTGCCGCAGGTTTTCGCCCAGATGACCGTATGGGATGCCGATGCCCTGATTGGAAAACGGCATGTCGAGATCAGCCGCTGGATGGCCGGGCAGGGCGATGACTGGTTGCTGAACGTCATCAGCATCCGTGACGGCAAGAGTTGTTTGCTGGCTGAGCCGCTGCTCAGCCAGCAGAAGCTGGATCGGTTGTTGCCGCTGCGATGGCAGGCGGGCATGGCGCTTGTGAAACCGTCGATGCTGCGCAAGGAACTGCTGCAGTTGGGGCTTAACCTCCTGCTCTGACGCGGTGCTCAACCGGGTCGGTCATTTTTGCCCGCAATGCCCTGGCGTCTGTCAGGGCCGTTGGGGTTGCCCACATCCAGCAACCGCCGTTCGACCAAAACATTCTCCAGCGCCTGACGCTCGACCGGCGCCATTTGGTGTTCGCGCTTTTTCAGCTCCAGCAAAATCGGGCTGGACCAGGTGCGATAAGTCTGTTCGATGTTGCGACGCGACGTCATCAGTCTCTCCTTGATCAAGAGCCCGGTGAAGCTGGCAGGGGCTCAATCCGATGAGGGGGTAACCTTAGTCGAGAAACCCGGAAGTCGCGAATGCAGCACTCTTTTGTGGGAGCTGGCTTGCCAGCGATAGCGGTGGATCAGTCACCGCTGCATTCACTGAACGTCCGCCATCGCTGGCAAGCCAGCTCCCACAGGGTTTTGCATTGCATGCGGATCCGCGGTCAATCGTCGATATTCATCATCGCCTGCACTCCTTCCCACGCTTCGGCGCGCATCCGTTCGATATCCAGCCCCGGAATCACGCCGTTGTCGACCACGATCCGGCCGCCCACCAGGCTGTATTTCACCGTGATCGGTTCCCCCGCGACCACCGGGGCAACTGCGCGATCGTGGAAACCGAAGAACCGTGGATGATCAAGGCTGTAGATCACCAGATCCGCCGCTTGGCCGACTTCCAGCGTTCCTACCGCGCCCAACCCCAACACCTGTGCACCACCCGCCGTGCCCCAGTGGATCACGTCTTCGGCGGTGGTCGCCGAGGCGCCTTGTTCGGCGCGGTGGATCAGCCATGCGGTGTTGGCTTCGCCGACCATGCTCCCGGATTCGTTGGACGCCACGCCGTCGACGCCGAGGGAAATCGGCACGCCGGCTTCATACATTTGCGGCACTGGCGCGACGCCGCTGCCGAGGCGAGCGTTGCTCACCGGGCAGTGCGAGATGCCGGTGCCGGTCTGGGCGAGCATGCGGATTTCGCCGGGTTGCAGGTGCACGGCGTGGGCGAACCAGACGTCGGGGCCGAGCCATTCGTGTTCGGCGACGAACTCCACCGGCAGGCAGTTGTATTTCTCGCGGCAGAAATTCACGTAGTTCTGCGTTTCCGACAGGTGCGTGTGCAGACGCAAACCGAGGCCGCGGGCGGTGTGCGCCAGTTCGCGCAGCAGGGTCGGCGGCAGCGAAAAGGTCGGCGTGGTGGGCGCGACGACGACCCGGCGCAGGGCGTCCGGGGTGTCCTGGTGATACAGCGATTTCAGTCGCTCAATGTCGCCGACCATTTGCTCGAGGCTTTCCGGTTGCAGCGCGGTTTTCGAGAAGCCCGGATGCGCACTGGCCGATTCCAGCGCGCCACCGCGACAGAGCACGAAACGCAGACCGAACTCATCGGCCAGATCGAACAGCAGATCCCCGGTCTCGGTGCTGCCGTGGGCGTGGTAGAGGTAGTGGTGATCGGCGCACGTCGTCACCCCGGACAGCAGCAATTCGACCATGCCCAGGCGGGCGGCGATCCGCGCCAGTTGCGGGGTGAAGCGATTCAGACGCGGGTAGGGCACGCTCGCCAGCCAGCCCTGAAGATCCTGATTCAAGCCTTCGGGCACGGCTTTGAGCAGGTTCTGGAACAGGTGATGGTGGGTGTTGATCCAGCCCGGATAGACCACGCAGTTGCGCGCATCGATCACCCGCTCGCCGGGTTGCGGCTCAAGGTTAGCGGCGATTTCGGCGATGCGTCCGTTGACCACGCGAATGTCCGCCGCCCCGGCGCGGGCACGCGGGCCGCGCAGGCCGGTCATCACCGCCACGGGGTTTTTGATCAGGATGTTTTGAAGTTGAGTCATGGGCAGGCTCCAGTCAGAGAATGTGCGAGGCGGATTTGCCGGCTGTGGTGTCTGGCACGCTGACGCCGTTGAGCGCCGCGTTGAGCAGCACCGACACCAGGCAGGCGATGACCACGCTGCTGTGCAGGAACGGCTGTGACCACTCGGGCATTTGTTTAAACAGGGAAGGGGCGAGCACCGGCACCAGCGCAGCGGCGATGGTGAAACCGACGATCAGCACGTTGAAGCGATTGCGTTCGTAATCGACCTTGGCCAGGGTCTGGATGCCCGCCGCCGCGACCACACCGAACATCGCAATACCGGCACCGCCCAACGCGGCCGTCGGCATCGACGCGATGATCGCCCCGGCCTTGGGCACCAGCGCAATCGAGCACATCAGCAGGCCACTGACGGCGACCACCCAGCGGCTGCGCACACCGGTCAGGATCACCAGGCCGACGTTTTCCATGAAGGCGATGAACGGGAATGCCGCGAACATCCCGGCGATGGTGCTGGCCAGGCCATTGGCGCGCAGGCCGTTGATCACCTGCTTGTCTTCCACCGGTTTGTCGACGATGTCGCCGATGGCCACGAACAACCCCATCGATTCGACCATCTGCACGATCATCACCACCACCATGGTCGCGATGGGGATCAGGCTGAAGGTCGGCAGGCCGAAGTAAAACGGGTAGGGCACGGTCAGCCACGGCGCGTCTTCGACGCTGTGGAAATTGCCCATGCCCAGACCGTAGGCCAGACCGGCGCCGACCAGCATCCCCACCAGCACCGCCATGTTGCGCAGCAGCGGGCTGCCATAACGATTGACCAGCAGAATGGTCAGCAGCACCACCACCGCCACCGCGAGAAATGCCGGGGCGCCGAAGTTGCTCGCGTTGCGTCCGCCACCGACCCATTCATAGGCGATCGGGAACAGCTGCAAGCCGATCACCGTGACGATGCAGCCGGTGACCACCGGCGGGAAAAACCGCCGCAATCGGCCCACGAACGGCGCCATCAGCAGGGTGAAAATCCCGGCGCCGATCACCGCGCCGCAAACTCCGGCGAAGCCCACGTCGGGGTTGCTGCCGATGGCGATCACCGGGCCGACGCTGCTGAATGCCACGCCTTGCAGGATCGGCAGACGCACGCCGAATTTCCAGAAGCCGACGGTCTGCAACAGGGTGGCGATGCCGGAGCAGAACAGCGTGGTGCTGATCAGCACCACGGTGTCGGCGTGGGACATTTTCAGCGCGCTGGCAACAATCAACGGCACGGCGATGGCGCCGATGTACGAGACGGCCATGTGTTGCAGGCCGAGGGTGAGCATCTGTCGTACCGGCAGAATCCGGTCGACAGGGTGCACGGTGGAGGAAGGAGTGGCTGACGACATGGGGAATCACCTCTGGCTGTTTTTATGCGGTAGAGAGGGGTATTCGTCTGATGCCGATCAATTGATTGGCGTCGTGATGACACCTGTGGCGAGGGAGCTTGCTCCCGCTGGACTGCGCAGCAGGCCCATGCTGTTCAGGGGCCGCTTCGCGACCCAGCGGGAGCAAGCTCCCTCGCCACAGGTTCGGTGTCACCGTCAATTGAGTGGTTTCAGTCATTCGTGCTGCGAAGCCGCCATCCACCGGCTCCGGTGCCTTGCTCAGCCTGCCAGGCAGGCGGCAAAGCCCTGGTTCAGCGCCGCGCGGTCCAGGTCGCGGCCGATGAACACGATCTTGCTCGAACGGGGCTCCGTGCCCCAGGCGGTCGAGGCGCGGAATTCCACCAGGCTGTGCACGCCCTGCAGCACGTAGCGCTGGTCTTCGTTGGCGACGGCGAGCACGCCTTTCATGCGATAGAGGTTGTCGGCCTGGGACGAGCGCAGCTCGCTGATCCAGCGGTGGAACGCCATCAGGTTGACGGCGCCGTCCACGGCGATGCCCACCGATGACACGCTCGGGTCGTGTTCGTGGTCATCCGATTCATGCTGGTGGTCATGCTCGTGATGCTCAGGCTCGGCGCCGATTTCCATGAGCTTCTGCGTGCACTCGAACGCGCCGATGCCGAGGATTTTCGTCAGATCGATCTGTGCATGGGTGGAGGTCACCAGATCTGCGGTGGCGTTCAAACCACGGATCTTGCCGCGCAGGATTTCCACCTCGTCGCTGCTGACCAGATCGACCTTGTTGATGACGATGCGGTCGGCGCAGACGATCTGATCCACCGCCTGATTGTCGACGCCATCCAGTTGCAGATCTTCCAGGTGCTGGGCGATGTGCTTGGCGTCGACCATGGTCACGATCGCGTCGAGTTCGACTTCCTCGGCAATCGGGTCATTGATGAAAAAGCTCTGTGCCACCGGATATGGATCGGCCAGACCGCTGGTCTCGATCAGGATGTGATCGAGGCGCACCGGGCGCGCCACCAGTTCGCGGACGATGCGCACCAGATCCTCGCGCACCTCGGCGGTGCAGCACACGCAGCCATTGACCATTTCGTAGATTTCTTCGGTCTCGGAGCTGAGCACCAGATCGCCGTCGATACCGACCTCGCCGAACTCGTTTTCGATCACGGCGATCTTGCGGCCGTGGTTTTCCTTGAGGATGTAGTTGAGCAGGGTGGTTTTGCCGGCACCGAGGAAGCCGGTGAGGATGGTCACGGGGATTTTGGTGTTGGGGGTTGGGGCGTTGAAGGGGGTGTTCATCTGGAGCTCCTTACCTGTGTTTTTTGTCGGAGTGCGATCAACTGTGGGAGCTGGCTTGCCAGCGATGGCGGTGTGTCATTCACCAGTGATGCCGGCTGACCTGTTGCTATCGCTGGCAAGCCAGCTCCCACAGGGGCCGGGGGGGTTCTTGCCATCGGCAGGCAACGCCGGCATCCAGGCCGAACAGGTCGAGTACCCGGCCAAGGCTGTGATCGACCATTTGCCCAAGACTCTCGGGCCGCGCGTAAAACGCCGGCACCGGCGGGGCGATGATCCCGCCCATCTCGGTGACGGCAGTCATGTTGCGCAGGTGGGCGAGGGTCAGCGGGGTTTCGCGGGCCATCAGCACCAGGGTGCGGCGTTCCTTGAGGGTGACGTCGGCGGCGCGGCCGATCAGCCCGGAAGACGTGCCGGTGGCGATCTCCGCCAGGGTGCGCATCGAACACGGCGCGACCACCATGCCCAGGCAACGGAACGAGCCACTGGCGATCCCGGCGGCGACGTCATCGGCGCGGTGGTAGTGGCTGGCGAGTGCAGTGACATCAGCCAGTTTGTAGTCGGTCTCGTGGGCCATGGTCAGCAGCGCGGCGCGGCTGATGATCAGGTGGCTTTCAATGTCCAGTTCGGCGAGCAATTGCAGCAGGCGCACGCCGTAGATGAAGCCGGACGCGCCGCTGATGCCCACTACCATCCGCTGACGGCTCACGATGCCAGGCCTTTGAGCAACACCCGCGCACGTTCGAGCACATCCTGATCCAGCTGCGCCTTGATACCGTCGAAGCCTGAACCGCGTGTGGCATCAAGGCCCATGCGCGAAGTGGTGCCGTTGACCGAAGACGACGGATCCAGCGGACTGCCGGGCAAGCCATCGATCACGAAAATATCCAGATGCGGCTGGAAGTGCGTGGCCAGCGCCCACAACACCTGACTGTCGTCAGTGATGTCGATATCGCTGTCCACCGCGATCACGTTTTTCAGGTACGGATCCCAGCCGAGCAGGGCCAGCATGATTTGCCGTGCCTCGCCGTCGCGGCTCTGATCCAGTGCCACGTAGCAATGAAAGTGCGTGCCGGAATTCGGGTAATGCACGGCGGTGACAGCGGGGAAACGCGCCTTGAGCTTCTCGCTCATCTCCGCTTCGCGGGGCAGCCGGGCGAGGGTCAGGTGTTCGGCGTAGCGGCCGCCCATCACGTCCACCAGCCAGGCGTCCTTGCGCCGCAGCAGAGTGTCGACGCGCAGCACGTTGTTGGTCGAGCGATCCGAGGAATAACCGCTGAACTCACCGAACGGGCCTTCCTCGGCGTAGGCCGTCGGGTCGATGGCGCCTTCCAGGACAAATTCGGCGTAAGCCGGTACTCCGATGCCGTAGCGCGGGGTTTTCACCAGCTCCAGCGGCGCGCCGAACAGGCCCCCGGCGACGGCGCGTTCATCGCTGCCGTAGGGCAGGCGTGCGGCAGCGGCGAGCATGAACAACGGATGCGCGCCGACCACCATTGCAACGCGCAATTCTTCGCCGCGCTCGCGGGCGGTCTGCAGCATCCGCCACAGGTGTCCACGCGAGTGCAGGCTGGTCGCCAGGGACTGGCGGGCGTGGCGCATCGAGCGGTGGTAGCTCATGTTGGCGATGCCGGTCTGCGGGTGCTCGGCGATGATGATCGCGTTGGTGATGTACGGGCCGCGGTCGCTGTCGAAATGCTTGAGCATCGGCAGCAGCGCCAGATCCACGGCTTCGCCTTCGAACACTTCATCGAGCACCGGACCGCTTTCCACGTAGCGCGGGGCGATGGGCTGGTTGGCGCGGCGCTGGAAGGTTTCGTGCAGTTGTGCAGGCGTTACGCCGAACAACCGGGCGATGCGGGTGCGGGAGGCGAACAGATTGGTCGCCACCGGCACCTTGAGGCCGCCGACGTGTTCGCAGATCAGCAGCGGATCGCGGCCCTGTGCGGCGAGGGCATCGACCAGGGCGGTGATGTCCTGATCGGCAGAAACGGGTTGGGTGATGGTCAGCACATCGTCCGGGTATTCACGGCGATAGGCATCGATGAACGCGTGAAAGTCCTGAGAATCGCCGAGCGTCGAACGGGTCATGGTTTCACCTCGTAAAAAGCAGGCACGCAGGGGTGAGAGGGCGTTCGATCGAGCAGCCGTTGGCCTGCCGGTCGAGGGAACGCCGGGTCATCTTCGTGCCTGTAAAGTCGCTGTGTTGCCTCTACTGTTCACTAAGGTGCTGAGCAGATCCCTGTGGCGAGGGAGCTTGCTCCCGCTGGACTGCGCAGCAGGCCTTGTTCTTTGGGGGCGGCTTCGCCACCCAGCGGGAGCAAGCTCCCTCGCCACAAGGATTCAGCATGGCTTCAGCGAACAGCGGTATCAGAGATAAGTGGTGGTCAGGCGTATGTCGGCCTCAACCAGATCCTTTGGCGGTGGCGTCGGCTCGATCCCGCACAACCGGGCGATGTTGTTGCCCAGGTAGTCTTCGAGATGATCCTCATCGATGCCCAGGCCCTGCGGTGCCGGTGAGCACAACACCTCCAGCTCGCGCAGCCACATGCCCGGTTCGTTCGGCGGCGAGTCGGTGCCGAACACGATCTTGTTGCGCGGCAGTTCCTTGGCGAATTCGACGATCCGCGACTGGAAGCACCAGCCGGATTCGCAGTACACGTTCGGCGTGTCCATCGCCATCCAGAACGCCTCGAACGAGTAGTTGCCGCCGGTCTGGATGCCGAAGTGGCCGATGATGAAATTGACCATCGGGAACTCACGGATGATCGGGTAGAACATCGTCGGAATGGTGTACGGGCCATCGCCGGTGTGGATCAGCACCACGATGTTGTACTTTGCGCAGACCTTCATCGCCGGGCGTAACCAGTCCAGCGCCCGATCCGGACGATAGCCGTGCATGTTGGCGTGCAGCTTGAGCATCTTGAAGCCGTATTCCTTGATGTGGAATTCCAGCTCCGCCGCACCGTTTTCCGGTCCCCAGCGCGGGTTGAAGTTGAAGTTGCCGATGAAGCGATCCGGGTACTTCACGCACAGTTCGGCAACGTACGACATGTAGTCACGCACGCCCTCGCGGCCACGGCGGTTGCCGTCGCGATAACCGGTGTTGCCCGGTGGTGGCTGGATGAAACCCATGTCGATGCGGCGCGGTTTGCCGTTGATCATGTACGGGCCGTCCATCAGTTTGAGCATGCGCTCGCCGGTGAACGGTTCGCCGGTGTGGCGCCAGGCCTCATCGACCAGATTGGTGGGATGCAGATGGGTGTCGATGATCATCGGTTCAGCTCCTGGCCAGTTGCGTGGTGACGGGGCGCTTGAGCTGCGCCTCTGCTTCGGAAACGGAACGCGGCGGCGGGGTCGGTTCGAGGCCGATCATCCGCGCGGTGTTGTTGCCCAGATATTCTTCGAGGGTGTCCTCGTCGAGGTTCAGGCCCTGCGGCGGTTCGTGGCAGAGCACTTCGAGCAGGCGCAGCCACATGCCCGGTTCGTTCGGCGGGGTGTCGGTGCCGAACAGGATCTTGTGCGTCGGCAAGACCTTGGCGAACTCGACGATCCGCGATTGCAGGCACCAGCCCGATTCGCAATAGACGTTGGGCAGCTCCATCGCCCATTGCATCGGTTCGAACACGTAGACGCCGCCGGTCTGCACGCCGAAGTGGGCCATGATGAAATTCACGTTGGGGAATTCCTTGATCATCGGCACCCATTCCGAGGGGATGCTGTACGGCCCGTCGCCGGTGTGCAGCTTGACCGGAATGCCCAGCTCGGCGCATTTCTCGAAGCACGGGCGCACCCAGTCCAGCGCCCGGTCAGGCCGGTAGGCGTGCATGTTTGCCTGCATCTGCACCATCTTGAAACCGTGTTGCTTGACGTAGCGCTCGATCGCCTCGACGCCGTTCTCCACGCCGCAGCGCGGGTTGTAGACGAAGCAGCCGATGAAACGATCGGGGTAGGTCTGGACCATTTTCAGGGTGTAGGCCATGTAGGCGTCGATGGATTCACGGCCCGAGAGTTCGCCGTCGGTCCAGGTGTAGATGGTGTTGCCCTGCGGCGGCTGGATGAAGGCTTTGTCGATACGGCGAGGTTTGCCGTTGACCATGTACGGGCCATCCATCATCTCCAGCAGACGCTCGCCGGTGAACGGGTCACCGTCATGCCTCCAGGCGAGGTCCACGAGATCCGTGGGATAGCAGCTGATATCGATGATCATTGAAGTCGATCTCCTGATAGCGGGGAAGGGAGCCTTGCGGCTCTCGGCATCCACGGCCCGGGCTATCGGCCATTTCTATGCGCAGCACTCGCGCATTCCCTCGCCTGTTCGCATCCGGCCCGGGTGGGTGGTTGCTGAGGGCGAGTATTGGAAGGCGGGGGAGGGTTCGTACAATATTAATTGGGCGCGGTGGTGATACTTGGGCGATATGGTTTTGGTTTTAGGGTGAATGTGCCGACGCCATCGCTGGCAAGCCAGCTCCCACAGTGATCGAAGTGTTGATCCGATCTGTGTCACATCACAAAAACCTGTGGGAGCTGGCTTGCCAGCGATGGCGTCAGGACTGTGTACGCGCAGCCAACTGCCTGATCACCTCAACCACCGGCGCCACCCGCTCCGCCTGCCCGTGCGGCCACACGGCGTAGAGGTTGTAATGCGCGGCAATCTGCGCCTCGTTCAGCGCCACCAGCCGCCCATTGCGCAACGCATCGGCAGCCAGCAATCCACGCACCAGCCCGGCACCGACACCCGCTTCGGCAGCCGCAATCAGGTTCGCCGCATTATCGAAAACCACCCGCGCCGGTGGCTCCTCGGGCGGCATTCCGGCTGCGTCCAGCCACGGAATCCACGAGCGCCGCGTATAGCCCAACAGCGGCAGTTCAAGAATCTGCGCCGGGCTCAGCGGCAACTGCAAACCATAACGCTCAAGCAACGCCGGTGAAGCCACCGCCAACACCCGATCGCCACAGATCTGCGTCATCTCGCAGTCATCCCAATCGCCATAGCCGTAACGCAACGCCAGATCGACCCGCTCGAACGTGCTGCGATCACTGCGCGGCATCGACAGCAGCGTCACCTCGTAATCCGGCAGTCCGTCGAGCAACTCCGGCAGGCGCGGATTGAGCCAGCTCTGCGCCAGCTCGCTGTCCACATCCAGAGTCAGGCGCTGCGCCACGCTGCGGTTTTTCACCGAGGACAGTGCGCGGTCGATCTGCGCCAGACCGTCCGACAGCACGCTGGCAAACAGCTGCCCGGCGTCGGTGAGGTTGCTGCCGCCGCCTTCACGCACAAACAACGGCTGACCGATGAAATCTTCCAGTGCGCGAATCTGCTGGCTGATCGCGCTATGAGTCAGATCAAGTTTGCGCGCCGCGCTGGAAAAACTGCCACTGCGCGCCGCGTGGATGAACGCACTCATGGACTGCACTGACGGGTATCGCTTGTACATGTTGTTAGTCCTGCTAACAGCGGTTGGCAGAAATCGTCGCTGGCCGCGATTTGCCCGGGGTTCCAATAATCGGTGACCAGGCCCGCACAAAGACGGGCCGCTCTTTTGGAGCCTGACAATGATCGCATTCACGGTTAACGGCGAACGACGCGAGCTGGATGAAGCGTCCCCCTCCATGCCCTTGTTATGGGTACTGCGTGACCAACTGAAACTCACCGGCACCAAATTCGGCTGCGGCATGGGCCTGTGTGGTGCCTGCACCGTGCATCTGGACGGCGTCGCGGTGCGTTCCTGCCAGTTGCCGCTGGCCGCCGTCGCGGGCCACAGCATCACCACCATCGAAGGTTTGTCGCCGAACGAAAGCCATCCGCTGCAACTGGCCTGGGTCGCCGAAGATGTGCCGCAATGCGGCTACTGTCAATCCGGGCAGATCATGTCCGCCGCCGCGCTGCTCAACACCGGCGCGGCGGTGAGCGACGATTCGATCCGCAATGCGATGAGCGGCAATATCTGCCGCTGCGGCACTTACGCGCGAATCAACAAAGCGATCAAACGTGCGGCGAACGCGCCGAAGGAGGCATGATGAGCCTGCGCGACGACACCTTGCTCGAACCGTCCCGGCGGGTGTTTCTCAAGCAAACGGCGACGCTCGCTTCGGGCCTGGCGATTGCCTTGTACCTGCCATTCGGCAGCGCCGCCAGCGACCCGAAGGCGCCGGCCCCGGCCACGGAATTCGAACCCAACGCCTGGGTGCGGATCTTCCCCGACGGCACGGTGAAACTGGTGGTGCACAAGCACGATTCCGGCACCGGCACGCAAACAGCGCTGGCCGCGTGTGTGGCCGAAGAGCTGGATGTGAACCCGATGACCGTGCAGGTGATCACCCCGGAAGATCCGTTTTTCGACACCTACATTCACCCGGTCTGGAAAGTCTTCTCTACGGGCGGCAGCACCAGTGTTTCCCTGGAATACGAGCGCTTGCGCATGGCCGGGGCCACGGCGCGGGCGCTGCTGATCGCGGCGGCCGCAAAGCAATGGAAAGTCAGCCCCGACAGCTGCAGTACCGAAGAAGGCCGGGTCATTCACGCGGCCAGCAAACGCAGCCTCGGCTACGGCGAACTGGTCGGCGTGGCGGCGCATTTGCCGGCACCGGCCAACGTCACGCTGAAGGATCCGGCGCAGTTCAAGTACATCGGCAAACTGCGGCACAAACGGGATGCCGCGGCCAAGGTCTGCGGGCGCTTCAAGTACAGCATCGACGTGCAGTTGCCGGAGATGCTGGTGGCGGTGATTCAGCGCGCGCCGGTAGTCGGCGCGAAAGTGCTCAGCGTCGATTCGGCGGCGGCATTGCAGGTGCCGGGCGTGCGCCAGGTGCTTGCGATTCCGGGGCGGCCCGATGTACTCGGTGGCAACCTGGAAGGCGTGGCGGTGCTGGCCGACACGTTCTGGGCGGCGCAGCAGGGCCGCAAGGTGCTGGAGATCAAATGGAGCGACTCGCCACTGGCCGGGTTCGACAGCGCGGAACTGGCCAAGGCCCAGGCTGCGGCTATTTCCGACCCGCACAGCCAAACCGTCACGGCCATGACGCATGGCGATGTCGACGCGCAATGGCCGCACGCGGCGCAACTGCTCGAAGCCGATTACCGCATGCCGTACAAGGTGCAGAACCCGCTCGAGCCGATCTGCATCACCGCGCACGTGCAAGATAAGGCGATCACTTATTGGGGCGGCGTGCAGGTGCCGTCTTCGGCGCTGGAAGCCGCGCAAACCGTGTGCGGCATCGACAAAGGCAAGGTCACCATCAACGAGCTGGTGTCCGGTGGCAGCTTCGGTGCGCGGGAGGCCAAATACTGGTTGTTCGAAGTGGCGTATCTGGCGCAGCAGACCGGCGTGCCGGTGAAGTTACTCAACAGCCGCGAAGACGAGATGCACGCATTGTTCAATCACCCGGCGACGCTGCACCGGGTCAAAGGCGCGCTGGATGCCCAAGGCAAACTCAACGCACTGCAACTGCACGCGGTGTCACCGGCCTCGCCGGAGCAGTGGGAGCCGGGCTATTTCGAACGCCCGGATCACATGGATTACAGCACCACCGAAGCGATCACCGCGTGGGACTTCGCCTATCGTCCGCCGCATCTGCAGTTGAACTGGGTCAAGCACGAAAGCCATGTGCCCAGTGGCTGGTATCGATCGGTGAGTTTCATTCCCAACGTGTTCGCCGTCGAGAGCTTCATGGACGAACTGGCCCACGCAGCGGGCGCCGATCCGCTGGCGTTCCGTCTGGCCAACATGCAGGAGCGGCCACGGCATGTGGCGGTGCTCAGACAGGTCGCCGAGCGTGCCGGATGGGGCCAGCCGCTGCCGCCGGGCACTGCGTTGGGGATTGCCACCAATCAGGGTTACACCAGTTTTATCGCGGTGGTGGCGCGGGTCGCGACGGTCGATGGCAAGCCGAAAGTCGAGAAGCTGACCTGCGTGGTCGATTGCGGTCTGGCGGTGTCACCTGGCGGCGTCGAAGAGCAGATCTACGGCGGCCTGATGTGGGGCCTCGGCCATGCGTTGTTTGATCGGCTCGACATTCAACAGGGCAGGGTGGTGCAGAGCAATTTCCACGACTACCGCGTGACGCGCATGTCGGACATGCCCGCCACGGACATCGTGGTGCTGGAGGGTGAGCCAGGCAAACCCGGTGGCGTCGGCGAACTGGGTAGCCCTTCCGTAGCGCCTGCGATCGCCAACGCACTGTTCAGCCTGACCGGCGTGCGCCAGCGTTCAACGCCGTTGAGTCTGGGGTAAACCGCCATGGACCTGCGTCTGCTGCGCTATTTCATGGCCCTGGCCGATGAGCTGCATTTCGGTCGCGCCGCCGAGCGTCTGCACATCTGCCAGCCGCCGCTGAGCCAGCAGATTCGTCTGCTGGAAGAAGAACTCGGCACGCCGCTGTTCGAGCGCAGTCACCATCGGGTCGAGCTGACAGCGGCGGGGCAGATGCTCAAGGAGCAGGCGCCGCTGGTGTTCGAACAGCTTGAGCGGGCGCTGGACCTGACCCGTCAGACCGGGCGCGGGCAGCTCGGTGAGCTGGAGATCGGCATGATCAGTTCGGTGATGGTCGGTGTGCTGCCCAAGGCCCTGCACCTGTTTCGCGAGCGCTATCCGCAGGTGAACTGGCGGCTGCATGAAATGACCCCGGCGGCGCAGGTCAAGGCGCTGAAGGAAAAACGTATCGACGCTTGCGTGTTCCGCGTCGGTTATGACGATCCGCTGTTGCGCAATGAACTGCTGATCTACGAGCCGATTCATGTGGTGATGCCGGCTGATCATCCGCTGGCCAGCCGCGAAGTGCTGGCGCCGGCGGATCTGGCGCAGGAGCCGTTTGTCGCGCTGGAGCTGAAGCAGTCGCGGTTTGCCAACTTTCTCTATCAGTGCTGTATTCAGGCCGGTTTCACGCCGCAGATCCGCCAGCAGGTGATCGAGGTGCAGACGTTGCTCAGCCTGGTACGCGCCGGGTTTGGGGTGGCGCTGCTGCCGGCTTCGATCGAGCAACTGGCACCGGCGGGGCTGGTGTTTCGCAAGCTGACCCCTGCGCTGCCGGAGGTGCCGTTGTATGCCACTTACCGGGCGGATGATGCTTCGCCGGTGCTCAGGCTGTTTCTCGATACGTTGCGCGAGCTGGTGGACATGTCAGGCCAACCTTGATCCCCCTTGTGGGAGCGAGCTTGCTCGCGAAGACGGTGTGTCAGCCGACGAATTATTTGACTGAAATACCGCATTCGCGAGCAAGCTCGCTCCCACAGGGGGACTGTGATGGTGCGGGAATTTATGTTCGGCACGATCACGATTGCCTGCGGTCGTAATCTTCACACGTGCATTCCCTGTGGAGATCCAATGAGCCAGGAAGTCCTGACCACTGAAACCAACCGTCGCCAGCTGCAGCAGATCATCGCCGGGCTGTCCGACGGGGTGATTCTGCTGGAGCTCGATCAGAGCATCCTCTGGGCCAACGAGGCGGCGCTGGCGATGCACGGTGTCAGCCGGATCGGTGAGCTGGGCGTAAATGCCGATGAGTACGCCAAACGTTTCACTCTGCGTTATCGCAACAATCACGTGATCCCCCCGGAAAACTATCCGATCAGCCGCGTCGCCCGTTGCGAAGTCTTCAGTGATCTGTTGATCGAGCTGAGCGCCGTGGAAGATCCCGAGCATGTCTGGGTGCACAGCGTGCGCAGCATGGTGCTGACCGACCGCGAAGGGCAGCCGGAGTCGCTGGTCTTGATCATGAGCGACGTCACCGATTGGGCCAACGCCGAGCAGCGCTTCGAAAAGACCTTCAACGCCAACCCGGCGCCGGCGGTGATCTGCCGCCTCAGCGATTTGCGCTACATCAAGGTCAATCCGGGGTTTCTGGAGATGACCGGTTACACCCGCGAGCAGGTGATCGGCACTTCAGCCTATGAAATCGATATTTTCGAACAGGCCGAGCAAAGAGATCTGGCGATCCAGCGCCTGCGCGATGTGGCGACCATTCCGCAGATGCAGGCGCAACTGCACCTGCCCGATGGCGGCAGCAAGCAAGTGATCGTTGCCGGGCAGCCGTTGGTGCTCAATGATGAGGATTGCATGTTGTTTTCCTTCGTCGACATGGAGCTGCGCCACAAGGCCGAGGTGGCGCTGCGTCAGAGTGAAGAGCGTTTTGCCAAGGCGTTCCGCCTGACCCCGGTGCCGATTCTGATCTGCACCGCCGAAGAGCAGCAGGTGATCGATGTCAATCAGGCGTTCCTCGACGCTCTGGCGTACGAGAGTGACGATGTCGTCGGTAAAACCGTGACCCAACTGCATTTCATCGACGACGATGGCGCGCGGGCCCGACTGCTGACCGCCCTGGCGAAAAGCGGTCGGGTTGATCGGGTCGACGTCCGGGTGCGCAAGAAGGATGCGGATCTGCTGGAGTGCGCGGTGTCTGCCGACACCGTGAATATCCAGGACACGCCGTGCTATTTGCTGGTGCTGATGGACATCACTGAACGCAAGCGCACCGAGCTGGAGCTGGTGGCGGCGATTGAAGAGGTGATGAAGGATGCTTCGTGGTTCAGCCGGACGCTGATCGAAAAACTGGCCAACGTGAAGAAGGTCAACTCGCCGCAACTGCCGAGCGTGTCGTTCACTGACCTGACGGCGCGCGAGCGCGATGTGCTGGGACTGATCTGCGAAGGGCTGGCTGACAAGGAGATCGCCGCACGCCTGAAGCTGGCGCCGAATACGGTGCGCAATCATGTGGCGACGGTGTATTCCAAGCTCGATGTGCACAGTCGCAGCGAGGCGATTGTCTGGGCGCGGGAGCGCGGGCTGTTTTCTGGCGAGCGCGGCACGAAGGGCCAGCGTTAGGTGCAAATGCACTAATTGATGCGGTGCAAATGCAGGTTCTGGTGCGGTGGGGCAGTTCTTAGTCTGTTGGGGTGCGATACGAGCCTGTCGGCTTGGGATCGTCTCCCTTCGAAACAGCTAAAGGAACAGGCTCCATGATGAATCTTGCGCAGTTGCGCGCCAGCCTCGAACAGAGTTTTTCGCCATTGGCGTGCGAGTGTTCAGTGGATGGGGATCATTCGCTGACAGTGAAGTTGTATCACCCGGATTCGGGGCAGGTGGATCTGGTGATCAGCGGGTTGAAGCTTGATGCGTTGCGTACGCCGGAGTCGGTGGCGGCGCTGGTGGATGAGTTGCGGTATGAGTTGGAGAGTAATTCTTTGCGGGCTGCTCGGGATCCGGATATGGCTTAGGGTTTTAGGGGGTTTGGGGTGTATATCCGTTGCTGCGGTAACGGCCTCCTATGGTTCCGCCCTTACGGCGGGTCACCTTTTCCAAACGCCGAAAAGGTAACCCAAAAGGCTTTACCCTGACGTTCGGCCCTCGCCTGGGCTCGGGTTCCTTCGCTGCGGGATTCATCCGGGGGGCAGCGCCTACGGTTTGCTTCGCTGCACCTCCTCTCGCTGTGTTTGGCTGCGCCAAACGGTCGCTGCGCTCCCACCCCCGGATAAATCCCTCCACTCAGCCTGCCGACGGGCCCTCAGATCAAAAGCTTTCGGCGAGCTGACACTCGGCCAGTGTAGGAGCTGCCGCAGGCTGCGATCTTTTGATCTGGGGCTTCAGGGAGCCAGCCTGCTGGTGATGGCGGCCTGACAGCCGACCTGTTTCTGGCAGGAATACTACTCCTTGGGGGAGCCGGCCTGCTGGCGATGGCGGCCTGACAGCCGACCTGTTTCTGGCAGAAATACTCAATCCTTGTGGGAGCCAGCCTGCTGGCGATGGCGGCCTGACAGCCGACCTAGTTTTGTCAGAAATACTCAATCCTTGTGGGAGCTGGCCTGCCGGCGATGGCGGCCTCACAGTCGGCCTGTTTCTGGCAGAAATACTCACACCTGTGGGAGCTGGCTTGCCAGCGATGGCGGCCTTGCAGAGAACACATTTCTTGCTGATGTATCCCTCCCACTCAGCTTTGCTCCCCACAAAATCGACAGCCAGTTCCCCCATCCCCCTCCATTTCACTGGCGCTTACAGGGTGGTCGGCTATAAAGAATGAGTGGTCAGGTCTTCCGTCATCCGCGGTATTCGTGCGCAATGGCGGAAGTGGCTCTTCCATTCACCGCGGATCGTCCTATGAATAATCCTGGGAAACGCGTGTATCTGCCGTTGTCGCTGGCTTTCTCCGTTGCGCTGCTCAGTGGCTGCGCCAGTCCGCCACCACCGCCTCCTGCTGCACCTCCACCGCCGCCGGTGCGTACTTGTCAGACGCTGGAAAACACTCAGGTGTCCGGCGATATGTACGTTGACGAGCAGGTCACTCGGCATATCACCACCACCCGGTGTGTCACGCAGTAGCGCTGTGGCGCTGCGCGTTTGCTGTTGCGGAAGTTGTAGGTGCGCTTCGTCAGGTAATGGCCCAAAGTCATTGACTGACAGAGAACCCCTGTGGGAGCGGGCTTGCCCGCGAATGCGGTGTGTCATTCAAAGCGATGGTGCCTGACACTACGTCTTCGCGGGCAAGCCCGCTCCCACAGGGTTAATCATTTGTCAGAGAAATCAGGACAGGAACCCACCGTCCACATTCAGCGAAACCCCGGTGGTGTAGCTCGACGCATCACTCGCCAGATACAGCACCGCGCCGGCCATTTCACTTGGATCGGCCACGCGCTTGAGCGGGATCTGCGTCAGTGCCTGCTTGAGGATCGCATCGTTCTTCACCAGCGCTGAAGCGAACTTGGTGTCGGTCAGACCCGGCAGCAGGGCGTTGCAGCGGATGCCGAATTGCGCGCATTCCTTGGCGAAGACCTTGGTCATGTTGATCACTGCCGCTTTGGTCACCGAATAGATGCCCTGGAACACGCCCGGTGAAATCCCGTTGATCGAGGCGACGTTGATGATGCTGCCGCCGCCGTTCTCGCGCATCAGCTTGCCGGCTTCTACCGACATGAAGAAGTAGCCGCGAATGTTCACGTCGACGGTCTTCTGGAATGCGCCCAGATCGGTGTCCAGCACGTTGCAGAACTGCGGGTTGGTCGCCGCGTTGTTGACCAGAATGTCGAGGCGGCCGAACTGTTCCTTGATCCCGGCGAATACCTGGCTGATCTGTTCCATTTCACCGATGTGGCAGGCCACGGCGGTAGCTTTGCCGCCGGCAGCGATGATGGCGTCGGCGACGTGCTGGCAGCCTTCGAGCTTGCGGCTCGAGACGATCACGTGGGCACCTTGCTGGGCCAGCAGTTTGGCGATGGCTTCACCGATGCCACGGCTGGCGCCGGAGACGAATGCGATTTTGCCGTCGAGGTCGAACAACTGAGTCTTGGACATAAGGGTTCCTTGGTGTGGGCCGTCAGAGGCTCGATTTTGCAATGACCTGCAGGCTCATGTGCTCCAGCAGTTTGTTCATGTGAATGAACTGCGCGAAGCGTTTGTCCTGGGTCTGGCCGTGGTAGAAGCGGTAGTAGATCTGCTGCACGATGCCTGCCAGGCGGAACAGGCCGTAGGTGTAGTAGAAGTCGAAATTGTCGATCCGGATACCCGCACGTTCGGCGTAGTAATCGACGAACTCGCGGCGGGTCAGCATGCCCGGAGCATGGCTCGGCTGGCGGCGCATCAGTTGCACCGGTGCCGGATCATCGGCCTGAATCCAGTAGGCGAGGGTGTTGCCCAGGTCCATCAGCGGATCGCCGAGGGTGGTCAGTTCCCAGTCGAGCACGCCGATGATCTGCATCGGGTTGTCCGGGTCGAGGATCACGTTGTCGAAGCGATAGTCGTTGTGGACGATGCTCGAGGTCGGATGGTCGGCCGGCATCTTGTCGTTGAGCCAGGTTTTGACCTGCTCCCAGTGCGGCGCATCCGGGGTCAGGGCCTTTTCGTAGCGCTCGCTCCAGCCTTTGATCTGACGGGCGACGTAGCCTTCAGGCTTGCCCAGATCGCCGAGGCCGCAGGCGTTGTAGTCAACCCGGTGCAGTTCGACGAAACGGTCGATGAAGCTCTTGCACAGTGCTTCAGTCCTGGCCGCATCAAGGCCCAGTTCTGGCGGCAGGTCGGAGCGCAGGATGATGCCCTTGACCCGTTCCATCACATAGAACTCCGCGCCGATCACCGACTCGTCGGTGCAGTGCACGTAGGCTTTCGGGCAGTACGGGAAACCGTCGCGCAGTTGATTGAGGATGCGGAATTCGCGGCCCATGTCGTGGGCGGATTTGGCCTTGTGGCCGAACGGCGGCCGGCGCAGCACGAATTCCTGCTGCGGGTACTCCAGAAGGTACGTCAGGTTCGACGCACCGCCGGGGAACTGGCTGATCTGCGGGGTGCCGGTCAGGTCCGGAATGTGCGCCTTGAGGTACGGATCGATCAGGCTGGCATCGAGTTCTTCGCCAGCGCGGATACGGGTGGACTGGTCAGTAAGCGCCATGCTTATCCCTTCTGCTTATTTTGGAGGCCAGACATCATTGGCTAATCTAATGGCGCACTCGGGCGGCCACAAGCGCGCAGCGGTCTTATAGGTTAGCGTGTTGCAGGATAATCAGCGTTTCGAATAGGTACGGCAGCAGGGCGCTGCCGGCGCTTTTCAATGCACGCGCTGGTTGTTGAGCCTGGGGGGCAGGGCGATCGGCGTCAGCACCGGTTGCCCGGAGAAGAACGCCACGAGGTTTTTGCCGACCAGCTCTACCGTGCCTTGGGTGGCCTCGGGTGACAGGCCGGCAACGTGCGGCGTGAGAATCACGTTGCTCAGCACTTTCAGTGCATCCGGCACCTGCGGTTCGTGATCGAACACGTCCAGTGCGGCGCCGGCAATTCGCCGTTGCTCGAGGGCAGTGATCAGATCCGCTGTGGCGATGACACTCGCCCGGGCGATGTTGACAATGAAACCGTTCGGGCCAAGGGCGTCGAGCACCGGGCGAGTCACCAGATGCTGGGTGCCGATGCCGCCCGGCGTAGCGATGATCAGAAAGTCCGAGGCGCGTGCCAGTTCGGTTGGCGTCGAGCAGAACGCATAAGGCACATCGCTGCGCAGTTGACGGTTGTGATAACTGATCTGCATGTCGAAACCGAGCTGGGCACGCTTGGCAATCGCCATGCCCACCGCGCCCAGGCCGAGAATGCCCAGGCGTTTATTGGCCAGCGAAGGGCGCATGATTTTTGGCCATTCACCCCGGCGCACTGCCGCATCGCAGCGCGGAATGTCGCGCACCAGCGCCAACAGCATCGCCATCGCGTGATCGGCCACCGACGAAGCGTTGACCCCGGCGCCGTTGGTCACGGTGATCCCGCGATCGCTGGCAGCCTGCAGGTCGACGTGTTCATAACCGGCGCCGATCACGGTGATGATTTTCAGTGCTGGCAGGGCGGCGATTTCCTCAGCGGTCAGTCCCAGCGGGCCACGGGTCAGCACCGCGTCGATCCGTGCGCCGTGGCTGGCGATGGCTTGCGCACGTTCGGCAGGGGTTGGTGCGAGGATCAGATGAAAGCCCTGATGCTCGAGAATCGGTAAATAGTCATTGATGGTTTCAACCAGTACCAGAACGGTGGCGGGCATTGCGCGGCTCCTGTGATCAGTGGCGGTTCGGTCGCGAAAGTCGTGTCAGAGTGCTGATTCCAGAGCGGTTTGGCAATGATGGCCGCAGCCCCGCTTCAGCCAGTGTAGGAGCTGAAACGGGGAGCGCGCGGGCGCTTCGTCAGAAGCTCACGTCGGCGCTGTTGATCAGCCGCGCAAATGCCCCGCCGAGGGTGGCGTTATGGTGCTCGATGATGACGTGGGCGGGTAATGCCGGGGTGTCCATGCAAGTGTGGGCGTCGGTCACCAGCAACGGTTTGAAGCCCAGATCGGCAGCGGCGCGGCAGGTGGCGTCAACGCAGAACTGCGTTTTCATGCCGACCAGGTACAGATCTTCGACATTTCGGCTTTTAAGTTGCTGCGCCAGATCAGTGCCATGGAAGGCGTTGGGGCGGGACTTGTCGAACACATGGTCGGACTCGGCATTCAGATCGAGTTCCGGCAGCAATTGCCAGAAGGGGCTGCCGGCGGCAATCGGCGAACCTGCCGGGCCGGTGTGGCGTACGGCGTAGATCGGCACGTGTTGCTGGCGGGCCTGGTGGATCAGGTGCTGGATGTTGGCGAGCACGCGCTCGCCGTCGTGGGGTTTTTCCGGGCCATGGAACAGACCGACCTGCATATCGATGATCAACAGTGCTGCGGGCATGGTGTTTCTCCTTGAGGGCTGCAAGTGCCGCACGGACGGGAGAAACAACAAGGCCCCGTCCATTGCTGGCGGGGCCTTGGGTTCACTGCGCTGGATTCATCTCAGGCAGCAACACCACGACCCGCCGGTGGCGGTCGTGGTGGTACGGGTGAGGTGCAGCGGGCGAAGGTTCATGCCGCCGATCATGCTGGCGGCGGCGAAGGGCTGTCAACTGGCGTATTGAGCGATGCCGTTGCCGAACGACCAATTCTCCTTTTTGACTTCCACCAGATTGATGAACACGTCTTCCAGGCGGATGCCCAGTTGGCTGTTCAGGCTGTGCGCGATGGTCTGGTACAGGGCTTTTTTCTGCTCCAGCGTCCGCCCTTCATTGAGGGTGATCTGGATGATCACCAACTGATCGCTGCGCTGGATGCCCAGGTACTGCGGGTCGAAGATGAAATGTTCGCCATCATGCTCGTTGAGAATCTGGAAGTTGTCGTGCTCCGGCACGTTGATGGTGCTGCGCATGGCGGCGTAGATCTGCTCGCCGATGCGTTTGGCGAAGGTGGGGTCAGAGTGTTTTTTGATTTCGACGCGCACGAGGGGCATGGGCAAAGACTCCGTTGGGCAAGGGACTCCTCTCACGCTAGAACATGTCGGCCAGATTGAAAGTGTGGGGTGATGAATTCGCCGCTGTTTTTGTACGAGGCTACCTACAATTTTCGCGGATTTTGCCTACGAATCTGGCAGATGCATCTGCTATCGGAAGGGTGATGAACGCGAAATCATGTGGGCACAAAGCAGCCCGGGCAGGGACTGCCGGCAGCCAAGGAAGGCGAATGCTCAAGAACGATCTTGAAAATCTGGAACTCGACAGGCTGGAGAATGAGTCAAGAAAGCTTGTGGCCGAAAGGAAAAAGCTATTGGCGGAGGAAAAAAAGCTTAAGAGAGAGACAAATTTATATCCGCTCGCAGTTATAGCTGGGGTGGTGACAGCAATCACCGCAGTAGCAGGCGTTTTCTTCAAGTTTTGATTGTTCGTTTCACAACCGTCCGACCCATGATCCAAAGGAAAACCACATGAGTACCTATGATCGCAAAGCCAGAATGGAACAACTGGAACGTGAACACGATGAGTGGGAAGAAAGAATGCGCATCAAAAACAAGGGCGATATGTACCCAATCTGGGGAATGCTGGCGTTCGGCCTGTTTTGCATGTCACTCGGATTCATGCTGGCTCGATCGATCTGATCAAGTCGTCTCGCTCGTATGACGTTGAAACTTGCCGGAAAACGACATTTCACGTATCCGGAGCCGACAGCCATTTTCCCGAAAACGACAACTCGCTGATCTGCTCCGCACAACCATTCCTCAGCTAAGTCTTTGCTTCTGCTCATTTATCGCGGAGAATCGCGCCCCTGTTTCGGCCGGAGCATGTCTGTCGGTTTTTTCCGACGCGTCCTGACCGAGTGGCAAGTGACCGGAATGCGGAGATCCGACCGGATGAATGATCAGGCCAATAGCGTCGACGAACGCTATGAAACGGCAGCACCAGCTGAACTGTCGAGCTGGAATCGCCATGACACCACGTGGATGTTGGGACTGTTCGGGACGGCCATTGGCGCCGGTACCCTGTTTTTGCCGATCAACGCCGGTCTGGGTGGCTTCTGGCCGCTGGTGATCCTCGCGCTGCTGGCCTTCCCGATGACGTTCTTCGCCCACCGAGGCCTGACCCGCTTCGTGCTTTCCGGTCGCGAAGGCGCCGACATCACCGAGGTGGTCGAGCAGCATTTCGGCATCAAGGCCGGTGCGCTGATCACCTTGCTGTACTTCTTCGCCATCTTCCCGATCCTGCTGATCTACAGCGTCGGCCTGACCAACACGGTCGCCAGCTTCCTCGAACACCAACTGCACATCACGCCGCCACCGCGCGCGCTGCTGTCGTTCGTGCTGATCCTCGGCCTGCTGGCCGTGGTGCGTTGCGGCGAGCAGGTGATCGTCAAGGCGATGAGCCTGATGGTGTATCCGTTCATCGTTGCGTTGCTGTTCCTCGCGGTGTACCTGATTCCGCACTGGAATGGCGGCATTCTCACCACCGCTTCGCAAGTACCGGCGCCGTCGGCGCTGCTGCACACGCTGTGGCTGGCGATTCCGGTGATGGTGTTCTCGTTCAACCACTCGCCGATCATCTCGGCCTTTGCGGTGGACCAGAAGCGTCGTTACGGCGTCAACGCTGACCAGCGCAGTTCGCAGATCCTCTTCCGCGCCCACCTGTTGATGGTGGTGATGGTGCTGTTTTTCGTCTTCAGTTGCGTGCTGACCCTGTCGCCGGAACAACTGGCCGAAGCCAAGGCGCAGAACCTGTCGATCCTGTCGTACCTGGCTAACCACTTCAGCAATCCGACCATCGCTTTCGCGGCGCCGTTGATTGCGTTCGTGGCGATTTCCAAGTCGTTCCTCGGCCACTACATCGGTGCCAGCGAAGGCCTCAAGGGCCTGATCGTCAAGAGCGGCAAGCGTCCGGGCGCCAAGGCGCTGGATCGCATCGTGGCGGCGTTCATGCTGGTGGTGTGCTGGATCGTCGCTACCCTGAACCCGAGCATTCTCGGGATGATCGAGACCATCGGTGGCCCGGTGATCGCGGCGATCCTGTTCCTGATGCCGATGTACGCGATCCGTAAAGTGCCGGCGATGGCGCGTTATCGCGGTCAGGCGTCGAACGTGTTTGTTACCGCCGTGGGTCTGGTGGCGATTTCGGCGTTGATTTATTCGCTGACCGCTTAGAGATCAAGAGATCGCAGCCTGCGGCAGCTACAACAGGAATACCTTGTGGGAGCTGCCGCAGGCTGCGATCTTTCGCTTTTCAGCTACAGTGGCCGCTGTGCGTGATGCGCACAGCGGCTTTTTTTCGTCTGGAGACCGTGGATTGTCGAGCGCGCCCCAATCTGTAGAACCCCTCAATCGCTGGCAGGACATCCTCGCCGGTCTGTCGATTGCCGGGCTGTTGTTGCCCGAAGCGGTCGCTTATTCGACCATCGCCGCGCTGGCGCCGCAGGCCGGGGTGATTGCGCTGTTTGCCGGTCTGCTGTGTTATGGGTTGTTTGGCACCAGCCGCTTTGCCATTGTTTCTGCTACGTCATCTTCGGCAGCGGTGCTGGCGGCGGCCACGGCGACGATGGCCAATGGCGACCCGCAACTGCGCGCGACGCTGGCGGTCGGGCTGGTGCTGGTCACCGGCGGGCTGTTCTTGCTGGCGGGGATCTTCCGTTTCGGCAGTGTCACCGCGTTTATCGCCAAACCGGTATTGCGCGGATTCGCTTTCGGCCTCGCGCTGACCATCATCCTCAAGCAGGTCGCCAGCGTGGTCGGCGTGCACCTGACCGACGCCAATCTGGTGCGCTTCGCCCCGCAATTGCTTGAACAACTGCCGCAATGGAACTGGCCGGCGGCGGCTGTCGCAGCGGTGGCACTGGTGCTGTTGGGGCTGTTCTCGCGCTTTCCACGGGTCCCCGGCGGTTTGCTGGTGGTGGTGATCGGGATCGTCGCCGGGCAATGGCTGAACCTGCCGGCCCATGGCGTGAGCATGATTGGCTTGATCGACCTGAGCCTGGAGGTGCCAAGCCTGCCGCTGCTGCCGTTTGCCGACTGGCTGCGGCTGGGGGAGGTGGGGTTCGCGCTGGTGATGATTCTGTATGCCGAGTCGTACGGCTCGATCAGTTCGTTCGCCCTCAAGCACGGTGATCGTGTCACTTCCAATCGCGATCTGCTGGCACTCGGCGCAGCGAACTTGTTGTCCGGATTGTTCCATGGCATGCCGGCGGGGGCGGGGTATTCGGCGACGTCGGCGAACGAGGCCGCCGGGGCGACTTCTCGCTGGGCCGGTGGGGTGGCGGCGCTGGTGGTGCTGGTGATCGTGCTGACGGTGCTGCCGTGGATCGCCCTGACGCCGGAACCGATTCTGGCGGCCATCGTGATTCATGCGCTGGCGCGTGGCTTGAGCCTGCAGCCGCTGGGGCGCTACTTCGTCTGGCGCCGGGATCGGCTGCTGGTGTTGTGTGCGGTGGCGGCGGTGCTGCTGCTGGGCATTCTCGACGGCTTGCTGGTGTCGGTGGCGATCAGCGTGCTGCTGATGCTCAAACAGATGTCGGCGGCGGACATTCAGGTGCTCGGGCGCATTGATGGCGGGCATGATTTTGTCGATGTGCAACGTCATCCGACGGCGACAACCGAGCCCGGAGTGCTGATTGTGCGGCCCAGTGAGGCGTTGTTCTTTGCCAACGTCGAGCGGGTTCTTGGTGCGGCGTTGCGCTTGATTCGTCACTCGGACGCACCGCTGCACACAGTGATCCTGAGTCTGGAGGAAACCCCTGACCTGGACGGCACCAGCATCGAGGCGATGCAGGAGTTTTTCCTGCGGGTGCATCAGGAGGGCAAACGGCTGATTCTGGCGCGGCTCAAGCATGAGGCGCTGGCCGTGCTGGAGGCGTTGCCGGAGGTAACGGCCAATGGGGTGATACTCAGTGGGCTGAGCGTTGATGGTGCGGTCCATCAAGCCGTGAAACCTGACCTGACCCTGTAGGAGCTGCCGAAGGCTGCGATCTTTGCTCTTGATCTTAAAAAGCAGGATCAAAAGATCGCAGCCTTCGGCAGCTCCTACAGGGGAATGTCGAACACAAATGTATTTATCTGCTGAGAGCACGCATAAAAAAACGCCGCACATCTCACGATGGGCGGCGTTTTTCATTGCGTTGCAGCGTTAGGCTTGAACGACCGGAATCTTGGCGTTCGCAGCCGCTTCACGGAACTCGGCGATCTGGTCGAAGGACAGGTAGCGGTAGACATCGGCCGCCATGCTGTCGATCTTGCCAGCGTATTCCATGTACTCCTCGACGGTCGGCAGGCGACCCAGGATCGAAGCCACGGACGCCAGCTCGGCCGAAGCCAGGTAGACGTTCGCGCCGTCGCCCAGACGGTTCGGGAAGTTACGGGTCGACGTCGAGACCACGGTGCTGTTCGGCTCAACGCGTGCCTGGTTACCCATGCACAGCGAGCAGCCTGGCATTTCCATGCGTGCGCCAGCCTTGCCGTAGATGCCGTAGTAGCCTTCTTCGGTCAGTTGGTGAGCGTCCATCTTGGTCGGCGGCGACAGCCACAGACGGGTTGGCAGCTGACCCTTGACCTGATCCAGCAGTTTACCGGCAGCACGGAAGTGACCGATGTTGGTCATGCACGAACCGATGAACACTTCGTCGATCTTCTCGCCAGCCACGCTGGACAGCAGACGGGCGTCGTCCGGATCGTTTGGTGCGCACAGTACCGGCTCGTTGATGTCGGCCAGATCGATTTCGATGACTTCGGCGTATTCGGCGTCGGCATCGGCTTCCATCAGCTCAGGGTTGGCGATCCAGGCTTCCATCGCTTGTGCACGACGTTCCAGGGTACGCGCATCGCCGTAGCCTTCGCCGATCATCCAGCGCAGCAGGGTGATGTTGGACTGCAGGTACTCGGTGATCGACTCTTTCGACAGCTTGATGGTGCAACCGGCAGCCGAACGTTCGGCCGAGGCGTCGGACAGTTCGAACGCCTGCTCCAGGGTCAGACCTTCCAGGCCTTCGATCTCCAGGATGCGGCCGGAGAAGGCGTTTTTCTTGCCTTTCTTCTCGACGGTCAGCAGACCGTTCTGGATGGCGAAGTAAGGAATGGCATGAACCAGGTCACGCAGGGTGATGCCAGGTTTCATTTTGCCTTTGAAGCGCACCAGGATCGATTCCGGCATGTCCAGCGGCATGACGCCGGTGGCTGCGGCGAACGCGACCAGACCGGAACCGGCCGGGAACGAGATGCCCATCGGGAAACGGGTGTGCGAGTCACCACCGGTACCCACGGTATCCGGCAGCAGCATGCGGTTCAGCCACGAGTGGATGATGCCGTCGCCCGGACGCAGGGAAACGCCGCCGCGGGTCATGATGAAGTCAGGCAGGGTGTGGTGGGTGGTCACGTCGATCGGCTTCGGATACGCCGCGGTGTGGCAGAAGGACTGCATCACCAGGTCAGCGGAGAAGCCCAGGCACGCCAGGTCTTTCAGTTCGTCACGGGTCATCGGACCGGTGGTGTCCTGAGAACCTACGGTAGTCATTTTCGGTTCGCAGTAGGTGCCAGGACGAACGCCTTTGCCTTCTGCCAGACCGCACGCCTTGCCGACCATTTTCTGCGCCAGGGTGAAGCCCTTGGTGCTTTCAGCCGGTGCTTCCGGCTTCTTGAACAGATCGAATGCCGGCAGACCCAGTTCGGCACGAGCCTTCTCGGTCAGGCCACGGCCGATGATCAGCGGAATACGACCGCCGGCACGGACTTCGTCCAGCAGCACAGGGGTCTTCATTTCGAAGGTGGTGATGACTTCGTCGGTACCGTGCTTGCAGACTTTGCCAGCGTGCGGGTACAGGTCGATCACGTCGCCCATGTTCATGTTCGACACGTCGAACTCGATTGGCAGTGCGCCGGCATCTTCCATGGTGTTGTAGAAGATCGGAGCGATTTTGCTGCCGAAGCAGAAACCGCCAGCGCGCTTGTTTGGCACGTAAGGGATGTCGTCGCCGAAGAACCACAGCACCGAGTTGGTCGCCGATTTACGCGAGGAACCGGTACCGACCACGTCACCGACGTAGGCGATCGGGAAGCCTTGACCGCGCATTTCTTCGATCTGCTTCATCGGGCCGGTCTTGCCTTGCTCGTCCGGAACGATGCCGTCACGGGCCATTTTCAGCATGGCCAGGGCGTGCAGCGGGATATCAGGACGCGACCAGGCGTCTGGTGCAGGGGACAGGTCGTCGGTGTTGGTTTCGCCAGTGACCTTGAACACGCGCAGGCTGATCTTGTCGGCCAGCACCGGGCGCTTCTTGAACCACTCGCCGTCAGCCCAGGATTGCAGCACGGCTTTGGCGTGAACGTTGCCGTTCTTGGCTTTTTCAGCCACGTCGTGGAAGGCATCGAACATCAGCAGGGTGTGCTTGAGTTCTTCGGCAGCCACTGGCGCCAGCTCGGCGTTGTCCAGCAGTTCAACCAGAGTCACGATGTTGTAGCCGCCCTGCATGGTGCCGAGCAGTTCTACAGCGCGCTTCTTGTCCAGCAGAGGGGAGGTGACTTCGCCTTTGGCCAGGGCCGACAGGAAACCGGCTTTGACGTAAGCGGCTTCGTCCACTCCTGGTGGTACGCGATTGGTGATCAGGTCAACGAGGAAAGCTTCTTCGCCAGCCGGAGGATTCTTCAGCAGCTCGACCAGGCCTGCAGTTTGTTCGGCGTTAAGCGGCTGGGGAACGATACCCAGGGCTGCACGCTCTTCGATATGTTTGCGGTAGGCTTCAAGCACAGTTATTACCCTCATCAGTGGTCCCAAATGGGTGTCCGGGACGCTCATCCCGAAATTGCCGTACTCATGCACCGCACGACGTTGTGAGTCGTTTGGCCAGAATTACCGGCAATTCCTTACAGAAGCTGCTTTCAAAGTTTTACGCCTGCAGAACGGGGAGCTGATGAGGGTTGGCGTTGGGCTTTTCCCCGCTGGAAAAACCCTTCGCCAACACCGCTCTGAAGGAACGACTGTGCTCGTGACGCTTTGAAAACAGCTTCTAACGGACATTGGCGCCTTAAAAGGCTGGCTGATTCTACGGCAAAAAAAATTTAAAGGTAAGTCAGGCTCTATTGGACTTTGGTGGCGTTGTGCACGGGCAGGGTAAACCGCGAGCCAGCGCTTGCCCCTGACGTTTGAGGGGTGATCAATGCCCGACAAAGGGCTAACATGCCGGCCTGTTCCGCGTTTCAGTGTTTTGCCAATTTATGCCCAATCAGACCATCAAGACCCCCTGCGTCGGCCTCTGCTCCACTGTTTACGGCGATCTGGTGTGCCGTGGCTGCAAGCGTTTCCATCACGAAGTGATCCACTGGAATGGTTACGGCGAGGAGGAAAAGCGTGCGGTGTGGTTGCGGCTGGAACAATTGCTGTCACAAGTGATGGCGAGCAAGGTCGAGATCTTCGATCCGGCGCGCCTGCGCCAGCAGCTGGAACAGCGCAAGATCCGCTTCGTGCCGCATCAGTCGGAATATTGCTGGGCGTATCAGCTGATTGCGCGCGGGGCGCGGGTGATCATTAATCTGGAAGCCTACGGGATGGTGTTGCTGCCGGAGTTCCGCGACTGGAACCTGCCGGAGTTGCGCGATGCCATTGATCGGGAATTCTTCCTGCTGTCGGAAGCGCATTATCAGCGCTATATCGCACCGGGCTTCCTGAAAGACGCCTTCGGCGCCTAGAAGCTTCGCGAGCAGGCTCGCTCCCACAATGAATCGGAGTGGAATGCAGATCCTGCAGGCGCCAACAGATCTTGTTGGAGCTGGCTTGCCAGCGATGAGGGCAGTGCATCCAATGTCAATGTTGACTGACCCACCGCTATCGCTGGCAAGCCAGCTCCCACACGGATATGCATTCCAACTGTGGGAGCGAGCCTGCTCGCGAAGGGGCCGGTTCAGCCACCGCAGTCCTTAATGCTTCACCGCCAACTCCACCAGATGATCCTCAACCTCCTGCGGCTTGAGCACCAGCACGTCGCTTTCCAGCGCATCCAGCACCACCTCGGCGGTATTGCCGATCAACGCGCCTGACAACCCGGTCCGCGCCACGGTGCCGATCACAGTCACCGCCGCCTGCAGCTTGTGCGCCATGAACGGAATCAGCACATCCGCCGGGCCTTCCTCTATATGCAGGTGTTCATCATCGACATCGAACTCCGCCTGAAACGCCCGGCATTGCTCGCGATAACGCGCTTCGATGGTTTCGCTCCGCTGTAACGCCGGGTCGGCTGCCGAGAGCATCGGCGAGGGATGGGCGCTGATCACATGCAGATGCCCTTTGGCCAGGCTGGCGATGTCGTAGCCGTGATCGATGATCGTAGTGTGCAAATGCCGGTGTTCGCCATCGGCGTTACCGACATCGACCGCCGCGAGAATCACCCGGTCTTTCCACGGCGTGCAGGTTTTCACCAGCAGCACTGGGGTCGGGCAGTGACGCAGCAGCTTCCAGTCGGCCGGGGTCAGCAGGGCTTTTTTCAGGGAGCTGTCAGGGAAGTGCTGTTTGACCACCAGACCGCAGCCTTCGGCCTGCTGCACATCGATGATGGTTTCGTGCAGGCTCTCGTTCCACGCCTGTTCGGTGGTCACGCTATAGCCATCTGCTAAAAGTGCGGCTTTGAGCACGCCAAGCATGCCGGCGTGGTCGTGCTTGCGGTCACACACCAGCAGGTGCAGGTGCGCCTGGGTCACGCCGGCGATCAGCTTGGCGCGCTTGAGCGCCAGGCTTTCCGAATGTTCGGGTTCGATGACCACCAGAATGCTGCGAATGGCTTGCATGAGCGGAGTCTCCAGCAAAGAAAAGGCACGGCGTTGCACAACTATAGTTGCTGCTCATGCGCCTGCGACTTGATGCATATCAACGCCTGCGACTGGTGGTCTGCGGGCAGGCCGGTATAATCGGCGGCCTTTGCTCGTACACCTTTTACCGTGAGCCCCATGATCCTTCCCGAAATCCACGAATTCCTTGGCTGCCGCACGCCCGACGCCTGGGTCCAGGCGGCACTGGTCGATCAGGAAACCCTGCTGATCGACCACAAGAACTGCGAGTTCAAGGCCGCCAGCACCGCGCTGAGCCTGATTGCCAAGTACCATTCCCACGTCGACCTGATCAACATGATGTCGCGTCTGGCCCGGGAAGAACTGGTGCACCACGAACAAGTCATGCGCATCATGAAGCGCCGCAAGATCGAGCTGCGCCAGTTGCACGCCGGGCGCTACGCTTCGGGCCTGCGCAAAGTGGTGCGCAGCCACGAGCCGGTGAAACTGGTGGATACGCTGGTGGTCGGCGCGTTTATCGAGGCGCGCAGTTGTGAGCGTTTCGAGGCGCTGGTGCCGCATCTGGACGAAGAACTCGGCAAGTTCTATTTCGGCCTGCTGAAAAGCGAGGCGCGGCATTTTCAGGGTTATCTGAAACTGGCCTACCAGTACGGCGACGCGAAAGACATCGCTCAGGTGATCGACAGGGTTCGCGCGGCCGAGCAGGAGCTGATCGAGTCGCCGGATGAAGAGTTCCGCTTTCACAGTGGTGTGCCGGCCGCGGCCTGAAACACAAACTGTTAAAAACTCTTAAGAGTATGAAATATCACCAAAAACCGGCCCCCGCGGCCGGTTTTTACTGCCTGAAACAACGCCTTGCCACCGATTGCCGCCATACTGTCGCCCACTTCACACATGGGTTGGCAGACGGTCGTTATGGATAACCTGGGTTTTGGCAAAGTCCTGCTGGTCGAAGACGATGAGCGTCTGGCCACGCTGATTGCGCACTTTCTCGAGCAGCATGGCTACGAGGTGCGCGCGGTGCATCGCGGTGATCTGGCGGTGGCCGCGTTTCTCGAGTTCCAGCCCAAAGTGGTGGTGCTAGACCTGATGCTGCCGGGGCAGAGCGGCCTGCACGTGTGCCGGGAAATTCGCAGCGTGTCGGACACGCCGATCGTCATCCTCACCGCAAAGGAGGACGATCTCGACCACATCCTCGGTCTGGAGTCCGGCGCCGATGACTACGTGATCAAACCGATCAAACCGCCGGTATTGCTCGCGCGGCTGCGCGCCTTGCAGCGGCGCCAGGTACCGGAGACCGGCGTGGTCAGTGCGCTGGAGTTCGGCCGTTTGCGCATCGATCGCAGCTGTCGCGATGTGCGTCTGGCCGGCGAGATCATCGAGATGACCACCATGGAATTCGAATTGCTGTGGCTGCTGGCCAGCGCCGCCGGCAAGACTTTGTCCCGCGATGACATCCTCAACCGCATGCGCGGTATCGCTTTCGATGGGCTCAATCGCAGCGTCGACGTGTACATCAGCAAGTTGCGCAACAAACTCAAGGACAATCCCCGCGAACCGGTGTGCATCAAGACCGTGTGGGGCAAGGGTTATCTGTTCAATCCGTTCGCGTGGGAGCTGTAGATGCTGCGGTTATTCCTCGGGCTGTTTCTGGTGATGACGGTGGGGTTGGTGCTGGCCCTGCAAACCGTCGAGCACACCTTCAACGCCTTGCTCGACAACCAGATGCAGGCCTACAACCGCGAGGCGGTGCGGGGTCAGGCGTGGTCACTGGTCGAGCACATGCGTGATCAGCAGGGTGCGGCGCGCGAGCGGCAACTGGAGGCGTTGCGCCCGCATTACGGCTTGTCGCTGAAGCTGATCGAGGCCGATCAACTGGATCTCAGCCCCGAGGAAAAGGCCGAACTGGCGCAGAACCTGCTGGTGATTCGCGACAATTACACCCAGTTCATCAGCAACATCGACGGTGGCTCGCAACTGCTCAGCATCAAGCTGCCGCCCGAGCCGAGTCTGATGCCGTTTTACATCGCGGTGGCTTACGCGATGCTCGCGGTGCTGATCGGCATCGTGCTGTTTTTCTGGGTGCGTCCGCACTGGCGCGATCTGGAAAAACTGCGTCTGGCCGCCGAGCGCTTTGGCGACAACGATCTGTCGGTGCGCATTCAGCTGTCCAAGCGCTCGAACATCCGCGACCTGGCCGAACACTTCAACCTGATGGCGGCGCGCATCGAGAGCCTGATTGCCAATCAGCGCGAACTGACCAACGCGGTGTCCCACGAATTGCGTACGCCGATTGCGCGGCTGTCGTTCGAACTCGACCAGCTCAAGCAACAACCGGACGCCAGCCAGAACCGCGAACTGATCGCCGACATGTACGCCGACCTTGGCGAGCTGGAGGAAATGGTCTCCGAGCTGCTGACTTACGCCAGCCTCGAACGCGGCGCGACGGTGATCAAACGGGAAAACATTCAAGCGGCCAACTGGCTCGACAGCGTGGTCGGCAGCGTGGCGCTGGAGGCCGAAGCGGCGGGGGTGCAGTTGTTGATCGGTGACTGCCGGCTTGACACCGTGCGCATCGAGCCGCGTTTCATGGCGCGGGCGGTGATCAATCTGCTGCGCAATGCCATTCGTTATGCCGAGCAGCGTGTCGAGGTGACGCTGGTGCGCAGCGGCGATTACTACGAGGTGCGGGTCAACGACGACGGCCCGGGTGTGCCGGTAGAGGGCCGAGAGAAAATCTTCGAACCGTTCTCGCGGCTGGACGCCAGTCGCGACCGTCGTACCGGCGGTTTCGGCCTGGGATTGGCGCTGGTGCGGCGGGTGTCGCAGTCCCATGGCGGGCAGGTCGAGGTCGGGGAATCGGTGTGGGGTGGGGCGTCGTTTCGGATGACCTGGGCGCATCTGGACTGATTTGTGCTGTCAGTTCCGGCCCTATCGCTGGCAAGCCAGCTCCCACAGGTTACTGGGCGTACACAAAACCTGTGGGAGCTGGCTTGCCAGCGATAGGGCCATCAATCACAGCACAAGACTGGACTTATTTGACCAACCCCAGTCGCTCATGCCACTGCGCAATCGACTCCTCGGGATACACCGCAAACTGCTTGTCTTTGGGCTTGGCCTCCACCTCGACCCAAGGCGCCTTCGATCCCAGCATCAAATGCGTATGCTCCGGCGGCACCGGCAGCGGTGTATCGATGGCCGAAGCGAACGGATGAATCAGCTCTGGCCATTCCGGGCTGAACAGCCACAAGCCGCTGCCGCACTGTGAGCAGAAATGCCGCTCGGCCGTGCTGCGATGGGCACGTTTTTCACCTGCTTCCTTCATCTTCGCGTGGTAGATGCTGATGTGCTTGCGGCCCTGAACCTTGAGGCTGGCCGCATCGCCACCGAGGTTGATCGCGT
Source organism: Pseudomonas sp. HOU2 (assembly GCF_040729435.1). Lineage (NCBI taxonomy): Bacteria > Pseudomonadati > Pseudomonadota > Gammaproteobacteria > Pseudomonadales > Pseudomonadaceae > Pseudomonas > Pseudomonas sp. HOU2. The sequence continues at coordinate 747,952 of NZ_CP160398.1, read as the reverse complement.
AACCGCCACCGCCCTGAGTCTTGCGGCAGATCGAGCAGTAGCAGCGTTGATAAGGGTAGGGATGGGCGCTGGTCAGGCTGAAAGTGACGGCGCCGCAATGGCAGGAGCCTTCGAGGTGCATGAGGGGGCCTCCAGTGGCTGAAGTGGTGCGGTTGAGCCTAGAAGGTTTGTGGCGATCATGCAGACGCCATCGCTGGCAAGCCAGCTCCCACAGTGATTTTTGGTGTGCGCGGCTTTGCCATTCGACACAGAACCTGTGGGAGCTGGCTTGCCAGCGATGAACGATGACGCGGTCGCACTGGACGCCCACCGCCAGCCCGGTCAGCATGTCCCAAAAAAGGCACCCAAACCCATGCGAAGACTCCCCTCACTGGCGGCCCTGCGAACCTTCGAATGCGCCGCCCGCCACGCGCATTTCGGCCGGGCTGCGGCCGAGTTGTGCGTCACCGACAGCGCGGTCAGCCACCAGATTCGCCAGCTCGAAGAGCAACTCGGCGTCTCGCTGTTCATCCGCGAAGGCCGGCAGATCCGTCCGACTATTGCCGCCGGGCGCTTGATGCAGAGCCTGCAGCAGGCCTTCGAACTGATCGGTGAAGCCTGTGATGAACTGCGCGATCCATCCTCGCTGGCGGTGTTGCGGCTGGCGGTCACCGCCGAGCTGGCGCAAAAGTGGCTGATGAACCGCCTCACCGATTTCTACGCACGCTATCCGCACATCACCCTGCACCTCTACGAACAGCCGATCGACGCCAGCGCGCCGGGCGAAGACATCGACCTGGCGATCACCTACGGCACCGGACCGGTGGACAGCAGCGCGTATTTCGTGCGGCCGTTGCCGGCGCTGCATTTTTTCCCGGTGTGCAGCCCCGGGCTGTTCAACCAGGGCAGTCTGAAATTCCCGAAAGACCTGGCCCGTCATTGCCTGCTGCACGACGATCAGGACGGCAAAACCTGGACCGCCTGGCTGACCAGCCACGCCGGCGACCTGCGCCCGCAGCGCCAACTGTATTTCGCCCATGCCGGCCTGGCGCTGGAAGCGGCGGCGCAGGGGCAGGGTGTGGCAATGGGCGACAACCTTACCGCGCAGGAGGACTTGCTGAGCGGGCGGCTGGTGCGGCCATTCACGTCAAGCATGACCGCGCTCGGCCAATACGCGCTGGTCTGCGAGCGGCTGCGCCTGGAGCGTCCGGCGGTGGCACAGATGCTCGAATGGTTCAACGATCAACTGGCCGATTGATGAGTTGAATTCAACTGTTCCGCAATAATCATCGTTGGCGGGCCTGCCGCCTGCGATCGTAGCCTGTGGTCATTCCCAACCCCAAGACGAGGTTTGACCATGGCACGTTTGCTCGACTCCACCCCCAAGCGCGACGGCTTCCGTCTGCCCGGCGAATTCGAAGCCAAATCCGGCTGCTGGCTCGGCTGGCCGGAGCGCACCGACGTGTGGCGCAACGGCGCGAAACCGGCGCAGAAAGTCTGGGTGCAGATCGTCACCGCCATCTCCCACAGCGAACCAGTCACCGTGTGCGCCTCTGCCGCGCAATTCGCCACCGCCCGCCGCCAGTTGCCGCCGCAAGTGCGCGTGGTCGAGATGACCTGCAATGACACCTGGTTCCGCGACAGCGGCCCGTGCTTTGTGGTCAACGACCAGAGCGGCGAAGTGCGTGGCGTCGACTTCGAATTCAATGCCTATGGCGGGCTCGACGGTGGCCTCTACTACCCGTGGGACAAGGACGATCAGATCGCCAGCAAGATCCTCGAAATCGAACGTTTCGACCGTTACCGCGCACCGCTGATAGCCGAACTTGGCGGCATCCAGAGCGATGGTCAGGGCAGCATCCTCACCACCGAACAGTGCCTGCTCAACCGCAATCGCAATCAGCATCTGGGCAAGGCCGAGGTCACTCGACGCCTGACCGATTACCTCGGCGCCGAACAGGTGATCTGGCTGCCACGCGGCTGCAAGTTCGACGAGACCGATGGCCATGTCGATGACCTCGCTTGCTTCGTGCGCCCTGGCGAAGTGGTGCTGCAGTGGACCGACAACCGCGATGATCCGCAGTGGGAAATCTATCAGGAGGCCTACGACATCCTGCGCAGCACCCGCGACAGCCGTGGCCGCGAGTTGATCGTGCACAAGCTGCCGCAACCGGACGTGCTGGAGTGGACCGCCGAAGAAGCCGAAGGCCTCGATCAGCAGGACAGCACCCACACCCGCCAGGCCGGCACCCAAATCTGCGCGTCGTACATCAACTACTACGCCGGCAACAGCTCGATCGTGGTGCCGCTGTTCGGCGATCGCAACGATCAGGTGGCGCTGGCGACGCTGGCCGAACTGTTCCCGCAGCACAAGATCGTCGGCATCGAAAACTCCCGGGAAATCCTCCTCGGTGGCGGCAACGTCGCGTGCATCACCATGCCGCAGTACGCCGGCACGTCTAATCGCCAGGGGGTGTGATGATGGGCCTGCACAAACTGACTCAAGCGTTATTGCTGGTGCTTGCACCCCTGTGTGTGCAGGCCGCCGACACCGCCAGACCGGTGGTCAATCTATACATCTGGGGCGAGTACCTGGCCCCGGATACGCTGAAGAACTTCGAGACGCAGACCGGCATTCAGGTGGTCGCCGATCACTTCGATTCGCTGGAAACCGTGGAGACCAAACTGCTCACCGGGCGCAGCGGGTATGACCTGGTGCTGACCGCCGGGCAACACCTGTCGCGGGCCATCGAGAGCGGTGCGATCCAGCCGCTGGACAAGGCCCGGGTGCCGCACTTTGCCGGGGTTGGTGAGGAGTTTCGCCAGCACATGGCGGTATTCGATCCAGGCAACCGTTACGCCGGGATTTATGCCTGGGGCACTACTGGTGTGGGTTATCAGGAGCAGGCGATCAAGCAGCGTCTGCCGAATGCGCCGACCGACAGCTGGGCGATGCTGTTCGACCCGGCGGTGGTCTCGAAATTTGCCGACTGTGGCGTGAGTCTGCTCAACGATCCGAACGAAGTGTTCGCGGCGGTCATGAAGTACCTGGGCCTGGACATCAACCGCCAGAGCCTCGATGACCTGAAACTCGCCGAACAGCAACTGGCGAAGATCCGTCCGTACATCCGTTACTTCGACAACGACCTGAATATCAGCGACCTGGCCAACGGCAACACCTGCGTGGCGATGTCGTGGAACGGCAACGTGGCGATTGCAGCAGGTCAGGCGCAAGCGGCAAACAAGCCGTTTCAGCTCAGTTACCGCATCCCCAAAGAAGGTACGTTGATCTGGTTTGACGCCATGGTCATTCCCAAGGACGCGCCCCATCCACAGGCCGGGCTGGCGTTGATGGATTACCTGATGACCCCTGAGGTGATCGCGCCGATCACCGACACCATCCACTACGCCAATGCGATCACGGCGGCGGATAGTCTGGTGGATGCGTCGATCCGTAATGATCCGGGTACGTATCCGTCGGAGGCGGTGCGGGCTTCGCTGTACAGCAAGAATGACAATGGCAAGGCGTTCAATCGGGCTTTGATTCGGGCGTTCAGCAAGTTGAAGTCTGGCCTCTGAAAAGCCAACCCTCACCCCAGCCCTCTCCCGGAGGGAGAGGGAGCCGACCGAGGAGTCTTGCGTGATACATCGACCTGAAAATCCGGGGCGACTATTGGATTCACAGCCGCTATTTCAGGTCGGCGGATATCTCCAATCTCTCCCAGTCAGTTCCCTCTCCCTCCGGGAGAGGGCTAGGGTGAGGGCAGCGGTTTTGGCATGCGCCACAGGTACCAAGCCGCCACCGTCCGAAACGGACTCCACGCCAAGCCGATTTCGATCATCTGTCTGCGCGTCGGCTGCACCTCCAGCCCCTTCAATCGGCGATAGCCCTCGCGCACGCCAAAATCATCCGCCGGCAGAATATCCATGCGCTCCAGGCTGTAAATCAGCAGCATCTCCACGGTCCAGCGGCCAACCCCGCGCAGGCTGACCAAACGTTCAATCAGCGCCTCATCGTCCATCGCCAGCGCGGTGGGATAATCCGGTACCACGCCGTCCAGTGTTGCCTGGGCGATGCCCTGAATGGTCGCAATCTTGCCCGCCGAAAAACCGCAGCCGCGCAGTTGATCGAAGTCGGTCGCGAGAACCTGTTCCGGCCGGGGAAACGTCTGCCCCGGAAACAGCGCCACCAGACGCCCGACAATTGCATCCCCAGCCTTGGCGTGCAGTTGCTGATAGGCAATCGCCCGCACCAGCGATTCGTAAGGATCGCGCGCCGGGTGTGGTTGATGCAGACACGGGCCGACGGCTGCGACGTGGCGCTGCCAGTCCTCGTCGAGCGCGGCCAGAAACGCGCTGGCCGCCTGATAACGATCCGGCATGCTATTTCAGCAGTCCGTTGACTTCGCCGTAGGTCAGCGCCTTCAGGTCGTGGGTGTCGAGCTTGCCGCTGGCGAGGAAGCTTTTCACCAACGAGCCCATCGCGCCGTAGAGGAATTCGGCGATGCCAGACCCGGCGCTCAAGCGCCGCACACCCAGCGCTTGCAGCTCTGTCGGCGACGGCAGGCAGGCGAAGCCGAGCACGTTCACCGGCAGTGACGTGCCCTTGCAGATTGCCTCGATTTCATAGGTGGCGGTCACGCCGGCGGCAAACAGACCATCGGCGCCGGCGGCCTGATACAACGCCGAGCGGCGCAGGGTTTCGGCGACGCGATCCTCGGCCGGAACCAGACCCTTGAGGTAGACATCGGTGCGCGCGTTGATGAACAGCTTCACACCGCGTTTGCGGGCGACTTCGCGTGCCACATCGATCTTGCGCGCCAACAACTCCGGGGCGCCGCTGCCGTCCTCGATATTGATCCCGACCGCACCGGCAGCGAGCACCGCTTCGATGACTTCGGCCACACGCCCGAGGTCATCGGAATAGCCGGCCTCGATGTCCACGCTCAGCGGCACCTGGATCACCCGCGCGATGGATTCCACGGTTGAAATCAGCCGCTCGAGGGGCAGGGTGTTGCCGTCTGGATAACCATGCGCCCAAGCAACTGCCGCGCTGCTGGTGGCGACGGCTTTACCGCCCGCGTGCTCGACCAGCCGCGCACCGGTGGCGTCGGCGACGTTGGTCAGGATCAGCAGACCTTCCTGGTGTAACTGGTGGAACCGAGTGTCGAGCGCGTTCATCGAAATCCCTTCTTGTGAGTGGAGCAAAGCTTCAGAAAGCCAGTGGTTGCGTGAGCTGCACCGCAGCGTTTTCCAGCCTCAGCAGAAACGCCTTGCGCGGCTGCCCACCACCATAGCCGGTCAACGAACCGTCCGCACCGATCACCCGATGGCACGGCACCACGATCGCCAGCCGATTGTGCCCGTTGGCCAGCCCCACCGCACGACTGGCGCCGGGTTTGCCCAAGCGTGCCGCGAGGCTGCCATAGGTGCTGGTCTGGCCGTATGGAATTTGCAGCAGTTGCTCCCAGACTTGCCGGTCGAACGCGCTGCCGGGCAGGTGCAGCGGCACGCTGAACAGAGTGCGGGTCCCGGCAAAATATTCGTTGAGTTGCGCTTCGATCTGCCGCAAATACGCGTTGTGCCCCGGTGCGACCACGTAGCCGTGGCGGGTTTGCAGCTCTTCGACTTCGTGGGTCAACGCCGGGCGATCGAGAAACTCCAGCAACACCAGTCCGCGACGTTCGGCCATGGCGATCATCGGCCCCAGCGGCGTGGTCAGGCGGGTGAACAGCAGGGGTTCACTGTTGGCTGCGCGGCCCGGGGTGATGTGGAACGACTTCTGGAACGCATCGCGAAAACCGCTGAGCGATTCGTAGCCGGAATCGAATGCCGCATGGTCAATCGAGGTGCCTTGTTTGATCCCGCCCAGCGCCATACCGAGTCGGCGCGTACGCAGCCACGCATGGAAGGTCATGCCGAAATGCTGCTTGAACCAGCGCCGCAGCTTCAGCGGTTCGATGCCCTCGGCCAGCAACTGGGCGTCGCTCCAGCGCACTTCCGGGTCGGCATCGACCGCAGTGAGCAGGCGCTGCACCCAATCGGGGGCGATGGCTGCGGCGTCCAGCGGTTTGCAGCGCAGGCAGGCACGGTAGCCTGCGCTCAAGCACTCATCGGCGTGGGCGAAGAATTCGACGTTCTCCGGTTTCGGCTTGCGCGCCGTGCAGCTGGGGCGACAGAAGATCCCGGTGGTTTTCACGGCCGTGAAGAACACCCCCTCGTAGGCGGTGTCGCGTTCGAGCATGGCGCGAACCATCTCGGCGTGGGGTGGCAACAGTGCGGTTTGTATGTTCATGGCCTGAGAGTAAAACCAGATTCTCGATGGCTCCACCGAAAAATCGACAGTGAATTTCCAATTCCCCTGAACTACCGTGTAGGAGCTGCCGCAGGCTGCGATCTTTTGATCTTGTTTCTTAAAATCAAAGGCAAAAGATCGCAGCCTGCGGCAGCTCCTACAGAGTGGGTGAGGTGTCGAGTTTATGCATCCGTTTTCGATTCAACATATTGATCACATCGTCCTGCGCGTCGCCGATCTGCAACGCAGTATCGACTTTTACCGCCAGGTCTTCGGTGCCGAGGTGGTCAGGCACAACGAGCCATTGGGGCTGGTGCACCTGCGCGCCGGGACCTCAATGATCGACCTCGTCGACTTGCAAGGCGAACTGGGCAAAAAGGGTGGCGGGGCGGCCGGTACCGAGCGGCGCAACGTCGATCACTTCTGCCTGCGTATCGAGCCCTTTGATGAGCCGGCGCTGATCGAACACTTGCAGGCGCACGGTCTGACCGTGGAAAAAGCCGCCAGACGCTTCGGCGCCGAGGGCTACGGTCTCTCGTTGTATTGCTTCGACCCGGACGGCAATCAGGTCGAGCTCAAAGGGCCGTCCGAGGTTTAGGCATCACGCGCGCTTGGCCATCAACAACACCGAAGCCGCCGCCGACAACAGCCCTGCGCAGCAACGGTTGAAGATCCGTTTGCCGCGCGGCTCGGCGAACCAGCGGCGCATGTGCAGGCCCATCCACGCGTAGGCGCCGATCGCGATCCACTCAAGCAGCAGGAACAATGCGCCGAGTACCGCGAATTGCGCCGGCACCGGGCGGCCCGGGTCAACGAATTGCGGCAGAAACGCGGTGAACAGCAGGATCGCTTTCGGATTACCCGCGGCTACCAGAAACTCCTGACGCGCCAATTGCCAGAACCCCACCGACGCTGCCGCCACTTGCTGCTCGGCTTCGGGGTTGGCGCGCCAGAGTTGCCAGGCCAGATACAGCAGGTACGCCGCGCCAATGATCTTGATCGCATGGAACAGCCATTCCGAGGTCTGCAGTACTACCGACAGCCCAGCGCCAGCGAGGGCGATCATTGCGGCGAACGCGACAATCCGTCCGACACCGGCGGCGCACGCCCGACGATAGCCGTAGCGGGTGGCATTGCTCACCGACAGCAGGTTGTTCGGGCCGGGGGCCATGTTCAGGGCGAAACAGGCCGGGAGAAACAGCGATAGCGTGGCGAGATCCATGGGCTTGGGCTCCGGAAGCGATGACGCTTTTTTATCACAGGCGGCGGGCGCGTTGACCCGTACAGTCACGCGGTGCTGTCGCGGTACAGCGTTGGCAGGCTCTTTGATCGAGTCGAACTTTTCTGATTCTTCAGAACTCTGAAAGGTCTGAAGGCGCTGGTTTCGTCAGAAAAATCTGTGCGCCAAGTCAGAAAAAGGCGTTTGCCGTGTAATATCCGTCCAAAGCTGCAAACACCCTGCCGGCCCCGAAGCGGCCCCACCAAGAGCGATCTACATGCAAGCAAAGGCCCGTGAAGTTTATGTGCCACCGGTGCTGCAAGATCTGCGAGCCGGCACTGCCGAACTGCACATCGCACTGGAAAAACGTCTTCCTTTTTTCTCCGATACCCTCGATTCCAACGCTTTCGTACGGTTGATGCAGGCCTACTACGGCTTTTATCAGCCGCTGGAAAGTGCCCTGATCGACAGTGGCGTGATCCCGGTCGATTTCGATCTTGCGCCACGTCTCAAGGCGCCGACCCTGTTCAATGATCTGAGGGCTCAGGGCCTGACGACCGAGACTATCGGCCATCTTCCTCTGTGTCAGTCGTTGCCGGTGATCGACTCCAGCGCTGCCTGTCTGGGTGTGTTGTACGTGCTGGAAGGGGCAACCCTCGGCGGGCAGATCCTGCGTCGCGAAATCGCTTCGCGGTTGAGCCTGGACGCCGACAGCGGCGCGGCATTCCTCGACATTTATGGCGCCGCCACCGGTCGCCGCTGGCGCGATTTCATTGACTACCTGGGCAGTCGAACGCTGGATGCGGACGAACGTGAAGCCGTGGTCGCGGCAGCCCAAACCACATTCAGTTGTCTCGAGCGCTGGCTCGAAAGCCGGGAGGTACTGGCATGAACCCGCAAGACCAACAAGCCTTTGAAGAACTGCTGGCCAACTGTGCCGACGAGCCGATCCGCTTTCCCGGGGCGATCCAGCCACACGGCCTGTTGCTGACCCTGAGCGAGCCGGCGCTGGACATCATTCAGATCAGCGCCAACGTCGAGACCCTGCTGGCACGTCCGGCGCAGGAACTGGTCGGCCAGCCGCTGCACGAGTTGCTGGGTGAGACGCACACGTCGGCCGTGCGCGAGGCGTTGCAACAACCGGTGTTTGCCGATGCCGGCCCGCTGCATTTTCGCCTCAACGGCACCGCGTTCGAAGGGCTGCTGCACCGGCATCAGGGCGTGTTGATTCTGGAACTGGAAATCCACGTCGAAAACTTCCAGCCGCGCAACGTCGCCGGCAACCAGACCCATCTGGGGCGCATGCTTCAGCGCTTGCAAGCGGCCACTTCGCTGCAGGCGCTGTATGACATCAGCGTCAAGGAAATTCAGGCGATGACCGGTTACGACCGGGTGCTGATCTATCGCTTCGAGGAGGAGGGTCACGGTCAGGTGATCGCCGAGGCGTCCGATCCATCGATGGAAGTGTTCAACGGCCTGTTCTTCCCGGCCTCGGACATCCCCGAGCAGGCGCGTGAGCTGTACCGCACCAACTGGCTGCGGATCATTCCGAATGCCGATTACCAGCCAGTACCGCTGGTGCCCAAGCTGCGCCCCGATACCCAGACTCCGCTGGATCTGAGTTTCGCCACTCTGCGCAGCGTCTCGCCGATTCATTGCCAGTACATGAAGAACATGGGGGTGCTGTCGTCGATGAGCATCTCGCTGCTCAAGGGCGACAAGCTCTGGGGCCTGATCAGCTGCGGCAACCGCCAGCCGCTGCACGTGCCGCATGAACTGCGTAGCGCGTGCCAGACCATCGGTCAGGTGCTGTCGCTGCAGATCAGCGCGATGGAAGCGCTGGAAATCAGCCGCCAGCGCGAGGAGAAAGTCGAGGCGTTGGCGTTGCTCAATCAGGCCATGATCGACTCGCCGGAAAACGTCTTCGACGGTCTCGCGCAACAACCCCAAGTGCTTATGGCGCTGGCCGGGGCCGGGGGCATTGCGATCATCGAAGACAAGCAATTGCACCGTTATGGCAACTGCCCGGAGCCGGAAGACATTCGCGCCCTGCACAAGTGGTTGCAGGAAACCGGTGAGCCGGTATTCGCCAGCCATCATCTGGCGAGCGTCTATCCGCCCGCCGCGCAGTTTCAGCAAGTGGCCAGCGGCGTGCTCGCCATGAGCCTGCCCAAACCGGTGGACAACGGGGTGATGTGGTTCCGTCCCGAGGTCAAGGAAAACATCAACTGGAGCGGCGACCCGCGCAAACCGCTGGATCTGGAAAATTCCGACGCCGGCCTGCGTCTGCGTCCGCGCACTTCGTTCGAAATCTGGAAAGTCGAGATGGCCGGGATCTCCACTAAATGGAGTCACGGTGATCTGTTTGCGGCCAATGACCTGCGCCGTTCGGCACTGGAAAACGACCTCGCCCGTCAGGTGCGCCGTGAGCAGGAGGCAGTGCGCGCCCGTGATGAACTGGTAGCGGTGGTGTCCCACGACCTGCGCAACCCGATGACCGTGATTTCCATGCTCTGCGGCATGATGCAGAAGACCTTCAGCTCCGACGGCCCGCACACCTCGCGACGCATCTCCACCGCGATCGACACCATGCAGCAGGCCGCCGGGCGGATGAACACGCTGCTCGAAGACTTGCTCGACACCTCGAAGATTGACGCCGGGCGCTACACCATCGCCCCGCAGACCCTGGATGTCGGGCAGATGTTCGAGGAGACCCAGTCATTGCTCGGGCCACTGGCGCTGGACAAGGACATCAGCATCTCGTTCCAGGCCGATCCCGATCTGAAGATCCACGCCGACCCGGAGCGCCTGTTTCAGGTGCTGTCGAACCTGATCGGCAACGCGATCAAGTTCACCCCGCGCAAAGGTTCGGTGGGCGTGTTGGCCAAATCTGACGGCAAGGAAATCGTGTTTACCGTGCGCGATACCGGCGAAGGCATTCCCAAGGAAAACCTGGCGCGGGTGTTTGACCGCTACTGGACGGTGAAGGAGGGCAACCCGACCGGCACCGGCCTGGGCTTGTACATCACGCAGGGGATTGTTGAAGCCCATGGCGGGCGGATCGAGGCCAGCAGTGAGCCGGGAGAGGGTACGGAGTTTCGGTTTACCGTGCCGGCGATGATCGGGAGCGAGTGATAACCCTGCAGCGAGACAAGAACAGCCCGGCGGGTGAACGCCGGCCGGGCCGCTGCTACTCGTGATCAGATGCCTGACAGTGGTCCATCGACACCATGAATTGCGTTGAACGCTTCTTTCGAAAGCGGGTTGAAACGGTTGCGTCGTAGCTCGCTGATTGCGAACAAAGCACGGCCTGTGCGGCCATTGCCGTCACCGAACGCATGGAAACCCACAACCGCACCGAGCAGTTGCTTGCCGAAGTGTTCATGAGCGGGGTTCAATAGTTTCAGGTGATCCTGCATCAGCGCAAAGCCACTGATGTTGCTAACATACTTCGCCTCATTCAAGCCCACGCGAATGGTGGCGGCGGTGGCGGGCGCGATACTAAGATGTAACTGTGCAATGACCGCAGGATCGGTCAGCGACTTGTTGCTGGCCGCGTATTCGCGCAGTATCGCCACGATGCTGTCGAAGTCGTTACCTTGCGAGTTCGATGCATAAACAATCCATGCACCGGCGCGCTCGGCATTATCGCTGAGGCCTCGAATGTTGAATCGCGATTCTTCCAATATCCCATTGTAGGGGGCTGCGCCCAAGTCCTGTTTCAGCAGATTCTGCTGATAAGTTTTGATGTAGTTGGCTTTGCGCACTTCGACCTCGGTGACCGTTGCCAGCAAGGTTGAATATCCATTGCCTAGCGTACGGGTAGCACTGTAGTCGAACGGATTTTTGGACATGAAGGTTTTTAGCAGCTCTTCCACAGCTGTTTTGCCAATCAGTTTCTCAAGCTCCTGAGTTGATTGCAGTTTACGTGTGGTCTCGAAAATTGAACTCTGGAAAAGCTTATCCAGCTCAAGAGCGCTGACATCCTTGGGGAACGCAACGGTCTTGTCAGTCAGCCGGGCCAGGATCTGGCTTGCGCTCTCGATGGTGTCATCCTTGAACAACGCTCTGGCATGCGCCACCGTAGGCAACGTCATGCGAATCTCCGCTGCAGCTCCGGTCTTGCTCAGTGCCTTGACCAGATCGTACGAGCCGCTGCTGGTACTGCTCAGCGCTCGAAGTTGTCCGGCTCCTGCCCGGATGACGGTATGGCCGAAATGGCTGAGCTTCATCGCGCCTTTGCCGACCAGTTTGGCACCACCATAGGCCAGCTTCGGAACGCCATCGAGCGGATTGAACACTGAGAGCGCAACGCTTGCGCCGACCTTGGTCAGGCTTAACAGTCTTGTGCTGCTGCCCAGCGCCTTGCTGAACGGACCGATGGCTCCGGCAAAGACGAAGAGGATCGCGGTAAGGTCCATGACGCAACTGAATATGGCGCCGCTGCGAAGATCCGGATCATTGGAGGTCAGGCCTTTGATGCACTGGCGGAACGGGATGACGAGGTCAAGAACGACTTCGATGATGTTGTCGTTGTCATCGAGTATCTTCTCCAGGGCGGGTCTGTCGTAACCGAGTTCATAAAACTGATCAAAATTGGTCGGGGGACTATGTTCGACAATCATTTGGCCAATCTCGTAGAACCGCTCCGAGTTGAAACTTTGAATAGGGCTGCGCGTAAAAGGTCGCGCGGCATCAGGTTGATCAAGCTCGGCAAACCGTTCGAGAATGATGCCCACGTCTCGCGACTCCTCACCCACGGGGGGCTCGCCTTTGAAGTAGGCGCTTTTCTCGATTCGCGCGTGAAGATACGTCATCGACTTGAAGTCGCTTTCGCCATTCGGTTTCACATTAAACCACCCGTACTCACCGAGTGTTTCGCCGAGGCTGTAAGCTTTAGCCAGTACCGGATTATTTCGGCAAACGCCTTGCAGGGGGAATATTTCAAAACAGTAAAAATGCAATCCATACTTGCAAAACACCATGCTGCCAAAACGAGCTATTTCACGTGGATCAAAAGGTACGAAGGCGCTGGTTATCTGGATCTGTTGGGAGAAATCACGCACGCTGTAGATGGCCGTTTTGCCAAATTCAAGTGCCATCCGCTCTTCCAGTGGTAATCGTGAAAGTGCCAGGCGCACAGTTGTATTGATTGCCGCTTTGTATTCTGTGAAATAGTTTTTTACTTCTTCCTTGTAAATGTCATTGATTGGCTTGAGTGTCAACAGGCCCGGATATGCCTTGTAGATACTTGTGCCAGAGGGCCTGTCATAGCGCCTTTTGAACAACCGGTCGCGGGTCATATAGACATCAAGCACGGAATGATAACCGCGCTTGGCTCCGCGTTCGACCGGCAACGCTATTTGTATCATCGGGTCGCAATTAATCTCGTACAGCTCGTCTTTCGCCAGCTTGCGACGGCTGACAGGCGGGCTGGCGACCGTTGTCAGCGCGGAGCCGATCGCTTCGATGTGGGCGTTGTAATGCGTGGCAGCCTGCTTGAAGAGCTCTTGGGTTGGCAGGTCACGGGCATTTTCCGGTTCCAGGCCATTGAGCAGCGACCAGTCCATGATGCCAGGCAGGCTCGCCCAGTCATGCAGGGTCTGCTGTTGCGCACTGGTGGGCAAAATCGCGCCCAATTCAAGCAGCTTTTCATAGGACATATGACGGGACAGGCCTGGCGCGATGCTCTCGGCCAGTCGTACCGCTTTGCGCAGAATTACCCAGCCTGGCGTGCCGATCTGTAGAGTCGTGGGCGACCTGACCAGGAACTCCGGTGCAAGTCCGGCGAGGATCAGTTCCAGCGTCAGGGGAACTGCATATTCCTTGATACGTCCGCGTTCGAGTGTTTGTTCCAGTGCCAGTTTTACCTCATAGGCATTCGCCTGCACGTGACCCGGATTATAGATGTGCTGCTCAATGAAATTCTGGTTCTTGTCCTCGCGACCCAACGCCAGATCCAGCATGATCGCTGCAACCAGCAAGCGACTGCGCTGCTCCGTGCTCAGCCCAGTCGCATTGGAGATGGACGGTATATTCAGCGCTTCGATGCAGGACTGGACGAAGGCTTTGGCTTCTTCGGTCTCGATCAGCCGTGCCCAGGCGAAACGCGGGGATTCACGCAGGGCTGTCGGCGTCTCATGCTTGAGCAGGGCAACCGCCAGATAGTTGATCAGCGGTTCCCGGCGCGGCTCACCTTTGTCCATCAACTTATAAATGACTTGGTTGATATCCGGGTGCTGATCTTCGTCGATGCACAGAGCTGTCGCGCCTGTTTCGTTCGATATGCCCCAGTAGTTGCCATGCGTGGGTGGCAGCGGCAACGTCAGTTCGAGCCAGGCGATCAGGTTTTCAAGCTGTTCCACTGTCTCGGGCTGGCTTAGTTGCTGGTACTGCAGCCAGTTGAGCAAGGGCAGACGGTCGCTTGAAGATACGATCCCGCCTGTCATGACTGCACTTCTGGCCAGCAGTTGCAGGTCGGATTTCAATGAATCGATCGCGTGGACCTGCTGAGTGATATTGATGCGTTCGATAAACCTCCCATCGGCTTTTTCGACTTCATGGACCTGAAAGATCTCGCCCTCTTTATTGACCAGTGTCCAGTGGTCATTATCGATTTCCAATGTATCGACGATCGCGACGAATTGTGGCTGACGTATCAGTTGGCGCAGGACGATGTGTGCCGAAAGATGTGCCTGGTTGAATTGACTTCCTTCAAGAGTTGAAATGCACAGTTGCTTGCTGTTAAAGAGGCTGGTGGGGTAGGCATAGTAGCTGCCGCTCTTTTCCTTTTCCCGCTTTTCGAGTGTTTCCCTTATTGTCTGCGCAATAGCACGACGCTCAAGTTGCTCACTTGGTAACGGCGCGGGAGTAAAAAGATTGCTTGAAGTTGTCATTGGGTGTCAGTCCATCCATGGTTTATAGGTGGGTCAATAAACGAGTGCGGCGAAAGTTGTTTTCGCAGGGCGACTATATCGACGCAGCCAGGGCTTGTTTTGCAGTATTGGTTTCAATATATGTTTCATGCCAGTCAATACCAGGGCAATTTTCTTCAATACATGAGGCCCTGCCTTAGTTAACCTGAGTCTCTTTCTCCCCGATCTGCAGCAGGTGTGTAATGAGTCTGATTGTGTCGATGGCGGCGTTTGCTCTGGTGGCGTCCATAACTCCGGGCCCGGTGAATATTGTCGCGCTGAGTTCCGGTGCGCAGTTCGGCTTTCGGGCCAGTCAGCGGCATGTGGCGGGAGCGACGCTGGGGTTTGTGTTGTTGCTGGTGCTGATGGGGTTGGGCCTGCATGAAGTCCTGAAACTGTGGCCATTCCTGACCCGAGTTGTGCAACTGGCCGGGGTGGCGTTTCTGTTGTTCATGGCCTGGAAACTGGCTGCCGATGACGGCCAGGTGCATGCCGGCGAGACGGGGCGGGCGCCATCGATGTTGTACGGCGCGGTGATGCAATGGCTCAACCCGAAAGCGTGGCTGGCGTGTGTGGCAGGGATGGGTGCGTTTGTCGCCGATGGCGAGGCGCGGCTGGTCTGGCAGTTTGCGGCGGTGTATCTGGTGATCTGTTATCTGTCGGTCGGTTGCTGGGTGTACGCTGGGACGTTTCTGCGTGGGTATCTGGGCAATCCGGCGGGGATGCGCTTGTTCAATCGGTTGATGGCTTTGTTGCTGGCGGCGAGCGCGGTTTATCTGTTGTTGCCCTGAGCCTGCGACAGCAACAGATCGCAGCCTGCGGCAACTGCTAAAGGGGAGTGATCATTCAAGCTGCTGCAGCATGGCAACCCATTCTGCGGCGAAGCGATGACAATCGCCGGGCCAGCGTGCCGTGAGCAGATTGCCGTCGCGCACCACGAACCCTGTTTGCGGCGCTTTTGCGCTATCACGTCTGGCAACGAGGGGGCCGCGTACAAAGTCGGATTTGCGCGAAAGCGCGGCCGTCACTTCTGCCTCGACGGTCTGCGGGTAGGTGCGGTAGTAACGCCCCAGCCACGGTGCGGTCAGCAGCCAGGCCGGCAACTCCATGGTTGCTGCCAGCAGCGCTGTGACCTTGCGCCCGAACAGCAGCGAGCGGCCAGTGTCGGGGTCGAGAGTTCGCGCCAGCAACAACACGCCATGACACACCGCAGCCACCGGTTTCTGTGCCTTGAAAAACTGCAGGGCGATCTGCCGGGCCTGCCCGGACTCGAGCAGGCTGCGCATGCCTTTGGCGTGACCACCGGGAATCAGCAAACCTTCGAACTGAGACGGATCGACATCGGCATACGCCAGTGGCTGCTGAAATTCCGCGCTTTCGATCATCTGCGCGTAACTGTTCAAGTCCGCTTTACGGGTCATCAGCATGGCGTTCAACGGGCCGAAACCAACACTCACCAAACGTGGGTCGGCGTAAGCCGGCAGGCCTTGCGGCGTGGCAAAACGCGCTTCGATATCTGCGTCGCGCAACGCCTGCCACGGCACGCTGCTTTCGGTCGGATCGTAATCGGCATTTGGCAGAAGAATCAGAATCATCCGGAGCAGACTCCCGGGCCGGAATTGGCCGCTGATCCTCAGCGTAGCCGCTTTCGCCTGTCAGCCGCGATATTGGCCGGGGGTTGCCGCCAGATGTTGTTTGAATGCGCGCTGAAAATGCGCCTGATCGGCAAACCCTGCTTCCAGTGCGACATCGGCAATCAACTGGCCGCTGCGCAGGCGTTCGCGGGCGAACTGGATGCGCTGGTTGACTACAAAGGCATGCGGGGTCATGCCGTAATGCTGTTTGAACGCACGGATCAGATACGACGGTGACAACTGCGCCGCCGTGCAGATGTCATCGAGGCTGAGCAGATCGGTGCAGTGTTCGCGGATGAAATCCGCAGCGCGTTCGAGCTTGAAATTCGGCTCGCGCAGCGCCGGTTCTGCCGGGTTCAGGCGCAACTGCAGATCGCTGAAAAACTCCACCACTGCGCTGTGTTTGCGCAGTACGTCCTGCTGCTCGTCGACCAGTGTGGCGTAAAGCCCTTGCAGGTCACGAAACAGTCGCGGGTCATCCAGATGAGTAGTGGAAAACCGCCGAAACTCAAGCTCCGCACTGAACCCCAGTTGATGCTGCAGATCCGTCAGCCACGGCGTCTCGACATACAGCATCAAGTACGACCACGGCTGATCATCGAGCGGATTGCAGGCATGCACGTCGCCGGGATTCATCAGCACCACAGTGCCGGCGGCGACTTCGAACCGCGATTGCTCATGCACATAAATACTGCGCCCGGCCGTGATCGCACCGATCGAAAAATGCGCATGGGAATGGCGCGAGTAGCAGACCTCACGGCCATCGGCGATGGCCCGCGCTTCGATGAAGGGCAGGGCGGCGTCGCGCCAGAAGCGTGGGGCTTTTTCAGGGTTTTTGGCGGCAGCGTGTTTCATCGTCATGGTTCCCGGCAGGCCAGAACCGGAGTGTATTAGCTCTGGCCGGCAAAGGCCCGCTCCAGTTCGGCGATGTCGAGTTTTTTCATCTTGAACATGGCCTGCATCGCCCGTTGCGACTTGCTGGTGTCGGGGTCTTGCATCATGTGCATGAACGCCACCGGCACGATCTGCCACGACACGCCGAACTGGTCCTTGAGCCAGCCGCATTGCTGGGCCTCGACCGGGCCGCCGGCCGAGAGGTTGCCCCAGAAGTGGTCGACTTCTTCCTGATTCTGGCAGTTGACCTGAAATGAAATGGCTTCGCTGAACTTGAACATGGGTCCGCCGTTGAGGCCGGTGAAGGTCTGGCCGTCGAGTTCGAAACTGACAGTCATCACCGCGCCTTCCGGCTTGCCGTGAAATTCCTGGCCGACCTTGCTGTAGTGGGTCAGGCCGGTGATTTTCGAATGATCGAAGATCGAGCAGTAGAACTTCGCCGCCGCTTCGGCCTGATCATCGAACCACAGGCACGGTGTGAGTTTTTGAAAGCGTTGCATGGCAGTCATCCTCGGCAGGTTAGACACGCAGGATTTATAGCGTAGTCAGTCCTTGGTCGAATGGCGGTGCCGTAGATCGACAAGTGCAATGCAATTCAGCCAACACCCTGAAACCTGTGGGAGCTGGCTTGCCAGCGATGAGGTCGGCACATTCAGAAGTGATGTTGCCTGAGCCACCGCCATCGCTGGCAAGCCAGCTCCCACAATATCTGTGACTCAGTCAGGATGTGCAGGGAGTCAGCGGCGTTCGGCGATCATCAACAGTGACTGCGGCACCGGGCTCTGCGGATGCTGCGGCTCCTGCAAACTGACAATCTGAAACCCGGCCATGTCCAGCGCGTTGCACCAACTCGACAGCGTGCGGAAATACCGGGGCATCGGCTGCCACTGGCCCTTGAGCGCGGCGAACGACTCCTCACGCCAGCCGTCCTGATAATTGCCGGCCGCCACGGTCCACGGATGCAGGGTCTGAATGATCATGACGCCGCCGGGGAGCAACAATGCATTCATCGCCGCGAGCAATGGAATGATGTCCTGATGCAGCAGCGAGAAGTTGGCGCAGATCAAATCGTAATCACCGCCAATATCAATTTCGGCGTCGACCAATGCCGCGTAACTGGCGGCATGCACCTCGGCCGAACCGGCGTCGCGTGCCGCATCGATCAACGTTGCATCGCCATCGACCCCCGCCGCAACTATACCGCGATCGGCCAGCGCCCGCAGCAACCAGCCTTCACCGCAGCCCAGATCCAGCACGCGTTCCGGTTGCCGGCCCATGATCGCCAGCAGGATCGCCTGATCGGTGACCTGCTGACGGCTTTCGATGGCACCGCTGCGGATTACCTCGATCCAGGCATCAGCGTTGGCGTGCCAGCTCTGTAAGAGGGTGGACTCAGGGGAGGGCATGGCGCAGTCTCCGGAAAAGGCAGTGGGTGGGCGTTCGCTTGTACGGCTGCTATGTTCAAAGGCTGAACAGAGTCTGGCAGAGGATAGACAGCATGGAACCATTGACTGGCGGTTGCCTGTGCGGCGATGTGCGTTTCGAAGCAGCGGGCCAACCTTACCGCGTCGGCCTCTGCCACTGCCTTGATTGTCGCAAACACCACGGCGCGCTGTTTCATGCCTCGGCGATATTTCCCGAAAATGCGGTGACCGTCAGTGGCAAGACTGGCACGTATCAGGGGCGAGAGTTCTGTCCGCGCTGTGGTTCGCCGGTACTGGCGCGTTCGGGGGATGAAATTGAAGTGAATGTCGGCTCGCTGGACGCGCCGAACCAGTTCACGCCGACCTATGAACTGTGGACTATCCGTCGCGAGGCCTGGTTGCCGGCGCTGCCGTTGGCCCACCACTACGAACGTGATCGCGAAGGGACGGGGCGTTCCGAGGCATAACCTTGTAGGAGCGAGCCTGCTCGCGAATGCGGTGGGTCAGTCAACCCATCATTGACTTGACCGATCGCCTTCGCCAGCAGGCTCGCTCCCACACGGTCCCTGGTGTGACCGAGTATTCAGCAACCACCTGAAAACCTGTGGGAGCTGGCTTGCCAGCGATGGGGCCGGCACATCCACAATTGATGTTGCCTGATCCACCGCTATCGCTGGCAAGCCACACATGGATGTGTGGCCCCCGCAGATCTCTGATCGCTCGAGTTTCAGCCGCGAATAAACGCCAGCAGATCCGCATTGATCGTCGCCGCCTCAGTCGTCGGCATCCCGTGCGGAAACCCCGGATACGACTTCAGCGTGCCATTTGGCAGCAGTTTCGCCGACAAAGGCCCCGAGTTCGCGTACGGCACGATCTGATCATCCTCGCCATGCATCACCAGTACCGGCACGGTGACCTTCTTCAGGTCTTCGGTGAAATCGGTCTGGGAGAACGCGACGATCCCGTCGTAATGCGCCTTGGCCCCACCAATCATGCCCTGGCGCCACCAGTTGCCGATGATCCCTTCCGAGGGCTTGGCGCCCGGGCGGTTATAGCCGTAGAACGGGCCACTGGGGATATCGCGGTAGAACTGCGCACGATTGGCCGCCAGTTGTGCCTGAAAATCATCGAACACCGATTTCGGCAAACCACCCGGATTGCTCTCGGTCTTGACCATCAATGGCGGCACGGCGCTGATCAACACACCTTTGGCGACGTTGTCCTGCCCATGCCGGGCGATGTAGTGGATGACCTCGCCACCGCCGGTGGAGTGGCCGACATGCACCACATTCTTCACCCCCAGATGCGTGACCACCGCCAGCGCATCGTCGGCGTAATGGTCCATGTCATGGCCGTCCCAGACCTGGCTCGAGCGTCCATGCCCGCGACGGTCGTGGGCAATCACCCGAAAACCCTGGGCCAGGAAGAACAGCATCTGCGCATCCCAGTCATCCGAGCTGAGCGGCCAGCCGTGGTGGAAGTGGATCACCGGGGCGTCCTTCGGGCCCCAGTCCTTATAGAAAATTTCGACGCCGTCTTTGGTGGTGACAAATCCCATGTTCGCGACTCCTGACCAAGGTGAGGGTTACCGCGCTCGTCGCAGACCGGTGGTGATGGTTCGGACGAGCGCCGTTATCAGCCAGAAGATTAAAGTCGACATTTTTGCGTTGAGTCATGACCGGTGGTCGCAACGTCTGGCTTCACGCGCAAATTAGGCTTTGCTGAAAGGGATAAGCCGAGGCGCGCACAGGCTTCGATGGCCGTAGCGACGCCCCCTTCAGAACACCGTGAGTCTGAGGAAATCCCCGATGCTGACCTTGAATATCAATGGCAAGGATCAGGAGCTCGATGTGCCGGCCGACATGCCGTTGCTCTGGGTCCTGCGTGACGTGGCGCACCTGACCGGAACCAAATTCGGCTGTGGCATGGCCCAGTGCGGGGCGTGCACCGTGCACGTCGATGGCGCACCGTTGCGTGCCTGTATCACGCCCGCCACCGCCGTGGCCCACGGCCAGAAAATTCTCACCATCGAAGGCCTTTCGACCGATGGCTCGCACCCGGTGCAGCAGGCCTGGGCCGAACTCGATGTGGTGCAGTGCGGTTACTGCCAGTCGGGGCAGATCATGTCGGCCGCCGCGCTGCTGGCGAAAATCCCCAAACCCACCGACAGCGATATCGATCAGGCGCTCTCCGGCAATATCTGCCGCTGCGGCACCTATCCGCGAATCCGCGCAGCGGTGAAACGTGCGGCCGAGATTGGCTGATTGGGAGATAGACGATGAACAGTCCTGTATCGCGTCGCGGCTTTCTCAAGGGCAGCGTCGTGCTGGGTGGTGGTCTGGTGGTGGCGTTTGTCGTGCCCGGTGCCCATCGATTTGCTCTGGCAGCGGAGAATGAAGGCAAGGTCTTCGCGCCGAATGCGTTCTTGCGCATCGCTGCGGACAACAGCGTGACGGTGCTGCTGGGGCATTCGGAAATGGGCCAGGGCATCTGGACCGGCCTGACCATGTTGATTGCAGAAGAGCTGGATGCCGACTGGTCGAAGATCCGCGTCGAACACTCGCCGGCCTCGGCGGCCAATTACGGCATGCCGGCGTTTGGCGGGATGCAGATTACCGGCGGCTCGACCTCGACCTGGATGGAATTCGACCGTTACCGGCTCGCCGGGGCCACGGCGCGGCAGATGCTGGTGGAAGCGGCGGCCAAGCGTTTCGACGTGGCGCCTTCGACGATCCGTACCGAGTCGGGTGTGGTGATCGCCGGCGATAAACGCGCCACTTACGGCGAACTGGCGGACGCCGCCGGGCAACTCCCGGTGCCGGATCCGAAGTCGATCACCTTCAAGGAGGCCAAGGACTGGAAGGTCATCGGCAAACCGACCAAACGCCTCGACACCCCGGAGAAAATCACTGGGCGCGCCAGGTTCGGCATGGACGTGCAGTTTGAAGGCTTGATGACTGCGATGGTTGCCCGTGCCCCGGTGTTCGGCGCCACGGTCAAATCCTTCGAAGGCGCCGAGGCGCTGGCGGTGCCCGGCGTGCACAAAGTGGTACAGGTGCCGACCGGTGTGGCGGTGATCGCCGAGCATTACTGGGCGGCGAAACTCGGTCGCGATGCGCTGAAGGTCGATTGGGATCTCGGACCGCACGCTGACCTGAGCAGCCAGGGCCTGCTCGACAGTTTCCGCAAACTGGCAGCGACACCGGGCACTTCCGCCAGCCAGGCTGGGGATCCGAAAGGCAACTTCGACAAGGCGGCGAAGAAGATCGACGTCGAGTACAGCGTGCCGTATCTGGCGCATGCACCGATGGAACCGCTGAACTGTACGGTGAAGATCAGCGCCGAGAAATGCGAGATCTGGACCGGCACGCAATTCCAGACCCTCGACCAGATGGTCGCCGGCAAGATCACCGGTCTCAAACCGGAGCAGGTGGAGATTCACACTGAATTTCTTGGCGGTGGCTTCGGCCGTCGGGCCAATCCGACCTCGGACTTTGTCGCCGAAGCGGTGCAAGTGGCGAAAGCCGCCGGGCTGCCGGTGAAAACCGTGTGGTCGCGCGAGGATGACATTCGTGGCGGGTATTACCGCTCGATGTTCCTGCATCAGGCGCGCATCGGCCTGGACGGGCAGGGCATGCCGCTGAGCTGGCAGCATGTGCTGGTCGGCCAGTCGATCATGGCCGGCACCATGCTGGAGCAGACCATGGTCAAGAACGGCATCGACGCAACCTCGGTCGAAGGCGTGGCCGACAGCCCGTATATCAAAGGTCTGGCTCATCAGCAGGTCGAACTGCATTCACCGCAAACCGGAATCAATGTGCTGTGGCTGCGTTCGGTGGGGCACAGCCACACCGCGTTCGTCATGGAGTCGCTGATCGATGAAATGGCCACGGCGGCGGGCAAGGACCCGGTCGAATATCGACGCACCTTGCTCAAGGATCATGCGCGGCATCTCGGGGTGCTGAATCTGGCGGTGGAGAAGGCCAACTGGACAGCGCCGCTGCCGGACGGGCACGCGTTGGGCGTGGCGGTGCACGAGTCGTTCGGCAGTTATGTGGCGCAGGTGGCCGAGGTCTCGCAGGACAATCTGGCGATCCGCGTGCACCGCGTGGTGTGTGCGGTGGATTGCGGGATCGCGGTCAATCCGCAGAGCATCGCGGCGCAGATGGAATCGTGCATCACCTTTGGCCTGGGCATGGCGCTGCACAGCAAGCTGACGGTCAAGGACGGTGCGGTGGTGCAATCCAATTATCACGACTATCAGGTACTGCGGCTCAACGAGATGCCGCTGGTCGAGGTGCATATCGTACCCAGCAGCGACAAACCCGGCGGCATCGGCGAAGCCGGTGTTCCGCCCACCGCGCCGGCGGTGGCCAATGCCGTGTATGCGCTGACCGGGCAACGCCTGCGTGAACTGCCGCTGCAACTGTCGGGGGTGTGAGATGAAACGACATCTGCTGTTGGGCACGGTGATGTTGCTGGGTTTGGGCGGCTACGCCTCGGACCTGTTCGCCGATGATCAGGAGGCGCTCAAGGCGTTCGGCACGGTGCAGAAGGTGTTCCAGAGCCCGCGCTGCCAGAACTGCCACATCCCCGGCGACTCGCCGCTGCAGTTCGATGCGGGCAAACCGCACGCGATGAATGTGGTGCGCGGCATGGACGGCAAGGGCGCCGCCGGTTTGCCCTGCGCCACCTGCCACGCCGAGAGCAATCCGCCGGAGAGTTATGGCCCGCATGCGCCACCGGGGGCGCCGCACTGGAGCCTGCCGCCGGCGGCGCACAAGATGGCCTGGATCGGCCTGCCGCCGGACAAGTTGTGCGCGATGATCAAGGACCGCTCCAGCAATGGTGACCGTGATTTCGCCGCGCTGATCAAACATGTCAGCGACGACAAACTGGTGCTGTGGGGCTGGAATCCCGGGGCAGGGCGTGCGCCGGTGCCGGTACCGCATGACATTTTTGTGGCCCAGTTCAAGCTTTGGGCCGACGCGGGTGGCCCGTGCCCGGTGGCGGGCGGTTGAAGTGTGTGAGTCGCTGGCGAATCAGGCTACTCTAACGGTCATTGACCCTGATGGAGTGCGTGATGCTGGCCCCGATCAAACCCGCCAATGAAGCCACCCGAATTCAAGCGCTGCATGGCTTGAATGTCCTCGATTCGGCGCCGGAGGAGCGTTTCGACCGCCTCACTCGCCTGGCCAAGCGCCTGTTCAACGTGCCGATTGCCCTGGTGACGCTGGTGGACAAGGACCGGCAGTGGTTCAAGTCCTGCGTGGGGCTGGACGTCACGGAAACGCCAAGGGACGTTTCATTCTGTGGGCATGCGATCCTCAAGGACGAACTGCTGCTGGTGCCGGATGCCCGGCAGGATGAGCGTTTCTACGACAACCCGCTGGTGACCGGTGCGCCCAACATCCGCTTCTACGCCGGTTACCCGCTGACGGTGCCCAATGGCAACAAAATGGGCACCTTGTGCCTGATCGACACCCAGCCCCGCGAACTCGATGACGAAGAACGCGCACTGCTGCGGGATCTGGCGCAGATGGCCGAGCAAGAGTTGACGGCGGTGCAGATGGCGAGCATGGACGAACTGACCCTGCTGTCCAATCGCCGTGGCTTCAAACAGCTGGCGCAACATGCACTGGACGCTTGCGCGCGGCTGGAAAAACCAGCGACCTTGCTGTTTTTCGACCTCAATGACTTCAAGCAGATCAACGATCTCTACGGTCATGCCGAGGGCGACAGTGCGCTGAAGACCTTTGCCGATGTGCTGCGCATCGCCTTTCGCGAGAGCGACGTGGTCGGGCGTCTGGGCGGCGATGAGTTCGTGGCGCTGCTGACTGGCTCCAGTCACGTCGAAACCACGGCGATCATGGCCCGACTCAGGGAAATCCTCGACGAGCGCAACGCCACGTTGCACCGGGGTTACGCGATTCGCTTCAGCGTCGGCCAGATCGAATACGACCCGCAACGCCATGACACAGTGGATCGGCTACTGGCCGATGCCGATAGCGCAATGTACGAACACAAGCAGCAATTGAAGCGCGGTCATTGAGGGCCTCATCGCTGGCAAGCCAGCTCCCAAAGGTTTCGCGGGTGCTCACAAAATCCAGATACCGCGCAGAACCTTGTGGGAGCTGGCTTGCCAGCGATGGTGTCCGGTCAGGCGATATTGATGTTGAATGTGCTGGCCTCATCGCTGGCAAGCCCACTCCCACAGTTTTATCGGGTGCTCACAAAATCCAAGTACTGCGCGGACCCTTGTGGGAGCTGGCTTGCCAGCGATGGCGTCCGGTAAGACGCCACACTTTTATTTGGCAAACAACTGCCCGATGTCCTTGAACGCCTTGAACTCCAGCGCGTTGCCACACGGATCGAACAGAAACATCGTCGCCTGTTCGCCCACCAATCCCTGAAAGCGAATCCCCGGCTCAATCACAAACCGCGTGCCCAGCGACTTCAGGCGTTCGGCCAGCGCCTGCCATTGCGCCATCCCCAGCACCACACCGAAATGCGGCACCGGCACGTCATGCCCGTCAACAGCATTGGTGTGCGCGGCTTCCTGTGCAGGGTTTTTCGGCGCCAGATGTATCACCAGTTGATGGCCGAAGAAGTTGAAATCGACCCAATGTTCGCTGGAGCGACCTTCTTCCAGCCCGAAGACTTCGCGATAAAAGTGGCGTGCGGCGGCCAGGTCATAGACAGGAATGGCCAGATGGAAAGGGCTTAACGACATGGCGCAATGCTCGATCAGAGGAAGTGCACTGAGTTTAGTGCTGTGAAATGTGATTGAAAGACGATAGTTTTTGCGCCGAGCTCAAATTATTTCGATCAGTCGAGGTGTGCATGCTTCGTGAACTCAAGACCTTTCTCGCGGTGGCGCGCCATGGCACGTTTGCCGCTGCCGGTTTGCACATCGGCCTGACGCAGTCTGCAGTCAGCGCGCAGATCCGCAATCTCGAACAGGCCTTGGGCATTCGCCTGTTTGATCGCACTGGCCGTCAGGCGACGCTCAATCCCGCCGGGCTGCGCGCGGTGCCGATGGCGCAGGAAATGCTCGCAATCTTCAGCCGCATGGGTGAGAGCGAGGATGTCAGCGAGTTTCGCGGCGAGCTGAAAATCGGCGCGGTGGCGACTGCGCAGACCGGGCTGCTGCCTCAGGCATTGTTGCGCTTGCGTCAGCAGGCTCCGGGGCTGGAGCCGAAATTGGTGCCGGGGGTGTCGTTGAATCTGTTGAGTCAGGTCGATGCCGGCGAGGTGGATCTGGCGATCATGATCAAGCCGCCGTTCGAGCTGCCCAAGGAGTTGTCGGCGACGGTGATTCGTCGCGAACCGTTCGTGCTGATCGTGCCGCTGCAGGTCGAAGGCGACGATCCGCTGCAGTTGCTCGCCGACCAGCCGCAGGTGCGTTATGACCGCAATTCATTTGGCGGGCGTTTGGTGACGCAGTTTTTGCGCGAGCAGCGGATCGAGGTCGAGGTGGCACTGGAACTGGATGAGCTGGAGGCGATCGTGAAGATGGTCGAGTCCGGGCTGGGCGTTTCGCTGCTGCCCAAGGCTGGGCTGTGGCTGGAGCATCCGCTCAAGGTCAGGGTGATTGAGTTGGGTGAGCTGACGTTCTACCGCGAGATGGTCTTGTTGCAGCGCTATAGCCAGCGTAATCAGCCGGTTCAAAAACTGTTTGCCGATTGTTTGCTCTGAAGATCAAAGGATCGCAGCCTTCGGCAGCTCCTACAGGGTGGTGCTGTCCCTGTAGGAGCTGCCGAAGGCTGCGATCTTTTGATGTTGAACCCAATAAAAAACCCGCCGGAAGAGGCGGGTTTTTTATCGGCAGAGCGAAGATTACTCTTCGATGTTGCCCATCGCGGTGGTGTTGAAGCCGCCGTCCACGTACATGATTTCACCGCTGATGCCCGACGCCAGGTCGGAGCACAGGAAGGCGCCGGCGTTGCCGACTTCTTCGATGGTGACGTTGCGGCGCAGTGGGGTTTGCGCTTCGTTGGCGGCCAGCATCTTGCGGAAGTTCTTGATGCCCGAGGCTGCCAGGGTACGGATCGGGCCAGCCGATACGCAGTTGACGCGGGTGCCGTCCGGGCCCAGGGAGCCGGCCAGGTAACGAACGCCGGCTTCCAGCGAAGCCTTGGCCATGCCCATCACGTTGTAGTTCGGCATGGTGCGCTCGGCGCCCAGGTACGACAGGGTCAGCAGGCTGCCGTTGCGGCCTTTCATCATTTCGCGGCCAGCCTTGGCCAGGGCCACGAAGCTGTAGGCGCTGATGTCGTGAGCGATGCGGAAACCTTCACGGGTGGTGGCTTCGGTGAAGTCGCCGTCCAGTTGGTCGCCCGGGGCGAAGCCGACGGAGTGCACGATGCAGTCCAGGCCGTCCCACTTCTTGCTCAGTTCCTCGAAGACCTTGGCGATTTCTTCATCGCTGGCCACGTCGCACGGGAAGCACAGCTCAGGGCTCGAACCCCAGCCCTGTGCGAACTCTTCAACGCGACCCTTGAGTTTGTCGTTCTGATAAGTGAAGGCAAGCTCAGCGCCCTCGCGATGCATGGCGGCAGCGATGCCGGATGCGATGGACAGCTTGCTGGCGACACCGACGATCAGTACGCGCTTACCGGCGAGAAAACCCATGTGTTGCTCCTCTTTCAGGTTATTGCGCAGTGGCTGGTGCCAAAAAAGCGGCTTCCAGCAACTGCTGTGTATACGGATGTTTGGGGGCGGCAAAGATATCTTGCGCGTCTCCCTGTTCGACCACTTGGCCATGCTTGACCACCATCAGCTGGTGGCTCAGCGCTTTGACGACAGCCAGATCATGGCTGATGAACAAATACGTCAGGTTGTACTTGGCTTGCAGTGAACGCAACAGCTCCACCACTTGCCGCTGCACCGTGCGGTCGAGCGCCGAAGTGGGCTCGTCCAGCAGGATCAGCGCCGGTTTGAGCACCAAAGCCCTGGCAATGGCGATACGTTGCCGTTGCCCACCGGAAAATTCGTGAGGGTAGCGGTGCCGGGTTTCCGGATCCAGACCTACCTCCTTCAATGCCGCAATAATCGCCGCTTCCTGCTCGGCGGCGGTGCCCATCTTGTGAATCCGCAGGCCTTCGCCAACGATGTCGCTCACGCACATCCGCGGGCTCAGGCTGCCGAACGGGTCCTGAAACACCACCTGCATCTCCCGCCGCAACGGGCGAACCTCGTTCTGCGTCAGGCAGTCTAGCTGTTTGCCTTCAAAGCGAATGGCGCCTTTGCTGCCGATCAGCCGCAAAATCGCCAGACCGAGGGTGGATTTGCCGGAACCGCTTTCCCCCACGATCCCCAGGGTCTGACCCTGAGGCAGGCTGAAATTGATGCCGTCCACTGCCTTGACGTAATCCACCGTGCGCTTGAGCAGGCCTTTCTTGATCGGAAACCAGACTTTGAGGTTCTCGACTTCGAGCAGCGGCGCCCCGATTTTATTGCTCGCCGGGCCTCCGCTGGGCTCCGCGCCGAGCAATTCCCGAGTGTACGGATGCTGCGGCGAACGGAACAGCTCTGCGCACGATGCCTGTTCGACGATGCAACCGCGCTGCATGACACATACGCGATGCGCAATTCTTCGTACCAGGTTCAAATCGTGACTGATCAGTAGCAGCGACATGCCCAATCGAGCCTGAAGTTCCTTGAGCAAATCGAGGATTTTCAGCTGAACGGTCACGTCCAGTGCGGTGGTGGGCTCGTCGGCGATCAGCAGTTCCGGCTCGTTGGCCAGCGCCATGGCGATCATCACCCGCTGGCGCTGGCCGCCGGACAATTCGTGGGGCAGGGCCTTGAGGCGCTTGTGCGGCTCGGGGATGCCGACCATCTCCAGCAGCTCCAGCGTGCGTTTGGTCGCGACTTTGCCGCTCAGGCCCTTGTGGATGCCCAACACCTCGTTGATCTGCTTCTCGATCGAGTGCAACGGGTTGAGCGAGGTCATCGGCTCCTGAAAGATCATCGCGATGCGGTTGCCGCGGATATGGCGGATGGTTTTTTCACTCAGCCCCAGCAGATTCTGCCCGGCGTAGTTGATGCTGCCGGCGGGATGGCGGGCCAGCGGGTAGGGCAGCAGGCGCAGGATCGAGTGCGCCGTCACCGATTTGCCCGAGCCGGACTCGCCGACCAGCGCCAGGGTTTCGCCGCGTTTGATGTCGAAGCTCACGCCCTCGACCACCCGGTGCCGCCGCTCGTTTAGGCCGAACTCGACAGCGAGGTCGCGCACTTCGATCAGATTGTCCTGATTCATTTCACTTCCTCGGGTCGAAGGCATCGCGAGCGGACTCGCCGATAAACACCAGCAAACTCAACATCAGCGCCAGCACGGCAAACGCGCTCATGCCCAGCCACGGCGCCTGCAGGTTGGATTTGCCCTGAGCGACCAGTTCACCCAGCGACGGACTGCCGGCCGGCAAGCCGAAGCCGAGGAAATCCAGCGCGGTCAGGGTGCCGATGGCGCCGGTGAGGATGAACGGCATGAAGGTCATGGTCGAGACCATCGCGTTGGGCAGGATGTGGCGAAACATGATCGCACCGTTCTGCATGCCCAGCGCCCGCGCCGCACGCACGTATTCGAGGTTGCGGCCACGCAGGAACTCCGCGCGCACCACATCGACCAGGCTCATCCACGAGAACAGCAGCATGATCCCCAGCAGCCACCAGAAATTCGGCTGGACGAAACTGGCGAGGATGATCAGCAGGTACAGCACCGGCAGCCCCGACCAGATCTCCAGAAAGCGCTGCCCGGCCAGATCGACCCAGCCGCCATAGAAACCCTGCAGCGCGCCGGCAATCACGCCGATGATCGAGCTGAGCACGGTCAGCGTCAGGGCAAACAGCACGGAAATGCGGAAGCCGTAGATCACCCGTGCCAGCACGTCGCGGCCCTGATCATCGGTGCCCAGCAGGTTGTCCGCCGAGGGCGGGGCCGGGGCCGGGACGTTCAGGTCGTAGTTGATGCTCTGGTAGCTGTAGGGGATCGGCGCCCACAACACCCACGCATCCTTGGCCTTGAGCAGTTCGCGGATGTACGGGCTCTTGTAGTTGGCTTCCAGCGGAAATTCGCCGCCGAAGGTGGTTTCCGGGTAGCGCTTGATCGCCGGGAAGTACCAGTGGTTGTCGTAATGCACCACCAGCGGCTTGTCGTTGGCGATCAGCTCGGCGCCGAGGCTCAGGCCGAACAGAATCAGAAACAGCCACAGCGACCACCAGCCACGCTTGTTGGCCTTGAACAGTTCGAACCGGCGGCGGTTGAGAGGGGACAGGTTCATCTCAATGCTCCCGGCTGGCAAAGTCGATGCGCGGATCGACCAGGGTGTAGGTGAGGTCGCCGATCAGTTTCACCACCAGACCGAGCAGGGTGAAGATGAACAGGGTGCCGAACACCACCGGGTAATCGCGGTTGATCGCCGCTTCGAAACTCATCAGGCCCAGACCGTCGAGGGAGAAAATCACCTCCACCAGCAACGAGCCGGTGAAGAAGATGCCGATGAACGCCGACGGGAAACCGGCAATCACCAGCAACATCGCGTTGCGGAACACGTGGCCGTAAAGCACGCGATTGCGCGTCAGGCCCTTGGCCTTGGCGGTGACCACGTACTGCTTGTTGATCTCGTCGAGGAAGCTGTTTTTGGTCAGCAGGGTCATGGTCGCGAAGTTGCCGATCACCAGCGCGGTCACCGGCAGCGCGAGGTGCCAGAAGTAGTCGAGAATCTTGCCGCCCAGGCTCAGCTCATCGAAATTGTTCGAAGTCAGGCCGCGCAGCGGGAACCAGTCCAGATAACTGCCGCCGGCGAACACCACGATCAGCAGAATTGCAAAGAGGAACGCCGGGATCGCGTAGCCAATGATGATCGCCGAACTGGTCCAGACGTCAAAATGACTGCCGTGCCGCGTGGCCTTGGCGATCCCCAGCGGGATCGACACGAGGTACATGATCAGCGTGCTCCACAGCCCGAGGGAGATCGACACCGGCATCTTTTCCTTGATCAGGTCGATGACCTTGGCGTCACGGAAAAAGCTGTCGCCGAAATCCAGCTTCGCGTAGTTCTTGACCATGATCCACAGGCGTTCCGGGGCCGATTTGTCGAACCCGTACATGTGCTCGATTTCCTTGATCAGCGCCGGGTCCAGACCTTGCGCGCCGCGATAGGCGGAGCCGGCCACCGAGACCTCGGCGCCGCCGCCGGCGATGCGGCTGGTGGCGCCCTCGAAGCCTTCGAGCTTGGCGATCATCTGTTCCACCGGGCCGCCGGGCGCGGCCTGGATGATCACGAAGTTGATCAGCAGGATGCCGAACAGGGTCGGGATGATCAGCAGCAGTCGCCGAAAAATGTACGCCAGCATCTGATTACTCCGTGCCCACAGGGTCGGCTTGCAGTTTGGTTTCGACTTCTATGGCAGGCTTCGCGTCAGGCTTGACCCACCAGGTGTTAATCCCGATGTCGTATTTGGGCGAGACTTTCGGGTGACCGATGTGGTTCCAGTACGCCACGCGCCAGGTCTTGATGTGCCAGTTGGGGACCACGTAGTAACCCCATTGCAGCACCCGATCCAGCGCCCGGGCATGCGCCACCAGGCTGCTGCGCGAGTCGGCGTTGATCAGGTTTTCCACCAGTTGATCGACGATCGGATCCTTCAGGCCCATGGTGTTGCGGCTGCTCGGTTTGTCGGCGGCGGCGCTCATCCAGAATTCGCGCTGCTCGTTACCCGGCGAGTTGGATTGCGGGAAGCTGCCGACCATCATGTCGAAGTCCCGCGAGCGCACGCGGTTGATGTACTGCGAAACGTCGACGCGGCGGATTACCAGATCAATGCCAAGGTCGGCCAGATTGCGTTTGAACGGCAGCAGCACGCGTTCGAATTCGGTCTGCGCCAGCAGGAATTCGATGACCACCGGTTTGCCGTTGGCGTCGACCATTTTGTCGTCGACGATCTTCCAGCCAGCCTCTTGCAGCAATTGATAGGCCTCGCGCTGTTGGGCGCGGATCATGCCGCTGGCGTCGGTCTTCGGGTTCTCGAAGGCTTCGCTGAACACCTGCGCCGGCAATTTGCTGCGAAACGGTTCGAGGATCGCCCGTTGCTCGGCGTCGGGCAGGCCGGTGGCGGCCATTTCCGAGTTCTCGAAATAGCTGCGAGTGCGGAAGTAGGCACCGTTGAACAGCTGTTTGTTGGTCCACTCGAAATCGAACAGCAGACCGAGCGCCTGCCGCACCCGCACATCCTGAAACACCGGACGGCGCAGGTTGAAAACGAAGCCCTGCATGCCGGTCGGGTTGCTGTTGGCGATCTGTTCCTTGATCAGCCGACCTTCGGTCACTGCTGGGATGTTGTAGGCGTTGGCCCAGTTCTTCGCGGTCATTTCCAGCCAGTAATCGAACTGCCCGGCCTTCAGCGCTTCGACGGCGACGGTGTTGTCGCGGTAGTAATCGGTGGTCATCACGTCGAAGTTGTAGAACCCGCGATTGACCGGCAGGTCCTTGCCCCAGTAGTCCTTGACCCGCTCATAGCGCACCGAGCGCCCAGCCTTCACTTCCGCGACCTTGTACGGGCCGCTGCCCAGCGGGATCTCCAGATTGCCCTTGGAAAAATCACGGCTGGCCCACCAGTGTTTCGGCAGCACCGGGAGCTGGCCGAGAATCAGCGGCAGCTCGCGATTGTTGGTGTGCTTGAACTTGAACAGCACCGTGAGCGGATCTTCGACGATGGCCTCTTCGACATCGCTGTAATAACCGCGAAACAGCGGCGAGCCGTCCTTGGTCAAGGTCTGGAAGCTGAACACCACGTCTTCGGCGCGTACCGGATGACCGTCATGAAAACGCGCTTCCGGGCGCAGGTAGAAACGCACCCAGCTGTTGTCCGGGGCTTTCTCGATCTTCGCGGCGATCAGGCCGTACTCGGTGAAGGGCTCGTCGAGGCTGTGCTTGGTCAGGGTGTCGTAGATCTGCCCGACATCATCGGCCGGCACGCCTTTGCTGATGAACGGGTTGAGGCTGTCGAAGCCGCCGAATCCGGCCTGACGGAAGATCCCGCCCTTGGGCGCGTCGGGGTTCACGTAATCGAACTGCTTGAAGTCCGCCGGGTATTTCGGCGGCTCGTTGTACAGGGTCACGGCGTGTTGCGGGGCGGCAATCGCCAGCCCGGCGAACAGCAGACCGCTGGCCTGCACGAGCAGGGCGCGGATGGGCGTCATTTATTGTTCTCCGAAGATCTCAGCCACCACGCGCTCAGGCCCAGGGTGTAGGGCGGCGTGGTGACGAAAGCCAACCGGTTGCGGTAGGCCAGTCGGTGATAATTGAGGTACCAGTTGGGAATGCTGTAGTGCTGCCAGAGCAGCACGCGGTCCAGCGCCTTGCCGGCGGCGACCTGTTCGTCGCGGGTTTGCGCGGCGAGCAATTGTTCGAGCAGGTGATCGACCACCGGGTTGGCGATGCCAGCGTAATTCTTGCTGCCCTTGACCCCGACCTGACTGGAATGGAAATACTGCCATTGCTCCAGACCCGGGCTGAGGGTCTGGTTGAGGGTCATCAGGATCATGTCGAAATCGAACTGATCCAGGCGCTGTTTGTACTGGGCGCGATCCACCGTGCGCAGGCGCGCATCGATGCCGATGCTGTTGAGGTTCTCGATGTATGGCTGGAGGATCCGTTCAAGGTTCGGATTGACCAGCAGCAACTCGAAACTCAACGGCTGGCCCTTGGCGTTTTGCAGGCGCTGGCCGTTGAGCTTCCAGCCGGCCTCGGCGAGCAGGGCCAGCGCCTTGCGCATGGTTTCTCGCGGGATGCCACGGCCATCGGTCTGCGGCAATGTGAACGGCTCGGTGAACAGCTTCGCCGGTAACTGATCCTTGTATGGCTTGAGCATCAGCCATTCATGCCCGACCGGCAGGCCGCTGGCGCTGAATTCGCTGTTGGGGTAGTAGCTGGTGGTGCGCTGGTAGGCGTCGCTGAACAGCGCGCGGTTGGTCCACTCGAAATCGAACATCAGGCCCAGCGCTTCGCGCACTTTGACGTCGCTGAAGGTCGCGCGCCGGGTGTTCATGAACAGGCCCTGGCTCTGCGTCGGGATCTGGTGCGGGATCTGCGCCTTGATCACTTCGCCACGGCGCACCGCCGGGAAGTTGTAGCCGTTGGCCCAGTTCTTCGCCTGATGCTCGATGTAGATATCGAATTCGCCGGCCTTGAACGCTTCGAAGGCCACGTCGCTGTCGCGGTAGAACTCGACTTCCATGCGATCGAAGTTGTACTTGCCGCGATTGACCGGCAGGTCCTTGCCCCAGTAATCCTTGACCCGCTCGAAAATCAGCTGCCGCCCCGGCGTCACCGAGGTGATGCGGTACGGCCCGCTGCCCAGCGGTGGCTCGAAGGTGGTGGCCTTGAAGTCGCGATCCTTCCAGTAATGCTGCGGCAGCACCGGCAACTCGCCGAGGCGCAGAATCAGCAACGGATTGCCCGAGCGTTTCATCACGAAACGAATGCGCTGCGGGTTGAGGATGTCGACCCGCGAGACCTCCTGCAGGGCGGTGCGGTATAGCGGATGGCCTTCCTTGAGCAGCAACCGGTAGGAGAAGGCCACGTCGTAGGCAGTGATCGGCGTGCCATCGTGGAAACGCGCTTCCGGGCGCAGATTGAACACTACCCAGCTGCGATCTTCGCTGTACTCCACCGATTGCGCGATCAGGCCATAGCTCGATGCTGGCTCGTCGCCCGACGGCGAATACTGGCCGGTGCCGACCATCAACGGCTCGTTCAGCTCATTGATGCCGTACTGCAGGAAATTCGCTGTGGTGACCGGGCTGGTGCCCTTGAAGGTGTACGGGTTGACCGTATCGAAGGTGCCGAACGCCATCACCCGCAACGTACCGCCCTTGGGCGCTTGCGGGTTGACCCAGTCGAAGTGGGTAAATCTGGCCGGGTACTTGAGCGTGCCGAACTGCGCATAACCGTGACTTTCGGTAATCGTCGCGCTTGCGGGTGAGCTCAAGGCCAGGCTGATCAGGAGCAGGAGGAGGGGACGCTTCAAGTCAGATCCGATCCAGGCGGCTTGGGCTTTTGTGGCCGTACAGTAACAGCTTGTCTGGACAGGAAAAAGGCAGAGGTTAATGTGGGGTTAATCGGCAAGGCCAAGAGCCCCTCACCCTAACCCTCTCCCGGAGGGAGAGGGGACTGACCGAGGTGTTTATGAGAAGTACGCCGACCTGAAATATCGAGTTGAACTCAGGTTTGAAAAAGCCCCCAATCTGCTCCCTTTCCCCCTCGCCCCCTTGGGGGAGAGGGTTGGGGTGAGGGGGAGAAATTTTGAGGGCGCCAACAAAATCCAGCCAGGCGCCAGGCGAAAAAAAGCCCCTGAAATTCAGGGGCTCTTTGTCAGTGCGGCTGGTAAACCGTGAGCATCTGCCCAGGCTTGAGGGCCTTGCCGGCACCCGGGTTCCAGCGCTTGAGATGCTGCATCTCGACGTTGAAACGCTTGGCCACCACGTACAGGGTGTCGCCACGCTTGACCTTGTACTGAGTCTGCTGCTGGTTGTCTGCCTTGCCTTTGCTCTTGCTGTTGGCGGCAATCACCGTGTTGACCCGGCCACCGCTGCGCACCGGGGCGCGCTTGGTGTTGTCCTGCATCACCAGGGTCTGGCCGACCTTGAGGTTCTTGCCGGTCAGCTTGTTCCAGCGCTGCAGGTCCTTGACTTCGACCTTGTTGGCCTTGGCGATGGAGCCGAGATTGTCGCCGCGTTTGACCCGGTAAGCGCGCTTGAGCTTCGCCACTTCAGTCGGATCAGCACCGTCGAACACCGGCTTCAGCGAGCGCGGACTGATCAGCTCTTCAGGCCGCATGGTCTGCAGGCTGGCGGTCAGCAGTTGCGCCTTGGACGTCGGCACCAGCAGATGCTGGGGGCCGTCGATGGTGGTGCGCTGCTTGAAGGCCGGGTTGAGCTGGAACAGCTCGTCTTCGTCGATGTTGGCCACCGCCGCAACCTTGGACAGGTCCATGCGCTGGTTGATTTCGACAACCTGGAAATACGGTTCGTTGGCGATCGGGTTGAGGTTCACCCCGTAGGCTTCCGGGGCCAGTACCACTTGCGACAGGGCCAGCAGCTTCGGTACGTAGGCCTGGGTTTCCGCCGGCAACGACGACAGGTTCCAGTAGTCGGTCGGCAGGCCGAGCTTTTCGTTGCGCTCGATGGCACGGCTGACCGTGCCTTCACCGGCGTTGTAGGCCGCCAGGGCCAGCAGCCAGTCACCGTTGAACATGTCGTGCAGACGGGTCAGGTAATCCATCGCGGCGGTGGTCGAGGCGGTGATATCGCGACGGCCATCATAGAAGCGGGTCTGGCGCAGGTTGTAGTAGCGACCGGTGGACGGAATGAATTGCCACAGGCCCGAAGCGTCGGCGCGCGAGTAGGCCATCGGGTTGTAGGCGCTCTCGATCACCGGCAGCAGGGCCAGCTCCAGCGGCATGTTGCGCTCTTCGAGACGCTCGACGATGTAATGAATGTAGAGACTGCCGCGTTCGCCGGCGTTCTCCAGAAAGGACGGGTTACTGGCAAACCATAGCCGCTGCTGCTCGATGCGCGGGTTCACGCCCAGGCCGTCCTGCAGCTGGAAACCACCGCGCATGCGCTCCCAGATGTCCTGAGGCACCTGCGGGCTGGGCTTTTCGCTGAGCCAGATCGGTTTCTGCTTGGCTCGCGCAGCAATGTTCGGCGTATGGCTCGCTTCAGGCTGCGGAGCATGGCTGGAACAGCCCGCCAACGTGGCGGACACAGCCACCGCGATGGCTTGCGCCAAGCGGGTCAGCGTGTCTGAATTGACGGACTTACGTATGGATGACGACATTGGCTGGAAGTAAGTTCCGGGCAAAAATGTCGGGCGATTCTAGAAAGCGCACCCCCTGCGGTCAACCATTCAGAATTTCTGTACCAGCTGGGGAGTCACTTAGAACTTATCTTTCCATGCCCGCAGAGCCGCAAAAACCTCACTCGGCGCCCGGTTTTGAGCGCCTGCCCGTTCGTCCACTTTTTGTGTAACTAATGTTTCAGCGGTACGCAAAAACGGATTTGTGAGCTTTTCCAGAGCCAGGGTCGAGGGCAGGGTCATCACGCCTTTTTCCCGTTGCTCGGTAACTTTTTCCAGACGGGCGGCGATGTCCGGGTTGGTCGGTTCGACCGCAGCAGCAAACTTCAGATTGCTCAGGGTGTATTCATGGGTGCAATACACCAGCGTATCCTCAGGTAATGCGGCGAGGCGGCCGAGCGAGTGGTGCATCTGTTCCGGCGTGCCTTCGAACAGGCGTCCGCAACCGGCGGCGAACAGGGTGTCACCACAAAACAGCAGGCCGTGGTGGTAATACGCAATGTGGCCGAGGGTGTGACCGGGCACCGCATAGACATCGAAGTCCCAGCCGAGCACGCTGACCTTGTCGTTGTCCTTGAGCGCCACGTCGCGCCCCGGAATGTTTTCACTGGCCGGGCCGTAGACTTTGGCGCCGCTCGCAGCTTTCAGGCGTTCGACGCCGCCGACGTGATCATGGTGGTGATGGGTGATCAGAATGTCGCTCAGCACCCAGCCCGGGTGTGCGGCCAGCCAGGCCTGCACCGGCGCGGCATCGCCCGGGTCAACCACCGCGCATTGCTGGGTGCGGTGATCCTGTAACAACCAGATGTAGTTGTCGGTGAACGCGGGCAGGGCACTGATCTGTATCATCGTCGGAATTCGCCAAGCGGAAAACATTGGCGCATCTTAGAGCTTCTAGCGGCGTTGGAGAATGACATGACCGATAAAGCGTTCGCTCAGGCCGATCCCGACTGGCTGGCGTTGATCGGCGCGGCCCGTGAGTGGCTGGCCGGCCCGCTCGGGCAATTTCTGCTGGATGAAGAACGGCGCATGCTCGAAGACGAGTTGGGGCGGTTCTTCGGCGGCTATCTGGTGCATTACGGGCCGTCGGCCCAGACCCCGCCGTCAGCGCCGCAGGTGCAGCGCAACGTGCGGCTCGGCGCGCCATTGCCGGGGGTAGAGATCGTCTGTGAGGAACAAGCCTGGCCGTTAAGCGAGCATGCCGCCGACGTGGTGGTGTTGCAGCATGGTCTGGATTTCTGCCTGTCGCCCCACGGTCTGCTGCGTGAAGCGGCGAGCAGCGTACGCCCCGGTGGGCATCTGCTGATCATCGGCATCAACCCCTGGAGCACCTGGGGTTTGCGTCACGTCTTTGCCCACGACGCCTTGCGTCAGGCGCGCTGCATCTCGCCGTCGCGGGTCGCCGACTGGCTCAACCTGCTGGGCTTTGCGCTGGAGAAACGCCGCTTCGGGTGCTATCGTCCGCCGCTCGCGTCGCCCAAGTGGCAGGCCCGACTGGCCGGCTGGGAACGCAAGGCCGGCGACTGGCAACTGTCGGGCGGTGGCTTCTATTTATTGGTCGCGCGCAAGATCGTGGTTGGCCTGCGTCCGGTGCGTCAGGAGCGTCGCGAGCCGATGGGCAAGCTGATTCCGCTGCCGATGGCCAAGGTCAACCGCCGCCGTATCGAACCGTAAACCTTCTTTTTATAGTGGCCGGACCTGCTCCGGCCGCGGCCATCGTCGATCCGCGATTGACGGGGCCAGGCATTTTTCTGGATAGAGTGGCATGAGCGAAAGCGTCGATAGCGTAGAACTGTTCACCGACGGCGCCTGCAAGGGCAACCCCGGCCCGGGCGGCTGGGGCGCCTTGCTGGTGTGCAAGGGCGTCGAAAAGGAACTGTGGGGCGGCGAAGCCAACACCACCAACAACCGCATGGAACTGCTCGGCGCCATCCGTGGCCTCGAAGCCTTGAAGCGGCCCTGTGAAGTGCTGCTGGTGACCGACTCGCAATACGTGATGAAAGGCATCAACGAGTGGATGGCCAACTGGAAAAAGCGCGGCTGGAAAACGGCGGCGAAAGAGCCGGTGAAAAACGCTGACCTGTGGAAAGAGCTGGACGAGCAGGTCAACCGGCACAAGGTCACCTGGAAGTGGGTGCGCGGGCACATTGGTCATCACGGTAACGAACGGGCGGACCAGTTGGCCAACCGTGGGGTGGATGAGGTTCGCGGGTACAAGCAGAGCTGATTAACGGCGCTGCACTGTGGTACGGCCCATTCGCGAGCAGGCTCGCTCCCACATCGGAATGCGCTTCCCTGTGGGAGCGAGCCTGCTCGCGAATGGGGCGACACGGTCTGACTGAAACACCCCCACCGAGCGTGTTAACATCGCCGCTTTTGCACGATTGACCCCGTTGAGAATTGAACACTGATGGCCACCAGATCCGTTGTACTCGATACCGAAACCACCGGCATGCCGGTGACCGATGGTCACCGGATCATTGAAATCGGCTGTGTCGAACTGATCGGTCGGCGCCTGACGGGCCGGCACTTTCACGTCTACCTGCAACCGGATCGCGAAAGTGACGAGGGCGCGATCGGCGTTCACGGCATCACCAACGAATTCCTTGTCGGCAAACCGCGTTTCGCCGAAGTCGCCGACGAGTTCTTCGAGTTCATCAACGGCGCGCAGCTGATCATCCATAACGCGGCGTTCGACGTTGGTTTCATCAACAACGAATTCGCCTTGATGGGCCAGCACGATCGTGCGGACATCACCCAGCATTGCACCATCCTCGACACCCTGATGATGGCCCGGGAACGTCACCCGGGGCAGCGCAACAGCCTCGACGCGTTGTGCAAACGTTACGGTGTCGACAACTCCGGCCGTGAACTGCACGGCGCCTTGCTCGACTCGGAGATTCTCGCCGACGTCTACCTGACCATGACCGGTGGCCAGACCAGCCTGTCGCTGGCCGGCAACGCTTCCGACGGCAATGGCACGGGCGAGGGCGCGGACAACTCCGCTACCGAAATCCGTCGTCTGCCGGCGAGTCGTCAGCCTGCGCGGATCATCCGGGCGACGGAAGAGGAACTGGCGGCGCATATGGCGCGGCTGGAGATCATTGCCAAGTCGGCGGGTGGGCCGGCGTTGTGGACGCAGATTGCCGAGGCTGATGCTCAGGCCTGAACACATTTTGTGGCGAGGGAGCTTGCTCCCGCTTGGCTGCGAAGCAGTCATAAAACCTGAATGCACATTGATGCTGAACGAATACCGGGGCCGCTTCGCGCCCCAGCGGGAGCAAGCTCCCTCGCCACAAAAGCCGAGTCAGGCTGAATGAAGCCAAGTGGCCACCCTCGCCACTTTCGCTGCAACCCTCTACCCTGAGTGCATTGGCTGACTTGATCCGCCGCCTCAGGACACTGAGCCCCATGTACAAAGATTTGAAGTTTCCGGTGTTGATCGTCCATCGCGACATCAAGGCCGACACGGTCGCCGGTGACCGTATCCGTGGCATCGCCCGGGAGTTGGAGCAGGAAGGTTTCAATATCGTTTCGGCCATCGACTACACCGAAGGGCGGTTGGTGGCCTCCACCCATCATGGTCTGGCGTGCATGCTGATCGCTGCCGAAGACGCCAGCACCAACTCGCATCTGCTGCAAAACATGGCCGAACTGATCGGCCTGGCGCGGGTGCGCGCGCCGGATCTGCCGATCTTCGCCCTGGGCGAACAGGTCACCCTGGAAAACGCCCCGGCTGATGCCATGGCCGAACTCAATCAACTGCGCGGCATTCTCTATCTGTTCGAAGACACCGTGCCGTTTCTGGCGCGACAGGTAGCCCGGGCGGCGCGCAAATATCTGGATGGTTTGCTGCCGCCGTTTTTCAAGGCGCTGGTGCAGCACACCGCCGACTCCAACTATTCCTGGCACACACCCGGGCATGGCGGGGGCGTGGCTTATCACAAGAGTCCGGTGGGGCAGGCATTTCACCAGTTTTTCGGGGAAAACACCCTGCGGTCGGATTTGTCGGTATCGGTGCCGGAACTCGGTTCGCTGCTCGATCACACTGGGCCGCTGGCCGAAGCCGAAGAACGCGCCGCGCGCAATTTTGGTGCCGATCACACCTTTTTCGTGATCAATGGCACCTCGACTGCCAACAAGATCGTCTGGCACTCGATGGTCGGCCGTGATGATCTGGTGCTGGTGGATCGCAACTGCCACAAGTCGGTGTTGCACGCGATCATCATGACCGGCGCGATCCCGCTTTACCTGTGCCCGGAGCGCAATGAGCTGGGGATCATCGGTCCGATTCCGCTGAGCGAATTCAGTCGCGAATCGATCCAGGCGAAGATCGACGCCAGCCCGCTGACCAAGGGCCGTGCGCCGAAAGTCAAACTGGCGGTAGTGACCAATTCGACTTACGACGGCTTGTGCTACAACGCCGAGCTGATCAAACAGAGCCTGGGCAACAGCGTCGAAGTGCTGCATTTCGACGAGGCGTGGTACGCCTACGCGGCGTTTCACGAGTTCTTCGCCGGGCGCTACGGCATGGCCACCTCGCGCACAGAAGACAGCCCGCTGGTGTTCACCACCCATTCCACCCATAAGCTGCTCGCCGCATTCAGCCAGGCCTCGATGATTCATGTGCAGGACGGCGGCGCGCGCCAACTGGACCGTGACCGTTTCAACGAAGCGTTCATGATGCACATTTCGACCTCGCCGCAGTACAGCATCATCGCTTCGCTGGATGTGGCTTCGGCGATGATGGAAGGCCCGGCCGGGCGTTCGCTGTTGCAGGAAACCTTCGATGAGGCGCTGAGTTTTCGCCGGGCGCTGGCCAATCTGCGCGAGCACATTGCGGCGGATGACTGGTGGTTCTCGATCTGGCACCCGCCCGGCGTCGAAGGCATCGACCGGGTGCAGACCGAAGACTGGCTGCTGCAGCCGGACGCCGACTGGCACGGCTTCGGCGAAGTCAGTGACGACTATGTGCTGCTCGACCCGATCAAAGTGACCCTGGTCATGCCCGGGTTGAATGCCGGTGGCGCGCTGAGCGAGAAGGGCATCCCGGCGGCGGTGGTCAGCAAGTTCCTCTGGGAGCGCGGACTGGTAGTGGAGAAGACCGGCTTGTATTCGTTTCTGGTGCTGTTCTCGATGGGCATCACCAAAGGCAAGTGGAGCACGCTGCTCACCGAGTTGCTGGAGTTCAAGCGCAGTTACGACGCCAACGTCAGTCTCGCGACCTGCCTGCCGTGCGTGGCGCAGCAAGACACCGCGCGCTATCGCGGCATGGGCCTGCGCGATTTGTGCGATCAACTGCACGCTTGTTACCGCAGCAATGCCACCGCCAAACATCTGAAACGCATGTACACGGTGCTGCCGGAAATCGCCATGAAGCCGGCCCATGCCTATGATCATCTGGTGCGTGGCGAAGTCGAGGCGGTGCCGATCGATGAGCTGGAAGGGCGGATCGCGGCGGTGATGCTGGTGCCGTATCCACCGGGGATTCCGTTGATCATGCCGGGGGAGCGCTTCACCGAGGCGACCCGATCGATCATCGATTACCTGAAGTTTGCCCGCACGTTCGATAGCAGCTTTCCCGGTTTTGTTGCTGATGTGCATGGACTGCAACATGAAGACGAGGGCAATGGGCGGCAGTACACCGTCGATTGCGTCAAGGAATGAGGACTTTCCCGAGTATGCAACCGGTCATGAATCCGAAATACCCAGGGTTGTCGGTGCGTGTCGCCGACGACGGTTTCGCAGCGTATATCTGGGGCAGCGATTTCAGTTTCGAGGTGGCCGCGTACGGTGCAGCCGTCATTGGCCAGCCGGTCGAGCGCTGGGCGGTGACGCCGATTGTGCCGTACCGCAAGTGCTACGGCATCGATCCCGAAGAGTTCAGCAGCTATCGCAATGCCGCCGACAGCGCGATTTTCATGGCGTACCTGGACGACGAGCCAGTCGGTCATCTGGTGATCAGCACCAACTGGAACGGCTTTGCCCACATCGATGAACTGGCGGTGCACGCACCGGCGCGCCGGCATGGTGTGGCCAAGGCGCTGCTGGATGTCGCGCAGTTCTGGAGTCGCAAGAAGAAACTGCCGGGGATCATGCTCGAAACCCAGAACAATAACCTCGGTGCCTGTCGTTTGTATGAGCGTTGTGGTTACGAGATTGGCGGTATCGACCATTTGCGCTATCGCGGGATTGACCCGAACACCGCGGAAATCGCGCTGTTCTGGTATCGGCTGTTCGATAACCCGCTGGAAAACCCGCTCAGCTCGCCAGCATCGCCTCGGCTTGTTCCGTGACGATCGCCAGCAGCGTCTGAATCGCTGCCGGCGTGGCGCTGTGCCGGTAGGTGAGGGCATACAGGCTGATGGGCACCGCCGGTGACAATGGGCAGACGTCCAGTCCGCCCGCCCGTGCGCCGAGGGCGGTGAAGGGGTCAACGATGGCCAGCCCTTCACCGGCCTCGACCATGCTGCGCATCATTTGATGGGTTTGTACGCGGGTCTGGATGCTCGGCGCCGGGCGCAGGGCCTGGAGTTTGTTCTCCAGCGCCGGGCTCAATGGGTCGTGGCCTTCGAGGCCGACCATTGCCTGGCCAGCGAGATCCTGCAGGGAAATGTATTTCTGCTTCGGTTGCAGCCAGCCGTGGGGCGCGAGCAGTTGCAGCTTGCCGTGAGCCAGCGGTTGCGCATGGATGTCGGGATGTTCCGGAGCGTGCAGGCTCAGGCCCAGATCGCTTTCGCGCAGCAGCAGGCTACGGACGATGTCGCAAGTCGGAGCGCTGAGCAAACGGCAGGGAGCGTCGGGTAACCGTCGGCGTAGCAGGGCGATACTTTGCGGCAACAACTGTTGCACCAGCGGCGGGGTACCGATGAGGCGCAGGGGCGGGGCGAGGTATTGCTTGAGGCTGCTGGCCAGACGCTGCACGGGCTCCAGCGCCTGATAGACGTGAGCAATTTCCACCTGCAACGCCCGCGCTTCAGGCGTCGATTGCAGCCGG
This sequence comes from Pseudomonas sp. HOU2, assembly GCF_040729435.1. Lineage (NCBI taxonomy): Bacteria > Pseudomonadati > Pseudomonadota > Gammaproteobacteria > Pseudomonadales > Pseudomonadaceae > Pseudomonas > Pseudomonas sp. HOU2. The sequence goes on along the minus strand of NZ_CP160398.1, from coordinate 704,732 downwards.
CCGCGTACGCTGGCGAACAGCATGAACCCCAATTCGCTCTCGGCTTCGCGCAAACGCTCTTCGACCTCGGTCACCGGGAGCTGCAGCCATTCGGCGGCGGTGCCCAGGTGACCGGTCTGCAAGAGCGCCTGGATCACTTCGATATGACGTAAACGCATGCGTGAAGTCCATGTTCAGCAGGTGGGGTCAGTGCCTGAATCCTACCCCAAGTCTGCGCATATGACTTCTGCTCATAACGGCCAGTTATGAAGCGACGGTCGTCTCAGGCTCGCGGGTCAGGGTAATACCTGACTGAACCAGAAGAAACTCGGTGTCACTGACTTTGTTGACGCGATCGCCAATGGCCAGTTTGTAAATCGGCTCCGAGCCAGTGGAACCGTCTGCCGACGGGGTGGATTCCTGGAACTCATGCACGGAATAAACGCGGCCTTCCGCATCTCTTGCATGGAACTGACCGACGAGTACTGCTGCCATCTGCTTAGAACCTCTGGAGATAAAACGCTTGATTTGCGGCTTGGTAGACCGTCATCAAGCCCTGTAAGTTTTCCTACAGGAAAAAAATAATCAGCGCGAAGGAATTTCCCTTGTTCGCTGGTGAAACGGTCATCGAATCATCTATAACTACTGGCTCTTCCCACGGACAGTCGAGAGTCTTCCATGAGCAATGTCTACAACGTCGCTGTAGTCGTCGGCAGCCTGCGCAAAGCATCGATCAACCGCAAAGTCGCGCTGGCGCTGGCCGAGCTGGCACCGGCGAACCTCAAACTGAAGATTGTCGAGATTGGCGACCTGCCACTCTATAACGAAGACATCGACGGCGATTCACCGCCGGCAGCCTACAGCACTTTCCGCCAGGAAGTCGGTTCTTCCGACGCGGTGCTGTTCGTCACCCCGGAATATAACCGCTCGGTGCCGGCGCCTCTGAAGAATGCGATTGACGTGGGTTCACGGCCGTATGGCAAAGCCGTCTGGAGCGGCAAACCGGGCGCGGTGATCAGCGTGTCACCGGGAGCCATTGGCGGTTTTGGCGCCAACCAGCATCTGCGTCAGTCTTTCGTGTTTCTCAACGTGCCGTGCATGCAGCAGCCGGAGGCGTATCTGGGTGGTGCGGGTTCGGCGTTTGACGAGGCGGGCAAGTTGAGCGAGTCGGTGAAACCTTTTCTGCAGAATTTCATCAATGCCTACGGACAATTCGTAGAGCAACACAAAAAATAACCTGACCAGAAATCCTTTGTGGTGAGGGGATTTATCCCCGATGGGTTGCGAAGCGCCCCCCCGCGATTTCCAGTCATACCGGATTCGCAGGTTTTGCGGCTGCTGTGCAGCCGATCGGGGATAAATCCCCTCGCCACAGGTAAGCCGCATTTCCTTAAATCCTCTATTGCAAAAGGCTGTTGCGGATGCTCGCTGCGTCACTGATCTTCCTGCTGACCATCACCCTTGTCATCTGGCAACCCAAAGGCCTCGGGGTCGGCTGGAGCGCGACGCTCGGCGCCGTGCTGGCGCTGGTCTTCGGCGTGGTGCACCTGAGCGACATTCCGCTGGTGTGGCAAATCATCTGGAACGCCACCGGCACTTTCGTTGCGCTGATCATCATCAGCCTGTTGCTCGACGAGGCGGGCTTCTTCGCCTGGGCCGCGCTGCATGTGGCGCGCTGGGGGCGGGGCAGTGGGCGCAAGCTGTTTGCCTTCATGGTGCTGCTCGGCGCGTTGGTGTCGGCGTTGTTCGCCAATGACGGCGCGGCGCTGATCCTCACGCCGATCGTGATTTCGATGCTGCTGGCGCTGCGTTTTTCCCCGGCGGCGACCCTGGCGTTCGTCATGGGTGCCGGTTTCATCGCCGATACCGCGAGCCTGCCACTGGTGGTGTCGAACCTGGTCAACATCGTTTCGGCGGACTTCTTTCACATCGGCTTCAACCGCTATGCGGCGGTGATGGTGCCGGTCAACTTCGTCAGTGTGGCCGCGACGCTGGGCGTGCTGCTGTGGTTCTTCCGCCGCGACATTCCCAAGGCTTACGACCCCGAACAGCTCGAACAGCCGCACACGGCGATCCACGACAAAGCCACGTTCTATGCCGGTTGGATAGTGTTGGTGATCCTGCTGATCGGCTGCTTTTTCCTCGAACAACTGGGCATCCCGATCAGCGCGATCTCGGCGGTCTGCGCGGCACTGCTACTGGGGATCGCCGCCCGTGGCCACAAGATTTCCACGCGCAAGGTACTGAAAGAAGCACCGTGGCAGATCGTGATTTTCTCCCTCGGCATGTATCTGGTGGTGTATGGCCTGCGCAATGCCGGGCTGACCGGGTATCTCGCTGGCTGGCTGGATGTGTTCGCCGGGTACGGCGTGTGGGGCGCGGCGCTGGGCACCGGGGTGCTGACGGCGCTGTTGTCGTCGATCATGAACAACTTGCCGACAGTGTTGATCGGCTTGTTGTCGATCGATGCCAGCCAGGCCAGCGGTGTGGTCAAGGAAGCGATGATCTACGCCAACGTGATCGGCAGCGACCTCGGGCCGAAAATCACCCCGATCGGCAGTCTGGCGACCTTGCTCTGGTTGCATGTGCTGGCGCGCAAGGATATCCGGATTGGTTGGGGGTATTACTTCAAGGTCGGGATTGTGCTGACGGTGCCGGTGTTGTTGGTTACCTTGGCGGCGTTGGCTTTGCGGTTATCCCTTTAGACCAAGTCGGCCTTATCGCTGGCAAGCCAGCTCCCACAGGTTTTGTGGTGTGGCTCAGGTAGCGAGCACACCGAAGATCCCTGTGGGAGCTGGCTTGCCAGCGATGGGTCCGGTGCAAACACCACAAAATCTCAGGCCTGGCCCGGCACATTCGGCCAAAGATCCGCCACCAGAAACAACCGCTCTGCCTCTTCCCATTCGCCCTGCGCATTCTCGGTCAGGCGCACCAGCAGTTGCGCCGGGGCCATCGGTTCCAGGTCATCCAGCCACATCTGCAGGTGTTCAGCGTTCCAGGCCTGATCTGCCGGGTAATGCGCCGGCGCCAGCCACGCATGGCGGGGCAGGGGTTGCCAGCGTCCGGCCGGGCGTTGAGCGACAAACGCCGGCCAGTCCTTCTGGTGCAGCCAACTTCCGCGCAAATGTTGCGGATGCGCGCCGCTCGGTGATGCAGACGTGCCCGGCCACGGATACAGCAGGTAACCGCCCAGCCACAACTGCGCACTGAACACCTCGATATCCAGCTTCGCCAGCGCCTCACGGCTTTCCAGACGGGCCGAGATCGGCAGTTGATGTTCGGCCAGATGCGCGAGTTTGCGGTCCAGTCGATCATGACAACCCGGCCCCAGCCACTGCGCCGGGTCGTGGCCATCGCCTTCCTGCGGGCCGAGGTAGAGCTTGATCGCCAGTTCCAGGTGATGCACGCCATCGCGGTCGCGCAGGAGCATGTCCAGTTCACCGAGGGTATGGCCTTCGCGGCGGATCGGCAGGTTGGCCGCAATCAGCTCGATGCCCGGCGCATGCTCGACGGCAAACTGCCACAGCCGCTCGTAATACAGGCCCAGCCGCCGGGTGCGCGCCTGCGCCAGCCAGTGCAACAAGCCATAACTGTCACGATCGAGTTGTCGCAGCCAGTGCTCCAGGCGCGCCGGATCGCTGACCCAGTCGCTACCGGCCAGCGGATGGCGCTGCGGCCACGGCGTCGCGGCCAGCATCGGCGGTGCGAGAATCACCCACGCCAGGTCACGCACTTCGGGATGGCGTAGTTGGTGTGGCAACTGAAGCAAGTCGGGAAACAGGATCATCTTGCGAGCATAGCCTTAAACACGCGCGCACCCTCGTGGCTGAAAGGATTTTGTCTATCGCAGGCTTTCGCCCATAATCGGGTTTTTCGCGTTTTCGATTGTCCGCAGAGGTCCCATGGAGCAATTTCGTAATATCGGCATCATCGGTCGCCTGGGCAGTTCCCAGGTGCTGGATACCGTCCGCCGACTGAAACGCTTTCTGCTCGATCGTCACCTGCACGTGATCCTCGAAGACACCATCGCCGAAGTCCTGCCGGGCCACGGCCTGCAAACCTCGTCGCGCAAGATGCTCGGCGAAGTCTGCGACATGGTCATCGTCGTCGGCGGTGACGGCAGCCTGCTCGGCGCCGCGCGGGCGCTGGCCAAACACAACATTCCGGTATTGGGGATCAACCGTGGCAGCCTTGGCTTTCTGACGGACATTCGCCCCGATGAGCTGGAAGTCGAAGTGGCCAAGGTGCTCGACGGCCACTATCTGGTGGAAAACCGCTTCCTGCTGCAAGCCGAAGTGCGCCGGCATGCCGAGGCCATCGGCCAGGGCGATGCGTTGAACGACGTGGTGCTGCACCCGGGCAAATCGACGCGGATGATCGAGTTCGAGCTGTACATCGACGGCCAGTTCGTCTGCAGCCAGAAGGCCGACGGCCTGATCGTCGCCACGCCGACCGGTTCCACCGCGTACGCGCTGTCGGCCGGTGGCCCGATCATGCATCCCAAGCTCGATGCCATTGTGATCGTGCCGATGTACCCCCATATGTTGTCCAGCCGGCCAATTGTGGTCGATGGCAACAGTGAGCTGAAAATCGTCGTGTCGAAAAACATGCAGATCTACCCGCAGGTCTCCTGCGACGGGCAGAACCACTTCACCTGCGCGCCGGGCGACACCATCACCGTCAGTAAGAAAGCCCAGAAGCTGCGGCTGATTCACCCGCTCGACCACAACTACTATGAAGTCTGTCGGACCAAGCTCGGCTGGGGCAGCAAGTTGGGTGGTGGAGGCGACTGATGCTCGATCCCGCGCGCAGTTATGACTTGATTGGTGACGTGCACGGATGCGCCCTGACCCTGGAACACTTGCTTGACCGACTCGGTTATCACAAGCAGGGCGGGGTCTGGCGGCATCCATCGCGCATGGCCGTGTTCGTCGGCGACATCATCGACCGTGGCCCGCGAATCCGCGAGGCGCTGCACATCGTCCACGACATGGTCGAGGCCGGGCAGGCGCTGTGCATCATGGGCAACCACGAATTCAATGCACTGGGCTGGAGCACCCCGGCGCTGCCGGGCAGCGGCAAGCAGTTCGTGCGTGAGCACACGCCGCGCCACGCGCGTCTGCTGCAGGAAACCCTGACCCAGTTCGAAGACCATCCGGGCGACTGGCATGACTTCCTCAACTGGTTCTACGAGCTGCCGCTGGTGGTCGATGCCGGGCGTTTCCGTGTGGTGCACGCCTGTTGGGATGCCAGCCTGATCGAACCGTTGCGCGGGCTGTTTCCCGATGCGCGCATCGACGAGCATTTTCTCCAGGCCTCGGCCGTGCCCGGCAGTTTCGCCTGCACCGTGTTCGACCGCTTGCTGCGCGGCACCGACATGCGCCTGCCGGATGGCTTGACCATGACCAGCGGCGACGGTCTGGTGCGTTCGTTCTTCCGCACCAAGTTCTGGGAAGACGACCCGAAAACCTACGGCGACATCGTCTTCCAGCCGGATGCGCTGCCGGAGCCGGTAGCGCAGAAGCCGCTGACCTCCAGCGAAAAAAACAATCTGCTGCGCTACGGCATTGACGAGCCGTTGTTGTTCGTCGGCCATTACTGGCGCAGCGGCAAACCGGCGCCGATCCGCCCGAACCTCGCATGTCTCGATTACAGCGCGGTGCTCTACGGCAAACTGGTGGCCTACCGGCTGGATCAGGAAACACGTCTGGATCCGCATAAATTTGTCTGGGTCGATGTCGAGCGGCCGGAGGTGCTGCAATGAGTGCGGTAGCGGTATTGCGTCTGCCGTTGGCGGTGGACCTGAGCGGTTTCGTCAAGCTGCTGCAACGCATGCAGGTGCCCCATCGGGTCAGCGAAGAGGCGGGCGAGCAAGTGCTGTGGGCGCCAGCGGAAATCAGCGAAGACGTACGTTCGCTGTACGAGCGCTTCCCGGCCGGTGACCCCGATCAGCAACTGGACATCCCGCTGGCGCCGACCTTCAAGCGTCCGAGCTTCGCCGAGCAACTCAAACACGCCAAGGCCACCGGGTTGATCCTGCTGCTGAGCCTGCTGGTCGGCGGCCTGACCTATCTGGGTGACAACCTCGACACCATACGCTGGCTGACCTTCCTCGACTTCCGCGTGGTCGGCGAGTACATCCAGTTCACGCCGTTGTCCGACAGCCTGGCGGCGGGGCAGTGGTGGCGCCTGTTCACGCCGATGCTGCTGCACTTCGGCATCCTGCACCTGGCCATGAACGGCATGTGGTACTGGGAGCTGGGGCGGCGCATCGAGTCGCGTCAGGGCAGCATCAACCTGCTCGGTCTGACCCTGTTGTTCAGCCTGGTGTCGAACTACGCGCAGTTTGCCTGGAGCGGCCCGAGCCTGTTCGGCGGCCTGTCCGGCGTGCTCTACGGCTTGCTCGGTCATTGCTGGATTTTCCAGCTGCTGGCGCCGAACCCGGCGTATCGCCTGCCGCGTGGCGTGCTGGTGATGATGCTGGTGTGGCTGGTGATTTGCATGTCCGGACTGGTCTCGATGATCGGTTTCGGCCAGATCGCCAACGCCGCGCACGTCAGCGGGTTACTCATCGGATGCTTCACCGGTTTGTTGGGCGGTTTGTATAACCGCCGTAAACTGGCCGCCTGAATTTTTAAGTGAATAAAGAGCACGGAGACCCTGATGTCCTCTTTTAACGACATGATCAACAACATCACCCCGGACATCTACGAGAGCCTGAAACTGGCCGTGGAGATCGGCAAGTGGTCCGACGGCGGCAAACTCACCGCCGAACAGCGCGAGCTGTCGCTGCAGGCGATGATCGCCTGGGAAATCCAGAACCTGCCTGAAGACCAGCGCACTGGTTACATGGGCCCGCAGGAATGTGCGTCGAAGTCGATCGAAGTGCCGAACATCCTGTTCAAGTCGGATGCCATCCATTGATCGAGATTGGCCGCGGTGCAATCAGCAAAATGTCGGCGCGCCTGGACGGGCCGAATGTGCAATACGCGTTTCGTCTGGATGATGTCGAGGTGCCGATCAATCCGATGATCGGCACCACGGTGCGTCTGGAGTACCTGGGGGCGATTCATTGCACCCATTGCGGGCGCAAGACCAAAACCAGTTTCAGCCAGGGTTACTGCTACCCGTGCATGACCAAACTGGCGCAGTGCGACCTCTGCATCATGAGTCCGGAACGCTGCCACTTCGACGCCGGAACCTGCCGCGACCCGGTATGGGGTCAGAAGTTCTGCATGACTGATCATGTGGTGTATCTGGCCAACTCGTCGGGGATCAAGGTCGGTATCACCCGCGCCACGCAGTTGCCGACCCGCTGGCTCGATCAGGGCGCAAGTCAGGCGCTGCCGATCATGCGCGTATCGACGCGCCAGCAGTCGGGCTTCGTCGAAGACCTGTTCCGCAGCCAGGTGGCCGACAAGACCAACTGGCGCGCGTTGCTCAAGGGCGATGCGGCGGCGGTGGACCTGGCGCAAGTGCGCGATCAGTTGTTTGAAAGCTGCGCCGAGGGCTTGCAAGGCCTGCAACAGCGATTCGGCCTACAGGCAATTCAGACGATTGCCGATGTAGAACCTCTCGAAGTCCGCTATCCGGTCGAGCAATACCCGGCCAAAATCGTCAGCTTCAACCTGGACAAGAACCCGATTGCCGAAGGCACGCTGCTGGGGATCAAAGGTCAGTACCTGATGTTCGACACCGGCGTGATCAACATTCGTAAATACACGGCCTATCAGCTCGCCGTGCATCAATAAGGATTCCAGCATGCGCACCGAACAACCGAAGATGATTTACCTGAAGGACTATCAGGCGCCCGAGTACCTGATCGACGAGACGCACCTGACCTTCGAGCTGTTCGAGGACCACAGCCTGGTTCACGCGCAACTGGTGATGCGCCGCAACCCGGAGCGTGGCCCGGGCCTGCCGCCGCTGGTACTTGACGGCCAGCAGCTGGAACTGCTGTCGGTAACCCTGGCCGACCAGGAACTCAGCGCCGGCGATTATCAGCTGAGCGAAAACACCCTGACTCTGCAACCGGCCAGCACCAGCTTCACGGTCGACACCAGCGTCCGGATCCACCCGGAAACCAACACCGCGCTGGAAGGCCTGTACAAGTCCGGCACGATGTTCTGCACCCAGTGCGAGGCTGAAGGCTTCCGCAAGATCACCTATTACCTCGACCGCCCGGACGTGATGAGCAAGTTCACCACCACGGTGGTCGCCGAACAGCACAGCTATCCGGTGCTGCTGTCCAACGGCAACCCGATTGCCTCCGGCCCTGGCGAAGATGGCCGGCACTGGGCGACATGGGAAGACCCGTTCATGAAGCCGGCGTACCTGTTCGCGCTGGTGGCCGGTGATTTGTGGTGCGTCGAAGACACCTTCACCACCATGACCCAGCGCAATGTCGCGCTGCGCATCTACGTCGAGCCGGAAAACATCGACAAGTGCCAGCACGCGATGAACAGCCTGAAGAAGTCGATGCGCTGGGACGAAGAGGTCTACGGTCGCGAGTACGATCTGGACATCTTCATGATCGTCGCCGTCAACGACTTCAACATGGGCGCGATGGAGAACAAGGGCCTCAACATCTTCAACTCCAGCGCCGTGCTGGCCCGCGCCGAAACCGCCACCGACGCCGCGCACCAGCGGGTCGAGGCGATCGTCGCCCACGAATACTTCCACAACTGGTCGGGCAACCGCGTGACCTGCCGCGACTGGTTTCAGCTGTCGCTCAAGGAAGGCTTCACGGTGTTCCGTGACGCCGGTTTCTCCTCGGACATGAACTCGGCCACGGTCAAGCGCATTCAGGACGTGGCGTACCTGCGTACCCACCAGTTCGCCGAAGATGCCGGTCCCATGGCCCACGCGGTGCGTCCGGACAGCTTCATCGAGATCTCCAACTTCTACACCCTGACCGTGTACGAGAAGGGCTCGGAAGTGGTCGGCATGATTCACACCCTGCTGGGCGCCGAAGGCTTCCGCAAGGGCAGTGACCTGTACTTCGAACGCCACGACGGCCAGGCCGTGACCTGCGACGACTTCGTCAAGGCCATGGAAGATGCCAACGGTGTCGACCTGACCCAGTTCAAACGCTGGTACAGCCAGGCCGGCACGCCGCGTCTGGCGGTCAGCGAGTCCTACGACGCCGCGGCGAAAACCTACAGCCTGACCTTCCGCCAGAGCTGCCCGGAAACCCCGGACAAAGTGGAAAAACTGCCGTTCGTGATCCCGGTCGAACTCGGTCTGCTCGACAGCAAAGGCAACGAGATTGCCCTGCGTCTGGCCGGTGAAGCGTCGGCGCAAGGCACCAGCCGCGTGATTTCGGTCACCGAAGCCGAACAGACCTTCACCTTCGTCGACATCGCTGAACAGCCGCTGCCATCGTTGCTGCGTGGTTTCTCGGCACCGGTGAAACTGAGCTTCCCGTACAACCGCGACCAGTTGATGTTCCTGATGCAGCACGACAGCGACGGCTTCAACCGCTGGGATGCCGGTCAGCAATTGTCGGTGCAGGTGCTGCAGGAGCTGATCGCGCAGCAGCAGAAGGGCGAGAGCCTGGTGCTTGATCCGCGTCTGATCTCGGCGCTGAAAACCGTGCTGTCTGACGAGTCGCTGGATCAGGCCATGGTCGCCGAAATGCTCTCGCTGCCGAGCGAAGCGTATCTGACCGAAATCAGCGAAGTGGCGGATGTCGAGGCGATCCACACCGCTCGCGAGTTTGCCCGCAAGCAACTGGCGGACAACCTGTTCGAAGCGCTGTGGCTGCGTTATCAGGCCAACCGCGATTTGTCGAAGCAGACACCATACGTGGCCGAGGCTGAGCACTTTGCCCGTCGCGCGCTGCAGAACATTGCGCTGTCGTACCTGATGCTCAGCGGCAAGCCCGAAGTGCTGGCCGCTACGCAGGAACAGTTCGAAAACAGCGACAACATGACCGAGCGCCTCACCGCGTTGGCGGTGCTGGTCAACTCGCCGTTCGAAGAACAGAAGGCCAAAGCGCTGGCGACTTTCGCCGAGCACTTCAAGGACAATCCGCTGGTCATGGATCAGTGGTTCAGCGTGCAGGCCGGCAGCACGTTGCCTGGCGGTCTGGCGCGGGTGAAGGCGTTGATGCAGCACCCGGCTTTCAACATCAAGAACCCGAACAAGGTGCGTGCGCTGGTCGGTGCTTTTGCCGGGCAGAATCTGATCAACTTCCACGCTGCCGACGGTTCGGGCTACCGCTTCCTCGCGGATCTGGTGATCGAGCTGAACGGCTTCAACCCGCAGATTGCTTCGCGGCAACTGGCGCCGCTGACCCGCTGGCGTAAATACGACGCTGCACGGCAGGCACTGATGAAGGCTGAGCTGGAGCGGATTCTGGCTTCGGGGCAGTTGTCGAGCGATGTGTATGAAGTGGTGAGCAAGAGCCTGGCTTAAGTAGGGATAAGATCAGACCTTGTGGGAGCGGGCTTGCCCGCGATGGCGGCATCAGATTCAACGTTGAAGTTGAATAATCTACCGCTATCGCTGGCAAGCCAGCTCCCACAGGTTTTTGCGTTTTCTGTTACTTCAGGTCGAACCGGTCCAGCTCCATTACTTTGGCCCACGCCGCCACGAAGTCTTTGACGAACTGATCTTTCGCATCAGAACTCGCATACACCTCGGCCAGCGCGCGCAATATCGCGTTGGAACCGAACACCAGATCGACCCGCGTCGCCGTCCACTTCACGCTGCCGGTCTTGCGGTCGCGTCCTTCGAACTCGTCCGCCGCCGGTGAGGTCGGTTTCCACTCCACGCCCATATCGAGCAGGTTGGTGAAAAAGTCATTGCTCAGCGTTTCAGTGCGAGCGGTGAACACACCATGCCGGCTTTGCCCGACGTTGGCCCCCAATACCCGCAGACCGCCGACCAGCACGGTCATTTCCGGAGCGGAGAGGGTGAGCAACTGCGCCTTGTCGATCAGCAGCGCCTCGGCCGAAACGGTGTATTTGCCCTTGCTGTAGTTACGGAAACCATCGGCAATCGGTTCGAGGAAACCAAACGACTCGACGTCGGTTTGCTCCTGACTCGCGTCAGTGCGGCCTGGATTGAACGGTACAGAGACCGAATGCCCGGCGTTTTTCGCCGCTTGCTCAACCCCGGCGTTACCCGCCAGCACGATCAGATCCGCCAGCGAGACTTTCTTGCCGGATGAACCGGCGTTGAACTCGTTCTGAATGCCTTCAAGGGTCTTCAGTACCTTGTCCAGTTGCTCCGGTTGGTTGGCCTGCCAGAACTTCTGCGGGGCCAGACGCAGACGCCCGCCGTTGGCGCCGCCACGTTTGTCCGAACCACGGAAGGTCGATGCGGCGGCCCAGGCGGTGGAAACCAGTTGCGACACCGACAGTCCGGACGCCAGCACTTTGCTTTTCAGCGCGGCGGCATCGTTGCTGTCGATCAGTGGGTGAGTGGCATCGGGAATCGGGTCCTGCCACAGCAGTTCTTCGTTCGGCAGTTCCGGCCCGAGGTAGCGCGACAGCGGGCCCATGTCGCGGTGGATCAGCTTGTACCAGGCGCGGGCGAAAGCGTCCGCCAGTTGATCCGGGTTGGCCAGGAAGCGACGGGCGATCGGCTCGTAGATCGGGTCGAAACGTAGCGCCAGGTCGGAGGTGAGCATGGTCGGCGAGAGCTTTTTGCTTGGATCATGCGCATGTGGAACAGTGCCTGCGCCGCCGCCGTTTTTCGGTTTCCACTGGTGCGCACCGGCCGGGCTTTTGAACAGTTCCCACTCGAAGCCGAACAGGTTTTCCAGGTAGTTGTTGCTCCATTGGGTCGGGGTGGTGGTCCAGGTCACTTCCAGGCCACTGGTGATGGTGTCGGCGCCTTTGCCGGTGCCGAATGCGTTGCGCCAACCAAGGCCTTGTTCTTCCAGCCCGGCCGCTTCCGGCTCAGGCCCGACATTGTCGGCCGGGCCGGCGCCGTGGGTCTTGCCGAAGGCGTGACCGCCAGCGATCAGCGCCACGGTTTCCTCGTCGTTCATCGCCATGCGGCCGAAGGTTTCGCGGATATCGCGACCCGAAGCCACCGGATCCGGGTTGCCCTCGGGGCCTTCCGGGTTCACATAAATCAGGCCCATCTGCACGGCGGCGAGCGGGTTCTCCAGATTGCGTTCGCCCTGATCGGTGCGACTTTCCTCTTTGCCGTGCAGGTCCGGTTCAGCCACCAGCGTGCCGTCACCGGGCTCCTGCATGGCCGACTTGTCCTTGCCGTAGCGACTGTCGCCGCCGAGCCATTCGTGTTCCGAACCCCAGTAGACGTCTTCATCCGGTTCCCAGACATCGGGGCGTCCGCCGGAGAAGCCGAAGGTCTTGAAGCCCATCGACTCCAGCGCGACGTTGCCGGTGAGCACGATCAGATCGGCCCAGGAAATATTGCGACCGTATTTCTGTTTGATTGGCCACAACAGGCGCCGGGCCTTGTCGAGGCTGACGTTGTCCGGCCAGCTGTTGAGCGGGGCGAAACGCTGCTGGCCGGAGCCGGCGCCACCGCGGCCATCGGCAGTGCGATAGGTGCCGGCGCTGTGCCAGGCCATGCGGATGAACAGCGGCCCGTAGTGGCCGAAGTCGGCGGGCCACCAATCCTGGGAATCGGTCATCAGCGCGCGCAGGTCTTGTTTCAGGGCCTGAAAGTCCAGGCTCTGGAAGGCTTTGGCGTAGTCGAAGTCCTTGCCCAGCGGATCGGACTTGGGCGAGTGCTGGCTGAGGATCTTCAGGTTCAGTTGATTCGGCCACCAGTCACGGTTCGTCGTACCACCACCGGCGGCGTGGTTGAACGGGCATTTCGATTCGTTTGCCATGTTCGGGTCCTTATCAGGTCTTGTACGGCCGGCTCGTGCCGACTTCGGACTAGTAAGGCTAGACCCGACTCGGGCAGTCAGCTAATAGGCCGACTATTGGAGCTTGATAGCCGCAGTCTTTCAGCATTACCCCTACTCGGACAGGTCGCTGCAGGCTCCGATTCGAGCCAGAAACTGCGTGCTTGAGCGCTCGCTGCAAAACGAATTGCAAGAATCGTGATGACAGAAAGAAATGTTATTGTATAACATAAAAAAGATTTCATTCTGTTTCTGCCAGCGTTATTTGCCAAGCGCCGGCAGCGATCCTCACTTTTCTGCTCACGGAAGTTCTGAAATGCCTGCCCGTTCCCAACCCCTTCAACGACGCCTGACGCCTCTGGCCGCCGCGCTGCTGATTGCCTCACCGGTGTTCGCCGCCGAACCGCTCGAACTGCAACCACAAATCATCACCGGCAATCCTTTAGGCAGCCAGACCCTCGCATCGCCCTCGACCGTGCTCAGCGGCGACGACCTCACGTTGCAGCAGAAGGGCAGCCTCGGCGAGACGCTGAACAGGCAGCCCGGCGTGTCCTCGTCATACTTCGGCCCGGGTGCGAGTCGGCCGATCATTCGCGGTCAGGACGGTGACCGCATTCGCATCCTGCGTAACGGCGTCGGCGCGCTGGACGCCTCGTCGCTGTCCTACGACCACGCGGTGCCGCTGGATCCGGTCAACGTCGAGCGCATTGAAATCGTCCGTGGCCCAGCGGCGCTGCTTTACGGCGGCAGCGCGATCGGCGGGGTGGTCAACACCTTCGATAACCGCATCCCCACCGAAGCCATCGACGGCATTCACGGTGCGGGCGAGTTGCGTTACGGCGGCGCCGACACCACCCGCAGCAGCGCCGGGAAACTGGAGGCTGGCAACGGGCAGTTCGCCTTGCACCTGGACGCCAGCGCCCGCGAGTTCAATGACCTGAAGATTCCCGGCTACGCCAAGACCGGCGCGGCACGCGCCAGCGACGACGGCGACTCGCGCAAGCATCGGCTGGCCAACAGCGACGGTCGTCAGGATGGCGGCGCCGTCGGCGGTTCCTACACCTGGGATGACGGATACGCCGGTCTGTCCTACAGCAATTACGATTCGAACTACGGCTCGCCCGCCGAAGACGATGTGCGTATTCGCATGGAGCAGGAGCACTACGCGTTCGCCTCGGAAATCCGCAACCTCGACGGACCGTTCAGCTCGGTCAAATTCGACGCCGGTTATACCGATTATGAGCATCGGGAAATCGAGGGCGGTGAAGTCGGCACCACCTTCAAGAACAAGGGCTACGAAGCGCGGGTTGAGGCCCGGCATCAGCCCCTGGGACCGTTCAACGGGGTGATCGGCGCTCAGGTCAGTCGCAACGAATTCTCGGCGCTGGGCGAAGAAGCCTTCGTGCCGCACACCGATACCGATGCCGGCGCGCTGTTCATTCTGGAGGAATTACAGGCCACCGAGCGTCTGCTGTTCACCCTCGGCGGCCGATTGGAGCACACCACAGTCGACCCGGATGCCAAAGGCAACGAACGCTTTGCCAATGCCGACAAGTCGAGCAGTTTCACCGCCGGCAGCCTGTCGTCCGGCGCGGTGTACACATTGACGCCGATCTGGTCGGTCGCCGCGACACTGGGCTACACCGAGCGCGCACCCACGTTCTACGAGTTGTACGCCAACGGTGCCCACGTCGCGACCGGCACCTATGAAGTCGGCGATGCCGGTCTGTCGAAAGAAAAAGCTGTGTCCAGCGACCTCGCATTGCGTTTCGACAACGGCACGCACAAGGGCAGCGTCGGCGTGTTTTACAGCCACTTCTCCAATTACATTGGCTTGCTCGGCACCGGCCGCACATTGAATGACGAAGGCGAAGAGGGTGCCGGCGGAATTCCCGAATACCGCTACTCGGGCGTGCGTGCCCGCTTCAGCGGCATCGAGGCACAGGATCGCTGGACGCTTGGCGAAAATGCCTACGGCAAGTTTGCTTTGGAGCTGTCGGGCGATTACACCCGCGCCAAGAACCTCGATAACGGTCAGGATCTGCCGCGCATCGCGCCGTTACGCTTGAACAGCGGCTTGCTGTGGGAACTGGATCGCTGGCAGGCACGGATCGATATCGAACACGCCAGCTCGCAACATCGTGTGCCCGACAACGAAAGCAGCACCGATGGCTACACCACGCTGGGGGCGAATGTGGGGTATCACTTCGATGTCGGCCAGAGCAAATGGCTGGCCTTCGTCAACGCCGAGAACCTGACCAACCAGACCGTGCGCTACGCCAGCTCGATCCTGCGCGATGTTGCACCGGCGCAAGGGCGCAGCATCCAGGTGGGATTACGCACGACGTTCTGATAGCCCATCGCCCCCCCGTGTAGGAGCTGCCACAGGCTGCGATCTTTTGATCTTGTATTTTTCAAGATCAAGATCAAAAGATCGCAGCCTGCGGCAGCTCCTACAGGGGGCATCAGCTTGACTGCGCGGTGTCATCATCCGGCAAAACATCCAGCGGATCTTCCTGCCCCGGCAATTCAGTAATCACACTGAAATCCGTGACCTCGACCGCGCCCAACCCATAACCCAGCAAGTGGAACGAGAAGGCCTTGCGCTGTTGCGGGTTGTCGAAGCTGAAATCCATCTCCAGCGGCTGATCGGCCGTGGCGACCATCTCGGTCGGCAGGCCCAGTTGCACGTCCTGTTCGAACTCCTTGGCCTTGAGCTGGATGTACGCCGCCTGCTGCGGATCCACCGAGCGCACGGTCAGGCGCACGCGGGTGTGCGAACCCTTGGGCATTTCCAGGTATTGCGCACCGATCAGGTTGTCGGCCCAGTCATCGTTGATCTGTGCCTGCAGCGGGATGACGTTGTTGCTGCCGAACTGGTAACGCTGATTGAGTGGCGTGCGCAGCAGCGACAGGTCCAGCGCCATGGCCCGCGCGGCAATCTGTCGGGCCTGCTGGCTGCTTTCAGTGCCCTTGAAGGTGGCGCGCTCGGCAATGAAACCGGCGCTTTCGTAGTAGCGGCAACGGCGCGGCATATCGCACTCGGAAAAGATCCCCTGACCGTTGTGATAGCGCAGCTTGCCGTTGGTGTAGGACATGATTTCGCGTCCGCTTTCGTAGTCACGGAACAGCGAACGGCCGCTCAGCGCCGATGGCACCGGCAGATCGAAATAGTCGAGGATCGATGCGCTCAGATCGACATGACCGTAGACCCCGGCATTCAATCGCGGCAGTTGCTCGTGCTCCGGCGCCAGGGTCAGATTGAAACCCCACGATGACGCCAGACGCACGCCATCAATGCCGTGGGATTCGTCCGAGGTGATCACCACCAGCGTGTCCTTGAGCACGCCTTGGCGTTCGAGACCGCTGAGGAACTGCTCCAAGGCATCGTCGAGATAACCGACGGCGGCCTGTTTCGGCGTCTCGTAGCGCGCCAGATATTCTTCCGGTGCGGAGTAGGGCTGGTGGGTGCCGACGGTCAACAGGGTGAGCATCCACGGCTTTTTCTGCTTCTTCAGTTGGCCAACGTAATCCAGCGCGCCTTCGAAGAACGCCTTGTCATCCTTGCCCCACGGGAACTCCAGATAATTGGCGTTAGTGAACCATTCCAGACCATGGGTCGCATCGAAGCCGATGTGCGGCATGATTTTGTCTTTGGCCATGAAACGCAGGCCGGCGCCTTGCAGGTAATGGGTGCTGAAGCCGTTCTGCCGCAGTTGCGCCGGCAGGCAGGCCTGATTGCGCTCCTGCTGGGTGAGCATCTCCACACCTTTGGGCGTGCCGTTGTTGAGCTTGTCGTAATCGCCGCAGAGCATGGCGTACAGGCCGCGAATGGTCTGGTGCGTATGCAGCACGTAATCCGGGGTGTTCATGCCGCGCTCGGCCCAGCGGCTGAGGTTGGGCATCAGGTCTTCCTGATAATGGCTGCCGATGGCTTCGCGATTGGCGCGGATGTAGGCGCCGGGAATGCCTTCCAGGGCGATGATCAGCACATTGCGCGCCTGCCCCGGTGCGGCCAGCAGCTTGTGCCCGTTGAGATCCAGGTCGGTCAGCCCGGCCATCTGTGGCGCGGGTTCTTCGACGTCACCGTCCAGCCATTCTTCGGCCTGCAACTGCAGATCGGCCACTTGAGCGGCGAGCAACTGATGCGGCAGGTTGTACAGGCGCCACGGATCCTCTTCGTTCGGCCACAGGTTCTGCACGCCCCAGTGCGCGGCGAACAGCAGCGCCGGCGCTGCCCATACAGCGCGGGGCAGGGCAGCAGCGGGTTGCGCGCGATTGGCGAAGCGCGTCAGTAACCAGAGCAGCAGCGCCAGCAACAGGGCAATGCCCAGCGCCGGATGGGCAAGGCCGCCACCGGTGGAGTTTTCCACGAACTGCGGGTCAATCAGGTAATGCAGGTCGGATGGGTTCGGCAGGCGACCGACAGCGCTGACCAGTTCGGCCGTCGCCACCGCCAGCAATCCCCAGAACAGCAGCAACGGCAACGCCAGCCACCACGCGCGACGATGCAGCAACAGTACCAGCACACTGCCAATCGCCAGGTCGGACAAATAGCCCAGCGGCGACGACCAGCCCAACGCCGCGCGCAGGCATACCGGTACGATCAGCACCAGCAGAATCAGGGAAAACAGGCGGGCATGGGGCTGCCGCAACCAACGCAAAAGAACGCTCACAAAAAAAGACCTTCCAGCCATCAAACCGTCATAAAAGTGTGCGCGATGATACCAAGGGTGGGCTGTCTGATCGCCCTTTTAAACACCCGGCTGATCCGCTCGCGCAGACGTGACGCAAGGCTTGAGGCCGTGACCGGCGTTGGTGTCCGCCCGCTGGCGGCTGACGTACAGCTTGTAACCGGTGGCAGATTTATTGTTTCAGGCTGTTTAAATCAGCGCGCAACGGCAAACATGGGCGTGCTATGGATATTCGATAACGGTATTTAATTTCTATTTTTTATAGCGATAGAGTTCGGCCTTTCTGCCCAATCCACCGTGCTGCGAGGTTGTCATGGCCATACCGTTCAAACGTTCTGCGCTGACTCTGTTGGCCGCATCCCTGGCAGGCAGTCTGCTGTTCAGCGGCGCCGTCCAGGCCGAAGGCAAGATCAGCATCGCCCAGCAATTCGGTATCGGTTATCTGATTCTCGATGTGGTGCGTGATCAGCAACTGATTGAAAAACACGGCAAGGCGCAGGGGCTGGAGATCAAGGTCGACTGGAACAGCATCTCCGGCGCCACTGCGATGAACGAAGCGCTGCTGACCGGCGCGCTGGACGTGGTCTCCGCCGGGGTGCCGCCGATGCTCACCGTGTGGGATCGCACGCGCGGCAAACAGAACGTCAAGGCGATTGCCTCGCTTGGCTCGATGCCCAATTACCTGCTGACCAACAACCCCAACATCAAGACCCTCAAGGATTTCAGCGACAAGGATCGCATCGCCGTGCCAGCAGCGGGCGTGGGGTTCCAGTCGCGGACCTTGCAGATCGAAACGGCCAAGGAATTCGGCAATGATCAGTACAAGAAATTTGACGACATCTCGGTCAGCCTGCCGCACCCGGACGCCACGGCAGCGCTGATTGCCGGCGGTTCGGAAATCAACGCGCATTTCTCCAGTCCGCCGTTTCAGTATCAGGCGCTGCAAAATCCCAACGTGCACAAGGTGTTGAGTTCCTACGACGTACTCGGTGGCCAGGCCACGTTCAACGTGCTCTACACCACGGAAAAATTCCACGACGAAAATCCCAGGACCTACAAGGCGTTCTACGACGCGTTGGCCGAAGCGGAAAAAATCATCAAGGCCGACAAACCCGCCGCCGCTCAGGCGTACATCCGCGTCGAACAGTCCAAACTGCCGCTGGCGCTGGTCGAGAAGATCGTCACCGATCCCGAAATCGACTTCACGGTGGTGCCGCAGCGCACGTTTATCTATGCCGAGAAATTGCAGGAACTGGGCGTGCTGAAGAACAAGGCCGACAGCTGGAAGGATTACTTTTTTGAAGAGGCGCATGGCGATGCCGGGAGCTGATAACGCTCAGGCATCGCCCACCGTCGTGCAATTCGGCGATCAGTTCGAACCGTCGTCGAAGATGCTTTCAATCGGTAATTCGAACGTCCGGGCAATTTGAAAGGCCAGCGGCAGGCTCGGGTCATAACGTTCGTTTTCGATGGCATTGATCGTCTGCCGCGACACCTTGAGGCGTTCCGCCAGATCGACCTGCGACCAGTTGCGCTCGGCGCGCAGTGCCTTGAGGCGATTTTTCATTGGTAGCGGCGTCGAGCGATTTGCAGACCGAGAATCCACATCGCGCCCATCACGGGCCACACGCAAGTCCACGGGATGTGTGGGGCGCCGACGTTTTCCAGAAAACCGTAACTGAAGGTCAGCAATGCCGAAGCGGCGAAGGCAAATCCCAGCGCTTCGAACTGGATACGCAGATGCATTTCGTCCAGGCGCCGCATATTGCGCACGACGCTCCAGCACATCAATCCTGCCGGAATAACCGGTGTCAGCGCGACGGCTGAGCGCAGAATCATGTTGGCTTCCGTCAGGTATTGCGTGGCGATCACTGAGGCCGTCAACACCAACATATAGAGGATCAACGCCGCGCCCATTTCAAGGTAGTACCGGTTCATTCTTCAACTTCCTGTGTAAAAGACCCTTTACATACTGGCTAAAATTTTTCTTGATGTAAAGCAAGCTTTCCATAGCCTTGGCCGGGCTGTTTCTGGACAGCGTAATGGCCAGTCAGTAGCATTCGAGCCCGACGGACTTTCCCTCTGCACGTCGTCCGACGTGGAATTCTCAAGGAATCGATATGCACGACACCCCCAATGGTGAACAACGAACGCTCGTGACCTTGGTCAACGGCGAGATTCATCGCGAAACCCGGATCAGTTTCAGCTCGGTATAGCCATGCAAGCGTTCACAAGTGGAAAGGTCGTCATCGAGTTCGGTGATTTCAGAGGAACGATGGTTCGTCATGAACGGTTTTCGATGCCTGCCGGCGAGTATCAGGATCGGTATTGGGTCAGGACTGCACAGGGTGATCTGCCGCTGGATCTGTTCAACCAGCATCTGCCGGTCAAGCGGGGCGAAGAGATCTCGGTACTCTACGGTTGCCTGCCGGGTGGCGAACACAAGATCGCGGTCCGTGTGTTCAACCACTGCGAGGGTCGGCTCACGCCGCTGTCGGAGGGGAAAATGCTTCACGAAGAATTCATTCGTCGCCTCCCGGTCAGCCTCGCGTATATTGCCTGCCTGGCGACCTCGGCAGTGGCGGGGGCGTTCTTCAATTGGTGGGGTGCGCCGGCGGGATTGGTCGTCTACTACCTGCTGAAGGCTGAGAGCGCCAAACGCAAAATGCTTCTGATCAGTGGTTTGGACCTGCATCTGGAGAAGTTGAGCAAGCGTTATTTGCGTCAAGCGTTACGGGGCAGGGTTACGCGGTTGCTGGCGCGAAATCCTTGAATGACCGCGCAGTTGGATTGGCAGAAGCGGGACAGTGATTCTCTCGCGCAATAAAAAGGGGCGACCTGATCATCGATCAGGCCGCCCCTTTTTATTGCCGCAAAGTCAGATCAATGCATCTTGCTGTGATCGTGACCTTCCATGTGCGTCAGCGCACGGACTTCGGCTTTGACTTCGACAGTCTGCTTCTCGCCCTTGGCGTTTTCCACGGTCAGGGTCAGCGGTACGCTTTCGCCTTCCTTGAGTTGGCCGGTCAGGCCCATCAGCATCACGTGGTAGCCGTTCGGGTCGAAGGTGACGGCTTTGCCGGCCGGCAGGTCGACCGACTTGACCGGGCCCATGCTCATCACGTCGTTCTTCATCGACATTTCGTGGATCTGCACATCTTTGGCCACCGGCGAGGCCACGCTCAGCAGTTTGCTGTCGCTGTCCGCGGTGACGGTCATGAACGCGCCGCTGGCCGATTGGGTCGGCACGGTCGCACGCACCCAGGCGTCGTCGACCTTGGTCTGAGCGCTGGCCTGAAAAGCCAGGCCCAGCAGGGACACAGCGAAAACGGCGCGTTTGATGTTGTTCAAAACGGGGTGCATCAGCAGACCTCCATAACGGTGAGCAAATCTTCCGTGCACTCTTGTGCCGAAAGCGATACAGACAGACCCAGGCGCAGCTGGCCGCGCGAGTCGTAGACGTAACTGGTGGACGTGTGGGAGATGGTATAGGTGTCGCCGGCCGGCACCTTCTCGAAGAACACGTCGAATTCCTTGGCGGTGGCCTGTGTTTCTTCCAGCGTGCCGTACAGCGCGACAAAGCTCGGATCGAAAGCTTTGACGTAGGCGTCGAGGATCTGCGGCGTGTCGCGTTCCGGGTCGAGGGTGATGAAGATCACCTGCAGACGGTCGCCGTCCTTGCCCATCAGCTTCTTGATTTGCGCGGCGCGGGCGAGGGTGGTCGGGCACACCGCCGGGCATTGGGTGAAGCCGAAGAAGATCATCGGCATCATCCCGCGAAAGCTCGACAGCGTCATGGTTTCGCCGTCGGTGTTCTTCAGCTTGAAGGTGCGTCCGAGGATCTTGTCACTCAGGTCCTTGCCGTACTTGTACGACAGTTGGCCACGGGTGTCGCAGCCCGCGAGCAGGCCCAGGCCCAGCACGCCCATTCCCGCAAGCACCTTGCGGCGAGTCAACAAAGCCGTCATCTAATACCGCCTTTTGCAGCCCGTCAGTCGGCAGGACTGGCGGGGGGTTAACCGTAAAAGCGGCGCATGATACCAAACTGACGGCAGACGCCGGCCACGGATCGCCGCGCGGCGCAGGATCGGGCGACAAAAGGTGTAAGAAAAAGTGACGACGGACTACTGAACATTCGCCTCATCCGCCCGCCAGCCGCCGCCCAGCGCGGTGTACAGGTTGACCTCGGCAACCAGCTGCGCCAGCCGATCAGTGATCAGCCCCTGCTGTGAACTGAACAGTGAACGTTGCGCATCGAGAAACGTCAGGCTGCTGTCGACGCCATTCTGATAACGGTGTTGCGCCAGGTTGTAGTAGTCCTGAGTGGCCTGCACCAGATCGCGCTGCGCCTGCAATTGCTGCTGATAAGTGCTGCGCGCCGCCAGCCCGTCGGCGACTTCCTGAAACGCGGTTTGAATCGATTTCTCGTATTCGGCAACCGCGACGTCCTTCTGCAATTTCGAATAATCCAGGCTCGCGCGCAGGCTGCCGGCGTTGAAAATCGGCAAGTTGATTTGCGGCTGGAACGTCCACGCCCCGGAGCCGGCGCTGAACAGCCCGGACAGGTCGCGGCTGGAGGTACCGGCGCTGGCGGTCAGGCTGACACTGGGGAAAAACGCCGCGCGCGCCGCGCCGATATTGGCGTTGGCCGCTTTCAGTTGGTACTCGGCCTGCAGTATGTCCGGGCGCCGTTGCAGCAGATCCGATGGCAACCCGGCCGGCAGTTGTTGCACCAGATCGCTGGACAGCGGCTGCGCAGGCAGTTTCTCGGGAACCTGAGCCCCGACCAGCAGCGTCAGGCCGTTCAGATCCTGCGCCACCTGACGTTTGTATCGCGCCAGATTGGCTCGCGAACTGTCGACGCTGGTTTGCGCCTGCGCCTGTTCCAGCGCCGAAGACTTGCCGGCCTCACGGTTGCGTGTGGTCAGGTGCAAGCTTTGCTCATCCGCGGCCAGGGTCTGGCGCGTCAGTTCGAGCAACTCCTGATCGGCGCGCCAGGTCAGGTAGGCATTGGCGACGTTGGCCACCAGACTCAGCTCGGCGCTGCGCCGCGCCTGTTCGGTCGCCAGCCAGGTTTGCAGCGCCTGCTCGCTGAGGCTGCGCACCCGGCCGAAAAAATCCAGTTCATAGGCACTGACGCCCAGGTTCACCGCATAGGTCGAATTGATCATGGCTTTGCTGCCGGTCACGCTGGGCGGCAGGCGTTGGCGCGACTCGCTGGCATTGGCCGACACCGCCGGCAGCAGATCGGCGCGCTGAATCCGGTACTGCGCCTGGAACGCCTCGACGTTCAGCGCCGCCACCCGCAGATCGCGATTGTTCATCAGCGCACTCTCGATCAACTGTTGCAGCGCCGGGTCGTTGAACAGCGTGCGCCAGTCTTCAGTGCGCGCTGCGCCGGGTGTCGGTGCCGGGTAAACCACGCCTTGCGGGTACTGCGCAGCGCTCGGTGAAGCAGGGCGCTGGTACTCGGGAATCAATGAACAACCGGCCAACAACACGGCGAGGGACAGCAGGGAAATGCGCAGCATCGAACGCTCTCATGCAGAAAAAATACGTGCCGGGGACCGCGTCCCCACACCATCATCGAATACCGTTGCACCACGACCGCGCGATTACGCCCCGGCCATCCAGCGCGCCAGGCCATGCCGTCCGCTGACCCCCAGTTTGGCGGTCGCCCGTTTGAGGTAGGTCTCGACCGAACTGCTCTTGACCCGCAGCTTCTCGGCCAGTTGCGGCACGGTACCGCCGGTCAGCAGACCCAGGCAGACTTCCTTTTCCCGCGCCGACAGCACGATGCCGCCCAGCGCCAGACGTTCGTCGAACACCTGCTGCAACGGCGCCTGCTCCAGATCGGCCAAGGGCAGGCGCGGTTGTTTGGCGATGATCTGCCGACTGAGCTGCGCGTGCCGTTCAATCAGCGGCAACAGGGTGTCGGACAGGCTTTTCAGAAACGACAGCTCCGGCAAGGAAAACACCCGTTGCGTATGCGGTCGGTAGAACGAGATGACACAGCGGCGATTAGAGGTGCGGGACACCAGATTGCACTGGTGCACGCTGTGCTGCGGATGTTGCGGCTGGAGCGACGCTTTGAGTTGAATCAGCAGGGAATCATTCATCTCGATCATCTTCTGCAACAACGGATGATCGTCAGGACTCTTCAACGGGTCCGGTGGCGGAAAGGTCTGCGGCAGTCCGGCGCTGCCCAGCGCCTTGATCTCGACCACGCTGGCCTGACGCTCGTCCAACGTCCACTCACTGAGATCGACGCGATTGACCGGCACCAGGGTGTCGACCAGCTGGAACATATTGCTGGCGAAATGATCGTCGCCGGTGCTGGCAATCAATTCCCCCAGTTGCCAGTAGAAGTGCGGGTTTTCCATGTTGCGAATGCTGCCGGTCAGATTCATATCCTTGTCATCCCTGGTTCCGAGTCATCACCGAGTCGTCCGCTGTTTATGCAAAAGCCGCCCACGCAATCGTTTCTCCTTGAAACTGATCTGGGGCGGGATTTAAGCCTATGGATTTGTCCTACGTCTGTAAGGGAAAACAGGGACACAAAGTGCCATCATTTCTGAAACTTGGCGCCGGGCTTCTGACGCCTTTTGCTACAGGTGTCGCGCATCGTGTGACTGTTTGGTCACGGCAAGACCCTGAAAACCGGGGCTGTTGTTTTTTTTGGAGTTATTACGCAGGTCAATGGCAGCGCTGGTGTGTGGCATTTTTCCTACAAGATTTTCAGTATTTCCTCTCCGAACTTTTAGCCAGTTCCCAGCCAATCAGGGTCAACAAGTGCTGACAGGCCAGCGCCGGGGGCGGGGTTGTCCGGGTTTTACGTGTCATGTCGGCATTGGGGCCGATGCTTGAATAGGCGCAAAATCACATGAGAAGGATCTTATGCCGCCTATTTCTGCCCCTGCGGTAGCCACGCCGTCCGCTTCGTTCCAGACGTATCCGCTGACCGCTGCGCAGCTGGATATCTGGCTGGACCAGCTGAGTCGCGGGGATTCGCCGCTGTACAACATCGGCGGATACCTGGATCTCAATGGCCCGCTGGATCCGGCGCGAATGCAGGCTGCGCTGGAGCTGCTGGTGGCCCGGCATGACGCGCTGCGCACGATTCTGCTGCCGGGCGCCGGCGCCGATGGCTTGCCGTTGCAGCAGTTCGCCCGGTCATTGCCGGTACCGATGCCGATCGACGATGTGTCAGCGCAGAGCGACCCGGAATCGGCGGCGCGGGCACTGGTGCAGGCGCGCATCGATCAGCCCTTTGTACTGGACGGCGGCTGCCTGTTGCGTTTTCTGTTGATCCGTCTCGATGAGCAGCGACACTGGCTGTCCGTGCAGGCTCATCACTTGATCGTCGATGGCTGGGGCTTCGGCGAAATGTTCAAGTCACTGGACGAGATCTACAACGCGCTGGCGCACGGCCAACCGACACCGGTCGCGGCGCCGTCGTACATCGACTTCATCGAGGACAATGCGCGCTATCACGCGTCGCGCCGTTATGCGCAGGATCGCGCCTACTGGCTGGACAAGTACCGACAATTGCCCGAGCCGCTGCTGCTGCCGCGGTATCAGCAGAGCCTGGCCGGCCAGTCCGCGCAGACGCAGGTCTACGCGCAGCCCTTGCCGGCGCTGCTGCACGAGCGCATGCAACAGGTAGCTCGGGAGTTTGGCGCCTCGGCGTTCCATGTGTTGCTGGCGGCGCTGCATGTCTACTTCAGCCGCACCGCGCAACGTGACGAATGGGTGGTGGGGCTGCCGATTCTCAACCGCTCCGGGGCGCGCTTCAAATCCACCCTCGGGCTGTTCGCCCAGGTCAGTGCGGTGCGCATGGGCTTCGGTCGCCACTGCACGTTCGCTGAACTGGTCCGGGCGATTCGCGATGAACTGCGCCAGGACTTTCGCCATCAGCGTTTTCCCGTGAGTGAGATGAATCGCGCCCTCGGCCTGCTGCGCGAGGAGCGCTCGCAGCTGTTCGAGGTCACGGTATCCTACGAGCAGGGCACTCACGATTATCGCTACGGCGAGGCCTCGGGACGGATCATCAAGGCCTCGAACGGCGAAGAGGCCACACCGTTGGCAGTGCATTTGCTGAGCAATCTGGCCAATGACGACGCGCGGCTGTACCTGATCTACAGCGAGGCGTATTTCAGTGCCGACGAAGTCGAGGCCCTGGCTGAACGCTGGTTGCTGATTCTGGAGCAGGGGCTGGAAGCGGTGAGTTTGGCGGTGGCGGATTTCGAGCTGAGCACGCCGGAAGAAACCGCGCGGCTGCAACAGTGGAATGCCACGCGGGTGGACTACCCGGCGCCGACGACCCTTCAGCAACGTATCGAAGCGCAGGCGACGCTGCGGCCGCAGGCGCTGGCGGCGGTTGATCAGGGGCAAAACCTGACCTATGCCGAACTCAATCAACGCGCCAACGCGCTGGCTCATCATCTGCTCGATCTCGGCGTGCGCCCGGATGACCGGGTGGCGATCGTCGCCCGACGCGGGCTCGACACACTGGTCGGGCTGTTGGCGATCCTCAAGGCTGGCGCCGCGTATGTACCGCTGGATCCGGCGCATCCGGCCGAGCGCCTGAGCTACCTGCTGGAGGACAGCGCGCCCATCGCGGTGCTGACCCAGCGTGCGCTGCGCGGGCATTTGCCGGCGTTGTCGGTGCCGGTGATCGAGCTGGATCGCCCGACCTGGTCCGCCGCCAATATCGGCACGCCGAAGGTGCCGGGGCTGACCCCGGCCAACCTCGCTTATGTGATTTACACCTCCGGTTCGACCGGGCTGCCCAAGGGGGTCATGGTCGAGCACCGCACCCTGTGCAATCTGGTCGATTGGCACGCTGACGTTTTCGACCTGCACGCCGGAAGCCAGACCTCGAGCCTGGCCGGCTTCGGTTTCGACGCGATGGCCTGGGAAGTCTGGCCGGCGCTGTGTGTGGGCGCGACCCTGCACCTGGCCCCGGTCAGCGAGGGCAGCGAAGACATCGATGCGCTGCTCGACTGGTGGCGTGCGCAGCCGCTGGACGTGAGCTTTTTGCCGACGCCGATCGCCGAATACGCGTTCAGCCGCCAGCTCGATCACCCGACCTTGCGCACGCTGCTGATTGGTGGCGATCGCCTGCGCCAGTTCCCGCGTCAGCCCTCGTTTGAAGTGATCAACAACTACGGGCCGACCGAAGCCACCGTGGTGGCAACCTCCGGACGCATCGACGCCGGGCAGCCACTGCACATCGGCAAACCGGTGAGCAACGCCACGGTGTATCTGCTCGACGAGCAGCAGCAACCGGTGCCGCCGGGCGTGACGGGCGAATTGTACGTCGGCGGGGCCGGGGTGGCGCGCGGTTACCTGAACCGCGCAGAGCTTGACGCCGAGCGCTTCCTGCGCGATCCGTTCAGCACTGCACCGGGCGCGCGCATGTACCGCACCGGCGACCTTGCACGGTGGCGCGCCGACGGCAATCTGGAGTATCTGGGGCGCAACGATGATCAGGTGAAAATCCGTGGCATCCGCATCGAACCGGGCGAGATCGAGAGCGCACTCGCCAGCCATCCAGCGGTGCGCGAAGCGGTGGTGCTGGTGCGCGACGGGCAATTGCTGGCGTGGTTCACCGAGCAGGCGCCGCTGGACATCAATGAGCTGCACGCGCAACTGAAAAACCGCCTGAGCAGCGCCATGCTGCCGAGCGCCTACGTGCGTCTTACGGCGCTGCCGCTGACCGCCAACGGCAAGGTCGATCGCAAGGCACTGCCGGCGCCCGGGCCGGACGATCTGATCCGCCGCGAATACGAGGCGCCGCAGGGTGAGGTCGAAGTCGCCCTGGCACAGATCTGGGCCGAAGTCCTGCAAGTCGAGCGGGTCGGGCGCCACGATCATTTCTTCGAGCTGGGCGGGCATTCGCTGCTGGCGGTGATTCTGATCGAACGCATGCGTCAGCTCGATCTGAGCAGCGACGTGCGCGTGCTGTTCAGTCAGCCAACGCTTGCAGCGCTGGCGGCTTCGGTCGGCAGCGGTCGAGAGATCGAAGTGCCGGCCAACCGCATCGCCGCCGATTGCACCCACCTCACGCCAGAGATGCTGCCGCTGGTGCAACTGCAGCAGAAGGACATCGAGCGGATCGTCGCCACGGTACCGGGCGGGGCGGCCAACGTGCAGGACGTCTATCCGTTGGCACCGCTGCAGGAAGGCATTCTCTACCACCACATCACCGCAGAGCAGGGCGATCCGTATCTGCTGCAATCGCAACTGGCGTTCGACAGTCTTGAGCGCGTCGAGGCTTTCGCCGTGGCACTGCGCGAGGTCATGGCGCGGCACGACATTCTGCGCACCGCGGTGCTCTGGGAAGGTCTGACCACCCCGGTGCAGGTGGTGTGGCGCGAGGCGATTCTGCCGTTGCAGGAGGTCGAACTGGACCCGGCCAACGGCCCGATCATCGAGCAGTTGCACCAGCGCTTCAACGCCCGGCGTTATCGCCTCGACGTCAGTCAGGCGCCGCTGATGCGCCTGGTGTATGCCCGTGATCCGGCGCTGGATCGGGTGGTGGGGATTCTGCTGTTCCATCACCTGGCCATGGATCACATCGCCCTTGAAGTGATGCGCAGCGAAATGCAGGCCAGTTTGTCGGGGCAGGACGTGGCGTTGGCGCCACCGGTGCCGTATCGCAATTACGTGGCGCAGACGCGGCTGGGCGTCAGCGAGCAGGAACACGAGGCGTTTTTCCGCGCGCAACTGGCGGACATCGACGAGCCGACCCTGCCATTCGGCCTGCAGGAAGTGCAGGGCGACGGGCGCGGCATCGACGAAGCGCAGCAGGTGCTGCCGGCTGACGTCTATCAGCGTTTGCGCACCCAGGCGCGACAGGCCGGGGTCAGCGTGGCGAGCCTGATTCATCTGGCGTGGGCGCGGGTGCTGGCGGCGACGTCCGGCCAGCAGCGCGTCGTATTCGGCACCGTGCTGATGGGGCGCATGCAGGGCGGCGAGGGCGCCGACCGGGCCTTGGGCGTGTTCATCAACAGCTTGCCGCTGCGCATCGATGTCGATGCCGGGGTGCTCGACGCCGTGCGCGCCACCCATGCGCGACTGACCGCGCTGCTCGGCCATGAGCACGCGTCGCTGGCACTGGCTCAGCGCTGCAGCGGGGTGGCGTCGCCGTCACCGTTGTTTAGCGCGCTGCTCAACTACCGGCACAGTGACGAATCCGAACTGCTGGAGCCATCCAGTCAGGCTTGGCAAGGCATCGAAACCCTGGCCAACGAGGAGCGCACCAATTACCCGCTGACCATGAGCGTGGACGACTTTGGCAACGGCTTGCGCCTCACCGGCAGAACCGTCGCACAGATCGGCGCGCAGCGGATTTGCGGCTACATGCAAGCCGCGTTGCACGGTTTGCTGCAGGCCTTGGAGCAGACCCCGCAACAGCCGTTGAACCGCTTGCCGATCCTGCAGCCCGAAGAGTTGCAGCGCTTGCTGATCACCTTCAACGCCACCGACGTCGATTGTCCGCTGGACCAGCCGTTGCACAGGTTGTTCGAAGCACAGGTGCGGCGCAAGCCGGAGGCCATTGCGCTGCAATCCGCGCAGGGAACCCTGACTTACCTTGAGCTCAATCAGCGCGCCAATCGCCTGGCCCATCATCTGCGTGAACTTGGCGTGCAACCGGACTCGCGGGTGGCGATCTGCGTCGAGCGCGGGCTGGATCTGATCGTTGGTTTGCTCGGCATTCTCAAGGCTGGCGGCGCCTACGTGCCGCTGGACCCGGACTATCCGCTGGAGCGCCTGAACTACATGTTGCAGGACAGCGCGCCGGTCGCACTGTTGGTGCATGGTGCCACGCGGCAATTGCTCGGCGAGCCGGGTGTGACGACGATCAATCTTAATCACGACAGTTGGGAGCAGCAGCCGTCAGACAATCTGCAGGTGCCGGGCCTGAGTGCTTCGAACCTCGCTTACATGATCTACACCTCGGGCTCTACGGGGCTGCCGAAAGGCGTGATGATCGAGCATCGCAGCGCCTGCAACATGGTGCACTGGGGTTCGGTCATTTCTCCGCCAACCGAGCACGGCGCGCTGCTGCAAAAAGCGCCGTTCAGCTTCGACAGCTCGGTGTGGGAGATCTTCTGGCCGCTGTGTTCCGGGATGCGCCTGGTATTGGCGCGACCGGACGGCAACCGCGATTCGGCGTATGTGGTGCAGACCATTCGCGAGCATCAGGTGACGGTGGTCAAGTTCGTCCCGGCGCTGTTGCAGCAGTTCATCGAGCAGGACGGTGTCGAGCAATGCACCAGCCTGACCGATGTGCTTAACGGTGGCGGCGAACTCAGTGCAGCGCTGGCCCGCCAAGTGCGCGATCGCCTGCCGTGGGTGCGGTTGCACAACGTTTACGGCCCGACTGAAACCACGGTGGACAGCACGGGCTGGACGCTGGAACCGCACATGCCGGTGCCGGACAACGTGGTGCCGATCGGCAAGGCGTTGAGCAACACCCGTTTGTACGTGCTCGATGCGTATGGTCAACCGGTGCCGCAAGGCGTCAGTGGTGAGTTGCATATCGGCGGCGTCGGCGTGGCACGTGGTTATCACGGTTTGCCGGAAATGCAGGCCGAACGCTTCATCGACAGCCTGTTTGTTGCGGGTGATCGCCTGTACCGCACAGGAGATCTGGCGCGTTACAACAACCATGGCGAGCTGGAATTCCTTGGCCGCAACGACTTCCAGATCAAGCTGCGTGGCCTGCGTCTGGAGCCGGGGGAAATCGAGGCACGGTTGATCGAGCATCCGGCGATTCGCCAAGCGGTGGTGATGGTCCGTGATGAGCGTCTGGTGGCCTGGTACACCCTGCGCGCCGGCATTGACGCACCAAGTCTTGAGACCTTGCGCGCCCACGTGCTGGAGCGTTTGCCGGAGTACATGGTGCCGGGCGCGTTCGTGTGGCTCGATGCCTTGCCGCTGACGCCAAACGACAAGATCGACCGCAAAGCCCTGCCGGAACCGGGGGCAGATGCAGTCATCAATCGCCCATACGTGGCGCCCGAGGGTGAAGTCGAAACCACGCTGGCGAAAATCTGGAGCGAGGTGCTTGGCGTCGAACAGGTCGGTCGTCACGACAACTTCTTCGAACTCGGCGGGCATTCGTTGCTGGCGGTGAGTCTGGTGGCGCGCATGCGCCAGAGCGGCCTGCACACCGACGCCCGAGCGCTGTTCAGCCAGCCGACGCTGGCGGCGCTGGCGCTCAGCACCACGCCCGAGGCGCAGCAAGTGTTCATCCCGCAAACCACCATCCCGAGCCTCAACCGCAAACGCCGGCTCTGACGCCGCACCCTGTAGGAGCTGCCGAAGGCTGCGATCTTTTGATTTGGCTTTTAACAGCAAGATCAAAAGATCGCAGCCTGCGGCAGCTCCTACAGGGGGATTGCGGCGCCCGAGCCGGCGGCTTGTCCCCGCTTCCCATGTCAGCCCCGCAAGCCCCGATGTTTTAGCTTTTCCAGGCTGCGCGCAGCAGGCACGGACTCGCCGCTGCGCGCTCCTTTTTCTCGTATTTACAGCAGGTTATCCCATGCATTTCAGCGAACTGATGGCTGTTCTTTCCACCCATGCGATCCGCCTTCAACAGGAAGATGAAGACCTGGTCATTCTGGGCAGCGACGACGCGCTGGACGATGCGTTGTGGGACAGCCTCAGCGAACACAAGGCGCAACTGCTGGAACTGGTCGCGCAAAACGGTGGCGACTGGCTGAGCCCGGCGTTTCGCATCACCCCGGACATGCTGCCGCTGGTGACGCTGGATCAGTCGACCATCGACCGGCTAGTGGCCAATGTGCCCGGCGGCGCCGCCAACCTGCAGGACATTTACCCGCTGGCGCCGCTGCAGGAAGGCATGCTCTATCTGCACCTGTCGGCGCCCGCCGGTGACCCCTACGTGTCGCAAGCGCGATTCGCCTTCGACAGCCGCGAACGGCTGGAGGCCTTCGCCGAGGCGCTGCAATGGATGATCGAACGCCACGACATTCTGCGCACTTCGTTCGTCTGGGAACGCCTGGACGAACCCCTGCAAGTGGTGCAGCGGCAGGCTCGTCTGCACTGCGAGGAAATCGCCCTCGCGCCGGGCGCGGATGTGCTGACGCAACTGCTGGAGCGCCACGACCCACGGTTCTTCCGCCTCGATATCCAGCAGGCGCCGCTGCTGCGTCTGGTCTACGCCATGGACCCGGCCAATGGGCGCGTGGTTGCGCTGTTGCTGTTCCATCACCTGATCATGGACCACGTGGCACTCGATGTGGTGCGCCGCGAAACCCGCGCGCATCTGCTTGGCCAGACTGCGCAGGTCGGGCCGCCGGTGCCGTACCGCGATCACCTGGCCAAGGCCCGCCTGCGTCTGGACGAGCAGGTTCACGAAGGGTTTTTCCGCGAGATGCTCGCCGATATCGACGAGCCGACCTTGCCCTGTGGTCTGCAGGATGTGCAGGGCGACGGCCAGGACATCGAAGAAGCCGTGCTGATGCTCGACACCGATTTCAGCCGGCAACTGCGCGGCCAGGCGCGCCAGCTCGGGGTCAGTGTCGCGAGTCTGATGCACCTGGCGCTTGCGCGGGTGCTCGGCCAGTTGTCGGGCCGCACCGCCGTGGTGTTCGGCACCGTGCTGCTGGGGCGGATGGAGGCGGGTGAGGGTGGCGAACAGGCGCTGGGGATGTTCATCAACACTTTGCCGCTGCGGGTGGATGTCGGGCAGGACGGCGTGCGTGCCGGGGTGCTGGCCACCCATCGACGCCTGACTGCGCTGCTCGGCCATGAGCAGACCTCGCTGGCCCTGGCCCAGCGTTGCAGTGCAGTGGCGGTGCCGACGCCATTGTTCAGCGCGATCCTCAACTATCGCCACAGCAGCAGTGAAGAGATCGCCGAGGTCAGCGAACTGGCCCCCGGCGTGCAAGTGCTGGGCGCCCGCGAACGCACGAACTACCCGCTGACGATCAACATCGACGACCTCGGCGAAGACTTGCGCATCACTGCGCTGGCCGATGCGGCGCTGGGTGCCGAACGCATCGCCGCTTATCTGCACACCGCGTTGCATAGCCTGCTGCAGGCCTTGCAATCGACCCCGGATGCACCGCTGCAACGCCTGAATATCCTGCCGGCGGCCGAGCGCGAATACCTGCTGCACGGGGTCAACTCGCCGTTGCCGCAGTTCCCGGAAACGCCGCTGATTCATCAGCAGTTCGAGGCCCACGCGGCGGCGCGACCCGAGGCCACAGCGCTGCTGTTCGAAGAGCAGACGCTGAGCTACGGCGAACTCAATCGCCGCGCCAATCAGCTTGCCCATCACCTGCTGGCACAGGGGATTCGCCCGGATCAACGCGTGGCGATCTGTGTCGAGCGCGGCCCGCAAATGCTCATCGGCCTGCTCGGTATCCTCAAGGCCGGCGCCGGTTACGTGCCGATCGACCCGGCGTATCCGCTGGAGCGCATCGCTTACACCCTGGAGGACAGCGCCCCGGTGGCGGTGCTGACCCAGGCCGATACGCTGGACCGGGTTGGCGCGCTTAACGTGCCTATCATCGATCTGGACAGCCTGCAGTTGCAGGCTGAACTCAGCAGCAATCCGCAGATTCCCGAGCTGACTCCAAGCCATCTCGCCTACGTGATCTACACCTCCGGCTCCACGGGCCTGCCCAAGGGCGTGATGGTCGAGCATCGCAACGTGGTGCGGCTGTTTTCGGCGACCCACGACTGGTTCAACTTCAACCCGCAGGACGTGTGGGCGTTGTTCCATTCCTTCGCTTTCGACTTCTCGGTGTGGGAAATCTGGGGCGCGCTGGCGTTTGGCGGCCAGTTGTTGCTGGTGCCGCAAGCTGTCAGCCGCTTGCCGGACGACTGCTACGCGCTGCTCTGTCGCACTGGCGTGACCGTGCTCAATCAGACCCCTAGCGCCTTCCGCCAGTTGATCGCCGCGCAGAGCCGCAGCCCGTTGATGCACTCGTTGCGCGAGGTGATTTTCGGCGGCGAAGCGCTGGAACCGGGCCTGCTCAAACCGTGGTACGCGCGGGTCGGCAACGCCGGTACGCGGCTGGTGAACATGTACGGCATCACCGAAACCACGGTGCACGTGACCTATCGGCCACTGGAAGCAGCTGATGCGCTGCTGGTGGGGCGCAGCCCGATCGGCGTGGGCATTCCCGACCTGCAACTGTACGTGCTCGACGCGCAGCGCGAACCGGTGCCGGCCGGCGTGATCGGCGAGTTGTACGTTGGCGGTGCCGGGGTTGCCCGCGGCTACCTCAACCGCGAAGCCATGACCGCCGAGCGTTTTATTGCCGACCCGTTCAGCGGCCGTGCCGAGGCGCGTCTGTACAAGACCGGTGACCTGGCGCGCTGGACCACGGATGGCAGCCTCGAATACCTCGGGCGCAACGACGATCAAGTGAAGATCCGTGGCTTCCGCATCGAACTCGGTGAAATCGAAGCTCGCCTCGCCGCCTGCGCCGGGGTGCGCGAAGCGGTGGTGATCGCCCGCGAAGACAGCCCCGGTGATCAGCGTCTGGTCGCTTACTGGCTGGCCGCCGTAGACACTGAGCCGAGCGCCGCGCAATTGCGCGACGCGTTGCTGCTGACGCTGGCCGACTACATGGTGCCGAGCGCGTTTGTGCGCCTTGATGCGTTGCCGCTGACCACCAACGGCAAGCTTGATCGCAAAGCCTTGCCACAACCGGACAGCGATGCCTTCGCCCGTCGTGGTTTCGAAGCCCCAGTGGGGGAAGTCGAAACCGTGATCGCCGGCATCTGGCAGACCCTGCTCGGTGTCGAGCAGGTCGGGCGCCACGACAATTTCTTCGAACTCGGCGGCCATTCGCTGCTGGCGGTGAAATTGATCGAACGCATGCGTCAGCACGACTTGCACTGCGACGTGCGCGTGCTGTTCGGCCAGCCGAGCGTGGCGGCACTGGCGGCGACTTTGAGTCAAAGTCACGTCTTCAAAGTGCCGGACAATCAGATTGCCGCCGATTGCACGCGGATCACCCCGGACATGCTGCCGCTGGCCTCGCTGGATCAGGCCGCCATCGACCGCGTGGTCGCCACAGTGCCCGGCGGCGTCGGCAATGTGCAGGACATCTATGGCCTCGCCCCGTTGCAGGCGGGGATTCTCTACCACCACCTGGCGACCAGTGCCGGGGATCCATACGTGTTGCAGGCGCAATTCGCCTTCGCCGGTCTGGCGCAGATCAAGGCTTTTGTCCGCGCCCTCAACGCGGTGATCGAACGCCACGACATTCTGCGCACCAGCGTGGTCTGGGAAGGGCTTGAGGAGCCAGTGCAAGTGGTCTGGCGTGAAGCGCCGCTGGCACTGGAGCGGATCGACGCCGACCTGCTGGAAGGCGATGTGCTGGAGCAGATGCAGGCACGTTTCGATCCGCGTCACTACCGCCTCGACCTGCGCCGCGCACCGCTGATGCGTCTGGCCTACACCGAAGACCGTGAACAGCAGCGCTGGGTCGGCATCCTGTTGCTGCACCACATCGTGCTCGACCACACCGCACTGGAAGTGCTGCTGGCGGAAATGAACGACAGCCTGTACCCGAGCGGTGCCGATCTGCCGCCGCCGGTGCAGTACCGTAACTACGTGGCGCAGGCGCAACAGCAGGCCAATGCCGAAGCGCATGAAGCGTTCTTCCGCGACATGCTCGGTGACATCGACGAGCCGACCGTGGCCTTCGGTGTGCAGGACGTGCATGGCGACGGCAGCAGCATCGTCGACAGCGAGCAGACGCTGGACGCCGGCGTGGCCGAACGCTTGCGCGAGCAGGCGCGGCGGCTCGGCATCAGCGCGGCCAGCCTGGTGCACCAGGCCTGGGGTCAGGTGCTGGCGCAGGTTTCGGGGCGTGAAGAGGTGGTGTTCGGCACCGTGTTGCTCGGACGCATGCAGGGCGGCGAAGGCGCCGACCGCGCACTCGGCATGTTCATCAACACCTTGCCGCTGCGGGTCAGCGCTGGCGCGACGGCGGTGCAGCAAGGCGTGCGCGCCACCCATGAGCGACTGGCGCAACTGTTGGCGCACGAGCAGGCCTCACTGGCGCTGGCTCAGCGTTGCAGCGGTGTGTCGGCTTCGCTGCCGCTGTTCAGCACTTTGCTCAACTACCGTCACAGCGCGGCGGAGCCGGCAGGCGTGACCTGGGACGGGATCGAGATTCTCAGCTCGCGCGAGCGCAGCAACTATCCGCTGGTGGTCAGCGTCGACGACCTCGGCACAGGTTTCCGCCTGAGCGTGCAGGCAGTGCCGCAAGTGGATGGTGTGCGGGTCTGCGATTACTTGCAGACCGCGCTGCACAATTTGCTGACCGCTCTGGAGCACTCGCCAGCAACGCCGCTGCAGCAGATCTCGGTGCTGTCGCCGAGCGAACGCCAGCGGGTTCTGGTCGGGTTTAACATCACCGGTCGCCAATACCCGCCGGCGCAAACCGTGCAGCGTTTGTTCGAGGCCCGGGCGGCCGCGCATCCCGAAGCCTTGGCGGCGGTGCAAGGTGCGCAGCAGGTGAGCTATGGCGAACTCAATCAGCGGGCCAATCGCCTGGCGCATCACCTGATCGGCCTTGGCGTGCAGCCCGATGACCGGGTCGCCCTGTGTGCCCGGCGCAGCCCGGACATGCTGGTCGCGCTGCTGGCGATCCTCAAGGCCGGCGCCGGTTATGTGCCGGTCGATCCGGCGTATCCGCCGGAACGCATCGCCTACCTGTTGCAGGACTGTGCCCCGGTGGCGGTCGTGGCGCAGGCATCGACTCGCGATCTGCTCGGCGGCGTGCCGGTCATCGATCTGGACAACGACCTCTGGCAGCACCTGTCGGATACCAATCCGCAGGTGCCGGCATTGACGCCGAACCATCTGGCTTACGTGATCTACACCTCCGGCTCCACCGGCCAACCGAAAGGCGTGATGGTCGAGCATGCGACCCTGGAAAACCTCGTGCACTGGCACGCTGAAGCTTTTGATTTGCAGGCCAGCAGCCAGACCGCGAGTGTCGCCGGCTTCGGTTTCGATGCGATGGCCTGGGAAGTCTGGCCGGCGCTGTGCGTTGGCGCGACCTTGCACCTGCCGCCGCAGTCGATCCGCAACGAGCACCTCGACGAGTTGCTCGACTGGTGGTGTGCGCAGCCGTTGCAGGTCAGCTTCCTGCCGACGCCGGTGGCCGAATACGCGTTCAGCCGGCAGTTGCAGCACCCGACCTTGCGTACGCTGCTGATCGGCGGTGACCGCCTGCGTCAGTTCAATCGTGCGCAAACCTTCGACGTGATCAACAACTATGGCCCGACCGAAGCCACGGTGGTCGCCACCTCGGGCCGGGTCGAACTGGATCAGCCGCTGCATATCGGCCGCCCGATTGCCAACGCCAAAATCTATGTGCTGGACGCTGAGCAGCGTCCGGTGCCGGTGGGTGTGGCGGGCGAGTTGTATGTTGGCGGGGCCGGCGTGGCGCGCGGTTATCTGAATCGTCCCGAGCTGAGCGCTGGGCACTTCCTGTTCGACCCATTCAGCGACGAGCCACAGGCGCGCATGTACCGCACCGGCGATCAGGCGCGTTGGCTGGCCGACGGTAACATCGAGTACCTGGGGCGCAACGATGATCAGGTCAAGTTGCGTGGTGTGCGTATTGAATTGGGTGAAATCGAAGCCGCGCTCGGCAGCCACGCTGCGCTGCAGGAAGCCGTGGTGCTGGTCCGCGACGGGCGGCTGATTGCGTGGTTCACCGAGCGCACGGCGTTCGATATTCAACAGTTGCACACGCATTTGCAGGCGCGCTTGCCGGATGCGCTGCTGCCGGCGGCTTACGTGCGGCTGGATGCGCTGCCGTTGACCGCCAACGGCAAGATCGACCGCAAGGCCTTGCCGGAGCCGGAGCCGGAGCACGGCGCATGGCTCAGCCGCGAATATGAAGCGCCACAAGGTGCGGTGGAAACCGCGCTGGCGCAGATCTGGATCGACGTGCTGAAAGTCGAGCGGGTGGGGCGTCAGGATAATTTCTTCGAACTGGGCGGGCATTCGCTGTTGGCGGTGAGCCTGATCGAACGCATGCGGCAGATCGGCCTCAGCGCCGATGTCCGCGTGCTGTTCAGCCAGCCGACCCTCGCTGCACTGGCCGCCGCCGTGGGCAGCGGGCGCGAAATCGACGTGCCGGCCAATCGCATTCCGCCGGGCTGCACCCGCATCACCCCGGACCTGCTCAGCCTGACTGAACTCGATCAGGCCAGCATCGAGCGCATCGTCGCCACCGTGCCGGGCGGGGCTGCCAACGTGCAGGACATCTATCCGCTGGCACCGTTGCAGGAAGGCATTCTTTATCACCACCTGAGCGCCGAACAGGGCGATCCGTACCTGCTGCAATCGCGGCTGGCGTTCGACAGTCTTGAGCGTTTGCAGGGTTTTGCCGACAACCTGCAAAAGGTCATTGCCCGTCACGACATTCTGCGCACCAGCGTGGTCTGGGAAGGCTTGGCGAGCCCGCAGCAAGTGGTCTGGCGCGAGGCGCGGCTGGTGGTGCAAGCGGTGGCGCTGGATGCGGCGCAGGGTGATGTGCTCGAACAGTTGCACGCGCGTTTCGACGCCCGGTACAACCGTCTTGACCTGAGCCAGGCGCCGCTGATGCGCATCGTCTACGCCGAGGACCCGGCGCAGCAGCGGGTGGTGGCGATCATCCTGTTCCAGCATTTGATCCTCGACCACACCGCCATGGAGGTGGTGGGCCAGGAAATGCGCGCGTTCATGTTCAATCAGGCCGAGAGCCTCGGCACGCCGATGCCGTACCGCAACTACGTGGCGCAGGCGCGTCTGGGTGCCAGCGAGCAGGAGCACGAAGCGTTCTTCCGCGACATGCTCGGCGATATCGACGAACCGACCCTGCCATTCGGTCTGCACGACGTGCAAGGCGATGGCGGCGCCATCGAGGAAGCCGAGCAAGCCGTGGAGGCCGGGTTGACCCTGCGTCTGCGCGAGCAGGCCCGGCAGCTGGGTGTCAGCCCGGCGAGCCTGATGCACCTGGCCTGGGCGCAAGTGCTGGGCGTGCTTGCCAACCGCCGCGACGTGGTGTTCGGCACGGTGCTGCTGGGGCGCATGCAGGGCGGTGAGGGCGCGGATCGCACCCTCGGCGTGTTCATCAACACCTTGCCGCTGCGGGTGGATGTCAGCGAAGGCGTGCGCGCTGCGGTCAAGACTACCCACGCACGGCTGACCGCGCTGCTGGCCCATGAACACGCGCCACTGGCGCTGGCCCAGCGTTGCAGCGCGGTGTCCGGGGCGCCGCTGTTCAGCGCCTTGCTCAACTACCGGCATACCGCTGCCGAAGCGCAGCCGCATGACGGTCAGGGCATCTGGGAAGGCGTGCAATTGCTCGGTGGCGAAGAGCGCAGCAACTATCCGCTGACTCTCAGCGTCGACGATCTGGGCGAAGACTTTTCCCTGTCCGTGCTGGCGTTGGCGCAGATCGGCGCGCAACGGATCTGTGGCTACATGCACACCGCGCTGGAGCATCTGGTGCATGCGCTGGAACAGGCGCCGCAACGTCCGCTCAACCGTTTGCCGATTCTTTCGGTGGAGGAATACGAGCGCTTGCTGGTCGGGTTCAACCCGACGGCGGCGGCATACCCGCGCGGGGCAACGATTCAGGCGCTGGTGCAAGTGCAGGCCGAGCAGCAGCCACAGGCGCTGGCGGTGGTGCAGGGCACGCAGCAACTGACCTACACGCAGCTCAATCAGCAGGCCAATCGCTTGGCCCATCACTTGCTCGGCCTCGGTGTGCAACCGGACGACCGGATTGCCGTGTGCCTGCAACGCAGCCCGCAGATGCTGGTGGCGCTGCTGGCGATTCTCAAGGCCGGCGCCGGTTACGTGCCAATCGACCCGGCGTACCCGGCGGAGCGCATTGCCTACCTGTTGCAGGACAGCGATCCGGTGGCGGTGCTGGCGCAGGGCGCGACCCGCGAGTTGCTGGGCCGGGTGCCGGTGATCGATCTGGACAACGCCCTCTGGCAACACCTGCCGCAGACCAATCCGCAACTGCCGTCGCTGACCCCGGCGCATCTGGCCTACGTGATCTACACCTCCGGTTCGACCGGTCAGCCGAAAGGCGTGATGGTCGAACACGCGACCCTGGAAAACCTTGTGCACTGGCACTGCGAGGCGTTCGACCTGCGCGCCGGCAGCCACACCGCCAGCGTCGCCGGTTGCGGTTTCGACGCAATGGCCTGGGAGGTCTGGCCGGCGCTGTGTGTCGGCGCGACCCTGCACCTGCCGCCGCCGTCGATCAGCAACGAACACCTCGATGACCTGCTCGACTGGTGGCGCGCACAACCGTTGCAGGTGAGCTTCCTGCCGACGCCGATTGCCGAGTACGCCTTCAGTCGTGAACTGGGGCACCCGACCTTGCGCACGCTGTTGATCGGTGGCGACAGGTTGCGGCAGTTCGCGGGCGCTCAGACCTTTGATGTCATCAACAACTACGGCCCGACCGAGGCCACGGTGGTCGCGACCTCCGGGCAGATCCATGCCGGACAGCTGCTGCATATCGGCCGGCCGATGAGCAACGCCAGGGTCTACCTGCTCGATGAGCAGCAGCGTCCGGTGCCGGTTGGCGTGGCGGGCGAGTTGTACGTCGGTGGCGCGGGTGTGGCCCGTGGTTATCTGAACCGCCCCGAGCTGACCGCCGAACGTTTCCTCGAAGACCCGTTCAGCGACGAACCGCAGGCGCGCATGTACCGCACTGGCGACCTCGCGCGCTGGCTGGCCGACGGCAATATCGAGTACCTGGGGCGTAACGATGATCAGGTCAAACTGCGCGGCGTGCGGGTGGAACTGGGTGAAATCGAAGCCGCGCTGTCCAGCCATCCGGCGGTGCAGGACGCGGTGGTGCTGGTGCGCGAGGCGCGGTTGATCGCCTGGTTCACTGCGCGCACTGCGGTAGAAATCGAAGATCTGCGCGGGCAACTGCAAGCACGTTTGCCGCAAGCAATGCTGCCGGCAGCCTACGTGCGGCTTGACGCGCTGCCGCTGACCGCCAACGGCAAACTCGACCGCAAAGCCTTGCCCGAACCGGATCAGGATGCCTGGCTCAGTCGCGCATACGAAGCCCCGCAAGGGCCGGTGGAAACCGCGCTGGCGCAGGTCTGGGCCGAGGTGCTGCAAGTTGAACAAGTCGGGCGGCACGACAACTTCTTTGAGCTGGGCGGGCATTCGTTGCTGGCGGTGACCCTGATCGAGCGCATGCGTCAGCTCGGCCTGAGCACCGACGTGCGCGTGCTGTTCAGCCAGCCAACGCTCGCCGCGCTGGCCGCCGCCGTCGGCAGTGGTCGCGAAGTCGCGGTGCCGGCCAACCTGATTCCACTCGGTTGCACGCATATCACGCCAGATATGCTGACCCTGCTGCAACTGGATCAGGCCAGCATCGAGCGTATCGTGGCCACGGTGCCGGGCGGTGCCGCCAATGTGCAGGACATTTATCCGCTGGCGCCATTGCAGGAAGGCATTTTGTATCACCACTTGAGCGCCGCACAGGGTGATCCGTACCTGCTGCAATCGCGCCTGGCGTTCGACAGCCTCGAACGCTTGCAGGCCTTTGCCGCCGCGCTGCGTCAGGTCATGAGTCGTCACGACATTCTGCGCACCGGAGTGGTCTGGGAGGGGTTGGCGACGCCGGTGCAAGTGGTCTGGCGCGACGCTGAGCTGCCGGTGCAGGAAGTGGCCCTCGACCCGGCGGCCGGTGATGTTCTGGCGCAGTTGTACGAGCGTTTCGACGCGCGGCATTTCCGCATCGACCTCAGTCAGGCGCCGTTGATTCGCCTGGTGTATGCGCAGGACCCGGCCAACCACCGGGTGGTCGCCATGCTGCTGTTCCATCACATCGCCATGGACCACACGGCGCTGGCCGTGGTGCAGGAGGAAATGCAAGCGATCCTCTTTGGCCACGACGAAGCACTGCTGCCGGCCGTGTCGTATCGCAACTACGTGGCGCAGACCCGGCTGGGCGTCAGTGAGCAGGAACACGAAGCGTTCTTCCGCGCGATGCTCGGTGACATCGACGAGCCGACGCTGCCGTTCGGGCTACTGGAGGTGCGCGGCGACGGGCAGGATATCGAAGAAGTCCGGCAGAACGTGCCCGAAGCCCTGGCGCGGCGCTTGCGCAGCCAGGCGCGGCAGATGGGCGTGAGTGTCGCCAGTCTGTTCCATCTGGCCTATGCCCGAGTGCTGGCAGCGACCTCGGGGCACGAGCGCGTGGTGTTCGGCACCGTGCTGCTGGGGCGGATGCAGGGCGGCACCGGCGCCGATCGCGGTCTGGGGATGTTCATCAATACGCTGCCGTTGCGGGTGGATCTGGGCGATGTTTCGGTGCGTGCCGGGGTGCGTGCCACTCATGCGCAACTGACCGCGTTGCTCGGCCATGAGCACGCATCACTGGCACTGGCCCAGCGCTGCAGCGGGGTGGCGGCGCCGTCACCGCTGTTCAGCGCGATGCTCAATTACCGGCACAGCGTCAGCGCAGAACAGCAGCAGGCCAATCGCCTTACCTGGCAGGGCATCGAAAATCTTTCCAGCGAAGAGCGCACCAACTACCCACTGAGTCTCAATGTCGATGACTTGGGCGAAGGTTTTATCCTCACCGTCATGACGCCTTCGCGCATTGGTGCGGCGCGGGTGTGTGGCTACATGCAGCAGGTGTTGGCGGAACTGGTCGAGGCACTGGAGCAGACACCGCAGCAGGCCTTGAACCGCCTGCCGGTGATTCCGGATAGCGAGCGTCAGCAGTTGCTGTCTGGCCTGAATGCCACGGAGGTCGATTACAACCTTGAGCAGACCATTCACGGTCTGTTCGAGGCGCAGGTGCAGCGTTCGCCGCAGGCGCCCGCCGTGGTCGCGGGTGAGCAGCCACTGAGCTACGCCGAACTCAACGCCCGGGCCAATCAACTGGCGCGGCACCTGCGCGGATTGGGCGTAGGGCCGGACGCGCGGGTGGCAATCTGCGTCGAGCGCGGTCTGGACATGGTGGTCGGGCTGCTGGCGATCCTCAAGGCCGGCGGCGGTTATGTGCCGTTGGATCCGGCGTATCCGCTGGAGCGTCTGGCGTACATGCTGGAAGACAGCGCGCCGCTGGCGGTGCTGGTGCAGGGAACCACGCGTTCGTTGCTCGGTGACGTTTCGGTGCCGGTGGTCGATCTGGATCAGCCGCACTGGCAAGCGCTGCCAACGGACAATTTTTCGCTCGTTGAACTGACCCCGCAGCACACGGCTTACGTGATTTACACCTCCGGCTCCACCGGCCAACCGAAAGGCGTGATCAATGAACACAGCGGGGTGGTCAACCGTTTGCTGTGGATGCAGGACGCTTACCAACTGACGGCAGCCGACACGGTGTTGCAGAAGACCCCGTTCAGCTTCGACGTCTCGGTCTGGGAGTTTTTCTGGCCGTTGATGACCGGCGCTCGATTGGTCATGGCCCGGCCCGAGGGGCACAAGGATCCGCTGTATCTCAGCGAAATCATCGAGCGCGAGCACATCACCACGCTGCACTTTGTACCGTCGATGCTCGATGTGTTTCTCGCCCACGGTGACAGCGCACGTTGCAGCAGTCTGCGGCAAGTCATGTGCAGCGGCGAAGCGTTGCCGGGCAGTGTGGTGCGGCGCTTCAAGCAGCAACTGCCGGGCAGCCAATTGCACAACCTCTACGGCCCGACCGAAGCCGCAGTGGACGTGACCGCGTGGAACTGCGCCGGGCCGCTGGAAAGCACTCCGGACAACACGCCGATCGGCAAACCGATCGCCAACACCCGCATGTACATCCTCGATGCCCAGCAACAACCGGTGCCGCACGGCGTGGTCGGCGAGTTGTACATCGGAGGCGTACAAGTGGCGCGGGGTTATCTGAATCGCCCGGAACTGAACGCCGAGCGCTTCCTCGACGATCCGTTCCAGGCCAATGGGCGGATGTACCGCACTGGCGATGTCGCCCGTTATCTGGCGGACGGCAATATCGAGTATCTGGGCCGCAACGACGATCAGGTGAAGATCCGTGGCCTGCGCATCGAGCTCGGCGAAATTCAGGCACGCCTGACCCAGATCGATGGCGTGCAGGAAGCCGCCGTATTGGCTC
Organism: Pseudomonas sp. HOU2; assembly: GCF_040729435.1. Classification (NCBI taxonomy): domain Bacteria; kingdom Pseudomonadati; phylum Pseudomonadota; class Gammaproteobacteria; order Pseudomonadales; family Pseudomonadaceae; genus Pseudomonas; species Pseudomonas sp. HOU2. The sequence continues at coordinate 661,107 of NZ_CP160398.1, read as the reverse complement.
GCGAAGACGTGCCGGGGGACAAACGTCTGGTGGCGTACTACACCGGCGCACGGCTGGAGACCGACGTGCTACGCAGCCGTCTGCTGGAAAATCTGCCGGACTACATGGTGCCCGCCGTGTTCGTGCATCTCGATGCACTGCCGCTGAGTCCCAACGGCAAACTCGACCGCAAAGCGCTGCCGGTGCCGGATCAGGCGGCATTGCCGGTGCGCGAATACGAAGCCCCGGTGGGCGACGTGGAAATCACCCTCGCACGGCTCTGGGCCGAGTTGCTCAACGTTGAGCGGGTAGGGCGCAACGATCATTTCTTTGAACTGGGTGGTCACTCGCTGCTGGCGGTCAGTCTGATCGGCCGGCTGCGTCAGGAAGGCATGGAAGCCGATGTCAGGTCGCTGTTCGAACATCCGACGCTGGCCGGCTACGCCGCAATTACCGAACGAATGGAGATCGTCCTGTGAACGTGATCGAACTGTTGGCCACATTGAAGGCTAAAGATATTCAGCTGGCGGTCGCGGACGACCAATTGCGGGTCAACGGCAACAAGCAGGCGTTGAACGACCCGGCGTTGCTGGCGCTGTTGCGCGAGCACAAACCGGCGCTGATCGAGCTGATCAAGGCCGGGCAATACTCGGCCAGCAAGCACGGCCAGGTCGAGGTGCCGGCCAACGGCATCGTTGCGGGCACCACGCGCATCACCCCGGCGATGCTGACGCTGGTCGAGCTCGACCAAACCACCATCGACCACCTCGTCGCACAAGTCCCTGGCGGCGCGGCCAACGTGCAGGACATCTACCCGCTGGCGCCGCTGCAGGAAGGCATTCTTTATCACCACGTCAGTGGCGGTGACGGTGATCCGTATGTCATGCAATCGCATTTCGCCTTTGCCAGCCGTGAGCGTTTTCAAGCGTTCGCTCAAGCGCTGCAAAGCGTGATCGATCGCCATGACATTCTGCGCACCGCTGTGCATTGGGCAGGTCTGGACGCGCCGCTGCAGGTGGTCTGGCGTCGCGCCGAACTGCCGGTGGAAGAGGTGACGTTGCCTGATGCAAATGACGACGTGCTGGCGTATCTGCACGAGCGCTTCGACGCCCGGCATTTCCGCCTCGACGTTACCCAGGCGCCGCTGATGCGTCTGGCCCACGCCTGGGATGAGGCCGGGCAACGGGTGATCGCCACGCTGTTGTTCCATCACATGGCGCTCGACCACTCGGCCCTCGACGTGGTGCGCCACGAAATGCGTGCCTGCCTCACCGGGCAAAGTGAGTTGCTCGGGCGCCCGGTGCCGTTTCGCAATTACGTGGCGCAGGCGCGTCTGGGTGTCAGCGAAGCCGAGCACGAGGCGTTTTTCCGCGAGATGCTCAGCGACATCGACGAACCGACGCTGCCTTACGGCCTGCAGGACGTGCAGGGTGACGGCAGCGAAATCGTCGAACTCAGCGTGCCGGTCGCGGCGCTATTGGGCCAGCGTCTGCGGGCGCAGGCACGGACGCTCGGGGTCAGTGTCGCCAGCCTGTTCCATCTCGGCTGGGCGCAGGTGCTGGCCGCGCTGACCGGTAAGCAGCAAGTGGTATTCGGTACGGTGCTGATGGGCCGCATGCAAGGCGCCGAAGCGATTGATCGGGCGCTGGGGATTTTCATCAACACCTTGCCCTTGCGGGTGAACATCGACGGGCAGGATGTGCGCGCGGCGGTCAACGCCACCCACGCACGGTTGACCACGCTGATGCGTCACGAACACGCACCGCTGGCCCTGGCTCAACGCTGCAGTAATGTGGTGGCGCCGACGCCGCTGTTCAGCACACTGCTCAATTATCGTCACAGCCACAACGTGACCACTGCCAGCGCCGAAACCCTCGCGGCGTGGGACGGTATCTCCACGTTGCACTCCGAAGAGCGCAGCAACTATCCGCTGACCCTGAGTGTCGATGACCTCGGTGACGCCTTCAGCCTGACCCTGCTGGCCAGCACCCAGACCGATCCGCAGCGCATCTGCGACTACCTGCACTGCGCGCTGGAAAACCTCGTGCTCGCGCTGGAGCAGGCGCCGCAGACACCGGTCAATCAATTGCCGATTCTGCCGGCGGCTGAGCTTGAACAGGTGCTGCTCGGCTTCAATGCCACCCAAGTGGATTTTCCGACGGCACAGACCCTCCAGCAGCGTTTCGAGGCGCAGGCGGCCGAACGGCCGGACGCGCTGGCGGCAGTGTTTGCCGACGCGCAACTGACCTACGCCGAACTCAACCGTCAGGCCAACGCCCTGGCGCAGCATCTGATCAGCCTGGGCGTGAAACCGGATGACCGCGTGGCGATCGTCGCCCGCCGCGGGCTGGACACCCTGGTCGGGCTGGTGGCGATCCTCAAGACGGGCGCCGGCTATGTACCGATTGATCCGGCACACCCTGCGGAGCGCTTGAATTACCTGCTCGACGACAGCGCGCCGGTGGCGGTGCTGACCCAAAACAATCTGCGCGAGCGCTTGCCGACGCTGACCGTGCCGGTACTCGAACTCGACCGCTGCAACTGGGCGCAGGGCGTGACCCATAATCCGCGCGTTCCCGGCCTGAGTACCGAAAACCTGGCTTACGTGATCTACACCTCCGGCTCCACCGGCCTGCCCAAGGGTGTGATGGTCGAGCATCACACCCTGAGCAATCTGGTGGACTGGCACTGCGCGGCGTTCGACCTCTGCGCCGGTCGCCACACCTCAAGTCTCGCCGGGTTCGGCTTCGACGCGATGGCCTGGGAAGTCTGGCCGGCCTTGTGCGCGGGCGCGACCCTGCATCTGGCACCGACCCACGAGGGCGGCGAAGACATCGATGCCTTGCTCGCGTGGTGGTGCGCACAGCCGCTGGACGTGAGCTTCCTGCCGACGCCGGTGGCCGAATACGCCTTCAGCCAGAACCTCGAACATCCGACCCTGCGCACGCTGCTGATCGGCGGCGACCGCTTGCGTCAGTTCAACCGCAACCAGCATTTCGACGTGATCAACAACTACGGCCCGACCGAGGCCACAGTGGTCGCGACTTCAGGTCTGGTGCAAAGCGGCGATGCGCTGCACATCGGCAAGCCGGTGAGCAACGCCACGGTGTACCTGCTCGACGAACAACAGCGCCCGGTGCCGATCGGCGTGGCGGGCGAGTTGTATGTTGGCGGTGCCGGGGTCGCTCGTGGCTACCTCAATCGCCCGGACATGACTGCCGAGCGTTTTCTGCGTGATCCGTTCAGCCGCGCGCCGAACGCGCGGATGTATCGCACCGGCGACCTTGCACGCTGGCGCGAGGACGGCAACATCGAGTACCTGGGGCGCAACGACGATCAGGTGAAAATCCGTGGCGTGCGCATCGAACTGGGGGAAATCGAAACCTGCCTCAACCAGTTGCCGGGCATTCAGGAAGCGGTGTTGCTGGCCCGCGAAGATCAACCCGGCCAGCCGCGACTGGTGGCGTACTTCACCGAGCAGCCGCAGGTCGAAGCGCTGCCGGTGGGCGAGTTGCGCGCGCAATTGCTCAGCCGGTTGCCGGAATACATGGTGCCGACGGCGTTCGTCAAACTCGCCGCGCTGCCGCTGACCGCCAACGGCAAAGTCGACCGCAAGGCCTTGCCAGCGCCGGATCTGGCAGCGCTGTTCACTCGCGAGTACGCAGCGCCCGAAGGCGAGGTGGAAACCGCGCTGGCGCAGATCTGGGCCGACGTGCTGCAAGTCGAGCGGGTCGGGCGCCAGGATCACTTTTTCGAACTCGGCGGGCATTCGTTGCTGGCGATGCGCATGGTCTCGCAGGTGCGCCAGCGCCTGGGCGTCGAGCTGGCGCTGGGCGATCTGTTTGCCAACGCCGAACTGGCGGCGGTCGCGGCAGTGCTCAACGAGGCCGGGCGCAGTGAGCAACCGCAGATCGTGCCGGTCACCCGTGACGGTGCGTTGCCGCTGTCGTTCGCCCAGCAACGCCTGTGGTTCCTCGCGCAAATGGAAGGCGCCAACACCGCCTACAACATTCCCGTGGCCCTGCGTTTGCGTGGCCGTCTCGATGACGCGGCGCTGCAACGCGCGCTGGCGCGGATCGTCGCCCGGCACGAAACCCTGCGCAGCCGCTTCGCGCAATTCAACGACGAAGCGCAAGTGCTGATTGCCCCGGTGGACACCGGTCTGCTGCTGCGGATTGAAGACCTGCGCCAGCACCCGCAACCCGAGGACACCCTGCAAGCGCTGATTCAGGGCGAAGCCTCCGGACCGTTCGACTTGCAGGACGATCCGTTGATTCGCGGGCGACTGGTACGCCTGGCCGACGATCACCATGTGCTGTTGCTGACCCTGCACCACATCATCTCCGACGGCTGGTCGATGGGTGTTTTGACCCGCGAACTGATGGCGCTGTATCAGGCGTTCAGCCACGGTCAGCCGGATCCGTTGCCGCCGCTGGTGCTGCAATACACCGACTACGCGGTGTGGCAGCGGCGCTGGCTCAGCGGCGAAGTGCTGCAGCGCCAGAGCGAATATTGGCAACAGACCCTCGCCGGTGCCCCGGCGCTGCTGATGCTGCCGACCGATCGGCCGCGCCCAGCGCAGCAGGACTATGCCGGCAGCAGCGTCGCCGTCGTGCTCGACGAACGCTTGAGCGCCGGGCTCAAAGCCTTGGGCCAGCGCCACGGCGTGACCCTGTACATGACGCTGATGAGTGCCTGGGCAATGCTGCTCAGCCGCTTGTCCGGGCAGGCGGAAGTGGTGATCGGTTCGCCGGTGGCCAACCGCACCCGCGCCGAGATCGAAGGCCTGATCGGCATGTTCGTCAACACCCTGGCTCTGCGCATCGACACCTCGGGCGAGCTGAGCGTCGAAGCGCTGCTGGCGCGGGTCAAGGCGCAAACCCTGCAAGCGCAGGCGCATCAGGATCTGCCGTTCGAGCAGGTGGTGGAAATCACCCGGCCGGTGCGCAGCCTGGCGCACAGCCCGTTGTTCCAGACCTTGCTCAGTTGGGATGGCCTCGAAAGCCCTGCGCTGGCCCTCGGCGAACTGACGCTGGAAGGCGTGGCCGAGCCGAGCCACTTCGCCAAGTTCGACCTGTCGTTGAGCCTGAGTGAGTCCGGCGGCGTCATTCGCGGATCACTGGAATACGCCACAGCATTGTTCGACCAGAGCACGGTCGAGCGTTTCGTCGGTTACTTCCAGCGCCTGTTGCAGGCGATGGTCGCCAACGATCAGGCAGTGCTGGAACAGGCGCCGCTGCTGGCGGAGGAAGAACAGCAGCGCTTGCTGGTCGAGTTCAATGCCACGGAGGTCGATTACAACCTCGATCAAACCATTCATGGCCTTTTTGAAGCGCAAGTGGCGCGCTCGCCGCAGGCGCCCGCGGTGGTCGCGGGTGAGAAGTCACTGAGCTACACCGAACTCAACGCCCGAGCCAATCAACTGGCGCGGCATCTGCGTGGGTTGGGCGTAGGCCCGGATGCGCGGGTGGCGATCTGCGTCGAACGCGGTCTGGACATGGTGGTCGGGCTGCTGGCGATCCTCAAGGCCGGCGGCGGTTATGTGCCGCTGGATCCGGCGTATCCGCTGGAACGTCTGGCGTACATGCTGGAGGACAGCGCGCCGTTGGCGGTGTTGGTGCAGGGAACCACGCGTTCGTTGCTCGGTGACACTTCCGTGCCGGTGATCGATCTGGATCAGTCGCAATGGCAATCCCTGCCTGCCGACAACCTTTCAGTTGCCGAACTGACCCCGCAGCACACCGCTTACGTCATTTACACCTCCGGTTCCACTGGCCAGCCGAAAGGCGTGATCAATGAGCACAGCGGGGTCGTCAACCGCTTGCTATGGATGCAGGACGCTTACCAACTGAGTTCCACTGACACGGTGCTGCAAAAGACCCCGTTCAGCTTCGACGTCTCGGTCTGGGAGTTCTTCTGGCCGCTGATGACCGGCGCCCGATTGGTCATGGCCCGGCCCGAGGGGCACAAGGATCCGCAGTACCTCAGTGAAATCATCGAGCGCGAACAGATCACCACGCTGCACTTCGTGCCGTCGATGCTCGACGTGTTTCTCGCCCACGCCGACACCGGACGTTGCAGCAGTCTGCGGCAAGTCATGTGCAGCGGCGAAGCATTGCCGGGCAGCGTGGTGCGACGCTTCAAGCAGCAACTGCCGAGCAGCGAATTGCACAACCTCTACGGCCCGACCGAAGCCGCAGTGGACGTGACCGCGTGGAACTGCGCCGGGCCGCTGGAAAGTACCCCGGACAACACGCCGATCGGCAAACCGATCGCCAACACCCGCATGTACATCCTCGATGCCCAGCAACAACCGGTGCCGCACGGTGTGGTCGGCGAGCTGTACATCGGCGGCGTGCAGGTGGCGCGCGGTTATCTGAATCGTCCGCAGTTGAACGCCGAACGCTTCCTCACCGATCCGTTCCAGAGCAATGGGCGGATGTACCGCACCGGCGACGTCGCCCGTTATCTGCCGGACGGCAATATCGAATACCTGGGCCGTAACGACGATCAGGTGAAGATCCGTGGTTTGCGCATCGAACTCGGTGAAATCCAGGCACGCCTGACCCAGATCGATGGCGTGCAGGAAGCCGCCGTATTGGCTCGCGAAGACGTGCCGGGGGACAAACGTCTGCTGGCGTACTACACCGGTGCACCGCTGGAAATCGAAACGCTGCGCAGCCTTCTACTGGAAAACCTGCCGGACTACATGGTGCCCGCCGTGTTCGTGCATCTCGAAGCACTGCCGCTCAGCCCCAACGGCAAACTCGACCGCAAGGCGCTGCCGGCCCCCGATCTGACGGCGTTGACCGCCCGTGAATACGAAGCCCCGGTCGGTGAAGTGGAAATCGCTCTCGCCCAGCTCTGGGCTGAACTGCTCAAGGTTGAGCGGGTAGGGCGCCACGATCATTTCTTCGAACTCGGTGGCCATTCGCTGCTGGCGGTGAATCTGGTGGCAAAAATGCGTCGTGCCGGCCTGAGCGCCGACATCCGCGTGCTGTTCAACCAGCCGACACTCGCCGCGCTGGCCGCTGCCGTGGGCGGTGAACCGGAGGCCGAAGTCGCGGCCAACCTGATCACTGCGGACTGCACGCGCATCACTCCCGAGCTGCTGCCACTGGTGACGCTCGACCAGCCGAGCATTGACCGCATCGTCGCGAGCATCCCCGGCGGCGTGGCCAACGTGCAGGATATTTATCCGTTGGCGCCGTTGCAGACCGGCATCCTGTTCCACCATTTGTCCGCCGCGCAGGGCGATCCGTATGTGTTGCAGGCGCAGTTTGCGTTTGCCGATGAACAACGCCTGACCAGCTTCACTCAAGCCTTGCAGAACGTGATCCAGCGCCACGACATCCTGCGCACTTCGCTGTTCTGGGACGGGCTGCAAGACCCGGTGCAAGTGGTCTGGCGCACGGCGCCGCTGGCCTGCGAAGCGCTGGAACTGAATGACGCGGACGGCGATGTGCTGGAGCAATTGCGCCGCCGCTTCGACGCCGCGCAGTACCGCATGGCCGTCAATCAGGCGCCGCTGATGCGCGTGGTGCATGCGTGGGACGCCGCCAATCAGCGGGTGGTGGCGTTGTTGCTGTTCCATCACCTGGTGATGGACCACGTGGCGCTGGAGGTGCTGCAACACGAAATGCAGGCGTTCCTCAGCGGCCAGCCGCAGCGTCTGGCCGAGCCGGTGCCGTATCGCAATTATGTGGCGCATACCCTGTCGGCGATGAGCGATCAGCATCACGAAGATTTCTTCCGCGAGATGCTGGGTGATATCAGCGAACCGAGCGCGCCGTACGGCCTGCACAGCATTGCCGAGGGCCACGCCGCAGAGGCACGCCGGGTACTCGACCTCGATCTGAGTCGGCGTGTCAGGGCCAAGGCCCGACGGCTGGGGATCAGCGCCGCGAGCCTGATGCATCTGGCCTGGGCGCAGGTGCTGGGAAAACTCTCCGGGCGTGACGCGGTGGTGTTCGGCACCGTGTTGCTGGGGCGGTTTCAGGCGGGCGAGGGCGCCGAGCGCGCGCTGGGGGTGTTCATCAACACCTTGCCGCTGCGCGTCGATCTCGGGCAACGCTCGGCGCAGGAAGCCGCGCTCGCCACCCACCAACAGTTGAACGCGCTGCTGCACCATGAGCATGCGCAATTGGCACTGGCCCAGCGTTGCAGTGGCATGCCCGCCGGCACGCCGTTGTTCAGCACGCTGTTCAACTATCGCCACAGCGCCGCTGCCGGCACGCCTTCCGCGGAGGCGGCGAACGCGTGGCACGGCATGCAACTGCTCAATACCCAGGAGCACACCAACTACCAGTTGAGCGTGAGTGTCGATGACCTCGGCGAAGGTTTCGGCTTCACCGCACTGGCTGCCCCCGGCATTGATCCCGCACGCATCTGCGAGTACCTGCAACGGGCGGTGAGCAACCTGCTGCTGGCACTGGAACAGACCCCGAAACTGAGCGTTGACCAGGTGTCGATCCTGGCGCCAGACGAACGTCGGCAATTGCTGGTCGAGTTCAACGCCACCGAGCGGGAATACCCGCATGCGCTGACCGTGCACGCCTTGTTCGAAAGGCAAGTGGCGGCAGATCCGCACGCCATCGCTGTCGTGCATCGCGGGCAAACGTCGAGTTATGCCGATTTGAATGATCGGGCCAACCGCTTGGCCCACTACCTGATCGCTCAAGGCGTACAGCCGGGCGCTCATGTGGCGATCCTGTTGCCGCGCTCGCTGCAGCTGCTGGTGGCGCAACTGGCGATTGCCAAATGCGCGGCGGCCTATGTGCCGCTGGACATCAACGCGCCGAGCGAGCGCCAGGCGTTCATGCTCGAGGACAGCCGCGCCGTGGCGCTGCTGACTCTCAGCAGCGAAGCCATCGACTATGCCGCGCCGCGCATCGACCTCGATCGGCTCGAGCTCAGCGGTCAGCCGACACACAATCCGAACCTGGCGCAAAGCCCGGAAGCACTGGCGTACATCATGTACACCTCCGGTTCCACCGGTACGCCGAAGGGGGTGATGGTGCCGCACCGTGGCATCGCTCGTCTGGTGCTGAACAACGGTTACGCCGATTTCAACCCGCAGGATCGCGTGGCGTTTGCCTCCAACCCGGCGTTCGACGCCAGCACCATGGACATCTGGGGGCCATTGCTCAACGGCGGGCGCGTGGTGGTGATCGATCACCAGACCCTGCTGGATCCAAACGCATTCGGCCATGAGTTGAACGCCAGCGGCGCGACAATCCTGTTTGTCACCACCGCGCTGTTCAACCAGTACGTGCAACTGATTCCGCAGGCCCTGAAAGGCTTGCGCATGGTTCTGTGCGGCGGTGAACGCGGCGATCCGGCCAGCTTCCGCCGCTTGCGGGACGAGGCGCCGCAACTGCGCATCGTGCATTGCTACGGCCCGACCGAAACCACCACTTACGCCACCACGTTTGAAGTGCACGAAGTGGCGGAAAACGCCGAAAGCGTGCCGATTGGCGGGCCGATCTCCAACACCCAGGTGTATGTGCTCGACGCGCATCAGCAGCCGGTGCCGATGGGCGTGACCGGCGAGTTGTACATTGGCGGGCAGGGCGTGGCGCTGGGTTATCTGAACCGCGCCGATCTGACCGCCGAGAAGTTCCTGCGTGATCCGTTCAGCGACCGACCGGGCGCGCTGCTGTATCGCACCGGCGACCTAGCGCGCTGGCTGGCGCCGGGGCAGCTCGATTGCATCGGGCGCAATGACGATCAAGTGAAAATCCGTGGTTTCCGCATCGAACTCGGCGAGATCGAAAATCGTCTGCTGGGCTATCCGGGGATCAACGAAGCGGTGGTGCTCGCCCGGCGCGATGGTCAGGAACCGTTGCGGCTGGTGGCCTACTACACCGCGCACGACGGCGCGCTGGAACTCGCCGACCTGCGTGAGCATGTGCAGGCGCAGTTGCCGGAATACATGGTGCCGAGTACCTGGGTGCAGCTCGATGCCTTGCCGTTGACCAACAACGGCAAGGTCGATCGCAAAGCCTTGCCCGAACCGGATGCTGCGGCGTTGATCACCCGCGAATACGTTGCGCCACAGGGTGAACTGGAAATTGCATTGGCGCAGATCTGGGCCGAGACCCTGCAAGTCGAGCAGATCGGCCGCCACGATCACTTCTTCGAACTCGGCGGGCATTCGTTGCTGGCAATGCGCATGCTGTCGCAAGTGCGCCAGCGTCTCGGCGTCGAACTGCCCCTGAGCGAGTTGTTTGCCGATCCGCACCTCAGCGCGGTGGCCGCGGTGCTGAACCGCGCCGGGCGCAGCACGCTGCCAGAGATCGTCGCGGCGGCGCCGGATCAAGCGCTGCCGCTGTCCTTCGCCCAGCAACGTCTATGGTTCCTGGCGCAAATGGACGGCGGCAATTCGGCGTACAACATTCCACTTGGCCTGCGCCTGCATGGACGGCTCGATGTCGAAGCCTTGCTGCGCGCACTGACGCAGATCGTTGCGCGCCACGCAACCCTGCGCAGCCGCTTCGTCAGCGTCGACGATCAGGCGCAGGTGACGATTGCACCGGTCGACAGCGATCTGCTGCTGCAGATTGCCGACCTGCGCCAGGATCCGCAGGCTGAAGCCACCTTGCAGGCGCTGCTCGCGCAGGAGGCCTCGACGGCGTTCGATCTGCAAAACGATTCGCTGATTCGCGGACGGTTGGTGCGCCTGGCTGACGATCACCATGTGCTGTTGCTGACCGTGCATCACATCGTCGCCGATGGCTGGTCGATGGGCGTACTGACCCGCGAACTGATGGCGCTGTATCAGGCTTTCAGTCAGGGCCAGCCCGATCCGTTGCCGCCACTGGCGCTGCAATACGGCGACTATGCCGTGTGGCAACGGCGCTGGCTCAGCGGTGAAGTATTGCAGCGGCAAAGCGATTACTGGCAGCAGACCCTCGACGGTGCGCCGGCGTTGCTGACCCTGCCCACCGACCGTCCGCGTCCGCCACAGCAGGATTTTGCCGGCAGCAGCGTCGAAGTACGCCTGGATGAGCAACTGAGTGCCGGGCTCAAAGCCTTGAGTCAGCGTCACGGCGTGACCCTGTTCATGACCCTGATGAGTGCCTGGTCGCTGTTGCTGAGTCGTTTGTCCGGGCAGTCCGACGTGGTGATCGGCTCGCCGGTGGCCAACCGCAGCCGGGCCGAGATCGAAGGCCTGATCGGCATGTTCGTCAACACCCTGGCCCTGCGCATCGACACCTCGGGTGAACCGAGCGTGGCCACGCTGCTGGCACGGGTCAAGGCGCGCACGCTGGAGGCGCAGGCGCATCAGGATCTGCCGTTCGAGCAAGTGGTGGAAATCGCCCGGCCGGCGCGCAGTCTGGCGCACAGCCCGTTGTTCCAGAGCACGCTGAGCTGGGACAGCAGCGTCGGGCCGAACCTGGCGCTGGGCGATCTGCGCCTCGAAGGCGTGGCCGCGCCGGGCCGGGTGGCCAAATTCGACCTGACCCTGACCCTGGGTGAGGTCAACGGGGTGATTCGCGGTTCGCTGGAATACGCCACGGCGTTGTTCGATCAAGCGACCGTCGAGCGTTATGTCGGCTACCTGCAGCGCCTGCTGGCGGCGATGGTCAACGATGAGCAGACCGTGCTGGAGCGGGTGCCGTTACTCACCGAGTCTGAGCGTCAGCGCTTGCTCTACGACTTCAACGCCACGGCGCGCGAGTACCCGCAAACGCTGACCGTGCACGGGATTTTCCAGCAGCAGGCAGCGGCGCATCCCAAAGCGGTGGCGGCGGTGCATGGCGAGCATTCGCTGAGCTACTTTGAACTGAACGCTCAGGCCAACCGTCTGGCGCATCACTTGCTCAGCCAGGGCGTGCAGCCCGGCGACCACGTGGCGATCCTGCTGCCACGCTCGCTGGAGCTGCTGGTGGCGCAACTGGCGATTGCCAAGTGCGCGGCGGCCTATGTGCCGCTTGATATCAATGCCCCGAGCGAGCGTCAGGCGTTCATGGTCGAGGACTGTCACGCGGCGGCGTTGCTGACCCTCAGCCGTGAAGTCATCGACTACGCTGCGCCACGTATCGACCTCGACCGCTTGACCCTCAGCGGCCAACCGACGCACAACCCGAACCTGGCGCAGTCCTCGCAGGCGCTGGCGTACATCATGTACACCTCCGGCTCCACCGGCACGCCGAAAGGCGTGATGGTCCCGCACCGCGCCATCGGCCGTCTGGTGCTGAACAACGGTTATGCCGATTTCAACCCGCAGGATCGCGTGGTGTTCGCCTCCAATCCGGCGTTCGACGCCAGCACCATGGACATCTGGGGGCCGCTGCTCAACGGCGGGCGCGTGGTGGTGATCGATCACCAGACCTTGCTTGATCCAAACGCGTTCGGCCATGAGTTGAGCGCAACCGGGGCAACGGTGCTGTTCGTCACCACTGCGCTGTTCAATCAGTATGTGCAGCTGATTCCGCAGGCGCTGAAAGGCTTGCGCATTCTGTTGTGTGGCGGTGAGCGTGGCGACCCGGCGGCGTTCCGTCGACTGCTGGCCGAGGCGCCCGCGCTGCGCATCGTGCATTGCTACGGCCCGACCGAAACCACCACTTACGCCACCACCTTCGAAGTGCGTGAAGTGGCGGAAAACGCCGAAAGCGTGCCGATTGGCGCGCCGATCTCCAACACCCAAGTGTATGTACTCGACGCGCATCAGCAACCGATGCCGATGGGCGTGACCGGCGAGTTGTACATCGGCGGGCAGGGCGTGGCGCTGGGTTACCTGAACCGCGCCGATCTGACCGCCGAGAAGTTCCTGCGTGATCCGTTCAGCGATCAGCCGGGCGCGCTGCTGTATCGCACCGGCGACCTCGCACGCTGGCTGGCCCCGGGGCAGCTCGATTGCATCGGGCGCAACGACGATCAGGTGAAGATTCGCGGTTTCCGTATCGAACTGGGCGAAATCGAAAACCGCCTGCTCAACTGCCAGGGGATCAAGGAGGCCGTGGTGCTGGCGCGCCGCGATGGTCAGGACATCACCCGTCTGGTGGCCTACTACACCGCGCACGCCGGGCGCCTGGACAGCGCCGATCTGCACGCGCAGTTGCTGGCGCGACTGCCGGAATACATGGTGCCGAGCGCGTGGGTGCAACTGGATGTGCTGCCGTTGAACAACAACGGCAAGGTCGACCGCAAGGCGCTGCCGGCGCCGACGCAGGCAGCGCTGCTCAGTCGGGTGTATGTCGCGCCGATTTCGGCGCTGGAAGACCATTTGGCGCGGATCTGGGCCGGTTTGCTGCAACTCGAACAAGTCGGTCGTCACGACAACTTCTTTGAGCTCGGCGGGCATTCGTTGCTGGCGATGCGCATGCTGTCGCAGGTGCGCCAGCAGTTGGGCGTCGAGCTGACACTCGCCGAGCTGTTCGCTAATCCTGAGCTGGCCGCGGTCGCCGAGGTGCTGAGCCGGGCGGGGCGCAGCACCTTGCCGGAGATTTTGCCGGCACCCCGTGATCAGCTATTGCCGTTGTCCTTCGCCCAGCAACGCCTGTGGTTCCTGGCGCAGATGGATGGCGACCACAGCGCCTACAACATCCCGGTCGGTCTGCGCCTGCGCGGTCGGCTGGATGAAGATGCACTGCAACGGGCACTGGCACGCATCGTTGAGCGTCACGAAACCCTGCGCAGCCGCTTCAGCCAGATCGACGATCAGCCGCAGGTGCTGATTTTGCCGGCGGAGAGCAGTTTGCTGCTGGCGGTAGAAGACCTGCGTCAACACCCACAGGCTGACAATGCCTTGCGCGGCCTGATAGAGGAGCAGGCCTGCGCCTCGTTCAATCTGCAGCACGATGCGCTGTTGCGCGGACGTCTGGTGCGTCTGGCTGACGACCATCATGTGCTGTTGCTGACGCTGCACCACATCATCGCTGATGGCTGGTCGATGGGCGTGCTGACCCGCGAGCTGGCGGCGCTGTATCAGGCGTTCAGCCGTGGCGAAGACGATCCGTTGCCGCCGCTGGCGCTGCAATACACCGATTACGCAGTGTGGCAACGGCGCTGGCTCAGCGGCGAGGTGCTGCAGCGCCAGAGCGATTACTGGCAACAGACCCTGGCCGGCGCGCCGGCCTTGCTGACCCTGCCCACCGACCGTCCGCGACCGCCACAGCAGGACTACTCCGGCAGCCGCGTCGACCTGCTGCTCGATGAACAGTTGAGCGCCGGTTTGAAAACCTTGTGTCAGCGTCGTGCGGTGACGCCATACATGGTGATCATGAGCGCCTGGGCGATGTTGCTCAGCCGTTTGTCCGGGCAGGACGATGTGGTGATCGGCTCGCCGGTGGCCAACCGCACCCGCGCCGAAATCGAAGGCCTGATCGGCATGTTCGTCAACACCCTGGCGCTGCGCATCGATACGTCGGGCGAGCCGAGCGGCGAGGCGCTGCTGGCACGGGTCAAGGCGCAAACCCTGGACGCACAGGCGCATCAGGATCTGCCGTTCGAGCAAGTGGTGGACATCAGCAAACCAGTCCGTAGCCTGTCGCACAGCGCGTTGTTCCAGACCATGCTCAGTTGGGACAACAACGACGATCCGAGCCTGACCCTCGGCGACCTGACCCTGGAAGGTGTGGCCGGCGACAGCCATTTTGTGAAATTCGATCTGTCGCTGAGCCTCGGCGATTCACACGACGGCATTCGCGGTTCGTTGCGCTACGCCACGGCGTTGTTCGATGAGTCGACGGTGCAGCGGTTTGTCGGCTACTTCCAGCGACTGCTGACGGCGCTGGTCAACGACGATCAGGCCGTGCTGGCGCAAGTGCCTTTGTTGGCACCGCAGGAGCAGCAGCGCTTGCTGGTCGACTTCAATGCCAGCGCCGTTGATTGTCCGCTTGAGCAGCCGTTGCACACGCTGTTTGAAGCGCAGGTGCGGCGCAAACCGGACGCCATCGCGCTGCAATCGGAGCAGGGAAACCTGACCTATCGCGAGCTCAATCAGCGCGCCAATCGTCTGGCTCAGCACCTGCGTGCGCAAGGTGTGCAGCCGGATGCGCGGGTGGCGATCTGCGTCGAGCGCGGGCTGGATCTGATCGTTGGTCTGCTCGGCATTCTCAAGGCCGGTGGTGCCTATGTGCCGCTGGATCCGAGCTACCCGGCGGAACGCCTGGCGTACATGCTCAAGGACAGCGCGCCGACCGCGGTGCTGGTGCAAACAGCGACTCGCGGGTTGTTCGATGACGCGGCCGTGACGGTGATCGACCTTGACCGCAGTACCTGGCAGCACCTGCCGGATCACGATTCGCCAGTGCCGGGCCTCAGTGCTTCGAATCTTGCGTACATGATCTACACCTCGGGTTCTACCGGGTTGCCGAAGGGCGTGATGATCGAGCATCGCAGCGCCTGCAACATGGTGCATTGGGGGTCGCAGCTCAGTCCGCCGACCGAACACGGCGCGCTGCTGCAAAAAGCGCCGTTCAGCTTCGACAGCTCGGTGTGGGAGATCTTCTGGCCACTGTGCTCCGGGATGCAACTGGTGCTGGCGCGACCGGACGGCAACCGCGATTCGGCGTATGTGGTGCAGAGCATTCGCGAGCATCAGGTGACGGTGGTCAAGTTCGTCCCGGCGCTGTTGCAGCAGTTCATCGAGCAGGACGACGTCGAACAGTGCACCAGCCTGACCGATGTGCTCAACGGTGGCGGCGAACTCAGCGCGGCGCTGGCCCGCCAAGTGCGCGATCGCCTGCCGTGGGTGCGGTTGCACAACGTCTATGGCCCGACTGAAACCACGGTGGACAGCACGGGCTGGACGCTGGAACCGCATATGCCGGTGCCGGACAACGTGGTGCCAATCGGTACAGCCTTGAGCAACACTCGGCTGTACGTGCTCGATGCGTACGGTCAACCGGTGCCACAAGGTGTCAGCGGTGAGTTGCACATCGGCGGCGTCGGCGTAGCGCGTGGTTATCACGGCTTGCCGGAGATGCAGGCCGAGCGCTTCATCGACAGCCCGTTTGTGCCGGGGGACCGCCTGTACCGCACTGGCGATCTGGCGCGCTACAACCACGAGGGCGAGCTGGAATTCCTCGGCCGCAACGACTTCCAGATCAAGCTGCGTGGCCTGCGTCTGGAGCCGGGGGAAATCGAGGCACGGCTGATCGAACATCCGGCGATTCGCGAGGCGGTGGTGATGGTGCGTGATGAGCGTCTGGTGGCCTGGTACACCGTGCGCTCGGGTACAGCAGAACCGAGTCTGGAGGCCTTGCGCGCGCATGTGCTGGAGCGTCTGCCGGAGTACATGGTGCCGGGTGCGTTTGTGCTGCTCGACGCTTTGCCGCTGACACCGAACGACAAGATCGACCGCAAGGCCCTGCCGGAACCGGGGGCAGACGCCGTTATCAATCGCCCATACGTGGCGCCACAGGGTGAAGTCGAAACCGCGCTGGCGCAGATCTGGGCTGATGTCCTCGGCGTCGAACAGGTCGGACGGCACGACAACTTCTTCGAACTGGGCGGGCATTCGTTGCTGGCGGTGAAGCTGATCAATCTGCTGCAACGGGCCGGCCTGCCGCTGTCGCTGGCCGAACTGTTCCAGCATCCGAGCATCGAGTCTGCCGCCGCGCTGCTCAGTCAGGGCGAGGCGCTCAGTCAGCCTGACGGGCTGGTCGTGGTGCGTGCCGGGACGCACGGTACGCCGCTGTTCCTGCTGCATGAGTTCAGCGGCCGCGACGTGTACTTCCCGACCCTGGCCCAGCACATCGGTGGCGAGTTCCCGATTTACGGCCTGCCCGGTGTGCCGCTGGGGCAAGCGCAATTGCGCACGCTGGAGTGCATGGCGCAGCGCATGGTCGGGATCATCCGTTCGGTGCAGCCGCACGGGCCGTACCGGCTGGCAGGCTGGTCGTTCGGCGGGGTGCTGGCGCATGAGGTCGCCCAGCAATTGCTCGGCCTTGATGAGCCGGTGGAATTCATCGGCATGCTCGACAGCTACGCACCGAATCCGTTGGCTCAGGACAAGGCCATGTGGAGCGGCGAGGGCCTCGACAAGCGTCAGTTGCTCGGCCATTGCCGTGGGCGTTCGCTGATGCTTGGTGCTGACAGCGAGGCGGCGCTGGCAGCGGTGCAAGTACTGGAAGCGCAAGTCGAACAACTGGATTTCCCCGAGCTGTTCGAGCGCTGTCAGGCGCAGCAACTGACCGATCCGGAACTGGCCACGGTCAGCGCGGCGGACGCCTGGCATTACTTTGATCGCGAAGCGGCGCATCGTCTGGCGCTGGCGCATTACCGGGTCAGCCCGGCGAGCCAGCCGATCCACCTGTTCCGTGCCCAGGAGTTGATGGACGGCCAGTCATTGCCGAGTCCGACTCGTGGCTGGGAAGAGCGTTTCGACAGTGGCTTGCTGCGTTGCATCGACATCCCCGGCGATCACCGGACGATGATGAAGCACCCGCACATCCAGGCACTCGGTCAGGCGATTACCCAGGCGCTGGAAACCCTGGTGACGCCGAAGCCGACACCGTATCAACCGCTGCTGACGATTCAGACCGGGCAGCCGGGGCATGCGCCGATTTTCTGTGTGCCGGGGGCGGGTGACAGTGTCACCGGGTTCATTCATCTGACCGAGGCGATCGGCCCGGAATGGCCGATCATCGGCCTGCAACCTCGCGGGCTGGATGGCGTCAGCGTGCCGCACAGCGCGGTCGAAGCCGCTGCGGCGTTCTACCTGCAAGCCATTGAGCAGATTCACCCACAGGGGCCGCTGCACCTGATCGGGCATTCGTTCGGCGGCTGGGTCGCGCATGCCATGGCGGCGCAGTTGCAGGCGGCCGGGCGCGAGGTGGCTTCGCTGACGTTGATCGACAGCGAGGCGCCGGGCGGTGACGGCACGGCGGGCAAGCCATACACCGCCACTGCCGCGCTGCAACGGCTGATCGACACCCTGCAATTGTCCTGTGGCAAGTCGCTGGGCATCGATCCTGCGACCTTCGCCAACGCCGACGACACCACGCAATTGCGCCTGCTGCACGACGGCATGGTGCGCGCCGGGGTGTTGTCGGAGCGGGCGGCGCCGAATGCGATGCACGGCCCGGCCCGCACGTTCGCCAGCGCCTTGCGCACGGTCTATCAACCGCGTCTGGCCTACAGCGGGCCGGTGCGGCTGGTGCTGGTCGATGACCCGACGCTGGACGAGTGGGGCAATCAGCGCGAACAGGCGGCGGTGCTTGCAGGCTGGCAGCGGCAGGTCAGCGATCTGGCGGTGTGGTACGGGCCGGGCAACCACTTCACGATTCTCAAGGCGCCCAACGTCTTCAGTTTCGCCGCGTGGTGGCATGACGGTCTGGCGCTGGCGGTCGGCGAAGTGCTGTCCTGAGTGTGGTTGTTCTATCAAGACCCGGCCGCTGGCCGGGTTCATCCCTGAACGGACTTGTGGTTATTTATGGAAAAGTCGAAGTTGCGCAAAGTCGGTATGGGGTTGGCGTTGGCGGCGGTGGCCGGTCTGGTGCTGTACACGGTGCAGGCACCGGCCGAAGCGCCGAAATACCAGACCGCTCCAGTCGAACGCTCGGATATCGAAAACACCGTGCTCGCCACCGGTTTGCTGGAAGGCGTCAAGCAGGTGGACGTCGGTGCCCAGGTGTCGGGACAGTTGAAGTCGCTCAAGGTCAAGGTGGGCGACAAGGTGAAGAAGGGCCAGTGGCTGGCCGAGATCGATCCGCTGGTGCTGCAGAACACCCTGCGTCAGGCGCAGGTCGATGAGGAAAACCTGCAGGCGCAGAAGCGTGCCACGCAAGCCCAGCTCAAGCAGACCAAAGCGATTTACCAGCGCTATCAGAACCTGCAGGAAGACGCGTCGATATCTCGTCAGGATTTCGAGACCGCGCAATCGGATTACGAGGTGCAGCAGGCCAATCTGCTGTCGCTGGATGCGCAGATCAAAAGTGCGCATATCCAGATTGACACCGCCAAGGTCAACCTCGCGTACACGCGGATCGTTGCGCCGATCGATGGCGACGTGGTCGGCATCGTCACCCAGGAAGGCCAGACCGTGATTGCTAACCAATTGGCGCCGATCCTGCTGAAACTGGCGGATCTGGACACCATGACCATCAAGGCCCAGGTGTCGGAGGCCGACGTGATTCATATCGCGCCGGGGCAGCAGGTGTATTTCACCATCCTCGGCGAGGACAAACGCTATTACGGCAAGCTGCGTGGCACGGAGCCTGCGCCGCAAAACTTCCTCGAAACGCCGCCGGCCGGCACCCCGAAACAAAACACCGCGGTGTTCTACAACGCGCTGTTCGAGGTGCCCAATCCCGACCATCGCTTGCGCATCTCGATGACCGCGCAAGTGCGCATCGTCCTTGATACCGCGCAATCGGTGCTGACCGTGCCGGTGGCCGCGCTTGGGCCGCGCAATGCTGATGGAAGTTTTCCGGTGCGGGTGCTCGACGCCAAGGGCCAGGCGCAGTCGCGCAACGTGCAGACCGGGATCAACAACAACGTCAAAGTGCAGATCAATCAGGGCCTCAGCGAAGGCGAGCGGGTGGTGATCGGTGATCCGTTGCCCGCCGTGGCGGGGGCTTGAGCATGACGCAAGCATTGCTGCAACTGACCGGCATCACCCGCAGTTTCACCGCTGGCGACCGCGAATTTCTCGCGTTGAAGGACATCAACCTGACGATCAATGCCGGAGAAATGGTGGCGATCATCGGCGCCTCCGGTTCCGGCAAATCAACCCTGATGAACATCCTCGGCTGTCTCGATTACGCCACTGCCGGCAGCTACAGGATCAACGGCCAGGAGACCCGCGACCTTGACGATCAGGCGCTGGCCGAACTGCGCCGCGATTACTTCGGTTTCATCTTCCAGCGCTATCATTTGCTGCCGCACCTGAGCGCGATGCACAACGTCGAGATGCCGGCGATTTACGCCGGCATTCCCGCGCCGCAACGTCACGCCCGCGCCCGCGAATTGCTGGCACGACTGGGCCTTGATGGACACCTGACCCACCGGCCGAGTCAGCTCTCCGGTGGTCAGCAACAACGGGTGAGTATCGCCCGGGCTTTGATGAACGGCGGTGAAGTGATTCTCGCCGACGAACCCACCGGCGCCCTCGACACCGCCAGCGGCAAGGAAGTGATGCGCATCCTGCTGGAGCTGCACGCGGCCGGGCACACGGTGATTCTGGTGACCCACGACCCGAAAGTCGCGGCCAACGCCGAGCGCATCATCGAAGTCAGCGACGGTGAAATCCTCAGCGACCGCCTCAACGTGCGCGACAGCGGGCAACTGCCGAGCGAAGAGGACGTTGCGCCGAAACCCCCGGCGACCCGCCGTCTGGTCGCCAGCCTCGGGCTGTTCAAGGAAGCCTTCAACATGGCTTGGGTGGCGCTGATTTCGCACCGTATGCGCACCTTGCTGACCATGCTCGGGATCGTCATCGGCATCACCTCGGTGGTGTCGATTTCGGCGATCGGCGAGGGCGCGAAAAACTACGTGCTCAAGGACATTTCGGCGATCGGCAGCAACACCATCGACATCTATTCCGGCAGCAGTTTCGGCGATAAGCGCGCCGCGTCGATCGAGACACTGGTGCCGGCTGACGTCACCGCGCTGAATCAGCTGTATTACGTCGACAGCGCCACCCCGGTGGTCGGCCGCAGCATGCTCCTGCGTTACCGCAACATCGACCTCGACGCGCAGATCAACGGCGTCAGCGACCAGTACTTTCAGGTGCGCGGGATCAAACTGGAGGCGGGCATCACCTTCAGCGAAAGCGATGCGCGGCGCCAGGCGCAGGTGGTGGTGATCGATTACAACACCCGGCATCGGTTGTTCGGCGAGGGCGTTGATCCGCTGGGGCAGGTGATCCTGATCGGCAACCTGCCATGCACGGTGATCGGCGTGGCCGCCGAGAACAAGAACCTGTTTGCCTCGGGCAAGACCCTCAACGTCTGGGTGCCCTACGAAACCGCCGCCGGGCGTATCCTGGGCCAACGCTTTCTCGACAGCATCAGCGTACGGATCAAGGACGGCCAGTCGAGCAAAGTCGTGGAAAATCACGTCACCCAATTGATGCTGCAACGCCACGGCATCAAGGATTTCTACACCAACAACCTCGACAGCGTGATGCAGACCGTGCAGAAAACCAGCCGCTCGCTGGCGTTGCTGCTGTCGCTGATCGCGGTGATTTCGCTGGTGGTCGGTGGCATCGGCGTGATGAACATCATGCTGGTGTCGGTCACCGAGCGTACCCGCGAGATCGGCATTCGCATGGCGGTCGGCGCACGGCAGTCGGACATTCGTCAGCAGTTCCTGGTGGAAGCGGTGATGGTCTGCCTGCTCGGCGGGGCGATCGGCATCTCGTTGTCGTATGCCATCGGTCACCTGTTTTCGCTGTTCATCAAGGAATGGGAAATGGTGTTCTCCATGGCCTCGGTGGTGACGGCAGTGATCTGCTCGACGCTGATCGGCATCGTCTTCGGCTTCGTCCCCGCGCGTAATGCCTCGCGCCTGGACCCGATCGAAGCGTTGGCACGGGACTGACTGCCAGAGCTGCCTGGCCGGGCTCGTGCCTGAAGCGCACAAATCGAAAGGGGCGGGTCACGAACCCGTCCCTGTTTTTCGCCCAGCCCTGCTGGCAATGGCGGCCTGACAGCCAACCGGTCCCCAACTGAATGCACCCAATCCAATTGTAGGAGCCAGCCTGCTGGCGATGACGGCCTACAAGCCGACCAATCCCTGACTGAATGCTCTCGGTCAAATTGTGGGAGCTGGCTTGCCAGCGAAAGCGGCCTGCCAGACAACATCAAAGCAACAGAGCAGACCCCGCACATAAACGCACCCCTGCAACCACGTTTAAAGTACACGAACCGTTACGCCCTAACGGCTACAACGCCTTGCGCCGTTACCTACGCGTACGCCAGAATCCGCCGGCTTACACGGCTATGGGCCGGGCTATATCGTTTCCCTGTCACTGAAAATCAGTGATCGGGTTTGGTAGCCCGTTTCTAAGTGTGATGGCGACACCGTGTGCAGTTCCTTTTCGGGGACTCGATTTTATGGTGGCCATGCGTGGGGCTCCTTCGGGAGCGCCGGGTTTTCCTGCTTAGACCGGTCTACCAACCCGCGTATGGCCGCCACCCTCGTTTGGTAGCGAGAGTGACGGCTCCTTACTTTTGCTAAGCAGGAGCTTCATCCATATTCAAAGCCAAACCCAACCCCCCGGACACCTCGATCCCGTACGACCCGGCCCTCGACCCGCAGAAGATAAAAGCGGCAACCGACCGCGCCATCAACTTCTACCTCAACCCCGGCGCACTGAAGATCCCGATCCCTTCAACCTCGTCATGCAAGGCGAACAGAATCTTCCTCATCGACCCCGAGGTGGATGAAGAAACCTTGCTCGTCGAAGCCTGTGAATCCCTGGCCGCCGCCAGCGACATGGCCCGCGATATCGGCGACACCGTCGACAACCCACAGCGCCGGGCCGTGCTGATGCTGCATCAGGTGATCATGCTCAGTGAACTGATGGTCAACCGGGTACTGGACGGCCGCCGCATCCCGAACTAATCACGCGGTCCCCCGTGTAGGAGCTGCCGCAGGCTGCGATCTTTTGACGTTGCCTTAAAAAAACAAGATCAAAAGATCGCAGCCTTCGGCAGCTCCTACAGTGAGTAATCCTTTCAAAGTGCCTCGATCGGAGTTCCAGCTGATGCCCGAAACCCAACCAATCCCTGGCCTCGGCCACGGTGATGCTCAGCGACTTCGCCGGCACGCTGGAAGGGCCGAGCCGCAATACGGCGCTGGGCATTGCGCAGGTGGTGATGCTGGGGGAGTTGGCGGTGAATCAAGCGCTGGATAGAGTCGTGCCGAAGGATTAGGCCTCCAATGTAAAAAAACCGCCGCCCGAGGAGGGCGGCGGTTTTTTGTTCGGTTGTGGACTCAGGCTGCGCTGGTGGCGTGGCTGGTGTCCTCCGGCGAATACATCCAGCGCATCAACGAATGCCGGCCGCTGATCCCCAGTTTGATTGCCGCGCGTTTGAGGTAGCTTTCCACCGTGTTGACCTTCAACTGCAACTGCTCGGCCAGTTCCGGTGCGGTGCGCCCGGCGAGCAGGCCGATGCACACTTCGGTTTCGCGATTGGACAGGCTCAGGCCCAGTTGCTGCAAACGCTCGTTGAAGCGCAGTCGCAGGTTTTCCAGGCCCTGTTGCGCACCGTCCGCGCCGGGCGACGGGTCTTCTGTGTTGGCCTGCTGGGGTTGCAGGGCGTGAATGTGTTTTTCCAGCATCGGCAACAGCACCGGAGAAATGTCCTGCAACAAGCTCTGCTCCTGAGCCGAGAACCGTTGCGACTGGTCGTTGCGATACACCGAAATCACGTAGCGGTAGCCGTCCTTGCGCCTCGTCAGATGCAGCTGCGAGGCATCGGCGCTGGCCGAGGCTGGCGGGTCCATCGGCTCGCTCGAGCGTGCGGCAATCTGTTCGCAGAATACCGTTTCAGCCTGCTGGGCCGAGTCTTTGCCGGGTTCCGGTAGGTGGCGATGGGCGGGGCGGCCCACCGGCTCGACGCGCATCTGGCGAATGTGTGTGGCGTCCACCGCCAGTTGAGTCTGGATCAGGTCATGCAGCATCCGCGGAAAGTGCCGGCTGCCGGTGCTCGCAATGACTTTACCGATATGGGGAAACAGGTGTGAATTCATAAACATCATCCATGAGTTGCAGGTGAAACAGTCCCATTCCTGACCTGCGTCGAGCATGTTCCCTGGTCGGCGCAAATGTCAGGATGTGGATCCTATCCTAGTACAACGTTTGAAAGACGGTTTAATGAAGGTGTTATTAGCTCATAACCCTTCGCCATCGAACTTTGCTTGCAATCGAGCTCAGGGACGCTCGATTGTCCGCTTCAAGTTGACAGTGAAACACTTTTCAACCGATTTATCGGTTCCGGTGGTGTCAGTAATCTGTGCCCATGTTCAACGCAACGCCAACTACCTCAACCAAGAAAAGGGATTCAAACATGAGCACTGCAACCTACAACCGCCTGAACAAAGACGACGCCGTAGTCCTGCTGGTCGACCACCAGACCGGTCTGATTTCTCTGGTTCAGGACTTCTCGCCGAACGAGTTCAAGAACAACGTCCTGGCGCTGGCCGACCTGGCGAAATTCTTCAACCTGCCGACCATCCTCACCACCAGTTTCGAACAAGGCCCCAACGGCCCGCTGGTCCCGGAACTGAAAGAAATGTTCCCGGACGCGCCGTACATCGCCCGCCCAGGCCAGATCAACGCCTGGGACAACGAAGACTTCGTCAAGGCGATCAAGGCCACCGGCCGCAAGCAGATCATCATCGCCGGTGTGGTAACCGACGTCTGCGTCGCGTTCCCGACCCTGTCGGCACTGGCCGAAGGCTTCGATGTATTCGTCGTCACCGACGCCTCCGGCACCTTCAACACCACCGTCCAGCAAGCCGCGTGGAGCCGCATGACCCAGGCCGGCGCACAAATGATGAACTGGTTCTCGGTCGCCTGTGAGCTGCACCGCGACTGGCGCAACGACATCGAAGGGCTGGGCAATCTGCTGTCGCAGCGGATTCCGAACTACCGGAACCTGATGAACAGTTACTCGGCGTTGACCGCGCAGCAGAAGTGACTGCAGCGTTGTGAAAGTGAAAGCCTGCCCTGAAAAGCTAATGCTGTTCACTTAAGCCCGACACTGTGACTGTGGCGAGGGAGCTTGCTCCCGCTGGGTCGCGAAGCGGCCCCAAAAGAGGGACTGCTACGCAGCCCAGCGGGAGCAAGCTCCCTCGCCACGGGTTTCAATTGAATGCAAAATCTCTTAAGTGAGCAGCATCTTCCTGCAGGTAGCGGCCTTGCAGGGCCATGATTTCTGTCTTGCTCGGAACGCCTTTTCTTTTCAGGTTGACGAGCAGTTGCTCAACACCATCAAGTTCCACAACATCACCGGCCAGGCGCGTGATGGTCACCGCCATGCAACTGAGGTTGTCACGGTCGGCGGTAACCTTGTGGGCTTTGGCGAGCAGGCGAACTTCAGTCGCGCCGCTGCATTGACGCACGCTACCCGGCGCGGTGAACCGAGCGCTGGCTTCTGCGGTTTTTTGATCAGACTCAGCTGGGTATTCCCAGACATTTGCGGCTAATCTGCGCATTCGCTGACGACAACAAGACAACAACAGGAGTCACTGATGCAACCGATCCGTCTCGGTCTGGTGGGCTATGGCAAGATTGCCCAGGATCAACATGTTCCGGCGATCAACGCCAATCCCGGATTTCGCTTGGTGGCGGTCGCCACGCAGGGCAAACCCTGCCCCGGGGTGGAGAACTTTCACTCGTTGAGCGAGTTGCTGGAAAACGGCCCCGAGGTGGATGCGATTGCGTTTTGTACGCCGCCGCAAGGTCGATTCGCCCTGGTGCAGCAGGCGCTGGCCGCCGGCAAACATGTGTTGGTGGAAAAACCACCGTGCGCCACGCTGGGCGAGGCGCTGGCCCTGATCAGTCAAGCGCAGCAACAGGGTGTCAGTGCGTTGTTCGCCTGGCATTCGCGCTACGCCCCCGGTATCGAAGCCGCCCGCGACTGGCTCGCCGGCCGCACGCTGCAAAGCGTGCAGATCGACTGGAAGGAAGACGTGCGCAAGTGGCATCCCGGTCAGACGTGGATCTGGCAACCCGGTGGTCTGGGCGTTTTCGATCCCGGCATCAATGCCTTGTCGATTGTCACCCATTTGTTGGCGCAGGCACTGTTTGTCGAGTCCGCCGAACTGCGCGTACCGGACAACTGCCAGTCGCCGATTGCCGCGTCCATCAAGATGTCCGATGCGCACCGGCTCGACGTGCAGGCCGAGTTCGATTTCGACCACGGTCACGACGAACTCTGGAGCATCGAGATTCGCTGCGCCGAAGGGCTGCTGCGCCTGGACAACGGCGGGGCGCTGCTGAGCATCGACGGCGTGCGTCAGGCGGTATCGGAAGAGGGCGAGTACACGGCGGTGTATCGACACTTTCAGCAACTGATTGGCGATCGGACCAGCGATGTGGACCTGCAGCCGCTGCGGCTGGTGGCTGACAGTTTCTTTGTCGGCAGCCGGGTGGCAGTCGAGCCGTTTTATGACCCGGCACGTTGATCAGTGGAAGCGGGAGAGCTGTCGCGTGATGACAGCGAACTTGAGCGTCAGGCCTAAGCTAATGCAAAAAGGGTATTTGTTCGTGGTTTTTAAGATCGTTTAGTTTTGTCTCACGACGAATCAAACGCATCAAACCGATAGACCCCCGATTGCCATGACGGCACACGCTGAATCGATCAAAGGCTCTTCAGGTTTGGTTCACACGGGAGTGAATCATGCCGCATACCCTCGATATCACCACGTTGCCGACGCTGGACCTTTCGTTGTTCGAAGGCACCGCGCAACAGCGTTATGAATTTCTTGAAAACCTGCGTCACGCCGCGCGTGACGTCGGCTTTTTCTATCTCACCGGCCATGGCATCGACAGCCACCTGCTCAAGCAGGTGCAGGACCACGCCCGGCAGTTCTTTGCCTTGTCCGAGCACGAAAAGACTGCCGTCGGCATGATCAATTCGCCGCACTTTCGCGGGTACAACCGTGCTGCTTCCGAGATCACCCGTGGTGAACCCGACTGGCGTGAGCAATTCGATCTCGGCGCCGAGCGCGAAGCGTTGCCGCTGGACGCGGACAGCCCGTTGTGGGCTCGGTTGCAGGGACCCAACCAATGGCCGGCGGCGCTGCCAGAACTAAAACCGCTGCTGCTCGAATGGCAACAGGCGATGACGCGTATGGCGTTGCGTCTGCTGCGTGCCTTTGCCCAGGCGCTGTCGCTGCGGGCGGACGCGTTCGATCAGTTGTACGGCGACCAGCCCAACGAACACATCAAGTTGATGCGCTACCCAGGCCAGGCCGCCAGCGCGAGCCAGCAAGGCGTCGGCGCGCACAAGGATTCCGGGTTCCTCAGCTTTCTCCTGCAAGACCAGCAGGCCGGGTTGCAAGTGGAAGTCGAGGAGGGGCGCTGGATCGATGCGCTGCCGCGTGAAAACACCTTGGTGGTGAACATTGGCGAACTGCTGGAACTGGCCAGCAACGGTTATCTGCGCGCCACGGTGCATCGGGTGGTGTCGCCGCCCGCAGGCAGCGAACGCTTGTCCATCGCCTTCTTCCTCGGCGCGCAACTCGATGCCGTGGTGCCGCTGTATCCGTTGCCCACCGCGCTGCTGCGCGAAGCGCGTGGCCCGGCGAGTGATCCGCTCAATCCGTTGTTTCGCGATGTCGGCTGGAACTACCTCAAAGGTCGGTTGCGTTCGCACCCCGACGTCGCCCGACGCTTTTATGCCGATGCGCTGATGCCCGCCGCACCGGCTCGTAAAACCGCCAGCGCCTGATTCATCACTCGCTCAAGGACTCCGCACATGTTGAAGAAAGCAGGTTTGACCCTGGCCGTGCTCGGCGCGCTGGTGACTTCGTTCGGCACGCAGGCACTGGAGCCGTTGCGCGTGGCGGCCGACCCGGTGCCTCACGCGCAGATTCTCGCGTACATCCAGACAATCGATCCGCAACTCAAGCTCAAGGTCATCGAGATTCCCAACGGCGTGAACTCCAACGAGCTGTTGGTGCATGGCGATGTCGATGCCAATTACTTCCAGCATCTGCCGTACCTGAAATCCCAGGAGCAAGCGCTGGGGCAGAAACTCGCGGTGGCCGCCACGGTGCATATCGAGCCGCTGGGCATCTATTCGCGCCGACACAAAAACTTCGCCGAGGTGCCGGAAAAAGGCACCATCGCCGTGCCCAACAACGTCACCAACCTGAGCCGTGCGCTGTACCTGTTGCAGGACAACGGGTTGATCAAACTCAAGCCCGGTTTCAAGGATCCGGCGGCCGATCAGGCCACGCCCAAGGACATCGCCGAGAACCCGAAACAGCTGAAGATCCTCGAAATCGAATCGCCGCAAATCCCTCGGGCGCTGGACGACGTCGATCTGGCGGTGATCAACGGCAACTACGCGCTGGAAGCCGGACTGGTGCCGGCCCAGGATGCGCTGGGGCTGGAGAAGGCCGAACACAATCCGTACGCCAACATTCTGGTGACCACGCCGAAGCTGCAGAACGATCCGCGCATTGCGCAACTGGCCAAGGACCTGACCTCGCCGCAAGTGGCGAAATACATCACCGATAACTTCAAGGGGTCGGTGATTCCGGTGGAGGATGGCAAGCCATGATCGTCGTCGAGCAGTTGAGCAAGACCTACCCGTCGGCGCCGGCGCCGGCACTGGATCAGGTATCGCTGAGTATTCCCGACGGCGCGATCTACGGCATCCTCGGGCGGAGCGGCGCAGGCAAGTCGACCCTGTTGCGCTGTCTCAATCTGCTCGAACGCCCGGACAGCGGGAAAATTCTCATCGACGGCGTGGACCTGCTGACCCTGTCGCCCAGCGACCTGCGTCGCCAGCGGCAGCGCATCGGCATGATTTTCCAGGGCTTCAATCTGCTGCATTCGCGCACCGTGTTCGACAACATCGCCGTGCCGCTGGAGATCGCCAACGTCGGCAAACCGTGGCGCCATGTGCGGGTGCGCGAGCTGCTGGAACTGGTGGGGCTGAGCGACAAGGCGCAAGCCTTTCCCTCGCAGTTGTCCGGTGGGCAAAAGCAGCGGGTGGGGATTGCCCGCGCACTGGCAGCGGAGCCTGCGTATCTGCTGTCGGACGAAGCCACTAGCGCACTGGACCCGGAAACCACCGCGTCGATTCTCGACCTGCTGCGCGATATCAACCGGCAACTGGGTGTGACCATTGTGCTGATCACCCATGAACTGGACGTGGTCAAGTCGATCTGCGATCACGCGGCGTTGATGGCCGACGGGCGACTGGTCGAGTCCGGCCCGGTGCCGCGCTTGCTCGCCGATGCGCAATCGAGTCTCGGCACTTCGTTGCGTCCGACCTGCGGTCTGCCGCTGGGCCACGACATCCCCGGGCTCAGCTTCCTCAAGCAATACGGCGTGCGGGCGGCCCAGTCATGAACCGCACGATCAATTGGGATGAAATCCTGCAACTGCTGTTCAACGCCACCGGCGAGACCCTGTACATGGTCTTGCTCGCGGGGCTGTTCACGCTGCTGATCGGTTTGCCGCTCGGGGTGTCGCTGTTTGTCAGTCGGCGCGATGGACTGTGGCCGCTGCCACGGCTCAATGCCGCGCTGGGTTCGCTGGTCAATCTGGGGCGTTCGCTGCCGTTTGTGGTGATGCTGATTGCGCTGATTCCGCTGACGCGTCTGCTGGTTGGTACGACGCTGGGCAGCACCGCTGCGGTGGTGCCGATCACCATCGGCGCATTTCCGTTTTTCGCGCGGATCGTCGAGAACGCCCTGGATGAAGTCGACAAGGGCCGGATCGAAGCGATCCTCGCCATGGGCGGCGATATCCGTCATGTGATTTTCAAAGTGCTGCTGCCCGAAGCGCTGCCCGCGTTGCTGGCGGGGATCACTCTGACGCTGGTGATGCTGATCGGTTTTTCTTCCATGGCCGGGGTGATCGGCGGTGGCGGCCTCGGTGATCTGGCGATCCGATATGGCTATCAGCGTTTCAACAATGAAGTGATGGTCGCCACCGTGGTGGTGCTGGTCATTCTGGTGCAGGGCGTGCAGAGCCTGGGCGACCGGCTGGTGCGTTCGCTGGCCCATCGACGTTAAGGAATTTTATGAGTGTGGTCGTGGCCCGCGCGCCGCTGATTCAGGTGCGTGAACTGAGCAAGCGCTTCGGTTCGAACCATGCGCTGGATCGCGTCAGCCTGCAGATTCATCCCGCCGAAGTGGTGGCGTTGCTCGGTGCCAACGGCGCCGGTAAATCGACGCTGGTGAAGATTCTGGCCGGCAGCCAGCGTGCCGATGGCGGCGAGATTTACATCGACGGTCAGCCCCGCCAATTCAGTTCGCCGCTGTCAGCACGCCGGGTCGGGATTGTCGCGGTGCATCAGCAGATCAACGAGGGCATTGCGCCCGGTTTGAGCGTGGCGGAAAACCTGCTGCTCGATGAGTTGTGCAGGCCCGACGCGGACTTCTGGCTCAATCGCAAACATCTGCTGGAGCGCGCCGCGAGCATCGCCGCCGGGCTGGGGCTGGTGTTGCCGCTGGAGCAAACCATTGAACAGCTGGGCCTGGCCGAACGGCAGTTGGTGGTGCTGGCGCGGGCCTTCGCCTTGCAGCCGCGTCTGCTGATTCTCGATGAGCCGACGGCGGCATTGTCGGATGCCGAGGCGCAGCGTCTGTTTGATCTGATCGATATCTTGCGCAGCCGCGGCGTGGCGATTCTGTACATCTCCCATCGCTTGTCCGATCTGCAACGGGTGGCGGACCGCGCCATTGTCCTGCGCGATGGGCGACTGGCCGGAGAGTTCAGTGCGCGGCAGTTGCCGGAAGCGGTGCACGCCATGCTCGGGCAGGCGCTGGAAGGGCATGTCTACACGCCCGGCACCCTGGGGCAAAAAGTATTGGGTGCGCGAGGTCTACAGATTTTGCCGCACTCCAGGCGCTTCGATTTCAACCTGCACCAAGGCGAAGTAGTGGTGCTGACCGGGCTGCTCGGCGCTGGCAAAAGCGAGATCGCCGAAGTGCTGTTCGGCTTGCGCAAAGCCGTGGCCGGCAGCCTGCAACTGGATGGCGTGGACTGGCTGCCGGGTTCGCCAAGGGCAGCGATTCGCAGCGGTGTGTTTCTCGCAGCGGAGGATCGCGCCAGTCAATCGTTGGTGCCGGATTTCTCCCTGCGCCGCACCCTGACCTTACCGTTTCTACAGCGTTTCACCCGTGCCGGTTTCATTCGCAACCGCGCCGAAGCCGCAGCGGTCGAGGCGCAAGTCGCGGCACTGGGAATCAAGGCCGCCGGCATCGAGGTGCCGATGAGCACGCTGTCCGGCGGCAATCAACAGAAGGTCGTGCTTGGCCGCTGGCTGCTCGGAGAAGGGCGGGTGTTGATCCTCGACGAGCCGTTTCAGGGCGTCGACGTGCGCGCCCGCCGCGAGATCGGCCAGTTGTTGCGCGACAGTGCCGGCGGCCGCGCGACCCTGGTGATCTGCGCCGATGTCGATGAAGCCCTGGAAATCGCCGACCGCATTCTGTTGGTGCGTGATCACGCGGTAATCGCCGAATACCCGCGCGCCGGCCTTGAACGCGCGACCCTGGTCGCCGCGCTGGCCGGCAGCGACGCTAGCGAAAATCCCTTTCACGCCACGCCAAGGAGCAGAGCGAGTGCCTGATTCGAGTTCATTGTTGTCGTCCGCTACGGCACCCGCCGAGCGCCTGCTGCAAGCGCTGATCCGCTACGGCCTGTTGTGGCTGCTGGCGCTGATCGTGGTGTTTTTTAGTGTCGCGGAACCGGCGTTTTTGCGCGTCGGCAATCTGTTCAGCATCTTGCAGTCGGTGTCGATCGTCGCACTGCTGGCTCTTGGCGTGACCCTGACCATGGCGGTCGGCGGGCTTGATCTGTCGATTGGCGCGGTCGCAGCGATGAGCCTGATGATCGCCAGTTACGTGATGGTGGTGCTCGGCTGGGGCG
Organism: Pseudomonas sp. HOU2; assembly: GCF_040729435.1. Classification (NCBI taxonomy): domain Bacteria; kingdom Pseudomonadati; phylum Pseudomonadota; class Gammaproteobacteria; order Pseudomonadales; family Pseudomonadaceae; genus Pseudomonas; species Pseudomonas sp. HOU2. The sequence continues at coordinate 629,609 of NZ_CP160398.1, read as the reverse complement.
CGGTGCCGGCGGTGCTGATCAGTCTGGCCGGTGGCGCACTGGTCGGGCTGCTCAATGGCTGGCTGATCGTCAAGCTGCGGGTGCCGGACATTCTCGCGACGCTGGGCAGCATGTTTCTGGTGATCGGCGTGCAACTGATTCCCACGGGTGGGCGCTCGATTGCGGTGGGCATGACCTTGCCCAGTGGCGTGGAAACCGAGGGCACGTTCAGCGCGGCGTTTCTCGCCATCGGCCGCGGACGTTTGTGGGAGGTGGTGCCGGTTCCGGTGTTGATCACTGCGTTGGTGGCGCTGACGGTGTGGCTGTTTCTCGAGCGCACGCGCATCGGCCGATTGTTTTATGCGATTGGCGGCAACGAGCAGGCGGCGCGATTGGCAGGCGCGCCAGTGCAGCGTTTCAAGCTGCTCGCGTATGTGCTATCGGCATTGCTCGCCTCGCTCGGCGGTTTGCTGTTGGCGGCGCGCCTGGGCCGGGGTGATGTCAGCTCCGGCAATGGTCTGGTGCTGGATGCCCTCGGCGCGGCGCTGATCGGTTTTGCCGTGCTCGGGGCGAAGAAGCCCAATGCCTTCGGCACATTGGTCGGCGCACTGTTGGTGGCGTCGCTGCTCAATGGCCTGACCATGCTCAACGCGCCGTATTACGCACAGGATTTCGTCAAGGGACTGGTGCTGGTGCTGGCCCTGATGTTCACCTTCGGCCTCGCGCATCGGGCGCGCTGAGCCGGTTCATTTGTCGCTGCAAGGAAGATGTATGCACGGTTCAATCAAGCAGTTCGCACGCCATTGCCTCGCCGGCGCGGTGCTCTCGGCGTTGGCTTTGAGCGCTCAGGCCAAGGCATTGCCGGGTGCTCCGGCGCCGTTCGATAAAGGTCAGGTGCAGATCGCGCTGGTCGGTTATCTGTTTTCCGGGGACTTTCCCGAGGCGTACCTGCGCGGCGTGGAGAAACAGACCGAGGCGCTGGGGGCCAATCTGCGGGTGTTCGATGCGCGGCAGCAGGCGGCGAGTCAGGGCGAGATGATCGATCAGGCGATCGACCTCGGGGTCGACGGGATCATCGTGCAACTGGGCCTGGCGGAAACCCTCAAGGGACCGATTGACCGGGCGATCGCCAAAGGCATCAAGGTGGTGGCGTTCGACGTTGATCTGAACAGTCCGCAAGTGACTCAGGTCGAACAGGATCACCATGCACTGGCGCGACTGGCGCTGGATCAGGCGGTGAAGGACAACGGCACGCGGTTCGATGCCGGTTACGTGTACATCAGCGGCTTCACGCCGATGGAGCGCCGCGACGAGATCTGGAGTCAGGTGAAACAGGCCAATCCGGGCATCATCGAAAAGGCGCGCTTCGGCACGCTCAACCCGCCGATTGCCAACTCGGTGGCCGATCAGGCCAGCGCGGTGCTGCGGGCCAATCCGGATATCAGCGTGATCTTCGCGCCGTTCGACGAGTTCGCCAAAGGCGCGAAAATCGCTGTCGACGAGGCCGGGCTGGGGCGCAAGGTGAAGATCTACAGCGCCGATATTTCCACCGCCGACATCCAGATCATGAAAGAACCGGACAGCGCCTGGGCGGCGACCGCAGCGGTCAATCCGCAAGTGGCGGGGGCGATCAGCGTGCGCAGTCTGGCGATGTTGATTGCCGGCGAAAATCCGGGACATCAGGTGCTGGTGCCACCGACCTTGATCACCCGTCAGCAGTTGCTCGATCTGGACGTGAAAAACGTCCGTGACCTGGCGCAGAAGCTGCCGGCGTTCGGCGATACCGCCAATGTGGCGCGGGCTGAGTGGATTCCTGTGGCGAATTGAATGCAGCGGTTCTCACCGGGTGATGCGCTGTATGCGCGGCAGGCATCCTGACGCGCTTGGGAGTGAACATGCACAACAAAGCCATGCGTTTGCGCAACAGCCGCGCACCTAAGGCTGATCCGGCGCTCGGTCAACGTTTGCCGCCGGGGCAGGTGTTGACCGAGCGGTTCCCGATTCTCCACGAAGGCACGGTGCCGGAGTATGAGTTGGCAACCTGGTCACTGCGCCTGTTCGGCAAGGTCGGGCGTGCCGTCGAGTTGAGTTTTGCCGACCTGCAAAGGTTGCCGCAGCGCGAGTTGCAATGTGACATTCATTGCGTGACACGCTGGTCGAAGTTCGACACGCAGTGGAGCGGGGTGCATCTGCAGGATCTGCTGAGCGTCTTCGACATTCAGCCCGCTTCGCGTTTCGTCATGGCCCACGCCGATCACGACTACCAGACCAACCTGTCACTCGACGACCTGCTGCACCCGGACAGCCTGCTGGCCACCCATTACGCCGGCGTCCCTTTGACCGCCCAGCACGGCTGGCCGCTGCGACTGGTGGTCGCGGGGCGCTACTTCTGGAAGAGCGCCAAATGGCTGCGCGGCCTGGAGTTTGTCGACGAAGAACAACCCGGTTTCTGGGAACGCAACGGCTTTCACCTGCACGCCGATCCGTTTGCGGAGCAACGCTTCAGTGCGCAGGCCCTGGACATTGCCGAGGATGCCTGGCTGGAAAAGGAATTCGACTAATACAATCACCCTGTGGGAGCTGGCTTGCCAGCGATGACGTCCATTCAGTCACTGTTTCTGTTGAATGACACACCGCTATCGCTGGCAAGCCAGCTCCCACAGGGATCTTTTTTGCAGTTGTAATCGTTGTTTGTTAGTTGCATCAACTGTTTGTCCAGCAACACTTGTGTTGGACTAAATACATTTAATCAGCCTGATCTAACCTAAGTGTTATTGGTTCTTTTACGGCAGGCCTTCGGCCCGTCTAGCATCGGTGTTCAAGGGGAAATAACTAACTTTGGGGATTCTGCGCTTAACCAACTCAATACGTTTAACCAGCCTTCACCACCTTCCTGCTTTCTAAAACTACAGCAGACATTGCCGCGCATTGATTGCCGACCCTTTATTGTCGGCAACGGCCGGGTATTAGCTGCGATAAAGGAGCTGTCACATGTATCAGCGTTCCCGTTCATTACTGGCCATCGCGGTGGTCGGTGCGATCTGGCAACTTCCTGCGCAAGCCGAAGACACTTCCACCCGCGTTGACGATGACACACGGCTGGGTACCGTGCTGGTCACCGGCACCCGTGGCACTGCTCGCACGGTGCTCGATTCTCCAGTGCCGGTGGACGTGTTGACCGCCGCCGACCTCAAGTCCACCGGCGTGGCCGACGGTGAGCTGGGCCAGGCGCTGCAAACGTTGTTGCCATCGTTCAGCATGCCGCGGCAGTCCAACTCCGGTGGTGCTGACCATGTGCGCGCCGCACAGTTGCGCGGCATGAGCCCGGACCAGGTGCTGGTGCTGGTCAATGGCAAGCGTCGTCACACTTCAGCGGTGGTCAACGACTCGTCGAAAATCGGTCGCGGCACGGCGCCGGTGGACTTCAACTCGATCCCCATCAGCGCGATCAAACGCATCGAAGTGCTGCGCGACGGCGCCGGGGCGCAGTACGGCTCCGACGCGATTGCCGGGGTGATCAACATCATCCTCGACGACGCCCCTGAGGGCGGCGAAGTGTCCACCAGCTATGGCGCGTTTCACACCCATCAGGACGCCATCGGCAGAACCACCACCGACGGCCAGAACAGCGTGACCACCGCCAAGATCGGCACGCGCCTGGGCGAAGAGGGCGGGTTCATTCGTGGCGGCACCGAGTACAAAAATCGCAACCCGACCAACCGCGCCGGTTTCGATGGCTTTGCCGATACCCCCGACCAGCGCAATTACGTGATGGGCGACGGCCTGGCGCGTGACGTCAACCTGTGGTTCAACAGCGAGCTGCCGCTGGCCGGCGGCAAAGCCTACAGCTTCGGCACTTACAACCAGCGCCACACCACTGGCGCCGAGTTCTATCGCTACCCCTACGAGCAGCCGCAGTTCTACCCCAACGGCTACCTGCCGCAGTCGCTGGGCGATAACAAGGATGTGTCTGCCACCGCCGGTTTCAAAGGCATGATTGGCGAGGACTGGGACTTCGACAGCAGCGTCACCCATGGCCGCAACCGTTTCGACGGCTCCACCCGCCGCACGCTCAACGTCAGCCTCGGCGCGGACTCACCCACGAAGTTCGACACTGGCGATTACGAGCTGCGCCAGACCACCACCAACCTCGATTTCAGCCGCGAACTGCGCCTCGGCGGACGCTCGTTCGTGCTGGCGCTGGGCGGTGAATACCGTTACGAAAACTACCTGACCTACGCCGGCGACGAGGCCTCTTACATCGGCTCCGGCGCTGACGGCGCCAATGGCCTGCGCCCCAGCGAAGAGTCGGACCTGGACCGCAACGTGTTTGCGACCTACGCCGAGTTGTCGGGCGATCTCACCGAGCGCTTCTTCGTCGACGCCGCCACTCGCTGGGAACATTACGACGATGCCGGCAGCAAGCTCACCGGCAAGCTCAGCGGTCGCTACAAACTGACCGAGCAGTGGGCGCTGCGCGGTGCGGTGTCGAACAACTTCCGTGCGCCGTCGCTGGCGCAAAGCGGTTTCCAGAACACCACCAGTAACTTCGGCGAAGGCGGCACGCTCACCGATATTCGCGTGCTCTCGGTCAACGACCCGATTGCCCGTGCGCTGGGCGCCGAGAAGCTCGATCCGGAGACTTCGAAAAACTTCAGCCTCGGCCTGACGTTCCAGCTCAACGAGCGCTTCGATGCTTCCCTTGACGTGTTCCGCATCGACGTCAAGGACCGCATCACCCTGTCGCAGCGCATCGGCAGCGACGCCATGGAGCAATACATCAACGACAACTTCGGCGTGGCCGGGGTGCATGACGTCAACTTCTTCACCAACGCCGCCGACACCAGCACCCACGGTGCCGAACTGGTGCTCAACTACCATCAGCCGCTATACGAAGGGCAACTGGGCCTGACCACCGCGTACACCTACAACCACACCAAAGTCACCAGCACCAAAGGCACGCCGTCGCAACTGACGGCATTGGGCATCGGCAACGATGCATTGGTCGGCGTTGAAGAAACCAACACCCTGACCGACGCCGCGCCCAAGGATCGCTTCGTGTTCAGCGCCAATTGGGCCAGCGAACACTGGGGCCTGCTCGGGCGTCTGACTCGTCAGGGCGAGACCACCCGAGTGTTCGACTTCGGTGACTCGCAACCGGAGCAGACCTATGGCGCGGTGTGGCAACTGGACGCCGAGGTGACCTACAAATTCACCCCGAAATTCAGCGTCGCCCTGGGCGGCAACAACCTCACCGACAATTACCCGGAACGCTCCGGCTCGGCGATCAACTACGGCGGCAACCTGCCGTATGACGTGCTGTCGCCAATTGGCACCAACGGCGCGTACTACTACGCCAGCGCCACCTACGGCTTCTGAGCCGAGCCGCCATGGATGGCGGACCTTCTGCGGGACTCTGCATGAATCATTCGAACGGCCCCAAGCGCCATCTGCCGGTGTTGCAGGCGTTGCTGATCACGCTGGGCATGGTGATCACCACCGACATCCTCAAGACCGCGCCGACCGTGGCGCTGAACGTCGGGCCGGAATATTTCTATTGGGTCTGGGTGCTCGGCGGCCTGGCGTCGATGGCCGGGGCGTTGTGCTTTGCCGAAATGGCCACGGCATTTCCACATCCGGGCGGCGACTATCACTTTCTGCGCACGGCCTATGGCGAACGCATGGGGTTCCTGTTCGCCTGGTCGCGTTTTTCGGTGATGCACACCGGGTGGATCGCCTTGTCGGCGTTCATGTTTGCCGATTACGTCAATGCCGTGCTGCCGCTCGGTCGGTACGGATCGGGGCTGTTTGCCGGCGGGGTGATCGCCGCGCTGGTGCTGCTCAATCTCACCGGCAAGCACATCGGTTTCATCACCCAGACCTTGTTGGTCGGCTTGTTGGCGCTGGGCTTTCTGAGCATCGCTAGCGCCGGGGTGTGGCTGGTGTGGCAGGGGGTTGAAGCAGCACCAGCGAGCGTTTCGGTTGCGCCGGAAAACACCGGCATGGCCGGGTTTTCGGCGGCGATGATTTTTGTGTTTCTGGCGTTCGGCGGCTGGAGTGATGCGGCCACATTGTCGGCGGAAGTGCGCGATGGACGACGCGGAATTTTTATCGCCATGCTCGGCGCGCTGACGCTGCTGATGGCGATCTATCTGGCACTGAACTGGGCGTTTGTGCGCGGTCTGGGTTTCGCCGGGCTGGCGGCAAGCAACGCACCGGCAGTGGAATTGTTGAACCGTGCATTCGGCGCACCGGGTGTACTGCTGATTCTGCTGATGGTCGGCATCGCGGCCATCGCCACCATCAACTCGACCTTGCTGGTCGGCGCCCGCACCACCTACGCCGCCGCCCGCGATGTGCCGCAGTTGCGTCGCTTCGGCGAGTGGCACGAGGACGATGGCGTGCCGCGCAAGGCGTTGCTGGCCGAGGGCGCGGTGGCGTTGTTGCTGGTGTTGTTCGGCAGTTTTACCCAGAGCGGATTCAACACCATGGTCGAGTACCTGACCCCGGTGTACTGGTTGTTTCTGAGTTTCAGCAGCCTGGCGCTGATCATTCTGCGGCGGCGTTTTCCCGATGTGCCGAGGCCGGTCCGGGTGCCGTTGTATCCGCTGGTGCCGCTGCTGTTTTTTGGCCTGTGCCTGTACATGCTCTATTCGAGCGTGACGGTAGTGGGCTGGGGCGCGTTTCTGGGGATTGGCGTGTTGCTGGTGGGCGCGCTGCTGTTGGCGGGATTGAGCCGCGTGGCGTCGACGCCTCGGCAAGCTCTGGGGCAGATCAGCGATTAAAACGAAACGTCGGCCGGTTGCGAAAGGCGCAGTACCGACAGGTCTCCGGTAATGCGTTTGTACGCCAGTCGAATCGCCTCGATGTTGGTGGCGTTCTGCGGATTGTTCTCGTGGAGGATCACGATGACCTTGGTGCTCAACCGCTCCGGCTCCTTCGCCCCATGATCACGCCACTGCCCATAGGCATCGAACACGGTGAAGCCGTCGGGAAACCGCGACGTCACTTCCTTGTCGAGAAACTCGCGCCAGCGCGTCGGGCTGACCGCGCCTTCCTTGCCATCCACCGTGCCTACCGAAAAGTACAACTCAGTACGAATCCACTGCGCCTGCGCCGGACGCGTGGCATCGCCTTGCAGGGTCGAACTGGCGGGGTCATGGGTGTGAACGGCGGCAGGCGGCGGGCTGGCACAACCGGCGATAGCGACGAATAGCGCTGCCAGTAACAGGCGTCTTTGCATGGAGCATCCTTTTTTATGAGTTGAGTACAGGGCGCAATTATAGAAGGCGATGTTAATAGCGATAAAAGATTAAAAAATGGTTTTGTGGTTGATTAGTGGAATAAGGAACGAACCAAGCCAGGATGCCAAATGTACCGCCGCCTTCGCGGGCAAGCCCGGCTCCCACAGGTCTCGTGGCGTGCACAAATCCCGTGATCCACACATCTCCCCTGTGGGAGCCGGGCTTGCCCGCGATAGCGCCGGTTCAGTCAATAAAGATGCTGGATGCACCAACACCATCGCTGGCAAGCCAGCTCCCACAGGTTTTTGCGGAGTACACAGATCCGCTGATCGACACCATTCACTGTGGGAGCGGGCTTGCCCGCGATAGCGGTGTATCAGTCGCTGGAGATTTTGCCTGTGCCGACGCTTTCGCGAGCAAGCTCGCTCCCACAGTTTCTCTCGGTGCTTTCCAGCAGCGACGGCATATTAACGCGTCGCTCAGCGCCCCTCATGCTGCTTGCGATAAGCCCCCGGTTGCACCCCCACCGACTTGGCGAACGCCCGGGTAAACGCAGCTATCGACTGATAGCCCACCGCCGCGCAAACCTGTTCCACCGTGTGATTGGCCCGCAACAACTGGCAGGCATGCCGAATGCGCAACGCCAGCAATACCTGCCCCGGCGATTGCCCGGCCAGTTCGTTGAAGCGTTTGAAAAACGCCGAGCGCGACAGGCCGATACTCGCCGCCATGCTCTCCAGCGACCACGGCAATTGCGGCTGTTCGATCAACTGGTCCAGCAACGGCGCGAACTGCGGATTGCGCGCCAAAGCCACGAGGCCGCCGAGGCTCTGGTTGTCGGCCATCTGTTGGCGCAACACGTACAGGAACAGCAGATGACTCAAGCGTTCGAGCAGCGCCGAGGAAGGCGCCGGGAGGCGCTCGCACTCTTGCAGGATCAACTCGAACAAGGCTCGCGCCGCGCTCGAAGAAGGATCGCCCGCGCGCAGGATGATCCAGTCCGGCAAGCCTTCGATGATCAGCGATGACAATCCCGACTTGAAATGAAAGAAGCCGCAGACCAGGCCGACACCGTCCTGCGCCTGACTGTCGAGCGCGGTCATGGCCCTGCGCGGCAGCGTCTGGGCGAGGGCCGGCTCTTCGGCGCTGGAGAGGCGGTAGTTCAGATCGCGCAGCAGAAACACCGCATCTCCAGCGTTCAACGCTATCGACTGCTCCTGCCCGTCAATGTGCAGCCAGCAGCGGCCCTGCACGATCAGATGAAAACTGGCGCGCGCAAGTCCGTGCGTGCTCGCATGCCAGCCACCGCAATAGCGGCCGACGTGAAACAGGCTGGCATCAAGTTCGAGACTTTCTAATAACCAATCAACCAAGGGGCTGGACGAAATCATCTAATGGAAACACTCAGGAGCAAGTAATCGCTACTTTAGAATATGGATCGAAATTTTTATAACCAACAGACTGGCCGGACACTCAACAGCAGGAGTCCACTCCATGTCGCGCGTCACTCTACACACCGTGCAAAGCGCTCCCGAAGCCGCCAGACCGTTCCTGGAAAATGCGCAGAAAAACTCCGGATTCATTCCGAACCTGTTGGCCGTGCTGGCCAATGCCCCGGCCGCGCTGGAAACCTACGTTACGGTATCGGCGCTCAATGGCAAGTCCGAACTCAGCCTGGCCGAGCGCGAAGTGGTGCAACTGATTGCCGCGACCAACCATGGTTGCGATTTCTGTGTCGCAGGTCATACCGCCGTGGCGCTGAATAAGGCCAAACTGCCGCCGGAAGTGGTCAGTGCGCTGCGTGAGAAAGCCACTGTGCCCGTGGAAAAACTGGAAACCCTGGCCGCGTTTGCCCGCGAGGTGATTGCTACCCGGGGCAAGGTCAGCGATCAGACCTTCAACCAGTTCAAGGCCGCCGGCTACACCGAAGGCAATGCCCTGGAAGTGATCCTCGGCATCAGCCTGGCGACCCTGTGCAACTTCGCCAACGTGTTTGCCGACACGCCGCTCAACCCTGAGCTGGCAGCGTATCGCGCGTAATCGGTCGGCGGTTCCGGCAGCGTCGTCTATGGTTGATGCTGCTGCGTAAATGGAGAAATACCAAATGCTCAATGCGGCATTGATTCAATGGCTGGAACACAACGCTCAGGCACTGGATGCGGGCGACGGCGATCCGCAGCAGGTTTTGACGCAACTGGCGCAGGCCGGGGTGCTGCGGGTCGGTATCAGCCCGGTACTGGGCGGCAGCGGTGGCCACGTCAGCGATGCGGTGGAAGTGCTGGCGAACGTCGCCAGCCATTCATTGGCGGCGGCGTTTGTGTTCTGGGGCCAACGGGCCTTTATCGAATACCTGCTGCACAGCCCCAACGCTGCGCTGAGGGAAAAACTGCTGCCGGCGTTGCTCAGCGGCGAACTGGCCGGGGCCACCGGTTTGTCCAACGCGATGAAGTACCTGTCCGGCATCGAGGCACTGCAAGTGCGCGCCGCCAACTCCGCCGATGGCTGGACCTTGAACGGGCGCCTGCACTGGGTGACCAATCTGCGCAAAAGCGGTTTTGTGGTCGCGGCTGCAATCGAGCACGAGGAGGGCGGTTCACCGTTCGTGCTGGCGATCGCCGATGACGCTGCCGGCGTAAAACGTTCCGCCGATCTGCAACTGATGGGGCTGCAATCGAGCAACACCGCTGCGATCGATTTCACGCAAGTGGCGGTCGGACGCGAATGGCTGCTGCATGACGACGCGCGCAAGTTTCTGCCAGCAGTGCGCCCGGCGTTTCTCGGCTTGCAATGCGGCATGGCGATTGGTCTGGCGCGACGGGCGCTGGCCGAGGTCGAAGGGCATTTGCAGGACGGTCGTTCGATCCTGCTGGAGCCGTTGCAGGAGCAGCGCGAGCAACTGGCGCAGACCGTCGACGCGCTCAAGCAAGGCCTGCACGACGGGCGCTTCCTCTCCCAGCCGGGCGCGTTGTTCCAGATCCGCATCGCGCTGGCCGAATCCGCCGCCAACGCCGTGCAACTGGAACTGCAATCCAGCGGTGGCAAAGCCTACCTGACCGAGCACGGCAGCGGTTTCGCCCGGCGCTGGCGCGAGTCGGCGTTCGTGCCGATCGTCACCCCGAGCCTGGTGCAACTGCGCGCCGAATTGCAGCGGCAGAAACGGGAAGCGACGGCATGACCGCAGCGTTGCTGGAAGCGCAGGGCATCAGCCTCGGCTACCCGCGAGAGCAGGGCTGGCACACCGTGCTGGAACACTTCGACCTGCAATTGCAGCCCGGTGAAGTGGTGACGATTCTTGGCCCCAGCGGTGTCGGCAAGTCCAGCCTGCTACGGGTGCTGGCCGGTTTGCAGGCGCCGCAACAGGGCCGGGTGAGCCTGCTTGGCGAGCCACTGACCGGCGCGCATCCACGGGTGGCGGTGGCGTTTCAGGACCCGAGCCTGTTGCCGTGGCTGACCCTGGAAAAGAACGTCGCCTTCGGCCTCGACTTCGCCCGCCAGCCGCACCTGACGGCCGAGCAGCGCAAGGCGCGGATCGACCACGCGATTGCTGCGGTCGGCCTCGAACATGCGCGCTCGCAGCATCCGGCGCAATTGTCCGGCGGCATGGCCCAACGCACCGCGTTGGCCCGTTGTCTGGCCCGTCAGCCGCAGGTGCTGTTGCTCGATGAACCGTTCGGCGCGCTGGATGAAATCACCCGCGCCGACATGCAGCAGTTGCTCCTGCTATTGATCGCCGAGCACCACACCGCGGCCGTGTTGATCACCCACGACATCGACGAAGCCCTGCTGCTCTCCGAGCGGATTCTGCTACTGGGTAACAGCCCGGCGCACATCCTCGGCGAGTGGCGCATCGACCTGCCTCAGCCGCGTGCCGAGCTGGTCGAGGAACTGGGCGCGCTGCGCATCGACATCCTCAAAACCCTTCGGCGGGCGAGCCGCAACCCCCTCATTCAACCTGTGCCCGCTACGTCGGAGATTGACCATGTGCCTGGATGACTTCACTCACACACGTCGTGACTTCCTCAAACTCAGCGCGCTGCTGACCGCTGGCGGCGCGTTGCCGTTGCTCAACAGCCTCAACGCCCGCGCCGCGTCCGAGCCGAACGCGCCAGTGCGCATCGGTTATCTGCCGATCACCGACGCCACGCCGTTGCTGGTCGCGCACAACAACGGCCTGTTCGAAGCCGAAGGGATTCAGGCCGAGCGCCCGGTGCTGCTGCGCAGTTGGGCGCAGGTGATCGAGGCGTTCATTTCCGGGCAGGTCAACGTGATTCACCTGCTGTCGCCGATGACCGTGTGGGCGCGTTACGGCAGCAAGGTACCGGCCAAGGTCGTGGCGTGGAACCACGTCGGCGGCTCCGGCCTGACCGTGGCGTCGGGCATCACCGAGGTCAAGCAACTCGGCGGGCAATCGGTGGCGATTCCGTTCTGGTATTCGATTCATAACGTGGTGGTGCAGCAGCTGTTTCGCGATCACGGTCTGGTGCCGGTGAGCAAATCCGCGAGCGCCGCGTTGGCGCCGAACGAAGTCAATCTGCTGGTGCTGCCGCCTTCGGACATGCCGCCCGCCCTGGCGAGCAAACGCATCGCCGGCTACATCGTTGCCGAGCCGTTCAACGCCCTGGCTGAGGAACTCAAGGTTGGCCGCGTGCAGCGCTTTACCGGCGACGTCTGGCGCAATCACGCCTGCTGCGTGGTGTTCATGCATGAGCAGGATCTGAACAACCGTCCCGAGTGGTCGCAGAAAGTGGTCAACGCGATCGTCAAGGCGCAGGTCTGGACCCGCGACAACCGCGCCGAGGCGGCGAAACTGCTGTCCAAGGACGGCGAAAATCGCTACACGCCGCACGCGCAACCGGTGCTCGACCGGGTGTTGGCGCCGGCCACCAGCGACCGCGAGCAGTATATGGCCAGCGGCGCGATCCAGCACAGCCATTGGGACGAGCAGCGCATCGACTTTCAGCCGTATCCATTTCCCAGCTACACCGAAGAGCTGGTCAAGCGTCTGAAGGACACGCTGATCGAGGGCGACAAGGGTTTCCTCGCCGGCCTCGATCCGCAGCAAACCGCTAAAGATCTGGTGGATGACCGCTTCGTGCGCAATGCCATCGCGGCGGTGGGCGGCATGCAGACTTTCGGCTTGCCGGAAAGCTTCGAACGCAGCGAGGAGTTCAGCCTCTGATGCGTCAGCGATCTTCATCGACCGTGCACGGTTTGTTGGGCGTAGCAGGGCTGTTGTGCCTGTTGCTGCTGTGGTGGCTGGGCGTACACGTGTTCGGAGGCAATGACAGCCTGGCGCTGCGCTTTTCACCCGAGGCAACCCTGGGCAGCCTCGGCGAACTGCTGTTGCGCCCGGAGCTGTACGAGCATGTGCTGGTCAGCCTGAAACGGATTGTGGTCGGCCTGCTGCTGGCATTGCTGATCGGCGTGCCGCTGGGCCTGATGATCGGCAGCTACCGGCATCTGGAGGCGGCGACCACGCCGGCGTTTCAGTTTCTGCGGATGATCTCGCCGTTGTCGTGGATGCCGGTGGTGGTGATGCTGCTGGGCGTTGGCGATCAGCCGATCTATTTTCTGCTGACCTTCGCTGCGGTGTGGCCGATCCTGCTCAACACCGTGGCCGGCGTGCGCCAACTCGACCCGCGCTGGCTGCAACTCAGTCGCAGCCTCAGTGCCACCCGTTGGGAAACCCTGCGCAAAGTGATTCTGCCCGGCGTGCTCGGCCATGTGCTGACCGGCGTGCGGCTGTCGATCGGCATTCTGTGGATCGTGCTGGTGCCGTGCGAAATGCTCGGGGTCAGCGCGGGGCTGGGCTACTTCATTCTCGATACGCGAGATCGACTGGCGTATTCGGAGCTGATGGCGATGGTGCTGCTGATCGGTGTGCTGGGCTTTGCGCTGGATGCGTTGGCGCGCTGGCTGCATCGGCGCTGGGCGCCGGCCTGAGGCTCTTCGCGCCACCATCACGTTGACTGACCCACCGCCATCGCTGGCAAGCCAGCTCCCACAATGATCTCGGCCAGTCGCCAACTCCGCGCCCACCGCAGAACCCTGTAGGAGTGAGCCTGCTCGCGAAGGGGGCGTGTCAGTCACCCCCGCTGTGACTGAACCACCGCCATCGCGAGCAGGCTCACTCCTACAATGCTTTAGGCCAGCCGGCACATTTGCGTTAACCGCAAACCCCTGTGGGAGCTGGCTTGCCAGCGATGGGGCCGTGTCAGCCGCCATCACTTCAGACTGACCCACCGCCGTCGCTGGCAAGTCACCTTCCACAGGGGCTGGTCTGCTACGGCGTGGCGGCGGGTTTCGCCAACGCAATCCCCGCATCCCCCAGCCGCTTGAGAATCTCCCACAATGATCTCGGCCAGTCGCCAACTCCGCGCCCACCGCAGAACCCTGTAGGAGTGAGCCTGCTCGCGAAGGGGGCGTGTCAGTCCCCCCCGCTGTGACTGAACCACCGCCATCGCGAGCAGGCTCACTCCTACAATGCTTTAGGCCAGCCGGCACATTTGCGTTAACCGCAAACCCCTGTGGGAGCTGGCTTGCCAGCGATGGGGCCGTGTCAGCCGCCATCACTTCAGACTGACCCACCGCCGTCGCTGGCAAGTCACCTTCCACAGGGGCTGGTCTGCTACGGCGTGGCGGCGGGTTTCGCCAACGCAATCCCCGCATCCCCCAGCCGCTTGAGAATCTCCCACAATGATCTCGGCCAGTCGCCAACTCCGCGCCCACCGCAGAACCCTGTAGGAGTGAGCCTGCTCGCGAAGGGGGCGTGTCAGTCCCCCCCGCTGTGACTGAACCACCGCCATCGCGAGCAGGCTCACTCCTACAATGCTTTAGGCCAGCCGGCACATTTGCGTTAACCGCAAACCCCTGTGGGAGCTGGCTTGCCAGCGATGGGGCCGTGTCAGCCGCCATCACTTCAGACTGACCCACCGCCGTCGCTGGCAAGTCACCTTCCACAGGGGCTGGTCTGCTACGGCGTGGCGGCGGGTTTCGCCAACGCAATCCCCGCATCCCCCAGCCGCTTGAGAATCTCCCACAATGATCTCGGCCAGTCGCCAACTCCGCGCCCACCGCAGAACCCTGTAGGAGTGAGCCTGCTCGCGAAGGGGGCGTGTCAGTCCCCCCCGCTGTGACTGAACCACCGCCATCGCGAGCAGGCTCACTCCTACAATGCTTTAGGCCAGCCGGCACATTTGCGTTAACCGCAAACCCCTGTGGGAGCTGGCTTGCCAGCGATGGGGCCGTGTCAGCCGCCATCACTTCAGACTGACCCACCGCCGTCGCTGGCAAGTCACCTTCCACAGGGGCTGGTCTGCTACGGCGTGGCGGCGGGTTTCGCCAACGCAATCCCCGCATCCCCCAGCCGCTTGAGAATCTCGAACAGCAGATCACTCTTGGTCCCGCCGACGATCCGTGGGCTGCCGACGTAGCCGGTTACTGTCAAGGTGATGCCATCGGGCGACAGCTTGCTGAAGCGCACGTACGACGCCGGTTTGTCGAGGATGTTTTCGTTTTCCCGGTAGGTGTTCAGCAGCAGTTCCTTGACCTGTTCGGGGTCGATGTCCAGCGGGAACATCAGCTCCAGGCTTGCCACCCCCTGGGCGCTGCCGCCGAGGGTGACGTTGCGCAGGTTCTGCGAGATCAGTTGCGAGTTGGGCACGATCACGATGGAGCGGTCGCTGAGCTGGATTTCCGTGGCGCGCACGTTGATCCGGCGGATATCGCCTTCGACGCCGCTGATGCTGATCAGGTCGCCGACCTTGACCGGCCGTTCGGTGAGCAGGATCAGCCCGGAGACGAAGTTCTTGACGATCTCCTGCAAACCGAAACCGATCCCCACCGAGAGCGCACTGACGATCCACGCCAGATTGGTCCAGCGCACGCCCAGCGACGATAAGGTCAGGAGGATGACCGTGGCATAACCAATGTTGGAAAAGAGTGTGCTCAACGACGCGCACATGCCCGGATCCATGTCGGTCTTGGGCAGGAATTCATTGTCGAGCCAACGGCGCAAAGCGCGGATCAGGTAGATGCCGATCAGCAACGCCAGCACGGCATTGATCAGATGCGCCGGGACGATGTTCAGCTTGCGCAACCCGGCGCCACCGAGAATGCCCATGACGTTGCTGGTCAGTTGCCCGAACGTGGTGCCGATGCCGCCGACGAACAGGGTGATCACCGCCAGCAGCAACAGCCCGGCGCGGCTGGCACCGGACAGTACAATCGAAATCTGCTCCAGCCGCCGGTCGCCCATGCCCAGAGTCTGCTTGAGGGTCTTGCCGGCCGAGTAGCGCGGCGAGAACAGGTATTCGCAGGCGTCCTTGACCACTTGAACCAGCAGATAGAACCCGGCCAGCACGATATAGGCCCAGACCAATTCATAGGTGACGAAGCGGGCCAGCGACACGTAGCCGGTGAGCAAGGCTAGCGCCGATATGCACATGCACACCGTGGCAATGCTGTAGATCGCCCCGGCAAACGTGCTGCCGGTCTCCGGTTCATTGGCGCTGATCAGCGCCTTGCGCACTTTGCCGACGCGCCACAGCAGCGGCACCAGAATCACGATCACCACGATGGCGATCACTCCGCGCTGGGCGATCACGATCTGGCTGCTCATGCCGGTGGCGTTGCTGACTTGCACCAGGGTCACCAGCACCAGCAGGGTGGCGGCGAGAATCCGTGGATAGGGCTGGAGCGCCAGTGCCACTGAGTCGGCCATCGCCGGCAGCCGCCATGAAGGATGCTGGGTCGACAGCAACGCGCGGCTCAGCGCGGTGATCAGGACGCAGGCGTAAACGGCTTTTTCAAACTCCTCGGAAAAAGTCTGCAGCATGGGCGTCAGCGGTTCGTGACGGGTGCAGGCGTAGAACAGCAGATGCAGGGCGATGGCCGTGGTGCCAAGGGTCGCCAGCGCCGAGGCGAACGCCAGCGCGCTGCGGCGCAGGCGCCCCTCCGGCATGCGGTGGATGCACAGCCAGGTCAGCCCGCGCTCGGCGAGTCGGCGGCCGAGCGTCCAGAAAACCAGAGCGAGCAGCACCAGCACGCAGGTGAAAAAGCGCTGTCCCGGTGCCCAGACTGTGGCCCAGGTGACGCTGACCTGATCGATGAAAAACTTCAGGCGCTGGCGATCGTCCGGCTCCGGCGCCACCAATGGCGACCAGAAGGCCGGGCTCAGGATGCTGTCGGTGCGCAGCGTCAGTTCGCTTTCGAGCAGTGTGCGGCGGATGCCGGCGATTTGCGTGATCAGCTCGGCGGCGCTTTGTTTGAGCGCGGCAAGGCTTTTGAGCGTGGCATCGACCTTGTTTTTCTGCTCGCTGAGCAATGCCCTTTGCGCGGCGATTTCCGCCTGTTCGGCGGCAATCTGCGTATCCGGCGCCGCGCCGAGCACCCCCAGTTGCACCGCCAGTTGCGCCTGCTGCGGCAACAACGATGCCGACAACCGATCGACATCCAGAATAAAGGTCTGCACCCGATCTTGCGGACCTTCGAGCTGGTTGTAGTTGTTGGCAGCGGAAATCTGCTGCTTCAGCCCGTCGAGGCGCAGTTGCAGGGCTTGCAGATCACTTTGCGAGACCTCCACCAGCGGCGCAGCAGTGGTCGCCGAGGGCGCCGGCAAATCCGCCCCCCACACCAACGAACTGCCCGCAGCGAGCAGGAGCAGCGCGAAAAAAAACAAAGACTTCAATGTGTTGCGCATGAGAGTGGCCGGTTCTCGTTGATCACACAATCTATGAGGTTAGGTGATCGAACCGGGCACGGCGGAAAATTTCCGGGGAGCAGGGCGGGACGGTGAATCGGTCGCGTCGTGTACGCCCTCAGTCTCAGCTAAGTATTGGCTCGTATCTTCCCCTCAGCGCAAGTTCAGCGCTGGACAGGAGAGGCGATCCACACATGAATCCCGCAAAAGCCGGATGGCTTAACAAAGTCCCCGAAGTGACACTGGCCTTCTGGGTGATCAAGATTCTCTCGACGACCGTGGGTGAAACCGGCGCCGACTTCCTTGCGGTGGATGCCGGTTTCGGCGCTGGCTGGACCAGCATCGGCATGGCGCTGTTACTCGGGTGCGCGCTGTTCTTTCAAATGCGTAAAACCGCGTATACGCCCTGGATCTATTGGTTAACCGTGGTGCTGGTGAGCATCGTCGGCACGCAGATCACCGACATCATGACCGACATGCTCGACATCAGCCTGTACGTCAGCACCGCGGTGTTCTCGGTGTTGCTGGCCGTGAATTTCCTGATCTGGTTCACGGTGGAGGACAACCTGTCGATCCGCGAAATCAACACGCCGCGACGCGAGCTTTTCTACTGGTCCACGGTGCTGTGCACCTTCGCCCTGGGCACTGCTGCCGGGGACCTGGCAACGGAAGCGCTGGGGCTGGGCTTCACCGTCGGTGCGGTGATATTCGGTGCGCTGATTGCGGCGACGCTGCTGGCTTGGCGGATGGGGGCCAACGTGGTGCTGACCTTCTGGTTCGCCTACATCCTCACCCGTCCGTTCGGCGCCTCTCTCGGTGACTTGCTGACTCAGGCCAAGACCTACGGTGGCCTGGGCATGGGCGCCGCCTGGACCAGTGCGATCTTCCTCAGCGTCATCGTGCTGTTGGTGGCGGTCGCGCAGATCAGCCTTGGCAATCGCAAAACCCTCACTCAATAAACGTTTGGATACCCATCAAGGAATCAATATGCACGCCTTCAAAACGGCTTTTCGCCACGTCGCGATCATCTCGTCTCTGGTACTGCTCGGTAGCCTCGCCGGCTGCTCGAAACCCGCCGACAAGCCCGCTGCCGGCACGCCGACCAGCTCTTTGAGCGCGCCGCCGCAATCGGGCTCGAAGCTGGGTGACCTGAGCGAGTTCCGCAACATCGCCGCCGACGTCAGCGCGCGGGTCGAGAAAAACGACCTGCTCGGCGCCAAGACCCGGATCAAGGATCTGGAGACCTCCTGGGACTCTGCCGAAGCCGGCATCAAGCCGCGTGCCGCTGCCGACTGGCATGTACTGGACAAGGCCATTGACCGCGCGCTGGATGCCCTGCGCGCCAACTCGCCGAAGCAGGCTGACTGCAAGGCGGCCATGGACGACCTGCTCAAGGCTTTCGATTCGATGAACGGCAAGCAGTGATCGCAGCGCTGAACCGGCGGCGGACAAACGCCGGTGCAAGTGCTTCAATACAGGCGCGATGGCCATGACCGTCGCGCCTTTTTCTGTCGGAGCGCTGCATGCGGATTCTGCTGGTCGAAGATGACCTGATGATTGGCGAAGCCATCGAGGCGGCGCTCAAGGAAGCGAGCTACGCCACCGACTGGGTGAAAAACGGCCTCACCGCACTGGCGGCGCTGGACACCCAGACCTACGACCTGGTGTTGCTCGACCTCGGCCTGCCCGGCAAGGACGGGCTCGATGTGCTGGATGCCATTCGTGCGCGCAACAACCCCGTGCCATTGCTGATTATCACCGCCCGCGATGGCCTCGATGACCGGCTGCGCGGCCTCGATGGCGGCGCGGATGACTTCCTGCTCAAACCCTTCGCCATGGCCGAGTTGCTGGCACGCATGCGCGCGGTATTGCGCCGGCGCGGCGGTAACGCGCAATCGTTGCTGGACAACGGCGAGGTGTCGTTAAACCTGGTCTCGAAGCAAGCCTCTACCGCGCAAGTCGCCGAAGTGCAGCTTTCCAGCCGCGAGTTTGCGCTGTTGCAGGCGTTGTTGATTCGCCCGGGGGCGATTCTCTCGCGCAGCGAACTTGAGGACCGGATTTACGGTTGGGGCAACGAAGTGGAAAGCAACGCGGTGGAGTTTTTGATCCATTCGCTGCGGCGCAAACTGGGCAACCATGTCATCAGGAATGTCAGGGGGATGGGATGGATGGTTTCAAAGGGCGTTTGAGCGACTCGGTGCAGTCACGGCTTTCCATCACGCTTTCCCTGGCAATTCTTGTCGTCGCCTTGCTCGCCGGTGCATTCGCGTTTATCTCGGCACTCGATGAAGCGCACGAAATGCAGGACGAAAGCCTGCGTCAGGTGGCGCTGCTGTTTGATCGGCAGCACATGACCCTGGGTTATCCCGCTGCCGCGCAGGTCGTTGGCGATGACGAAGACTCGCGGATCACCGTGCAATACCTGGCTGACAGCAGCAAAGCCGTCGGCACTGATGACGCGAGCATCCCGTTGCCCTTTCCCCTGACCCTGGCCGATGGTTTGTCGACGCAGAACATTGCCGGTGAACACTATCGTGTACTGGTCAGAACCACCTCGGCAGGCGAACGCATCGCGGTCGCGCAGGAAGCCGACGTGCGCGACAAGGAGGCGCGGGAAAGCGCCTGGCGCAGTCTGCTGCCGTTTCTGATCCTGTTTCCGGTGCTGCTGTTGGTGGTGGGGGATCTGGTGCGCAAGCTGTTTCGCCCGATCGCGACGCTTGCGGCGGAAATCGATCAGCGTGACCAGCAGGCACTGCATCCGATCGATGAACAGCACCTGCCGAGCGAGATCCGGCCCTTCGTTGTGGCGATCAATCGATTGCTCAAACGTGTGGCGCAGGCCATGGAGGCGCAACGACGGTTTATCGCCGATGCCGCCCATGAACTGCGCTCGCCGATGACCGCGCTGTCGTTGCAGGCTGAGCGATTGGCCGCTGCGACCATGTCGGCTGACACCCGGCAGAACTTTCTGCCACTGGCTCAGGGCATCGAGCGCAGTCGCAAGCTGATCGAACAATTGCTGGCCCTGGCCGCCGCGCAATCAATCGCGCAACGCGCCGAGTCCGCTGTGTCGGTGCATGCCGTGTTTCGCCGAGTGCTGGAAGACCTGCTGCCACTGGCAGAGAACAAAGACATCGATATCGGCGTGGAAAGCATCGACGACGTGCAGGTCGTCATCAACGAACTCGACCTGTTGATCCTGATCAAGAACCTGGTGGATAACGCCATTCGCTATACCCCGGTGGGCGGACGAGTCGACCTCAGCGTCGAACGGACGGAGCAGGGCGTGAGCATCGAAATCAAGGACTCGGGGCCGGGCATCCGCGCCGAAGAACAGGCGCTGGTGTTCGATCCGTTTTACCGCAGCCTGGGCACCGGCGAGGCCGGGTCCGGGTTGGGGCTGTCGATTGTCAGGGCGATCGCCGAACGCACGGGGATTCGGGTGGGTTTGAGTTTTGTTGATGAAGTGGGGCGGCGTGGCTTGCGTGTTTCGCTGTGGTTGTCCTCATAAGGCCGCCCAGTGCTTGTCGCTCACCCACGTTCGACAGCCATGCCTGAAGAGTTCGAAGTTCCCAGCCCCCACGGGCACACATCGAGCACACCACCCATCATGCCCATGCACAAGGCGATCGCTTCGCCTGCAAGATTGCGGTCATGACGGCGATCATGGCGACCGTCGGCGCCCTGATGAGTTGCAGCTACGCGGGACTTGCGTGCTCGTTCAGAGCCCCCCGAATCCAGAGAACCAGGGAAACATAGCCGTGCCTTTATGTCCTTTGTATGCGGATTTCTTGGCAAGCCGCTTGCGACAATAAAACAAACTGATCGTGGCAGGGATGATGAACAGGGCAATCATCCACGGAAACACACTGGTCAGTCCCAGGCTTATGGTCGTAACAAGGCTGATCAGCACTATGCCAATGATCACCAGGTTGTAGCGAATATGCTGACGCTGAATTGAAGCAAAGCTGTCCCAGTCGTAAATAAGCCAGTCATGGGAGAAATTGTCGCACTGAGGGCACTTATGGGTTGGCGGAGGGCTGTTTGTCACATAGCCACATTCGGGACATCGAGCTTTCATTCACGATCCGCAATTGCATGAATGGGATGGCACATTTGTCTTTGCGATCCGGGTACGCAGGCGCGCCACCCGAAACTGAGGTTAGCAGGGCAGTATCGTTTTTCCACTGTTCTGCGCTGCTACGGGCTGTCTACGGGCACAGTTTGTCGCGAGCGCCTTGAGGACATGACGGACGCGCGATCGGTAGGAGATACGCATACGGCGCCAGAGGCAGCCGGGCTGACTATGCTGTGGGCGTCTACGCTGCAAAAACTGCTGCGCACGAGCTCGGCACGGCAAAAAAATGCCGGCCAGGAAAATGGCCAGAAGGGACACGGATGAAGAGCATGGCTTTTGTAATCATTTTTCTCGGAGGCGGCGTTGCGCTCTATCCATTTATTAATGAATTGCAGCCGGCAGGGCACGCCCTCAACCGTATTTATTCCTGGTTTACGCCGGGGCTCAGCGTTGATGTGGCAACCCGTCTGAGCGTGAGCTACTTCTACGCAAGCCTGTTTCATCTGGTGTGGTCGGCATTGTTGGGTGAGTCGGCCAGTGTCTGGGGGCCGACAGTCAGAGGGAAAGATCTTGTCTATCTCGCCTTGCGCTGCCTGGGTTACTGGCTTGTCAGCCTGATAACACTCGGACTGGTCGGGATGACCTCGCAAAAAGTACCTTATTCGGACTTTCACCGATATTTCAGTTACCTGGTGATGTGCATGCTGATCGGTGTTTGGGCAGGGTGCATCAGAGACTTTGTTGTGGCAGCTGTCTATTACGTTCGAGGAAAACGCGTATGAACGATCCCGTGGCAAGCTCCCATTCAGCACTCAAAGCGCCACCCGCTCCAGACATCTGCTGACCTCCAGTGAATATGCCGCCGGATGCGAGAACCTGAATATATCCCCGGTCCTCGGCATGCCGACTGCCTGTCTCAGCCGACCGAGTGTGATTGAACCCTGGCGCGCGGGATCAGCTCTCGCTGGTTTCAACCGGCTCGGCCGCCGCTTCGGCCGCCATCTTCGCGCGGTCAGCCTTGCTGATGTACTTGGGCTTTTTCGGCGCCAGTTTGGCGCTGGCCTTTTTGGCCTTTTCCTTGAACAACTGCTGCAGTTTCTTTTGACGGTTCATGTTTCTTCTCGGTGAAGGGGCTGGGCATCTGCCCGCCAGGCGCGCATTAAAACCGGCTCGCAGCGTTTTGGCGAGTCTGTTGCAGCGCTGCGGGATCAAACAGTTCACGAGTGTCCATTCGCACACTGCGCAAGCTCGCCGTTTCCAGCTGCGTCGTATACAGCGCCTGCGCGCAATAGTTGATCAGGATAGAGCGCCGACGTGCGCCATTCATGTTGCGGCTGCCCGCGTGGAGCAGATCAACGTCAAACAGCAAAATGTCCCCCGCGTTACCGGAAAGCTGCACGACGGCGGTCTCGTCGTTGGGGTCGAATGGGAGTTGTTGTGGCGATGGTCGGTGGCTGCCCGGGACGATGCGCGTGGCGCCGTTGGCGGGGCCGTAGTCGTCGAAAAAGGCGATGGCGTTGACCATGTCGCCGGGCCGCTGGATCGATAAGTCGCGGTGCAGTTGCTGATGGCCGCCGCCGGCAAGCGGTTCGCGACCCTCGACCTGGGACAGGAAGAAGCGTTCGCCAATCAGCTCACCTGCCACCGCCAGTACCTGCGGCAGGCGACACACCGCTTGCACGGTTGCATCCAGATCCAGCAGCGAATGGCGCCAGTCCGCACCGCGCGGGACCGGCCAGTGTTCTGATGCTTGCACATTTGCATCGAATACCGCGCGCAGGTCGGCGAGCCACTTCCCCGGGATCGCACGGCGCAGCAGCGCAAAACCTTGCCGGTGAAGCTGCTCGCGCCCGATCATGGCTTCGACGTCGCCAGAAAATCGCTGATCAGCGCCACCACCTGCTGCTGGATCACTTCCAGTGGGCGCGCAGAGTCGCCATCACGGCAAATGACGCCGTCGCCCGGTGCGTCTTCCTCGAGCACTTCGATTGCGCCCGCCGCCAGGGTCGTGCTGTGAAAGCCGGTGGGACGCGAATCCGCGAGTGCGCTGGTGGACAGGCCAAGCAGAAGCAGGGCGCCGAGAGCTGTTTTCAAGGTTGATCTTCCATGAGTGCATTTGTTGTTTTGAGATACGGCTGCGCGCAGATTAGTAGGCCGGTTGCAAAGAAGATAGCGGATGCCTCGCCTGTGCAGTGACAGGCCGAATCCGGACTAGACCGCGCCCGTCCGGATTTGAATTACCCGACGTTGCCCGCTAGAGTCGCGCCCCTTGTCCGGCCAGCAGCGCCGGCGATGGCTGGGGAAGAGGGCGGCAGTTGAACGAACACACTTTGTCCATGCGTCTGGAGCGGGTGGCGGCGCAGGTGCCGGCGGGCGCTCGGCTGGCGGATATTGGCTCGGATCACGGCTATCTGCCGGTGGCCCTGATGCGCCGTGGCGCCATCGTTGCGGCGGTGGCCGGCGAGGTGGCGCTGACGCCGTTCCATGCCGCGGTGCGCACGGTGCGCGACAACGATCTGCAGCAGCACATCAGCGTGCGTCTGGCCAGCGGTCTGACGGCGATCGAACCGGACGACGAAATCACCGCGATCAGCCTCTGCGGCATGGGCGGCGAGACGATTCGCGACATCCTCGACAGCGGCAAAGCGCGTCTGCGCGGGCACGAACGGCTGATCCTGCAACCCAACGGCGGCGAGCAACCCTTGCGCCAATGGCTGATGGACAACGACTACCGCATCCTCGACGAGGAAGTGCTGCAGGAAAACCGTTTCTTCTACGAAATCATCGTCGCCGAGTGCGGTTCACCGCTGAGCTACAGCGCCGAACAGTTGTACTTTGGCCCATTGCTGATGCAAGTACGCAGCCCGGCATTCATCGCCAAATGGCAGCGCTCGTTACGGCAGAAACAGAAGACCCTGAACAGCTTCAAACAGGCGCGCCAGGCTGTCCCCGAGGAGAAGCTGCAAGACATTGCGCGGCAGGTTCAGTGGATTACCGAGCTGCTGGCGTGATCTGGCATGTTGGCGCTGGCGGCTTTCAGGTTTAAAGTCAGCTTCAAGGTTAACGGGCTTGCGGAGTCGACATGAGAATTGGTGAACTGGCAAAAATCAGCGGGCTGGCGCCTTCGCGTATCCGCTTCTACGAAGCGAGCGGGTTGATCACTTCGGTCGCGCGCAAAGCCAATGGCTATCGCGATTACGCCCCCGACACACAGTGGGTGTTGCATATCATCACCGGCGCGCAGGCGGCAGGTTTCTCCCTGGAGGAGATCCGTCAGTTGATGCCGATGAACGCGAGTGGCTGGCAGCATGACCAATTGCTCAGTGGCTTGAAGCAAAAGGTCGAAGAAATCGAAGTCCTGCAGCAACGGCTGGCGCAGAACAAGGAGCAACTGCTGCTGGTCATCAAGGGGATCGAGGGCAAGCCTGCGGGGATGGCGTGTGCGGACAATGCGCAGAGGCTGATCCAACGGCTGTGCGAAGAAGGCGGGACGCCTGCTTCAGACAAACGGGCAGCCGGTGCGGCCGGGAAAAGAACCACCCGTCAGGCTGCCGGAGCCTGACGGGCGTTACCGCTTTCAGCGATTGCCAACCAGCGTGGCGAGCGGCTTTGGTGCGTAAAGTGCGCTCTGGAACTCCGGGACATATTCGTACTTGAGCATTTTCCCCAGCTTCAAGTCGCGCAGGTAGGTCGACAGGCTGCCGTCGCCCAGCGTCAGCGTGGCGGCATCGGCATCCCGGCTGGAACCGTGGCTGAGCTGGCGCGACACCGCGTAGCCATAGGCCAGTTGGCCCTGGTGATCGAGGTTGGTGAAACTGCTGGTGACGATATCCTCATCGCGCGACAGTTTGTCGAGCTTCTTCGCGGTGAAGGACACGTCCGGTTTGCCGGTCTGGCTGTCGCTGATCTCATAGATCACCGATTGCCCGTTTTCTTTGCGATCAATCCCGGTCAGCCACTTCGGCAGGTTGTATCCGACCACTCCGCGCACCCGCGCCAGCTCGGTATTGACCGGCAACTTGAGCACATAACCCCAGAAGTCTTCTGACATCGATTGGCCAATCAACGTGAGCGGTCCCAGGTTGGCTCTGCCGGGTTTGTTGGTGATGATCGACACGGCAACTTCGTTATAGGCGTCGTTATCGCAATGCTCGTAGGTGTACGCAGTGAACGCGATCAAGCCACGTCCTGGCCAGACTTGCAGCGGTTGCACGGTGGCCAGTATTTCGCGCGGCATCAACGCCCGGAGTCGCTCGAGGTCGGCCGTGTAGATCGCCGTGACACGACTGTTCTGATAGTAGAAGTTTGGCGAAAACGACTCGAAGCCAATGTCGACCTTGTGCTTCGTGAGGCCCTTGAACCAGCTCAAATCAACGCCCGGGACTTCGGCGGCAATTACCGATAACGGCGGATTGGAGCGAAAGCGGTCATAGAGGCCACCCTTGACGACGGGTACTGAATGGCCGGCAATATCGATGGTGGTGGTCTCGGTCAGGTCGCGCATTTCAGGTGTCTCCGCCAACGCAGCGTTGGCAAAAGTGGTGATCAGCAATCCTGTTAAAACGGCGCTTGCGAGTTTCAATCGGACTTTCTCCGGTGGGTAGGCACTACAAAAAGATTCAGCGCGTTCGTTCGTCGGCGTTGAGCACCGCCATCACGGCTTCAGCTACGGCTTTGGGCGATTGAGGGTTCTGCCCGGTCACCAGCCTTCCATCGGTAATGGCAAATGAAGTGAACGGTAGCCAGCCCTTGCGGTAGCGCGCGCCCTGGCTCACCAAGCGGTCCTCGAGGAAGAAGGGCACTTGGCTTTTCATTCCCGAGAACAGCTCTTCGCGGTCAGAGAAACCGGTGATGTTTCGGTTCTTGATGATCAATTGGCCCTGGCTGTCCTTCAGGTCCAGCAGCCCCGCTACGCCATGGCACACCGCCGACACGATGCCGCCCTGGTTGTAGATGGTTTCGGCGACACGGCGCAGGTCAGGGTTGTCGGGAAAGTCCCACATCACGCCATGGCCTCCGGTGAAATAGATGACGCCGAAGCGGGACGGATCGACCTCGGCGATCGGCAGCGTATTGGCCAGTCGCGCGCGGAACGCAGGCGACTGCAAATGCTCCCGCGCAGCCTTGTCCATGTACAACCAGCCCAGACTGCGTTCGTCCAGAGGCACCGCGCCGCCCTTGGGGCTGGCAAACACGGTGGTGTAGCCGGCGGCTTCCACCACATCGGTGAAGTGCGTCAGCTCGGTCAGCCACAACCCGGTGGTATCGGTGCGAGAGGGATAGCTTGCGTGATTGGTCATGATCACCAGAATCTGGCGATCCTTGATTGCCGCCGACTGAGCATTTGCAAACGTCATGAAAGCACCACCTATCAATAGCAGGGCAGAGGAAACAAGGGTCTTGAGCATCATCCGGGCTCCATCGAGCAAGCAGGTCGGCGCATGCTCACCTTAAACCTCACTTTAAGGTCAACCCCCGCTGCTGCGAATAATTTGCGTCGATGCCATCGGACTTTTGCTTGACCCTCAACCTGACTTTAACGCTAGCGTCTGACGCTGATTGGGCAAGGCAATAACGCCGATCATCAATCCACTCAGGAGCCACGCATGAGTCAGCAAGACCAACCGGATACACCGATGAAATGGATGATTTATGGCGCCAACGGCTATACCGGCGAACTGATCGCTCGCGATGCCGTCAGGCGTGGACTCAGGCCGGTGTTGGCCGGACGTAGCCGCGACAAGGTCGAAGCGTTGGCCCGGGAGCTGGGTCTCGAAGCCCGGGTGTTCGGTCTGGATGACCCTGCGCGGTTGCTGGCGCAGATCAAGGGTCACGGCTTGATTCTGCATTGCGCGGGGCCGTTTTCCGCAACCGCCGCGCCGATGATCGAAGCCTGCCTGCGAGCCAGCGCACACTATCTGGACATCACTGGCGAGATTGCCGTATTCGAACATGCGCAGTCTCTGAATGAGCGGGCGCGGGCAGCGGGGTCAGTCATTTGCCCCGGCGTCGGCTTCGATGTAGTTCCGACCGACTGCGTTGCCGCCGCCCTGAAAGACGCGCTGCCGGATGCGACGCATCTGGCGCTGGGCTTCGATTCACGTTCGAGCTTTTCACCCGGCACTGCCAAGACTTCAATCGAAGGCCTGGCGCAGGGCGGCAAGGTCCGGCGTGACGGCAAGATCGTTTCCGTGCCGCTGGCCTATCGGGTTCGGCGTATCGATTTCGGTGCCGGGGAGAAGCTGGCGATGACCATCCCCTGGGGCGATGTGTCCACCGCCTGGCACACCACCGGCATCGCCAATATCGAGGTGTTCATACCGGGTTCGGCGGGGATGATTCGCGGCGCCAGGCTCGCCAACTGGATTCGTCCGTTGCTGGGACTGTCGTTTGTGCAGCGGCTGCTCAAGGCGCGCATCGGCAAGACCGTGACCGGCCCGGATCAGGCAAAACGTGCCGACCAAGGCACCTATGTGTGGGGCGAGGCGCGCAATGCTCGCGGTGAAAGCAAAGTCGCCCGCGTGCACACCGCGAACGTTTACAGCCTGACGATCGACGCTGCGTTGGCGGTGGTCGGCTATCTGTTGCAGACAACACCGCCCGGCGGTGCCTACACACCTGCGCGGTTGTTGGGCGCGGATCTGGTGACGCACTTGCCTGGGTCGAGCGAAATCAACATTGAATGAGCTTGAAAAAAGTCATTGACCTTAAAGTTGACTTCAATCTTATGGTGGCCTCATCTCCAGTTGAGGACTGCCCCATGAATGTGTTCGACGCCCTGACCTTACCCAACGGTTCGACCATCAAGAACCGCATCGCCAAAGCCGCCATGGAAGAAAACATGGCGGACGCCGACCAGGCGCCCTCCGCAGAGCTGATGCGTCTGTATCAGGCGTGGGCCGATGGCGGTGCCGGGCTGATCATCACCGGCAACGTGATGGTCGACGGCCGCGCCATGACCGGGCCGGGCGGCGTGGTGCTGCAGGATGATCAGCAACTCGACAAGTTCAAGCGCTGGGCGCGGATTGGCCGTTCTGCCGGCGCGCAGTTCTGGTTGCAGATCAATCATCCGGGGCGCCAGATGCAGTCCAACCTCGGGCAGAAAACCTGGGCGCCATCAGCGGTGCCGCTGGAGCTGGGCAAACTGTCCAAGCGTTTCGCCACGCCCCACGCCATGACCACCAGTGTGATCAAGGACGTCATCCAGCGCTTTGCCAATACCGCACGCCTGGGTGAACAGGCCGGCTTCACCGGGGTGGAAATCCACGCCGCTCACGGCTATCTGTTGAGCCAGTTTCTCTCGCCTCTGACCAACCAAAGGACGGACGAGTGGGGCGGCTCTCTGCAGAACCGTGCGCGGTTGTTGGTCGAGATCGTCAAGGCAGTCCGGGCCGTGGTTTCCGCGCAATTTGCGGTGGCGGTCAAACTCAATTCCGCCGATTTCCAGCGCGGCGGATTCACCGCTGACGATGCGAAAAAAGTGGTTGAGCTGCTCAACGATCTGGGCGTGGATCTGGTGGAACTGTCCGGTGGCAGCTACGAAGTCCCGGCCATGCAGGGTGAGGCGCGCGATGGTCGCACGTTGGCTCGCGAGGCCTATTTCGTCGAGTTTGCCCGGGACCTTCAGACCGTTGCCAAAATGCCGGTGATGGTCACCGGCGGCATTCGCCGTCGTCCGGTTGCCGAAAACGTCGTGCACAGTGGTGTGGACATGGTCGGTATCGGTACCGCATTGGCCATCGATCCCCACCTGCCGCGTGACTGGCTGCAGGGCAAGGACAACGCGCCGCAATTGCCGCCGATCACCTGGAAAAACAAGGCTATCGCCGCCCTCGCGAACATGGCGGTGGTGAAGTTTCAGCTGGGTAAACTCAGTCGAGCGAAAAAGCCTGATCCGAGTGTGTCACCGTTGCGAGCGCTGATTTTGCAGCAGATCGCCATGGCGTTTCGCACTCGGCAATATCGGCGTTGGGTGGCAAAACGTTCGGCGTGAGTCGGAAGTCATTTCAATCGTGACGTTGGCGGAACTCTCACGCGAGCCCGCCAATGTCAGCCAATCAATTCGGCATCAGCACCGTATCGATCACGTGAATCACGCCATTGGATTGCATGACGTCAGCGATGGTAATGGCTGCCTTGCCGCCTTTGGCGTCCTGCACCCACAGCTTGCCGTCGTGCAACATTACGGTCAGCGATTCGCCCTGGACGGTTTTCAGCATCACTTTGCCGCCGTGCATTTTGGCATCGTCCATCAACTGCTTGGCCGTGTGAGTGCCGGCCACGACGTGGTAGGTCAGGATCTTCGTCAGATCCGCCTTGTGTTCAGGCTTGGTCAATGTATCGACCGTGCCAGCGGGCAGTTTTGCGAAGGCTTCGTTGGTGGGGGCGAAGACCGTGAACGGGCCCTTGCTGTTGAGCGTATCCACCAGCCCGGCGGCCTTGACCGCAGCGACCAGTGTCGTGTGATCCTTGGAGTTGACTGCGTTCTCGACGATGGTCTTGGTCGGATACATGGCCGCGCCGCCAACCATCACGGTATCGGTGGCAAAGCTGGATCCGGCGCCGAGGCAGAGCAGGGTGAAGCAAGCGACAGCAAGGCGTTTAATGAGCGTATGCATGGTGCGTCTCCTGGATTCTTCGACCCTTCGAATGAGGGTGTTGAATATACGGAGCAGGGGATGAAACGGATGCAGTGCAGAGCGGAAAACTTTGGTTTTTCATCCGGGGCATTAGAATGCTGTTTTGGCCAGCAAAAACTTCAGCATGGATGTGCAAGCGCTCGTCCAAAGGAGATATCCGTGATAACAGGGCAGTGTATTTGCGCTGCAGTACGCTTTTCCCTCACAGTGGAACCGCGCTTTTTCTATCGCTGCCACTGCTCACTGTGCCGCAAGCAAACCGGTGTCGGGTTCAACCTCGCCACGCTGGTCAGCGCTCGGGACTTTCGCTGGGACGCAGGGCAGGACTCTATCAACAGTTGGATCAAACCCAGCGGCTACAGGAATGACTTCTGCGCACAATGCGGCTCGACCGTGCCCAATCCGCTTCGCGGATCACCTTACGTGTGGATTCCGCTCGGCCTGCTGGATGAGGACCTGAACGTGGAGTGCGCTGGCGATTTCTGTGTGGACGATGCCATGTCATGGGATACACAGCGTTCGACGCAGAGTCATCACGGTGCGGTGGAGTCACTGGCGTTGCTTCTGCAAGAACTCCGGGTCAATCCTGATTGACCCGAAGCTCGCGCTGCACTTACTTCCTTAGATACGCAAACATGTGTTGCACATAATCCGCCTTTCCCAGCGGCACGCCGTTGTGGCGCAGGATGTTGTACGCGGTGATCAGGTGAAAGTAGAACTGCGGCATCGCCCAGTCCACGGCGTATTCGCGGCCGGTCATGTCGAAGGCGATGCCGTTTTGCAGTTCAAGGGCGATGTTCTTGTCCGCGCTGGCGTCGATCTGCGCCGGATTCGCCGCCGCCAGCATCTCCAGTGTGCTGTCGATCAAGGCCTTGGCCGCCGCCATGTTTTCGGGTGGTGTGAGCTTGGTCAACGGTTGTTGCGTCAGTCGCTGCACGGCGTCCTGAGCCTGAGTGCAAGTGTATTGAACCTGCGTGGCGAGGTTGTGCATGTCCGGCGCCAGACGTGCGTCGAGCAGAACTTGCGCGTCGTAGCCGCGCTCAAGGGCGAAAGCCTCGCTCTTGGACAGGATGGCCGCCAGCGAGCGCAACATCTGGGCGAAACGAGGAAGGGTCACGGCATGGATCGACATGGTTATTCCCTGTGTAGTCATTCAAAGGTGAAACCTCAGTGGCGAAGGGTAGTCGATTCGCTATCTAAAATGGCCGCGACATCGCACTTTGCGCATGATCTTCGTCACGGGCTTTGCCGTTCGGTAAACTGCCTCGACTCGCCCGCAAGGCGACCCAGACAATAAAAACGCCGAGGCCCTTATGATCGACCTTTCCGTAGCACTCCTGTTCGCCGGCGCCTGTTTCGCGCTTGCCCTGACCCCCGGCCCGGACATGCTGCTGATCGCCTCCCGAAGTCTGAGTCAGGGCCGCGCCTCGGGTTTCGTCTCCCTCGCCGGCATTCAGGCCGGCACCTACTGCCACGCACTGGCAGCCGCCCTCGGATTGTCGCAACTGGTCGCCAACGTGCCCGCCGCCTACGACATCATCCGCTTCGCCGGCGCCGCCTATCTGGCATTCCTGGCGTGGAAAGCCTTCACCAGCGCCGCATCATCTTTGGCCACCAGCGAAACCCTGCCAGCCACACCGCTGTTGCGCATCTTCTGCCAAGGGTTGGTGACCAATCTGCTCAATCCGAAAATGGCCCTGTTTGTGCTGGCGCTGTTTCCGCAGTTTGTCGATCCAGGGAAGGGCTCGCTGGTGCTGCAGATGTTGGTATTTGCGACAATCCTGAATGTGATCGGATTGCTGGTGAATGGGGCGGTGATTGTTTTGGCCAGCAAGGTTGGGAACAAGCTGGCGAGTAATGCACGGATCGCACGGCGGTTGAATCAGGTGTTGGGGGCGGTGTTTTTTGGCTTGGCTTGTCGGTTGGCATTGTTTTCGGGGCGGTAGGGGGGCTGCTATCGGCCAAAATCTGCCATTTGAGATGAATCGTTCAGGGAAGCGTTGATGGCACTCAGGGTGTTGGTGGTTGGCGGGTATGGAAACTTTGGCAGTATCGTTTGTCGGCATCTGATCGATATGCCGGGCATCGAACTGGCGATCTCGGGGCGCGATCCGCAGAAGCTGGAGCGCAAGGTCGCTGAATTAGGGGTGACCTGCGAGCGCTGGTGTGGTGATGCGAAGGGCGCCGGGTTCGCCGTGGCTCTGCGCGCGATGAATATTCAAATGGTGGTTCACACGGGAGGCCCGTTTCAGGGGCAATCCTATGCGGTGGCCGAGAGTTGCATCGAGGCGGGCGTCAACTATTGCGATCTGGCGGATTGCCGGACATTCGTCAATGGCATCGGCATACTCGATGCGCGGGCGAGAGAGGCCGGTGTCGCCATCCTCAGTGGTTGCAGTTCGGTGCCGACGCTGTCTTCGGCGATCATCGATGAGCAGCGCCATCACTTCAAACGCATCGACTCGATCGAGCACGGCATTTCCTCATCAGCGAAAATGCCGGGGTTATCGACGATCGAGGGTGTGCTGGCATATGCGGGCAAACCGATCCGCCAACTGCGCAATGGTCAAGTGCATGAAGTGATGGGCTGGGAAGACCTGACCCTGCGCAAGCTGCAGAACCTGGGCACTCGCGCGCTGGCCAATGTGGATGTGCCGGACATGGACATCTTTGCCAGCCGGTTTGGCGCTCACACTTTGAGTTTCAAGGCTGGCGCGGGCCTCAAGTTCGGCGGCGTAGCCAATTATCTGTTTGCACTGGCGATGAGGAAAGGACTGGTGCGTGACCACAGGGTGTGGGCGGCCCGGTTGCATCGCTGGGGGACATGGTTTGAGCGTTTCGGGGATGGCAAAAGTGCGATGTATATAGATGTGCAAGGTGTCGGCTTGAACGACCAGCCGTTGTCGATGACGGCGCAACTGACCGCGCTGAATGACAGGGGGCCGGAGATCCCGAGTTGTGCTGCCGTTGCTCTGGCCGCGAAGATCGCCCGAGGTTACTTGCCCGAACCGGGTGCCCGTCCTTGTGTCGGTGAGATCAGCGTCGACGAATACATGGCAGCGATCAACGATTCGCAGAATCTTGGCCTGGCCGTGATTTTCTCTGGCGGGATGCGTTGAGCATGCTTTATCTGAGCGTGAAGTACGTGCATGTCATCGCTGCGATTTTCCTCTTCGGCTTCGGCATGGGTTCCTATCTGTACCTGATCGCCGCCAGTCGCACGGCCAATCCGCAAGTGATTGCGCATGTGGCGAGAATGGTCGTGCGCTATGACGCCTGGATCACCACGGTGGCGGGCTTCATCCAGATCGCGACGGGTTATTGGCTGACAAGGCTTTCCGGGTTGCCCTTGACCAAGGATTGGGTGCTGATGTCGCTGATCCTGTTCTTTATAGTGGGCTCGCTTTGGTTGCCGGTGCTGTTGCTGCAGAAACGTTTGCAAGGGATGGCGGCGGACGCGGTGCAATGTGGGGCTGGGCTTGATGCTGATTACCGGGCTGTTTATCGGCAGTGGTTCTGGATGGGCGTTTGCGGGTTTCTCGGGATGTTCGTGATCGTGCTGATGATGGTGACGAAGATGACGCCGGGGCAGTGGCTGCAGTTGATGTTGTAGCGGGGCATTCATACCGGCGACTTGAGAAAGCGTCGTTCGTGATCGGGGTTGGGTAACAGGCAGTTGTCGTACTTGCCGAAAATCCGATAGCGATTCAGTGCGACGCGGTCGTAGGCCCAATCTCTAAGTGCTCGTGGGAAAACACGCAGAAGCCTGACGGGCGACCAACGAGCGGGCAGTAGTGCAATGACTTCAAAGAACGCATCCGAGCGTACCCAGTAATGCTGGTCGCGGATCACCGCCATAGTGTCGAACTCGTCGACCGGAAGACCGGCCCATGCCAGCAATGCCTGACCTTCTGGAGATTGCACTGCCGCCAGGCGCACCCGTTGCTTGTTGTCGTGGCGGATCAGAAAACGCGCCCAGCCGTTGCACAGCTTGCAAACGCCGTCGAACAGCACCACGGTCTCGCCTGGATTGAGCAGGGGCGCTGGGGTAGGGCGTATTCGGGAGCCGGGCATGGGGGCAGATCCAGGAAGTTGGACTGTCATTGTGAGACATCATCGGAATTTTTGTCAGGTGATGGAGAGTATGCTGCGCATTCGCTGACATTACGTCTATATATAAGCAGGCCTTTTCGCTGCATTGATAGAAAACTGAAATTAACGGTTGACGGCAGATTCAGGAGGTCTATAATTCGCCCCACTTCCGGCGCAGTCGAAACGGAAAACTCCTTGATATTCAATGAGTTACGCAGTTTTCGACAGCGGCTTGCTTCAGTTCATCGAAGCCTGGAAGGAGTTGAAAGGGCAGAGATGTTTGGCTCTTTTGACGGTTCGATCTTCTCGGTCGAAAGCGGAGAAAAAGAGGTGTTGACAGCAGCGTGTAACGCTGTAGAATTCGCCTCCCGCTAACGAGAGATCGGAAGCGCAAGTGGTTGAAGTTGTTGAAGAAATCTTCGAAAACTTCTGAAAATAATCACTTGACAGCAAATGAGGCTGCTGTAGAATGCGCGCCTCGGTTGAGACGAAAGATCTTAACCAGCCGCTCTTTAACAACTGAATCAAGCAATTCGTGTGGGTGCTTGTGGAGTCAGACTGATAGTCAACAAGATTATCAGCATCACAAGTTACTCCGCGAGAAATCAAAGATGTAACCAACGATTGCTGAGCCAAGTTTAGGGTTTCTTAAAAACCCAAAGATGTTTGAACTGAAGAGTTTGATCATGGCTCAGATTGAACGCTGGCGGCAGGCCTAACACATGCAAGTCGAGCGGATGAAAGGAGCTTGCTCCTTGATTCAGCGGCGGACGGGTGAGTAATGCCTAGGAATCTGCCTGGTAGTGGGGGACAACGTTTCGAAAGGAACGCTAATACCGCATACGTCCTACGGGAGAAAGCAGGGGACCTTCGGGCCTTGCGCTATCAGATGAGCCTAGGTCGGATTAGCTAGTTGGTGAGGTAATGGCTCACCAAGGCGACGATCCGTAACTGGTCTGAGAGGATGATCAGTCACACTGGAACTGAGACACGGTCCAGACTCCTACGGGAGGCAGCAGTGGGGAATATTGGACAATGGGCGAAAGCCTGATCCAGCCATGCCGCGTGTGTGAAGAAGGTCTTCGGATTGTAAAGCACTTTAAGTTGGGAGGAAGGGTTGTAGATTAATACTCTGCAATTTTGACGTTACCGACAGAATAAGCACCGGCTAACTCTGTGCCAGCAGCCGCGGTAATACAGAGGGTGCAAGCGTTAATCGGAATTACTGGGCGTAAAGCGCGCGTAGGTGGTTTGTTAAGTTGGATGTGAAATCCCCGGGCTCAACCTGGGAACTGCATCCAAAACTGGCAAGCTAGAGTATGGTAGAGGGTGGTGGAATTTCCTGTGTAGCGGTGAAATGCGTAGATATAGGAAGGAACACCAGTGGCGAAGGCGACCACCTGGACTGATACTGACACTGAGGTGCGAAAGCGTGGGGAGCAAACAGGATTAGATACCCTGGTAGTCCACGCCGTAAACGATGTCAACTAGCCGTTGGGAGCCTTGAGCTCTTAGTGGCGCAGCTAACGCATTAAGTTGACCGCCTGGGGAGTACGGCCGCAAGGTTAAAACTCAAATGAATTGACGGGGGCCCGCACAAGCGGTGGAGCATGTGGTTTAATTCGAAGCAACGCGAAGAACCTTACCAGGCCTTGACATCCAATGAACTTTCCAGAGATGGATTGGTGCCTTCGGGAGCATTGAGACAGGTGCTGCATGGCTGTCGTCAGCTCGTGTCGTGAGATGTTGGGTTAAGTCCCGTAACGAGCGCAACCCTTGTCCTTAGTTACCAGCACGTTATGGTGGGCACTCTAAGGAGACTGCCGGTGACAAACCGGAGGAAGGTGGGGATGACGTCAAGTCATCATGGCCCTTACGGCCTGGGCTACACACGTGCTACAATGGTCGGTACAGAGGGTTGCCAAGCCGCGAGGTGGAGCTAATCCCACAAAACCGATCGTAGTCCGGATCGCAGTCTGCAACTCGACTGCGTGAAGTCGGAATCGCTAGTAATCGCGAATCAGAATGTCGCGGTGAATACGTTCCCGGGCCTTGTACACACCGCCCGTCACACCATGGGAGTGGGTTGCACCAGAAGTAGCTAGTCTAACCTTCGGGAGGACGGTTACCACGGTGTGATTCATGACTGGGGTGAAGTCGTAACAAGGTAGCCGTAGGGGAACCTGCGGCTGGATCACCTCCTTAATCGACGACATCAGCTGCTCCATAAGTTCCCACACGAATTGCTTGATTCATTGAAGAAGACGATAGAAGCAGCCCGAAATTGGGTCTGTAGCTCAGTTGGTTAGAGCGCACCCCTGATAAGGGTGAGGTCGGCAGTTCGAATCTGCCCAGACCCACCAATTTTTGTGTGGGAAACCTGTAGAAATACGGGGCCATAGCTCAGCTGGGAGAGCGCCTGCCTTGCACGCAGGAGGTCAGCGGTTCGATCCCGCTTGGCTCCACCACCACTGCTTCTGAAGTTTGAAAGCTTAGAAATGAGCATTCCATCGCTGTGATGGTGAATGCTGATTTCTAGTCTTTTGATTAGATCGTTCTTTAAAAATTTGGGTATGTGATAGAAAGATAGACTGAACGTTACTTTCACTGGTAACGGATCAGGCTAAGGTAAAATTTGTGAGTGACTCTTAAGAGTTTTGCGAATTTTCGGCGAATGTCGTCTTCACAGTATAACCAGATTGCTTGGGGTTATATGGTCAAGTGAAGAAGCGCATACGGTGGATGCCTTGGCAGTCAGAGGCGATGAAAGACGTGGTAGCCTGCGAAAAGCTTCGGGGAGTCGGCAAACAGACTTTGATCCGGAGATGTCTGAATGGGGGAACCCAGCCATCATAAGATGGTTATCTTGTACTGAATACATAGGTGCAAGAGGCGAACCAGGGGAACTGAAACATCTAAGTACCCTGAGGAAAAGAAATCAACCGAGATTCCCTTAGTAGTGGCGAGCGAACGGGGACTAGCCCTTAAGTGGCTTTGAGATTAGCGGAACGCTCTGGAAAGTGCGGCCATAGTGGGTGATAGCCCTGTACGCGAAAGTCTCTTAGTCATGAAATCGAGTAGGACGGAGCACGAGAAACTTTGTCTGAATATGGGGGGACCATCCTCCAAGGCTAAATACTACTGACTGACCGATAGTGAACTAGTACCGTGAGGGAAAGGCGAAAAGAACCCCGGAGAGGGGAGTGAAATAGATCCTGAAACCGTATGCGTACAAGCAGTGGGAGCCCACTTTGTTGGGTGACTGCGTACCTTTTGTATAATGGGTCAGCGACTTATTTTCAGTGGCGAGCTTAACCGAATAGGGGAGGCGTAGCGAAAGCGAGTCTTAATAGGGCGTCTAGTCGCTGGGAATAGACCCGAAACCGGGCGATCTATCCATGGGCAGGTTGAAGGTTAGGTAACACTGACTGGAGGACCGAACCGACTACCGTTGAAAAGTTAGCGGATGACCTGTGGATCGGAGTGAAAGGCTAATCAAGCTCGGAGATAGCTGGTTCTCCTCGAAAGCTATTTAGGTAGCGCCTCATGTATCACTGTAGGGGGTAGAGCACTGTTTCGGCTAGGGGGTCATCCCGACTTACCAAACCGATGCAAACTCCGAATACCTACAAGTGCCGAGCATGGGAGACACACGGCGGGTGCTAACGTCCGTCGTGAAAAGGGAAACAACCCAGACCGTCAGCTAAGGTCCCAAAGTTATGGTTAAGTGGGAAACGATGTGGGAAGGCTTAGACAGCTAGGAGGTTGGCTTAGAAGCAGCCACCCTTTAAAGAAAGCGTAATAGCTCACTAGTCGAGTCGGCCTGCGCGGAAGATGTAACGGGGCTCAAACCATACACCGAAGCTACGGGTATCACGCAAGTGATGCGGTAGAGGAGCGTTCTGTAAGCCTGTGAAGGTGAGTTGAGAAGCTTGCTGGAGGTATCAGAAGTGCGAATGCTGACATGAGTAACGACAATGGGTGTGAAAAACACCCACGCCGAAAGACCAAGGTTTCCTGCGCAACGTTAATCGACGCAGGGTTAGTCGGTCCCTAAGGCGAGGCTGAAAAGCGTAGTCGATGGAAAACAGGTTAATATTCCTGTACTTCTGGTTATTGCGATGGAGGGACGGAGAAGGCTAGGCCAGCTTGGCGTTGGTTGTCCAAGTTTAAGGTGGTAGGCTGAGATCTTAGGTAAATCCGGGATCTTAAGGCCGAGAGCTGATGACGAGTTACCCTTTGGGTGACGAAGTGGTTGATGCCATGCTTCCAAGAAAAGCTTCTAAGCTTCAGATAACCAGGAACCGTACCCCAAACCGACACAGGTGGTTGGGTAGAGAATACCAAGGCGCTTGAGAGAACTCGGGTGAAGGAACTAGGCAAAATGGCACCGTAACTTCGGGAGAAGGTGCGCCGGTGAGGGTGAAGGACTTGCTCCGTAAGCTCATGCCGGTCGAAGATACCAGGCCGCTGCGACTGTTTATTAAAAACACAGCACTCTGCAAACACGAAAGTGGACGTATAGGGTGTGACGCCTGCCCGGTGCCGGAAGGTTAATTGATGGGGTTAGCTAACGCGAAGCTCTTGATCGAAGCCCCGGTAAACGGCGGCCGTAACTATAACGGTCCTAAGGTAGCGAAATTCCTTGTCGGGTAAGTTCCGACCTGCACGAATGGCGTAACGATGGCGGCGCTGTCTCCACCCGAGACTCAGTGAAATTGAAATCGCTGTGAAGATGCAGTGTATCCGCGGCTAGACGGAAAGACCCCGTGAACCTTTACTATAGCTTTGCACTGGACTTTGAATTTGCTTGTGTAGGATAGGTGGGAGGCTTTGAAGCGTGGACGCCAGTTCGCGTGGAGCCATCCTTGAAATACCACCCTGGCAACTTTGAGGTTCTAACTCAGGTCCGTTATCCGGATCGAGGACAGTGTATGGTGGGTAGTTTGACTGGGGCGGTCTCCTCCTAAAGAGTAACGGAGGAGTACGAAGGTGCGCTCAGACCGGTCGGAAATCGGTCGTAGAGTATAAAGGCAAAAGCGCGCTTGACTGCGAGACAGACACGTCGAGCAGGTACGAAAGTAGGTCTTAGTGATCCGGTGGTTCTGTATGGAAGGGCCATCGCTCAACGGATAAAAGGTACTCCGGGGATAACAGGCTGATACCGCCCAAGAGTTCATATCGACGGCGGTGTTTGGCACCTCGATGTCGGCTCATCACATCCTGGGGCTGAAGCCGGTCCCAAGGGTATGGCTGTTCGCCATTTAAAGTGGTACGCGAGCTGGGTTTAGAACGTCGTGAGACAGTTCGGTCCCTATCTGCCGTGGACGTTTGAGATTTGAGAGGGGCTGCTCCTAGTACGAGAGGACCGGAGTGGACGAACCTCTGGTGTTCCGGTTGTCACGCCAGTGGCATTGCCGGGTAGCTATGTTCGGGAAAGATAACCGCTGAAAGCATCTAAGCGGGAAACTTGCCTCAAGATGAGATCTCACTGGAACCTTGAGTTCCCTGAAGGGCCGTCGAAGACTACGACGTTGATAGGTTGGGTGTGTAAGCGCTGTGAGGCGTTGAGCTAACCAATACTAATTGCCCGTGAGGCTTGACCATATAACACCCAAGCAATCTGCATGCTCGAAAGAGACCAGATTGCGGTGTGTGAAGACGCAATGAACCGAAAGTTCGCGCTGCTCACAAACACCTGTATCACATACCCGATTTGCTGAAGCGAGGCCAGCCGGTCACGAGTCAGTACCCGAATTTCTTGACGACCATAGAGCGTTGGAACCACCTGATCCCATCCAGAACTCAGAAGTGAAACGATGCATCGCCGATGGTAGTGTGGGGTTTCCCCATGTGAGAGTAGGTCATCGTCAAGATTAAATTCCGAAACCCCAATTGCGAAAGCAGTTGGGGTTTTGTTTTGCCCGTAGGAAAGTGCTTTGCATGCCAGCTCAAGCACTAACTGCTTGTTTTTGCCTCGATCTGACGCGAAAGCCACGCCCGGCTGTAGGCCAGAACACGGCTAGCCATGATGGTCGGAAAATGGATAAAGCCATGGGCGGACGAGGGCAATAGATGTACTTCAGCAGGTGCTGATTGTTGCCAGCGCTGAGCCAGTTCCAGCGTGTCATCGCGTAGCGGATCCAGTTCACCGGTGAACATCAACGCCGGTGGCAATCCGCTCAAGTCGCCGTACAGCGGAGACAGTGGCGCCCGCCGGCGCTCGTTATCGCTCAAGCCTGGAGTCAGCAGCTGCAACGCCTCGGCCATGCCCGGGCCGTCTAACACCAGCGTTTCAGCAGCGGCTGAGTGCACGCTCGGGGTGCCCGCAAGATCGTAGACGCCGTAATAAAGCAGGGCGCCGCTGACCCGCTGCAGCAAATCGGCTGATTGCTTGAGCGACAACAGCGTGGCAACGGCCAGGTGCGCGCCCGCCGATTCGCCGACAACGATCACTGGCAGGCCGACGAACTCCGTGCAATCGTCGCTTAGCAGCCAGCGTGCGGCGCACAGACAATCCTGCATGACATCCTCAATAGGCGTATTGACTGCCAATCGATAGTCAACCGATACCACTGCCACGTTGCATGCCTTGACCATGGCGATATTGAGGTCGTCGTTCATCTGCGCATTGCCGATCACCCAGCCGCCACCGTGGTAATCAAGCACCACACCTTGAGCCTTCCCTTGCGGTCGGATGATTCGGACGGGCACTGAAGCACCTTGCGAATAGACCACAGTGTTTTGCGCAAGCAGGTCATATTTGAGCGGTTTGTCCGTGCCGACAATCTGACTGAAGCGCAGCAATGCCTGGATCAAACGCGGAGTCAGCCGATTGCGGATGCGAAACCGCGGCAGCCAGGCGAGTTTGCGGTTGAAGCGCTGCATCTGCGCCAGATCACTTTCGCTGAATTCAAGCGTGTTATCAGCCAAATCCTTTCTCCCTCATCAGCAATCCCCCCTTAAAGATACATACCGTTACGGCGGAGAGGTGAAGGGCGCCGCGCGGTCAGGAACATGTGCATCATTCCCCACGCGCTGTAATGTTTCCGGCACCGCCAACCACAACAGCACAAACGCCACCCCGGCAATCACCGCCAGGGTCAGAAAAGCCGCGTTGTAACCGGCCTCCTGCAACACAATGCCCGCGACACTACTGCTCAATGCCGCGCCCAGGCCGAACACCGTCGAAAGAGCGCCGAGGCTGATGTTGAAGTGGCCTGTGCCCAGCGTCAGGTCTTTCACTACCACCGGGAACAGCGCGCCGAAGATTCCCGCGCCGACGCCGTCGAGCATTTGTACCGCAACCAGCCAGTAAGGATCAGCAGACAAGGTGTAGAGCACGCCACGCAATGGCAAAATCAGGAAGCCTGCGAGCAGCAGCGGCTTGCGTCCCCACACATCGGCTTTGGCCCCGACCAGCAAGGCGACCGGCACCATGACCAGTTGCGCGGCGACAATGCAGGCCGAGGTCAACGGCGTCGCCATCTGCAAGTTGACCTGCGCCAGTTTCTGGCTCACCAATGGCAGCATCGCCGCGTTGGCGAGGTGGAAGAGGGCGCAGCAGATGGCGAACATCAGCAGCGCCTTGTTTGTCAGCAGCACCGCGAATCCCGAAGGTGCCTTGGCATGTGCGGCGTCGCTGGGGTCAAGTCCCCGCGCCAGATCATGGTTGATCGCGTTGGCATCGACGAAGCTCACGGCGATTACACTGCACAGCGCCATGACCGCCATCAGATAGAACACCGCCACAGGGCCGAACAGGTAGGCGAAACCACCGGCCAGCAACGCCGCGCAGGCGTTGCCGGCGTGGTTGAAGGTTTCGTTGCGTCCGGTGCGTCGGGTGAAGGCTCGTGGGCCGGTGATGCCGAGGGTGATCGCCGAAATGGCCGGGGCGAACACCGACGCTGCCGCGGCGCTCAGCGCTTGGGTGATCGCCACCAGGCTGAAGGAGGTAACGAACGGCAACACCACGCAACTGCCGGTTACCAGCAGCGCGGCAACTGCGATCGCTGCCCGCTTACTACGGGTGTTGTCGACCAGGGCGCCGGCGGGTGTCTGGGTGACAAGGGCGGCGATGCCGGCCAGGGTCATCACCAACCCGATGCTGGCCGGCTCCCAGTGGTGAACCGCCAACAGATAAATCGCCAGATACGGCCCGAGTCCGTCGCGCACATCGGCGAGGAAGAAATTCAGGCTGTCCAGCGAGAGGTTGTTGCG
The DNA here is from genome assembly GCF_040729435.1 of Pseudomonas sp. HOU2. Lineage (NCBI taxonomy): Bacteria > Pseudomonadati > Pseudomonadota > Gammaproteobacteria > Pseudomonadales > Pseudomonadaceae > Pseudomonas > Pseudomonas sp. HOU2. Next base: position 587,657 of record NZ_CP160398.1, on the reverse strand, counting down.
ACGATCGTTATGAGTGACCACGCTGGCATCTTCAATAAACGAGGTTTGGCGAAATGCCTCAACCTCCGCTAAGTCAGTGACTAGTCGCCCGCGGATTTAGTTTCGTGCAGGGTGCAGGCGCGAGGCTCGAATCGCTCGACGTTCTCCCGAGCAATGGCAACCCGAAAAAGGTCAAGCCAATACCGAACAGGGCGCTGACACTCAGCGGATCGTCGAACTGCAGCCACGCCCACAGCAGCGTCACGGGTGGCGTCAGAAACAGTGCGCAACTGATGCGTTGCATGCTGAAACGCTGCAGGCAAAGCCAGTAAAACCCATAGCCGCCGAAGGTCGAGAAAATCACCAGCCACAGCACGCCACTGGCGAAATCCGTACTGATGGGCGGGCACAATTCACCCTCGACACCGGCCAGCAACGCAAACAGCGGCACCACGGCACACACCTGAATGAACAGCGCTGTAGTGACCGGCATTGCCACGCCGGCGCGGGCTTTTTCAAACAAGGTGGCAGCCGCCAGCGACAGCACCGCCAGCAATGGCAAGCTGTAGACCCACAGCGTCGCATTGGCCCATTCGACACTCGCGGCGCTGGCCAGCAGCATGCCGATCACACACAACGCCAAACCCAGCCATTGCCAGCCGCGCGTGCGCTGGCCCGGGACGCTGCCCGCCAACAATACAATGGTCAGCGGCAACAGATTGGCAAACAGTGACGCGGTGCCCGGCGTGACGCCAAGTTGAATCGAGGCAGCAATCGGTCCGATGTAGCCACCAATAGCAAACAGTCCCAGCAGTGCCTGATGCCGCACATCCTTGCCGCGCAAACCACGCAAGCCAGCCCAGGCGAAGGGCAGCAACAACAACGCCGCCAGCATAAATCGCCACAACGAGGCCAGGTACACGCTGCCCTGATCGGCGATGTAGCGATAACCGATGAATCCGGAACTCCAGCTGACCACCATCGCCATCAGCAAGCAAAAATTCAGCAGTGAAAATCGAATCGGCATGACGTTCATCGAATGGCACCTGACAGAGGGCTGAGTTCGATGATATGAATCAACCGATGATGCATTCAAACGATACGATTCGCACCACTGATGCAGGAATTCTCAAGCATGGCCGAAGCCCTTGATATCGAACTGTTGCGCACCTTTCAGGCGATCGTGCGCTTCGGGCAATTTCTCGCCGCCGCGAGTTTCCTCAACAAGAGCCCGTCGGCAGTCAGCCTGCATGTGCGGCGTCTGGAAGCGCTGGCGGGCGGGCGATTGCTGGAGCGCGATAACCAGACTGTCAATCTCACGCCGCTGGGTCGACGCTTCGCCCTGCAGAGCGCCGAACTGTTGCGCCATCACGATCAATTGCTGGCGAGTTTCAGCACGCCGCTGGCCAGTGGGCGGGTTCGCCTAGGGATTTCCGAGGAGTATGCCGGCGCGGTACTGGGCTGTACGTTGCCGCACCTGTCGGCAGATTTTCCGCACATCGAGCTGGAAGTCGAAACGGGTGCCAGCGGCCGTTTGAGTACGCGTCTGGAGCGCGGGCAGCTGGATCTGGCGTTGCTGGTGGTCGTCGCCGATGCGCCGCCATCGACGCGTTGCGCAAGGATGCTGGGCCTGACCCAGCCAGTGTGGGTCGCCGCGCACAACTACACGCAGGATCTCACCCGGCCGGTACCGCTGGCCTTGCACGGCAAGGGTTGCCCGTATCGTAGCGTTGCCGTGGATGCATTGAGCGAGCAGGGTCGACGGTGGCGCGCGGTGATTGTCAGCGCCGGTGCCAGCGCGCTGGAAACAGCCATCGAGGCCGGACTGGCGATGGGCATTGTTGATCGTGCGCAAGTGCGACCCGGCATGCGGGTGCTGAGCAGTGAGGAGGGGTTACCCGAGTTGCCGCTGCACGAGTTGCGCCTGATGCGGGCACCGGGTGAATTGAGTGAGGCGGGGGAGGTTTTGGTGCGATTGATCGGTGACGGCTTCGTGTTGTGACGTGTTGATCGACGGCAGCCCCGGGCAGGGCCGCCGTCAGTCTTACATCAGTTGATGCGCGGATGCTGCTGCACCAACTCCTTGCGCTTGGCTTCCAGCTCGGCAATTTCGGCGTCGATGTCTTCGATTTTCTGCTCGATGTTGTCGTGGTGCTCTTTGAGCAGCTCCTTGGCTTCTTCCAGGTCCGACGCCGCCGGTGCGGCACCGCGCAGCGGTTTGTTGGCGGTCTCTTTCATGGTCACGCCGGTGATCAGGCCGACCACGGCTATCACCATCAGGTAGTAGGCCGGCATGTACAGGTTATTGGTGCTTTCTACCAGCCAGGCCACGGCGGTCGGGGTCAGGCCGGCGATCAGCACCGAGACGTTGAACGCCGCGGCCAGTGCACTGTAGCGGATGTGCGTGGGGAACATCGCCGGCAGGGTCGAAGCCATGACGCCGATGAAGAAGTTGAGCAACACCGCGAGGATCAGCAGGCCGGAGAAGATCAGGCCGATCTTGCCGCTGTTGATCAGCATGAACGCCGGAATCGCCAGCAGAAACAGACCGATGCTGCCGACCACAATGAAGGGCTTGCGGCCGATCTTGTCGCTGATAAAACCAATCGCCGGTTGCACAAACAGCATGCCGACCATGATCGCGATGATGATCAGCACGCCACGGTTTTCGCTGTAGTGCAGGTTGTGCGACAGATAGCTCGGCATGTAGGTCAACAGCATGTAATAGGTGACGTTGGTCACCGCCACCACACCGATACAGGTCATCAGGCTGCGCCAGTGTTTGGTCGCGACTTCCTTGAACGAGACTTTCGGGCCGCCGGCCAGACCTTCGCGATCGCCTTCTTCGAGCTTCTCGACATGCTGTTGAAACGCCGGGGTTTCTTCCAGCGCATGGCGCAGATAAAGGCCGATCATGCCCAGCGGCAGGGCGAGGAAGAACGGCAGGCGCCAGCCCCATTCGAGGAATTTCTCTTCGCCGATGATCGCCGAGATCAGCACCACCACACCAGCGCCGAGGACGAAGCCGGCAATCGAGCCGAAGTCCAGCCAACTGCCGAGGAATCCGCGCTTGCGATCGGGCGCGTATTCGGCGACGAAGATCGAGGCGCCGGTGTACTCACCGCCGACCGAGAAACCCTGGGCCATTTTCGCCAGCAACAACAGGATCGGCGCCCAGATGCCGATCGACTCGTAGGACGGTATCAGGCCGATGGCGAAGGTACTCAGCGACATGATCACGATGGTCGCGGCCAGCACTTTCTGTCGCCCGTACTTGTCGCCCAGTGCACCGAAGAACAGTCCGCCCAAGGGACGGATCAGGAACGGCACCGAGAAGGTCGCCAGGGCAGCAATCATTTGCACGCCAGGATCGGCGCCGGGGAAGAAGATCTTGCCCAGTGCATAGGCGACGAAGCCGTACACCCCGAAGTCGAACCATTCCATGGCGTTGCCCAGTGCGGCGGCGGTGATCGCCTTGCGCATCTTGGCATCGTCGACAATCGTGATGTCTTTCAATCCGATGGGATTGACCTTGTTTTTCCTTGATTTCATGCGGGTCACTCATAGCTGAACGGATTCGATGCCATTGTTTTGCTGGCATGGCTTCTTTCCGTCAGATACAAGAAGACACGAAAAAATTCACTGCTCAGGGCATTTTTGTAGTTTGCCCATGCAGATGCACCGCGCAAGCAGCGGCTCCCACCCAGCGGCGATTACGCAAAAGCACAAGACGTCAGGCTGAAAACCCGGATAATGGCCGCCAATTCGTTTCTGCTCTCTGGTAAACCCGCATGGAAATCAAGGTCAACTTTCTCGACAACCTTCGACTTGAAGCCAAGTTCGACGACTTCACGGTGATCGCCGATCAGCCCATTCGCTACAAGGGCGATGGCTCGGCACCGGGGCCGTTCGACTACTTCCTGGCGTCGTCGGCCTTGTGCGCGGCTTACTTCGTGAAGCTGTACTGCGAAACGCGCAATATCCCGACCGAGAATATTCGCCTGTCGCAGAACAACATCGTCGACCCGGAAAACCGTTACAACCAGATCTTCAAGATCCAGGTCGAACTGCCGGCGGACATTTCCGAGAAAGATCGTCTGGGTATCCTGCGTTCGATCGATCGCTGCACGGTGAAGAAGGTCGTGCAGACCGGTCCCGAGTTTGTGATCGAGGAAGTCGAGAACCTCGACGCCGATGCGCAAGCGCTGCTGATGCCGCATTCGACCTCTGAAGCGGGAACATACATCGCGGGTAAGGATCTGCCGCTGGAGCAGACCATCGCCAACATGTCGGGGATCCTCGCCGATCTGGGGATGAAGATCGAAATCGCTTCGTGGCGCAACATCGTGCCTAACGTCTGGTCGTTGCACATCCGCGATGCACACTCGCCAATGTGCTTCACCAACGGCAAGGGCGCGACCAAAGAGGGCGCGCTGGCCTCGGCACTCGGCGAGTTCATCGAGCGCTTGAATTGCAACTTCTTCTACAACGACCAGTTCTGGGGCGAGGACATCGCCACCGCCGAGTTCGTGCATTACCCGAATGAGCGCTGGTTCAAACCGGGCCCGAAAGACGAGCTGCCCGCAGAGATTCTCGACCAGTACTGCCTGGACATTTACAACCGCGACGGCGAGCTCAAAGGTTCGCACCTGTTCGACACCAACTCCGGCAACACCCAGCGTGGCATCTGCTCGCTGCCGTTCGTGCGCCAGTCGGATGGCGAGGTGGTGTACTTCCCGTCGAACCTGATCGAAAACCTGTTCCTGAGCAACGGCATGAGCGCCGGCAACACCTTGGCCGAAGCCCAGGTGCAGTGCCTGTCGGAGATCTTCGAGCGCGCGGTCAAACGCGAAATCCTCGAAGGCGAAATGGCCTTGCCCGATGTGCCGCAGGAAGTACTGGAGAAGTACCCGAGCATTCTCGCCGGGATCAAAGGGCTGGAAGAGCAGGGCTTCCCGGTGCTGGTCAAGGACGCGTCGCTGGGTGGTGAATTCCCGGTGATGTGCGTGACCCTGATGAACCCGCGCACCGGCGGCGTGTTCGCCTCGTTCGGCGCGCACCCGAGCCTGGAAGTGGCGCTGGAACGCAGCCTGACCGAACTGCTGCAAGGCCGCAGTTTCGAAGGCTTGAACGATCTGCCGCAGCCGACTTTCTCGGGCCAGGCAGTGACCGAACCGAACAACTTCGTCGAGCACTTCATCGACTCCAGCGGTGTGGTGTCGTGGCGCTTCTTCAGTGCCAAGTCTGATTTTGAATTCGTCGAATGGGACTTCTCCGGGCAGGGCGAAAACTCCAACACCGAAGAAGCCGCAACGCTGTTCGGCATCCTCGAAGACATGGGCAAAGAAGCCTACATGGCGGTCTACGACGACCTCGGCGCCAACGCCTGCCGGATTCTGGTGCCGGACTACTCGGAAATCTATCCGGTGGACGACCTGATCTGGGACAACACCAACAAGGCCCTGCAATTCCGCGCCGACATCCTCAACCTGCACAGCCTGAGCAAGGTCGGCCTGCGCAACCTCGCTCAAGGCCTGGAAAACAGCGAGCTGGATGATTACACCGACATCACCACGCTGATCGGCATCGAGTTCGACGACAACACGCCGTGGGGCAAACTGACCATTCTGGAACTGCGCCTGCTGATCTACCTCGCCCTGCAGAAATTCGAACAGGCCAAGGATCTGGTCGAAGCCTTCCTGCAATACAACGACAACACCGTCGAGCGCGGCTTGTTCTATCAGGCGGTAAACGTGTGCCTGGAAATGGAGCTGGATGAGGATCTGGAGCTGGCCGATTACGAGGCCAACTTCCGCCGCATGTTCGGTGACGAGCGCATGGACGCGGCGATCGGCTCGGTCAACGGCAGTGTGCGTTTCTACGGTCTGACACCGACCAGCATGAAACTCGAAGGGCTGGATCGTCACCTGCGTCTGATCGACAGCTACAAGAAGCTGCACGCGGCGCGCGCCAATGCGGCGGGTTTGAATCGCTGATTGGTAAGCCTGTAGTGAGGGGATTCATCCCCGATGGCGTGCAAAGCGAGCCCGGCTTCTTCAACCAATAGAGAAGCGGGCCTGCTACGCAGTCCATCGGGGATGAATCCCCTGGCCACAAATAAGTATTCTGGTGACACAACCTCATGTGGAAGCAAGCCGGCTCGCGAAGAGCGCGTGTCAGTCGCCATCGTCCTGGCTGACAGATCGCATTCGCCAGCAGGCTGGCTCCCACACTGGATCTCTGGCCGCCGCCAATCCTGGGTCCACCCAACAACCCTGTGGGAGCTGGCTTGCCAGCGATTGGGCCGTGTCAGCCAACATCACTTTCGGCGCTCTCAGCGCTTGCACTGCGCCTGCACCACCTGACAGGTGTTCGGCGTGCCTCCGGAGCGGCTCGCATAACGCATGCAGTTATTCATCGACTTCTTGCGCGCCATGCTCAAGGTGTCCCCCCAAGCCAAGCCACCTTCGCCGGAACTGGGCACGGCTTTGGCGTAGCAGTTCGAGCCGTTGGTGGCGTAGCGCTTGCTTGAACAGCCGGCCGTCAGCGCCATGGCGGTGGCGAGCAGGGTCAGTAGCACCCAGGACGAGCATTGGCGTGCGGTGATTGTGGTCATCTGGGTTCCTCGTTGGGTCATGCGCCTCGATTGCCTCGCTGACAGGCGTTGGGCATTATCCAGCAATCGACATAAGGAAGCGTCCCCAATGCGTGCACCCACACTACACCTGATGTGCGGCAAGATCGCCTCGGGCAAATCGACACTGGCCCAATCACTGGCTGAGGAGCACCGCGCGCTGGTGCTCAGTGAGGATCAGTGGCTGTCGCGGCTGTATCCGGAACAGATCAAATCCGTGGCGGATTACGTTCGATGTGCGCGGCAGATTCGCGGGGTGCTGGGGCCGTTGGTGATTGATGTGCTCGCGGCCGGGGTGAGTGTGGTGCTGGATTTTCCGGCCAATACCGTGGCGGATCGGCAGTGGCTGCGAGGGCTGGCAGATAGCGCGCGAGTGCCGCACTGCCTGCACTATCTCGAAGTGGATGACGACACCTGCCGCGTCTGGCTGCATGCACGCAACGCGCTGGCGGAGCATGAGTTCGCGGCGTCGGATGCGGAGTTTGATTTGATCACGCGCCACTTTCAGGCGCCGGACGTGGGCGAGGGGCTGGAGATTGTCATGCACCGCAATCGGCAACAGGGCTAGTTCCCACAATGATCTCAGTCTGCCAACCTGCTGCATGACCCTGTAGGAGTGAGCCTGCTCGCGATGGGGCCATGTCAGGCACCCCGCACACTCTGCTGCACAAACCGCTCGATCAACCACCGCGCCGCCGGTCCCGGTGGCAGGTCGGTGCGGTAGATGACGTCGAACGGGTAGATGCCGCTTTGGTACTCCGGCAGGTTCAGCTGTACCAGTCGGCCGGACTGCAAATCTTCCTCGACCATCGGCAACGGCATGTTCCCCCAGCCAATCCCTTCGCGCAGCAGCATGTGTTTGGCACCCAGATCCGCCAGGCGCCAGGTGCGGTTGCTGAGGACGGCGAAGTCGCGATCCTTGGTCAGTTGCGAGCGGTCGGACAACACCAGTTGCGTCAGTTCACGTCCGGCGCCCGGTGTGTTCGCTTCACCCGAAGCCAACGGATGATTCGGTGCCGCCACCGGAATCAACTCGACATTGCCGGCACCGATACGCTCGATCGCATCGATGCCTTCGTTCATTGGCCCACTGACGCCAATGATCGCGCCACGATTGATCACCCGCTCAGTCACCGCCCCCAGCGCCTCCATGTGCAAATGCAGAGCGACGGTGGGAAATGCCTCGCGAAACGACTTCAACGCATCCACCACCCGCTGCGGCGGCAGCATCACGTCCAGCACCACATGCACCTCGGCTTCCAGCCCCTGCAACAGGCCTTTGACCTTGGCGCGCAAGCCATGCACGCCGTTGGCGATGGTGCGCGCCTCGGCCAGTACGGTGCGGCCGGCCTCGGTGAGTTGTGGTTTGCGCGTGGTCTGGCGATCGAACAGCGTTACCCCCAGCTGCAATTCCAGGTTGGCCATCGAATAGCTGATCACCGACGTTGCGCGGTGCAGCTTCCTCGCAGCAGCGGCGAAACTGCCCAATTCCACCACCGTCAGAAACACCCGCAGTTGATCCAGCGTCGGCGTGCCCGGGTCAGAAATCATGGCTGTACCTCGTCATCATCAGCGAACTGGCATTGTCGCTGAGCTGCGTCAGCTTGTCTATTTTCTAGAACGTAATGATCGAAATTAGTCGGCTATTCAGATTAGCGGGCCAGGCGCACCATTTCCTCACTTGGACGATTCATCTCGGATCGCCGCACCTTTGAAGGAAATACCGTCATGACCACTACCGCAAACATTGCTCCAACCGCTACTGAACAAACCCGCAATGACGTCACCCAGGCCTCGGCCTCGTTGATCGGCCGCATTCTGCTCAGCGCGATTTTCATCCTCTCCGGTTTTTCCAAACTGGCGGCGCCGGCGATGATGATCGGCTACATCGGCTCGGTCGGTCTGCCGCTGCCGCAAGTGGCGCTGGCGCTGGCAATCATCGTAGAAATCGGTGGCGGCCTGGCACTGATCGCCGGCTACCGCACCCGAACCGTCGCCGCTGTGCTGGCCGTGTTCAGCGTGGTCACTGCGCTGGCGTTCCACAACGCCTTGGGCGATCAGAATCAGTTCATCCACTTCTTCAAGAACATCGCCATGGCCGGTGGCCTTCTGCAAGTGGTCGCGTTCGGCGCCGGTCGTTTCAGCCTTGACGCTCGTCGTCACTGATCACGCGCTACCCACTCCAATCGATCGAGGTCTCTCATGAAAGCCATCCGTGTGTACGAATACGGCAACCCCGAAGTGTTGCAACTGGAAGACATCGCCGACCGTGTGGCCGGCGAAGGTGAAGTGTTGATCGAGGTCGCCGGGGCAGGGGTCAACCCGATCGACTGGAAGGTGCTGTCCGGCGCGATGAAAGCGTTCATTCCGCTGCCACTGCCGTTCACCCCGGGCGTTGAAGTGTCCGGCAAAGTAATCGCCACTGGGCCCGGTGTGACCCAATTCAAGCTCGGTGATGAAGTGTTCGGCTTCATCAACATCGTCGGTGGCTATGCGAGCAAAGCCGTGGCCCCGGTGAGCAAACTGGCGCTGAAACCGCAATCCCTCAGCGCCTTGCAGGCTGGTGCCGTTCCGGCCACCGCGCTCACCGCGTGGCAAGCGTTGACCGAGCATGCTGGCGTGCAGCGGCGGCAGAAAGTGCTGATCCACGCCGCCGCCGGTGGCGTGGGCAGCATGGCGGTGCAGATTGCCAAGTACCTGGGCGCCGAGGTCATTGCCACCGCCTCGGCCAGCAACCACGCGTACCTCAAGCAGCTTGGTGCTGACTACGTCATCGACTACACCAGCCAGGCGTTCGAGGATGTGGTATCCGAGGTCGACGTAGTGCTCGATCTGGTCGGCGGCGACACCCAGAACCGTTCGTTCCGCGTGTTGAAACGCGGAGGCTTACTGATTTCGCCGGTCAGCGCGCCGAGCATCACGCTGGCCAATGACTACGGCGTAACCCCGATCAACTTCGCCACCCGCTCCGACGGTGCGCAGTTGTCGTTGATCGCCGAACTGTTCGATCGCGGCCACCTCACGGTCGACGTCGAAGTGTTCCCGCTGAGCGAGGCGCAACGTGCGCTCGAGAAAAGCCTGAGCCGCCGTGGTCACGGCCGGTTGGTCCTCGATCCTACGAAGTAGTTCGCCGCTCACGATTGCACCTTAGAGACCTGCTTGCTCTTCATCGGGCAAATACTGAAGTCGGGTCAAATGGTCGACCCGACCTCAGCACGCCATCAGCAAAATCGGCACTTTGCCCGCATCAGGGCAAAACGCTCGGGTGTTGATCAGTCAGTTGGCGCACGACGATCTCCACCGCCTGATCCACGCTGACATTCGCGGTGTCGAGACACAGAATCGGCTGCGTCCAGGCCTCATATTCGTGATTCACAACAGAAAACCAACTCGGTGGCGTCAGCCCCATGATGTCTGATTTTCGCTGCTCGACCCGACGACGATGCTCACGTCGATCCGAGCAAATCACTTCAATGTTGAGCAACGGCACACCCGAGCGAGCCGCGATGTCGGCCCACGCTTGCCGGCTTTCCTCGACGGGGTTCACGCAATCAACCACGACACTGTGGCCAGGGCGCAGGTTGTTCACAGCCAGTTCGTTGGCGACCCGGTAACCGCTGGTACCCACATCATCGGCCAGAACCCCGGTGTTGCGGATGGCTTGTTCGATCGTGTCGATCCGCAGACAGGTCGCATCCAGCCGGATCGCGAGTGATCTGGCGATCGTGGTCTTGCCGGTTCCCGGCAGGCCGCTGAAGACAATTAGCATTGGCAGTCCTTGTTCGCAGTGGCCCATGTCGCGTTCAGAAGTGGATGAAGAGCTGACTTACAACGCCCACATCCGAACCAGGGCAAATTGCAGATCCACAGGGACGCATGTCCGGCCATCCACCCACTCATCTTCGCGAAGACGGCGCCCGGTATTGGTTTCGCGCTCGCCTTTGGCGATGACCAGGACGAACAGGCGGGTAGGGCACTCGAAAGAGCGCAACCGATCAACATCGGCCCGCACCGACCAATCGCCCTCCAGGCACTTGGCCTGCGAGACATCGCCCAAGCATTTGATTTCGGCGACCATCCTCGGAGCACCGTTGTCGTCCAATGAGTACAGGTCTGCCTTGCGTCGGTCGCCTATCGGCAGATCCGTCCAGATCTCGGTCTCATCTTCGAACCAGGCTTGCAGACTGATCTGGGCTTGAATCCAATGCTCGCGGCAACTGTTGAGTTGCAGCACTTGCTCAAGATTCTTCTCCATGCCTTGAAAGGCGCGCTCGAACAAACCGAGCCATTGAGCGGTGTCCATTTCCGATTTCCTGTTTCAGTCCATTTGGGGGAGGGATTATGGACGGAATCGCCTTCAACCGAAAACTCCACATTCATCACCGGCAGACATCATTCCTGTGGCCAACACAAACAACTGTGGGAGCTGGCTTGCCAGCGATGGGGCCGTGTCAGTCTCCATCCTTCCCACTGATCCACCGCCATCGCTGGCAAGCCAGCTCCCACAGGGTTATCTGTTGCTCCCGGAATTTGCGAAACAAACTGATCCCTGACGGACAAAAAACGCAGTCCACGGCCCGATCGCGCAGCCATTTCCTTGCGCAGTCGTTCTGTCATATTTGGTATCAGTTGCTTGCAGATAGTAGCCAGCCCAAAGCTAATTCCAATGAGGCTGCACTGTGTTTCAACGTCTTGTGTGTTCGCTGTCCGTTCTGAGCCTGTCCATCGCCGCTGCCCACGCCGCCGAGCCTGTCGCGCTCGACACGCCGCGCCTGCAAAGTATCGACAACTTCCGTGATGTCGCCGGCCTCACCACCGCGTATTCCACGGCCCACGACGGCACCATGCGCGGCGGCGTGTTTTACCGCTCCAACGCGATCACGCCGTCGGCAGCGGATCTGGCGACCCTCAACAGCCTCGGCATCAAAGCCGTCTACGACCTGCGCACCCCGAGCGAAATCGCCGGCACACCCGACACGATGCTGAGCGGCGCGACATACCAGAACATCGACATCATCGGCAGCACCACCTCCGGCGCGAACATCACCACCGTGTCGTTCAAAAGCGCGGCCGACGCCATCGCCATGATGGAACAGACCAACCGTGCCTTCGTCAGCGATGCGGGGATGCGCGGCCAGTTCGGCAAGCTGTTCAACGAACTGGCCAGCACCGACGGTGCGCAACTGTTCCACTGCACCGCCGGCAAGGACCGTACCGGCTGGACCGCCGCCGTGCTGCAGAGCATCGCCGGGGTCGATAACGCGACCATCATGGCCAACTACCTGGCGACCAACGACTACACCGCCGCCCGCGTCGCCGCGACTCTTAAAGCAATGCCGGCAGGCATGGCCTCGGTCTACGCGCCGTTGCTCGGCGTGCAGGCAAGCTATCTGCAGGCCGGGCTCGATGAAGTCACCGCCGAATACGGCAGCATGGACAACTACCTCAAACAAGGCCTCGGCCTGTCGCAGGAAACCATCTACGTGCTGCGCGGCAAACTGGTCGAGTACAACAGCCTTCCGGGTCAGGCCGGATTGATCGGCAACGCTGCTGCCGGTGCCGAATTGCTCCGCGAGTTGCAGAACACCAGCCTGTCCGGCACCTACAGCGCCTACAACTATTACCTGCAATCGGCGATCGACGCCGGCACCCTCGGCGGTGTCGAATCCCAGGTCGGCGGCCAGGTTCACGCCGACGCCGCCAGTTACTTGTTGCGGCAGAACGCGTTGATCGAACAAGCCGCCGCACCGTACGCCAGCGGCTCCGATCTGAAAGTCGGCCATTACCGTTTGTGGACCACCGCGCTCGCCGGTTACCTCGGCACCGACGGCTCATCCCACGCCGAAAGCAGCAACGAACACAGCCAGGGCCTGATGATCGGCATCACCCAGCGCTTCTCCGAACAACTCAGCGCACGCGGCGGCTTCGGCTACAGCAAAGGCACCGTCGGCGGCGCGGGCGGCGAGGCCGATACAGATTTCACCTTCTTCAGCCTCGGCGCACGCTACGGCTTCACCAGCCTGGAACGCGGCCTGTTCATCGACGCCAACGCCAGCGCCGGCTACGTCGATTACGACAGCAAACGCGACCTCGGCGGCGGCCTCGGCACGGCCAAAGGCGACACCCACGGCAACCTCACCGGCGCCACCCTGGCGCTGGGTTACCGCGCACCGGTCAACGGCATGATCTTCGAACCGAGTCTCGGCGTGCGCGTCAGCCACCTCGACCTCAAAGGCTTCCAAGAGAAGGGCAGCGAACTGGCACTCGACGTCGACGACAATACCGCCACCCGCCGCAGCGCCGTCGCCAACCTCAACGTGGCCTTCGCCCCGGTAGCAATGGGCGCCTGGCAACTGGTGCCGAGTGTGCAAGTCGGCTACGAACGCACGTTGGGCAACAACGACGTCAACAGCAACGGCCACCTGCTGGGCCTCGACATCGAACAACGCGCCGCCTTCGACAACCGCGACCAGTTCAGCGGCGGCGTCAACCTGATGGCCAGCCTCGGCGCCGTCAGCATCGGCGCAGAATTCGGCGCCAGCGGCGGCGGTGACAGCCGCGGTTTCAGCGGCAGTCTCAAGGCCAGTTACGCGTTCTAAAGCAGGGATGACAGCGCAAGGTCAAGGATGACCAGAATGCAAAAAGTCCCACCAAACCCGTTGGAACGGCCAGATGCCAATCCTGAGTCCACTGCATATTCCTGTGGGAGCGGGCTTGCTCGCGAAGAGGCCATGTCAGTCAACATCACCTTGGCTGATCTACCGCATTCGCGAGCAAGCCCGCTCCCACATTCAGATCCCGGCCAGCCGCCAAACCTGAGTCCAGCACATCAGCCGTGTCACCGACCAGCGCCAGTCTTGAGTCCACCAACTAACCCTGTGGGAGCGGGCTTGCTCGCGAAGGCGCCATGTCAGCCACCATCAACTCGCCTGACCCACCGCATTCGCGAGCAAGCCCGCTCCCACATTCAGATCCCGGCCAGCCGCCAAACCTGAGTCCGCCACATAACCCCATGGCACCGACCAGCACCAGTCTTGAGTCCACCAACTAACCCTGTGGGAGCGGGCTTGCTCGCGAAGAGGCCATGTCAGTCACCATCACCTTGGCTGATCCACCGCATTCGCGAGCAAGCCCGCTCCCACATTCAGATCCCGGCCAGCCGCCAAACCTGAGTCCAGCACATCAGCCGTGTCACCGACCAGCCGCCAATCCTGAGTCCACCAACTAACCCTGTGGGAGCGAGCTTGCTCGCGAAGGCGCCATGTCAGCCAACATCATCATCAACTGACCCACCAGCATCCCCGCCGATAAACCAATCAACCCCGCCCCCTCAACTGCGCCGGACTCACCCCATACGCCTGCTGAAAATACTGACAAAACCGCCCGACATTACTGAAGCCAAAGCGCAACGCCACCTCCGTCACCGACGCCGAATGCCGCTGTCCCAGCGCCTCGAAAGCGCGCTCCAGCCGCACCTGACGCTGATACGCGACAATCGACATCCCGACAAACCGCCGAAACCCATCCTGCAATGCGCGCTGACTGACATTGCTCAACCGCGCCAGCTCCACGCCGCTCACCAGTTGCTCCGGATGCGCCTGAATAAACTCCATCGCCAACTTCACATGCCGCGGCGCCACCCTCGGCGCCGGCTGACGCAACGCCTCGGTAAAATTGTGCGGCCACGCCTCCAGCACCGCATCAATCAACATCTCGCGCAACCGCGACGGCATCAGCGTGCCGCTATTGAGCAACAGATCAAACTCCGTCCCTGTCGCCAGATCAATCAACGCCTTGATCCCGCCAAACGCCGCCGAGTGCAGATCCACCACCGGCTCAAACACAATCTTCTGCACAATCGGCCGCCCCAACAACGCCGCCAACCGCTCAGTCAACTGCCCCCGATTCACCGAAATTCCGTGCTGCGCATGATTGTCGAGAAACCGCATCGAACGGATATCCGCCTTATCAATCGCCAACCCCACCTGCGCCACGCCGACGGACTCGGTACGGTGGTTGAACACAATCTTGCCCGCCGTGGGAATCACGAACGTTATCTCGTCCTGCGGGTCGGGGAAGGTGACGGTGAAATCGCCGTGATAATGCATGCGCCGGAAACTGACGCCGTCGTGTCTGCCGTAGACGCCGCCGATGATGATGCTGGAAGGGATCGGTGGGGTGTCAGCGTAGCGATTGCCGAAGAACCGGGAGAAGAGGGCGCCGAAGTCATCGGAGTGGAGGTTTTCGGAGCGGAGAATGATTTTTTGGTGGGGTGGGGTTGGGGACACCTTGGGGGGCACCTTGAGTTGGGGGCTCTTGGGTGAGGAAATCAGGAAGACGGAGGGGAGGTTAGCAGGTTGGGGGTGACAGGTTTGTGACGGGAAATTGAGTCGCTGGAGTCCAGTCCGCTTTCCGGCATCAGTGGACATTATTGCTTCAGAGCGTGAAATGCCACCAGACGTAAGTTCCGATAACGAACGTCGTTGTTAGCTGTGATGAGATTCCTGTTGGTGCAACGGCTTCGTGCGTAAATGAGGCATTGCCGTTCTAATACCACACCTTACAGTTCAACGAGTCAGGAACACGCCTGAGTTGTACCACCCGCTATCGCACTGTTCATCCTGCTGCACTGCTGAGCTTGTACTGACTAGTTACTTGTCGGGTGCGCAGAAATTCCCGATCTTTGTGCGAATGACGCCCGAGGCTATTGGTTATAACGAAAATACAGGCTGGCAGCTGAAAATGATTTAAGTCGCGCCGTTGACAGTCATGAATGAACTAAGTGATATTTCAATTGCTTTCAAACCCAGGAAATGGAGACAACGGAAAAATGTCATTCAATTATCAGGAAGTCCCTAGCGTACTTATTCAGGATCCGCTGGCGGGGCATGCTTATGTCATCAGCAGTGATGAACTCAAAGAGTTTGAACTTACACCGGCCAGCCTGAAAAGCATAAATGACGGAGTTGTGACGTTTGTCGTTCCTGATGACGAGTTCATCGAAACGACGCCAGCATTCAACGCCAGCGGTAGTAAAACTCCTAGTGTTATTGTTCAGGTACTTTCTGTAAACAAGTCCTTTCTGCTCAGCTATGAGCAACTTCAGTTATTCCGGGTGCAGCAGCCAAACGATTACGGTGGTTACGGTATTTCCTTCGTCATTCCTTCCGGCAACGAATTCCTCGAAGACCTTTCACCTGTTCAACAGGCGATGTTGCAGAGCGGAGAGGTCTGCGACGCGGGTACGTCCAGTCGCAAGATCTGCTCGCTGCCGGCACAGAGCGAGCAGTACGCTCACTAGTCAATCGGGCCCGGCGCGTTGTGCCCGGGCCATTCAGCAGAATGGATGCCCGCAGCAATGGAACGGTTTTCCCTTTCAAAAAAAAACTTGCCCTGAATCCGTCAGATGATATTCGCTATTTAGTCATTGATGATTTTCTCGAAGATGAAGTCTGCAAGGCACTGCACGCAGAGCTTTTGGCAAATCAGATGTGGCGTCAGAAAAATCCGTTATCAAAGCATCTGCACAACGCTCGTCCTAAAAGCGACCTGATTATCTCTTTGGTTAACGGAATAACTGCGCAAATAAGACAGGATGCGCTTGAAGATGTCGAACTTATAGATTATTGGGCGCTGTTATATTCGCTCAATACCGACGGCAATGTACACGCCGACTTTGGCCAGCTCACACTGACGTATTGGTTGACGCCGGAACATTACAATCTTGATCCGGTAACGGGCGGGCTTTTGTTATATGACGTGCGGCGCGACCCTGGACAGGGTGCCAATATATATTTGGCGGCGGGAAAGGAGTCCGAAGACTATGTTAATACACGTACGCGAAGAAAAGTGGTTATTCCCTATCGATGCAATCGGGCTGTGCTGTTTGATTCCAGTCACTATCATAAAACCCATTCGCCGAACTTCGATAACTCTCGCCCTGAGGGTATGAGAATGAATTTGACGTTGGCCTATGCCAGCGCCGCACATGTTGAACGACAGTTCAAACTCATCGAAGGCTGATTCGGGCGATCCTCATGCAAGGCATTATTTATAAGCTGTTCAACGAACATTATCGACTGCTCACCGACAGCGCCGAAATGTACGCCTTTCTTCTCGATGTGCTGGAAAAGCACGTCGTCGTCGACGCTCGGGTCAAGCCTAAGTACGACATTCGTATTCCATGGCTGAGCCCGGAGAGAAGGCGCTATCTGACGCGCACGGCTCCCTCGTCGGATCATGCTTTGACGGAGGTTTCCATCCGCGAAGGGGCGACATCGTTCTCGGCATGGTCCAGTACTGCGCCGCCGCTCGTTCCATTCAACCTGGACGTGATTGACGGTCGTTACTTCGCTTTCCATGCGGCGGCTGTCGAAGTTCCCCGGTACGGCGCAATCATCCTGCTTGGCAACAAGGGGGCAGGTAAAAGCACCAACTCGCTGGCCTTGTGCAAGGAGCAGGGCTGGTCATTGCTCACCGATGAAACCTGTGTGATTGACGCTCATGACCTGAGTATTCAGGCCTTGTTGCGCCAACCGCATGGTTATGAAATCGATGAACAGCGCGTCGCGCGCAAAAGCGTACTGCGCTATGCCGACAACCCGTGGCTGGTCACGGCCAGTGTCGCGACCCCGCGACTGGCTTTCGAACTCGTGCACATTCAGGGGCTGTCGATACCCCACGTTCAGCCGATCAGCGACCCGAAGATTGCGACCCAGATATTGCTCAGGCATCAGTTGCAATTCGGCAGTTCGCCCAGTGCTGCCTTGTCGTGCGCGAAAGCATTGGCGGCCAACGTGCAACTGAGTCAGATACATCATGGTGGTTATGAAAGCTTTGCACTGACCCGCGAAACCATTTTCAGCAGCGTCAACAGGATGTTCGCATGACTGCGTTTTTTACTAATCCCTCGCTTTACATACTGCAGACCAAACTGGTTTCCCCGAACAGCCAGGGCAATAGCCGCTGGACGGTCATAAACCCGGATACCACTGCACTTTACGGGGCCGTCGGCAAAGATGTTTACCCCAGACTGCTGCAGATTCTGAAGCGTGCAGGTACGCCGTCCGGCGTGGATCCGGCGGATGTTGCAAACCTGGTGGAGAAGGGGCTGCTTACCGAAGACCAGCACCGCCGGATACGCACTGAGGGCCGATGGTTTCTCGATCATTACCATGAGTTTGTCCACGACTACCGCTTCCATAACTACGCCTCGGTAGAGCGCTTCAGGAAAGATCGAGAACAAATGGCCGAATATGGCAAGATCCAGACGCCGCCATCGGTCTATACGCAACGCGACCAGCGTTCTGAAACCTTCTTGCTTGCACCGCCCCGAATGGACCTCGATGAGGTAGAAGACGAGCTGCAATTACTCAGCAATATTCTGTCGGGTACGTTCCTCGCTGTAGGTCAAATCGAGGGTGGAGATTTCGGGCCTTGGCTGCGCAAGGCCAGCCCCTCGGGCGGCGCACGCCATCCGACCGAAGCGTGGGTGATGGTGTATGGCAAGCGTGACATCGCGGACGGGCTCTATTATTTCGACGCACCTTCCAATCAATTGTTTTGGAAAGGCCCTTATCGGTCGGCCGACGATAGCGAGCAGTTAGCGCTCATCATTACCGCTCACGTAGAGCGACCAATGTGGCGCTACCGTGAAAGCAGAAGTTTTCGCGCCGTACTTCTGGATGCCGGGCACTGCATGGAAACGCTCAACCAACTGAGCGTAGCGTTTGGCTGGACGCTGAAGGGGCGGGATATCCCACAAGCCGTTCTGCAGGTCCTGGACCTTCAGGACATCGCGCTGTGTGCCCTGGACATCTGTCGAGGGGCCGGCGACGGATCGGCTGTCGGGATCGAGCAACCGACGTCTTGTGCCCCTCAAAAGGTGCCGCGCGTAGAGCGAGATACCGAATACCGGACCAATCCTTTTCTGTGGGGATCGTTCACGGGGGCGGAGCTGACCGGCACGATTGCCTACCCGCAAAGCACGCGCCTCACGCTGAGTGACGATATGCTGCGCATATTGAGCTATGCCCAGGTATCCCGACGCGGTGACCGTCCCTCGACGCCGGGCGCTATCAGCGCCAGTCTTGGCGTTCCAGACGAGCTGATCAGAGTCCTTGTCGAGTCGGGACTGCTGCTCGAGCAGGAACGCGTCAAGGCGCTCTATGCCGAGGCCGCTCACTGGATCGCTCACGGCTGGTACCAAAACCTCTTGCTCTACCTGGAATACCGGTCGACCAAGATTCACGCATCAAGCCAACAAAACCTCACGCTTCTCGCACCCCCCAGACCTGAACACCCTGGCACCCTCTGGCGGGCGCTTTCGCGCCATCGAAAAACCACCCGATCCTTTACCGCTGACACTATTTCGGCAGAGCACTTGAGCCAAGTACTGGCGCCTTGCCTGGAACTGCTGCAGAGCCACGCCTCGCTGGAGCTGTTTCATCTGAAAAGGCATGCCTACGGTCATTTCGAGGGGGAAAAGTGGAATAAGGCGTCAGCGAGTTTCGTTGCCCAGGCGTCGGTTGCCGCCGCGGCGCTGGAAAGTGCGGTCATCGGTCAAAGCCCGATCATTCAGGCATCGAACGTGCTTTGGCTTTCCATCTCGGTACGGGATCTGACTGCGGAAGGTTATTTCAACGCCTTGATGGTACTGGGTATCGCCGCGCAGAAACTTTGCATCCAGTGTGCATTGCTGGGGTTGGGTATATTCGTGACCCCTGTATCAAACGATGGCGAGGCCGCGACGATCAGCCAGCTCGACTCGCTGCATACTATCAATTACTTCGCAGCCATCGGGCACGGGGCAGGAGCTGTCAAACGTGAAGACTGAAAATGGATCTTTGGCCTACAGCGATCAGCGGCGTCTGCTGAGAAACATCAACCACTCGACACTTGTGCAGTTCGCTACGCTGGCGATGTCGCTGCTCTTCGGCGCCTACATGATCAGGCGCGTCGGTGCCGACTATTTTGGACACATCACGTCGGCCAATGCGGTCATCTCCATCTGCATCATCTTTACCACTTTCGGCTGGCCGGTCCTGCTGACCAAAATTTTCGCCAACGGGCATCGAGCAACAGCGTTGCGGGCACTGCGAAAATCTGTCGGCGATGCATGTGTCATCACAGTCCTGACCGGGGCGGTGCTTTATGTGCTGATTCTGCTCGGCGTTCTGAAAGAACCGGCGTACCACTTTGCCTTTTTGCCCTTGCTGATCTTTCTGCGATCGCTGGCAGCCTTGGCAAAGGCGGTACTTGACGGGCTCGGCAAGGTCGTCGTCGAGCAATATGCACTGGGAATCGTCCTGCCTCTACTGACCATCCTGTGTTTCATATTCGCCGGCACACTGGACAGCGTTGACAGCCTGTTCGTCATTTACAGCCTGTCAGCGCTGATCGGCCTGGCCGTGCTGGCGGGGATCGCCACTACGGCTGCCGGCCCGGGGCTCGACGCTAATCAGGCACCACCAGCGGAAAAGCGCTCACACAACTGGTGGCTGATGTCCGCAGGCCTGTCGAACGTCGTGCTGCTGAACACCGACATCATCATCATGGGCCACTACGTCGCAGAAGGGGTGATCGCCGTCTACGGGATCATCAGTGTGGTCGTGGCAGTGATGACCATGGCAATCTCGGCTGGAAACGCAATCTATGCGCCAGTCATCGTCAAGCACTATCAGAACAATGATTACAGGGCCGCGCGCATTACCTTCCGCAGCGTGCAGAAACGTGTATTGATCTGGTCACTGCCGTTCTTCCTGATCGTGTCCCTGTTCCCGGGCGAAATTATCGGCGCCCTGGCTGGAAACACGAGCGACCCGGATCTGGCCGGATGCCTGATTATTCTCGCCGTCGCTCAACTGGTGAATGCAGCGACTGGCCCCGTGGCCACTTCGCTTTACATGAAAGGCGAGATTGCGTTCTTCGCCAGCAGCATGATGATCGCAGTCGTGTTGAATATCGCCGGTAACCTGTGGCTGGTCCCTGAGTTCGGCGTGCTGGGGGCAGCTGTTTCCACTGCCGCTGTCATCGCGCTCGCAAACGTCGCCCAGTACCTCAGGGCCCGTCAGTTGCACATCGTCTAGGAGACACGAAATGAGCATCCGCCGTGCCACCCCCGAGGACGCCGTTCAGATCGCCCGGATTCACTGGGCGTCCTGGAAGAGTACCTACCGCGACATCATTCCCGAGGCCTATCTTGAGCGGATCACGGTCGAGTCGCGGCTGGCTCACTGGGAACGCCAGATCGCCAGCGCAGAACTGGACATACAAGTCTGGACCGATGACGCAGGGGACGTCTTGGGCTGGATCGCGACCGGGCCCGATCGCGAAGATCCGAGCAACCCGAACATCGCCGAAATACATGCGTTCTACATTGCACCGCATCACACAGGTAAAGGCATCGGCCGTCAGTTACTCAGCCATACAACGGTGCAGCAGCAGAGCGCCGGACGATCAAGGATTGTGCTCTGGGTCTTGGAAAGAAATGAATCGGCCGTGATTTTTTACCGCCAGTCCGGCTTTCGCAAAGACCCCATCAAGACCCAGCTCATCGAGCGCGGCGGGGCTGAACTGGTTGAGTTGAAACTGCAGAGAGTCATTGCCTGACGCATTGCTGGAGCTGTTCGGATAGCGCGTTGCGGATGTGCCGTGCGCAATTGACGTACCAACGCGGCAACAAAAAACGAATTGACGAAGAGTTTCGTTAAACCATTGCGCAACACGGCATTAAAAATGTGGAAATCAAAAAGGAACACACGGTGCCAGGGGCCCGTCGCGAAGGCGGAAAACGGCCGTTTGATGTCCACAGGATTGTTCTCAGCCCACCGGATCGCTGGTTTGTGACGAATCATTGCATGCCGATTTCTTACAGCTCCCTCCTTGATCCTCACAATAGAGCGCCAAGGAGGGAGCGTTCGTTATGCCGTCGGCACAACATTATCCAGCGCCTGATTCACCGCCAGTTCCCCCAGCATCACCACCTGCGCAATGCCCAGCAGCGTCTTGCGAATCGGCCCTTCCACCAGCGCGGCCACATCGCCCAACATCACCGTCGCTGAACCCAGTGATTCACTGGCGTTCGCCAGCAATTCCTCAGTCGCGATTTTGGGGTTGGCGAGGAACATGGCGTTGGGTGTGTAGGGCGTGGCCATGATCTGGCTGGCGGGGTTCAGGTAGTGGTCGAGGGCGCGTTCGGCGGCTTCGCTGAGTTTTCGGGAATCGGGGGATTCGTAGGGGGAGACCGTTTCGGTTTCGGGTGGGTTCGGTGTGACCTTGAACATGGTGACGCTCCATATGTGGCTAAGGGAACCATCACATTCGCTACCAAACGAGGGTGGTGGCCATTACGAAGGTTGGTAGACCGGCACACATGGAAAAACCGGCGCGCTCGAAAGCGCCCTGCGCATGGCCACCATTAAGACAGGCGCCAGAAGGCATCTGCGTAAGGTGACGTTTTGCGCCATGTGTGAAACCGGGCTACCAAACCCGATCGCTGCTTTTCAGCGACCGACCCACGATAGAACCCGCACCCTGGGCGCACAAGCCGGCGGATTCTGGCGTAGTCGTAGGCAATGGCGCAAGGCGTTGTAGCCCGGGATGACGTAACACCGGGTGTCTTTAAACGTCTCTGACAAAACCTTAAACACTAGCGGGCAATTGACCGATTCGCGGCTTGAGCATTTCGATCGCGGTGATACGATCGTGGCGTGCCACCCACACCACAGAGCAGAATCGTTCACCATGAAACCCAGTTTCGAAAAAATCCCCACCGAAGCCACTGCCTCGTGGACGCTGCTGAACCGCCGTTTGCCAGACGCGATTCCGTTTGAATGGCATCACCATCCCGAGTACGAGCTGACGCTGACGTTGAACAGCCGTGGCCATCGCTATATCGGCAATGACGTCGCGCCTTACGATGACGGCGATCTGATTCTGGTCGGGCCGAACGTGCCGCACAGCTGGTCGTCGGCGGAGCGGGTCGATGCCGGGCAACCGCATGTGGCGCTGGTGATCTGGTTTTCCGCGGCGTGGGCGGAGTCGCTGGTGGCGCTGTTTCCGGAGTTGGGTTCGCTACGGCAATTGCTCGCGGCGGCGCGGCAGGCGTTGAGTTTCAGTGCGGCGACGTCGCGGAAGACTAGGCCGCTGATCGAGGCGATGGTCGAGCAGGAGCCGGCCGAGCGTTTGATCGCGCTGTTGACCGTGTTGAGCAAACTGACGCGGGACGTCGATGCCAGGCGAATTCTCTCTGCCTCGGACTCGCAGGCTGGCACTCAGATTGTTGAAGACCCGCGCATCCATCGGGTTCTGGATTACGTGCATGGACACTACGCCGAAGCCATCAGCATTCCAGCGTTGGCCGAGATGGCGTGCGTCAGTGTGTCGGCATTCCATCGCATGTTTCGTCGGCATACGCGCTGCACGGCGCTGGACTACATCGTACGGCTAAGAGTCGGACATGCCTGTGCGCTGTTGATGCAGGGGCATTCGACGGTTTCGCTGATTGCCGAGGAAGTGGGTTATTCGTCGCTGGCGCTGTTCAATCGTCAGTTCAAGGCGCTGAAGGGGCTGACGCCTTCGGAGTTTCGGCGTCAGCACGGTCATCACTTTCTGTAAGCAGCGCGCGGCCAAAACGCCACAATCGTATTACTCAACGCGGCAAATCAGGCTGCCGTCGCCACCCTCGGAATGGTCCCATTACCTGCACCCACAACAAGGTCTGCAGGTCCCACGATGAGCAAATACCAGGCATTCGAGAGCGCAACGCTTCCGGACAATTACCGCGACAGTATCGTCAAAATGAAACGCACCTTGCGCGCGCAGGTCGGCGATGTGCAGGGGCTGTTCGCCGAGGTCAGTGAGTTTATTGCCGGCGAAATTGCGTCGATCAAAGCGCAGGAGGCGCAGACGGGTTCCGGTTGGCCGGTGCTGGAGTTCGCTGAGATCGCCGCCGGTAAAGTGACTGCCGAGCGTTTGGCCTTGATCAAGCGTCGGGGTTGCGTGGTGATCCGCAACCACTTCCCCCGCGAGCAGGTGCTGCAGTGGGACCAGGGCTTGCTGGATTACCTCGACACGAACCGATTCGATGCGTTGTATCGCGGGCCGGTCGATCAGTTTTTCGGCAATCTGGAGGCGTCGCGGCCGGAGATTTTTCCGATCTATTGGTCGGCGTCGCAGATGCAGCTGCGCCAGGATGAGCGGATGGGTACGGCGCAGGCGTTTCTCAATCGATTGTGGAAGACTCATTCGCACGGTCAGGACTGGTTCAACCCGGACATCAATGCGCTGTATCCGGATCGGGTGCGCCGGCGTCCGCCGGGCACACACTCAAAAGGCCTTGGCCCGCACACCGATTCCGGGGCGTTGGAGCGCTGGCTGCATCCGGCGTACCTGAAAGTCTTCGACAAAATCTACAGCAACGACTTCGCGGCCTATGACCCATGGGATGCGGCGTTTCGTACCGAGGTGGACGAATACGCCTACGAGGACACGGTCAAGTGCTCGGCATTTCGCACGTTTCAGGGCTGGACTGCGCTGTCGGACATGCAGGCCGATCAAGGTGTGCTGCACGCCTTGCCCATCCCCAAGGCGATGGCCTACCTGCTGCTGCGGCCGCTGCTCAATGACGTGCCCGAAGACCAGTTGTGTGGGGTGGCGCCGGGCAAAGTGCTGCCGGTGTCGGCGCAATGGCATCCATTGCTGGTGGAAGGACTGAGTCCGATTCCGGATGTGCAGGCCGGCGATTCAGTGTGGTGGCATTGCGATGTAATCCATAGCGTCGCGCCGGTGCAGAACCAGCAGGGCTGGGGCAACGTGATGTACGTGCCGGCGGCGCCGATGTGTCCGAAGAATCTGCGGTATGCACGGGATGTGTTCAGAGCGTTTGAGCAGGGGGCTTCGCCGGATGATTTTCCGCGTGAGGATTATGAGCGCTCGTGGGAGGAGCGTTTTGCTGTGGAGGGGCTGAACTCGCTGGGGCGTGCGGGGCTTGGGCAGGAGTGAGATCACGTAAACCGACTGAAACAACGACTATGCAGTAATACCGCTCTGAGCAAGGTTGCGTAGCACAGGCTTGGGACACGTTGAGCGCAGACCGTCGATATGTTCCATCAAACCATCCGGGATGCTCTGCCACATCGGGTCTAGTATGAAATCAACACCTTCTCGCCGGGCCATTTTTGCTGCAGGAACAAAATCAGCGTCACCTGCAATGAGAACAATTTGGTCAACCTGTTGCTTGAATGATAAGGACGCCACATCGAGACCTATCCGCATATCAACGCCTTTTTGTCGGGTTTCAATGCTGACGTCATTTTCCGTAAGGTCGGCGATCAGGATTTTACCCTTTAACAGCTCCGCTATTTTTGCTGGCTTTATTGTCCATTTCACATCTTTCGACAGATGCCCTAGCCGAAGGGCGAGCTTACGTTTATTGCGCAATCTGGCATGTAGCTCCTTGCGAAATACCGCTTCTCTGGACTTCGAGAAATCCACTGCTTTTTTGGTGATCGGGTTGTGCTGTTTGGTGTCTAGCGGGGGACAGTCGTAGAAGAAAATTCGGTACAGCTCTCTTCTGTGACGTTGTTGGAGCTCTTGCGGCTGGCCGTTATGGCGAGAAATGATTTTGCCAAGAAGGTGGGCAGTAGCCCATCGATGGACAAGATCAGCAGCACGTTCAGCATTGAATGCATTTTGAGGTTCAATCCTTCGAAAGCGCTTGATGAAAAATGCGCCATCGACCAATACCGCTGTGGGCATGCTTTGTTCCTGATAACAAAACGCCCAAGGGTTTGGCACGTCCTGGATGGTTAGGACGGCGTACTGCCTTGGGCGGGATGGGGGCAGATTAGGAGCGGGCGACGCGGGCGTCAACCGCTCCTTCTCGGTTTGATCAAGCTTTGCTTTCAATCTTGTACGCCCATCGCTTTCGATGATGGGCAAGGACGAGCAGAACGATAAAGCTGAAGGGCAACACGTACAAGCCAGCCACTTCCGCAAGATTTGTAGGCAAATGCGCGGGCGCTTGTAGCCCCAATGTGGGGGTGATAACGGCCTGATATGAGTGGTTTGCCTGTTGGTGGTTGACAACGACGATGGCGGGGGCGGTTCTTTAACTTGCGGCAGACTTGGGTTACTCGGTGACGGATCTGACGCCATTCGCGAGCAGGCTCGCTCCCACATGGGGTCTGCGGTGGACACCAATGTTGTGGCCGATACGAAACCTGTGTGCGAGCCTGCTCGCGAATGGGATATCCACAGTCCTCAGGTCTTATTCATCACCATTCTGGACACAGTGTTTGTCCAGCCGGCCGATTTTTGTCGAGCGCTGCAACCCCTAACATCGTCTCCACTCCGTGAACAAACACGGTTCCCCACGAGACGGTGAACATCATGAAATTTGTAAAAATCGCTGTACTTCTGGCCCTTGGCGGTATCGGCGCTCAAGCCTTTGCAGCTGGCGAGACCGCGCAAGTCGAGGCCTACAACGCCGCCGCTCAAGCAGACATCGCCCACGTCGTGTCGATCTCCGAAGCGGCCAATCAATGCGGCGCGGTGCCGGTGCAGATGACTTATGACGACTCGACCGGTGCACGGCATGTCGTGCAATACCAGGTGATGGGCAGCGGTTGTTCCAACGGTTGATGTCGGTGCAGGCGCTGGAGGGTCGACACTCCAGGTCTGCGGTACTAAGCGTTGGCGAGTTCTTTGGCCGCGGCCATGTCTTCATCGGACGCCAGCAGTTGCGGGATGGCGGTTTTCAGGAACTCCACCCAGGTCTTGATTTTGGCGTCGACGAATTTGCGCGACGGGTAGATCGCGAACAGGTTGTATTCCTCCAGGCGGTACTGCGGCAGTACCCGCACCAGTGTTCCTCCGACCAATCCTTCGACGGCTGATGCCAGCGGCTGAATGCCGATGCCCATGCCATTTCTGATCGCCGTGGCCATGCCGTCGGCGGTGTTGATGTGAAAAGGGGAGTCGGGGATATTCTGGGTTTCCATGCCTTGTGGCCCTTCGAACACCCAGTTTTCTGCGGGCATCACCGTGTTGACGATGCGCAGGCAGTCGTGTGCGGCGAGGTCGGCGGGTGTGGCGGGGTGGCCGCGTTTGGCCAGGTACGCCGGCGAGGCGCAGAGGATGCTGTAGGTGGTGCCGAGGCGTTGCGCGACGAAGCCGGAATCCGGCAGGTCGCGGGCGAGGACGATCGACATGTCGTAGCTTTCTTCGAGCAGGTCGGGCAGGCGATTGCTCAGGGTCAGGTCGAACATCACCGTAGGGTGAATCTCGCGGTAGCGGGCGATCGCGTTGATCACGTAGTGATTGCCAATGGCGGCCATGGCGTGGATCTTCAGACGCCCGACCGGCAAAGTCTGCGCGGTGCCGGCTTCTTCATCGGCTTCGCGCAGGTCATCGAGGATTTTTTCGGCGCGCTGCAAATAACGCACGCCGGCTTCGGTCAGGGCGAGGCGGCGGGTGGTGCGGTTGATCAGGCGCGTGTGCAGCCGGGTTTCGAGGCTGGAGACGGCTTTGGAGACGTTGGTCGTGGTGGTGTCGAGCACGTCGGCCGCAGCGGTGAAGCTGCCGCTCTGGGCGACGGCAACGAAGCAGCGCAGGGTCTGAATAACGTCCATCGTTGTGGTGGGCTCTGTGGCTGGGATGGCCATTCTAGGGTTTGCTGTGGGGAGTGGTGCAAATGTTTGCGAACGAGGGGCACGCGCATGGCGGGTGAAGGGCTTGAAGACATTCTGGCGCCGGGGCTTGCGGTTGTGTTCTGCGGGATCAATCCGGGGTTGCTGGCGGCGGCGCAGGGGCATCATTTTGCCGGGCGCGGCAATCGCTTCTGGCGCACCTTGCATCTGGCCGGGTTCACGCCGTATGAGGTGCGAGCGGAGGACGATCGAAGCATCCTGCACTTTGGCTGCGGCTTGACGGCGGTGGTCGAGCGGCCGACGGCGCGGGCGGATCAATTGGCGGCGCAAGAGTTCGCCGCTGCGGCCCTGGGCTTTGAGCAGAAGATCAGCCGCCATGCGCCGCGCTTTGTGGCGTTTCTTGGCAAGGCTGCGCATGCGGCGTTGTCGGGGCAGAAGTTGGTGGCGTGGGGGCCGCAGGCGAAGACCTTCGGCGGCGCGCACGTGTGGGTGTTGCCGAACCCGAGCGGGAGGAACCTCGCGTTCAATCTTCAGCAGTTGGTCGAGGCTTATCGTCAATTGCAGGTAGCGTCGTCGGCGCCGAAAATTTAAACATCACCACTGCGCAAAAAGTTGCGCAGTGGTTTCGTGGATTTCACCCGTGAACCCCCTTCAAACCTCTCTGGATCAAGGTTTTCAGCCAAGTGCGCAAGAAGTTGCACAGTACTGCGCAACTTCTTGCGCACTTTTTTCTGTTTATCGAAATTTTAAACGTCTAAACGCAAAGGCGTGGCCGCCAACCCGTTGATCCGTAATAGCTAGATGATGGCTGGCACGGAATTTGATCTCTGAGCAGGCACCCGGACAGGCAATGGTGCCTGTCGGTTGTGTATTTTCGAGCAAGGAGAGCATCCCCATGGCAACACCAGCGTACATGTCCGTCACTGGCGAAAAACAAGGTCTGATCACTGCCGGCGCTTTCACCGCCGATTCCGTGGGCAACACCTTCCAGGAAGGTCACGAAGACCAGGTCATGGTTCAGGCCTTCACCCACGACGTGATCATCCCGCGTGACCCGCAGTCCGGTCAGCCAACCGGTCAGCGCGTGCACAAGCCAGTGGTGATCACCAAGGTCTACGACAAGGCTTCGCCTCTGCTGCAAGCGGCTCTGACCTCCGGCGAGCGCATGAGCGAAATCGTTATCCAGTGGTACCGCACTTCGGCTCAAGGTACCCAGGAGCACTACTACACCACCAAACTGGAAGACGCGATCATCGTCGCCATCAACAACAAGATGCACAACTGCCAGGACCCGTCGAACGCCCACTTCACCCACCTGGAAGAAGTGCAGTTCACCTACCGCAAAATCACTTGGACCCACGAAGTATCCGGTACTTCGGGTTCCGATGACTGGCGTGCTCCAGTCGTTTAATCGCGACTGATGGTTGTACCGCCCCGGCCAGTGCGGCTGGCCGGGGCGGCTTTGACCTGAAGAATTTTTTGCGTGCGTCACGCTTCATGGAATGGCGCCCGTCGCAGCATTGCGCGAGGAACAAGGGATGTTCTCACCGGCCAATCAGCCTCATTTCAATCTGACCATCGATGGCGCGGACAGCGATTTCCAGGTGCTGTCGTTCACCGGGAAAGAGGCGCTCAACACCCCCTTCGAGTTCGAGCTGGAACTGGTCAGTGAGAAGGCCTCGATCAACCTCGAAAGCCTGCTGCACAAACTCGCGTTCCTGCAGCTGTCGCCCAGCGGCACGGGGATTCACGGGCTGATCTACAGCATCGCCCAGGGCGAGGCCGGCAAGCGCCTGACCCGCTATAAAATCTCCCTGCGCCCGCAGCTGTCGTACCTCGCGCATCGGGTCAACCAGCGCATTTTCCAGCAGATGACCGTGCAACAGATCATCAGCAAGGTCCTGGAAGAACACGGCATCCTCGCCAGCGACTATCACTTCCAGCTGAGCGCGATTTACCCGGAGCGCATCTACTGCGTGCAGTACGACGAAAGCGATCTGCATTTCGTCCAGCGCCTGTGTGAGGAGGAGGGGATTCACTATCACTTCCAGCACACCGCCAGCGGCCACAAGCTGATGTTCGGCGATGACCAGACGGTGTTCCCAAAACTGGCGCCGGTGGCCTATCAGCAGGACTCCGGACTGGTCGCCGATCAACCGGTGATCAAGCGTTTCGGCCTGCGTCTGGCGACCCGCACCAGCCGCACCACGCGGCGCGATTATGACTTCGTCAAACCGAAGATCGAGTTGGAAAGCGATGCCAAGAGCAGCGCTCAGCCGGATCTGGAAGATTACGATTACCCGGGGCGTTTCGTTGACCGCGAGCGCGGCAAGCATCTGGCCAATCGCGCACTGGAACGCCATCGCACTGACTACCGGCTGGCCGAAGGCAACAGCGATCAGCCGATTCTGGTCAGCGGGCATTTCCTCGCCCTCACCGAACACGCCAACCCGACCTGGAACGATCTGTGGCTGCTGACCGAGATCTTCCACGAAGGCAAACAGCCGCAAGTGCTCGAAGAGTCGGTGACCAGCGACACCACCGACAACAAGGACGATTTCCACCAGGGCTACCGCAACCGCTTCAATGCGATCCCGTGGGATGTGCCGTACCGGCCGCCGCTCGATCACCCGAAACCGAAAGTCCTCGGCACTCAGAGCGCCGTGGTCTGCGGCCCCGAGGGCGAAGAAATTTACTGCGACCAGTACGGCCGGGTGAAGGTGCAGTTCTTCTGGGATCGCGAAGGCGAGCACGACGACAAGACCAGTTGCTGGATGCGTGTGGCCTCGAACTGGGCCGCGGAAACCTTTGGCGCGATCAACATTCCGCGGGTCGGCATGGAGGTGTTGATCACCTTCCTCGAAGGCGATCCCGATCAGCCGCTGATCACCGGCTGCCTGTACCACGGCGCCAACCTGCCGCCGTACAAGCTGCCGGACTTCAAGACCCTGGCCACGGTCAAGAGCAAGGAATACAAGGGCAGCCGCGCCAACGAACTGCGCATCGACGACACTACCAGCGAGATCAGCATCGCGCTGCGCAGTGATCACGGCGCCAGTGCGATCAACCTCGGCTACCTGACCCACCCACGCCCGAGCGGCGGGCAGCCGCGTGGCGAAGGTTTCGAGCTGCGTACCGACCGCCATGGCGCGGTGCGTGCCGGCGCCGGTCTGTTGATCACCACCGAGCCGCGCCCGAACGAATCCAAACACCACAAGGATTTGCCGGAAACTGCCGAGCGCCTCGCCACCGCGAGCGATCAGCAGGACGGTTTCGCCACTCAGGCCAAAGAGCTTCAAGCGCAAGAAGCGGGTGATCAGGACGACGTGGCCAAGGCGTTGCACGCGCAGCATCAAGGCGTGCTCGGCAGTGGCCCGGCGAACATGACCGCCAATGAATTTCCGGAATTCACTGAACCGCATCTGGTGCTCGCCAGCCCGGCGGGTATCGCCCTGACTACACCGCGCTCCAGCCATATCGCCACCGGTGAGCACCTGGCCCTGAGTAGCACCGGGCACACCAGTTTTTCCATCGGCAAACGCCTGCTGGCCAGTGCCAGCCGTGGCATGCGCCTGTTCGTGCAAAGTATGGGCTGGCGCCTGGTCGCGGCGTCCGGCGACATCGACGTCAAGGCCTTGAAGGACAGCATTAACCTGCTGGCCAAACTCAACATCACCGCCAATGCCGACCGCATCACCATCACCGCCAAGACCGAGCTGGTGATCCAGGGCGGCGGTAGCGCGACCACCTACAACGCCGGCGGCATCACCCACGCCACCACCGGCCCGTACACCGCGCACGCGGCGAACTTCGCCTACACCGGGGCGAAAAGTCTGGCCGGGGTGTTCCCGGAACCGCCGAAACCGGGCAAGGGCAATCTGGAACTGTTCAACCAGTACGCCGGGCGCCAAGGCATCAAGGAAGGCGACTACGAGGTCATCGACGCCCTCGGCAAAAGCATCAAGGGCAAGCTCGACGCCAAGGGTTTCGCCAGCGTCGCCGGCGCCGCCCCAGGCCCCGCGCGTGTGTTGTTCGGCAAGGATCCGGCGGACACCTGGAGTGAGGGCAGCTACATCGGCAAAGCGGAATGGCCGCTGAAACCGCCAGCCACTGAAGACGTGCCAAGCCAGGTGCAGGCGATGGTTGCGCAGGTTCTGCCGAACAAGAACTGGGACATGCTGGAGAAGGGCAAGGAGCTGGCGCAGAGCGGCATGGGCGCGATGCAGACGGCGCAGCAGGTGAAAGGGGCGGTGCAGGGCGGGGCGGCCGGGTTGCCGAAACTGGCGAGTGCGGCGCTGCCGAGTGCTTCGGGGATATTGGGTGCTGCAAGCAAGGCGGGCAAGCTGCCAGGCCTTCCGGCCCCGTCCTTGCCCAAACCATCGCTCAAGACGCCTGGCCTGCTGAATGGTGAGGTGCTCTCATGACTGAGACAGCCGTTGCCAAGAAGCGCGAGCCGCAGGTCGCTATCGTTCCGCTCAACACGCTGGACGTGCAGGACGTAGGTCGTGGTGCTGCCCGGTTTGATGCCTGGCTGCGATCCATCAGCGGTGGTGTCGTCACGCTCGATCGAATCAAAGGAGTTGCCGGGTCGCTGCCGGTTGTCGGCAACATCATGGCGCTGGTCGATGCGCTGGGCGATATCGTCACGCTTACCAGAAGCAAGCAGCGGGAATTGCTTGATTGGGTCAGCCTGGGGATCAACCTGATCGGTGTTTTACCTGCGCCTCCGACCATGGCGGCTGCTCGTATGAGTTTGCGTCCGACCTTGTTTCTGGTACGTCAGGAATTGCGTAACAGCGTCAAGATGCTGTTGGGCGATTCAATGATCGAAGTGCTGGTCGGGCATTTGAACGCAACCATCGTCGGCACGATCGATGACTTCGTGAAACAGGCTCAAGGCAAACTCTCGGGCATTCTCGCCGATGCAGGAAAACTCGGCGAAAGCGCAGTCACCGAAATTGCCAAGGGTCTTGAGGCCGTTGTAAATGGCAAGCTTGATTCAAAAGGCGATGCGCGCGCGGCTGGACAAAAAATCACGGCGGCGGGCAATCAACTGCTCAGCGACCCCAAAGCGGCGATCAGTAACATCTTTGGGGCTGCATTCAGTGCCTACAAAGCCGTGGGTAAGGGGGTTGCCAACAGCGCGGCGAAGAATCTTCTGCCGGATCAGGCCAAAAAACTGGTGATGACGCACACCGGTTCATTGAGAGCGATGGGGCCTGAGATCAAAACCCAATTGAGCAAATTGGGTGATCCGGGAACGCGTCACACGATTGGTTGGTTGTTGCAAATGCTCAGCGGTGCTGTGGTGACGTGGCGCAAGCGTCGTGGGCATGGACAGAGTGCCAGCGTTAAACCCAACGCCACCAGTAAGGCTCAGAACAAGGCAGGTGAAGGGCGACTCGAGGCCAGCAGCCATCAGGCTCCTGCGAACGCCAACGCCAATGGCCAAAAAAATGGTGCTTGTGCGGGTACTTGCAACAGCATCAGCTTTGCGTTGGGATCGGAGTCACTGAGCCATACCGATTTCAGCCTGCCAGGTCCATTTCCTGTCGAGTGGGTGCGCACCTACAGTTCCCGGTTTGATGCTTTTGACAATGGCGAATCAGGGGCACGGTGGGTAACAGAGTTTACGACCCGATTCGACTGCAAGGACGATGGACTGGTTTTTTTCGGAGCCGATGGTCGTAGCATCGATTTCCCCCTGCCCAAGCCAGGCCTCTTTCACTATGACCCCGTTGAAAATCTCACGCTGGTTCGTTCCGCTGAGGATCAACTGCTCGTTTGCTTCGGTTTCGAGCGCAAGGAAACCTATGTCCGTCGTGGTCGTTGCTTTTGGCTGACGGATGTGAAGATGCGCAGTGGTTCCGGGCTGATGCTGCATTACGAGCATCGCCATGGGGATGCCCGCGTATTATCCGATCTGATCACCTATCAAGGTGACGTCACGCAAGTCCACTTGCACGTCGGAACGCTGATAGATGATCAAGGACGCTTGACCGGTCTCTGGGAGATTCGTGACGGCGCGCCTGTGCGGCAATTGTGTCATTACCAATACGACATCCATGGCGACTTGATCCAGGCGCAGGATGAAAACGGTGCGGCCTGGAGTTATCAGTATCAGCATCACCTCCTGACTCGGTATACCGATCGCACCGGCCGCGGTTTGAATCTGCAGTGGGATGGCCACACATCGCACGCCAGGGCTGTGCGCGAGTGGGCGGATGACGGCAGTTTCGATACTCGCCTTGAATGGGACGAAAACATCCGTCTGACTTACGTCACTGATGCCTATGGCAACGAGACTTGGCATTACTACGACATCAAGGGCTATACCTACCGGATTCGCTATGCCGATGAACGTTCAGAGTGGTTCTTTCGCGATGATGCGAAGAACGTGATTCGTCACGTTCATACAGATGGCACCACCGATCGCTACAGCTATGACGAGCGCGGTAATTTGCTCGAGCACATCAGTCCCGACGGCAGTGTCGCTCACTACGCCTACGATGATCTCAACCAACTGATCAAGGTAAGTGATGCAGAAGGCGGTCAGTGGCAGCGAGCTTACGATGACGCCGGCAATCTGCTGGAGTCGGTCGATCCGCTTGGCAACAAGACGGAGTACGCCTATGACAAAGCAGGTCAGTTGATCGCTATCAAGGATGCAATAGGCAACGAGAAAACGCTTGAGTACAACGTTGCCGGTCAGCTTCTCAAATATACCGATTGCTCCGGCAAGACCAGCGAGTGGGAATACAACGATCGCGGTCAGATGATCTGTTTTACCGATGCAGCGGGGCAAAGCACCGAGTATCAGTACAAGGTCGGGCATGTCGCCTTGATAACGCATCCGGATAAAACCGAGGAGCGATTCGAGCGTGATGCCGAAGGGCGTCTGCTCGCTCATGTTGACGGTCTGGATCGCTGTACGACGTGGAGCTATAACGCGGCCGGTCTGGTTGCCGAGCGAGTAGACGCCTGCGAGCAAACGCTTCGTTACCGTTGGGACCTGCTAGGCCGTTTGATAGCACTCGAAAACGAAAACGAGCAGCGCACCCGGTTTCACTATGATCCTGTCGGAAGATTGCTTGAGGAAAAAGGCTTCGACGGCCTTGCCACACGCTATCAGTACGACGCCGAGAGCGGGCGGTTGGCGAGCGCCATCAGCGGTGAGCGCATCATTTCGATGGTGTTTGACCCAATGGGGCGGCTTGTTGAACGCCATGCGAGCCTGGGCAATGCGACACAAAGCGAATCCTTTGCGTATGACGGTAATGGCAACATGGTTTTGGCCACGAACGACCAGAGCCGGTTGCTGTGGTTCTATGATTCGGCCGGTAATCTGATCAGAGAGCACCAGCATTATCAGGATCTGGATACACCACTCGTTGCCATCTGGAGGCATGAGTACGATGCCCTCAATCAGTGTGTCGCCACGACTCGTCCGGATGGCCATCGGGTGAGTTGGTTGACGTACGGCAGCGGGCATTTGCTCGCGTTAAAACTGGATGATCACGAACTGGTCGGCTATGAGCGAGATGATTTACATCGCGAAGTCGCCCGTTATCAAGGGAATCGCCTGCGCCAGACGCAAAAGTGGGATCCGGCAGGGCGGCTACAGGAGCAACTGCTCGGTCGAAGCGACGACAATTCGACGTTGCTCAAACGCCAGTACCACTATGATGCGGTCGGCCAGTTGACCGAGCTGAACGATACTCGTCGCGGACCGCTTGCCTACCGTTATGATCCGGTCGGGCGACTGATCAGCGCAGCAAGTCGGCTCGGCGTTGAAAACTTCGCGTTCGATCCTGCCAGCAACCTGCTGGACGAGAAGGTGACAGAAGTGCGCCGGCCTCTTGATCAGGCCCCGACACGTAGTCGGTTGGTAGACAATCTTTTACGTGAATACGTCGGTACTCATTACGAGTACGACGATCGTGGCAATCAGACGTTGCGTTGGCACAATGGTCAGCGCAGTCGATTGCAATGGGACCTGTTCGATAGGTTGGTGCATTTTGAGGATGATCGTCTTTCGGTCAGATACGCCTACGATGCCTTGGGTCGCCGGCTGTATAAGCACTCGACAGCCCATTATGTGAACCGTCCTGAAGCAGGTTCGCACTGGAATAAAAATGAGCAGGGGCGCATTCAGCGCTTGCTTGGCTGTGGCTTGACCTTGTACGGGTGGGACGGGGACAACCTTTCCTGGGAAAGCAGTCCTGCCCCTATTGATGGGGGGACAGGTCGCACCGTCCATTACGTTTATGAACCCGGCACATTCGTACCGGTGGCTCAAGCCCTCACACACGCCTCGATTGATCTGTTGAGTCAGCCTGAATATGTCGGCGGCGACAATCTTGAAGATGATCCGCTGTGGAGTCACGCGCCTGAAGCACAACCCTTCGATGCCCTGGCCTGGTATCAGTGTGACCATTTAGGCACACCATTGGAACTTACCGATCAAGACGGTGAGATCGCCTGGAGCGCTCAATACAAAGCGTGGGGGCAGGTGAAAGAACAGACATCAGCCTCGGCAGTGCAGCGCGGGCTGACTAATCCCATTCGTTTCCAGGGCCAGTACCACGATCACGAAACAGGCTTGCACTACAACCGCTACAGGTACTACGACCCCCATGTAGGTCGCTTCATCTCGAAAGACCCGATAGGTCTGATGGGCGGTATCAACCTTCATCAATACGCGCCTAACCCGACGCAGTGGGTGGACCCTTTAGGTCTGGTCAGAAAACCGCCATCCAAGCGCGCGCTGAAGGACGGTGCTGGAGCCTCCGCTAAAGACATCGCTGCGAGCAAGGTCGGCGGCGGTAGTCGGAAAGGACAAGCGGCATGTCGCAAAAAACTTATTGCCAAAAGCAAACCGGTGGGTGTGTACAAGTGCTGGCGGTGCGGGCATACCTCTAGCAATCCTGATGACATGCATTTGGGGCATAAAAATGTGGCGACCTCGAATGGCGGCAACCTGGCCGATGTCAACGTAGATCTTGAGGGCGCATCGTGTAACCTGAGTGCTGGAAACAGCGGTTACGTGAAAGAAGGGATGTCGTGTGTCGAACGTGGAAGTTGTGGAGCGCCGTATGGACGATAAAGAATTGCCGGTTCTGATTGAGGTGTTTGTATCAGATGACGATGGCCCTGTATTCGAGGAGCTCCCTGCAATCGCGATGGAGCAGGATACTTATCAGCTGCTGTCCTCACCTGGTCTTGCGTTGAATTTGGCTCGAGGTGACATCATCTCGATAAAAAACAAAAACACTCACGCTGAAGTCCTGAAGCGCGGAGGAAATTTTTGTATTCATATTTACGCCGACTACATCCCCGAGGACGTCATTGCACAACTGGAAACTGATGTTGGCAATGAACTGGGTGGAACGCTGGATGGCGTTTTCGAAGGCAACCTGTCACTGGCTGTGCCCTCAAGCAATGGCATGGACAGCATCAATGCGTTTTTTGATCGGTTCCGCGAGCAAACGGGACTCGAATGGTATTACGCCAATATCTATAAAAACATTGATGATGAAGATGATGAAACGCTGCTCAATTGGTGGCTGCAGAGCTGACTGACAGGCCAGCAGACGGCAAGGTCACGAGACCAGGATCAAGTCAAAGGAGTGACAACATGAAAGACGCCATTCGCTTGGGCGACTCCACCACTCACGGTGGCAAGGTGCTCGAAGCCTTCTCCCAGACCGATCTCAACGGCAAGCCTGTTGCCGGAGTCGGTCACAAGGTCAGCTGTCCACTGTGCAAAGGGGTTTTCCCGATTGCAGAGGGCAGCAGCACCTACACCGTTGATGGCACGCCCATCGCTCTGGACGGTATGAAAACCGCTTGTGGTGCTGCGCTGATTGCAAGCGGCCCGAAAGGGGCTGTGATCAGTTGAATCAACATGTACCGCATCGGCATATGCCGGGCATCACCTGATGTTTGTTGCATGAGTGTTGGCAGGCCCAGGCCATCAATCATTTCTTTAAAGTCTTGAACTATCTTACGGATGAGATGCAGTCATGACGACTGAAACGCCTGTCGCGAAAGTACGTGAACCTCAAGTGGCGATCGTTCCGCTCAACACCATTGACATGAAGGATGTCGGACGCGGTGCAGCCAGATTCGATGCCTGGCTGCAATCGATCAGTGGTGGAGTAGTCACGCTTGAGCGCGTCAAGAACGTTGCCGGAGCGTTGCCGGTGGTGGGCAACATCATGGCCTTGGTGGATGCGCTCGGAGACATTGTTGTCCTTGCCAAAAGCAAGCAACGCCAGATTCTGGACTGGGTCAGCCTGGGTATCAATCTGATCGGTGTTTTACCGGCGCCACCCACAATGGCCTCGGCGCGTATGACCTTGCGTCCGACCTTGTCACTGGTGCGTCAAGAACTTCGTAACAGCGCCAAGATGCTGCTGGGCGATTCGCTGATCGAAGTCCTGATCGGACATTTGAATGCCACCATTGTCGGTACGATCGATGACTTTGTAGAGCAGGCCAAGCCGAAGTTGGCTGAAATACTCGACAACGGCGGCAAGCTTGGCCAGAACGCGGTCAACGAAATCGCCAAGGGACTGGAAACGGTCGTCAACGGCAAGCTCGATGCAAAAGGCGACATGAAGTCGGCGAGTGCCAAGATGAGTGCGGCCGGAGGACAGTTGTTGCATGACCCCAAGGCAGCCATCAGTAATATTTTCGGCGCAGCCTTCAGCGCCTACAAGGCTGCCGGTAAAGGTGTTGCCAACAGCGCGGCAAAGAACCTGTTGCCGGACAGTGCCAAGGCTTTGGTGCTGAGCAATACCGGCATGCTTCGTACTATGGGTGTGGAGTTGCGCACTCAAATGAACAAGCTGGGTGATCCGGCTGTTCAGCATTCAATCGGTTGGCTGCTGCAGATGCTGGCAGGTTCTGTTATGACCTGGCGCAAGCGTCGAGCACATGGTCAAGGGGCCAGCGTCAAGCCGGATACTACTTCAAAGACTCAGCACAGGGCTGGAGAGGGGCGGCTTGAAGCCAGCAGCCAACAAGCGCCAGCGACGCATAACTGCAAAACATGTAAAAACGGCGTCATGCCGGGCACGGTGCATAGCATCAGTTTTGCCCTGGGCTCTGAATCGCTGAGCCATACGGACTTCAACCTGCCTGGTGCATTCCCTCTCGAGTGGACACGCACCTACTGTTCGCGTCTGGATGCGTATGACGCCAGCGAGATGGGCGCCCGCTGGATTACGTCGTTGACTACCCGTTTTGACTGTGTTGGCGGGAGTCTGGTGTTCCATGACGCTGATGGTCGCAGCCACGACTATGTGCTGCCCGAGACAGGGCAGACTCACTACGATGCCATTGAAAACATGACGCTGGTACGGGTGACCGATGACCAGCTTCTGTTGTGCAGAGGGTTTGAACGCAAGGAAACCTATCTGCGTCGTGGACAACGTTTCGTGCTGGTCGGCGTGGTTTTGCGCAACGGTGCGGGAATCATGCTGCACTACGAGCATCGCCACGAAGGAATGCCGGTGCTGTCCGACCTGATTACCTATCAGGGTGATATGGCCGACGTCAGATATCACCTCGGCACCCTGCTTGATGAGCACGGTCGCGTGAAGGGGCTTTGGCTGATCAGCGACGGTGTTCCTCAGCGTCAACTGTGTGCCTATCACTACGACAGTGTCGGTGATTTGATTCAGGCTCAGGACGAGAACGGGGCGGCCTGGAGCTATGAGTACCAGCATCATCTGATCCGTCGTTACACCGATCGGACCGGACGGGGCATGAATCTGGAATGGCAGGGCACAGGCGCTGATGCCCGGGCCGTTCGCGAGTGGGCGGACGACGGCAGTTTCGACACGCGCCTTGAATGGGACGAGAATATTCGCCTGACCTATGTCACCGATGCATACGGTAACGAAACCTGGCACTACTACGACATTCTTGGTTATACGTACCGCATTCGCCATCCGGATGAACGTTCCGAATGGTTGTTCCGTGACGAAGCGAAAAACCTGATTCGACACGTACATGCTGACGGCACAACTGATCGCTTCATCTACGACGCGCGTGGCAACGTCGTCGAACATTTGCGTGCCGACGACAGCGTGCTGCATTTTGCCTACGACGATCTGGATCAACTGATCAAGACCAGCGATGCAGAAGGGGGGCAGTGGCAGCGTGCTTATGACGATCATGGCAACCTTGTGGAAGCAGTCGATCCCCTTGGTAACGTAACGGAGTTCGCCTACAGCGTGGCAGGGTTGCCGACAGCGATCAAAGACGCCGAAGGCAATGAGAAGAAGCTCGACTACAACGATGCCGGTCAACTGATCGAGTATGTCGACTGCTCAGGAAAGACCAGTGCCTGGGAGTACAACGAACTCGGACAGATGATCTGTTTTACCGACGCGGCCGGCCAGAGTACCGAGTACGGGTATCGACTGGGCCAGTTGGCCTGGATCAGGCACCCGGACAAGACCGAGGAGTATTTTGAACGAGACGCTGAAGCCCGGTTGCTCGCGCACACGGATCGTCTTGGCCGCTGCACTACCTGGAAATATACGGCTGCTGGACTTGTAGCCGAGCGCCTCGATGCTGATGAGCATACATTGGTCTACCGCTGGGATCGTCTCGGGCGCTTGCAGGCGCTGGACAACGAAAACGAGAGCCGGGCGCATTTCCTCTACGACCCGATAGGTCGCCTGCTGGAAGAAAAGAGCTTTGATGGTCGTATCACCCGCTATCGGTATGATTCTGATACGGGCCATTTGAGTCATATCGTCAACGGCGAGCATGTGATTTGCGTGAGCTTCGATGCCATGGGACGCCTGATTGAGCGACGCGCCAGTCAAGGTGAGAAATCGCAAAGCGAGCGCTTCATTTATGACGGCAACGGTAACCTGATTGAAGCCGCCAACGCAGACAGTCGTTTACAGTGGTTTCACGACCTGGCCGGCAATGTGCTGCGCGAGCATCAGCATTACCTTGGGCTGGACCAGCCCCCGGTAGTTGGCGTGTGGCAGCACGAGTACGATGTGCTCAACAATCGGGTCGCGACAGTTCGTCCGGACGGGCACCGTGTCAGCTGGCTCACCTATGGCAGCGGTCATTTGTTGGGGCTACGCCTGGACGAGCACGAGCTGATTGGCCTGGAGCGCGACGACCTTCATCGTGAGATTGTCCGGCATCAGGGCAACCACCTGCAGCAGACGCAAAAGTGGGATTCTGCCGGTCGTTTGCAGGAGCAGGAGCAGGTGCTGGGGCGGAGTGAGGACGGTGCGACGCTTGTCAAACGGACATATCAATACGATGCCGCTGGTCAACTGACTGCGATCAACGATACCCGAAGAGGCCCGATTTCATACCGTTACGATCCTCTCGGTCGACTGTTGGAAGCGGCGACACGACAGGTGGTTGAAACATTCACCTTTGACCCGGCCAGTAATCTGCTTGATGAAAAGGCGAGTGAAATTCGACGACCACTGGACCGGTCTCCGCGCCAGGAGAGGCAGGTAGACAACCTGCTACACGAGTACGAAGGTAATCAGTTCACATACGATGAGCGCGGCAACCTGGTCGAGCGTCTGCAAAACAATCAGCGGAGCTTCCTGCAATGGGATCTGTTTGACCGTTTGGTGCGATTTGAAGATCAACGCTTGTCGGTTGAATTCGCCTATGACGCTCTTGGACGTCGTCTTCACAAAAACTCTGTCGCCCATTCCAAGGGGCGTCCCGAGGCGGGGTCGCACTGGAACCGGAACGAGCATGCACGCATACAGCGAGAGTACGGCTGTGGCTTCACGCTCTACGGCTGGGACGGTAACCGACTTGCCTGGGAAAGCAGTGCCGCGCAACTGGATGGCGGTGCCGGACGCACGGTGCACTACATTTTCGAGCCCGGTAGTTTCATTCCTGTAGCACAGGCCATACGACATGCCCCGATTACATTGACGAATCAGCCTGAGTATCAGGGAGAGTACAGCCTGGATGACGATCCGTTGTGGAATCGCAAGGTCACGGTTCAGCCAATTGACGTTTTGCTCTGGTATCAGTGCGATCACCTGGGTACGCCTCAGGAACTGACCGACTCTGAGGGGCAGTTGGTCTGGACGGCTCAGTACAAGGCATGGGGGGCGATATCGGACCAGCAATCGCAATCGGCCCGACAAAGTGATGTGAGAAATCCTATAAGATTTCCAGGGCAGTACCATGATCATGAAACCGGGCTGCATTACAACCGGCATCGTTACTATGACCCGGCGGTGGGGCGATTCGTCAGCCAGGATCCGATCGGTTATGCGGGCGGTCTGAATCTCTACACCTATGGTCCGAACCCTACAGGGTGGGTGGATCCGATGGGCCTGACGGGGGTCGATGTCTATAGGGCCATGAAAACCGACGAAAAAGGAAAGCCCATTGCTGACTCGACCGCGCGTGGCTTAGGGGTACGTCCTGTCGATATTCCAGTTGATAAAGATGGGAACGTTCATCCCAATACCGGTGGGATGTCCGTAGCGCCGGATACCCCGCAAAACCTGCCGGATCATCGGCGCCCCTCCACGTTACCCGGCGGAACCGGCAAAGACAGCGCCTGCAAATTGAATACCGCTTCACTTCCGGAAAGTCTTCGTTATGTGCAAGACAAAAAAACTCACGGAACCATTCAGCCTAGTAAGGCCATGCCACTTTCTGATTACCAGAAGGCACTAGGGTCGACGGCTGAGCATTGGGAGAAACAATGATGAAAACGCTTGATAAACCGTTGGACGATGAACTGTCCGGCGCATTGAGGAGGGGGGATGATCTTCTTTCGATACGGGAAATCCTGCTGAAGTATCGAGATAAGGGTTTTTCGGCTATATCGGTTAATGAACTGTTGGGGTCAATGCGCGGTGATGCCGATGAAGAGTTGGAGGATCGGATTCTGGAGGTGATGGATATCGTTACCGGGTTTTGTGCGCCAGCTCTGGAAGTCTGGTAAGCGGCGGGTTTGGAATCGAGAAGTTTCACTGGAAATCTGGGAAATGAGCATGAAAAACACTGCTGTGATCCTTGCACTGACCGCCACTTTCGGCCTCTGCGCTCTGGCCCGCGCAGACGCGCCAGATCCCGCTACCCTGAAAGGCATGTACGACACGGGGCGCAACATGTCGGGCCTGATCAAGCATTGCGTCGACAAAGGCTACCTGAAAGCGGACAGCACGGAAAACGCCAACAAGATGGTGGCGTTCGTTGCGAATATGCCGGGCGCGTTCGACAAGGCTGATGGCGACAAGAACGAAAGTCTCGGTCGCAAAGGCGAAGTGTTGGCCGACGGTCAATACAAGAGTCTGCAAGG
This sequence comes from Pseudomonas sp. HOU2, assembly GCF_040729435.1. NCBI lineage: Bacteria > Pseudomonadati > Pseudomonadota > Gammaproteobacteria > Pseudomonadales > Pseudomonadaceae > Pseudomonas > Pseudomonas sp. HOU2. The sequence continues at coordinate 545,062 of NZ_CP160398.1, read as the reverse complement.
CAACCTGCCGCCGGATCTGAGCCTCAAGCAATGGTGCGAGCAAGCGGATCAAGGGATGCGTGAGGGGCTCAAGCAAATCGGCTTGTAAACCACATCGAAGAGAACACTTGCCATGAAATCCGAAATACCACCCACCGACGCCTCGGCACTCATCGACGCTCGAATCGCCGAACTGGACGATTGGCGCGGCGCCATCCTCGGCGAGATTCGCAAAGTCATGCACCAGGCTGATCCCAAGGTGGTGGAGGAGTGGAAGTGGCGCGGTGTTCCGGTGTGGTCACGGGGCGGGATCATTTGCACCGGGGAGACTTACAAGGCGGCGGTGAAAATGACCTTCGCCCAGGGCGCAGCGTTGGCCGATCCGGCGGGATTGTTCAACGCCAGCCTTGAGGGCAACACCCGCCGGGCGATTGATTTTCATGAGGGTGACAAGGTCGATGAACAGGCCTTGCAAGCGCTGATTCGCGAGGCGATTGCGCTGAATTTGTCGAAGTGAATCGTGGCGTTTGCCTCGGCTCAGAAATAACTGGCTGTTTTAAAACAAATTTTTTTGCACTCAGGGCTTCCCAGATCAAAAAAAGCTTGGTAAATTGCGGCCCATTCTCGCAGAGCTTGTTACAGAGCTTGAGATACAGGGGCGTCGCCAAGCGGTAAGGCAGCAGGTTTTGATCCTGCCATGCGTTGGTTCGAATCCAGCCGCCCCTGCCATATTCAGAAAAAACGCCAGTCCGAAAGGGCTGGCGTTTTTTTATGCGCGCGATTTGTGGCTGGGGCTGACAGTTGCCTGAGCCGGAGCGGGGGACTGATGTAAACTGCCCGCGCGAAAGTCCCGGCGCGTTGCTGGCCGGCGACCCTCAATCTCTCCAGACAAGAGACTTTCATGGCTAATCAAGACCTCAGCTTCACCCCTGATCCGGATGCGGATTCGATTTCCTCCGACGTTGTCGGTTTCAACGGCATTCTGGTTTCGACCCAGATCCCGACCCGCGCCGACGGCAGCCTGGAGCTGGGCGACATCACCCTGCAAAGCGAATGCACGCTGCAGGCGCTGAAAGTGGCGCTGGAGCGGGCGGGCAGCTCGATGGATCGCGTGATGCACCTCACCATCTACCTCACCGACATGGCCGATCGCGCGGCGTTCAACGAAGTCTACAAACGCTTCTTCGCCAAACCATGGCCGGTGCGCGCCGCGGTGGGCGTGGCGTCGCTGGCGGTGGAAGGCATGCGCGTGGAAGTCACCGCGATGGCCGCCAAGGCCTGATCCTGCGGTAAAAAACTGTGGGAGCTGGCTTGCCAGCGATGGCGTCAGCACAGCCAACATCAATGTCGACTGATCCATCGTCATCGCTGGCAAGCCAGCTCCCACAGGATTTGCGGTGTTCACGGGGCCGGGCGCAGTTGCCACTTGGCAGCACAGGCGTGCCGCTCAGTCGATTCGCGGCTACAATGCGCGCCTTAACCGTGACCGCCTGACTAAAAAAACTATGTCCTTGCCCAAGCATCATCTGGAATTGCTCAGCCCCGCCCGTGACGTGGCGATTGCCCGCGAGGCGATCCTGCACGGCGCCGACGCCGTGTACATCGGTGGCCCGAGCTTCGGCGCGCGCCACAACGCCTGCAACGAGGTGAGCGAAATCGCCGAGCTGGTGGAGTTTGCCCGCCGTTATCACGCGCGCATTTTCACCACCATCAACACCATCCTGCACGACAACGAACTGGAGCCGGCGCGCAAGCTGATCCACCAGTTGTACGACGCCGGTGTCGACGCGCTGATCGTCCAGGATCTGGGCGTGATGGAACTGGACATTCCGCCGATCGAGCTGCATGCCAGTACCCAGACTGACATCCGCACGCTGGAGCGGGCGAAGTTCCTCGACCAGGCCGGTTTCTCGCAACTGGTATTGGCCCGTGAGCTGAACCTCAAAGAAATCCGCGCCATCGCCGACGAAACCGATGCCGCCATCGAATTCTTCATCCACGGCGCACTGTGCGTAGCGTTCTCCGGGCAATGCAACATTTCTCACGCGCAGACCGGGCGCAGTGCCAACCGTGGCGACTGCTCGCAGGCCTGCCGTTTGCCGTACACCCTGAAAGACGAAAAGGGTGGGGTGATCGCCTACGAAAAACACCTGCTGTCGATGAAGGACAACAACCAGAGCGCCAACATCCGCGCGCTGGTCGAGGCCGGTGTGCGCTCGTTCAAGATCGAAGGTCGCTACAAGGACATGGGCTATGTGAAGAACATCACCGCCTATTACCGCCAGCGCCTCGATGACGTGCTCGAAGACCGCCCGGACCTGGCCCGCGCTTCCAGCGGCCGCACCGCGCACTTCTTCCTGCCGGACCCGGAAAAGACTTTCCACCGTGGCAGCACCGACTACTTTGTCACCGATCGCAAGATCGACATCGGCGCGTTCGACTCGCCGACCTTCACCGGTCTGCCAGTGGGCACCGTCGAGAAAGTCGGCAAGCGTGACATCCAGGTGGTGACTCAGGAGCCGCTGTCCAACGGCGATGGCCTCAACGTGCTGGTCAAGCGTGAAGTCGTGGGTTTCCGCGCCAACATCGCCGAGCCAAAAGGCGAGTTCGAAGAGGACGGCGAGAAGCGCTATCGCTACCGCGTCGAACCGAACGAAATGCCCGAAGGCCTGTACAAGCTGCGGCCGAATCATCCGCTCAATCGCAACCTCGACCACAACTGGCAACAGGCGCTGCAGAAGACTTCTGCCGAGCGTCGTATCGCATTGAGCTGGTTCGCACGTCTGCGTGAAGAACAGCTGGAAGTGACTGCGACCAGTGAAGAGGGGATCAGCGCCAGCGTGACCCTGAACGGCCCGTTCGGTGTGGCCAACAAGCCGGAACAGGCGCTGGAGCAATTGCAGGATCTGCTCGGCCAGCTCGGTACCACCCAGTACCACGCCACCGACATCAAGCTCGATGCGCCGCAGGCGTTCTTCATCCCGAACTCGCAGCTCAAGGCGTTGCGCCGTGAAGTCATCGAAGCGCTGACTGCCGCCCGTGTCGCAGCGCACCCGCGTGGCAGCCGCAAGGCCGAAACCACGCCGCCGCCGGTGTACCCGGAGTCGCACCTGTCGTTCCTGGCCAACGTCTATAACCAGAAGGCCCGCGACTTCTATCACCGTCATGGCGTGAAGCTGATTGATGCGGCCTACGAGGCGCACGAAGAGGCCGGTGAAGTGCCGGTGATGATCACCAAACACTGCCTGCGTTTCTCGTTCAACCTGTGTCCGAAACAGGCCAAGGGTGTAACCGGTGTGCGCACCAAGGTCGCGCCGATGCAGCTGATTCACGGCGACGAAGTGCTGACCCTGAAGTTCGACTGCAAGCCGTGCGAGATGCACATCATCGGCAAGATGAAAGGCCACATCCTCAACATGCCGCAACCGGGCAGCGTGGTTGGCCACATCAGCCCGGAAGACCTGCTGAAAACCATCCCGCGCGCGCCACACTGAGTGACGGGCGGGCGTGGCGCTACGGTGTCACGCCTGCTCGGGCTCGCGCTCCGCGAGGTCTTCGAGCAAGTCGGCTGACGGCACAAAGAACAGACCCCCGGTGACTGCGGTGCTGAAGTCCAGCAAACGGTCGTAGTTGCCGACGGGTTTGCCGACAAACATGTTCTCCAGCATCTGCTCGATCGGTTCCGGCGAACGCGCGTAACCGATGAAATAGGTGCCGAACTCGCCAGCCCCCGGGCGGCCGAACGGCATGTTGTCGCGCAGGATCTTCTGCTCCTGGCCGTCTTTGGTAATGGTGGTCAGGGCGCTGTGGGAGTTGCTCGGCTTGACCTCCTCACCGAGTTCGATGTCGGCCAGCTTGGTGCGGCCGATCACCTTCTCCTGAGCTTCGACGCTCAAGGCGTTCCACGCCTCCATCTTGTGCAGGTACTTCTGCACCAGCACATAACTTCCGGATTCGAACGCCGGGTCTTCGTTGCCGATCAGGGTGAAGTGATCTGCCTTGCGGCCCACCGGATTCTCGGTGCCATCAACGAAACCGATGATGCTGCGCATGTCGAAGTAGCGGAAACCCTGCACCTCATCCACCACGGTGATCGCGCCATTGAGTGCGCTGCACAACTGGGTCGCCAGTTCGAAACACAGATCCATCTGATCGGCACGGATGTGCAGCAGGATGTCGCCGGGGGTGGCCACGGCACGGCGGCCCTCGACGCCGAACTCACGGAATGGATGCAGCGACGCCGGGCGCGGGCTGCCGAACAGGGCGTCCCAGGCGCTGGCGCTGAAACCGCAGACGCACGACAGGTTGCCGTTGGGCACGCGTTTGCCGACCGAGCGGGTGAGGGCGGCGATGTCACCGCACCAGCCGCGCACCTGACTGGCGGCGTCGCTGCCGGGCAGCAGCGTGGCGACGATGAAGATCGCGCTGCTGGTGATCGGGTTGCAGATCGCTTGCGGCTCGGGGGTATCCATTGATGAAGTCATAGTCGGTTCCATATGCGCGGGGCCAAGATCGGCGCTCAGTATGAAACCAAAAACGTTTCATCGATATCTCAGAAACGACCCAATCGATAAGCATCCATCGTCGGCACGCCGGAACTGGTCGAGGGAGATGTCAACTGAGCAATCATCTCAGCAGTCACCGCCGCCTGCGTCAGCCCCAGATGCTGATGCCCGAACGCGAGCAGCACCTTGCCGTCGCAGACCTTGTCGATGATCGGCAGCGAATCCGGCAGCGACGGACGAAAGCCCATCCACGGCGTCGCGTTTTCAGCGTTCAAATCATGGCGGAACAAGCCCTTGCTCAAGCGATGCAGTTGCCAGGCGCGCTCCATGAACGGCGGGCGCTGCAGGCCGGCGAACTCCACCGTACCGGCCAGGCGCAGGCCGCCGGTCATTGGCGTCATGATGAACTTGCGCTCCAGCGACGTGACCGCGAACGGCAGGCGCGCGTGTTCGTGGGGCAGCATCAGGTGATAGCCGCGCTCGGTGTCCAGCGGCACGCGTTTACCGGTCAGCGCCGCGGTGAGCTTGGCCGAATGCGCGCCACAGGCGATCAGCACCTGCCGCGCGGTGAAACGCCCACGATCGGTGAGCAGCGACACGCCATGCGCCTGCAACTGGCCGCTCTGAACCTCCTGCTGGAAGAACCGCACACCGGCCGTTTTGGCGGCGCTCACCAGTTCACACACCACCTGATACGGGTCGAGAAAATGCCCGGTGCGCGGGTAGAACAATCCGCCTTGAATCTGTTCGCTGAGCTGCGGCGCGCTTTCTCGCACGACGCTGGCCGACCAGAAGTCCACCGGTACCTGCTGCTGACGCATGCGCGCCTGCAAGGCGTCGATGGCGGGTCGCGACTCGGCGCGCTCGAACACCAGCAGCGAGCCGTCCTCCTTGAGCAGGTCGGGGCGGGCGATGCTGTGCAGCAGGCGCTTCCAGGCGTCGAGGCTGCTTTCGTTGAGCGCACGCAGGCCGGCCACGGTGCGCTGGAACGGCGCCGGGCGCAGGTTCAGCAGCAATCGGCTGAACCACGGCACAGCGCGCGGCATGTACTTCCAGTCCAGGCGCAGCGGCCCCATCGGGTCCATCAGCATCGCCGGCAGACGCTTGAGGATCGACGCGTCGGCAATCGGAAACACCTGCTCGGTGGCCAAGTGCCCGGCGTTGCCGAACGAGGCGCCATGACCGGGCGGTTGCTTGTCGATGACCACCACCCGTTTACCCTGACGCGCCAGTTGCAGGGCGCAGGCGACACCGATGATGCCGGCGCCGATCACCGCGATATCGGCGTTGTCCGCTGTGAGGTTGTCGGGCATGTTCAGGCTTCCCTCTGACCGTCGAGCAAGCGCCGTAACTGCAGCGGATTCGCCTGTTTCAGCGGCGGCGGCAGCAGGCTGTCGGGAAAATCCTGATAACACACCGGCCGCAGGAAACGCAGGATCGCCGCCGTGCCGACCGAGGTGCTGCGCGAATCCGACGTGGCCGGAAACGGCCCGCCATGCACCATCGCATCACAGACCTCGACCCCGGTCGGCCAGCCGTTGACCAGCAGACGTCCGGCCTTGCGTTCCAGTGTCGGCAACAAGGCCCGGGCGCGATCCAGATCGGCGTCATCCAGCTGCAGGGTGGCGGTCAACTGGCCTTCGAGGTGCTCGCAGACCTGACGGATTTCATCGTCGTTGGCGCACTGTACGATCAGTGATGCTGCACCAAAGATTTCACCTTGCAGGCGTGCGTCAGCGAGAAAGTCCTGCGCCTGGGTCACGAACAATTGCGCCTGACACTGGTTCGGGCCTTCAGCCGCTAGACCGATGGCCACGCGTTGCGCCTGAGGATGTTCGGCCAACGCGGCGACGGCGCTTGCATAGGCGCGGAAAATCCCCGGCGTGAGCATGGTCTGCGCCGGGGTGCCCTGGACCCCTTCGGCGGCAGCGGCAATGAAACCGTCCAGCGTCGGCCCTTGGCGAGCGATGACCAGCCCGGGATTGGTGCAGAACTGCCCGGCGCCCTGAGTCAGCGAGGCGACAAAGCCCTGCGCCAACGCTTCACCACGTGCGGCAAGCGCTGCGGGAAACAACAACACCGGATTGATCGAACTCATTTCCGCATACACCGGAATCGGTTCAGGTCGCGCTTGTGCGGCTTTGCTCAAGGCGAGGCCGCCACTGCGCGATCCGGTGAAGCCCACAGCCTTGATGCGCCAATCGCTGACCAACGCAATGCCGACCTCGTTGCCGGAACCGAACAGCAGCGAAAACACGCCTTTAGGCAAAGCGGATTTTTCCACCGCGCGAGTCAGCGCCTGGCCCACCAGTTCACTGGTGCCGGGATGCGCGCTGTGCGCCTTGACGATCACCGGGCAACCGGCGGCCAGCGCCGAAGCGGTGTCGCCGCCCGCCACCGAGAACGCCAGCGGAAAGTTGCTGGCGCCGAATACGGCCACTGGCCCCAACGCGATCTGCCGCTGGCGCAGATCAGAACGTGGCAGTGGCTGACGTTGGGGTTGTGATTGGTCGACCCGCACATCCAGCCATTCGCCGGCGCGCACGGTGCGGGCAAAGGTGCGCAATTGCCCGCAGGTGCGTCCACGTTCGCCTTGAATGCGAGCGCGTGGCAGGCCGGTTTCGGCCACGGCACGGTCGATCAGCGCATCGCCAAGGGCTTCGATCTCATTGGCGATGGTTTCGAGAAATTCGGCGCGAGCGTCGAGGGAGGTCTCGCGATAACAATCAAAGGCTTGCCACGCCAGTGCGCAGGCCTGTTCGACATGCTCGCTGCTGCCACCGGCATAGGCCGGTTCCAGCAGTGCGTCGGTGGCGGGATTGATCGCACGGATCGCTTCACGGCTGCCGGCGATGGCTTGGCCGCCGATCAACATGTGGCCTGTCAGAGTCATGACGCTTCCTTGATAAAAGAGGTGAAGCCCCGGCATCACGCCGGGGCAGGGACTGCGGTCAGGCGAGGTTCTGTTCGGCGGACCAGTTTTTGTACCACTGGCGGAACAGCGCGTACTGAGTCTCGGCGTAACGACGCTGGGCATCGCTCAAGGCGTCGGTTTCGTTGAAATGCAGGGCGTATTCGCGGTCGCCGTTGAGCACCATCAGGTGCTTGTAATACAGCACCAGATCACAGCCTTCATCGAACGACGACAGCACCGCCAGCGCCGCTTCCAGTTCGCGCGCCAGGCGCCGGGCCTTGGCATCGCCCTTGGCCGCTTGCTTGCTCAGCGCCACCAATTGCAGCACTTCGCGCGGCAGGGCGTTGCCGATGCCGGTGATCGCGCCGGTGGCGTTGCAGTTGACGAAACCGTGCACCACTTGCGTATCGACACCGACCATCAGGGTCACGGCATCGTCCTGCGAGGTGATGTTTTCGGCGGCGTAGCGCAAGTCGGCGCCGCCACCGAACTCCTTGAAGCCGATCAGGTTCGGGTACTCGCGGCGCAGTTCGAAGAACAGGTCGGCGCGGGTGGCGAAGCCGTAGTAAGGACTGTTGTAGATCACCGCCGGCAGGTTGGGCGCGGCTTTGAGGATGGCGGCGAAGTGGGCTTTTTGTGCGGTGGCCGAAGCGCCGCGGGACAGCACGCGTGGAATCACCATCAGGCCATGGGCGCCGACTTTCGCGGCGTGGGCGGCGTGGGACACCGCTTCACGGCTGTTGACCGCGCCGGTGCCGACGATGGTCGGTACGCCAGCAGCCACCAGCCGCGCCACGCCTTCCTGACGCTCGGCCTCGGTCAGCAGCGGCCAGTCACCCATCGAGCCGCAGTAAACCACTGCGCTCATGCCGATATCGATCAGCTCGCGGCCCTTGGCCACCAGGGCGTCGAAGTCAGGTTTGCGTGCAGCGGTGCACGGGGTCATCAGCGCGGGAATGCAGCCAGTGAAGATGTTATCGCTCATTGTTGTAGCTCCTCGGGACATTCATTCGGATCGGTAGAAAAGCGGGGCAGGTCAGATGCCCCACGCGAAAGGATCCTGCTCGTCGATCAGCAGGGTGGCGTCGGCGGTCATGTAGGCGCGGCCGGTAATGAACGGGCGTACGCGCTCGCCGTGCCATTCGAAGCGGCCTTCGAACTGGCTGCCGGTGATGCTCGCTTGCGTCCAGACCTGGCCTTCGGCGAGTTTGCCGTCGGCGGCGAGGCAGGCGAGTTTGGCGCTGGTGCCGGTGCCGCAGGGCGAGCGGTCGTAGGCTTTGCCGGGGCACATGACGAAGTTGCGGCTGTCGGCATTGGCATCGTCGGCAAACAGTTCGACGTGGTCGATCAACGCGCCGTCCTCGCCGTGGATGCCTTGGGCTTCGAGAGCCTTGAGCATCGCCCAGGTGTACTCGGTGAGGGCTTCGACGTTGCTCATCTGCAGGTCCTGACCGTGCTCGGAGACGAGGAAAAACCAGTTGCCGCCCCAGGCGATATCACCGAAGACGCGACCGTAGCCGGGCACGTCCACCGGCACCTGTTTGCGGTAGCGCCAGGCCGGAACGTTGCCCAGGGTCACCGCGCCGTCCTCGTGCAGGGTGGCGCTGACCGGGCCGACCGGGGTGTCGATCTGGTGCACGCCCGGTTCGATGCGGCCCAGGTAATGCAGCGAATTGACCAGGCCGATGGTGCCGTGGCCGCACATGCCGAGGTAGCCGGCGTTGTTGAAAAAAATCACCCCGCAGGTGGCGTCCGGCGAGACCGGCGCGCAGTACAGCGCGCCGACCAGCACGTCGTTGCCGCGCGGCTCCAGCAGACAGGCGCGGCGCCATTGATCGTGGCCTTCGCGCAGGGCATCGCGCTTTTCGGCGATGCTGTTGCCGGGCAGCTCGGGGAAGCCCTTCATCACCAGACGCGTCGGTTCGCCGCCGGTATGGGAATCGATGATATGCAGTCGTTTCATGGGTTCGTCCCTTGAGTGAAGGTCAGGCGTGAGCCGGGCGCTGGCCCGTGGCCGAAGGGGTGGAGGATTCAGCGGCTTCGCTTTCGTCGTCCTCGGTTTCCAGACGAATCAGGTGTGCCGGTACGCCGGTGGCGGCGCCCCAGTAGTAGATGCCCAGTGCACAGACTGCGACGATCACCGTATCGAACGGATGGCTGAGCACGCCGACACCGCCAAAACTGCCGAGTTTGGAGAGGACGATGGTCACCGCGTAGAAGCCGATCAGCCACGCCGAAGAACGCACTTGCTGACCCAGATTGAGGTGCGCTGTCGGCACCATGCGCCCGCACAACAGGTAGATGACAAACATCAGGATTTGCAGGCCAAGCAACCACGACACGGTGCCCCAGCCCGACCAGTAGACGATCAGCGCGGCGATGATGAACGACAGCGGCCCGAGCACACTCATGCCCTTGACCCGGAACGGACGCGGCATGTCCGGCGCATTGCGACGCAGTGCGGCCACCGACACCGGGGCCACGGCGTAGCTCAATACCAGTGCGGCGGAGACCACGTTGATCAGCGCTTCCCACGACGGGAACGGCAGGGTCCAGAACACCGACAAGCCAAAGGTCAGCCACAGCGCCGGGCGCGGGATGCCGGATTTTTCATCGATGCGGGTGAAGATCTTGAAGAACGTCCCGGTTTGCGCCCAGCCGTAGATCACTCGCGGCGTGGCATTCATGTAGATGTTGCCGCAACCGCTGGGCGAGATCACCGCATCGGCCACCACCAGATACGCCAGCCAGCCGACGCCCAGTGCCAACGCGATGTCGCGATACGGCAGAGCCAGTTCCTTGGCGACGCCGGCCCAGCCATTGGCGAGCATTTCGGTCGGGATGCCGCCGAGGAACGCGGTTTGCAGCAGCACGTAGATCGCGGTGGACAGCAGCACCGACAGGATCAGCGCAATCGGAATCGTGCGTTGCGGGTTCTTCACTTCACTGGCCACGGAAATGATCGGCGTCAGGCCCAGATAAGCGAAGATCACCCCGCCGGCCGACACGGCCATTTCGATGCCGGACAGGCCGAACGGTGCAAAGCCATGCACTTCGAAATTCGCCGGTTTGAAGAAGGTGAACAGCACGCCGATCACCAGCAGCGGCACGATGAACTTGAACACGCTGACCAGATTGTTGGCCATGGCGAAGGTCTTCACGCTGCGATAATTGAGCAGGAAAAACAGGCACAACAGCCCGAACTGCACGAACCAGCCAAGCACGGTCGGGTCGCTGGAGCCGACCCTGGTCAACTCGGGAAACCACGCTGCCGCATATTGCCGCGAGGCGACCACTTCGATCGCCACCAGGCTGGAAAACGCGATCAGCGTGATGAAGCCCATCAGGTAACCGAGCAGCGGCCCGTGGGAGTAAACCGGGTAACGCACCACACCGCCGGCACGCGGCAATGCGGCACCCAATTCGCAGTAGACGATGCCCAGCAGCAACACGGCGAAACCACCGAGCAGCCAGGAAAAGATCCCCGCCGGGCCGGCGATGGCCGACACGTGACTGGCGGCGAACAACCAGCCCGAACCGAAGATCGCGCCCAGCCCGATGAACGTGAGGTCTATCAGTGAAAGTTGTTTCTTGAACTTGCCTTGGCCTGTCATAGCGTCGCCTTCTTGTTGGTTGTTTGAGGGGCGTGCAGTGGCGCTACAGTGAACTCATCAGGCGATGGGCGATTGATGTTTTTTGCCGGTGACGATGACGAAATCAGCACAATGGCCAGCGGCAAAGGCCCGGCTCGACAGGCTGTCGGCCATCGGGCAATCTGCGCGCAAGCCAATGCGCAGAGTGGGGAGTGACAGTCATGCCGCAGAACGCGTTTGCGATCCTGAGCCAGCACAACGAAGCGAGCCGACCGCAATGCCTCGACGACCTGCTCGCCAGCATGGCGCTGCTGTTGCCCATGCTCGACGTGATTCCCAACGCGGCGATCTTCATCAAGGATCTGCAGGCGCGCTACGTCATGGCCAACCAGACGCTGGTGCAGCGCTGCGGTTTGAAAGACCTGCGACCGTTACTGGGCAAGACCAGCGCCGAGGTGTTTCCGGCGCAATTGGGTCCGGGCTACACCGAGCAGGATCGGCGCGTGCTGGAAGAGGGATTGGTGCTGGAGGACCAGCTGGAGTTGCATCTGTACGGCAGCCGCGAACCGGGTTGGTGCCTGACCCACAAGCGCCCGCTGTACGACCGCGACAACCGGATCATCGGCCTGGCAGGAATTTCCGTCGACCTGCAAACCGCCAGCGAAACCCATCCGGCGTATCAGCGTCTGGCGGCGGTGGACGAGTACATCCGGGCGAATTTCAATCAGCGCGTCAGCCTGAGCGAACTGACGCGCATCGCCGGGATTTCCGTGGCGCAACTGGAGCGTTACTGCAAGCGGGTGTTCCACCTGACGCCGCGCCAAATGATCCAGAAAGTGCGTCTTGAGCATGCACATCGGCTGTTGCACGGCGACTTGCCGATCACCGAAGTGGCGCTGCAGTGCGGGTATACCGACCACAGCGCGTTCACCCGGCAGTTCAAGGCATCGACCGGATTCACCCCACGCCAGTATCGGTTGGCGACGGGGCAGTGAGGCTTGCCCGTCAGGCCTTGACCCAGCGCTGGCGGCTCCACGCACTCAGCGAATCCACGCCCAGCACCAGAATCAGCATCGCCAGAATCACCGTGCTCGCCTGCGCTTCCTGAAACAGGCTGAGGCTGACATACAGCATCTGCCCCAAACCACCGGCACCGACGAAGCCCAGCACACTGGCCATGCGGATATTGTTTTCCCAGCGATACAGGCAATACGCGAGCAATTGCGGAGCGAGGTTGGGCAGGGTGCCGTAGCAGAACGCGAGCACCGGATTGCCGCCCTGCAAGCGGATCGCTTCGGCCGGTTCCGGCGGGGTGTTTTCCAGCGCTTCGGCGAACAAACGGCCGAGCACCCCGGTGGTGTGCAGGGCCAGCGCCAGGGTGCCGGCGTTCGGGCCGAGGCCGGCGGCGAGCACCATCAGCGCCGCCCACACCAGTTCCGGAATCGCCCGCAGACCGTTGAGCAGCAGCCGCGAAGCGCTTTGCAGCGGCCAGCCGAAACGACCGGCGGCAGGCAGCGCGAGCAGGATGCCGAACACCGCCGCGAGCAGGGTGCCGAGGGCCGACATGGCGAGGGTTTCCAGCGCGCCCTTGAGGATCGCCTGCAGGTGCGTGGCGCTCAGGTCCGGGCTGAGAAAGCGCTGCGCGTAGGCGCCCATCTGCTTGAGGCTGGTGGCGCTGCCGAGTTCACCGAGGTCGAGTTCGAGGTAACCGAACGAGGCGATGACCGCGACGCCAATGCCGACCACCAGCAACAGATTGATCAGGCGATTCATGTCAGCCTCCAACGCAGCAGGCGGCTGAGTTGGTCGGCGCCGAGCACCAGGATCAGGAAGGTCAGCAACATGCTTGCCACTTCACCGCTGGCGAACATGCGCAGCGACAGATCGATCTGCTGACCGAGGCCACCGGCGCCGACAAACCCCATCACCACCGACGCCCGAATCGCGCACTCCCAGCGATACACCGTGTACGACAGCAGCTCCGCCGCGACATTCGGCAGAATCCCGTAGGCGAACGCCGCGAGCCGTCCGCTACCGGCCTGCATCAAGGCGTGTGCCGGACGCTGGTCGGTGGACTCGAAAATCTCCGCGTAGACCTTGCCGAGCATGCCGCTGTAGGTGATGGCGATCGCCAGCACACCGGCCGCCGGGCCGAGGCCCACGGCACGCACGAACAGCAGCGCCCAGACGATTTCCGGCACGCTGCGCAAGAAGATCAGTAGCCCGCGCACCGGCCAGCGCAGCAAGCGCCCGAGCCGACTGGGAATGCCGCTGCGGGACGCCGCAGACAACGACAGCGCGCGGCTGGCAATCAGGCTGGCCGGCACCGCCAGCAGCAGCGCCAGGGCCATGCCGGCGGTGGCGATGGCCAGGGTTTGCAGGGTCGCCTTGAGCAGCAACTGGAGAAAGTCGTGGTCATGCGCCGGTGGCCAGAACCCGGAGATGAAACGGCCCATTTCGGTCTGGCTGTCGCTGTGCAGCAGCACCCCCAGGTCCAGTTCGCTGAGCTGGATGCCCGGCCACAGCAAGGCCAGCGCCAGCAGGGTCAGCAATAATCGCGGCGCGGCGGCCGGGTCGCGTGAGTCAGCCCTCAGCATCGCGGGATCTGCACAATCAGCGGCGCACTCGGCGTCGTCGGGCTTTGCAATTGCTCGTTGGCGTACAGCGCATCAAGCATCTCGCGGCTGATCTGTGCGGCAGGGCTGTCGAACAGGATCTGGCCGTCGCGCAAACCGACGATCCGCGGAAAATGCGCCAGCGCCAGCTCCACCGCGTGCAGACTCGCCACCAGCGTGACGTTATGTGCCCGGGCATGCTGCGAGAGGATCGACAGGGTGTGCCCGGCCAACACCGGGTCCATCGCCGACACCGGTTCGTCCGCCAGCAGAATCTCCGGTGCCTGATACAGCACCCGGGCAATGCCCACGCGCTGCAATTGGCCACCGGACAATTGCTGGCAGTAAGCGAAAAGTTTGTCGCCCAGATCCAGGCGGGCGAGGGCCGCACGGGCGCCGGGAATGTCCGTGGGATGCAGCAGATTCAGCAGGCTCTTGCCCAAACTCCACTGCCCGAGTTTACCGGCCAGCACCGCCGTCACTACACGTTGGCGCGGCGGCAGCGGCGGTGCTTGGTGAACCAGGCCGATGCGCGCACGCAGGCGTTGGCGTTGACGAGCGGAGAGGTGCCAGGGGCGTTCGCCCAGCACCTCGATTTCACCGCTGCTGGGGCGCAATGCGGTGGCCAGCAGGTTCAACAGACTGGATTTACCGGCCCCGGACGGACCGATGATCGCCACCTGCTCACCGGCGCCAATCTGCAGGTCGACGCCACGCAGCGCATCGACCCCGTTGGTGTGGTGCAGACGGGCTTGTGTAAGGCTCAGGGTCATTTCAGCAGGTCGGCAGCGCGAGCAGCTTCCTCGATGCCCTTGTAGTTTTCGGGCTTGGTGTCGATGAAGCGGCTGGCCGCCTGCAGATCCAGAATCTTCTTCTGCTCGGGGTTGGCCGGGTCGAGGTCGAGGAAGGCTTTCTTGATCTTCGCCGCCAGCGCCGGGTCAAGGGTGCCGCGCACGGTCCAGTTGTAATCGAAGTAAGCGGGGGTGGTGGCGAACACATGCACCTTGCTGGTATCGACCTTGCCGGCGTCCACCAGTTTCTGCCAGACGCTGGCGTTCAAGACACCGGCATCGACCTTGCCGGCCTGGACCCAGGCGACGGTGGCGTCGTGGGCGCCGGAGTAGGCAACGCGGCTGAAATAGGCTTCCGGCTTGATGTTGTCGTTCTTCAGCATGAAGTAACGCGGCATCAGGCTGCCGGACGTCGACGACACCGAGCCGAAGGCAAAGGTCTTGCCCTTGAGGTCGGCCAGGCTCTTCACGTTCGGGTCGGCGGTGATGAATTTGCTGGTGAACTGCGCATCCTGCTCGCGCTGCACCAGCGGGATCACCGGGGTGGTGGCGTCGGTCTTCAGGCGTGCCTGAACAAAAGTGAAACCGCCCAGCCAGGCCATGTCGAGACGGTCGGTCGCCAGCGCTTCAACCACCGCCGGATAGTCCGCCACGGGAACGAACTGCACTTTCATGCCCAACTGCTGCTCCAGGTATGCACCGAGCGGCTCGAACTTGCGCAGCAATTCGGTCGGGGCTTCGTCAGGAATCGCGCTGACCCGCAACACATCGGCGGCATGCGCCACCAGAGCAGAAAAAGACAGGGCCAGACCAGCAGTCAGTGCCAGGGTTCGTTTGAGCATGGAAATCTCCGTTTCATGAGCGTCGCATTCTAAGCGCCACGACGCGAGGTGTCGCGACCGGGCGCTCAATCAGGTTAGACGAAACGGCGAGGTTATACGCAGGCGTGCGGTGAAAGGCCAGCGCGCTTGTCCGGTGATGTTTTGCTCCACATTTCCTGCAGCCCACTGCCGCTGTGACCCCGCAAAACCCTGTAGGAGCTGTCGAGTGAAACGAGGCTGCGATCTTTGCGTTTCGATTGAAGATCAAAAGATTGCAGCGTGCCGCAGCGCCTACACGGGGATTTTGGCGATCACCTTGATCTCGAACTGAAACCCGGCCAGCCAGGTCACGCCGACTGCGGTAATCGTCGGATACGGTGCGCTGCCCCAGAACTCCGGTACCACTTCCCAGATCGTTTCGAAGGTCGATTGTGGATCGATCATGAACACCGTGACGTCCACCGCGTCGGCAAAGCTGCAACCGGCGGCATCGAGAATCGCATTGAGGTTATTGAACGCCAGGCGCACCTGGTTCTGCAGATCCGGCTCGGGCGAACCATCTTCACGGCTGCCGACTTGCCCCGAGACAAACAGAAAACCGTTGGAACGAATCGCCGGCGAATAACGATGGCGCTCGTAGAGCGCATGGCGGGCTGGCGGAAAAACGACGTCGCGCTGGGTCATGGGTGTCTCCATCATTGTTTGGTGGTTGTTGATGGAGTGACTGTAGGGGCTTGCGCCGTGGCGATAAACGCGCAAGCTTGGCGTTCACTGTTTGCAGATTCCAAACAATCCGAGGGCGCAAAGTGGACCGTTTCGATGCAATGCAGGCGTTCGCCCGGGTGGTCGAGGCGGGCAGTTTCACCAAGGCTGCCGAGACCTTGCACATGAGCAAGACTACGGTGACCCAACTCATCCAGCAGCTGGAAGCACGGCTGCGGGTCAAGTTGCTCAACCGCACCACGCGCAAGGTCAACGTCACGGCCGATGGCGCGATCTATTACGAGCGGGTGATCAGGCTGTTGGCCGATATGGACGATGCCGAAACTAGCCTGACCGGCGCGTCGGCCCTGCCCAGGGGGCGTTTGCGGGTGGATGTGCCGAGCCCGCTGGCACGGCTGATTCTGATTCCGGCACTGCCGATGTTTCACCAGCGCTACCCGGAAATCCAGATCGATATGGGCGTCAGCGACCGGATCGTCGACATCATTGATGAGAACGTCGATTGCGTGGTGCGCGGCGGCGAACTGCTCGACCAGTCACTCATGGCGCGGCGGGTTGCCGATCTTCAGCTTGGGGTCTTCGCCGCGCCGAGTTATCTGGCCCGTGCCGGTACGCCGCAGCACCCGCGTGAGCTGGAAGACTCGCATCATCGGGTGGTCGGATTTCTCTGGGCGCGCACCGGCAAGCCGGTGCCTTACGCCTTGCACAACGGCAGCGAACACCTGCAGATCAAGGGCCGCCACGTGCTCGCCGTGGATGACGGCAACGCCTACCTTGCGGCAGGGCTGGCCGGCATGGGTGTGCTGTGGTTGCCCAGGTACATGGCGCACGCACATCATTCTCGGGGCGAGTTGGTGGCGCTGTTCGAGGACTGGCAACTTGAGCCGATGCCGCTCTATGTGGCATACGCGCCGAACCGGCATGTCAGCCAAAAGCTCAGGGTCTTTATCGATTGGGTGATGGAGTTGATGGCGTTGCATGGCAATGGCCCGGAACTTGCTGAAGCGCAAACCAGGACAGTCAAATAAATAGCGCTTTGACGGCGAATACCGCCACTGGCGGCTCTGGATGCACCGCTATTCACTCAAGGAGTTTCATTCGTCATGAATATGTACATCGATATTGTGGGTGCGTGCAATTTGAGCTGCCCCTCGTGCCCGATGGGTAACTCGGAAAACGTCAATTTCAAGAAAGCCATGCAAGTCGACATGTTCAGGAAGATCGTCGAGAAGGCCCGGGTCGAGGGGGTCAAATCGATTTTTCTTTATAACTGGACAGAGCCGTTGATTCATCCGCGAATCGGTGAGTTTGTCGAGATCGTCAATGCCGCTGGCTTGCGTTGCGGTATCAGTTCCAATCTGAATCTGGCCAAGAACATGGAAGTCGCGTTGCTCGCCAACCCATGGTTTTTCCGTATTTCTCTCTCTGGGTTTTACCAGGAAACCTACGAGAAAGGGCATGCGGGTGGCGACATCGAAGTCGTCAAACAGAACATGCTCAAGTTGCACGAGATCAAGCAACGAGAGGGGCTGGATACTCTGGTCGAGGTCTACTACCACCGCTATCTGGACAACATCGACGAAGAAGCGCTGATGCGCGAATTCAGTGAAGGCCTGGGTTTCAAATTCGCGACCGGTTATTCAGTGATGATGCCGCTGGAGAAGACCCTGGCGATTGTCGAGCGTGATGTCTCTGTCACGGATGTTGATCATAAAACGCTGGAAAGGCTGGCGTTGCCGCCTTACGACGATCTGGTCAATCTGATTCGGCATTATCCTAAAAAGGCGTGCTCGCTCAAGGACGATTGGCTGGTGCTGGACTGCAACGGAAATACAGTGCTGTGTTGCAGTATTTTCAATCAGACTGAATATCAGGTCGGCAAGTATCTGGACCTGCCTTTGCCGCAACTGACTCGACTCAAGTCGACTCAAGAAAACTGCGTCGATATGTGCAATCGTTGCGCAGCAAATGGCTTGCACCACTACGCAATGACCCCGAGTCAGGGGGCAATGGAAGCTCACGCAGTCAACCGCATCATCGATTTTCGCAAGCGTAGCGCCATTGGCCTTCCAGTCGCGAGTGACAAGCTTGGGCGCGACGGTGAAGTCAGTGCCGAGAATTTCGACGAAGCGCAATATCTTCAGATGAATCAGGACGTCAAGAACGCGATCTCCACGGGTGCCTTTACCAGTGGTTATCAACATTACCTGCTGTACGGACGTCTGGAAGGCAGGCTCGGTGCGGGTTATCTCACGGTCGTCTGAGATTATTGATCGGGCGTTGCCAGCCGAGTGCTCAGCCACTCGGTGAAGCTGCGCGCCATCGGGTCATTCTCGCTGTCACGATGGGTCAACAGCGCCCAGTTCGGGCCACGAATGGTTTGCTCCACCAACGGTTGCAGCAACCCCGTGTCCCGCGCCTGACGGCTGAGCAACTGGCTGACCAGCGCAATCCCAAGTCCTGAACACGCCGCGTCCAGCAACAAGCCCGGATCGGAAAAATTCAGCCCCTGATCCTGCTGCCCGACATCGACGCCGGCCTCCACCGCCCAATGGCTCCAGTCCATTTCCCGCTCACCGTGCAGGGTCGTGCGTTGCGTGGCGGGCTGCGCCAATACGCCGGGATGACACGCCGGAAACAGGCGGTCGGCATGCAGCACCTTGAAGCTGCATTCGGCCTGGGAGCTGATGTCATCGCGCACCGCCAGATCGATGGTTTGCGTGGCCATGTCCGGCACTTCGTCGGTGCTGAAAATCCACAGATCGACTTGCGGATGCTGGCGCCGAAAATCCGCCAGACGCGGCAGCAGCCAGTGCCGGGCGAACGCTGGCGTGGTGTTGAGCACCAGTTGATTGGGTTTCTGATATTGGCCCAGACGCCGGATGCCGACCGCCAGTTGCTGCAGCATCGCCTGGGTGGTGCTGAGCAGATCGTGGCCGGCATCGGTCAGCGACACGCTGCGGCCGCTACGAAAGAACAGCGGTTGTTCGAGGTACGCCTCAAGGCTGCGGATCTGCTGGCTGATCGCCGATTGAGTAAGGCTCAACTCATCGGCCGCCTTGTGAAAACTGCCGAGGCGCGCAGCCGCTTCGAAGCCGCGCAGGGAGCTGAGCGGCGGCCAGTGCTTGAGCATATCGATAAGTTCCTCTAATCAGTTGTGCGCTAAATCCATCGTTTGTTGCTGCGATTTCAGCGCCGTAGCATTCATCTCACGCCGAATCCCGGCAATTTCCATTGAACACAATGGCTTAATCGAGAGGTGCTTGTCATGCCGCGCAACGAGAATAACAACAACGCTTGGATGATGCCTGCCGAATGGGTAACGCACGCGGCGACGTGGATGGTCTGGCCGCACAACAAGGCGCTGTGGGAGTCGGGCTGGCGCGTGACCTTGCCGCAGGTGCAAGAGGATTTCGCCCGGGTCGCCAACGCCATCGCCCGCTTCGAACCGGTGAAAATGGTCGTCGATCCGTCGGCGCTAGCGAGCGCCAAAGCCCTGTGCGGGCCGAACATCGAACTGATCCCGCTGGCGGTCAACGACAGCTGGTGCCGCGACTCCGGCCCGAGCTTCGTCTGCCACCCGCAACAAGGGCTGGCCGGTGTCAGCTGGCGCTTCAACGCCTGGGGCGGCAAGTCGGCGCATGAGCTGGACGAGAGCCTGGCGCGGCGCGCGCTCAATCATCTGGGGCTGGAGTGCTTCGGCACGCCACTGAGCAACGAGGGCGGGGCGATCCATGTCGATGGCGAAGGCACGCTGATCACCACCGAATCGGTGCTGCTCAACCCCAATCGCAACCCGGGGATTGGCAAGGCTGAAATGGAAGAGATTTTCAGCCGTCTGCTTGGCGTGAAGAAAACCATCTGGCTGCCGGGCGATCCGGATTACGTCACCGGTGACATGACTGACGGCCACGTCGATGGCGTCTGCGCCTTCGCCCGTCCCGGCGTGTTGCTGGTGGATGCGACCCACGACCAGAGTTCGGTGTACGCCGAAGTGGCCCGGGAGAATCGCCGCGCATTGGAGCTGGCGACCGACGCGCAGGGGCGCAAGTTCGAGCTGATCGAACTATTCGAAGCCAGTGAAGCGGTGGACAGCGAAGCCGAAGTGTTCTGCGCCTCGTACACCAATTTTTACATCGCCAACGGCGCGATCATCATGCCGGCCTATGGCATCGAGGCCGACGAGGCGGCGGCGAAAGTGCTGGCGCAGGCCTTCCCCGGACGCGAAGTGGTGCCGGTGCGTATCAATCATCTGGCCCATGGCGGCGGCGGGGTGCATTGCATCACCCAGCAGCAACCCGCCTGGCCAGTGGAGGGTTGAGCGATGAGCCATTTGACTATCGCCACCACCCAGATGCCGTGCACCTGGGATCTGCCGCGCAACCTCGATCAAGCCGAGCAACTGGTGCGTGAGGCGGCCGCGAAGGGCGCGCAGGTGATCCTGTTGCAGGAGCTGTTCGCCACGCCGTATTTCTGCATCGAACAGAGCCACAAGCATCTGGCGCTGGCCGAGGAGTATCGCGACAGCCGTGTGCTGCAGCGCTTCGCCGCGCTGGCCAAAGAGCTGGGCGTGGTGCTGCCGCTGAGCTGGTTCGAGCAGGCCGGCAATGCGTATTTCAATTCGCTCACCGTGGCCGATGCTGATGGTCGTCTGTCGGGGGTGTATCGCAAGACCCACATCCCCAACGCCATTGGCTATCAGGAGAAGGAATATTTCAGCCCCGGCGACAGCGGTTTCCGTGTGTGGGACACCGCGTTCGGTCGCCTCGGCGTGGGTATCTGCTGGGATCAGTGGTTTCCCGAGACCGCGCGTTGTCTGGCGTTGATGGGCGCTGAAGTGCTGCTGTTTCCCACGGCCATTGGTTCCGAGCCGGGCTGTGCAGCACTGGATTCCCGCGACCACTGGCAGATGACCATGCGCGGCCATGCCGCCGCCAATCTGCTGCCGGTGGTGGCCGCCAACCGGGTCGGGCGCGAAGTGGCGAGCACCGATCCGTCGCTGCAGATGAGCTTCTACGGTTCGTCGTTCATCAGCGATCACAAGGGCAAGTTGCTGGCCGAAGCCGACCGCGACAGCACGGGCGTGCTGGTGCACGGCCTCGACCTCGATGCGATGCGCGAAGAACGGCTGAGCTGGGGCATCTACCGTGACCGGCGCCCGGACATGTACGGCGCGCTGCTCAGTCAGGATGGTCGCAATCTTCACGCACGCTGGAACGCACAAGGGGTTTGATATGGCTACGCATCACAAACGACTGCTCGGCGTTCTGGGCCTGGCCCTGACTTGCGTGATCCCGGCGCTGCATGCCGAGGACAAAACCCTGCGGCTGTACAACTGGGCCGATTACTTTGCCGAAGACACCCTGAGCCGCTTCACCGCCGAAACCGGGATCAAGGTGATCTACGACGTCATGGACGGCAGCGAAACCCTCGAAGCGAAGATGCTCTCTGGCGGCAGCGGCTACGACCTGATCTTCCCCGGCGACACTGTCGCCGAGCGCCTGATGCGTGCCGGCAGCCTGATGCCGCTGGACCCATCGAAGCTCACGGAGATGGCCGACATCGAACCCGGATTGCAGAAATTGCGCGGTCACTACGAGCATTCCAGCAAAGCCACCGTGCCCTACACCTGGGGCACCATCGGTCTGACCTACAACGCGGCGCAGATCAAACAACGCATGGCCGACGCGCCGGTCAACAGCCTGGACATGCTGTTCAAACCGGAGCTGGCGGCGAAGTTTGCCGATTGCGGGATTTCGCTGATCGACTCGCCGGATGAAGTGCTGGCAGTGGTGCTCAATTATCTGGGCCGCGATCCGCGTAGTGCGAAACCGGTGGATCTGGCAGCGGCCAGTGAGGTGCTGATGAAGCTGCGGCCGTACGTGCGCAAATTTCAGTCGCAACCGGTGACCGATCTGGTCAACGGCAACCTGTGCCTGTCGCTGGGTTACAGCGGCGATATGACCCAAGCCCAACGCACCTCGGACAGCGCTGGCAAGACCACAAAATTCGAGTACCGCATCCCCCGTGAAGGCACCACGGTGTGGATGGACACCATGGCGATTCCCGTCGATGCGAAACACCCGGAATACGCCTACGCGTTCATCAACTTCGTGATGCGCCCGGAAAACATGGCGGCGATCAGTAACTTCACCGGTTACCCGACTTCCAACGCCAAGGCACGGGCCAGCGTCGATGCGGCAATGCGCAACAACCCGGACATCTACCTCGACGAGGCGACCTATGCTCGATTGATCCCGGGCAAGGACATTCCCCAGGCCGACATGCGTGCACGGATGCGCACCTGGACCAAATTCAAAACCGCCACTCAGCCATGATTCAACCGCCGGCGCCCGGTCGCCGGCCCTTTTCAGGAAAACCAGAGATGTCGACACGTCGTGAGTTCATCAAACAGCTATCGGTTGCCACCGGTGTCAGCGCCGCGGTCATGGGCCTTGGCCTGGCGCCGGGCAGACTGCTGGCGGCCAGCGCAGGGGATTGGTTCATGCCCGACGAGGGTGACAGGCACGAACGCGCCTTCATCGCTTTCGGCGCACAGGACGCAATCTGGGAAGATTTCACTGCGGATGTGCAGGCCGCACTGGGCCGCATCGCCCGCACCATTGCCCGTTATGAGCCGGTTACGGTGTTGTGTCGCAGTGGCGAACGCAGCCTCGCCGAAGAGTATTGCGGCACCCGCAACGTCACCTACGTGACCGCCGCGCTCGACGACATCTGGATGCGCGATATCGGCGCCAATTTTGTCATCGATGACAAAGGCGGGCTTGGCGCGGTGGACTTCAATTTCAACGGTTGGGGCAACAAGCAGCGGCACAGCAAGGATGCGAAAATCGCTGCGCGAGTGGCCGCCGACGCACAGGCGACGTACCTGCGCAGTGAACTGGTGGGCGAGGGCGGCGGCATCGAAGTCGATGGCCACGGCACCGGGATCATGACCGAGAGCAGCTGGATCAACAGCAACCGCAATCCAGGCTGGAGCAAGGCCGATGTCGAGGCTGAACTGAAGGAACGTCTGGGCCTGCGCAAAATCATCTGGCTGCCGGGGATCAAGGGCAAGGACATCACCGACGCCCACGTTGATTTCTATGCGCGGTTCATCAAGCCCGGCGTGGTGATTGCCAACCTCGACAGCGACCCCGAATCCTACGATCACCAGGTCACGCTGGCGCACCTGGAAATCCTCAGGAAAGCCACCGACGCGGATGGTCGCCCACTGCAGATCCACACGATTTCGCCACCGCTCAAGCCGCGCAAAAGCAAGTTCAACCAGAACAACCCGGATTTCGCCGCCGGTTACATCAACTACTTCGTGATCAACGGCGCGATCATCGCCCCCGAGTTCGGTGACAAGGAGGCGGACAAAAAGGCTTATGACCTGCTGTCGAAGCTGTACCCGGAGCGCAAAGTCGAGCTGCTCAACATCGATGCGATCGCTGCCGGTGGTGGCGGGATTCACTGCGTGACCAGTCATCAGCCGCAAGCGTGATTGACTCTTTGGCCCATCGAGCCAACTATCGGCGCATAACAACATGACCGATGGGCCAGACCTTGATCGAACGACGTCAATTCAGCGGAGGCATGAAGGGTAAAAATCTCCGCTATCTGAATGAGCAATCTGCAGATTCACGCCTCACTCGCACGGGTTTTCTGTTGCTGGAACACTTTTCGCTGCCGGCCTTCACCCAGGCGCTGGATACGATCATCACTGCCAACCTGTTGCGCGCCGGTCTGTTCAGCTCGCGCACGTTCGGGCTGGGCGAGGGTGAGGTGATCAGCGATCTGGGGCTGGTGATTCGCCCGGACGCGCGAATTGATATGGCCAGTCTTCCGGATCTGGACTTGCTGGTGGTGTGCGGCGGCTACCGCACTGAGCTGAAGGCCAGTGAAGAGTTGAGCAACCTGCTGCGCTCGGCGGCGGAGCGCGGGGTCAGTCTGGCCGGTTTGTGGAACGGTGCGTGGTTTCTCGGCCGCGCCGGACTGCTCGATGGTTATCGTTGCGCGATCCACCCGGAGCATCGCCCCGCGCTGACGGAAATTGCCAAAGCCACCCAGGTCAGCAGCGAACCTTATGTGATCGATCGCGACCGGCTCACGGCTTCCAGTCCGTCCGGGGCTTTCCATATGGCGCTGGACTGGATCAAGAGCCTGCACGGCAAGGCGCTGGTCGAAGGCATCGAGGACATTCTGGCGTTCGAGGAGTCGCGCTATCGGCGGATCAAACCGGATGAAAACCTCTGCGTCAGCGCACCGTTGCGCGAGGTGGTCAAGCTGATGGACGCCAACCTCGAAGAGCCGCTGGAACTGGAACAACTGGCGGTGTATGCCGGTCGCTCGCGGCGACAGCTGGAGCGTTTGTTCAAGGAACAACTGGGCACCACGCCGCAGCGCTATTACCTGGAATTGCGCATCACCGAAGCCCGGCGCCTGCTGCAGCACACCGAGCTGTCGCAGATGGAAGTGCTGGTGGCCTGTGGTTTCGTGTCGCCGAGCCATTTCAGCAAATGCTACAGCGCGTTTTTCGGTTATCGACCGTCCAGGGAAAAACGCCTGGTCAAATAGACCGAGGCGTTTTCTGCCTTCGACCTCAGAGGTGATCGGCGTCGATCACCGCCTGAGCAAACGCCTGCGGATCTTCCTGCGGCAGGTTGTGGCCGATGCCGCCGTTGATCAGGCGGAACTGGTACTTGCCGGTGAAGCGCTTGGCGTAATCCTCGGGCGCCGGGTGCGGCGCGCCGTTGGCGTCACCCTCAAGGGTGATAGTCGGCACGCTGATCGACGGGGCGCTGGCGAGTTTCTGTTCCAGCGCTGCGTATCGCGGTTCGCCCTGCACCAGACCCAGACGCCAGCGGTAGTTGAACACGGTGATCTCGACGTGATCGGGGTTCTCCAGAGCCTTGGCGCTGCGGTTGAACGTGGCGTCATCGAACGCCCACTTCGGCGATGCAAGTTGCCAGATCAGCCTGGCGAAGTCGTGGGTGTTTTTCCGGTAGCCGTCACGGCCACGTTCGGTGGCGAAGTAGAACTGATACCACCACTGCAATTCGGCCTTGGGCGGCAACGGGTTCTGCCCGGCAGCCTGATTGCCGATCAGGTAGCCGCTGACTGACACCAATGCCTTGACTCGCTCCGGCCACAGCGCCGAGACGATGTCTGCCGAGCGCGCGCCCCAGTCGTAACCACCGAGCACCGCTTGCTTGATGTTCAGTGCATCCATGAAGTCGATCACGTCGCTGGCCAGCGCCGCAGGCTGACCGTTGCGCAGTGTCTGGTCCGAGAGGAAATGCGTGTCGCCATAACCCCGCGCATACGGCATCAGCACCCGATACCCCTTGGCGGCGAGCAATGGCGCGACCTCGTCATAGCTATGAATGTCGTACGGCCAGCCGTGCAGCAGAATCACTACCGGCCCCTGCGCCGGACCGGTTTCGGCGTAGGCCACATCCAGCAGTCCGGCCTTTACATGCTTGAGCGGACCGAACGGCGAGGGCGCGGAATAGCTGACGTTGGGGGCGCCGGGTGCCGGTTGTGCGGCGGCGGCCGTTGGCATTTGCGTCGCCGCCAGCGCGCCGAACAGCGCCACGGCGAGGATGTTCATACGGTTGAATGCTGCGTTTTTCATGCTGAAGTCTCCTTGGCAATCCTGTCGGGGGCAGGTGCGGGCTGAGCCCGGCAAACCTTGCAGGCATTTGAACGCCGGGACGTATCTGGCCCATGTCGAAAAAGCGCCATGATTCAAGTTCATGTATCGCCGGGGTGCCTGTACACACTGTGATACACCGCCGGTGTGCTTTGTATGGCCGTGTATCCAGCGTTGCGCGTGATACACGGCGAGACCAGACGCGGGTCTTTCGACACATCGCCGCTACACCCGGCAGTCACCCTGCAGGCCTTCACACCATGACTGTCGAGAGGGCATTTGCATGCAACGCACACTGATTCTGGCCACCGTGGCCGCACTGGTTTCATTCACCGGCCTGGCACAGGCGGCGGACGCTCAGGCCATGAGCTGGCAGCAGGGTCTGAGCCGTACCGACCTGATTCATCAGGACCTGGGCGACGCCGATCACGAGGTGCTGCAGGCGCGGATCGATTTCGACCCGGGCGTGGCTGCGCCGCGACATGCGCATCCGGGTGTCGAGGTGGCGCACGTGCTCAGCGGCACGCTGGAGTATCAACTGGAGGGGCAGCCGGCGGTCACGCTGAAGGCCGGTGACTCACTGTTCATCCCGGCCGGCGTGGCCCATGTGGCGAAGAACGTTGGCCAGGAGCAAGGCGTGGAACTGGCGACCTATGTGGTGAAAAAGGGTCAGCCGCTGCTGGAACTGAAGCCGTGACCGGGCTTATCTGGCGCGCAGCAACTTGCGGTAGTCCACCGGGGAAATCCCGCGGGCCTGACGAAAGGAATGGCTGAAAGAACTGGCCTGCGAGTAACCCAGCATCAGGGCGATGTTCATGATGCTGGTCTCGGTCCGGCGCAGGTAATGGTCGGCCAGTTCCATGCGCATGGTTTCCAGCACCTGATTGAAGTTTTCCCCTTCAGCCGCCAGTTTGCGCTGCAAGGTGCGCGGCGAAATCGCCAACTGCCGGGCCAGGCTTTTCAGGCTGAAATCGCCGGTCGGCAATTGTTCGGTGAGCAGCGCGCGCAAGCGGTCAGTCACGGAAAATGCCGGGTACGTCAGACACAACTGCCAGTCGGCCTCCAGCAGCATGCTGCGATGCATGCGCGGGTCGGCGCCCTGGATCCGCGTCGAGAGTGTCGACTCGGCAAACACCAGCGCATTGCAGCCGGCCTCGAACTGCACCGGACAGCCAAAGAAGTGTTCATACAGCGCCGGTTCGCCCACCGCCGGATGCATCATCCGCACTTCCAGCATGGGCTGATTGCTGGCGATCAACCAGCGGCCGAACGCTGCCCAGCCGACCATCAGCGCTTCCTGATGCAGGGCGCAGTAAGGCTCCAGCTCACTGATGCGTTGATCTTCGAGCGTCACGCGGCCGTCACCGATGACGATCCGGGTCTGGCTGGACGGGCTGTCGTAAACGATCTTGCCGAATCGCAAAATCATGTTCAGCGACTCGCCGAGTGTCGCGCTGGTCATCAGCACATAACCCAGCACGCCATAGGTGCCCGGGCGCACGGCGGCGCCGACCAACAGGCCGAAATGCGGCAGGTTGCTGCTCAGTGCCGCCAGTTCCAGCAAGGCACGCAGTTGGCGCATGGGAATGCGCACGATCGAGTCGGACAACTGCTCGCGTGAGAGTCCGGTCTGCTGCAACAGCCAATCAACATCGCAGCCGTATTGTTCGGCGACATCAAGGATGTGGTTCACGAAGGCAGCGCTGGAAGTGGCGGGTCGCATGGGGGGAGGGGAAGTCCGGTAATCCGGTGATCTTGCTTTTCCGAAAGGTGAAGAAAGCGACGTCGCCAAGGCGCGCGGCGTCAATAGATCCTACATGCGCCCGATCACCGGAATGCCGGTACCGGTGACCGCCGACGCTTGCTCCGAAATCAGAAACAGAATCACCGCCGCCAGCTGCGCCGGTGTCACCCAGCGCTGATGCTCGGCGTCGGGCATGGCTTCCCGGTTTTGCGGGGTGTCGAGAATGCTCGGCAGCACGGCATTGACCGTGATGCTCATGTCTTTGAGTTCTTCGGCGAGGCTTTCAGTCAGGCGCAGGACGCTGGATTTCGACGCGGCGTAAGCGCCCATCCCCAGTCCGGCCTTCGCCGCCATGCTCGCGCCGATATTGACGATGCGTCCGGCCGAGGATTGCAGCAGCAACGGCAGCAGGGCTTTGCTGGCGTTCAATGCGGTTCGAAGGTTCAGCGAGTAGAGCCGATCCCAGGCCTCCAACGCGCCGCCTAAAAGCGGTTCCCACGCATAGCCGCCGGCGCCGTTGACCAGTGCATCGAGACGGCCGAAATAGCGGTTGATCTGGTGGGCGACTGCCTGGCAATCGGCAACGGAAGTCAGATCGATACCGGACAGGACCAGTCGATTGTGCGAGCTGGGCAGCGTAATCGTCGCCCGATCGATCAGCACCAGATCCGCGCCCTGGGCTGCGGCCATGTCCGCCAGGGTCTCGCCGAGATTCCCCAGGGCGCCGGTAATCGCCACAACGCGCCGTGAGAGTGACTGAGTCATCAAGAGTCCTTTCCTTTTTAAGGGCGCATACTCTAATGATATCGGTGGCCCGTGGCATGCTTTTGGATGTCAACTTGTTGCGCAAAAGTGCCAAAATTTTATGCTTGGCAAAACAACGGGAAAGGGTCGTGAAACAGGCGTCAGAAAGTTGGCTTCAGGCGGGTGACGCCAAGCGGATTCTGAAAGCCTGGCGATGGTTTGGTCTGGCATTCTTGTCGTTGTTTCGCCAAGCGCAAATCCTGTCCTGAAGTCTTTAGCACAGTTTTTCCGGGCGACGCCGCGCAAATCGGAAGTACGTTTTTTGCGCCACATAATCTGTTGCTGCAGCCAGCCAGTGCTACTTGTATCCTTGCGCGCGACAAGGACACGCGGCTGCAGTCATCGAGTCGCTCGACCCGCCGCAGGAACGGAAACCGGACTTTCCCAAAGGTAGTAATGTGAAGCGTGATACCCGCCTGGTTGTGCTTTTGTTGTTGGTGATCGGTTGTTCCCTCGCGTCACTGACGGTGTGGAAAGTGCTGGCCTCTCGAGAGCGCGCGCTGGAGGAAGTCAACGTTCATGGCTTGAACCTGACCCAGGCGCTGGCGACTTACTCCGAAGGCATCGTCCGCCAGAGTTCGTTGCTGCTGCTCGGGCTCGTCGAACGCCTGGAAACCGAAGGCAGCGGCCCCGCGCAGATCCAGCGTTTGAGCGCACTGGTCAATCGTCAGGAACCGCTGATGCCGCAGCTCAGCGGCATCACCATCTACGACAATCAGGGCCGTTGGCTGATGTCTTCCAATCGACCGATTCCGGTCGGGGCCAACAGCAGTGATCGCGCCTACTTCATCCATCATCGCGACGATCCGAGTCGCGAGACCTTTATCGGTCCGCCAATTCAGAGCCGCTCCAATCAGGAGTGGGTGATCACCGTCAGCCGCCGTTTCAACGATGCGCACGGCGAGTTTGCCGGGGTGGTGGCAGTTACCCTGGGGGTCGAAAACTTCCTGCGTCTGTTCGGCAAGATCGATGTCGGGCAGGAGGGTGCCATCGGCTTGTCCTACACCGACGGTACGTTGCTGGTGCGCTATCCGTTCCGCGAGCAGGACATGGGCCGCAACTTTTCCAAGTCGCCGATCTATGAGAAGTATCTGGTCGATCGATCGGTCGGTACCGCGTCGTTTACTTCCAGTCTGGATGGCGTCGAGCGGCTCTATGCCTTTCGCAAGAGTGACCGGTTGCCGCTGATCACCACGGTCGCCCTCGGCAAGCGCGAAGCCCTCGCTGCGTGGCGCATGGAAGCCTGGCTGTCGGCAGTGGTGGTCGCGGGGTTGCTGGGGCTCACCGGGCTCATCGGCTGGTTCCTGATTCTCGATATCCGCAGGCGTACCCGGGCTGAAGACCAGTTGCGCGGGACGCAGCAGCAGTTGCTCTCATCCAATCGTCAGCTTGAATTGCTGGCGATGAAAGACTCGCTGACCGGTCTGGCCAACCGGCGCTGCTTCGATGAGAGCCTCGCCATGGAAGCCCGGCGCGCCCAACGTGACGGCACGACGCTGGCGTTGCTGATGATCGATATCGATTACTTCAAGCTGTTCAACGATTCGTTCGGGCATGTCGCCGGCGATGCCTGCCTGCAGAAGGTCGGCACAATCCTCGAAGGTTGTGTACGGCGCCCGTCGGATCTGGTGGCACGTTACGGCGGCGAAGAAATGAGCGTGATCATGCCGGCCACCGACAGTGACGGTGCTGCGGTGGTGGCGCAGATGATCCTCGATCGCTTGCAGCAGGAGCACATCCCGCACCCGTCCAGCCCGTTCGGCCGGCTGAGTGTGAGTATCGGCATCGCTACGGCCTCGGGGTCGCAACTGGAAACCCTGCGAGGGTTGATCGAGGGGGCGGATCAGGCGCTGTATAACGCCAAGGCGCTGGGGCGCAACCGTTTTGTGCAGGGAACCTGGTGATCTGCGTCGGTGCCAACTATTCGAACTTTTCATGCTGCGCAACTAAAACCGTTGGTCAGCTCCCGGTGCAGTCCGACAGCCAAGCGACTACTTTTGTGGCTGGTCGATAAAATCACAGGAGCTACCAGGAACTATTGAAGTGTTGATTTCAGGAAGGATCTTGAATAAGGCGCGGTGCATCGCTCAGGCGATGTGTATCCAGACTCCCGGTCTGTAACGCAGGGCCCCGCCACCTTTTGCTTGTCAAGGAGAACACAGATGGCAATCAGCCGAGTAACCGAAACATCCGATAAAGCCGCTCTCGTCGAAGCTGAGGTATACCGTTGGTACAACCTCTTTTTTCCGTGGTCACGCGGTGTGGCTTCCCAGTCCGAGGGCGCCATCAAACCTTTGTACGATGCGCTGGCGAACGACTTTCGAGTGGTCCTGACGGATGGTCAGATCATGGACCGGGCGGACTACTGGGAGCGACTTTGGGGACTGTACGGCAAGCGCGTTGGCAGCCCCGAATCGCACATCATCAATCTTTCCATCACGCCTCTGCCGGGGGATCTTTTCCTCACGGTATTTGATCTGGTCAAAGACGGCATCACCAAGAAAAAAGTCGATTCGGCGCTCATGCGGCTGGACCCCACGTCGCCATCGGGTATCTCCTGGGTTTATGTGCATGAGAGTGAGCATGAGAGTGTTGCCGCGTAATTGCCGAGGACGCGCAAGTATTCTGAGTCGCGCAATCGAGATGCGCATGATGTAAACGACAAAGCCCTGATTATTCAGGGCTTTGTCGCATAAAGAGGGCGTGCGCCGTGGTATTTGGCGTTAAGTATTTCTAATCATCGATGAAATCTACTTCGTTTTGCTTCTTTTAATGATGGATCTGTCCAATCATGACGCATGCCGACTCGATAAGGCCAGACGGCCTCTCTCTTCGCCCCGAGCAGCCATAAAATGGCTCGCAGTCATTTTTCTGCCTCTCAGCCAGTTATAGACATTCCTCTGTATTTTCAGATTTTCCCGACATTGGTTTGATGCGGCAGTTTTCCTGGATTCGCCAGAATTTCATGTTTTGTTCAAGGCTTGTGCAGTCGAATTAGGTCATTAATTCGAGCGCTGTTACCTGCGCGGGTTTTGCGTGTGGAAATACATAATGGACGTTTGTCTCCAAAGGATTTTAGAGATCGAAGTTGTAAAAGGTATTGCAAAATGAAAACCGAAAAAGTGCTGGTTCTGAGGACATGCGCCAATAACATGGCCGACCATTGTGGTCTGATATGGCCTGCTTCAGGATCGGTGGAATGCCGGTTTTGGGAGCCGACGAGGAAACTTGAAAACGGCCTGACAGGCGTACTTTGGGGTCAGGGTTCAGACGCCCATCTGAGCCTGCAGGCGGATGCACGATGGGTTGTGTGTGAAGTGGCGGCAGGCGACTTGATATTTCTCGACGATGACGAAGGCGTGAAGTTTTCCCGTGCGGAAGTCGTCCATGTGGGTACACGCAACAGCGCATTGAATTACATCGCGGAGAATGCGGCGGATTATGAAGCGTCAACCACGAATTTGATCGAGACGTTCGTGTTTCCTCAAGTGCAACCAGAGACAAGTGAGACATTTCCCGCCCTCCCGGTTATCGCTGGCGGTCCTGTCGATGTGGTCAAACAGCGTACAACCGTCCGGGCAATGCAAAAGCTCGAAACAGCGATTTATGGCAGTACGCTAACGGGCGCCAGTCAGAGTCAGCTCATTGCCGGTTATGGCAGTACTGAAACCGCCGGAGACAGCAGCACACTTATTGCCGGATACGGCAGTACCGGAACTTCGGGGTCCGACAGTTCGATCATTGCAGGCTACGGCAGCACGCAAACTGCCGGAGATGAGAGCTCGCTGATGGCGGGTTACGGCAGCACCCAGACTGCCAAGGCAGGTAGCGATCTCACTGCTGGTTACGGCAGCACCGGCACCGCCGGCTCCGACAGTTCGCTGATTGCCGGGTATGGCAGCACGCAAACGGCTGGCGGCGAAAGCTCGCTGACCGCCGGTTACGGCAGCACCCAGACAGCCCAAGAGGGCAGTGATCTCACTGCCGGCTATGGCAGCACAAGCACCGCCGGTACTGACAGTTCGCTGATCGCCGGGTATGGCAGTACGCAAACGGCTGGCGGAGAAAGTTCTCTGACTGCGGGTTATGGCAGCACCCAGACAGCCCAAGAGGGCAGTGATCTCACCGCCGGTTACGGCAGCACCAGCACCGCCGGCTCCGACAGTTCGCTGATCGCGGGTTACGGCAGTACGCAGACTGCGGGCGGCGAAAGCTCGCTGACCGCCGGTTATGGCAGTACGCAAACCGCACAGATCGGTAGCGATCTCACCGCCGGTTACGGCAGCACCGGCACCGCCGGCTCCGACAGTTCGCTGATTGCGGGTTATGGCAGCACGCAGACTGCGGGGCAGGAAAGCTCACTGACCGCCGGTTACGGCAGTACACAAACGGCTCAGGAGGGCAGTGATCTGACCGCCGGTTACGGCAGCACGGCCACCACCGGACCAGACAGCATGGTGACTGCCGGTTATGGCAGCTCACAAACCGCCGGTCATGGCAGTGCTCTGATTGCCGGTTATGGCAGCACCCAGACTGCCGGCTACAAAAGCATTCTGACCTCGGGTTATGGCAGCACTCAGACTGCCCAGGAAAGCAGTGACCTCATTGCCGGTTACGGCAGCACCGAAACTGCGGGTTACGACAGCTCGCTGATCGCCGGTTACGGCAGCACGCAAACTGCCGGCCACGGAAGCATCATGACTGCCGGTTACGGCAGCACCCAGACCGCACAGGAAGGCAGTTCGCTCACAGCAGGTTATGGCAGCACGAGCACCGCCGGGCCTGACAGTTCGCTGATCGCAGGTTATGGAAGCACCCAGACTGCCGGACACGAAAGCACCCTGACCGCGGGTTACGGGAGTACCCAGACTGCTCAGGAAGACAGTTCCCTCACTGCGGGATACGGCAGTACCTCAACCGCGGGATTCAACAGTTCGCTGATCGCCGGTTATGGCAGCACGCAAACAACGGGGTATGAGAGCACCCTGACTGCCGGCTACGGCAGCACCCAAACCGCGCAGGACAACAGCTCGCTGACCACTGGCTACGGCAGTACTTCGACGGCTGGCTATCAAAGCTCGTTGATTGCCGGCTACGGCAGTACGCAAACCGCAGGCTATGGCAGCACCCTGACCGCCGGCTACGGCAGTACGCAGACCGCTCAGGAACAAAGTTCGCTGACCACCGGTTATGGCAGCACTTCGACCGCAGGGTACGAGAGCACCCTGATCGCCGGATATGGCAGCACACAGACCGCAGGTGACGACAGTATCCTGACCGCGGGTTATGGCAGCACGCTCACCGCACTCGACAGCAGTACCCTGACCGCCGGTTACGGCAGTACGGAAATCGCAGGTTCTGGCAGTTCGCTGATGGCTGGTTACGGCAGTTCGCAGACCGCCGGCTACGAGAGCACGCTGACCGCGGGTTATGGCAGTACCCAGATGGCGGCGCGTGACAGCACATTGACCGCCGGTTACGGCAGCACCGGGGTTGCAGGGCAAGACAGCTCGCTGATTGCCGGTTACGGCAGCAGCTTGACCAGCGGCATTCGCAGCTATTTGACCGCCGGTTACGGCAGCACACTGATCAGTGGACTGCACAGCGTCCTGACTGCCGGGTATGGCAGCAGTCTGACCTCCGGGATGCGCAGCAGCCTGACAGCCGGATATGGCAGCAACCAGATCGCCAGCCATAAGAGCTCGCTGATTGCGGGTCAGGAAAGCACGCAGATTGCCGGGCATAAAAGTATGTTGATCGCCGGCAAGGGCAGCTCGCAAACAGCGGGTTCGCGTAGCACGTTGATCGCCGGCGCCAACAGCATCCAGATGGCGGGTGATCGCAGCAAGCTGACTGCCGGCGCAGACAGCACCCAGACAGCCGGCGACCGTAGCAAACTCCTGGCAGGCAGCAACAGTTACCTGACGGCTGGCGATCGCAGCAAACTTACCGCTGGCGACGACTGTGTGCTGATGGCAGGGGATCGCAGCAAGCTGACCGCCGGCAAAAACTGCGTGTTGACCGCCGGTGCCGACAGCCGACTCATCGGCAGCCTCGGCTCAACGCTTTCAGGCGGGGAGAATTCAACCCTGGTTTTTCGCTGCTGGGATGGCAAGCGCTACACCAATGTGGTGGTCAAGACCGGAATCGACGGGGTAGAGGCTGACGTGCCGTATCAGATTGACGAGGACAGCAATGTTCTGGTCAGGGCCGAAGACAACGACAAGATGCCTGAAGAGATCCATATCAAACCGGAACCGGGAGAGGAGCAATAAGGCCTGAGGCGTCGCGGTTTCTTCGTCAGATCTTTTGAACCTGAGCAGAAACCGGTTACTCAACCGGGAAATGTTCGGGGATGACGGTAATGAACGCTTTCAAGAATCAGCTGACACTTGAGCAAGAATCACGACTGCATGCCCTGGATGCCTGGTATCGGGCGTTGGAAAATCGAGAGCTGCGCATGGATTGTCCCGATGCCTATCACGAGGAACTGTTGCGCAAGTCTGACGAGATGGATCGATTGGGTATGTTGACCCTGACCGAATTACGCGACCTGCGAAGGGACGCGGACGCAGCCTATCTGCTTGCGGTCGCCGGTAAGGATTATCACTGAAGGCCGTGCCGTCGTCGCCCAATACAGCCCCGGGCGGGCGAGGGCAGGCTTGACGCATAAATCCGCACGCCATTTGACGTGCGGATTGATTTGTCCGATCCACGTATCGCCAGCTTCAGGTCGTCAACAGTGTTGCACTGCTGTCGGTCTGTGGCACGGCGATGTGGCTGTCACCGGGTGTCAGAATGACTTTTCGGCAGTCCTCCTGTTTTTTATCAAAAATCTTGTATCCCTCGGCGGCCTGCTCCAGTGACAGGCGATGGCTGATGATGACTTCCGGTGCAAGACGACCCGTTTCGATGTGATCCAGGAGCTCAGGCAGGAAACGGTGCACATGGGTCTGCCCCATCTTGAAGCTCAATCCCTTGTCGAATGCATCGCCGAACAGGAAGCCATGAATAAACCCGGAATAAACGCCCGGGACGCTGACCACACCTCCACGCCTGACTGCAGCGATACACTGCCGCAGCGCTTTGCCGCTACTGCCTTCAAGTTTGAGGGTCGCGAGCACCGTTTCCGTCGTACTTCCCTTTGCTTCGAACCCGACCGCATCCACGACGCCGTCGACGCCGCGCATCCCTTTGGTTTGCCGAATGATCGTATCGGCAGGGTCGTCGTCTTCGTCGAAGTTGATCGGAATTACGCCATAGGTTTTCTGCGCGTAGGCCAGGCGATAAGGATGGTGATCGACCATGAAAATCTGCTCGGCCCCGAGCATCCTCGCACAGGCCGCGCTCAGCAAACCGACGGGGCCTGCGCCATAAATGGCGATGCTCGAGCCGGGACCAATGCCGGCGTTGGTCACGGCCTGATAGGCAGTGGGGAGAATGTCGGAAAGGAACAGGACTTTTTCATCCGACAGCGTCCCCGGCACTTTGAACGGCCCGGTGTTGGCCTTCGGTACGCGCACGTATTCAGCCTGACCGCCGGGCACTCCGCCGTACATATGGCTGAAGCCGAAGAGAGCAGCGCCTGGGGGTATTGCCTTTTTATTGATGATCGCTCCACGACCGGTATTGGTTGTCTCGCAGGCCGCGAACAGATCCATCGCGCAAAAGAAGCAGCTGCCGCAGGCGATGACAAAAGGAATGACCACGCGGTCGCCGGGTTGCACAGCGGTCACTGCCGAGCCCGCCTCCTCGACGATTCCCATGAACTCATGACCGAAGATATCGCCATGCTCGACGGTTGGGATTTTTCCTCGGTAGAGATGAAGGTCAGAGCCGCAGATCGCCGTTGCCGTGACTCGCAGAATGATGTCGTCATTGTCCTCGATAACCGGATCCGGAACGGTGTCGACCTTGACGCTGTGCGCGCCGTGATACGTGAGTGCTCTCATGACCGCTTGCCCCTTGCTTCATCTGAATGTAAGAGGGAGAGGACTGCCGGCCAACGTAAGTTCACAGTGATAGCGCCACAAGTGACTAGCGGTCGGCAGGCGAGCACCTGGCGCAATTTTTTCAAACCTTAGGGAACAGAGAAGGGTCGACTGCAGGATCCGCAACACCGGGATTGCCTGCTCCGAGGGTCGCAGGAGAGTGTCGGCGTTTTCTGTAAGAAAAAATCCATTCGACGACTTTTCGTGCAGATCCGCCCTGGCAGAAGGAGACTCAGTTCACCACTGACGGCTGGGTAGCGATCGAGACCGTGAGGATCACGACAAACAGCACGACGAGTGCCCAGAACATCACCACGACTGTCAGCATGACGGCCTTCAGGTTTTGGTAAAGCCAACGCACCCAATGGCCTTCCGGTTTTGCTCCTGCGCGGGTTCTGAGCACGCCTTTCAAATAAAAGCCGAGGAGGGCAAGCAGCGCACCATCAATCAACAGCGCAGGCAGGCCGGCTTCGGGGAAAATGCTTGACCATCGATAGAATGACGACCGGCTCAAGAACACTACATAACAAGTGATGCCGCCGTAGGGGATGGCTCTCCACCATCTACCGGCGAGTGCTCCAACCATTAGGCACATGACTACCATAAATGGATTGAGGAGAATATCGACCATCCATTCCATGACGTTGGGGAAGTAGCCCGGTGAATGAATGCTGCGCCAGATGTGTTCCAACATTGTTCAGATTCCTGCCTTCCTTGGAGTAAGTGCCGCTGCCGTGATTCGGTGTCCCCGCACGGTATCGGCATCTTGTCTGTTTACACACGCGACAAATGCAACAACCCTGAACATTCAGGGCTGTTTTCAGTTATTCGCTAACACCTTAGCCGTTCTTGCTGTAGCCGCTGCCGGACTCCGACAGATTCGAGTAGAAGATGCAGCCGATCAATCTCGCGAACAGGCCTAACGTATCTGCCAGATCCGGATCGTCGAAGATGACTGCCCTGGAGTCCAATGCACACAGCGCGCCCCAAAGTTGTCCGTCTGGAAGGAAAATGGGCGCGCCTGCGTAGCTTTCAATCAGATATTGCTTCACCACAGGACGTGTGGAAAACCTGCCGTCGCAACTTATCTGTGGCACGAAAAGCACCTGAGGGTCTCTGCGAAACTCGCTGCACAGCGTGGTCTCCAGTTCCAGGGTGTCGCCGGTGTTGATCCCAAGTTCGATCGGATCGTAGGCGGAACAGACGATCCATTCCGTGTCGGTGAATTTTGCGATCGCCGCGAAGCGCGTTCCGGTCATGCGTGTGACGAGCTGCAGAATATTGGTTGTAGCTTCAATTTCAGCGATAGAGGAACGTTCCTCCGCGCTTAGCAACGCTCTGTGAATGGTCTCACTGAGAGGCATGCATTGTTCTCCGGTAATGATTGATCGAGCTGGCGACGGCTAAACGCTTTTGAAACTGCCCGTTTTGATATCAAGCAAAAGGAATTCGTTCACCTGAAAGGTTCCTGATGGCTGCGATAGCGAAGGATCATTGGTTTGCGGCTTGAGGCGCCGTTATCGGCGGCGTAGCCTTGATCATACAATTTGTTGGATCTCGCATTGAATGCAGGGTGAGGAAGTGGAAGGCGTAGTGTTGAACGAAAAGATGCAGCGTGAAGCTGATCGGCTTCTGGCGCAGATTGTCCGGGCAGACTCGATGATTATCGCGGTGAAGGCGGGCGCTCGTGCGGATGGCTTCGTGCTTGGGCTGGAAACCAGCGGGGTTTTACGTGCCGGCGATGCTGAAAGGCTTTACGTCATTTTTGAAGCGGCTTTGGTTGAGCGGCTGAAAACGCTTTCGCGGCCTTGAGCTGCGTGTCAGTCGCGCGCGGGTGGGCGGAAGGGAAAAGGCGTAGCGGGATAGGGAGCCGGCGGTGGAGTCTTGGTCCGAGCCACCGGCAACGAGCATGGTTACTCTACGATGCAAATCCAGCGGTGGTTCTGCCGGTATGGCGCGCGAGTGAAGTGAACATCTGAAACCAGATTCATTCCTTGCTCTTGAAGCGCTTCGGTCAGTTGTACGAGTGTCTCTGCCTGGATAGTCATTGCTGTCACCTCGTCAGATTTTCTGCGTTCATAATTCTTGACCAAGAGGACAACTGGCTAATTCAATTTTTCTACCTGATTGATATGCAAATCACCCCGATCCGCTACTGGCGTCGGTCTGGGTTTGTAGCATCAACTTGTCGACGTGCGAGGGGGGCGTACTTCATTTGGCCGATGCGCGATGACATCGATGGCCCAATGTGTCGTCAATTGAGAAATGCGGGTTGCATTCAGAACAGTGACCAGCCACTTCGACCTCAACGGAGTGCTGTAGAAACTCTTGATCGCGGTAGCGGGATGGCTTGATCGATCTTCGGGCCTTAGACTGCGAAGACCCGAAGATTGGAGCTTTTTTTAGATCCGATGGATCTGAGTGATGTGCGGCTTGCCATTAGTTGGCGCGTAGATCTCTACGATCGCTTGCCAGCCGTTTGGCGAACCCGGAAGCGTGGCTTTCGACTTGTAGCGATAGTTGGTGCCATTAACGACTTGGCTGGAAACCTCTTCGGGCGTGTAGCTCACGCCAACGAAGCCGGCCAGTGCTTCTTTGAAGACTTCCTGATCCTTGGGAGTCAGTTTGTGGTAAGGGGTCCATCCACCAACAAGATGTTCTTGAGCTGTCATGAATTAAATCTCCCTATTTAAATTCCTACTCGTTTGGCTTTTCGGAGTACGCCCCGTTTATTCAATGGTTTCCGGAATCCATTTCCTGAATAGTTTTCCGTTCATCCCTGACTGCATTGAGATGATTGTCCAGGAAAACACCGATACGAGCTTACTGCCGGTGCCGGGGAGTGTAGGTGAAGAGGGAGGGAGGTCAAGGCGATCGCAGCGAAGAGGTGCGACCTGAAATTCGAGATATCTCTATGCCTTGGGTAGCTAACGGCCAGAAGCGGATGGTTGAATTCACAGCCGATAGCGGTCACTTTTCAGGACGCCAGAAACGACAAAGCCCTGAATAATCAGGGCTTTGTCATACATAAGATGGCGGAGGCGATGGGATTCGAACTCATGGACCTGTTACAGTCGACGGTTTTCAAGACCGTTGCCTTAAACCACTCGGCCACACCTCCGTTTGCGTTGCGGGCGCCATAATACCTGAATGAAACACACTGTCAAACTCTGTGCATGGCTTGTTACAGAGCGTCTGTTATGATCTTTGCCACTGAACGTTTCAAACCAACAGGAGTGTCGCCATGCGCGAACAGGATTACGCAGTTCACAACAGCGTGCAGGCTGAGCAGCTAGAGGTTAGCCGCGTCCTGCGCAACACTTACGGTCTACTGGCGCTCACCCTCGCATTCAGCGGTGTGATGGCGTTCGTGGCGCAGCAGATGCGCGTCGGCTACCCGAACATTTTCGTGGTGCTGATCGGTTTCTACGGGCTGTTCTTCCTCACCAACAAACTCCGTGATTCCGCGTGGGGCCTGGTGTCCGCCTTTGCGCTGACCGGTTTCATGGGTTTCCTGCTCGGCCCGATCCTCAACCGTTACCTGGGCATGCAGGGCGGCGCTGAAGTGGTCAGCTCGGCATTTGCGATGACCGCGCTGGTGTTCGGTGGTCTGTCGGCCTACGTGCTGATCACCCGCAAGGATATGAGCTTCCTCGGTGGTTTCATCACCGCCGGTTTCTTCGTGTTGCTGGGTGCAACGCTGGCGAGCATGTTCTTCCAGATCAGCGGCCTGCAACTGGCGATCAGCGCCGGTTTCGTGCTGTTCTCGTCGGTGTGCATTCTGTTCCAGACCAGCGCGATCATCCACGGTGGCGAGCGCAACTACATCATGGCAACCATCAGCCTGTATGTATCGATCTACAACCTGTTCATCAGCCTGTTGCAGATCTTCGGCATCATGAGCCGCGACGACTGATCGCTGTTTGTGAATCAACAAAAAACCCGCTTCGGCGGGTTTTTTGTTGTCTGCGAAAAGCGGATCAGTTGATCACGATGCTGCCATCGGCCTGTTGCTTGTAAATCGTGTAGGGCAGCAGAAACGTATCCAACACGCCGGAAACTGCCGCATCGACCACCAAACCAAAGGAAGCGTTGTGGTAATTGAACGCGTCGACGTCATCCGGCTTTTCGGCGTGCAGCATGCAGAAGTCGTAGGTTGCACCGCTGTAGATGCGCGGCACCGCGCCGCAGTAGCTTTTCTTGGTTTTCAGTTGATCCACGGAAGCCTTGTCGCTAAGCACAACGGTCTGCACCGTACCGCACCCGCCGAGCATCAACAACGCCAGCATCACTGCCTGAGTTCTCATTACCGCCAATCCTTCGCCGGAAAAACCTTAATCTACGCCGAGCAGGCGCAAAAAGCACTCACGCCATCGGCGGTAACCGGCGTTTGACCGGGGTTTTCTTGACGATCGCGGTGTTGGTTTCGGCCAGCGTATTGAGGCGGTCGAGCAGGGTGTCCAGCTGTTCCATCGAGCGCACGTGCAGGCGGGCGATGAAGCAGTCTTCTCCGGTGACCTTGTCGCACTCGGTAAATTCGGGGATCGACAGGATCTGGCGTTCCACTTCCTGCAGTTGCCCCGGCAGCGGACGTACCCGGACGATCGCCTGCAGTTGATAGCCGAAACACTTGGGATCGATTTCGACGGTGTAGCCCTTGAGCACGCCGCGCTCTTCCAGCCGGCGCAACCGTTCGGCCACGCTGGGTGACGACAGGCCGCTGATCTGCGCCAATGCCTTGAGCGAGCGGCGCGAGTCGTCCATCAAGGCGCTGATGAGGATCTGGTCGATATCGTCGGTCATGGCGCAACTCCGGGATTAGGCACTTGCGGTAAACCACCCGCGATAAAAAAGGCAGAAGTCGAGTTTAGCCTGCTTTTTGCGCTGGAGGCGTGGGGTGTTGGCTTGGCATACTTTTGCCACGCTTTCGTCAAATGCTTAGGGAGATCGATGATGGGCAACACAATCCGCCGTGGTTCATTGGAAATGACCGCCGCCATGCTGATTTCCGGGACCATCGGCTGGTTCGTGCTGGTGTCCGGGCAACCGGTGCTGGATGTGGTGTTCTGGCGTTGCGTGTTCGGCGCCGGCACCTTGCTGCTGATATGCGCGGCTTTCGGCTTCTTGCGTCCGGGCATTTTGACCCGCACCACGTTCCTGCTGGCGGTGCTCAGCGGAGTGGCGATTGTCGGCAATTGGGTGTTGTTGTTCGGCTCATATTCCCGGGCCTCGATCGCCATCGGCACGGCGGTCTATAACGTGCAGCCGTTCATGCTGGTCGGTTTGGCGGCGCTGTTTCTCGGCGAGAAAATCACCTTGCAGAAGCTGTTCTGGCTGGCGATTTCCTTTCTCGGCATGCTGGCGATTGTCAGCGCCCATGGCGGGCAGGGCGAGAGTGGTAGCGATTACCTGTTGGGCATCGCGCTGGCACTGGGTGCAGCGTTGCTCTACGCGATTGCAGCGCTGATCATCAAGCGCCTGACCGGCACGCCGCCGCACCTGATCGCGCTGATCCAGGTCTGCACCGGAGTGCTGTTGCTCGCGCCGTTCGCGCACTTCAACGGCTTGCCGCAAACCGGCGGCGCCTGGGCCAGTCTGGTGACGCTGGGCATCGTCCACACCGGTCTGATGTATGTGCTGCTGTACGGCGCGATCCAGAAATTGCCGACTGCCCTGACCGGTGCGCTGTCCTTCATCTACCCGATTGCGGCGATTTTCGTCGACTGGTTCGCTTTCGGCCATCGCCTGGAGATCCTGCAATGGGTCGGTGTGGCAGCGATTCTGCTGGCCGCCGCCGGGATGCAACAGGGCTGGGGCCTGAAAGCCCGGCGCCAGCTCAAATCGGCTTGATCAGATCCTTGAACAGGCCTTTGAGCTGCTGATTGCCGGCATCCACCAGATGGTTGTCGTCAAAGTACAGCGGCACGCCGTCCATGGAACCCATGCAGTTGCCGTTGGGGCACAGGTACGGCGTCGGATCGATCACCGTCGCGTTGCAGCGGCTGGCGGCGGCTTCGATGGTTGCGATGGCGACGCGGTTGCGTTTCTCGTATGCCTGCAACGGCAGAGAAATGTCCGTGGTTTGCCGGAACAATCGCTGATTCAGATTCAGACCCTTGTAGACGCTGAAGGGCATTTCCGGGATCGGTTTGACGATGTACACCGGATGGTTTTCAGCGATCGAGCAGACCGTGCTGACGTACTCTTCGGTATAGGCTTCGGCAAACCCGGCCTGGCGCTCGGGAAAGGAAATCCGGTAGCTGTTTTCCCGACCCGAATCCGCGTACAGCGCCGCGCGACTGAACAGCACCACCGGGATCCCGGCGTAGGCGGTTTTCAGTTGTTGCAGCTTTTCCTGATTGAAGCCCCGGCACTGGCTTTCGACGGTCTTGTCGTGCATGGCGAAGTGCGCCAGGGTCGGGCAACCGCCCCGTGACCAGGACAGCGCCGCCTGCGGGTTGTGCATTTGCACCGCTGCTGCGGTGGATTGCGCGTGACTGTCGCCATACAGAATCACTGACACCTCGCCTGTGCCCAACTTGCAATCCGCCGCCGCATAGGCGTTGGGGTAGCACTCCTGCGGATACAGTTTGCTGGTGTATTGCGGCTGCCCCAGTTCGACCAGCGCCGGGCGCCAGTCGGGGTGTTGCTTGACCAGCGACGACGTTACTGCCGACACCGCAACCATAGCCACCGTCAGCGCTGCGAACTTGATCACCGTGCGTGTGGCGGTCGTACCTTTTTTTACCTTGGATTCAATCAGGTAGAAGGACAGGGTGCCGAGGGCGAACGAGGCGATTATCGCGCCGATCACGTGTGGCCAACTGTTCAGCAGGCCGCACAGGTACAGCAGCACCACCAGCGGCCAGTGCCACAGGTACACCGAGTAGGAAATGCTCCCGACAAACTGCAGCGCAGAATTGCTGCTGAACACCGACCGGGTGTTGCCGTGAATCACCAGCATTGTCCCCAGCACCGGCAGCAGTGCCAGATAACCGGGCCACAGATCCGCTTCAGAAAAGCCCAGCACGCTGACGGCAATGGCCAACAGGCCGAGCCCTTCGCAAATCGCAGCACCGCGCTGGCTGAGCCGCAAGGGAAACAGAAAGACCAGCCCGCCAGCGATCATTTCCCAGGCGCGGGTGGGCAGCATGTAGAAGGCGAACGTCGGGTTGACGCGGGTCACGACGATGGACGCGGCGAGCGAAATCAACGCCAGGGCAACCAGGGCAAATCGGCTTTTGTCGGCACCGAAAAACGTGTGCAGCCCCATGATCAGCACGGGATAGAGCAGGTAGAACTGCCACTCCACCGACAGCGACCAGGTGTGCAGCAACCAGTTTTCATGCAGCGGCGCCGCGAAGTAATTGCCGCTTTCGGCAAAGCTGAAGTTCGAGCTGAACAGCAGGCTGCTCTTGATCGTGCGGATGGTTTCGCGCAAGTCGTCCAGCGGTAGATAAAGGTAGCCGAAGACCAGCAGCGCAACGCACAAAACCAGCAGGGCGGGAATGATGCGTCGGGCGCGGGAGGCGTAGAAACCGAGGAGGGAAAAGTTCTGCTGCTGCACGCCATTGACGATGATGCCGGTCATCAGGAAGCCGGAAATGACGAAAAACACGTCTACGCCGACGAATCCGCCCTCAAACCCTGGCACCTTGAAATGAAACAGCACGACCGCGAGCACGGCCAGTGCCCGCAGGGCGTTGATACTCTTCCTGAATTGCATTTATGCGTCCATGTCACATCCGTTGTGCGGCGCATTGTAGTGATGATGTCGGCTTTGTTACATGGATTTTTCCGCTGATTCAGATGTTCCAGCGCGGCGCCGTGATCGCCAGGCGCTGGCGCAGCTCGCCAATGTTCGCGGCCAGTTGGCGGGTCAGCAAGCGGTAGCCGTCCAGCGTGTTGTAGACCGGTGTGTCGAGACTGGCGTCCGGCAACTCCAGCGGGCGCTGCAGGCGTTGCGTGGCGCCGGACTTCAAGGCCCGGGCCATGCCGATCAGCTGCACGCGGATCACCCGGTGTTCGGCCCGTAGCGCCGATTGCAGGTGCGCCATGGCTTCGGGGTCGTTGGCATCCGGGCGGGTGTTGCCGAGGATTTCCAGGGTACTGACGCACATGCGCAGGTTGCGTTGAATCGCGTCCAGTTCGGTCATGGAGATTTTCACTTCCTTGGACACCGAAGGCATCAGCGAGCGCAGCTGCACCATCACCGTGGTCACCCGGCCCATCAGCTTCAGGTGTTCATCGGCGCTGACCGGTTGGCCGCCAATGATCCGCCCGTACAACGTGGCGCAGTCGCGCAAGGCATCGGCCAGGTTGTAGCGCCACGAGTACACCGCGTACAGCGGCAGGGCGAAGGAAAACGCCAGGGCCAGGGCGATGCCGATCAGGATGTCGACCCCGCGCCACAAGCCGTCGGTGATCGGGTTGTCACCATGTCCGGCAACGATGAACACGGTAATCGCCGAGAGCAGGGCGGTGTACCCACCCTTGCCGATCGCGTGATAGGAAAAGAAGCCGCAGACCACCGCCATGGCAAAGTAGGTCAGCCACGGCAGGCCCAGCCACGCCT
This sequence comes from Pseudomonas sp. HOU2, assembly GCF_040729435.1. Classification (NCBI taxonomy): domain Bacteria; kingdom Pseudomonadati; phylum Pseudomonadota; class Gammaproteobacteria; order Pseudomonadales; family Pseudomonadaceae; genus Pseudomonas; species Pseudomonas sp. HOU2. The sequence goes on along the minus strand of NZ_CP160398.1, from coordinate 500,349 downwards.
GCTGCGCCACCAGCAGCAGACCGACGCCGGCACCGATCAAAGTGCCGGTGGCGCGTTCGGCGGCTTTCTTGCCGATGTTGCCGTGGTGTTGCAGGCCACCGATCACCACCAGCATGGTCACCGACGCCCACTCGCCGTGGGGCAGATTGATGCCGGTGGTCAGCAGGATGGTCGCCAGCAGCCCCAGCGCTACCCGCACCGCGTGAATCAGTCGGGCGTGCTGGTAGCGGCGGTACGGGTCCAGCAACGGACGCAGGATTCGCCGCAGCAGCGGTGGCAGTCGTTGGGTGCTGAAGGTGCTCAGTGCAAAGTCCTCGTCAGAAGATGTAATCGGTGGTGAGGAAGCTCGAATCGCGGCCGCGAATGATTTCGCTGATCAGGTCCTTGTTGCTGTCCTGGAACTTGGTTGCCACCAGTGTGCGGATCGAAAACACCCGCAGGGCATCGTGTACCGACAGCGTGCCTTCGGCGGAGTTCTTGCGCCCGTTGAACGGGTAAGTGTCCGGGCCGCGCTGGCACTGGGCGTTGAGGTTGATCCGCCCGACCTGGTTGGCGAAGGTATCAACCAGTCGGCCGATCGCCACCGGGTTGGTGCCGAACAGGCTCAGTTGCTGGCCGAAGTCCGATTCCAGCACGTAATCGATCACGGTATCGAGATGCCGGTACGGCACGATTGGCACCACCGGGCCGAACTGCTCCTCGTTGTAGACGCGCATTTGCGGCGTCACCGGGTACAGCACGGCGGGGTAGAAGAACGACTCCCGCGCTTCGCCGCCATTGGGGTTGACCACTTTGGCGCCCTTGCTTTGTGCGTCGGCCACCAGACCGTGCAGGTAATCGACCTTGCCCGACTCCGGCAATGGCGTCAGCGCCACGCCGCTGTCCCACGGCATGCCCGGTTTCAGCGTAGCCAGTTTGGCGTTGAATTTTTCGATGAAGCTGTCGACCACGTCTTCATGCACAAAGAGAATTTTCAGCGCGGTGCAGCGTTGGCCGTTGAACGACAGCGAACCGGTCACCGCTTCATTGACCGCATTGTCCAGATCGACTTCCGGCAGCACGATCCCGGGGTTCTTCGCGTCCAGGCCCAGCGCGGCGCGCAAGCGGTGTGGTTTCGGGTGCAGTTTTTTCAGGTCGCTGGCGGCCTTGTTGGTGCCGATGAAGGCGAAGATGTCGATCTTGCCGCTGGCCATGAGGGCGCTGACGGTTTCGCGGCCGCTGCCGTAGATCACGTTGATCACGCCGCTCGGGAAACTGTCGCGAAAGGCTTCAAGCAGAGGACGGATCAGCAGCACGCCGAGCTTGGCCGGTTTGAACACCACGGTGTTGCCCATGATCAGTGCCGGAATCAGCGTGGTGAAGGTTTCGTTAAGCGGATAGTTGTAAGGCCCCATGCACAGTGCCACGCCGAGCGGTACGCGGCGGATCTGGCCGAGGGTGTCCTGTTCCAGTTCGAAACGGCTGGAACGGCGGTCGAGTTCTTTCAGTGCATTGATGGTGTCGACGATGTAGTCACAGGTGCGGTCGAACTCTTTTTCCGAGTCCTTGAGGTTCTTGCCGATCTCCCACATCAGCAGCTTGACCACGGCTTCGCGCTGCTGGCGCATGCGACCGAGGAACGCTTCGACGTGCTGGATCCGTTCGGCCACGCGCAGGGTCGGCCACAGGCCCTGACCGCGATCGTAGGCACGCACCGCGGCGTCGAGGGCGGTGAGCGCGGTGTCGGCGTCGAGCAGCGGGGTGCTGCCGAGAATCACTTGTTCATCACCGTTTTCGCCGTGCAGGTACACCGGGCTGCGCACGGTGGCGAGCGGGCCGTCCCAGCGCCGCAGTTGGCCATCGACGAGGTATTCGCGTTGCTCGACCTGAGCGTCGAGGCGGTATTTTTCCGGGATGTCGCTGACAGAAGGGAACAGATTGCCAAGGATGTTTGCTGTGGTCATGTCGCTACCCCGTGTTGATGTCCGTATACAGATCAAAAAGTCTTTACAGGTTATACGCCTGAATACGCCGACATTTAAACCCGCGAATGTCACGCGAATGTCACGCAGAGATGCGGAACAGAGGGGGATCAGCTACGCCGTTTACCCTGTGGGAGCTGGCTTGCCAGCGATTAGGCCGGCACTCCCGCGGCTTTCATTGGCTGACACTCCGCTATCGCTGGCAAGCCAGCTCCCACAGGTTTTGTGGTGCTGTCCGAGCCCCAGCTCAATCCTGGCTGGCCCCGTTTGGCCCCCTCGTTGTCCCGCAATGCCCTCAACCCGCTGCCGTGCCTGCCTTAAGGTGTGCTCACAACAATAAGCGGTACCCAGGCGAGGATCCTTATGCGGGCAATCCCATTCACTTTACTGCTGGCGCTGTTGATGACGCTGTTCGGTTGTGGTGAGAAAACCAAACCACCGGCAGCTACTCGCAACGCCACACCCACCGACCCGGCACTGGCGCAGATCTATTCCAACAGCTGCCAGCTGTGCCACGCCAACCCGGCGGCGAACGCACCGCTCACCGGTGACCGCCAAGCCTGGGAACCGCGCATCCGCCAGGGCACCGACACGCTGCTCGACCACGCCATCAACGGCTATAACGGCATGCCGCCGATGGGCCAGTGCGTCGAGTGCAGCGAAGAACAATTCCTGCAACTGATCGGCTTCATGGCCGACCAGCCCCTCCCACAATAAGGGCGCGCGCATGAGCATGGATCTGACACGGCGTCAGTTGTTGCAACGGGCAAGCATCGTCGGCGCTTTCACCGCAATGACGGCCAACCCCGCGCTGGGGCAGTTGATGCGTGCACCGCGGCTGATTCCCTGGCGCAACTGGTCGGGCGGGCAGAGTTGCCTGCCGGCGGCGCGACTGGCGCCGAAGAATCTTGATGAACTGAGCGCTGCGATTCGTCAGGCCCAGGGCAAGATCCGCCCGGTCGGTTCGGCACATTCGTTCAGCGCCCTGGTGCCCACCGACGGCACGCTGCTGTCGCTGAGCTACTTCACCGGTTTGCTCGACCACGATCCGAAAACCCTGCAGGCGGAATTCGGCGCCGGCACGCCGATGTCACGCATGGGCGTGCCGCTCAAGGACGTCGGCCAGGCCCTGCAGAACATGGCCGATATCGACTACCAGACCCTCGCCGGGGCGATTTCCACCTCGACCCACGGCACCGGCAAAACCTTTCAGTCCTATTCGGCACACGTCTGCGGCCTGCAACTGGTGACGGCCAGCGGCGAGGTGCTGGACTGCGACAGTCAGCATCACCCCGAAGTGTTCAACGCCGCGCGGGTGTCGCTCGGAGCACTGGGCGTGGCGACGAAAATCCGTCTGCAAAACCGCCCGGCCTACCGCCTGCGCGAACGCCAGTGGATCGCCAAGACCGAAGAGCTGCTCGAAGACCTCGACAAGAACACCAGCGAAAACCAGCACTGGGAAATGCTCGTGGTCACCCATTCCGATTACGCCTTGTCCATCGCCCTCAACGAAACCAATGACCCGGCCACGCCGCCGATTCCCCCCGAAGAGGAGGGCGGTAACGAGTTCGTGACCCTGATCGAGAAGATCGACAAATACGGCAGCGACTTCCCCGAGCTTCGCCGCACGCTGCTCAACAGCCTGCGGCATCTGGCGAGTTTCGATGATCGGGTCGGCGACTCGTTCGACATCTACGCCAACGTGCGCACCGTGCGCTTCAACGAGATGGAATACTCGGTGCCCGCCGAGCACGGCCCGGCCTGCCTGCGTGAAATCCTCAAGCTGATTCAGGACAAGAACCTGCGCACCTGGTTTCCCATCGAGTACCGCTACGTCAAGGCCGACGACATTCCGCTGAGCATGTTCGAGGGCCGCGACAGCTGTTCGATCTCGGTGCACCAGCATTACCAGATGGATCACCACAACTTTTTCGCCGCGGTCGAGCCGATTTTCTGGAAGTACAACGGCCGCCCGCACTGGGGCAAGTTGCACACGCTTAACGCGAAGAGTCTGCAGCCGCTGTATCCGCGTTGGCGCGAATTTGTCGACGTACGTCAGGCGCTGGATCCGAGCAGACGTTTTCTCAACGCGCATCTGGCGTCGATTCTGGGGGTGAGCTGATGGCGGTCAATCGACGTAATTTTCTTCTCGGCACTTTGGGTGTCGGCGCTTTATTGGTGGGCGTGGGCGCCTGGCTGCGGCCGGGTGATCGCGGTGCGCCGTACAGCGAGTATTTCCGCGCGCTGAATAAAGAACTGAAGGACAAAGGCCCGATGCGCCCGGTGCTGCTGATCGATCTGGATCGCCTCGATCACAACATCGACGTGGTGATGCAGTCGGTCAAACGTGGCGGCAAGCAATTGCGTCTGGTGGAAAAATCCCTGCCGTCGCCGGGCTTGCTGAGCTACATCGCGCAACGGTCCGGGACGCAAAAACTCATGTCGTTTCATCAGCCGTTTCTCAATCACGATGCGCTCACGTTTCCCCGGTCCGACATCCTGCTCGGCAAGCCGTTGCCGGTGCGTTCGGCCGAGCTGTTCTATCAAACTCACAAAGGCCCGTTCGACCCTTCCAGGCAGTTGCAATGGCTGATCGATAACCCCGAACGTCTGCAGCAATACCTGGCGTTGGCGCAGGGGCTCGGCACGCGGATGCGCATCAACATCGAACTGGATGTCGGCCTGCATCGCGGCGGGGTCAGTGATGTGAATGTGTTGGGGCAGATGCTGACGCTGATCAGCGCCAACTCGCAGCACTTGGAGTTCGCCGGGTTCATGGGCTACGACCCGTTCGTGGGCATGGGCGTGCCGGGGATTCTCGGATCGCCCGAGGAGCTGTTCGCCAAGGTCATGCTGATTTATCAGCGCTGCGTCGATTTCACCCGGCAGCAGTTTCCGGCGTTGTGGAACGAAAACCTGTGCCTGAACACCGCTGGCAGCCCGAGTTACCGCATCCACGAAAACGAGAAGCTCAGCACCGAGGTGTCGGTGGGCACGGCGATGCTCAAACCGACGCATTACGACTTGCCGTCGCTGGCTGAGCACGTGCCGGCGACCTACATCGCCACGCCAGTGCTGAAGAGCACCGGTGCGGTGAACATCCCGGCGCTGGACGACAAGTCGAAGTTGTTCTCGTGGTGGGACGCCAACCAGCGCCAAACCTTTTTCATTTACGGCGGCAACTGGATGGCCGAGTTCGAATCGCCCGCCGGTTTGCAGAGTAATGGCGTGTATGGCCGCAGTTCGAATCAGGAGATGGTCAACGGTTCGAATGCCGTGGGCCTGACCGTTGAAGATCAAGTGTTCCTGCGACCCACCCAGACCGAAGCCGTGCTCCTGCAATTCGGCGATCTGCTGGCGGTGCGTGGCGGCAAGATCGTCGACACCTGGCCGGTTTATTCCTGAAGCAAAAGATCGCAGCCTTCGGCAGCTCCTACAGGGAGTACTCAATCCCGGTGTAGGAGCTGCCGAAGGCTGCGATCTTTTGATTTTGCTCTCCCACCAATTTCAGCATGAAGCTTTCATGACAAAAGTTCGGTAGCACATAGCCAGTCCGGTCATGCCTATGTAACGCGCTTGAGGGGCCCAACGGGGCGCTTTTCACAAGCCGAGGCGGGACGCCGGGAGTGAGGCAATGGGGACTATGGAACGCTACTCGAAAGTGGGCATGCAGGAACTCGATCAGCGCCTGTCGAAGATCGTCGAGGCCGCGCGCAAGAAGCCGGTTTCGGTGTATCGCTACGGTGCGCCGTGGGTCTGGATCGTGTCGCAGGATGACTGGCAGGGCGCCTTGAAAGAGGTCTCCAGCTACATTCCGCCCGGCCATTCGCTGGTGTTGCTGCGCCCGCAGATCGACGACTTGCTCGATGCCCACCAAGGCCTCCTGCACGAGCTGAATGCCGAACCGGGCATGCTCATCCCCGCGCAAACCGTCATGCACATCCTGCTCCTGCAACTGCTGTATTCGGTGCCCAGCGAGCAGCAACTGTATGAACAGCTCAATTACAACCTGCTGTTCCGCTGGTTCGTCGGCCTGGGCCTGAACCAGAAAGTCTGGAGCTTCAACGTCCTCAGTCGCGACATCGCCACGCTGCTCAACAACCCGCGTGCGGTGCTGCTCATTCAGAAAATCATCGGCGAAGTGTTCTGCGGTGCCTTGCTGCAAATGCCCGAGTTCTCGTTGAACTTCGCGCTGCTGCACACCTGGCTCGGCAAGCACAGCGGTGCCTCGACAGTCAGCAACTGACGCAACACACAAGGCGCGCGACAGCGCCAACAGGTCATCGCGAATTCAGGGGGTAGTGTGGATCAGATTTTCACGTCACGGCTGGCGCTGTGGGGCTGGCTGCTGGTGACGGCCGGCGCGCAACCGGCATTCGCCGAAGAGGCTGCCGAAGCTGCTGCGCCGCAACGTCTGGTGGACGTCAACGAATACTTCGTGCGCGGCAACACCGTGCTCGACGCCCGGGCGATCGAAGAGGCGGTGTACCCGTTTCTCGGCCCGCAAAAAGCCATGACTGACATCGAAGGCGCCCGCGATGCGTTGCAGAAGGCTTATCAGGAGCGCGGCTACCAATCGGTGTTCGTCGAGTTGCCGGAGCAAGCGGTGGCGGACGGCATCGTCTACCTGCAAGTCAGCGAAACCAAGGTCGGCCGGGTGCGTGTGGTTGGGGCCAAACACTATTCGCCGCTGGACATCCGCGACAACGTCCCGGCGCTGAAAGAAGGCGAGGTGCCGGACTTCGCCAAGGTTCAGGGCGAACTGGCGCAGCTGAATAAAACCCCGGGCCGCCAGGTCATGCCGCTGGTGCGCGAAGGTCAGCGCCCCGGCACCATGGACGTCGATTTGCAGGTTGAAGACCAGAACCCGTGGAGCGCCAGCGTCGGCCTCAACAACGATTACAGCGCCGACACCGAAAAGCTGCGCGCCGTGACCAGCCTCGGCTACAACAACCTCTGGCAACTCGGCCACAGTATCAACCTGACCTACTTCACCGCGCCGCAGGACACCGACAACGCCAAGTTCTGGTCGGTTTCCTACACCGCGCCGCTGAGCGAGCGCTGGAGCGTGCAGTTCTCCGGTTATCAGTCCGACAGCAACGTCGCCACCATCGGCGGCAGTAACGTGTTGGGCAAGGGGCACTCCTACGGCGTGTCGGCGATCTACACGCTGCCGTCCAGTGGCAACTGGTCGAACTCGCTGTCGGCCGGCATCGACTTCAAGGACTTCGACGAACGCCTGACCCTGTCCGGCGAGAGCGACAAGGTGCCGCTGAAATACGCGCCGTTCACCTTCGCCTACAACGGCTTCCGTTACACCGAAAAGAGCCAGCTCGGCCTCGGCCTGAGCCTGGTGGCGGCCACCCGCAGCATTTTCGGTTACGGCAGTTCCGACGAAGACTTCGACTACAAACGCTACCGCGCCAATCCGAGCTTCGCCGTGCTCAAGGGCGACAGCAACTTCACCTGGACCTTCGACAACGACTGGCAGAGCGCGAGCAAAGGCGCGTTCCAATTGGCGTCGGGGCCACTGGTCTCCAACGAACAGTTTTCCGCCGGCGGCGCTACTTCCGTACGCGGCTATCTGGCGGCGGAACGCACTGGCGATGACGGCGTGCTGCTCAGTCAGGAACTGCGCACGCCGTCGCTGGCGAAATACGCCGGCAGCTGGATGCAGGAATGGCGCTTCTACGCCTTTGCCGAAGGCGCGCAACTGTATCTGCGCGACGAGTTGCCGGATCAGGACGCCAGTTACGCCCTGGCCAGCGTCGGCCTCGGCACCCGCGCCAGCCTCAGCAAATGGCTGTCCGGCAGCCTCGACTGGGGTTATCCGCTACTCGAAGGGCCGAACACCTCGAAGCAGGAATCGCGCCTGCACTTCAACCTTCAAGCCACTTTCTAAAGGAGCACGTTCATGCAGCGCCTCATTCTTTCGTTGTTGATCTGCCTGGGCTTCGTGCTCCCGGCCACGGCGCAGGCCTGGTGGCAGGACGACTGGCATTACCGCAAACAGATCGCCGTCGACACCACGCCGCAGGGCGCCGGGATCAATCAGGCCCTCGGTCGCACCGCGCTGCTGGTGCGCTTGCACACCGGCAACTTCACCTTCGACGGGGTCAAGGAAGACGGCTCGGACCTGCGCTTCGTCGCCGCCGACGACAAGACCGTGCTCAACCACCAGATCGAAAGCTTCGATGCGCTGATGGGCATGGCGCTGATCTGGGTCGACGTGCCGAATGTCGAGGGCGGGCAGCGTCAGGACATCTGGATGTACTACGGCAATCAGAAGGCGCCGGCCACCGGCAACGGCCAGTTGACCTTCGACCCGAATTACACCGCGCTCTATCACTTCGACGGCGCCACCGGCACCCCGGCCAAAGACACTACCGCCTACGGCAACACCGCACAAAGCGCCACCGGCGCGGCGATTGACGGTGTAGTGGGGCGCGCCTTGCAGTTCAGCGGCCAGCCGCTACTGCTGCCGGCCAGTCCGTCGTTGCAGCACAACGCGGGCAGCGCGTTCACCTTCAGTGCGTGGCTGCGGCTGGATCAGGCCAGTGGCGAGCAGTTGATTCTGGCCCGCCGCGAAGGCGCCAACAGCCTGCTGGTCGGGGTCAATCAAGGCGTGCCGTTCGTGGAGATCGACGGCCAGCGTGCGGTCGCTACTCAGCCGCTGAATCCAGGCCAATGGCAGCACCTCGCGCTGACCGCTGAAGGTTCGAAAGTCAGCCTGTACATCAACGGTCGTGAGAGTGCGACCCTCGCTCAAGCGATGCCGGCGTTCAATTCGGTGATGGCGATTGGCGGCGATCTGGCCGCGGGTCCTTTCCAGCCTTTCGTGGGTGCCATCGACGAACTGCGCCTGTCGAAAGTCGCGCGTCCCGCGCCGTTGCTGCTGGCCGACGCCACCTCGCAAGGCGCGGAGTCGAAACTGCTGGCCTACGGCGTCGACGAAGAGCAGTCCGGCTTCGGTTTCGGCAGCCTCGGTTTCCTGCTCAACGCCGTACCGGTGGACGCCTGGGTGATCATCGCCGTGCTGGTGCTGATGATGTTCCAGTCGTGGATCATCATGCTGCGCAAGAACCGCACCCTCAGCCGTGTGAGCAAGGCCAACGAGGATTTCCGCGAGCAGTTCGCCAAGGTCGGTACGCGCCTGGAGATGTTCGCCGACGACGCGCAACTGGCCCAGCGTCTGCAGCACTCGCCGCTGTGGCGCCTGTACGCGGTGGCGGTCAAGGAAATCCGCACCCGCCGCGAGCAGGGCGCCGATACCTCTTCGGTTTCCGCAGCAACTATCGAAGCCATCCGTTGCTCGATGGACGGCGTACGCACTCGTGAGAACCAGGCGCTCAGCTCGAAACTTTCGACCCTGTCCAACGCCATCGCCGGCGGCCCGTACATCGGCCTGCTCGGCACCGTGCTGGGGATCATGGTGGTGTTCCTCGGCACCGCCATTGCCGGCGACGTCAACATCAATGCCATCGCGCCAGGCATGGCTGCGGCATTGCTCGCCACGGCCATGGGCCTGTTCGTCGCGATCCCGGCGCTGTTTGGCTACAACCGCCTGATCACCCGCAACAAGGAAGTCAGCGCCGACATGCGAGTGTTCGTCGACGAGTTCATCACCCGTCTGGCGGAGATGCACGGCGAAGGCCAGTCCAGTGAAGCGGCGCATCAGCGCGGCCATCACGCCAACCACTCTGTACCGGCCTGAGGAGCACTGCCATGGCGTCCGTAAATGCCTCCCACGACGATGACGAAGATGCAGCGGTGGACAGCATCAACATCACCCCGCTGGTCGACGTGCTGATGGTGGTGCTGGTGATGTTCATCCTCACCGCCACCGCGCAGGTCTCCGGGATCCAGATCAACCTGCCCAAGGCCAGCGCCTCGGTGTCGCTGTCGGAGGCCAAGACCAAAGCGATTTCGGTCAACGACGGCGGTCAGGTGTTTCTCGACGCCTACCCGGTGACCCTCGCCGAGCTGGAAGACCGCCTGCGCATCGAGAAGGCGCAGAGCCCGGATTTTCCGGTGATCGTGCGCGGCGACGCCACGGTGCAGTACCAGAAGGTCATCGAAGTGCTGGATCTGTTGCGCCGGCTCGAACTGTCTCAGGTCGGTCTGGTGACCGGCAAACCGACGCAGGGCTGAGTGATGACCGCACAACTCCCGATCGAGCCGCTGCCGGTGAAGCGTTCGCCGTTGCGTTATCTGAAGTGGGGCGCCGGGCTGCTGCTCGGCGCGCTCGCCGCGTGGTTCCTGTGGCAGTGGGCCAATGACATGAGCGGCGTGCGCCGTGAAGCGCCGAAGGTGCCGACGATCATTCCGTTGCCGCCTCCGCCGCCGCCACCTCCGGAAAAGCCGCCGGAGCCGGAAACCCCGGTGGAAGAAAAAGTCGTCGAGCCCGAACCCACGCCCGAGCCGCAAGAGGTCAAGCCCGAGGAAGAGGCACCACCATCGCCGGCGGACGATCTGGCCAACCCGATGCAAATGGACGGCGATGCGCAGAGTGGCAACGACGCGTTCAACATCGGCGCCGGCAAGGGCGGCGGCATGGCCGGCGCGGGTGGCGGACGTTTGGGCACCGGCACTTACAGCCAGTTCCTCGCGTTCACCTTTCAGAAGCTGCTGCGCGAGAACCCCGACCTGCGCAACCTCGCATTTTCGCTGCAAGCCGAGGTGTGGCTGAGCAGCGTCGGCGAAATCACCCGGGTCGAGCTGGTCAAGTCCAGCGGCAAGCCCGAGATCGACACTCAGGTGCTGGCCGCATTGCGTAACGCGCCGCACCTGAGCGAACGGCCACCGGCCTCCATCACCTTGCCTGTGCGCCTGTCCCTGCAAGGGCGGCGTCCGGGTTAACCGAATTCATAAAGCTGTATGAAAAGGAGTTGTGTGCAGATGATTTCCAACGTGAATCGATTGTCCCTGGCGGTCGGCATGGTCATCGCGACCCTGGTCGGTCAGGCCGCGGCAGCGCCTGCGCCCTCGGAGAACGCCACGATCAATCTGATCCGCTTGCTGGTCGAGCAGGGCATTCTGAAACAGGACAAGGCCGACGCGCTGATCGCCCAGGCGCAGAACGAAGCGGCGCAAGCCAAGCAGGCCGCCGCTTCCACCGCCATAGCGGCCGGACCGGTGGCGGCACCCGGGGATGTGCGCGTGCAGTACGTGCCGGCCGCGGTGCGCGATCAGATCCGCGATCAGGTCAAGGCCGAAGTCATGGCCACCGCCAAGCAGGAAAACTGGGCAGCGCCCAACACCTTCCCGGACTGGGCTTCGCGCATCAGCTTCGACGGCGACATCCGCCTGCGCGATGAATCGCGTTACTACTCGGGCAGCAACAGCAACGAAATCGTCGACTTCGCCAAGCTCAATAACAATGGCCCGTACGACGTAAACCCCAACAGCAGCACCAGCCTGCCGCCGCTGCTCAACACCCGGGAAGACCGCACCAACCTGTTCCGCTTGCGTGCGCGGTTGGGCATGAAAGCGGTGATTTCGCCGGAATGGACCGCCGGCATCCGCATCGGCACCGGCTCGGACAACAACCCGGTATCGACCACGCAGAACCTCGGCGGCGGCTTCGCCAAGAAAGACATCTGGCTTGATCAGGGCTACCTGAACTGGAAGCCCACCGACGAGCTGACCCTGACCGGCGGGCGTTTCGCCAACCCGTTCATGTCCACCGACATGCTGTATTCCAACGACCTCAACTTCGACGGCGTGGCAGCGATCTTCGACCACAAGCTCAATCGCGACTGGGGTGTGTTCGGCACCGTCGGCGCGTTCCCGGTGGATTACACCAACGACACCACCACCAGCAACGGTTTCGACAAGGAAGAAAGCGACAACAAGTGGCTGTACGGTGCGCAGATCGGCGCCAAGTGGGCGATCAACAGCAACAATCGTCTCAAGGGCGCGTTGGCCTACTACCGTTTCGACGACATTCAGGGCCAGCGCTCCAGCCCTTGCGAACCGTGGGCTGGCGCCCCGGGCTGCGACACCGACGGCACCCGTGCGGCGTTCATGCAGAAGGGCAACAGCGTGTTCCTGCTGCGCGACATCACACCGAACCCGGCCAACCCGACCACCACGCCGCAACCGCAATTCGTCGGTCTTGCGTCGGAGTTCAACCTGCTCGACCTGAACCTGGTGTGGGACGCCGACCTGCCGCAAGACTTCAAATTGCGCAGCCAGGGCAACTACATCCACAACCTCGGTTACGACGAAGGCGACATGCGCAAGCGTTCCGAGGGACAGATCGTCAACAACCTCGACAGCAACGGCCAGATCGAAAGCGGTGCCAATGCGTGGATGGTGCAGTTCACCCTCGGCAACGCGCTGGACCTGAAGAAGCAGGGCGACTGGAACCTGTTCGCCGGCTACAAGTACATCCAGCCGGATGCCTTGCCCGACGGCTTCAACGACTCCTCGTTCCACCTCGGCGGCACCAACGCCAAGGGCTATATCCTCGGCGGCAATTACGGTCTGGCAAAGAACGTCTACGCCACCGGCCGCTGGATGAGCACCGAAGCCGTGTACGGCGCGCCGTTCGACATCGACGTCTTGCAGCTTGAGATCAACACGCGCTTCTAAGGCGCCGGGAGTACGGTCATGCACGCACGAGTTTTACTGTTGGGGCTGAGTTTTTTCATCGCACATGGCGCGCATGCCGAAGGCATGGAAGAGCGTCTGCGTACCCAGTTGCGCAGCACCACTCAGCAGTTGCAGGCCCTGCAGAGTCAGCAGGCTCAGGCCAGCGCCGCGCAACTGGCGGCGCAGAACGAGGCCAAGGCCGCGCAGGCGCAGATCAAGCAATTGAGCGCCGAACTGGCCAAGGCCAAAGGCCTCGCCGAGCAGTTGGCCGGCCAGCAGCAGAATCTGCACAGCCAGGCCCAGGCGCAAGTGGCCGCCAGCAACGAGCAGGTCGGCAAGTTCAAGAAGGCCTACGACGAGTTGCTGGTCATGGCCCGTGCCAAAGAGGCAGAACGGTCTAAGCTTCAAGCGCAATTGGCTGAACGTGACACACAAGTGCAGCAATGTTCAGTCAAGAATCAGCAGATGTACGGCGTCGCCAAGCAGATCCTCACCGCCTACGAAAACATCGATGTCGCCGAGGTGATGAAGATCCGCCAGCCCTTCGCGGGCAGCGCCCGGGTCAAGTTCGATGAACTGGCCCAGGGGTTTGGTGACGAGCTTTACAAGACTCAATTCGACGCGCCGCAAGCTGCGCTCGCGCACTGATAAACAAGGAAGAAATAATGACTCAATTGATCAGCCATGTGTCCCCACAATCCCTGACCGAAGTCCTGCAAGCCGCCGGTTATCGCGTCAACCAGACCGAACAGAACGGCATCGTCCAGTTGCTCAGCGCCAGTCAGGGCATCGGTTATGCCGTGCGTTTCGGCAACCCGGCGGTGGAGCAGGGCAGCTACGTCGACTTCACGTTCAGCTGTGCGCTGCGGGTGCAAGGTGAGTTGCCACAAGGTGTGGCCGAACAGTGGAACGCCACCCGGCGTTTTGCGCGGTTGTCGTTGCAGGGCGAGTTTCTGGTGATGGAAATGGACGTGGTGCTGGCGGCCGGTGTGAGCAACGATCACCTGCGCGGCAATCTGGAGTTGTGGGATCGCCTGTTGCAGGAGTTCATCGTCTACCTGCGTGATTTCAGCCAGGCCGCGCAAGCCTCGACGGCCAAAGTCGCTACCGCTGAGCAAGAGGAAGTCGCGCTGTGAAAAAACCTGCCATGGTGATCGGCGCCGGGGCAGTGGCGCTGTTGGTGGTAGCCGTGGCGCTGGTGCTGCGACCGGGTGCTGACCCGGTCGCAGCGCAACAATCGTCGCCGTTGGCGGCGGTTGCTGCGGGGCCGGCAGTGGCGCGCTTGGGCAATCAGCAGGTGACGCCGCAGGAGTTGCAGGCGCTGCTGGCGACCGTCCCGCCGGCGACTCGCGAGCAACTGCGCGGCAACCGTGAAGCGCTGGAACGCTGGATTCGTGCGCGGTTGGCGGAGAAAGCCGTGCTGGAACAGGCCGATGCTCAGGGCTGGGCGCAGCGCCCGGACGTGGTGCGGCAAACCCGCGCGGCCAGCGAACAAATCGTGTTTCGCGATTACCTGCGTTCGGTCAGCAGCGTGCCGGCGGACTACCCGAGTGCGGCCGAGCTGCAACAGGCGTACGACGCTGGCAAGGCCAACTGGCAGACTCCGGCGTTGTATCGGGTGAGCCAGATTTTCCTCGCGGTGCCGGATGCGCAAAGCCTGGAAAGCGTGCGCAAACAGGCGACCGAGCTGAGCAAGAAAGCCCAGAGCACGCCGGCGGATTTTGCCGCACTGGCGACTCAGTATTCGCAGGATCGTCTGACCGCCGAACGCGGCGGCGACACCGGGCTGCAACCACTGCAGCAACTGGTGCCGGAGGTACGGGGTGCGGTGGCGAAGTTGAAGGTCGGCGCGGTGTCTGATCCAGTGCAAGGCGCGGCTGGCTTCCATGTGATCAAACTCACTGAACAGCAACCGGCACGTACCGCGACGCTCGACGAACTGCGCGATCAACTGACCCAGGCCTTGCGTGCGCAACGCCAGGAGCAGATTGCCCAGGCGTATCTGGACGGGATGCTCAATACCGCAACGCTGAGTATTGATGGGGCCGAGCTGAACAAGGTCCTCGAAACCAACCAATAACCCTGTGGGAGCTGGCTTGCCAGCGATGGCGGAGTGTCAGACAACACAGGGGCTGGATGTGAGTGCCCTATCGCTGGCAAGCCAGCTCCCACAGGATCTTCACAGGTTCAGAAGTTTCATACCGCGCTGGAAGCCATCACCAACAAAGATCGACAGGGAGTCATCGATGTCATTCACCGAACCTGCAGGACGACAGGGTAGCCCCGATTACCGCTGGGCACAGGGCGAGCGCGAGCCGTGGCTGGCGCAAGCCGCGACCATCGATGCCGACGTCGCGCAATACTTTCTGGTCAGTGCCCGTTGCGGCTGTTTCATGCAGGCGGCGCGCAGCCTCAACGTGCGCTCGACCTTGTTGCGCAAGCAGTTGGCGCAGCTTGAGCAGGAACTGCAGCACTCGCTGTTCAGCTTTCAGGGCAGCGCCCTGAGCCTGACCCGCGAGGGTCAGCAGTTGCAGGCGCAACTGGTCGCTCTGGCCCACGAGCGCAAACTGCCGGTGGTCGAGCAGCCGTTGATTCGCCTGGCGGTTGCCGAGTCGATTCTGCATGACATCCTCGGTCGCGACCTGATCGCCCTGTTGCGGCGCAATGCCAGCGTGCGTCTGGAGATCATTGCGCTGGACAGTGAACTTTCATTGCGCGCCGTCAGTGCCGACGTGGTGCTGTGGCTGGCCCATGGCGACACCCCGAGCCCCGGCCCGACCTTCGCCACCAGCCAGCCGCAGGCGCTGGCGCGCCTGGACTATCTGCCGCATATCGCCAAACGCTATTCCCGCGTCACCGCGCGCCCGGCGAGTGCCGACGACCTCAGCGATTTCATGCTGGTGCAATGGCAGCACGATCGGCACATCGACAGCTTCCGGCCGTGGAATCACCTGGTCGAACAGCGTCTGGCCGGCGTGGTGCAGATGCAGTCCTATGAGCTGATGCTGGAAATGATCCGCTGCAGCGCCTGTATCGGTTTGCTGCCGGCGTACATGAGCCGCTTCGATCGCGGGCTGATTGCGCTGCCGGGGCTGTTTGACGAGCCGATGCAGTTGCAGGCATGGCTGGCGGTCAACGTTGAATCCCAGGCGATAGAAGAAGTCCGCACACTGGTCGAACTCATCCACCACACCTTCAACGAACGCCAGGAATGGTTCCAGACCTGACCTGCGTACGCCATCCCCTGTAGGAGCTGCCGCAGGCTGCGATCTTTTGACTTTGATTTTTAGAAGCAAGATCAAAAGATCGTCCGATCGCGGCCCGAGCCTGCGGCAGCTCCTACAGTTTGTACGTGTTTGAACAAGCAGTTTAGAGTGTCAGGCCACACATCGATCCAGGAAGGATCCGCCATGCCCGACCACAACCCCGCCATCACCCTCGAACGCTTCAACGAATCCCATATCGAGGCCGTCACCGCGCTGTACAACGATCCGGCCGTGACTCGCCAGGTGCTGCAGATGCCGTTTCAGTCCACTGAGATCTGGCGCCAGCGGTTGCTGGCGGAGAACGAGCGGATGGTCAAACTGGTGGCGCTGCATCAGGGCGTGGTGGTCGGTCATCTCGGGCTGGAAAACTATTCACGGATCCGCCGCGCCCACGCCGGCAGTGTCGGCATGGCCGTCGCTGTGGCCTGGCAGGGCAAGGGTGTCGGGTCGAAGCTGCTGGCGGCGGCGCTGGACGTCGCCGACAACTGGATGAACCTGCACCGGGTCGAACTTTCGGTGTACGCCGACAACGAGGCGGCCATCGGTCTGTACCGCAAGTTCGGCTTCGAGACCGAAGGCCTGTTCCGTGACTACGCGGTGCGCGACGGGCAATGGGTTGATACCCTGAGCATGGCCCGTCTGCGTCGTCGATAAACCAAAAATCCTCCGGGATCGTGGCTTGCCCTCGACAAATTCACCGCGGTTTTCAGGTATTACGCGTCATCGTTCTTCGCGGGCAAGCCACGCTCCCACAGGTTCTGTGGAGTCAGTCGCCCAAGGCAAACGCCACCGCCGCCTGCGCATGCAGTTCGGTGGTGTCGAGCAGGGGCAGGGCGCTGTGTTCGGGTTTGACCAGCAGACCGATTTCCGTGCAGCCGAGGATGATCGCCTGGGCGCCGCGCGCGGTCAGTGATTCGATCACCTGTTGATAGATTTTTCGCGATTCGTCACTGATCACCCCGACGCACAATTCGTCATAGATGATCCGGTGCACGTCCTTGCGCTCGGCGGCGTCCGGCACCAGTACCGTCAAACCCTGCGCAATCAGGCGCTGCTTGAGAAAATCCTGCTCCATGGTGAACGCCGTGCCGAGCAGGCCGACTGTGCGTGCATCAATCGCCAATGCTGCCTGCGCCGCGGGTTCGGCGATGTGCAGGAACGGAATGCTGATCGCCGTTTGAATCTGCTCTGCGACCTTGTGCATGGTGTTGGTACACAGCACCACGCAATCGGCGCCGCCGGCCTGCAGCCTGCGTGCGGCATCCACCAGAATCGCCGCCGCATCATCCCAACGCCCGGCGTGCTGGGCCTGCTCGACCGGGCCGAAGTCGACGCTGTACATCAGGATTTGCGCCGAGCGCAGCGAGCCGAGGCGGTCGCGGATCTGTTGATTGATGAGACGATAATATTCAGCGCTGGATTCCCAGCTCATTCCGCCGATCAGGCCGATGGTGCGCATTGAAATTCCTCGAACGATGGCCCGTATTGGAAAAGTCGGGCTCCGGCCGAGTGTCCATCGGTTCAACGTCGGATGCCAGTACAAAGCAACTGTACCGTTGATCCTGTTGCCAAGTGTCCCGGTGCCGGTTTTCGAGGTTTAACGTACGCCGGCGCCTCGATCTGTCACTATCGACTATCGCAGGCTCTCCCCCGAGGAACGTACCGATGAACGACGTACAACAACTGGGCGAAATGCTTCGTCACTATGCCGAGAGTGAAGCGCACAAGAAGCAACTGTTCGAAACCCAGTCGCAGACCTGGGCCGCACGGATCAGCGAACTGTTCGGCCAGATCCAGCAATGGCTGGAGCCGGTGCAGGCGCCGAACCTGCTGGAGGTGAGCCGCGAGGCTTACGTCGCGTTCGGGCCGAGCACGCCGGTTGAAACCTCAACTTTCAAGACCGAGAAACTGAGCATCGTGATCGCCGGCAAACCGGTGGAATTCGTGCCGGACGTGATGGGCAGCGCCGGGCAGATTTCCCTGGCGGTGATGGGCCTGACGGCGGCGCGCTATGGCAGCATTTCGCTGGTGGGCTTGGCGAGTGGTGAGTGGCAATGGCGCAAGACCAATGGCTTGAAGGATCCGGACACGTTCGTGTTTGATGCGAATTTTCTCGCACAGCAGTTGCAGAGCCTGATTCCCCGCGATCGCGCCTGACCTGCCATGTAGGAGCTGCCGCAGGCTGCGATCTTTTGACTTTGATTTTCTAAAAACAAGATCAAAAGATCGCAGCCTGCGGCAGCTCCTACAAGGGGCGCGGTGTGTTACATATCGAGGTTGATCCAGCCCGGTTTCGCCTCTTCCGGCGCCACCGCTTTCACGGGTTTACCCGTCGCCAGTTCCACCCGCCGTGCCACCTCCGGATCATCGGCAAACGGCACCATGCTCGCGTCATCGAGGCTTTCAGTCGTCTGATGGCGCAGGCAGTACTCCACCGCCAGCCACAGAAACACCACCCCCAACACGTTCAAGAAAATCTCCATCCTCTTCGGCTCCCTGCCTCAGGCGATCTGCGCCTGGCTGCGGGCCAGCGCCACGTCGGCGACCCGCACCGTGCGCCAGACGTTGTAGGCCATCAGCAGCATGCCGCTGAGGAAGAACACTCCGCCGGCAAAACGCACGATGAACCCTGGATGACTGGCCTGCAGTGCTTCGACGAAGGAGTAGGTCAGCGTGCCGTCCTCGTTGATCGCGCGCCACATAAGGCCCTGCGTGATGCCGTTGACCCACATCGAGGCGATGTACAACACGGTGCCGATGGTCGCCAGCCAGAAGTGCAGGTTGATCAGCGGCGTGCTGTACATTTGCTCGCGGCCAAAGACTTTCGGCACCATGTGATACGTCGCGCCGAAGGTGATCATCGCCACCCAGCCCAAGGCCCCGGCGTGAACATGGCCGATGGTCCAGTCGGTGTAGTGGGAGAGGGCGTTGACGGTTTTGATCGCCATCATCGGGCCTTCGAACGTCGACATGCCGTAGAACGCCAGCGACAGCACCAGGAAGCGCAGAATCGGGTCGGTGCGCAACTTATGCCAGGCGCCGGACAAGGTCATCATGCCGTTGATCATCCCGCCCCAGCTCGGCGCCAGCAGGATCAGCGACATTGCCATGCCCAGCGACTGCGCCCAGTCCGGCAGCGCGGTGTAGTGCAGGTGATGCGGGCCGGCCCAGATGTACAGGGTGATCAGCGCCCAGAAATGCACGATCGACAACCGGTACGAATACACCGGGCGGTTGACCTGCTTCGGCACGAAGTAATACATCATCCCGAGGAAGCCGGTGGTCAGGAAGAAACCCACCGCGTTATGCCCGTACCACCACTGCACCATGGCGTCGGTCGCCCCGGAATACACCGGATAGGATTTGAACCAGTCCACCGGGATCGACAGGTGATTGACCACGTGCAGCATGGCGATCACCAGAATGAACGCGCCGAAGAACCAGTTGCCGACGTAGATGTGTTTGGTCTTGCGCTGCACCACGGTGGTGAAAAACACGATGGCGTACGCGACCCAGACCACCGCCATCCACACCGCGCCGGAGAATTCGATCTCGGCGTATTCCTTGGTGGTGGTGTAGCCCAGCGGCAGGGTGATCAGCATGATCACGATCACCGATTGCCAGCCCCAGAAAGTGAAGGCCGCGAGCTTGTCCGAATACAGCCGCACTTGGCAGGTGCGCTGCACCGCGTAGTAACTGGCGGCGAATTGGGCGCTGCCGGCGAAACCGAAAATCACCAGGCTGGTGTGCAATGGCCGCAAGCGGCCGAAGGTGGTCCAGGGCAGGTCGAGGTTCATGTCCGGCCACACCAGTTGCGAGGCGATCCAGACCCCCATCGCCATGCCCACGACGCCCCAGAAAACCGTCGCGATAACGAATTGGCGGACGACCTTGTAGTTATAAGCCTGTCCGATTGTTGCTGTGCTCATGGTCAGTTCATCCACGGTTGCAAAGTCTTGCCAGGCCACCCTGGTCTGGCACGAGCTGCACTGTAGGAACAGCGCCGGAAACAAAACAGGCTCAGGAATCTTTGATTTGTACGGATCAGATTAGAGTGCTGCCTGCGGCGTTCTGCCGCGCCCTGATACGGTTTTTATCGTTTCAGGTGAATCTGTTGCGTGCTGCGCTGCTCGTCCATAGTGCTGGCAAAATCTGTAGGAGTGAGCCTGCTCGCGATTGCGGTGTGTCAGTCAACAAAGCAGTTGCCTGACACACCGCAATCGCGAGCAGGCTCACTCCTACAGGAATTGCGCACAATTCTGATGGGGTGGCCGCTGCATGTACCAATACGACGATTACGACCGCGCACTGGTGTTCGAGCGCGTTGCGCAGTTTCGCGATCAGGTCGAGCGCTTCATGGCTGGCGAGTTGAGCGAAGAAGAGTTCCTGCCGCTGCGCCTGCAAAACGGTCTGTATATGCAGAAGCACGCGTACATGCTGCGGGTGGCGATTCCCTACGGCACCCTGAGTGCCGGGCAGATGCGCACGCTGGCGAGCATCGCCGCCGATTACGATCGCGGCTACGGCCACTTCACCACCCGGCAGAACCTGCAATTCAACTGGATCGAACTGGCCCAGGTGCCGGACATCCTTGAGCGCCTGGCGCAGGTCGACATGCACGCGATCCAGACCTCCGGCAACTGCGTACGCAACATCACCACCGAAGCCTTCGCCGGGGTCGCGGCGGACGAAATGATCGACCCGCGCCCGTTGGCCGAGATCCTGCGGCAATGGTCGACGATCAACCCGGAATTCCTCTTCTTGCCACGCAAGTTCAAGATCGCCATCTGCTCGGCGAAGCAGGATCGTGCGGCGATCATGATGCATGACATCGGCCTGTATCTTTACCCCGGGCGCGGCGGGCAGATGCTGTTGCGGGTGATGGTCGGCGGCGGGTTGGGGCGCACGCCGATCCTCGGTCTGCAGATTCGCGAAGGCTTGCCGTGGCAGCATCTGCTGTCCTATGTCGAGGCGATCCTGCGGGTCTACAACCGTCACGGCCGGCGCGACAACAAGTACAAGGCGCGGATCAAGATTCTGGTCAAGGCGCTGGGCATCGAGGCGTTCGCCAAGGAGGTCGAAGAAGAATGGCAACACCTCAAGAACGGCCCGGCGCAACTGACCGAGGCTGAATACGAGCGGGTCGCCAGTGCCTTCGTGCCGCCGATCTATCACACCCTGGCCGACACCGATCTGGAGTTCGGCACCCGTCTGGCCGAAAGCCCGGCGTTCGCCCGTTGGGTCGCGCGCAACGTGCAGCCCCACAAGAAACCCGGTTACACCAGCGTAGTGCTGTCGACCAAACCGGGACTGAGTGCACCGCCGGGGGATGTCACCGGGTTGCAAATGCTGGCGGTGGCCGACTGGGCGGAGCGCTTCGGTTTCGGCGAGATTCGCATTGCCCACGAGCAGAACATCGTCCTGCCCGACGTGCAAAAGTCTGACCTGTATGAACTCTGGCGACTGGCCTGCGAGCGCAATCTGGGCAGCGCCAACGTCGGCCTGCTGACCGACATCATCGCCTGCCCGGGTGGCGATTTCTGTGCGCTGGCCAACGCCAAGTCGATCCCGATTGCCCAGGCGATTCAGGCGCGTTTCGACAACCTCGATTACCTGCACGATCTGGGCGACATCAGCCTGAACATCTCCGGTTGCATGAACGCCTGCGGCCATCACCACATCGGCAATATCGGCATTCTCGGCGTCGATAAAAACGGCAGCGAGTGGTACCAGATCACCCTCGGTGGCGCGCAGGGCAAAAACAGCGCATTGGGCAAAGTCATCGGCCCGTCCTTCAGCGCGGCTGAGGTGCCGCAGGTGATCGAGCGGATCATTGGCACTTTCGTGCGTTACCGCGAAAGCGAGGAGCTGTTTGTCGACACCGTGGCGCGCATTGGCCTGGAGCCGTTCAAGGAGCGGGTCTACCCGAAAGCGCTGGAGGTATCGGCATGAATAATCTGCTGCGCTTGGAGCAGGGTGTTGCGCGGCTGATCGAAGACGATCCGTGGACGCTGATCCGCGAGCCGGAGCAGGGCAGGCCGCAAGGATTGTTGATCCTGCCATTGGCGCACTGGCTGCAATCGCCCTCGACCCACGCGGTGTGGCTGGGGCCGGACGATGAAGTTGAAAGCGTGGTGCCGTGGCTGGCCTCGCTGCCGCTGATTGCCCTGGACTTCCCGAGCTTGCGCGACGGCCGCGCCTACAGCCAGGCGTACCTGCTACGCAGCCGGTTTGGCTGGGCCGGCGAGTTGCGGGCGATTGGCGATGTGCTGCGTGATCAGCTCAGCCACATGCGTCAGTGCGGGTTCGACAGCTTTGCGGTGCGCGAGGACAAATCGGCTGAAGATGCGCTCAAGGGCTTGGCGGGGATGAGCGTGTTGTACGGGCGCTCGGTGATAGAACCACGCCCCTTGTTCCGTAGACGCTGAAGACTCTGTGGCGAGGGAGCTTGCTCCCGCTGGAGTGCGCAGCACTCCCAAACAGGCATGATGCGATCCGACAGATAAGTCGCGTTGTCTGGTTTGGGGCGGCTTCGCCACCCGGCGGGAGCAAGCTCCCTCGCCACAGGTGTTTTGCGGTGACATGCAAGGGAAACCCTTACATTCCGCAGCATTCCCGGATTTTTCCTTGGGTCGATGCTGGCCTTTTGGTAGAGTCGCCGTCGCCAGCGGGTTTTCGGCTGGACGATGGAACGAAGAAGGGAGTCTGGGTAGTGAGTGCGGGCAAAAAGATTTTGGGCCTCACCGCGTTGCTTTTGATGCTGACGCTGTGGGCCAGTTACTTTTATGTGTTCAAGGAAAACCGCGACGGCCAGTTGGGCGGCGCCGGTGAAAGCACCGCGTGGTGCGGCGCGCCGCCGTCCACCGAAGCGGCGCTGTTGGGCAAGGATCAACTGACCTTGCGCGTCACCAATAACCTGCGCGGCGAGTTCATGCTCAGTGGCTCGCTGGTGGTCTCCGAACGCACCTTCAACCGCTACGATCTGGGTCGCAACGAACTGCGTCTGCGCCTGGAACCCTTGCAGTGGTCCTACGGCGTGACGCCGATCTTCCTCGAACAGGTCAAGGTTCAGCCGCTGAGCCGCAACCTCGCCTCGCCGACCAAAAGTGCCTACGCCGAGCTTGAGCCACGGCCGATTGGCGTGCAGGGCCAGGTCACCGAGTTCCCCTTCGACACCTATCGCTACGGCTACAAACCGGTGCTGTATTACCTCAAGGGCAGCGAGCGCATCGACCTGCGCTTCAAGAACATCACCACGCTGATGGACATGTCCAACACCTTCACGCCGATCCAGAAGTACAACCGCGTCGAGTACATCAACGAGAAAAACTCGATGATCCGCGACGAGGACTACAAAGCCTACGGCCCGCACGAATGCGCGTTCAGCGTCGAGCGCAAAGGCTCGTTCAAGGTCGTGGTGCTGTTGCTGCTGCTGGTGTTGTGCCTGCCATTGCTGCATGTGTTCTACCGCGACGAACCCGGGATCGACTTCCTCGCGACGCTGGTGGCGATTGCCGTAGTGCGGGTACTGCTGGTCGGGCCGGTGCAGGATTTCCAGCTGTACAACATCGACTTCCTGTTCGGCGCGGCGATTCTGCTGGTGGGCTCGGTATCGCTGATCAAGGCGATGCGCGCCAACAGCCGCCGCGAGATGGCTTTGAAGAGCGGGGCGACGTCGTCCTGGTAAGCGCAGATTTTGTGGCGAGGGAGCTTGCTCCCGCTGGAGTGCGCAGCACTCCCCAACAGACATGATGAGTCAGCCAGATAAATCGCAATGTCTGTTTTTGGGGTGGCTGCGCCACCCAGCGGGAGCAAGCTCCCTCGCCACAGGTATTCAGGGTTATTTCAGCGCCGGATCGCCCATGTTCATCTTCTTCCAGCCCTGCAACAGCACCTGCGCTTTCGGTTCCTGGCCGTTTTCCAGGTAGTACTGGATCAACGACAGCCGCGCATTGCGGTTCGCCGGTTGGATCTTGAGCAAACGCTCCAGCTCATCACACGCTTCAGTCACCTTGCCACTGTCGTGCAGCGCCACCGCCAGCACATAACCGTACTGCGGGTTCTGCGGCTCCAGTTGCGCGGCTTTGTGCAGGGCGGTCATGGCTTCTGCCGTCTTGCCGGCGCGGATCAATGACAGGCCACGGGTGTGCTGCAACAACGCAGCCTCCGGGTACGCCTTGAGGCTGTCGTCCAGCAGCGTTTGCGCCTCTTGCCCACGACCATTGGCCTCCAGCCATTGCACCAGCGTCACCAGTGCCGGGTAAAAGTCCGGATCGCGCTTGAGTGCCGTGCGCAGCAATCCTTCAACCTCGGAAGCACGCCCGCTGGCTTGATACAGCATCGCCAGATTCAGGTTGGCTTCTGCCCGTTCCGCGAGACTGTTCTGCACCGCTTCGTACTCGGCAATCGCCGCGTCCCAATTGGTTTGCGCGGCGCCCAGGCCGTTGTTGCGCGCAACGTTGAGCAGGTCCCGCGCGGCGACAATGCGCACGGCTTTCACCGGATCGTTGAGCATTGGCGTCAGCAACGCAGCGCGCTCCGCTGGCGGCAGGAAGGCACTGATGGCGCGCACCGCACTTTCACGCACCCGCGGCTCCCGGTTTTTCAGGTCGAGTGTCGCCAGTTTCAAGGCCTGATCGCTGGGGTACAACGGCAGTTCGGCCAGCAAGGTCGCGCGCCGGATCGCCGGCAGATCGCTGCGTTGCAGCTGCTCATACAAGGCGTTGGCAGCGCCCGGTTGACCGTTGCGGATCAGCCACAGGCTTTCGTCATAACGCGGGGCCTGCGGGGCGGTGGCGGAGGCATTCCACAACTTGAACTGTGCAGTGACCTTGTCGCCTGCCTTGCCCTGATGGCAGCTCAGACAGGCATCCGGGGTACCGAGTTTTTGCGCACGCTCCGGGTTGGGGATGCTGAAACTGTGGTCATGCCGCCAGTCGTTGCCCATGTAGAACTTGCCGGGCATGTGGCAATCCACGCACTGTGAGCCGGGCTGGCCCATGGTGTGGCGCGTGTGTTCGATGGAATCGTAGTTCTTCGCTTGCAGGCCCTTGCCGTCGACGCCTGCGACCGAAGTCTTGCCAGCGGTGTTGTGGCATTGCAGGCACACCGCGTTGCCCGGTGCCTTCAGTTCGCTGCTGTGCGGATTGTGGCAGTTGCTGCAGCGCACACCCTTGTCGAACATTTTGCTCTGCAGGAATGAGCCGTGTTCGAACACTTCATCCTTGATCTTGCCGTCCAGCGCATACAGTTCACGGGTGAGGGTGCTTGGCAGGTAGTCGTCCATCAGCCGTTTACCGACGGTGTAGCCATCGTCCAACGGCGCACGGCGCGCATGGCAGCGGGCACAGGTTTCGATTTCGACGCTGGCGTTCTTGTCCTTGAGATCGACGGCAAAACCCTTGTGGATCAGGTCGTCTTTTTTCTGCGTCCACTCCAGGTGATTGGATGCCGGACCGTGGCAGGCCTGACAGCCGACGCCGAGGCTGTTCCATTGACTGTTGAAGGTGTTGCTGGCCGCATCGAAATTGCGCTTGTACCCGGTGGTGTGGCACTCGACGCACATGAAGTTGGCGTTCTGACTGGGCTTGCTCCAGTGCAGCGGATTCTTGAAGTTCACGCCCTGGCCGGGGTAGAGGTGAAACCAGCGGTGTTTCTCGGTATCCCACGCCACGCCGAGTGCTTGCAAACGGCCTTCGCCGACCTCGATCAGGTATTGCTGCAACGGCGCAATGCCGAAGGTGTAGGCAACTTTGAAGTCAGCGTTCTTGCCATCGATGCCCGGCGTATTGACCCAGAACTCATCACCCTTGCGTGAGAAGCGGGTGGTCTCGTTTTCGGCCTTGAAGGTGACGTTGTTGAAGTCGCCGAGCAGGGTTTCGCCATTCGCGGCCTGCATCGCCAATTGGTGATGCGAGCCTTGCCAGTCCTTGACCTGCTCGGTGTGGCAGCCCTGACATTGTTGCTCATCGACCATGGTCGCGGGCTGCTGCGCCACAGGTTGCGGTCTGGCGACGACAGGCGCCGCCGCGCTGATCGGCGGGGCCGTGTACGGCGCGGGCGCGGGGCTGAACAGAAACCAGCCAATCCCCGCCACAGCGGCCAGCAGCACGCCGATGGTGAGGGGGAACAGGTAACGTGAAAGGGGCTGTCGGGATGAATCAGGATCAGGCTGTACGACTTTATTTTTATGCTTGGGCATTACGACTTCCGTGGTCAGATGCATTGGCCTGCTGGCATGCGTTCAAGCTCGATGCAGCTTTGCCGGATGCCCGGCGTCTGTCAAACGTCGGTTGTGAAGCAGCCCCCGAAGTTGTGTGAATTTTCCGGTTTTGCAGCGCAATCGGCGGGGTTTTAGCTATACCTGTAACTCCCCCATACGCAATACATTCAGGCCTTCTGACAGGAGTTACAGCATGAAGCTAGCAGTAATGATGGGCACCCTCTGCATCGCCACCCTCGGCGTGGTGGGCTGCTCCAGCAAAACCGTCGCTCCCGATGAGTATTCCGGCTTTCTCAAGGACTACAGCCAGCTCAAGGAGGCCAAATCGCCCTCCGGTGCCGAGGTGATGCGCTGGATCGATCCGAAGGTGGATGTCAGCAAATTCACCAGCGCCTACATCGAACCGACCCAGCTCTATCCCAAGCCGCAACCGACCGCAAAGATTTCCCAACAGACCCTCAACGGCATCACTTCCTACTACGATCAGGCCCTCAAGCGTGAAATCAGCAAAGACATGCCGTTGGCCAGCGGTCCAGGCCCGGGCGTGATCGTGGTGCGGGCGGCGATCACCGCCGTGAGCAGCAAGACCGAAGGCCTGCACGCGTATGAAGTGATCCCGGTCGCTCTGGTCGCGGCAGCGGTCAGCACCGCCAGCGGTATCCGCGATCAGGAAACCACCCTGGCCACCGAAGCGGTGTTCCTCGATGGCGCGACCAACAAGGTCGTGGCACAAGTGGTGCGCAAAGGCACCGGCAAACCGCTGGAAAACGACACCCAGGCGATGACCGCCAACGACGTCAAACCGGTGATCGATGGCTGGGCGAATGACATGCATCAGATGTATGTGAAGCTCAAGGCCGGTAAATAACCCGGGGCCTCTGTAGGAGCTGCCGCAGGCTCGGGCCGCGATCGGACGATCTTTTGACTTTGATTTTGTAAAAACAAGATCAAAAGATCGCAGCCTGCGGCAGCTCCTACAGGGGGCAGCATTACTGCCCGGTAAACCAGCGGAAGTACGGATTGCCACCCTCCCAACGCATCACTTCACGCATATCCCGCCCCCAGGCATCCCGATCACCGTCATACGCATGCAGGCTGGCGCGGTAGAACTGCATCAGGCGCTGGCGGTGCGTGTCCATTCGCTCGGTAAAACCGGCATCGGCATTCACCAGCGGCGGCGGCACATACAGATCCAGCAACGCCGGCAGCACCCGGGTAATTTCCTGGCTGCGCACCCACGGCGCGTATTCGATGCGGGGCTGATCGTCCGTCACCGCCGGGGCATTTGCCGCGAAGCGTTCAAGGCCTGCGCGGTCGGTGACCCAGGTCGCGAGCAACGCCGCCGCCGAACCAATCCCGACATCCTGCAAAGTGCTGCGCACGCTGGCCTGCTGGAAGCGCTCGGTGATTTTCGTCGCGTCCAGTTCCATCGGCTGCAGCGAGCCCACCAGCAGCATTTCGTGGAACTCGCTTGTCCACAGCGAGGCATGCGGGAACACGTCGAGGAAGCTGCGCACCAGTGAGCGCGAGTCGTCGATGTTCTGGGTCGGCAGCGGCAGCCACTGTGCGACGATGCCTTGTTGCTCGAGGCGACGGGCCGCCAATTGGTAGAAGTCCCGCGAGTACAGATTGACCACACCGGCCGCCGATGGCGGTGGCGGTTCGAGGGTGATCAGGTCGTAGGTCTGTGGACTGCGCAGCAGTTCCTGGCGGCCATCGCGCAGGCGCACATCGACGCCGGGATCGCTGGCGGCATTGAAGTTGCCCTTGAACAGGGGCGCAGCCTTGATCACCGATGGCAGCAGCTCGGCGACCACCCGATGTTCCAGCCCCGGATAGCGCAGCAGGGCGCCGGCGGTGATCCCGGTGCCGAAGCCGATCACCAGCGTCGAGCGCGGCGTGCCGTTGTGGATCAGCAACGGCAGCAGCGCCTGGATACGCATGTAGCGCAGCGACGGCATGGCATCGCCGGTATTGGACACGCCCTGAATGTACAAGCGGTGGAAGCTGTTCTCACCACGGCCCTGAGCGACCACCGCCACGGTGCCGCCACGGCCTTCTTCATAAAACGCCAGCGTGCCGTTACGCGCACCGGGCAGCAGACTGGCGAGTTTGTCCACTGGCGTCAGCACGGCGAGCACGACCGACAGCAGCCCCAGCGCGACCACGGCCTGACGCCGGCCTTTTTTGACGTGATGACCCTTGCGGACGGCCACGTAGCCGATGCCGGCAGCTATGATCGCCAGCAAACCCAGCGTGCGCACCAGACCCAGCAGCGGGATCAGCAGAAAACCGCAGAGCATCACCCCGACAATCCCGCCCAGGGTGTTGAACGCGACCACCGCACCGACGTCGCGACCGACCCGCTCGCGCCCCACACTCAAGCGCAGGGCCAGTGGAAATGCCGCGCCGAGCAACAGCGTCGGCACGAACACGATGCTCAGCGCCGCCACTGCAAAACGTGCGCTCATACCGGCCAGTTCGCTGGCGCCCAAGGCCAGCAGCCAGCTCTCGGCCTGACTCTGGGCCAATACCAGCCAGCGCCCGAGCACGGCGATTTCCAGCAAGGCGATCAGCCCGGCACCGGCAATCAACAGACCGAACACGCCCCACGGATCGCGAATGCGCTCGACGCGACGGGCGAGCAGGGCGCTGCCGATGAACAGCCCGGTCAGGTACGTCGCGAGCACCACGGCGAACGCGTAGGTGCGGGTGCTCATGAACTGCACGATCGATTGCGACCAGACCACTTCATAACCGAGCGCCACGCCGCCGGCGATGGAGTACAGCCACAGTGCGGTATGGTCCGCAGCTTTCTCGGTGTGATGTTTGACCGCAGCCGCCACCGACGTCGGCTGTTGACGCTGCAACCACAGCGCAGCGGCGGCGGCCAGCAGATTGAGCATTGCGGCAAACAGCGCACTGCCGCGCACGCCGAGGGTGGCGATCAGCACGAACGCGGCGAGCAGGGTGCCGACAATCGCGCCGAGGGTGTTGGCCGCATACAGCTGACCGCCGGCCCTGCCCGGATCCGCCGCCAGCGAGCGCACCAATACCGGGAGCGTGCCGCCCATCAACACCGCCGGAATGCCCACCAGTGCGAATGGCAACAGCCAGGCCAGCAGGCCGACATGACCTTGCAGCCAGGCAAACGGGCTGGCCGCCAGGCTCATCGCAACCGTCGCGCCAACACCAAGAATCGCCACCAGTACTTCCAGCCCGGCGTAGAGCAGCACCGGTTGCTGCAAGCGATCAGCCCAGCGCCCGAACAGCCAGCCACCGATCGCCAGCCCGGCGAAAAACGCGCTGATGCCGGTGGTGATGGCATAGACCTCGACCCCGACCACCAGCGACAACTGCTTGATCCACAGCACCTGATACACCAGCGCAGCGGCGCCGGAGATGCACAGCAGCAGGGCGGGGATCAGCAGCGCCGGGGTGGCGGCTTGGGTGGTGGGTATGGCCGACGGCTTGCTGGCGATACGTGAGGACATGCGGGGGACCTTGTTCAAATCACACAATATTCGTGACGGTGCGGGCCTCATCGCTGGCAAGCCAGCTCCCACAGGGGTTTTCAGTGAACACTCATGTTGTGGTCGACAGAAATACCTGTGGGAGCTGGCTTGCCAGCGATTGGGGCTGGCGCGGTCTCAGGTGGAAACAGGGCCGCCCGCCGATGAGGGCGAGCGGCGGTTCAACAGTCTTACTGTGCAGCCGGAGCCGCTTTCATTTTTTCCGCGATCTTGGCGTCAACCGCCGCACGAATCTGGTCGATGCTGAAGCTCGCCGGTTTCTGGCTTGGCGGGTATTCGATGAAGGTCTGCAGGAACTCTGCCGACTTGGTCACCGCGACACCGGCCAGATAAACGTTTTTGGTGTTCCAGTCATAGAACTGGTCAGACACCACGTCCGCTCGCTCATACGGGTCCATCCTCAGGTTGAGGATCTTCGGTACGCGCAGGCACACGAACGGTTCGCTCCAGACCCGGAAACCGCCAGGCTGACGCTGTTCGCAGAACACCACTTTCCAGTTGTCGAAACGCATCGAAACCAGCACGCCGTCGTCGTTGAAGTAGTAGAACTCCTTGCGCTCGCCCTTGGGCTGCTGGCCGGTCAGGTAGGGCAACTGGTTGTAGCCGTCCAGATGCACCTTGAAGCTGGTGCCGCCGGACGTCGGTGCCCAGCCCTTGAGCAGCTTGTCTTTCACGTCGGTTTCGCCAGCCGCCGCGAGCAGGGTCGGGAACCAGTCCATGCCCGAGAACAGCTCGTTGGAGACCTCACCCGGCTTGATCTTGCCCGGCCAGCGGATCATCGCCGGTACGCGATACGCACCTTCCCAGTTGGAGTTCTTCTCGTTGCGGAACGGCGTGGTTGCCGCGTCCGGCCAGGAGAACTGGTTCGGGCCGTTGTCGGTGGTGTAGACGATGATCGTGTTGTCGGCGATTTTCAGGTCGTCGATGGTTTTCAGCAGTTTGCCGACGTCGGCGTCGTGCTCGAGCATGCCGTCGGCGTATTCGTTGCCGGGCATGCCGCTCTGGCCCTTCATCGAATCACGTACGTGGGTGAACACGTGCATGCGCGTGGTGTTCATCCAGACGAAGAACGGCTTGTCGGCCTTGGCCTGTTTCTCGATGAACGCTTGTGCGGCGGCGGTGGTTTCGTCGTCGATGGTTTCCATGCGCTTGGTGGTCAGCGCACCGGTGTCTTCGATCTTGCCGTCGGCGAAGCTGTGGATCACCCCGCGTGGCGAGTTGGCCTTGACGAAGGCGGCGTCGTCTTTCGGCCAGTACGGACGTTCCGGCTCTTCCTCGGCGTTGAGGTGGTAGAGGTTGCCGAAGAACTCGTCGAAACCATGATTGGTCGGCAGGTATTCGTCGCGGTCACCGAGGTGGTTCTTGCCGAATTGCCCGGTGGCATAACCCAGGCCCTTGAGCGCCTGGGCGATGGTGATGTCACGTTTCTGCAGGCCGACCGGTGCACCCGGAATGCCGACTTTCGACAGGCCGGTACGCAGTGGCGTCTGGCCGGTGATGAACGAGGATCGACCGGCGGTGCAGCTGTTTTCCGCGTAGTAGTCGGTGAACATCATGCCTTCTTTGGCAATCCGGTCGATGTTCGGGGTCTTGTAGCCGACCACGCCCATGGAATAGGCGCTGATATTGGTCTGGCCGATGTCATCACCAAAGATGACGAGAATGTTGGGTTTCTCAGCCGCTGTGGCGGTTGCCGACAGCGCCATCACCGAGGTTGCCACCAGGGCGAGTTTCGGTAGCCACTTGCGTATGCGAGTCATCTGACTTGCTCCTTATCGCGGGGGTCGTTGTTGCGACTTACGTTTCTTGCAGTCCTGCATCACGCTTTTTCTTATTGCACCTGCCCGGTTGCCGGTGGATCGAACGGGTAGATCCGGCGCCACTCGGTCGCCATGTCCACCACGGTCCAGCCACGGGAATTCGCTTCGTCGAGGGCTTTGTCGAGTCGCCCGATATCGGATTTTCGGTCATAGGCCCACTCGCGCTGCGCATCGGTGTGATGCACCAGTCCCATGAAGCGTTTGCCGGGGCCGGCGGCGGTCCACTGCAGCATCTGCAGGTCGCCGTCGGAGTTGCCGAACGCGAGGATCGGCCGTTTGCCGATCACTGCATCAATGCTCTCCGGTTTGCCGGGGCCGTCGTCGTTGTGTGCCAGTTTTCGGGTGCGCAGGATCGAGGCCTTGCCGTCCTTGAACTGGAACGCGGTGACGAACGTGGTGCCGATCACCTGTTCCGGCGGGATGCCGTAGACCTTCTCGGCGAAGGCGCGCATGAACGCGGTGTCGCCGCCGGAGACGATGTAGGTCTTGAAATCCTGGCTGCGCAGGTAGTCGAGCATTTCCAGCATCGGCTGGAAGATCATTTCGGTGTAGGGCTTGCCGGTCTTCGGATGTCGTGCCTGGCTCAGCCAGGTCTTGGCGTAGTCGTCGAAAGCCTCGGTGGTCATGCCGGTGTGGGTGGCGCCGAAGATCTTGATAATCCCGTCCATGCCAGCAGCGGCCAGGGCCTGGTGGTCGTTTTCCAGCACCGCTTTGAACGGCTGGGTGGTTTGCCATTCCGGGTGCTGCGGCGCATTGCGCTTGACCTCGTCGAGGGCGAACAGCAGCTCGAAATACATCGGCTGCTCGCTCCACAGGGTGCCGTCGTTGTCGAACACGGCAATGCGATCGGCGGGTTTGACGAAGTCTTTGCCAGACTGGTCGGTGACGGCTTGCACAAACTCGATGATGTGTTTTTTGGCCGGCCATCATTCCATGACGGCAGTGGCTCGCTGGCCTGGGCCAGCAGTGGCAATGCCAGCGCAAACCACAGCGCAAGGCTGAAACGTTGACGCTGCTGCGGTGGATTGGTCATGGGAAATCCCTTTCATGAACGGGGTTGAGCGGGCGCAGGGCCGACGCCGGTTTGTGCGCCTGTTGTTCGGCCTGACTGTGAAGCGTAGTCAACGATTCACGCAGTTGAGCGAGTGTTTGTGCAGTCTGCGGATCACGTCCGTAAAGTCCGCGCAACAAGCCTTGCAGGCGCGGGCCTGTATTCACCAGTTGCAGCCCCAACCGACTGCGCCGCAGCCACAGATACAAGGCGCTCAATTGCGCCGGTCGAGCCTGCAGTTGCGGGTTGATCTGCTGCCAGGCGAAGTCCGCCGATTGCTCCCAGGCCAGTTGCCGCGCGTGCTTGTGCGCCTGCCATTGGAGTCGGGCACGCAACAGCGCCGGACGCAGCCAATAACCGACGCCAATGCACACGGCGAGCAGCGCCAGCCACAGCAGCCCGCGTGTGGAAAAGTACGGGTTGTTGCGGCCGAGCTGCCGGAGATCATCGGTAATCGAAAACACCGGTTTGTAAGCGCTGTTGGCTGCGGCTTCGAAGGTTACCGCCGGCACTTGCGCAGTTCGGCTCTGCTGCGTTTTCACGTCCCACCATTTCACCGCGATGGCTGGCAGGGTGTAGGCGCCGGCCTTGTCGATGCGGTAGATGACGGCGTCGATCCGCTGACCACCGAGCACGTTGCCGCGACCGTCGTCCAGGCGGGTGATTTGTGGGGCCTGCAGGTAACGACTCAGGCCGGCCACGTCACCCAGTGGCGGAACCGGCAGCGCCATCGCCAGTGCGCCATCGGCCTGCAGGGTCAGTTGGCGGGTGATGCTGTCGCCGGTTTTCAACGGAGTTGCCGAGTTGATCAGGCTTTGGCTCAGGCGCACACCGCTGGCCACCAGCGGCGTTTCTCCGGGTTTGAAGCCGGGTGGCTGGGCGGCGCTGAAGTGCAACGGTTGGCTTTGGGCGCTGAGCGCTGTGCTGGCCTGACCCGGTGTCGCACTCACCGTCAACGGCGGAATGTCGAAGCGGCGGGCGACATTCGGGGTGATCAGGTAGCTGTAGCGCAAACCGCTGAAGGATTGTCCGTCGATGGTCTGATTCAGGTGTTGAGCCTGGCCGTCCGGAGGCGTGACCAGGGCGCCATCGAGTTTCAGCTCGGGCAGGGTGGCAGCGCTGGTGAACCAGGTGTCGGTGAGCACGTCGACTTGCAGCTCGACCAGCCCGCCGACCATCGCGCCTTCGGCGGGTTGCAGGTGGGCCTGGATTTTCAGTTGGGGTTCGGCGGCAGAGGCAGTCAGGCTGAGCAAGCCGGTCATGAGCAAGGTGCAGATTTTTTTGCTGGCAGATCTGGCCTCATCGCTGGCAAGCCAGCTCCCACAGGGGGTGTCTGTGTTTTCGCCAATCGAGTTAACAGCGCAAAACCTTGTGGGAGCTGGCTTGCCAGCGATGAAGCCAACCCGGTTCATGGTTTGGCCCCCGATTGATCCTGCAAGCTGAATTTCTGCTTGAGAAACTTCGCCGGCGAGGTGCTCAGGTTCTGCAGCCACAACGCGTCAGAAGCCGCCTGTTCGGTCTCGACCTTTTTGCTCTGGCCCTTGCCCGGCGCCTTGTCGAATTTCACTTCGTCCGGTTTGGTCTCGGGGGCGTTCTTTTCGGCGCTGTCGGTGTCCTTGAGCAACGCCTGCGCCAGCGCCAGATTGGCCGTGGCTTCGGGGAATTGCGGCTGCCGCTGCAAGGCTTGGGTGTAGGCGGCGATCGCCTGATCGAACTTGAAACGCCGCACGTAGATGTTGCCCAGGTAAAACCACGCTTGCGCCGTGTCCAGCCGGGCAAAGGTCGCCAGTGCGAGGTCGTAGTCTGCTGCGTGATAGGCCGCGACGCCTTTCCAGTACGGATCGACAAACAGCGCCGCCGCTTGCGGCCAATGCTCATGCTCGGCGGCCCAGCGCCCTTGCTGATCGCGGGTGAAAAACGCGTCGGTCAGTGCACTGGCCTGGGCGGGGGCGGCAGGCCAGCCAAGGCTTGTGGCCAACAGCAGCGCCGGTACCCAGTTGACGCTCCAGCCCTTGCGCACACCGAGCAGCGCCAACAATAGAAGCGGCCAGCACAGCCAGTAACCGGCGTCCTTCCAGTGCAATTGCTGTTGTTCGGCGCTGGCACTCTGGAAGTGTTGTTGGGCGTGCAACTCGATCCAGTCCAGATCATTGTCGTCGAGGGTGAGGCTGCCCAGCGGCGCGTCAAGGGCGGTGGCCAATTGCTTGAGTGCCGCCGGATCGAAACGGCCGAGCAGCGGGCGCCCGTTGCTGTCGACTGCCGGCTGGCCGTTGGCGCCCTGAATCACCCCGCCATCCGCGTTGCCGACCGCCAATACCAACACTTGTAATTTGCTGCCTTTGAGTCGCTGGTCGAGGTCATCGAGTTGCGTGGTGTCAGCGCCGTCGGTGATCAACAGCAGGCTGCCCGGAGTGTTCTCGGCGCTGAGCAGGCGCTTGGCCTGCTCGATGACGGCGGTAACGTCCTTGCCGGGTTTGTCGATGAGGCCAGTGCCCAGCGCTTGAATGAACGTGTCGAGCAACGCCGGATCGTCAGTCGGCGGCAACACCAGATGCGCGCTGCCGGCATAAGCGATCAACGCGGTTCGGGCGCCGGCGCGACGCTGGATCAGGTCATGCAGTTTGTTTTTGACCGCTTGCAGGCGCGTCGGTGGTACGTCACTGGCATCCATCGACGGCGACAGATCCACGGCGACGATCAGCGGTGCACGATTGTCCAGAAAATCCGGGCGATCCTGCTCCCAGGTCGGCCCGGCGGCGGCGATCGCCCCGAGTGCCAATACCGCGCACAGCCAGTGCACCGGGCGCAGGCGCTGCTGATCCGTTGGGGTGACCAGCAGGTGCGGCAGCAAGTGTTCGGCAATGTTGCTGCGCAGCCGGCGCTGCAAGTCGCGGCCGCGGCGCCAGAGCAGTGGCAGCAGCGCGGCGAACAGTGCGAGCAGCAGCCACAGCGGACGCAAAAAGTGCAACTCACTGAGATTGATCTCCATCTCAGGCCTCCTGCCGCTGGCGGGCCAGCGCCAGGCGCGGGCGCAGCAGGGCACCGAGGTGATACAGCGCCAACAGCGTCAGCGCCGCGCCCAGCGGCCAATGAAACAACTCGCGTTGCGGCTGATGGCTGAGGGTTTTCACTTGATGCGGGGTGAGGCGGTCGAGGGTGCTGTAGACCTGATCCAGTGCCGTACGATCTTCGGCGCGGAAGAACTGCCCGCCAGTGGTTTGGGCGATCTGTTGCAGCCCGCGCAGATTGACCTGCGCCTCGCCGGACGCCGTCGGGTCGCCGATGCCGATGGTGTGAATGACCACGCCCTTGTTGGCGGCCATTTCCGCGGCGTGATCGGGAGTGATCGCGCTGCTGGTGTCGTTGCCGTCGGTGAGCAGGATCAGCACCTTTTGTTGTTCGTGCGCCTGGTCGAGCAGCTTCAGGCTCAAACCGATGGCATCACCGATGGCGGTGTTCGGCCCGGCCATGCCGATGCCGGTGTCGGCCAGCAACAGCGAGAGGCTGCCGTGATCGAGGGTCAGCGGCGCCTGCGGATAAGCGCCGCTGCCGAACACGATCAGGCCGATGCGGTCGTCCTTGCGCTTGTCGATGAAGCCTTGCACCACCTCTTTGACGGCGGCGAGGCGATTGATTTTCTGGCCGCTGGCGTTGGTGAAGTCTGCGGTTTCCATCGATTGCGAGAGGTCGATGGCGAGCATCAGGTCGCGCACCGGTTGCTGGCGTTCGATGGGTTTTTCGACGAACACCGGACGCGCGGCGGCAAGCAGGATCAACGTCCACACCAACATATTCAGCAGCCGTTGCCAGTGGTTCTGACGATTGCCAACCCGGCTCGGCGCTTCCCCGACAGCACGGCTCATGGCGCCGAAAAACGGCACGCGCACGGCGCTGCGCGCTTCCTGATACACGGGCAGATAACGCAAGGTCAGCCACGGCAGCGGCAGCAGGAGCAACAACCACGGATAATCAAGCTGCCACATGGTGCTGCTCCACCCAGTGTTGGCAGGTGTCGAACAGCGCCTGACGCTGTTCGACGGGGAGGGCGCGCAGGGTGGCGTCGGGAGCGTAGGCGAGCTGGGCGAGTTGGGCGCTGAAGTCGTCGGGCAGCCTGGTTTTAGTGTGCTGCTGCAGAAACGCCTGCCAATCCGCTCTCCCCAACGCCGCAGGACCCTGTGGGAGCTGGCTTGCCAGCGATTGCGTCCTGTCAGTCAGCTCGGATGTTGCAGGTGATGACCTCATCGCTGGCAAGCCAGCTCCCACATTTATTGTGTTCCACCAGCGAGCGTTGGGTATGGGCATCGACAGGGCCACGCGCTTGAGCAACTCGGGCAGCTCACGCAGGGCATTGAGGTCGTCACTGCGGCTGCGCAACTGCGCCAATCGCACCAGCGCTTCGCGCCGGTACTGATCCCGTCGCCACTGCACATAACGCCGCACGCCAACCACGATCGCAAACGCGATCAACAGCCCCAGCAGCAGCCACCAACCCCAAGTCTGCGGCGCATAACTGACCGGCGCGGGCAGGCTCAGCTCCTTGAGCTGGCTGATGTCGGGGATATTCGGATTCATCGCCGTGGGCCGGCAGACTTGCCAAGCTCGGCGCGCAATTGCGCGTGGGCCTCTTCGGCGGTGCTGAACATCATCAGCGGCACTTGACTGCGACGCAGCAGGGTGGCGACATCCTTGAGTCGGCCGCCGAGGTAATCACCCAGAGGCTGATGCACGCTGCGTTTCTCGACAGCCAGTTCCACCTGCAATTGGCCTTGGGTGACCAGCAGCCGGCCATCGCTCGGCAGCTTCAAGGCCAGTGGATCGTAAACTTGCAGGGCGATCACGTCGTTGTGCGCGCGCAGTTGCCGCATCAGTTGCAAGGTGCGTTCACCCGCCCCGGCGAAGTCGCTGACGATGCAGATCAGATGGTCGTGACCAGCCAGTGCCAGGCAGCGCTGCAAAGCCTTGTCCAACTGATCCTCGTCTTCGGCGTCGGGATTGGCCGCGTTCAGGGTCTGATTTTGTTGCGCCACGCGGCTGAGCAAGGCTTCGACCCGTTTGCGGCTGCGCAGCGGCGCGATGCTGTCGATGCGCTGATCGTTGAACACCAGACCGCCGACCCGGTCGCCGGCGTTGAACACCATCCACGCCGCCAGTGCAGCGAGTTCGGCGGCGAGGGCGGATTTGAAGCTGCGCTGCGAGCCGAAAAACATCGACATGCGCTGATCGACCACGATCAGCGCCGGGCGATCGCGTTCTTCAGTAAAAGTGCGTACCACCGGTTTGCCGGTGCGCAGCGAGGCGCGCCAGTCGAGGTGGCGTAAATCGTCGCCGGGTTGATAGCGGCGCAACTCATCGAAGTTCAAGCCACGGCCACGCAGGCGCGAAGCATGTTTGCCGGCCAGGATGCTGCCCTGGGGCTGACGCGCGAGCAAACTCAGGTCACGGGCCTTGAATTCCAGCGCCATCAATTGCGCCAGAGACACGTAGACCAGACCCTCCGTGTTCATGCCGGAATCGCCACTTTATCCAGCAAGCGGTCGAGCACCTGATCGGCAGTCACGCCATCCGCGACCGCGTCGTAGCTCAATTGCAGGCGATGACGCAGCACCGGATGCACCACGGCGCGCACGTTATCCGGCGAGACGAAATCCTGGCCCTGCAACCACGCATCGGCCCGCGCACAACGATCCAGGCCGATGCCGCCACGGGGACTGGCACCGATGCTGATCCAGCGTCCGAGGTCTTCGTCGTAATCGGCCGGGTGGCGAGTGGCGTTGATCAGGTCGATCAGATAGCGGTCGATGGCTGGTGATACGTGCACCGCGCTGACCTCCTTGCGCGCAGCGAAGATCACTTCCTGTGACAGGCTGAAGCCCTTGCCCGGCGCGGTGTTCGCGCCCTGGGCAAATTCTTCGGCGCGCAACAGACGCAGCACCTGGCTTTCGTTGTCGGCGCTGGGGTAATCCAGCAGCACCTTCATCAGGAACCGGTCCATCTGCGCTTCCGGCAAGGGATAAGTGCCTTCCTGCTCGATCGGGTTCTGTGTGGCGACCACGATGAACAGCTCCGGCAGCACATGACTGGTGCCGGCCACGGTAATCTGCCGTTCCTCCATGGCTTCCAGCAGCGCCGCCTGGACCTTGGCCGGGGCACGGTTGATCTCGTCGGCGAGGATCAGATTGCCGAACAGTGGACCGGGCTGGAAGCGGATCTCGTTTTGCCCGGCGACCTGATGCAGCACTTCGGCGCCGGTGATGTCCGAGGGCAGCAAGTCGGGGGTGAACTGGATGCGGCTCATCTTCGCGTCCAGGTGCGTGGCCAGCGCCTTGACCGTGCGCGTCTTGGCCAGCCCCGGCAGACTTTCCAGGAGCAAATGCCCGTTGGCCAACAGGCCGAGGAGGATCTGCCGAATGACCTGATCCTGGCCGAGTACGGCTTCGGCGATGCTCGCTTGCAGGGCGTTGAGGTCGGTGAGTGCGGTCATGGGACAGTCCTTTGTGGCCGGTCTAGAAAAACGCCAGGGTCATGTTGACGGCAATCCCGTTGCCTTCGGGGCGGTTCTTGGTGTCGAACTCTGGCACCCAGCGCGCGCTGATGTTGGCCTGGGCGTCGGCGAATTTGCCGGCCCAGGCGACCACCGGCCCGGCGCCGACCGAGCGGCCACGGAAGCCATTCAGGCTGTCGGCGGTCTGCCCCTTGTCGTCGGTGACCTGCTGGATATAGCCGGCCGCCAGGCCGGCGCTCCAGCCACTGCCGAAGCCGTGAGTCCACAAGGCGTCGAGGGTGAAGATGTTGCCGTTGCGGTAATCGGTGGCGGTGTTTTCGGTGTAGAACTCCAGTCCACTGGACAGGGTGAATTCGCCCCCCTTGCCGTCCAGATGAGTGAAGGCCACGGTGGGCATGAACGTGTAATTGTTCTGCCCGGGGTTGGCCAGACGATTGTCGTTGTAGGCGCCGGTCGGCACGTAGATCGGCAGGGAGAACGCGATGTGGTTCAACTCATCGAAGTGGTAGCCGGCGGCAATCGGCGTGACCAGCGCGTCGGCGAACTGGGTCCCGGAATCGCTGGTGCCGAGGGTGCGTCCGCGCGGGCCGGTGATCGCCGCGTCAATGTCGGTGTACTGCACTGGAACGCCGATTGCCGAGGCAAAATTCCATGGGCCTTTGCCGGTGTCCCAGATGTGCGTCAGGTTGGTCATGGTGTAGGAGACTTTCATGTCGATCCCGGCACTGACCTCACCGGAAATCGGCGCGCCGCGACTGCCCTTGAGCGATCCGTCGTACCAGATGCTGGTCACCGAGACGACCCAGCCCGGTTCGGGCGGGATGATCCCGGCGTTGGAATACACCTGTTGCCCGGTGATCGGCCGGCCCACGCCACCCTCGGCTGCATAGAGTTGAGTACTGCCGATCATGCACAGCGCCAGCAGCGGACGCACAACGTAAGGCTTGACCATCAATGGCTCCGTTTATTGTTTTGAGTTGACCGGGTTGAGCAAGGGCATCTTCCACTCGCCGCTGGCCACTTCCGGTTTCGGCAGGTACAGGCGCAACACGCCGTAGAATGGCCCGTTCGGTGCCGGCAGCCAGTTGGCCTGCTTGTCCTTGCCGGGATTGTCGTGCTGCACGTAGAGGGTCAGTCCGCCGTCGGCATCGAGCTTGAGATCCGGCAGCATCCGCGAGTTGATCAGGTAGCGATTGAGCGAGTTGGCCACCAGCAACTTGCTTTTGCCGTCGTACATGGTCAGCGACCAGAAAGCGTCGGCCGGGGGCAGGGCGCCTTTGTCGAAATGCAGGGTGTAGTCGTGTTTCGCTGCGTCGGCCGGCTGGCCGTCCTTATCGACGAAATAGCCGATGTAGTTCGCCTCTTCGGCAGAGTTGCCGAAGATGCCCATGTTGGCGCCGGCGTAGCGATACAGGTAATTGCCCTTGAGGTGATCGCGGGTGCCGAACAGGTCACCGCTGCTGATTTCGTGCGTGTCGACCTTGTCTTTCTTGAACGCGGCGAATTCGGCCTTGGCGTCACTGATGCCGTCTTCGAGGGCCTTGCGTTGCTCGGTGCTGAGCGTTTTCAGGTCGAATGGCTGACCGGCGCCGATGCCGATTTTGGCGAAGCGTGCGAGCAGGTCTTTTTCGACATCCTGCGGCGGGGTGAAGGCGAGCATGAAGTTCAGGTAGCGGAACAGCTCCGGGGTTTCGCTCATGGTCGGCGTCGGTTTCGGCCAACTGACTTTCGGTGCCGGCGCCGGGGCCTTCTGTTTTACGTAGTGGCTCAGCGGCTCGACCTTGTAGCCTTTCTGGATCTGCTTGACCTTGCCCAGATCTTTTTCGTCGAACAGCTGCGTGCGGTACAGCGCGTAGGCGATGTTGCTTTCGCTGCGCACCAGCCGGTCGATGTTGATCGGTTGCTGACCCTGCCAGTCAGGCCCGGCGATCATGAAGTGGCCACCGTTATTACCGGTGCTGCGGGTGCCCAGGTAAGCGAAGTTCTGCGTGTAGGCGTCGATCAGTTGCACCGAGTAGTAACGGTGTTCTTCGATCGGCGGCAAGGTCAGGATCAACGGCTCGCTGCGCAGATCCATCCAGACGAACGAGTAGGGCGTGTCGGCGTTCGGCGTGACGAACGCGGTGTCCTTGGCGGTGAAGGCCTTGGCGGTGTTGCCGATCTGGTTGAACGGTGCCTTGAAGTTTGGGCTCTTGCTGTCCACGGCCTGGGTGTACAGAGTCTTGTACATTTCCACTATCGGGAAGCCATAGAGGTAGGCGTCCCTGGCGATGCCTCGGGCTTCTTCGGGGCTGGCGCTGAAATCGGCCCAGGCGCTGCTGCTCAAGGCGAGGGTCAGGCCGGTCAGCCATAGATTGCGTGCGTTCATGCGGCGTCCTTATTCATTGCACGACCGTGATGTCGTCGAGTTTCCAGCTCTTGTCGAAATAGGCTTCGGTCGGCGCGTACAGGCGGAAATAGCTGAACCAGTGCTTGCCGGGCACCGTTTGCACCCAGTTGTTTTCGAAGCCTTTGGGCGCGCTCGGGCCGAAGTACAGATCCACCGAGCCGTCGGCGTTTTTCTTCAGATCCTGGCGCGAGGACAGGTCGGCCTTGCGTTGCGGATTGTCGATCAGGCAACGGCTGTCGATGTCGTACACGGTCATCGACCAGAATTGTTTGGCCGGCGGGTTGGCGCCGACGTGCAGGCGATAGGTCTTGCCGCCGTCGAGCCAGTCGCCCTTGGCATCGGTGTAGGCACCGAGGTAAGTCTGGCCGAGGCCAGGGGTCCTGGAAACCATGCCTTTGGTGTTGGTCACCGCTTCATAGAACCAGGCGCTGCGTTCCCACAACTGGTCGTAATAGGCCACGCGTTGCGATGGTTCGGCGATGTTCAGCACCGTGTCCCAATGCCGGTCGGGCCAGTACTGCGCGTCAGGAAAGCGCTTGGCAAAGGTGTTGGCCTTGGCGATCAGTTCACCGACCTGCGCGCCGGACTCCAGCGCCTGACGCTGTC
This sequence comes from Pseudomonas sp. HOU2, assembly GCF_040729435.1. Classification (NCBI taxonomy): domain Bacteria; kingdom Pseudomonadati; phylum Pseudomonadota; class Gammaproteobacteria; order Pseudomonadales; family Pseudomonadaceae; genus Pseudomonas; species Pseudomonas sp. HOU2. Next base: position 458,403 of record NZ_CP160398.1, on the reverse strand, counting down.
GGGTGTTGGGGTTGAAGGGTTTGTCCTTCTCGATGCCGAGACTGGCGAGCATCGCCATGTAGAAGCGGTCACGTTCATTCACCGGTTCTTTCTGGATGATCTGGTGCAGCCGCTGCCAGTAAGCGATGCCGCGCGGCTGGGTGCCCGACCACTTTTTACCGTCAGGCGACAGCAGGCGGGTCTTGCTCGGCTCGGCACGTTTGGCGTACGGGTACATCTTGAATTTCTCGACCAGCGCCTTGCCTTTGGCCGGATCCGGATCCAGCACCCGGAAGCCCACCAGCACGTTCATGGTTTCCGATTTGGCCAGGTAATACTTGTCGGCATCCGCCGGTGGCTCCGCGCCCGGTGGCAGCACCAGGTATTTGCCGCCCTGGCCTTTGTCCGGGCCGGTCTGGCCCATGTCGATGATCGCCCGCTGCCAGAAATCGCCAATGCCGCCGGCGGTCGGTCCCGGTGGCAGTTCAATCACCAGCGGCCCGGTTTCGCTGAGGTCGACGAAGCCGAGAATGTACGGCGTGGTGGCGTTGGCGGTGATCACGCCGAGCTTGTCTTCGTAGCTGTTGAGCACCATCAGATCGCCGCTGCGCGCGCCGAGCTTGTCGCGAAACTCTTCCTGCCACTGCGCGTAGGACACCAGCGGCAAGGCCCACAGGTAACTCTGGGTCGCCTGCTGGAAATCCAGCTCGGCGTAGAGTCTGGCAATCGACTCATGGGCCGGCAGTTCGCCTTCCATGGCGATCTTGCCGATACGCGTGTCGAGCTCCTGCGCACCGACGCCGCAGCTGGCGAACAGGGTCATCAGGCTGAAACCGGCGGCGCGTAAAGCGATGTGCATGGCGATGTCCTTATTTTCCGAATGTCACGTTGATCCCGGCGAACAGGGTGAACTGCGGCACACCATCGCCTTTGCGTTCGACGGTCCATTGCGGTTCGAGGAAGGCGTTGAGAATGTTGCTGCCGGACTTCCAGACCTTGCCCGCACCCAGGCCGATCGGGATGTAGTGGGTGTTGTTTTTCAGGTCGAAGGTCCAGGTGCCGGTGGAGCGCAGGTACCAGCCCTTGTCGAGGTTATGAATGATGAAGGGCTGCATGGTTGCCGTTTCGACGTGGGCACGGTCGTGGTCGCCGGCGAACGAGCTCTGGTATTGCACCAGCGCACCGAGCAGGCCGCGTGGTGACGAATCGATCGCTACCGCAGCGAGGCCGGCCTGCCATTTACCGGTGCCCAATTCATCCTCGGCAGCGGTCGGCGCGGTGATCTGCGGGCCGATGCCCAACTGCACGCCGTCGGTCTTGAGCAGGAAAATGTCGAACAGATTGAGATCGCCGATGCCGGTGCTGTAGCCGCCGTGCGGATCGGGGCGGGTGCTGATTGGCATGGTTGCGCGCAACAACTGCGGCACGCCGATGAAATCGTTGGGCGCAATCGGCAAAGTACCGCGCAGCAAGGCATCGTTGGTGTGCAGGTTGCTGTCGAACAGCTTCGGCGTGTAGTAATCCTGCAGGTTGGCGCCGGGCGCCAGGTTCAGCGGGTTGTTGCTTTTGTTGGCCTCTTCGGCGTTATTCGCCAGAGCACAGAACACAGGCGCCAGCGAACTCGCCAGCAGCAAGGCGTGAATCCCCAATTTTTTCGACATGATCCCCGTTTCCCTGGTGGCTACTGCATGGACGACCCGGCACTTCTCGACCGTTGGCCGTAATTCCTTTCTTAATCAAGCCTGTAGGACACGTCTGATTCACGCTAGCAGCTAATCGGGAGTTAGCCAGTCGAATGGATTAATTCTTTGGTTTTGTGTACGGCTTCGCAGTCGAGTGGTGAACTGGTCAATCAAATGTGTGTTGTCAGTGCTGACGCTTTCGCGGGCAAGCCACGCTCCCACAGGTATTGAAGCGTTCACAAATCCTGTGACCGACTCGATACCTGTGGGAGCGTGGCTTGCCCGCGATGGCAATTTCAAATTCAACCCGGCATGGGATCAGGCATTTTTCTTCGCTTGCTCGCGAACACGCTCTTCCTGCGCCCGGGCTTCGGGGGTGAACTCGGCGCCAAAATCCTCGGCAGAGAAAATCTGGCGGATTTCGATATCAGAGTCGCCCGGCATCGGGTTCGGGCAGCGCTTGACCCATTCGATGGCTTCTTCTTTCGACTTCACTTCCCAGATCCAGTACCCGGCCACCAGCTCCTTGGTCTCGATGAACGGGCCGTCGATGACCGTGCGTTTGTCGCCGGAGAAATGCACGCGGGCGCCTTTGCTGCTCGGGTGCAGGCCATCGGCGTCGATGAGGATGCCGGCCTTGACCAGTTCTTCGTTGAAGTTGCCCATGGCGGTGATCAGCTCTTCACTGGGCATGATGCCGGCTTCGGAATCGGCGCTGGCTTTGACAAGGATCATGAATCGCATGGTGGTTTCTCCAGGGAATGGGGTTGATTCACTGCTTAGTCGAACGGGCGGGGCGTGAATCGACAGGTCTCTGAATAAAAGATGCAGTCCGGCGTTTTAACAATCGCAATCCGACACACTGCAACTGCCAATGTAAGAGCTGCCGCAAGCTGCGATCTTTGCTCCTGTCGTTAAAAACCAACATCAAAAAATTACAGCCTTCGGCAGCTCCCAGTGCGTATTTCAATTCAGGATGTTTAAAAGTTGTTTCGATTTTGCGGAACGTTCCCACAAGGTTTTCAGGTTGTCCGTCGGACGTCGGGTCTCTAGCCTGTGTTCGTCGCTGCCAATTCAGCGACCGGGACTGGAAACCCCGACGGGTATTAGTGGCGCGTACACGCCTTTCATAACGTATCCTTGCGCACTTCGAATGTGTGCACTCCGTTATGGCGGCTGTGCGCGGGGGACCTTCGGGTCGTCCGGGTCGCCGCTGCCCGGGTTTCCAACCTGCGTACAGCTGCCACCTCTTCGTCCGGAAACCGAAGGGGGCAGCTCCGACTATTCAGTGGAGTTACACCTATCATCCGACTACGAATAACTGCACAACCGTGACAATCGCAGGAGCAAAGGTTTCGGGAAAGTCAATTGTGCAGAACCCGGCGAAATTCAATGAGATGCGAGGTCTTTCTTTCATCGAAAGACAGGCAGCGCGTACGCAAAGTAGTCCGAAGGACGGTATTTTCATGCCTGCGGATTTACAAGCCATGCTCGAAGCGAATACCGAGGCCCCCTATGATAAGAAAAATGTTTACAAATAGACGTCTTGGCCTATGGCTGCTGGCAGTTTTATCCGTCAATGCGATTTTTTTGGCTTTTCTGATTTTTGGCGATATTGCGAAGGGACACAATATGAAAATGCTCAAAACTAAAGAACCGTTGCTGATTGAAGGGCCAAATGGCGACGAGAATTACTATGTCCTGCCTTTGGGTACTACTCTTTATCACGATAAAAGCTTTCCTGAAGGGCATGACCGTTATGTGGTGTATCTCAATCATAAAGGTGCAATTGCACACGAAGAAGTACCCATGAAGCCTGAGTATGGCGGTTCATTTATAGATCCGCTGTGGCTGACCAATGTTGATGAGGAAACCTTGAAAGAAATTTTCAAACGGTTTCCGCTCTCCAAAACCGATATTGCCGCTGCTATCAAGGCCAATAAAATAACCAAGGATGATCTTGCCGACATCATCCGATCCATGCCCGACTGACCAATTCTTTTAGCTGTCGGTGAAACGAAGCTGTGATCTTTTGATCTTGATGAAAAGATCGCAGCCTGCGGCAGCTCCTACAGGAGGGTTGTATACAGTTTTTTGCGCAGGCCCCTGACAATTTTCTGTGAGGGCATAGGTCGTCGGACAATTTCGTGGTTAACTTCGGCCTCTTGCATGCTCAATAACCACGTTAAGAAGGACTAAAGTCATGGCTCAAGTCACCCTCAAAGGCAACCCGGTTCAAGTCAACGGCCAGTTGCCACAAGCCGGTTCCAAGGCGCCAGCCTTTTCCCTGGTTGCCGGCAATCTGTCCGACGTTACCCTGAAAGACTTTGCCGGCAAGCGCAAAGTACTGAACATCTTCCCAAGCGTTGATACCCCGACCTGCGCCACTTCGGTCCGCAAGTTCAACGCTCAGGCCAACGAACTGGCCAACACCGTGGTGCTGTGCATCTCGGCTGACCTGCCATTCGCCCAGGCCCGCTTCTGCGGCGCCGAAGGCCTGGAAAACGTGCAGAACCTGTCGACCCTGCGCGGCGCCGAATTCATCGAAAACTACGGCGTAGCCATCGCTGACGGCCCGCTCAAAGGCCTGACCGCCCGTGCCGTGGTGGTGCTGGACGAGAACGACAACGTGCTGCACAGCGAACTGGTCAAGGAAATCGCTGAAGAGCCGAACTACGACGCAGCACTCGCCGTTCTGAAATAAGCGCTTTTACAATTGTTAACGGCCTGGCCCTGTCCAGGCCGTTTTCATTTGTGTATCAGTGTTTTGCCTCACACCTTGAAACGTAAGTTGAAGGTAAATTGCCGGTAAAGCTGCTTTGCTTAAATCCGATCAGTGCTTATCGTTCAGCCTCCCGTAAAAGAAGCCCACGCGCCCAATGGTTAATCAATCCATGCAATCGTCCCCTCGCAACTCCCGTCGCTGGCTGATCAGCCTGCTCGTCCTGTTGGTCATCGCCGTCCTGTGCTGGAAATTCTGGCCCGCCGGTTCGGCCCACAAGGAGGGCGCCGACAAGGCGGCGAGCGGCCATGCCGGACGTTCGGGGATGATGCGGCCGGGCTTCGGTGGCGCGGCCGGGCCGATTCCGGTGCGTGTGGCTCCGGCGGTCACGGGCGACTTCCCGCTGTATTACAAGGCTCTGGGTACGGTGACCGCGCTCAACACCATCAACGTGCGCAGCCGGGTCGGCGGCGAACTGGTGAAGATCAACTTCGAGGAAGGGCAGATGGTCAAGGCCGGCGACCTGCTGGCAGAGATCGATCCGCGCCCGTACCAGAACGCCTTGCTCCAGGCTGAAGGCACCTTGCTGCAGAATCAGGCGCAGCTGAAAAACGCTCAGGTCGACGTCGAGCGTTATCGCGGCCTGTACAAGGAAGACAGCATCGCCAAGCAGACGCTGGACACCGCCGAAGCGCTGGTCGGGCAGTATCTGGGCACGGTCAAGACCAATCAGGCGGCGGTCAACGACGCCAAACTCAATCTCGAATTCACCAAGATCCGCGCACCGATTGCCGGTCGCGTCGGCCTGCGTCAGGTCGACGTCGGCAACCTCGTCGCGGCCAATGACACCACGTTCCTCGCGGTGATCACCCAGACCCAGCCGATCAGCGTGGTCTTCACTTTGCCGGAAAACAGCCTCGAAACCGTGCTTGCCCGCTACCACAGTGGCGCGAAACTGCCGGCCGAAGCGTGGGATCGCGGCGACACGAAAATCCAGGCCAGCGGCGTGCTGCAAAGCCTCGACAACCAGATCGACGTCGCCACCGGCACCCTGAAATTCAAGGCCCGTTACGATAACCGTGACCAGTCGCTGTTCCCCAATCAGTTCGTTAATGTGCACCTGCTGGCCGACACCCTGAAAAGCGTGGTACTGGCACCGTCGGCGGCGATTCAGTTCGGCACCAACGGTACCTTCGTTTATGCGTTGGACGGCGACAAGAAAGTCACCATCCGCCAACTGAAAATCGGCGCCAGTGACGGCACCAACACGGTGATCACCGAAGGTCTGGCGGCAGGCGACCGCGTCGTGCTCGAAGGCACCGATCGCCTCAAAGAAGGCAGCGAAGTGGAAGTCGTCAACGACAGCAATGACGTGCCGACCACCCCGACCGGGCACCTGCAGGGCAAACCCGCGGCCAGCGCGCCGGACGCCGCCGCAGCTGACAAGGCCAAGAAGGGCGCATGAACATTTCGCGGCTGTTCATCCTCCGTCCGGTTGCCACCACCCTGAGCATGCTGGCCATTGTGCTGGCCGGCCTGATTGCCTATCGCCTGCTGCCGGTTTCGGCATTGCCGCAGGTCGATTATCCGACCATCCGCGTCATGACCCTGTACCCCGGCGCCAGTCCGGACGTGATGACCAGTGCCGTCACCGCGCCGCTCGAACGTCAGTTCGGGCAGATGCCGGGCCTGACGCAAATGGCCTCGACCAGCTCCGGCGGTGCTTCGGTGCTGACCCTGCGTTTCAGCCTCGACATCAACATGGACGTCGCCGAACAGCAGGTGCAGGCCGCGATCAACGCCGCGACCAATCTGCTGCCGACCGACTTGCCGGCGCCGCCGGTGTACAACAAGGTCAACCCGGCGGACACCCCGGTGCTGACCCTGGCGATCACCTCGAAAACCATGCTCCTGCCAAAACTCAATGATCTGGTCGATACGCGCATGGCGCAGAAGATCGCCCAGATCAGCGGCGTCGGCATGGTCAGCATTGCCGGCGGTCAGCGGCAGGCGGTGCGGATCAAGGTCAACCCGGAAGCACTGGCGGCGAACAGCCTGAACCTGGAAGACGTGCGCACCCTGATCGGCGCGTCCAACGTCAATCAGCCCAAGGGCAACTTCGACGGCCCGACCCGGGTCTCGATGCTCGACGCCAACGATCAGCTGACGTCGCCCAAGGACTACGCCAACCTGATCCTCGCCTACAAGAACGGCGCGCCGCTGCGCCTGAAGGATGTCGCGGAAATCGTCGACGGCGCCGAGAACGAACGCCTGGCGGCGTGGGCCAACCAGAATCAGGCAGTGCTGCTCAATATCCAGCGTCAGCCGGGTGCCAACGTGATCGAGGTAGTCGACCGGATCAAGGCACTGCTGCCGAGCATCACCGACAACCTGCCGGCCGGCCTCGACGTTACCGTGCTCACCGACCGCACCCAGACCATCCGCGCCTCGGTGACTGACGTGCAGCACGAACTGCTGATCGCCATTGCGCTGGTGGTGATGGTGACTTTCCTGTTTTTGCGGCGTGCCAGCGCGACGATCATCCCGTCGGTGGCGGTGCCGCTGTCGCTGATCGGCACGTTTGGCGTGATGTATCTCGCCGGGTTCTCGGTCAACAATCTGACCTTGATGGCGCTGACCATCGCCACCGGTTTTGTGGTCGACGATGCGATTGTGATGCTGGAAAACATCGCGCGCTTCATCGAGGAGGGTGACAGCCCGATGCAGGCGGCGCTCAAAGGCGCGAAGCAGATCGGCTTCACCCTGATCTCCCTGACCCTGTCGCTGATCGCGGTACTGATTCCGCTGCTGTTCATGGCTGACGTGGTCGGGCGACTGTTCCGCGAGTTCGCCATCACTCTGGCGGTGGCGATCCTGATTTCGCTGGTGGTCTCGCTGACCCTGACGCCGATGATGTGCGCGCGTTTGCTCAAACGTGAGCCGGAAGCCCACGAGCAGGGCCGCTTCTACCGGGCCAGCGGCGGCTTCATCGACTGGATGATCGCCGCCTACGGGCGCAAGTTGCAGTGGGTGCTCAAACACCAGCCGCTGACCCTGTTGGTGGCCATCGGTACGCTCGCGCTGACCGTGTTCCTTTATATGGTGGTGCCCAAGGGCTTCTTCCCGGTGCAGGACACCGGGGTGATCCAGGGCATTTCCGAGGCGCCGCAGTCGATTTCCTTCGCCGCCATGGGCGAGCGTCAGCAGGCGCTGGCCAAGGTGATTCTTGAAGATCCGGCGGTTGAAAGCCTGTCGTCCTACATCGGTGTCGACGGCGACAACGCCACGCTCAACAGCGGTCGCCTGCTGATCAACCTCAAGCCCCACGGCCAGCGTGACCTGAGTGCCACCGAGGTGATCGCGCGCCTGCAACCGCAACTGGACAAACTGGTCGGCATTCGCCTGTTCATGCAGCCGGTGCAGGATCTGACCATCGAGGATCGGGTCAGCCGCACCCAGTATCAATTCAGCATGTCCTCACCGGATGCCGAACTGCTCAGCCAGTGGAGCGGGCGTCTGGTCGAGGCGCTGGCCCAGCGCCCGGAACTGACCGACGTTGCCAGCGACTTGCAGGACAAGGGTCTGCAGGTCTATCTGGTGATCGACCGCGATGCGGCGTCGCGCCTCGGTGTTTCGGTGCAGAACATCACCGATGCGCTGTACGACGCCTTCGGCCAGCGGCAGATCTCGACCATTTACACCCAGGCCAGCCAGTACCGCGTGGTGCTGCAGGCGCAGGCCGGGGAGAAGATCGGGCCGGCGGCGCTGGACCAGATTCACGTCAAGACCACCGATGGTGCGCAGGTGCGCCTGTCGAGCCTGGCCCATGTCGAGGAGCGTCAGGCGCAATTGGCGATCACCCACATCGGTCAGTTCCCGGCGGTGATGATGTCGTTCAACCTCGCACCCGGTGTGGCGCTGGGGCATGCGGTGGACATCATCGATCAGGTGCAGAAGGACATCGGCATGCCGATTGGCGTGCAGACCCAGTTCCAGGGCGCGGCCGAAGCATTCCAGGCATCGCTGTCGAGCACCTTGCTGCTGATTCTGGCGGCGGTGGTGACCATGTACATCGTGCTCGGCGTGCTCTACGAGAGTTACATCCACCCGATCACCATCCTGTCGACCCTGCCGTCGGCGGCGGTGGGGGCCTTGCTCGCGTTGCTGCTCAGCGGCAATGACCTGGGGATGATCGCAATCATCGGCATCATCCTGCTGATCGGTATCGTCAAGAAGAACGCGATCATGATGATCGACTTCGCCCTCGACGCCGAACGCACCCAGGGCATGGCGCCGGAGCAGGCAATCTATCAGGCGGCGCTGCTGCGTTTCCGGCCGATTCTGATGACCACCCTGGCCGCGCTGTTCGGCGCCGTGCCGCTGATGCTCGCCACCGGTTCCGGGGCTGAGTTGCGGCAGCCGTTGGGTCTGGTGATGGTCGGCGGCTTGCTGGTGAGCCAGGTACTGACTCTGTTCACTACGCCGGTGATCTATCTGTACTTCGACCGTCTCGGTCGGCGCTTTGGCAAGACCGATGCCGAAGAGGTATCGGTATGACTGTCCGTACACATATCCCTTGTAGGAGTGAGCCTGCTCGCGATAGCAGTGTGTCTGTCCCTACCGATATTGAATGTGCCGACCTCATCGCGAGCAGGCTCACTCCTACAGGGGAGTGCGGTGAAAGTAAGGATCTTGGTCAATGAACTTGTCCGGTCCTTTCATCAAGCGCCCGGTCGCGACCATGCTCCTGAGCCTGGCAATCATGTTGCTGGGCGGCGTCAGCTTCGGCCTGCTGCCGGTATCGCCGCTGCCGCAAATGGATTTCCCGGTGATTGTGGTCCAGGCCAGTCTGCCCGGCGCCAGCCCCGAGGTCATGGCGTCAACGGTGGCGACGCCGCTGGAGCGTTCGTTCGGCGCGATTGCCGGCGTCAACACCATGAGCAGCCGCTCCAGCCAGGGTTCGACCCGGGTCATTCTGCAATTTGACCTCGACCGCGACATCAACGGCGCGGCGCGCGAGGTGCAGGCGGCGATCAATGCTTCGCGCAACCTGTTGCCGAGCGGGATGCGCAGCATGCCGACCTACAAGAAGGTCAACCCGTCGCAGGCACCGATCATGGTGCTGTCGCTGACTTCGGATGTGCTGGAAAAAGGCCAGCTCTATGACCTGGCCTCGACCATTCTGTCGCAGAGCCTGTCGCAGGTGCAGGGTGTCGGTGAAGTGCAGATCGGCGGCAGTTCGCTGCCGGCGGTGCGCATCGAACTCGAGCCGCAGGCGCTGAACCAGTACGGCGTGGCGCTCGATGACGTGCGCAAGACCATTGCCGGGGCCAATGTGCGCCGGCCCAAGGGTTCGGTCGAAGACGGCGAACGCCTGTGGCAGATCCAGGCCAACGACCAGTTGGAGAAGGCCAAGGATTACGAATCACTGATCATCCATTACAACAACGGCGCGGCCCTGCGCCTGAAGGATGTAGCCAAGGTCAGCGACGGCGTCGAAGACCGTTACAACAGCGGTTTCTTCAACGATGACGCAGCGGTGCTGCTGGTGATCAACCGCCAGGCCGGCGCCAACATCATCGAGACGGTCAACGAGATCAAGGCGCAGTTGCCGGCGTTGCAAGCGGTACTGCCGGCCAGCGTCAAACTGAATCTGGCGATGGATCGCTCGCCGGTGATCAAGGCCACCCTGCACGAAGCGGAAATGACCCTGCTGATCGCCGTGGCGCTGGTGATTCTGGTGGTGTTCCTGTTTCTCGGGAATTTCCGCGCCTCGCTGATTCCGACGCTGGCGGTGCCGGTGTCGCTGGTCGGCACCTTCGCGGTGATGTACCTCTATGGTTTTTCGCTGAACAACCTGTCGCTGATGGCGTTGATTCTGGCCACCGGGCTGGTGGTGGACGATGCCATCGTGGTGCTGGAGAACATTTCCCGACACATCGACGAAGGCGTCAAACCGATGAAAGCCGCCTACCTCGGGGCCAAGGAAGTCGGTTTCACCTTGCTGTCGATGAACGTGTCGCTGGTGGCGGTGTTCCTGTCGATCCTGTTCATGGGCGGGATTGTCGAGAGTCTGTTCCGCGAGTTCTCCATCACCCTGGCGGCGGCGATCGTGGTGTCGCTGGTGGTCTCGCTGACCCTGACGCCGATGCTCTGTGCGCGCTGGCTCAAGCCACACACGCCGGGCCAGGAAAACCGTCTGCAACGCTGGAGCCGCCGCGCCAACGACTGGATGGTCGGCAAGTACGCCACCAGTCTCGACTGGGTCCTGCGCCATCGCCGCCTGACCTTGCTCAGCCTGATCATCACGGTCGGGGTCAACGTCGCGCTGTACGTAGTAGTACCGAAGACGTTCATGCCGCAGCAGGACACCGGCCAGTTGATCGGTTTCGTGCGTGGCGACGACGGCCTGTCGTTCAGCGTGATGCAGCCGAAAATGGAAACCTTCCGCCGCGCCGTGCTCAAGGACGAAGCGGTGGAGAGTGTGGCCGGGTTCATCGGTGGTACCAACGGCACCAACAACGCGTTCATGCTGGTGCGCCTGAAGCCGATCAAGGAGCGCAATCTGTCGGCGCAGAAAGTCATCGAACGCCTGCGCAAGGAAATGCCCAAGGTACCCGGCGCCCAGTTGATGCTGATGGCGGACCAGGATCTGCAGTTCGGTGGTGGCCGCGAGCAGACCACCTCGCAATACAGCTACATCCTGCAAAGCGGTGATCTGGGCGCGTTGCGCGAGTGGTATCCGAAAGTGGTCACCGCGCTGCGCGCACTGCCCGAGCTGACCGCCATCGATGCCCGCGAGGGCCGTGGCGCGCAGCAGGTGACGCTGATTGTCGACCGCGATCAGGCCAAGCGCCTGGGTGTCGACATGAACATGGTCACCGCAGTGTTGAACAACGCCTACAGCCAGCGGCAGATTTCGACGATCTACGACAGCCTCAACCAGTATCAGGTGGTGATGGAGGTCAATCCGAAATACGCGCAGGATCCGGTGACGCTCAATCAAGTGCACGTAATCACCGCCGACGGCGCACGGATTCCGTTGTCGACTATCGCCCATTATGAAAACAGCCTGGAAGACGACCGCGTCAGCCACGAAGGCCAGTTCGCCTCCGAAAGCATCGCGTTCGACATGGCTGAAGGCGTGACCGTGGAGCAGGGCAGTGCCGCGATCGAGCGGGCGATTGCCAAGGTCGGCCTGCCGGAAGACGTGATCGCGAAAATGGCCGGCACCGCCGACGCCTTTGCCGCGACCCAGAAAAGCCAGCCGTTCATGATTCTCGGCGCTTTGCTGGCGGTGTATCTGGTGCTCGGTGTGTTGTATGAAAGCTATATTCACCCGCTGACCATTCTCTCGACCTTGCCCTCGGCCGGGGTCGGCGCGTTGCTGTCGATCTATGCGCTGGGCGGCGAGTTCAGTCTGATTTCGCTGCTCGGACTGTTCCTGCTGATCGGTGTGGTGAAGAAAAACGCGATCCTGATGATCGACCTGGCGCTGCAATTGGAGCGCCATCAGGGCCTGTCGCCGCTGGAGTCGATCCGTAGCGCCTGCCTGCAACGGCTGCGGCCGATTCTGATGACCACGCTGGCGGCGATCCTCGGCGCCTTGCCGCTGTTGCTCAGCCGCGCCGAAGGTGCGGAGATGCGCCAGCCACTGGGCCTGACCATCATCGGCGGCCTGATCTTCAGCCAGGTCCTGACCCTTTACACCACGCCTGTGGTTTACCTCTATCTCGACAAGCTGCGCCACCGCTTCAACAAGTGGCGTGGCGTGCGTACTGACGCCGCTCTGGAAACTCCGCTATGACCGATCGTTCGCTTCTCAATCTGGCCACTGCGCGCGGCTCGCGTCTGCTGAGCCTGTCGCTGTGCGTGGCGATGCTCAGTGCCTGCGCCGTCGGCCCGGACTATCAGCGCCCGCAGACCGCCGAGGTCGCGCAATACAAGGAAGCCAAGGGCTGGCGTCAGGCCAATCCGAGCGACTCGCTGGCCCGTGGCGCCTGGTGGGAGTTGTATGGCGATCAGCAGCTCAACGGCCTGATCGAGAAACTCAACAGTTCCAACCAGACTGTCGCGCAATCCGAAGCCCAGTTCCGTCAAGCCCAGGCCTTGGTACGTAGTGCCCGTGGGGCGTTTTACCCGAACGTGGACCTGAGCGTGGGCAAGACCCGTTCCAGCCAGGGCACCGGCAGCAGCAGCTCGAGCCTGAGCAGTTCGGCCAGCGGTATACGCGACACCTACAACGCGCAGTTGGGTGTGAGTTGGGAAGCCGACATCTGGGGCAAGTTGCGTCGCGGTCTGGAAGCCAACGAAGCCAGCGCCCAGGCGAGCTTCGCCGATCTGGCTGCGATGCGCCTGAGCCAGCAGTCGGAGCTGGTGCAGAATTACTTGCAACTGCGAGTGATCGATCAGCAGAAACGCTTGCTCGAGGCCACCGTCGCGGCTTACGAAAAGTCGCTGCAAATGACCCAGAACCAGTACCGCGCCGGGATTTCCGGACGCGATGCGGTGGCGCAGGCGCAGACCCAGCTGAAAACCACTCAGGCCGATCTGGTGGACCTGATCTGGCAACGCGCGCAGTTCGAAAACGCTATCGCCGTGCTCACCGGGCAGGCGCCGGCCGAGTTCAGCATCGCTGAAAGCCAGAACATTCCGAACCTGCCGCAGATTCCCCTGAGCCTGCCTTCGCAGTTGCTGGAGCGACGTCCGGACATCGCCTCGGCGGAACGCTCGGTAATCGCCGCCAATGCCAATATCGGCGTAGCCAAAGCTGCGTATTACCCGGATCTGACCCTGAGCATGAGCGGCGGTTACAGCAGCAGTACCTCGAAAAATCTTCTAACGCTGCCGAACCGTTTCTGGTCGGTCGGGCCGAAACTGGATTTGCCGATTTTCGATGGCGGGATCCGTTCGGCCGAAGTTGATCGCACCGAAGCGGTGTATGACCAGACCGTCGCCAAGTACCGCCAGACCGTGCTCGACGGTTTCCGTGAAGTGGAAAACTATCTGGTGCAACTGAAGGTGTATGAGGACGAGGCGGGTGTGCGTCAGGAAGCACTGGATGCCGCGCGCGACTCGCTGCGCCTGACCCAGAACCAGTACAAGGCCGGGTTGATTGCCTACATCGATGTGGTTGTGGTGCAGGCCACGGCGCTGAGCAACGAGCGCACTGTGCTGAATATCCTGCAGAATCGCCTGATTGCCAGCGTGCAATTGATCGCGGCACTGGGCGGCGGTTGGGACGGACAACTGGCCACCGAATAAACCCGTAGGGGCTGCGGCACGCTGCGATCTTTTGATCTTAAAAAACAAGGTCAAAGGATCGCAGCGTGCCGCAGCTCCTACAGGTTGTGATGGTTGTTCCAGAGCCTTGCGCAGTGATCAAACAAGCGTTTCATCGGGTTGATGGCAAAATGATTACTTTGTCAGTGCGTTCTTCCGCGCAATCAGTACAATCGCCGCATTTGCCCGGCCGAGAATGGACGCAGTACGGCGCGGGTGGTCGCGAGAATCTTCATGCTCATCGGTAATTATTCTTTCACCCTGGTTTTCATTTCTTTGTGTGTGGCGATCCTCGCGTCCTACACCGCGCTCGACCTGACCGGACGCATCGCCAGCGCCCGTGGGCGAGCGGTGCATTTCTGGACGGCGGGCGGCGCGCTGGCGATGGGGGTTGGCGTCTGGTCGATGCACTTCATCGGCATGCTGGCCTTCAAGCTGCCGATCGACCTGGGCTACGACATTGCGATTACCGCGCTGTCGCTGTTGATCGCAGTGCTGTCCTGCGGATTTGCCCTGTGGCTGGTCAGCCAGCCGAAACTGCCGATTCTGCAATTAGCCTTTGGTGCTTTGATCATGGGCGCCGGCATCAGCGCCATGCATTACACCGGCATGGCCGCGTTGCGCATGACGCCGGGCATCGATTACGAGCCGACGCTGTTCGGCGCCTCATTGCTGATCGCGGTCGGGGCCTCGGCGGCGGCGTTATGGATCGCCTTCCGCCTGCGCCAGCACTCGCCTTATGTGCGTCTGATTCGTGGTGGTGCGGCAGTGATCATGGGCATCGCGATTGTCGGCATGCACTACACCGGCATGGCCGCCGCGCAGTTTCCTGATGGCAGTTTCTGCGGTGCAACGCTCGACGGCCTCAAGGGCAACGGCCTCGACAATCTGGTGTTGATCACCACGCTGGCGGTGCTGTCGATCGCCTTGCTCACTTCGATTCTCGATGCCCGCCTTGAAGCGCGTACTGCCGATCTGGCGCATTCGCTGACCCTGGCCAATCGCGAACTGACGCAACTGGCGTTGCACGACACCCTGACCGGCCTGCCGAACCGCATGCTGCTGGATGACCGGATCAATCAGGCGATGAAAAAAGTCGAGGAACAGGGTGGCTGTTTTGCGCTGATGTTCATCGACCTGGATGGTTTCAAACCGGTCAACGATGCCTTTGGCCATCACATGGGCGACCAGTTACTGCGTGAAGTCGGGGGGCGTCTGCGTGAAGACCTGCGCAGCCAGGACACATTGGCGCGGATCGGCGGCGATGAATTCGTGCTGCTGGTACGCCTGAGCGAACCCGACGATGCGCTGGGCCTGGCCGCGCGTCAGGTCGGGTTGCTCGGCCAGGCGTTCCGCGTGGCCGAGCACGACTTGCAGATTTCCGCCAGCGTCGGCATCGCCGTGTACCCGGGCAATGGCCAAAACGCGCAGGAACTGCTGATGAACGCCGACGCGGCGATGTATCACGCCAAGGGCGGCGGCAAAAACGGTTACAGCTTCTTCGATGCCTCGATGAACAGCAACGCGCGCAAGCAGTTGCAGTTGTTGCAAGATTTGCGCGCCGCGCTGGAGCACAGTCAGTTCAGCTTGTACTTCCAACCCAAATTCGACGCCGCCAGTGGCCGTCCGGTCGGTGCCGAAGCCCTGCTGCGCTGGCAGCATCCGACCCAGGGCATGCTGCTGCCGGACAAGTTCATCGATCTGGCGGAGAAGACCGGCCTGATCATCGCCATCGGTGAATGGGTGCTCAACGAAGCTTGCCGGCAGATGCGCGAATGGTACGTGCTCGGCTACACCGACTGGCGCATCGCGGTGAACCTCTCGGCGTTGCAGTTCTGCCACGCCGGGCTGGTGCAGAGCGTGGCCAAGGCACTGGCGACCCATCATCTGCCGGCCAACAGCCTGACCCTGGAGATCACCGAAACCACCGCCATGAGCGACGCCGATGCGAGCATGACGGTGTTGCAGGAGTTGTCGGACATGGGCGTCGACCTGTCGATCGACGACTTCGGCACCGGGTATTCGAGCCTGATGTATCTCAAGCGCCTGCCGGCCAACGAGCTGAAGATCGATCGCGGTTTTGTCCGCGATCTGGAGCACGACAGCGATGACGCGGCCATCGTTTCGGCCATTGTGGCGCTGGGGCAGGCCCTGGGCTTGCGAATTGTTGCCGAGGGAGTGGAGACCGGCGTGCAGCAGGATTTCCTCACGCAGTTGGGCTGTGATTCTTTGCAGGGCTATCTGTTGGGGCATCCGCTGCCGGCGGATCGTTTCATGCAGAACATTGCCCGTGGAGAGACTCAGGCGGCTGTCTGACTGCAATCTGTGGCGAGGGAGCTTGCTCCCGCTGGGGCGCGAAGCGGCCCTGTCTTTACTCGGTTTGTACCGTGTTGGCCGGATTCACGACTGCTTCGCAGCCGAGCGGGAGCAAGCTTCCTCGCCACAAAAAAAATCTCAGTGTCATGCAGGGTTTTGTCTTTGACAGACCCCATGCAAAACCGCCCAATGGCGGTTATTCTTCCACCCGACTGTTACGTGTGCATTGGGGGGAAGGGCCAGCATGGATAAAGTCATGGTTATCACCGGTGGCGGGCGCGGAATTGGCGCCGCTACGGCGTTGTTGGCTGCCGGGCAGGGCTATCGGATCTGCATCAACTATCAGTCGGATGAACAGGCCGCGCAAAGCGTGCTGGAGCAAGTGCGGGCGCTGGGGGCGCAAGCCATTGCGGTACGCGCCGATGTCAGCATCGAAGACGAGGTGATCGCGCTGTTTCAGCGGGTCGATACCGAACTGGGACGGGTCACTGCGCTGGTGAACAACGCCGGCACCGTCGGGCACAAGTCGCGGGTCGATGAAATGTCCGAATTCCGCATTCTCAAAATCATGAAAACCAACGTCCTGGCGCCGATCCTCTGCGCCAAGCACGCGATTCTGCGCATGTCGCCCAAACACGGCGGGCAGGGCGGCAGCATCGTCAACGTCTCCTCGGTCGCCGCTCGTCTGGGGTCGCCCAACGAGTACGTCGACTACGCCGCGTCCAAAGGCGCGCTCGACACCTTCACCATCGGTCTGTCCAAGGAAGTGGCGGGCGAGGGGATTCGCGTCAACGCGGTGCGTCCGGGTTATATCTACACCGATTTCCACGCATTGAGCGGTGATCCGGATCGAGTCAGCAAACTGGAGTCGGCGATTCCGATGGCCCGGGGCGGGCGGCCGGATGAAGTGGCGGAAGCGATTGTCTGGTTGTTGTCGGACAAGGCTTCTTATGCGACCGGGACATTTGTTGATCTGGGTGGCGGGCGTTAGAGCCTGGAAAAGCGAGATGGAGGTGGAGGAAAAGTCCGGTTGTTGAGCCGGGTGGAGTGAGGCACGGAAAATCAAAGTTGTGTGCCGTGCTCACTCTGAACTGAAGTTTTTAATGCTGAACTATATGGATGTCATTAAATCCGACGAGTACCTGTTCAGTAGGGGCTGTAAACATCGAGATCCAAAGTTCATTCCTATCGCTCTCGGTGATTGTCAACTCTGCCTCCACTGAATGCCATTTCCCATCCGCAGCAGGAGCGGAAATATCAATGTAATCCTTGCCTCCAAAGGTTTTCAGCCTAATGTCTGTATTTCGATACCTTCTGGAACAGACATTCTGAATGTGATCTTTATATCTTTCTGTTCGAAATGGACAGGAAATTTTTTCCTTAGATCGAGACAGGAATTTTGTCCATCACCTGTTCGTGTTAACTTAACCCCTAAGGCGATTTCTCTTTTGTCGTCAATCACTCTGCTATTGTCGCCGCTGGTACTAAGCCAGGTGTAGTGAAAGTTCGTGTAATCGTCAATGTAACTCTTTGTGCTCATTGAAAGCTCCTTGGCATAAATTGCTTTGGATAAGATTAAGTTAATTGTTCTGTACGGGGCATTGGTAATAGCCAGTTAACTTAACTTCATCTTTAGCCTATTTTGACCTGAGCGTTTTATCTACTGTCAGAAATACTAGGTTTTTCCTGTTTTACCTGCCGTCGGTCTGATTTTGAGCTAGAACGACCGCACAATCCGCCCCAACGTCTCCATCGCCTTCTCCGAACTTTCAGTCCACGGGCTGCCGTAATTCAAGCGGATGCAATTCCTGAAGCGCTGGGTCGGCGAGAAGATCGGACCCGGCGCGATGCTGATGCCTTGCGCCAACGCCATCTGAAACAACTTCAGCGAATCCATCTGCGGTGGCAGTTCCAGCCACAGGAAGTAGCCACCGGCCGGCTGGCTGACGCGGGTCTGCGCCGGGAAGTAGCGGGCAATTGCTGCGAGCATCGCGCTTTGCTGTTCTTCCAGGGCGTAGCGCAATTTGCGCAGGTGGCGGTCGTAGCCGCCGTGCTGCAGGTAGTCGGCGATGGCCGCTTGTGCCGGCATCGAGGCACACAGCGAGGTCATCAGTTTCAGCCGTTCGATTTTCTGCGCGTAGCGCCCGGCGGCAACCCAGCCGATGCGATAGCCGGGGGCCAGGCTTTTGGCGAACGAACCGCAGTGCATCACCAGCCCCTCGGTGTCGAACGCCTTGGCCGGTTTCGGCGCTTGCTGGCCGTAATAGAGTTCGGCGTAGACGTCGTCCTCGATCAGCGGCACCTGATGCCGGCGCAGCAGTTCCACCAGTTCCTGTTTCTTCGCCTCGGGCATGGTCGCGCCCATCGGGTTCTGGAAACTGGTCATGCACCAGCAGGCCTTGATCGGATGGCGCTCCAGGGTCTGGGCGAGCACGCCGAGGTCGATACCGTCGCGCGGGTGCACGGGGATTTCCACGGCTTTGAGTTTCAAGCGCTCCAGCACTTGCAGGCTGGCGTAGAACGCCGGGGCTTCGATGGCCACCAGATCGCCCGGCTCGGTCACCGCTTGCAGGCACAGGTTCAGCGCTTCGAGGGCGCCATTGGTGATCAGCAGTTCTTCCATCGGCAGCATCAACCCGCCGACCATGTAACGCAGCGCGATCTGCCGGCGCAGTTGCGGGTTGCCCGGCGACATGTCGGTGACCACCATGCGCGGGTCCATCTCCCGTGCGGCGCTGGCCAGCGAACGCGACAGCCGTTGCAACGGGAACAGGGTCGGGCTGGGGAACGCCGAACCGAACGGCACGGTGCTTGGGTCCTTGATCGACTCCAGCACCGAGAACACCAGTTCGCTGACGTCGACTTCGGTGGAGTCGTTGACGTGGCTGCTGATCACCGGCTCCGAGAACGGGCTCGGCGCGTGGGTGTTGACGAAGTAGCCGGAGCGCGGCCGCGCACGGATCAGGCCGCGACGCTCCAGCAGGTAATAGGCCTGAAACACCGTGGACGGGCTGACCCCGTAAGTCTGGCTGGCGTAGCGCACCGACGGCACCCGTTGCCCGGGGCCGAGCACGCCGGAGCGGATCAGTTCAGCGATGTCGTCGGCGAATTTTTCGTAGCGTTTCATCGGTATCCCGCGATGGACTGAATTTGGATTGCTTTTTGTGGCGAGGGAGCTTGCTCCCGCTTGAGTGCGCAGCACTCACAAGCTATTGGGGCTGCTACGCAGCCCAGCGGGAGCAAGCTCCCTCGCCACAGGGATCGCATTGTGAAAAAGAGGGCTGCATCTTAAGGGATCAGCGATTCATCGGCGCCACAAACCTGCTTTTCGCCACGCTGTAAATCTGCGGCTCGTCGCTGTCGGCAATCTTGAAGCTCAAGGTCTGCGAGCTGCTGGCCGGGCGCTCGGTGGTCATCGCCACCGACACCGGCACATCGACAATCTCCCCCGGCGCCAGGCTCAGTTCGGTCTTGCCCTGCAACTGGAAGCCGTCGCCGTCCACCAGGCTCAGGTGGTAGTCCTGGCGCTGCTGGGTCTTGTTGATTACCTTGAGGGTGTAGATGTTCTCGATCTGGCCCTGACCGTTTTCACGGAACAGCCCGCGATCCTTGGTCACGTCCAGCGAGACCATCGGCCGTTCGACCAAGGCTAGCGCCAGGGCGCCAATCATCACCAGCAGCACCGCGACATAACCGATCAGCCGAGGCCGCAGCAGATGCGTCTTGCCGCCCTGCAATTCGCGCTCGGAACTGTAGCGGATCAGGCCGCGCGGGTAGTTCATCTTGTCCATGATCGAATCGCAGGCGTCGATGCACGCCGCGCAGCCGATGCATTCCATCTGCAAGCCATCGCGGATGTCGATGCCGGTCGGGCACACCTGCACGCACAACTGGCAATCGATGCAATCACCCAGACCGGCTTCGGCGGGTTTCACGTCACGCTTGCGCGGGCCACGGTTTTCGCCACGGGCGACGTCGTAGGAGATCGCCAGGGTGTCCTTGTCGAACATTACGCTCTGGAATCGCGCATACGGGCACATGTGCATGCACACCGCTTCGCGCAGCCAACCTGCGTTGATGTAAGTGGCGGCGGTGAAGAACAACACCCAGAACAGACTGACCCCGCCGATCTGCAGGGTGAACAGCTCTTCTGCGAGCGGACGGATCGGCGTGAAGTAACCGACGAAGGTCAGCCCGGTCAGCACGCTGATCGCCAGCCACAAGGTGTGCTTGGCTGCGCGCCGGGTCAGTTTGTTCAGGCCCCAGGGTGCCGCTTGCAGTTTGATCCGCTGGTTGCGTTCACCTTCGGTGACTTTCTCGCACCACATGAAGATCCACGTCCACGAACTCTGTGGGCAGGTGTAACCACACCAGACCCGGCCAGCGAACACGGTGATGGCGAACAGGCCGAACGCGGCAATGATCAGCAGCGCCGAAAGCAGGATGAAATCCTGCGGCCAGAAGGTCGCGCCGAAGATGTGGAATTTGCTTTCGGCCAAGTCCCACAACACCGCCTGACGCCCGCCCCAGTTCAGCCACACGGTGCCGAAGAACAGCAAAAAAAGAAACCCCGCGCCGCTCATGCGCAGGGTTCGGAACAGGCCAGTGAAACTGCGGGTGTGGATCTGCTTGTCGGTGGAGCCGGCCTTCGCCTTCATCGGGCGACCAGGCACATTTTTTATGGTTGGCGCTGCTTCTACGGTTCGGACGGGGATTTGTTCGCTCATGGTCATTCGCTCATCAGCCTCCATCAGGCGGATGAACTATGAGCGCCGATCTGTTTGCATAACAGACTCAGCTATTTGAATAAAAAGCGGATCAGATAGCTTTTCGCGCCGGCCCTGCGACAACTTGAAGCAGCCCGCCGACAAAGGCGCAAATGCCTAACGCAGGCGTTTGCGCCGGGTGTTGATCCGGGTCAGTCAAATCACCGAATCACTCTCGTCAGCCTTCAGGTGCTTGCGACCGTCTCTGGCGCCGGCGACGGTCAATGCATCTGCCTCGGCTTCGGTGATGTAAACGCGCCGGCCTTCTATTTCCACGAATGACATGGCTTTTTCACTGTCCGTTTTGACTTCCAGCGTGTCGCAAATGCGAATTTCCTCGCCATTCTCGACCGTGAAAAAACACACTTTCTGCTCAGGATTGGATTCATCGATTCGAACGGGCATGGGGGCAGTCCTTTTTCAGGGAGATCTGCAAGGTTAGGGCGCCGCATTGGCCGATCGTTCTGCGCAACTGATTAATGGTCGCTGCTGTCCATCCCTTATCCAACCAATAACAAGGATCAAACGATGAATGCCTGGTGGCATGAAGTGTGGGAAACCCTGCAAGCGGAGTTCGCTGACATCGGCGATGCCTCACAACTGACACGCATCACCGTGCGACTGGTGATGGCGGCGGTGCTGGGCGGAATTCTGGGCTTTGAGCGCGAACACAAAGGCAAGGCCGCCGGGGTGCGAACGCACATGCTGGTGGCGCTCGGCGCGGCGCTGTTCGTGCTGGTGCCGCAGACCTCCGGGGCTGAATCGGATGCGATGAGCCGGGTGTTGCAAGGGGTGATCGCCGGGATCGGTTTTCTCGGTGCCGGGACGATTCTGAAGAATCAGGAGGGCGATGAAGGCCATGTCAAAGGCCTGACCACGGCAGCCGGCTTGTGGATGACTGCGGCAATCGGCGTGGCGGCCGGGTTGGGCAAAGAGGCGACGGCGTTACTCAGTACGCTGCTGGCCCTGGGGATTTTCAGCGTGATGCCGCGGGTGGTCAGGTTGTTCGAGAAAGACGACGAGAAAAACCGGCATCTGTAACAACCCGCAATCACCCTGTAACCCCCCTGTAGGAGCTGCCGAAGGCTGCGATCTTTTAAAAACAAGATCAAAAGATCGCAGCCTTCGACAGCTCCTACAAGGGAGGCGTTTTTCAGACGATGACGGGGGGCATCGTGGTGGGTGGTTCTTCCTTCGGCGGTGGCGTGGTGCCTGGGGGTTCCTGCTCGGGAACCGGTTGCGGCTCGGTCTCGGGCAGGGTGGGTTTGTCGATGTTCGGATCAGGGGTTTCGGCCGGGATCGGGATGTTCATCTGTAGACCTCCGTGTGGCACATGGCGTGAGAAGTGCTTAAGTGGATTGACCACCTGTTGGCGATTTCGATCCGCTTGTTTTGTTCAGGCAAATCCCTGTGAACTTTTCCCCGCGCCGGTCGCTCGGAACCTAAGTCAGTTCAAGTCGTGGCCGGTGCCTCATTGTGAACACGGATCCGGCACAAGAGCGTCCTTGGGGCGTAAAGGAGAGATGCTCGATGTCTGCTGAAAAACCTTCAGAGCAGAGCTACAACCCACACATGCCGCTGTCGCAGGCGTTGCTGCTGCCGCGCATCGTGATCGAAAACACCATGCCGACCCTCGATGGCGGGCAGTTTGCCGTGAAGTCAATTGCCGGGCGTGACGTCGTCGTCACCAGCAAAGTGTTTGCCGATGGCCACGACAAGCTCGCGGTGCGCGTGCGCTGGCACGAAGAGGGCACTGAGACCTGGCAAAGCGAAGTCATGAATGACCTCGGCAACAACAGCTGGGAGGGCCGCTTTCGGCCCGAGCATCAGGGGCGTTTTGTCTTTTGTGTCGAAGCGTGGATCGATCACTTCGCCAGTTTCCAGTACGAACTGGAGAAAAAACACAACGCTGCCGTTCCGGTTTCACTGGAATTGCAGGAAGGCCGCAGCATGGTGCAGCAGGCCGCCGAGCGCAGCGAAGGCCAGCTCAGCGAACAGCTTGCGGCGCTGCATCATGAGCTGTCCGGGTTGCTCGAAACCGAGCAGGTGGCGCTGTTTCTGCACTCGCGCAGTGCGCAATTGATGGCGCAGGCCGATCACCGCGCCTATCTCAGCCTTAGCGCCGAATTCCCGGTGGATGTCGAACGGGAACTGGCCGAGTTTGCCAGTTGGTACGAATTGTTTCCGCGCTCGATCACCGACGATCCCAACCGACACGGCACTTTCAACGACGTGCACTCGCGTCTGCCGATGATTCAGGACATGGGTTTTGACGTGCTGTACTTCACGCCGATCCACCCGATCGGCCGCGCCCACCGCAAGGGCCGCAATAATTCCCTGACGGCCGGCCCGGATGATCCGGGCAGTCCTTATGCGATCGGCAGCGAGGAGGGCGGGCACGAGGCGATTCACTCGCAGCTCGGTACTCGCGAAGACTTCCGCCGGCTGGTCGCCGCCGCCGCTGAGCATGGGCTGGAAATCGCCCTCGATTTCGCCATTCAGTGTTCCCAGGATCACCCGTGGCTCAAACAGCATCCGGGCTGGTTCAACTGGCGCCCGGACGGCACGATCAAATACGCGGAAAACCCGCCGAAGAAATACCAGGACATCGTCAACGTCGATTTCTATGCGCCGGACGCGATTCCCAGCCTGTGGGTCGAGCTGCGCGATATCGTCGTTGGTTGGGTCAATGAAGGCGTGAAGATCTTCCGCGTCGACAATCCGCACACCAAGCCGCTGCCGTTCTGGCAGTGGCTGATCGCCGATGTGCGCGCGCTGCACCCGGAAGTGATTTTCCTCGCCGAGGCGTTCACCACGCCGGCGATGATGGCGCGTCTGGGCAAGGTCGGTTATTCCCAGAGCTACACCTATTTCACCTGGCGTAATACCAAGTCCGAGTTGGCGACCTACTTCACCGAGCTCAACGAGTCGCCGTGGCGCGAATGCTACCGGCCGAACTTCTTCGTCAACACGCCGGACATCAACCCGGCGTTCCTGCATGAGTCGGGGCGGCCGGGGTTTTTGATCCGTGCGGCGTTGGCGACCATGGGCTCGGGCCTGTGGGGCATGTATTCCGGTTATGAACTGTGCGAATCGGCGCCGGTGCCGGGCAAGGAGGAATACCTCGATTCGGAGAAGTACGAGATCCGCGTTCGCGACTTCAATGCGCCGGGCAACATCATTGCCGAAATCGCCCAGCTCAACCGCATCCGCCGGCAGAACCCGGCGCTGCACACGCACCTGGGGCTGAAGGTCTACAACGCCTGGAACGACAACATTCTGTACTTCGGCAAGCGCAGTTTCGATGGCAGCAATTTCATTCTGGTGGCGGTGAGCCTCGATCCGCACAACGTGCAGGAAGCCAATTTCGAGCTGCCGCTGTGGGAGATGGGCCTGCCGGACGATGCGACCACCCATGGCGAAGACTTGATGAACGGGCATCGCTGGGACTGGCATGGCAAATACCAGTTCATGCGCATTGACCCGGCTTACCAGCCGTTCGGGATCTGGCGGATTACTGCCGCGTAAGGTCGTGCACAGAACCTTGTGGCGAGGGAGCTTGCTCCCGCTCGGCTGCGTAGCAGTCGTAACCCAAGCGAACGCGGTGCATCAGAACAAATGCAATGGGGCTGCTTCGCAACCCAGCGGGAGCAAGCTCCCTCGCCACAGGTATTAGCCGTGTGGCTTTCCAGAATTGAACAGGAGTTTCACATGGCGAAGAAACCCAAGGCAGCCACCTTTATCAAAGACCCGCTCTGGTACAAGGATGCGGTGATCTATCAAGTACACGTCAAATCGTTTTTCGACTCCAACAATGACGGGATCGGCGACTTTCCCGGCCTGATCGCCAAACTCGATTACATCGCCGAACTCGGCGTCAACACTATCTGGCTGCTGCCGTTCTACCCGTCGCCACGTCGCGATGACGGTTACGACATTGCCGAATACCGTGGCGTACACAGCGACTACGGGACCATGGCCGACGCCAAGCGCTTCATCGCCGAGGCGCACAAACGCGGCTTGCGGGTGATCACCGAGCTGGTCATTAACCACACTTCCGACCAGCACCCGTGGTTCCAGCGTGCGCGCAAGGCCAAGCCCGGTTCGGCGGCGCGCGACTTCTACGTGTGGTCGGATGACGACCAGAAATACGACGGCACGCGGATCATCTTCCTCGACACCGAGAAGTCCAACTGGACCTGGGACCCGGTTGCCGGTCAGTACTTCTGGCACCGTTTCTACTCGCACCAGCCCGACCTGAATTTCGACAATCCGCAAGTGATGAAAGCCGTGCTGTCGGTGATGCGTTACTGGCTGGACATGGGCATCGATGGACTACGCCTCGACGCCATTCCGTACCTGATCGAGCGCGACGGCACCAACAACGAAAACCTGCCCGAGACCCACGACGTCCTCAAGCAGATCCGCGCCGAAATCGATGCGAATTACCCCGACCGCATGCTGCTGGCCGAGGCCAACCAATGGCCGGAAGACACCCAGCTGTACTTCGGCGACACCGATGCCGAGGGCGTCAACGGCGACGAATGCCACATGGCCTTTCACTTCCCGCTGATGCCACGCATGTACATGGCGCTGGCCCAGGAAGATCGCTTCCCGATCACCGACATTCTGCGGCAAACCCCCGAGATTCCGGCCAACTGCCAATGGGCAATCTTCCTGCGCAACCACGATGAGTTGACGCTGGAGATGGTCACCGACAAGGAGCGCGATTACCTGTGGAACTACTACGCCGCTGACCGCCGCGCGCGGATCAACCTCGGCATTCGCCGGCGTCTGGCGCCGTTGATGGAGCGTGACCGCCGCCGCGTCGAGCTGCTCAACAGCCTGCTGCTGTCGATGCCCGGCACGCCGACGTTGTATTACGGCGACGAAATCGGCATGGGCGACAACATCTACCTCGGCGACCGCGACGGCGTGCGCACGCCGATGCAATGGTCGATCGACCGCAACGGCGGCTTCTCCCGCGCCGATCCGGCCAGCCTGGTGTTGCCGCCGATCATGGACCCGCAATACGGTTATCTGTCGGTCAACGTCGAGACCCAGGCCGGCGACCCGCATTCGCTGCTCAACTGGACCCGGCGCATGCTCGCCGTGCGCAAGCAATCCAAGGCGTTCGGTCGTGGCACGTTGAAAATGCTTTCGCCGAGCAACCGACGGATTCTGGCCTACACCCGGGAATTCACCGACGCCGACGGCAAGCACGAAATCATCCTTTGCGTGGCCAACGTGTCGCGCAGCGCGCAGGCGGCGGAACTCGATCTGTCGGCCTACGTCGGCATGGTCCCGGTGGAGATGCTCGGCGGTAACGCGTTCCCGCCGATCGGCCAGTTGAATTTCCTCCTGACCCTGGCGCCATACGGCTTCTATTGGTTCGCCCTTGCGGCGGAAAACCAGATGCCGAGCTGGCACGTGGAACCGGCGCAGAGCCTGCCGGACTTCACCACCCTGGTGCTGAAAAAACGCATGGAAGAACTGCTCGAAGCACCGACCCGCAATACGCTGGAGCAGAGCATCCTGCCGAGCTGGCTGCAGAACCGCCGCTGGTTCGCCGGCAAGGACGCAGCCATCGAACAGGTCAATCTGGCCTACGGCGTGCGCTTCGGCGATGCGCAGCATCCAGTGCTGCTCAGCGAGATCGAAGTCACCAGCGCCGGGCAGACCAGCCGCTATCAATTGCCGTTCGGCTTCATCGCCGAAGATCAGGTCGGCCCGGCGTTACCGCAGCAACTGGCGTTGTCCCGTGTTCGTCGCGGGCGGCAGGTCGGTCTGATCACGGATGCCTTCAGCCTCGAATCGTTTGTGCACGCGGTACTGCAAGGCATGCAGAGCAACACCGTGCTCAACTCCGAACAGGGCGAGATTCGTTTCGCGCCGACCGCGCAACTGGAAAAACTCGGCCTCGGCGCTGAATCCGAGGTGCGCTATCTGTCCGCCGAGCAATCGAACAGTTCGGTGGTGATCGGCAACAGTCTGGTGCTGAAGCTGATCCGCAAGGTCGCCTCGGGTGTTCACCCGGAACTGGAAATGAGCGCGTACCTGACCGAGGCCGGTTTCGCCAACATCTCGCCGCTGCTCGGCTCGGTGATCCGCCGCGATGGCGCGGGCGAAGACAATCTGCTGATGATCGCCCAAGGCTATCTGAGCAATCAGGGCGATGCCTGGGAATGGACGCAGAACAACCTCGAACGGGCGTTGCGTGACGAGCTGGCGGACGCGATGTCCGAGCAGGAACAGCATTACAACGCGCTCGGCGAACTGAAGGACTTTGCCGGCATGCTTGGTCAGCGTCTGGGGGAAATGCACAAAGTGCTGGCGGCGCCGAGCGACAACCCCGACTTCGCTCCGCAGACCACCAGCGCCAAGGAGGCGCAAGCCACTGGCAAGGACGTTGCGGCGCAGGTCGAGCATGCCTTGAAGCTGCTCAAGCAGCATCAGAGTCATCTGAGCGCGGCGGATCAGAAAATGGTCGCGCGGCTGCTGGACAACAAAAAAGTCATCCTCGGCCATGTGCAGGAGCTGGCGCAGAAAGCTGTGGGCGGCTTGCGGATTCGCGTCCACGGCGACTTGCATTTGGGTCAGGTGCTGGTGATCAAGGGCGATGCTTATCTGATCGATTTCGAGGGTGAACCGGCGCGGCCACTGCACGAACGGCGCGGCAAACACAGTCCGTACAAGGACGTTAGCGGCGTGCTGCGCTCCTTCGATTACGCGGCGGCGATGACCATCAACGTGCACAACGTCGATCACAGTCCAGAGTCGGAAGCGGCGCGGCATCGGGTTGCCGAGCGCTACCTGCGTGAGGCGCGCGAAGCATTTGTTCAGGCGTATCGCCAAGCGGCAGCTAGTCTTGATCATGCCTGGCAGGATCCTGCGGGTGCCGACGCTGCGCTTGCGCTGTTCGGCCTGGAGAAGGCGGCCTATGAAGTGGCCTATGAAGCCGAAAATCGCCCCACGTGGCTGCCCGTGCCGTTGCACGGTTTGTATGGGTTATTGACGGGGCTTAAACCCTTTTCCGATCTTGGTGGAGAGTAGTCATGAGTTTCTCGAACAAGGAACAGGGTCACGCTAAAGAAGCGTTATTACCGGCGGCGCAGGACATCGACGCCCTGGTGCGCGCTGAACACCACGACCCGTTTTCCATTCTCGGCCCGCACGGTGATGGTGCCGGTGGGCAGTTCATCCGCGCTTATCTGCCGGGTGCATTGAAAGTCGAAGTGCTGGACAAGGACAGCGGTGAAGAACGCGGCGAATTGCAAGCCGCCGAAACGCCGGGGCTGTTTGTGGGGCACTTCGATCAGGCGCGCCCCTATTTGCTGCGCACCCGCTGGGCCGGTGGCGAGCAGATAGCGGAGGACCCTTACAGCTTCGGCCAGTTGCTCGGCGAGATGGATTTGTATCTGTTCGCCGAAGGCAATCACCGCGACCTCAGCAGTTGCCTCGGCGCGCAACTGACCACGGTCGATGGCGTCGACGGTGTGCGTTTTGCCGTGTGGGCACCGAATGCTCGCCGAGTGTCGGTGGTCGGCGATTTCAACGTCTGGGACGGTCGCCGGCATCCGATGCGCCTGCGCCATCCATCCGGGGTTTGGGAGTTGTTCATTCCGCGCCTGCAGGCGGGCGAGTTGTACAAGTACGAGATCCTCGGCGCCCACGGCATTCTGCCGCTCAAGGCCGACCCGATGGCACTGGCCACCAGCCTGCCGCCGGACACCGCGTCAAAAGTCGCCGCACCGCTGCAGATCAACTGGCAGGATCAGGACTGGATGAACGGCCGTCGCGAACGGCAGAAGCATTCAGCGCCGCTATCGATCTACGAATTGCATGCCGGCTCGTGGCAGTGCGAACTGGACGATTTGGGCGAAGTCGCCCGTCAGTACACTTGGCCGGAACTGGCCGAGCGGCTGATTCCTTACGTCAAGGAACTGGGTTTCACCCACATCGAACTGATGCCGATCATGGAACACCCGTTCGGCGGTTCGTGGGGGTATCAGTTGCTCTCGCAATTCGCCCCGAGCGCCCGATACGGCACGCCGGAGCAATTCGGTGAGTTCGTTGACGCCTGCCACCGCGCCGACATCGGCGTGATTCTCGACTGGGTGCCGGCGCATTTTCCTACCGATACCCACGGCCTGGCGCAGTTCGACGGCACCGCGCTGTACGAATACGGCAACCCGCTGGAAGGCTTCCATCAGGACTGGGACACGCTGATTTACAACCTCGGGCGCACCGAAGTTCACGGCTACATGTTGGCGTCGGCGCTGCACTGGTTGAAGCATTTCCACATCGATGGTCTGCGCGTCGATGCGGTGGCCTCGATGCTGTATCGCGACTATTCGCGCAAGGCCGGCGAATGGGTGCCGAACCGTCACGGCGGGCGCGAGAATCTGGAGGCGATCGATTTTCTCCGGCACTTGAATGACGTGGTCGAGCTGGAAGCGCCGGGCGCGCTGGTGATCGCCGAGGAGTCCACCGCATGGCCGGGCGTCAGCCAGAGCACCCAGCAGGGCGGTCTCGGTTTCGCCTACAAATGGAACATGGGCTGGATGCACGATTCGCTGCACTACATTCAGCAGGATCCGGTGTACCGCGCGCATCATCACAACGAATTGAGTTTCGGTCTGGTGTACGCCTGGTCGGAACGCTTCATCCTGCCGATCTCCCACGACGAAGTGGTGCACGGCAAGCACTCGCTGATCGACAAGATGCCCGGTGACCGCTGGCAGAAATTCGCCAACCTGCGGGCCTATCTGAGCTTCATGTGGACCCATCCGGGCAAGAAGCTGTTGTTCATGGGCTGCGAATTCGGCCAGTGGCGTGAGTGGAATCACGATCAGCAACTGGACTGGTACCTGCTGCAATACTCGGAACACAAAGGCGTGCAGAAACTGGTCGGCGACCTCAACCGCCTGTACCGCGAGGAACCGGCGCTGCACGATCAGGACGATGCGCCGCAGGGCTTCCAGTGGTTGATTGGCGATGACGCGATCAACAGCGTGTACGCGTGGCTGCGCTGGAGCAAGGACGGCAAACCGGTGCTGGTGGTGGCCAACTTTACTCCGGTGCCGCGTCAGTCGTATCGGGTCGGCGTGCCGTTTGCCGGGCGCTGGGCGGAGTTGCTCAACAGCGATGCCGACACTTACGCCGGGTCCAACTATGGCAATGGCGGCGGGGCGTTTACCGAAGAGGTGGCGAGCCATGGGCAGGCGCTGTCGCTTGAACTGAATCTGCCACCGCTGGCGGTGTTGATTCTCAAGCCGGAGGGCTGATCCGCGACCGCGTTGCTGCCATCGCGAGCAGGCTCACTCCTACATTTGGAATGCGTCTCCCTGTAGGAGTGAGCCTGCTCGCGATGGCGTCAGTTCAAACGCCATCGCCCCTCGAGCCGAAAATCACCACCGCATCCGCACCCCCAGACTGCCAATCAACCCGTTCAGATCATTGTCATCCACGTCACTGCTGTAATCGGCGCTGACATACAGGCTGACCGCCGGCGTCACCCGCGCCACCAATCCCAGCCCTAATTCGACTGTCGATGACTTGCGGCTGCTGCTGATCTTGTCGACCTGATCGAGGGTCACCGTGTTGCCGGAATAAACCGTGTGCCAGAGGTTGGTGCGCACATAGGGCTCCACGGGCAGACCGTTCACATCGTAACTGCCTTTGAGGCGGGCGCCGACGCGGCCGCTCCACGCCGACAGATCCGTTGATGAGGCATTGCCGGAACTCGCGTATGGCGTGTCGAGAGTAATGCGCTGGTTGATCAATTGCGCCTGGGGTTCGACCACCCAGTTTTCACTCAGCCCGATGGGGTAGCCGCCTTCGACCGAGAAGGTCATCGCACTGCCTTCGGTGGCCTGGCGCGCGCCCTGTTCATTGCGACTGAAACCACTGACCCGACCGCCACTGGCCGACAGGTCGACATGCCAGCCCTGTGCGCCAGTCAGGCGGTAATACGCGCCGAGGCTGTGGCCTTGCAGGTTCAGTGTATCGGCGTTCGGGTCGGTGAGGGCGCGGCTGTTGATCAGGCCGTCACTGTTGGCCATGATCTGCTTTTGCCCGCCGATCAGGCCGATGGTCTGGGTGTGTCCGCCGGGGCTTTGTATGGTCATTACTGGCGGGCCTTTGAAGTCGCCGTTGCCGGGCGTCGTCAAACCTGCCGCAAGCACGTCGGTTTGCGCTTGCCGGGCGCTTTGCCCGTACAACCGGTCCCAGGCTGCCGGCGCCAGATCCTCGGTGATCAGGTCGGCGCCTTGCAAATCGGGACGCGGGCTCAGGCGTTGTGGCTCGGGGGTGACAACGGTCGCCGGCAGGGTCAGAACGGGCATGTCCTGGCGATACCAGGGCGTGGTTTCATCCGCCGCAGGTCCGGCCTGCGCCTCCATGGATGAGCACAGCAGAATCGAACTCGACACTGTGCAAAACGTCACTTTGATCTCTTGTGGGGTGAATGAGCTTTTCATGGAGGTCTACCTTGCAAGCGCATGCGGGATCTCTTTTCTGGCGTCTCTCCTACCCCGAACGAGGGGCGACCGAATGGAGCGGGGCGAACCGCGGCGCTCGATTTCGCGAGTGCCGTAAGGGTCGCCCCGGATAGTGATTCCGGGGGTAGTAAGTTAGAGATAAGAAGAGCGATGCCCATGCGTCAAGAAACTGCACGATGAGCGGTAAAGCTAAATCAGGTGCTGCAAGCGTTTGTTTTTCTGCACATATCCAAGTCGTTGTTTGCAGGGCAAAACAGTGCGGAGATCGGGCTGTAGAGGGTTCAAGCAGCCTGATATCGATTCACCAACTGATGCGAACCCCAAGATTTCCCGCCAGCCCACGCAGGTCATTGCTGTCAATATTGCGGCTGTAATCGGTGCTGGCGTAAACACTCACTGCACGGTCAAGCGTCAGTACGAAGCCGAGGCCAACGTCTGCGGAGGAGGATTTCTGCTGGCTGTCGATGGTATCGGTGCCATCGAAGGTCACCGAATCGGTGCCGGAAAAGGTGTGCCAGAGGTTGGCCCGCAGGTATGGCTCCAGCGGCAAGCCGTTGACCTGATAACGGCCCTTGAGCCGGGCGCCGAGGCGACCGGTCCAGGCAGCGTCGGAATCGAATGACACCCGCGAGATGCCGTCGTCCTGGCTGTCGAGGGAGATTTTCTGGTGGATCACCTGCACTTGCGGCTCGACCACCCAGGTGTCGTCGAGAGCGAACGGGTAGCCTGCCTCGGCCGAGAGCGTCAGGGCATGCCCGCGATTGTCCAGTTTCAGTCCACGGTCGGAACGGTTGTCGCCGTCGAAACGCGTGCCCATCACCACGGTATCGAGGTACCAGCCGTAGGGATCGGTCAGCGTCCAGTACAGGCCGTAACTGTCACCCTCGAGTTTGATCTTGCCCGCGCTGTTGTTCTCGAAGCCTTCGTTGAAACCGTCAACATCGCCCTGAATCCGGCTATGGCCAACGAACAGGCCAATGCGTTGCGTTTGCCCGCCCGACGTCTGCGTGCTGTACAGGTCATTGCCGACTTGAAAGCCATTGAGTGAACCGTTCAGGCGTGGGGTGACGGTGCCGGCCCAGCTCTGGTCGATGTTCTTGCCGTAGACCCGGCCCCAACCGGCCCCGAAGGCACCGGTTTCGCTGAGCAGGCGTTGATCGCCCTGACGATCGTGAAACGTGCCGAGTGCGCTGAGAGTCAATTGCGCGGCGGCAGGCGGCAGCACTGACCAGTTGGGCACTTCCGGACGATAGATCGGGATCGGCGCAGCGCCCGCCACGGCGGCGGGCAGCACGGGGAGTACGGGCAGCTCAGGGCTGGCGATGGGCGGCGCGGGTTCGCCGGGGGCGGGTGCTACAGGAGTGATCTGCGCGACAACCGGAGTCGCCACCACCGGTACCAGAATCGGCGGCTGACTCGGATCGGGGTTGGGCACGCTGGCTACCTGCGGTGCGACGACGGCGGAGCGCAGGTACCAGCTGTTTTCGCTGCCGGCGGTGACGCCGCCCTTGAACAGGTAGTAATCGTAAGCGCCGACCGACACCGGACCGCTGAAGCTGAAGGCATTGTTGGTACTGACGGTGGAGCCTTGGGCCTGCACCACCTGAATGCCGTTTTCCTGGGTCAGGCCACCGATCCCGCCGATGTTGGTCACGCTGATGACCGTGGCACCGCTGAGGCTGCCGTTGTTGACCACCAGTTTGTCGCTGGGCGCGCCATCGGCACCGAGCTCGCTTTGCAGCAACAACTGGCCGCCGTTGCCGATGTAGTTGCCGTTGATGGTCAGGCTGTCATCGGTACGACTGTTGTTGCGAGTCAGGTCGATGACCCCGGCGTTGTTGACGGTCACGGCCTGTCCGGCCACGGCGGGTGACACCGCGCCTTGAGTGGAGAACACGCTGCTGCTGGCATCGACATTGAGCACGCCGCTGCCGCTGACGGCATCGCCAAGCACCAGGCTGCTCGACCCCAGGTCCAGTTGCGAGGCGTTGTTGAGGTTCACCGTTTCCCAATTGCTGAATCGCGCTGGCAGCGCGGTGCGGGTGTTGTCGAACGTCAGGACGTCGTTGCCCGCGCCGCCATCCACGTTGGGGGTCAGTGCCAGCACGCTGTCATCGAGGTTACGCAGCGTTGCGCTGTCGTTGCCGTCGCCCATCAGGATCGCCGAACGGATGATGCCGCCGCCGTCCCACAGCAGCGTGTCGTTGCCGACACTGGCGCGGATCTCGCCGAAGATCTCGCCGCCGGTTACGGTGATGTTGTCGTTGCCGCCGCTGACACTGATGTTACCGCCGATGCGCCCGCCGGAAACGATAATGGTATCGGTGCCGAAACCGGTGACCAGGTTGCCGAGGATCTGCCCGCCGGACAGGTCGAAAATATTGTTGTCGAGCTTCATGTCGACCCGGCCGATGGTGCCGCCGGTCATGCGCGCGACATCGCCGTCTTCAAAGGCGCCGACGATGGTGCCGCCGGTCATCAGGAAGGTATCGCGGCCATCACCCTGCGCCAGTGAGCCGATCGAGCCTGCGCTCATGACGAAATCGTCGATGCCGGCGCCCTGGCTGACCGCGCCGGTAATCACGCCCGATTGCATGTTCACCCGGTCAGCGCCGGCGCCGAAGGTCACGCTGCCATTGATCTGGCCGCTGCCGTTGGCGGGGAAGGCCAGGCTGTTGTTGCCCGCAAGGTCGGTCAGTGGACCACTGGTGCCACTGTCACAGGTGAACGCGTCGTTGCCGGGGCCCGGGATCAGTGAACAGGCGGCAGAGGCGGGTGAACTGGCGAGCAGTAGTGAGGCAGGCAGGAACAATGTCTGCGGCAGGGCTCGCAGGTATCTGGAGTAGCGCGTCATGGCAATTCCCTTCGGCTGAATTCGGGAAATTCATCCTTGAGCGAGCCTTGATCCGGCCTCCCTGTATAACTGAGGCTCCACGTGAGATCCCTGCCCTAACGAATTGAATGCGCTACTCCTTGAGCTTTCCTAGGTGTAGAAGAATTTGCTACCCGATCAAGCGCCACTGACCAACGGTCATGTCCGAACTGCGCTTAAAGATGCACCTCAACCGCCAGCGGCAAGTGATCCGACAAGTGCGTCCACGGCTTGTTGCCAAGTATCTGCGGGTCATGGCTGCTGGCATTGCGCAGGTAAATACGGTCCAGGCGCAGCAACGGAAAACGCGCCGGATAGGTCTTGGCGGGGCGGCCGTGGTGGCGTTCGAAGGCTTCGTGCAGGTAATCGCGACGGGCGAGGGCGGCATTGCCCTGCAGCTGCCAGTCATTGAAGTCGCCGGCGATGATCACCGGTGCATCGTCGGGCAATGATTCGAGCAACTGGCAAAGCAACTGCAACTGCAATTGGCGGTGGCTTTCCAGCAGACTCAAATGCACGCAGATTGCGTGCACCTCGGCGTGGCCCGGTACGTCCAGCACGCAGTGCAGCAGGCCTCTGCGCTCGGGGCCGGTGATCGACACGTCGAGGTTGCGGTATTCGCGGATCGGGTATTTCGACAGCAATGCATTGCCGTGGTGGCCATCGGGATAGACCGCATTGCGCCCATAGGCGAAATCGCTCCACATGCTGTCGGCGAGAAATTCGTATTGCGAGGTTTGCGGCCACTCGTGGTAGCGATTGGAATGGCGCTCGTGTTCGCCCACCACCTCCTGCAGAAACACCAGATCAGCCGAGGTGCTGCGCACCGCTTCACGCAGTTCCGGCAGGATGAAGCGCCGGTTGAGGGCGGTGAAGCCCTTGTGAGTGTTGACCGTCAGCACACGCAGGCGATGGATGACGGGTGCGTCGACGGCGTGACGCTTGGGATCGCTGGACACGTTCACTCCTCTGAAAAAACGGCTTCCTGTTCATGCGACTGGTCTGTGCGCGGGCAGTTCCTTCCAGATGCATCAGGCCGTAATACAAATCAGCAGAGCCGCCAGGAAACCTGTGGGAGTGGGCTTGCTCGCGAAAGCGGCCTCCCGATCGACCAATCTCTGACTGAATGCATTCGGTCAAATTGTGGGAGCTGGCTTGCCAGCGATGACGGCCTACCCGCCGACCAATCCCCAACTGAATGCAAGCATTCCAACTGTGGAAGCGAGCTTGCTCGCGAAAGCGGCCTGCCAGACAAAATCAAAACAACAGCGCAAACGCCGCAAATAAACATAACCCGGCAACCACGTTTAAAGTACACGAACCGTTACGCCATAACGGCTACAACGCCTTGCGCCGTTACCTACGCGTACGCCAGAATCCGCCGGCTTACACGGCTATGCGATGGGCTTATCGTTTCCCTGTCACTGGAAAACAGTGATCGGGTTTGGTAGCCCATTTCGGTACGGTCGTATGGCGTCACCTTATGCAGCCTCTTTTTTGCGGCTCAGTTTTATATGGTGGACATGCGTGGGGCTCATTCGTGAGCGCCGGGTTCCGTATCGACCGGTCTACCAACCCGCGCATGGCCGCCACCCATCGTTTGGTAGCGAGGGTGATGGCTCCTATTTCTCGATACGGAGTTTCATCCATGTTCAAAGCCACACCCAACCCCCCAGACACCTCGATCCCGTACGACCCAGCCCTTGACCCGCAGAAGATAAAAGCGGCAACCGACCGCGCCATCAACTTCTACCTCAACCCTAGCGCACTGAAGATCTCGATCCCTACAGCCTCGTCATGCAAGTCGAACAGAATCTTCCTCATCGACCCCACCGTGGACGAAGAAACGTTGCTCGTCGAAGCCTGCGAATCGCTGGCCGCCGCCAGTGACATGGCCCGCGATATCGGCGACACCGTCGAGCACTCACAGCGCCGAGCGATGCTGATGCTGCATCAGGTGATCATGCTCAGTGAACTGATGGTCAACCGGGTACTGGACGGCCGCCGCGTCCCGAACTAACTGCTCGGTTCCCGTGTAGGAGCTGCCGCAGGCTGCGATCTTTTGATCTTGTTTTTCAAGATCAAGATCAAGATCAAGATCAAGATCAAAAGATCGCAGCCTGCGGCAGCTCCTACAGTGAGTAATCCTTTCAAAGTGCCTCGATCGGAGTTCCAGCCGATGCCCGAAACCCCACCCAATCCGCCGGTCACAGACCCGCAAATCATGGCAACCCCCTACACCCCCAGCAGCATGTTCCTGGTCAACCCGCAAACCGACACCGAATCCCTGCTGGCCAACGCCTGCGAATCCCTGGCCTCGGCCACGGTAATGCTCGGCGATTTCGCCGGGACGCTGGAGGGGCCGAGTCGCAATACGGTGTTGGGTATCGCGCAGGTGGTGATGCTGGGAGAGTTGGCGGTGAATCAGGCGCTGGATAATGTTGTGCCCAGGGAATAGGCGCTGATAGTTCTGGCCTCATCGCGAGCAGGCTCGCTCCTGCATAGGTTCTGCGGTGGCACACAGGTTATGCGCTCGGCAAAGATCTCTTGTAGTTGTGAGCCTGCTGGCGATTGTCATTAAATAAGTCTGTCCCCTTATTCCTGCGTATGTGTGGTGAGGGGATTTATCCGCGATGGGCTGCGCAGCAGCCCCAAAACCAGCCACCGCGAATGTTCGGAATTATCGCGTATTCAGTATTTAAGACTGCTGCGCAGCCGATCAGGGCGGGGCGACGTTTCGCTAAATACCCTCGGCAGCACCCGACTCACCGCCAACTCCCCAGGCATGATCAGTTGCGCAAGCCCCGACAGCGTCCGGCGCTGCGACGCTGGCAGGAGTTTGGCGAAGTCACTGGCAGTGGGCATCACATCCAGCAGCGCTGCGGTTGAGACCGGTAATACGTGGATTCTGTACTGAACTTGTCGAATTAAAAAATTACGGATAGCCAAGGGCGCGAATCTTGACTTTTGTTTTTTCCTGCAACATGAAGCCCCAGGAATCGAAATGGCTGATCAAGTTTTTTTTGGCACATTTAGATGCCATGAAAGCGAATATGTCATTTCGCGATTCAGGTAATGCCGTATCCTCAATGAACGATGGGTCTTTCAATAAACGCCTATATTCTTGATAGACCGAAGGGTAAAAATTAGCGCCAAAAAGTTCCGTCAGTTCGTTATACATGACCAGTGAGACCATGTTTCCAGCTGTTTCGAAATTTTTGTTCGTCCCCTTTAACCATTCTTTAGCCTGCGTCCTGCCATCATAACGATCAATCCAGCTCGGTGTAATTCCATACATTTTCTCAACGGCGAGCGAGATTATATTGCATGTAGATTCTACCGTATGATATCCATTCATTTTCGGCAATTGATAAGCATGACCCAGTTCGTGCCACGCCCCCCAGCCACCTTCTGCTGTCAGTACTTTTGGCGATAAGAGCACTTGAACAACATCTCTATGAAATAGCAGGCTGTAACTTGCAGCCGCCATATACACGCGATCTGAACTGCTTTGGTTGAATTGATAGTAAGAGTCGCTTGGTAAATGTATCCCTCCATCGGAATAGTTTGACTCATTTATTCCGCAAGCTTCATCTGCCTTGTCGATGATTCTATTGTATTCGTTGAGCAGTTGGTCAATATCTTCCTCCATATATTCCATTGCCTTTGAAACACTAACGGCGATCATCGCTTTGCCGCTGAATAATTGAGCTGAGGTAATCATCGCTGCATTCTTGAGCATCGACGCCCATTGGTCCTTTGTTGTGTTGCCCAAAACGTAGTAGGGCGCGGTTAATACGTTTCTGAAGGAAACTGGAATAATGTATTTTTTTTCTGGATGAATCACATAAAGAAATAGTAATCCGTCGCGATCCGGAATTATCGTGTTTTCGCCCTGTTTTATTGGGAATCTTGAAGGAGCAGGGTTCTCACCTAAGTGCATAGCACCTACTAACAGCTCGAGGGTAACCCCGGCAGGAACGTCATTTTCAAGATAAATGTAAAACTGCTGACCTGAAATACAATATAAGCCTGTGCACTCGAAGTCCGCACGTGCCATTGAAAATCCTTTGTCAGACATGTCGTCGATGTGTGAGTGTTTTCTTGATATGAATATGAAGTCGCGTCGCTCATTACCTTCGCTTAGTACTATGTCTTGGGGCGATCTGCCCGGATTAAATGTGCCGGACTTTACAGATACCCATTCTGATGTTTCAGTGTAAATTGATAATGAGTATTTTTTAACTCGACCGTTTACGCTGCTTTTTAGCGCTTGTCGAGGAATATAGCAAATTGAACCGATTTCATAAATTTTTCCCATGTCTATGACGACATAGTGCCCGGCAGGAGCTATTTCTTCCGTATGCCATACTGTTTCTGGATTTCCATCCAGCAAGTTGCTGGCGGGGTGTGATTGAAGCTCATTGGATACCGAATGTATGCGCCATGCAGACTTGTCAATAAACTTTCCGTTAATCTCTCTTACTTCGAACCCTGAAATCGAAATAGCGTTAACTCCATGAAAAACTTCATGCACTACAAAGGAAAAATATTGAGTCTTCGTACTGGTTGTGCTTCTGGCGATTTTTTGTACTTCATCCCAGGAGGGTGCGGAAAATTGATGGGGATTGTCGAGGATGCTGTTGACGGGCGTTGTTGACGTGGTCATGGATAAGCTCCTGCGCAAAGGCGATACTCAGGAGTAATGAGCGCACTAAATGAGAGTTTGCGCACCTGTCAGATCTGACAGGTGCGCTAGGGTTTCCGACGAGTGGCCATTAGGGAGAACGTGAAGATTAAAAGATCGCGTCCTTCGGCAGCTCCCACATAGAGTGGGCAGAAGTGAGTGTGTTTAGATAAAGACAATTTCGTACGGCAGGCGCATCCGCTCCAGAATCACCGGCGGCAGCATCGGTGCGATGCCGATCGCCGGTTCGCCTTTGAGCTGGCTGGCGTAGGCGTGGGTGGCGTGGCTTTTGCGCGCCACAGTCCAGGTGTCGAGGCGCAGTTTGCGTGCGCGTTCCCAGGGGATCAGGTTCTGGTCGCGTTCCGGCCAGTGCCAGGCCCAGACCGGCACGTCATGGAAGGTCGCGCCGACTTGCGCTGCCGCTTTGGCACTCGCCCGGCCAACCGCCTCGTGATCGTCATTACGATCCTCGCGCCAGGTGCTGAACACCACGTCGCCGGGGCGCAGATAACGGGCGATGAACTCGGTGAGGTCGGCCTCGCGATCGAGCAGGGCGTTGTCAGTGAACCCGCCACGCACCCATTTCAGGCTGTGCATCGGCAAGCCGAGACGGCGCAGCGCTTCGACACTTTCCTGGGGCCGGAACACGC
The DNA here is from genome assembly GCF_040729435.1 of Pseudomonas sp. HOU2. Taxonomy (NCBI): domain Bacteria; kingdom Pseudomonadati; phylum Pseudomonadota; class Gammaproteobacteria; order Pseudomonadales; family Pseudomonadaceae; genus Pseudomonas; species Pseudomonas sp. HOU2. Next base: position 418,945 of record NZ_CP160398.1, on the reverse strand, counting down.
TCAGGCGTTTTTCCGACCATTGCCGCGAGCCGGGATGGCTGGCGCTGCCGTCAGTGATCGACAGCAGTTGCAACGGATGGCCGAGGCTGGCGAGCAATTGCAGGAGGCCGCCACAGGTCACCACCTCATCACCCGGATGCGGGGCGACGACGACGGCTCGGGCACCGGGTGGCACCAGACTGTGGGTATTGATGACGGGGATGTTGTCGAGTTGCCGGGCGCTGTTCCATATCTGCGCCGGCAGCGGATTGTCGCTGAGGGTTAACGGTTTCATGGTATTACGTCCTTGTTGTCTCTGGCCCTCAGTCGTGCAGACACCGTGAAAAATCAGGCGCGCGCGACCCGTGAAGGCGAATGGATTGCCGTGCGACGCTCCGAACCCTGGATTGCCGCGCAGCAGAGTATTGCTCATGAAACTTGATTCGTCGCGTCACAGATCAATCTGATCCGCTTTTTTTTAACCAAGCTGTGCCAGATTTCGCAGATAGTCACCGAATCCGCCTCGTGCCCGGCTGTCCAGTCGGGCACTGGTGCGTACCTGCGGGCGATGACTCCAGGCGATGTCGGCACCGCACTGTTCCAGTCGCCGCACCAGTTGCACATCTTCGTCACAGGCCAGCGGCGGAAAACCACCGGCCCAGCGATAGGCGTCGGCACTGACCCCGAGGTTGGCGCCGTGGATGTGGCGATGCCCGTCACGGGCCTGATAGTGACTGTGATAGCGAATCTGCGCGGCTTCATCGAACGACTGATCCCAATGTTCGACGGTCACCGTGCCGCATACCGCGTCGGCACCCAGCCCCAGTTGCGCCACCAGCCAGTCATCGGCTACGCGGCTGTCGGCGTCGGAGCAGGAAATCCAGCGTGCGCCGCGCTCCAGCAGGACCTGCGCGCCGGCGGCCCGGGCCTGGCCGACATTACGCGCGTCGATGTGCAGGCTCTGCACCGGAAAGCGCTTGACGATCTGCGCCGAGCGGTCGGTGCAACTGTCGAGCACCACCAGCACTTCGACCGGCTCGCCGGCCAACAGCCCGTGTTTACTGGCGCGCAGTGCCGCGCTGAGGCATTGCTCGAGCAGGTCTTCCTCGTTATGCGCCGGAATCAGAATGCCGATCATCGCAGGCCCTCCAGTGCGGCTACCGAGCGCGGCTCGCGGCTCCAGACTTCAAGAAGGAAGTCCGCTTCCTGATGCAATGCCAGACGCGGCAGCGGCAGTTGCTCGTGGATCAGGTCATGCACCTGCCGCGCGTTCAGCGGGCAGCCGTCGATGGGCGGGCGCCAGTGGCAAGCGAGCAATTGCCCGTCCGCGGTCAGGGATTCACTGATGCGGCGGATCACTTCTGTCAGATCTTGGGCATCGAGGTAGTAGCCGATTTCGCTAAATACAATCAGGTCGAATTTTTCTTCCGGCCAGTCGCCGGGCAGGCGACTTTGGCGCACCTCGGCGTGGTCGAAAAGGCTCAAACGGGTACGCGCCAGGTTCACCGCCGCACTGGCGGTGTCGCAACACAGCAGGCGATCGCAGCGCTCGGCGAGCTCGGCACTGAGTTCGCCATTGGCGCAACCGGGTTCGAAGATCGCCCGATAATGTGCGCGGGGCAGGGCGGCGAGGGTGATCGCGCGTTTGCGCTGTTCGTACCAGCGCTCGCGGAAGGCCCAGGGATCATCGTTGGCGCTGAATAATCCGTCGAAGTAACGATCATCGACACTCATAGGAACACCACTTCGAACGGTTGCAGCAGACGATCCAGCACATACGGCGCCAATACCGGTTGCAGCCCGGCTTGCGGGTCGCCTTCCAGCTGGCTGGCAAAGGCATGCACCGCGTGGCGTTTGCGCGCCACTTGCTCGGGGGACAACAGAATCTTGCGCGCGCGCTGCCACGGCACCGCGGCGTCTTCCGGAGAGGCCCAGTGCCAGGTCCAGACCGGCAATTCGTGGCAGGTGGCGCCGACCCGCCGCGCAGCTTCGATACTGGCGCGGCCGGCAGCTTCGTGATCGCAGTGGCCGTCTTCGCACCAGGTGCTGAACACCACATCGCCGGGGCGCAGGTGACGCTCGATGAACGCGACCAGCGACGGCTCATCCGCGGCGACCTGGCTATCGCTGAAACCGCCGCGCAGCCATTTCATCCGGTGCAACGGCACGCCGAGGCGGCGCAGGGCTTCGGCCGATTCCTGCGGCCGCACCACGCTCAGGCGTTCCACCGGCCAGCGTTCGGAGCCGGGGTGACTGGCGCTGCCATCGGTGACCGAGATCAGTTGCAACTGACGCCCGGCGGCGGCCAGCAACTGCAACATCCCGCCGCAACCGAGCACTTCGTCGTCCGGGTGTGGAGCGACTATCACCGCCCGCGCGCCCGGTGGCACCAGACTGAGGACATCGACGCTGTCCAGTGCCGCCAGGTGCCGGGAATGTTGCCATTGCAGCAGCGAAGTGCCCTGATGGCCGATGATCGGATCAGGTTTGTTCACGGCATTCATAGCGTCCAGACCTCCTCGGAGTGTTCAGCCAGCGCTTGGCCAAGGGCCGCCAGATCACGCTCGGCATGGCTCTGGCGCAGGAACACCGGCAGATCGGCGCTCAACCGGGCGAAGTGCCGATCCTTGCAGAACGGCCCGGCACCCAGCGCGCGCCCGACGTCGCGCATCACCTGCTCAGCCGATTGCTCGACCACTGCACGGGCACGCCGGGCCAACAGTGCGGCATCGGCTTCGGGGTGCGCATCAATATGCAGGGCACTGAATCGCAGCACATTGGCTGCCGCGTACAGCGCTGAGTCGACCGCACCGAGGTGGGCGAGGGCGTGCGGCTCCTCGCGTTGTGCGCAGTGTTGCCGTAGCGCCTCGGCGATCTGCCGCGCCGCGCCGTACCAGCACGCCGCGATGCCGATCCCGCCTTGCCAGAACCCCGGACGATTCAGGTAGTCGCCGGGTTCGCCGATGGCCTGGGCTTCAGCGCCGTCGAACAACACTTCGACGCTGCCGGTGGCGCCCATGCCGACCGCTTGCCAGCCCTGATCGGTGATGGTCACGCCCGGTTGATCCAGCGCCACCGCGACCAGTTGTTGGCGGTCGTCGGCGTCCCACGCGGTGAGCAGCGCATGGCTGAGCACCGCTGCCCCCGAGCACCAGGCCTTGCGCCCGTCAAGGCGCACCATGTGCCCGGCCGGGCGCACCTGCACCCGAGCCTGCGGCGGTTCAGCGGCCCACATGCCCCAGGTGCTGCCCGGCGTGGGCGAACCACCGAGCTGCTCGATGATCGCCAGGGCGTCGGTATGGCCCTCGTAGAGTTTGCACAAGCCCAGATCGTGCCCGCCGACTTCAGCCAGGCGCTGAAAACGCTCCAGCGTGCGGCCGCTGCCCGGTAACGGCAACTGATCCAGACCGGCCTCGACCAGCGCCCGCAGGCAATGGCCGAGTGCCGCAGTGTCGCGATAGTCCGGCGGGCGGCGCGCCAGATAACTGTGCAGGTCCATATCAGTCTTCTTCTTCGCGTTGCAGTTCGAACAGCAGCAGCGAACGGCCGGTGACGGAATACTCATGGCCGAACTCGAAGCGTTCCTGACCGCGAATCGATGGCTGATTGGTGTCGATCATGCAGGTCCAGAAACTGCCTTCCGGCACTTCCGGCAGGCTGAAGTTGACGATGTCGTGGTGGGCGTTGACCACCAGCAGCAGGGTCGCGTCGGCACCTTTGCGGCGAATCCCGGTTTCCTGCGCGCGGCCGTCGAGCAGCATGCCCAGGCAGCGGTTGTGCGCGTCATGCCAATGTTCGGTGGTCATCTCGGTGCCGTCCGGCGCCAGCCAGGTGACGTCCTTGACGCCGATGTCCTCGTTGTACTCGCCGACCAGGAAACGCCCGCGACGCAGGATCGGGTAAGCCATACGCAACTTGATCAAGCGTTTGACGAACTTGAGCAGCGCCTTGCCGTCTTCGCTCAGGTCCCAGTTGACCCAGCCGATCTCGCTGTCCTGACAATAGGCGTTGTTGTTGCCGTCCTGGGTGCGGGCGAATTCGTCGCCGGCAACGATCATCGGCGTGCCTTGCGACAGCAGCAGCGTGGCGAAGAAATTGCGCATCTGCCGATGGCGCAGTGCATTGATCTCCGGATCATCGGTCGGGCCTTCGACCCCGTGGTTCCACGACAGGTTGTTGTTGCTGCCGTCCTGGTTGTTCTCGTCGTTGGCCTCGTTGTGCTTGTCGTTGTACGACACCAGATCGTTGAGGGTAAAACCGTCGTGGGCGGTGATGAAGTTCACCGACGAGTACGGCCGCCGCCCGCGCTGGTTGAACATCTCGCCGGACGCGGTCATGCGGCTGGCGAAGTCGGCAACCTGGCCGTCGTCGCCTTTCCAGAACGCGCGCACGGTGTCGCGGAATTTGTCGTTCCACTCGACCCAACCCGGCGGAAAGTTGCCGACCTGATAGCCACCGGGGCCGCAGTCCCAAGGCTCGGCGATCATTTTCACCTGGCGCAGCACCGGGTCCTGACGGCAGGCGACGAGGAAGCTGTGACGCTCGTCGAAACCGTCGTGATAGCGCCCGAGAATGGTCGCCAGGTCGAAGCGGAAACCGTCGACATGCATCTCGCTGGCCCAGTAGCGCAGCGAGTCGGTGACCATTTGCAGCACGCACGGGTGACTGAGGTCGAGGGTGTTGCCGGTACCGGAGTCGTTGATGTAGTAGCGCTTGTCGTCCGGCATCAGGCGATAGTAGGAGGCGTTGTCGATGCCGCGCATCGACAGGGTCGGGCCTTGTTCGTTGCCCTCGGCGGTGTGGTTGTAGACCACGTCGAGGATCACTTCCAGATTGGCTTCGTGCAGGTGCGCGACCATCTCCTTGAACTCGGCGATCTTGCCGCTGGCCAGGTAGCGCGGGTCCGGGGCGAAGAAGGCGATGCTGTTGTAGCCCCAGTAGTTGGTCATGCCCTTGTGCAGCAGGTGCTGGTCGTTGACGAAGGCGTGGATCGGCAGCAATTCCACGCTCGAGACGCCGAGTTTGCGGATGTGCTCGAGCACGTCGTCGACCATCAGACCGGCAAAGGTACCGCGCACGTTCTCCGGCACCGACGGGTGACGCATGCTGATGCCGCGTACGTGGGTCTCATAAATGATCGTCTTGTCCCACGGCACGCTGACGCGGTGGTCGTTGCCCCAGGTGTGCGCTGGGTCGATGACCTTGCACTTGGGCACGAACGGCGCGCTGTCGCGTTCATCGAAACTGAGGTCGGCGTCGGGGTGGCCGATGGTGTAGCCGAACAGCGCTTCGGACCATTTCAACTCGCCGACCAGCTGTTTGGCGTAGGGGTCGATCAACAGTTTGTTGTGGTTGAAGCGATGGCCGTTCTCCGGGTCATACGGGCCATACACACGGTAGCCGTAGATCAGCCCCGGATGGGCGTCGGGCAGATAGCCGTGGAAAATCTCGTCGGTGTATTCCGGCAGTTCGATGCGTTCGAGTTCGACTTCGCCGGCATCGTCGAAGATGCACAGCTCGACCTTGGTGGCGTTGGCGGAAAACAGCGCAAAGTTCACCCCCAGACCATCCCAGGTGGCGCCGAGCGGGAAGGGCAGCCCTTCACGGATTCTGGACGGCTCGGCGTGCGGTGCGGGCTCGGCTTTTTTTGGACTGGACATGATTGCTCCTGCAAAACGGGGAAATTCTCGGCTGATACAAAACCTTGTAGGAGTGAGCCTGCTCGCGATAGCGGTCTGACATTCAATCGCGATTTCGCCTGATACATCGCTATCGCGAGCAGGCTCACTCCTACAGGAAGGTTGTATGTTTTTTGAGGACGAGTGAGTCCTCAGTGGCGAGCGAACTCGCCACACGGTCATTCAGTTCAATAAATGCGGGTGTATCAGTTGGCCGGGGGCTTGCGCGGGGCGCGCGGCTTTTTCTCGGCGGCCTTTTCGCCCGGTGGAATCACTTTGGCGGCGCTGGAGGGCTTGGCTTTGGCGTCCGCTGGCGCCTTGGGCTTGGTTGCCGGCGTCTTGCTATCGCTGGCTTTGCCGTTCGCAGTCTTGCCGGCAGTTTTGCTGCCAGCGGCCTTCGGCGACTTCTTCGGCGCCAGGGCCTCGGCTTCGGCCAGTTTGCGCGCCATTTCCCAATGACGTGCTTCATGCCCTTCAGGTTTGCCCTCCGATTCCCAGATCTGATAGGCGAACTCGCGGATGCGTTTATCGTCGGTACTCATCGCAATGCTCCTGAACTGAACTCGTCGTTACGTAAAGAGTTGGATAAACAGATTGACCGGGAAATCCCCCAGCGCGGCGCTGACGTTCAGCTCCCTGTTTTTTGTGACTGCGCTGCTGTGAAAAAGTCCCTTCAGGTTTGTGTCAGAGGCGGCGAACGGTAAAACCACCCGAGTGTCGCCCCAGCGCAGCGCATCCACTTGTGGCACGGCACTGTTTTCCAGCAACGTCGCACAGCGGATCGGCACGATCACGATGGCGTAGCGGCCCTCGTGCTCACGGGCGAATGCGAGCACGTTGTGCGCCTGCTCGCCCAGCACCTCCAGAGCCTGATACGTGCCCCGGCGAAACAGCTCGGCGTGTCCGGCGCGCAGGTTCAACACCTGCGCGATCAACGCTTGCTTGATGCGCCCGTCACGCCAGTCCGCCAGCAGCTCCGGCAGCGGCGCGTGTCCGTCCAGGGCCTGCGCGCGCGCGGCGTAATCCACCGGCCGGCGGTTGTCCGGATCAACCAGGCTGAAGTCCCAGAACTCGTTGCCCTGATACAGATCCGGCACCCCCGGCACGGTCATGCGCAGCAAGGTTTGCGCCAGACTGTTGAGGGCGCCGGCTGCCGCGATGCTGTTGACGGTCTTGCTCAGCGCGGCACGCAGCAGCTCGCCTTCATCACCGGTGAGCAGGCGCTGGGTAAACGTCTGTGCAGCGTTTTCGTAGGTTTCATTCGGCGCGCTCCAGCTGCTTTGCAGCTTGGCTTCACGCAGGGCTTTCTGTTGCCACTGCCAGATGCGTTCGGCGTAGTCGCTGAAACCTGCCTGATCGTCATCACGCAATTGCAGCGGCCAACTGCCGAGCAGCGCCTGATAAAGGATCAGTTCATCACCGGACGACGGCACTTGATCATCGTCGCGCAGCGGCCGGGCGAGGGCGCGCCACAACTCGACCTGCTCGGCGTACCAGTGGCTGCGTTCGCTGAGCACCGCCAGTCGCGCGCGGGTGTCTTCGCCGCGTTTGTGGTCGTGGGTGGCGGTGGCCAGCAAGTTGTCGGGGAACGCGCCCAGACGTTGCTGATTGACCGCATGGAAGTCGCTGACCGGTGCGCTGAACTGCTCGGTGTTGTAGCCGACGTCATTGCGCGACAGCAGCACCGCCGAGCGATACAACGCGGTGTCTTCGACGGCTTTGGCCGCTGCCGGCGAAGTCAGTTGCTGGAAACGTACGCAAGCGTGCTTGAGGATCTTGCGCGAGCGCCCGCGCGGCTTGTGCCGCCATGGCGTGCCACCAAGCCAGGCCGCGACGCAGTCGAGCACCGGCCAGTCGCCTTCGCCCAAGGTCTGGCGGGCGCCGTCCATGGCCTGCTGGAAGAATTGTTCATCCTGCGCCGCGCGACCCAGTGCATTGATGTAAGTGCGATACACCGGGAAATGCACGATCAGCGCCTGCAACACCCGGCGAATCGCGCCGAGGGTCAGGTCGCGGGTCATCAGGTCGTCGCGCGCCACTTGCAGCAGCGCCTGGGCGACGCTTTCAAAATCGCTGGCCAGCGAGCCGTTGAGGATCTGTTGGCGCGCCAGTTGCGCTTCTTCGATGAACGCCGCCGGACGCTCGGTACGCCGTTGCCACAGGTCGCCGAGAACGTGTTCGCCATCCGGGTCGTGTTGCAGCAACGACAGTTGATTCATGAACTCGTAACCGGTGCTGCCATCCACCGCCCAGTCGGTGCGCAGGGTTTCGCCGGCACCGAGAATCTTTTCGACATAGATCGGCAAGTGCCGATCCGGCGCAAGCAAGTCGAGGCGCCGCCGCAGCTTGCGGCAATAGCCACGCGGGTCGGCGAGGCCGTCGATGTGGTCGATACGCAGCCCGTCGACCAGTCCTTCGGCGATCAACTGGAAAATCTTGCCATGGGTCGCTTCAAACACGGCCGGGCGTTCGACGCGCAGGCCACCGAGTTCGTTGATGTCGAAAAAGCGCCGCCAGTTGATGTCGTCGGCGGCGGTGCGCCAACTGGCCAGGCGGTAGCTCTGGCGTTCGAGCAATTGGTGCAGCTTGTCGAAGCCTTCTGCAGTCGTGGAGTCGTAATGCGCGAGACTTTCCTCGATGGCGGCGAGAATCTGCGGATCGCTGGCCAGCTCTTTCAGTTCAGCCTTGAGCGGCATCGCCAGCGCATGCGCGTCGGTCTGGTAGCTGAGGGTACTGAAACGATCGGCCAGGGATTTCAGCGCTTCGACCGGTTTGAGCAGCTCGCCATAGTCGTTCGGGCAGATCGGGAAGTGGTGCTCGTAATGCTCGACATGGAAGCGTCCCTGCTGCGCATCGAAATGCAGTTTCAGCGTGCCTTCCTGCAGCGCGACACCGTAATCGCTGCCAAGAAACGGCAGCAACAATTGGCCTTCCATCAGCGGGTCGGGGGAGTGCCACTGGATGTCGAAGAACTCGCCGTACGGACTCAGGCGGCCCCATTCCAGCAGGTCGAGCCACCACGGATTGTCACCGCCACCGACGGCCATGTGGTTGGAGACGATGTCGAGGATCAGGCCCATGCCGTGTTCGCGCAGGGTGCTGACCAGACGCCGCAGCGCCGGTTCGCCACCGAGTTCCGGATTGACTTGCGTCGGATCGACCACGTCGTAGCCGTGCATCGAACCGGCGCGGGCCGCGAGCAGCGGTGAGGCATAAATGTGGCTGATGCCGAGGCGGGCGAAGTACGGCACCAGCGGCACCGCCTGTTCCAGAGTGAAACCCTTGTGAAATTGCAGGCGCAGAGTGGCGCGCAACGGTTGGTTGAACGATGAATTCATTGGTCACGCTCGGCAGCTTGCAGGCGGGCACAGGCCAGTAGTTCCAGGCGGCGCGCGGCATCGGCGCCATCGAGCAAGGCCTCGCTGTTGCCGGGCAGGCGCCGCGACCAGTTCGGATGGCTGTCGATGGTACCCGGCAGGTTGGCCTGCTCATCGATACCCAGCGCGTCTTCCAGTGGCAACAGCACCAGCGGTGCGCGGGTGTGGCCGAGGAAACGCACACTGGCATCGACCACTTGATCGGCCTCGTGGGACTCTTCGCGGAAGTTTTGCGGGTCCTGACTCAGCGCATCGCGCAGGCCTTGGCGCTCACGCTGGCGATGCCGGCGCCATTCGATTTCACCGTTGGCATCGACAAAGTCCAGGCGCGCATTCCAGTCGATGTCGCGGCCATGCCACCAGCCGTTGAGCGTGGGCAGGTCGTGGGTGGTGGTGGTCGCCAGCGCATTGTCCGGCCAGTCGAGTATCGGTTTGAAACGGCTGTTGTCCTGTTCGAACAGCAGCACGCGCATGCCGAGGATCGCCCGCGCACTGAGTTTTTCCCGCAGCCCGTCGGGCACGGTACCGAGGTCTTCGCCGAGGACGATGGCCTGGTGTCGATGGGATTCGAGGGTCAGCAGGCGCAGCAGATCATCCACCGGGTAATACAGGTACGCACCGTCCGCCGGAGCCGCGCCGTTGGGGATCACCCACAGACGTTGCAGGCCCATTACATGGTCGATACGCAGCCCGCCGGCATGCGCGAAGTTGGCGCGCAGCATGTCGATGAAAGCGCGAAAGCCGTTGCGGATCAGGCCTTCGGGGGAAAACGCGGAAATCCCCCAGCCCTGCCCGGTGCGGTTGAGAATGTCTGGTGGCGCACCCACGGTGAGCGAGGCGAGCAACTCGTCCTGAAAACTCCAGGCCTGGCTGCCGGCGCCATCGGCACCGACCGCAAGATCAGCGATCAGGCCGATGCCCATGCCGGCGCCGCGTGCAGCCGCTTGCGCGCGCTCCAGGCAACGGTGGATCAGCCATTGGCAAAAGGCGAAGTAGCCGATGCGCTCGGCGTATTCCTCGGCAAACGCTTCGAGGGCGGCGCCGCGCGGCTCGTGCCAGTGTTCCGGCCAGTGCCGCCAGTCGAGGCTTTCACCACGGGCGGCGCGCATTTCCTGAATGGCTTCGAAGCGGCAGTGATTTTCCAGGGCTTCGCCACCGGCGTGGCGGAAACTGGCGAAGTCGGCGTGCAACGGATGTTCGCCGGCGACGAAACCGTCGTACAGGGCTTGCAGCAGTTTGTACTTGGCCTCGGCGGCGCTGGGCCAATCGATCAGTTTGAGGTCTTCCAGTTGCTTGAATTGCTCGGCCAGACCGCTGGCGTCGATCGCATCACGCAACGCCCGTTCGCCAAGGATCGCGCCTGGAGCGGCATACAGGGAGTTGAGGAACAGCCGGCTGGACGGTGAGTACGGGCTGTAGCGCCCGGTGTCGGCGCTGAACATCGCATGCAACGGACTGATCGCCAGCGCCTCGGCGCCGCGTTCGCCGGCCACTCGGGCCAGCTCTTCCAGCGCCTGGGTGTCACCAAAACCGCCATCGCCGGGGCGGCGCAGACTGTACAGTTGCGCGCTCAGGCCCCACACGCGCGGGATCGGATTGTCCACCGCATCGCCGACGCTGAAGCAGCGCTCCGGCGCCACGGCGAGGGTGAAATACTGATCGGCGATGTGTACTTGCTGATAGCCGACCGGAATCAACCCTGGCAGTTTCGCTTCGGCATCGAGCTTGAGGTTAAGCCGTGAACCGTCTTCAAGCTGGATTTCGCACGGGGTTTCCGGTTCGAAATAGCGGGCCAGATCAACGCTGACCCCGACATCTGCGGTCAACAGCGGCGGCAGGTGGCGATCCTGTTGCACCTGTTGCAGTTGCAGCAGGCTGGCGTCGATTTCCTGCGCGGTATTGGCCGGATGACCCAGCCCGGTGAGGACATTGCGCAGCACCGCCGGGGCGACTTTCTGCGGGCGGCCATTGGCGTCGATCCAGTCGACGGCGAGGCCGGCGCGGCTTGCGAGTATTTCCAGTTGCGCATCGCTCATAGGCGCTCTCCATCCAGAGGTTGCAAGGGGGTTGCGGCCGTGAGGCTGACAAGCGCGCAATACGCGGGCAGTTGGCCCGGTTCCGACAGGGCAACGGCGGGCGGCTGTTGAAACAGCCACACGGCGTCGGTCTGTGGAGGGTTGACCACTGGCGTATCGCTGAGGTTCAGGTCAATTCGCAGCTCACTGCCATCGCCCAGGCGCCAGCGCGCGCTGACCGCGCCACGGCCGAGCATGTGCGCGCCGAGGGCCTGGGTGCCGGACAGATTGGGAATGATGTATTGGTGGCGCAATTGCAGCAGTTGCCGGTACAGCGCGAGGGTTTCCTGCTGTTTCTCAGTGCCGCTGCCAATCAGGCGAGGCTGCGAGGCGTGGAAGGTCTGCTCGGCATTCGGATCAGGAATTTTTTCGCGTTTGTGCGGATCGGTGAAGGCGCTGAACCCGGCGAATTCATTGCGCCGACCTTCGCGTACCAGGTCTGCCAGTTCACCGTGGTGGCTGGTGAAGAACAGAAACGGTTGCTCGGCGGCGAATTCGTCGCCCATGAACATCAGCGGAATCATCGGCGACAACAGCAACAGCACGGTGGCGGCCTGCAGTGCCCGTGGATCGGCCAGGTGGTGCAAACGCTCGCCGAAGGCCCGGTTGCCGATCTGGTCGTGGTTCTGCAGGAACAGCACGAAAGCGGTCGAGGGCAGGTGTTCGCTGGGCTCACCGCGCGGTTCGCCGTGGCGAGTGATGTGGCCCTGAAACACGAAGCCCTGACTCAGACAACGGGTCAGTTGTTCGGTGGGTTGCAGCGCATAGTCAGCGTAATAGGCGTCAGTTTCGCCGGTCAGCAGCACATGCAGCGCGTTATGGCCGTCGTCGTTCCACTGCGCGTCGTAATCCTCTTCAAGCAGGCTCGACTGGTTGAGCTCGTTTTCCACGGTCAGCCAGACATGGCGCGTCGGATCGACCTGCTGCCGAATACGCTGCGCCAGTTCGGGCAGGAAATCCGGGCTTTCGATCGCGTGCACCGCGTCCAGGCGCAGACCGTCGAAGCGGTATTCGAACAGCCACATCAGCGCGTTTTCGATGAAAAAGTCCCGCACTTCACGCCGACGGAAGTCGATCGCCGCGCCCCAAGGCGTGTGCTTGTCTTCGCGGAAAAAGCCTTTGGCGTAGCGTCCGAGGTAATTGCCGTCGGGGCCGAAGTGGTTGTAGACCACGTCGAGAATCACCGCCAGACCATGGCCGTGGGCGCTGTCGATCAGGTGCTTGAGTTGTTCCGGGGTGCCATAGGAGGCTTGCGGGGCGTAGGGCAGCACGCCGTCGTAGCCCCAGTTGCGCGTGCCGGGGAACTGCGCGAGCGGCATCAGTTCGATCGCGGTGATGCCCAGTTCGGCGAGGCGCGCCAAGTGCTGCTCGACTTCGGCAAAGCCGCCGAGTGCGCCGACGTGCAACTCGTAAATCACCGCTTCGCTCCACGGCCGGCCATGCCAGGTGGTGTTTCGCCACTGGTAGGCCAGCGGATCGACCACCACGCTGTGGCGGTCAAGGTCGCCATCCTGAGCGCGGGAGGCCGGATCGGGCACCTCCAGTTCACCATCGATGTTGAAGCGGTAGCGGGTGCCCGCCGGGCACCGGGTCTTGATCACGAACCAGCCATCGGCCTGCGGTAACATCGGCAAGGACTGACCGTCTTCAAGTTCGACACTGACGTAAAACGCATCCGGTGCCCACAGCGCAAACTGAGTATGTTCGGCGTCCTGCATGATCGCGCCGTGGGGCCAGTTTTCTTGGGTCCGTAACGGCATTGTGAAAAGCTCCCTGAGTTATTTGTGGCCGGCTTTACCCAGCGCCTTGGCGACCAGTTGTTCGTAGAGTTCGGCATACGGTTCGACCGCTTTGCACCAGTTGAACGGCGCGGCCATCGCTCGGCAGCGCATGGCGTTGAGCAGTTCGGGGAAAGCGAATACCTTGAACGCGCGGCTCAGGGCTTCGCGGTAACTCTCGACAGTGGATTCGTCGAAGAGAAACCCGGTGACGCCGTTCTCGATGGTGTCGGCCAGACCGCCGGTATTGCGCGCCACCGGCAACGAGCCGAAGCGCTGGGCGTACATCTGGCTCAGGCCGCAGGGTTCATAACGCGACGGCATCAACAGGAAATCGCTGCCGGCAAACATGCGCCGGGCATCGGTTTCATTGAAGCCGATGCGCACGCCGATCTGCCCAGGAAAGCGCAGCGCCAGTTCACGCATGGCCTGTTCTTCTTCCGGCTCGCCACGGCCGATGATTGCGATCTGGCCGCCGTTCTGCACGATGTATTCGGAGACAGCTTCGGTCAGATCCAGACCTTTCTGATAAACCAGACGCGAGACCACGGCGAACAGCGGGCCGCTGGAGTCTTTCAAGCCAAACAGTTCACGCACATGGGCGGCGTTGACCGCTTTGCCTTCCCAGTCGCCGATGGCGAATGGCGCGAACAGATGCGGATCAGTGGCGGCGTCCCAGCTCTCGTCGATGCCGTTGGGGATGCCGCTGAGCAAGCCTTGCTGGGTCTTGGCGGCGAGAAAGCCGTCGAGACCGCAGCCGAAATCCGGGGTGGTGATTTCCTGTGCATACGTCGCGCTGACCGTGGTGATGTGGCTCGAATAGGCCATGCCGGCCTTGAGGAACGACATCTTGCCGTAGAACTCCATGCCTTCCTGTTGCAGGGCATGGGTCGGGATGCCGAGTTCCGGGCACGAGCCGAGGCTGGTCACGCCTTGATAGGCGAGGTTGTGAATGGTGAACAGGGTCGGCGTGCGCTGCCCGCGCCAGTGCATATAAGCAGGGGCCAGACCGGCCGGCCAGTCATGGGCGTGCACCAGATCCGGGCACCAGTGAATTTGTGCGAGGTTGGCGGCGATGTCGGCAGCGGCCAGGCCCAGGCGGGCGAAACGAATATGGTTGTCCGGCCAGTCGCGACCGTTGTTGGCACCGTACGGCGAGCCTTCACGCTCATACAGCTCGGGGCAGATCAGCACGTAGATCACCAGCCCGTCCGGCATGTCCATGCGCCCGATCTTGCACGGAGGCAATGCGGCATGGCCGCCAAGTTCTCCGATGATGTGGATCGGGTTTTCGCTGTGCATCACCTGCGGGTAACCGGGGATCAACACGCGCACATCGTGCAGGTGCGCCATGGCGCGGGGCAGGGCGGCGGAGACGTCGCCCAGACCACCGGTCTTCACCAGATCGGCGATTTCCGAAGTCACGAACAACACTTTCTTCTTGTTGGGATTCTGGCTGGCGACCGGCGTCAGCGTTTTGGTGCCCGGGACGTTGATCGACCGGCTGCCGGGAAGACTCAATGTGCTCGCTTCGCCAACTGACTGCTGAGCACGCTCTCCCTGAATATCCAATGCCGCACTGATCATGTGAATCTCCCGTGTCGTTGATCTGTTTCTTGTCTGGAACAAGCCATATCCATGGCCAAATCCTGTGGCCGGGCGCAAACGCGCCACGCATCGGTGAGCAAACGCTACCCAACACGCAAGCAGAATGGGTGAAATGGCCGTTGCAAGGATTACACCAGTCGCGTTGCCCCTGCCTTTCTGATGACCCGTCGCTTCACGCAAAAGTTTCGACTTTTTTTGCGTGCGGTGACCGACTGGTCTGACCCCGCGAAAATCAGTCTAGGCCAGATCCTAGAGCGGGCGAGGGCAAATGGGTAAATTGTTCGACAATCGGTTTGCAGGCGGCGAAAGACGTGGTGTGCAGGGCGGAACGCACCGACGAAGTGCAGGTTTTTTTGTTTGGAGGGGCTAAAACGGTGACTGAGCGGTCACGATTCTGTGCTAGCGGGGAGAGCGGGTGCACTGTTGTGGTGCGGGCAATTTGTTGCTTTGCTGAACACTGATGCACCTGTAGGAGCTGCCGAAGGCTGCGATCTTTTGATCTTGATTTTCAAAAACAAGATCAAAAGATCGCAGCCTTCGGCAGCTCCTACAGGGTGAGGGGTTAATTTAATAAACGGAGTGGGTTGCCGGCCGCCCAACCCTGAATATCGTCGATCATCTGCGAAAAGAACTGTTCGTAGTTCTTGCGGCTGACATATCCCACGTGCGGCGTGGCCAGCACATTGTCCAATGTACGAAACGGGTGCAGTGCAGGCAGCGGCTCCTGATCGAACACATCCAGCGCCGCGCCGGCGATCTTCTGTTTCTGCAACGCCTTGATCAGCGCCGCTTCATCGACGATCGGACCGCGGGCGGTGTTGACCAGCAGTGCGGTGGGTTTCATCCAGTCCAGTGCCTGCTCATCGACCAGCCCGCGACTGCGTTCGCTGAGCACCAGATGCACTGACAGCACATCGGCCTGTTCGAACAGTTGCTGCTTGCTGACCCAGGTCACGCCGGCTGCTTCAGCGCGTTCAGCGGTGAGGTTTTCGCTCCAGGCAATCACGCGCATGCCAAACACCTGACCGAATTGCGCGACCTTCTGGCCGATGCTGCCCAGACCGAGAATGCCCAGGGTCTTGCCGTGCAAATCACCGCCCAGCCCTTGCTGCCAGCCACCGGCGCGCAGGGAGTTGGCTTCGTTCAGCAGATTGCGCGTGGCGGCCATGATCAGCGCCCAGGTCAGTTCCGGCGCCGCGTGTTTGTAGCTGTCGGTGCCGCAGACCTTGATCCCGAGGCCAGCGGCCGCCTGCATGTCCAGCGCCGCGTTACGCATGCCACCGGTGACCAGCAGCTTGAGATTGGGCAGGCGCTGCAACAGGTCCTGATCGAAACGCGTGCGCTCGCGCATCACGCAGATCACCTGGTACTGGCCCAATCGTTCTGCCAGCGTGGCATTGTCCGCCGGGTAGTCATGCACAAACGCCACTTCGCCGATGCTGTCGAGCACCGACCAGTCAACCACGTCCCGCGCCACGTCCTGCCAGTCATCGATCACTGCAATCTGCACCGCCATCAGCCTTACCTCATCAACGAACGGGATTGGTGTTGTTCAGCCAGCCGAGCAGGGCCTGGTGAAATTTCGCCGGTTCTTCCATCTGCGGCGCGTGGCCCATGCCGGGGAATTCCACCAGCGTCGACTGTGGAATCAGCTTGGCGACCTGCTTGCCGAGCACCTCATAGTGGCCGATTTTCGCCTTGACCTCGGGTGACGCGAGATCCTTGCCGATGGCCGTGGTGTCGGACGTGCCGATCAACAGCAGGGTCGGCATCTTCAGATCCTTGAACTCGTAGTACACCGGTTGGGTGAAGATCATGTCGTAGATCAGCGCCGAGTTCCACGCCACCTGGGTTTTGCCCGGGCCGTTGCTCAGGCCGGCGAGCATGTCGACCCAGCGGTCGAATTCGGGTTTCCAGCGCCCGTCGTAATAGGTGTTGCGCTCGTAGTCGCGAATGCCTTGGGCGGTGACTTTCAGTTCGCGCTGATACCACTGATCCACGGTGCGATACGGCACGCCGAGGGCTTTCCAGTCTTCCAGGCCGATCGGGTTGACCAGCGCCAGTTGGTCGACCTGATCCGGGAACAGCAGCGCGTAGCGAGTGGCAAGCATGCCGCCGGTGGAGTGGCCGAGCAGGGTGGCTTTCTGAATGCCGAGGGCCTTGAGCAGCTGTTGGGTGTTGGTCGCCAGTTGCTGGAAGCTGTATTGGTAATGATCGGGTTTGCTGGAGGTGCAGAAGCCGATCTGATCCGGCGCGACGACACGGTAACCGGCCTCGCTCAAGGCTTTGATCGAACTGTCCCAGGTGGCGGCGCAAAAGTTTTTGCCGTGCATCAGCACCACGGTGCGCCCGTTGGCCTTGCCGTGGGCGGCGACGTCCATGTAGCCCATCTGCAGGGATTTACCTTGGGACTGAAAGGCAAAGTGCTTGAGCGTGTAGGGGTATTGGAAACCTTGCAGCTCCGGGCCATAGGTCTGGCCTTCGGCGGGTGCAGCTTCGGTGGGCGCGGCAGCGTGGGCGAATAGTGGCAGCGCAGCAGTCAGGAACAGGCCGGGCAGCCAGCGGGACAGCGTGACGGACATAGGGGCAAACTCCATGGAAATCGGCCGATGCTGGAACGCCCGGATTAGGGCGACGTTAACCACAGGCAACGCCATGGCCGGAATGTTCAACCGAGCCAGCCCAGGGTCAGCATTGCCACCACGGCATAACGCGCAGCTTTGGCCAGCGTGACGATCAGCAGAAAGCGCCCCAGCGGCTCGCGCATGACGCCGGCGATCAGGGTCAGCGGATCGCCGATCACCGGCAGCCAACTCAATAGCAGCGACCAGTGACCATAGCGCTCGTAGTGTTTGCGCGCGGTGGCCATGTGTTTCGCGCTGACGGGAAACCAACGTCGATCCTGAAAGCGTTCGAGGCCGCGCCCCAGCCACCAGTTGACCAGCGAACCGAGGACGTTGCCCAGCGTCGCCACACCCAGCAGGCCCCAGAGCCAGTAACGGTCGCTGGCGATCAGCCCGACCAGCAGCGCTTCGGATTGCAGCGGCAACAGCGTTGCAGCGCCGAACGCCGCGGCGAACAGCCCGATGTAACCGGCAGCCATCAGTGCGCCGGGTAGTCCGCCACCACTACATCCGTGCCGTCCTTCTTCAGGCCGATCACTTGATAGGCATCGCTCATGCCGTCCATTTCCATGCCCGGCGAACCCATGGGCATGCCCGGTGCGGCCACGCCCAGCAGATCGTCGCGTTTGCTCAGGGCCAGCACTTGTTCAGCCGGCACATGGCCTTCGACGAACTTGCCGTTGATCAGCGCGGTGTGGCACGAGCCCAGGCGCGGAGGCACGCCGTGTTGCTGCTTGAAGCTGCTCATGTCGGTTTCGACGTGGTCTTCGACTTTGAAACCGTTGGCTTCGAGATGGCTGATCCATTTCTTGCAGCAGCCACAGTTGGCGTCGCGGTGCACTTCGATCGGGATCAGATCGGCGGCCTGGGCCAGGAAGGACAGGAGCAGGGCGCTGAGGGCGGCCAGTCTCAGGGAGGTTCGCATAATGGATTCTCGGCTCGGATGACGATCAATAAAGGAAAGTATTTTGACCGGATTATCCTGCCCGGCATCAACGGAGTGTTTCAAGTTGATACAAGGCAGGCCGGCAGGATGATCATGGATCAAGCCTGACAGCCTGCTGAGCGAGAGATTACAAATCTGTCAGGCAGAATGGAGATGCGCTCTGTGGCGAGGAAGCTTGCTCCCGCTCGGCTGCGCAGCAGTCGCCAATCGGCCAATTTCGGCTTCCTGTTTATTGCGGTGTCAGAGTTGGGGCCGCTTCGCGACCCAGCGGGAGCAAGCTCCCTCGCCACAATAGACTGGTAGGGGAATCACCGGACCTTGAAGCGCCCCATGATCGCGCTCACCCGGTTGTTGGCTTCGAGCAGTTGGCGGGTGTTGAGTTCGCTGGCCTGGCCGCTGTGCACCAGTTCTTCGACCATGTGGCGGATCTGCACCATGCTGCGGTTGATCTCTTCGGTCACTGCACTCTGCTGTTCGGCAGCGGTGGCGATCTGCGTGCTGAGGCTGTTGATGTGGCTGACCGAACCGGCCATTTCATCCAGACCCGAGTTGACCCGCGCCGTGGCGTCGGCGGCGGACTGGCAGCTGGCCTGGGTGTTTTCCATGGCGCTGACCGAGGAACTCACGCCTTGCGTCAGGCGCGTGAGCATCTCGTTGATTTCCGAAGTACTGGCCTGGGTGCGGGCGGCGAGGGCGCGGACTTCGTCGGCGACCACGGCAAAGCCGCGACCCTGTTCACCGGCCCGAGCGGCTTCGATGGCGGCATTGAGCGCCAGCAGGTTGGTCTGGCCGGCAATTGCACCGATCACCCCGAGAATCTCGGTGATGCGTTGTGCGTCCTGCTGCATGTTCTCGACTTTTTTGGTGGCGCTGGCCACTTCGTCGATCAAGGCCACCACGCTGTTGGTCGCTTCACCGACCACGACCCGCGAGCGGTCGGCGTTTTCGTTGGCGCGCTGGGTGAACGCTGCGGTTTCAGCGGCGTTCTGCGCAACGCTTTCCGCCGTTGAACTCATTTCGGTGATGGCGGTAACGGTCTGATCGGTTTCCGAAGCGTGGCGCAGCAGAATCTGGCTGGTGTTGGCCGACGTGCGCTGCAAGTCATCGAGGCTCGAAGCCATGGCGCCGGTCGCCTGGGTGACTTCACCGATCATGTTCTGCAGGTAGGCGATAAAGGTGTTGACCGAGTGGCCGATGGCACCCAGTTCGTCTTCGGCGCGGATGGTGATGCGCCGGGTCAGATCGGCATCGCCGCTGGACAGCAAGTCGATGTTGGCTTTCAGCGCTTTCATCCGCGAAACCAGTTGGCGAATCGCATACACCTGCAACAACACCAGCAGGATCACCAGCGGAATCTGCAACAGGCTCAGGCTGCTGAGGACGTCGTCACGCTGGGCGGTGAGCATTTTCGTTGGCAGGGCGGTGGCGAGAAACCACGGCGTGCCTTCGATCGGGCGCATGAAGAAAGTGCTGGCTTCGCCGTTGTTGTCGAACTCGACGCGTTGCGCCTGATCACGGTTCTGCAGGCCGGCCTTGACCTGACTGGCGAAGGTCGAGCCGGCGGCCAGCTCGCTGATGTTCTTCAGCACGATCGGGCCGCTGATGCGCGAGCTGTTGCTGATGATCTTGCCGTCGGCCTCGACGATCAGCATTTCGGCGTTGAGGTCTTTTTCCTTGCGCGCCACCAGATCGTTGAAGAAACCCAGCGTCACGTCGATGGTCGACACGCCCCAGGCCGCACCGTTTTTCTGGATCGCCATGGCGCAGTTGGTGCGCGGCTCGGCACTGGCGTCGTCTTTATAGGCGGCAGCCCAGGCGCACTGGCCGCGTGGGGTCTGCATACCCCCCTTGTACCAGCTCTGATCGTAGTAGTTGGGCGCCGCGTCGCTGTTCCAGAAGGTGTTCACCGCCAGTTTGCCCGAGGCATCACGATGCCAGAAGGTGCTGAACTTGTTGCGCCCGGCCTCACGCTGACCCGGCAGTGGCCAGATCCCGCCACCGAAGACTTTCAGCTCGCCGTATTGATCCACCAGGCCCGGCAACACTGTGTCGATGGCCGCGCTGTCGAGCAGCGGAATGGTCTGGGTGATGCTGCGCTGCTGCGCCTGGACTTTGTTCAGTTCGCCCTGGATCTGTTCGGCGACTTCGGCAATCCGGTTGAGCACCACCTGTTCTTCGGTATGCCGCAGCTTGGGCGCGACCAATTGGCTGATACCGACCACGGTCAGTACCGACAGCAGCAGGATGAACAGAACCAGAAATAACGTGTAGCGAGCCTGAATGGTGCGGAATGCGGGCATGGATACCGGTCCTTGAGCTGCGATTCTTATTGTGGGGTCGAGGGAAAAACGGCGGGGTCACACCAGCGTATCGTCGGTGAACGGCGAAGCTTTAGGTACTTTCGTGCAAGAAAACGTCGGGCTGACAGAAGGGGCGTATCGACCTCGATACAAATGAATTAACCGGCACATCAATCGGCGTAAAAAGGCAATCGGCAGCCATCGTCAAACTGCCATGAAACCGCGAGACAGTGAGCTTCTGAGGGTTTGTATCGAGAATGTACAGAAATTGTAAGCGACTGCACTAAAAGGGTTGGTGCCATCACTGGGCCGGTAGATACTTCGCGGCATTCGAGTAGTCCAGCAAGGACATTTCATGGTTATTTCACAGGGAGTCTTCTCATGACGATCGGCATTGTCGGCGGCTGGGAGAGCAAGGCAGGGGTGCTGGTTCGTAATACGGGCGCGAAAAAGCAGGTGAGTCAGAGCGTCAAGGTGCAGCAGATGCTGACCATGGTCGGCAATGATCCGAACGCGATCAACACCGCGGAAATGGACAAGCAGGGCCTGCGCAAGAACATCAAGGGCTTCGATCCGTCGAACACCTCGGTAAAGCAACTGGGCAATCTGAGCGTTTTCCTGCGCAGCCGCGGACTGATCTCCGAGATTACCTCGTTCACTCTGCTCAATGCCGGCGACAAGTTCGACCGCTTCGGCGTCACCAAAGATGTTGATGCCAAATTCAACGCGCTTGAGTATTTCGCGACCCAGCTCGACGCGATCCAGAACAATGGCCTCAATGGCAATGCCTACGGCAAGAACCTGATCCCTGAATACAAAAAGGCGATCTACGTGCTGCAGAACCTGAAAACCTACGGTGAAGGCAACGCGCCGAAGCCGGTGGACCAAGGCGTCAAAGCCAAGGCCTGAGCCCGTCACCCACGGCCCACCCATTGATTGGGTGGGCCGTTTTCGTTTTTAGTCCTGATACCGTTCGCCGGCCTGCTGCGCCTGATCCTGCAGATGCTGCATGTGTGGACAGTGCAGGCTCAGCGTGGAGGTCTGGTAGCCACGATGAAACAGTGCCAGCCAGCCGTTGCTGTAGTCATCGGGGACAACCCCGGTGAAAGCGAAACCGGCATCGGCAAGTTTGTGCAGCGCGCTGGAAAACCCTTGGGCGAGTCTGAGTCTGATCGAAATCAGCCAGTGCGCCGGCAGTTGTCCCAACTGGTTGAGCAGGTTGTCATCGAGGGCCTTGAGCAGCAGGTCATAGCGCCCTGATACGTGATCGAAGCGGATCTTCGGGCCTTTCCATGGCACGGTATTGTCGGTGGTACCAAACACCGCCTCCAGACGCGACATCAGCTCGCGGCAATCCTGCGGCCAGGCGAGTGCCGGCAGCGGGCGCTGATGACCGTCGATGCTGCAGTGACCCACAACAATCGTCTCCCGCCCTGTTCCATCGAACGGCGAAGGCGCGTAATCGGGCAACAGACCACAGCTGTGAAACCCCAGACCGGCGGCCATGCGCTGCGTATACGGGTGGTGCGTGACCTGTTTGATCGTCACGCCTCGGCAATCCAGCGCCTGGGCATGAATCAGCAGCTGCTGGCCCAACTGGGTGGCGATGTTTTGCCCGCGGGCTTCCGGGTGTACCACGGTCAGTGCCAGCTCCGCCAGTGCGGTTCGGCCAGATTGGCGAAACAACGTGGCGTGCCCGCAGATATGCTCGTTTACCACTGCCACCAGCGAGTGCCAGCGACCGTCACTGTGGTTCTGGCTGATCATCCAGGGCAGATACACGTGGGGTTGAGGATAATGAACACCGTAGATTTCTTCGAACAGGCGGCTGACTGCCGGCGCATCGGCGACGCGATAGCGGCGGATGATTGTCGTGTCCATCACGCTTGTCCCTGCTGCGGATGCTCGTAAACCCGTCGATCCACGACCCGCTGATGTTTGCCGGAGCGTGGATGACAGGTCAGTTCATCGTTCGCACAGGCGATCACGTTCAGCTCCAGCAATTGATCGAGCTGCAGCTTCTCGATCAGCGGGTATTGGTCGATCAGCGCACGGCGCAGGGTCGAGCTTGCCTGGCTGATGTCAGGTGTTCGCGTGCAGGGTACCCACTTGAGGCTCAGCAGATCTTTGCTTGCTCGGTGTTCGATGAGCAGTTGCCAGTCATCGCTGGTGGCGATCTTGCGCACCAGCTCGCCGATGTCACCGGTATCCAGACTCAATACGCTCACCCGCACGCGCTGGCTGTTCATGCTGCGGCCCATCAGGGCGAACTTGCGCATCGGCGTCCCCGGCGGTTCACGCCAGCAGGCGAGGTCGCCGACCGGGTAGCGGATCACCGGCATCAGGCGCCGGGTGAGGTTGGTCAGAACCAGTCTGCCATTACGGTTGCACTCTTCGATGATCTCACCGCTCACCTCATCGATGATCTCCAGCACGCTGTGCCGCTCCAGCATCCGGTGTTCGCCCAGGGCGCAATCGCGGGTGCTGACGCCGATCAGTCCGGCATCGACGCTGGCGTAGCCGATAGAGGCAATGCGTGCGTTCGGGAACACCCGCTGGAGCGTTTGCAGCTGGGCGGCAAACAGGCTCTCGCCGCCGTAGAGCAGGGTTTCGACGCCCTCCAGGATCCGTGACTGGCGCTCAAGCCAGGCGGCGAATTTGAGCATTTGCGCCGGCAGACCGGCCAACACATTGATCCGATACGCAACGATCGACTCGGCCAGTACGGCGCTGTCGACGGCCCCGGTGAAGGGAAATTCGCTGACGGGGGTCTGGACATGTGCCAGCGCGTCGTGGAGAAAAATGAAGCTGGCATACAGGTCGCCGACGAAGAACAGATTGGCGACCCGGTCACCGGGATTCAGTTGCGCCGTGAGGTGGCTGCCGAAATCGCGCACCAGGGTGTGCCATTCTGCGCGGGTGAACAGCGAGAGTTTTCCTGAGCCGGTGGTGCCCCCGGTCTTGAAGACCATCGCGTCTTCCAGCGGGCCTGACAACACTGGCCATCGGTGCGGATTCTGACTGTCACGCCAGTATTGTTCAGGGTCGATCAGTGGCAGTTCGGTCAAAGCGGTGATGGGGGCCGCGACATTTTTGAAGTGTTCGCGGCAATAGGCCGAATGATGGCGGGTGTAACCGAGCAAATCGTTCAATTCAATGAGCGTGTTCATGATTTTTTCTTGTATGAGTGGCGATGGGCCGCGTGCAGGTAGCTGCTGTCAGCGGCGCGTATCAATCAGTCGGGGCGTCTTGCCGCTGTGCCGGTTTCGGGCGAACTGCTCGACGGCACAATGCTCGACATCCAGCGTGAGCAAACCGGTCTGCACCAGCGTGATCAGCGTCGAATAATTCTGCAGTCGTCGGTGGGCTTCGGCCGGTTCCAGAGGACAGCGCAGTCGCATGCGTTCCAGGCCGTCAGGGCCGTGATCGAGGACCAGCTGAAACGGCGCTTGCAGGTGCTGCGCCAGCGTCGCCAGTGAAATGAAATCGGTGCCGATGCGCAGCAGCTTGCCGTGGCGTTGCAGCAGTTCGAAGCGCGGCGACGTCAGGCCGCAGGCACACGGGCCGGGGAGCCAGCGTCCGCTGTCGCCGATGTCATAGCGCTGCACGGACTGGCCCTGGCGTGCTCGAGTGGTCACCAGCAGTCGACCGGGCTCGCCGTCACTGACCGGCGTGTCCTGAGCGAAATCGACGATCTGCAAATGCTGGATCTCGCTCATCAGGTGAAAGACGCCATCAGGCGTGGCATGGCACGCATGACCAATGGGACCGGCGTCGACGCTGCCGTAAATCGCCGAACGGATCAGGCTCACGCCGCAGCTGTGCAGCAACTCGCGGGTGGGTTGACTGAGGTGTTCGCCGCCGAGAAAGACTTTTTCGATGCCGCCGTAGCGCCGCAGCGTTTGCTGTTCGTTGAGAAACAACCGATGCAGGGTGGCGGGCATCCCGATCAACACGCTGATCTGCTGTTGCTCGATCATCTGCGCGATTTCCCGGTAATCGTCATCTGCCGGCGCGCCCATTGGCCAGTGCCGGGCCTGCAGTTGCTCCAGCACCTTGGCAAAACTGGAGAAGCCGCCGTATAGCCCGCCACTGAAGAACAGGTTCATCACACGATCCCGCGCCGGTTCCAGGCCGGCCGCCAGCAAGCCATCGGCGGCCGCCTGCATCTGGCGCTGGAAATCGTGGTAACTGAAACCCGAAAGCGCCGGCGTGCCGCTGCTGCCGCCGGAGCGAAAATACAGCTGCGCCTGCGGGTGCGGCGGTCGATCGATGAAGGCTGTCTTGTCCATGATCGGCACACCGGCCAGCGCGGGTGGCGATGGCTGGCGATCCAGCGTGGCGTGGCGCGCCAGTGAATTCGGCGTCAGGCTGACCGATACTCGACGGCTCAGGCGCTGCAAGGCATAGACGCCGTCATGGGGTTCGCCGTCGTAGCCATCGTGAATGGCGTCGAGCGGGGCAATACGGGTGACACCGGCGGCGATCAGGGTTTGCGTCAGTTCGGTGATCTGCGCCTCAGGGCACAACAAGGCACAGCTTTGCAGGACGTTGCGCCAGGGCAGCAACGTAGCGCTGAGCAGCTCGCGGGGCAGGGGCTTGAGCAGCAGGCTGCGAAACAGCGCCGACGGTTCGAGCTGGCGGTCATGGCTCCAGATCACACGCCAGCCCGGCGCGCTCCAGACCCGACCGGTCTTCCCGGAAAAACTCTGGGCCAGCTGCGCCATCGCCGTGCAGGTGGTGATTTGCGAAGCCTCTTCAAGCGTGGGTGTGAGGGCCGGCCATCGCCCGGCGCGGCGTTCGAATGCGGTGGCCAGTTGAGCGCCAATCTCGCTTAGCACGGCGGCATCGTCACTGTCCATCAGCAGCCATTGCGGGCTGGAGCAGGCTTGCTGATCGAGGCGGCAGACTTCATCGACGATGGCATCGAGCACGGCGGGGCAGACCGCGTCCGGGGTCAGATAGGCGAAGCTGATGCGATGCCCCCAGTCGATCCAGCGACATCCTGGCGGCACGTGTTGGCGAATGGCGTGCAGCGCGGTTTCGCCACCCCACGCCGCGACACCGTTGGCGTGTCTGCACAGTTGGCCGATTTGTCCGGTGCTCGCCGGCAGGACTGCGACATAACCCTTGAGTTGACCGCTCGGATCGCATGCGAGCAATGCCTGGAGCAATCGCGCAGTGAGGCCACCGTCGCTGCTGCTGGGGCGCAGCCAGTTGACGTTGCCGCTCAGCAGACTCTCGATCACCGCACAAAACGCCAGCAGTGGCGCGTTCGCGGGTGTGATGTGTACCACCAGGCCCAATGGGCTCCAGCGCTCAAAGCGTGACTGGCGATAGTCGATGCGCCGCAGCGAATCAGGTTGCAGGCCGAGCTCGCGATCAAGCTTGGCTTGCAGCGCGGCAGGCTGGCAGAAATCGATCAGCGCCTGGCGTTGCCCGGCATCAAGCGGCAGGCCCGATGCGTGCTGTTGCAGGTGGGTGGCGAAGGCTTCGGCGGCTGCAAGCAGCGTGGCGGTTTCAAGTGGCGTCTGCAGATGTTGTGGCAACTCCACGTGAAGTTGCTGCAAGGCGCTGTCGAGGTCGCACTCGGTGTGCGGTTGTCCGTTGATCAAGTACATATCAGTGCCTCCCCAGCAGTTCGGAGGCAGCCATGGCGCAGCTCCTCGCGGCGGCGGTGCCGGCGCGGCCATGCAGTTGGAACCAGTCGCTTGCCAGGCCGCAGTCGCAACTGGCGGCGGGATGCAGCGTGGCGAGGTCACTCATGACCACCGCATGCGCCGGACTGGAGGAAATGTAGGGCGAAACCAGATTCAGCAGTCCGCATTGCCCATAGGGCAGGACCGAAAAGTCCACGGCGCTGCGCACGTAGACTTTCGAATAGACCGGCACATGAAAGCGGTGGTGGGCACACTCGATGTAAGGCACCGCGTGCTCGACGGCGCCATAACCATCGCGACAGTCCCGGGTACTGATGCCCAGTTGCTGCTGGATCCGCGCGTACAGCTGTTGCCTGGGGACTTCTTCGGAGGTGCGGGTTTTCCAGCCGCCGCCGAAAAATGCCAATGATCCTGCTGGCAGCGCCACATCCTGCACAGCCGTGGCGCGCATGCGTTGCAGGGTTTCCCAGAGAAACGCCGGGAAGCCGAAAATACGCACCGGCAGACCTTCTTCGGCAAACGCCTGCAGAGCCGCGATGACCCCGAACAGATCGAACTGGTGGCTGTCTCCATTGCGTCGCAAGGCGTAAACCACCCGGTTGGCGGGGGCAAAGCCGCAAAGGAACTGATCGGTAAAGGACGTGCCCAGGGTATTGCACGGTTCAGGCTCGTAGCTCAGCAGCAGATAGTTGCAAGGTGTATGCGGTGTGATCCAGCCGTACTGTGCGAATATCCGCTCGACCATGTACTGCGCTGCGCCGAGGCTGCGCGCGTCATACCGCATGCGGCTCTTCTGCCCGCTGGTGCCGGAGGACGTCAGTTCCAGAGCGTCCTCGCCCGTCGGGCTGAGCAGCAAATGTTGCTTGAAGAAATTGGCGAAAATCGGTGGCAGTTGCGACCAGTCGTCCAGCGTGTCGAGATCATCGGCATCGACCGAGTGGGCCTTCAGCCAATGGCCGTAACCGGACGTATGGCGAGCGTGGAACCGGGTGATTTCGCTCATGGCCTGATTGAACAGCCCCGCGGGTACGGAGTCCGGGCAATAGGGTTGCGGCAATGCGCAGAGCGCATCGCCATGGGGAAATAAATTCATCGAATATCCTTATTGATGTACGTTGGACGCGGCGGTGCCGCAGGGTTGTGGCGCAGAATGCGGTAGAGCAGGGGCAGGCACAGCAGGCCGCCGAGGGCTGCCAACAGGCAGAAGGATTTCAGGTTGTCGCTGCCACCAACGGTAGCGATGAGCGAGCCGCCGAGGCCCATCACGGCAATCGACAGCATGCCAATCATGGCCGAGACCAGACCTTTGCCATCGGGGCTGGAGAACAGCGCCAGCCGGTACAGCGCAGCGTTGCTCATGCCCAGTCCCAGCGCATAGAGGGACAGTCCGCCGACGGCCATTACCAGTGCCGCCGAACTCAGGGCCGCGCCGATCAGCATCAGCAGTCCGAGACAGAACGGCCACAGAGCCAAGCCAATCACCCGGACCAGTGTGTGACTGGCGAGCAATCGATCCAGCAGCAAATTGCCGACGATCACCGCCGAGAACACCGGGATCTGCCACACGCCGTACGCCAGTGCAGACAGCTCCAGGCGCTGCATGAGCAATACCGGCGCCAGTCCGATCCAGGCAATCAGTGGCAGGCTCATCAGGCCCAGCGCCACGCTGCAGCCGACGAATCGGCGATTGCGCAGCAGTGTGAGGTAGCCCCGGCCGACTTGCATGAGCGAAAACGACGCCGGGGCCTGCTGCTGGCCGTCGCGGCGCGTGACGCCTATCGTTTCCGGCATCCAGGCCAGCAGACCGAGCCAGACCACGGCACTGGCCAGCCCCAGACCCAGAAACATCTGCCGCCAGCTCAGCCATTCCAGCAGCAGGCTGCCGAGCAACGGTCCAAGCAGCGGCGACAGCAGCGCGACATTGCCGAGCAACGCCATGAGCCGCACCGCATCGGCCTCGCAGAACACTTCCTGCAACGCCGGATAGCTGACGGCAACGACGAACCCCAGACCCATGCCCTGAATCAGGCGCATTGCGTTGAAGGCCTCAATGCGCTGCGTCATCACCGCCGCGCTGCACGCCAGACCAAACAGCGCACAGCCGAGCAACAGCAGCCGGCGTCTGCCGTAGCGATCCGAGAGCGGGCCGATCAACCATTGCAGGCACACGCCACCCAGCAGATACAGATTGAAGGCATTGGGAACGTGGCGCGCATCGGCGTTGAACTCGCCGGTCACCGTCAACATGGCCGGCATGATCATGTCGCTGGCCATGTAGGTGAGCAGTTCAAAAGCGGTAATGGCCAGGCAGAATCCAATAGTCTGCACGGGCGTCATTACGATCAAGGTTCTCTGCATAAACATCCCTGTTTCAGTGAGCGAGAAAGTTCACAGAGACTAGGGGCAGAGCTGTTGCAGCATCCAATGCTTTGCTGCGACATGAAATTTCAAATACTTACAGCGTATTTAAGTGAATCGACCTGCGCATTGAACAGTCATGATCGACGGTCGCGCGCAGCCAAAAAAATGCCCGCTGGCGGGCGGGCATGGTTTGCTCTGAGATGATTTTTACAGCGTCTCTTCCTGTGCTTTCAGACACACCGGAAGGCGAACAATCCTGTTCTAACGATGGTAATAACCGGGGCCTTCCTGATAACGATGGTGGTCGTCATGCCAGCCGCCGTGGGGGAAAATGATGCAGCCGCTCAAGGTCAGAACGGCAAGGACAGGAATCAGCCAGGTGATTCGACGGAACATTTCAAGGATCCTCATGGTTACGCCGGCATGAAGCCAAAACTCTTCATCGGCTGTAACATGAGACCGCGTTCAGCCACGCCCATCCCCGCAACACGGTATGTGCATGGCATGCAATCGGATACAAACCGGATACATTTGAAAGTTTCAGGAACCCGTAATGACCCAGAAGCAACGTTTGAAATACTCGATCCTGATCGCCCTGTCGGTGCTGGCGATCATGCTCGGCCTGTCCTGGCTGCAAAATGCCGGGATGATCAGTCAGAAGATGTTCCAGTACATCGCCATGGGTGTGGCGGTGGTCGTGGTGGTGATCAACGGGGTGATGCGCCGCAAGGTCAAACCCTGACGGCGATCGCGGGACGCTTCAATCGTGATTGAGCACGGCAGCAGCCTGTGGATGCAGGCTGTAACTCTTGTCCGGGTTGAAGGTGACCACACCTTCGGCACACAGACGCTTCAACACTTCGCGCACGCTGAGAAAGGACAACGGAATATCCAGGTCCAGCAACTGGCTGTGCACACCGCGCACACCCAGGCGTCGATCGCTTTGCGCGGCGACCAGCAGGGCGTCGATGACTTTCAGGCGAATCAGGCTGGTGCGCAGACCGAAGCTTTTCAGCAGCAGGCGAATGCGCTCATTACCCAGGCGTTCGGGGCTGGGGGCGAAACTGCTCGCGCGGGAACTCATGGCAGCTCCTTGTGACGCCTGGCTACCGTCCGTTGGTAGTTGCGAGTTGTACATGGGGTTACTCCTTTTCAGAGCCCGATCAGGAAACGTTTTGACTGCTCTCAGTAAACAAGACGTTTCAGCACGACAAATCATGAAAGGAAATATGTAGAAATTTTGTCGGTTATTCGTTGTTTTCCCGTAATCAGTGGATTGCACCCTCGTCAATCGGGCTAAATTTTTTTTCCCGCATTCGTTTCCTGAACAGCCGTCTTGCGCCCAGGCGCATGAATCAATTTCAGAGCGGATCCGGCGCAAGCGCCGATCCTTGTCTTGTCGTTCAGGAGCGAGTGTGATTATTTCCCGACAGTTAACCGGACTGGCCCTCGCCGGTGCGTTTCTCGGACTCAGTCTGTCCGCCCATGCCTTCAGTCCCGCAGCACAGGCCAGCGCCGATATCCGTCGCACCTCCTTTGGCGTACCGCACATCCGCGCCGAGAACGAGCGCGGCCTGGGTTTCGGCATCGGTTACGCCTACGCGCAGGACAACCTGTGCCTGCTGGCCAACGAAATCGTCACGGTCAATGGCCAGCGCTCGCGCTATTTCGGGCCGGAGCAGTTCACTGTCGAACAGCGCGAGAATCGCGTCAGCGATCTGTTCTTCACCTGGCTCAACACCCCCGAAGCAGTGAAAGCCTTCTGGGACGCGCAACCGGCGCAGGTGCACGATCTGGTGGAAGGTTACGCAGCGGGTTACAACCGCTATCTGGCAGAGCGCCGCCAGCAGGGGCTGCCGCAACAGTGCCAGGGGGAGTGGGTGCGTGATATCGCCGCCGAGGATCTGGTGAAACTCACTCGACGCCTGCTGGTCGAGGGCGGTGTCGGGCAGTTCGCCGAAGCCCTGGCAGGCGCGACGCCGCCCCAGGCCACGGCACAGCTCGGCAGCAATGCGCAGGCCTATCAGTTGGCGGATGCACGCCTGCAGCGCTTCGCCCTGGATCGCGGCAGCAACGCCGTGGCGGTCGGCAGCGAACGCTCGTTCAACGGGCGCGGCATGTTGCTGGCCAACCCGCATTTCCCATGGGTCGGCGGCATGCGCTTTTACCAGATGCACCTGACCATTCCGGGCAAACTCGACGTCATGGGCGCAGCCTTGCCGGGGTTGCCGATGATCAACATCGGTTTCAATCAGCACCTGGCCTGGACCCACACCGTGGACTCGTCCAAGCACTTCACCCTGTATCGCCTGCAACTCGATCCGAAAGACCCGACCCGCTACCTGCTCGACGGCAAGTCGCTGCCGTTGAACAAGCAGACGGTCACTGTGCAGGTCAAACAGGCGGATGGCCAAGTGGTGCCGGTTTCGCGCGATGTCTACAGCTCGCAGTTCGGCCCGATCGTGCAATGGCCGGGCAAACTCGACTGGGATCATCAGTACGCCTACAGCCTGCGCGACGCCAACCTGGACAATGATCGCGTGCTGACGCAGTGGTACGCGATGAACCAGGCGTCGAGCCTCAAGGATCTGCAGGATTCGGTGCACAAGATTCAGGGCATCCCTTGGGTCAACACCCTGGCCGTGGATGACAAGGGACAGACGCTGTACATGAACCTGTCGGTGGTACCGAACGTCAGTGCCGACAAACTGGCCAAATGCAGCGACCCGCGCATCGGCTTGCAGATGATCGTGCTCGACGGTTCCAACAGCGCGTGCGCCTGGGACATCGATCCGCAAGCTGCGCAGAAGGGCATCTATGCCGCCAGCCAGCTGCCGCAACTGTTGCGCAAGGACTTCGTCCAGCACTCCAACGATTCAGCGTGGCTGGCAAACCCGGCACAACCGCTGACCGGATTCTCGCCGCTGATCAGTCAGGACGGCCAGCCGCTGGGCCTGCGTGCGCGCTTTGCGCTGGAGCGTCTGAGTGCTCTGGGCAAAAAAGGCCCGCTGGCGATGAAGGATCTGCAACAGATGGTGATGGACGACAACGTTTATCTGGCGACTCAGGTGCTGCCCGATCTGTTGAAGTTTTGCGCAGGGGATCTGGGTGCGGACGCGGCCTCGCTGAAGCCGGTTTGCGCCAGCCTCAAGGGTTGGGACGGTCGGGCGAATCTGGATTCGGGCATTGGCCTGGTGCATTTCCAGAACATCATGCAGGCATTGCAACAAGCGCCGGATGTCTGGCGCGTACCGTTCGATCCAAAAGACCCGCAACACACGCCACGCGGTCTGGCGATCGAGCAACCGGCGGTGAGCAAGGCACTGCGTGAAGCGCTGCTGGCGTCGGCCGCCACGGCACAGAAAATGGGCCTCAAGCCTGAAACCCGCTGGGGCGATATTCAGGTGGTGAGCAGCGGCGCTCGACAAACTGCGATTCACGGCGGCCCGGGAACGCTGGGGATCTACAACGCGATCCAGAGTGTGCCGCGTGAAGACGGCAAACTCGAAGTGGTCAGCGGCACCAGCTATCTGCAAGTGGTGACCTTCGACGACAAAGGCCCGCACGCTCAAGGGCTGCTGGCGTTCTCGCTGTCGAGTGACCCGGAGTCGAAATACTCTCGCGATCAGACCGAGGCATTTTCGAAAAAACAGTGGAGTGTGCTGCCGTTCACTGAGCAGCAGATCGCCGCTGATCCGCAGTATCAGCTGCAAACCGTTCGCGAGGTGGCGGGCAAGAGCGCCGAGGTGGTTGCGCAGTAAGTCAGGCTGAACGAAAAAGCCGCTGCTCCCTGAACGGGGACAGCGGCTTTTTTTTGCTTGTGTGTCTCAACTCTTCGGTGGCTGCCGCGGCATCGAGTTGATCACCGGATCACCCTCGGTATTGCGCGTCAGGTAGACCGGCAGCACCTTGGGCAGGGTGTTGACGAGGCCGCCGAGTTCTTTGATGTTGTAGACGCCGCCGACGCGGATCGTGCCGGTGTTGGCGTCGGCCAGTTTCAGCGGTTTGCTCAGGTAGCGATTGATCAGCGGCAAGGCGTCGTTGAGTGCCAGGTTGTCGAGCACCAGTTTGCCGTTGCGCCAGGCCAGGGCGTTGTCGTTGGCGTAGGTCTGGCTGATCTGCGGCATGTAGTCGCCATGCCGGTACTGCGCCTGCATGGCCGGCCCCAGGCGCAGACCGTCGCCGGGCAGGGCGGCGTTGCTGGTTACCAGCACCGAGCCTTCGATCAGGTTGACCCGCACCTGATCTTCGTAGAGCCAGACATTGAAGCGGGTGCCGGTCACGCGGATCTTGCCTTCGCCAGCCCTGACCACGAACGGGTGGGAGAGGTCATGGCTGACTTCGAAAAACGCCTCGCCTTTTTTCAGGGTGACTCGGCGTTCGTCCTTGTAATTGCTGAAGGTCAACTCGGTATTGAGGTTGAGCTCGACCTGACTGCCGTCCTTCAAGGTGACCTGACGGACATTGTCGGTGGCTTCGAAGTGCTGATAGCTGTTGGGCAACCAGCCCAGGTTCCAGCCGCTGTAGGCCGCCAGTGGCAAGGCCAGCGCACAGACACTCGCGGCAATTGCATAGCGACGCCAGGCAGGCAGAGGTTTATTCAGCGGCACACTCGGCGGCGTCTGCGGACGTGGCAAGTGTTCGGCAACGTCCCAGATTTCCAGCATCGCTTCATATTCGAATGCATGCAGTGGATGCGCATCGCGCCATTGCTCGAAAGCCAGTCGCTCCTCGGCGGAGCAGTCTACGGCGTGCAGACGCATGCACCAGTGCGCGGCGGCATCGGTGATCGCATCGTATTCGGCTTCCGAGAGGGATTCTTGGGTCATTGACTCGTCCTGATTTGCTGCATTCTAACCTTGCGGGCGTTGCGCCGAGAACATCCGTCATGGCAATTGCCCATCAAAGTGGAACTTATTTTTCCGTCAGACGCCCAAAAACAGGACATCCGAGGAACATCATCCACAAATGGAGTGAAAAAATGATCAAAAAAACCTTAGCCGCTGCAATTGCCACCGCCGCTCTTTTCAGTGCCGGTGCCGCCATGGCCGATCGCCCCGGTGCAGGCTGGGTCACCATCGAAAAGGCAATCGAGATCGTGAAAACCAAGGCCGGTTACGTTGAAGTCTATGAAATCGAGGCCGACAATGACGGCTACTGGAAAGGTGAGGGTCGCAAGGCCGACGGTTCGGTGTATGAATTCCGAATTGACGGCGCCTCGGGCAATGTATTGCGTGACCAGAAAGACTGATTCCATCCCGCGATAAACAATGCGCAGGCCAATGCCTGCGCATTTTTTTTGCTTAGTTGAGCCCTCCGTGAGGCTGGACCACCGGGTCGAGTTGGCGGCCCATTTCGCAAATCAGGAAAGCGATGGAATCGGCATTACTCAATATCGTGTCGATCCTTGGGTGCGCATTCGTCGGGCTGAGAAATGCCGTGCGCGCCTCTTCCAGATTCGCGGTATGGGTGGTCCTGAGAATTTCCCTGCGCACATGACCCATGCCCGGCGTCTCGTCGACATCGAGCCATTCCTTGAATTCTTCGCTCCAGCGCGAAAACAGTTCTTCACGAGGTGTGGACAGTGACAAGGCTTCGCGCTGGAATTGCGTTTGTGCCTGTTTCTGGGCCGCGCCGTAGCCGGTGACTGTGGCAATCAGATCCGTAAACGGGCGGCGGGCTTCCAGGGTCGCGATGTCCACGGTCTTGCCGAACTGGTGAGAAAACTCGTGGATCAGCGTTGCCGCCCGTGCATGCCCTTCGACATTGAAAGGCTGGGTAAGACCGTTTTTGTACCAGTCCAGCCCCTGATTGAAGAACTTCTCGGTGAAGTGCACTCGTTGGAGCAAATCCTCGCCCAGTACAAAGGCAATGACTCCCGAGTTGCGGTGCTTATTCGAGCCGACGACAAAGCGACTGGTATTCATCAGGTCTTCCGTGGGGTCGACCAAGGCATCACAGATCGGCACGATGGCCAGCTTCAATTTGTCGAGAATGTCGGCATCCAGGCGTTGCACGCCAAAAAAGCTTTTGAGAAAAGTATCGAGGCGAGTACCGGGCGCGTAGTTTCTGAGCTGGGCAAGATTGTGCAGGCTGTTGAACGCGTAATGCCGGGCCAGATCAATCGCCTCGATGATCATGCGCGCCTTTTCCGGGTGTCTGGCGCGGATTTCGTCCATGCCTTGCGCCTCGATATTCAGCCAGTGTCGGGTTTCGCGATCAGTCGCAAAGCGGTTGTACATTTTCGACAGGCCTTTGCCGAAATGCACGGTATGGCGATCCGGGTCCAGCACCAGTTGCCGGGAAGCGGTGTGTTGCAACACCGGACCTGGCTGGTCGGCGCCCTTGATTTGCCAGACGGCTCCCGGCCGCTCCACGGGATAGACTTTGCCGGCAATGGGGGCGTAGGTCGCTTTGGTTTTCAGGTCCTGATACGTGCCTTCGGCTGCATTGTGGGTCAGATCCTTCAGCGCGATCGTCGGAGCTTCAAAGGTCTGCAGCGAGGTGCGCAACGGATCGGTCGGCTCTGTCTGCGCAAGGACGGGAGCACTCAGCGTGGCTGGCTGCGGTGCTTGCGGCGCTGCCACAGCTCGAGATTCCAGACGTGACTCCAGTGCCAGTCGCCCGAGGGTGATCATCTGCGCTGCGCCAGCGACAAAGGTTTGCAGCGCACGTTTCCAGTGGTGATCCTGCAACGCTTCGGCCGAGCCCATGAAATCCTTGAAGCTTTGCCAGAGAAACTGCACATAGGCAAGTTTGCCCGGCAGCAGGCCCCGGATCTGCTGGATGCCTGTACTGAACAGATTCTTCGCGGCGTCCCAATCCGCCTGCGCCGATGGCAGCGAATGGCTGCTCAGCAAGTGGGGTAACAACGCCAGATTGTCGTCGAACAACTGCAGCAGCAAGTTGCCGTCGACCGGATTGGCGGCCAGGGTCATTTCGCTCGTCCGGCCGCTGCTCGCCTTGAACAACGCGCTGAAGATCGAACGTTGACTTTCCGGCAAGCGGCGCAGCAGCAAGTCCTGCAGTGAACCCGGCGTGTTCAGCGCGGCGATCACTGCCGCCTCGTCCTCGAACTCACTGAATGCGTGCTCTCCATGGTACGGCGCATAAAGCACTTGAGGGCCGGGTTGTCCCGCAGGGCCGATCAAGTACAGTCCCAGCGCCTTGATCGCTGAGGCTCCGGCAGTCTTGATCAGCGCCAACGGCCGGACAATGGCATCGGCCCCTTGCACGGTCGCACGAGCGACGGCATCGGGCATGTCGAGCACCTGTGAAATCAAGCTGAAGGCCTTCGGCGACAAGCGTTGTTGCAGTTGCAGCTGATGGGCATGCTGCAGCAGTTGCCAGGGTAGTTGCCGGAGGAAACGCTGCTTGCGTTGTTCGGCATCGACGCCATCCACAGACAACGCCTTGGTGATTTTGTCGGCAAATGTTGTCGCTACGTTCAAGGACAACAGAAGACTTCTGACCGCTTGCTGGTCGAGTCCCGTCGGCAGCGCCTGGTCGGTGCTCGAACTGAGGGTGAATGCAGTGTCCTGTGCAATATGCGCATGGTTCAAGGCGAAATCGGTCAGGCTCATCGCCGACCCGATCAGGCTCAGCGCCGGAGTGACGATGATCTGCTCGGGGTCGAGAGCCTGCCTCTGCAAGCGGGTGCTCAACAGTGTTTGAAGCGTCTGCCTGATGTAATCACGCAAGGTTGGCAGCGCGTGGAGATAATCCGCGTCGTCAATGACACTGAGGCGCCACTGTTCCAGCAGTTCCAGGTGCAACTGCTGCTCTTCAAGCGTGGCCATTCCCAGCCAGGCAGGCAGTGAATGCTGCTTGCCGAGTGCCTGCGCCAGAGCGGTGGCACGTTGCAGATTGGTCTCGACGACTTGCTCACTCAACGTGTTGAGGATCCGGGTTTCGCGCGGCGTTGGCCATTGGCGGCCCCGCACCTGATCACAGCGCTGGAGAAAGTGTTCGATCGCTGATTCGATACGATCCTGCAGGACATTGCCGCTGATCAGCTGTAACCGTCCCAGCGTGTAGTGTTGATGGAACCTCTGGTGCAGGGGTGAAAGGTTTTCCAGCAGCACCAGGCGTTTTTGCGGATCCAGCAGCCGCTGGTTCAAAACCTGTCTGGCCTGCTCGATCGAGCGGAAGACTTCCAGGCCCAGGGCGGGTGTCCACAAAATCGCGCGTCCCGAGTGCTGCGTATCGGGTCCACCGCGTTCCGTGAGCAGGACGCAGTTGGCCAGCGGCAGCATGTCGCTTTGCCCGGCGAGCTGTAACGTCAATGCCCAGGCGTCCGGCCGAAACCCGTTGAGTGCCTTGCGGCGGCTGCGATCCGGGTAATCCGGATTGAACACGGTGTCGACCAGGGCTTGCTGATGACGGCTCAGCGTTCCGTTCAGGACTCTCAACCGTGCTTCGCCATTGATGCCGACAGACAGGGCGTGTGCCAGTTTCGCGGCGATGCCCAGCAGATAGGTGCGCTGCAGCGCCGTGACGCTCAGTGGCTGGGCGGCGAAGTCTGCGGCGATGGTCGGCATGATGCTGGCGAACTTGCGCACTTCGGCTGCGGCAGTGTCTGCCAGCACCCTGGAAGGCAATGGGTTACCGGTGAGCATCGGCCGGGTGCTCCAGCGCCCGCGGGCATCCAGTGGCACAAGGCGCTCGTGGAGCATCGAACGGATGTCCAGGGCCTTGTCGAACAGCGCGCGGATATCCACGACGCCGTCGCTGTGCCGGTACAACTGCAAGGCATAGTCGATGTTCTGTCGTTGCTTGGTGATGATCAACTCGAGCAGGACGCTGAACACGTCTCCGGCAATCGATTGGCCGGAAACCTGCGGCCGGTCGAAACCGAGAAAGCGTTGGCGCTCGTCGAGACTCAACAGACCATAGAGTTCGTCTTCATGCCCGGGGCTGGCGAACTTGCCGAGCAACATGGCTTTGAGATCTGCGTAGTCCCTGAGCACCTGCAAACCGTGAGTCGGGGTATACAGGCAGCTGTCGGAATGGCCGATCATCAGCGCACCGGCCAGTTCCACGAAGTTTGCCTGGTGCTCCCATAGACGCACGGTTTCCACGGCCGCGCGAGGTGCCAGACTTTCATTGAAACCCAACGACGTCAGCAGGCTGTCGAATTGACGCTGATCGATGATGCCAGCCTCGCGCTTGAGCAAAAAGTCCGCCAGCGCCTGCTGCCGAATAATCTGCGCAAAAACGTCGCGCCGCGAGGCCCCGTCAGCGCCGGGGCCATTCCAGTAGCGCTCCATGTGCTGGTACAGCAACACAAGCAGTTTGCCTGAAGCCGTGGTGACGGCTGTCTCCCAGTGTTGCTGATCACTGGCCAGAAAAGTTCGGCCGGGGTGCGAAAACTCATGGGTCTGGCCAACCGGCCATCCGGAGTGGCGATAGTGCAATAGCAACGCGTCGCCAAGCGACAGTGTTTCGAGCTTGCGTCGTGAAGGAAGGTCGGTCGATGCCGGGCCGGTTGCGGTTGCGGTTGCGGTCGCGTACAGATTCACGCGCGTGCGGGTCTGGTCGACGTCGCGCATCGTTGGCGTCAGCAGTTCGTCGACGATGGTCTGGAGCAGGCTGCCAAGCTCGGGCAGTTGCATCAGCTCATCGAGCATCGCCTGCGCGTTAAGCTGCTGGCAGTGCTCGATGGCGGCGCGTTGATCCTCGAATATATCGCCCTCGACAAGCTGATAGGTCACGCTGATACCGTGCCGTTCTGCCAGTCGTTTGCGATGGGAAAGGGCGAGAAGCGCGAGCAGCCGATCGTCCTCACGGGCGCTGTTCAGATGCTGTTCCAGATGCGCAGTCAGGCTGGCGAGGCTGGCATGTTTTTTCAGCCCGGCAAAAGGCGTGTACAACAGAATGCCGCGATCATCCGGGGTGGCGCTGAGGATGAAGCTGCCCGCCAACGGCACCGCTGGTGCGCCTTCGGTGTTGAGCAGGATGCGCTGGGCAAGCATGGGCGGGGTCTGCTGACTGCGCAGGGCATGAGTCCCCAGTTGCACGTGACTCAGCCATCGGAAGTCAGCGCTGGACATGTGATGGAGGTGGCCGAGTTCGCGCCATGATCCGGGGGAGTTGAGCATGGGCTGGAGCAGCAGGGGAGGAGTGGGTGCAGGCATCATCGGGTCTCGTTCAGGGCACCGGCCGGTGCACCGGTAAATTGAGACACGAGACTAAAGACCGGGCAGATAGCACGGGTGGTACATAGTTACCGCACAAGCGGCAGCGCAATGTGCTGGCAGCGACATGCCGGCACCACAACGGTTGACAGCACCCATACCGGGCGTGGTTAATCGCTGGGTAAGCTGTTCGTACGCTGTTGTTCCCTCCAATAATTAGTCTGGAGCTTCAGATGTCTGCGCCACACGATTCCGTGTCTTCCCCCGTTGCGTCCACACTCTCGCTCGAAGCGCTGACGCAATTGCTTGAAAAGGTTTTCCTGCGCCACGGTACGTCGGCGTCCGTCGCCCGCACCTTGGCTGCCAACTGCGCCGGTGCCGAACGTGACGGGGCGCACAGTCATGGCGTGTTCCGTATCCCCGGTTATGTTTCGACCCTCAATAGCGGTTGGGTCAATGGTCAGGCTGTGCCGCAAGTCGAGGACGTAGCCTCGGGTTTCGTGCGAGTCGATGCCGGCAACGGTTTCGCCCAGCCCGCGTTGGCCGCAGCCCGCTCGTTGCTGGTGGAAAAGGCGCGCAACGCCGGGATCGCGGTGTTGGCGATTCGCAACTCCCATCACTTTGCGGCGTTGTGGCCGGACGTCGAGCCGTTCGCCGAGGAAGGTCTGGTGGCGCTCAGTGTGGTCAACAGCATGACCTGCGTGGTGCCGCATGGCGCCGATCGGCCGCTGTTCGGCACCAACCCGATTGCCTTTGCCGCGCCGCGCGCCGGTGGTGCGCCGATTGTGTTTGATCTGGCGACCAGCGCCATTGC
The DNA here is from genome assembly GCF_040729435.1 of Pseudomonas sp. HOU2. Lineage (NCBI taxonomy): Bacteria > Pseudomonadati > Pseudomonadota > Gammaproteobacteria > Pseudomonadales > Pseudomonadaceae > Pseudomonas > Pseudomonas sp. HOU2. Next base: position 379,609 of record NZ_CP160398.1, on the reverse strand, counting down.
TCACGGCGACGTGCAGATTGCCGCGCGCAAGGGTGAACGTCTGCCTGCCGGAATGGGTGTGGACGGTCTTGGGCAGGCGACGCAGGATCCGAAAGCCATTCTTGAGGGTGGCGCGCTGTTGCCGTTTGGCGGGCATAAGGGATCGGCGCTGTCGATGATGGTCGAGCTGCTGGCGGCGGCGTTGACCGGGGGCAATTTCTCCTTCGAGTTCGATTGGTCGAACCATCCCGGGGCCAAGACCCCGTGGACCGGGCAGCTGTTGATCGTCATCGACCCAAGCAAAGCTGCCGGGCAGAGCTTTGCCGAGCGCAGCGAAGAACTGGTGCGGCAGATGCATGGAGTTGGGTTGAAGCGCTTGCCGGGTGATCGCCGGCATTTGCAGCGGGCCAGATCGCTGGCCGAGGGGATTGTGCTGGAGGAGCAGACGCTGGTGCAGTTGCGCGAATTGGCCGGAGAATAATCGGCACAGAACAAATGTGGCGAGGGAGCTTGCTCCCGCCGGGTCGCGAAGCGGCCCCCCTTTGTCTGTTTGAGAACAGGGGGACTGCTGCGCAGTCCAGCGGGAGCAAGCTCCCTCGCCACAGGTTTTTTGTCAGACGTCGATCAACGACGACCGAGCAACAAGCCCACCACCAGACCGAAACCGGCGGAAATCGCTACGGTCTGCCATGGATGGCCGCCAATGTAGCTCTCGGTGGCCTCGACCGCCGGTTTGGTGCGCTCACGCACGCTCGAAACAGAATCCAGCGCCTGTTGCAGTTTCAGGGCGATTTGTCCGCGCAGGGTCTCGGCTTCTTCGCCCACCAGTGAGGCGCTGCTCTTGAGCAGTTTGTCGGACTCTTCGATCAAAGCCTGAAGTTCGCTGAATGCCTGATCCTTGATTTGGTCTTCGACGGCTTGCACGCGGGATTTGCGGGCCATTGGGTGACTCCTTGCAGATGGATGAACAGTGATCAATGGAGTGTGGCGCTGACTGAAAAGTTGCACTGATTTTAGGTGCGAAAGAAAAACCTGCGCCGGAGATTTCCCTCGAGCGTGTAAGATGTCGCCATTTTACGCAGCAGGTATTTCCCCATGAGTTTCAATCTGGCCGACAAATCCCTCGCCGAGCGCGCTGCGCTGGAAGACGAGAAATCCCGTCTGTTCGAACTCTGGCAGAACAATCTGGGCAAAGCCAAAGGCGAGGCCGCGCGGTTGTTCGGCGAACGCTCCAAGCGCAAGGGCAAATGGGCCGAGTGGGTGCGCGCCGAGCTGGATGGCATGTCCCCGCCGGAATTCGCCAACATGGTGCGCAGTGAGGTCAATCGACTGATGGCGGCCAACAAGTAATAGCGGCTCAGTCGGTGTTGAAGCACCCGACAATCGCCTCACGCACCTTGATCACCACCGGATCGATCTGCGTGCTGGTGCGCCAGCCCAGTTCGATCGGATAGCGCGGCAACGCCAGCGGGCAGGGCAGCAGCACCAGCCCGCTGAGCTCGGCAATGGCCTGGGCGGCATGGCGGGGGATGGTTGCCACCGCGCCGCTGCCCCTGAGCAAATGCGGCAGCGCCGCAAAGTGCGTGGTCGAGGCGCAGACCCGCCGGCTCAGGCCCAGCGCCGCCAGCCCCTCATCGGTGATGCCGATAAAACCGCCCGAGGACACCAGAATGTGCTCGCGGGTGACGAACTCCGGCAAATCGATGTTCTGTTGGCCGGGTGCCAGACTGCCCGGATCGACCAGACACGCATAATCCCCTTCACCCAGTACCTGACGGCTGAGCAGGCGCTCGGCAAAACCACCGGCGGTGATCGCCAGGTCGATGCTGCGCTCCATCAAAGCGCGGGCGACGATCTGGCTGTGGGTCTGGCGGAAGATCAGCCGCAGCTTTGGCGCGCTGCGAGCGATGGCTTCGATCAGGCGCCGGCCATAAGCGATTTCGAAATCATCCGACAGGCCCACGGTGACTGATCGGCCGTCATAGTGGTGGGCCGCCGGATCGACCATCGCCAGGCTCTGCCGACATTTGTTCAGCGCCTCGCTGACCACCGGTTTCAGTTGATTGGCCTTGAGCGTCGGCGCCAAGCCACGGCCGGTGCGCACGAACAACTGATCGCCATACACCTCGCGTAACCGGCGCAACGCCGCGCTGACCGCCGATTGCGTCACGCCCAGACGCAGCGCGGCGCGGCTGGCGCTGGACTCTTCATGCAGGGCTTCGAAGACTTTCAGCAGGTTAAGGTCGACGGTTGCGATATTCATTTGGCTCATATCATTCAGCAGTGAATCGGTCTTTATTCATGATCCCGCGCCACCGCAGAATCGGCAACACTTGAACCCGATGGAGTGACCGCAATGCCCAAATCAATCGTCGCCGCCCTGCAGATCGGCGCCTTGCCCGGTGGCAAGGCTGAAACCCTGGAACAGATCCTCAGCTGGGAAGCCGCGATCAGCGAGTCCGGCGCGGCACTGGTGGTGATGCCTGAAGCGTTGCTCGGCGGTTATCCGAAAGGTGAGGGCTTCGGCACGCAGTTGGGTTATCGCCTGCCCGAAGGCCGCGAGGCCTACGCCCGCTACTTCGCCAACGCCATCGATGTGCCGGGAGCAGAAACCGAGGCACTGGCCGGTTTGTCGGCGCGCACCGGGGCCAATCTGGTGATCGGCGTGATCGAGCGTGCCGGCAGCACGTTGTATTGCACGGCGCTGTATTTTGATCCGCAGGCGGGGCTGGTGGCCAAGCATCGCAAACTGATGCCGACCGGCACCGAACGGTTGATCTGGGGCAAGGGCGATGGCTCGACGCTGCCGGTACTCGACACTCAGGTCGGTAAACTCGGTGCGGTGGTGTGCTGGGAAAACATGATGCCGCTGCTGCGCACGGCGATGTACGCCAAGGGCATTGAAGTCTGGTGCGCGCCGACCGTGGATGAGCGCGAGATGTGGCAGGTCAGCATGCGTCACATCGCCCACGAGGGCCGTTGCTTTGTGGTCAGCGCCTGTCAGGTACAGGCCTCGCCGAACGAGTTGGGCGTGGAGATTGCCAATTGGCCGGCGGACCGTCCGTTGATTGCCGGTGGCAGCGTGATTGTCGGGCCTATGGGCGATGTGCTGGCCGGTCCGTTGCGCGGGGAGGCGGGGTTACTCACGGCTGAGATCGATACTGACGAGCTGGTGCGGGCGCGGTATGACTATGACGTGGTTGGCCACTATGCGCGGCCGGATGTGTTTGAGCTGTCGGTTGATGAACGGGCTAAACCGGGCGTGCGTTTCACCGCATAACTTCGGGCTGATTGAAAAACCTGTGGGAGCTGGCTTGCCAGCGATGGCGGACTGTCAGCAACGACGATGTTGGCTGATGCGGCCCTATCGCTGGCAAGCCAGCTCCCACAGGTATTTATGAGCGGTTGCAAAATTGTGTATTTACCACGTCGCAGCAGTAGCTTTCGGCAAACTCAGCTTACCGCTGTCGACAAATCGCATGGTGCCGAACACGCCGCCCGCGAGTTTGCCGCGCAGCACGTAGGGCAGGTTGTCGAGGGTTTGTGTCTGGCTCAGGCCGAGGGTCTGGCGCAGGACAGAAAATGCAGAAACGCTGACCGGCACGCTGACCACGGTTTCCGAGAAGCGCGGGATCGAGCCGCTCTGATCACTGACGCCCGATGCCAAGGGACGGCCATTGACCTCCAGATCCAGGGCGATGCCGTTGTAGTCGATGGCGGTTTCGTTGGGATTCTGCACCCGCAACTTGATCGCGAAGCGCACTTCCAGATCCTGGCTCGGCAACGGTTCGAGGCCGACCACGTTGATGTTCACTGGATCTCGATTGGGAAACAGCGCGCAGGCGCTCAGGGACAACAGCAGCAGGGACAGGATGACGGCGTGGACGCGGCGCATAAACAGTCTCTCAACAAAAAAGGGCTGAACCGTTGCCGGCTCAGCCCTTTTTTCATGGCGCAGCGATCAACGGTTCAACTGTGCGACCGCCGCTGCAGATGCAGGTTCAGCTTTGGCCGGCAGATCGGGGTTTTCCATGACCTGCAGAATCGACGCTTCCGGATCGAAATCGTCTTCTTCCAGCTCAATGAATTCTTCCGGCAGGAAGATATTCAGCACGATAGCGCACAACGCACCGACGGTGATCGGCGATTCGAAGATGTTACGCAGCGCTTGCGGCAACTCGCGCAGCACTTCCGGCACGGCGGCGATGCCCAGGCCCATGCCCAGGGAGATTGCCACGATCAGCATGTTGCGCCGATGCAGGCCGGCCTCGGCGAGGATCTTGATCCCGGCCACGGCCACGGTGCCGAACATCACCAGTTCGGCACCGCCGAGCACCGGTTTGGGCATCAGTTGCAGCACCGCGCCGATCATCGGGAACAGCCCCAGCAGCACCAGCAGGCCGGCGATGAAGAACGCCACGTAGCGGCTGGCCACACCGGTCAACTGGATCACGCCGTTGTTCTGCGCGAACGTGACCATCGGCATGCTGTTGAACACTGCCGCCATCGCCGAGTTGAGGCCATCGGCGAGCAGGCCGGATTTGATCCGGCGGATGTACAGCGGCCCCTTGACCGGTTGCCGCGAGATCATCGAGTTGGCCGTCAGGTCACCCGCTGCTTCCAGCGGCGAAACCAGGAAAATCACCGCCACTGGCACGAACGCCACCCAGTCGAAATTGAAACCGTACTTGAACGGCACCGGCACGCTGACCAGCGGCACTTCGGGCATCGAGGCGAAATCTACCGTGCCCATCAGCCACGCGACTACGTAGCCGAGGGTCAGGCCGATGACGATTGCGCCCAGGCGCAGAAACGGCACGTCGACCCGGTTCAGCACAACGATAGTGCCGATCACCAGCGCGGCCAGAAACACATGGCTGGCGGCGCCCAGATCGGGCGCGCCGAAGCCACCGGCAATGTCGGTCATCGCCACTTTGATCAGCGACAGGCCCATCAGGGTGATGATGGTGCCGGTGACTACCGGAGTGATCAGCATCCGCAGTTTGCCGATGAACTGGCTCAGCACCACTTCGATGAACGCGGCGAAAAAGCACACGCCGAATATCGTCGAGAGAATTTCATCGGTGCCGCCGCCCCGGGCCTTGACCATGAACCCGGCGCTGAGAATCACGCTGATAAAGGAAAAACTGGTGCCTTGCAGGCACAGCAGACCGGAACCGACCGGGCCGAAACGCTTGGCTTGAACGAACGTGCCGAGGCCCGAGACGAACAGCGCCATGCTGATCAGGTACGGAATTTCACTTTGCAGGCCGAGGGCACCGCCCATGATCAGGGTTGGGGTGATGATGCCGACGAAGCTGGCCAGCACGTGTTGCAGCGCGGCGAAGACGGTGGCGGTGAGGTGCGGACGGTCGTTGAGGCCGTAGAGCAGATCGTTGTTGCGCGGGACTTTTTCAGAGGCGGTCATGGTGTTTTGCGCGCCGTGAGGCGGGGCCGGGTCAGAAAATGGAGGCGCAGGATGCCGGAAGAGGGCGGCGAGGGCAACGAGCAAAAATTGCCTGAAAGGTCAGGTTTTATTGGTGTTGGCGGCACCCGCGCGCACTGACACACATTGTTGTGGCGAGGGAGCTTGCTCCCGCTGGGTTGCGAAGCAGCCCTCTGCATTATCCAGTCAACGGTTTTTTACGACTGCTACGCAGCCGCACGGGAGCAAGCTCCCTCGCCACAAAAGCTTAGAGGTCATGTAAACGCGCTGAGCAAATCCTCCTCAAACGCCTTCTGCGCGTCCCCCGGCACCTGAGCGCGATGCCGGGCCAGATGAAACGCCACTTCGAAACTCAATTCCCCAGGCCGCAACGCGCGCAGCATGCCTTTGTCCTCCCAGACCCGCGCATAGTGATCCGGCAGATAGTCGACATGCTTGCCGGAGAGAATGAAGGCGAGGGTGCCCTCGACCTGTTCCGAACGCGCGGAAAAACGCTTGTCCGGAAACGGCTCGCCCGTGCGCATGAACCGATATGGATGATCCACCCGGTCGCAGGCCTGCAATGCCGCATCATCCGGCTCATCGACGCTGAACAGTGGATGCCCCTGCGCGCAATACAAATGCTGGGTTTCCCGGAACAGTTCGCGGTAATCGAACGCGCTCTGCACCTGCGAGAAATAACCGATGGCCAGGTCCAGACGCTGTTGCAGCAGCAGGCGCTCCATCTCTCCGGGCATGGCGCTGATCAACTCGATGCGCACCGACTCATCGCGCTCGCGAAAGCGCCGGATCGCCTCCGCCACTCGCAGCAGCACCGACTGATCAAGCGCCTCGGACAAGCCCAGCCGCACCTCACCGATCAGCCGTCCGGCGACGCCATTGGACTGATGCCGGAAAGTCTCGATGGACTGAAACAGTGTGCGAATGGCGATCAGCAGTTGCTCACCCTTGGGCGTGACGCTGAAACCGCCCTTGCCACGGCTGCACAGGCGATAGCCGAGGCGGGTTTCGAGCTTGGCCATTTGCTGGCTGATGCTCGACTGGCTCAGACCCAGTTCACCTTGCGCCGCGCTGAAGCCGCCGCACTCCACCACCCGTACGAACAGGCGCAGCAACTGCAAATCGACGTCGTGAAGCTGACCGAGCATCACATTACTCCCGGGTAAAGTCAGGTTAATTAACTTGATATTTCTGCAATGTATCCGACGGCGCATCCTGCCGCCACTTCCTCCGGTCAGGTGTTCGTCATGGCTCCCGTGTTCAAGCTGTGTTTTCCCGCGCTGTTATTGTCCGTGGCCCTCAATGCCCAGGCCGAGGACAGAACCCTCAATCTCTACAGCTGGGCCGATTACGTGCCGGCGCAGACGCTGCAGCGTTTCGAGCAGGAGACGGGCATTCATGTGCGCTACGACACCTTCGACACTTCCGAGGTTTTGGAAACCAAGCTGCTGACCGGTGGCAGCGGTTATGACGTGGTGGTGCCGTCCTCCAGCGTTCTGGCCCGAGGTCTGGCCGCCGGCGCCTTGAAGGAAATTCCCCACGAAGGGCTCAAGGGCTACGCCAACCTCGATCCTGATCTGCTGGAAAAACTGGCGGCCGTCGATCCGGGCAATCGCTACGCCGTGCCTTATACCTGGGGCACACTCGGGTTGGGCCTGAATGTCGAGGCGGTGAAAAAGCGCTTGCCGGATGTGCCGCTGAACAGCCTTGATCTGCTGTTCAAGCCCGAGTACGCCAGCAAGCTCAAGGACTGCGGGATTGCCGTGCTCGACTCGCCCCAGGAAGTCATCGGTCTGGCGCTGCACTACCTCGGTAAAGATCCCTACAGCACCGACAAAAATGATCTGGCCGCCGCCGAAGCCTTGTTGCAGAAGCTCCAGCCGTCGGTGCTGTATGTCGCCACCGGGCGGCAGATCAACGATCTGGCCAATGGCAGTGTGTGCCTGGCGCTGACCTACAACGGCGATGTGAGCATGGCTGCCGATCAGGCGCACAAGGCCAACAAACCCTATGAGGTCGCGTACCGGATCCCTCGCGAAGGCACGTTGATCTGGCAGGACAACCTGGCGATTCCCAAGGATGCGCCGAACCCGCAAGCGGCGCGGGCGTTCATCGAATTCATGCTGCGCCCCGAATCCGTGGCCGAACTGACCAACACGCTGTTTTTCGCCACCGCCAACACGGCCGCGACGCCGCTGGTGGATGAGGCCGTGCGCAACGACCCGGACATTTACCCGCCCGCCGAAATGCGCGAGCGCTTGTACGCCGACCGCAGCATGAGCCTCAAGGACATGCGTCAGCGCACGCGTCTGTGGACCACTTTCCGTAGCCATCAATAATAAAAGGAGCACACCGATGGACGTGCCGATGCTCAACGACCAAGCCATGACCCGCGACAGCCTGTACGGCACCTCTGCCGAAAGCACCTACGCCGGGATCACCAGTTTCATGCGCCGGCGCTACAGCCGTGATTTGCGCGGCGTCGACGTGGCGGTCAGCGGCGTGCCGTTCGACACCGCCACCAGCAACCGCCCGGGCGCGCGTTTCGGGCCTCGGGGGATTCGCGCCGCTTCCACCGGGATCGCCTGGGAACGGCACTGGCCGTGGACGTTCGATCCGTTCGATCATCTGGCGGTGATCGATTACGGCGACTGCGATTTCGATTACGGCTCGCCGCACACCATCCCGGAAAGCATCGAGGCCCACGCCGAGCGCATTCTTGATGCCGGCAGTGCGATGCTGACCTTTGGTGGCGATCACTTCATTACTTATCCGTTGCTCAAGGCCCATGCACGTAAGCATGGCGCGCTGTCGCTCATCCACTTCGATGCGCACAGCGACACCTGGCCGGACGAGGACGGCAAGCGCGTCGATCACGGCACCATGTTCTGGCATGCGGCCAGAGAAGGGCTGGTGGATCCGGCGCGCTCGGTGCAGATCGGTTTGCGCACCACCAATGACGATCATCAGGGCTTTGAAGTGCTTGATGCGCGTCAGGTGCATCGGCGCGGCTGCGAGGCGATTGTCGAAGCGATTCGCGCGCGGGTCGGCGACCACCCGGTGTACCTGACGTTTGATATCGATTGCCTGGATCCGGCCTTTGCACCGGGCACCGGCACTCCGGTGTGTGGCGGGTTGAGCACAGTGCAGGCGCTGGAAATCCTCGGCGGCTTGCGCGGGATCAATCTGGTGGGCATGGACGTGGTGGAAGTGGCGCCGGCCTATGACCATGCAGAAGTCACCTCACTGGCGGCGGCAACCCTGGCGATGGAAATGCTCTGCCTCTACGCCGCCCGGCACAAAGTCGACCTCTGACACCCCACAATCCCCTGTGTAGGAGCTGCCGAAGGCTGCGATCTTTTGATCTTTAAAACAAAATCAAAAGATCGCAGCCTCGTTGCACTCGACAGCTCCTACAGGGATATATACTGCCGCGCATGACTTTCGACTCTCCGTTAAGCGCCTGGCAACACGCGATCGAGCACAAGGGTTTCATCCAGGATGAAGCCCAGGAGCACGCGGTCTGGGCCTTGCAAAAATGCCATGAAGCCTTGCATACCGGTGCCCGTTCGGTCATCGGCGTGTACTTGTGGGGGCCGGTCGGGCGTGGCAAGACCTGGTTGATGGATCAGTTCTATCAGAGCCTGCGAGTGCCGGCCCGGCGTCAGCACTTTCATCATTTCATGGGCTGGGTGCACCAGCGCTCGTTCCAGCTGACCGGCATCGCTGATCCGCTGCGCGCGCTGGCCAAAGAGCTGGCAGCCGAGGTGCGGGTACTGTGCTTCGACGAACTGTTCGTCAATGACATTGGCGATGCGATCATCCTCGGGCGTCTGTTTCAGGTGATGTTCGACGAAGGCGTGGTGATCGTCTGCACCTCCAACCTGCCGCCGGATGAGCTGTACGCCGACGGCTTCAACCGTGATCGCTTTGTCCCGGCGATTGCCGCGATCAAGGCGCACATGCAGGTTGTCGCGGTGAACGGCGCCGAGGATCATCGCCTGCATCCGGGCGCGGTCGAGCAGCGTTATTTTGTTGCTGAACCAGGGCAGGGCAGTGCGCTGGACAAGGTTTTCCAGGCACTCAACGCCGGGCAACCCGCCAGCGCAGAACCGGTGACTGTCGGCCATCGCGTGTTGAATGTGGTGCAGGCCAGCGCTACGGTTTTATGGTGCCGCTACGCCGATCTCTGCGAGCAACCGTTCGCCGCGATGGACTTCATCGCATTGTGCGACGGCTATCGGTCTATTCTGTTGAGCGAGGTGCCGAACCTCAGTGCGCAGAAACGCGAAGGGCGCATCGCTCGCGGCACCGAGGATGGCTCGGCGCAGGTGGTGGCCGGCGACCGTGAGTTGCCGCAATTGTCGGTACATGACGACGGGGTACGCCGCTTCATTGCCTTGGTCGACGAGTGTTACGACCGTAAAGTCCCGCTATACATTGAGGCTCAGGTGCCGATGGAGGCGCTGTACACCGAGGGTTATCTGGAATTCCCGTTCCGGCGCACCCTCAGCCGTTTGCAGGAGATGCAGCTGCAGCGTTTTGCCGAATCCTGAGCGCAGAGGGCGCGAGCATGAGCCAACCGCTGTCGCATCATTTACTGACCATGGCTTACCAGAACGCGTGGGCCAATCATCGCTTGGGCAAGGCCTGGCGACAGCTCGACCCTAAAGCGCTGGCAGCGCCGCGAACGAGCTTCTTTCCGAGCATCAGCCTGACGCTCAATCACATCCTGACCTGCGACTGGTTCTACGTCGATGCACTGGAGCGTGAGTTGCGCGGTGACGAACCGCATCCCGACTGCTACGTGTTTTTCACCCACGACGAGCCATTTACCGAGGCCGCAGCATTGCGCGAGGAACAGGCGCACGTGGACCGCCGGCTGATCGCCTATTGCGAGCAATTGCGCGATGCCGATCTGGGGCGGATCGTCACCATCGCCCGTGAAACGCCACAGCATGACAGTCGCTTGCGCATGCTTTCGCACCTGTTCGAGCATCAGATTCATCATCGTGGGCAGGTGCATGCGATGCTCAGCGCGACCTCGGTCAAACCGCCGCAGCTGGATGAGTTTTTTTGCGCCGGTGAGAGCGGGTTGCGGGCTCAGGATTTTGCCGAGCTGGGGTGGACGGAAGAGCTGATCTGGGGGCGCTGAAGCCTGGAAATCAAAAGATCCGGTTGTGGCCCGCAACATCCTCGCGTTAAGGTCGAGCAGCCTTTCAGGTGCGCACCTTGCCCGCCGGGGCCATGATCGGGGATGGAAATGGATTCCGCAGAAATGCTTGTGCTGCAAGCCAGTTACACCAATCCACTGCACGCCGAAGCCATCGGCATCGTGCTCAATCATTACGCAGAAGACCCCATGGGCGGCGGCCATTCACTTGCCCCTGAACTGCTGCGTCGCCTGCCTGGAGAACTGGCGCGCAGGCCGCACGCCTTTAGCGTGTTGGCGTTTGTCGGCGGTGAGCCCGCAGGGCTGGTGAACTGCTTCGAAGGGTTCTCGACGTTCGCCTGCAAGCCGCTGGTCAATGTGCATGACGTGGCGGTCGTGAGCAAATTTCGCGGTCTCGGCCTGAGCCAGAAAATGCTGCGTAAGGTCGAGGAGATTTCCCGTCAGCGCGGATGCTGCAAGATCACCCTGGAAGTGCTCGAAGGCAACGAGGTGGCACAGAATTCCTACCGCAAATTTGGCTTCGCCCCCGGCATGTTCGACCCGGAACATGGCCGCATGCTGTTCTGGATCAAGGATCTGCAGGCATAAAAAAAGGCGCCCCAAACAGGGCGCCCAACTGTCGTCTCCGAGGCCAGAGCGGAGCCATCGGAGGTCCATCGGTTGCTCGGTGAATCAGTCGCGATAAGACTCGGTGACTTGTGCGGTCTGATCGTCCGGAACCTTCAGTTCCGGGGTTTTTGCATCGGTCGGCTGTTCGCTTGGCGCGTGGTGGACCGGGAAGTTGTCGTAGTAATGCCGCATGCGTTCGGCGCCGCCCTCGGCAAAGGCGCTGGCGGAACCGAGGGCGAGTAGCCCGGCAAGAATGGCGGTGGTGGTTTTCATGGTGCCTCCTACTGAAAAACGTGGGAGCCGTTCGTCCATGAAGCAGATCTCGGGGCACAGTGTCCCGGCGGGGAATTAACTCGGGGTTAACAGCGGTGGCGAGGGGATTTGGTGACGCGTTGCGCGTCACCGAGAGAGTGGGGCCGCTTCGCGACCCATCGGGGTTGAATCCCCTCACCACAGGGGTTTTGTTTGCGTGGATTGATCAGAGTTTCCAGTCCAGGCTCAGGGTTACCGTCCGCGGGTCGCCCCAGTACACGCCATTGTAGAAGCCGACGTTGTCGTAATACTTCTTGTCGAACAGGTTGTCGACGTTCAGCGACGCCGACAGATGCTTGTCGAACTCATAGCGCGACATCAGCTTGACCACGGTGTAGGCCTCCTGATTGATCCGCGACCGCTCGGTGATGATCCGGCCGTTGGCGCCGCGCCCGACCGGGCGGTTGGCTGCGCCATAGACGTCGCTCTGCCAGTTCACCGCGCCCCCGACGGTCAATGCGTGCCAGTTGCCCGGCAAGCGATAGGCCGTGGACAGCCGCAGCATGTTCAGTGGTTGAGCGGTGTTGCTGCGCTGTTTTTCGCCGTCGACGGAGTGGGTATAAGTGTAGCCGGCGGTCATGTTCCAGCCGTCGAGAATTTCGCCGGACACTTCGGCCTCAAAGCCATTGACCTTGCTGCCCTTGCCACCGGACTTGAAAAACTCCTCGCCGCTCACCGGGTCCGGGGGTACCGAGTTGTCACGCTCGGCGACGTTGTCCTGTTTGCTCCAGAACACTGCCGTCGCCAGGTTCAGGCGTTCGTCGAGCAGGCTGCCTTTGAGCCCGACTTCGTAGTTGCTGCCAATCACCGGATCGAGGTAATTGCGGTTGCTGTCGCGCTTACTCTGCGGCTTGAAAATGTCGGTGTAGCTGACGTAAGCCGTGTACTCCGGCGTCAGGTCGTAGAGCAGGCCGGCGTAGGGCGTCCAGATATCATTCTGGCGTTGATGGGTGGCATCGGTGCTGGTCAGTTTTTGCTGCGCATCATAGTAGTAATCGGTGCTGGATTCGTCCCAGCTGCCATAGCGGCTGCCGATGACGGCATGCAGCTCATCGGTCAGGCTCAGGCGGGTCGCGAGGTAACCGGCCTTTTGCCGAGTGATGCCTCGCGCGCCCGGCAGGCCGGTAACGGTGTCGGCGAATTTGCCGATGTCACCCATGTATTTCCAGTCGCGGATCTTGCCGTAGTCGGCGGCTTGGGGGCTGTTGAAGGCGTAGGGCGAAGTCGAGCGGTTTTCCGCCTCGCCGTAGCCGAACATCATCTCGTGTTCGCGGCCGAACAGCTGGTACGGCCCTGACAGGTTGAAGTCGTACACGCTCATTTTCTGCGTGCCGAGCATGTGCCCCATGTAGGCAGTCATGCCGCTGCGGTCGGCCTCGGGGAAACCGGAGCCGCCGTAATAGACCTTGCCATCGGTATCACTTTCGCGGTGGGTGTAGGCAGCTTTCAACTTCCAGCCATCACCCAGTTGCTGGTCAAGGGTGACGAACGCGGTCTTGTCCTTCAGCGGCCAGGAACTCCAGGACGTCGCCATGTTGGTCGACCGGCCGAGGCCAGCCTTGCTGCCGTCGGCGTTCCAGTACGGCACGGTGCCCCAGGAGGTGCCCTGAACCTGCTTGTCCTGATAGTCGTAACCGACGGCAAGCACCGTGGAGTCGGTCAGATCAGCTTCGAGAATGCCGTAGCCGACCTCGCGCTGCAGCGCGTATTTGTCACGGAACGACTGGCTGTCGCGATAGGCCAGCACGGTGCGCCCGCGCAGCCGACCATCGAAGGCCAGCGGCCCGCCGACATCGACATAGCTGTAGTAATTGTCGTAACTGCCGCCGCTGACTCCGGCCAGTGCCTGCCACTGGGCAGTCGGGCGCTTGCGCACCATGTTGATCGTCGCTGAAGGATCACCAGCGCCGGTGGTCAGGCCGGTGGCGCCGCGTACTACTTCGATGCGGTCGTAGATGATGGTGTCAGAGTCTGACTTCATGCGCCCGAAGGTGTTGAGCATTCCGTCGATCTGGAAATTGTTGATCGGGTAACCGCGCGCCGAATAGCTGACCCGATCCGAGTCGTTGTGCTGCACGACGATGCCGGTGGTCTGGCGCATGGCTTCGGACAATGTACCGAGCTTGAAATCATCCATCTGCTGGCGCGTGACCACGGACACCGATTGCGGGGTTTCCTTGATCGACAGGTTCAGCCGCGTCGCGGTGCTCATCGCGCCAGTGGTGTAGGACTCGGTGTTTTCGGTGTTGAGGCCGAGGCCTTCAGCGCTGACGCTGGTGGCGTCCAGTTCCAGCGCCTGGAGGGCGGACTGTGGCGCCGTTTCAGGGTCGGTTTCAGCCAGCAGATCGGGACTCAACGCCATGCTGAACAAGCCGACAGTCAGGGTCATGGAACGGGTAATGGGCGCGAACATCGCAGCCGACTCCTTGTCTTCGAGGGAAAAAATCCGTTGGTTCAGAGACGAGGTGCAGCCCGGCGATTTAGTAACAAACGAGAAATATTATTATTTGGAGATGTTTCCCGAGATCACCGGTCCGCGCGAAAAGCTGCGCACAGCGCTTGCCCAATGGACGGCGGCGGGTATGCTGTTGGCCTGCCGAGGAGATAGCAATGGCCTACGATTTTGACCTTTATGTGATTGGTGCCGGTTCCGGCGGTGTACGTGCGGCGCGCTTCGCCGCCGGTTTCGGTGCGAAAGTGGCGGTGGCCGAGAGCCGTTATCTGGGCGGCACCTGCGTCAACGTCGGCTGCGTGCCGAAGAAACTGCTGGTGTACGGCGCGCATTTTGCCGAAGACTTCGAACAGTCGTCCGGATTTGGCTGGAGTCTGGGTGAGGCGAATTTCGACTGGGCGACCCTGATCGCCAACAAGGATCGCGAGATCAATCGCCTCAACGGCATTTATCGCAACCTGCTGGTCAACAGCGGCGTGACCCTGCACGAAGCCCACGCGAAGATCGTCGGCCCGCACGAGGTCGAGGTCAACGGTGAGCGCTTCACCGCGAAAAACATTCTGATTGCCACCGGTGGCTGGCCGCAGATCCCGGAAATTCCGGGGCACGAACACGCGATCAGTTCCAATCAGGCGTTCTTCCTCAAAGAGCTGCCGAAGCGGGTGCTGGTAGTCGGTGGTGGTTACATCGCGGTCGAGTTCGCCGGGATTTTCCACGGCCTCGGCGCGAACACCACGCTGCTGTATCGCGGTGATCTGTTCCTGCGCGGTTTCGATGGCTCGGTGCGCAAGCATCTGCAGGAAGAACTGACCAAGCGCGGCATGGATCTGCAATTCAACGCCGACATCGCGCGCATCGACAAACAGCCAGACGGCAGCCTCAAGGCGACCCTCAAGGATGGCCGCGTGCTGGAAGCCGACTGCGTGTTCTACGCCACGGGCCGGCGTCCGATGCTGGACAACCTGGGGCTGGAAAACACCGATGTGCAGCTCACTGACAAAGGTTTCATCAAGGTCGACGAGCAATACCAGACCAGCGAGCCGTCGATTCTGGCGCTGGGCGATGTGATCGGGCGGGTGCAATTGACGCCGGTGGCACTGGCCGAAGGCATGGCGGTGGCGCGGCGCTTGTTCAAGCCTGAGCAATACCGTCCGGTGGATTACAAGATGATCCCGACCGCCGTGTTCAGTCTGCCGAACATCGGCACTGTCGGCCTGACAGAAGAAGAGGCGCGGGACGCGGGCCATGAGGTGGTGATTTACGAGAGTCGCTTCCGCCCGATGAAGCTGACGCTGACCGAATGTCAGGAGAAAACCCTGATGAAACTGGTGGTCGACGGCAAGACCGACAAAGTCCTCGGTTGCCACATGGTCGGCCCGGACGCGGGGGAGATCGTCCAGGGTCTGGCAATTGCACTGAAGGCTGGTGCGACCAAGCGTGACTTCGACGACACGATCGGGGTGCACCCGACGGCCGCCGAGGAATTCGTCACCATGCGAACGCCGGTCGGCGCTTAAGCGTCCTTGGCTTTGGCTTTGGCTGTGTCTGGCGCTGCCGCAACGGTAGCCGCCAGACGCAAGCTGTCTTCGAGGCTGGCCTGAGTCTTGGTCAGTTCTTTCTCCAGTGACTGATTGAGCTGCCGCTGTTCGTCGGCATCCTGTTTCAGCGTCTGACTTTCCAGCAGGGCCACGCGCAGGCGTTCCTGGAGGAGGGTGCGTTCGCTGTCGACGCGAGTCGCTTGCTCCAGCAACTGATCCTGACGCTGGTTGCTGTGCTTGAGCTGATCCTGCAGCAGGCTCAGCTCGCGCTGAGTGCCACGGTTTTCCGTGAGCAGGCGTTCGTTGTCGCGGTGCAACTGAGTGATTTCGTCCTGACGTACCAGCGCACTTTGTTGCGCCTGGCGTAGCTCCATCTGCAACTGCTGGAGCTGGCCTTCGTGACGGGCCTGTTCCTGCTCGCGCTGCTCTTTGCTGGCGTTGCGGTAATGCTCAAGGGCATCGCGGGCGTGCAGGTGCTTTTCTTCCAGCGAGCGGATCTGCTCGTCCTTGTCCTGCAGGCGCAATTCGAAATCAGCCAGCGCCTGATTGAGTCCGGCGTTGCGGGTTTGCTCGGTCTGCAGCATCGAGCGGGTTTCTTTCAACGCCTCGGACTCGCGGGCCAGTGCCGCGCCTTGGATGTCGTGCTGTTGCTCCAGTTGCTCGAGTGCCTGGCGTACCTGTTTGAGCTCCGACTCCAGGGTTTCGCGCTGCTCTTCGAACTGCTCGCGAGCCTGTTCGATCGGCTCTTGCGCCTGCTCTTTCAGGCGCTGGGCGAGACGCGAGACCAGTGCGGTCAGCTCATCATTGATCGGCTCTGCGGACGTTTCGACCGGTTGGCTGCCGTCATCCAGCTCTTTTAGATAGCGATGGATCGTGGTTTTCGAACCGGTGTTGCCCAGTTCGATGCGTACTGCATCGATGCTGGGGTGTTCGCCCCGGGCCAGAATCGCTGTGCGCGCGATCTGCACCACTGCTTTGTTTACGCCACCACGGGCCATGTGAACTCCTACCATTACGTACTGTGGTACATGCCACCAAAGTACGCAGTGTACCATGCTCAATATAAAGTTAAATGCTTGATTAATCACAGGCGGGATATACTGGTATTACCCAATGTCAGCCCCCTGAATCGGTTTTTTCATCCAGCAATCAGTACGCCTGCGAGAACACTGCCCATGAGCGAGATCGATCGCTATCTGCAAGCCGCCACCCGTGACAACACCCGCCGCAGCTATCGCTCGGCGATCGAACATTTCGAAGTGAAATGGGGCGGCTTCCTGCCGGCGACCGCCGACAGCGTGGCGCGGTACCTGGTCGAGCATGCTGGCGTGCTGTCGATCAATACGCTGAAACTGCGGCTGTCAGCGCTGGCGCAATGGCACAACAGTCAGGGTTTTGCCGATCCGACCAAGGCCCCGGTGGTGCGCAAAGTGTTCAAGGGCATTCGCGCACTGCATCCGGCGCAGGAAAAACAGGCCGAACCATTGCAACTGCACGATCTGCAGCAAGTGGTCGACTGGCTTGAACAGGAAGCCAGTAGCGCCAGGCAGAATCAGGATCGTCCGCAGTTGCTCAAGGCCTGTCGCGATCGGGCGCTGATTCTGCTGGGCTTCTGGCGCGGCTTTCGCAGTGATGAGTTGTGCCGCCTGCAGATCGAGCATGTGCAGGCGCACGCCGGCAGCGGCATCACCCTGTACCTGCCGCGCAGCAAGGGCGACCGCGACAACCTCGGGCAGACTTATCAGGCGCCGGCGTTGCTCAAGCTGTGCCCGGTGCAGGCTTATATCGACTGGATCACCGAGGCGGCGCTGGTACGCGGGCCGGTATTTCGCGGCGTTGACCGCTGGGGTCATCTGAGCGATGAGGGCTTGCACGCCAACAGCATCATTCCGCTGCTGCGTCAGGCGCTGGAGCGCGCCGGCATCCCGGCCGAGCGTTACACCAGTCATTCCCTGCGCCGCGGCTTCGCTACGTGGGCGCATCAAAGCGGTTGGGATCTGAAATCGCTGATGAGTTACGTCGGCTGGAAGGATATGAAGTCAGCCATGCGCTATGTTGAAGCCAGCCCCTTTCACGGGATGGCGCGGATTACGGATAAGCCGGCTTCGTCGTAGATATGGTTTTCTTCTATTAATACAGTCTGCTAATAGCGAAAACAAATCAGCAGCATCAGGTTTGCCAATGAGCCATCCGTCGAGTGAGTGGGTAGGATTCACCCATCGAATTCACAACCCTGACGGAGAGTCATCAATGCCTATCATCAACAGCCAAGTAAAACCGTTCAAAGCTACCGCGTTCAAAAACGGCGACTTCGTACAAGTCTCGGACGCTGACCTGAAAGGCAAATGGTCCGTAGTGTTCTTCTACCCAGCCGACTTCACCTTTGTTTGCCCAACCGAGCTGGAAGACCTGGCCGACAACTACGCTGCGTTCCAGAAACTGGGCGTGGAAATCTACAGCGTTTCGACCGACACCCACTTTGCCCACGCTGCCTGGCACAACACTTCGCCAGCCATCGGCAAAATCGAATACACCATGATCGGCGACCCGACCCACGTCATCTCCCGTAACTTCGACGTGCTGATCGAAGAAGCTGGTCTGGCTGACCGTGGCACCTTCGTGATCAACCCTGAAGGCCAGATCAAAATCGTTGAACTGAACGATGGCGGCGTTGGCCGTGACGCTTCCGAGCTGCTGCGCAAGATCAAGGCTGCTCAGTACGTTGCTGCTCACCCAGGCGAAGTTTGCCCGGCCAAATGGAAAGAAGGCGAGGCCACTCTGGCTCCGTCCCTGGACCTGGTCGGCAAGATCTGAGTCTGTGAGACACGCAACACAGGGCGGGACTCCGCACCTACTTCAGTAAGCTGCACCGCCCATTGAAAAAGCCCGGGCGAGATTCGCTCGGGCTTTTTTTCGCCTCGAATAAAGACACAGGAGATCGCCCGTATGTTGGACGCCAATCTTAAAGCCCAGTTGAAATCGTACCTGGAACGGGTCACCCAGCCGATCGAGATCGTTGCTTCCCTCGACGACGGTGCGAAATCCCGGGAAATGCTTGACCTGCTGAAAGACGTTGCCAGTCTTTCGAGCCAGATTACTCTGATCGACAGCGGCACCGATGCCCGCAAGCCGTCGTTCTCGATCAATCGCCCGGGTGCCGAGATCAGCCTGCGTTTCGCCGGCATCCCGATGGGCCATGAATTCACATCGCTGGTGCTGGCCCTGTTGCAAGTCGGCGGCCACCCATCGAAAGCCAGTGCCGACGTGATCGAACAGATCCGCTCGCTCAAGGGGGAGTTCAGCTTCGAAACCTACTTCTCGCTGTCGTGCCAGAACTGCCCGGACGTGGTCCAGGCGCTGAACCTGATGGCCGTGCTGAACCCGAACATCCGTCACGTCGCCATCGACGGCGCGTTGTTCCAGGACGAAGTCAACGATCGCAAGATCATGGCCGTGCCGAGCATCTACCTCAACGGTGAAAATTTTGGCCAGGGCCGCATGGGCCTGGAAGAAATCCTCGCCAAACTCGACACCGGCGCCATCGAGCGTCAGGCCGAGAAAATCAGCGCGAAAGAAGCCTTCGATGTGCTGGTAGTTGGTGGTGGCCCGGCCGGTGCTTCGGCCGCTATCTATGCCGCCCGTAAAGGCATCCGCACCGGTGTGGCGGCTGAGCGCTTCGGCGGTCAGGTGCTCGACACCATGGCCATCGAGAACTTCATTTCCGTGCAGGAAACCGAAGGCCCGAAACTGGCGACGGCGCTGGAAGAACACGTCAAGCAGTACGACGTCGACATCATGAACCTGCAACGCGCCGACAAGCTGATTCCCGGCAAGAACGGCGAGCTGCACGAAGTCCACTTCGCCAGCGGTGCGACCCTGAAAGCCAAGAGCGTGATCCTGGCGACCGGCGCACGCTGGCGGGAAATGAACGTGCCGGGTGAGCAGGAATACCGCAACAAGGGCGTGGCGTACTGCCCGCACTGCGACGGCCCACTGTTCAAAGGCAAGCGCGTGGCGGTGATCGGCGGCGGTAACTCCGGCGTTGAAGCGGCCATCGACCTGGCCGGTATCGTTGCCCACGTGACGCTGCTGGAGTTCGACGTGCAACTGCGTGCCGACGCGGTACTGCAACGCAAACTGCACAGTCTGCCGAACGTCACCGTGATCACCAGTGCGCAAACCACTGAAGTCACCGGTAACGGCGAGAAGGTCAACGGTCTGCGTTACAAGGATCGCAAAACTGACGAGCTGCGCAGTGTCGAGCTGGAAGGGATCTTCGTGCAGATCGGTCTGCTGCCGAACACCGACTGGCTCAAAGGCACCCTCGAGCTGTCGCCGCGTGGTGAAATCATCGTCGACAACCGTGGCGAGACGTCGATCCCGGGCGTCTTCGCGGCCGGCGACGTGACCACCGTGCCGTACAAGCAGATCGTGATTGCGGTGGGCGAGGGCGCCAAGGCTTCCCTCAGCGCGTTCGATCACTTGATCCGTACTTCGGCGCCGGCGTAAACGTCAGTCGCTGAAACAAAAAACCCATGAGTGATCATGGGTTTTTTTATGCCTGACACAATCCAATTGTAGGAGTGAGCCTGCTCGCGATGGCGGCTGCACATTCAAAACATCATGGCCTGACACACCGCTATCGCGAGCAGGCTCACTCCTACAGGAGAAATTTGCAGTCAGTTACAGTGGCGCAGGCTGAATGATTTCTACCCAGTAGCCATCCGGGTCCTTGATGAACGCCAGACTTTTCATGCGGCCATCAGTCAGGCGCTTCTGGAAATCACAACCCAGTTCTTCGAAACGTGCGCACGCGGCAACGATGTCCGGCACCGAGATGCAGATGTGGCCGAAACCGCGTGGGTCGGTGTTGCCGTTGTGATAGGCAAAATCGGCGTCGTTTTCAGTGCCGTGGTTGTGGGTCAGCTCGAGGATGCCGGGAATCGACTTCATCCACTCGGTGCGGGCAGCGGCGTCCGCCGGGATCTGCGCCTTGTCGACCAGGGCGAGGAAGTACAGGCTGAATTCGGCTTCCGGGAAATCACGCTTTTCAACCAGCGAGAAGCCCAGTACGCGAGTGTAGAAGTCCAGAGACTTGGTGATGTCCTTCACACGCAGCATGGTGTGGTTGAAGACGAAGTTGCGGGTTGCGCTGTCTGGAGTGGCGGTGACGCCGGGGAAAGTGTTCAGTTCGTGCAGGCTCATAGGCCCTCCGTAACAATGGGGCGAGTGAATGGGCGCAATGATACGCATGCGGGGCGGCATCGCCAAACCGAATGCGCGGCTTGCTCTGTGGGCGGCCGGGCCTCAGACTTTGCTGCTCAATCTGCGAGTGCCTCTGGTAATGATCCGACCGTTCAAAGCGCTGTTCGTTTGCCTTTTCTCATCGCTGCTTGCCGTTTCGGCGCTGGCGGATCAGCCGAGCATCACCTGGCCGGCAGGCTGGGAAGTGGAGGCGCTGCCCGAACAAGCCGCTCAGGTTTCGCGCCAGCGCGCCGTGAAAAACGACGCTGACGGCAATCAAGTGATGGTAATGGAGCTGACCATGAGCCAGGTGGAAGCGGGTCATCAGGTCAACGTGCCGGGCGTTTTGCTGGAGATGCGCAAGTCGATTCAGAAAGACTTCTTCCAGGGCGGCTATCAAAGTGTTTGCAACAAGGTGCACCCGACGACGCTCGGCTCTTTGGATGCGCTGGAAACCACCTGCACGATCACCGAAAACGGTCGACATGTGTTGTCGCAAACATTGGTTGCTGCGGCTACGGCGGATAAGGCCTATGTACTTTCTTACGCGGGTCAGGCCGAGGTTTATAAGGCGAGCACCGAGGAAATAGTCGCAATGAGAAACAGCTTGAAACTTTAAGCGTCTGTTTGCACCGCGACGGGTTTAGATACCCGAAGGAATTAAGCACAAAGTTTAGTGATCGTTGCGGCTGCAACATCCCGGCGCAAAATGTTTAGCCTCACGGCTTGTGGGTGTTAAAGCGGATTGATAACTAGCGTGGGGGAAATCGTTGCTTTTGTTAGATATTGTCGAAAAAAAAGCCCTGCATAATGCAGGGCTTGTTTGTTGACGCAAGATTAACCGCGCAACCAGGAATCAACGGTGGCAGCACCGTACTGTTCCTTCCAGGCTTTCAGGCCACGGTGGTTACCGCCCTTGGTTTCGATCAGTTCACCGGTGTGCGGGTTGTGGTAAACCTTGACCACGCGCGCACGGCGGGTTTTTGGTGCGGTGGACACTTGCAAGCCGGACTTGGACGGGTTCGGATCGAGGATGGCGATGATGTCTTTCAGGCCTTTGCCGTAGGTTTTCATCAGCCCCTGGAGCTTTTCTTCGAATTCGATTTCTTTCTTGAGCCCGGCATCGTTCTTCAGCGATTCCAACTGCTTGAGCTGTTCCTGAAGGGCCTTTTCAGCTGCACGAAATTCAGCGAGTCTGGACAATATCTTTACTCCAATAGTGTGTTTGGCTGATACCAACCGCAAACAAAGCTATAAGCCAAGAGCCTTGAAGCGACTCGGTGATAATGGCTCACCTGCCAATCTCTCACAGGCTGAAAAAATTGTAGTAGTTAATGCGCCAAGAGTAAATCCTGATCTTGTCGTCATGTAACAACAGTGGTGTTTTGTATCAATTTGGTGCGTCGGGTGGCAGCACCGGGCTTAATTTATTTTTAGTTAATGGTGACTTAATGCATCGATGAAGTCGGCGCCTGGCATGGGTTTTCCGAACAGATAGCCCTGCAGGAAGTTGACGTGGTGTGCGGTCAGATAGTCAGCCTGTGCCGGAGTTTCTACACCTTCGGCAACAATACCCAGATCGAGCTTGGCCGAGAGTTCGATAATTGTGTCCAGAATATGCCGCGACAGCGCGTCAATGCCGATCATCGCGACGAAACTCTGGTCGATCTTCAGGAAGTCGACGTTGAATTTGCGCAGATAACCCAGGCTTGAATGGCCGGTGCCGAAGTCGTCGATGGCGATCATCACCCCCAGCGTGTGCAACTGCTCGAACAACTGGTGCGTGACATCGGTTGGCTCGATCAGCTCGCGCTCGGTCAGCTCCAGCACCAGGTTGATGCTGCCGGGGGCAAATGCAGCGAGAAATTCGCGACAGTCTTCGACCAGTTGCAGATCCTGGCAGTGGCTGGCGGTGATGTTGATGCCGATGTGGAACGGTTTGTCGAAGTCCGCCGACAACGGACCGAGCAGGGCGGCAGTCTGCTGCATCAGGGTGCGGGTCATGGGCACGATCAGGCCCGAATGTTCGGCAAACGGGATGAACAGGTCCGGCCGCACCAGACCTTCTCTGGGGTGATTCCAGCGCATCAGCACTTCAGCACCGGACCATTTTTTACTGTCGCCATGCACCACTGGCTGGAAGTAGGGGATGAACTCGCCGGCCTCCAGTGCGCGCAGCATTTCATGGCTGGGGGAGGTGGCGCGTCGCTGCAGGACGTGGGCGATAGCGCCCGCGATCACCCCGAAAAATATCAGCAGACTGAACAGCGGCGGGTATTCGCTGCCCATGTAGCGCCAGGTTTGTCCCTGCGGGAAGCCTGCACTGACACTGAAGGCATAGCGCGAAGACGCGAGCATACTCTGCGCCACCGGCAACGGCGGCAGGGCGCCCTGATGCACTTTGCCATCGGCGGACAGCCAATTGTCGCCGACTTGCAGCAACAGCAGCGTCTGCCGGCCGATCAGGCGCAGGATGTTGCTCAGGTGATAACCATCGAGGGTGGTCAGCGCGCCACCGCGACCTTCGCTGAGCCGATACACCAGCAGCGCGGTGTTGGGCGTCACGGGGTTGCCATTCATCAACCACAGTTTGCCCTGGGTGTAGTCGCCCGGGTTTACGGCCTCCTGGAACTCCCCGAACAGCGAACTACAATAGAGGTTGTTGTCCCACACCAGATTGGTCGAGCGCACGAAGGGGCGACGCGTCACCTGCTCACGCAACGCCAGTTTGACGCTGTCGCAGGGTTGACCGGCCAATGGCAACAATTCACTGGCGGCCTGGGCGGTGTTGTCGAGCATCAGTTCAAACTGGCGCAGCGCCTCCTCGGCGGTATTTTGCGTGCTCTGTTGCAAGGTGCGCTCGGCTTGCAGATACAGAATCCCGCCGCCCAGCAGAACGGGTAAAACACCACAAAGCAGGCTCACACAAATGCGTACGCTACGTTTGCGGCGGGGTTTGACGGTCAAGGGCATGGACGCATCCTGTTGCGATGGAGTGGAACTCTCGAACGCAGGCCTGGCAACGGCGCGCCTGTGAGTAACAGCGAAGTCAAAAGGGATGATAGATGGCCGTTGGCGCTTGTGCCGCTCACGGCGGGTTGATCTGTGCAGCGAGTTCGATAAACGCTCGCGTGGCGGGCGAAGCCTGACGCTGATCGAGGACAGCCAGGCCGATCAGGCGTTGCACCGCCGGCAACAGCGGCTTCTTCACGTAACGCGGGGCAGGATCGTCCGGCAACGAGCCTTCAGCGACGACGGTGATTGCATCGCCCCGGCTGACGACGTCCAGCGTACTGAGCAATTGCGAACAGCGATAGCGAATGTTCGGTTGCAGGCGCGCGGCGGTGAACAAACGTGAAACCAGCTCCGATGACCCGGCCTCGGTCAGCACAAATGGGTCGGCACACAGATCCTGGAGGCTCAGCGCCGCACGTGCGGCCAGTGGGTGATCGAGCGGGAGCAGGGCAACCATCTGGTCTTCGACCAGAGCAAAAGTGTCGAAGCGTTCCTCGGGCAACACCACAAAACCGACGTCGATTCGCCGCTCCTCCAGCCACTGCAGCACCTGCCGGTCCGGCCCCTCATCAATGTGCACTTCGATGCCCGGATGCACTTCGCGATAGCGCTGCAGAATCTTCGGCAGCAACTTGATTGATGATGTCGGGCCGAACGAGCCGATCCGCAGCGTACCGCTTTTCATGCCGCGCGCATCGGCGGCTTCCTGGCGCAAGGTGTTGGCCAGGCCGAGCATGGCCCGTGCGCGCTGGAGCAACTGCTCGCCAATATCGGTAAGTTCCACCTGCGACTGATGCCGCCGCAACAACTCCACGCCCAACTCCTGCTCCAGCGACTTCATCGCGTGGGATATCGCCGACTGCGAAATCCCCAGACGATGGGCGGCGAGGGTGAAACCGCGCAGTTCAGCGACCAGCGAGAAGATCTCCAGTTGCGTGAGGGTCATGAGTGTTTGCTCATTTTACGATGAGAGGAAATGAGGTGAATGATACGCCATCCTTTGCCTGCTTTGGTCTGGAGTGTCATGCGCAACGTCGAACAAATCCACGCAACAACTTCCGACCGCCCGGTTTATCTGACCCTGGCGGCGGTAACCATGATTTGGGGCGGAACATTCGTCGCCGGGCGTTTTCTGGCGGGCAGCCTCAGCCCGCTGTTCGCCGCCAGCCTGCGCTTCCTGCTCGCCAGCATGGCGCTGCTCGGGTTTCTGTGGATAGCGCGTATCCCGCTGGCGCGACCGACGTTCCGGCAATGGCTGCAACTGACTCTGCTCGGGTTCTTCGGGATTTTCTTCTACAACCTGTGCTTCTTTTATGGCCTGCAGTACATCAATGCTTCACGGGCCTCGTTGATTGTCGCGTTGAACCCGGCCGTGATCGGTCTGGCCTCATGGCTGCTGTTCAAGGAGCACCTGGGCCGGGTGAAAGTCGCCGGTATCGCGACCTGCATCGCCGGCGCCGCTCTGGTGATTGTCAGCCGCAACCCGCAATTACTTGTCGTGACACCCGATACATGGATCGGTGATCTGTTGATTTTTGGCTGCGTGTTGAGCTGGGGCGTTTACTCGCTGTTTTCCCGGGGGCTGAACCAATCCATTGGCCCGCTGCAGACCGTGACGTTTTCCGTGTTGATCGGCAGCGGGATGCTGTGGACGCTGGCAATGCTGCGTGGCGAGGTCAGCGGGGCGGCCTTGATCAACCTCGGCGCGGCACAATGGCTGAGCCTGATTTACCTTGGCGTACTCGGCTCGGCGCTGGCCTACATCGGCTACTACGACGGCATCCGCAAAATCGGCGCAACCCGCTCCGGCGTGTTCATTGCCCTGAATCCGCTGACTGCGGTGGTGCTCGGCGCACTGCTGCTCGGCGAGCAACTGACGATGAGCATGTGCCTGGGCGGCGGATTGGTGCTGGTGGGGATTTACCTGTGCAACAAACCTCTTGCACCGATGCGAAAAAGGCGGATTTTATAGAGAGGGCAGACAACCCTATTTACGCTGTGTAGAATCGGGTTACGCATACAATAATAATCGTCTTCTGGCAGCAGAAGCCTCGCCCGCAAGAGCCTTGGGTCGACAATGAAGATATTCGGGTTTCAACTGATCTACGGTGACTTCCTCGCCCGCAGCGTGCG
This sequence comes from Pseudomonas sp. HOU2, assembly GCF_040729435.1. Lineage (NCBI taxonomy): Bacteria > Pseudomonadati > Pseudomonadota > Gammaproteobacteria > Pseudomonadales > Pseudomonadaceae > Pseudomonas > Pseudomonas sp. HOU2. The sequence goes on along the minus strand of NZ_CP160398.1, from coordinate 353,708 downwards.
AGGCATCTCCTGCGCACCTCCCGCCGGTCTCAGCATTACTGACAAATAACTCTGGTTAATTGATAAGAATGATGAGGCGTCACCATGACCGATCTATACGAAAACCCAATGGGCCTGATGGGCTTTGAATTCATCGAGTTCGCATCGCCGACTCCTGGCACCCTGGAGCCGATCTTCGAGATCATGGGCTTCACCAAAGTCGCGACCCACCGCTCCAAGAACGTACACCTGTACCGTCAGGGCGCGATCAACCTGATCCTCAATAACGAACCGCACAGCGTCGCCTCGTACTTCGCCGCCGAACATGGCCCGTCGGTGTGCGGCATGGCGTTTCGCGTCAAGGATTCACAGAAAGCCTACAACCGCGCCCTGGAACTCGGCGCCCAGCCGATCCACATCGAAACCGGTCCGATGGAGCTGAACCTGCCAGCGATCAAAGGCATCGGCGGTGCGCCGCTGTACCTGATCGACCGCTTTGGCGAAGGCAGCTCGATCTACGACATCGACTTCGTGTTCATCGAGGGTGTTGACCGCAACCCGGTCGGTGCCGGCCTGAAGATCATCGATCACCTGACCCACAACGTGTACCGTGGCCGCATGGCTTACTGGGCCAACTTCTACGAGAAGCTGTTCAACTTCCGCGAGATCCGCTACTTCGACATCAAGGGCGAATACACCGGCCTGACCTCGAAAGCGATGACCGCTCCGGACGGCATGATCCGCATCCCGCTGAACGAAGAGTCGTCCAAGGGCGCCGGGCAGATCGAAGAGTTCCTGATGCAGTTCAACGGCGAGGGCATCCAGCACGTGGCGTTCCTCACTGACGACCTGGTCAAGACCTGGGATCAGTTGAAGAAGATCGGCATGCGCTTCATGACCGCACCGCCGGACACCTACTACGAAATGCTCGAAGGCCGCCTGCCGAACCACGGCGAGCCGGTGGATCAACTGCAATCGCGCGGCATCCTGCTCGACGGCTCGTCGAACCCGGACGACAAGCGCCTGCTGCTGCAGATCTTCTCGGAAACCCTGATGGGCCCGGTGTTCTTCGAATTCATCCAGCGTAAGGGCGATGATGGTTTCGGCGAGGGTAACTTCAAGGCACTGTTCGAATCGATCGAGCGTGACCAGGTGCGTCGTGGTGTGCTGACCACCGAGTAAGCCATGAAAAAGCCTGGCTTGTGCCAGGCTTTTTCAAGATCAAAAGATCGTCCGATCGCGGCCCGAGCCTCCGGCAGCTCCTACCTTGGAATGCATTCCCTGTAGGAGCTGCCGCAGGCTGCGATCTTTTGCTTTCAAGAGCGGCGTTGCCGCATCAAGTGCTTGAATCCTTCAAACACCAGCACCACCACCGCCAGCCAGATCGGAATATACGTCAGCCACTCACCCGCCTTGATACTTTCCCCCAGCAACAACGCCACGCCGAGCAGCAACACCGGCTCCACATAACTGAGCAAGCCAAACAGACTGAACGGCAACAAGCGGCTGGCAATGATGTACACCACCAGCGCCGAAGCACTGATCAGCCCGAGCAGCGGAATCAGCCAGAGCAGGCCCGGGTACTGATCGAACACGGCAAAGCCTTGCTCACCGCCGCGCACGAACCAATACGCCACCGGCAGCATCAAGGTCATGTCGACCCACAGACCACCGAGGTGGTCGGTCTTCAGGCGTTTGCGCAGGACGAAATACAGCGGATACCCGACCACGACCACCAGCGTCGCCCAGGAGAATCCGCCGACCTGATACAGCTCGTTGGCCACGCCGAGAATGGCAAAGAACACCGCGATTTTCTGCAGGTACGACAGGCTGTCGCCGTACACGATGCGCCCGGTCAGTACCATCGCCAGCGGCAACAGGAAATAACCCAGCGACACGTCGAGGCTGTAGCCATTGAGCGGCGCCCACATGAACAACCACAACTGCACGCCGAGCAAGCCCGACGAAACGATCAGACCGCCGATCAGCTTTGGATAGCCCGCCACCTTGCGCAACAGTTCCAGCACCCGCCGCCATTCCCCCGACACCAGCATGAACACGGTCATGCACGGCACGGTCAGCAGCATCCGCCAGCCAAAGATTTCCACGCCGCTCAATGGGGTGAGCAGCGAAGTGTAGTAATACATGACGGCAAACAGCACCGAGGCTGAAACCGATAGAGCGATACCTTTAGACAAACTGTCCTCGCGGATGGGTGATCAAACAGGGCGCGCAGGATACGTGGTTTTTGTGCTGAATATTGGTCGGGGTGGCCAATATTTCCTACATGAACCCAAAAGCCCCTCACCCTAACCCTCTCCCAGAGGGAGAGGGGACTGACCGCAGGGTCTCGCGACATTCAGCGATGTGAAAGTCCGAGTCGATTATGGATTCAACACAACAGCTTCAGGCAAAAGCGTAGCTTCAATATTCCCCGATCGGTTCCCTCTCCCCCGGGAGAGGGCTAGGGTGAGGGCAGCGATCTCACGCCGAACGCGGTCTACGGCCCGACACAAAATGGCTCACATCGTTGAACCCCGGCGTCGACGCGTGCCCCGGTGTTACCAGCGAGTCGATAAACGCTTCATCCTCTGCCGTGATCTGCACCGCCTGCGCCTTGGTGTAGGCATCCCACTGCTGTTCGGTGCGCGGTCCGACAATCGCCGAAGTCACCGCGCTGTTGTTCAGCACCCAGGCAATCGCGAATTCGACAATCCCGACCCCACGGCCTTGCGTGTACTGCTGAATCTGCTGGGCGATGCGCAGCGATTCCACCCGCCATTCGGTTTCCAGAATGCGCTTGTCCTGACGCCCGGCGCGGCTGTTGGCGTCCGGGGTTACGTCGGGCGCGTATTTGCCGCTGAGCACGCCGCGAGCCAGCGGACTGTAAGGCACCACGCCGAGGCCATAGGTCTGCGCGGCGGTGATCTGTTCGGTCTCGGCCTGACGGTTGACGATGTTGTACAGCGGCTGGCTGATGACCGGGCGATCAACGCCGAGGTTGTCGGCGATACGGATCACCTCGGCAATGCGCCAGCCTCGATAATTCGACAAGCCCCAGTAACGAATCTTGCCCTGGCGAATCAGATCGCCAATCGCCGACACAGTGACTTCCAGCGGCGTGTTGTGGTCTTCGCGGTGCAGGTAATAGATGTCGAGATAGTCGGTGCCGAGGCGCGTCAGGCTGGCCTCCAGACCATTGAAGATGTGCTTGCGGCTCAAGCCGCTGCGGTTCGGCACACCATCCACCGGGCCGAACCCGACCTTGGTCGCCAACACCCATTCGTGCCGATGGCGGGCAATCGCCTCGCCGACGATTTCTTCCGAGCGGCCGTTGGTATAGACGTCGGCGGTGTCGATGAAATTGATGCCCTGATCCCAGGCCTTGTCGATGATGCGCAGCGAATCTTCAGCGCTGGTCTGCTCGCCAAACATCATCGTGCCGAGGGTGAGGGTGGACACCTGCAACCCTGAGTGCCCCAGTGTGCGATAGCTCATGCCGAAATCCTTTTATCGGGTGGGAAAGCTCCAATCAAATACCAGAAGCATCCCACGGGGCAAAGTGAATTATCGGCTGAGCGACCTGCCTGCAGTACCTGAGTTTGCTCGGGCATCGTAAAAAGATCGCAGCCTGCGGCAGCTCCTACAGGAAAACGCGTATTTCCATGTAGGAGCTGCCGCAGGCTGCGATCTTTTGCTCTTGAAGCGTGATTACGCGCGCAACGTCCGCGTCATGCGCAACGCCAGCAAGCTGCCGCCAACGATCACACCCGCCAGCAAATACAACGCCGCATCGGTCGAACCGGTGCTGTCCTTGACCCAACCCACCAGGTACGGGCTGAGGAAACCGGCCATTTGCCCCATCGAGTTGATCAACGCCAGACCACCGGCCGCCGCGCCCGCGCTCAACAGGGCGGTCGGCACCGGCCAGAACATCGGCAGTCCGGTCAGCGCGCCCATGGTCGCGATGGTCAGGCCGAGAATGGCGATGGCCGGGTTGGCGGCGAAGTTCACCGCAATCAGCAGACCGAGCGCGCCCATCAACATCGGCACCACCAAGTGCCAGCGCCGTTCTTTGCGCAAGTCTGCCGAACGCCCGACCAGCAACATGAACACCGCCGCCAGCAGATAGGGGATCGCGCTCAGCCAGCCGATCACCAGGTTGTCACTGAAGCCGAGGTTCTTGATGATCGACGGCAGCCAGAAGTTGATCGCGTACACGCCGCTCTGGATGCAGAAGTAGATCAGGCCGAATGCCCAGATCGCCGGGTTCTTGAACACCGCGAGCAGCGAGTCGGAAGTGGTTTTCGGCTTGTTCGCCAGGTCTTCGGCCTGATCCGCCTCGAGCACCGCGCGCTCATGCGGGCTCAGCCACTTGGCGTTGGCAAAGCTGTCGCTCAGCAGGAAATAGGCGAGGGCGCCGAGGATGACCGTTGGAATGCCTTGCAGCAGAAACATCCACTGCCAGCCGGCCAGACCGCCCTGGCCTGCGGCGAAGTGATTGAGAATCCAGCCGGAAAACGGACTGCCGAGCAAACCGGACACCGGGATCGCCGACATGAACAGTGCCATGATCCGCCCACGGCGGAACGTCGGGAACCACTGCGAGAGGTACAGCACCACACCGGGGAAGAACCCGGCTTCGGCGGCGCCAGTGAACAGGCGCAGGGTGTAGAACTGGGTCGGGGTGGTGACGAACAACAGACAGGTCGACAGCGTGCCCCAAGTGATCATCATCAGCGCGATCCAGCGGCGCGGGCCGAATCGGGTCAAGGCCAGATTGCTCGGCACGCCGCACAGCACGTAGCCGATGAAGAAGATCCCGGCACCGAGGCCGTACACGGTTTCGCTGAACTTCAGTGCGTCGAGCATCTGCAGTTTGGCGAAGCCAACGTTGACCCGGTCGAGGTAGTTGAACAGGTAGCAGATGAAGATGAAGGGGATCAAACGCAGGGTGATGCGTTTGTAGACGGCGTTTTTACCGTCATCGATGGTCTGGGTAGCTGCGGCGCTCTGCGACATAGCGGCTCTCTCTTTATTATGATTTTTTGCGATGCACAGGTTAACGTTGATCGCCCCGAGAGTCTCGGCCACCTGTGGCCGGATTGTCTTTGTGCCTGAGCACAGGGTTTGCCGCCAGACCCTGTGCGGGTGAACAACCGTCCGCCGCCGCTGCTTAAGGATTTTGCCGATCATGTTCGAACTCGATCACGACCTCGCTCAGGATATCGTCGACCGGGCCATGGCCATTTTGCCCTACAACGTCAACGTCATGGACAGCCAGGGGCTGATCCTCGGCAGCGGCGAGCCGGAGCGCATCAACACCCGTCACGAAGGTGCGCAACTGGTGCTGGCCAACGGGCGGGTGGTGGAGATCGACGCGCAAACCGCCGTGCATTTGAAGGGCGTGCAGCCGGGGATCAACCTGCCGCTGCTGCTCGATCAGCGGTTGATCGGCGTACTTGGCATCACCGGCGAACCGGAGCAACTGCGCACCTACGCCGAACTGGTGCGCATGACCGCCGAAATGCTCGTCGGCCAGCGCAACCAGCAGGCCGAGCAGCAATGGCGACGCCAGCGTTGCGATGACCTGTTGGCGTTGCTGTTGAGCGACGCCGGCGACTCGCCGCGGCTGGTCGATGAGGCGCAGCAACTGGGGCTCAAGCCGCAATTGACCCGGGTGCCGTATCTGTTCGAGCTGGGTCTGGAGCACGGGCCGGGGCAGACCGTCGAGGCCTTGAGCGCCTGGCTGACCTCGCGCTACCCGGACAGTTGGTGCGTGAGTTCGGCCAAGTCATCGCTGCTGTGGTGCCGGCCCGCAAGTCAGACGGTTGAACATGATCGTCTGCTGGAAAAGCTTGATGGCCTCGGCTGGAACATTCTGCGCATCGCTGTGGGTGGGCAGGCGGATGGGCTGGCCGGGTTACGCCGTTGCTATCGGCGGGTCGGCGATTTGCTTGCCTATGGCCGGGATGTGCTGCCGCACTCGCGTTTGCTGACCCTCAACCGCTATCGCTTGCCGGTGATGCTCTGGCGCCATCGCAACGATGATGCGCTGGATGAATTGCTCAAACCGTTGCGCAAGGTCATCACCAAGGATGGCAACGGCCAGTTGCTCGCGACCCTGCGCAGTTGGTGTGAACACGATGGGCAGAGTCAGGCGTGTGCCGATGCATTGGGCATTCATCGCAACAGCCTGCGTTACCGGATGGAGCGGATTGCCGAGATCAGCGGGGTGGATCCGCTGCGGCTGGACGGGATGTTGGCGTTGTACCTTGGGGTGCAATTGCTGCCGCAGACTGATCTAGCTGTATGAGTTGTTCTTGCGGCCGCCATCGCTGGCAAGCCAGCTCCCACAGGTTTACAAGGTGATTACAAGTTTTGTAGCCACTGAAGATCCTTGTGGGAGCTGGCTTGCCAGCGATGAGGCCAGAACATTCGGCATCAAGCCCAAGGTCTTTGTAGAAATGAACAATAAACGCCTACCGCCCTTGTGCAGCGGACAGGCGTCAATGCGCATGCCGACTGGCAGCATGAGGGGCATTGGAACTGGAGAATTCGCATGAAGATCGTCATCGCCCCCGATTCGTTCAAGGACAGCCTGAGTGCCCAAGGCGTTGCCGAGGCCATTGCCCTGGGGCTGGCGCAAGTCTGGCCGCAGGCGACATTGGTCAAGTGCCCGATGGCCGACGGTGGCGAGGGCACGGTGGAGTCGATTCTTGCCGCGTGTGAAGGCGAGCTGCGCCGCACCCGCGTACGCGGGCCGTTGGGCACACCGGTCGATGCCGCGTGGGGCTGGCTGCCACACAACCACACCGCGATCATCGAAATGGCCGAGGCCAGTGGTTTGCAATTGGTACCCACAGGGCAGCGCGATGCCTGCATCACCAGCACCTTCGGCACCGGTGAACTGATTCGCGCCGCGCTGGATGCCGGTGCGCAACGGGTGATTCTGGCGATTGGCGGCAGCGCCACCAACGACGGCGGCGCCGGCGCGATGCAGGCGCTCGGTTTGAAATTGTTCGATGCGCAAGGCCAGCCACTGGTGCCGGGTGGTCTTGCCTTGGCGCAATTGGCCCATCTGGATCTGAGTGATCTGGATTCGCGTCTGGCCCAAGTGCGCTTCGACATCGCCGCGGACGTCAACAATCCGCTGTGCGGCCCGCACGGCGCCTCGGCGATTTTCGGCCCGCAAAAGGGCGCGTCACCGGCACAGGTGCAGCAACTGGATCAGGCGCTGGGCCACTTCGCCGAACTCTGCGCGCAGGCGTTGGGCAAGGACGTTCGCGATGAGCCGGGCAGCGGTGCAGCGGGTGGACTGGGTTTTGCGGCGAAGGCGTTTCTCGGTGCGCAATTTCAGGCCGGCGTTGAAGTGGTGGCCGAGTTGGTCGGGCTGGCCGAAGCGGTCAACGGCGCCGATCTGGTGATCACCGGCGAAGGGCGGTTCGACGCGCAAACCCTGCGCGGCAAGACCCCGTTCGGCGTGGCGCGGATTGCCAAGCAACACGATGTCCCGGTGATTGTCATCGCCGGCACCCTGGGCGAGGGTTATCAGGAACTCTACGAGCACGGCATCGATGCGGCCTTCGCCGTGACCAGCGGCCCGATGACCCTCGAACAGGCCTGCGCCGAGGCTCCGCGTTTGTTGCGTGAGCGCGCGGCTGACATTGCCCGGGTCTGGCAGATGGCCAAACTCAATAGCTGACGCCCTGAAGATGTTGTGGTGAGGGAGCTTGCTCCCGCTCGGCTGCGCAGCAGTCGTCAACCTGCCTGATGCGGTGAAACTGATGATACGTGGTGGCAGGTTATAGGGCCGCTTCGCAGCCCAGCGGGAGCAAGCTCCCTCGCCACAGAAGTAGGGCAAGCTTCAACGGTGTTTCAGTGCTGAAACACCTTGAAAAATATTTTCGCTTTACACCAAATCTTCCTAAAGCCCAGCCGATACAGAGATCAGGCGCACACAGATTCCCTCGAACAGTGACGCCACACTGAAACCGCCCCAAGGTCCAGTGATGACGGCAAGGACGCTCGCAGTTACCTCTACCCGAGAGTCCAACCATGTCCTTGCGTAACCTGAATATCGCGCCCCGTGCCTTCCTCGGTTTTGCCTTTATTGCCTTGCTGGTGATCGTTCTTGGCGTGTTCGCCGTCAACCGCATGACGACCATTCGCCAGACCTCCATCGACATGGAGACCAATCAACTGCCCAGCGTGACCTACCTTGGCGTGGTGACGGAAAACGTTTTGCGCCTGCGGATCCTGTCGTTCCGGATTCTGGTCAACCGCGACCCGGCAGGTCTGCAAGAAGCGCAAACGCGCATCGGCGTGCTGGTGGACAAGGTGCGCAGTGCTCAGGCCAGTTATGCCGCGTTGCCCGCCGGTAGCGAAGAGCTGGCGCAATACAAAGCGTTCGCCGCGACGCTGGAGAACTATCTGCAAGCGCAAAACCAGATGATGGAGCTGTCGCGTCAGGACAAGGTCGAGGAGATGCGCACCCTGATCAATACGCGAATCAAGGACGGCACCGATCAGATGGGCGAGCAGCTCAACAAACTGATTGCGATCAACGCCGCCGGTGCGAAAGACGCGTCCGCTCAAGCGGGCGAGCACTACGACAGCGCCATCACCGGCATCGTCATTGTCGCGGTGGTTGCCGCTTTGGCGACGGTGCTGTTGGCCCTGCTGCTGACCCGCAGCATCGTTACCCCGCTGAACCGTGCAGTGCTGGCGGCGCAAACCATTGCCGGCGGCAACCTGAGCAAAACCATTGAAGTCGACGGCAAGGACGAACCGGCCCGCCTGCTCGAAGCGCTGGCCCTGATGCAGACCAACCTGCGCAAAACCATCGAACAGATCGCCGGCTCCGCCACGCAACTTGGCGCTGCTGCCGAAGAGCTTAGCGCGGTCACCGAAGAGGCTTCCCGTGGTCTGCAGCAGCAGAACGATGAAATCGAGCAGGCTGCCACCGCCGTCAACGAGATGACCGCCGCTGTGGAAGAAGTCGCACGCAACGCGGTGTCGACCTCCGAAGCCTCGAACCAGTCGACCCAGGCCGCTCGCGAAGGTCGCGACCAGGTGGTGAAAACCGTCGACGCGATCCAGACCATGACCCACGACGTGCAGAACACCGCGCAAATGATCGAAGGCCTCGCCGCGCAGGGCCGCGACATTGGCAAGGTGCTCGACGTGATTCGCGCCATCGCCGAACAGACCAACCTGCTGGCGCTCAACGCGGCGATCGAAGCGGCGCGTGCCGGTGAGGCCGGACGCGGTTTCGCCGTAGTAGCGGACGAGGTGCGCGCCTTGGCCCATCGCACCGCGCAATCGACCCAGGAAATCGAAAAAATGGTCGCCGGCATCCAGAACGGCACGGGTGAAGCGGTTTCGTCGATGCAGCAAAGCAACCAGCGCACCCAGACCACCCTGGAAATGGCCCGCGCCGCCGGTGTGGCGCTGGAACAGATCACCCAGTCGATCCATCAGATCAACGAGCGCAACCTGGTGATCGCCAGCGCCTCGGAAGAACAGGCGCAGGTCTCCCGTGAAGTTGATCGCAACCTGGTCAATATTCGCGACCTGGCCACCCAATCGGCTGCCGGGGCCAACCAGACCAGCGCCGCCACCCATGAACTGTCGCGTCTGGCAGTGGATTTGAATGCCATGGTGGCGCGGTTTGTGATTTGACCTAGGGTGAAGGCTGGAGACCGCGCAATCAGGAGACGTGCATGCGCTATTCAGCCTTGACCCAACGCATCGCCGGGGAGGGAGCAGCGGCCTGGCAGATTCATGACCGAGCGCTGGAGATGCGCGCCGAGGGTGTCGATATCCTGCTGCTGAGCGTGGGCGATCCGGATTTCGACACGCCGCTGCCGATCATCCACGGCGCCATCGATAGCCTGCTGGCTGGCGATACGCATTATTCGGAGGTGCGTGGCCGCTTGGCGCTGCGTAAATTGATCGCTGCCCGCCACCAGCGGCGCAGCGGTCAGGTGGTGGATGCCGAGCACGTGATCGTGCTGCCCGGCGCGCAATGCGCGGTGTATTCGGTGGCGCAATGCCTGCTGGATCCGGGTGACGAAGTGATCGTCGCCGAGCCGATGTACGTCACCTACGAGGGCGTGTTCGGCGCCTGCGGTGCGACGGTGGTGCCGGTGCCGGTCAGGCCGGAGAACGGTTTTCGCGTTGATCCCGCCGATGTTGCCGCGCGGATCACGCCAAAGACCCGCGCGATGCTGCTAAACAGTCCCAACAATCCCTCTGGCGCAAGCCTGTCCCTGCTGATCTGGCAGGAACTGGCGGCGCTGTGCGTGCGCCACGATTTGTGGCTGATCAGTGACGAGGTCTACAGCGATCTGCTGTACGAGGGCGAACATATCAGCCCGGCGAGTCTACCGGGCATGGCCGAACGCACGGCGACCATCAACAGCCTGTCGAAATCCCACGCCATGACCGGCTGGCGTATCGGCTGGTCGATCGGGCCGAAAGCCTTGGCCGAGCATCTGGTGAACCTGTCGTTGAGCATGCTCTTCGGCCTGCCGGACTTCGTGCAGAAAGCAGCGGAAGTCGCGTTGGCAAGCGATCTGCCGGAGGTGACGCAGATGCGCGAGGAATATCGGTTGCGCCGGGATCTGGTGTGCGAACGCTTGCGCGGCTGCCCGGGGCTGCAGCCGATTCGCCCGGATGGCGGGATGTTCGTGATGGTCGATGTACGCCAGACCGGGTATGGCGCGCAGGCGTTTGCCGAGCGGCTGCTGGAAGGGTACGGCGTGTCGGTGCTGGCGGGGGAGGCGTTCGGGCCAAGTGCGGCGGGGCATATTCGCATCGGGCTGGTGCTGGATCGGGTGCAGCTGGCGGATGCCTGTGCGCGGATTGCGTTGTGTGCGGTGCAGCTTCTTCAGGCGCGTAGTGCCTGACAGTTTTGTGGGGCCTGTCCCGGCCTCATCGCTGGCAAGCCAGCTCCCACAGGGTTTTGTGTCGTTCTGAAATGTAATGAACACTGAATAACCTGTGGGAGCTGGCTTGCCAGCGATTTGTTCAGAACAGGCACTGAAGATATCAGCCCTGCCAAGCCGCCGGATTCACCAGATTCACCGGCTTCTCCCCAGCCAAAGCCGCCAGCAGATTGTCCACCGCACACCGTGCCATCGCCTCGCGCGTCTCATGCGTCGCCGAGCCCATGTGCGGGGTTGCCACCACATTATTCAGCTGCAACAACGGCGAATCATGATTCAGCGGCTCACGCTCGAACACATCCAGCCCCGCTGCGCGAATCCGCTGATGGCGCAACGCGTCGATCAGCGCCGCTTCATCCACCACTTTGCCCCGCGAGATGTTGATGAAAATGCTCTCGGGGCGCATCAGCGCAAACTGCTCGGCGCCGATCAAACCTTCGGTCTGCGCAGTCAGCGGCAAGGTCAGGCAGATGAAGTCCGCCTCTTGCAGCAGCGCCTCAAGGCTGCGGTACTGCGCGTCGAAACGCGCCTCGACTGCCGGTTTGCGCGACTGGCTGTGATACAGCACCGGCATGCCAAAACCGAAATGCCCGCGCTGCGCCAACGCTTCGCCAATGCGGCCCATGCCGATGATGCCCAGGGTCTTGCCATGCACATCGGTGCCGAAATGCGCCGGGCCGATGTTGCGATGCCACTGGCCGCTGCGCACCATGTTCGCCAGCTCCACCACGCGCCGGGCGGTGGCGAGGATCAAGGCGAAACCGGTGTCGGCGGTGGTTTCGGTGAGCACGTCCGGAGTGTTGCTCAGGAGGATCTTGCGCCGCGTCAGATAGTCGATGTCGTAGTTGTCGACACCCACCGAAACGCTGGCAATCGCTTGCAGTTGCGGCGCGAGGTCGAGCAACGCAGCGTCGAGTTTCAGGCTGGCGCCGAGCAAACCGTGGGCGCCGGGCAGGGCGTCGCGCAGTTTCATCAAGCCGTCGGCGTCGAGGCTTTCGATCAGTGTCACGTCACACTGTTGCTGCAGACGCGTCATCAGCGCCGGCGAGAGTTTCTTGTACAGCACGACTTGCTTTTTCATGGACGAAAAATCCTTTCAGGAATGCGCTGGCACAGGACGCGTGGCAACGGCTTTGGCCACGACGCGGTCACTGGCGCCGGGCTTGAGAAAAATCGTCAGCACCACCGACAGCAGCAACGCGCCGCTCATCAGCAGGTACGAAGCGCCGGGCGAACCGGTGGAGCTGTTCAGATAACCGACCAGATACGAGCCGCCGAACGAACCCAGCGCACCCATGCTGTTGATCAGCGCCATGGCCCCACCGGCAACGTTAGCCGGGAGGATTTCCGGAACGATGGCGAAGAACGGCCCGTACGGTGCGTACATGCAGGCGCCAGCGATCACCAGCAGCGTGTACGACCACCAGAAATGCTCGGCGCCCAGGGCGTAGGAGCCGTAGAACGCAATGGAGGCGATCAGCAGTGGCGGCCAGACGAAGCGTTTGCGTTTTTGCAGTTTGTCCGAACCCCACGACACTGCGAGCATGCCGATCACCGCCGCCAGATACGGCAGCGCCGACAGCCAGCCGGCTTCGATCATGTCCATTTGCGCGCCGGCCTTGAGGATCGACGGCAGCCACAGCACGAAGCCGTAGACGCCGATGCTCCAGCAGAAAAACTGCAGCGCCAGAATGATCACCTTCGGCGAACGGAACGCTTCGGCGTAGTTTTTCACCGCTTTGATCCCGACCTGTTCGGCGGCGAGGGCGCTTTCCAGATCGTGCTTTTCCTGGTCGCTCAGCCACTTGGCCTGAGCCGGACGATCATCGGCCAGTTTCCACCAGATAAACGCCCAAATCACCGCCGGCAAGCCTTCGATGATGAACATCCAGCGCCAACTGAAGTGCTGCACCAGATAGCCGGAAACCACCGACATCCACAGCATGGTCACCGGGTTGCCGAGGATCAGAAAAGTGTTGGCCCGCGAGCGTTCGGCACGGGTGAACCAGTGGCACAGGTAAACCAGCATCGCCGGCATCACCGCGGCTTCGACCACGCCGAGCATGAAGCGGATGACGATCAGCCAGTAGGCGTTGGACACCACCCCGGTCAGGGTGGCGAGGCCGCCCCAGAAAATCAGGCTGAAGAAAATCAGCTTTTTCACGCTGTGCTTTTGCGCGTAGATCGCTCCCGGCACCTGGAAGAAAAAGTAGCCGAGGAAGAACAGCGCCCCGAGCAATGAAGACAGGCCCGGGGTGATCATCAGGTCGGCAGCCATGCCGGAGGCGGCGGCGAAGCCGTAGTTGGCGCGATCCAGATACGCCAGGCTGTAGGTGATGAACACGATCGGCATGATGTACCACCAGCGGCGGGCGGCGAGGGTTGCAGTTTTCATGGTGTTGCTCCTGAGCTTGTTGTTTTTGTCGCAGCAGGTTCAATTAATCGGTTGTCTGAGCGGGCCTCATCGCTGGCAAGCCAGCTCCCACATGTATCTCGGGTAAGTCGACTATTGCATTCCCACCGCCGAACCCTGTGGGAGCTGGCTTGCCAGCGATGGCGGCCTCGAATTCGCTGGAGAGCTCGCACCGGGTCGGCAACCCCTCCATATCCCCGCGACTCTGCACCGCCCGACTGCCAATCCAGTTGGCGCGTTGCACCGCCTCGGCAAAACTCTGATGCTCCAGCAGGGCACTGATCATGCCGACGGCAAATCCGTCCCCCGCACCCACGGTGTCGACCACGTTGGCCACCGGTACCCCGGCGACAAAACCCTGATCCAGTTGCGTGCGGTAATAGGCACCTTGCGGCCCGAGTTTGATCGCCACGGCTTCGGCACCCTGATCGAGATAAAACGCCGCGATATCCGCCGGGTCTTCGAATCCGGTCAGCAACCGACCCTCGCTCAAACCCGGCAGCACCCAGTGGGCGAGGGCGGCGAGGCGGTTGATCTCGCGGATCATCTCTTGCTCAGAGGCCCACAGGCTTGGGCGCAGATTGGGGTCGAACGACACGCTGCGCCCGGCATGGCGCATGCGCGTCATCAGCTCGCAAGACATTTCCCGGGCGCTCGCCGACAGTGCCGGTGGAATCCCGGTGGCGTGCAGGTGGCGGGCGCTCAGCAGGCTGTCACTGATCGACAGCGGTGACAGATGACTGGCCGCCGAGCCACGGCGGAAATACTCGACTTGCGGATCGCTGCCATCGTCGTTACGCGACTTGAACTGGAAACCGGTCGGATGCGCGCTGTCGACTGCGACGTGACTGCAATCCAGACCTTCCTCGATCAAGGTCTGGACCACGAAGCGTCCGAGGGAATCGGCGCCGACCCGGCTCAGCCACGCCACATTGAAACCCAGGCGCGACAGGCCGATCGCCACGTTGCTGTCGGCGCCGGCAATGCGTTTGTGAAAGTGCTCGACGGCAGCCAGATCACCGGTCTGTTCGGCGACCAGCATCGCCATGGTTTCGCCGAACGACAGAATATCGATCTCAGACATGGGCAGGCTCCAGACGCGATTGGCCGAGGCGGGCGAGGGCGGCGACATGTTCGGTGGTCAGTGCCACCAGATCATCGCCCTGCAACGGGTATTCGGCGGCACGCATAACGCCGTGGGCCATGTGCCGCAGCAGTTGTTCCCACAAATGCAGGTCGCTGACGGCCGGTGGTACGGCGACCAGTTTGCCGTCGGCGCGGCGCGCTACCGCTTTGCAATGCACGTAGCCGACGTGGCGTCCGAGCAGGCGTGCGGCGTTGGCGGCGGACTGGTCCTGCCACTGCCAGTTGCCGATGTCGAAGGTCATCTTGATTGGCAAATCATGCTGCTCCACCGCCGCGAAAAAACGCTGGAACGGCTCGATGCGGCCGCCCTGCAAGGTCTGGTCGTTTTCCACCAGCAACTGCACCGGGCTGGCGCCGAGCAGCTGTTTCAGCGCCTGCAAATCACAGTTGTCGGTGAAGTAACCGAGCGAGACTTTCAGCCATTTCGAGCCGAATGCCTCTGCGTGTTGCAGGGCGTTGATCAGCTCCGGATTGGGCCGTGCCTGCCCGGCGAGCCACAGTTCGCTCGGCGACGAATAAATGCTTTGCAGGCCCTGCGCCTGGGCGGCGGCGTGCAGTTGCTCGGGCACTTCGCGGGTCAGCAACTCTTCGCGCCACTCGATGCGATCAGCGCCAGCAGCGGCCAGCACATCGATGAAGAAGTCTTGGCCGCGCTGGCGCACGAGCTCGGCGCCGTAGCTGGACAGGCTGATGGAAACGGCAGGTTTATTCATTGTTATCTACCTCTGAAACCGGTTTCATTTTTGTTCAAAAAAATATCAGGTGGTTCTGTGATGGCCTTTCGGGCCTCATCGCTGGCAAGCCAGCTCCCACAATTTTCTGGGGGGCTGGATAGATTGCATTGACACCACAAAACCCTGTGGGAGCTGGCTTGCCAGCGAAGGCGTCAGCTCAAACACCACCAATCCTTCTGGTAGAACCCCGCTCAACCAACACCGGCGCAAAATCCACCCTGCGCGCTACCTCGACATCCCCTCGCAAGCGCTTGAGCAAACACTCAAACGCCCGCGCGCCAATCTCGGCCGTCGGCTGGGCGAGGGCGGTAATCCCGCTGCCCACCAACGGGTACCAATCCAGATCATCCAGGGCAATCAGCCCGACATCCTCGAACAACCGGCAACCGATTTCGCGCAAGGCCAGGGTGCAGGCCAGCGCCGCCACGCCGTTGGCGCAGAACAGGGCTTTAGGTCCGGTCGCTGGTGTGGTTAAAAAGGTTTGCAGATGAGTGGCGAGTGCGTCGTCGGTTTCCAGTACGACGCCGGTCAACCCGGAGCGCCGGGCAATTTGCGCCTGAAAACTGCTGACCCGCTCGATCCGCGAACTGGTGCCGTCATACGGTTCGGTTACCAGCAGCACATCGCGATAGCCACGATGCTGAAGATGCTCCAGCGCCATCTCGATGGCTTGCGGGTTGTTCAGCCCGACCATGTCGCTGTCCAGGCCTTCCACCTTGCGGTCCACCAGTACCAACGGCATCTCGCGGTGCAGTTCGTGGAGTTCTTCACGGTGATGGCCGAGGGTGTTCACGATCAGCCCTTCGATGTTGTACGAGCGCAACAGCGCCAAATGCTGGCGCTCCTGCTCATCGTCGCGGTCGGTGTTGCATACCACCAGGCTGTAACCGTGCGCACGGCAGGCGGTTTCCACCCCGTGCATCACGGCAATAGAATAAGGGTTGCGGATATCGGCCACCAGCATGCCGATCAGGCGGGTGCGCCCGCGTTTCAGGCCACGGGCCATCTGGTTCGGGCGATAACCCAGCTCACTGATCGCTTGCTCGATACGCAGGGCAATAGCTTCGGAGAGCAGGGCGCGGTCGTCGCCGATAAAGCGCGAGACGCTGGCCTTGGAGACGCCGGCGCGTTCGGCGACATCAAGCATGGTCACGCGGCTGCGCTGGGCGGCGGAGAAGTCGTTCATGTAGGCGGGCCTTGTTTTTATACTGTGAAACCGGTTTCAGGAAACCTCATCAGCCGCGCTACGTCAACAGGGATATGTGGCGAGTGATCAGAAGAAATCTGACAGACGGTCGTTTTACCTGTCAGATCTGACAGTTGGTCGATGCCGAGAATTGGCGCCTAATTGATTCCAGTACCACTCTGGAAATCAACGGGGAATGACATGCCTGACAATATTCTCGTCTATGACGCTCCGCAGGTTCGTGGTATCCCGGAAAGCGATCCTGCCGGGAACATTCCGCCTGATCTCCTGCAGAATGGTATTGAGGTCATTATTCCTGTATGGCCGCAACAGTCCCCACCCGGAGAGCAAGATACTCTGATTGTTCGGCTGACACGAAACGGTGTTGTCGAGTTTATTTCTACAACGACTTATACATCGCCTATTACAGCGCCCGAGATCATTATTCCCATCGGTCCACAGTTTCTGATCAATGATGGCATCGTGGAGTTGTCTTATGAGACACAAAACTTTGTAGGTAATCCCGCTTACTCTGCTTCTCGAACTTTAACCATCGATCACACTCCCGTTCCGGTCAATCTGCCCGCGCCGGATTTCCCCGCAGCCAATATATGGGGGTATCTCAATTGCAGTTCCAACCCTCCAGTCTGGAACGGGATTGAGGTCAAGGTACCGCCACTGCCAGCTTTTTGTCAGATTGGTGATGTCTGTGCAGTGGAATGGTCCGGTTATTCAACTCTGAATGGCAGTGGAACTGTCATCCCGGGTACTTACAAACGAATCGACAAAACACTGTTGAGTGCGCAGGAAATTGCTGTCGGTTTCTCTATCACGGTAGAGCCATTTGTGCCGCATATAGAACCTATGAAAAAGGATGCATCGGGCAAGGCCGGTTATTCAATTTATCGTGGTTTCAGATTGATCGGGTCCTCAAACAGTGGAGTGGTCAAGATTGACCGGATAATTCCCGGTGAAAACTTGCCGTGCGGTCCTTGAAAGTATTGGTACAAAGCGTCAAACCCTAGCACCGACTTTCGCGTCTCGCCGGATAAGGTGCCTTTATGCATGAGAAACGGAGATCACGTCATGAACACCAGAGTAAGAAATACTGCCTTCAACAAACAGGTTCGGTTGCAAGGTAACGGCCCATCGAATTTGCCCGGTGCCACTATTGCCGACAGAATTCCTGGAGATGGGCGTATTCCGATTTCGAAGTTGAATGCAAACCTGCCGTATACGATTCCTCAGCCGCCTGACGAATTCGCGAACGATACGCTGGACGTCAATCTATACGTCAATGGTGGTACAACCCCTATCACGCTTTTACTCGATCATCCTCTGGGTCCAATTGCCAATCGCACCTGGCCCCTGCCGCTCGCGATACCACTGGCCCGACTTGTAGAGTTGCCAACACCGGAAACGCCCACCGAATATGACCTTGAATACATCATCTATGCCGGAGGTGCTAACCCGACTGACGCCGATATCACCCAATACCGCATCGACAAGACCAAGCCTTACCAGATCAAGTCACCAGCCTCGGACCTGTCGCCACCCGCGATCATTTTTCCCGCAGATTTGCCACCCAGTCAGGAGATCGATGATGCCTACCTGGGCGCCCACCCTGGCGGTATCGACGTCAGAATCACGCTCGCAACGTTCAATGCCGAAGCGACAGACGTTTGTGATATCTACTTTGGCATCACGAACGATCCGGCCTATGCCACACCCGTTCTGAAAGATGTGACTGTTCCGGCGAGCGGGCTAATCAACATTCCTCTCAGTATTCTCAATGCTCTGAAGGATGGGGTGAATGAGCTGAGATTCATAGTCAAGGATCGGGTAGGCAATATCAGTCACAGGTCAAAACAAAACACGCGAGTGGTCCGGCACCTTGCTCCCCCTGTGCCGAAGAAACCTGATGTTCCGCTGGCGGATGGCACGGATGGCGATACCCTGATTGATGTGGCGGATTGCATGCTTGGGGTCACTGTCGAAGTGCCCGTTCCCCAGCCCAGCGCGCCTTCCGACTCCATCCGGGTATATTGGGGCAAAACGCAAGCAGGTTCCGAGCAGCCTGTGGGCACCAATACGACGCTGGTCTTTCCGGTGGATTACGCAATCATCAAAGCAGAATACGGTGTCACTGACGTGCCTGTCCCAACTAATGTCCGTTACGAAATGTTCCGGGGAGCTGGCGCGCCGATTGCCACGGAAGACACCGATATCGAAGTCGATATCTTCCAGGATGGCCCCGACAATCCCGATGAGCCGAGCGACGTCAACCCGAACTTTGATTTGCCACGACTGGTTTCTTCTCAAGGCGTCGATAACATCCTCGACGATAACGACTATGGCAAGGATGCGGAAATCTTCGTAAAACTCTATGCCGCTCCTCCTGCCGAAACCGCGCTGTCAGTCACCGTGTTTTATGACGATGTAGCGTTAACGCCGGATATCCTGTTGCAGCCTGGCGATGAGGGAACGGAACTGGGGCCTGTTCCGGTGCCATGGAGTGTTATCGAGTTGAAACAAAACGCAACTATCAAGATCAAGTGGAAACTTTCCCGGATTGGCGGGAACAACCCGGTATTTTCGAAAGAACAGGATGTTGTTGTAGACATCACAAAAATCGACTTGCCGGCCCCGGTGGTAAGTGATCTGGTAAGGAACCGGATTTCCTGCCAGACATTGAACTTCCCGCCGAATGGGGATGGTACTACTCGACGCAATCTCAAAGTGACTGTGCCGCAAAGTCCTTCAATGGTTGTCGGGCGCACAGTGACTTTGACTTGGGAAGGGTTCTCGGATGAAAACGCTACCGTTCCTATTCCGGGAACCCGCGTGCAAGTTGTTGACCAACCGGTTCCGGATCCGGTTAAAGATATGGTGTTCGAAATCGGCGTATACGCAACTCATCTGAAACCTGTATCAGCAGGCTGGGGCAAACTGACCTACGCAATCTCCAGCGTTCTACCGGAATCGACACCTGCCATTCACGCCGTATTCCTGGTCAATAACGAAGGTAAATTTTGTGAAGAAGTCAGTCCTTGATTGACGTGTGAATCAATGGGGGCGTGTATTTGTTTCACGCCCTCATGTTCACATCTGCGTTTTAATCTTCGTGTGCATAGAGTTATCGCTCATGAGAAAAGGATAAGTCCTACAGATAACAAAGTAATTGCTCTATAGCCTTGCACCCCTTCAGAAACGAGATGCCGGGCATCTCGTCGTATTCGATCGTTTATTTTTCGGAGCAGGTGACCAGTATGTATTTACGTTCGTTCCGTGGCTTTTCATTGAAAGGACTGTGCTTGCCATTTCTTGTGATTTCTTCCTTTGCCAGTGCAGCACCCGTAGTAGGGGGCACCGCGAACGTCAATACAGGAGATGCCATCGAACGCTGGGATCTCACTCAAAATGCCACGCTGAACGTCAACAATGCCGAGACCCTGGCAATCACCGCCAACCGCTCGACGGTGAATGTCAACGCTGGTAGCCGAACTCAGGGTATCAGTGCCACCAACA
Source organism: Pseudomonas sp. HOU2 (assembly GCF_040729435.1). Lineage (NCBI taxonomy): Bacteria > Pseudomonadati > Pseudomonadota > Gammaproteobacteria > Pseudomonadales > Pseudomonadaceae > Pseudomonas > Pseudomonas sp. HOU2. The sequence goes on along the minus strand of NZ_CP160398.1, from coordinate 333,770 downwards.
ACTCGACGGTGAATCTGAGCGGCGCCAACCTGTCGAGCGTGGGTGTCCGAGCGGGTTTGCAGCTTGTCTCAAGTCTGGGCAACGTCGACAACAGCACGATCAATGCGGACAGAATCGGTCTGTCGGCGGCGCGCGTGTTCGGCACGCAGGCGGGCTCGACAGCCAATATCACCAATAACAGCATCATCACCGGCGTGACCGCTGGCGCCCTGGCCACCTCCCACAGCCTGATCAATGTCGCCGACTCGACCCTTGAGGGAACCGGCCCTTCGGGTTATGGCCTGTGGCTGCAGAGTGCTGATGCCGTTGCCAGAAACAGTACCCTCACGGGCGCTCAGAACGGTGTCTTCATCGCGCTGGATGTAACAGGCGTAGCACCCGCCACGTTGAATCTGGACAACACCACTGTTCAGGGTAAAAACGGTTCCGCCATTCTGGTGGATTTCGCTAATGTCGAGCGGACCACCGCGACATTGACACTTTCCAACTCCAGACTTCTGGCGGGCAATAACACCTTGGTTGAGGTCAGGGGCGGTTCCGATGTTTCAATGACCGTCAACAGCAGTACACTCAATGGCGATATCGTGACGGAGGCGGGCAGCACGTTCGGGCTGACCTTGCAGAACAATTCGGTGCTGACTGGCCGGCTTGGAAACGTGGCCAACGCCACGATCAACGACAACTCACAATGGGTGCTGGTGGATAACAGCCAGGTCGGAAATCTTGTGCTCAATGGTGGCTCGGTCAAGTTCGGGGCAGACAACGCGTTCTATCAACTGGATGTGACCAATCTGTCCGGCAACGGCCATTTCATCATGGGTACCGATCTGGCGACCGGCCAGACCGATTTGCTCAACGTCACCGGCACGGCCAGCGGTTCGCACGAATTGCTCATTGCCAGCAGCGGTACGGAACCGCCTGCGGGTCAGCCAGTGACGGTGGTCAAGACCAACGGTGGCTCCGCACAATTTTCGCTGCAGGGCAATGTCGTCGATCAAGGCGCGTATTCCTACGCCTTGGCCAAGAGTGGCAACGACTGGATTCTTGACCCGACCTCTCGCATTGTCAGCCCGGGCGCACGCTCGGTACTGGCACTGTTCAATACGCCTCTGCCGACCTGGTATGGCGAGCTGACCTCGTTGCGCAGCCGGATGGGTGAGTTGCGTTTCAATGGCGGGCAGGGCGGCGCCTGGGGGCGGACCTATGGCAATCAATATCAGATCGCTGACGGATCCGGTGTCGGCTACCGGCAGAGTCAGGTGGGGTTCACCCTGGGGGCTGACACCACCCTGCCGGTAGGGGACGGTCAGTGGCTGGTTGGTGTGATGGGCGGCCACAGCAAGTCCGACCTCGATCTGAATGCGGGCACGTCGGGTAATGTCGACAGTTACTACCTGGGCACTTACGCCACCTGGCTGGATGCAAACAGCGGTTATTACGCCGATGCCGTGTTGAAAGTGAACCGGTTTCGCAACGAAGCGAAGGTCAGCCTGAGCGACGGCGCCCGGGCCAAAGGCGACTATGACAACACGGGGGTCGGTGGATCGGTGGAATTCGGTCGGCACATCAAGCTTGACGACGGTTATTTCGTCGAGCCCTTCACCAAGTGGTCGGCCGTGGTCATTCAGGGCAAAGACTTTTCGCTGGACAACGATTTGCAGGCAGACGGTGGCCGCGCACGTTCACTCCTCGGTGAAGCGGGTGTGACGGCGGGTCGCAACTTCAAACTGAACAATGACGTTGAAGTGCAACCTTATCTGCGGGTGGGTGGCGGCTATGAGTTCGCCAAAAACAACGAAGTGAAGGTCAATGACAACGTGTTCAAGAACGATCTTTCCGGGGCACGGGGAATGGTCGGAGCCGGTGTCGCGGCATCGGTATCGAAAAACCTGCAAATGCATGCCGACTATGAATACAGCGACGGCAAGAACTTCCGTCAACCCGCCGGATTGACCCTGGGCTTGCGATACACGTTCTGATCGGCATACTGGAAATTAGAAAAGGAGGCTTCGGCCTCCTTTTCTTTTAGATGGCTAACCGGCCTGGCGTCGATCAATCAGCATGGGCCCCTGCGGGATGACGGTGGACGCGGAATTCGCCGCATAGGTGGTGTTGGCAGGGTTTCAAATTTGACGTACAGATTGACGGTTCTAATTGTGTCCTCATCCCGATTTTCGAGTGTGGCGTTAATAATGCCACTGAAAATGGATTTATCAGCGTCGAATGCGAGTTCAGCTATTCCATTGTTGTTGGTATAGGAGATTGGTGTACCCGGTGTAGAACTATCGACAAAAATTACCTGGACGCTAGGAGAGCCAGGAAGCAATGCATATCTGTCGTTCGCGAGACCCTTGGTAAAAGAAACCGTGACTTCCTTGGTTTTATAATCCGGGGCCGCCCCCCGCTGTGTGGCCTGCATGACATGTGCCTCACCATGAGGCGGGGGGTAGGTCGCCTCAGACAGTATTACCATGCTGGCCTTGTAAGGCTCTGTTACATTGATTGTTCCTGTACATGAGCCTTCCATCACTGATTGGTATGGCACTTTTGCTAATGCGTTCATAGATCCAGCCTCCGCTGTCATGACAAAGGGTATCTCGCCGTTCAATACAGGCGGGATAGCCTATGAGATGCCAGCCAGACGAAGCTGTAAACTGTCAGACTTTACAGGTATACATCGCCGTTTTTATGTGATTTTTTATTGGCGTCGATTCTTGTGTTTGTGAATGACCTTCAACCAAACAACCCTGCCGCAATATTGATCGAGAAGCCCAGAATCGCCGTGTTGAACACAAACCCGATCAATGACTGTGCCAGTACGATCTTGCGAATGTCGCGAGTGGCGACGCCGACATCGGCCGTCTGTACCGCGACCCCGATGGTGAACGAGAAATACAGGAAGTCCCAGTAATTGGGTGTTGTCAGGCCCTCGGCAAAGCGCAGTGCCGGCTCCTTGCCGTCCCAGGTGTAAAACAGCCGGGCGTAGTGCACGCTGAAAATCACCCCGATCACCAGCCACGAACCTACGACGGTGAGGGCGGTGAACGCGTAATGCAGAAGTTTGCGATGGGTATCCAGATCTTTGGTGCCGGCCAGCTCCAGGGTGATGGCGGCCAGGCTGGCCAACGCCGCGATACACACCACGAACAATACCAGCCCGGCGTTTTCGTCTTCGATGACGGCGATACGTTTGACGTCCGGCGCCTTCGCCCGAACGGTCAACCAGAACATCAGGATCAGGTAGGTCCAGACGCCGGCATTCCAGCCAATCAGTATTTTGCTGATGATCGAATCGGCAGGGACCAGCAGGCCGGTGGCAAGGCCCACCAGAGCGGCGGCGGACAGGCGAGGGTGGGTGCGGGCGAGAAAGCGCATGAGGACTCACAGTGATGATCAATCCCGGAACCTTAGCGCACGCAGCAGTGCTTTTGTAGGAGCTGACGTTTTGGAGCGCTTCATCACCACCACAACGAACAACGGCACCACTGTGTGACAGGCTTGTGATTCGAGTGGCGCTCGTCCAACTGTTCGGGCTTAGGGGCCAGAGTAGAAAGGTGGATGGCAGCTTTGCTCCCACTCGTGCTTCAAGCACCGCGGACTCACAGCTTGCCATCCACCCCTCTCACCCCAGAGTTTATTCCCTTACTCAGACACAAGCGGGCTTGCTCCCACGGGGCGGTGGTTGTCAGACCTCGATATTGAATTCACCCTTTGCGTTTACCTCATTTTCCAAGCTATCGCGGAACTGCGCATCAAACGTGCCGGTGATCAGTTTCTCGGTGGGGTCGGCGGTAAAATTCAGCTTTCCGGACGTTGAGATGTAAAGCTCACCTTTGGACGAGTTGTGAACGATGTACACCTCATCTTTTTTCGACAGATCAAACTCCCCAGCTGTCAAGTCGCCCATGATGAAAATGGTGTAGCGAATCTGAATATCGGAACCCTGCGCAGCTCTCACTTCAAGATAGGGCGGGATAATCGGCGACGGCTGATGTTTCGTGATGCTCAACTTATCGGCTTTGAACTCGCCAAGTCCGCCATTGGCGGTGAAGGTGCCTGTCGCTACGTATTGCTTGTTTTGTACCGAGTCAGTAATGCCGGTCAGATCAAAAATGCCTTTGATAATGTCCAGCTGCTCTCCAAGGGAGCTGATTTTGAAGTGATACTCGCCGTACATACGAGCGGTTTTCCAGTCGTAGTGAATTTTGATCTTGCCGGAACGCGCCGGGTGAACAGGACCTCCCCAACTGGAGAAACGGGCGTAAATGGCCTCGGTATTCCCGCCGATCTGCAGGACGTTCTCCTCGCCGTCATTCGAAATAGTGTCGGGAACCCTCAGCGTTATGAGGTGCTGTGGTTTGTCATTTTGCTGATCTTGCCCGTCCTCGTTTTCATCGTGAACGGCGCGGATCCAGAACCGATTTTCGAACTGGGAGATTGCCCAGTCTCTGTTCGCTTTGAATGTATGGGGATGGGTGCCTTCAATAACTGCACTCATATGCTGCTCGTTGGTTTGATCGTTCATGATTGCTGTCCTTGGCCCTGAAGCCGCTGTTGCTTCACTGATCAGTCAGTGGCGTTTCAGGGTAAGGGTGCGGGATATTCTGCATAACTGTCAGAGTTGACAGGTGTTGTCTTTCAGCGGGAAAGGCGAGGGGGAGGTGAACACTGAGTTGACCCTTCGAATGACACTGTGGGAGCGGGCAAGCCCGCTCCCACAGGGATCAGTGGTGTTTGGTAAAGCGTTGCACGAGCTTCATCACCACCACGAAAAACAACGGCACGAAGATCACCGCCAGCGTTGCAGTGATCATCCCGCCGATCACGCCGGTACCGATCGCCTGCTGGCTCGCCGAACTGGCGCCGGTGGCGATGGCCAGCGGCACCACGCCCAGGATGAACGCCAGCGAAGTCATGACGATCGGGCGCAGACGCAGGCGCGCTGCCTGCAACGTCGCATCGATCAGGTCGTGGCCCTCGTCATACAGGCTCTTGGCGAATTCGATGATCAGGATCGCGTTCTTCGCCGACAGACCAATGATGGTAATCAGCCCGACCTTGAAGAACACGTCGTTGGGCATCCCGCGCAAGGTCACCGCCAGCACTGCGCCGAGCACGCCCAGCGGCACCACCAGCAGCACCGAAGTCGGAATCGACCAGCTCTCGTAAAGTGCCGCCAGGCACAGGAACACGATCAGCAACGACAGGCCGAGCAGGATCGGCGCCTGGCTGCCGGACAAACGTTCCTGCAACGACAGCCCGGTCCACTCCTGACCCAGACCTTTCGGCCCTTGAGCGACCAGCCGTTCAATCTCCGCCATGGCCTCACCGGTGCTGTGGCCTGGCGACGGTTCGCCGGAAATCGCAATCGCCGGATAACCGTTATAACGGGTCAGTTGCGCCGGGCCTTGCGTCCATTTGGCCTGAACGAACGCCGACAGCGGCACCATGTGCCCGGCGTTATTGCGCACGTGCATTTTCAGCAGGTCATCGACCTGACTGCGCTGATCGCCTTCGGCCTGTACCACCACCCGCTGCATGCGCCCCTGATTGGGGAAGTCGTTGATGTAGGAGGAACCCACGGCGGTGGACAACACGTTGCCGATGTCAGCGAACGACACGCCCAGCGCATTGGCCTGCTTGCGGTCTACTTCCAGTTGCACCTGCGGCGCTTCGGCCAGCGCGCTTTCGCGCACATTCATCAGTACCGGGCTTTTCTCGGCGGCGGCGAGCAGTTCAGTGCGCGCCTGCATCAATGTCGCGTGACCGAGACCGCCGCGATCCTGCAGACGGAATTCGAAGCCGCTGGACGTACCGAGGCCGTCTACGGGCGGTGGCAGTACCGAGAACGCCATCGCGTCCTTGATCTGGCTCAGGGCGATGTTGGCGCGGTCGGCAATCGAGCTTGCCGCGTCATCGCTGCTGCGCTGCGACCAGTCTTTCAACGTGGAAAAGGCCAGCGCCGCGTTCTGCCCGCTACCAGAGAAGCTGAAGCCGAGAATCACCACACTGTCACTGATACCGGGCTCGCCAGCGTTATGCGCTTCAAGTTGCTCGGCGACCTGCACCGTACGGTTCTTGGTGGCCCCGGGTGGCAGTTGAATGTCGGTGATGGTGTAACCCTGATCCTCGACCGGCAGGAACGAGGAGGGCAGACGCGCAAAGCACAGCCCCATACCGATCAGCAGCACGCCGTAGATCAACAGATATCGCCCGCTGCGCTTCAGCGCGTAGCCGACCCAGCCTTGATAGCGATCGGTCAGTTGCTCGAAGCGGCGGTTGAACCAGCCGAAGAAGCCGCTTTTCTCATGGTGCTCACCCTTGGCAATCGGCTTGAGCAGCGTGGCGCACAGTGCAGGCGTCAGAGTCAGGGCAAGGAACGCCGAGAACAGGATCGAAGTCGCCATCGACAGCGAGAACTGCCGGTAAATCACGCCCACCGAACCCTGCATGAACGCCATCGGAATAAACACCGCCACCAGCACCAGAGTGATGCCGATGATCGCCCCGGTGATCTGCTTCATGGCCTTGCGCGTCGCCTCTTTCGGCGACAAGCCTTCAGTGGCCATGATGCGCTCGACGTTCTCCACCACGACGATGGCGTCGTCCACCAGAATGCCGATGGCCAGCACCATGCCGAACATGGTCAGCACGTTGATCGAGAAACCCAGCGCCAGCATGGTGGCGAACGTGCCCATCAGCGCCACCGGCACCACCAGCGTCGGGATCAGCGTGTAGCGGATGTTCTGCAGGAACAGGAACATCACCGCAAACACCAGCAGCATCGCCTCGCCCAAGGTGTAAACCACTTTGGTGATCGAGACTTTGACGAACGGCGAGGTGTCGTACGGTATCTTGTATTCGACGCCGGTCGGGAAGTAGCGCGACAGTTCGTCCATCTTCGCCCGGATCAAGGTGGCGGTCGCCAGCGCATTGGCTCCCGGCGCCAATTGCACGCCGACGGCGGTGGACGGCTTGCCGTTCAGGCGCGTGCCGAACTGGTATTCCTGACTGCCGACTTCGACCCGCGCCACATCGCCGATGCGCACGGTGGAGCCGTCGGGGTTGGCCTTGAGCACGATGTCGGCGAATTCTTCCGGAGTCGACAACTGACCCTTGACCAAAATGGTCGCGGTGATTTCCTGCGAGGACGGATTGGGCAAATCGCCAATACTGCCCGCCGAAACCTGCGCGTTCTGCGCGACGATGGCGGTGTTGACGTCGGCCGGGGTCAGGTTGAAACCGATCAGCTTCTGCGGATCGATCCAGATCCGCATCGCGCGTTCGGCGCCGTACAGCTGCGCCTTGCCGACGCCATCGATGCGCTTGATCTCGTTCATCACGTTGCGCGCCAGATAATCACTGAGCGCTACGTCATCAAGCTTGCCGTCGCTGGAGGTCAGGGTGATCAGCAGCAGAAAGCCGGCAGAGACTTTCTCCACCTGCAAACCTTGCTGGTTCACCGCTTGCGGCAGGCGCGATTCGACCACTTTGAGGCGGTTCTGCACATCGACCTGCGCCAGCTCCGGGTTGGTGCCCGGCTGGAAGGTGGCTTTGATCGTCGCGCTGCCGAGGCTGCTCTGCGATTCGAAGTACAGCAGGTGATCGGCGCCGTTGAGCTCTTCCTCGATCAGGCTGACCACGCTTTCATCGACGGTCTGTGCCGATGCGCCGGGGTACACGGCGTAGATTTCGATCTGCGGCGGGGCGACGTCGGGGTACTGCGCCACCGGCAATTGCGGGATGGCCAGCGCACCGGCCAACAGGATGAACAGGGCGACAACCCAGGCGAACACCGGGCGATCGATAAAGAACTGCGGCATAGGAAAGCGTCCTGCTTACTGACCAGAGGTCTGGGCAAGTGGAAGAGGGGTGTCGTCGATCTGCACTGTTTCGCCCGGACGGGCGTGCTGCAGGCCTTCGGTGACAATGCGGTCGCCGGGCTTGAGGCCGCCGGTGACGATCCAGCGATCGTTTTGCACTGCGCCCAGTTGCACCGGTTGCTGCGCCACGCGCATCTGCTGGTCGACGGTCAGCACCTGAGCGATACCGGCGCTGTCACGCTGCACCGCACGTTGCGGTACGGTGATGCCGTTCTGCACGGTGGCTTGTTGCAGGCGTACGCGGATGAAGCTGCCCGGCAGCAGGTCGAGGTCAGGATTGGGGAACTCGCTGCGCAGAATGATCTGGCCGGTGCCCGGATCGACGCTGATGTCGCTGAACAGCAACTTGCCCGGTAACGGGTAGAGGCTGCCGTCATCCTGAATCAGTGTGGCCTTGACCTGATCCTGACCGACTTCCTGCAACTGCCCGGAACGGAAGGCGCGGCGCAATTCATTGAGTTCACGGGTCGACTGGGTGAGATCGGCGTAGATCGGGTTGAGCTGCTGAATCAGTGCCAATGGCGTGGTTTCGTTCTGTCCGACCAGCGCACCTTCAGTGACCAATGCACGGCCGACCCTCCCGGAAATCGGCGCGGTGACGGTGGCGTAGCCGAGGTTCAGCTTCGCCCGTTCTACCGCAGCTTTATTGGCTGCCACGTCGGCGGCGGTTTGCCGGGCATTGGCGCGGGCATTGTCGTAATCCTGGGCGCTGATCGCCTTGTCGTCGATCAACTGCGCGTAGCGTTGCTCCTGCAACTTCGCCTGGAAGGCGTTGGCCTCGGCTTTGCGCAGCGCGGCTTCGGCGCTGTCCAGGTCAGCCTTGAACGGTGCCGGGTCGATGCGGAACAGCACGTCGCCCTTTTTCACGTCGCTGCCTTCACGGAACGTGCGTTGCAGCACCACGCCGGCCACTCGGGCACGTACTTCGGCGATGCGTGGCGCGGCGATCCGCCCGCTCAGTTCGCTGCTGATCGACAGGGGGCGGGCCTCGATGGTCTCGATGCGCACAGTGGCCGGCGGCGCTTCTTCTTCGGCCTTCGAGGACGAATCACAGGCGCTCAGCAACAGCGCAACGGCGATGAGGCCGAGCCCGGCCAGCAGATTTTTCGACATGTACTACCCCCAATATTGAAGCCCGCATCCTAAGGCCAGACGCCGAGGGTAGCGGTGAAGCTTTGTAGGCGCTGTGTGAAATTGTGTAAGGGTTTTACTCAGGGACGGGTGTGGGCGTATATCCTTTACGCCTTGAAATTTATTGCGACAGATAAACCGTCATCGCGAGCAGGCGAAGGCCTACATTGGAACTGTGTCAGACACGAACCTTGTAGGAGTGAGCCTGCTCGCGATGAGGCCCAAACAGTCGCCACAGCACCTTCCTGGAACACCCCATGCCCAACATCCTCCTGGTCGAAGACGACACCGCCCTCGCCGAATTGATTTCCAGCTACCTGGAGCGCAACGGTTATTCCGTCAGTGTGATCGGCCGTGGCGACCACGTGCGCGAACGGGCACGGATCAATCCGCCGGACCTGGTGATCCTTGACCTGATGCTGCCGGGCCTCGACGGCCTGCAGGTCTGCCGCTTGCTGCGGGCCGATTCGGCAACGCTGCCGATCCTGATGCTGACCGCCCGCGATGACAGTCACGATCAGGTACTGGGCCTGGAAATGGGCGCAGACGATTACGTCACCAAGCCCTGCGAACCACGGGTTCTGCTGGCACGAGTGCGTACTTTGCTGCGCCGCAGCAGCCTTGGTGAGCCGATGACGGTCAATGACCGGATCGTCATGGGCAATCTGTGCATCGACCTCTCCGAGCGCACCGTTTCCTGGCGCGATCAACCGGTGGAGCTGTCCAGCGGCGAATACAATTTGCTGGTGGTCCTGGCCCGACACGCCGGGGAGGTGCTGAGCCGCGATCAGATCCTCCAGCGCTTGCGCGGCATTGAGTTCAACGGCACCGATCGTTCGGTGGACGTGGCGATTTCCAAGCTGCGGCGCAAGTTCGACGACCACGCCGGCGAGGCGCGCAAGATCAAGACCGTGTGGGGCAAGGGTTACTTGTTCAGCCGTTCCGAGTGGGAATGCTGAGCTGATGTTCAGAATCCTGTTTCGCCTGTATCTGGTGACGATCATCTCCTACAGCGCGGCGATCTATCTGGTGCCGGATCTGGTGGTCATGGCGTTCCGCGAGCGCTTCATCACCTACAACCTCGACTATTCGCGCGGCCTGCAATCGCTGATCACCCGGCAGTTTCACGCGGTGCCGCAAGACCAGTGGTCAGCGCTGGCGCAGTCGATGGACAAAGACTTCCAGCCGCTGCACATCGCTCTGGCACGTATCGACGACGCCGGGTTCACCGCCCCCGAGCAAGTGCGTTTGCGCGCCGGGGAAAACGTGGTGCGTATCGGCGATTGGGGCTGGCGCACCTTGGCGGTCACGCCGCTGAACGATGATGTCGCCGTGCAAATGGTGGTGCCGCCGGATCCGCTGGACGTCAATCTGTTGTACTGGAGCATCAACGTGCTGATCGGCGCGAGCATGCTCGCCTGCCTGCTGCTGTGGATTCGCCCGCACTGGCGCGATCTGGAACGCCTCAAGGGCGCTGCCGAACGCTTCGGCAAGGGCCACCTGAACGAGCGCACGCAGATACCCGCCAGTTCCAACATCGGCAGCCTGGCCAACGTGTTCGACACCATGGCCGGCGACATCGAAAATCTGCTCAATCAGCAGCGCGACCTGCTCAACGCGGTGTCCCACGAATTGCGTACACCGCTGACCCGTCTGGACTTCGGCCTGGCCCTGGCGCTGTCCGATGATTTACCGGCGACCAGTCGCGAGCGCCTGCAAGGGCTGGTTGCGCACATTCGCGAACTGGATGAGTTGGTGCTGGAACTGCTGTCTTACAGTCGCCTGCAGAATCCGGCGCAATTGCCCGAACAGGTTGAGGTTTCGCTGGATGAGTTCATCGACAGCATTCTGGGCAGTGTCGATGAAGAGCTGGAGTCACCGGACATCGTTATTGATGTGTTGTTGCATGGTCAGCTCGAACGCTTTTCGCTGGATCCCCGCCTGACCGCCCGGGCGATCCAGAACCTGCTGCGCAATGCCATGCGCTATTGCGAGAAACGTATTCAGATTGGCGTGCAGGTCAGCCCTGATGGCTGCGGGATCTGGGTCGACGATGATGGGATTGGCATCCCGGATGACGAGCGTGAGCGGATTTTCGAGCCGTTTTATCGCCTTGATCGCAGCCGCGACCGCGCCACCGGTGGCTTTGGCCTGGGCCTGGCGATCAGCCGCCGGGCGCTGGAGGCGCAGGGCGGGACGCTGACGGTGGAAAGTTCGCCGCTGGGCGGGGCGCGATTCAGATTGTGGTTGCCCACCGCTGCCTGAATAAAGTGAAGGAAAACCTGTGGCGAGGGAGCTTGCTCCCGCTGGGCTGCGAAGCGGCCCTAGGCAATCCGCAGCCAGGCGTCATTTGCCGGTTTTGCGACGGCTTCGCCGCCGGGCGGGAGCAAGCTCCCTCGCCACAGGGATGCGGTTGCGGTGTCAGATCAGTTGGTTTGACTGGATCAAGCCAACCCCGGCCGTCTGCATTCGCTCCATCGCCGCCGCCAGTGAACCCTCCATATCAATGGCGCGACAGGCATCCAGCAGCACAAACGCATTGAACCCCGCCGCCCGCGCATCCAGCGCCGAGAACATCACGCAAAAATCCAGCGCCAGACCGACCATGTACACCGTGTCGATATCACGTTCCTTCAGGTAGCCGGCTAGGCCCGTGGTGGTGCGTCGGTCCGCTTCGAGAAACGCCGAATAGCTGTCGGTGTCCGGGTTGCAGCCCTTGCGGATGATCAGTTGCGCGTGGGGCAGCTTCAGCTCGGAGTGAAACTCGGCGCCGACGGTGCCTTGCACGCAGTGATCCGGCCAGAGTACCTGCTCGCCGTAGGGCAACTGGATCACATCGTAAGGCTTGCGCCCGGGATGACTCGAGGCAAACGACGCGTGGCCGCTCGGGTGCCAGTCCTGGGCAATGATCACTTGCTTGAACAGAGCGCCGAGGCGATTGATCAGCGGCACGATCAGATCGCCTTCGGGGACGGCCAACTGGCCACCCGGGGTGAAGTCATTCTGCACGTCGATGACCAGCAGGGCGCTGCGGGGTGAAATCTGCATCGATGCTTCCTCCTTGGATAATCACGCGCTCAGCATAGTGGCAGCGGCACTCATGCGCTCAACCGTTCGATCAAGTGTCTGGCGAGGTCTTCCAGCGCCGGGGCCGGATTGTGCCCGATCAACATCCACGCATGCTCACCTTCGGTCCAATACACCACGTTCATCTCATGCCGCCGTTCGTGCGCCAAAGGCTGGCTGCCACTGTTGGAGCGAGTCACGCACAAGGCCAGCGGCCCGTGTTTCGCATCGAGATAGGTCAGTTGCGCAATCGGTACGCCGTCGTACTCGAGCATTTGTGCACGTTTGAGTTCAGCGCCCGGCAACTTCAGTAGCGCCGGTGACAGGTTCAGGCCGAGCCGCGCATCCACCGCACGCAATTGCGCGCGTTGGCTGGCCTCGTCGCTGGGCAAATGATCGAGCGTTTGCGGTACATACAGCGCCATGTAGTCGCCGACCAGGGCGCGCCAGTTATGCGCTTGCTGTGACTGCCAGGCGAGAAACAGGCGATCGGCCAACACGCCGCCCGCCAGCAGACTCGCGGCGGCCGCACCAATGAACCAGCGTCGGCTCAGGCCTGGCCGCTGAGGGGCAGGGATGGCATCGAGGCGCGCCTGCAAACGCTCCAGCGGCGCCTGTTGCGCCAGTTCGTCATAGGCCTCTTTGTACGGCAGGCTGCTGCGTTCGAACCATTGCACGCGCAGGCTGAGCAACGGGTCGTCGACAATCGCGCTGTCGAGTTGAGCGCGATACGCGGGATCCAGTTCGTCGTCGAGGTAGGCCACCAGTTGTTCGTCGGAGGGCTTGTTCATGGGTGGTCACCTCCAGTGGTTTTCGGCACGGCTTGCAGCGGCGGGTACTCGGCCAGTTTCAGCCGCGCGGTGGCCAGACGGCTCATCACGGTACCGATCGGCACTTGCAGGATCTCGGCGACTTCGCGGTAGGACAGGCCTTCAACGTAGGCCAGATAAACGGTTTCGCGCTGGGTTTCCGGCAACGCATCGACCCGGCGGATCACCTGTGCCGCCATCACGTGGGTTTGTGCGGCGTATTCGCCGTCGAAGGCCAGTTGCCCGTCGGCATCGACCTGGCCTGTGCCCTGACGCACCCGACGCGCGCGCACTTCGTTGAGCCAGATCGAATGCAGGATGCTCAGCAACCAGCGATCCATGCGCGTGCCGGCCACATATTGGCCGGCACGTTCCAGCGCCCGCACACACGTGGCTTGCACCAGATCCTCGGCAACGTGCCGATTGCGCGACAGCAGCAGGCCGTAGCGCCACAGTCGCGCCAGATGCTGTCCGAGTTCTGCTCTGAATGCCTGATCGCTGACGATGATGGCGTTCCTTTATCTATCTCAGGTTTTCGATGAATCGTTGATGGCTTCAGCCAGATCCTGGTATTCCTCGCAGGACGTGCCGCAAATCGATTTGATCTGCTGCAACTGTTGCTGCGCCAGGTCGACGCGGCCTTTGATCACATAGGCCTCACCGAGGTATTCACGCACTTGCGCGTACTGCGGATCGAGTTTCACCGATTGCAGGTAATAGCCGATGCCTTCATCGGTACGCCCGAGTTTTCGCGTGGCGTAACCGCGATAGTTGAGGGCCTTGGCGGTGTTCGGTTGTTTCAAGGTGTCGAGCAGGGCCAGGGCCTCTTCGTAGCGACCGTCCTTGGCCAATCGGTAGGCGTAATCGGTACGATCGGCATCCGGTACGGCGCTGCTGGTCTGCAGCACGCATTTCTGCGATTTGCTGTCCCAGACTTGGCCTTTGGGGCAGTTGGGCTTCTGCACGGGTGCGCTTTCATCACCATTGGCAAATGCCATCGACGTGGATAACGCGGCCACCAGCAGCAACGGGGCGGCGAACATAACGGAACGGATAGTCATGGGCAAGGCTCCACAGAGGGTTATGTTTCACTTTGAACACCACAGCACGGCATTTTATTCATTGCTTTGTCAGGCTCTGTTCAAGGTACGCGCAAATCACGGCGCTATGCTCAGGAACGCCTGCCGTCCATCCAGCGCTTTGCCATGACTCGGCGCTGACACACGAGGAACTGCCATGAAAGATCAGGTCCATCACTCCGCTGCCGCCGGCTACAAGACTGCCGCCGACACCTACGTCAAAGGTCGCCCCGATTACCCGCCGCAGGTCAGTCAATGGTTGACCCAGACATTGGGCCTGGACAGTCACAAGACGGTCATCGATCTGGGCGCCGGCACCGGCAAGTTCACCGGGCGACTGGCGGCCACCGACGCGCAGGTGATTGCGGTGGAGCCGGTGGCGCAGATGCTGGAAAAATTGTCCGCCGCCTGGCCCGAGGTGCTGGCGGTGAGCGGTACTGCGACCGATCTGCCGTTGCCCGACGCCTCCGTGGATGCGGTGGTCTGTGCGCAGGCGTTCCATTGGTTCGCCACACACGAAGCCTTGACCGAGATCGCCCGGGTACTCAAGCCCGGCGGCAAGCTCGGGCTGATCTGGAACCTGCGCGATACGCAAGTCAGCTGGGTGCCGAAACTTGACGCGATCGTCAATGCACTGGAAGGTGATACGCCCCGTTATTACACCGGCCAATGGCGCGACGCGTTTCCGCATCCGGCGTTCGGGGCGCTGCAGCTACAGCAGTTTCATCATGGACACACCGGCTCGCCGGAAGACGTGATCTTCAATCGGGTGCGCTCCACCAGTTTCATCGCGGCATTGCCGCAGGCGCAGCGGGACAAGGTCGATGAGCAGATCCGCACGTTGATTGCCTCGGAACCGGCGTTGCGTGGCCGGCATGTGCTGACGGTGCCTTATGAGACGGCGGCGTATGTGGCGGTGAAGGTCGTTTAGATTTTTTGCTGCATATACAAAACCCTGTAGGAGCTGCCGAAGGCTGCCATCTTTTGACTTTGAAGATCAAAAGATCGCAGCCTTCGGCAGCTCCTACAGGGAGCAAGGCGCGCCAGAATTCTTTGTGGCAGTCAGTCCCGCATTTGGCCGAACCGCCATCGTGATGCCTTGTTATAGTTCGGGCCTCATTTTCTGCCCGGTAAAGGATCACTGCCATGACTCAATACACCGCCTTCAGCGTTGAACTGGCCGACAACATCGCGCATGTGCAGATCAATCGCCCGGAAAAGATCAACTCGATGAACGCCGCGTTCTGGAGCGAGATCGTCGAGATTTTCCAGTGGATCGATGACACCGATGAAGTGCGGGTGGTGGTGCTGAGCGGCAACGGTAAACATTTTTCCTCCGGCATCGACCTGATGATGCTCGCCGGCGTCGCCAACGAACTGGGCAAGGACGTCGGCCGTAACGCGCGCCTGCTGCGGCGCAAGATCCTCACCCTGCAAGCCTCGTTCAACGCCGTCGACAACTGCCGCAAACCGGTGCTGGCGGCGATTCAAGGCTATTGCCTCGGCGGTGCGATTGACCTGATCGCCGCGTGCGACATGCGCTACGCCGCCGAAGACGCGCAATTCTCGATCAAGGAAATCGACATCGGCATGGCCGCCGATGTTGGCACTTTGCAACGGTTGCCACGGATCATCGGTGACGGCATGCTGCGTGAGCTGGCTTATACCGGGCGCACCTTTGGCGCCGAAGAGGCGCGCAGCATCGGTCTGGTCAATCGCGTTTACGCCGACAAGGAGCTGCTGCTCGAAGGCGTGATGGACATTGCTCGCGACATCGCCGGCAAATCGCCAATCGCGGTTACCGGCACCAAGGAAATGATCAGCTACATGCGCGACCATCGCATCGACGACGGCCTCGAATACGTTGCCACCTGGAACGCCGCCATGTTGCAATCCACCGACTTGCGCGTGGCCATGGCCGCCCATATGAGTAAACAGAAACCCGAATTTCTGGATTGAGAAACCATGACAGCTCGCTGGACCACTGCAGTACTGGACACCGATCAACCCGGCGGCTGGGCCGTGGCGCGCAGCCCCGAAGGCTTTCTGTTCGATGACAACGGCGCACTGTTCCCGCGGGAATGGCTCAAGCGTCAGGACCTGTCGATCCTCGCCGAACACGGCATCGGCCACCTCGATGGCGAGCCGGTCTATCTGCTGGAGCTGCGCAGTTCCAGTGAAGTGCCGGGCTGCAACTGGAAAGGCCTGCGGGCGTTCATGCTCGATGGCGATCACACGATCTACAAAGTGCTGGGTTATGCCGCGCAGATCGGTACATGGGCGCGCGAACATCGCTACTGCGGCAACTGTGGGCAGGCGATGACCCAAGTGCCGCGTGAGCGGGCGATGTATTGCCAGCCGTGTGATCTGCGCAGTTATCCGCGCATTTCGCCGAGCATGATTGTGCTGATCACCCGCGACGACGAAATCCTGCTGGCGCGTTCACCGCGGTTTGTCACCGGGGTCTACAGCACGCTGGCCGGGTTCGCCGAGCCGGGCGAGTCGGCCGAGGATTGCCTGATTCGCGAGGTGCGCGAGGAGGTCAGCATCGAAGTGAAGAACATCCAGTACATGGGCAGCCAGTGCTGGCCGTTCCCGCATTCGATGATGCTCGGCTTCCATGCCGAATATGCCGGGGGCGAGATCGTCTGTCAGGAGGATGAGATCGAGGACGCCCAGTGGTTCAACGTGCACGATCTGCCGCCGTTGCCGGCGTCCAAATCGATTGCCCGTTACCTGATCGACGTCTACGTGGCGCGCCGCTTAGGTCACGCTGAACCAGTGTTGCCAGGCTAGGCGCACGGTCAGCCCCAGCACCACGGTGATGAACACCGGACGAATGAACTTGGCGCCGCCGCTGATCGCGGTGCGCGCGCCGAAGAACGCCCCGACCATCACCGACAGGCCCATGCACAGGCCGATGATCCAGTCCACCTGCCCGGAAAACACGAACACCGACAGCGCCGCGATGTTGCTGACGAAGTTCATGCTGCGCGCCACACCGCTGGCCTTGACCAGGTCGATCGGGTAGAGCAGCAGGCTGCTGACCGTCCAGAACGCGCCCGTGCCGGGGCCGGCCACACCGTCGTAGAAACCGAGGCTGAAGCCCTGGCTCGACTGCCATTTCTTCTTGATCGGCGCATCGCTGTCCAGCGGCGCCTTGGGCGTACCGCCGAACAACAGATACAGGCCACAGGCGAAGACGATCACCGGCAGCATCTTGTTCAGCCATTCCGCCGGCAGGTAGTGCGCGACGATGGCACCGGTGAGCGCGCCGACCAGCGTACCGACGATTGCGTGCATCCACTGCCGAGGGTGGAACAGTTTGCGCCGGTAGAAGGTGAAACTGGCGGTGGCCGAACCGAAGGTCGAACTCAGTTTGTTGGTGCCCAGCACCAGATGCGGTGGCAGGCCGGCGGTGAGCAGCGCCGGGGTGGTCAACAGCCCGCCACCACCGGCGATGGCGTCGATGAAACCGGCAATGAAAGCGACAAGGGCCAGAACGGCCAGGGTAGTGAGGTCAACGCTGAGTTCGAAAGGCATGGAATCGGCTTATTCGGCAGGGCGCAGAGGGGCTGCGGGGAAGGGCTGACATGTTACTCATTTCCTAGTGTTGCGGCGACCCGTAAAGCCCCATCGCTGGCAAGCCAGCTCCCACAGAGATCTCTAGTGAACACAAATTTTGCGAACATACCGGAAACCTGTGGGAGCTGGCTTGCCAGCGATGAGGTCAGCTCAGACACCAACTATTCAACTGTTGCCCAACCAACACCTCGACAACAAATCATCCTCCAGCAATGCAGCTTCTTCAGCCTCAAGCACAATAAAACCGGGCGCCCGAAGCCTGGCACGCTTGCTGCTCTGTCCCACTGACCTTCCCAATGTCCCGAGGACACGCCAATGAGCAAGCAAGCCGTGAAATTCGCCTACTGGGTGCCGAACGTCAGTGGCGGTCTGGTGGTCAGCAAGATCGAGCAGCGCACCGACTGGGGCATCGACTACAACCGCAAACTGGCGCAACTCGCCGAGGCCGCCGGATTTGAATATGCCCTGACGCAGATCCGCTTTACCGCCGGTTACGGCGCCGAGTTCCAGCATGAGTCGGTGGCGTTCAGTCATGCGCTGCTGGCCGCCACCAGCAAACTCAAGGTGATCGCGGCGATTCTGCCCGGCCCATGGCAACCGGCGCTGGCGGCCAAGCAACTGGCGACCATCGATCAACTCACCAACGGCCGGATCGCGGTGAACATCGTCAGCGGCTGGTTCAAGGGCGAATTCCAGGCCATCGGCGAGCACTGGCTGGAACACGACGAGCGCTATCGGCGTTCCGAGGAATTCATCCGTTCGTTGCGCGGGATCTGGAGTCAGGACAACTTCAGCTTTCGCGGCGACTTCTACCGTTTCGACCATTACAGCCTCAAACCGAAGCCGCTCGGGCGCCCGGAAATCTTTCAGGGCGGCAGCTCCCGTGCGGCACGGGACATGGCGGCGCGGGTCTCGGACTGGTATTTCACCAACGGCAACAGCGTCGAAGGAATCAAGGCTCAGGTCGATGACATCCGGGCCAAAGCGGCGGCCAACAAGCATTCGGTGAAGATCGGCGTCAACGCTTTCGTCATCGCCCGCGACACCGAAGAAGAGGCGCACGCGGTGCTGGCGCAGATCATCGACCAGGCCGATCCGGACGCGGTGAACGCCTTTGGTGACGCGGCGAAGCAAGCGGGCAGGGCGTCACCGGAAGGTGAGGGCAACTGGGCGAAATCGACCTTCGAGGATCTGGTGCAATACAACGACGGCTTCAAGACCAACCTGATCGGCACGCCACAGCAGATTGCCGAGCGGATCGTGGCGTTGAAAGCGGTGGGGGTGGATCTGGTGTTGGCAGGGTTTCTGCACTTTCAGGAGGAGGTGGAGTATTTCGGCAAGCGGGTGTTGCCGCTGGTGCGGGAACTGGAGGCTGAAAAGACTGCCGCAGTAGCCTGAAACACCACAATCCCCCCTGTAGGAGCTGCCGAAGGCTGCGATCTTTTGATCTTGCTTCTAAAAATCAAAGTCAAAAGATCGTCCGATCGCGGCCCGAGCCTTCGGCAGCTCCTACAGGGGGAGTTATGTGAACTTAGAGACCCAGGTCGGAAAGCCCCGGATGATCATCCGGACGCCGACCCAGCGGCCAGTGGAACTTGCGCTCGCTTTCCTTGATCGGCATGTCGTTGATGCAGGCATAGCGCTGGAACATCAGGCCGTGCTCATCGAACTCCCAGTTTTCGTTGCCGTAGGAGCGGAACCAGTTGCCCGAATCGTCATGCCATTCATAGGCGTAACGCACGGCAATCCGCGTGTCGGAGTAGGCCCAGAGTTCCTTGATCAGGCGGTAATCGAGTTCCTTGGCCCATTTGCGGGTCAGGAAGGCCTTGGCTTCCTCTCGGTTGTTGGCGAACTCGGCGCGGTTGCGCCATTTTGTGTCGAGGGTGTAGGCCAGCGACACCTTCTCGGGATCGCGGGAGTTCCAGCCATCTTCGGCCAGACGTACTTTTTCGATAGCCGATTCACGGTTGAACGGCGGTAAAGGCGGACGCACTTGGGCAGCAGTCGACATTTTCAGTCTCCCGATCTAATTAACGATTAAACAACGGTTGAGGCTTATTTAAGGCGTTACAGGTCCAATAACTTACGCGCCATGCATTGCGCATTATCAGCGGCACTGTGATCACCCATCACAAGCGCTACGGTAATGGCGCCGTCAATCAGGATCAGCAATTGTCTGGCCAGACGTTGCGGATCTTCGACGCCATGTTCGGTACACAGCTCGCACAGGTAGTCGAGCAGCTTCTGTTTGTGGTCTTTGGCGACCTGGCGCACCGGGTCTTCGGGATCGCCGGTCTCGCCACTGGTATTGATGAAGGCACAGCCACGGAAACCTTCCGAAGCGAACCAGCTTTTGAGCACGGTAAACAGGTTGAGCAGGCGATCGGCCGGGGTTTCGGCCTGATCGACGGCGCTGCGGTACCAGTGCATCCAGCGCACATCGCGGCGTTGCAGGGCAGCGACGGTCAGCTCCTCCTTGTTGGCGAAGTAGCGGTAGATGCTTTTTCTGGAGACGCCGGCGGTTTTCACCAGAAGATCCATGCCGGTGGCCGCGATGCCACTTTTGTAGATCAACTTTTCGGTGACATCCAGAATGATGTCGCGGGTCGATGTGTCAGTGATTTCGTTCATGTGGCGAACAGTAGAACGATCGTTCTCCTTTCGCAAGCTGTTTTTTAAGATCAAAAGATCGCAGCCTGCGGCAGCTCCTACTCTGATCCCTGTAGGAGCTGCCGCAGGCTGCGATCTTTTGATCTCTTTACAGACACTCACAAGACCCGAACCGGTTGATGGTGTAAGCTCTCGGGTTCTTCGGATTCGACCCATTGCGAGCCCTATGCCGTTGCTTTTCAAACGCTCTTTGCTGCCCAAACTGCGCAGCTTTCCGCTGACTCCCGAGGCCGTGACGATTCTGTCCGGCGCCGCCGAGTTCCGTCGTTGCCTGTTGGAGAAAATCGCCGAGGCGACCCGGCGCATCTACATCGTTGCGCTCTATCTGCAGCACGACGAGGCCGGTCAGGAAATCCTCGATGCCTTGCATGCCGCCAAGCTCAAGCGCCCGGAGCTGGAGATCGTCGTAGTGGTTGACTGGCTGCGCGCCCAGCGCGGGCTGATCGGTGCCGGCAAACAGCCAGGCAACTCGGCGTGGTACCAGGAAATGACCCGCACCCATCAGAGCGAAGTGCCGGTCTACGGCGTGCCGGTGCAGACCCGCGAACTGTTCGGCGTTCTGCATTTGAAAGGCTTTGTGATCGACGATTGTGTGGTTTACAGCGGCGCGAGTCTGAACAACGTCTACCTGCACAAGTTCGACAAGTACCGTTTCGACCGCTATCACGTGCTGCACAGCCGCGAACTGGCCGACTCGATGCATCATCTGGTCAAGCACGGCCTGATCGAATCCAAGGCTGTGCATCGCCTCGACCTGCCCAACCTGCCGACCACCCGCAGCCTGCGCAACGACATCGGCGACCTGCGTAGCCGCCTCAAATATGCGGCGTACGACACCAGCGCCGGCAGCACCGCGCACAGCGGTCTGTCAGTGAGCCCATTGTTGGGCGTGGGCAAGAACAACCCGTTGAACCGGGTGATTGTCGAGCTGATCGCCAGTGCGCAACAGCAGCTGACCATCTGCACACCGTACTTCAACCTGCCGCTGCCGATCATCCGCGAGGTCAACCGTGCGCTGGCCCGTGGGGTGAAGATCGACATCGTGGTCGGCGACAAGACCGCCAACGATTTCTACATTCCGCCGAGCGAGCCGTTCAAGGTGATTGCGGCGCTGCCATACCTGTACGAAATCAGCCTGCGGCGCTTCGCCAAGCGTCATCAGCGCAACATCGACAGCGGCCAGTTGAACCTGCACCTGTGGCGGGACGGCGACAACAGCTACCACCTCAAGGGCATGTGGGTCGACCAGCGCTATACGCTGCTGACCGGCAACAACCTCAATCCACGGGCGTTCCGTCTCGATCTTGAAAACGCGCTGCTGATCGATGATCCGCAAGGTGAGTGGCTTGAGCCACGGGCGAAGGAGCAGGAGGAGATCTTCCGCAACACCACGCGGATCGCCAGCTTCCAGAGCCTGGAGACCTTGCCGGAGTACCCGGCGGGGGTGGCGAAGTTTTTGAAGCGGGTGAGTCGGGTGCGGATCGAGCGGTTGCTCTACCGGATTCTCTAGCGCCGCTGAAAATGCCATCGCTGGCAAGCCAGCTCCCACAGTATTCTCGGTCATTCACAAATATCGTGTACACCAAGAACATTGTGGGAGCTGGCTTGCCAGCGATGGGGCCTGCTTAGACGCTCAATGAACTCAGTTCAGACCCAGCTTGCCACGCAACGTCGACAGGTCTTCCGCCAAGGTATTCACCGGCCCGACCAGCGCCTTGCGATCGTTATCCTTCACCTTGTCATACGTCTCGAAACCACCGTCCTTGGTCTTGTACTTGGCGAGGATCTTGTCCACGGTGGCGAAGTTCTTGTCGACTTTGGCGACGAACGCCTTGTCCTGTTTTTCGATCTGCGGACGGAACAGGTCGACGATTTTCTTCGCGCCGTCGATGTTGCCCTGGAAGTCGTACAGGTCAGTGTGGCTGTAACGGTCTTCTTCACCGGAGATCTTGGTCGCGGCAACCTCTTCCAGCAAAGCAGCAGCACCCCCGACGACTTTCTCCGGCGGGAAGGTCAGGCCGGCGACGCGGGTCTGCAGGTCTTTGACGTCGCTATCCAGCTTGTCTGCCAGGGCGGTCAGGCCTTCAGTGGTCTTCTCCGAGAACAGCGAATATTCGAGGCGGTGAAATCCGGTGAAGTCTTCAGCCTTCACGCCTTTTTCGTGGTCGTCGACGCGCGAATCGATGGACGCATCCAGGTCACTGAACAGCTCGGCAATCGGCTCGATCGACTCGTAATACACGCGCGTCGGCGCGTAGAGCTTTTGCGCGGTGGCCAGATCACCTTTTTTCACCGCATCGGTGAACTGTTTGGTGTGGCTGCCCAGTTCATCCAGTTGCTCGGTGACGTAGATTTTGTAATCCGACACCGGGCCGACCAGATCCAGCGGTGCCGTCGCGGCGAACGCCGACAGCGGGGTGTTGAGCAAACCGAGGGTCAGCAATAACGCGAGTGGCGACTTTTTCATGGAGCGGCTCCGAGGGTTTTTATGGTTATGCAGCTGTTTTGGGTTGTGTGGCGTTGAGCAGCGAGCGACCGATGAAATCCTTGTCGCCCGTGACACCCGGCAGGGTGAAGAAGTAACCGCCGCCGACCGGTTTGAGGTATTCCTCAAGCGGCTCGCCGTTGAGCCGGGTCTGCACGGTGATAAAGCCTTTTTCCAGATCGGCCTGGTAGCAGATGAACAGCAGGCCCATGTCGAGCTGGCCGTTCTTGTTCACGCCGTTGGAGTAGTTGAACGGCCGGCGCAGGATCAGGTTGGCCTGGCTCGCGGCGGTGCGCGGGTTAGCCAGGCGAATGTGCGCGTCGAGTTTGGTCAGCTTGCCTTCCGGGTCCTTGCTGTAATCCGGGACCTCGGTTTCATGGTTGGCGCCCATCGGTGCGCCGGTGGTCTTGACCCGGCCGATAATGCTTTCCTGTTCCTGCAGCGGCGTACGGTCCCAGCGCTCGACGAAATTGCGGATGATCCGCACCGCTTGATAGCTACCGTGCGCGGCCCAGGCCGGTTCATCGCTGCCCGGTTGCACCCAGACAAGCTTGTCCATCGCTTTGGCGTCGTTGGAATCGGGATTGGCCGAGCCGTCGCGGAAACCCAGGAAGTTGCGCGCCGATTGCGCCGGCACCCCCGGTTTGGCCGGGGCTTGCGGTGGCACGCTGCCTTCCTGTTTCCAGCGCACCAGCAGCAGGTCCGGCAGGTTCTTGACGATGTCGCGCAGGGCGTGAATGTTGGTGTCGGCGGTGTTCGAGCAGAATTGCAGGCTCAGGTCGCCGTGGCAGCAATCGGCCTCCAGCGCATCGTTGGGGAAACCGACCATGCGTTGCAGACGTTTTGGTTTGGCTTCGGCCAGACCAAAGCGCTCATCGAACAGCGACTCGCCCACCGAGACGGTGATGGTCAGGTTGTCCGGCGTCACCACCGGGCCGAGGATGCCGGAATCCGGCGGCGGCAGTTTCGGGTCGATCTGCGCCACCGGGCCGCCCTTCATCAGAAATGCGATGCGCTCGTTGAGCGTACGGAACAGCCGCTCGAGGTCTTCGCGATCGCTGGCCAGCACGTCGAACGACACGAACATGCCGGACGCCGGACGCGGGGTGACGATGCCGGTCTGGTGCACGCCGTGGAAGTCGTGGCGGTCTTCGGTTTTGTCGCTGCTCGGCGCTTCGGTGACTTGCGCCGGGGCCGCCGCCATGGCCGGGCAGCTCAGGGCCGAACCGGCCAGCGCAACACCGGCAGCGCCCATGCCCATCAGCAGGCGGCGACGTTGCAGATCGAGGTTTTGCAAAT
This sequence comes from Pseudomonas sp. HOU2, assembly GCF_040729435.1. Classification (NCBI taxonomy): domain Bacteria; kingdom Pseudomonadati; phylum Pseudomonadota; class Gammaproteobacteria; order Pseudomonadales; family Pseudomonadaceae; genus Pseudomonas; species Pseudomonas sp. HOU2. The sequence goes on along the minus strand of NZ_CP160398.1, from coordinate 309,763 downwards.
CTTTCATCGGTATTCGTCTTCTGCTTACAGGCCGGAGAGGCCGAGGGCGGGATCGATGCCATCCAGAGCGTCAGCCAGGGCCTGAGCCTTGTCGGCGATCTGTTTGCGTTGTTCGCCGCTGACCGTGTCGTAGCTCGCGTAGCCGTCCTTGACCTTGAAGCTGTTCAGTACGTTGTCGAAATCGCTCAGTGCGCTGTCGATTTTCGGCAGCAGGTCCGGCGCCGATTTGCTCAACATTGGCCGCAGCAATTCGACGACCTTGTGTGCGGTCTCCAGATTGCCGGCAAAACCGTTGAGGTCGGCGTGGCTGTAGCGTTCCTCTTCACCGCTGGCGGCGCGCACATCGGCCAGGGTGTTGAGGTTGCGCACCACGATGCTCACCAATTGTTCCGGCGGCAGCGACTGGGCCAGCAGTTGCTGTTTGAGCGTGGTGACGTCGGTCAGCAGGCGCTGGGCAATGGGCGTCAGATCGTCGAGTTTGCGTTGCTGGAACAGCGCGTACTCGATGCGGTGGAAGCCGACGAAGGCCGGATCCTGTTCGCGCTTCTCGAAGTAGTCGGCGCGGGCATTGATGCTGTTGTCCAGTTCCGCCAGACGTTGCGCCGCCGGGGCCAGACGCTGATAGGCGGCGCGCGCCGGCAAGTACAACGCTTGCGCCTGGGCCAGATCGCCGCTGGCAACTGCGTCGTTGAGCGCAGTCACAGCTTTGATCAGTGCGCTGCTCTGGCTCGCCAGATACACGCGGAACTCCGACAGCGGCCCGACAAAGGCGACCATCGATGGCTTGGCTTTCGCAGCGGCATCGGAGGCCGCCGTCGGCGTCACGTGCAGCACGCCGCGAGGGTTGCTCAGCAGGCCACACGTGATCGCGTAGTCGCCGGGTTGCAGGTTGGCGTTGATCACCTGGCTCAGGCCCGGGGCGATGTTTTCGCGCTCCTCGATCACCAGCACGCCGTCGAGAATTTCCCACTCCACCGCCCGGTCGGAGCGGTTGACGATGCGGAAACTGGCGCGGCCGGCGGGAACCGTCAGCTCGTTCGGCTCGCAGCTGTGAGCGTTGATGTTGACCACCACTTCGTCATGGTTGTGCTGACGCTTGGCCGCGGCCATTTTCGAGGCGTAGTAGAACAGGCCACCGGCGGCAATCATCACGACCACCGAACCGGCCACCGCCCAGCGCAAGGCGCGGGGAGGAGAGGCCTGGGGAGTATTAGGCTTTGACATGGATGCCCTTATTGGCTGGAAACGGAAGACGATTTGGCTGGCTTGGGCGCAGCAGGCGCGGCGGGGTAGAAAAACACCACCAGCGCCAGCACCAGATAGATCAGATACGCACCGAGGGTGCTGACGGTCGGCGCATCCTGATAACCGAACATGCCGGCCAGCACCGAACCCAGCGGGCCGTCCATCGGCAACGTCGCGCTGAAATCGAACAGCACGGTTTGCAAGTGATTCCACAGGCCGGCTTCATGCAGGGCCTGCACCGAATTGGCAAGGATCCCGGCGGCGACCACCAGAATGAACAACCCGGTCCACTTGAAGAACGCCGACAGGTTCAGGCGCATGCTGCCGCTGTAGATCAGGAAGCCGACGACGATTGCCAGCACCAGGCCGAGCAGGGCACCGATCGGCGCGCCCGGGCCTTCGCTCTGCTGGAACACGGCGAGCAGGAAGAACACGGTTTCCAGACCTTCGCGAGCCACGGCGAAGAACACCATGGCGATCAGCGCGATCACCTGATGCTTTGAAGAAGTCAGGGCGTGATCCAGCGAGGCCTGCAACGAATGCTTGATCGACCGCGCGACCTTGCGCATCCAGAACACCATCGAACTGAGAATGCCCACCGCGACCAGTCCGACAACGCCTTCGAACAACTCCTGCTGTTTCTGTGGGAATTCGGCGCTGACCAGTTCCAGACCACCACCCACCAGCAGCGCCAGCGCAGCGGCGAGAAACACGCCGATCCACACCGCCGGCATCCATTGGCCACGGCCGGTCTGTTGCAGGTAGCTGGCGATGATGCCAACGATCAGCGCGGCTTCAATGCCTTCACGCAGCATGATCAGAAAGGGAACGAGCATTGCGGCAACCACGAATGATTTAGATAGGTGGCTAAGTTGTAACATAATGACACTCATTCCCAAATGGGGATGCTTGACATTTACCTGAACATTCGCTGAACGGCATGTTTTTCGCCCCACACATAACCCCTGTAGGAGCTGCCGAAGGCTGCGATCTTTTGATCTTGTTTTTTAAAGTCAAAGTCAAAAGATCGTCCGATCGCGGCCCGAGCCTGCGGCAGCTCCTACAGGGGATTCGTGCTGGATTCGCATCCTGCGTTAAGATGCCCCTCACCCGAAAACAACAAGGTCTGCCTCGCTCCATGTCGGAAAAAGACACCATCGCCGTGCAACTGGTGCGTGAAGCACTGCTGCAAAGTTGTGCCCCGGGCGTGGCCACGGATGAAGTCTTGAACAAGGTCGGGATTGCTCCGGCCCTTCTGCACAGCGAACAGGGGCGGGTGCCCGCATCGCAATACGCGAAACTCTGGCGATTGCTGGCCCGGCGCGGCGATGACGAGTTTTTCGGTATGGATCCGCGCCGACTCAGGTCCGGCAGCCTCGAATTCCTTTGCCGCAGCGCCATGGCGCAACCCAGCCTGGCCGCCGGGCTGAACACGGGGCTGAATTTCCTCTCGCTGATGCTGGAGAAAATGCCCGCGCAACTGGTTCACCAACAAAGCCTTGCCGAAATCGTCCTGCTCGAAGACGATCCCGAACCGCGCCGCGCCTTTACCTATTTCACCTACTGGATGATCGTCCACGGCGTGGCCTGCTGGCTGGCGGGGCGGCGGATTCCGATTCTGGCGATCGAACTGCGCTGCGCCGAGCCGGATTTCTGCGACGATTACCGGGTGATGTTCTCGGAAAACCTGCGTTTCGAGCGTCCGCGTACGCGGATGATCTTCGCCGCTGACTGTCTCGATCTGCCGATCAAGCGTACAGCCGAGGAACTGAAACGCTTTTTGGCCCATGCGCCGGCGAACATTCTGGTGAAGTACCGCGACCCGGAAAGTCTTGCCAGCCGGATCAAACAGGACCTGCGCCAGTTGCCCGCCGAACAGTGGCCGGAGACAGAAGCCTTGGCGCAACAACTCTGCATGTCCGCCTCGACCCTGCGCCGGCGTTTGTCCGAGGAAGGCCAGACTTATCAAGGCCTCAAGGACAGCGTGCGCAAGGAACTGGCGATCACCTGGCTGGCGGAGCCGTCGATCAGCTTCGTCGAGATCGCCACGCGGCTGGGGTTCGCCGATGCGAGTTCGTTCTACAAGGCATTTCGCAAGTGGTCGGGGTCCAATCCTGGGCATTACCGTACGTTGATCCTTAACGAAGCGGTCTGATTCAGAGTATCTGTCGTCTGGCACGGCGCCATCGCTGGCAAGCCAGCTCCCACAGATTTTGCGCTAACACTGTGGGAGCTGGCTTGCCAGCGATAGGGCCAGTCAGGACAACGCATCTTTTGAACCTTGGCCAAACCAGTCAGCCACTTTGATGGCTTTGACCATTGCCGCCTTAGCGCCGCAGCGCGACTATCCCTGTGTTGTTTACGGTTCCCAGCCTAATAAAAACACAGAGGGATTCTGGCAATGCGCGATTACTTGTCTGCCACCGAACAGTTCAACTATCAGCACACCGTGGACGCTGCGCTCAGCGGCACGCTGGAGGCGCTCAACGCCTGCGTCGAATGTTGCGACCGCCACGCCTTGCCGGGGCGCATTGCGCTGTTCTGGGAGGGCCGCGACGGCGCCAGTGCCACGTACACCTTCAGCGAGCTGCAAGACCAAGCCGCGCGTTTCGCCAATTTCCTTCTCGAACAAGGCGTGCAGAAGGGCGACAAGGTCGCCGGTCTGCTGCCACGCAACATCGAATTGCTCATCACCGTATTCGCCACCTGGCGCATCGGCGCGGTGTATCAGCCGCTGTTCACCGCGTTCGGCCCCAAGGCCATCGAGCATCGCCTGAACAGTTCCGGCGCCAAAGTGGTGGTCACCGACGCGGTCAACCGGCCGAAACTCGCTGAAGTCAGCGATTGCCCGACCATCGTCACCGTCGGCGGCGCGAAAGGTCAGGGCATCGTCCGTGGCGATTTCAGTTTCTGGGCCGAGCTGGCCAACTATTCCAATGTCTGCGAGCCGGTGCTGCTGAGCGGCGAAGACCCGTTCCTGCTGATGTTCACCTCGGGCACCACCGGCCCGTCGAAAGCGCTGTCAGTGCCGCTCAAGGCGATCGTTGCGTTCCAGAGCTACACCCGCGACGCGGTGGATCTGCGTCCTGAAGATTCGTTCTGGAACGTCGCCGATCCGGGCTGGGCCTACGGCATCTATTTCGGCGTCACCGGCCCGCTGTCGATGGGGCATCCGATCACCTTTTACGATGGCCCGTTCACCCTCGAAAGCACTTGCCGGGTGATCAACAAATACGGCATTACCAATCTCACCGGCTCGCCGACCGCGTACCGCTTGCTGATTGCCGGTGGCAACGAGTTCGCCAAGTCGATCAAGGGCAAGCTGCGCATTGTCAGCAGCGCTGGCGAGCCGCTCAACCCGGAAGTGATCCGCTGGTTCGCCGATAACCTCGGCGTGGTGATTCACGACCATTACGGCCAGACCGAACTGGGCATGGTCCTGTGCAACCACCACGGTCTGCAGCACCCGATTCACCTTGGTGCCGCCGGCTTCGCCTCGCCGGGGCATCGCATCGTGGTGCTCGACGAGCAGTACAACGAACTCGGCGTCGGCCAGCCGGGCATTCTCGCCATCGACCGCACCCAGTCGCCGATGTGCTGGTTCGGCGGTTACCAAGGCGTGCCGACCAAAGCTTTCGTCGGCGATTACTACCTCAGCGGCGACACCGTGGAGTGGAACCCGGACGGCAGCATCAGCTTCGTCGGCCGCAGTGATGACGTGATCACCACCTCCGGTTATCGCGTCGGCCCGTTCGACGTCGAGAGCGCGCTGATCGAGCACCCGGCGGTGGTCGAAGCCGCCGTGGTCGGCAAGCCCGATCTGGAGCGCACCGAACTGGTCAAGGCCTTCGTTGTGCTCAACCCGCAATACCGCGCCGAACCGGCGTTGGCCGAGGAGCTGCGCCAGCACGTGCGCAAACGTCTGGCCGCGCATTCGTACCCGCGGGAAATTGAATTTGTCAGCGAATTGCCGAAAACCCCAAGCGGCAAATTGCAGCGCTTTATCTTGCGCAACCAGGAAATCGCCAAGGCTCAAGAGGCCGCGGCGCACAACGTTTCAGCTTGAATCAGGAAGTCAGTCATGCAGATCGAGAACAAGGTTTTTATCGTCACCGGCGGCGCCTCCGGCCTCGGTGCAGCCAGCGCTGAATTGCTGGTCAGTGTCGGCGCCAAAGTGATGCTGGTGGACATGAATGCCGAAGCCGTCGCTGCCCAGGCTCAGCGCCTCGGCGCGCAAAGTGTTGTCGCCGATATCAGCAACGAAGCCGCAGCGGAAGCGGCGGTGCAGGCCACGCTCAAAGCCTTTGGCAGTCTCAATGGCCTGGTCAATTGCGCCGGCATCGTTCGCGGCGAGAAGATCCTCGGCAAGAACGGCCCGCATGCACTGTCCAGCTTCGCTCAGGTGATCAACGTCAACCTGATCGGCAGCTTCAACATGCTGCGACTGGCGGCTGCGGCCATCGCCGAGAGCGAAGCCAATGCCGACGGCGAGCGCGGCGTGATCATCAATACCGCGTCGGTGGCGGCGTTCGACGGCCAGATCGGCCAGGCCGCGTATTCCGCCTCCAAGGGCGCGATTGCCAGCCTGACCCTGCCGGCCGCCCGCGAACTGGCGCGCTTCGGCATCCGCGTGATGACCATCGCCCCGGGCATTTTCGAAACCCCGATGATGGCCGGCATGACCCCGGAAGTGCGCGACTCGCTGGCCGCCGGCGTACCGTTCCCGCCGCGCCTTGGGAAACCAGCCGAGTACGCCGCACTGGTTCGGCATATCATCGAAAACAGCATGCTCAACGGTGAGGTGATCCGTCTCGACGGCGCCTTGCGCATGGCCGCCAAGTAAGGAGGATTTGTCATGACCATTTCCAACGATCCGATTGTTATCGTCAGCGCCGTCCGCACCCCGATGGGCGGTTTTCAGGGCGAACTGAAAAGCCTCACCGCACCGCAACTCGGCGCTGCGGCGATCAAGGCTGCGGTTGAACGCGCCGGCGTTGCCAGCGACGCGGTTGATGAAGTGCTGTTCGGTTGCGTATTGCCCGCTGGCCTCGGTCAGGCACCGGCGCGTCAGGCAGCACTGGGTGCCGGGCTGGATAAATCCACCCGTTGCACCACGGTCAACAAGATGTGCGGCTCGGGCATGGAAACCACCATTCTGGCCCACGACATGCTGCTGGCCGGCAGCGCCGATGTGGTGATCGCCGGCGGCATGGAGAGCATGTCCAACTCGCCGTATCTGCTGGACCGCGCCCGCGCCGGTTACCGCATGGGCCATGGCCGGGTGCTCGACTCGATGTTCCTCGACGGCCTCGAAGACGCCTACGACAAGGGCCGCCTGATGGGCACCTTCGCCGAGGACTGCGCCGAAACCAATGACTTCAGCCGCGAAGCCCAGGATGCCTTTGCCATCGCTTCGACCACCCGCGCCCAGCAGGCGATCAAGGACGGCAGCTTCAAGGCCGAGATCGTGCCGCTGAGCGTGACCGTCGGCAAGGAGCAGGTGCTCATCAGCAACGACGAGCAGCCGCCGAAAGCCAAACTGGACAAGGTCGCCTCGCTGAAACCGGCGTTCCGCGAAGGCGGCACGGTGACGGCGGCCAACTCCAGCTCAATCTCCGACGGCGCGGCGGCGCTGGTGCTGATGCGCCAGTCGCAAGCGCAAAAACTCGGGCTTAAACCGCTGGCGGTGATTCACGGTCACGCGGCGTTTGCCGATACGCCGGGCCTGTTCCCGGTGGCGCCGATTGGCGCGATCAAGAAGCTGGTGAAGAAGACTGGTTGGGCGTTGAACGAGGTCGATCTGTTTGAGATCAACGAAGCGTTTGCCGTGGTGGCGATGGCGGCGATGACTCACCTGGAAATCCCCCACGACAAACTCAACGTGCACGGCGGCGCCTGCGCCCTGGGCCATCCGATCGGCGCCTCGGGCGCGCGGATTCTGGTGACGCTGCTCTCGGCCCTGCGCCAGAAAAACTTGAAGCGCGGGATCGCGGCGATCTGCATCGGCGGCGGTGAAGCCACGGCGATGGCCGTGGAATGCGTGTATTAACGTTGGCAACGGACCCTGTGGGAGCGGGCTTGCCCGCGATGCGGTGGGTCAAACAGCCAATATGTTTACTGACACGGCCCCATCGCTGGCAAGCCAGCTCCCACAGGGTTATGTGTGGTAACCCGGATTTAAGTTAAGGATTCACCATGATTCCCAACGAAGACCAGACTCAGATCCGCGACATGGCCCGGCAGTTCGCCGAGGAACGGCTGAAACCGTTCGCCGCCGAGTGGGACCGCGAGCATCGTTTCCCCAAGGAAGCCATCGGCGAAATGGCCGAACTGGGCTTTTTCGGCATGCTGGTGCCAGAGCAGTGGGGCGGTTGTGACACCGGTTACCTGGCGTACGCCATGGCCCTGGAAGAAATCGCCGCCGGCGACGGCGCCTGCTCGACCATCATGAGCGTGCACAACTCAGTCGGCTGCGTGCCGATCCTCAAGTTCGGCAACGACGATCAGCGCGAACGCTTCCTCAAACCGCTGGCCAGCGGCGCCATGCTCGGCGCCTTCGCCTTGACCGAACCGCAGGCCGGTTCCGATGCCAGCAGCCTGAAAACCCGCGCGCGTCTTGAGGGCGATCATTACGTGCTCAACGGCTGCAAACAGTTCATCACTTCCGGGCAGAACGCCGGGATCGTGATCGTGTTTGCGGTGACCGATCCGAGTGCCGGCAAGCGCGGCATCACGGCGTTTATCGTGCCCACCGATTCGCCGGGATATAAAGTCGCCCGGGTCGAGGACAAGCTCGGTCAGCACGCCTCCGACACCTGCCAGATTCTGTTTGAAGACGTCAAAGTGCCGGTCGCCAACCGCTTGGGTGAGGAGGGCGAAGGCTACAAGATCGCCCTGGCCAACCTCGAAGGCGGGCGGGTCGGCATCGCCTCGCAATCAGTGGGCATGGCCCGCGCCGCGTTCGAAGCGGCCCGCGACTATGCACGTGAGCGCGACACCTTTGGCAAGCCGATCATCGAGCACCAGGCCGTGGCTTTCCGCCTCGCCGACATGGCCACGCAGATCGCCGTCGCCCGGCAGATGGTGCATTACGCCGCGGCCCTGCGTGACAGCGGTCAGCCGGCGCTGGTCGAGGCCTCGATGGCCAAACTGTTCGCCTCGGAAATGGCCGAGAAGGTCTGCTCGATGGCGTTGCAGACGCTGGGCGGTTACGGTTACCTCAACGATTTCCCGCTGGAACGCATCTACCGCGACGTGCGCGTCTGCCAGATCTACGAAGGCACCAGCGACATTCAGCGCATGGTTATTTCGCGCAATCTCTGACAAGGAATCTTGCCCATGACTTACGAAACGATTCTGCTGGAAAACCACGGCCGCGTCGGCCTGATCACCCTCAACCGCCCACAGGCGCTGAATGCCCTGAACGCGCAACTGGTCAGCGAAGTGAATCATGCCCTCGACGGCCTGGAAGCGGATGCGAACATCGGTTGCATCGTCATCACCGGTTCGAAAAAAGCCTTCGCTGCCGGCGCCGACATCAAGGAAATGGCCGAGCTGACCTACCCGCAGATCTACATGGATGATCTGTTCAGCGACAGCGACCGCGTGGCTAACCGGCGCAAGCCGATCATCGCTGCGGTCAACGGTTTCGCCCTTGGTGGCGGTTGCGAACTGGCGTTGATGTGCGACTTCATCCTGGCCGGTGACAACGCCAAATTCGGTCAACCGGAAATCAACCTCGGCGTGCTCCCGGGCATGGGCGGCACCCAGCGCCTGACCCGCGCCGTGGGCAAGGCCAAGGCCATGGAAATGTGCCTCAGCGGGCGGATGATCGATGCGGCGGAAGCCGAGCGTTGCGGCATCGTTGCGCGGATCGTGCCGAGCGATGAATTGCTCGACGAGGCGCTGAAGGTGGCGGCAGTGATCGCCAGCAAATCGCTGCCGATTGCGATGATGGTCAAGGAAAGCGTCAATCGCGCGTTCGAGGTCAATCTGACTGAAGGTGTGCGCTTTGAGCGCCGGGTGTTCCACGCGGCGTTTGCCACGCAGGATCAGAAGGAAGGGATGGCGGCGTTTGTGGCTAAACGTGCGCCGGAGTTTACCGGTAAGTAATGCATCGTCCTGGCTGACGTCTTCGCGAGCTTGCTCGCGAAGCTTTTGAGGCAACATCAAAAGATCGCAGCCTTCGGCAGCTCCTACACCGTTGTCCTGTAGGAGCTGCCGAAGGCTGCGATCTTTTGCTTTTACAGCGGGTAGTTCTTCAGCTCCCGCGCAATCACCATCCGCTGAATCTCGCTCGAGCCCTCATAGATCTGGGTAATCCGCGCATCGCGGTAGTACTTCTCGACCGGATAGTCCTCCAGATAGCCATACCCGCCATGGATCTGAATCGCTGAGGAGCAGACCTTTTCCGCCATCTCCGAGGCGAACAGCTTGGCCTGTGAAGCCTCCGACAGACACGGTTTGCCCGCCGTGCGCAGGCGCGCCGCGTGCAGGATCATCAGGCGCGCCGCGTTGATCTGCATGTGCATGTCGGCCAGCAGGTTGGCGATGCTCTGGTGTTCGTTGATCGGCTTGCCGAACTGGATGCGATCGCGGGAATACACCAGCGCCGCTTCAAACGCGGCCCGGGCGATGCCCAAGGCCTGCGCGGCGATGCCGATGCGGCCGCCTTCGAGGTTGGACAGGGCAATCGCCAGGCCTTTGCCGCGCTCGCCGAGCAGGTTGGCCTCGGGAATGCTGCAGTTGTTCAGGGTCACTGCGCAGGTGTCGGAGGCGCGGATGCCCATTTTGTGTTCGGTGCGATCGACGATGAAACCCGGGGTATCGGTCGGTACGAGGAACGCGGAAATGCCTTTCTTGCCCAGATCCGGATCGGTTACCGCAAACACGATCGCCAGTTTCGCCCGTTTGCCGTTGCTGACGAATTGCTTGGCGCCGTTGATCACCCACTGACCGTCGCGCAGTTCGGCGCGGGTGCGCAGGTTGTGCGCTTCGGAGCCGGCTTGCGGTTCGGTGAGGCAGAAGCAGCCAATCGTCTGGCCACTGGCGAGATCTGCCAGCCAGGTCTGTTTCTGCTCCTGGCTGCCGTAATTCATCACCGGCCCACAGCCCACCGAGTTGTGGATGCTCATGAACGCGCCGGTGGCGCCGTCGCCGGCAGAGATTTCTTCCACCGCCAGCGCGTACGCCACGTAATCGACGTAGGTGCCGCCCCATTCCTCGGGCACCACCATGCCGAGCAAACCGAGTTCGCCCATCTTCGCCACCAGTGCGTCGTCGATCCAGCCGGCCTTTTCCCAGGCTTGCGCATGTGGCGCGATTTCGCCACGGGCGAAGTCCCGGGCCATGTCGCGGATCATCACTTGTTCTTCAGTCAGTTCGAGATCGTGCATGGCTCAGCTCCCGCTCTCAGTAAAGCCGTGGAAGAAACTCGCGACATGCCCGGCGTCCAGCGCTGCGAGGGTCGGCGGGTTCCAGCGTGGTGTCTTGTCTTTGTCGATCAGCAGGGCGCGCACACCCTCGATCAGGTCGCCGCGCTCGAACCACTGACGATCCAGATGCAGTTCGAGGGCGAAGCAGTGTTCCAGGCTCAGTTGCCGGCCGCGCCGGAGCATCTCCAGGGTCACGGCCATTGCCAGCGGCGAGCGGGTTTCCAGCAGATCGGCCGTGGTGGTTGCCCACTCATGGCTGTCGGCGACGGTGACCGCGCGCAGTTGCTCGACAACGCTCGGTACGTCCGGCAGGGCGAAGAAATGGTCGATGGCCGGGCGCAGTTGCTTCAGCGGTGCATCGGCGAGGGTTTGCACGCCGTTTTTGGCGAGCAGGTTCTGCAGATCCTTGAGCGGCGTGTCGCGCCATTCCAGGTGATCGAGTTGTTCGTCAAGGCTCGGCAATTTGCTGCTGTCGACAAACCAGTCGGCCAGCCCGCAGTACAACGCATCGGCCGCACGAATCTGCACGCCGCTGACGCCCAGATAGATCCCCAGCTCACCGGGAATCCGCGAGAGGAAGTAACTGCCGCCGACATCGGGGAAATAACCGATCGCCACTTCCGGCATCGCCAGGCGGCTTTTCTCGGTCACAACCCGCAGATCCGCACCTTGCACCAGGCCCATGCCACCGCCGAGGACGAAACCGTCCATCAACGCCAGCACCGGTTTGCGGTAATGATGAATGGTCAGGTCGAGGGCGTATTCCTCGGCAAAGAAATCTTCGTGCAGCGTGTCGCCGCTTTTGAAACTGTCGTACAGCGAACGGATATCGCCACCGGCGCAGAAAGCCTTCTCACCGGCACCGCGCAACACCACGGCGCGCACATTGGCGTCAGTCGCCCAGGCATCGAGTTGCTGCTGCAACTGACGAACCATGTCGAGGGTGATGGCGTTGAGACCGGCGGGGCGGTTGAGGGTCAGGTGACCGATGTGATTGCGAACCTCGGCCAGCACTTCGTTTTGCGTGGCATCCATGGACGGGGTCCGCGGGGATGAAGCCTGAGCAGTCATCACTAACTCCCTGCTTTTATTGTCTTTATTCGAGAAGCTCGCGCGCGAGCGTTGACGGATCGTAACAGTGCAAATTTGCCGTGTACAACCGAGATATGTGCAGGGGGAGTTTGCGTTTTTGCAGCAAGTTGAGGGTTGCCTTTGTGGCGAGGGAGCTTGCTCCCGCCGGGCTGCAAAGCGGCCCGACACCGCGGGTTTACGACTGCTGCGCAGCCGAGCGGGAGCAAACTCCCTCGCCACAATGATCCAGGTGGTTATCGGGTGAAAACTTCGCGGATGCTGCGGCGTTTGGCGTGCAGTTCGCTGGCGTGGATCAGTTGTTCGAGGTCTTCGGGGGTGACGTCGATGAACGCTTCCATGTCGGCCAAGGCCAGTTTCAGGTCTTCGGCAGTGATTGCCTGACTGTCGACCGGGGCAAGCACAGGCACCGGCTCGGCCGGGCGTTTCGGGTAGCGGATGCGCGTCAGGTTGTTGTAGGCCAGCGCGCTGAGCAGCATGCACGCGGCGGCGAGCATGACCGGTTCCATGGCTTTCCAGTCCATGGCGATGGTGGCCGGATCGGCCAGTACCAGCGTCAGCGCCAGTGCGCCGGCCGGTGGATGCAGGCAACGCAGCCAGCACATCAGAATCAGTGCCATGCCCGCCGCCAGGCAGGCGCTGCCGAGGGTTCGGCCGAGGACGTGGGCCACCAGTAGCGCGACCACGCTGGCGCACAGGTACCCGCCGATGATCGACCATGGCTGGGCGAGGGCGCCGGAAGACACGGCAAACAGCAACACCGCTGAAGCCCCCAACGGCCCGATCAGGTGGTACGCGACCTCGATGCCGAACACCTGACTGCACGCCCAGACGCTGAACAAGGTGCCCAGCGCCATGCCGATCGCGGCGCGGCTCCATTCGGTGGGGCGGGTGTTGATGGCGGCGGGCAACCAGCGAGCAAGCATGTGAATCGGATCCTTGCAGTAAATTCGGGGCAAAAAAAAGGACTTGTCCGTTTCGGAAAGTCCTCGAAGCGTTCCAACTATTGGGGGAGGAACGCGCACAGTGTGCCGTGCAAAGTCGATGCTGACAAATTCATATAAATGCTGCTTCAGTGCATTATTTTTGAGTTGTCGCCACGCGGCGTCCACTGACGAAACACAAGTACCCACCCAGCGCCGCCAGAGCGCTCAAGGCGTAGAACATGCTCGGTGCCGGCGTGTGCATCAGCAGAAACCCGCACATCACCGGACTCAGCGCGCCGCCCAGTGCCGCGAGGTTCTGTGCGCCGTAGTAACTGCCGCGCAGCTCTTCGGGCGCGAGGGTGTCGACGAAGAGGAAATCCGCCGGATAGATGATCATCTCGCCGAGGGTGAAGATGAACATCGCTACGCACCAGCCAACCAGACTGTCGGCCATGCTGAAGCCGATCAGACCGACGATGAACAACGCGGTGCCGCCAGCAATCCAGAACCGCAGGTGCTCACGCTTGAGGAAGCGGCCGATCTGGTATTGCAGCAGGATCACCGTGATCGCGTTGCAGGCGAGCAGGGCGGCCATGGTATCCAGGGTCTGCTCCTGCGTGTGGGTCACCAGCAGATACTGCGACAGGTACAGGGTGAAGCGCCCGTGAACCAGGGTGCTGAGCAGGCAGCCGAGGGTGAACAGGATCATCGTGCGGTCGTTTTTCAGGATGATCAGAGTGTTCAGGAAACTCTGCGGCGGGCTCGCCTGCGACAGCGGACTGGCCTCACGAGAGACGCCCAGCAGCAGAAAAACGCTGCCAGCGGCAATCAGCCCCGCGACGATAAATGGCGCTGAAGGCTGAACCCCGGCAATCACCACGCCGATCATCGGGCCGACGGCGTAGCCGATATTGGTCAGCGTGTAGTTCAGCGAAAACGCCTTGACCCGCTGGCCGACCGGCAGGTTTTCACTGAGCATCGCTTTGGAACAGATCAGGAACAGCGCCGACGCCGTTTCACTGATGATCAGCACCAGCGTGACCAGGTACAGATTCTGCGCGAACGTCAGCAGCATCAGGCCGACACCGCTGGAGAGCATGGTCAGGATCAACAGTTGGCGCTTGTCGAGTCGATCGATGATGTAGCCGCCGTACAGCGACAACAGCGTGGCACTGAACACGGCGATGCCCAACAGCAGACCGACGTCCTGTGGGTTGAGGCCCAGTTTGTTGCTGAGAAACAAGGTCAGCAGCGGACTGATCAGGGCACGGCTGATGACGATGCTCAGCGAAGTGATCATCAGTCGGCGGATCAGGCGGGAGTAGGTGGCCACGGCAGTGCAAATGTCCTTGTTTTCATGATGAGCAACCATGTGGGAGCGAGACTGCTCGCGAATACCGAGTGTCAGGCGCCAACGCAGTTGACTGACCAGACGCTATCGCGAGCAGGCTCGTTCCGACAATGCATTTGTTCTGTCAGGGCAATTTCAGATACATGGCGCAGCGGCGTTCGGCGGCAAAACCATGCTCGACTTCTTTCTGCAAAGCGTCGAGCAAATGCGCTTCGTGCTCACCGGGTGCGACTTCCACAAACCCCATCCGCTGATAAAACGGCGCATTCCACGGCACGTCGCGAAACGTGGTCAGGGTCACCGCGCGCAATTGCTCATGGCGGGCATGTTCGATCGCAGTCAACACCAGTTGACGGCCCACGCCTTGACCCTGAAACGCCAGGCTGACCGACAGTTCTTCAATGTGCAGTTGGTTGTCGAAATCCAGCGCGCGGATAAACCCTGCCAGTTGCGCCGAGGTGTTTTCGGCGACCCAGACGTAGGCATTGTCGATGGCTTGGCGGTGTTGCGCGGCGCTGGCCACGTCGGTATCGGCAAGCCAAGCGAGGGTTGGATCTGTGCGAAACAGCTCGGCGGCCGAGCGCTCAATGGCGGGGAGGGCGGCGGCATCACGCTGCTGCGCCCGGCGTACAACAAAACTCATGGTAAAAATCCCTGTAGGAGCTGCCGCAGGCTGCGATCTTTCAGCTTTTTCAGAAGCCCAAGATCGCAGCCCGCGTCAGATCCTACAAGGGCTTCAGATACAACAGCACGTATTCGTTCTTGTCGAAACTGCCCGTCAGCACCGGTTGCAGACCCGCCAGCGAGGTGCCTTGCAGCGATTGCAGGTCCTTGCTGTCCATCATCAACCACGCCGGCCCCTTGAGCGCTTCGAGTTGCTGCACCGTCTCGGTGAACTGCGGTTGCAGATCCTGTTCGACGTTGACCATGAACTTGATCGCCTTGGCGTCTTTGCCCATGCCGTGCAGCACCAGCGGGGCCGGGTTCTGCTGCACCTGCGCGAAGGCAGCACGACTGAACGCCTGCGTGTCGTACAGACGTCGCTCCACCGGTTCGAATACGGCGGCATACACCGTCCACAAGGCCAATACCGAGCACAGCGCCAGCACTTCGGCACGCCAGCGCGGCATCAACAGGCGCGACAGTGCGAGCAATTGCAGAGCGCCGAGTACGATCAGTATCAGAGTGATGCCGTCGAGTTGCTCGGGAAAGCGGCGCTTGGCAACCAGCAGGGCCACCATCAACAGTCCCGGCGTCACCAGCCAAATGCCTTGAATCATCCCGCGCAATACGCGGAACACCCGACCGTGCAGGACCTGGAACGGGTACGCCGCGATGATCGCCGCCATCGGCAACATCGGCAGCAGGTAACGCGCCTTCTTCGCCTGCGGAATCGACAGGCCAACCATGACGATCAGCCCCGCCGCCGCGCAATATTGCACCAGACGCAAGGCCGGCCCGCGCTGATGCGGTTTGCTCAGCCAGGTCGCCGCCAACGCCAATATCGCCAGCGGATACGCCAGTGCGTAATTGCCCAGGGAGCTGGTGAAGTAATACAGCGAACCGCTGACGCCTTCACTGCCGTCCATGCGCCCCATGAATTGCATGCGGATCACGTCCTGCAGGAAGGCTTCGCCACCGCTGTGTTTGGCCAGCCAGAGCAGCAGGCCGACACACGCTGCGAGTAACACAGAAGCGATCACGCCGAACACGAAGAGGCGTTTCCACTCACGGTTCAGCAAGTAGTAGCTGCAGAGCATGCCGGTCGGTACCACCAGGCCGATAGGCCCGCGAATCCCGAAGCCCAGCAACAACAGGACAAAGATCAGCGGCCAGCGCCGGCGCGAGCCGAAGTGGTCGTGCGCGTAACCCAGATAAAACACCGACAGCGCCACGGCGGCGAGCATCAGGTCTTGCGACACTGCGCGTACTTCGGTGACGAAGGTGCTGGTGAGCATCAGCAACGCAATGCTGATCAGCGCCCAGCGCTGCGAATGCACCGCCAGCAAGCGGTACATCAATGTCACGATCACGCCGCCGGCGATGGCGCTCGGCAGCCACGCGGTCAAGGTGTTGACCGCGCCGAAGGGCAGCGACAACAGCCAGATGAACAGCGTCGAGAGCGCCGAATAGTCGGCGTACGGCTGGCCGTAGGTGGTCGGGAAAACGGTTGGCCCGTGTCGCAACATCTCCTGGGCAAACAGTACGAAGCGTGAGTCAAAGCCAATGGGAGCCTGTCCGTAAACCCCGGCGATGAACAGCAACAGCGCCAGCAGCCCTGCGATCAGGGACTGCCGGCGGATGACAGGCGACAACGTGATCAAGCGACGTGCGCAGTGTTGGGCCACTGCTGCAGCGGCATCGGCAGTTTGCGCGAATCGCCACGGCCGATCGGGAAGTACTTGAAGCCGTTGCGTGCCAGACGCTCGGCGTCGTACAGGTTGCGGCCGTCGAAGATTACCGGGGCTTTCAGGCGTTGCTCGATCAGGTCGAAATCCGGCGCCTTGAACTGCTGCCATTCGGTGCAGATGATCAGCGCATCGGAACCGGCCAGCACCGATTCCGGGGTGCCCATCAGCATCAGTTTTTCTTCGTTCGGGTACAGGTGCTGGGTTTCCTGCATGGCTTCTGGGTCGAATGCGCGCACGCTGGCGCCGGCGGCGAACAGCGAGTCGAGCAGCACGCGGCTTGGCGCGTCGCGCATGTCGTCGGTGTTCGGCTTGAACGCCAGGCCCCACAGGGCGAAGGTCTTGCCGCGCAGATCACCTTTGTAGAAGGCGTTGATGCGGTCGAACAGCTTGTGCTTCTGCCGCTCGTTGATCGCTTCGACCGCTTGCAGCAGGTCACTGGAGCAATGGGCTTGTTCGGCACTGTGGATCAGCGCGCGCATGTCTTTGGGGAAGCACGAACCGCCATAGCCGCAGCCCGGGTAGATGAAGTGATAACCGATGCGCGTGTCGGCGCCGATGCCCTGACGCACCGACTCGATGTCGGCACCCAGGTGTTCGGCCAGTTCGGCGATCTGGTTGATGAAGCTGATCTTGGTCGCCAGCATGCAGTTGGCGGCGTACTTGGTCAGCTCGGCGCTGCGCAGGTCCATGAACATGATGCGGTCATGGTTGCGGTTGAACGGCGAGTACAGGTCGCGCATCACATCTTGCACTTCGTCACCTTCACAGCCGATGACGATGCGGTCGGGACGACGGCAGTCGGACACCGCCGAACCTTCCTTGAGGAATTCCGGGTTGGAGACGATATCGAACTGCAGTTCACGACCGGCCTTGTCGAGCGCGGCCTGGATGTGCGCACGCAAGGTGTCGCCGGTGCCGACCGGTACGGTGGATTTCTCCACCAGAATCAGTGGCTGCTCACGGTGGCGCGCCACGGCGTCACCCACAGACAGCACGTATTTCAGATCGGCCGAGCCGTCATCGCTGGACGGCGTACCCACGGCGATGAACGCGACGCGACCATGTTGCACGGCGAGTTTTTCATCGGAGGTGAAATGCAGGCGGCTGGAGTCCAGGCCTTCACGCACCAGACTCGACAGGCCCGGTTCGAAGATGCTGACGTGACCCTGGCGCAACAACTCGACTTTCTTCTGATCGATGTCCATGCACACGACGTCGTGACCGACTTCGGCCAACACGGCGGCCTGCACCAGGCCGACATAACCGCTACCAAATACTGTGATTTTCATGGAGCACTCCTGAATTCGGGCGCACGAGACGGACGAGTGTTAATAGTGATGACCCCGAGCATGACCAGTGCCACGCCCAGTGATTTCGTAAAACTGAAGGATTCGTTGAACAGCGGCAGACTGGCCGCCAGCAGGTACACCAGCGCATAGCTGATGCTCAGCAGCGAATAAGCCCGGCCCAGCGGCAAATCGCGCAGCGCCGCGAGCCAGCAGAGCATCGACAGGGCGTAGGCGAAAATCGCCGCCACCACCACGGCCAGTGCCGACAGATCGACACTGCCGGCGCTCAGCGCCGTCAGCCATTGTTCCGGTTGCGGCAGGCGCGTCATGCTCCAGCGCATGCCCAGTTGGGCGCCACTGACCAGCCCGACGCTGGCCAGGGCAAAACCGATACCGCGTGCCTGATTCATGACTGTTGCCCCAGCAAAACCACGCCGCCGATCACCAGCGCCACGCCCAGCCAATGCTGACGGTCGATGGGCTCGCGAAAGACGAAGCGGGCGATCAGGGTGATCAGCACGAAGTTGAGGCTGAGCATCGGGTAAGCGATGCCCACTTCAAGCCGTTGCAGCACCAGCAGCCAGACCAGCAGCCCGCTGCCGAGTGAAAACAGCGCCAGCCACAACCACGGCGAACGCAGTTTGTCGGCCCAGGACGAATCAACGCCGCGCCAGCTCTCCACCGCGAATTTCTGCGCAACTTGTCCCAGGCAGGTCAGCAGACACGCCGTCAGTAACAGCAACCAGCTCATGACGGATCCTTGGGCAGCACCATGATCACCAGATTGCCCGATTCGTAACGGGTACCGTCCTTGGGCAGCAGGTCCAGCTCTTCGAGCTCGTCCTGACCCTTGACGCGCATCAGCACGCCGACCGAGCCGCTGCGGCGCGCTTCACGTACCCATTGTTGAACGTTGTCCTTGGTGAGTCGGCGTTCAGCGCCTTCCGGGTAGGACAGACCGTATTTGAGTTCGCCGACCGTGTTGTACAGCGCGACCTCTGGTTGTTTCATGCGCCAGGCCAGCGCTGCCGCCGCACCCAGATCATTGCTCAGCAGGTGCGTGGCGCCGGACAGTTCGGTGACGTGGTGCCGGATGAACTGATCCGGAGTCTTGTTGGCCACCACCGACTTGGGCAACGCCGCCGGCAGGATTCCCGCCAGCAACAGACTGCCCAGCGCCGGCGCCGCCCAGCACTGCAGCGGCAGGAACGCTTGCGCCAGGTTGGCGATGATCCAGCCGATCAGGGCGATGAACACCAGCACCAGGCTGTGCAGTTCGTGGTCGTACACCGGTTTGTTCAGTTGCAGGTAAACCAGTGCGATCAGTGTGACCACACCCAGCAACAGGTTCAGCAGACCGTTGATTCCCAGCGCCCGACCTTGTTCCAGACGCAGGCGATCAGCCAGCGCATTGCCCAGCAGCAGTGCCAAAGGCAGCAGGCAAGGCAGGATGTAGGTCGGCAGCTTGCCGTTGCTCAGGCTGAAAAAGCCCAGCGGCAGCCACAGCCACAACAACAGGAAGACCATGTTCGGCTGGGCCCGGGTTTGCCAGGCCTGCTTGAACGCGGTCGGCAACAGGCCAACCCACGGCAGACTGAATGCCACCAGCAGAGGCAAGTAGAACCACCACGGTGCATCGTGCTGCGCGTCGTCACCGGCAAAGCGCCGGATGTGTTCGTGCCAGAAGAAGAAGCGCCAGTAATCCGGTTCCTGTGCGTGCACCGCCAGCGCCCACGGCAAGCTGACGATGATCGCGATGGCGATCGCCACCGGACCGAACACCAGTAGTTCACGCCAGCGTTTCTGCCAAAGCATCCACGGCAACGCGATCAGCACCGGCAGCAACCAGGCGAGAAAACCCTTGGTCATGAAACCCATGCCGCAGGCCAGCCCCAGCAGCGCCCAGGCGCCCAGCCGTTGCCCGGTGCTTTTGCTGTCGAGCGCAAACCACAGCGCCACCAGGCTCAGGTTGACCCAGAAGGTGAATTGCGGATCGAGGTTGGCGTACCCGGCCTGACCGGCGACGACGGTAAAGCTCATGTAGAGCAGGGCGCAAACGAAACTCTTGCGCGGATCGTTCCATAAACTGCGCGCGACCAGGTAGGCCAGCAGCACACTCAACGCCGTGCTGAGGGCCGAGGCGAAGCGCACGCCGAACAGATTCTGCCCGAACAATTCCTGGCCGATGGCGATCATCCAGTAGCCGGCAATCGGCTTCTCGAAATACCGCAGGCCCATGAAATGCGGCGACACCCAGTTGCCACTGAGCAGCATGTCCTGACTGATCTGTGCGTAACGGGTTTCGTCGGGGATCCACAGGCCATGGGTGCTCAGCGGCAACAGATAGGCCAGCAGACAGAGGCCGACCAACAGTGGCAGTGCCCAGCGTCTGGTCATGCGCCTTGCACTCCCAG
This sequence comes from Pseudomonas sp. HOU2, assembly GCF_040729435.1. Lineage (NCBI taxonomy): Bacteria > Pseudomonadati > Pseudomonadota > Gammaproteobacteria > Pseudomonadales > Pseudomonadaceae > Pseudomonas > Pseudomonas sp. HOU2. The sequence continues at coordinate 289,604 of NZ_CP160398.1, read as the reverse complement.
CCAGCCTTCACGGCCTTCGAGCACACCGCGTTGTACGCGGCCCACGGGCAGGGTGTTGAAAAACTCGGGCAACAAGTCGCCCAAGGGTTTGAAGTCAATGTGGCGCTGGCGTGCATCGGCCAGCAACTGACGAAAATCCTGAGCCATCAGAATCCCTTCTACTTCGGCATGAATGGTGTAGACGTTGAGTGCTTGCGGCTGGAACCGGTCGAGGATGAAGGCGTTGAAGTCCTTGGCCGCCACGTGTGGGCCGACGACTTCGTCGAAGGTCGGCAGGTCCACCGGAATCTGCGGAGTCCCCAGCGAACCGTCCGCCAGCAGCGGACGGAACAGGCTCTGCCCGCGGCAATCGCTGTTATAGCGAAAGCCGAAGGTCTGCTTGGCCTCGATCACGCGCTCGTCCGCACGCCAACCGGCGGCGGCCGAACACTGGATCTTTTCGCCGAGGATGTCGCTCAAGGTGTCGACGCCGCGCCGGATCTGTTCGATCAGTTGCGCGTCGCTCCAACGGCCAGCGTTGGCCTGCCAGCCATGGTGATCCCAGGCGTGCAGGCCGACTTCGTGACCGGCGTCCCGGGCCTGACGCATCAGGTGCCCGAGATCACGGCCAATCGGTTTGCCGGGCCAGGCAGTGCCGGCCAGCAAAATGTCCCAGCCGTAGAGGCCGGCTGCGTTGGAACGGAGCATTTTCCAGAGGAACTGCGGGCGGATCAGGCGCCACAGATGCCGGCCCATGTTGTCCGGGCCGACACTGAAGAAAAACGTTGCCTTGACCTGCGCCTCGTCGAGCATCTCCAACAGTCGCGGCACACCTTCACGGGTGCCACGGTAGGTGTCGACATCGATACGAAGACCTGCCTGCATTACTTCTTGTCCGCGATTTCGAGCATGGCTTCACGCAGGAAGAAGTCCAGGGTGTTGCCGATGGTCTCGCGCATTTCCACGGTCGGCTCCCAGTTCAGCAGGCGCTTGGCGTTGGCAATGCTTGGCTTGCGGTGTTCCACGTCCTGATAACCGGCACCGTAGAACGCCTTGCTTTCCACGTCGCGGAAACCGGCGAACGGCGGGAAGTTGTGGCGCAGCGGGTGCGCTTCGAACTGACGCAGCAGCTCTTCGCCCAGTTGACGGATGCTGGCTTCGTTGTCCGGGTTGCCGATGTTGATGATCTGGCCGTTGCACACGTCGTTGTCGTTATCGATGATCCGCGCCAGTGCCTCGACGCCGTCAGCGATGTCGGTGAAGCAACGCTTCTGCTCGCCACCGTCAAACAGACGGATCGGCGTGCCTTCCACCAGGTTGAGGATCAACTGGGTGATGGCGCGGGAGCTGCCGATACGCGCCGAATCCAGACGGTCCAGACGCGGGCCCATCCAGTTGAACGGACGGAACAGGGTGAAGTTCAGGCCCTTGGCGCCGTAAGCCCAGATCACGCGGTCCAGCAGTTGCTTGGAGACCGAGTAGATCCAGCGCTGCTTGTTGATCGGGCCAACGATCAGGTTCGAGCTGTCTTCGTCGAAGTTCTTGTCCTGGCACATGCCATAGACTTCGGAGGTCGACGGGAAGATCACGCGCTTGTTGTACTTGACGCAGTAGCGAACCAGCTTGAGGTTTTCCTCGAAGTCCAGTTCGAATACGCGCAGCGGGTTGCGGGTGTATTCGATCGGGGTGGCGATGGCCACCAGCGGCAGGACCACGTCGCACTTCTTGATGTGGTACTCGATCCACTCGGAGTGAATGCTGATGTCGCCTTCGACGAAGTGGAAGTTCGGGTGGCTGCGCAGACGGTCGATGGCGTCGGAGCCGATGTCCAGACCGTACACTTCGTAGCGGTCGTCACGCAGCAGGCGCTCGGACAGGTGGTTACCGATGAAGCCGTTGACACCGAGGATCAGCACGCGGGTACGACGTGGCGCGCGACCGGATTCGGCACCGCGAAGCAGCGAACCGTCAACCAGACCCAGTTCGTTTGCCAGTTGCGGGCCGCTGAGGTACAGACCGTTGTCGTTGCGCTGACCGGCGTTGATCACCAGCGAGTCCTGACCGCAGGCGATGCGCAGCGGATCGACGCTGATCACGCGGCCTGGCGCCTGGCCTTCGTTGCCCTTGACGACGTCGGCGCTCCAGACGATCAGTTTGTGCTCGCCCACGGCGCAGAAGGCGCCCGGGTAAGGACGGGTGACGGCGCGCACCAGATTGAACAGTTCTTCGGCCGGTTTGGCCCAGACCAGTTTGCCGTCCGCCGGAGTACGGCGACCGAACACAGTGGCTTTCGATTCGTCCTGTGGGGTTTCAGTGATCTTGCCTTGCAGCATGTTCGGCAGGGTGTCGCGCAGCAGGTCGCTGGCGGCGGTGCGCAGTTTGGCGTGCAGGGTCAGGCCGGTGTCGCTGCGCTCGATGGCAACGCGTTGCTGGGCAACGATGGCGCCGGCATCAGCGCGCTTGACCATACGGTGCAGGGTCACGCCGGTTTCGGTTTCGCCATTGACCAGCACCCAGTTTGCCGGTGCGCGACCGCGATAGCGTGGCAGCAGCGAACCGTGCAGGTTGAACGCGCCTTTTTTGGCCAGGGCCAGCAGTGGCTCGCTCAGCAGGTTGCGGTAGTAGAAGGAGAAAATGTACTCCGGGTCCAGCTTGGCGATGCGCTCGATCCACAGCGGGTGGTTGGCGTCTTCCGGCGCGTGTACCGGGATGCCTTTGTTGGCGCACAGTTGTGCAACCGAGGCATAGAACGCGTTTTCTTTCGGATCATCGGCGTGAGTGAACACTGCTGCAATGTCATAGCCGCTGTTGAGCAGGGCTTCAATGCCGGCGCAGCCAATATCGTGGTAGGCGAAGACAACAGTTTTTGCACTCATGAGAGAACCTGATCGGAAGTGGAAGAAGTAGCGGTAGAAGAAAGACCATCAACGGTGACGGCAGGGGCCGGAGCGGCCGGCTGGCTGCGCAACACCTTTTCGATGAAGAAACGTGGGCGGGCGCGCACATCGCTGTACATGCGGCCGAGGTATTCACCCAGCAGGCCCATGCCGATGAACTGACCGCCAGTGAACACGAACAGCACGGCGAACAGCACGAACATGCCGTCACCGGCCCAACCGGCACCGAACGCCAGGCGCAGGACGATCAACGCAATAGCGAACAGCACGCCCAGCCCGGCCATGGCGAAGCCGACGATGCTCAGCAGACGCAGCGGGGTGGTGGTCATGCAGGTGACCAGATCGAACATCAGGTTGATCAGGCGCATCGGGCTGTATTTCGAATCGCCGTGTTCACGCTCGGCGTGGGCCACGACGATTTCGGTGGTGTGCCGGGCGAAGCTGTTGGCCAGGATCGGGATGAACGTGCTGCGTTCACGGCAGGCGAGCATCGCGTCGATGATGGTGCGGCGGTAGGCGCGCAGCATGCAGCCGTAGTCGCTCATGGCGACGCCGGTGGAGCGTTGCACGGCGAGGTTGATCAGCTTCGACGGATAGCGACGCAGCGCCGAATCCTGACGATTGCCGCGCACGGTGCCGACCACGTCGTAACCCTTTTCAGCTTCGGCCACCAGCCGTGGGATTTCTTCCGGCGGGTTCTGCAGATCGGCGTCGAGGGTGATCACCACGTCGCCCTTGCACTGTTCGAAACCGGCCATGATCGCGGCGTGCTGACCATAGTTGCGGTTGAGAATGACCGCCACGAACGGGCTGTTTTCACGGCCGGCGGCTTCTTCAAGCATGTTGGCCGACTCGTCGCGGCTGCCGTCGTCGACCAGCACGATTTCAAAATCGTGATGCAACTGGCGGCAGGCCGCTTCGGTGCGACGCAACAGCTCGGGCAGGCTTTCCTGTTCGTTGTAGACCGGGATGACGATCGACACGCTACGGATTGGATAAGGTTTCACAGGCGTTTTTCCATGATGTGTGCGATGGCACCGACAACGCGGTCAAGGTCTTGACCGGTCATGTCGGGGAACAGCGGAATCGAGCACAGCCGCGCCGAGTTCCATTCGGTGTTGGGCAGGTACAGGTCGGGGTCACGCTGGCGATACCAGGTGTGCAAGTGGGTGGCGATGAAATGGATACCGGTGCCGATGCCCTGATCCTGCAACGCCTTCATGAAAGCTTCGCGGTCCATGCCGCAGCGCTCACTGTCGATGCGCAGGATGAACAGGTGCCAGGCGTGTTGCTGGGCATAGGCGGGCAGGGCCAGCGGTTGCACCGGCAGGCCTTCGAATTTTTGCAGGTAGCTGGTGGCCAGCTCGGTGCGCCGGGCGTTGATTTCGTCCAGACGCTGCAGCTGCACCAGGGCAATCGCGGCGTTGATGTCGGCCAGGTTGTACTTGAAGCCCGGTTCCATCACTTGCGCCTGCGGCTTGCGGCCACCGGTCAGACGGTCATAGGCGTCAACGCCCAAGCCGTGGAATTTGAGCATGCGCACGCGGCTGGCGAGGGCTTCGTCGTCGGTGACGAACATCGCGCCTTCGGCACAGGTCATGTTCTTGATCGCATGGAACGAGAAGATCGCCGTGCCTTGCGAGCCGACGTGACGCCCCTTGTAGCGGGTGCCAGCGGCGTGGGCGGCGTCTTCGATGACTGGGATGCCGTGCTTGTCAGCCAGGGCATACAGAGGATCGAGATCGAACGCTGCGCCGGCATAGTGCACCGGAATGATCGCTTTGGTCCGTGGGGTGATGGCCGCTTCGATGCGCGCAGCGTCGGTCATCAGCGTGTCCCGGTCGACATCGACAAACACCGGTTTGGCGCCCAGCAGGGAGATCATGTTGGCGGTCGAAACCCAGGTCTGCGACGGGGTGATGACTTCGTCGCCCGGGCCGATGCCCAACGCGAGCAGGGTGATGTGCATGCCGCCGGTGGCCGAAGACAAGGCCACCGCGTGCTTGCAACCCACGTACTGCGCAAACTGCTCTTCGAGTGCCTGGTTTTTCGGCCCCGTGGTGATCCAGCCCGAGCGCAACACCTGCTCGACAGCGGCAATTTCCTCATCGCCGATACTCGGGCGGGAGAAGGGGAGAAACGCCTGACTCATGGGCACCTCATTGCAAAAAATAAAAGGATGGACTCATACATTTGTTGGATCCAACCACAGCGTAGACACAGAAAAGCGCTCCTGCATCAATAACTTGGCAAAAAAGCATGACGTCGGGGATTGATTGACTTTTCACGATTTGCCCGGCAGGTTGGGGCATTGCCACTACCGAACCTATGGGAATTAAGGTTATGCCGGTTTTTGTGAAAGGAACATGAAAAACCGGTTGGCGAATCGTTTATCTGTCACTTATACAGCCGCTGTTCAGGCTTCTGCCGTCCATCGCAGTTTTTTGTCGGACAGTGCCGCTCAAGTACCTTCTTTACTTCAAGTACATTGCATTTGTTAGTTGTTGTAGTGCTGTACATTTTTTACTCAAGGTTTAACGTTTGATTGATTTAGTTGCTGCAACCCCCGACGCTCCAAAAACCAACCCGATGAGCCTGTACCTCGCGCGTTTGGCGCCCTCCAGCCAATTGACCATGCGTTACGTGCTGCAAGATGCGGCCGATCGCCTGGGCTTTGAAGACATGAATGTCGAAGAGATTCCCTGGCATGCCTTGCAACCGGAAGATGTTGTAGCGCTGGTCGCTGCATTACGCGCAGACAACTACGCACCGAACACTTCTTCGTTGTATGTGAATGCGGTACGCGGCGTCATGAATGAGGCCTGGCGCATGAGTCTGATCAGCCAGGAACATCTGTTGAAGATGCGTTCGGTCAAGGGCATCGCCGGCACGCGGCTGTCCCAGGGGCGCAATCTCAAGCGCACGCTGATTCACGAATTGATGGAAGTCTGCGCCGCCGATCCACGCCCGCAGGGCCTGCGTGATGCGGCAATCATCGCGTTGCTGTACGGCACCGGCATGCGCAAGTCGGAATCGGTGGACCTGGATCTGAATCAGGTCGACTTCAGCGAACGCAGCCTGTGCGTCACCGCCAAGGGCAACAAACAGTTGATCAAGTACGCACCGGCATGGGCGTTCAGCAAGCTCGATGCGTGGCTCGAACTGCGCCGTTCACAGCTCAAGGAAGGCGAGAGCGACGATGCCTTCCTGTTCAACCGTATTCGCCGTGGCAGCCACATCACCCGTGAGCGCATCACCAAGCATGCGATTTACTACATCGCCCGTCAGCGCGGCACGCAGGTCGGGGTGAAGATCATGCCCCACGATTTCCGTCGCTCGTTCATCACTCGGGTGATCGAGGAGCACGACCTGTCGATCGCGCAGAAACTGGCGCATCACAGCAACATCCAGACCACCGCCAACTACGATGTGCGCGATGACAACGAGCGGCGGCGGGCGGTGGATCGCTTCGATCTCTGATCAGTTCAGGCCAAACACATGCGCCGCACCGAGTACCGACAGCTGCACCGCGCTGCCGGCGGGCGGCGCGTGCATGCCGGAGCTGCGCACCAGAATCGAACGGGCCGGATCCTGAGTCGCGGATGAGCTCAGTTCAACGGTCAGGGTGCAGGTGTTGCCGGCAAAGTCGCGGTCGGTGACCAGCGCAGGGCAGCCTTGACTGTCAGATGCCCCTTCGGCGATCTGCAATTGCTCGGGGCGCAGCATGATCTGCGCGGCGCCGCTGAAGCCGTTGCTGTTCACCGCCACCTGACCCAGATCGCAATGCGCCCAACCCGCCTCGATTCGCGCGGGCAGGACCACCGCTTCGCCGAGAAAGTGCGCGGTCTGTTCATCCTGCGGATAGCGGTAGAGATCCATCGGATGCCCGGACTGCACCAGCCGGCCGCTGCGCATCACCGCCAATTGATCGGCAAACGACAACGCTTCGCTCTGGTCGTGGGTCACCAGAATGGTGGTGACGCCGGCGTCTTCGAGCAGGCGCGCGACCATTTTGCGCATGGCACTGCGCAAACCGGTGTCGAGGGCGGAGAACGGCTCGTCGAGCAGCATCAGCCGTGGTTGTTGCGCCAGTGCACGTGCCAGCGAGACCCGCTGTTGCTGGCCACCGGACAATTCGTGGGGCCAACGGTTGGCCATGTTGGCGTCGAGGGCGACGCTGTCCATCAATTCCTGAATGCGTTGATGGCGCGCGGCACCGGTCAGCGCCAGGCCAAAACCGATGTTCGCCGCCACCGTCATGTGTGGGAACAACGCACCGTCCTGCGGGACGTAGCCGATCTGTCGTTGATAGGCCGGTACTGCGTGGCTGCGATCGACCAGCGTCTGGCCGTTGAGGGTGAGGCTGCCGCTGTCGGGAAACTCGAAGCCGGCGATCATCCGCAGCAGCGTGGTCTTGCCGGAACCGGAGGGGCCGACGATCACCGTGCGGCTGCCGGTCGGCACGTTGAGACTGACGTCATCGAGCGCCTTCTGCGCGCCGAAGGTTTTACTGAGGTTGAGCAGTTCGAGAGCGTTCATCGGCCAGCGGTACGCCTGGATTGGTGATAGAGAATGGCCGTCAGCGGCAGTGAAAGCAGGATCATCAAGAACGCGTAGGGCGCTGCGGCGGCGTAGTCGATTTCGCTGGTCATGGCCCAGAAACCGGTGGCGAGGGTGCGCGTGCCGTTGGGCGCGAGCAGCAGGGTCGCGGTCAGCTCATTGGTGATTGCCAGGAACACCAGCGCTGCACCTGCCGCCGCGCCGGGGGCCGCCAGGCGCACGGTGATCAGCCACAATGCGCGCAACGGCGAGCGGCCAAGGCTTTGCGCAATGTTTTCCAGCTCGACCGGGGCCTGAGCGAAACCGGCGCGCAGGCTGACCAGCGCCCGCGGCAAGAACATCAGCAGGTAGGCCAGCAGCACGGTGATGGTGGTCTGGTAAATCGGCCGGGCGAAATGAATGGTCACGGTGACCAACGCCAACGCGACGACAATGCCGGGCAGGGAGCTGGTGATGTAATTGCAGCCTTCCAGCAAGCGCTGCAGTTTGCCCGGCGAGCGGATCGACAGCCACGCGATGGGAATCGCCGCAACACTGGTCAGCAATGCGCCGGCCACTCCGTAAGACAAGGTTTGCAGCAGCGCCGGCAGCAACTCGTCGCCTTCCCAGACCTGCACACCACCGGCCACCAGCCAGCGACCCAGCGTGAGCAACGGCACACCGAGTGCCAGCAGGCAGGTGAAGGTTTGCAGCAATAAAGCCAAGGTTGTCACGCCTCGGCCCAGTTGCACGCTGCGCTGGTCCCGGGCGCTACCGGAACCGACTCGCGCATAGCGGGCGTTGCCACGGGCAGCGGATTCAGCGGTGAGCATCGCCAGACAGCACAGCGCCAGAACCCCGGCGAGCATGTTGGCGGCCGGGCCGTTGAAGGTCGATTTGAACTGATCGAAGATCGCCGTGGTGAAGGTGTCGAAACGGATCATCGCGTACAAGCCGTACTCGGCCAACAAATGCAGACCGACCAACAACGCGCCTCCGCAAATCGCCAGCCGCAGTTGCGGCAACACCACCCGAAAGAACACTGCCCACGGTTTGAGCCCCAAGGACTGCGCAACGTCTTCGATTGCCGGATCGAGACGGCGCAAGGTCGCGGCAATCGGCAAATACAGAAACGGGAAATAGGCGATCACCGACACCAGCACACCGGCCGGCAGACCGTGGATCGACGGAACCAGGCTGACCCACGCGTAACTGTGGACGAAAGCGGGCACGGCCAGCGGAGCCACCGCCAGCACTGACCACCAGCGTCGGCCGGGCAGGTTACTGCGTTCGGTCAGCCAGGCCAGGGTGGTTCCGAGCACGATGCACAGCGGCAGGGTGATCAGCACCAGCAGCACGGTGTTGATCAGCAATTCGCCGACCCGCGGGCGAAAGATCAGGGCTTCGATGGTCGCCCAGCCGGTGTACCACGCCACGCCGATCACGAACGCAATCGGCAGCAGGGACAACAACGACACCAGCACCGCCGAGCTCACCACCCACGAACTGCCACGCCCGGCCAGCGTTCGGGGCGGGTGGAGGAGGCTGGCGGCGGCCGTCGCAACGGCCGGTGCAGGCAAGGTTTCGGGCATCACTCAGAGCAATCCGGCCTGGGTCATCAGCTCGACGGCTTTTTTGCTGTCGAGGGTCGACGCATCGACTTTCGGCGCGTCGAGGGTTTTCAGCGGGGTCAGCTTCGGATTGGACGGCGCGTCTTTGCCCACGGCGTATTCGAAGGAAGTGCCGGTTTCGAGAACTTCCTGACCTTGCTTGCTGGTGATGTATTTGACGAACTTCTGCGCTTCATCCCGATGCTTGCTCGATGCCAGCACGCCGGCGCCGGAGGTACTGACGAACGCGCCCGGATCCTGATGTTTGAAGTAGTACAGCTTGGTGTTTTTGCTGTTTTCGCCGGTCTTGGACTGATCGACGAAGCTGTAATAGTGGTAGATCACGCCGCTGTCGATCTGCCCGGCGTTCACCGCTTTCAGTACCGCGCTGTTGCCGCGATAGATGGTGGCGTTGGTCTTCATGCCCTTGAGCCATTCCAGGGTGGCGGCTTCGCCTTTCTGTTGCAGGACGGCGGCGACGATCGCCTGGAAGTCGGCGCCAGCCGGGGAGGCGGCCCAACGGCCTTTCCAGGCCGGGGTGGCGAGGTCGAGCAGGGATTTGGGCAGGTCTTTTTCAGTCAGTTTGCTCGGGTTGTAGACGAACACGGTGGAACGGGCGGCGATGCCGACCCAATTGCCATGGGCCGGACGGTAGGCGGAATCGACTTGCTCAAGGGTAGCGGGCGCCAGAGGGGCGAACAGTTTGGCGTTGTCCACCAGCACCATCGCCGGCGAGTTTTCGGTGAGGAATACGTCTGCCGGCGAGGCGGCGCCTTCCTGCACGAGCTGGTTGCCCATCTCGGTGTCATCGCCGTTGCGAATGGTCACCGGGATCCCGGTTTCCTCGGTGAAACCGGCCACCCAGGCCTTGGTCAGGGTTTCATGCTGCGCGTTGTAGACCACCAGACCCACCGAGTCGGCGGCAAACGCCTGCCCGGTGCCGAGCAATGCGGTGGCCAGCAAGGCGCGCTTGAAGAAGGATGGAAGGCGTGGATTCATTCGGGCAGCTCCTGTTTTTAGACGTTATGAGCAAACCCTCGCAGGAAACAATGCGAACGATTTGCAAGTGTCGAGTCGCGGCAATGTAGGGTGGCAAATGAGAAAAAAACGTCAAAGAAGCCGTTAATACTTGTCATTGCCATTCAAATTTACCGCGACTTGCCACTTTTGTCTTAACGTCATTGCTCAGGAGTGGGGATGTAGGCCACGCTCTGGTCTGCACGCCCGTGGAATAGCTGCTCGCCACGGGTCGGGGTGGTGGTGATGACTTGGTGATCGGCTTTCAACGCATCGAGTGGCACGGCATCACCGGAACGGTATTGCGCCACGAAAATCGTGCGTTGCGGATCCCAATGTTCACCGCTGTTGCGTTGCAGCCAGGCGATCAGCGCGGCTGTGTCGCCATTGTGCGGGAAGCCCTCGATCGTTTCCGGCACGTAATAGAACGGTGCGCCACCGGTTTGCAGGTACATCGGCACTTTGTTGTCGACTTCGATCATGACCATGCGCCATTGATTCAATGGTGCCTGCTGACTGGCCTGTTCGCGAACCTGCTCGCCGAAGCGGATGACACCGCCGCCGCTGTTGGTCCACGGGTAGAGCACACCCAGTACCGAGGCGAGCAACACCGTGGTGACAGCGAAGCCGATCTTCAGCCCACGGCCTTCGCTGTTGCGGGCGGCCATGCGCCGGGTCACCCACCAGGCACCCAGCAATTGCGCGAAGGGCACCAGCGGCAAGACGTAATAGCTGCGGCGACTGCCACTGGCGGTGAAGAACAGCATCAGCAGCGCGAGCCCTTGAATCAGCCAGCGGGTATTCGGTTCGATGTGCTTCCAGTTGCGCGCGGCCACCCACAAGGCGATCAACCAGCACGGTGCCCAGGGCAGGGTGTAAACCGGCAGGTAGATCAAGTAGGTGTAAATCGGCCCGAACTGATCGAACGGCTGGAAAAACCGCACGACGTTTTCACGCAGCACCAGACCGAGGCCGCTTTGTTCGTAGTTGGGTGCACCGTAGAGGTGAGACAACAGGAACGGCGCCATGTAAAACGCCCCGGCGATCAACAGCGCGCCGAACAGTCGCAAGTTCAGGTGACATTTCCAGCGGTGTTCGCTGAGCAGGTGTGGCAGCAACACCAGCCCCGGCAGGATGAAACCGATCAGGCCCTTGAACAGCGATGTCAGCGACAGCAGGCCGAAGAACACCACGTAGCGCCAGAAGCGGGTGTCATCCGGGCCGCGCCAATACCACCAGACGGCCGCCAGCACACCGCAGACAGTGAGAATGTCGGCGGTGGCCACCCGCGCCCAGAACACGAAATAGAAGGTGGTCGCGAGCATCCAGCCGGCGATCAGCCCGGTGCCTTTGCGAAACAGTTGCTCGCCGAGCAGATACACCAGCCACACGCTGAACCACGCGGAAATCACCGAAGACAGGCGCAACGACCAATGCCCCAGCCCACCGGTGAACCACGAAGTGGCGGTGATCAGCCAGTACGACAGCAGAGGTTTGTCGTAATAAGGACTGCCTTTGAGATAGGGGTCGAAATAGTCGCCGCTTTGCAGCATCTGCAAGGCGATATTGGCCCAGCGGGTTTCCGGCCCCCACAGCTCGCGACTGCCCAGACCGAGCAATAACAGCAGGGCAGTCGCCGCCAGCAGAAGCAGCAATTGCCTCCGTTCAGTCCTGGTCCGGGTCATGGCTGGCTCTGGCTGAAGATGAGGATTTCGATCTGGCCACGGCGGTAGTGCTTGCCGTCTATCGGCAACAGCTCCAGTTGTTGCTCGTCAGAGGTGCTGTTGACGCGCATCACCACGCCCACCGAGCCTTTTTTGCGCGCTTCGGTCATCCATTCGCCTACGCCGTCGAGGCTGACCTTGCGTGACGCCATGGCCGGGTCATCAAGGCCGTACTTGAGCTCGCCAACGGTGTTGAACAGGTCGACTTGCGGACGACGCAAACGCCAGGACAGCGCGGACGCAGCGCCCAGGTCGTTACTCAGCAACGAGCTGGTTTCGCTCAGTTCCTGCTGATGCTCGGCAATGAACTGATCCGGCATCTTGCTGTTGACGATGGTCGCCGGCATCGCCGCTGGCAGCAATGCGACGAGCAGGCCGATGCCCAACGCCGGCATCGCCCACAGCGCCAGCGGGCGCAAGGCTTGCAGCGAACCGGCAATCAGCCAGCCGAGCAGCACGATATAGCCCAGCGACAGGCTGAACATTTCGGTGTGTTCGTAAACTTCACGGGTCGCTTGCAGGTAGATAAGCGCGACCAGTGCGGCAATGGCCAGCACTACGTTGACCACACCGTTGATGCGCAAGACGCGACCGTTCTGGTCAGCTATCCAGTTCATCACGGTGTAGCCCATCAACAGAGCCAATGGCAGCAGGCACGGCATGATGTAAGTCGGCAGTTTGCCGCTGCTCGCGCTGAAAAAAGCCAGCGGCAGCAGGAACCACAAGGCGAGGAAGGCGATTTTCGGATCACGCTTTTCGCGCCAGGTACGCAGCAGCGTCGAAGGCAAGAGCAGTGCCCACGGCAAGGTGGACGCAAACAGCAGCGGCAGGTAGAACCACCATGGTCGTGCGTGCTGTGCGTCTTCACCGGCGGCGAAGCGGCGGATGTGTTCGTGCCAGAAGAAGAACCGCCAGAAATCCGGTTCACGGGCATGCACAGCCAGTGCCCATGGCACGCTGACCAGCGCGGCCACCGCCACGGCAACCAGTCCATAACGCACCAGTTCACCGAAGCGCCGTTGCCAGATCATGTAGGGCAGGGCGATCAGCACCGGCAGCATCAGGGCGAGGAAACCTTTGGTCATCAGGCCCATGCCACAGGCGAATCCCAACAAAGCCCAGCCGCCCAGCCGCGCGCGCGGGGTGTTGCTGTCGATGGCAAACCAGATCGCCACCAGACTCAGGTTGACCCACAGGGTGAACTGCGGATCGAGGTTGGCATAGCCGGCTTGCCCTGCGATCAGGCCGAAGCTCATATAAAGGAGGGCACACGCGGCGCTGATTCGCGGGTTGTTCCACAGGCGCCGGGCCAGCAGCCAGGCCAGCCACACGCTAACCCCGGAGCTGAGCGCCGAAGCGATGCGCACGCCGAACAGGTTTTCACCGAAGATGGCCTGGCCGATGGCGATCATCCAGTAGCCGGCAATCGGTTTTTCGAAGTAGCGAATGCCCATGAAGTGCGGCGCCACCCAGTTGCCGCTCTGCAGCATTTCCTGGCTGATCTGGCCGTAACGGGTTTCATCGGGAATCCACAGACCGTGGGTCATCAGCGGCAGCAGATAAAACACCACGAATGCCAGCACCAGCCCGGGGATCGCAAAACGCTCGATCAGGCTGCTCTGGTGGAGGCGCGGCAAATTCAACGCCGCATGGTGCAGCGGTTTGTTCTCAGACGTCATGACTGGACCTTGGTGCAGTACAAAGTGTGCGTTTCAGTGACGACCTGGCGATTTCCGTAGCAGGCGCGGCACTGGGTTGAATGAATGCAGAGGCGAGCACGACCGAGGGGCGTGTCCTGCATTCAGAGAACGGGTCTGCTTCCAGCGTTAAGTTCTCCTTGAGAAGACAAGCTTTAAAATTAATTTTTTCCAGTTCTGGAAAGTAAAAAACATTTCTTATTACAAATTTCATACACGGCAATACCTTGTGCCAGAGCATTGGCCGGGCCGTTTGTTGTCGACTAAGTTTGATGATTACTTGGCCAATCGTTGCCAGCCTTCGGGATTCATGATGCCGATGACTTCAAGTTTTCCTTGCGCATCTATCCGGGCCAAAACAGTGCTGCCATATTCGGCGGCGACCGCGCGTGGGTAACCGGTCTGCCGTTCGAAATCGGCGATGCAGCCGCTGTGGGTCACCAGGATCATGTTCTGCCCTGGGGTCTTGTGTGCCACCAACTCATCGCGCATCGTCGGGCCACAGGTTTCCAGCCATTCCGCGGCCACGGCATCGTGGCCGAGCATGTAATGCGCAGTCTGCAGGGTGCGCGTCAACGGGCTGCTGAAGAACTGGGTCTTTTCCAGGCCCAGTTGCGTAAAGCCACGGCCTACCTGGGCTGCAGCAATGCTGCCAGCCTGGGTGATACCGTCCGCCGGCCCCAGACAAGTATTGGTCGAGCGGTCGCAACGTTCGGTATGTCGCACCAGTGCGACAACCTCACCGGCCTGCCAGGCCTTCACCCACTCCTGGGTAGCCGACGCACTGGCATAGCGCAGGTTGGCGGGCGAGCGTTGCATCCAGACGAAGCCGCAAATCAGTGTAATCAACAGCAAACCGACAGCAATGATTGCCCAGGTGCGCGGACGAGACAGATCCCATCGCCTGGACGCTGATTGTACGTGTACTAATTCAACCACGACGTTGCCCCTTGTCATTCCCGAGTTCCACTCAGTACACGCACAGTGCAACGTAAGCTCCAGGAGGTTAGTTACTTTACGGTGGTCTACTTGAATGGCTGCTGAACACTACGTTCAGAGTCGTGGCAGTGCAGTGAAGAACATGTGAAAAATTTGCGAGGTCCGGCGTGTTTTAACTAAAACGGCTATTTGATAAACAAACTCAAATACACGTTTTGTTTGTTTTAAACACTTAACAACAACGCCGGGCAAGGCGAAGCTGCGAATATTGGTCAACGTCGTCGCGCCGCCCCTTGCGGCCCTGGCATCAGCCCTGGAGTGATTGAACCGGATGGACCTCAAGCAAAGCCTCGCCAATCGGATTGTGATTGTGTTCGCCCTGATGAGCGCGGTGGTGGCCGGTGTCTTCGCGATGGGCATTGTGGCCACGGTGCATGTCGTCGAGCACAAGTTGACCATGACCGCCCTCAGCGGCGGATTGCGCCGCTTGTTGGCAATGGACGACATCAACGAGTGGCGCCACGAGCCGGAAAAGAGCGAACTGTTTTTTTTCGAGAACGGCCCGGGGGCCATGGCGCTGACGCCACAACTGGCAGCATTGCCCCAGGGGTTTCAGGAGATCACCTTCAACGGCGATGACTTCTACGCGATGGTCGAGGCGGTCGGCGGTCGCAAATATGTGCTGCTGCGCAATCAGGAAAGCTTGGAACAGCGCGAGCACTTGCTGTTCGTGGTGGTGATTGTCGGGTTCATCCTCAGTGTCATGCTGGCGGTCGCGCTCGGCAGGCTGCTGGCGCGGCAGGTCATGGCGCCGGTGATTCGCCTGGCAGGGCAGGTGCGGCATCGTGATCAGTTGATCGCACTGGCGCCGGCCCTGCATCCGGATTACGCCGATGATGAGGTAGGAGAGCTGGCGCTGTCTTTTGACCAGACCCTCGGCCGGTTACGCGAAACCCTGAACCGGGAAAAGCTCTTCACCAGTGACGTGAGCCACGAACTGCGCACGCCGTTGATGGTTCTGGCCAGCTCCTGCGAACTGTTACTGGCCAACCCTTCGCTGGATCCGCGTTCCACCCAGCAGGTCACACGCATCGCCCGGGCCAGCGCTGAAATGCGCCAACTGGTCGAAACCTTCTTGATGCTGGCGCGCAAGCCGGAAGATCTTGGTACCGAATCGACCTGCACACTCAAATCTATCGCCGATGCCCAGGTGGAAATCTGGGGGCGATTGATTCGTGAAAAGGGGCTGGAATTCATCTACGAGCCGCAACTGGCGGGCAGCACGCTCTATGACCTGACGTTTCTGCAGTCGGTCATGGGCAATCTGTTGCGCAACGCCTGGCACTACACCGATCAGGGTTTTGTCCGCTTGACCCTGCTCAAGGACAGTTTCGTGGTCGAGGACAGCGGCATCGGTATTCCGGAAGAGAAACGTCACGCGATGTTCCAGCCATTCGTGCGCGGTGACGAACAGCGCGGTGAAGGCCTCGGGCTGGGGTTGTCGCTGGTGCAGCGGATCTGCAGCCATCAGCGCTGGCAGGTTCAGTTGGTGACTCGCGAACCGAACGGCTGCCGTTTCACCGTCACGCTGTTGGCGACTCAGGAGGCCGAAGGGCAGGCTCGAGAATTGCCCGCCGCCTGATTGATCAGGGCAGCCAGGCGTTTGACGTTGTTCTGTTGCGCGGCCACCAGGTCGTCGATGCTCGAGCCGGACGCTGTTTGCAAGGTTGAATGGCAGGTCAGCAGCGCATTGTCCGCCGCACCGCTGGGGCGCAGGCGCCACTTGACGTCGATCAGCCCGTACTGGCCGGGGATCGAATCAAACCGCTGCACATCGATGCGCACCGAGACATTGCCGCGACTGCCGGTATTGCTCAGTTGATCGTTCAAGGCACTGCGCAACTCATCCGCCAGACTCGCTCCCCACCACTGGGTTTCCAGAATCGCCAGGCCATTGTTGCCCTGACGGATGACGATTTGCGGGCGGTCGACTTGCGGCGGCACGCTGATCGCCTCGATCGGAATCTGCGCGCCGGCCCGGGATGCCGGCAGTTGCACCGGAGTCAGGGTGTGAAAGCTGATCGGCTCGCTGCGGCAGGCGCCAAGCAGCATGAACGCAGCGAGCACGGTGATCTTCAGCGGTAAAGCCATGGGATAGCTCCTGTGCTCAATTGCGTGGCGGTCCTTTCAGATCCAGCGGCGCGGCGTTGTCGGGGCGACCGCGAATCAGCGATTCCGGATGGCGACCGAGATAATCCGACAGCTCACGCAGCGAACGCGACATGCGCCCGAGTTCGTCGAGGGTCTCGGTGAGCTTTTCGCGCTGCGGCGAATCTTCGGCCAGGGTCGAACTGGCGGACTGCAAGGTCTTGCTGACGTCGGCCAGCGTGGTCTGCACGCTCGGCAGGGTTTTCGCGTTGAACTGGGTCAGGCCCTTGCGCAGCTCGACGAGGTTGCTGTCGAGGTTGCCGGCAATTCGTTCGACCGGCAGTTTGTTGAGCTTGTCGACCACGGCTTCGAGTTTTTCCTGCAACTGTTCGAGGCTGCCGGGCACGGTTGGCAAGACCACCGGACGGAGCGTCGCGTCGAACGCAACTTTCTCGGCTTTCGGGAAGAAATCCAGCGCGATGTACAACTGTCCGGTCAGCAGATTGCCGCTGCGGGCCTGGGCGCGCAGGCCATTGTCGACGAAGGTGCCGAGCAGGCGAATGCCGGCCGCTTCGTCGTCGGGGTCGTGCTTGAATTCGGTGAGCATTTTTTTGTAGGCCTGACCGAGGCGCTGCGGGTAAATGACGATGCCGACGTTCAGCGGGAAGCTGCGTTTCTTCGCGTCGAAATCGAGATTGATGCCGACCACCCGGCCGATCTCCATGCCGAGAAATTCCACCGGCGCATCGACCTTGAGCCCGCGCAGCGACTGGTCAAAACGCAGCACCATGTATTGCGCCTTGCCATTGGGCGGGGCGAGGGCGGTTTGCTGATCGGCGAACAGTTCGAAGTCCTTGTCGTCGGCGGCGGCCACGTCGTTGGGGCTGTAATCCGGCGCACGGAAGGCGATGCCGCCGACCAGCATGGTCGACAGCGATTCGGTCTTCACCGCAAAGCCGTTGGCGCCGACATTGATGTCAATGCCGCTGGCGTTCCAGAACCGGGTGTTTTCGGTGACGAAGGCGTCGTTCGGCGAATGGATGAACACCTCGATATCGACGCCTTTACCCTCGGGATTAAGGGTGTAGGTAACCACTTGGCCAACGGGAATCTTGCGGTAGTAAACCGGCGAACCAATGTCCAGCGAGCCGAGATCCGGCGCGTGCAGCATGAAGCGCTTGCCCGGTTCGCCGTAGGTGATCGGCGGTGGGTTCTCCAGGCCCTTGAAGTGTTTCGCGCGGCTGTCGGATTGGCCGATATCGGCACCGATGTAGTCGCCGGAGAGCAGGGTGTCGATGCCCGACACGCCACCGGCACCGATGCGCGGACGCACGACCCAGAAGTGCGAGTCTTCGCGGGTGAAGGTTTCGGCCTGCTTGGCCAGTTTGATCGTGGCGTCGACGCTCTTCTGATCGCCGCTCAACTCGACGTCAGTCACCTGGCCGATCACCACGTTGCGGTATTTGACTTCGGTCTTGTTGGCGGTCAGGCCGCTGCCGGTCTTGAAATTGACGACGATGGTCGGGCCTTCCTGCAGCAGGTTGTGCACCACCAGCGAAATACCGACCAGCACCGCGACGATCGGCACGATCCACACCAGTGAAATACTGAAGCGACGCGTCTTGATCGGCGCTTGGCCCGGTGCTCGTGGCTCATCGGCGGCTGACGACTTCATCCATGTCCTCCTCGGTTTTGTGGATGCTGAGCGTCAGGAACGCAAAAGCACCTCATCAATATAGAAGTGCTTGGCGATAGAGCAAATTCACGGGATTACGTGAATTTGTGTACGAGCTGCCGCAGGCTGCGATCTTTTGACCTTAAAAATCAAGATCAAAAGATCGCAGCCTGCGGCAGCTCCTACAGGGCGGGGGTTATCCGAGGATTTCGCGCAGGCGATACCAGAACATGCCCAGTGCCAGCAGCGGCGAACGCAGGGCCGGGCCGCCGGGGAAGGTCATGTGCGGCACCGCGCTGAACACGTCCATGCCCTGACTGTGGCCGGCGTGGATTGCCTCGCCCAGCAGTTTGGCGCACCAGTGCGTGACGTTGAGGCCGTGACCGGAATAACCCTGAGCGTAAAACACGTTGGGCTGCTGCTTGAGTCGGCCAACCTGCGGGAAACGGTTGGCGGTGATGCCGATCTTGCCGCCCCATTGATAGTCGATGCGCACGTCCGCCAGTTGCGGGAAGACCTTGAGCATCTTCGGCCGCATGTAGGCGGCGATGTCTGCCGGGTCGCGACCGGAATAATGACAGGCGCCGCCAAACAGCAGGCGCCGGTCCGCCGAGAGCCGGTAGTAATCGAGTCCGACTTTCTGGTCGCACAGCGCGAGGTTGTGCGGGATCAGTTGCGCGGCGCGCGCTTCGGACAGCGGTTCAGTGGCGATGATGTAACTGCCGGCGGGCAGGACCTTGCCGCTGAGTTGCTGTTCGAGTTCATCCAGGTGTGCGTTGCAACCGAGTACCAGACTGCCAGCGCGAACGCTGCCGGTGGCGCAGCGCACTTCAACGGTTTCGCCATGAATGATCTGCAGCACCGGGCTCTGCTCGAAGATCCGTACCCCGAGGGACGCCGCCAGCCGCGCTTCGCCTTGCACCAGATCCAGCGGGTGCAGATGACCGGAACCCATGTCGATCAGACCACCCGCGTAACCGTCGGCGTTGACCACTTGCTGGCGGATCTGCTCCGGGCCGACCAGCCGGGTCTGGTGTTGATAACCGAGTTCGTCGAGGCTGACCTGTTCGTCCTTGAACGCCGCGAATTGCGCCGGAGTGTTGGCCAGCTCGCAGAAGCCCCAGCGCAGGTCGCACTCGATGGCGTTCTCGGTGATGCGCTGGCGCACCAGTTCCACCGAGTCGATCCCGGCGCGCTGCAAGTAACGCACGCCGTCATTGCCGACATAGCGGGCAAAGCCCTCGACCTCATGACCGATGCCACGAATCAACTGACCGCCATTGCGCCCGCTGGCACCCCAGCCGATGCGCCGGGCTTCGATCAACACCACCGACAACCCGCGCTGCGCCAGCTCAATCGCGGTGTTGACCCCGGTGAACCCGCCACCGATCACGCAGACATCGGCGCTGAGGTCAGCGTCGAGTGCCGGCCAGGGCGTGCTGACCCGGGCCGAAGCGGCGTAATAGGAGCGGGCGTGTTCTTGCGTGTACTGATTCATTTGTTCGACTTCACTTTGCTCCAGGACCGGGTCATCAGACGCATGATCGACTGGGGCGGGGTAGAGGAGATGTAGAGCTTGTCCAGCACCGCCTGGGACGGGTAGACCTCAGGATTGTTCACCAGCGCCTGATCCATGTACTGCTTGGCGGCCGGGTTCGGGTTGGCGTAACCGACCGAAGCGCTGACCTTGGCGATCACTTGCGGATCGAGCAGGTAATTGATGAAGGCGTGGGCCTCCTTGGTGTTGCTGGCGTCGGCCGGGATTGCCAGCAGGTCGAACCACAGGTTGGCGCCTTCCTTCGGAATGGCGTAGGCGATATTCACGCCGTTCTTGGCTTCCTTGGCGCGGTTGGCCGCCTGGAACACGTCACCGGAATAGCCGAAGGCTACGCAGATGTCGCCATTGGCCAGGTCGGACACGTATTTCGAGGAATGGAAATAGGTGATGTACGGGCGGATGCTCAGCAGTTTCGCCTCAGCCTTTTTATAGTCTTCCGGGTTTTCGCTGCGTGGGTCCATGCCCATGTAGTTGAGGATCGCCGGGAACACTTCGTCCGCCGAGTCCATCATCGACACGCCGCACTGGGTGAGTTTCTTCAGATTCTCCGGCTCGAACAGCACGGCCCAGGAGTCGATGTGATCGATGCCGAGCACAGCCTTGACCTTGTCGACGTTGTAGCCGATGCCGTTGGTGCCCCACAGATACGGCACCGAGTGCTGGTTGCCCGGGTCGTTCTTTTCGAGCAATTCGAGCAACTTGGGATCGAGATTTTTCCAGTTCGGCAACTGCTCGCGATCGAGTTTGAGGAACGCCCCGGCCTTCACCTGACGTGCGAGAAAGTGGTTGGATGGCACCACCACGTCGTAGCCGGTGCGGCCCGCGAGCAGCTTGCCTTCCAGGGTTTCGTTGGAGTCGAACACGTCGTAGATCACCTTGATCCCGGTCTTGGCCTGGAAGTCGGCGAGGGTGGTTTCACCGATGTAGTCGGTCCAGTTGTAGACGCTGACCTGTGGCTGGGCCAGGGCAGCGGTGCTGCACAACAGCGCCAGCGCGGCGGGAACCATGGATTTCAATAGACGCATATCGACACCTCTTGGAGTTATTGGAGTTTTTCGGGTGAGCACGGCCCCTTGTGGTAGCTGGCTTGCCAGCGATAGCGGTGGGTCAGTCGATAGTGATGTCGACTGTGCCGACGTAATCGCTGGCAAGCCAGCTCCCACAGGGTTTGTGGTTGTTGGTCAGACGCTCAGCAGCAGGAACTCGCGCTCCCACGAACTGATCACGCGCTTGAAGTTTTCATGCTCGGCGCGTTTGACCGCGACGTAGCCGCGCACGAACTTGCTGCCAAGGTAACGCGCAACGGTGTCGCACTCTTCCATTTGCGTCAGCGCGTCTTCGATAGTGATCGGCAGGCGCAGGTTGCGGCGTTCGTAGGCGCGGCCTTCGACGGCGGCACTCGGTTCGATGCCTTCGACCATGCCGATGTAGCCACAAAGCAGGCTCGCTGCGATCGCCAGGTACGGGTTGGCATCGGCGCCCGGCAGGCGGTTTTCCACGCGCATGGCTTCCGGCCCGGAGGTCGGCACACGCAGGCCGACGGTGCGGTTTTCTTCGCCCCACTCGACGTTGACCGGTGCCGAGGTGTCCGGCAGGAAGCGGCGGAACGAGTTGACGTTGGGCGCGAACATCGGCAGCACTTTCGGGATGTACTTCTGCAGGCCGCCGATGTGATGGCGGAACAGCTCGCTCATCGTGCCGTCGGCATCGGCGAAGATCGGCTTGCCGGTGGCGATTTCCACGACGCTCTGGTGCAGGTGCATGGCGCTGCCGGGCTCGTCGCCAATCGGCTTGGCCATGAACGTCGCGGTGACGTTGTGCTTGAGCGCCGCTTCACGCAGGGTGCGCTTGAACACGGTGATCTGGTCGGCCAGATCCAGGGCGTCGCCGTGACGGAAGTTGATTTCCATCTGCGCCGGACCGTCTTCGTGGATCAGCGTGTCCAGATCCAGACCTTGCAGCTCGCACCAGTCGTAGACGTCTTCGAACAGCGGATCGAATTCGTTGGCGGCATCGATCGAGAACGATTGCCGCCCGCTTTCGGCACGGCCCGAACGTCCCAGGGGTGCCTTGAGTGGCAGGTCCGGATCTTCGCAGCGCTGGGTCAGGTAGAACTCCATTTCCGGCGCCACGATCGGCTTCCAGCCCTTGTCGGTGTACAGCTGCAGGACTTTCTTCAGCACGTTGCGCGGCGACAGCTCGATCGGGTTGCCGAACTTGTCGAAGGTGTCGTGGATGACGATGGCGGTGGGCTCGATCGCCCATGGAATCACATACACGGCGTCGCTCACCGGTTTGCAGACCATGTCGATGTCGGCCGGGTCGAGCAGGTCGTAGTAGATGTCGTCGTCGACAAAATCCCCGGTTACCGTTTGCAGCAGCACACTTTCCGGCAGGCGCATGCCTCGCTCATGCAGGAACTTGTTGGTCGGTGCGATCTTGCCGCGGGCGATGCCGGTCAGGTCGCTGACCACACATTCAACTTCGGTAATCTTGTGATCTTTCAGCCACGTGAACAGCTGATCGAAAGGGGCATTCATAAAGACCTCGTTATTGGTTTTATAGACGCCGGGGAGGGCGGGTTTCATCTTCCGCCCCTTCCCCTGTGGCGCGTTGACGACTATCTTGGGCGTGCCTTGCAGTTCCATCTATCCACTTTAAGCAGCACCAAAGCGCACCAAAAGAGTGCGCAAGGTCTCCCATGACAACGTGTAATCCGCTACAGGTTCAGGCTTTCAATACCGCTGATGTCAGCGAACAAATCCGCGCCACGCCGGGTTGGGTCCAGCATTACCAGCAGATGTCTCCCGGGCATTTCGCCGGGCAGATTCGCTATCTGGACCTGGAGGGTGTGCAGGTCTACGAAGAGCAGATGAACACCCGGGTCGAGCAGACCTTCAGCGCGCCATCGGGGGCCTTGGCGTTCTGTTTCGATCGCAGCGACAACGCGCTGTATCTGCTCAACGAAGACAGCCGCAACATCTGGATCACCCCGGAGAACTACCAGGAAATTGCCGTGGTGTTCGGCCCGGAATTCGTCCGTCAGCACGGTCTGGAGGTGGCAAGACTCGAAGGATTGTTCATGGCGCCGCTTAACTGCGGGCAGAACGCCTTGTTCAGTCGCTGGTTAAGCTCAACGCTCACGAAGTTGTCGCAAGCTGTTGATCCATTTGATAAAGACTCACTGACTCAGCAGTTACTCGAAGACTGCCTGTTCATCCTCGACAACGCACACACCCGTCTTGATCGCGGCGGATTACAGCGGCGTAGCGAAGAACGCACGATCATGAAGCGAGTAGGGGAGTGGGCGGCGGATTCGCCGGAAGACACCGTCAATCTGCTCGAACTTGCGAAGGTCGCAGGGGTGCCGTTGCGACAATTGCAGCAGGCGTTCAAGGCCTATACCGGGATGACCCCGAGTCACTGGCTGCGCCTGCGCCGACTGAACAGTGCACACCGCGAATTGCTCAAGCGCCGGCCCACGGAAACCACCGTGGCCGAGGTGGCGATGCAGTGGTCATTCTGGCATCTGGGGCGGTTTTCCAGCAGTTATCGGGCGCTGTTCAAAGAGCTGCCGAGTGAAACACTCAAGCGCTCGGAAAAATCAAACGCACTGCGTTGAGTATTTTCTGATGAATTTGTAATCGTTGCCTGTCAGGCAATTCCGACATGTGTAGCGCAATGTTTCATACAAGCCATCATTCTTTATAAAACGCAGTGTAATCAGCCATTTGCGCTGTGTTTAACGATTCATTCCAATGCTTTGAGTCAAGCAAAAACGTCATCTAGCTTTCTGCGGGTCGGTGCAACGGTTGCATCGGCCTTCATGAATAGAGGCAATCAAGATGGCTGTTCCACTGAAAGACTCGGAAAGCAGTAACAACCTCCCGCAGGCGGTACTTCACCTTATCTCCGGACAATACCCAGGCGTTGCGCGCGACGCCGGATTGTTGACCAGAGAAGACGTGATCAAGATCAAGCAGTACGTGAAAAAAGGCCTGTCACTGCCCAGTGAATTGCCGGAAGTCGAGTCGTATCTGAAGTACAAGACGATCAACGTAGCGGGGCTGGAGCCGGCCGACATTCAGGTGTTGTTCAAAAAGATCCGCATTCATGCCTCGAGTTGGGATGCGGTTGAAAGCAAGATCATTCAGCAAAGTATCGATCTTTCCTCGGCGGCGAAAAACATCGTCAGCAGTGGCGGGGAAATCATTTCGGTGATCAAGGAAATGCCCATCATGGATCGGGTCAGGGCTACGCTGGGGCGAATGACCGGCAATGATCTGGCCGGTATTACTTACACCTCGGACGATGGTGAAGTGGCCTCGGCGGTGACTGAAATCATCAAGTTGATGAAGACCGATGTTCAACGCCAGCAAGGTGCCACGCGGGAACTCAAGGATCGTATTTCCAACTTCAAGATCGAGCTCTCGGGTGGCGATTTGTCGAGCGGCAAGCGGGTGTTCGGTTTGCAGTCGGAAGTGAAGGGCAAGTACGACCTGATGGAGCGCAACAACCTGGTCGAGTCGATCGCCAGTACCAGGCAGACCATCAAGGAGAAGAAAGAACGAATCACCCAGCTGGACAAGGATTACGACTATTACGTCGGTATGTCTTTTTCTGGTGGACTGCCGATTTTCTGGCCGATTTCCGGTTCGATCTTCGGCCCCAAGGCCGAGACTGCGCGCAAGGAGCGCAACGCACTGAAGGCTGAGGTCGATGCGTTACAAGAAAGTGTCAGCGGCAAGGAAAGCCTGCAAAGCGCAATTGAAAGCTCGATGTCGAATTTCGGCGACATCGGCATCCGCATGGCGGGCGCAGAGGCGGCGCTGAACATCCTCAACACCATGTGGCAAACCATGCTCAGCAAAATCGATTCGTCGGCGCAGCAATTCGAACGCATCAACGATGCCCAGCGCCTGACCACGTTTGTTGCCGAGTTCGCGCTGGTGATCGACCCGTGGCGTGACGTGAAGAGCACCGCCGGTGAGTTGGTGGCTACCTTCAATGAAGCGCTGGACGAATACAAAAAATCGTTCAACTGATTACTTATCTGCTGTGAGGATTATTGCCATGAACGGCGTGACACCTATCAATACCCCGCATTTCCCGACGGTCGACGTTAAGAACATTGTGCAGACCATTCGCGATATCTCGACGCTGGCGCGTTTTCGCAACGTTCGGTCCGAAGTTTTACAAGAGCGCGCGCAGCAAGTCGCCGCTTACCTGAACAACACTGATCAATCATTGCGCGAAGCTTTTCCGATCCTGCTTACTGCGCTGAGTAATGCATCCGGCGACAGCTATTTCGCTGCGCTGGATGAATTGCGCGATGCCTTGAGCCGCGACGATCTGACTGACGAAGATCGCAGCCTGGTCAACGGCGAAATGCGCAACCTGAAAAGTAATGTCGAAGCGATGCTCGAACGTGTCGAGGCGCGATTTGCCGAGTGTGCGCAGCGCCTGGAACAGGATGTGCGCAGTGTCTACAACGTTGAAATAGGCGAGCGAGCCAGTGAACCACTCAATGTCGCCAAGGAGCGCAAGGCGCGGATCCTGACGCATCTGGCTGAGCACAGCCATAACAAGGCAACGTGCGTTGAGCAGCGCGACACCTTGATCAAGGCCCAGGATGTAATTCGCGAATTCAACCTGGCGGATATGTACAAGAACTACATTCCGACGAACAAGGAACTCGACAGCCTCGACATGGAAAACCCGAAAAAGGAAGCGGTGAAGCAGGGCATTGAACTGGTGCGCAAGGTCTTGGGCGTGGTGTCGGACGGCATCAAGTACAGCGAACTGGCGAAGTCACGCGATCATCTGGACAAGGAGATCCAGAGTATTTCCCAAGCAATGGACGCGCTTAACACCGATCTGCAAGTGGCTGAAGATGTGCTGGCGGATGCCAATGCGGTCGTCGAAATCAGCCGCCGACGCAGGGTGGCCGGTGAGGAAATCATGACAGTGGCTAATATCTGGAGAGGTTTTGCCGTGGCACTTGAACGACTCACGGAGACGGATTACGCGCCGGGGGATCTGTCTTTGATGGTCAAGCGGTATCGTGATCATCTGCAGTCATTGAGCGCTGACTATAACGCGATGATGATCAGTTAAGGACGGGGCGCGATTAATCGAGTGATTGATCGCGCTTGTTGCGAAATTCGGCGATTGAGCTGCTATCGTCTTTTAACTCCACTAAATAGCCGTTTAGTAGAGCTATCAGTGAATTGGCCTGCAAATCAACGGAGCAGACGATGAATCGAGACAAGACAGATGTCAGGGACGTGATTGCCAGGCTGGACCTGCAGCCTCATGTAGAAGGTGGCTATTTCCGCCGGACTTTTCAAGCTGATCAACGCGCCATGTTGCAAACCGCCGGTGGCCCACGTTATCTGATGACTTCGATCTATTACTTGCTGACTGAAGATTCGCCGGTGGGCCAGTTTCATTTCAATCAATCGGACATTCTGCATTTCTACCATCTGGGCGATCCCATCGAGTACAGCATGATCCACGCTGACGGCTCGCTGGAAACGCTGGTAATGGGCAACGACATTCTGGCGGGACAACATCTGCAAATGCACGTGCCTGGCGGAATCTGGAAAGCTTCGCGCCTGCTGAATGGAGAACATGGATTTGGTTTGATCAGTGAAGCCGTGTCGCCGGGATTTGATTTTGTGGACATGGAGATGGGTGATCGGCGGAAACTGATTGCGCGATTTCCACAGCACCGGATGCTGATTGAGAAGCTCACGCGGGATGATGATTGAGGTTTAGGAATTCAAAGCAATGTGAAGGTCGTGAAACGAGAGGTTTCAGAGTGAGGTTCTGGATTGAAATGTGGCGTGCAACCGGGTTGATCTTGAAACATCTTGTTACGTGTAATGTATATTATGTTAAACCGTGTATTACGCTACGCGCCTTCCTGCACCAATGTCTCTCTCACTTCAACAATCACCCCAGCACCCTATAAATCTCAGAAACCACCTGCATCGTAGCGTCTTCGATGGTTCCCTCATTACGGCACAGAACCCAACCGTGCTCCTTGACCGCTTGCTCGAACATCTCCGTACACGCCACATGCTCTGCGTACTTCTGGATCACAGTGCCGCCCAATCCTCGCGCTCGTGTCGCAGCCCTTGTCCATGAAATATCCGGATCGGTGACGACGCCAACATACAGGTCCGGCACTCGCACGTCTCGATCCAGGTTCAACTGGAGAATCTCGGCAAACGGGATAGTTCGGCGAAACGCGGCATCTGACGGATACCAGCGATCGATGAGGATGATGCTGTCCAGCGGCTGCTCCGTCAGCACGTTTCCGGAAATCCAGCGCCGACTTTCAGCCAGGCGCTGGCACACAGCCCATTCCAGATCCTCGGAAGGATTTCTGGCAAGCGCGTTGATCAGGGCCATGGTTTCACCCCGGAAAGGATCGCTTTTTCTCTCGCACAGCCGGATGACTTTCTTGTTGCCGGCCCTCAGTGCCGTCGTAACGGCCTCCAACAGCGTGGTTTTGCCGGTGCCTTTGGGCCCATCCAGAGAAACAAACAGCGGATGATTCATTGTTCACATAACCATGTTTGTGGAGGGCCACTCTAACCGCATTCCTGGCATTCCAATGGCTGAATTGTCATTTCCAATGGCATGGCCCTGCCCTCACCCCGGCCGTCCGCTGTCATGAGCTTCATGCTGCAGACATCGAGTACAGCCAACACCTGCGACGTCTGCAATAATGCCGACCACAGCGGCGCGAAGGCATATCGAGTGCTCGTGCCCACATCTGCTTTTTGGGTTTGGAGGACTTCATGCAGGACATTATTGACGGCTTTCTGCGCTTTCAGCGCGAGGTTTATCCGCAACGTGTCGAGCTGTTCAAGCAGCTCGCGACAGAACAAAATCCGAAGGCGTTGTTCGTCACCTGCTCGGACAGCCGTGTGGTGCCGGAACTCCTTACGCAACGCGAACCGGGCGAACTGTTCGTGATTCGCAACGCCGGCAACATTGTGCCGTCTTACGGCCCTGAACCGGGTGGCGTCTCGGCCACCGTCGAATATGCGGTCGCCGTGCTTGGCGTACAGGACATCGTGATCTGCGGCCACTCGGACTGCGGGGCGATGGGCGCGATTTCACGCTGCACGTGCCTGGATCATCTTCCGGCGGTGGCTAACTGGCTACGTCACTCGGACGCCGCGAAAGCGATCAACGCAGCGCATGAGTTCGACACGCCTCGCGCCAAGCTGGATGGGCTTGTGCGTGAAAACGTGATCGCGCAACTGGCGAATCTGCGGACGCATCCATCGGTGGCCCTGGCGCTTGAACAGGGGCGGATGAATCTGCACGGCTGGGTCTACGACATCGAGGCGGGATGCATCGATGCTCTGGATGGCGCGACACGCAAATTCGTTTCACTGGCTGATTCGCCGACCACCGTTGCGATCGCAGCGCGTAACGGCAGACAGATGTGATGGCGACGAGCGATCGGTCGTTGAATCCATAACGTCCATGAAAGACCGGTTAAAACAAAGGGCCCCGAGGGGCCCTTTCCTTTAATTCAATTTTCCAGTTTTTCAACGTCTGCTGAAAAACTGGCCACTCACTCAGCGACGGAAAATTCGGTTTATCAGGATCAATGCCGCAGCACCTATCGCGATTGCAGCGATCGGTTTTTCTTTAACGAAGGTCGACACGTTATCCAGCGCATCGCCGTAGGTTTTAGTCAGCTGTCCAGCTGCTTGATGTCCAGCACCTTCGGCTTCCATCTTCGAATCACCCATCAGTTTCCCGACCGCGCTCTGCGCCTTGCCAGCCAACTTTTCCGCTACGCCTTCTACCTGTTCACTCTTCATGGTTCATAAACCTTCGTTTAAGTGGGAAGCTCTGAGTCTCGACAGAAAAATTGACTGGTGGCTGTGAGGTGGAGTTCCATCAAATGACAAAGCCAGAGGCCAGGAATCAAGAAATCAAGAAGACGCCGAGGATGAACAGTGGCCAAGCCGGTGGGTGTCCTCAGCTTTGCAAAAGCTGTTTGGTCATCACCATCGACGTCTGCAACGACTGCCCCGTGCGCTGCAGTTTGTTCAACAAACTGGCGCCCAACCAGAGTTGGTAAAGGGTTTCTGCCAGTTGCCGAGCGTCGGTCTTCGGTACGCTGTTATCCAACTGCCCTTCTTCCAGGCATGTCGTAATCCGCGCAACGATGCGCTCAGCGCCGTCGCGCAAGGTGAGGCGCATCGACTCGGACAGGTCGGCGACTTCCGCGCTCAATTTCACCACCAGGCATTCATCGCCATGACCTTCCAGGGTGCAGCGGTTCTGCCAGCCCTGCCAGTAATCCATCAGCCGCTCATAGGCACTGAGCCCAGGCAGAGTCAGGCGTCGCTCCATGTCCGCCAGGTAGCCGACAAAGTAATCCTCCAGCAGCGCCTGGCCGTAGAGTTCCTTGGATTTGAAGTAGTGATAGAACGAGCCCTTGGGCACACCGGCGGTCTGCAGGATCTCGCTCAGGCCAACGCTGGTGAAGCCCTTTTCGGCCATCATGCGGTGGCCGGTGTCGAGCAGGTGTTGGCGGGTATCGTCGTAGGTCGGTTTCATTGGGCGCAAAATACCAAACATTAGACCAGTCGTATATTTCTGATGAGCAGGAGTTTGCCACAGTGATGGCGCGGAAACACGGGCGTAAAAATTTACTAGACGACCGGTCTAATATAAATCTATTCTGTGCCCGTCACTCCTTCCGAGGTGTCGCAGACGAACCCGTCGAGGACACCAGACCAATACAGGGCGCTCTATGAAAATCTTGATGGTTCTGACTTCCCACGATCAGCTTGGCAACACCGGCAAGAAAACCGGCTTCTGGCTCGAAGAGTTCGCGGCCCCCTACTACGCCTTCAAGGATGCCGGCGCGCAGATCACTCTGGTATCGCCGGCCGGCGGTCAGCCACCGCTCGATCCGAAAAGCGATGAGCCCGATGCACAAACCGCTGAAACCGACCGCTTCCGCCAGGACCCCGCCGCTCAGCAGGCGCTGGCCAATACCGGGCGCCTGGCGGATGCCCGCGCTGAGGATTTCGATGCCGTGTTTTATCCCGGTGGCCATGGCCCGCTGTGGGATCTGGCCGAAGACCAACACTCGATCGCCTTGATCGAAGCTTTCGACCGCAGCAACAAACCTCACGGGTTCGTCTGCCACGCGCCGGGCGTTCTGCGTCACGTGGTGGCTGCCGATGGCAAACCGTTGATTCAAGGCCGGGACGTCACCGGGTTCACCAATGCTGAAGAAGCGGCTGTGGGCCTGACCGATGTCGTGCCGTTCCTGATCGAAGACGAATTCCAGCGTCTCGGCGGCCGCTACTCCAAGGTCGCCGACTGGCAGGTTCACGTTGTGACCGATGGCCAACTGGCGACGGGGCAAAACCCGGCCAGCTCGGCAGCCGTCGCCGAAAAACTGCTGAAGCTGTTGGCCTGAGCCCTCCAGCGTCCAGACACCGTGCGCATCCCGCACGGTGTTTTTTTTACCGCATTAATAGTCGACTGGTCTAATAAGACCAAAACAGGAATCACATGAAAAACAGCCCTTACTTCACCCCTGTCAAACTGGGCCTGCACACCCTGAAAAACCGCATCGTCCTGCCGCCCCTCACCCGCCAGCGCAGCACACAACCGGGCAATGTCGCCAACGCATTGATGGCCGAGTATTACCAGCAACGCGCCGGCGCCGGTCTGCTGGTCACGGAAGGTACGCAGATCGAACCTCGCGGTCAGGGCTACGCCTGGACTCCCGGCATTTACACCCCTGAACAAATTGCCGGATGGCGCACAGTCACCGAAGCGGTGCATGCACAGGACGGCGTGATATTCGCCCAGCTCTGGCACGTCGGCCGTGTGTCCCACACCGCGCTGCAACCCGGTGGCGCGGCCCCGGTTTCAGCGTCCGCCATCGCCACCGAGCGGGTCAGCGTGTTCATCGAAACTGCGCCGGGCGCCGGCGAGCTGGTTACGCCATCCGCGCCGCGAGCGCTGAGTACCGATGAGGTCCAGGAACTGGTTCAGCTCTATATACAGGCCGCGCGCAATGCGATGGACGCCGGCTTCGACGGAATCGAACTGCACTGCGCCAATGGCTATCTGGTGAACCAGTTCATTTCTGCCCACAGCAACGTGCGTACCGACCAGTACGGTGGCTCGCTGCACAATCGCCTGCGCTTTCTGCGCGAAGTGGTGTCGGGTGTCGCCGAGTGCATCGGTAAAGAGAAAGTCGGCGTGCGTTTCGCGCCGCTGTTCACCACCACCGAGGAAGCGCGCACCTATCTGGGCATGGTCGAAGAGGATCCGCACACCACTTACATCGAAGCGATCAAAGTGCTTGAGGATGTGGGCATCGCCTACCTGTCCATCGCTGAAGCGGACTGGGACGACGCGCCCGCGATGCCGCCAACGTTTCGCCGTGCAGTGCGCGAAACCTTCAGTGGCGCGATCATCTACGCCGGGCGTTACAACGCTGAATCCGGCGCGCAATTGCTTGAATCGGGACTGGCTGATCTGGTGGCTTTCGGCCGACCATTCATGGCCAACCCGGACCTGCCGGCGCGCATCGCCAATGACTGGCCACTCAGTCCACTGAATCCCGCAACGGTCTACGGCGGCAATGCCGAAGGCTATGTGGATTACCCGACCTACAGCGAATAATTCCGCGAATTCGCACAGCGCTCCCACTCACCGGGAGCGCTTCCCCTTCTCCTCCGCCACACCCGCAACCTCGCGCGCTGCGCTGCGAGATTTTCGCATCTGCACTAAAAAGATTGCCGACTCATTGTCAGGTGGTTTTTTTCAGCCTATCTTGAATAATACCTATACAACACATCAATACGCGTACAACTTATTGTCAATGCTCAGGTCGGGGCGAAAACCGCATGGCTTGCTGTCGGCAGCATTCAAGCTGTATTCAGCCTCAATGACTTGCTGCACAGACTTTAGGTTTTGCTCTCATACAAGCGTCATAAACCTGTACAGACACTTTACGCCGTACAAGCAGCTAATTCACTTCAGCACGAGTGCATTCAGGGAGTAAGGCCATGACCCGATTTCTGCTGTTACTGGCGCTGACACTCGGCGTAGCGAGCTGTGGCAGCGTGGATGTCAGCCACTATGCCGATCAGCAACCGGCGCTGGACCTGCAGCGCTTTTTCAGCAAACCCGTGAAAGCCTGGGGGATGTTTCAAAAACGCTCAGGGGAAGTGGTCAAGCGCTTCGAGGTCAACATCGCCAGCCATCGTGAAGGCGCCAACCTGATTCTAGATGAGCGCTTCCTGTACAGCGACGGCACGCGTCAACGCCGCGTCTGGACCCTGACGCCCGAGGGCCAGGGGCGCTGGAGCGGGCGTGCGGGTGATGTGGTGGGCGTTGCCACAGGTCAGGTCGCTGGCAATGCGCTGCACTGGCGTTATCGCCTGAATCTGCCGGTCGACGGCTCGACCTACGAAATGAGCATGGACGACTGGATGTACCAGATGGACGAGGACACGCTGATCAATCGCACCAGCATGTCCAAGCTCGGGGTTGAAGTTGGCCAGGTGACCTTGTTCTTCCGTCGCGTTGACGCCGGTCACACTGAATGAACGTTACTCGCCGTTTGTGCCTGGTGCTGGGCGATCAGTTGTCCTTCGACCTGGCTTCATTGCAGACGCTCAATAGCGAACGCGACACTGTGCTGCTGGTCGAGGTCATGGAAGAAGCCAGCCATGTGCCGCACCATCCACAAAAGATTGCCCTGATCTTCAGCGCCATGCGCCATTTCGCCCAGGCACTGCGAGACCGGGGCGTTCGTGTCGAATACGTGACCCTGGATGATCCGCACAACAGCGGCTCGGTGCCGGGGGAATTACAGCGTTGGCAGAAACACTTGAATGCCGAGGAAGTGCACATCACCGAGTGCGGGGACTGGCGTCTGGAGCAATCGATCAAGGACTGTGGTTTGCCCGTTTACTGGCACGCCGACACGCGCTTTCTGTGCAGTCGCGCCGAGTTCGCCAACTGGGCTGCCGGCAAAAAGCAGTTGCGCATGGAGTTCTTTTATCGCGAGATGCGCCGCAAGAGTCGCTTGCTGCTCAATGGCGACGGCACGCCGGTGGGCGGCGCGTGGAATTTCGATGCAGAGAACCGCAAGGCCCTGCCCAAAGGCGTGAAAGCCCCCTACCCGATCCGCTTCAGCAACGACGCCATTACCGGCGAAGTGCTGGATCTGGTGAAGGCGCGTTTCAGTCAGCATTACGGTGCACTCGACGACTTCAACTACCCGGTCACCCACGCCGACGCGCAGGCGCTGTGGGAATACTTTCTCGATTATGGCCTCGCAGGCTTCGGCGATTATCAGGACGCCATGGCCAGTGACGAACCGTTCCTGTTTCATGCGCGCATCAGCGCTGCGCTCAATATAGGCCTGCTGGATTTGCGGCAGTTGTGCAGCGACGTCGAGTCGGCTTATTGGGCCGGCAGGATTGCGCTGAACGCCGCCGAAGGCTTCATTCGTCAACTGATTGGCTGGCGGGAATATGTGCGCGGCGTGTACTGGCTGAAAATGCCGGACTACGCACTGGGCAATGTGTTCGGCAACGACCGGCCACTGCCCGAGTTCTACTGGACCGGCGCCACGCATATGAACTGCATGCGCCAGGCCATCGGCCAGAGTCTGCAGCACGCCTACGCGCACCACATTCAACGGCTGATGGTCACCGGCAATTTTGCCCTGCTCGCCGGTATCGCGCCGAGCCAGATATGTGAGTGGTACCTGGCGATCTACATGGACGCCTTCGACTGGGTCGAGCTGCCCAACACCTTGGGCATGGTCATGCATGCCGATGGCGGTTACCTCGGTTCCAAACCCTATTGCGCCAGTGGCCAATACATCAATCGCATGTCCGATTACTGCCGTGGGTGCGCCTACAAGGTCAGCGAAAGTACCGCGGACAATGCCTGCCCGTTCAATGCGTTGTACTGGCATTTTCTGATGCGCCACGGTGAACAACTGCGCGGCAATCAGCGCATGGCAATGATGTACAAGAACCTCGACCGCATGCCGCCAGCCAAGCAGGAGGCGCTGTGGCAACGCGGGCAGAACCTGTTGGCGCGCCTGGATAACGGCGAATCGGTCTGAAATGAACGCCCGCTTGCGCGGGTGGTGAAACTTAAGCGCAGCGCGCCCGGTCAACGGATGATCGGCGCTCGAGTCCCCTGCGAGCGCAACGTTCAACTGCTCGTGTTGTGCCTACGCGCGCTATGAAGCCAGACCCTGAAAATTCAACCAAGCAGGTCACATGGATACCCTTGAACACCTTAGTCGCGAAGCGCTTGAGTCAGAGGTAAGGCGATTGCGCGCGGCGCTTCACAGCACTCAGGTCGACACACAGGTCGTTGACCTCGATCGCGACATGGCGGCGCAACTGCAAGCCAGTCGGGATGCGCTCGCCCGCAGCGAGGCACGCTTCATCACCATTCTGGAAACCATCGAATCGGCGTTCGCCATCGTCAAGGTCAAATTCGACGCCGAGGATAAACCCGTCGATTACTACTTCGTCGAAGCCAACCCGGCGTTCGAACACCAGTGCGGGGTCAACTTGCGCGGCAAGTGGGTGACCGAGTTCGCGCCCAATCTGGAAAGCTTCTGGTTCGAAACCTATGGCCACGTGGCCAAGACCGGAGAGCCGGCGAACTTCGAAAATTATGCCAACACCTTCGAACGCTGGTTCGACGTGCGCGCGGTACGGGTCGGCGATCCGGCTGACCGGCAGATCGCCATTCTGTTCAACGACGTCACCCAGCGGCGCGACGCCGAGGAGCGTTTGCGTGCCAGTGAAGCGCTGGCGCGGGAGAACGTCGAGCGCGTGCAACTGGCGCTCGCCGCCGGGGCCATTATCGGCACCTGGCACTGGGACCTGCTCACAGACCGCTTTGCCGTGGACGAAGCATTCGCCCGGGTGTTTGACCTCGACCCGGCATTGGGCCGCGAAGGGCTCGGCCTCGAACAAGTCATGGTGACCGTGCATCCCGAAGACCAGGATGGACTGACCACCGCGATCAACGAAGCCATCGGCCGTGGTGGCGCCTACTCCCACCAGTACCGTGTGCGCCGCACAGACGGCAAATATCAGTGGATTGAGGCCAACGGCCGTGTTGAGTGTGCCGATGATGGAACGCCGCTGCGCTTTCCCGGCGTGCTGATCGATGTCGAGGAACGGCGCAATGTCGAAGCGGAGCGCGACCGCGCCATCGCTGCATTGCGCGCGCTCAACGATACGCTGGAGCAGCGCGTGTCATCGCGCACTTCAGAGTTGATGCAAGCCGAAGAGAAACTGCGCCAGTCGCAGAAAATGGAGGCCGTCGGCCAACTGACCGGGGGTCTGGCGCATGACTTCAACAATTTGCTGGCCGGCATTTCCGGCGCACTTGAGTTGATGGGCGCACGCATCAGCCAGGGCCGGCTGAATGAGGTCGACAAGTACATGGTGACCGCCCAGGGCGCGGTCAAGCGAGCCGCCGCCCTGACCCACCGTCTGTTGGCGTTCTCCAGGCGCCAGACCCTCGATCCGCGACCGACCGATGTCAACACGCTGATGACCGGCATGACCGAACTGATCCAGCGTACGGTCGGCCCCAGCATCGTTCTGGAAACCCTCGGCGCGCCGGGGCTCTGGCCGACGCTGGTGGATGCCAGCCAGTTGGAAAATGCCCTGCTCAACCTGTGCATCAACGCGCGCGATGCGATGCCGGATGGCGGGCGCATCACCATCGAGACAGCCAACCGCACGCTGGACTGCGAGACGGCGCGCACTCTGGACATGCCCGAGGGCGAATACCTGTGCCTGTGCGTGACCGATACCGGCACCGGGATGACCGCCGATGTCATCGCCAAGGCCTTCGATCCGTTCTTCACCACCAAACCGTTGGGCCAGGGCACCGGGTTGGGGCTGTCGATGATCTACGGTTTCGCCAAGCAGTCCGGTGGCCAGGTGCGCGTGCATTCGCAGGTCGGCCAAGGCACGGAGATGTGCATTTACCTGCCGCGCTACCATGGCGAGCCCGTGCCGAATCAGGATCACAAGGACAACACGCCGGCCGCCTTGCCCAAGGCTGGCGAGACGATTCTGGTGGTGGACGACGAGCCTACCGTGCGGGCGCTGCTGACTGACGTGCTCGGCGATCTCGGCTACACCTTGATAGAGGCCGCTGACAGTGTGGTCGGACTGAAGATGTTGCGCTCGGACATTCACATCGACTTGCTGATCACCGACGTCGGCTTGCCGGGTGGCATGAACGGTCGGCAACTGGCCGATGCCGGCCGGGAAATCCGCCAGAACCTGAAGACCCTGTTCATCACCGGGTACGCGGAAAACGCGGTGATTGGTGCCGGTCAGCTTGGCCCGGACATGCAGGTGCTGACCAAGCCGTTTGCCGTCGACACGCTGGTGGCGCGGGTCAGCGACCTGCTGGCGATGAAATCCGAATGAGCGACCGTTGCGGCGCTGTAATCCCAGAGAAAGTGGCTGCGGCCAAGGAGTGATAAATGGTGACGTTTCTGATTTTTCTGATCGCGTGCGGCGCTGCAGCGACTACCGGGGTGATTTTCAAACCAGGGCCATGGTACGAAGCGCTGAACAAACCCGGTTTTACCCCACCCAATTGGGCGTTTCCGGTGGCCTGGACCATCATCTATCTGTTGCTGGCCTGGGCCGGTTATCGCTTGAGCCTGATTCCTGGCAGTCAGACGGTTCTGGCGCTGTGGGCCGCGCAAATTGCCTTGAACACGTTGTGGACGCCGGTGTTCTTCGGCGCGCATCAGGTGGCCGCTGCCATGATGATCCTTGTGGTGCTGTGGCTGGTGGTCGCGGTGATGGTGTTTATGGCGTTGCGCCTGGATTTGATCACCGGATTGATCCTGTTTCCTTATCTGGCCTGGTTGTGTGTGGCGGCGGCGTTGAATTTCTCGATTCTGCGCAATAACCGCAGCTGATGGCGACGGCTGTCATAACTCCCATTTTTTCTGACAAAAAGGTGCTTTTTCAGGCATTCAAATATCTTTCCAGGCCCTTGAAAGCGCAGGTCCCCGCTCAGGACGGGGATTTCGCAATGAACAACAGTTCATTACTGAATTAGTGATTTAACTAGGTAGTTACCTATCTATATAATGCACGCCTCATTTCAACGGGACATTCAACGTGAAGCAGAGTCAACGCCTCTCGGGCATATCAAAATTCATTCTGGTCGGGCTGGGGGTGATCATCGCCCTGCTCGGCCTGGCACTTGCGGCTGGCGGAGTGAAGCTGGTCAGCCTGGGAGGGTCGTGGTACTTCCTCGTGGGTGGTCTGGTGATGGCCGTCTCCGGTCTGCTGATCGCTCGCTTCAAGACGGCCGGCGCCTGGCTGTTTGCGGCATTTCTGGTCGGGACAGCGATCTGGGCGGTGAGCGATGCCGGGCTGGTGTTCTGGCCGGTGTTCTCGCGTCTGTTCATGTTCAGCGCCGTGGGTCTGGCGGTGACGCTGGTCTATCCGCTGCTCAAGCGTGCCAACGGTGGTGTTCCGGGTCGTGGCGCTTACGGCGTTGCCGCTGTGCTGGCCGTGGGACTGGCGGTGGCTGCCGGCAATATGTTCGTGGCACACCCGACTGTTGCCGCGACCGGCACTGGCCCGGGCCTGACCCCGGTTGAGCCAGACAAGGCGCAAAAAGACTGGGCGCACTACGGCAATACCGAAGGCGGCAGCCGCTTTGCTGCGCTGGACCAGATCAACCGCAGCAACGTCGACAAGCTGAAAGTGGCGTGGACCTACCACACCGGTGACGTCGCCGAGAGCGATGGCAACGGTGCCGAAGACCAGCTCACCCCGCTGCAGATCGGTAATAAAGTGTTCATCTGCACCCCGCACAACAACCTGATCGCACTGGATGCCGACACCGGCAAAGAGCTGTGGAAGAACGCGATCAACGCCCAATCGAAAGTCTGGCAGCGTTGCCGTGGCATGGCCTATTTCGATGCGACCAAGAGCATCGCTCAGCCAAGCAATTCGAGCATCATCGAAGCCAAACCGGCACCGGCTGCCAATTGCCAGCGCCGTCTGCTGACCAACACCATCGACGCCCGCCTGATCGCGGTCGATGCCGACACCGGCGAGTTTTGCCAGGGTTTCGGCAACAACGGCCAGGTTGATCTGAAGGCCGGTCTCGGTGACGTACCGGACAGCTACTACCAGCTCTCCTCCGCTCCGCTGATGGCCGGCACCACTGTGGTGGTCGGCGGTCGCGTAGCCGATAACGTGCAAACCGACATGCCGGGCGGCGTGATTCGTGGTTTTGACGTGATGACTGGCGCCATGCGCTGGGCCTTCGACCCGGGTAACCCGCAGGACAAACAGGCCCCGGCCGACGGCAGCACGTATGTGCGCAGCACGCCGAACAGCTGGGCGCCGATGTCCTACGATCCGGCGACCAACACCGTGTTCCTGCCGATGGGCAGCTCGTCCACCGACATTTATGGTGTCGAGCGCAGCAAGCTCGATCACACCTACGGCGCCTCGATCCTCGCGCTGGACGCCACCACCGGTGATGAACGCTGGGTGTTCCAGACCGTGCACAACGATCTCTGGGACTTCGACCTGCCGATGCAGCCGAGCCTGATCGACTTCAGCAAGGACGGCAAAAGCGTTCCGGCGCTGGTCATCGGCACCAAGGCCGGGCAGATCTACGTGCTCGATCGTGCCACCGGCAAACCGTTGACCGAGGTTAAAGAAGTCCCGGTCAAAGCCGCGAACATCCCGAACGAACCGTACTCGCCAACCCAGCCGAAATCGGTGGGCATGCCGCAGATCGGTGCCCAGCACCTGACTGAATCGGACATGTGGGGCGCCACCCCGTACGACCAGTTGCTGTGCCGGATCGATTTCAAATCGATGCGTTACGACGGTCTGTACACCGCGCCGGGTACCGACAAATCGCTGAGCTTCCCGGGTTCGCTGGGCGGCATGAACTGGGGCAGCATCTCCACTGACCCGGTGCACGGCTTCATCTTCGTCAACGACATGCGCCTGGGTCTGTGGATTCAGATGATCCCGTCGCAGAACAAGGCTCAAGCCTCGTCCGGTGGTGAAGCGCTGAACACCGGCATGGGCGCGGTACCGCTCAAAGGCACGCCTTACGCGGTGAACAAAAACCGCTTCCTGTCGGTGGCCGGCATTCCTTGCCAGGCTCCGCCGTTCGGCACCCTGACCGCGATCGACATGAAGACCCAGAAAGTCGCGTGGCAGGTTCCGGTCGGCACCGTTGAAGACACCGGTCCACTGGGCATCCGCATGCACCTGCCGATCAAGATCGGTTTGCCAACCCTCGGCGGCACCCTGTCGACCCAAGGTGGCCTGATCTTCATCGCCGGTACCCAGGACTTCTACCTGCGCGCCTTCAACAGCGCCAATGGCGAAGAAATCTGGAAAGCGCGTCTGCCGGTCGGCAGTCAGGGCGGCCCGATGACTTTCGTTTCACCGAAGACCGGCAAGCAGTACATCGTCATCACCGCCGGCGGTGCACGTCAGTCGACCGATCGCGGCGATTACGTGATGGCTTACGCCTTGCCGTAAACCGCAGCGCCCGTGCTGAACACGGGCGCTTTCTTTTTGCGCGCGGCACCTGAGGGTGCCGCGCCGCTTTCCGATATCGCTACAGCTTTGAGCAGGAAGATCTCCATGTTTGGTTTTACTCGTAACGGCTGGGTCAACGGCGTGCTGTTGGGCCTGACCTGCACCACCCTGCCCGCCTTCGCCGATACTGATTCGAACCTGTTGACCCGTAACACCCTGACCGGTGACTGGGGCGGTCTGCGCCAGCAGATGGAACAAGACGGGATCAAGTTCACCGGCGATTACACCGGCGAAATGGCTTACAACGCCGATGGCGGTCTGCACCGCTCCGGCCGTTACTCGCAGAACATCAAGCTCGGCGCGCAGTTCGACCTGAGCAAGTTGTATGGCGTGGAGAACGCCGGCAAGGTTCAGCTCACCATCAACGACCGTCGCGGCAACAGCGCCTCCGAAGATCTGGTTGGCAACCGTCTGCCGATCCAGGAAAACTACGGCGGCCTCTACACCCGCCTGACCGAACTCAGCTACGAGCGCAGCCTGTTCACCCCGGCGCTCAACGTGAAGCTGGGCTACATGGCCATGGGCAACGACCTCGGCGGCCTCGACAGCGGAATTCTGTGCAACTTCATGAACGCCGGTTTCTGCGGCCATCCGCTGAACATGTCCGGCGGCAGCGGCTGGACCAACTACCCGAACGCGCACCTGGGCGTACGGGTGAAATACGACCTGTCGCCGTCATGGCAACTGCGCGTTGCCGCGTTCAATGTCGACCCGGAAAGCAACGGCAACTCCAGCCGCGCCTGGCATCTGGGCCCGAAACACACCACCGGCACCGTGGTGCCGATCGAGCTGGTGTACAAGCACGCGGGCCAATTGCCCGGCGAATACAAGCTCGGTTACTACTACGACAGCTCCGACGTGAAACGCATCGGCAGCGACAAAGAAGTCTCCGGCCGTGGCGGTCACTACTTGCTGATCGATCAAGCCGTATGGAGTTCGCCAACGTCCGAGGGCCGCAGCCTGCATGCGTTCGGCCAATACTCGGCGGCCAGCGAAGCGGCTTCACCATTCAGCAAGTGGTACGGCACCGGTCTGGTGCTGTACAAGCCGTTCGAAGGTCGCCCACGCGACACCGTCGCTCTGGGCTACGGCCGCGCCGTGCCTAACCCGCGCAGCCGCGACGTACAGCAGGACGCCGCCATGGCCAACGGCACGCAGTTCCCGAATCTGGACAGTGGCGAGCAGTTGATCGAACTTGGCTACGGCTATCAGGCCACGCCTTGGCTGACGCTGCGCCCGAACCTGCAATACATCATCGAACCGGGCGCGTTTTCCGGGCAGGACATCGACAGTGCATTGGTGTTTGGCTTGCAGGTGAAAGCCTCACTTTGAGTCTTCTGGCAGAACTGCAGGCAATAAAAAACCCGGCGTAATGACCGGGTTTTTTATTGCCTGAAAATTGTCGTAACCAAGATGCTCAGTCGACACCGAACCTTTACCCCCAAACCTGCGTCCGAGCTAAGGCGTTAACGCTTACCGCTCGCCACGAGGTTTCCGTTTGAAAGCAGCCATCGTCAAAAAATACCGTTTGATCATCAAGACCATGGGCTACGTGGGCTGGTCGCTGTTCTGGCTGTTGCTCTGGGACATCGCCGTCACCGTCGACTTCATGTTGTTCCTCAACGCCAAGATCAACCTGCCGCTGATGCCGCTGACGCTGCTCGGTTCAGCGCTGGTGGTGCTAATCAGTTTCCGCAACAGCAGCGCTTACAACCGTTGGTGGGAAGCGCGAACCCTGTGGGGCATGATGATCAACAGCTCGCGCAGCTTCGCCCGGCAGGTGCTGACGCTGCTGGATGATCCCGACACCGAAGTGAACCCGGTGAAAGCGACGCTGTTGCGCCGTCATGTGGCCTACGTCAATTGCCTCGCCGCGCATCTGCAAGGTCAGCCTTGCCCGGAAGAAGTCCGCGCGTTTATCCCGGCGGATGAGTTCGCCCGCAGCGGTACCACCAACAACTTTGCCAACGACATCCTCACCGGTTCCGCGGCGTTGCTGGCCCGGGAATACAAGGCCGGGCGCCTCGACAGCATTCGGCTGGCACGGCTGGAATCGACGATGGTCGAGCTGTCCAACAGCCAGGGCGGGATGGAGCGAATTGCCAACACACCGCTGCCCTACCCCTATGTGTATTTTCCGCGCCTGTTTATCTCGCTGTTCTGCCTGATTGTGCCGGTGGGGCTGGTGGAATCGCTGGGTTGGTTCACGCCGCTGGCCTCGACGGTGGTGGGCTTCATGCTGCTGGCGATCGAACGCATCGGCACTGACCTGCAAAGCCCGTTTCGTCACAGCGAACACCAGATCCAGATGGAAGCCCTGTGCGAAACCATCGAGAAAAACCTGCAGTCGATGCAGCGTGATTCGTTGGGGGATGCGCGCAGGGTTGAAGAAACGGCTTGAAGATCGATTTGAGGGACGCCAGGGCGTAAAGCCCTGGCGAGTCGCAGGGATTACTTCTTCTTTTTCGCCGGCTTGTCAGCCTTCTTTGAATCCTTGGCCTTTTCCGGCTTGCTATCGGCTTTTTTTGCAGACTTTTTCGGTTCGGCGTCCTTCTTCTTGTCTTTCTTGTCGGAAGACTTGGAAAGCGCCGAAGCTGCCGCTGATTTCTTTTCCGGCGAAGACTTTTTGTCTTTCAAGTCCTTGCTGGCTTTCGAAGCATCGTCTTTTTTGCTTTTCTTCTCGTCTTTAGCCACGTTGACCACCTCTCGGAATGTGCCGGTATTGGCACCGGGCCTGTGCGAATGAACACAAGCTGATCGTTAGGCGTGGGCGTTCGGGCGGGGTTCAGATTATTTAGAGTTGGAGAGCGTTTAACCAAGAGGCCAGCAATTTTTGAGGTGGATTTCAATCAGGCCGGCAAATAGCCCATGGAGGCGCAGGGGTAAACTTTGACTCGATCCACTGTTTGAAGGCTATTACCACGGCGCTGGGAAACTTGGCTGACGGCCTGACCAGGTAAACCCCACCAGCGGTGTCGAGTTGCCAGTCCGGAAGAACGTGAAGCAATTTTCCTGCAGCAATGTCATGGCGCATCAGCCATTCGCCTGCGCCGAGTATCCCTGAATCAGCGCAAGCGGCGGCAAGTAACGATTCGCTGTCGTTGGCCGTGAGGTTTCCTTTTGGCGCAACTGTTTGCAACTCGCTACCGCGAAAAAGCCTCCATTGCGGAAAAGACGCAAGGCCACTAAAGCGAAGGCAATTGTGCTTGATCAGATCGTGTGGATGGTCGGGCATGCCATGCTTTTCTATGTAAGCGGGCGAAGCGCCGAGGATCCGGCGGTGGTCACTTAACCGTTTGGCGATCAGTCGGTTGTCTTCCAGCTCTCCGATTCGGATCGCAGCGTCGAATCCTTCGTCGATGATGTCGACCAGACGTTCGCTGTAGTCTGCGAGGATCGAAACGTGCGGATGCTCCTTGAGAAACTCCGGCAACATCGGGCCAAGCCAGCGCCGTCCCATGGCTGCCGGCAGTGCAAGCCGCAACGTTCCTCGAACTTCGCTGGCACCTTGCGTCGCCTGCTTTTGCGCTTCATTCATCAGGTTGATGGCCGAGCGCAGATGCTGCTCAAGCTTGGCACCTACTGGCGTAATTCGAACCTGACGGGTTGAACGCTCGACGAGACGCACACCGAGGCGCTTTTCCATGGAGGCCAGTCGTTTCGATACGACGGTTGGGTGTCGCTGCAGGAGCCGACCTGCAGCGACAAACGAGCCTTGCGAGGCAACGGCCAGAAACGCAGCGATTTCGTCACTGTGCTGACTATTCAGAACATCAAGATTCATGGTTTTAGAATGATCGCCCCCGATGACTGCCCCGACTCCAATGCCGTATGCGCCTGCGATGCATCTTTCAGAGCGTAGCTGGCCCAAATCCTGGGCTTGATAATACCTGCGCCTACGGCGGCCAGCACATCCTGCGCCCGTTCCTGGTACTCACAGGCACTGGCGGTGTGTGCTGCCAGTGAAGGACGTGTGAGGAACAGCGAGCCTTTAGCGTTGAGCGTCGACAGTTCTACAGCCGAGGGAGCACCTGACGAGGCCCCGAACGAAACCATCAGCCCGCGTGGCCGGAGACTATCCAAAGACGCCTGGAAAGACGCACGACCAATAGGGTCGTAGACCACGTCAACCTTTCTGCCCTGGGTAAGACGGCTGACCTCAGACGCCAGGTTGTCGGCATTGAATACCAACACCTCATCACAACCGGATCTCAGCGCTTTTTCGACGCTGGCCTGTTTTGAAACCACACCGATCACTGTCGCCCCCAAGTGCTTGGCCCATGGCACCATGATTTCCCCCAATCCTCCAGCCACGCCATAGATCAGGACTGTGGTGCCCTGTGCCACTGGATAGGTGGTTTTTAACAGGTACTGCGCAGTGATGCCTTTGAACATGACAGCTGCGGCACCATCGAACGACAAGGTGTCGGGTATCTTCACCAGTCGCTCGGCTGGATAAAGTCGGGCCGAAGCATATGAGCCAATGGGCCCAGTGGCATAAGCGACCCTATCACCAACGCGCACATTGCTGACGCCCTCACCCACGATGACGACTCGCCCGGCCCCCTCCAATCCGAGTCCGGATGGCAGCGCAACAGGCACCGCACCCTTGCGTTGAGTCACATCGAGGAAATTGACCCCGATGGCGTCCTGTTCAATCCAGACCTCACCTGGCCCGGGCAATTGTTCGCTCAACGTTTCCAGACTCAATACATCAGGCGCGCCGAACTGATTAAAGCGGATAGCGGATACCATGGTCGTTTCCTCTAAGATCAGAAGTCTTCCAAACAGATGCCGCTAGTGTGAGAACTGACTTGCCGATGAACAAGACGGGCTGACTGCACGACATTAATGCATGATTTGCAGCAATAACATCATGGAATGGAGCGCTGCATCAGTTGCGGCGCTGTAAATACCAACGGTTCAAAATTGTCAATAGCACGGTTGTGCGACTGTTCCGCAGATAGCGCAGTGATAGGCTTTTCTGGCGTGACATACGCGAATGCCCGATCTGTTCAGAAGGCAGGTCGGGGCCAATGTTTAAGCCCGCTGTCAGCTAACTGAAAGGATTCGAACATGAAAAAGTCCATGACTACTCTGGCCATCGCCGCGACACTCGCTCTCGCCGCAACGGTCACAAACGCTGCCGTGCATCCAACGACCATCACTACTCCACAGACGGTCAAGCAGGCGACCGCCTCGATTGACACGCCTTTCGCA
Organism: Pseudomonas sp. HOU2; assembly: GCF_040729435.1. NCBI lineage: Bacteria > Pseudomonadati > Pseudomonadota > Gammaproteobacteria > Pseudomonadales > Pseudomonadaceae > Pseudomonas > Pseudomonas sp. HOU2. The sequence continues at coordinate 244,922 of NZ_CP160398.1, read as the reverse complement.
ACCCAGCGAAAAGCCGGAGAAATCCAGACGGCCAGCCTGGCCAGAAGTTGCTCTGATGAGCGCTATTCCTGGTGGGAATTCAGTGGCTGGGAAATAATCGCCTGCGTCGGAAGCGGTCAGTGGTAATTATTCAAACGAGTCTGGTGCGTGACTTGAGTGCTGAGCGCGCACCAGCACCTGTAGGAGCCAACACGACAGACCTTACGGCCGCCGATTGACCCACTGCCGCAACCGCGTCTCTGCCCCGCCCCACAAATCCTCCGCTCTGATGCGCGCACATGCACGCCCCGGCCTGGGGTAATCCTCAAAACATAAAGGTAGGAATGACCGGAATGAACGACAGCCGGAAATTCCAGCGGCTGCTGATCAGGTCATCCGGATGAATCGCCGAGTACTGAATTTCCCCGGAGATCCTCACCGGCAACTTGCCGAAATTGAAAATTCGCCCAGCGCCGATCCCGATGGGAAACGTGACTTTGTTGCCGCCCTCGGCCTTCCAGTTGACCGTGACGTTGGGGGTCATGCCGATGCGCCACTGTTCCGGCCCGGGAATCGCCCGCTGAATGAAGTACTGCACATTGGTCAGGCTGACATCCTTGCGCTTGCTATCACCGCCAACCGACCACCAGTGCTGCGGGAACACGCCAAGGGTCCAGTCCGGGCCGAGGTACGCGGCGACGAACGCCGGGCCCAGCGAATATTTTCCCGTACCGAGCACGTCTTCTTCGGCAGTCGGAAACATCGCGGTCGGACCGAAGCCCCAGACCATCTTGCCACCCCCGGCAAAGCGGATCGGCTCCTTGGGCGAAAACACGCCGACGTAGGCCAGGTCGCCGAAACCGCTGGTACGGTCGAACGGGTCCTGCACGACCGAGGTGAAGTCACCGCGATCGTGCAGAATCTCGTTGGGGCCCATGCCAATCAGGTTACCGGCCTTGCGGTTGACCGGGGCGCTGACGTAACTGATCGGCAGGCGGTTGATCAGGTTCCAGTCTTCGCCAAGAGAGATCGGAAAGGTCGGCATGAAACTGTATTTGCCGAGCATCCGTGTGCCGTTGCTGTGCGGACCTTTGAGCGCGGTGTAATCGTACTGGTTGAACAGCAGAACAAGGTTGCCCACCGGGTTGTCCATCAGTCTGGATATCTGTTCGGTGGACGGTTCGCAGCCGGCCTTGACCACTTCTTTCAGGTCAATGTCGAAGTCCTGTCGTAGCTGGTGGCATTTTTCCGGATCGACCTTGGCCCCTGCAACTGACGGGGAACCCAGTTTCGGCAGAGGGCTGGCGGCACAGGCCAAGCCACTGAGCACCGCCCCGCAGAGTGTCAGACTTGATCGCATCCTTATCGATGGCATCGATTTGCCCTCCATTTCACCAGGCGTACTGAAGGCGCAGGGTCCAAGTGTTCACTTCCGGGGAGCTTCTATTGTTTGATCAGATCGCTTGGCTTCCAGCTCTGGTCAAAAAACGCCTGCTTCGGCCCATACAACCGCACGATCACCAGGAAGCCTTTCTCCGGTACGGTCTTGATCCAGTTCTTGCCTTCACCTGGAGATGTCGGCCCGAAGTAAATGTCGGTGGAGCCGTCGCTGTTTTGCGCCGGTTTATCCATTTGATTGAGGGACGGGAACGGCTGGCCGTTGTCCAGACCTGACGCGGTCAGGTTGTCGTAGGCGGTGACCGACCAGAACAACGCCGCCGGGACATTGGCCGGGAGGTTGAGCTTGTAGGTCTGGGCGCCGTCGAGGAACTTGCCCTCGGCGTCTCGGGTAGTCGCGGGATACTTGGCACCGGCACCGACCATGTTCATGACCATGCCGGGGCTGTCGGAATAGGCCGAGGTGAAGAACGCCACGCGCTGCTCAAGATTGGTGAAGCTGCCGCTGGACTGAAACTCGGTGTTCTCTCCGGCAAACGTGTTCACGTATTGACGATCCTTGTAGTACAGACCGCCCGGCTCTTTGTACAGCAGGTGACTGGTCACCACCTTGCTCATCTTGAACGCGGTACGCGCGGCGTCATCCAGCAGCTTGCGTCGTTCGGCATCCGGGGCGAAGGGCTTGCCCTTCTCGATGCCCAGGGTGTGCAGGAAGCCGCGCATGTCCATGTCCGCCGGATCGACGGCTTCGGCGTCGATGAAACGCGAGAGCATGTCGAAGTAACGACCGTCCTCGGGGAACAGCATGTTGATCGGTGCGCCGGTGGCGTCGGGGAATTGCATCGGCAGCGCCGAGTCCTTCTTGCCCAGCGGATAAATCTTCGTACGCTCGACTTCGGCTACCGGCACGCTGAGGTCTTTCGGGTCCTTGAAAAAGGTCCGCCAGAACAGGAAGACGTTGTTGGTGCGCGAGCGATAGACGAATCCCTCGGTCGGCTCCGGCCCTTTGTAATCGGGCGGGAGCAGCACATAGGTGCCGCCCTTGCCCTTGTCGGGACCCGCCAGGCCAACGTCACCGCGCCAGGTTCTGCCGTCGATGGTCGGCCCGACAATCGGCCGCTGGAAGAAATCATCGAACATGCCCTGCACGCCGGGCGGTGCTTCGACCACCAACGGGCCGTACTTCGCCAGATCCAGATAGCTCATGGCGTAGACCAGGTCGGAGTTTGGCGTGGTCACCAGAGTCTTGGCGTTGATGCGTTTTTTCCAGGTCGGCAGGATGTTGTAGCCCGCGCCGAACTGCTTTTCCGACGCTTCCTTCATCGACCAGATATTGATCGCCGGCAGCGCCCACAGATACGACTGCACGGCGCGCTGGAACACCAGCTCATCGATCAGGCTGCGCGCGGTCGCTTCGGTCGGGAAGCCTTTTTCAAAAGGCTGATTGGCCAGTTCTTCATAGCGCGTCGCGGCATCGGCGAGGCCGCTTAGGGAGAGGCTTACGGCCAGGGCCGTCAATGAGGTGCGCAAACGGTTCATGGGCTGTCCTTATGAACGCAGTTGGGAAATCGGTTCAGTTGACCTTGACCACCGCCGGTGGCGTCCACTGGCCATTCATCGCGGCCGCTTCCGGCCAGTAGGCGCGAACATAGAGCGAGAAGTCCGCGCCCTTCGGCGCCGGAAGCCAGTTGCTTTCCTTGTCGGCGCCCGGCGAATCGCTCTGCACGTAGAGCGTCAGCGAGCCATCGGCGTTGGTCTTGAGCGACTTGTTCTTGGTGCCGAGGGAATAACGGCCCAGCGGGTTTTCGGCGAAGAAATGCTGCTGGTTGTACAGCGTCAGCGACCAGAAACCCTTGACCGGCGGCAGCGCGCCTTTGGGGAAGGTCACGCTGTAGCGCTGCGCGCCGTTGAGTCGGGTGCCGGACTCGTCGAGATCCTGGTAGAAGTACTTGGTCTCGATCTGTTTGTTGACGAAGATGTTCGACCGGGCAACTGCCGTACGCAGGAAGTAGTCCGTGCCGAACGCTGCGCCGTTGACGATGGTGCTCCAGTGATTGGGCAATTGCTTCCCGTAGTTGCGGAACTGCAACAACGGCTTGACCACGTCTGCATCAGACTTTTGCGCCTCGTCGATCATGGCTTTTTTCAGCTCGGGATCACGTTGGGCAATTTGTGCCAGCACCGCCAATTGCGCATAGCGCGCCTCTTCTCCCGGTAGCGGTTTGGCGTCCTTGAGAATCGCCGGCAGCTCATCGAAGAACTTTTCCGGCAGCACCCAACGCGTTTCCTCGTCACCCGAGGCCTCGGCGGGGAATTTCGGCGACTGGCTCCAGTCACGCTGCTTGAGTTTGCCGTCGTATTTGGACAGCGGGTACATGTCGATGCCCGACAGATAATGTTGAATGGCCTTGCGATCTTCGGCCGTATCGTCCTGGAAGACCCGCGGAATCACGAAACCGGTGTTGGTCTTTGCACGAAACACCTGGGTGATGCCCTCAGGCACCTTGCCGTTCCAGTCCGGCCCCACCAACAGATAGAAGCCCGGTTTGGTGGCGTACATCTTTCCTAGCTCGGCGAAGCTGTCGGAGCGCAGGTCAACCACCTGATAAACCCAAAACCGGTCGCCAAAGTCCGGCACCTGAATCACCACCGGTTCGATATCCAGCGCAATGCTGCCCGCACCGTAGACCACATCCTGATTCGGACAAGCCACCAGGCGTTCCCCCGGTGAAATGTAGTCGGTGAGCATCGACAGATGGTTGATCGGCGCCACGGGCACGATGCCCCCCATCAACCCGGCCTGCGGCAGATCCTTGAACTTCAGGCGGCGATTATAAATATTGGCCATCGGCCAACCCCAGAAATACGCCTCCCGCGCCATCATCCGTACGTAGGTTTCGGTCACCTTCACATCGGCTTCGGGGCCGGATACCTGCACTACTGGCGAGGTCTGTGCCTGCACGGCAACTGCGCCGAGCAATACCGCGGTAGCGAGCAGGCCGCTGGCGAATAAAGGTGTTTTGTTCATACGGAAGGCATCCTTGCTTGGGACGGTTTTTCGGCAAACGAATCTACTGATGGAAGATTGTTCGTTAGAAAAACCTAGCAGAGGAACAGCGATCAGCCAGAAAAAGGCATGAGAATTTACGATTATATTTCCATTTCTGATAACCGCTTCTCACCGGGGTCTATCCATGAAAGCCTGCTCTTGTACGACTTTGAAGGGTCGTGATTGGCCGAAAATCAATCATTCATAAGCAGTAAGCTTTTTGTTCACTTACTGCGCAGACCCCGCTTGTTACACCCCCCAACGATTGCAATAAAAAACCATCAACCCTTTGCCAGTGAACCTTCTCCTTGAAGTTGTTGCAGCCCCAAGGAGAGATAACAATCAGCCCGCCTGCCGAATGCCACAGGCACACCTGCTTACAGGGTTCTACCACTGGCTTGCTCATAGCTCGAAAGGAAATGCCGCCACTGCGACTCATCCCAGAAAGAATGCCGTCTGAGTTGCGGAATGTCGTGACGCGCCGCGCCCATTGCCGTAACACGACCGCGAGATTTCTCCAGATCAAGCAGCGCCAGTTCGAAATCGAAGTCTGTGTCGGTAACCGACGCCTTGATAAAGATGTGTTTGGAACGCATGCAACCGTGCTGCCATTTGCCCGAGTGCATCCGCGCCAGCATTTGCGCCAAACGTTCAAGAAGTCGCAGATGTTGTTCCGTGGTCAACAGGCTTGCAGCGCCCTGGCTATACCAGGTATCCAGATCAATGAAGCCGCCCAGATCATTGGTAACCAAGACCCCCTGCCAAACGCCGTCGACTTTTCTCGCGCCATAAAATACCGGTCTCGGCGCATTCACACCCAGTTGCTGGAGTCTAGAAAGGGCAATGCCTTCACGCAATGCGGTGGGTCGGCCAGTGGGGTAACGGAGGCTGCGGAACAGATGGCCAGTCTGGCGCTTTACGAAAAACGTCTTGTCACCTTGAACGATCAACTGGACACCGCTGGTGCCGCTGCGGCGCACATTCGGCGGTTCCACCCACGAACCGGACGTACCCCACCAGAAATCGAACTCATCGCCTGCCCTGCCCATTGTGCGCTCCATTTATTGTAGAAATCGTTTCGTGCGACGTTTGCATGAGGGTCGCAACAGCAGCTCAGTCTGTTGGTGGACGTTAATAGTTCCCTCGATGTTCGATGATTTTAGGGCCAGCTTGGGGCTTTTACGCAACTACGTGACGAAAATAGGCTATTGAGGGGTGTTTATCCCTTCAGGTGTGTCCTTTTCGCCGATAGCCGACGACAGGAAACACAGATGCCAACCGTGTCGCGAGGGTCCGCCCGACTGTTTTTTTTGGTCAACTTGAAAGCCCGTTAAATTGACCCAGATCATGATTCAATTCAATTGATGGAAATAACGAGCAACGTCCTTGATCCGCATTTTCTTTGTGCTAAAAGTATTGCCGCCAATGGCTCCTTACAGGGATGAGTAAGGGTTTGCTCATCCGCAGCCATTGCCCACGGATGCACACTTTCAACAAGGAAGTCATATGAAAATAGTTGGGCTGTCCGGGATTCTCCCGTCACGCATCGTCAGCAATCAGGACGTTATAAACCTGGTCGAGGAACACTCTAAAGATACCTTCCAGGAAGACTTGCCTAAAACATTGAAGACCATCAGCAAGTTGCTTGAAAAAAGTGGCAGCGGCACGCGTCATTGGCTGGGTGCCAACGAAACGCCGATGCAACTGATGGAGACGGCATTCAACTCCGCGCTCGCCCAGGCCAATATCGACAAGGCCGATCTGGATCTGTTGATTTACCCGAACGTCACCCGCGGCTTCATCGAGCCGGCCAACAGTACGTTCATCGCCAAGGCGCTGGGCCTGAGCTGCAGAAACTTCGATGTGGTCGACGCCTGCAACGGCTGGGTGACAGCCATGGATGTCATCAACAGTAAAATGCAGGCCGGCGAGATTCGCTACGCGGCGATCGTCAATATGGAATTTGGCATGTCTGCCGGCGGGCCGGTCATGCCCAAGAACTTCTCTTTGCAGTCGTCGGCAGAACTGGCTTACAAGTTCCCGAGTTTTACCATTGGCGAAGCTGTCACCGTCACCATCCTCAGTCATGAGGCCCCCGGCAATTTCAAGTTCTCTTACATCAACCGGCCGGACTTGAGTGACTTGTCGACCATCTCCCTGCCGGATTGGAAACTGTTCTGCAATGAGGAGGATATTCCTCGTATTTCACCAACGGGTGGGCAGTATCAATTCAATTCCTACGCGGCAGCCTTGCATGAAGATGGCCGCAATGAAGCGATAAAAGTTTTCAATCTGCAAAACATCTCTGCAGCAGATGTTCATAAAGTGTTTATCCATACCGGTTCGCCAAAGATGTGGGAGCACATCGGCCAACTGATCGGTATCGATCACAAGCTGCACCACGTCGGACATAAAACCGGCAACATCATTACCGCGTCCATCCCCTACGGCATCTTCGATGCGATGAGTCGGGGCGAAGCCGAAAACGGCCAGTTTTGCATGGGTTGGGCAGGCAGTGGCGGGATGGTTTTCTCTGCGTTGTCATTCACCCTGTAAGATCGGAAGCAACTTGCCGCCGTGAGGCGGCAAGTTGTTCGACCCAGTTGACGACAGGAACCTGACCCAGTCATTTCAACGTGTCATGGCTGATCAACGTCTTCGGCTCCAAAAACGCGCTCATTCCCCACCTGCCCATTTCGCGCCCAAGTCCTGAATGCTTGAATCCACCGAAGGGGGCGCGCGGCTCGTGGGTCAGGGTGTTGATGAGCACGCGTCCCGCATCGATCTGACGGGCTACGTTCATACAACGTTCAGCGCTTTTTCCCAGTACCAGGGCGCTCAGCCCATAGTTTGTATCGTTGGCAATGCTGACCGCATCGGCATCATCCTCGTAAGGAATGATCGTCAATACGGGCCCGAAGATTTCCTCACGTGCGATGCGCATCCGGTTGTTGGCATCAGTGAAGATCGTGGGCTTCACAAACCATCCGGCATGCAAGCCTTCCGGGCGACCTTCGCCACCCGCCAGCAACCTTGCGCCTTCTTCCTGGCCGATACGGATGTAGCGCTGCACCCGTTCCCATTGTTTCTGACTCACCATCGGACCGATATCGGTGTCGGTGTCACGCGGATCGCCCGATCGGATCTGTGAGACGCTCTCCTGCGCAATCCGCTCGAATTCTGTCAGCCGGCGGCGCGGCACGAGGATGCGAGTCCCCGCGATGCACGCCTGGCCGCTGTTGAGAAATCCGGCTTGCAGCACCATCGGCATGACCGCCTGCAGATCAGCATCATCCAGCACCACGGTGGGCGACTTGCCGCCGAGTTCCAGCGTCACACGCTTCATGGTGTCGGCACCGGTTCTGACCAGATGCTTACCGACAGCAGACGAGCCCGTAAACGAGATCTTGGCAACGTCGGGATGACCGGCGATCTCCTCGCCAACCACATCACCCCGTCCGTTGACGACATTGAATACACCCGGTGGCAACCCCGCTTCGTGCAACGCACTGACCACGACCTGCGTCTGCAACGCGCTCATCTCGCTAGGCTTGATGACGGCGGTGCAGCCGGTCGCCAGCGCGGTGGCCAGCTTGTTGCAGATGAAGCCCGCATTGCTGTTCCATGGCGTGATCAGACCGGTCACACCCACGGGCGTCAGAATGACTCTGGCGATGCCGACCTGCTCCTCGAAATCGAACGCCTCCAGAGCATCGATTGCTTGCGCAATCACGTCGGCCGGATAAGTCGCCATCCAGCGCCCGCGAGCCACAGGTGCACCGTACTCCATGAGGATGGCTTGCAGCAGCTCTTCCTCCTTTGCCGCCACGGCCCGGTGCATGCGGTGCAGTGCCGCAATGCGCTCCTCCCGGCTAGTACGGGCCCACGCCGGGAATGCAGCCTTGGCGGCGGCGATCGCACGCTGTGCGTCCAGTGCATCGCCCAGCCTAACCTGACCGATGACTTCCTCGGTGCTCGGGTTATGAAGGTCAAACCATTCCTCACCGTGGGGAAGAACGAACTCGCCGTTGATGTAGATATGTTCAATGCGTTGCATGGCGACTCCTCGCTCAAAACGACTCGTCTGAATCGAGCCTCTGTGATGAAGTCTAAGAAGGGTTCATTATTCCGATAAGCCATCCTTTGGCTGATGAAGCATCCTTATATTCAGGACGATCTATGCACAGAACCGGAATGACCGAGCTGGAAGTGGTGTTGGCCGTGGCGCGGCGCAGCAGTTTTCGCGGCGCTGCACAGGAGCTGGGCATGTCCACTACTGCCGTGAGCAGCGCGGTGGCCGGTCTGGAAGCACGCCTGAAAGTGCGGCTGTTCAATCGCTCCACGCGCAGCGTTGCCCTCACCGACATCGGCCAACGCTATGTGGCACGCATCGCACCTGCGTTGGCACAGATCAAAAGTGCCGGCGAAGAAGCCAGCGTCGGCCCCGATGAGCCGAGCGGCACATTGCGCATCAATGCACCGCATGGCGCGGCCTACCTGCTGTTGGATCCGCTATTGAAGCAGTACGCTCAGCGCTATCCCGACGTACGTATCGACATCGTCAGCGAATCAAGCATGGTCGACATCATCGCCGGTGGCTTCGACGCCGGGATTCGTCTGGCGGAGTCCGTGCCGCAAGACATGATTGCCGTGGCACTGTCAGGTGACATTCGGATGCTTGTGGTCGCACCCCCCGAGTACCTCGAACGCCACGGCGTGCCCGAACATCCGCGAGATCTACTCACCCACCGAAGCATCGGCATGCGCATGGCCCATGGTGGGCTCTACCAATGGGAATTGGAGCGCGATGGCCAAAAGTTGCAAATGGATCTGCCGGTGAGCTTCGCCTCCAACGAAATGCTCGCAATCAAACAGGCGGTGTTGTCGGGCCTTGGCATTGGTTTCATTTCCGAGTGGTTCATCCAGCAAGAGCTGGCGAGCGGCACCTTGGTGCCGGTGTTGATGCCGTGGTGCCCGTCATTTGGCGGACTGAGGCTCTATTACTCGGGCCACCGCTTCGTGCCCGCGCGGTTGCGCGCATTGATTGAACTGGCGCAGGAGTTGCGGCCCACTTTGGTTTGATCCTGTTTTGCCCACTGGATAGCCTGACTTGTGGGGCCCAGTTTGGCTTCACCGTCGAATTCAATCCCCCATCTCAAAAAACGTACATGACTTGGTCAATCCGGATTTTGATTGCCAGAGCCTTGCGTGACCGACAGGTCTCAAATACGACCTCACGGTATTCACATGTCGATATCAGACACGATCATGGCGCAATCAGGCTATTGAATCTGCTGCAAGGCCGGCTAAGGTGCCGTGTCTTCCTATCAAAACAATCCCGGTCAGATCATGGGATTGATAAGAACTGCGGCGGTTGGACGGGCTTCTCTCGGGAGTTCAGCAGGCAACGATGGTGACCGATCGTGTGCCCGTTCAATTGCTTAAATGTCGATCAGCAGAGAACAAAAAAACCAATGATCAGCCCGAACTCCATGGATTCGAGTAGCCAATTGGCGCAGGGCTTTAAGCCTCGTCACGTCACAATGCTGTCCATCGCCGGGATTATCGGCGCCGGTTTGTTCGTCGGTTCAGGACACGCGATTGCCGCTGCAGGGCCGGCGGTGCTTCTCGCCTATCTGTTTTCAGGTTTGCTCGTCGTGCTGGTCATGCGCATGCTCGGCGAGATGGCGGTGGCCAATCCGGACACCGGTTCGTTCTCCACCTACGCCGACCAGGCCATCGGCCGCTGGGCCGGTTTTACCATCGGTTGGCTGTACTGGTGGTTCTGGGTGTTGGTGATTCCCATCGAAGCATTGGCGGCCGGGCATGTGCTGCACCAATGGTTCCCCCAGGTCGATGCCTGGCTGTTCGCGTTGGGATCGATCATTGGGCTGGTGGTGACCAACCTGTTCAGCGTGTCCAAATACGGTGAATTCGAGTTCTGGTTCGCCATGGCCAAGGTCGTGGCGATCATCGGTTTCATCGGGGTCGGTTTTGCCGTGTTGATGGGCTGGGTGCCCGAGCGCGAAGTCAGCGGCTTGAGCGGTCTGATGGCCGAGCACGGCGGATTTGCGCCCAACGGTTTGTCGGCGGTGGTCGGCGCTTTCATCACGATCATGTTCAGCTTCATCGGTACGGAAGCGGTGACCATCGCGGCCGCCGAATCGAATAATCCGGCGCAGAACATTGCCAAGGCCACCCGCTCGGTGATCTGGCGCATCGGCGTGTTCTACCTGCTGTCGATCTTCGTGGTCATTTCCGTGGTGCCGTGGAATGATCCGTTGCTGGCCTCGGTGGGCTCGTATCAGCGCGCCCTGGACATCATGAATATTCCAAACGCCAAGTTCATGGTCGACGTCGTCGTCCTGATCGCCGTGGCCAGTTGCATGAACTCCTCGATCTACATTGCCTCACGCATGTTGTACTCGCTGGGTCGTCGCGGCGATGCGCCGAAAGCGCTGAAGGCGACTTCCGCGGCCGGTGTGCCACGGGCCGCCGTGATCGCCAGCACCGTGCTGGGTGCGTCGATCACCGTGTGGAGCTACTTCATGCCCGCCGGGCTGTTCGAGTTCCTGCTGGCCAGTTCCGGGGCGATTGCCTTGCTGGTGTACCTGGCGATTGCGGTGTCGCAGCTACGCATGCGGCGGATATTGCAACAGCGCAAGGTCGAGCTGACCCTCCGCATGTGGCTGTTCCCATGGCTGACGTGGCTGGTGATCGGCTTCATCTGCGCGGCGCTGGCGGTCATGATGATCACTCCGCAGCATCGCACCGAAGTCACCACCACCATTGGCCTGGCGCTGGCAATCTCCTTTATCGGCCTGATCACGTCGCGTCAGCCTGCATCGGCCGCACAGGCAACGTCGGTGGGTCAGGCCTGATCCATCGCCTCGACCACGCCTTTGTCCTCGCCCAGAAAGCCGCCGCTCTGATGCGCCCACAGCCGCGCATACACGCCGTTCTTCTCCAGCAACTCCGAATGAGTGCCCTGCTCGATGATGCGCCCGTCGTCCATGACAATCAGCCGGTCCATCGCTGCGATCGTCGACAGTCGATGTGCGATCGCAATCACGGTCTTGCCCTGCATCATGTCATCGAGGCTTTCCTGAATCGCCACTTCGACTTCCGAGTCCAGCGCACTGGTGGCTTCGTCCAGCAGCAGGATTGGCGCGTTCTTCAGCATCACCCGGGCAATCGCCACCCGTTGGCGCTGGCCGCCGGACAGTTTGATCCCGCGCTCGCCCACCAGGGTGTCGTAGCCGGTATGGCCCTGGCGGTCGCTGAGTTGGCTGATGAACTCGTCAGCCTGAGCGTTGGCAGCGGCGCGGCGGATCTGCGCGTCGGTGGCATCGGGGCGACCGTAGGCGATGTTGTCGCGAATCGAGCGGTGTAGCAGCGAAGTGTCCTGGGTGACCATGCCGATCGCGCTGCGCAGGCTGTCCTGGGTCACGTGCGCAATGTTCTGACCGTCGATACGAATCTCGCCGCTGTCGACGTCATAAAAACGCAGCAGCAGGTTGATCAGCGTCGATTTACCGGCACCGGAGCGGCCGACCAGACCGATTTTTTCACCGGGACGGATGCTCAGGCTCAGGCCATCGAGCACCTGACGTTCGCCACCGTAATTGAACTTCACCTTGTCGAACGTCACCGCGCCGCCAGAGGTCACCAGCACGCCGGCATCCGGTGCGTCCTGCACCTTGGTGCCTTGGGTCAGCGTTGCCATGCCGTCCTGAACGGTGCCGATGCTTTCGAACAGCGAGGTCATCTGCCACATGATCCAGTTCGACATGCCGTTGATCCGCAACGCCATGGCAGTGATCGCCGCCACCGCACCGGCGCCGACATCACCCTGGTGCCACAGCCACAGGGCATAACCACCGGCAGACATGATCAATGCCACCACCAAGGCCTGATTGACGATCTCGAACAGACTGACCAGACGCATCTGGCGAAACCCGGTCAGCTTGAAATCTTCCATCGCCGCCCGCGCGAAGTGCGCTTCGCGATTGGAATGGGAAAACAACTTCACCGTGGTGATGTTGGTGTACGCGTCGGCGATACGCCCGGTCATCATCGACCGCGCATTGGCCTGCTCCTGGCCGACCTTGCCCAGACGCGGCACGAAGTACCACATGGCCAGACCGAACAGCACAACCCAGGCGAGGAACGGCAGCATCAGTTTCAGCGCAAAACCGCCGGCCAGGGCGATGATCGCGATAAAGTACACGCCGATCCCGGGCAGGATCTCGATCAGGGTGAACAGCACGTCACGCACCGCCAGCGCGGTCTGCATGACCTTGGTCGTGACCCGGCCGGAGAACTCGTCGGAGAAAAACGAAAGGCTTTGCCGCAGCATCAGCCGATGGAAATCCCAACGCAGACGCAACGGCAAATTGATCGCCAGAATCTGGTGTTGAACCATGGTGCGCAACGCCACCAGCCCGACACTGAGCACCATGACGATGCCCATGCCCCACAACACGCGGCGCTCCTGCGCGGCCGCTTCACCACCGGCCTGCCAGGTCGAGAGCAGATCCACGACCTGACCGAGGAAGGAAAACAGCCACGCTTCATAAATCGACACAGCGGCACTGAGCAACGCCAGCGCCAGCACGTAGCCGCGTGCACCCCGGGTACAGGCCCAGAGAAATTTAGCCAGACCGTTGGGTGGCGGTGGCACCTCGTCAGGCGGGAAAGGGTCGAGTCTTCGTTCAAACAGACGAAGCATGGTGTTCTCCTGAACTTACAAGTCAGGGAGATTCTGCCACCGATCGGATCCCGGGAGGTCTTTGTGAAAAAGTGTGTGCTCCTGACCTGGACGAGTGCCTGCCGTCTCTACCAGACTGCGATATGCGAATCCGCCCGCGGCTCAGTCCCGCCACACAGTACGCCCGTCACTGGATCACGCAGAATAATCTGCCCTCGTCCGTAATCCGTCAGGTCACTGGCGATCTGCACCTCATGCCCGCGACGCGCCAACGCGTTGGCCAGATCCCTTGAAGCGCCCTGCTCGATGCCAACCTTCATCCCGCCCAGCCATTGCCAGCGCGGCGCGTCCAGTGCCGACTGCGGGTTCAGGCCGAAATCCACCAGATTCATCACCATCTGCACATGACCCTGCGGCTGCATGTAGCCGCCCATCACACCGAACGGCCCTAGCGCCTGGCCATCCTTGGTGAGGAAGCCGGGAATGATCGTGTGAAAGGTCTTTTTCCCGGGCGCCAACGCGTTGGCGTGCTCGGGATCAAGGCTGAATTCCTGGCCGCGATTCTGCAGGGCAATGCCGCTGTCCGGCAGCACCACGCCTGAGCCGAAACCGTGGTAATTGCTCTGAATGAACGACACCATGTTGCCCTGCCCGTCCGCCGTGGCCAGATACACCGTGCCACTGGCATGGGGATCGCCCGGTTTCGGCGGTTGCGCCTGTTCGCCGATCTGCGTGCGGCGGCGGGCGCTGTAGCCGTCGCTCAACAGATCGGCCACGGCCACGCGCATGTGCAGCGGATCGGTGATGTAGTGCAGCCCATCACTGTAGGCGAGCTTCATCGCCTCCAGTTGCCGGTGCCAGGTCTGTTGGCTGTCACGGTGATCGAAGTCGAAGCCTTCAAGAATCTTCAGCGCCATCAGCGCCACCAGGCCTTGCCCGCTCGGCGGGATTTCCCAGACATCCACGCCCCGGTAATTGACGTGGATCGGCTCCACCCACTGCGCGCGGTAATGCTCAAGATCGGTGGCGCGCAGATAGCCGCCCGTTGCTTGTGAATGCGCATCCAGGCGTTGCGCCAGTGCGCCGCGATACAAACTTTCGCAGCGGCTCGACGCCAACTCTTCAAGGGTTCTTGCCTGTGCCGGGTTACGGAAAACTTCACCGGCCTTCGGCGCGCGACCATCAATCAGGAACGTATCGAACCAGGCCTGCAGCACTTCATTACGATGCGGGCCGAACTCATCCAGCGCGATTTGCCATTGATGGGCAACCACCGGCGACAAGGGAAAACCGTCTCTGGCCAGACTGATTGCCGGTTGCAGCAAATCGGCGAACGGCAACACGCCAAAGCGTTGCGACAGCTCGGCCCAGGCCGATGGGCAGCCGGGCACTGTCACAGGCGTCCAGCCATATAACGGCATCTGTTCATGGCCGGCCGCTTTCACCGCTTCGATACTCAGAGCCGCCGGGGCATGGCCGTTGGCATTGAGGCCATGCAACTGATCCTTGAACCAGACCAGCGCAAACGCATCGCCGCCCAGGCCGCAACCCGTAGGCTCGACCACAGTCAGCGCCGCCGCCGTGGCGATGGCGGCGTCGACCGCATTACCGCCCTTCTGCAGCATCTCGATGCCGGCCTGTGCGGCCAACGGCTGAGACGCTGCAACCATGCCACGACGGGCGAACACGCTTTGGCGTTGCGACGGATAGGGATATTCGTGAGCAGAGAATTTCAACATGGCAAAGGCTCTTCAAATCAAATTCATTGGCCGGACTTGATCCGGTTCCATTCGCGGGTAATCAGACGCTGGATGTTTTCCGGCAGATCGGCGGAGACGAAGGCATGGTTGATCACCTCGTCAGTCGGGTAGATCCCCGGGTTGCCGCTGACTTTGCTATCCATCAGCGCCGTGGCGTCCTTGTTCGGATTGGCGTAACCGACGTAATCGCTGACCGGCGCAATCACCTCAGGGCGCAGCAAGTAATTGATGAACGCATGGGCGTTGGCGACGTTGCCGGCGTCCTTGGGGATCGCCAGCATGTCGAACCAGAGGTTCACGCCTTCCTTGGGAATCAGGTAGCGGA
Organism: Pseudomonas sp. HOU2; assembly: GCF_040729435.1. Lineage (NCBI taxonomy): Bacteria > Pseudomonadati > Pseudomonadota > Gammaproteobacteria > Pseudomonadales > Pseudomonadaceae > Pseudomonas > Pseudomonas sp. HOU2. The sequence goes on along the minus strand of NZ_CP160398.1, from coordinate 229,701 downwards.
TATCGATGTTTTTGCCCGCCTCGCGCGCCCGGGTCTGGGCCTGCATCACGTCGCCGGAATAGCCGATCGCTACGCAGATGTCGCCGTTGGCGAGGTCGGCGGTGTACTTCGACGAGTTGAAGTAGGTCACCGAGGGCCGCAAGGTCATCAGGAGTTTGGAAGCCTGTTTGTAGTCGTCGGGCTTGACGCTGTTGGGGGCCAGCCCGAGGTAAAGCAGGGCCTGGGGGATGATCTTCACCGGAGCATCGAGAAAGGCCACGCCGCAGCTCTTCAGTTTGGCGAGGTTCTGCGGGTCGAACACCATCGACCAGGAATCCAGCGGCGCATCCTTGCCCAGCACGGCGCGGACTTTCTCCTCGTTGTAGCCGATACCCACCGTGCCCCACATGTACGGCACGGCGTATTTATTACCCGGGTCGGCAGCTTGCAGGCGCTGCATCAGACGCGGATCGAGGTGTTTCCAGTTATCGAGCAATTCGCGTTGCAGTGGCTGATAAGCGCCGGCGCGAATCTGTTTCGAAAGAAACTGGCTGGACGGCACCACCACGTCGTAACCCGAGTGCCCGGAAAGCAACTTGGCTTCGAGCATTTCATTGGTGTCGAAGATGTCGTACTGAACCTTGATCGCGTTGTCTTTCTCGAAATTCTTCAGCGTGTCGGGACCGATGTAATCGGACCAGTTGTATACCTTCACCACCGAGTCGGCGGCTTGAAGCATGGGCACCACAGCGGCGCAGCACAGCGCCGCGAACAAGCTCGATAAACGCATCGTCAAATTCCTTGTGAAGTTCACAGCACGCGGCTGAGAAAGGCCTGGGTTCGGGGATGGGTGGGACGACTGAAAATCTGCTCCGGCGGGCCTTGTTCGATCAGTTCACCCTGATCGAGCACCACCACCCGGTCGGCTACCTCGCGGGCAAAGCCCATTTCGTGGGTGACCACGACCATGGTCATGCCCTCCTCGGCCAGTTCCTTCATGACCTGCAGAACCTCGCCGACAGTTTCCGGGTCGAGGGCGCTGGTGGGTTCGTCGAACAGCATCGCCTGGGGCTTCATCGCCAGTGCTCGGGCGATTGCCACCCGCTGCTGCTGACCACCGGAAAGCATCGACGGGTAATGCCCGGCCTTGTCCGCCAGCCCGACTCGCTTGAGCAATGCGTGCGCCTGATCCAGCGCAGCCTGGCGCGGCACGCCCAGTACCTGAATCGGTGCTTCGATGATGTTTTCCAAAGCGGTCATGTGCGGGAACAGGTTGAAGCGCTGAAACACCATGCCGATGTCCCGGCGCTGACGGGCGATGTTGCGTTCCGAGTCGCGCACCAGACTGCCGTCCGCCCGGGTGCGATAACCCATGGGTCGGCCGTTGACCCGGATCTCTCCGCCCTGAATGTCTTCGAGCAGATTGATGCAGCGGATAAACGTGGTTTTGCCCGAGCCCGAGGCGCCGATCAGCACCACCACTTCGCCGCGTCGCACTTGCAGGGAAATGCCCTTGAGAATCTGCAGGTCACCGAAGGCCTTGTGAATGTTCAGCGCCTCGATGATCAGTTCGTCACTTTGCTGCGCCATGATCAACGCCCCCTCAGCAGTTTAAGAGTGCTGCGACCGAACATTCGGCTGGAGGCCGGCGGTGGTGCAGAAGGTCGGTCGGACTGGCCGAAACGGTTCTCCAGCCAGCGCTGAAAGAAGCCCCACAGCGTGGTGAGCAACAGGAAATAGATCGCCACTACCAGGTACAACTCGAACACCCGAAAGGTCGCCGAGGTGACCATCTGTGTGCTGAGCAACAGCTCCTGCACGCCGATCACGCTGACCAGCGTGGTGTTTTTCAGCATCACGTTAAACTCGTTGCCCAGCGGCGGCACGATCACCCGAAACGCTTGCGGCAGCACGATACGGCGCATCAATTTGGCGAAGGTCATGCCCAGCGAGCGGCCGGCCTCGTATTGGCCCTTGTCCACGGCGCCGATCCCGGCGCGGATGATCTCGGCCATGTATGCGCCTTCGTTGAGGCCCAGAGCAATGATCGCCGCCTGAATGTTGCCGGGCACCACCAGTCCGAACAGCTCGATGTCTTCGAAGCGAAAAATCCCGCCCGCCGCCAGCGCGGTGTACAGAAAAACGATCTGCACCAACAGCGGCGTGCCGCGCATCAGCCACACATAAAAACGCACCGGCAGATGCAGCAACGGGTTCTTCGACAAGCGCAGCAGCGCGGCGGCCAGCCCCAGCACACAGCCCAGCAACATCGCCAGCACACTGATAAGGCAGGTCAGCCACAGGCCGGTGAGGTACACGCCGCTGGGCTGCAACAGGTACTGCCAGAACACATCCCAATTGAAGTTCATCAACGCTTACCTCAATCGAGAGTGTCGCTGGAGACGTGCCACTTATTCAGGAGCTGGTTGTAGCTGCCGTCGCTGCGCATGTCGGTGATGATCTGCTGCACGGCGGCGCTCAGTTGCGGATCATCCTTGCGAATGCCCAGCCCGGTGAGGATCCGGCTGAAGGCTGGCACGCCTTCCTCGAACAGGTCCGGCGCCATCGCCGCGTAATAGCCGGCGGTTTCTACGGTGGTGCCGTAAGCGTCAACCTGATTGATGCGCAGGGCCTGGAAGGCATCGGTGTCGGTGTTGTAGACCACCAGTTTCATCGGTGGCTTGCCGGCCTTGGTAAGGCTTTCATTTTCGGTGTCGAGCAAGGTCTTGATGGTCGAACCGTTGAGCACCGCGATCTTGTGCCCACTCAGATCCGCCAAGGTCTTGAGCGCCTTCGGATTATCCTTGGGCACCACCACCGCCTGGCTGGAATACATGTAGTTGACGATGTCGATCACCTCACGGCGCTCGGGCTTGTCGAATAACTGGTCGACGATCATGTCGCACTGTTTGGCGAGCAAGGCCGGGAGCAATCCGGAGAATGGAATCACCCGCCAATCGACCTTTTTGTCGCCCAGACGTTTGGCGATTTCCAGGCCGAGGTCGACGGTCAGCCCTTTGGGCTTTTGCGCTTCGTCGAAGGACACCAGTGGCGGTGAATCCATGCCCGAGCAATAGGTCAGTTTGTCGACCTTGACCAGACGCTCCGGCACCGTAGGTGCGGCAACCGCCCACTGCGTACAGAATCCGAGGGATATTGCAGCCAGTAACAGGCGAGACGTATGCATGACCAGACACTCCAGTTCGGTTAGTAACGGGGCAGTACTCAAAGTCAAAACATCGGCGGACTCGTGTTCCGCTCTGTGGTTATTTTTCCGATTGCAAAAATTTGATCAGCTCGGGGACGGTGCCTTCGATGTGCTCGCGCACCACGGCCTCGGCCTTGTTGGCGTCACCGGCACGAATCGCATCGAGGATCATCTGGTGTTCCTGGCGCGCACTCAGGGGCTTTTCGATGTGCTGCAGCCAAAGGCGCATCGGCGCTTCGATCAATGAGTAGAGGGCGCCGATCTGCTTGAGCAGCCGTGGCCGATCGCTGAGGCTGCACAGGTATTCATGGAACTTGCGATGTCGGCTGACCCACGCCGCACTCTCTTCGCGGTAATCGTCCATTTCATCGAGCAGCCGCTCCAGCGCGGTCAACTGACGCTCGCTGATCTTGGGCACGGCGATGCGAATCGCCAGCCCCTCCAGCGCACTGCGCATCTCGAACACTTCGTGCATTTGCTCGACATCCAGACCGCTGACCACGGCGCCGCGATTGGGCCTCAGCGTCACCAGCCCCTGCGCATCGAGACGGCGAAAGGCTTCGCGCACGGGCATGCGGCTCATGCCGATTTCACTGGCGATGTCCTCGGCGATCAACCGGTCGCCCTTGCGATAACGACCGCCGCAAATGCCTTCCAACAGAAAGTTGTAGGCCTCTTCCTCGGCGGTCATCGGTTGACGCTGGTCGTAGGCGGGAGCGAATTGCATGGCAGCACCTTCTGTCTTTTTGTATCCAATTATCCACGGATACAAAAAAGCACGATGCATGCCAGATTTCTCCGCACCGTGCCAAGCGCTTGATTTGAATGATTTAAGAAAACAACAGCGAGCAGATCCTGCAGCTCGAAACTTGAGTAGTGCTACCCGATGGCCCATGGCGAGCCCCGCAAAGGTGCAGATTGGTAGCTGAGTAACACTCGCCTCAACCGCACCCTTGCGGCATGCATCATTGCGTCACCACCACCTTGCCAATCATCTGCGGATGCAACACGCAAAAATATTCAAACGCCCCCGGCGTATCGAACACCCAGGAAAAACTGTCATTGGTGTCCAGCGCCCCCGAGCGAAACACCTTGTGGGTTTCCGCCACCGTGTGCGGAATCTGATCGTCATTGACCCACGTCACCTTGGTGCCGACGGCCACGGTCAGGTCCTTGGGGTCGAACATGAATTCCTTGATGTCGATCCTCACTTCCGCGGCCCACACCGGCATCGCCAGCAACAGGCCCATCAGCGCCAACAGTCGCGTTTTCATCGGTTCGCCCTCGGTTACACCAGTGTCGAATCAATCAGGGCCAGCGGATGCTCGCCTTGGGTCGCGCGCACGTCGGTGATCCCCAGGTAATTGCGCAATTGATCGGCCGCCACCGTCATCGGCCCCGGCGACGGTGCCGCGCCCGGTGCAGGCTGCGGATAGGCCGTGCCACGGGCGGTGTGAAAGGTGATATTGCCTTCGACTTTCTGGATCACCTGATGAATGTGCCCGTTGAGCACCGTCACTGAACCGTACTTGCGCAGCATCGCTATTGCTTGATCGCCATCCTCGGTGCCCCAGCCCCACGGCTGATAAATCGTCCACAGCGGGATGTGGGTGAATACGACGATCGGCGTACTGGTGGAAACCGCACGCAGGTCATCCGCCAGCCAGGCCAGTTGCTCGGCGCCGAGGTTGGCCTCATGGCCGGCCTGGAAATTGAACACATTGATCAGCGCGATGAAGTGCACGCCATGGTCATCGAAGCTGTACCAGCCGTTGCCTTTGGTGCCTTTGCCGTAGCGCTCCAGGTACAGCTTGCCGCCGCCCTCGTCGAGGGTGTCGTGTTCACCGGGTATGTAATGCACGGTGGACGGCAGGCCCTTGAGCAATTGCGCGGCGGTGTCGAACTCCTCGGGCTTGGACAGGTGAGTGATGTCGCCGGTGTGCAGGATCAGCGACGGCCGTTTGGGCAGCGCGATGACCTTGTCGATCGCCACCTGCAGGGTCTTGACCGGCTCCGGATTGGCCTCCTTGTTGAAGCCGATGTGCGAGTCGCTGATCTGCACGAAGTGAAAGCTGCTGGCCAGCGCCTTGGGGTCGCTGACGTTACCCGCCTCGTCGAGCGCAAAGGCTTTGGGAATGCCGCCACTCAAGGCCCAGAGGACCCCGGCCCCGGCCCACGCCGAGCATTTGAGCAGGGTTCGCCGATCCGGGTTGAGCGGGCCGTCGGTGCGCAGCGGGTGTTTTGCTTGAATGTCCATCGGTGTGTCCTCGCGGGCGAACTACAGTGAGGTAGCTGACACGAGGTAAACCTGGCGGCGCGAGGCTTTATTCCACGGCAAAAAATAAATGTTTTTGCGCGAATAAAACCTGCCGCAGCACGGTTATAGGGGTGTGACGGTGCGGAACCGACCATGAAGCGATTTGAGGAACTGATTGCGCCCCATCTGGACGCGGCCTACAACCTTGCGCGCTGGCTCACCGGCAACGACAGCGCTGCGCGCGATGTGGTGCAGGAAAGCGCCCTGCGCGCCTTCCGGTTTTTGCAGCGTTTCGCCGATGGCAACGCCAAAGCGTGGTTTCTGACTATCGTGCGCAACGAAAGCTACACCTGGCTCAAGGCCTCGGCCGGACGCCATTGGGTCGCCATCGATGACGACATGGTGACTGACGACGGCCCCCTGAGCCATGGCCAGACCCCGGAACTGCTGGCCATTCATACGGAAAACGCCGCGTTGCTGCAGCAAGCGCTGTGCGCCCTGCCGCCGGTGTTTCGCGAGGTGATCGTGCTCAAGGAACTCGAAGACCTGCCCTACAAGGACATCGCCCTGGTGGTCGATATTCCCATCGGCACCGTGATGTCCAGGCTGGCCCGGGCGCGGGCCCTGCTCAAGCTCGAACTGCTGAAGTTGCACGATCATGAATGAACTCGACTGCAAGGTTTGCCAGACCCGACTGCACGGCTATCTGGATCAGGAACTGGATCCGGCGACGACGGCGCAGGTGGCCGCGCACCTGAGCGCCTGCGCCGAGTGCGCTCGGCTGCACGAGCAAGCCAGGCTGCTCAAGGTCAGCGTGCAGCGCCATGCCCCCTACTACCGCGCCCCCGCCTCACTGGCGGCCAGCGTGTTCGCCGCCGACACACCTGCGCCGGGGTTGATCCAGCGCTGGCAAAAATGGCTGGCTCCGGGGTTTTCCGCCGCAGCGCTGGCTCTGGCGATGGTGCTGTATGTCGCCACTCCGGGCAGCGAGCAACCCTTGATCGACGAGGCCGTGTCCAGCCACGTGCGCTCGTTGATGGGCGAACACCTGAACGACGTGGTGTCCTCCGACCGCCACACCGTCAAGCCCTGGTTCACCGGCAAACTCGACTTCTCCCCCCCGGTGTTCGACTACTCGGCGCAAGGCTTTCCCCTGCTCGGCGGGCGCCTGGATTACCTGCAGCACCAGACCACCGCGGCCCTGAGTTACGGGCATGCCAAACACATCATCAACGTGTTCATCCTGCCCACGAGCGAGGCTGATAAAGCCGTGCAGAGCCAGAGCCTGCGCGGGTTCAACGTGGTGTCGTGGCAATCCGCTCACATGCGTTTCGTGCTGGTGTCGGATGTGGAAAAGGCTGAGCTGGAGGCGCTGGGGCAATTGCTCCGGAATGGCTCCTGATCCGGGAGGCATGCCGCATCAGCCTCACGTTTCAGAGCGCTTCACAGGCCTGCCAATAGGAACAGGCAATCCTCGCAGATAAACCGGCATACCCCTCTCGCCCCAGGCTGCCTACCATGGCCTCTCACTTATCCGTCGGAGATAGCCATGCACAGCAGCAAAACCCTGTTTATCACCGGTGTCAGCAGCGGCTTCGGCAGCGCGCTCGCACAGGAAGCGCTCAACGCCGGTCACCGGGTGATCGGTACCGTGCGCAATGACGCCGACCTGAAGTCGTTCGAGGCCTTGTCAGCGGATCGGGCACACGGGGTGTTGCTCGACGTCACCGATTTCGAACGCATCAACGGGGTGATCGCCGACGTCGAAGCCACACTGGGTCCGGTCGATGTACTGGTGAACAACGCCGGTTACGGTCATGAGGGCATTTTCGAGGAGTCACCACTAGCAGAGATGCGGCGACAGTTCGACGTCAACTTGTTCGGCGCGGCAGCGATGATCAAGGCGTTCGTGCCGTATTTCCGTCAACGGCGCGCCGGGCACATTCTGAATATCACCTCGATGGGCGGCACCATCACCATGCCCGGCATTGCCTATTACTGTTCGAGCAAGTTTGCCCTCGAAGGGCTCTCCGATACGCTGAGCAAGGAATTGCAGCCGTTCAACATCTTTGTCACGGCGGTGGCACCTGGCTCGTTTCGTACCGATTGGGCCGGGCGTTCGATGCAGCGCACGGCGCGCAGCATTGCCGACTATGACGCCAGTTTCGACCCCGTGCGCAAGGCCCGCGAGGAAAAAAGCGGCAAGCAGTTGGGCGATCCGCGCAAGGCTGCGCAGGCCATGCTGCAACTGATCGCCAGCGCCGCACCACCCGCACACTTGCTATTGGGCAGCGATGCGCTGAATCTGGTGCGCGATAAACTGCAACGCAGCCTCAGCGACATCGAGCAATGGGAAACCCTGACCCGCTCCACCGATGGCTGAGTACCCGGCGAAGAGATCAATGCCCATGAGTCCATCCGATCCGTACACCGCGCGCATGGTGCAGTTGCTTGAACAGCTCGCGCCGCTGGAGGGTTACAACCTCAGTGCGCTGGAGGACGTGCGGTTTCTGCGTTCGAATCGGCCGCTGAGCAACACTCCGGTGTTGTATGACCCGGGCATCGTGATTCTCTGTCAGGGGCGCAAGCGCGGCTTTCTGGGCGATGACGTCTACGTCTATGACGCCCAGCATTATCTGGTGGTCTCGGTGCCGGTGCCGTTCACCATGGAAACCGAGGCCAGTGCGGCTGAGCCGATGCTGGCGGTGTACATGCGCCTCGACCTGCAATTGGCCAGCGAGTTGATGCTGCAGGTCGACGAGGTGTTCGGCCCCAGCGACGCTCCGCCAAAGGGCATGTACGCCTCGCCGATGGATGATCCATTGCGCGCCTCGACCCTGCGTTTTCTCGAAGCGATGAGCGATCCGGGCGACGCGCAGATCCTCGGGCCGGCGCTGGTTCGGGAGATCTACTACCGGATCCTGACCGGTGCCCAGGGCGGTTCGATGCGTGCGGCGCTCCAGCAGCAAGGGCATTTCGGCAAGGTCAGCCGGGCGATCCGGCGGATTCACAGCAGCTATGAGCAACGCCTGGATGTCGAGTCCCTCGCCGAGGAAGCGGGGATGAGCGTACCGAGCTTTCATGTGCATTTTCGCAACGTCACCGACTCATCGCCGATGCAATACCTCAAGGCCACGCGCCTGCATCAGGCGCGCTTGCTGATGCTGCGTGGCGCCATGCCGGCCGCGACGGCAGCGTTCAACGTCGGTTATGAAAGCGCCTCGCAGTTCAGCCGCGAATTCAAGCGCTTCTTCGGCCGCACGCCGCTGGCTGAGGTCGCGTGGATAAAGGCCACGTATGCCCTGCCCCAGTCCGACACGCCCTCCTTGTACGTGTCTTCGCACTGAGCACCAAACGCTCCCGGCCATCGCACGCCCGCCGCAGTCTCAAGGCAAAATCCCCGCGCATTCACTACGCTTGAGAAATCCGCCTCGGTGCAAGCCCGGCAAACACATTGAACATTGCACGCGGGCCGCTGTTCCAGATGATTCAGACAGAGAATCAAGGACGAACATATGGATGTCTTCGCTCCCGCTGCGCCTGTTCCGCCTCAGCAAAGCACAATCACCCGCCGGCTGGCGTTTGCGGTCGGTGCGCTGTTTATCGTCGGGGTGATGGCCGCCATTGGCACCCTGCTCGGCATTGCCGCTCGCCTGGATCGCGAGGATGTCGAGCAAACCCGCTTCTATACGGCCCGTGCGCTGGAAAATCGCATCGCCGCCTCCAAAAGCTACATCACCAGCTACGCCGACTGGACCACGGCTTACGAACACTTGCATACCCAAATCGATACCGACTGGGCTTACACCCAGCAGAACATCGGCAAGACCCTGTTCACCAGCGACGGCTATGACGGTGTGTTTGTGCTGGATCGGGGCCGCACGAAGTACGCCGTCGTGCAGGGTCAACTCGACGACGTGGACATCAACGCCCTGCTCAAGGTCTCTGCCGCGTCACTGATCGATCAGGTGCAAAACCAGACCGATCTGACGGTGCCGATCAGTGCTTACTCGCTGTTCGACGGCGCGCCGGCACTGGTCACGGCCGCGGCGATCCTGCCCAACGACGAGCGGCCGCTGGGCGATCCGAAACAGACCTCGGTGCTGGTGTTCGTCGACAAGCTGACGCCGAGCAAACTGCAGGCGATCGGCACTGCCTACGGCCTGCAGAACCTGAGACTTGCCCCGGATGACACGCTCGCCGAGGAACAGCCTCGGGTGCCGCTGGACAGCACCGGTTACAGCCTCAGCGCGGACCTCGAACGCCCCGGCCGGCAACTGCTGTGGTCGCTGTTGCCAACGCTCGGCGGGGTAATGGCGGTGCTGATGCTGTTGACCGGGTATTTCTTGCGTCACGCCTTGCGATCTTCGACCTACGTCGACCACAGCTTCAGCACGCTGCAGGCCTCGAATCAGGCGCTGGAAGCCGCCAATCATGCGCTGGAAGCCAGTGAAGAACGTTTTCGCGCGGTCGCCGAAGCGGCGTCGGACTGGATCTGGGAGGTCGACAATCAACTGCGCCTGACCTATCTCTCGGCGCGCTTCAGTGAAGTGACCGGTTACCCGCAAACCCAGTGGATCGGCCAGAGCATCGGGCAATTGGTGTCATGCGATACCACGCCGCTGGAGCTGTGGCTGAAGAAACTTACCGAAGACAGCAATGCCAGCGACCTGCGTTGCACCTATCGCGATCACGCCGGGCAGCAGCGTCATTGCCGGTTGTCGGCACGCCCGATCCTCGACAAGCACACCGTGAGCGGCTATCGCGGCACCGCCAGCGACATCACCGACGAAGTCGCCGCCCATGCGCAGATTCAGCACCTGTCCATGCACGACGCCCTCACCGGCCTGCCCAATCGCAACCAGTTGGCGCGTTATCTGGATGATGCACTGCAACTCAAGGAGCATGCGCCAGCGCTGTCGCTGCTGGTGATCGATCTGGACAACTTCAAGCCGATCAACGACTCCCTCGGCCACCCGGCCGGCGATGCCGTGTTGCAGGAAGTCGCCAGTCGCCTGCGCGAATGCACCCGTGAGCTCGACATCGTCGCGCGCCTGGGCGGTGACGAATTCGTCGTGGTGCTCAATGGCATGGACACTCGGCAGGAGGTCGACCGCTTTTGCACCCGGCTGGTCGAGAGCCTGCATCAGCCGATGGTCTTCGAGCACCATCCGTTGCACGTCGGCGCCAGCATCGGCATCGCCCTGAGCCGGCGTCAGGGCTTCGTGCCCAGCGAGTTGATCCGTTGCGCCGACATCGCGCTGTATCAGGCCAAGTCCGAAGGCAAGAACACCTGGTGTTATTTCGAAGCGCACATGAGCGACCAGATCCAGACACGCCGGCAGATGGAAAGCGATTTGCGCGGCGCGCTGAAGAACGACGAATTCGTCCTGCACTACCAGCCGCGCTACACGGTCGACGGCAAGCACATCGTCTCGGTCGAAGCCCTGGTGCGCTGGCAGCATCCGACCAAGGGCCTGCTCGGGCCGGACGTGTTCATCGGCCTGGCGGAGCAGACCGACCTGATCGTGCCGCTGGGACGCTGGGTACTGCGCGAAGCCTGTGAAACCGCCCTCACCTGGCCGGCGGACATCCTGTTGTCAGTCAATCTGTCGCCGGCGCAGTTTGCCCTCAGCGATGTCGTCGAGGACGTGCGCGAAGTACTGGTGCAGACGCGTTTCCCGGCCAGTCGCCTGGAATTGGAAATCACCGAAAACGTGATGCTGGTCGACACCGACGGCGCGCTGGCCACGATGAATGCGCTCAAGCAACTGGGCGTGCGCCTGAACATGGATGACTTCGGCACCGGCTACTCGTCCCTCGGTTACCTGCGCGCCTACCCGTTCGACGGGATCAAGATCGACAAGCGTTTCATCGCCTCGATCAGCCACGGCGCCAATGACCGCGCGGTGGTCCAGGCGATCATCGGCCTGGGCAAGGCCATGGGCCTGACCGTGACCGCCGAAGGCGTGGAAACCGAGGAGCAACTGGAGATTCTCGGCAAGGATCAATGCAACGAGGTGCAGGGCTATTTCATGAGTAGGCCGATCGACAAGAGCGCGTTTGCACAGTTGTTGAAAAGCGCCAGGGCCGAACCGGCCGATCATCCGTCGCCCAAGAAAGGACGCGTCATTTAGCCGGCCTTGCATCGCCGGCAATAATCAATCATCGAAATGCACACAGCCCGGCTCGACACGCTTCGTTAATACGGTGTTCGTGTTGACTTCAATGGGTTTTGTTCAGGGTGTGTTTAGGGCCGTCATGCTTGAATAGTCCTCGCCGCGGGCCAGGCTCAACGTCTATTTCGCGCCACACACAAGTTCAATGCAGGCGTCACCGGACTGTCAGGATTACGGTCAAAAGAACAACTTCACTAAAGGGTTAACGATGGATCGATATGATGCCCCGCTTGTTGTAGAACGCACTTCGCGGGCTGGAATGTTGACGGGATTGATTGCGAGAAACCCATGCCTGAGCATTTTTTTCATGACACTGGCCGTGTTCATGGCGTTGCAGTACAAACCCGCCGTCCTCAACTACACAACACGCTTTGTCGACTTTGCCGAGTACATGTTGCAGCACGGCGTCACGCTGTTCCCGATTGCCGACGACCTCAAGCCTTATCCCGACTACACGGTCCTCAATACCCTGTTGGTCTATCTGGTTTCCTTGCCGTTCGGCCGGGTGTCCATTCTTTCCATGGGTATTCCGTCCTGCGTGGCCGCGTCGCTGATGCTGGTATTCATTTATCGGCTGGGGGCGCTGCACAGCAAGAAATGGGGTGCGTATGGCGTGCTTTTCAGCCTGCTGACCTGGGCCTTTCTTGACGGCGTCAACTCGCTGGCCCTGGATATCTATCCGGCGCTGTTAACGGTGATGTGCTTCTACTTTGCCTATTCGGCGGAAATGAAAAAGGACCCGCGGCGCCTGGTGTTTCTGTACCTCGGCCTGGCGCTGGGATTCGCGTTTCGTGGGCCTATTGGCTTGATCGGACCGGCGAGTGTCATTGGCGCTTATTACTTGCTGAGCCGGCAGTGGCGCATGTTGCTACTGTTTTCATTGCTCTCGGGCGTGATTCTGGCTTTGGGGGTTGCGCTGCTGGCATGGGCGGCCTACTTGCAAGGGGGGCAAGCGTTCCTCGACGACGTGCTGAACATGCAAGGCATCGGACGTTTCGGTTCCGACCACGCGCCACGCTATTACTTCTACTTTTCCGCAGGCCTGTTTACCTACGGCATCACGGTGTTTTACGCCATTAATGTAATTCTCAAGAAGTACCAACAGTTCTTCCGCTCGACCCGCGATAAAGACATCGACCTGCTGCTCTATCTGAGCGGGTGGCTGTTGGTGCTGCTGGTGCTGTTCACAATTCCAAGTTCGAAGAAAGCGCGCTACATCCTGGCAATCACCCCGGCGATTTCGCTGCTGGCCGCTTACCTCTTCGTCATCAAGGAAGCCAGCTTCGTCCGCGCCAAAAACGGCCTGATGAATTTCTGCCTGAAGTTGCCCCTGCTGGGGTTGGGGATGCTGGTGGCGGTGCTGGTCTACAACAACTTCGCCGATGTCCCGTTACAACCCAACTACCTCGGCGCAGGCCTGGGGCTGTCTGCGTTGTTGAGCTTCTACCGTGTTAAACAGGAGTACTTCGTCGAACATCCCTATCGTGAGTTCATGACACTTTCCTATGGGGTAGGAGCCTTCTTGATACTGGACATGTTTTTCTTCAACCCGATCACCTACCACCTGGAACTCATGATCGAACCCACGCCAAAGTTTCTGCCGTATTGGTTTTGGTGAGCCTCTTCCTTACACATGAGTTAGCGACACGACTGTCCAGTATCCACATGTTGGTATCTGACAGGGTCATGATGCATCCAAGGTACTGAATCGGCGGCAGGGCCTGCACAAAAGCAGTCGTTTGCAACAGGAAAAAAATAAAGGTGTCGCTCGCTTTCGCGAGCGACACCTTCATCCACTGCCCGCTAATCAGGCCTTGTTGTTCGCCTCTTCCAGCGCTTTTTCAGCGTTGAACCCGTCGAAGTTCTCGAATACGCCCAGAAAGCCCGGCACGGTCACTTCCCGCGCCCAGTCGCGCTGTAGTTCGCAGTACATTTGCACCCGGCTGATGAGCTTCGCGCCCGCCTGTTCCATTCTGCGCAACGCCGCCTCGTGCGCGGCGAGCGATGTACCGCCGACCGCATCGACCGGCACATAAACCTCATAACCTTCCTGGATCGCGTCGAGCACCGGGAATGTCAGGCACGCTTCGGTCCAGAGTGCAGTCATGATGAGCTTCTTGCGCCCGAGCGCCTTGACTGCCTGCTTAAATTGCGTGTCCTCCCAACTGTTGATCGATGTGCGGTCATAGGTCGGCAGATGGCCGAGCACCTGTTGCAGCTCCTGGATCGGCGGCTTGTTGCGGCCGGTCGCGACATTGACTGTCGAGTGGATGATCGGAAGGTTGTAGTTGACCGCCGCCTTCGCGACGCTGGTTATGTTGAAGACGAGTTCATCACGCGGCATCGAGCGGATCGAAGAAACCTGAACAGGTTGATAATCGATGATGATCAACGCCGAGTTTTCCGGGGTCAGTAGCTGATCGGTATGGGGGTTGCGGAGAGTCTCGCTTGCCATTGGTAAATCCTTTTCATGGGTGACGCACGTTTGTGAATCAGGCCGAAGCCTGTGCGGGTGATGGGTTCCGAAACATGTGCGAATGACGCCATGCCCGGAAAATCCATTGTGCTGTTCCCATGTTCGACGCAGTAGTAGCATTGCGCGACGTGCTGTGTCGCGAAAAGAGGAACGCAAGAGTGGATATCGAAGAACTGCAGACCTTCGTGGAAGTGGCTGATGCCGGGGGCATTTCGCAGGCAGCCCTGCGGCTTGGCGTGTCGAAATCGATCGTCAGCCGCCGCCTGGCTCGGCTTGAAACCGAATTGGGTGTGCAACTGCTGGCCCGCTCCACGCGCGGAGCGGCGCTCACCGAGGCCGGTGCGACGTTCCGGGACTACGCCGCCAGGGTTTGCACCGAGATCGACATCGCCAAGGAAACGATCCTGCCCGCCGGCGCCCTCCGCGGCCGCTTACGCGTGGCCGTGCCACTGTCGTTCGGCCCGAGTCACTTCGCCCCGATGCTGGCAGAAATGGCGCGTCGGCACCCGCAGCTGCACATCCAGACCTGTTACAGCGATCGCTTCGTTGACCTCATTGCCGAGGGCTACGATTGCGCCATCCGGGTGGGCTATATGCAGGACTCCAATCTGATCGCCAAACGGATTGGCCCGGTCTACGGCAAGCTCGTCGCGAGCCCCGCTTACATCAACGCGCACGGCGCGCCCGAGACACCGGATGAACTGCTTGCCCATCAGGCGCTCATGCAAGGCACCGAAGCCTGGCAGTTCATGGATGGCGACAAAGTCATCACGGTTCGTCCGCAAGGCCGCTTCAAGGCCGACAACGGCATCGCCCTGGTCGCCGCTGCGACCGCAGGCCTCGGTGTCGCCTACCTGCCTGACTGCCTCACCCATGAACACGTGGCATCCGGCGCACTGGTGCCGATCATGACAAACCATCCTCCGCCTCCGGCCGGTGCCTACATCATCCGTCCGCCGGGACCGCATCCTGCGCGCAAAATTCGTGTGCTCACTGAACTGCTGATCGAGTTCTTCGGCGAAACGCCACACCTGGCGGTGCAGCCGCTGTCACATCAGGCAGACTTCAGGTGATGCGGGCAAGCTATCCAGAAATGCGCCAATCTGGCGCTTGCATCGCAAGTGCACCGTCGGGACCTGCGGGCCAATGGCCTGACGCACGGCCTCGATACCAGGGCGATAACCACGATCGAAATTCCATACAAAGTTCAGGAAGGTCAGGAACGCCCGATCAAGCTTCTCCGTACAACCTGCAGCAAGGTCTGCACGAGGTCGATTCAATACGCTGCGCAAGATCACCCGAGTGAAGCAGGTGAGCCGCGGCGTATCGAGCCAAATGACCAGATCGGCACGAGGCAGGCGCAGGTCGAATGTGCGCCGGGCATAGTTGCCCTCACAGATCCAGACATCTGCTGATATCGCTTCTCTGACGCGTGCGCGAAACTGCTCGGCGTCTGGCTCGATCCAGCCGGGTTCCCAAAACAAAGTGTCCAGATGCACCACGGGCAGATCGAGACGCCTGCCCAAGGCGCGGGCAAGGGTAGATTTACCGCTGCCGGCATTGCCAAGAATTACAATCCGTTGCATGGGAACTTCCTGTCGAGAAAAAAGCCGGCAATTGTGCGGTTTTTGCAGGGTCAGTTAAAGACTGATAGATAACCGCGCCATCGACGTAAGTTTTTGCGGGCTGTTTTGTTTTTTGCAGGTCGGGCAACGTGCCGCCATCGTTGAGTGGCTGCTTTCGGCCAAAAGCGGACGTCGGCAGGCGACCGCTACCGGCCAGTAGCGGACATCCGGGAACTACTGCTTCCGGCCAAAAGCGGTCAGTGACAATATTCGCATAGGCTACCGCTCAGCTTCCCGAAGACCGATCTCGACTATTCGTTAGGTACAGCACCATCGCTGCACGAGCCGCATCTTTGATTACCTTCAGCCTCAACCAAGGTGATATTCGCGCCTTTATCAGCCACGTGATACGCCAGCGAAGCGCCCACGATGCCGACACTAATGACAACGACTCGTTTGCCCAGAGCATTCCCATATCAACCTTCATTCTGTCGACCTGAAGGCGGTTCATTGTCTGCCTCTGGTCGATTTCTGCTTGTCGTAATGGGCAGCAGTTGTCGTCCAGAAAGTAGATGTAGATTTGTCTGAAGTGGCGAAATAACTGCCAAAATCATCGTGTTAAAACGCCGCCTGAAATGGCAGCAAGATAAGTGCGTGAGTGTTGTTGGCACTGGAGGGTATCGAAAATTCGTTCAGCGACTACGGCAAGCGTCATCAACGACTATAGTCATTGGTGAGCCAGAGCGAATCTGACCATTCCCCTGCCAACCTGGCCTAATCCAATTCCGCGATTACACGGCGGATCTTCTTGTGTTCCTCGATGCGGAACGTGAACGTTTCGCTGCCGAAATCACTCAGGCTCAGGCTGAGATCGAGGCAGCGTTGTCTTTTTTTGAACCCCTTGATGGTGGATGGAGTTATCCCGCCGGGCACGTCGCATCCCACTGAGCACGTCCCAACCACCCATCTATCAAGGTTCAAGCAATGAATACTTTAGAGTTCGATGATGCACAAAAAACCAATGGCGACCTGGTTCAGGGTCCGCTGCCGGCCGGCACTGTCGCGCCCGACTTCACTCTTCACGCAACCCCTGATCAACAGTTGTCGCTGCGCGAGTTAAAGGGGAACCCCGTGATACTGGCGTTTTATCCCGCTGACTGGACTTCGGTGTGTGGTGACCAACTGACCTTGTACAACCAGTTGTTACCCACCTTCAGAGAATACGGTGCGGTGCTATTGGGTATCTCGGTTGACAGCGCCTGGTGTCATCAGGCCTTTGCCAAAGATAGGAATTTTCACTTCAGCCTGCTGGCCGATTTCGAGCCCAAAGGGGCGGTGGCACGACAGTATGGAGTGTACGAGTCCCAGCTCGGAGTTTGTAAGAGGGCACTGTTCGTGATTGACAAGGAGGGGGTGGTCGCCTGGAGCTACGTCTCACCAATGGCAATCAACCCTGGGGCGGACGGCATTCTGGATGCGCTGGATGCTCTGGCGAATTCGCCACAAGGCACGCCAATCAAAAATTAACAGGTGATTACATGGCCACTCTCAAAGTCCCGGTAAGTGCCAACGACCATCGTCAGGGAAGTGTGCATGCCAAGGTCACCTTG
Organism: Pseudomonas sp. HOU2; assembly: GCF_040729435.1. Classification (NCBI taxonomy): domain Bacteria; kingdom Pseudomonadati; phylum Pseudomonadota; class Gammaproteobacteria; order Pseudomonadales; family Pseudomonadaceae; genus Pseudomonas; species Pseudomonas sp. HOU2. Next base: position 212,427 of record NZ_CP160398.1, on the reverse strand, counting down.
GTGGAATTTGGCGACTATGAATGTCCCTATTGCGGTGAAGCGTATTGGATGGTCAAGAATCTGCAGCAGCATTTTCGCGATGATTTGCTGTTCGTGTTCCGTAACTTCCCTCTGACCACCGCTCACCCCCATGCATTGGGTGCAGCGGTCACCGCTGAGTATGCCGGGAGTCGAGGATTCTTCTGGGAGGCCCACGACGAATTGTACGAAAATCAGGATCGATTGGGCCTGCCGCTGTATCGCGCCATCGTTCTCAAACACGGCCTTTCCAGGGAGGAATTCGATCTTGCAATGCAAGAGGACACTTACATCCCCAAAATACAAGCCGATTTCAATGGCGGTGTACGCAGCGGCGTGAATGGCACCCCAGCGTTTTACATTGACGGGCTTCGCTATGACGGAGTTCCAGAGTTCATCGGGATGAGTCAGATGATTGAGCTTTTGTTAGTGCGTGGACGAAATCGCTAGAGAGCCAAATCGGCTTGGCATCACCCACATCGGAGCCGAGAAAAAACCAACGTTAGCTACCTTTTACATTAAAGAGGTGGACACGGAGCCGGCAACTAATGAAATCTTTGAAGTATTATGAAGAAAATCGACACGCCACATGGTTGGAGTTGTTTTTTGACCTGACTTTCGTTGTTACGATAGGCCAGGTTACGCACACGCTCGGACATGTTCATGACGGGCACTTTGAACATAAGCAATTATGGACATTCTTACTGCTTTTTGTACCGTTGTGGTGGATCTGGTCCAGTCACACGATTTACTCCAACAGGTTTGATACAGACAGCAATCTTCACCGTTTGGCAACATTATTCATAATGCTCCTGCTCATTGTGCTATCGGCACGGATCGGGGAAGACCTGGAAGTGAACTACCCGCTTATTATTGCCTGCTATTTTGGTATACGTGCGATCATCAGCATCATGTATATTTCGTCCATTAGTAAACTCGATTCTCGCGGCGAGCTTTCCTCAAGGCTCGGCTTCGCCCTATTAGTTAGCGCAGTTATTAGCCTTTCATCCGTTATTTTTGACCCGCCCTTGCGTTACCTTGTTGCTTATATTGGGATTGTTCTTGATATTCTGTTTCCTGTATTTTTCTGGACTAAATTAAAACCGTTGCCAGCACACACAGAGCACTTGGTTGAGCGCATAGGCCTACTCACCCTAATCTTATTGGGGGAGTCAATTATTAGCCTTTCCGGAGGCTTATCTAACATTCATTGGGGTTATTACAATGTGATGGCGGCCATCACCGGATTCATCATGATTTGCAGTATCTGGTGGATCTATTTTGATAGTTTTTACTTATTGAACAAACATAAAAGCAGTATGAGTGGGCACGCCTTAATCTACTCGCACCTTTTTCTTTTTATGGGGCTGGCACTTCTGGCAAATTTGATCAGGCATGCGATCCTGAACGACATTGCGATGCGCGATTTCCAGATTATGTCGATCACCGGCATGGTCTTGTTTTTCCTGGGGAAGCAATATGGCTATTTCATAGCTGTGAGTCGAATAAGGAAATACATACTGCAAAACACCTTGATCGTGTTTTCTTTAGGTGGGTTAGTTATATTTCTACCACGTGTCGAGTACATATTGGTCGGCTTGACAGTCACCATGATTTGTTATGTTCTCCTGAATTTCAGATATCGTTGAGTCTTGATTATCAGGCCACAGCTCGGGAAAAGTGATCACGCGGCTGGTCTGCGGTTTGCGCGCTGCCTACTACGTCATTCTCAGTGTCCGAGCGACATGCGACGCTACCCTTGGTCTCTTTGGGTTTGTAATCCTGGTGTCGTCGACCATAGTTAATAGCCGGATGCCCCTTTTAGCTATTGCGACCAGATAGCACCAGCCGCATCGTAACAACAGGAGCCACGTCATGGTCAAAGTAGCGTTGTTCGTTCGTCTGGAAGCAAAACCTGGGAAAGAGAAAGAGGTGGAGCGCTTTCTCTTGAGCGGCCTTCCTTTAGTGGAGGAGGAGCCAGCCACTACAGCCTGGTTTGGAATCCGCTTGGGGCCGTCTACCTTTGGCATCTTTGACGCATTCCCGGATGAAGCGGGCCGGCAGGCTCATCTTTCGGGCAAGGTCGCGGCGGCGCTTATGGCAAACGCTGCCGAGCTGTTTGCCGAACCGCCATCAATCGAGAAGGTTGACGTCCTTGCGGCCAAGCTGCCCGGTTAAGCAAATCCAACAGGAAGTTCCATTCAGTTCGGGGAGGCTCACGATGGTTTCGTCAAGTGAGCATCCGTCGGCGTAGCAGTGACCGATGTTCAATGCGCTGCCGGACGCGGCTGCACTCCGAACTGCGCAACGATGTGCGTACCCAATTCCTCAATAACCTCCGCCGCAGGGCGCTTGCCATATTTGAGATTGAGAATGACGTGGTCCACGCCGATTTCCTCAAGCGACTCCAGCAAAAAACGTAGATGGTAACGTCCAAGTTTGAACCCCAAATGGATACGTGTGGGTGGCGTGGACGGATTCTCATCGAGATCGATGTACAGCGACTGAGTAAAGGGCTTGTACACAGAGCCACATTGCCTGGTGACCTCCAGCCGCCAATCTTCCACGACCAGCCGCTGCATATTCGGTATGCGTGGATAGTTGATCCATCCGTTGCTCTCACGCGCGATCCAATCCAGTGACTGGCGACTGTTGCCGGTCACCAGCATTGGAATGAATTGGGTGGTGGGTTTCGGAATCAGGTCTGCGCCGTGCATTTCGCCAGTGCTCCAGTGGATGGGCTCAAAACTGGTGCTGTGGGCTTGCCGAATCACTTCGTAGTGTTCTCGAAAGATTTCTCCACGCCTTTCGGGATCGACACCAAAAGCCGAAAACTCCACCGGCCGATCTCCCGAAGCCACCCCCAGAATCAAGCGACCTGTGCTCAACTGATCGACGCTGGCTGACGCCTTGGCCGTGTGCAGGGGATGGTGCAAAGGGATGGCAATGGAAGCGGTGCCAAGTGCAATCTCCGAGGTATGGGCGGCCATATAACCCAGGTAAACCCAGGGGTCGAAGACTTGGCCGACATCGCCGAAGCCAGGGTCGCGAAGCGGCACGTCGCGAAACCAGAGCGCGCAGAAGCCCAGCGCCTCGGCTTGTTTAGCCAGTGTGACCTGGTTGAGCATGCTCGGAGTGTCCCCGTCGAACGCCTCCATGGGAAAGAATAATCCAAGGCTCAAATGCCCCTGAGTGAAGGTTCGGCTGAACCCTCGATGCTGCTGGTAAGGAATCGTGCTCGGCCGATACATACGGATTGACCTCATGGCAGAACGTGAACAGCGCCCCGGTTTCCAGAGGTGCTGCGGCATCGGTCGCTTTTGAACGGCAGGTGGGGGGACTGGGTCTGGCTTTTACCCGTTGCGCCGTACTGCTGGTCGTGTGGACCGGACTCAGGGGGCAGTTGCTGGCGATAGGCGCGGGTTGGTCCGGGTGGGTGTTAAGCGGACGGTCAAAGGAAGTCAGATCTCTCGGCTCTATACCACCAGATGGGCAAGGCGTTCGAGGAATCATTCTATAAGCGTAGGCGGTTTTGCAGCTCTCCGCCATATTCTTACAATCGAGCCGCTGGCGGGCGAAAGTCGCGTATCGAAGGCAGTTATCGGTCGTTTCCTGCCATTCCAGAACGGCCGCTATTGGCCGATAGCAGCCAACCAAAGCCCACTATTTTCAACTCGACGCAGACCTTGCCCGGGATGGCGCTGGTTTATATCCAGACGTCGTTCAACGCTGTTCTTTCGCCCTCTTCATGCCCGGTGTTCAAAATCCCTCGTGGCTCGATCATCATCAGTTTTACTTCACCTTTGGCAGCCGTGCGATGTTTAACGCCACGGGGCACCACATACAGTTCACCCGGATTCACATAGACGCAGCCTTCCGGCAGGTCGATGCGCAAGGTGCCCTCCAGGACAAGAAATGCTTCGTCGGTCTCGGGATGTGAGTGCCAGATGAATTCGCCTTCGATTCGCACAACCTTGAACTGGTAGTCATTCATTTCCGCAACAACTCTGGGGCTCCAGTGCTGTTCGATGAGCGAAGCCTTATGAGCCAGGTTTACAGGAAACGATGAGTGTTGCTGATGCAGCTCTGACATGACAAATCCTCTGTGGTTGAAGTTGCCAGCCTATAGAGCATTGAGCAGAGGGTTCTTGTACGATCCTGCAAGTCAGCGTGCAGCTCGCAATCGCTCCAGCCAGCGCATGGGCGGTATTCCGTAGCAACGGGTGAAGTGTCGCGTCATATGACTTTGATCGTGGAAACCCGCGACGAGGGCCGCATCCACCAGGGTGAACCCTTCAAGCACCAATGCGCGGAACCGATCCAGGCGGCGCAGGGTGACAAATCGGTAAGGGCTGGTACCGTAAAGTGTTCTGAAGTCGCGTGACAGGCTCCAGCATTCGCGTCCACTGGCATGCTCCAGCATCTCCAGCGTAATGGATGAATGCAGATGTTCCAGGATAAACGCTCTGGCGCGCTCGGCTGCGCGGTAATCCAGGCGCTTGCGCCCGCGCGGCTTACCACCGACGGCACGCAATGCCATTGCCAAGTCATAGAGCGCGTCCTGCTGCTCCAGTGTTTCCAGTGGATGATCCACTGCTTGTACGAACGCCGCACTGGCATGGAACAGACGCGGATCACTGGAAATTCCCCCCGCGATAAAGGGCAACGGTTCTCCCCCCAGGATGTTCTGGATTAATGCCGGATCAACGTAGGCCATACGATAACGAAAGCCTGCATCGGTGCCGGCCATACCATCGTGGAGTTCATCGGGGTGAAGCACCAGTGTGTTGCCGGGAACGCCATGGCGCAGCGAGCCTGCATAGTGAAAGCTCTGGACGCCCGCTAAAGTACGGCCGATCGAGTAGGTGTCGTGTCGATGGGGATCGTAGCCGTGGCTGCCGAACCACGCTTCAATACACTCGATCCCTTCGGATTGAACACTGCGGATGATCCAGTCGGCGCCGCCAGGTTGGCCTTTTTTCTGATCCATGAATTTGTCGCCTCCCGCTTCTGCACGGTGCTGGTGAAGACCCTGTCGGGAATATACAAGTGCAGGATTTGGATGTCTGCTTCTGGCCGAAACCCACCTGCGGCGGACATCCTCAGAACCCACGCATTCTTTAATTATTACCGTGCAACGACTAGCCTTGGCCGCCGAGTGCAGATGTGCACCGCCTCTACCTGTGAAGGATACTTAATGCCGCTCTCTTTGCCGTTCGAACAAGTCGATGTATTCGCTGATCACTCTTGCGAAGGCAACGCGCTGGCCGTCGTGGCGGATGCCGATGAGCTGACAACCGAGCAGATGCAGGCGTTTGCCCGGTGGACGCAACTCAGTGAGACCACTTTTCTGTTGAAACCCCAAACGCCGCAAGCGCAGTACCGCGTACGGATTTTTACTCCGCTGCGCGAGCTGCCCTTTGCTGGCCACCCTACCCTGGGCAGCTGCAAGGTATGGCTGGCCCGAAATGGAAATCCCGGGCAAGTCGAGATTATTCAGGAATGCCCGGCAGGCTTGATTCGGGTACGCAGGCAAGGCCCTCACCTGGCGTTTTGCGCGCCGCCGCTGGTGCGCAGCGGGCCGCTGGATGCGATGACGTCAAACCTGATCGAACAAGGGCTCGGACTCGCCGCCGGGCAGATCCGGGCCAGCCAGTGGGTAGACAACGGCCCCGGCTGGGCGGGCGTGTTGCTGGGGAGTCGCGAAGAAGTGCTGGCGATCAAACCCGATTACGCGGCGCTGCAGGGGTTGAATGTCGGGGTTATTGCGCCATGGAATGGGCCGCAGGCCGAAACCGACGTGGAAGTCAGAGCCTTCATGGGCGAAGAATGCAACGAGGACTCGGTCACTGGCAGCCTCAATGCGAGCCTGGCTCAGTGGCTGATCGGCGCGGGCATCCTGAACGACCGCTACAGCGTGAGCCAGGGCAGCGCCATCGGGCGCCGCGGGCGACTGCACATCGAAAACGTCGACGGTACCGTATGGGTTGGCGGAGCAGTACAGCACTGTGTTTCGGGGCGGGTGGTCTTTTGATGAACCATGGAATTCACCGGTACTGAATTCCATCCGGTCATCGCGGCCCCCGCACCTGACTCAAGTGTGGCGCTGAACCAGTGATCACAAATACCAGCGATACTCCCGCGCACTGATCTCCTGCATGAATGCCAGGTGATCCTGACGCTTGTTCTCGCAATACACGTCGACGAACTCGGCACCCAGTCCCGCACGCAGTTGCGGCTGGTGCTGCAGAGCGCGCACCGCGTCGAGGATTTCCGTCGGAAAATCGATACCGCTGTTGCGATCGTCGTTGAGTGGCGAGATCGGCTCCTTGCCTGATGCCAGACCATGTTCCAGACCCACCAGAATTGCCGCCAGCACCAGATACGGGTTGGCGTCGGCGCCGGCCAGCCGGTATTCGATGCGCAGGTTTTTCGTGTCCGATTCGGGGATGCGCAGGCAGGCGTCGCGATCCTCGTAACCCCAGCTCGCCTTGGTCGCGGTGTTCACCGTGCCGCTCAGGCGGCGCATGGCGTTCTGGTTCGGGGCGAAGATTGGCATGCTGTGCGGCAGCAGATCCAGGCAGCCGGCCACTGCATGGCGCAGCGCTTGCTGGTGATTGGCCGCCAGAAGATTGTTGCCGGCGGCGTCATACAGGCTGACATGCACGTGCATGCCGCTGCCCGGATGTTGCACGTAGGGCTTGGCCATGAAACTGGCGCGGTAGCCGTGCTTGAGCGCAACGCCACGGGTGCTGCGACAGAACAGCGCCGCCCAATCGGCCGCGCGCAGGCCGTCGTCCAGATGGCCGAAATTGATCTCGAATTGCCCAGGCCCCAGCTCGGCGGTGATCACCGTGGCGTCGATGCCCTGAGCCCGCGCTGCTTCCACCATTTCATCGAGCACCGGGGCGAAGCGCGACAGGCGTTCGATGTGCATGTTCGGCTGATCATCGGCATCGTCGGTCAGTTCGTCGCGGGGAAATTGCGGCAGGCCGTCGCGCAGCTTCTTGTCGAACAGATAGAACTCAAGCTCGAACGCCACGACCGGGTGAATGCCTTTGCCCGCCAGTCGATTCAACACTTGCGCCAACACTTCACGGGGTTCGAATTCGATCGGTTTGGCGGTGCCGTCGGAGGTAATCAGCATCTGCCCCAGCGGCTGCGCTTCCCAAGTCACCGGCTTGAGTGTGCCCGGAACGAGGCGGCGCACGGCGTCCGGGTCGCCGTCGTTGAAACAGTAATCGCCGATCTTGAACAACCCGCCCTGCACGCCCAGCAGCACGCAGTTCTGCGGCAGTTTCAGCGCACCGCCCGCCGCGACTTTTTCGAGCATGTCGACCGGATAGCGCTTACCGTAGAAGTGCCCCGGAATGTCCAGAGAAATCAGGTCGACATAACGCACCTCGGGGTAGCGTTGGCGAAACGCGCGCACTTCGGCGAGCAGGTCAGAGCAGACAGCGTCCATCTTGGATTTCCTTTGTTGTTGTCAGGTGTAGACCCACAGCACGCGGGTGAGCTGCCCGGTGAGGTTGCCGTAGCGGCAATGGGTGTGACTGTCGAATTGAAAGCTGTCACCGGCCTTTAAGGTCACCGGCTCGTCGTCGTTGCCCAGCCACAAGGTCAGTTCGCCTTCAAGGACGTAGCCGCCCTGCTCCGAGCTGTCGCTCATGTGCCGGTCGCCACTGCTCGCGCCCGGCTCCAGATGACTTTCGAGCATCGAGAACGAGGCACGCATCTGCGGCGACACCAGAATGTCGGTGATGCCGTTGGCGTAATACAGCGTGCGGCGTTCGTCCGGACGGGTGACCCACGGCACTTGCTTGGCTTTGGGCAGGCTGTAGAAATAGGTGGTCGGCACACCGAGGGTTTCGCTGATCGCGGTGAGATCGGCCACCGTCGGGCGCGACAGCCCACGTTCGACTTGCGAGAGAAAACCCACCGAACGGCCGATCTTGTCGGCCAGATCCTTGAGGGTGTATTTCTTGTGCTTGCGCAGGTCGTGGATCAGGATCGCCAGCGCGGCGATTTCTTCTTGCTTGTTCATGGTCAAAATCTCATCAAATGCTGTCGCGCAGCCGATACCAGGCCTTGCCGATAGCCTCCAGCGGTGCTGCGAAGTGCTTGCCGCCGGGGAAACGGCCATTGCTCAGGCCCTGATACAACGCCAATTCATCCGCCTCGCCGAGAATTGCATCGGACACCGCACGGGCGGCGGCCAGCGTCGGCAGCACGCCGTGGCCCGAGTAGCCTTGCAGCCAATAACGATTGCCCTCGCCGCCGACATCCGGCGTTCGGTTCATGGTCAGATCGATATGCCCGCCCCAAGCGAATTCCACCTCGACGCCCTTGAGTTGCGGAAACACCCGTTCGAGAAACGGCCGGGTCGCCGCCGCAATGTCCTTGGGCATACCGCCCAGATAGGTGCAGCCGCCCCCGAACAGCAAGCGGTTGTCCGGCGTGCGACGGAAGTAATCGAGGACGAACTGGTTGTCGGTCACACAGACGTTGCTCGGCAGCAGCGCAGTGGCTTGCTCCGGCGTCAGCGGTGCGGTGGCGACTTGATAGGTGCCAACCGGCAGGATGCAGCTGGAGAGTTGCGGATCGAGTTCATCGAGATAGGCATTGCAGGCCAGCACCAGCACGTCGGCCTTCACCGAACCGTACTCGGTGTTGACCCGGTAACCGTCGCCTTCGCGCTGATAGCTCAGCGCTTTGCTTTGTTCGTAGATATGTCCGCCGGCGCGTTCGATGGCGGCGGCCAGCCCGAGCGCGAGTTTCAGCGGATTGAGGTGTGCGCCTTCGGCGTCGTAGAGGCCGGCCTGATAACGATCGCTGGCGACCCATTGCGGCAGGTCTTCGCGGGGAATGAACTGCAGACCGTCATGGCCCCACTTGTGACTGGCTTCGTGTTGCCATTCAGTCAGCAGGCTGACCCGACGCGGCATCACCGACGTCCACAAATGGCCGGGGCGATAGTCGCAATCGAAACCATGCCGCCCGGGCAATTCACGCAGCTCCCGCGCGGCCCAACGCATGCCGTCCCATAGACGCCGGGCGCGCTCATGGCCGAGCGCTGCTTCCAGCGGCGGCATGTCGCACGACCAGCCCAGAATCGCCTGCCCGCCATTACGCCCCGAGGCGGCCCATGCCACGCGACTGGCTTCCAGTACGGTGACGCGCTTGCCGGCCAGCGCCAGTCGTAACGCTGTGTGCAAACCGCTGAACCCCGCGCCGATGATCACCACATCGCAGGCCTGCGCGCCTTCGAGTGCAGGTCGGTGACTCAGGATATCGGCGCAACTGTGCGCGTAATAGCTGTCGACATGGCGCTGGGAGTGCTGAAACATTTGCCGCCTCGTGAAATTCTGTTCTTGTAATTTCATGAAAATCTACAGAACAAATTTCACATCGGCAACCGACAACTGTTTCACGCACGCAAATCAGTGCTCCAGCGCATAGCGCCGACAATGCTCCAGATAGCCTTTCTCATGGCTGCCCACCAACTGCACGACACTCGTCCACAGCCACGACGGTGCATCCAGCGTTTTCGAACGACAGGTCTGCAATTCACGCATCCATTCGGCGCGGGTACTCATGTCCATCTGCCGGGCATGGGCCAGCCCCACGACCCGGGCCAGATAGCCAGCGGCGAGCATCGCGTCGGTCTGGCTCAACTGATCCAGTTCCAGTTTCATGTCTTGCGGTAGCAGTTCGCGGATGAAGAAGCCATGGTCGAGCACGCGGGTGGCGATCATCCGGTTGCCCAGGCCCGGGGAGAGAAAACGCGCGCCTTCGACCACACGTTTGCCGTTGTCACGGGGCATCGCTGCTCGCGCCACCCGGGGGGCGGCGGCAGCAACTGCCTCTTTGATATCGAGCAGGCAATATTCCTGATCATCGCCCTCGCCCACCCCCAGCAACACCGCATAACGCTTGAGCCCCAGCGAGCTGCAGCCTTTGACCCAGTAGGCCGAATCGAGCATTTTCACTCGGTCGTCCTTTGAGCGGCCTTTCAGGGACGTCACCAGCGTATGGACGTCAGGCGTTGCGCAAAGCGATTTCAGCGCGCTGCGTTCTTCCCGTGACAGCGACCAGAAATGCTTGCCCAGCGGAATGGTCGGTTTGGTGTTCTCGATGCGCTCCTGCGCCAGATGCTTCCAGGTGCGCTGCACCGCGCTGCGCATGCCGGCCTTGACTTGCGCGGGTCTTGGCGGCTCTTTGTCGACATCGTCTTCGAATGCCTGCTCATAGCCGCGCATCATCTCTTCGAGCATCCGTGCCGTGGCCACACCCGGCAGATCGGAGCCACGGGCGGCAGTCGCCAGCGATAGTGCCAGCCGGACCAAGTCATGCGCAGGGTTGCCGATAACGGTTTGGTCGAGGTCGCGGATGTGAATGTCGATGCGCCCTTTCAGATCGCCGGTCGGCCCGAGATTGCCGGCGTGACAATCGCCGCAGATCCACACCGCCGGCCCTTTTGGCAGGCTGCGCCCGGGCTGGCTGTGCAGCCACTCATAAAACTGCACCGTACTGCCGCGCACATAGGCATGCGCGGAACGAGCCATTTTCAAATTGCGCAGTTGCGACAAGGGTTCAAGACGTGCGGAGGGCCGTGGGGTTTTCATGGACGCTTCTTGCAGAGAATGTGTCCTGTTGACCGCCGGCCGCTGGCAAATGTTTCAAAGTATTACAGCGGCAATTCCACCCGGGCGAGCAAGCCACCGCTGCTGCGATTGCTCAACTTCAGTTCACCGCCCTGATCACGCACGATGGCCCGCGCCGCCGACAGCCCAAGCCCGACCCCACCGGTTTCCCGGTTGCGCGAGGTTTCCAGGCGAAAAAACGGGTCGAACACCCGCTGCAACGACGCTTCGGGAATCCCCGGCCCGTTGTCACTGACATCGATGCACACGCTGTAGCCGTCGCTACTCAGCGCGATGACTGGGTGTTGCGCGTACTTCTCGGCGTTTTCCAGCAGGTTGACGATCACCCGTTTGATCGCCAGCGGGCGGCCCTCGTAGACCAGATGCGCGGGACCGCTGAAGTCGATAGCGATGTTCTGGTCGCGATAGTCGTCGACGATCGTCTGCAGCAGTTCCGACAGGTCGAACGCGGTGGTGGGTTCCGGCTGGGTGTCCTCACGGAAAAACGCCAGCGCGGAGTTGATCATCAGGCGCATTTCTTCGATGTCGCGAATCAGTTTGTCCTGATGATCGAGATCCTCCATGAACTCGCTGCGCAGGCGCATGCGGGTCAGCGGTGCCCGCAAGTCGTGGGAAATCGACGCGAGCATGTGCGTGCGCTCGCTGATGTAGTGCTGAATCTGCGCCTGCATGGTGTTGAAGGCGATGATCGCCTGACGGATCTCGTCCGGGCCTTCGATCTTGATCGGCGGCGCGCGCAGGTCGCCGCCGAAACGCCGGGCGGCGCTGGCGAAACGTTGCAGTGGCTGGGCCAGTTGCCTTGTGGCCAGCCAGGCCACCAGCACGGTAGCGATCAGGCCCAGCGCGATGATGATTGCGATGCGTGTGCCGATGTCCAGGCCCCAGGAGCGCTCGGGCGAAGAGAACAGCAACCAGCTGGCATCCGGCAATTGAATCAGCGCCGCATAGCGGCCGAGCGGGCTGCCACTCGGCCAGTCACCGGGGTTGAACACCCGAATGTCTCGCTCATAGCCAAACAACTGATGCAAGCCCGACGTCTTGTCGGCGACAAGCTGCGTACCCGCCGTTGGCAATCCGAACTCGCCCCGTTGTGCATGCCACGTCACCTCCAGCGCCGGGCCGGTTGCCGCCTGCGCCAGTTTCGGGCGTAAAGGCGCGGGCGCAGCCTCGATCACCTTGACGGTCGCGGCGATCTGCTCCAGCAACCCGGTGCGTTCAATCGGTGGCCGCGCCCAGGTTCCGGCAACCTCCACGAACAGGAAATTCAGTGCCAGCGAAGCGAGCATGGCCGCGACGATGGTCAGGGCGATCCGCCGACTCAACGGATCACGGCGGAGGAATCGACGGATCATGAACGAGTGACCTTGGCGGTAAACATGTAACCACCGTTGCGCACGGTGCGAATCAGGTCCGGGCGTTTGCTGTCCGGCTCGATCTTGCGCCGCAGGCGGCTGACTTGCACGTCGATGCTGCGATCAAAGGCGTCGTGGCCCTGACCGCGAGACAGGTCGATCAATTGTTCGCGGGTAAGAATGCGCTGCGGGTGTTCGAGAAACACCACCAGCAGATCGAACTCGCCACCGGACAGCGGAATCATCACGTTTTCCGGGGAGCGCAGTTCGCGACAAGTGATATCCAGATGCCAACCGGCGAAGGCGATCACCGGCCGCGCCGGTTCACTCGCCGGGCTGACCTGCTCACCGGCGCGACGCTGCACGGCGCGCAGACGGGCCAACAGTTCACGCGGGGCGAACGGTTTGGTGACGTAGTCATCGGCGCCCAGTTCAAGGCCGACAATCCGGTCGCTCAATTCGCCCATGGCGGTCAGCATGATGATCGGAATGCCCATCTGCGCCCGCACTTTCTGGCACAGGCTCAGGCCACCTTCGCCGGGCAGCATCAGGTCGAGAATGATCGTGTCCGGGCGCTGCTGCGCAATCGCCGCCCACATCGCTGCGCCGTCAGCGGCGACATCGACCTCGTAGGCGTGCTGGACGAAGAACTTCTTCAGCAGGGCGAGAATTTCCACGTCATCGTCGACGATCAGCAGTCTGCTCACGGGCACAGGATCCTCAGGCCAAAAAAAGAACGCATCTAAAACTATTCTGGCGGGCGGGTCATATATTTCAATCGAGCAACATTCCGTCGTCCCGGACATCAAGCAGACATTCTGCGGCAAAACCCCTCAGGCACCCTGCACGCCATCGACAACCGGGGGGCTTTCAATGAGCGCATTGCACAACCGTTATACCGCCGAGGGCCACGACGCCCGCTATCCGTTGATTCTCAGCCAGCGCACCAGCGCGCCCGAGCAGGATACGCCGCTGTTGTTTCAGGAGTTTTGCCTGGGCCTGTCAGATGACCAAAGCCGTATCGTCTTGCGCCGCTATTTCGAGCAGTACGGCCCCAGCGATTCGCAATGGGTCGAGTACGTGCATTCGATTCCGACCGCCGACCTCATCCAATGGATCATGAGCCACGGCCGTCTGCACATCGAATGCTCGGACAACACCCCGCCGCTCTCCTCCCCCATCACTTCCCGCGCTTGAACCACGCGGGGCAACAGCGCAAAACAAGGATTCGCATGATCAGAAGCCATTGCTTGATGTCGGTGCTGTGTACGGCGTCCCTGAGCCTGTCGGCCTGCAGCAGCAAAACCGTCGAACCGCAGAAGTACACCGGATTCCTGCACGATTACAGCGTGCTCAGCGAGCACCAGTCGCCATCGGGGCAGACGGTGTTGAGTTGGGTCAGCCCGGCATTGGCCCGGGGGCGTTACACCCAGGTCTATCTGGCGCCCAGCCAGTTCTACCCCAGCGCCGCGCCGAGCGAGCGGATCCCGCTGAGCACGCTGTCCGGCGTCACCGAGTACTACGACGCCGCGCTCAGGCTGGAACTGGGCAAGGTCATGCGCCTGGTGCCGCTACCCGGCCCGAACACCCTGACCGTCAGACCGGCGATCACCCGCGTCGCCGCCAGCACCCAGGGCCTGCGCTTTTATGAATGGCTACCGGTGACGCTGGTCGCTGCAGGTGTGAGCACCGCCACCGGCATCCGCGATCAGGACAGCGAAATCACCACCGAAGTCTCATTCGAGGACGGCTCCACCGGCGAAGTGGTCGCCGAAGTCGTGCGCAAGGGCATCGGGCTGCCGCTGGAAAACGACAAACAGGTGCTGACCGCCGATGACGTCAAAGCGGTGCTGGACAGTTGGGCCAGCGATCTTGGGCAGTCCTACCTGGCGACCCGTCGTTAGCCATATCTACTGATGAACAAGTCTGTTGTGGCGAGGGAGCTTGCTCCCGCTGGACTGCACAGCAGTCCCTCAACAGCAGGGCCGCTTCGCGCCCCAGCGGGAGCAAGCTCCCTCGCCACAGTCATTCGTTGAGTTGGGAGTATTTTTCAGTCAGTTGCAATCGCTGAATCCACTCATGCTCTGGGTGCAATCGAGCCAGATGTCGCGCCAGCGCTCATGCGCCCTGCTCCTTGTTCGTCGCCAGTCGGCCTCGGCATTTTATTCAGCTAGCCTTGCTTCGTGTCACTGAAGGAATTCAGCAAGGAGCTGCCATGTTCAAGTTCATCAAAACCACCGTGATCGGCGGGCTGCTGTTCATTCTGCCCTTGGTGCTGATTTTCGTCCTGCTGGAAAAAGCCATCCACCTGTTGCGTGGCCCCGTGGAGAAGCTGCTGCCGATGTTTGCCGGGCACGACGTTGCCGGCGTGACCCTGATCACGCTGGCGACGTTGTTCGGTTTGATTGTGCTGTGTTTTCTCGCCGGTCTGCTGGCCCGCACTTCCACCGCGGCCCGAGCGATCGAAAACGGTGTAGACAAGGTCCTGAGCAATCTGCCGGGTTACCAGTTGTTCAAGGACACCACCACACGCTTTGCCGGGATGGAAAACCCTGACGGCTCGAAGGTCGGCCTGATTGCCGAGGAACAAGGCTGGCGTCTGTGTCTGGTGGTGGAAAGTGTCGGTGACTGGATGACCGTGTACATGCCGGATGGCGGAACGGCCGGTGGCACGGCGGGCGAAGTGCGCTTGCTGCACGCCCGCGAAGTGATCATTACCGAGCTGTCGTGGCTGGCCATGGCCGCCGGGCTCCGCCGAGGCGGACGCGGGATGCTGGAGTTGATGCAGCCGTGGTTGCCGAAAACCTGAAAACCACTACTCGCTGCTCAAAATGCCATGACAGATCAAACCCAGCACACCGCGCATGTGTTCGGCATGTGCCGCCCGGTCCGGCTCAGGCTCGGTCGCCAGACGGATAAACGCCATGTTCGCGTACTGATTGAACAGCGTCGCCGCCACGTCCAGATCTACCGTCGCCCGCACCTTGCCCTGCGCCTGAAAATGCCCGAGCAGGGCCTTGGTTTCTTCGATCACCGCCGCATTCCACGGGCTCAACGCCAGCGCCAACTCACCCGTCAGTAGAAACGGTGCCAATTCACGCCACAGCGAGGCCGGCATGGCTTGCAGTTGGTAGTCAGTCATCAAGCCTTCGAACTCGCACAACGCCTCCAGCGGATCGCTGTCGTCATCCAGATTGGCCCGCGCCTCGCGCATGGCCTGCTCGTCCGGTTGCTTGAGCAAGGCCAGCAAGATCTCCTGCTTGCCGCCAAAGTAATTGACCACCGTCGGCGCAGACACCCCGGCCTGGACCGCGATCTGGTCCAGCGTGGTGGCCGCAAAACCGTTGGTCTTGAACAGCTCCAGCGCTGCCTGCGCGATGACTTCCCTGCGCTGTTCCTTTTGCCGCTCTCTGAGCCCGCTCATGGTGCCTTTGTCCTGACTTGCTGATTGTCGTCAGCCTACGGATTTCTTTTTTCACCGACAAATATTTTCTTTACAAAAATATTTTTAAGTGACAAATATTAACCGTGCACCGCTGGAATGAACGCGCACCCACTTGCCCCGTTTCTCTGGAGAACCGCCATGTCCGCCGAACTCGATCCGACCCGCAGCACCCGCGATTACCAGGCTGCCGACGCCGCCCACCACATTCACGCGTTCGTCGATCAGAAAGCCCTCAACGAAGAAGGCCCGCGGGTAATGGTCAGCGGTGACCGCCTGGCGTTGTGGGACAACGACGGCAATCGCTACCTGGACGGCATGTCCGGCCTGTGGTGCACCAACCTCGGTTATGGGCGCAAGGACCTGGCCGCTGCCGCCACCGCGCAGCTGGAACAACTGCCCTACTACAACATGTTCTTCCACACCACTCACCCGCAAGTGATCGAGCTGTCGGAGCTGTTGTTCAGCCTGCTACCGAAGCACTACAGCCACGCGATCTACACCAACTCCGGCTCCGAAGCTAACGAGGTGTTGATCCGCACCGTGCGCAAGTTCTGGCAGGTGATGGGCAAACCCGAGAAGAAAATCATGATCGGCCGCTGGAACGGCTACCACGGCTCGACCCTGGCCGCGACGGCGTTGGGCGGCATGAAATTCATGCACGAAATGGGCGGCACCATCCCTGACGTCGCGCACATCGACGAACCGTACTGGTTCGCCCACGAAGGCAACCTCAGCCCCGAAGAATTCGGCCTGCGGGCGGCGCGGCAGCTGGAAGACAAGATCCTCGAACTGGGCGCCGACAAGGTCGCCGCGTTCGTCGCCGAACCGTTCCAGGGCGCTGGCGGCATGATCATTCCGCCCGCCACCTACTGGTCGGAAATCCAGCGCATCTGCCGCAAGTATGATGTGCTGCTGTGTGCCGACGAAGTGATTGGCGGTTTCGGTCGCACCGGCGAATGGTTCGCGCATCAGGCCTTCGGTTTCGAGCCGGACACCCTGTCCATCGCCAAGGGCCTGACCTCCGGCTACATCCCTATGGGTGGGCTGATTCTGTCGCGGCGCATGGCCGAAGCGCTGGTGGAAAAAGGCGGCGTGTTCGCTCACGGCCTGACCTACTCCGGGCACCCGGTGGCGGCTGCGGTGGCGATTGCCAACCTCAAGGCGTTGCGCGATGAAGGCGTGGTCACTCAAGTGAAAACCGACACCGGCCCGTACCTGCAGAACTGCCTGCGCGAAGTGTTCGGCAACCATCCGCTGGTGGGTGAGATTCAGGGCGTGGGGCTGGTGGCGGCGTTGCAGTTCGCCGAAGACAAAGCCACCCGCAAGCGTTTCGCCAACGAGAACGACATCGCCTGGCGCTGCCGCACTATTGGTTTTGAAGAAGGCCTGATCATTCGTTCGACGCTGGGCCGGATGATCATGGCCCCCGCGCTGATCGCCACGCGGGCGGAGCTGGATGAATTGGTCGACAAAACACGTATCGCCGTGGATCGCACAGCCCGCGAACACGGCCGCCTCTAACCCATAACTCACTGTGGGAGCGAGCTTGCTCGCGAAAGCGGTCGATCAGTTGACATAGATGTTGAATGACGTACCGCATTCGCGAGCAAGCTCGCTCCCACAGGGGATTCAGTGCGTCGAGGATGCTGTAGTAATTGGCGGAAGGCAGCCGGAGTCGAACCTGCCCGGGAACGGATGCCGTCCCCAACCGGGTTTGAAGCCCGGCCGCGCCACCGGGCGCGATTGCCTTCCTTTGAACTCAGGGTGCGTCGGCACTGGCCAGCGCGTTGTCATGGCGGATCACCCGGGATTCGCCGATGCGTCGGGTCAGGCCGAGGCGGTCGAAGTATTCCAGGTACTGAATACAGCGTTTGCGTCCCAAGCCTAGCGCATCACGGAAAGTTGTCACCTGGATCGACGGATTTTCCTGCTCCAGTTGCAACAGGATTTCGGCCATGCGCTGCAATTGCACGTCGCTCAGAAACAGGTCGCGCACCACCTGATGCATCAACCCCAGGCGCGCCAGTTTGCGCAGCAACAGACGCACCGGCGCGTCATCCTCGCCAAGCACTTTGGCGACGTCACGCACCCACGGCGGATCAAACCCGGCCTGTTCGAACAGCGGCTGTATACGCTGCCACAGGGTTTCGTCTTCAGCATTCAAGCGCACCTGATGATCCGGCAGATGCAACCACGGCCCACTGGCGTTGATCGATCCGGCGGCGCGCAATTCTTCCAGCAGGCTGACAAAGGTCGAACGCTCCAGCGCCAGACCACTGAAGCGGCGCAGGCGATCGCGATCCGGCCCCATCTGGTCCGGTTCCAGTTCATGCAACTTGGCCAACTGCTCCAACAGGGTGAACTTCAGCTGCCCCCAGCGCTGCACGTTGAACAGCACCGGGCCTTGGCGGGTGTCGATCAGGCGCACGTTGGCCGGCAGCGCCCAGTCTTCACGCGGGCGATTGAACTGGCGCTCCAGCCGTTGCGGATCGAGGCCGCCAGCGCTGTGGTCGAGCAACAGCGGCAGCGCCTGTTCAAGACTGTCGCTGCCGGCCAGCGCTTGCAGTTGCGCCAGCCGTTCCGGGCTGCGGCGTTGTCGGGCCGGGGCGAACGGGTCAAGCACCTGACCGCCGCCAAGGGTACGTTGCGCGCTCTGGTCACGCAGGATCAGTCGATCGCCCTTTACCGCATGCACCGGCGCATTGATCAGCAGTTGCGCAAACATCCGTTCGCCGGGACGCAAACGCGGACCCTCGAGCAACGCCACGCGGGCGATGACGTCTTGCGTACCGAGGTGCACGTGCACCGGGTGAAAATGTTCGAACGTGCGCTCACCGGGCAACAACTGAAACTCGATATCGACCCGTTGCGTCGGTGCGTGCAGCCACTCCGCCAACAGCCATTGACCGCGATGGATCTGTTCCAGCGCCAGTCGATCGCCACTGATATTCAGCGCCACCCGCTGTCCGGCGAAGGCCTGCTCGGCGGGCTGGTTTTGCGCGTGCAGTCCTCGCACCCGCACCGATTTGCCGGACGCTGCGAGGGTCAGTTTGTCCCCGATACACACCGTGCCCGACAACGCCGTGCCGGTGACCACAATCCCGGCGCCCGCCACGCTGAAGGCGCGGTCGATGGCCAGGCGAAAACCACCGTCGCGACTGCGCTCATGCACTTCGCTTTGAATCTGCAGCAAGCTCTGGCGCAGTTCATCGACGCCCTGCCCAGTCACACTCGACAGCGCCAATATCGGCGCTTCGGCAAACGGCCCGGGTTCGAGCAAATCCAGAACCTGGCGCTGCACCTCCTCCACCCTGCCCGCTTCAACCCGATCGCATTTGGTGATCGCCACCAGCGCCCGGGGAATGCCCAGCAACTGGACAATCGCCAGATGCTCGCGGGTCTGCGGCATCACTCCGTCGTCCGCCGCTACCACCAGCAACACCAGATCGATGCCCTGCGCCCCGGCGAGCATGTTGTGGGTGAATTTCTCGTGGCCCGGCACATCGATGAACCCGGTCAGCCCGGCGCCGGGTTCCAGCTCCGCGTAGAGATAACCGAGGTCGATGGTCATTCCGCGCTCGCGCTCCTGCGGGCGGCGGTCGCCGGTTTGCCCGGTCAGGGCTTGCAGCAGCGAGGTCTTGCCGTGGTCGATGTGCCCGGCGGTGCCAACGATCACGACTCGACCTGCAACTGCGGCAACTGCGCCAGCCACGCCGGCTCGTCGTCGAGTTGGCGCAGGTCCAGCCACAGCGCGTCGTCGTCAATGCGACCGAGCACCGGGATCGGCAGACTGCGCAAAGCAGCTTCCAGATTCAGCAGAAAACGCCCGCGCAAGCGTTTCGATACCTGCGGGCGCAGGCACAGCGCTGCACTCGGCAAACGCGCCACCGGTTGGCTGCCGCTGCCGATCACGCCCAACGCCTGCACGGCGCTGACCTGCCAGGGTTCGCCCAAGACTTCAGCCATCGCCGGTTGCAAACGGCAAGCCTGGGCGAGGATCTCGGCTTGCGGGCGAGTCAACAGCCGCAGGCTCGGCAGACGTTCAGCGAGGCGATCCGGATCGCGATACAGGCCAAGCACCGCTTCCAGCGCCGCCAGGGTTAACTTGTCGACCCGCAAGGCACGCTTCAACGGATTCTTCTTGATCTTCGCGATCAAGTCTTTGCGCCCGACAATCAACCCGGCCTGCGGCCCGCCGAGCAATTTGTCGCCGCTGAAGGTGACGATGTCAGCGCCATCAAGCAGCGCTTGGCGCACTGTTGGTTCCGCCGGCAGCCCCCAGCGGGTCAAGTCCAGCAGACTGCCACTGCCCAAATCCTCCAGCAGCGGCAAGCCGTGCCGATGGGCCAGCTCGGCCAGTTCGGCGGTGGGCACCCGGGCGGTAAAGCCTTCGATGCTGTAGTTGCTCGCATGCACGCGCATGATCAAACCACTGCGCGGGCTGATCGCCGCTTCGTAGTCGCGGGCGTGAGTGCGGTTGGTGGTGCCGACTTCATGCAGGCGCACGCCGGCGCGGGCCATGATGTCGGGGATGCGGAACGCGCCACCGATTTCGATCAGTTCGCCACGGGAGATGATGCCTTCCTTGCGCGCGCCGAGGCTGTTCAGTGTCAGCAACACCGCTGCGGCATTGTTGTTGACCACGGTAACGGCTTCGGCGCCGGTCAGTTCGCGGATCAGGCCTTCGATCAGGTCATCGCGATCACCGCGTTTGCCGGTCGCCAGATCGAACTCAAGATTGAGCGGATAGCGCGCGGCCATCTGCACCGCGTCGATGGCTTCGTCCGGTAACAACGCCCGGCCAAGATTGGTGTGCAGCACCGTGCCGGTGAGGTTGAACACTCGGCGCACGTTGCTGCGCTGCTGCTGGGCCAGGCGCTCGCCAACCCGCCCGGCGAGCACGTCAGGGCTGATTTCGACGGCTGACAATTGGCCGTTCAACACGCTGGATCGCAACTCATCGAGCAACTGGCGCAAGCTGGCCAGCAACGACTCGCGACCATAACGCTCGGCCAACGGCACACAGGCCGGGTGACGCAACAACCCATCAATGGAAGGCAACCGCAGGGCAACGCTCGAAGACATCAGCCACTCCCGAAAAAACAAGACTGTCCGGCGAGTGTAGACGCTCTGGTCATTCGTCTCCCGGCGCCAGCAACAGATTCGGTGCCAGACGCTGATAGCCGTCCTGCGCCAGACGCATGTCGAGCAGCAGGCTGGTGAGGTCAGCCGACAGCGCTTCGCCTTCGGCATCGTTTTCCAGGTACACCAGTTTCAAGTAGCTGTTGCAACTCGGGCACACCTCCGCCCGAATCGGCGCCTGATTGGCCGCATGCCGATCATCCTCAAGGCTCAGGTAATCCAGGCCCTTGCTCGATTCGCAATACACGCACTTGACCCGCACCACATGCCATTCGCAGGCACACAACGAACACACCAGATAACGCAGGCCGTTGTGTTTGCCGCGATGACGAATGACCCCGGCCATCGCCGGTGAGCCGCAGCCCGGGCACTGGCTGAGGCTGTCGCCGGGTTTCAGTTGCAGGTTGGGTGCGTTGAGCAGCCAGTGACTCCACGCCGCTTGCAACCCGGCACCGAGAAACGGCACCAACTGCGCCGGCACCATCGAATACTGGCCGCTGACCAGCGCCACCGCCCATGATCGCAACTGCCCGGCACTGGCGCCACGCAATGTGGCGAGCGCGTCGACCACGGCGGGTTGCTCGGGCGGCGCATAGCGTTGCAGCAACGCATCGAGATAAGCCTGCCAGGCGTCTTCGCGCACCAGTGTGTCGGCGGCGAACGGCGGCAAACCATGCAGCTGACAGGCTTCGATCCTTTGCTGATCAAACGGTGCCGTCAGCGGTGGATCGTCGAAAACCTGCTGCTGAGCCCGGCACAATCCGCCGATCAGCCGCAGGTAATCGGCCAGCGGATGCCCGTGAGCCAATTGCTCCAGACGCTGGGCGCGCAAGGTGAACAGGTTGTGCGGCGGCAGGTGCAGAAACGGCGGCGAACTGGCCGCCGCTTCGATTTCCCCGGGTTCAAGAATGGTTGCCAAAAGTCAGCCCTTTTTGGTGATCGGTCGCTCCGGCACGTCCGGATTGCGTTCATCGCGGGTGATGTCGCGATACCAGAGTTCATGGTGTTTCCTCGCCCAGGCGCGGCTGACCCAGCCATGCAGCATCGCGTCCACCGAACCCTTGATCCACAGCCCGGCGTAGATGTGAATGATGATGCTGAGGATCAGCACAAACCCGGCCAGCGCATGCAGGAGCATGGCCCAGCGGATCACGGTGATGCCGAAGTACGCACTGAAATACGCGCGCCAGATCACAAGTCCAGTGAACAGCAAGCCAAGCATGCACAGCAGTAAAGTCCAGAACAGCATCTTCTGCCCGGCGTTGTACTTGCCCACCGGCGGCACGCTTTCTTCATCGTTGACCAGCACCCGATCGATGCGGCGCATCCACTTCCAGTCGTTGTCGATGAAGAAGTTCGAACGCCAGAAACGGAACACCAGACCGAGGAACAACACGAACATCAGCACGCCCATGAACGGGTGCAGAATCCGCGTCCACGGCCCGCCGCCGAACAGGTGGGTCAGCCAGAACATCGAAGGATGAAACAACGCCAGCCCGGACAGCCCGGCCATGAAAAACAGAATCGCTACCAGCCAGTGATTGGTGCGCTGGTTGGCGGTGTAGCGCAGGATCGTCTTGTTGCTCATGGCCGGTCCTCCCCGCGTGGATCGAAGGTGTGCACCGCCGGATCGACGACATGTACCGAAGTATCCGGTGGCGCCGGATGGTCATCTTCCTCGACGCGATTCGGCCCGATACGCACGTAATGGAAGAACCCGGCCAGCACCGCCGCGCCCATTGCCAGCAGACCCAGCGGTTTGCTGATGCCTTTCCACAGGCCCACTAGCGGGCTGATGGCTGGTGCATCGGGCAACCCGGCGTAGATCTTCGGCGTGTCGGCGTGGTGCAACACATACATCACATGAGTGCCGCCGACGCCTTCCGGGTCATACAGCCCGGCGTTGTCGAAGCCACGGCTTTTCAGGTCGACGATGCGTTCGGCGGCGTGTTCCTTCATGTCTTCCTTGGTGCCGAAGACGATGGCCCCGGTCGGGCAGGTTTTCACACAGGCCGGCTCCAGCCCTACCGCGACGCGGTCGGAACACAAGGTGCATTTGTAGGCCTTGTGATCCTTCTGCGAAATCCGCGGAATGTTGAACGGGCAACCGGTGATGCAATAGCCGCAGCCGATGCAATGATCCTGATCGAAATCGACGATGCCGTTGGCGTGCTTGATGATCGCCCCGGGACTCGGGCAAGCCGCGAGGCACCCCGGCTCGGCGCAATGCATGCAGCCGTCCTTGCGGATCAGCCACTCCAGGTTGCCGGCGTCGGTTTCGTGTTCGGTGAAACGCATCAGGGTCCAGGTTTCTGCGCTCAGGTCTTGCGGGTTGTCGTAGGTGCCGTGGTTGTGGCCGACCTCGTCGCGCAGCTCGTTCCATTCCGAGCAGGCGACCTGGCAGGCCTTGCAGCCAATGCATTTGGTGGTGTCGATCAGTTTGGCGACTGCCTGCTGATTCCGCACCGAGGGCGGCACCGTGGTGGTGGCCGAGCGGGCAATGATGTCTTGGCTGGCCATTTACAGTTTCTCCACGTTGACCAGGAATGACTTGGATTCCGGGGTCTGTGTGTTGCCATCGCCGAGGAACGGCACCAGGGTGTTGGTCAGGTAGCCGTGGCGCGTCTGGCCGGTGAACCCCCAGTGCAGCGGGATGCCGATCTGATGCACCACCTGGCCGTTGACCTGCAGCGGCCGGATGCGTTTGGTCACCACCGCGACCGCCTCGATGAACCCGCGTTTGCAGCTGACCCGCACCCGATCTCCAGCCGCGATGCCCTTCTCCTTCGCCAGCACTTCGCCGATTTCGACGAACTGCTCGGGCTGGGCAATCGCATTCAACTTGCAATGCTTGCTCCAGAAGTGGAAGTGCTCGGTCAACCGGTAGCTGGTGCCGGCGTATGGGAAGTCCTTGGCTTCGCCGAGGCTTTCCCAGACCGAATCGAAGATCCGCGCCGCCGGGTTGCTGGTGGCTTTCTTGTTTTGCGGGTGCAGCGGGTTGATGCCGATCGGCGTTTCGAACGGCTCGTAGTGCTCGGGAAAAGGCCCTTCGTTCATCTTGTCGACGGCGAAGAACCGCGCCACGCCTTCGGGGTTCATGATGAACGGGTTCATCCCGGCTTCCGGCGGCACATCGGCCTTGTAGTCCGGCACGTCGGTGCCGCCCCAGGCCTTGCCGTTCCACCATACGAGACGTTTTTTCGGATCCCACGGTTTGCCCGCAACGTCTGCCGAAGCGCGGTTGTAGAGGATCCGCCGGTTGGCCGGCCACGCCCAGGCCCAGCCCTGATGCTGATGCATGCCATACGGATCGGCATTGTCGCGCCGGGCCATCTGGTTGCCGGCCTCGGTCCAGCTGCCGGCGAAGATCCAGCAACCGGACGCGGTGCTGCCGTCATCCTTGAGCAACCCGAACCCGGCCAGTTGCGAGCCGGCCTTGACCGCCACGCCGCTGGCATCGGTGAAGTCAGCCATGGCGCTGCCGTTGATCTCTTTGGCCAGCTCCTCCGGCGATGGCTCGTCGGGAATCTTGTACGGCCACGACAGGTTCAGCAGCGGATCGGGGAACTTGCCGCCCTCGGCCTGATAGCGCTTGCGCAGGCGCAGGAACAGTTCGCTCATGATGCGTATGTCGGTCTGCGCTTCGCCGGGGCCGTCGGCGCCCTTCCAGTGCCATTGCAGCCAGCGGCTGCTATTGACCAGCGAGCCGTCCTCCTCGGCAAAGCAAGTGGTCGGCAGGCGAATCACTTCGGTCTGGATCTCGGCGCTTTTCACGTCGTTGTACGGCCCGACGTTCTGCCAGAACTCCGAGGTTTCGGTGGCCAGCGGATCCATCACCACCAGCCATTTGAGCTTGGCCAGCGCGCCCATCACCCGGTTCTTGTCCGGCAGCGCAGCGATCGGATTGAAACCCTGGCACATGTAGCCGTTGACCTTGCCCTGGCTCATCAGATCGAACATTTTCAGGACGTCGTAGTTGGGGATGTCCAGTTTCGGCAGGTAATCGTAATTCCAGTTGTTCTCCAGCGTCGCGTTGGCGCCGTACCACGACTTCATCAGGCTGACGTGGAATTTGCTGTAGTTCTGCCAATAGGACAGTTGCCCCGGACGCAACGGCACCTGTGTGCGCTTTTTGATGAAGGCGTTGTAGTCCTGCTCGCCATCGCTGCCCAGGGTCAGATAGCCCGGCAACGAGTTGGACAGCAACCCGAGGTCGGTCAGGCCCTGAATGTTCGAGTGGCCGCGCAAGGCATTCACGCCGCCACCCGGCATGCCGACGTTGCCCAGCAGCAGTTGCACCATCGCCGCGCTGCGGATGATCTGCGCGCCGATCGAGTGTTGCGTCCAGCCGAGGGCATACAGGATGGTCATGGTCTTGCCCGGCGTGGAGCACGTGGCAATCTCATCCCAGATTTTCTGCATGGCATCGACCGGCATCCCGCAGATCTGGCTCGCCAGCTCAATGTTGTAGCGGCTGTAATGCTGCTTCATCAATTGATAGACGCATTGCGGATCCTGCAGGGTCGGGTCGACCTTGACGAAGCCATCCTCGCCCAACTCGTAACCCCAGCCGGATTTGTCGGTGTAACTGCGTTTGGCCGCGTCATAGCCGCTGAAAATGCCATCCTCAAAGCCATAGCCGGCTTTGACGATGAACGAGACGTCGGTGTAGTTGCGCACGTATTCGTGCTGGATCTTGTCCTGAGTCAGCAGGTAATTGATCAGCCCGCCCATGAAGGCGATGTCGGTACCGGTGCGGATCGGCGCGTAATAGTCGGCCACCGAAGCGGTCCGGGTAAAACGCGGGTCGACCACGATCAGCCGGGCAGCGTTGTGCGCCTTGGCCTCGGTCACCCATTTGAAGCCGCACGGATGCGCTTCTGCTGCGTTGCCGCCCATCACCAGGATCAGATTCGCGTTGGCGATATCGGTCCAGGTGTTGGTCATGGCACCACGGCCGTACGTCGGGGCAAGACTTGCCACCGTCGGGCCGTGTCAGACACGCGCCTGGTTATCGAACCCCAGCATGCCGAGACTGCGAATCACCTTCTGGGTGATGTAACCGGCTTCGTTGGACGCGGCCGACGCGGCGAGAAACCCGGTGGTCAGCCAGCGATTCACCGTTTGCCCGGTGGCGTTCTTCTCGATGAAGTTGGCGTCGCGGTCGGCCTTCATCAGGTCGGCGATGCGATCCAGTGCTTCGTCCCAACCGATGCGTGTCCACTCGCTGCTGCCGGGTTTGCGCACCTGCGGATATTGCAGGCGGCCCGGGCTGTGAATGAAGTCCAGCAGGCCCGCGCCTTTTGGGCACAGGGTGCCGCGGTTGACCGGGTGGTCGGCGTCGCCCTCGATATGAATGATGTTTTGCGCGACGTTCTTCGCGGCATCGCCCTGGCTGTACATGATCAACCCGCAACCGACCGAGCAATACGGGCAGGTGTTGCGGGTTTCATGAGTGTGGGCAAGCTTGAAGTGACGCACCTGCTCGGCGAAGGCCAGCGTCGGGGCCATGCCCAACGCGCCCAGGCTAGAGCCTGCAAGGCCGATACCGGCGACCTTGAAGAATTGACGACGGCTGAGATCCATCGTGCACTCCTGATCAGGTGGAACCCGGTACTTGAGCCGGGCTTTTTCTGGACAAACACGGTTACGGCAGAATGGCTGCCGACTTTTTCACTGTAGACAATGACCACACACTCTGTGTGAAAACCGACCGTCGGCCGTTTGTCGGTCTATTCGCCAACGAACACAAAACCCTGTGGGAGCTGGCTTGCCAGCGAAAGCGGTGGATCAGCCAACACCAATAGCGACAGTGACGACGCCATCGCTGGCAAGCCAGCTCCCACATGGGTCGCGTTGGGCTTAGAATGGCGCCCAGGACCCATCCCGCCTTCACGAGACCGCGCATGACTTTCGATTTTGATCAGCTATTCGACCGCCACAACACCGGCAGCACCAAGTGGAGCCGTTACTCGGCAGACGTGTTGCCGATGTGGGTCGCTGACATGGATTTCGCCGCGCCGCCGGTCGTCATCGAGGCATTGCAGCAGCGCCTGCTGCATCCGTTGGTGGGGTACAGCGTGGCGCAGGACAACCTGCGTGAAGCCATCGTCACTGATCTGTGGAACAAGTTCGCCTGGAAGGTCAAACCGCAGGAGCTGATCTTCCTGCCGGGTGTCGAATCTGGTTTCAACATGGCTTTGAAAGCGCTGGTACAGCCGCAGCAGAACGTCGTGGTGCAGGTGCCGAACTACCCGCCGCTGCGTCACGCGCCGGGGCATTGGGGGCTGAACAAGGTCGAGCTGGAATTCGTCGCCCAGGCCGATGGCACCTACGCCACCCCGCTGGAGACCCTGCGCGAGTCGCTGAACGGTGGCGGTGCGCTGCTCCTGAGTAATCCGCACAACCCGATCGGCAAAGTGTTCGATCGTGAAGAACTGCAAGCCGTGGCGGATATCTGCGCGGCACAGGACGCCTGGATCATCTCCGACGAGATCCACGCCGAGCTGTGCTTCGACGGCCGCGTGCACATTCCGACCGCCTCGCTGAGCCCGGAAATCGCCAGGCGCACGATCACCCTGATGTCGGCGAGCAAGGCCTACAACATCGCCGGCCTCAAGACCTCGTTCATGATCATCCAGGACGCCGCCCTGCGCGAACGCGTCAACCACGCCCGTTGCGGCATGGTCGACAGCGTCAACCCGCTGGGCATGGAAGCCACCCGCGTCGCCTACAGCGAAGGTGCGCCGTGGCTGGCCGAGCTGAAAACCTATCTGCAGGCCAACCGCGACTGGCTGGTGGATGCGGTGCGCAGCCGCTTGCCGGGCGTCACGATCAATGTGCCGCAGGGAACCTATCTGGCGTGGCTCGATTGCTCGGCGCTGGAGCTGGACAATCCGCAGCAGTTCTTCCTCGAACAGGCCAAAGTCGGCTTGAGCCCCGGTCTGGACTTCGGTGACCAGCACCAACAGTTCGTGCGCCTGAACTTCGGCTGCCCGCGCTCGCTGCTCGAAGAAGGCATCAGCCGCATGGAGCGCGCCCTGACCAACCGCAAATCCTGAAAACACCACCTCCCCCTGTAGGAGCTGCCGAAGGCTGCGATCTTTTGACGTTGGTTTTTTAAAACAAGATCAAAAGATCGCAGCCTGCGGCAGCTCCTACAGGGGGTTTGTGTTTGCAGTGGGTGTGCAGCGCAAATCCGATCGAACTCACGGCAAACCGTCCGGGTCAACCACCCATACCTGCCCTGAGAACCTCGGAGATTGATGATGACCGACTACCCAAAACCACCCTTCCCCGCACAAGCCCAAGCCGTTCCCGGTGCGCAAAGTAAAATGCAGCTGTACCCCGACTGTGGCGAGCAAAGCTATGTCGGTTCCGGGCGGCTGGCCGGCAAGATTGCGCTGATCACCGGCGCCGACAGTGGCATTGGCCGCGCGGTGGCGATTGCCTTCGCCCGTGAAGGCGCAGACGTGGTCGTGGCCTATCTGAATGAACATGACGACGCCAAAGAGACCGCACGCTGGGTTGAACAGGCAGGCCGCCAGTGCCTGTTGCTGTCCGGCGATCTGGCGCACAAGGCCCATTGCCAGGAATTGGTGGACAAGACCGTCGCACGCTTCGGGCGCATCGACATTCTGGTCAACAACGCGGCGTTCCAGATGACCCACGAGACCTTCGAAGAAATCCCCGACGAAGAATGGGTAATGACCTTCGACGTCAACATCACGGCGATTTTCCGGCTGTGTCAGGCGGCGATCAAACACATGCGCCCCGGCGCCTCGATCATCAACACCAGCTCGGTCAACTCGGACATGCCCAAACCGACCCTGCTGGCCTATGCCACCACCAAAGGCGCGATCGCCAACTTCACCGGCGGTCTGGCGCAGATCCTCGGGCCAAAAGATATCCGCGTGAACTGCGTGGCCCCCGGGCCGATCTGGACACCGCTGATCGTCTCGACCATGCCCGATGAAGAAGTGCAGAACTTCGGCAGCGAAACCCCGCTCGGTCGCCCCGGACAACCAGTGGAAGTGGCGCCGATTTACGTGCTGCTGGCCTCTGATGAAGCCAGTTACATCACCGGTCAGCGCTATGGCGTGACCGGCGGCAAGCCGATGCTCTGAGCAGCGCGATAAAAACTGAACCTGGCGGCATGACGTCCCTCCATACCTTTAAGAGTCCCAACCGGTCCGCAGGATCAGGAGGTCGTCATGTCCGCCCCTCTCATTAAACTCTTCACCCAGCCCAACTTCGCCTGGACCGACATCCGCCGCGAAGAAGAGGCCCATCCCCGTCACTACCTGGCGCATCTGCTGCTATTGGCGCTGATTCCCGCCGTGTGCCTGTTCTTCGGTACTACGTATGTCGGCTGGAGTCTGGCAGCCGGCGAGACCGTGCGCTTGAGCACGGCCAGTGCGCTGCAACTGAGCATCATGCTGTATGTGGCGATTGTCGCCGGGGTCGCGGTCATCGGCGGGTTCATCCGCTGGATGTCGCGTACGTTCGACGCGCGCCCCACGCTTAACCAGTGCATCGGCTTTGCCGCCTATACCGTGACGCCGTTTTTCGTCGCCGGCATCGCCGGGCTATATCCAAGTCGCTGGCTGGCGATTCTGGTACTGGGTGCCGCTTCGGTGTATTCGACGTTCCTGTTGTTCGTTGGTCTGCCGACGTTCATGCATGAACGCAAGGAACAGGGCCTGCTGTACTCGGCCTGCGTCTGGGGCGTCGGCCTGTTGGTGATGGTGACCATTCTGGTGTCGATGATTCTGCTGTGGTTCAACGTGCTCGCGCCTGAGTACCTGCGTACTACCGTTGCTTAACCCGGTGCCAACGCTGTCGTCGATGGGCGACCGAACATGAGCTTCGTCATCTGGGTCGCGGTGCTTGGCGCCGTCTTGCTGACCCTGGCGCTGACTTCGTCGTACCTGCGCTGGATGCCGGTCACCACTTCGGCCGTGTGCCTGTTGCTGGGGATCGGCATCGGTCCGAGCGGTCTGGATCTGCTGAAGCTGCCCCTGGAAAACGCCTCGGTGTGGATGGAACACCTCACGGAAGTGGCGGTGCTGTTTTCGCTGTTTGTCTGCGGGCTGAAGCTGCGTCTGCCACTGCGCGACAAGCGCTGGCGGATTGCGTTCGGGCTGGCTGGCCCGGTGATGGTCTTGACCATCGCCGGGGTCAGCGTATTGCTGCACTGGGGCCTGCAACTGTCGTGGGGGCCGTCGCTGCTGATCGGGGCGATGCTGGCGCCCACCGACCCGGTACTGGCCGCGCTGGTGCAGGTCAATGATGCGCGGGATGTCGACAGCGTGCGCTTCGGTCTTTCCGGTGAAGCCGGGCTCAATGACGGCATCGCGTTCCCGTTCGTGATTCTCGGCTTGCTGCTGTTGCAGGCCGACGCGCAACCCGGCGCCTTGACCGATTGGGTGCTGCACGGTTTGCTCTGGGCGGTGCCGGTCGGTCTGCTCACCGGTTACTGGATGGGACGCGGCATTGGCCGGCTGACCCTGTCGCTGCGCATCCGCAACGACGACAGCACCCTGAGCCCGAATGATTATCTGGCGCTGTCGCTGATTGCCCTGGCTTACGTCGGCGCGGATGCGATTGGCGGTTATGGTTTTCTGTCAGTATTCGCCGCCGGCCTCGGCTTGCGCCAGGAAGAAGTCAAATCCACCGGCGCCAGCCAGCCACCCGCCGAACATCTGGTGCAACCGGTGGTGGGCCATCAGAACATCGAACCGCAGCACGCGGTGCACGGTGATACCGAACGACTGGAAAGCAGCCAGGTTGCGGCCGGGATCATGATGGGCGACATGCTCTCGTTCGGCAGTCTGGTGGAACGCGCCATGGAAGTGTTTCTGGTGACCCTGCTCGGCGTGGTGCTGGTGCCGCATTGGGACTGGCGCGCATTGGTCATTGGCGCGGTGCTGTTCTGCGTGGTGCGTCCACTCTGCGTGGCGTTGATGCCTTGGGGCACCTTGCTTGACCGCGGTCAGCGCCTGTTGATCGGCTGGTTCGGCATTCGCGGGATCGGCAGCCTGTTCTATTTGTTTTATGCCTTGAACCATGGTCTGAGTCCTTCAGTCGCGACGTTGTGCACCAACATCACCCTGTCGGTGGTGGCATTGAGCATTTTGCTGCATGGCATCAGCACGCAACCGCTGCTGGCGCGCTATGAACAACGGCCAAAACGAAAAAACTGATTTTTCCGGCGGCAATATCTTGGGCGAACCATCGAAGTTTTTTCTGAAAATAAATGGATCCCTCGACCAAAGCGGACAGTCACAAGCATAACCCCTCGCTGTAAGCACTCGGCGGGGTCCGGCAGGTTCGGTTCCCCTGCGGCTTGCAGCCCATGAATAGGAATCTTTGGATAACAAGGTCACGGTCATGAAAGAATGCTCGACTCCTGCACAAATCAAGGCTTGCAGGGCTTTGGCCCTGGAACGCAATCGTCAACTGTTCGAAGATGCCCACGCCCTCAACCGAGCGGCTTACGAGCTGCTGGAAGCGGACAATCTGGACCTCGAACAGTTTGAGCACTATCGAGCACTGCGCCGCAAAGCCGATGCGAAGTTCGAGGAAGCCATCGATCATCTGTGCGTCCTCAACGAAGACTTTCCGCCGATTCCAATGTCACCGCATCACTCGCAGGAACTGCGTCGACAGCTTGAAACCGTCGAATAACGCGCACAAGAAAAAGCCCGGCTGCAAAGTCCGGGCTTTTTCTTGTGCGGCGTTCAGCCCCCGGGGTTGGTCACCTGAATGAACACCGCATAAGCCCCGAGCAAGATCCAGAACGTGGCGAAAATCCAGGGCGTGCGCACCGAAAACAACAACGACTTGCGATAGCCCTTGTGGCTCGACTCCATCTCGCTGAACAGCGGCGACTCGTCGTAAGCCATGCCCATGATCGGCTCGCTGCGCAACAACTCGCTCTGCTTGTAGTGCCAGTGGTCGATGATGTCGTACGCCGCCCGTATTCCCGGCCAGGCGTTGAGCGAACTGAGCAGCCCCAACAGCGCGAGAAACGGCGGCACCACCAGCGTGAACAACTTGCCCCACTCGGGGTTGAGGTTGGCCATGCACGAAGCAAAGGCAATCACCAAGAACGACTGCGCCGCCAGATAGGCGTCAGTGCGGTTGGCGAGGATGCTGGTTTCGTACTGGATTTCCTTGCGATAGAAATCCAGTCGTTCCTTGGGTGAGCCGAACATCTTGGCGTCGTGTTCAGTCAGGTGTTCTTCAGCGCTGGGCTCAGTCAATATGCGAGGCAAGGGACGCGCGCTCCGTGGCGGGGGAAACCTTTTAGAAGGCCCTCGCCACGGACAAGTTCAGGCGGATTCACTTCATCGACTGCGCGATGATTTCCACCAGGTTGAGCTGGGTGAACGGCTTGGGCAGACGCGGCAGTTGCGCGGCAAAGCCTTCCAGGCGTTCAGCGTAACCGGTGGCCAGAATGATCGGCAGATCCGGCTTGAGCAGGCGCACCGCATGCGCCAGTTGCGCGCCGCTCATCTGCGGCATGGCCATGTCGGTGATCATCAGATCGATGACTTCGCCCTGCTCGAACAACGCCAGCGCCCTGGCACCGGACGTGGCGCTGATCACACGATGGCCTAGGTCTTCGAGCAGCAGCGTGGTGCTGGTCATTACCAGCGAATCGTCGTCGACCACCAGCACGCTGAGGCGTGGCACCAACACCGGTTTGACTGCCGGGTAAAGGTTTTTTGCCGTCTCCCCGGCCAGCGCCACCGGTATCCACATTTCAGCGCGGGTGCCATGGCCTTTTTCGCTCTTGAGAATGAAACGGCCACCCAGTTGCTCGATAAAGCCATGCACCATCGACAGGCCCAGCCCGGTACCCTTGCCCACGCCCTTGGTGGTGAAAAACGGATCCCTGGCCGAACCCAGCGTGGCTTCATCCATGCCCTCGCCCGTGTCGATCACGCTCAGGCACACATAGCGTCCCGCCGCCATTGACGAATGGCTTTGCTCAAGCACGACTTCCGGCTGCGCAGTAATGCACAGGCTGCCGCCGTCGACCATGGCGTCGCGGGCGTTGGTCGCCAGATTGAGCAGCGCCAGTTCCAGTTGGTTGCTGTCGGCCAGCACCGGTTGCAGATCCTCGGGAAAGCGTGTCTCGATGCGAATCCCCGGGCCGATCGAGCTGCGCAACAGCCCGGTGATGCCTTGCACCAGTTGCGCGATATCGACCGGCTCGGTCTTCAGTTCCTGACGGCGGGCGAAAGCCAGCATGCGTTGGGTCAGCGATACGCCACGCAATGCACCCTGCGTGGCGTTTTCCAGCAGACGACTGTTTTTCGGATCGTCACCGATGCGCTTTTGCAGAATCTCCAGATTGCCCAGAATCACCGTCAGCAGATTGTTGAAGTCATGGGCGATGCCGCCGCTGAGCTGACCGATGGCCTGCATCTTCTGCGCCTGGAACAGTGCTTCACGGGTCTTTTCCAGCGCCACTTGCGCCTCATGGGCTTCGGTGACATCGCGGGTGATCTTGGCAAACCCGAGCAGCGTACCGGTTTCGCCGCGAATGGCATCGACCACCACGTGGGCCAGAAACCGCGTGCCATCCTTGCGCATGCGCCAGCTCTTGTTCTCGAAACGGCCCTCGCGGGTGGCAATTTCCAGTGCCCGCTGTGGTTCGCCGGCCACGCGGTCTTCGGGGGTATAGAAAATCGAAAAATGCTCGCCGATGATTTCTTCCGGCTGGTACCCCTTGATCCGCTGGGCGCCCTGATTCCAGTTGCTTACGCGACCTTCGGGGCTGAGCATGTAGATCGCATAATCGGTGACCCCCTGCACCAGCAGGCGGAACTGCTGTTCGCTTTGCTTGAGGGTTTCCTCCGCCATCTTGCGGTCGGTCAGGTCGCGGGTGATCTTGGCGTAGCCGAGCAGTTTGCCGTCGGGATCGATGATCGGATCGATGACCACGTGGCACCAGAAACGGGCGCCATCCTTGCGCACCCGCCAGCCCTCGCCTTCGAAGCGTCCTTCGCGCAGCGCTGTGTCGAGCGCACGTTGCGGCAGGCCCGCCGCACGATCATCGGCGGTATAGAAGCGCGAGAAATGCTCGCCGAGAATCTCCGCCTCTTCGTAGCCCTTGAAGCGTTTGGCGCCGGAGTTCCAGCTGGTGATGATGCCGTCCGGATCGATCATGTAAATCGCATAATCGACCACCGCATCGATCAGCAGACGGAAACGCATCTCCTCGATCGCGGCAGTTTTGCTCGGTTTGTCACTCATCAGGTTCACCGCTGGTTTTCATTAGCGCAAGTATGCGGCAATCCGGCGCCATGGGAAGGTGCAAACGCGCTTCTATTCACGGCGTGATCAACGGGTTGATTGAGGGCGAGTCGGTACCGAGCGACCACCAGCGCGGCAACAGTTGCTGAATGCGCGGCTCGGCGAAGCGGTCATCGATCAGCATCACCACACCGCGATCCTGCCGCGTACGGATCACCCGCCCGGCGGCCTGCACCACTTTCTGCACGCCCGGATACAGGTAGGTGTAATCGTAGCCGGCGCCGAAAATCGCTGCCATGCGCCGTTTCAACTGTTCGTTGACCGGGTTGAGCTGGGCCAGCCCCAGAGTCGCAATGAATGCGCCGATCAACCGTGCTCCGGGCAAGTCGATGCCCTCGCCAAACGCACCGCCCAACACGGCGAAGCCGATGCCCTGACTGTCGGCGGTGAACTGATCGAGAAAGGCCTGGCGCTGCCCTTCGGCCATGCCCCGCGATTGCTGCCACAGATTGATCTGCGGGTGGCGTTCGGCGAGCAGCGTCAGCACCTGTTGCAGGTAATCGAAACTGCTGAAGAACGCCAGGTAATTGCCCGGACGCTCGCTGAACTGACGGGCGATCAGCTCGACGATCGGCTCCAGCGACGCCTGGCGATGATTGAAGCGCGTGGAGATACGGCTGACGATCTGCACTTGCAGCTGTTCGGCGCTGAAGGGTGATTCGACGTCTATGCATACCGTGTCGGCGGGCGTGCCGAGCAGATCGGCGTAATAGCGCCGCGGGCTCAGCGTCGCCGAGAACAGCACGCTGCTGCGCGCCGCTTTCAGGCGCGGGCCGATGAACGCCGCCGGCACCACGTTGCGCAGGCACAGCTGCGACAGCGGCCGCTTGCGCTCAAGGTCGCGCTTGCTGATGTCGAACAGGTAATGCTCGTCGAACAGCTCCGCCACCCGGCCAAACTGCAGCATGTCGAAATAGAAGGTTTGCAGCGCGCTGTCGAGCCCCTGCGGATGATCATTGAGGTAATCGCCAATCGCCGAGCTGCACAGGGAAACGGCTTGCAGCAGTTTCTCCGGGGCCTTGTCGTAGGCCTGATATGGCGCCAGTTGCGGCTGGTGCAGCGCGTTCCACTCGCGGTTGACCCGTTGCAGGGATTTTTTCAGCACTTCGGGGGCCGTCTTGCGCACACTGGCCAGCGCGCCTTGGTCGATACTGGCGCTGTACATCGAGCGCCCGCGTTCGACCAGGTTGTGCGCTTCATCAGCCAGTACCGCAACCTTCCACTGGTTGAGCTGAGCGAGGCCGAACAGCAGCGCGCTGAAATCGAAGTAATAGTTGTAGTCCGCCACTACCACGTCGGCCCAGCGGGCCATTTCCTGGCTCAGGTAATACGGGCAAACCGTGTGCTGGAGGGCCACCTCGCGCATCGCCGCCTGATCCAGCAAATTGATCC
Organism: Pseudomonas sp. HOU2; assembly: GCF_040729435.1. Classification (NCBI taxonomy): domain Bacteria; kingdom Pseudomonadati; phylum Pseudomonadota; class Gammaproteobacteria; order Pseudomonadales; family Pseudomonadaceae; genus Pseudomonas; species Pseudomonas sp. HOU2. Next base: position 177,085 of record NZ_CP160398.1, on the reverse strand, counting down.
GGCTCGCCGCTTGCCGAGCGGCGGGCAGGCGATCATAGAAGCCCTGGGCCAACGGGCAAGACTCGCCGTGACAGGCTTTGTCCAGGTGTTCGCAGGCCTTGTCGCGGGCGACCATCTCCAGCACCCGCAGCGGCAAATTTTGCGATTGATCGAACAGCACCTGACTGGCATCCAGCGCCAGTTTGCGCCCCGGAGTCTTGGCGGTCAGGAAGAACACCTTGTCCAGTTGCTGCGGCGCCAAAGCCTTGAGCATCGGGAACAGCGTACCGAGGGTTTTGCCGATCCCGGTGGGCGCCTGGGCCATCAGGCAGCGGCCGGTGCTGACCGCTTTGAATACCGATTCGGCCAGATGCCGCTGGCCGGGGCGAAAATCGGCGTGGGGAAAGCTCAATTGCTGCGCGGCCAGATTGCGCGCCTCGCGATGGGCCATTTCCTGCTCGGCCCAGTTCAGGAACAACCGGCATTGCTGTTCGAAAAAGGCCTGCAAGGCGGGTGCATTGAAGGACTCGACCAGACAGGTTTCCTTTTCGCTGACGATGTCGAAATACACCAGTGCCAGATTGATCTGCTCAAGTTCAAGCTTGCGGCACATCAGCCAGCCGTAGATCTTCGCCTGCGCCCAATGCAGCTGCCGATGGTTGGCCGGTTGCTTGCTGAGGTCGCCGCGATAGGTTTTGACTTCTTCCAGACAGTTCTGCGCTGGGTCGTAGCCGTCCGCCCTGCCCCTGACCTTCAACTGCAGAAACTCGCCTTCCAGCGCCACTTCGCTCTGGTATTTGTCGTTGCGCCGCGAGGCCACGGTGCGATGGCCGAGCATGCCTTCGAGGGCTGTCGGCGAGGGCGTGAATCGCAGGTCGAGGTCGCCGGTCTTGGCGGTGAACTCGCACAGGGCACGGACGGCAATGCTGTAACTCAAGCGCTCTGCTCCGCCCATTGCACGTAGCACACGGCGACCGGCATCTGATGTTGGTGGCAGAACTCCAGCCAACGCAGCTGGTTGTCTTGCAAGCGGTCACCGGGGCCTTTGACCTCGATCATCCGGTAGGTCTTGTGCTGCGGCCAGAACTGGATCAGGTCGGGCATGCCGGCGCGGTTGGCCTTGATGTCGAGCAGCAGACGATTGAACCAGTGCTTGAGGTGTTCCGCCGGCAAGCACGCCAACGCCTGCTCGAGCAGTTGCTCATTCAACGCGCCCCAGAACACGAACGGCGACTGCACGCCCCATTTGGCGACAAAGCGTTCACGAATGGTTGCGACGTAACGGCCGTCGTCGAGTTGGTCGAGACAAGCCTGGAACAGTTCGGCGCGGCGTTGCTGGAAGTCTTCGTTGAGCAGATCCACCGGCCCGCGCTGAAACGGATGAAAGAACGCTCCCGGCAACGGCGCGAAAATCGCCGGCCAGCACAACAGGCCGAACAGCGAGTTGATCAGGCTGTTCTCGACGTAATGCACCGGGCCGCTGTCTTCGTGCAGATGCGCCTGCACGTAAAACTCCACCGACAATCCCGGATCAGTGCGCGGCAATTGCAGATCGAGGCGCTCGACCGGACGTGGCGTTGCGCGTTTGAGCGGTGGCCCGCCGAGTTTGCGTCGCAGCCGTGGCAGCATCCGTTGCAGGCTCTGCTGCTCGGCGGCGCTTTCCGGCGCCTGTTCGGCGAGCGTCGCGAGCTCCAGCGCCAGTGCGTATTCGCCGCAGCGCTCGAGCACGCGGATCATGCGCTGACGGGCGCCGGGGTAGGCGCAATCGCGGTAGATGCTCAGCGCCAGGGCAAACTCAGTGATGCGCTCGCAATACTGGCCGATCTGGAACAGCACCTTGCCGCGCCGCCGTTGCAGCCACGGGTTGTCGAACTGCAGCGCGCTGACCTGCTCGACAATGGTTTCCAACGGTTCACCGGCCTCGAAGCGTTGCTGGCAGTGATGCAGGAACAGGCAGGCGTCAACGTCCTCGCGGCTGCGCAGGCCACGGGAGTCGGCGCAGAATTCGACTTTTTCGTAGGTAAAGATGCCGAGGTCGGCGAGCACGAACTCCGACCAGTCCTGATACAGGTTGCCGAAGAACATCAGGCGCAGACGGTCGCACAGGTCCATGATGGTCAGGCTGAGCAAGCGCTCGCCGAGCGTCGGCGCCCAGTCGCAGAGGCTGCGCGACTCGCTGAATTGCTCGGCGAGCGCCAGCAGCCAGTCGTCCTTGCGGCCCTTGGGCTGTTCGATGAAGCTGCCGAACGCCTGCAGCAGTTCAGCCTTGAGCAACACGTCGAACACTTCGGCCACGCTCAATAAAGCCTGATCGTCGAGCCAGCCGTGACGCAACAAAGGCTGCGCGGCGTTGCTGATGTCCCCAATTTCTGGGTAGTTGAGTTTGCCAAGGCGGAAATGCACGCCCTTACGCATTACCATGCGCACCAGCAGACCCTGCGAAGCGTGCGGCAAGGCCTTGAAGTCGCGGATAAAGCCGTGCTCGGATTCGCTCATCACATCGGCATAGCGAAGCTCAAGCCAATCAAGCACTTGCCGGAAGTTGTTGAGGTAATAGAACGGATCGTCGAGCGGGTTGGCAGTCACGGGAATTCAGGGCCATGGCGAGCAAATACTGGTTATGCGTACAGATACCAGCTCTGCCCTGCCGGGTGCAAACGGAAAAAGATCAATGGCAGCGGCAATTCGGATTTTTTCAGGGGGCCATCGAACTTTTCCCGGTTCGATGGCACCAACCGCGTTAGAGGCCGAAGTCGGTCAATTGATATGGAATGAGGTATTTGAGGTGGCTATGAAGATCAAGACTCTGGGTATTCCTCTGGCGGTAGCGGCCCTGCTGGCATTGGCCGGCTGCTCGACGCCGACCGTGGTCACCTTGCAGAACGGCACCCAGTATTTGACCAAGGACATGCCGAAAACCAAGACCAAGGACGGGTTCTATGAGTTCGAGGATATTTCCGGGACCAAGGTGAAAGTCCGTTCCGACGAAGTCGCAACGGTGCGCAAGGAAGACTGACCCCCCAACCCCTGTAGGAGCTGCCGAAGGCTGCGATCTTTTGATCTTAAAAACAAAATCAAAAGATCGCAGCCTTCGGCAGCTCCTACAGGGGGAACGTTGGAGAATTACTCGAAAGCCGGCAGGCCCACAATGCTGTGATCACAGCTGAAATACTGCTCACCGCGCCGCGCCAGCTCGGCTTGCAGACGTCGGCAACGCTCCAGATCCTGTTGGGTCATGCGGTCAATGCTCAGATTGCCGGTGGCTTGCGCTTGTTTGTCATCACCCCGCCGAAACGTCACGAACGGCTGTTCGGGCTGAATCTGAAACAGGCTTTTCTCTTCGACCGGCTCGACCGCTTCGGTCTTAGCCGGTTTCGGCAATTGATCGCTGCTGATGCCGTAGCGGCTGAGAATCGAGGTTGGCGGCAGGTCGGCCCAGGCATTGGCCGATAACAGCGCCAGTCCGACAATCCCGACATACCCCTTGAACCTTCTCACGTGTGCATCTCCTGTACTCAATGGCGGCTAGCTATAGAACGTGTGTGCACGTGCTGGCTTTAGGCCGCTTCTGCTGTTTGCAGAGCTTTTGAGTCAGGGTGTGGCTGTCGAGTCACTTTCGATACCGAGTTGTGGCGAGGGAGCTTGCTCCCGCTTGAGCGCGTAGCGCTCACAAAGTCTTCAGGGCCGCTTCGCGACCCAGCGGGAGCAAGCTCCCTCGCCACAGGTTACGGATGCATCAGGCGATCACAATTCCATCGGCACTGAGGCTATTCAGCGCCACCCCAACCAGCGTCACCGAGTCAGCGCCAAACTTCAGCACCGTGTCCTGCCCCACCATCGAGGCATGCGCGCGGAAGTCGTCATTGGGCAACACCCCTTGCACGCCAAGGAACACCAGTTTGTCGTTCGACGTAAAACCCAGCACCCGATCCTGACCGAACGCGCCGTTGAACAGGAACGTATCCGCCCCGCCCCCCGATTCCATCAGGTCATTGCCGGCGCCACCGACAAACACGTCGTTGCCGGCACCGCCGATCAAGTGGTCGTTGCCGTCCAGGCCGAACAGCCAGTCGCCGCCGGCATGCGCCTTCAGCGTATCGGCGCCGCTGGTGCCCTTAACGCTGGACTCGTACTGGGTAACGTTGTTGCCAACCTTCAAACCGCTGGCCGTGACGCTGTGGGTCACATCGTCCTTGAACAGACCCCAGAGGAAACCCGGCTCCTTGCTGACGATGCTGCCGATGTCGCGGGTGATGCTGATCCCGCCATTGGCGTCGCGGATGTACAGGTTGCCGGCGCCGTCGTTGGCGAAGTCGAAGCTGTTCACCGATTTCTGCAACTCGAGGGTGTTGTTGCCGGCGCCGCCGAGGATGACGTTATAACCGCCAGCGTCGCGGAAGGTGTCGTTGCCGGCGCGACCTTCGAGGTAGTCGTTGCCGCTGCCGCCCTGAATCAGGTCGTTGCTGTCGCTGCCGATGATGAACGTGCTGCCCTTGTGGGTTTCAGCGTTGCGGTTGAGATCCTGCACCCACGTGTTGGCCCGCGCCGGGTCCGACAGGTTGGCGACGATGATCGTGGAATCCTTGCTAGTCAGGTCGTAGAACTTCGACTCGATGATCCGGTTCATGCCGTCGCCGTAAGCGGTCGGCAGGTGCGAGATCCAGGTCGGAATATTGAGAATCGAGAACGGCAGCAGATTCCACGCGGTCGAGGCGTAGTGATCGTTGAAGCTGACGATGTTGTCGGTGGCCGATTCCTTGGGCGCGTCGTGCACGCCGACCGAGGCGCCGGTGAAGGTCGAGCCGTCGAGGGCGCGGAACACCGGATCGTTTTCGTAACCGACGTTGAGCACCTTGTCGGTGCTGCTCTGGGTCGGCGAGGCGTAGGCGATGTAGTTGGAGTCGGCGAAGAATCCGCCCCACTTGCCGCCACTCAGGTCAGCCATGCTGTTGACCGCCAGCCCGCCGAGGCTGTGGCCGCTGACCAGCACGTCCTTGCCGCTGAGGCCGTTGGCCTTGGCGAACGCCACCACGTCATTCAGTAGATTACCGAACGCTTCGCCAACGTAATTCTTGGCGTAGTCTTTGGGACCGAAGGCGGCCAGCAGGTCGTTGATCACGTCGCCGATGGAGTCGAGGATCAGGTTTTCCCGCGGACCACTGGTGCCGCGAAAGGCAACGCCGATTTCCGTGAGATGGCCCTGGGCGTCGTACTTGCCGAGGATTTCCACCTGGGCGGTGGTGTAACCGGCCTTCTCGCCGAAGAAGGTTCCGCGCGCATCTGTCTTGCCGTCGTAGCCCAATTGCGAGGCGCTGATCGGTGTCCAGCCAGCCTTTTTCACGGCGTCGAGGGCGAGTTTTTCCGAGTCGGGGTTCCACGGAATACCAGGAATCACCCCTTGCGAATCGGTACCGCCGAGCAGCGCGGTGACCAACGTGGCAGGCAGGCCGAGACCGAAGCCGTTGTGCTGATAACCGGCGGCAAAGCCGTTATCGAGGTTGTGATAGGAATACAGCGTGATCGCCATGGCATCGCTGAACAGTGCCTTGGAATCGGCTGTACCGAAGTTCTTGTAGTCATACACACCCATTGCTATTGCCTCTCTTTTGTTGGAATTGTCAGAGATAGCTCACAGCCAGGGCGCCCCTCGCGGGCACGCCCCGGAGCATTTCAGTACTACTTGCATAAAGGCTGCGATCTTCTGATCTTGAATCAAAATCAAAAGATCGCAGCCTGCGGCAGCTGCTACATTCATAAATCCCTGTAGGAGCTGTCGAGTGCAACGAGGCTGCGATCTTTTGATCTTGAAAATCAGAAGCAAAAGATCGCAGCCTGCGGCAGTTCCTACAGGATGACGGCTTACGCGAACACGAAAGACGAGTCCGACAGGTTAGCCACTCCCACCCCGATCAGGGTCACGGCATATTCGCCAATCTTCAGCACAGTATCAGCGCCGGACTGTGCAGCATGCTGCTTGTAGTCGTAGCCCTGCCCCGCGCCTTCGACGCCCATGAACACCAGTTTGTCGCTGCCCTGGTAGCCGTTGATCGCATCAAAACCGAACGCGCCGCTGAACAGGAAGGTGTTGTTGCCACCCACCGCCGTCATCACGTCGTTGCCGGCGCCACCGACGAAGGTCACGTGGCCCTTGTCGCTGATCAGCTTGTCGTCGCCACCCAGACCGAACAGCCAGTCCCCGTCGGCGCTGGCGTGCAGCGCGTTGCCATACGCATCGCCATTGAGCGAATGGGTGTACTGAGTCAGTTCATTGCCATTGGTCAAACCCTTGGCCGTGACGCCCCAGGTGATTTCCTTGCTGCCCCACCACGACCCCGACTCCTTGCTCACCAGCGCGCCGATGTCGCGGGTCATGCTGATGCCGCCGTAGGCGTCGCGCACGTACAGCGTGCCGTCACCGTCGTTGGCGAAGCTGAAGTTCTGCAGCGGTTTCTGCAGCTCGAAGGTATTGTGACCCTGGCCGCCCAGCAGAATATTGAAACCACCGTCATCACGGAACCGGTCATCACCGCCCAGGCCTTCGAGGAAATCGTTACCCGCCCCGCCCTTGAGCCAGTCGTTGCTGTTGGTACCGATGATGAAGGTGCTGCCGGTGTGCGGCTCGCCGCTGCGCCCCAGATCCTCGACCCAGGTCTTGCCCCGGGACGATTCCTCAAGGTTGGAGACGATGAGGGTCGAGTCCTTGTGCGTCAGGTTGTAAAACTTCGAGTCGATCACCCGGTTCAGGCCATCGGCATACCCGAGCGAACTATGGGCCGACCAGTTCAACGGATTGACGATGCTGAACGGCACCAGGTTCTGCGCGGTGGACGCATAGTTGTCGGTGAAGTTGACGATGTTATCGGTGGTCGACTCATGCGGCCCGTCGTGCTTGCCCAGCGAACCGCTGCTGAACGTGGTGCCGTCCAGTGCACGGAACACCGGGTCGTTTTCGTAACCGATGTTCAGCACGTTGTTGCCGGTACTGCTCTGGGTCGGCGAAGCGAACGCGATGTAGTTGGCGTCCTTGAAGAACCCGCCCCAATTGCTGCCGCTCAACTCGGCTACGCTGTTGACCCCGAGACCGCCCAGGCTGTGGCCGCTGAACAGCACGTCCTTGGCGGCGATGCCGTTGGCGATGGCAAACGCGGCAACGGACTTGAGCAGGTTGTCGAAAGCGTTTTTCGCGTAGTTGCTCGCGTAATCCGACGGCCCGATAGCGGCCAGCAGATTGTTTTTCATGTCGCCGAAGGTATCGCTGTAACCCAGCCCGCCGGTACCGCGAAAGGCCACGCCGAGGCCGATCAGCTTGCCGCCGGCGTCGTACTTGCCGAGCACTTCGGCCTCGGCGCTGGTGAAGCCGTCCTTCTCGCCGAAGAACGTGCCTTGCGCGCCGACCTTGCCCTGATAGCCCAACGCCGTGGCGCTGAGCGGTTTCCAGGCGGTGGCCGGCAACGGCTGGCCGGTCGGCGTGTAGGCATACAGCGTCAGCGCGATGGCATCGCTGTACAGCGCTTTGCCATCGGCATTTTTGTAATCGAACAATCCCATGTTGTGCTCTCTCTTCCTTCAATCAGGACTGGCAGCCTCCCGCGAGACTGCCAGTACTCCATCAGAACTGCCAGTCGAGGGTCAGACCCACACCGTGGTCTTTCTCGTTGTTACCGATCAGTCCGTTGTAGTCCAGGTTGACCCGGACATCGCGATTGAGCGCCAGCCCGGCGCGTACGCCGACCACTGCCGCATCACGATCCATCGACACACTCTGCACAGTGAAGGCGCTGTTGCCATTGGCGAAGGCCAGGTGGCTGTCAGCATCGACACTGCTCAGGTTGTGCTGCCAGCCGAGGGTCGCGCCCAGTTCCAGCTGATGTTTGTCCGACAGCGCGAAGCTGCGCTTGGCGCGTACGCCAAGGGTCGACAGCACCACGTCGCGGTTGTCTTCAGAGCTCTTGAGCGCCGCGGCATCACCCTTCTCGGTGAAGCTGTCAGTGTTCAGATGCACGTACGACAGATTGGCGAACGGCTCCAGATTCATCGGTTGCAGACGCAGATCGTAAGCCGCTTCGGTGAACACCTGAGTGGTCGCCGCATCGTGCTTGGTTTTCTCTTTGCCGCTGACGCCCGCGAACTGCAGATCACGCTTCACGTCCACGCGATGCCAGCTATACGCCGCACCGGCGGTCAGACGCAGCGCATCGATCTGATGCCCCAGGTACGCACCGAGGTGGTAGCTGTCGACCGAGGCCGACGAATGCGTGTCGCTGCCCATGTTCAACGAGCTGTCGCTATAACCGGTAACGAAACCCAGACGGGTATCTTCAGCAATCAAACCGTCGACACCGGCCAGCAGCCCGCCGATGGAGCTGTTGGAGTCGGCGTTTTCATGGCCGCCATCGCTCTTGCCCCACGAACCGAGCACCTTGACCCAGGCGTTGCTGCGGTCGTCGGTCGGTGCGTCGGCATTGAACAGATCACGCTCACGCAGACGCTCGCCCACCGCTTCACGCAGGTAGCGGCTGTCGTTGATCAGCATCGTACCGATGGCCGGGTGAATTTCGCCGGACAGTTGCTGGAAGGCTTGTTGCGCCGACGCCGCGTTCGGCGACAACAGCAGGGTTTCGAACAGCGCATTGCCCGCGCCCAGGCCCTCGGCAGCCGCGCCGACTGCACGCTGGTTCGGCGTCAGACCGACACTGGCGAACGACGCGCCATTGCGCCCGACGTCCAGTTGCACGCCGTTTGCCGAGTACGCCAGGGTGCCGCCGAGGAACGCGTAGTTCGGCAGCACTTGCCCAAACTGCCCTTGAATGCCACCGGCCGCTTGCAGGATGTTGAACTGCGAACCGAGCAGGCTCTTCACTTCAGTCGTCGTCAGCAAGGTCGGGCTGTTTTCCAGCGACAGACTGACCGTGGCGCCATCGATCACGGCTTTGCCACCGGCAACGATCTTGTCGCTGCTGGTCGGCGAGACTTCCACCGCGTAGGTCGAACCGCGCTCGAAGGTCACGTCACCGGCGACGTTCAGCGTGCCGATCGAGTTGCCCGGGGCGACGGTACCGCCGTTTTTCGCAGTCAGTGCGCCGATGCGGCCGTTACCGCCGAGGATGCCGCTGTCGTTGACCGTGACCGCCGAAGCCAGTGAGCCATTGATCGCCAGACGCCCCTGATTGACCAGGGTCGGGCCGCTGTAGGTGTTGTTGCCGGTCAGCACCAGTGTGCCGATGCCCTGCTTGGTCAGGCCGCCGTGACCGGAAATGTCGTTGCGCCAGGTGTCGAGGCCGCAAGTGATGTCGGTGCACAGGCGCTCGGTCGGTTTGCCCTTGTCGATGATCGCGCCGATGCCCGGCAAGTCCGCGACAAACTGTCCGGAACCGTAGGCCCCCTGGATGCGGAACTCTTCCGGGATGTCCTGCTCGGTGACGAACATCGCCGGGCCGTCGATGCCTTTGCGCAGGTTGATCATGCCCCAGCCGTACAAGGCGTCGATGCCCGGTGCGCCGAGGTCGGTGGCGGTGGTACGCAGCACCGTGGCGACCTGATCGCCGGTCATGTACGGGAAGCGCTCCATCAACACCGCCATCGAGCCCGCCACATGCGGTGCGGCCATCGAGGTGCCGTTGTAGTTCTTGTAGCCGGTGGTCAGGTTATCGGCGTTGGTGCCGCTGATGATCGAGCTGTAGATCTGCGTGCCCGGCGCCGAGACGCAGAAGCTCGCGGTGTAGCCGCAGCGCGAGGAAAACGTACTCATGATGTACGGATTGGCGCTGGCCTGGTCCGGGTTTCTTTGCAATGCGGCGACGGTGATCCAGTTCGGCGCGATGTCCGGCACGAAGTAGCCGAGGCCGGCGATGGCGTCCGGGTTGTTCAGGTTGTAATCGTTGCCGGCGGCGAAGATCGTCACGATGCCGCTGCGGGCGGCGGCGATGGCGCCGTCGTAGGCGCCGCCGGGCTTGGTGCCGAGCAGTGTGCGGATCTCGTTGAACTGCAATTGCGCGTCGTTGACGGTGAAGTGCGGATACGCCGGGTCGCGGCCGCCGAGGTCGAAACGGTCAGTGATGCCGATGCCCCAACTGTTGTTGATGATCCGCGCGCCACTGGCGATCAGCGCATCCCAACCGGCCTTGTATACCGCGCCGTCGTTGCCACGGACGATGCCGTCTTCCGGACCCGGGTCGCCGTTGTCGGCGCTGATGATCTGCGCACCGAACGCCACCCCGTGCATCGGCCCGCCATCGCGGCTGCCGGCGGCGATGCCACCGACGTGGGTGCCGTGGGCACCGAGCTTGCCGTCGGAGCCGACCGAAGGCGAACCGTCATAGCGGAACGCATCGCCGGCTTTGACCGGGATGTAGGGGTCGGTGTATTCGCGGATCCCGCTGGTGACCAGGGTGATGACTTTGTTGGCGCCGGAAAACTCCGGGTGCGCGGCATACACCGGCTGGTCAAAGATCCCCAGTTTCACACCTTTGCCGGTGTAACCGGCGGCGTAGGCATGATCCGCACCGATGGCGCCCAGGCCCCATTCCGCCTGGAACTCGGCGCTGCGCCAACTGGCGGGATCACCGCTGCGGCCGCTTTCCACATAAGGCGCCGCGTGCGCAGTGCCCCAAGTGGTCAGCGCGCAGAGCACCGCGCAATTGAGGGTTTTCATGGCGAAGCGACCGCCCGTTTGCGCGGGGGTATTGTTGTTATTCATCCAGCGACCTTCCTTAGTGATGTTGCGAAAAATCCGTGTACTTCAATCTCATGAATGCAGCTTTGTGTGGCGAGGGAGCTTGCTCGCGCTGGGGCGCGAAGCGGCCCTCTGCATTCTTCCAGTCGAACCCGGTCTGGCAGATTTGCGACTGCTGCGCAGCCGAGCGGGAGCAAGCTCCCTCGCCACAGGTGTGTGCTCACATCCCCCTGTAGGAGCTGCCGAAGGCTGCGATCTTGGCTTTTCAAGATCAAAAGATCGCAGCCTGCGGCAGCTCCTTAGTGATGTTGCGAAAAATCCTTCTATTTCAATCTCATGAGTACTGCTTTGTGTGGCGAGGGAGCTTGCTCCCGCTGGGGCGCGAAGCGGCCCTCTGCACTCTTCCAGTCGAACCCGGTCTGGCAGATTTGCGACTGCTGCGCAGCCGAGCGGGAGCAAGCTCCCTCGCCACAGGTGTGTGCTCACATCCCCCTGTAGGAGCTGCCGAAGGCTGCGATCTTGGCTTTTCAAGATCAAAAGATCGCAGCCTGCGACAGCTCCTACAGGGTTACGTATTCACCCTCCGTCAGAACTGCCAATTCAGGCTCAGCCCCACGCCGTGGCTCTTCTCGCGGTTAGCCAGTTGTCCGTTGTAATCCAGGTTGACCCGCACGTCCTTGCTCAACGCCAGGCTGGCTTGCACGCCGACCAGCGCCGCATCACGCACCAGTGCCGAACTCTCGACCGCGTACGGCGTGCTGCCGCTGGCAAAGCGCAGATGCTGTTCGGCGTCGATGTCGCTCAGGCTGTGCTGCCAGCCGAGATGCCCGCTGACGTCCAGCGACTGCTGATTGGACAAATTGAAGCGCTTGACCGCGCGCACACCGAGGGTGCTGAGGACTGCATCGCGCTGCTCGCCGGAGCTCTTCAGCGCCGCCGCGTCGCCCTTTTCGCTGAAGCCGTCAGTGTCCAGATGCACATAAGCGAGGTTGGCGAACGGCTCCAGTGCCAGCGGTTGCAGGTTCAGCCGGTAAGCCGCTTCGCCGAAGACTTGCGTGGTCGCCGCATCGACCTTGGCTTTCTGTTTGGCGCTGACGTCGCCGTATTGCAGATCGCGCTTCACATCGGCGCGGTGCCAGCTGTAAGCCGCGCCGGTGCTCAGGCGCCAGGCGCCGATGTCATGACCGGCGTAAGCGCCGAGGTGATAGCTGTCGACCTTGGCCGACGAGTGCGTGTCCGAGCCCATGTTCAGCGAGCTGTCGCTGTAACCGGTGACCAGACCGATGCGGGTCTGCTCGTCCAGCGCGCCGTCGACACCGGCGAGCAAACCGCCGATCGAGGTGCTGTAGCGCGAGGTGTCGTTGCCGGAATCGGTCGAGCCCCAGGCGCCGAGGGCCTTGATCCAGCCATTGCTTTGCGTGGCATTTACATCGTGCAGACGCTCGCCGACCGCGTCGCGCAACTGGCGGCTGTCATTGATCAGCATCGAGCCGAGCGCCGGATAGATCTCCCCGCTCAATTGCTGGAAGGCCTGTTGCGCCGAGGTAGCATCTGCCGACAGCAGCAGGCTTTCGTACACCGAGTTGCCGGCGCCAAGGCCTTCGACGGCAGCCGCTACCGCGCGCTGATTCGGAGTTTGCCCGACACTGGCGAACGAGGTGGCGTTGCGCTGGATGTCGAGCTGAATGGCGTTGCCCGTGTAGTCGAGGTTGCCGCCGATGAACAGGTAATCCGGCAGCACCGCGCCGAACCGGCCCTGGATGCCGCCGGCCGCTTGCAGAATGTCGTACGAATGCCCAAGCAGGCTGCGCGCTTGCGTGGTGCTGAGCAGGGTCGGACTGTTTTCCAGCGACAGGCTGACCGTGGCGCCGCTGATGCTTGCGATGCCGCCGGCAACAATGCGGTCGCTGCTGGTCGGCGACAGCTCGACCGCGTAGGTCGAACCCGGCGTGAAGGTCACGTCACCGGCCACATTCAAAGTACCGATGGAATTGCCCGGTGCCACGCGGCCACCGCTGTTGGCGAGCAACGAGGCGATCCGCCCGGAACCGCCAAGGGTGCCGCTGTCGTTGACGGTCACCGCCGAGGCCAGCGAGCCGTTGACGCTGACGCTGAGCAAACCGCCATTGACCGTGGTCGGGCCACGGAAGGTGTTGTCGCCGGTCAGCAGCAAGCGCCCTGCCCCGGACTTGATCAGGCTGCCCTGATAGACCCGCGTCGCCGCTGCAGCATCGCGCGCCATACCGACCGCGTAGTCGGTCTGATCCTGCTGACTGGCGCCGGCCGGGACACCGTTCTGCCAGCCCTTGTCCTGCAGGGTCTGCTGCCAGGCGCTGTGTTCGGCGAGGTCTTCGCGCTGGCGCTGAATCAGTGCCTTGTCGGAGATGTCATTGCTCCACACATCGCTTTGCCCGGCGGCCAGATTGGCATCGAACGCGCCGAGCAATTGCCCCGGCCCGTGCATCGCCCGGTTGAGGTTGGCCACACCCCAGCCGACCCGTTCGGTCGGTGCATCGGTGACCGAACCGTCGAGTTGCGTGGCGGTGGTCAGCAGCACTTCGAGTGCCTGCTGGTTGTTCATGTACGGATAGCGTTCCATCACCAGCGCCAGTGCCCCGGTGGCGTGCGGCGCGGCCATCGAGGTGCCGGACTTGATCGCGTAATCGCCACCCGGAATGGTGCTGTCGATCTTCGCCCCCGGAGTGGTGATGCACCAGTATTTGGCGATGCCGCACTGGTTGTACTTTTGCTGATTGCTCTGATCCAGCCCGGAGACTGCCAGCCAGTGACCTTCAAGATCCGGCTGAAAGTACGGCAACGCCGAGCGCACGCTGGCGTTCGGGTAGCCGCTGTTGCCGGCGCTGAACACGTTGATCACGCCACGGCGCGAGACGTCCGCCGCCGCGTCGAGCCAGGTGCCCTGATTCCAGTGCTGGGCGTACGCGGCGTGCAGATCGGCCAGGGTGCGATAGCTGACATCCGGCGGCTGGCTACCCCAACTGTTGTTGATCGCGCGCACACCGGCATCCGCCAGAGCGTCGTATACCGCTTTGAAATAACGCGGATCGGGTTTCGGGCCGAACAGGAAGCTGTCGTTGTTGTTGGTGTTGCCGACGTAGATCTGCGCGTTGTACGCCACGCCGTGCATGCCGGTGCCGTCACGGCTGGCGCCCATGGTGCCGACCACGTGGGTGCCGTGGGAATCGTTGTTGGCGTTAAGGGTGCCATTGACGCTGAACAGCGAACCATCGACGTAACTGCCGGAGGCCATTACCGGATGATAGCGCTCGCTGGCGAACTCGGGGTGGGCGGCATCGAAGCCGGAGTCGAGGGCGCCGATCTTCACGCCTTTGCCGGTGATCCCGGCCGCATAGGCCTGATCGGCCTGCATCCGCGCCAGGCCCCAGTCGCGCTGGAATTCGGCGCTGCGCCAACTGGCGGGATCGCCGGGCTTGCCGGTTTCAAGGTATTGCGCGTTGGCCTGCGCGATGGAAACTGCGAGCAACAGGCTGCCGACCGCTGCCGGCTTGATGCGTACTTCCATGTTCACCACTCACTTTTCTTATGTTTTTGTTATGACCCGTTTCCCCGGGCGAGCACTTCTTGAACTATCGAGCGAGTCTATTTGTGGCGAGGGAGCTTGCTCCCGCTGGCTGCGCAGCAGCCCAAAATCTTGTGAGCGCTACGCACTCAAGCGGGAGCAAGCTCCCTCGCCACAGGTTCGGTGCCAAGCATTAACGCGAGTTGCTTTTCGGGCCTTGTCCGAACGCCTCATCCACCCGTGCCAGATCCTGTTCGTTCAACGTCCCCGCGTAGTAATGCAGCTTGGTCCAGGCCATCAAGTAGTCGTAGCGCGCTTGGGCCAGATCGCGGCGGGTGGTAAACAGTTGCTGTTCGGCGTTCAGCGCATCGAGGTTGGTCCGTTCACCACCGAGAATGCTTTGCTTGGTCGACACCACCAATGCCTCAGCCGAGGCCAGCGCCTTCTGGTAGGCGCGCAGTTTGTTGACGCCCGACAGGCAGGCGCTGAACTGGCGACGCAGTTCGATCAGCGTCTCGCGGGTCTTGCCATCGAGCTCGTATTCCGCTTGCTCCATGGTGCGGCTGGCCTGACGCGTCGAGGCCGACACCCCGCCACCGGCATACAGCGGCACGTTGACTTCAAAGCCGATGGTGTTGGTGTCGTAGCGCTGGTTATAGGTGTTGCCGCTGTCCGATTCTGTCTTGCGGATCGACGCATAGGCACTGACTTTCGGCAGGTGCCCGGCGCGGTTGCGCTCGACTTCGTACTTGGCCACTTCCACCGCCTGACGCTGCGACGCCAGATTGGGGTTGTTGCTGATCGCCAGCTCATGCCAGGTGTCGTAGTTGGCCGGCATCAGGGCGAAGGTCTGAAAATTCTGATCCAGTGGCGCCAGTTCGCTGATGTCCACCGTCTGCACGCCGACCAGCGCCCCCAGTTCACGTAGCGCGGCGTCCTGCTCGTTGCGCGCCTCGATCTCTTCGGCGGTCGCCAGTTCGTAGCGCGACTCGGCTTCCAGAATGTCGGTGCGCGTGCCCTCGCCCTGTTTGAACATGTGTTCGTTCTGCTGGAACTGCTGCTCGTAAGCCTTCTTCTTGGCCTGGGCGATGTCAATCTGATCCTGAGCGAACAAGGCTTTGGTGTAGTTGTCCAGCACCCGTACCAGCAGCTCCTGACTCTTGCCGCGAAACGCCTCGTCGGCGAACAGCGACTGCGCCACGCCTTTGCGATACGCCGCGTAGGCTTCGTAGTCGAGCAACGGTTGCTGCAAGGTCAGGGTCGAGCCATAGCTGTTGTAGTTGCGGTCTTCGGTCAGGTTGCCGCGAGCGGTCAGTTGCGTGGCCTTCGAGGTGTTGTGACCGCGGTTGTAGTTGTAGCCCAGTCTCGGCAACAGCCCGGCACGGCCGATGAGGCGGTTTTCCAGGCCCGCGTCGCGCTCCTTGATCGCGCCGAGGAACACCGGATCGTTGCGCAATGCCTGTTCGTAGACTTCGAATGGCCCCATGGCCGCCAGCGCGCTGTTTCCTGCGAGCAGCGCGAACGCTGCTCCCAACATCGAAAGCTTATTCATACAGCCGAACATCCTTATTCTTCGGTCAACGCGGAGCCGGCCCGATCGAGCAGCGGTTTGAACAGGTAGTTGAGCAGTGAACGTTCGCCCGTGCGCACGAACATTTCCGCCGGCATACCGGGCTTGATCACCAGGCCGTGGAGCTTTTCCATCGCCTGATCACTGACGCTGCTGCGCAACACGTAGTACGGCACGCCGGTTTTCTCGTCGACCATCTGGTCGGCGGAAATCAGGCTGACCTCACCCGGTACACGCGGGGTCTTGCTCTGGTTGAACGCGGTGAACAGGATATCGACCGGCAGATGCGTGCCGACCTTGTCGATCAGGTTGATCGGCAAGTGCCCTTCGACTTCCAGGGTGGTGCCTTGCGGGACGATCTCCAGCAGGGTTTCGCCTTGACGCACCACGGCGCCTTCGGTGTGCACGCCGAGGTTGACCGCCACGCCGTCGGCGGTGGCGAGGATCTCGCTGTGTTGCAGGTCGAAACCGGCCGAGGTCAGTTGCTCCGACAAGGTCACGCTTTTGAGCTGCGCGTCGGCCAGTTGGGTGCGCACTTCCTTCTGATATTCCTCACCATGCTGTTGCAGCTTCAAGCGCGATTCGAGAATGCCCTGCTCCACCCGGCCGCTTTCACCGGTGTTTTCCGCCAGTTGCTGCTGCACTTGCGACAGCTGACGCTGGTATTCCATCAAGCGGTTACGCGGGATGTAGCCATTGTCCGCCAGCGGCTGCAGGTTGCTCAGTTGCTGTTGCAGCGAGTCGGCCTGGGCGTTGAGGTCGGTGCGGGCGCGGCGCATGCCCGCCAGTTGCGCGGTGGCACCTTCGATGCTGGCACGCAGACCGGCCTGCTCGCGGTAGAACGCTTCGCGACGGCTGCTGAACAGTTGACGCTGGCCTTCAAGGACCAGCGCCAGACGCGGATCCGGGTCGTTGCTCAACTCGGCCGGAAAGGTCACCTGCTTGAGGTTATCGCGCTCCGCCTGCCAGCGCGCGAGGCTGGCCCAGGCCATGCGGTACTGGGCTTGCAGCGACTGCACGTCGGCCGCGACCTGAGTCTGATCGAGGCGGAACAGCGGCTGGCCCTGCTTCACGATCTCGCCTTCGCGCACCAGAATCCGGCTGACCACGCCGGCGCTCATTGACTGCACAGCCTTGCGCTTGCCCGACACCACCACGGTGCCCTGCACCGGGATGCCTTGATCCAGCGGCGCCAGTGCGGCCCAAGTAAAGAAACTGCCGGCGCCGACGATGGCCAGAATCCAGCCCATGCGGGCGAAGAATTTCGCATCGCGCTCCGGGCGCTCGGTGACGTACGCGTGTTCCATGGAGGCTTCGTTTTCAGTGTTCATGCTGGCGCTGCTCATACACCCGAATTCCTTGTCGTGGGCTGGTACTGCCGGCTCATGCTGAGCCCGCCCGGTGCCTGCGCAGATTTTTCCCGTTGTTGTTCCTGGGCGCCGGACAGCGCCTTGAGTACATCCTGACTGTTGCCGAAGGCCTGCAAACGTCCGTCGTTGAGCACCAGCAACTTGTCGGCCTGGGCCAATACCGAAGAACGGTGCGTGACCAGCACCACGGTGGTGCCCTTGGCTTTGAGCTGGGCGATGGCGCTGGCCAGCGCGGCTTCACCGACGGTGTCGAGGTTGGAGTTCGGCTCATCAAGCACCACCAGGCTCGGATCGCCATACATGGCGCGCGCCAACGCGACGCGCTGCTTCTGGCCGCCGGACAGACCACTGCCGTCCTCGCCCAGTTGCGTGTCGTAGCCTTGTGGCATCCGCAGAATCATCTCGTGCACGCCGGCCTGTTGCGCGGCGGCCACGACTTTTTCCGGGTTGGCTTCGCTGAAACGGGCGATGTTCTCGGCAATGCTGCCGCTGAACAGTTCGATGTCCTGAGGCAGGTAGCCGATGTACGGGCCGAGCTCGTCGCGGTTCCAGCGATGGATGTCCGCACCGTCCAGGCGCACCGTGCCGCCGAGGGTCGGCCACACGCCGACGAGCACCCGGGCCAGGGTCGACTTGCCGGAACCGGAAGCACCGAGCACGCCCAGCACTTCGCCCGCGCCAATCGCGAAGTTGACCATGTGCAGGGTCGCCGCGCGTTGCCCCGGAGGGCCGGCACTGACTTGCTCAAAGGCAATCTGGCCTTTTGGCGCCGGCAGCGCCATGGCGTCGTCACTCGGCGGGAACGCCTGCAGCAGCGAATCCAGACGACGGTAGGCCAGCTTCGCCCCGCTCCACTGCTTCCACACGGCGATCAACTGGTCGATCGGACTCAGCACGCGGCCCATCAGGATCGAACCGGCGATCATCATCCCGGCGGTCATGTCGCCCTTGATCACCAGCAACGCACCGAGGCCCAGCACCAGCGATTGCAGGCACAGGCGCAGGGTTTTACTGATCGAGCTGATCACCGCGCCGGTGTCGCTGGCCTGATTCTGCAGGCCGAGGAACCGCGAGTGCACACCGAACCAGCGCTTGCGCAGCGCGCCGAGCATGCCCATGGCCTGAATGGTTTCGGCATTGTGCAGGTGGCTGGTCGCCAGTTGGCTGGACTTCTGCGAGTAACCGGCAGCTTCGCCCAGTGGTTTCTTGGTCATGTATTCGTTGAGGCATGCCAAAGCGATCAGCAGCAGCGCCCCGGCCGTGGCGAGCACGCCCAGCCAGACGTTGAACAGGTAAATGACAAACAGATAGACCGGGAACCACGGTGCGTCGAAAAACGCGAACAGGGCCGGCCCGGTGACGAATTGCCGAATGTGGGTCAGGTCGCCCAGCGATTGCCCGGCGTTGCCCTCGCCCTTGAACAGGTTGCGTTCGAACGCCGCCTGATACACCCGCAGGTTGAAGCGGCGCTCCAGTTGGCTGCCGATGCGGATCACGATGAAACTGCGCACCACTTCCAGCATGCCGATGAACGCGAAGAACCCGACGACCATCAACGACAACATGGCCAGGGTGGTTTCGTTCTGCGAAGACAACACGCGGTCGTAGACCTGCAGCATATAAATCGAGGGCACCAGCATCAGCACGTTAATCAGTGCGGTAAAGCACCCGACGCTGATCAGAATGCTTTTATAGTCACCCAAAGCCTTGAATAAGGGAGCGGTGGCTGGGGCCTTCGCCATCTTCATTGATTATTCCTGCAATAATTTCCCCGCCATTCTTTGGCGAGACGCTTCCAATAATTATCCGTGCGCAGATCGGACGGGTTCTTGCAACTTGCATTTACACTTCAATAACAACTTTCAACATTTCAAACGCCATTCGTTGCATTGAACTGTTGCTTATAACTGCAACATCAAACCTTATATTCAACTGCTCAGTCGGTCCCGCTGTTCACGGTTGTGGCGTATGGCGCGTGAGCGTAATCACCAGCCCCGACTTCAAAGTGCTCAGATAAAGCCCATCACGTTGTCGGCTGAAGAACTGGATTCTTGAACCTTCCTTGCCGGTAATCGACAGGCCGTCCGGATCAGGGAACCAGCCAATCGGCGCTTGCTCAAGCCATGCCCCCAGGCATTCGGCGCCCTTGCCCAGCGTCTGGTTCGGTTCAAGGTCAATCAGGCAGGTGTTCGACGGCTTGTCCTGTAATGCCTGCGCCTGCGGGGCGTCGTCCGTTGCAGTCAATACGGCCTGCCATTGCCCGGCAAACACCGATGGATCTTCAAGTCTGAGGCTGCTTGCCATGGTTGTTTCTCCAGAAATCATGATCAGCGCCGCCGAAAGCCACGCCATTGCCTTGTAGGTAAAAGCTTTATAGATCATCAGAAAATTCGCTCCGGCCCGTAGCCTTGCCCAGCGGCCAAGACGATGCAAGTAAAGAAAGCGGCGCATCAAGCGCCGCTTCCCTGTTTCACATCACGCCACGATGTCGCTGGTCGCTGCCTGGCCCACGGTGCTGACCTGGAAGTCCGCCACGCCGTGCCCGGAGAAGTCCACCGACAACAGGCTGTTACCACCCGACGAGGTCAGGATCGCGTCGCCGGCCGAACCGGTGAAGCTGCTGACAAAGTGCAGGCCGGAACCATTGGTGATGGCGCTCAGGTCGATTTTGTCCAGACCGCTGACGAAATCGAGGATCTGATCGACCGCACCCGGCTTGGAGTCGGAGCTGGACGCGAACACGAAGGTGTCCGAACCCGAACCGCCCCACAGTTTGTCCGCACCACCGGCGCCGTAGATGATGTCGTTGCCGGCACCGCCCTTCAGCTCGTTGGACGCACTGTTACCGATCAGCAGGTCGTTGCCCGAACCGCCGATGGCGTTCTCGATGGTCACGCCCTTGGCAATGGACACGTTACCGATCATGCCGCCAACGTCGGAGAACGAGGCTTCGTTAAGGTTGATCTTCTGATTCTGGGTGAAACCCGAGAAGTCGAAGGTGTCCTTGCCGCCCGCATCCCACACCGAGAACACCAGCTTGTCGCTCGACGACGAGGCGCTGAGGAAATCGCGCCCGGCGTTGGAGTTGAAGCCGTAGGTGGTGTCACCGGCACGGGTGTTCAGGTTGGCGCCGTACAGCTTCTGGATCGCTGCGATGTCATCCATCAGCGGGCCGGAGGCATAGGCTTCCACACCGCCCTTACTGAAGTTCTGGGCGGTGTTGCTTTCACTCCAGTAACTCATAAGGCTGTAACCGCGGGTGTCTTGCCCGTAGGAAGCATCCTTGTAAGTCGGGTTGCCTTCGCCGGCGTTGTAGTCGCCAGGGTGAGACAGGCCCAGGGTGTGGCCGATTTCATGGGTCAGGGTTTGACGCCCGTAATTGTTCAGACCCGGGGTTTTGTTGACGTCGTAGCCACTGCCGGTCAGGTACCAGGACTGACCGTCATAGCCTGGCTCGGTGCCTGGCAGGAACGCAAACGCCGCCGCGCCTTCCTGGCCGCCGCTGTAGTTGCCGAAGGTCATGTGACCGTCGCCACCGCGGGATGCTTCGGTGAACGTAACGTTGGCGACATCCGCCCAGGATTGCATGGCGAGCACGGCCTGGGCCTTCTGCAGGGCACTGAACTGACTGAAACCGGTGACGCCGAGGCCGCTGAAGTTAGCGGTTTTGGCGGTCAGAAAGGTGTAGGTCAGTTCGATCTTGCCGCTGTTGTCGAGGTCGTGCCAGGAGGCACCGTCGCGCAACAGTTGAGTGGCGGCTTGATCCACCGAGAAGGAGGGTTTGCCATTGACCGTGAGGTTGCCGCCACGATCGTATTGATGGCTGAAGCTGTTGATCTGGTTCCAGGCAGAGCTGGTCGCAGCCAGAGATTGCGCTGCGCCGACAGGCACGAATGTGTCTGCGGTGATATCAACAGCATTAGCTTTTACTTTCGACATAAACACACTTCCTTGTTTAGCAATGGAACAGTTTTTGTCAGATAGCGACAATCCCTGGCGAGATCGTCCTATCACTCGCCCAATGAAGGCGTAAGAAACCTGACACAATTTGAAATCTGTCGTCTAGCGTTTTTTTGAGATCAAATTGCACTGTTGCGCAAAACTGCCGTAAACAAAGCCTGCGGGGTCAAAAGATTGTTTTAACGGATTAGGCATCGCCCAATTGTCTGACGATTTTCTATTTAAATATTAAATATTGGTAAGTTGCTTTTTGATGGGTACGTCTCACTTTCCTGCACTCTATTAGTGCGATGCCAGTGTATTGATATCAACTATTTAATAAGGCCTGATCCCCTATTCCTGTAGGAGCTGTCGAGTGGAACGAGGCTGCGATCTTTGGGGTTTCAAGATCAAAAGATCGCAGCCTGCGGCAGCTCCTACAGGGTTTGGGGTTGGCTCAGCTACCGGTGCGAATCTTGTTCCACACCCGCGTGCGGATCCGGTCAATGTTCAGCGGCATGGCCTCCAGCGCAAACAGCTTGCCCATCATCTCCGGGCTCGGATAGACCTTGGTGTCACCCTTGATTGCCGGATCGATCAGGCCATCGGCCTGTTGGTTGCCATTGGCGTAGTGCACGTAATTGCTGATACCGGCCATCACGTCCGGGCGCAGCAGGTAGTTCATGAACGCGTAACCGGCCTTCTCGTCCGGTGCATCGGCGGGCATGGCGACCATGTCGAACCAGATGGCGGCGCCTTCCTTGGGAATCGCATAGCCGATGTCGATACCGTTCTTCGCCTCCTTGGCGCGGTTTTCCGCTTGCAGGATGTCACCGGAAAAACCGACCGCCACGCAGATATCGCCATTGGCCAGGTCGCTGGTGTACTTCGAGGAATGGAAGTAACTGACATAAGGGCGCACTTTCATCAGCAGTGCTTCGGCTTTCTTGTAGTCCTCGGGGTTCTTGCTGTGCGGCGGCAAGCCCAGGTAATTCAGCGCTGCCGGCAGCAGTTCCGGGCCGTTATCGAGAATCGCCACGCCGCACTTCTGCAGTTTTTCCATGTATTCGGGCTTGAAGATCAGGTCCCAGGAATCCACTGGCGCGTTATCACCCAGCACCGCTTTGACCTTGGCGACGTTGTAGCCGATGCCGGTGCTGCCCCACAGATACGGAAAGCCGTGCTCGTTGTTCGGGTCGTTGACCTGCAAGGCCTTGAGCAATACCGGGTTGAGGTTCTTCCAGTTCGGTAACTGGCTCTTGTCGAGCTTCTTCAGCGCCCCGCCCTGGATCTGCCGGGCCATGAAGTGGTTGGAAGGGAACACCACGTCATAACCGGATTTGCCGGTCATCAACTTGCCGTCGAGGGTTTCGTTGCTGTCGTAGACGTCATAGGTGACGCCGATGCCGGTGTCTTTCTGGAAGTTTTTCGTAGTGTCCGGCGCGATGTAGTCGGACCAGTTGTAAATCTTCACCGTTTCGGCGGCATGACTGATAGAGGCGACCAGCAGCAGCGGCGCCAGAGCGAGGGTTTTCTGGATCATGAGGTGATTCCTGTAGTGGCTATTTTTGTTGGCAGGCAATCAAAGGATCAAACAATCAGAAAATAAGGACGTAGGTCTTGCGCACGGTCTCCTGGATATCCCAGATGCCGAGCGTGTTGGCCGGCAACATCAGTGCGTCGCCACCTTGTATGTGCAGGGTTTCGCTGCCGTCGTCGGGGGTGAACGTGCAACGCCCGGAAATGAAATGGCAGAACTCCTGCGCGGTGATCTGCCGGCGCCAGCGCCCCGGGGTGCATTCCCAGACGCCGGTTTCGACGCCGTCATCGCGCTCGACGCTGGTGGTCGAGGCAATCGCGACCGGCTCGCCGATTGGCGCGGCGACCGGGTTGGATTCATCCAGTTGCAGGCTGGCGGTGTTCTTGAACTGCGTAATGCTCATGGTGAGACCTGTCTTGTGAAGAAAACGGCGGTTAGTGCATGAAACCTTCCATGAAGCCCGCGACCTGACTGGCCAGCTTGCGCCGCCACGGTGCGCTGGCCGGATTGGCCAGGGTCTGGTCTTCGTGGACAAAACTTTTGATGATCGCGTTGTAACCGAGCCAGCGGCACGGCTCCGGTTCCCAGGCGCGCAGCGCATGGATCCCGCCGTCCGGCAGCACCCACGGCTGGTGCACCAGTTCGGTATCACGCTCAAGAATCAGATCGGCCAGGGTGCGACCGCCGAGATTGCTGGCCCCCACACCCTCCCCGCCATAGCCGCCGGACAGCGCGATGCCATTGGCGCGATCGCAGAGCATGTGCGGCTTGAAGTGCCGCGACATGCCGAGGTTACCGCCCCAGGCGTGGGTGATCTGCACGTTTTTCAGTTGCGGGAACAGTTCGCCGAACAGATAACGCCGCAGCTCGACTTCATCTCGGGTCAGATCGAAGTTATGGCGCAACTTGCCGGCGAACTGATAACCGCCGCGGGCACCGAAGATCAGACGGTTGTCGGCACTGCGCTGGCCATAGGTGACCTGACGGCTGAACTCGCTGAACGCCTGGCCACGGTTGAGGCCGATTTCATCCCAGGTCGCTGCCGACAACGGTTCGGTGGCGACAATCAGGCTTTGCACCGGCAACTGATAGCGACCCAACGGTGGCAGCGTGACCGAATAGCCTTCGACCGCCGGCACGATCCAGCGACTGCGCACACTGGCCCTGGCCGTGCGCAAACTGCCGGACTGCCAATGCGTTACGGGGCTGTTTTCGTAGATCTTCACGCCCATGTTCTGCACGGTACGCGCCAGACCGCGCACCAGTTTCGCCGGGTGAATGGTCGCCACGTGCGGTGCATAGATGCCGCCGTAGGGTTTCGCCACGCGAATCTGTTGCGCCAGTTGCTCGGGGCTCAGCCAGCGGTAATCGTTGTCGGTCAGACCCTGGGCGTGCAGTTTGTCGAGGTATTCGCGCAGGCTGGCTTCCTGCTCCGGGTAGCGGGCGGCGCAGTACAGCACCCCGCCCTTGCGGTAATCGCAGTGGATACCCTCACGTTCGAGGACAACTTCCACTTCATCCGGGATGCTGTGCAGCAGATCAAACGAGGCGCGACGTTGTTCTGGAGAGAGCCCGGCGAGCAGTCGATCCTCGCCCAGCAGGTTGCCCATCAGCCAGCCGCCATTGCGCCCGGACGCACCGAATCCGGCGGTTTGCGCCTCGACGATGGCGATATCCAGACCCGGAGCGAGTTTTTTCAGGTAGTACGCGGTCCACAGCCCGGTGTAACCGGCGCCGATGATGGCCACGTCGACATCCAGATCCTGCTCCAGCGCCGGCCGCGCGGTGAGCGGCTCGTCGAGTTGATCCATCCACAAACTGATAGTGCGCCACGCCGGCATGCAAGACTCCGCCACTGAAAACCTTCGATGGCGTCGATCCTAGTGCGTGACTTCAATGACTGTCTTGCGCGCGTGCCCGCAAAGAAATTTGTTTGGCGTAGGCCTTCGGCGACTGACCGGTGTGTTGGCGGAAACAACTGTAGAACGCTGACAGCGAGTTGAAACCGGCGGCAAACGCCAGTTCGTCGATACGCAGCGGTGGCGTGGCCTGATCCAGCGACTTGAGCAAGTGCTGCAGGCGCGCCTGATTGACGTAGCGGTAAAAGCTCTGACCCAGCACCTGATTGAGCAGGTAGGAAATCTGATTGCGGCTGTATCCGCACTCCTTTGCCACCCGTTGCAGGTCCAGTTCCGGGTCGAGATACGGTTGCTGGCGTTCGAAGTACTGCTGCAGGTCTTCGGCCATGAAACTGATCTGGCGCGGTGACAGCCCCAGGCGACTCACCGCCGGGCGCTCACTCGGTGCGGCGGCGCCATTGGTTTGTGCGCGAACCAGCGAAGCGTATTCGTTGACCCGCCAGATCAATCCGTCCTTGACCGTGATCGCTTCGCTGGAACGGAACGACACCAGCCCGTCGCCGCCGCGCAGGGTCACTTCGTACTGAATGAAGGCGGTGTTGCCATCCACGCGAATCCGGTCGCAATGCTCCAGCGCTTCGTCGGATTCTCGCGGCATGCTCACGCGCACGTACTCGCGCAATTCGTCGAGGCCGAGGATCCGGTTCTGGAAGAAATCGTTGTACTGGACGTCCGGGTGATACAGCGCCATGACGCTGTCCAGATCGCGGTGTTTCCAGCTCAGGTGATAGCGCATGACCGTGGCAGCCGTGGCCGGGGTCTGTTCTGGGCCGTCATCGTCGGCGTGCATAAAGGGCTCTGCGCAAAAGAGTCGAGCTTGCCCAACTTCGTCGAAACGATCAACGAGCAAACCGTAGTGGCCTTTTGGCGATGACTGTTCAAGGCGTGACTTACATCAAAAAATGCGAAGCAATCGCAAAATGAACTGAAAAATCTCACGGAAAATTCACATGCGGATGCTACTTTTAACCTCACTGACCGGTTGAGCCAATGAAGGCTCTTCCCACCTAACATGAGCAAACGGAAGCGCTCGATGAAGAAGGCGGGCAACACATGAATAAAGGTTCCAGTAAAGTCACGTTCCCTAACGCGTGCCAGCTGATGCGCTGGCATTTTCATCCCATGGGTTTCGAAGCGACGATGGATGCACCGGGCAGCATGATTGCTCGTCTGTTTGATCGTGCCAGCGGCGAAACCATGATCGCCATCGCGGGCATTCCGTGTGCCACGGTGATGAACGCGGCGGATGTCGAGCGCATTATCGAAGCGGTGGAAGATGAACTGGAGGCTTTCATTCCTCCGGAATCCTTCAGGAGTTACGCTTAACCTGCTGTTTTTAATAAAAAAGCCCGCCAATTTAGGCGGGCTTTTTTGCGCGTGCGTGTTATGCGGTTTGCGGCTGTTTTCGCTGATCGACGAAGAACGCCTTGCCTTGGGCTACGCGGTCAGACGCTCTGGGCATGTTGACTGCCTGGGTGTCCTGCGGCTCGACATACCAGTAGCAATGACTGACCGCCCGTGTGATGCCAACGTAGGCCAGCCGCAGGATCTCGTCCTTCTGCGCCGAGTCATAAGGCTCGCTGTCGCCAGCCTTGCCCAGGCCAGCCATGCGATACACCTGGTTCTTGTACGGCGAACTGGTCAGATGCTGGCAATCACCCAGCAGAAACACCGCATCGGCTTGCAGACCTTTGGCACTGTGGAAGGTCAATTGCTTCAGGCGACGAGCCTCGTACGGCAAACTCGAATCAACATTAACTACAGGCTGAATATGCTGCTCAATCAATGATTTATCACTGCTTTTTCGATAAAGCATCAAGATTGAATCGCCGCGATTGTAATGTTCAGCCAGGCGCTGCCCCAAAGCCTGATCATCGCGTTCCAGCACATTGACTGGCTGCAATGCCTTGGGGGCACCGCTGGCCTTGGCCTTCTTCCCGGGAATTGCCGGCGCAGCGCGGACGATGTGTTCCGCAGCATCGATGATGTGCTGATGGCTGCGATAGTTGTCGCTGAGCATCACCCGTGTAGTGCTCGGTGACGGGAATTCCTTGTTGAACTCCATGAAGTAACTCGGCGAACTGCCGCGCCAGCCGTAGATCGATTGCCAGTCGTCACCGACGCACAGCAACGACGAACGTTGCGCGCCCCGCCCGACGTGCATGGCCGGGCCGCGACTGCGGATTTCCGTCAGGCTGGCGCGAATCCACGAAACGATCTGCGGCGATACGTCCTGAAACTCGTCAATCATCAGGTGCGACATCGGTCGCAGCAGCTCATTGCTGAGCAGCTTGAGATTCTCCGGCGAATGTTCGCTGAACAGCGCAAACATGCGGTTGTAGGTCATCACTGGCGGCTTCTGATCGAGCAGATGATCTTCAAGGGCACGCCAGAACAGGCTCAGCGCTTCGAAGAAAAACCGGTCGGGATCGTCTTTGGCAAAACTCATGCGGCCGACGGCATCCGGCACGTCCAGCCCAAGGTTTTCGATAAAGCCGGCCGCCGCGACAAAACAGTCCAGTAGCGGCGCTGAAGCCAACTCGCCTTTGACCTTGTAATCAAACCCCGGCCCGGCGCTTGCGTCACCGGCCAATGTCGACAAAACCCGCTTTGATGCCTCGTATGTGTCCAGCCAAATCAATGGCTTGCGACAGAAAGCTTGAAACAGGGTGCGCTTCACAGCCCATTCAGCGCGCACGCTGAGTTTGGCGTTGGGACGGCAGATTTGCGGGTTTTCCCGGGGATCGAAGCCGAGTACCACCCAGGCATCGAGGCTGGGAATATAGCCATGGCAGTGAAAGGTCGACCCATTGATCTCGAAGGTCTGGCGGCTGGGTTCGATGCCTTTGATCGGCCAGGCACCGGCACGAAACCAAAGGTCTTCGATGGCGTCGCACAGTTCCTCGTCGCGCTTGGCCGCCAGCTCGGTCACTGCTACGCGCTTTTGCACGTCAGGATGATCGCGCTCCAGTTCCTTGAGCTGCAAACCCGCCTTGGCCAATGGCTGAATCAACTGGCGGAAACGTTCGTCATCATTGAATAACCGGTGGTAGCAAGCGTTGAGCTGCTGGCGTTGGGCATCGTTGATGCGCAGATCGAACGGGTTGCTGTCGACCTCTTCGTCAGCACCTTGTGGCCGATTGCTGAGATTTTCAAAAGCCTGCAAGCGCTCGAACCCCGGCAGGCTGCGGACCATCGGCAAAATGCGTGAGTGAAAGGTGCGCACCAGTTCCCGCGCCTGTTTCAGGCTTAACGGTTGGCCCCACAGCGCGAACATCTCGATCAGCTTATTGATGAAATCCTTGCGCGACTCACGAGTGAAGGTCACCACGGTCATCGAATCCAGCTCAAAGCCCAGATAATGCGTGAGCAACAGGATACGCAGCACCAGCGTGGTCGACTTGCCTGCCCCGGCCCCGGCGATCACCGAAGTCGAGGGAGTGTCGCTGAAGATCATCTTCCATTGTGCGAGGCTTGGCTGGGCATGCGCGGGCAGCAGGCGCGCTACGTCGGCTTTCATGCGTTTCTTCAGCTCGGCACTGAGTGGCAGGCGCCAGTCGTCGAACAGATGATTATCGACGCTCGGCGGACGATGCTCGGTGCTGCGGCTGTCGCGAATCAATAGAACCTGGCGACCTTCCTCCAGCCCTTCAAGTTTTCCCTCCTTGAAACCGTACTCCACACCCGCAGTGTGGCCGCTGCGAAAACCGTCAGCCTGGCCGTGTAGCCAAGAGGCACGGTGCTGGGCGCGCAAACGCGTCAGGCCATGGCCGAAGAAGCGCGCGGCCAGCCGCTTGAACCAAGGCATTTCGGCCAATGGACGAAGTTCGGGAGGAAGATCAAGAGTGTGTTGCGCCACGCTGAGGGGCTCCAGTGTGTGAGGCTGTTGGGGCTATGGTGTCTTTATTTGCCCATGAGTTCTAGCGAAATGCTTACAGGTCATTGGTTTAGGCGATGAACTGAAAGTTGGGTGAGATCGTTTCGAGCCGGTTTCCCATCAACGAATTCGATGAGAATGCCGCACTTTTTACGCTTTTTCTCGATGGTTGACTGATGAATGATGCCCGTCATTAACCGACGGTCTCGCTTCGTGGCTCTGGCGTTACGCCCCATGACGAACCTTTTGAGGAGACGATCATGCTTGAACTCAGACCTTTCAACACGCTGGGCGGCGCTCATCACGGCTGGTTGGATGCCCATCACCACTTTTCGTTCGCCGAATACTACGACCCGCAACGCATGAACTGGGGCAATCTGCGGGTGTGGAACGATGACGTGATCGCCGCCGGCACCGGTTTCCCGCTGCACCCGCACCGCGACATGGAAATCATCACCTACGTGCGTGAAGGTGCGATTACCCACCAGGACAACCTTGGCAACAAGGGACGCACTGAAGCCGGCGACGTGCAGGTCATGAGCGCCGGTACCGGCATCGCTCACAGCGAATACAACCTGGAAGACAAAGAAACGCGAATTTTCCAGATCTGGATTTTGCCGACGGAAACTGGCGCGCCACCTTCATGGGGTGCCAAACCTTTCCCCAAAGGCCAGCGCGAAGGCTTCGTGACCCTGGCCAGCGGCAAGGATGGCGACGACCAGAGCCTGCGCATTCGCGGTGATGCGCGTTTGGTCGCGGCCAATCTCAAGGCCGGAGAAACAGCTGAATATCAGCTGGATGCCGGACGTCGAGCGTATCTGGTACCCGCCACCGGTCTGATTGAAGTCAATGGCTTGCGCGCACAAGCTCGCGATGGCGTTGCCGTCGAGCATGAGTCGGTGCTCACGGTGACGGCGCTGGAAGACAGCGAAATCGTCTTGGTGGATCTGGCTTAGATTGCGGGTATGAAAAAGGGTGACCAATTGGGTCACCCTTTTTACACGTGATTTAACGGCCGCCAACCTTGTGGCGAGGGAGCTTGCTCCCGCCGGGGCGCGAAGCGTCCCTGTTTTTGCGACTGCTTCGCAGCCGAGCGGGAGCAAGCTCCCTCGCCACAGTTTTTCGGTGATTAGTACTATTTCGTAGAAATAGCACCATCCACCAGGGTTTGCGCTTCAGCCACCAGTTGCTTGAGGTGGTCGTCGCCAATGAAGCTTTCGGCGTAGATCTTGTAGATGTCTTCGGTGCCCGAAGGTCGCGCGGCGAACCAGCCGTTTTCGGTCATCACCTTCAGACCACCAATGGCCTGATCGTTGCCCGGCGCATGGCTGAGAATGCTCTGAATCTTCTCGCCTGCCAGCTCGGTCGACGTCACTTGCTCAGGCGACAGCTTGCTCAGCAGGGCTTTCTGCTCAGGGTTGGCCTTGGCATCGACGCGCACCGAGAACGGTTCGCCGAGTTCATCGGTCAGGGCGCGATAGGCCTGGCTTGGATCACGGCCGGTACGAGCGGTCATTTCGGCCGCCAGCAACGCCGGAATCAGACCGTCCTTGTCGGTGCTCCAGACGCCGCCATCCTTGCGCAGGAACGAAGCGCCAGCACTCTCCTCGCCACCAAAACCCAGCGAGCCATCGAACAGGCCATCGGCAAACCATTTGAAACCGACCGGCACTTCGTACAGACGACGTCCCAGGCGCTTGGCCACGCGATCGATCAGGCCACTGCTGACCACGGTTTTACCCACGGCGGCGGCGGCGCGCCATTGCGGACGGTTCTGGAACAGATAGTCGATGGACACCGCCAGATAGTTGTTCGGTGCCAGCAGACCACCCGACGGAGTGACGATGCCATGACGATCGTGATCCGGGTCGCAGGCGAAGGCCACGTCGTAACGTTCCTTGAGGCCGATCAAACCTTGCATGGCATGGCTGGACGACGGGTCCATGCGAATCTGTCCATCCCAGTCGACCGTCATGAAGCGGAAAGTCGGATCGACCTGCTTGTTCACCACATCCAGATCGAGACGGTAATGCTCGGCAATCGCCGACCAGTAGCGCACCCCTGCTCCGCCCAACGGGTCTACGCCCAGACGCAGCTTGGCATCACGGATGGCATCGAAGTCGATCACATTGATCAGGTCAGCGACGTAAGTGTTCAGATAGTCATGACGGTGGGTGGTACTGGCCTTGAGCGCCTGCTCGTAGCTGATGCGTTTGACACCTGCCAGTTTGTTGGCCAGCAGTTCGTTGGCCTTGGCTTCGATCCACTTGGTGATGTGGGTATCGGCCGGGCCGCCGTTGGTAGGGTTGTATTTGTAACCCCCGCTTTGTGGCGGGTTGTGCGACGGCGTAATCACGATGCCATCGGCCAGGCCCGAGGTGCGGCCACGGTTGTAGCAGAGAATTGCATGTGAAACCGCAGGTGTCGGCGTGTATTCGTCACCTTCGGCGATCATGACGGTCACGCCATTGGCCGCAAGCACCTCCAGCGCACTGGCGCCGGCCGGGGTCGACAGCGCATGGGTGTCGATACCGACGAACAACGGGCCATCGATGCCCTGGGCTTCGCGGTACAGGCAGATCGCCTGGCTGATTGCCAGAACGTGCCATTCATTGAAACTCAGATCGAAAGAGCTGCCGCGGTGACCGGAAGTACCAAACGCCACACGCTGGGTGGAAATCGAAGCGTCCGGTTGGCCGGTGTAATAAGCCGTTACCAGTCGCGGGATATCGACCAACAATTCTGCCGGTGCCGGTTTGCCCGCAAAAGGACTGATAGTCATGCAAAACCTCTGAAATAGAGTGGTTCAGGAAATACAGCGCAGTTTACTGGCAGTTTGACCGCAGCGCGACGGGATCTATCCGACAGATTTCAACGTTCATTCAAGCGGTGCCAGCCGCAGTGCATCAGCCAACAAGGCGATCGCTACGGCCAACCCGGTTTCGCCATGATCCAGCAGGTTCAGGCGCAGATGACGACGGTGCAATCCCTGCAAGCTGAACAGTTCGCCCGGCGCGATCAATACCTGTTGCCTGAGCAGGCGCTGAAACACATCGCGCATCTCCACCGGACGCAGCGCCCGCACCCAGACCGTCGCACCGCCCTGCGGCTCGACAACCTGCAGCGCATCACCCAAGCGCTCGCGCAGCAAGTGGATCATCGGGGTTCGACGCTCCTTGAGCAGCCGGCGCAGCACATTCAGATGCTGATCAACCCGACCGTTTGCGTACAGTCGGGCAATCGCCTTCTGGCGGATGGGTGACAGTCGGAACGAGCGCATCAGAAAATGCCGCAACAGTTCGCTTTTCCATTGGCGCGACAGTACGAACCCGTAAGGTGCCTCGATGCCGATGGTTTTCTCGAACGTTGAGAAGATCAACAGCCGGTCAGGATCCAGCCGATCACGCAAACGCTCGTCGCCCATGATCTCGCCAAGCTCGCCATAGCAATCGTTCTCCAGCACCCAGGTGCCATGTTCGGCAAGCATGCTGGCGATGATGTTGCGGTTTTCCGCAGGAGCCTGCGTACCGCGCGGCATGGACAAGCCCGAAGACAGCAGAATCAACCGTACGTTTTCAGTGTTGAGCAGTGCTTCCAGGCGTTGCGGTTCCAGCCCTCCACAGGCCTGCAACGGCAGTTCGATCACCCGCACCTCTGCCGCCTGCAGCAATCGCAATATCACCCAGTCACAGGGCGACTCGACCAGAATGGTGGCGTGTTTGAGCTGCAGAACAGCCACCAGGATCTCCAGTACTCCGCGCAAATCCGCGCCGATATAGACATCCTCGGCGTGCCAGCACTGTCTCGGCGAGGTGGTGTAACGAGCCGCGAGGACGGCGCGCAACTCCAGCTCACCGCAGGGCTGATCGAGCAACGGCGGCTTGCGGGGGTACTGACGCAGCAGTTCGCGTTCCAGCAACAGCAATGGACTGTCCAGCGATTGCACTGAAACCGGGTCTTCTGCGCTCAACAAGCGCATCCCCGGGCGTCGCGCATTGACGTAGAGCGCCTCAAGCAGATCGTTGCCAACGGCCTGAGGTGTCAGCCCCGCAACCGCTTGGGCGTAGTACCCGGACTTGGCGACGGAATAGACCCGCCCTTCTTTCTCCAGCAGCGAATACGCGTATTGAATGGTCGAGATCGATACGTTCAGGCGATCTGCCAACTGCCGCAGTGACGGCAGCCTGAGGTTGCCTGCTTCGGCCGAATCCGCGATCAGTCGTATCAAGTAGCGATAGACGGCCTGATAAGCGAAACCCGACTCCCGCACTGCTTTCATGAGCCCAATACCATTGACACCGATGCGGGGAAAAATTGATCGCTCACCTCAACGTTCCGCTGACCGGTCACCCATGCTGGCGTCGATACCATCAGGTCCTGCAGTTTGCAGTGCGGTATCCGTTGCGTGCAGACCTGCCCCGCGCACCGGCAATGACTCCATGGCGTAGAGACGACAGATCAGCCTGACCGGCAATCCACTGACATCCGTCATCCATTGCAGCACTTGCTCCGGGCCGTGCAGCCCCTGCATGGCCCTATGCAGATCGGGCATCGCCACCAACATGCCGGGATGACAGCTGCGCAGGAACCGTTCGAGGCTGGCTCCACGGTTGATAAAAGGCGAGAACAACAGGCAGACCCATTGGGTTTCATTCAAGCCGTACGTTGTTTGAATGCAGTTCGCCGCCGACTCGCGCAGCTCATCAAGCGCGGGTGGCTGTCCCAATCGGGCAATCATCTGCTCGCATACCGCTTCCGGAACCCGTTGCTGCTGCATCGTCACCAGCATGTGCTGAACATGTTGCGAAAACCCGGCTTCATAGCTGCGGCCATCGACGAACTCGGCCTCCAGCCCGCGCAAATGGGCCTCGATCAATGGGTCGGCGTATTCGCCCCCGCCCTGGTGGAACACCCATTCCTCGGCCTGGAACCCGAGAAACTCGCTGAGCAGCGGCCAGCGCTCTTCCAGGTTGCCCACCGCCATGTCGTGAATGTCGACAAACGTGGTGCGACGGCAGGACTCGAAACTGTCCTCGGGACGCCAGCACAACCGTTCGGCTTCGGCGTAAAAACCGCGGTACAAGTCCCCTCCCAGCCCGTCGAGCAGGGCGAACAATTCATCGAATGTCCCGGTATTGGGCGGTAGCGCACCGATGCCTGCCTTTTGCACCGCATGATCGAGGTTGTCGATGAATTGTTTCTGGCGTCGCAGCGACTCACTCGCCACCCAGGCATCAACACCGTTGCCCCAGCGAGCGATCTGCCCGCAAAACTCCGCCCAGGCCAGGCAGGCGTCGTCCCACAACTCGAGCTTCTCGTCCCTGGCCCGTCGATGCCCCATCATCAGCAGG
Source organism: Pseudomonas sp. HOU2 (assembly GCF_040729435.1). Lineage (NCBI taxonomy): Bacteria > Pseudomonadati > Pseudomonadota > Gammaproteobacteria > Pseudomonadales > Pseudomonadaceae > Pseudomonas > Pseudomonas sp. HOU2. The sequence goes on along the minus strand of NZ_CP160398.1, from coordinate 143,327 downwards.
TTGGTGCGATTGGCTTGCGTACTGTCCTTGTCAGGTGGCGCCAGGTGATCGAATGGCAACACGTGACGATGATCCACCATCAGCAACTCGACACGCGGGTCGTCATACAGGAACAGGGCAGCGAAACTGCGGTGCATATTGCTGGATGCCGCCCCCGATTCGCTCCTGCGCAACATGGCCACACGCAACTGAAAAGTGGCCGGTGCGCGGCCGGCGATACTCAGCTGCGCGGCGCGCAGCAGCGCCAGGGTGTAGCAACTGTCACGGGTACCGGACGGTGTCACCATGACCTTGTAGTCACCCATGCGCTCCATTCCTCCGGCGGCGACCACCAGCCGTTGAATCAGCAATTGCAGCGCTGTCCGTTCGGCTCTCGAAAAGAAACTCAACAGACGCTGCAATACCTGCTGGTAGACATAGTTCATTGCCTGATCATGGATCGTGCTCATCAGTACTTTACCCGGCGTAAAAAATTCATATCGCGCATCAGCGATGACGCTGGCGCAATAAATTCATCAATAAGTAATAGACGATCAAATACTAACACTTATGGTTTTGTAGTTATTTGAAACACTTGACGCGAAGAAGTCGGTAGAGCCACCACCCTAGGTGACGCAAACCCCCGCCACCATTGAGTTTTTCCGGGCACAAAAATATCTGAGGAAACTTCTTACAGCGTCCCACGAATATTGAGTACAAGAAAAGCAGAACGACAATAGGAAATAACCTACGGCCATTAAACAGAAATCGGTATATCGCCCACGAGAGAACATATTAAACGCGCAACGGAAAACAGAATGCACAGACATGGCTCATTCCTTGAGATGAAAGTAATCATTCAATTATCAGGGCTTATATGACGATTAGAAGATACAGATGGCAGACAAAAACCGGTTCAGATGTACAACCGGCCACGCACCATGCTCGGTATGTCTGATTATTTGCGAGGGGTAAAACGCAAGAGTCCGTGGGGGTCACGGACTCTGTTCGGAGGGAATTACGCGGGTTCGACCTGCAGGGCGACCCGTTCACGGCATGGGCATTCGTCCATATAGCGGTGTGCTTCGACGAAATCGTTGAACGGGAAGACCCGAGTCTTGAGTGGCAGCAGCACGCGGTCAGCCGTCAACTGATTGATATCACGCAGGGCACGTTGCAAGGCGACGTGATCCTGAACAATGCCCAACTCTGGTTTACCGGTGAAATTACCGATACAGTGCACGAAGAACTGGATGTTCTTCTGGAACGCCGCGCAGGCCGGGAAAGGTGTCTGGTTCCCGCCTTGCAGGCCATACAGAACGAGGCTGCCACGCGGTGCGAGCACATCGCCGAGCAACGACATCTGCGGACCACCAAGACCGTCGAACACCACATCGACACCACGGTTGTCAGTGATCTTGTTGATTCGCATCAACAGATCTTCTTCCTCGGTAACAATGACTTTCTCGGCGCCCAGGGACAGCAGGTATTCACGTTCCTCTGCGGTTTTCGTCGCGGCAATCACCCGTACACCCATGGCCTTGCCCAGCTGGACAAAGGAAGGACCGGCGCAGTGGCTGGCATCAGTGACCAGGGCAAACTGCCCGGGTTTGACCCGCGCCAGATCGGCATAAGCGAAATAGGCGATCAACAGCGGTGTGTAATGCACGCTGGCTTCGACCGGGCTGAGCACATCCGGATAGCGGGTCAGCGCGGTGCGTGGCAGCACGATCTGCTCGCCATACACCGGGTAGTCGTTCGGGCTTTCGGCCGGAAAACTCGCCACCTTGTCGCCCACCGACAGATCGTCCACACCGTCACCGACGGCGGTCACCACACCGGCCATTTCATGGCCGAGACCGGACGGCAGGCGTGCCTGGGACGAGGCCAGGTTCTGACGCCAGAGAATGTCGTACCAGCTGATGCCGATCGCCTCGACACGCACCTGCACTTCGCCAGGACCTGGCTGAGCGGCCGCATGCTCTTCGCATTTGAGCACCTCGGCCGGACCAAACTTGTGAAAACGGATCGTGCGGGACATCGCAAACCTCGTCAAAGTAACCTCTAATGCCCTGAACTCTATCTGGGCTTTTGACCCAAGACTATCAGTGGCTATTAATAGTCGACATGCCTGTCATTGATTCCGCAGTATGAACGGCATTGGCAAAATCGATGAAAAAATACCGCAACCGGCCCGGTAAAGCTGAATTTAGCGGTGCAGAGTACCAGCCTTTCCCCGTAATATTCATGCCGGCCATTGTTCTCATATGGTCGCTCTCGTCAAGCTTGATGACTCTGCCAGGACTCCAGATGAATCGTAATGACCTGCGTCGTGTCGACCTGAACCTGTTGATCGTATTCGAAACGTTGATGCACGAACGCAGCGTGACCCGCGCCGCCGAGAAGCTGTTTCTTGGCCAGCCGGCGATCAGTGCGGCGCTCTCGCGCCTGCGCAGCCTGTTCGATGACCCGTTGTTCGTGCGCACCGGACGCAGCATGGAACCGTCCGCCCGCGCGGTGGAAATCTTCGCCCTGCTCTCCCCGGCGCTCGACTCGATTTCAACGGCTGTCAGCCGCGCGGCGGAATTCGACCCGGCCACCAGCACTTCGGTGTTTCGCATCGGCCTGTCCGACGACGTCGAATTCGCCCTGCTGCCGATGCTGCTCAAACGCCTGCGCGCCGAAGCACCGGGCATCGTCCTCGTCGTGCGTCGCGTCAACTACATATTGATGCCGGGCCTGCTGGCCTCCGGCGAAATCTCCATCGGCGTCAGCTACACCACCGACCTGCCGGCCAACGCCAAGCGCAAGGTGCTACGGCGCAGCCAGCCGAAACTGCTGCGCGCCGACACCGTGCCGGGGCCGCTGAGCCTGGATGACTATTGCGCACGTCCGCATGCGCTGGTGTCGTTCGCCGGCGACCTCAGTGGCTTCATCGATGAAGAGCTGGAAAAACTCGGCCGCAAACGCCACGTGGTACTGGCTGTGCCGCAGTTCAATGGCTTGAGCACATTACTCGCGGGCACTGACATTGTTGCGACCGTGCCGGATTACACCGCTGATGCACTGACGGCTGCCGGCGGCGTGCGGGCGGAGGATCCGCCGCTACCGACGCGTACGTTTGAGCTGCATATGGCGTGGCGTGGATCGCAGGATAATGATCCGGGGGAGCGTTGGTTGCGGTCGCGGATTCAGATGTTTTTTGGCGATCCTGAAAGTCTCTAGGCGTCGCTGGGCAGGCTGTGCGGCTGATCATTTCTGCCTTTTCATAGACCATGGAGATCCATCCACCTCCAGTGCATTGCTACATTGGGGGCATATCTGAGGGCATGCTTTGGATGGTTCGAAAAGGATGCCCCCAGTCTAAGGTCTAGCAGCCCAAATCTCGAAGAATCACACGCTGATGACGGGAATGGCAGGGGCAAACTCGGCGTAGGACTACAGGAAGTTGGCGATGGAAAACATCCCATTGAGAGCGATCCAGTCCCATGAGATGAGAATCAAATAAGCCAGAAAATTCAGCTAAAGAACCCAATGACGAATAGCTTATGAACACTTAAGCTGCGAGCTATTACAAGCAGCTCGAGGGTCGACTGATGTCATTTGATTTCCACCACCTTCTACTCGTTTTTACCGCCTACATTGTTGGAGCGGCAAGCCCCGGGCCCAGCAATATGCGGATCATGGGCGTTGCCATGCACCAAGGCAGAAAACCTGCGCTGATGCTTGCAGCCGGAGTGATCAGTGGTTCTTTTTTTTGGGGATCGATGGCGGCCACAGGCGTCTCGGCCATTCTGCTTCAGTTCGCAGAGGCACTCTTCGTGCTCAAGATCGTCGGCGGAGCATACTTGCTGTTCCTAGCCCTGAAAGCGGGACGTTCTGCCCTGACACCTGACGAGAAAATCGAGAAAACGCTGTCCACAGCACCGCCTATCTCGGGTTTTGGCCTCTACCAACGGGGCTTGCTTATGCACCTGACCAACCCAAAGGCATTACTGGGTTGGATCGCCACGATGACGCTCGGCCTGGGACCACAAGCGACACCTGAAACAGTTATGATCATCCTGGCTGGCTGTGCTGTGTTGAGTATTTCTATTTTCTGCGGTTATGCGATCGTGTTCTCCACGGCACCGATGATTCGGGGTTATCGCAGGGCGCGCCGATGGATTGAAGGCACCCTTGCATTGGTCTTTGGCGCAGCAGGTTTTAAGCTGCTGTTCTCACGCGCGTGATTCAATGCCTGCTCTTGTAGGGATGGCCTAAATTCGAAAGCCATCCACCAGTTGCTTGAGTCGTGTGGCTTGTCGTTCAAGATCGTCACAAGCAAGCAGTGTGGCCTGCAGGTTTTCCACCCCTTCCTGGTTGAGGTTTTTGATCTCGGTGATGTCGATGTTCAGTGAACCGATGACCGAAGTTTGCTCTTCAGTTGCTGTCGCCACCGACTGGTTGATTCCGTCAATCTCGCCGATGCGCTGACTGACGCTGCCCAGCCGTTCACCGGCCTGGTTGGCGATAATCACGCCGTCCTTACTGTAACGCTCGCTTTCGTTCATGGTGAGTACCGCCTCACGTGCGCCCATCTGAAGCTCTGCAATCATTGTATGGATCTCTTGGGCTGACGTCTGCGTGCGGTAAGCCAGGCTGCGAACTTCGTCAGCTACAACAGCAAACCCACGCCCGGCTTCACCCGCCCGCGCGGCCTCGATCGCGGCATTGAGTGCCAGCAGGTTGGTCTGTTCGGAAATGCCCTTGATGACTTCAAGAATTCGACCGATATTTTCGGTCTTGCCATTCAGCGCCTCTATGTTGCTGCATGACGTGCGGATTTTCCCAGAGAGCGCGCCCATGGCATTTATCGTTTGGGTCACCACCTCGCGGCCATCTTCAGCCTGGCACCGGGCATCCGACGCCTGAAGGGAAGCGTCACCCGCGTTACGCGCGATTTCCTGGGCCGCCGCGCCGAGTTCGTTAATCGCGGCCGCAATACTGTTGGTGCGATTGGCCTGGTCGTCCGAGTTCGACATTGACGCACTAGAGGTCTGCATTACACGCTTGGCCACTTCATTGACATGCTCGGTAGCAGAAGACACTTCACGTATTGAGTGCTGAATACGTTCCACGAAAAAGTTGAAGTCTGCGGCCAGTTCTCCGAACTCATCTTTCGAATGCGCACTCAAGCGGCGGGTAAGGTCGCCCTCTCCCTGGGCAATATCCCGCATGGTTGTACCTATCAACCTCAGGGGCCGCATCAGTACGCGAATAAGCAAGCCCAGCAAAAGCAGCGTGGTCGCAACGGCAATAACCATCGACAAAATGGCGGAAGTGCGAAAATCATCAAGTGCCGCATAAGCTTTGCTTTTGTCGATGGACAAACCGATATACCAGTTCACCGAAGGCAGTCCCTTGATCGGCGAGAACATCAAAATTTGAGGTTTTCCGTCCTGCTCCGTCTCGCTGATATGGGATCTAAGTGATGGCGTGTTCAGGGGGTAAATATCGCTCAATTGCTTCATCACCCGTTCTTTTTCTGGATGAACCAACACCCTGCCATCTGCGTTGACCAGAAAGGCATAGCCAATTCCATCTAGGTCGAGCGAGCTGACAATGGTCGCCAGCGTCTCCAGTGTAAGATCCCCGCCTACCACTCCGAGGGGCTGGCTGTCCTGACTGACCGGCGTTGCAATGGTCATCATCAGTTGCCCTGTCGTCACATCGAGGTAGGGCTCAGTCAGCGTTGTCCCTCCTGCAGCCATTGCGTCGGTATACCAAGGCCGGGTGCGAGGATCGTAATCAGCAGGTAGATCGTCCTTTGGCCGGATGACAAAACTACCGTTACGACTGCCTAGATAAGTGAAGGTAAACGTCGATAGCAACGACCTCTGCTCCAGCAGCCGCGTGATGTTTTGCGACGCGGGATCATTGGCAACCGTCTGGGCAACATGATCTATTAGAAGTACCCGCCCAGATAGCCAGGACTGAACGCTTGCAGCCGTGATCTTGCTCATTTCCTCTAGGTGGTTTTCAAGGTTCGAGCGAATGGTTTTGCGCTGAATCGAGTCGTTGTAAAGCGTAAAAAGCGCAAGCGCTGCGACAACAACGAATGATGCCGCAAGCAATACCTTATGACTGAACTTCAGGTTCGCAATCATCATGGTTTATCTCTAGGCGTGAAGTGTTGTAATTGCTATTCGATACCAAGGTGCGTCGATGAAGGCTTGATGACGGCCAGCTGAGGATAGGCCACCAGTTTCTCGAGGTGCAGTTCAGTGCTCTCCAGCCATGATTCAGTGACTGATCGGAAATGCTCCATATCCCGGCAGCGTATTCGGAGGCAGTAATCAAGCGCACCACTCACCAGGTGACGCTCAATGACTTGCGGGCAAGCACTGACAAGCGCCTCAAATACCTTTTGCGTGCTGCATCCCCTGCCCTCAGCCAGTGTCACTAGAACCACCAGTGATAAACCGGGTAATAGCTTGCGCTCGTCAATAAATGCCCCGTAACCGCGGATGACGCCCAGCCTCTCCAGCTTGCGAACGCGTTGCTGACAAGGGCTCTCGCTCAAGTGCACCAGTGAGGCGAGTTTTTTATAGGTGATGCGTCCATTGCGGCGCAGTACGTCGACGATGGCCGCGTCGATGCGTCCCAACCCCTCATGGGCCGCGTGGTTCTTTGTTCTGCTGGTCATAGCCAAGGCATTTCACTTAAGCCCGTTGGACAGAAACTGCTGCAGGCGCTCGCTTCTGGGGTTATCCAGAATTTCAGGTCCGCCCTGCTCTTCAACCAGTCCTTGATGAAGGAACAGCAGTTGGTTCGACACTTTGCGTGCAAACCCCATTTCATGGGTCACCATGATCATGGTGCGCCCCTCTTCAGCAAGCCCCTGGATGACTTTGAGCACCTCACCCACCACCTCAGGGTCAAGCGCCGAGGTGGGTTCGTCGAACAGCATGACTTCGGGCTCCATGGCGAGGGCGCGGGCGATCGCTACCCGCTGCTGTTGACCACCGGAAAGAAACGCAGGGAACTGATCGGCAACACGGGCAGGCAAGCCGACTTTATCCAAGTACCGCCGCGCACGGTCTTCTGCATCTTTTTTGCTGACGCCTAGCACCCGACGCGGGGCAATGGTGATGTTTTCCAACACGGTCATGTGTCCCCACAGGTTGAAATGCTGGAAGACCATGGCCAAGCGGGTACGCAGTCGTTGCAGCTCGCGGTCATCCGCCACACGTAATCCAGCATGATTTTTAACCATGCAAATTGGTTTGCCATCCAAACTCATGGCACCGTCGTTGGGTGTTTCGAGAAAATTGATACAGCGCAGGAATGTACTCTTTCCCGAACCGCTCGCGCCGATCAGGCTTATGACATCGCCCGTTTTGGCGTGCAGGGAAACACCCTTGAGTACTTCATGGGTACCGTAACTCTTGTGTAGTCCGTCAACCGTCAATTTGTACATGTTCGCAATCATCCTCTAAGCGGGTTGGGAGCGGCCCTGTCAGATACAGGGCTCAGTGAGTCGGCCCTAAAAAGGCCAGCCAATGACGTTCGGCAATTCGGAACAATCCGACCAACGCAAAAGTGACCGTCAGGTAAATCAGTGCCGCAATCCCAAACGATTGAAAGGTTAAAAAGGTCGCCGAGTTCGCGTCACGGGCAACTTTGAGAATGTCCGGCACCGTGGCGGTGAATGCCACCGTGGTTGAGTGCAGCATCAAGATCACTTCGTTGCTGTAATAAGGCAGCGAGCGACGCAAGGCTGACGGCATGATCACAAACGCATAGAGTTTCCATCCCGAGAGGCCATATGCTTTTGCCGCCTCGACTTCGCCATGAGCGATGTTGCGAATGGCCCCGGCAAAGATCTCCGTGGTGTAGGCGCAGGTGTTCAGCGCGAAGGCAAGAATGGTGCAGTTCATCGCATCACGAAAGAATGCATCCAACACAGGCTGAGCACGTATTGCGGCCAGGCTATAGATCCCGGTGTAGCAGATCAGCAGCTGGATATAGAGCGGTGTGCCCCTGAACAGGTAGGTGTAGAACTGCACCGGCCAGCGCACGTAAAACCGGGGCGAGACACGAGCGATGGACAATGGAATCGACACGATAAAGCCGATGAAGAGCGATGCACTGAGCAACCACAACGTCATGGCCAGACCGGTAATTTGCTGGCCATCGCTGTAGACGAATGACCTCCAGTACTCCTGCAGTAGTTCGATCATCGCACCGCCTCCCGTGAACCCGCGGCGTAGTGTTTTTCCAGGCAGCGCAGGGCGAAATTGGAAACACTGGTGATGAGCAGGTAGGTCAGTGCAGCCAGCACCAGGAAAAAGAACAATTGATAGGTGCTTTTTCCTGCGTCCTGGGCAGCCTTTACCAAATCAGCCAGACCGATGATCGACACCAATGCGGTGGCTTTGAGAATCACCATCCAGTTATTGCCAAGACCCGGCAAGGCGAACCGCATCATTTGCGGGAACACCACGAAGCGAAAACGCTGAGCGCGACTTAACCCATAGGCGGTAGCGGCTTCAACCTGGCCACGGGGTACTGCCAGCATGGCGCCGCGGAAGGTTTCGGTGAAATAGGCCCCGTAGATAAACCCAAGGGTGATGATTCCTGCGACGAAGGGATTGATTTCGATGTACTCCCAGCCCAACCTCACCGTGATGACCGTCAGCCAAGTTTGCAGGCTGTAGAAAATCAACAGCATCAGAACCAGATCGGGCACCCCACGAATCAGCGTGGTGTAGAGCTGCGCCGGCAAGCGCAGCAGCTTGAGGCTGGAAAGTTTGGCGCTGGCCCCAATCAGCCCGAGCAATACGCTAAGTGCCAGGGAGGATAGGGACAGCTTGACGGTCATCCAGGCGCCTTCGAGCAGCAGTGGGCCGAAGCCTTGCAAGCTGAATGCAGACAGCCCCAATGCGCCTAATAGTGTTTCGAACATGATCAACAACCTATAGCGAAAAACGCCCATCCAGCGGACGAGCGCCGGGTGGTTATTTACCGCTGTAAAGATTCAGATCGCCAAAGTGCTGCTTCTGGATCGAATCATAGGTGCCATCGTCGTGCAGGGCCTGGATCGCTTTATCCAGCAAGGCCTTGAGCTCTGCATTGCCCTTAGCGATGCCGATGGCTGTCTTGGAGGGAAGATAAGGGCTCTCTACCGATGGGCTCATTTCGTAATCAGTGCCCTGGGGTGAGTTGATAAAACCCAGTTGAGCTTGAAGCGCATCCTGCAGGGATGCATCCAGCCGCCCCGCTACCAGGTCGTAATACACCTGGTCCTGGTTCTGATAGGACTGGATTTTTACACCGGCTTTGTCCAGCACGGCCTTGGCGTAGGCTTCCTGGATACTGCCTTGAAAATAGCCAACCGTTTTGCCTTTGAGTGACGCCACATCTGTGCTCAGGCCCGAACCTTTCTTGAACACATAGGACGTGAACCCGGAAAAAAGCTCGCTTGAAAAATCTATGGCTTTTTCACGAGTGGCCGTCACGGTCATGGATGACAGGATACCGTCGAACTTGCCGGCCCTGAGGCCTGGAATCAGGCCATCAAAATCGCTTTCCACCCAGATGCATTTGACTGAAAGCTTAGCGCAAATCGCGTTGCCCAAGTCAATATCAAATCCCTTGAGGCTGCCATCGGCGGCCTTGGACTCAAACGGCGCGTAATTGGCATCTACGCCGAAACGCAAGGTGGAGTATTCTTTGGCAGACACTGCACTTGTGCACAACGCCAAGCCCATTACTAAACATAGCTTCTTTAGCGAAATCATAATTACATCCCTAGATATTGTAGTTGGATTAAGGGCAGTAAACATCCGACAGCATTAACCATGACGCTCGTTATTATTTAGCGAGACCTGCGTCTCGACTTGAACGTTACCTGAGTACGGCGACTTTACGAATATGGCAATTTGAACGTTATCACGAGCAAAATGCTCGCCTTTCAAGCAGACACCAATTTCATCATTAACAGTCCACTGACAATCAATACGGCGGCCACGATACGCAATAGCGTGGCGGGTTCGTCCATGAAGAAAATACCCGCCGAAAACGCGCCCACCGCGCCGATGCCGGTCCAGATGGTATACGCCGTGCCCAGCGGCAAGTTCTTCATCGAGAACGAAAGCAGCGCAAAACTGGCGATCACGGTGATGAATGTAATTACCGTTGGCACTAACCGCGTAAACCCTTCGGATTGCTTCATCGAAAAAGCCCAGACAACTTCTAACAGACCTGCAATGATCAAACTTACCCAAGCCATGAGCAACCCCCAAACAACAGGCAAACAGATAGTTCGCGCTAGAGAAAACTAACGCACCAACCTTATTAAAAAGACCCCCGCGAGCACGGGGGTAAAGACGGGTTGACCAAACCCTGGTTACATGACGCCTGTATTCAAATCACTTGAATGTTGCATCCAGCGCGCACGCAATATCCTTGATCAAGTCATCTGGATCTTCCAGCCCAACAGAAAAACGCAAATGACCATACTGGCGGAACTCTTCAGGGTACTTGTCAAAGCCACCCCGACCTTCTGCGCCTACGTGCACGATCAGCGACTCGTCATGCCCTAATGAAACGGCCGATGTGATGATGCGCAGATTCGACACAAAGCGATTCTGGGTATCAGGATCGCCCTCTACTGCAAAAGCCATCACTGCCCCATATCCCTTGCCTGCAAATTGCCGGCGCGCCAACTCGTGCTGCGGGTGGGAAGGCAAACCGGGGTAGTAGACATAGGCAATCCGATCGTCTCCATCCAGAAACTGAGCCAACTTTTCGGCCGTGTTCAACAATTGCTTCAAGCGCAGTGGCAACGTGACCGAACCGCGCATGATCATCCACGCGTTGAAAGGCGAAATAGTCGCGCCGAGGTCAACCAATGCATCATTCTTGATCTTGTTGATCAACGGATTGGAGCCGACCACCACCCCGCCCATGGCATCACCATGACCATTGATGTACTTGGTCAGTGAGTGAATGACGAAGTCGACGCCGTGTTGACTCGCACGAAAAAATGGAGGGGGCGTAAACGTGGCATCCACAGAGATAAGCGCGCCGTGCGCGTGTGCAATCTCAGCCAATGCGGCGATGTCTGCAACTTTGGTGGTGGGATTAGCGATCGTTTCGGTATGGATCAATTTGGTATTGGGCCGAATAGCTTTACGCACCGACTCCAGGTCACCGACGTCTACAAACGTTGCTTCAATACCGTAACGTTCAGGCAGTAGTTCTGCGAAAAGCCGCCAGACCGCCTGGTAGGTGATGTCACTGACAATCACGTGGTCGCCACTTTTCAAGAATGAAAAAAACACCGAGTGCAAGGCAGCGACACCGGTCGCGAATACCACCGCATCTGCACACCCCTCAAGGGCGGCGAGTTTCTTCTCGAGGCAGACTTGGTTATGGCCTTGATTGCGCGTGTACACGAGACCATCCGGGCTCGACCAGTCCATGGTCGCCGGATCTTCCGGCAGAAGATAGGAGTTAGCCATGACCAATGGCGTACGGACGGCGCCACTGGTGACATCCGCGACATTCCCGCCATGAACAGCCAGCGTCGCTGCAGATAATGTCGAAAGATTGTGCTTATCGGGGCGCATATCGATTCCTCTTTATTGTTGTGTGATTCATTCTTGAGTCGAGCGAGCTGTTTAGCTTCCACTCACACCGTTAATACAAATGACCTTGGGCTGCGTCATGTCTTCGTAAGCGAAACGTACGCCCTCACGGCCCATGCTCCCGTACTTGAAACCGCCGAAAGGCATTGCATCAAAGCGATAATCGGAAGAATCATTGATCATCACCCCGCCCGCCTCCAGTCGTTTGGCCGCTGTCATTGCAACGTTCAGATTACTGGTGAAGATCCCGGCATGCAGGCTGTATTCAGGTTCGTTAGCCAGCGTCAATGCCTCGTCCAAGGACGCAACGCTCTGGAGGATGACCACCGGGCTGAACACTTCTTCGCACCACAACTTGCAATGGCGGTCGACACGTTCCAGCACGGTCGGTGAATAGAGCGAGCCATTACGCGTATTGCCACACAACAAGGTGGCGCCTTTGGCAATGGCGTCATTGACCACCTCTTCGGTACCCTTGGCTGACGCCTCGGTAATCATCGGCCCCACGTCCGTCTGCTCGTCAGCAGGGTTGCCGACGATCAACTGCCGGGTCTGTTCAACAAAGCGCGTTTTGAAGACTTCGTAGAGTGGGGCCTCGATGAGGATCCGCTGAGTACCGATGCAGTTTTGACCAGCTGCCCAGAAGGCGCCCGACACGCATGAATCGACTGTTTCATCCAAATCACAATCAGCCATCACGATGACCGGTGCATTACCGCCAAGGTCCATCGCCAGTTTCTTGAGGCCGGCTGTGCGAGCGATCTGCTCACCGGTGACAAAGCCGCCCGTGAACGACACCATGCGCACCGCACGGTGGGCCACCAGAGCCTTGCCCAGCGCGGCGCCGCCTGTAGCGACGGTGACGACAACCGGAGGCAGGCCCGCGTCGATCAAGCACTCCACCAGTTTGATCGCTGATAGCGGTGTGAGCTCAGACGGTTTGAGAACAACCGCATTTCCCCCCGCAATGGCAGGTCCCAATTTATGCGCAACCAGATTAAGCGGGTCGTTGTAAGGCGTGATGGCGACGATTACGCCCAACGCTTCACGGGTGAACCAGCCCTGACGGGATTCAGACCCGACATAGGCATCAAAAGGGATGACTTCACCGGCATTACGCTTGGCTTCTTCGGCAGACAACTTCAAGGTGTTGACGCAGCGCAACACCTCCTTTCGCGCCTGCTTCAGTGTTTTTCCCGACTCCGCGACGATCAGTTTGGCAAAGGAGTCCTTGTCACGCTCGACTGAGCCTGCGGCTTTTTCCAATATGCGCGCGCGTTGATGTCGCGGCAGATCCTTGGCAATCAAAGCACCCGAAATAGCGGTATCGACTATTGTGGTGGCTGATGATGCAGGTATGTCTGCCACTTCACCCACCTTGCTGCCGTCAAACGGGCTGAGCACCGTAATGGCCTTATAATCAGCAGCGAGCGAGAGACTCAAGCTATTCATGATTACTTACCTGAAGTGGTTTTGTGGTTGTGAATGCTCACGATATCGGCGAGCAATGCGAAGGCGGTTTCAAAACGACCTGCCCCTGCCCCCACTACGGTGACGGGACCGAGAATGGCGGTACTGAACGTGATTGCGTTGGTGGCTCCGCTCACTGCTGAGAGTGCGTCGCTCGATGGCAATAGCTGTGGACTCACCGAGGCCGAAATCGAGCCATCGCTCCGTTTCTCTGCACTGCCAATCAGCTTCCAACGGGCATTCACTTTCGTTGCCTCGGCGATATCCTTGGCCGTGATTTCAGAGATCCCTTTGCACAAGACATCGCTTGGTTTGAGTTTTGCGCCCAGTAGTTCATTGGCGAGGATGACGACCTTCAAGCGCACATCGTGCCCTTCTACATCCGCTGTTGGATCGGCTTCGGCATAACCCAACTCCTGGGCTTTTGCGACAGCACTCGAGAAGTCCAACCCCGTCTCCATACTGGAGAGGACAAAGTTTGACGTGCCGTTGAGGATCCCTTTGAAGCCGGTGATTTCCGAGCCTGCCAGTAACTCCTTGGCCAAACGGATAACCGGGGTTCCGCTCATGACAGAACCTTCAAATTCAAAGCAGGCACCGGCGCTATCGGCCAGCGTCTTCAAGCTTTGCGCATGCAGCGCCACGGGCCCTTTGTTGGTGGTCACGACACTGACGCCCTTCTCCAACGCCCAGCGACAGAAGGTCGTAGCCGGTTCACCATCCACAGGATTGGTGAACGTTGCCTCAGCGACAATATCGGCGCCAGAGAAGCGGATAACGGTTTCGTTTGCCGGCTCAGCAGTCCCGCCGGCCAGGGTTCTGAAACTGCCTTTAGCAGCAGGCACTGCTGCCAATTCACGAGCGTCCAGGCCGTCTTTGTTAATGATCGAACCGAGGTAAAGGTCACTGACACCGACAATCTTCAACGTGAAACCTAACTCATAGGCCCAGCGCGAATTCTTATCGGCAATAAGCTGAGTCAGTGCGCGGTTAACACCACCAAAACCAAGCAACGCAATTTTGTATTCAGTCACGACAGGGTTCTCATTGTTATGTTGTGGTGCTGAGATAGTAATCCGCCAATTTAACTTTACGAATATGGCAAACAGAACGTTGTTACGAGCAAAATGCTCGCACAACGGCACAACTTGCTACTTTGTGCTGGATAGCACAAAAGATGTCACGGTATTCAGGACTCCCGGCAGCGTCGAGATCTCACTCCATACCCTGTGGATACGATCTGCATTCATCGCCTGAACCGTCAGTACAATATCGAGGTCGCCACTCATCACATTGCAGGAAATAACTTCAGGCATTGCACCAACGGAGCGAACAACTTCTGAATCTCGCATACGATCCTTACGATAAACGAAGATTAATGCATTAATGGGTCCTGCATCAGCTGAAGGCATACCTTTAATAATTGTGTAGCCTCGGACATACCCATCGCGCTCCAATCGCTCAATCCGCAGCCTGACTGCGTTCCTGGACAAATTGACTTTTAGGGCAATATCGTTGTGGGCCAACCGTGCATTGCGAGTTAGCTCCTCCAAAATTTTTTCATCAACTTTATCTAAAACACGTTTCATCTCTGGCTCCGGACTTATAACGAGTGAGACTCCGTGTCTTTTGATAATGCCCTGACCAGTGAGATCAGCGACCTGACGTCGTTGGGAATTGAAGTACAGTTTTGTTCAGCAATTACAGGAACACCAATTGTATTTAGGTGGCCACCAATCTCTGACTTTTGGGTTGCAGTGCCAACTTTCGACGGATGTGTGGTTGCCAGGCAAATCATGGGGATCATCAAGCTGCGTCTGCTTACACGTGCAGCGCGCAAGCCGATGGCGGTATTGGGACTGACCAGATATCCACTCTCTGCAAAGACCTCATGAATACAACTGAATGCGTCTGCATCGTCCACAGCCAGTGAGTCAAACAGTTTGCGTGCCTCCAACCATTCATCCTGCGCTAACTGAATAGTTCCCTCGCCTTCTAGCAACTGCATATTACGAGCTACTTTTTCTCCGCATCGATTTAAAATGCTCCACTGTAGGCGCTCAAAATTAGAGGCCAATGAAACATTCATAGTGGGAATTTTTGTAGCACGAATTTCATTTCGACTGTACAGATTTGATTGGAGAAAGTTATGCAGTCCGGCGTTAGCATTCGTGGCAACGATAAGCTGTCGAATCGGCAGCCCCATTTGCTTGGCAATATAACCAGCGTATAGGGCGCCAAAATTTCCAGTCGGGACACTGAAAGCAATCTCTCTTTTAGGCGCACCGAGCTGAAGAGCAGAATAGAAATAGAAGGAGAGGTGCGCAAGTACGCGAACCCAGTGCACTGAGTTGAACGAAATAAGATGCTGCCGTGCATTATTACTTTGTTTCAGGAACTGCTCACACAAACGATGACAATCAGAATAGTCTCCGTCGACCGCAACATTCACAACATTATCTTCGTGCGTACTCAGTAAGCGTATGCGATCCTCCGCCGTTAACCCCATGGAAGGATGCAATACCAACAACGTAACGCCCTTCATTCCCGAAAATGCTTTTATTGCTGCGGTGCCAGTATCTCCACCTGTACAACCTATAATCAGCGCCTTCTTACCAGACCTGAGTAAATCATGATCGATAAAGCGAGACATCAACTGAAGGCCAACGTCTTGGTAGACGCCTGACGGCCCATGAAACAATTCGAGTATCCACTCGTTACTTGCGGTCTGGTACAGCGGTGTCACTGCGTTGCTTTTAAAACAATCAAAAATCTCCTCAAGCATCCGAGACAACAGATCCTGCTCGATACATCCCCCCAGAAAGGGCTCGATTACGTAGCGAGCCAATTCATGGAAGGGCAACCATTCGAGCTTTGAGAGCTCCTCCTTTTTAAAGCGGGGAACCTTGCGCGGCACGTACAAGCCACCGTCAGGCGCGTACGACCCCATCAGCACCTCGCTGAATTCGTATGTTCTACCAGGGGTCCGTGTGCTGACGTACTTCATGATCCAAGACACCCTCAAGCCATTTCCGAGCGGGCCACCTGCAAGCTGGGGCTTCGGCGGAATTCAATGCGGTGGCGTTAATCGCCGTTGACCCAGCTTCACGTTAATGACCATAAAAGTCAATATATCGACTATCATATCTCACCAACGGCATTCCGTTCCGTTACACGAAACCCCCTTTATCCCAGTTCCTGGGCTGTACCAGCGCCGAAAATGCTTAAAAAATGGGAGAACATCATGTGTGCCAAAAACCTTCTGCACTCGCTTTATCAGTACAAGGCATGGTCGGAGGATGTGTTATTCAGGTGTTTGAAAGCGCCCATTGCGCAGTCCTTCCCTGTGGAAATGGAGAAGGCCTGTTATTGGCTCAGGCACATCAATATCGTGGACCAACTGTTCATCGCCAGACTGCAGGGAAAACCGGAGGAATTTGACGATGTCGTCACTGAGCAGCAGCAAGACATTTGTCAGCTGGAAGAAGCTTTCACAAAGGCAAATCAATGGTTTGTTGACTACACAAAATCAGTCACTGCAAAAGAGCTGTCTGAACCGGTGGCATTTATATTCAAGGATGGCAAACCGGGCAATATGACCAAGGAGCAAATCCTTGCTCATGTGCTTTCTCATGGCCTGCAGCATCGAGGAAGTGTTGGCACGATCCTACCCAGTGAAATCCTGGAGGGACACCAAGATCATTTCACAACGTTTTTGAAACTGTAGGCAGTTGGATTTCTGCCTCCTCAACCGTGATGAGGCAGAGTGTTCACCGAAGTGCTCAGCTCAATTCGAGCGCGTCTATCACCGCTGCAATTTGCTTGCGTCCTTCCCCTTCGATGGTTCTAAGCGGCAAAGGCACGCTCGGAGAGTGAGTAATACCGCGTAGCTCCGCTGCAGTGGCTATCACGCGAAAGCTACCGCCAAATTGGCTGAACAATGCCCAAAGCGGCTTCAAGGATTCGGAGAGGCGCATAGCCTCAAAGGTGTCACCTGACAATGCTGCTCGTGTGATGGCGAGCGCCGTATTGGGGAACAAACCGCCCATGACCGAATACCAGGCATCGCAACCGGCATTCATTCCAACAGCGGCAAACGCATCGCCGCTTATTCCAATAGTCACGTGACTCGGAATCAATTTCCGCAGGCGCTCCACGCGCTCCCTGGCCAGATGCGGCGCCTCGGGGACGCCAGGGATTTTGATTGAGCTGACATTGGGTAGCTCTGCAATACGCCCGTGTAACTCATCGGTAAATTCGAAATGAGTGGTACCAGGATTGTCATAGACACATAGCGGGGTTGAGACGTTGGCCGAAACCATTTCGTACATCGAGAACACATCGTCCTGAGTCAGTTTTTGATATGACACGGGTGGCAGCAGCAAGGCTTTGACCCCTACGGCTTGCGCATCCTCAGCCAGCAGCAAAACGTCGCGTGTACGCAGCGCGCCGATGCTCACCATCACAGGCACGTCCTCCGCGGCCTCTACTGCCAACTGAGCAACTCGAGAACGTTCGGCTCGAGAAAGATACGCATAGCTTCCGGTGGATCCTAGAGCCCCAATGGAATCTACTTTAGCTGCCACCAATTGCTGCACAAGACAAGTAAAAGCATTTTCGTCCACACCCTGCTCATCCATAGGGGTCAGAGGAAATGCACTAAGACCGTTAAACATCGTCATCACTCCTTGCAGTGGTCTATGGACTATTTGGCTCCAGGACCAATCAGTGAGCTTTCGATCTGGACGCCTGGCATCATTTGCTGCAACCCTTCGATGAGTTTGTCCCCCGCTTCCGTCAAGGCTTCAAGCGGCATCGCCGGCAAACTCTCCAGAATGAACCACATGCTCTTCGCGTCAGCACCGAGACGGGTCCTGACACCTTGCCGCCAATTCCAGCGACGACAGGTCACGCCTTTGTCATCGCGCCATACAACCTCGCCGGGGTCTGGATATTCGAAAGCAGGAGCACCTTCTTTCATCGTGTCAAAAAGCTCAGTGCCATCAGCGACTACGAGCCGAGGGGAACCCACATAGGCTTCAATGTTTTCCCCGCCAACCGGGATGGCGTACTCAATACTGATTGCGTTGTAGAGATCGACGATGGGATCCAGGCTAGGCAAGCTTCCGTCACGTAAAACCCGTTTACGCAGCGCCTCAGCTGAACAGGGCGTACGCTGCGGCTTGGCGCCGAACTTTCGGAATGTCTCCGCCCATGCGGCCAGGTGAGCTTCTCCCCAGCTTGGCCCACCTTCCTGCACAGCCTTGCAAGCACGGTCCAGGGCTGCCTGAGCAACCTCAGGATGGGTCAGTGACGCAGCGTCCACCACAATGCTCAGGGCCCTGAACTCCGGAGCCAATTCTGAAACGGCTTGATCGATCAACGGCAGTACGGACAGCATCAAAAACCTCCAGAAATCCAAATGTCATTTCATGCTAGTCAGCGACGACCAATAAAGTCAATATAATGACCAATATCATCTACTATAACGCGTGTGCAGATTGACGGGGCGATTGGTAAAGGCCGAGAATCCCCACACATTTTTTCTCATGACCTTCATCAATGACCACGAATACCAGCCTGTCGACTACCCCTGGTGCTGACGCTCAAGCCGTCAGCCTGGCCGTTGCGCGCACGCTCAAACAGGCGCGCAAAGTACAGAAGATCACGTTGGATGAGCTTTCTCGCCGCTCAGGGGTGAGCAAAGGAATGGTCGTCGAAATAGAGAAATGTACGGCGAACCCCAGTATCGGCATCCTTTGCAAAATCGCCGCCGCGCTTGGCCTGTCCGTTGCAGACATCGTCAATGTGACCGAAGCCCCATCCGCCCATATCATCGACAGTCAAGACATCCCCACGCTCTGGACCGGGGACCTGGGAGGAACGGCGCGGCTTCTGGCGGGAACGTCCGGTCCTAATATGATCGAGCTGTGGCGTTGGGAAATGCACCCAGGCGAATCTTTCGCTTCACAGGGGCATCCTCAGGGCACGCTTGAGCTGTTTCATGTGGAGAGAGGCACGCTGAAATGCGTGGTAGGGGAAACAGAGCTGGTCATACCTGCGGGGAGTTCGGCAGTGGCCAAAACCAATGTACCTCACTCCTATTCCAATGCCGGCAGATCCAAGTTGGTGTTCACCATGTCCGTGACGGAGATGCATCAGTAAATAGCAGTAGGCTGGCCGTCAGTAAGCATCTGCAAAGTGGACGAACCTGCCAATTTCAAAAGGGGTTGTTACCACTGAACCCGATCAATAACTGCGGAGGATCACCGCCATGGCGCGCATTCACAATTGCTCGAGCAGCGCATGTGACTGGGGGCAAAATAGGGGGCACATTTAGCATTTTACAGCCTAAAAACACTGTCCTAGAGCCCAGTCAAAATGTTCTTCGGCGACCCGGACAGTCTCGAGTTGCCTGCGCATTGAGCAGGCAACCGCGAAATGAAATGCGCCCGGCGGCGAACGGAAGTCCGCGAGCTCAGACCCCGGACCGGGCGAGTCGATAAATCGACAAACAGTAAAACGCCAGCGCCGAAGCCGCCAGCATCCCGCCCACCACCCCGATGTAAGCAAAACCAAACTGACTGCCAACCCAGCTCCCGACCAGCGCCCCGCCGCCGATACCGATGTTGTAGATGCCTGAAAACAGCGCCATCGCCACGTCGGTGGCGTCCGGCGCCAACACCAGGACTTTCGACTGCAACGCCAGACCGAAGCCCATGATCGCCATGCCCCAGAACACACTCAGCACGCCGAGGTATGAGACGTTGCCGCTCAACGGCAACAGCGAAGCCAGGCACAAGGCGAGCACCGATACGCAAATGATCAGAAAGCGCTGTGGGTTATAGCTGTGCAGGTAGCTGAACAGCAGCGAGCCGAAAATACCGGCGCCGCCGAATAGCAACAGCAGGAGCGTCACCACATCGCCGCTCATGTTGGCGACGGTCAGTACGAACGGTTCGATGTAGCTGTAGGCGGTGAACTGTGCCGTCACCACCAGCGCCGTCAGAACATAGACGGCCACCAGCGCAGGTCGTTTCAGCAATATGGGCAGGCTCTTGAGCGAGCCCGAGTTCTGGCTGGGCAGCAGCGGCAGCACCTTCGCCAGGCAGAACACCAGCGCCGCGGCAAAGCCTGCAATCACGATGAACGTGGTGCGCCAGCCCATGGCCTCGCCCAACAAGCGACCGAGGGGAATGCCCAGCACCATCGCCAGCGAAGTACCGGTTGCCAGCAAGCCCAAGGCTTGAACCTGTTTGCCCGGTGGCGCCAGACGCACGGCCAGAGACGCGGTGATCGACCAGAACAACGCGTGCGACAACGCCACACCGATCCGGCTCACCAGCAGCACCCCGAAACTGGTCGCCAGACTCGACAGGATGTGACTGGCGATAAACATCCCGAACAGCACAATCAGCAGTTTCCGTCGTTCGACGTTACGTGTCAGCAGCATGATCGGCAGCGATGTCAGAGACACCACCCACGCATAGATGGTCAACATCAGACCGACCTGAGCGGTCGACATGTCGAAGCTGCTGCCGATCGAACTCAACAGACCGACCGGGACAAATTCGGTGGTGTTGAACACGAAAGCCGCCAGTGCCAAGGCAATGACTGCGTACCAGTTGCCGGAGTTTGTCGCCGTAGATTCACTCATTTAAACGTCGTATTACTCTTCGATGATCATGCGTGAATGTACGCAAGCGATCTGTGCCCATCTGTCGGTGTCTTGATACCGATTGCCGAATGTGTCGACGTTCAAAGGACGCATCATCAGAGGGTCAAGCCACACTGATCTGCTCCAATGCGGTAGAAGCATACGAGGTATTGATCAATCAAGCTGCCTTGTTCACTGGCCCGAGTAACCTTAGACGCGCATGCAGTCATTGATCAGGCCGCAGAGTAATGATTGAGCCGCGCCATGTTGAAGTGAAGACAATCGCAGTATCTTTCAGTGACGCTTAGAAATACTTAACCAGAGCGACGGCCATGCAACTCGATGCAAAACAGATGCAGGCGTTCCTCGCCGTGGTCGACAGCGGCAGTTTCGAGAAGGCTGCAGACCGTCTTAACGTGACACCGTCGGCGGTGTCGCAACGCATACACGCCCTTGAAGTTCGCCTCGGCAGCTCGGTTGTGGTGCGCGGGCGCCCTTGCGAGCCGACGCTGGCGGGTAGAAAACTGATGCTCTACCTGCGCCGTGCAACCGTGCTCGAAGCAGAACTGCTCAACGAGCTGAGCGGCGATGAACAGGATCACTTGCGCGTGGTGATTGCGGTCAATGGCGACACGCTGGCCACCTGGTTCTTTCCGGCACTGGCCGAGATCTTCGTCAGCGAGAATATTCTGCTCGACGTCGTGGTCGACGATCAGGATCACACCTATGCCTTGCTGGAAAGCGGCCAGGTCATTGGCTGCATCGGCACGCGGTCACAGCCTATGCGGGGATGTTTTGCCGAGTTGCTGGGGTCGATGCGCTATCAGTTGGTCGCATCGCCCGCGTTTCAGCAGCGCTGGTTTGCCAAGGGCCTGACACGCGCGACTGCCCGCAAGGCGCCGGTATTCGCCTATTCGCGCAAGGACACCTTGCAGTCGGAGTTCATGCAGTCGCGTTTCGGTCTTACCGCAGACGCCTATCCCACACACTACCTGTCACTTCCGGAGGCACGTCTGAAAGCCATACGCCGTGGCCTGGGTTATGGAATGGTGCCGCACATGCAGGTCAGCGACTTGCTGAAAAATCGGGAGCTGGTGGATGTCGCGCCGAATCATTTCACCGATGTAGAGCTTTATTGGCACGCCTGGGAATTGCAATCGCCACGCATGGAAATGCTCTCCGGGCGGGCGGTGCATGCCGCGCGGCGTATCTTGAGCAGCAAGGAGCCAGTGAAGCGTTCGACCATGCCGAAGAAGTAAATGACCTCGTTGGCAGGGAATCCCGATTGCCTTCAGTCATTTCGCAACCGCGTACCCACGGCAGCAATGATGGCAAAGTGCTAATGACAAATCCGGTAATAAAGTTTAACTTACCGCCGCCCCGACCGTTGGAGGGTCGGGCATTCGCACTCAGTTAAGGAAAACGATGGCAATGGTCTATTGTCGTGCTTGCGCCAAGGAGCTACACGAAACGGCGCTCACCTGCCCCCAATGCGGGGCGCCCCAACAGGCCTGCGTGCCGCAAACGCAAGCCGAAATGCCCTGGCTGGCCATCGTTTCATTGATCCTCGGGATTATCAGTGCACTCACCCTGTTCGATGATTCCGAATGGGACAGGGATGCGATTGTCGGTGTGGGCATCCTCAGCCTTGCGGGCCTCACTTGCGGCATCGTCTGTATCAACCAAAAACACCCAGGAAGAAACCTCGCGATCGCCGGCATCATTTTGTCTGGCCTTGCCGCGTTCGTTTTGTCCTGTCTATCGATTGAATAATTTTAGGGAAAAAATATGAGCTTGGTTTTCTGCCGTGGTTGCGCCAAGGAAATTAGTAGCCTGGCCGTGGCATGCCCACAGTGCGGCGCACCTCAGGCCGCTCAACCGTCGTATGCCAGCGGCCCCGCCATCACCACCGGCAATCCTTACGTGGAAGCGCTGAAGAATTACGCCGAATTCAAAGGCCGCGCCACCCGTCGCGAGTACTGGATGTTTGTGCTGATCAACCTGGGCATCTGCATTCTCATGGGCGTTCTCGACGCCATGCTCAACACCAAGGGTGTGCTCTACAACCTGTACAACCTGGCGATGTTGCTGCCGAGCATTGCCGTCGGTGCACGCCGCATGCACGACACCGACCGCAGCGGCTGGTGGTTGCTGCTGCCGATCGTCAACCTAGTATTTTTGGCGCAAGACAGCCAGCCGGGGCCAAACCGTTTCGGGCCGAACCGCAAAGGCAATAACTGAGCCACCCCGCAACACGTTGAACGAGACGGCCTTTACGGCCGTCTCTTTGTTTGTGCAATCGGTAACTGAAGCCGCCGCTGGATTTTTACGGGTGACGCAACACACATTTGTCATCAAACCAATTGATAGCACCCTAACGAAAGGTGCATGCTAGAGGGCTCGAATCGGTCTTATATCATTCCGAATGATAGTTACCTTTGCTTCATTCGATTCGTGCCATCACAGCCCGCCGAGCATCATCCGCCCATCTTCAATACATTGGCGGATGATTCCATGGAACAGTCACTCAAACATTTGCGCTTCCCCTTGGCCATGTTGGCCGTGCTGGTGATGAGCGCTTGCGGCAAGACTCCGGAGACTGCCGCCACCCTGCCCGCTGCCAAAGTCAGCGTGGCCAAGGTGCTGGAACAACCGGTCAACGAGTGGGACGAATTCACCGGGCGCCTCGAAGCACCGGAAACCGTTGAAATCCGTCCTCGGGTCTCCGGCCAGATCGACGAGGTGGCCTTCACCGAAGGCGCACTGGTCAAGAAAGGCGACCTGTTGTTCCAGATCGACCCGCGTCCATTCCAGGCTGAGGTGCGCCGCCTCGAAGCGCTGGTTGCTCAATCCCGTGCCAACGCCACCCGCAGTGAAAACGAAGCCGGGCGTGGCGAACGCCTGCGTGCCAGCAACGCCATCTCCGCCGAGCTGGCCGACTCGCGCACCAGCGCCGCCCAGGAAGCCCGCGCCGCCGTCGGCGCCCTGCAGGCGCAACTGGATCTGGCCAAGCTGAACCTGAGCTTCACCCGCGTTACCGCGCCAATCAGCGGTCGCGTCAGCCGTGCCGAGATCACCGCCGGCAACCTGGTGACCGCCGATACCACCCCGCTGACCAGCGTGGTCTCCACCGACAAGGTCTACGCCTACTTCGACGCCGACGAGCGTGTGTTCCTCAAATACACCCAACTCGCCCGCAACGGCCAACGTGGCGCCACCACCCCGGTGTACATGGGCCTGTCCAACGAGGACGGCAACCCGCACCTCGGTCAGATGAACTTCGTCGACAACCAGGTCAACCCGAAAACCGGCACCATCCGTGGTCGCGCGGTGTTCGACAACAGCGACGGCACCTACACCCCGGGCCTGTACGCACGGCTGAAACTGGTCGGCAGCGGCACCTACAACGCCATGCTGATCAACGACGAAGCGGTCGGCACCGATCTGGGCAAGAAGTTCGTGCTGGTGATGGATGCGGACAACAAGACCGCCTACCGCGCCGTCGAACTGGGGCCGAAGATCGAAGGCCTGCGCATCGTGCGCACCGGGCTGAACAAGGACGACACGATCATCGTCAAGGGTCTGCAACGGGTACGTCCGGGTTCGCCGGTGACGCCTGAAGTGATCCCGATGGCCAGCGAGCAGACCATTGCCGCTCTGGCTCAACAACGTCAAGCGCTGGAAGCCAGCAACCTGCCCAAAGTCGCGCCCGCCAAAGGTGCACAGGGTACGGCTGTGAAGCTCGCCGCTGCGACCCCACGCGGTTAAGGGACGACAACTCCGATGAATTTTTCCCAATTCTTCATTTCACGGCCGATCTTCGCAGCGGTGCTGTCACTGTTGATCCTGATCGCCGGTGCGATCTCGCTGTTCCAGCTGCCGATCAGCGAATACCCGGAAGTCGTGCCGCCGACCGTGGTGGTACGTGCCAACTTCCCGGGCGCCAACCCCAAAGTCATCGGTGAAACCGTGGCCGCTCCGCTGGAGCAGGCCATCACCGGCGTCGAGAACATGCTGTACATGTCCTCGCAGTCCACCGCTGACGGCAAGATCACCCTGACCATCACCTTCGCCCTGGGCACTGACCTGGACAACGCGCAGGTGCAGGTGCAAAACCGGGTGACCCGGACCGAGCCGAAACTTCCCGAAGAAGTGACGCGCATCGGCATCACCGTCGACAAGGCTTCGCCCGACCTGACCATGGTTGTGCACTTGACCTCGCCGGACAAACGTTACGACATGCTCTACCTGTCCAACTACGCGATCCTCAACATCAAGGATGAGCTGGCGCGTCTGGGCGGTGTCGGTGACGTGCAGCTGTTCGGCATGGGCGACTACTCGCTGCGGGTCTGGCTCGATCCGAACAAGACCGCTTCGCGCAATCTGACCGCGACCGATGTGGTGACCGCGATTCGTGAGCAGAACCGTCAAGTGGCGGCCGGTCAGCTCGGTGCACCCCCTGCCCCGAATGCCCAGAGCTTCCAGCTGTCGGTCAACACTCAGGGCCGTCTGGTTTCTGAAGAAGAGTTCGAGAACATCATCATTCGCTCCGGCGACAACGGTGAAATCACTCGCCTCAAGGACATCGCACGCGTTGAACTCGGTTCCAGCCAGTACGCCCTGCGTTCGCTGCTGAACAACCAGCCAGCGGTGGCGATCCCGATCTTCCAGCGTCCAGGCTCGAACGCCATCGATATCTCGAACGAAGTTCGCGGCAAGATGGAAGAGCTGAAGAAAGGCTTCCCGCAAGGCATGGACTACAGCATCGTCTATGACCCGACGATCTTCGTGCGCGGCTCGATCGAGGCGGTGGTTCACACCCTCTTCGAAGCACTGATCCTCGTGGTGCTGGTGGTGATCCTGTTCCTGCAGACCTGGCGCGCCTCGATCATTCCGTTGGTGGCGGTGCCGGTATCGTTGATCGGTACATTTGCGGTGATGCACCTGTTCGGCTTCTCGCTCAACGCCCTGTCGCTGTTCGGCCTGGTACTGGCGATCGGTATCGTCGTGGACGACGCCATCGTGGTGGTGGAGAACGTCGAGCGCAACATTGAACTGGGGCTCAACCCGTTCGATGCGACCAAAAAAGCCATGGGTGAAGTGACCGGCCCGATCATCGCGACGGCGCTGGTGCTGTGTGCGGTGTTTGTGCCGGCGGCATTCATCTCCGGCCTCACCGGGCAGTTCTACAAGCAGTTTGCGTTGACCATTGCGATCTCGACCGTGATCTCCGCGTTCAACTCGCTGACCCTGTCGCCGGCACTGGCCGCTGTGTTGCTGAAAAGTCATGACGCGCCGAAAGACCGATTCTCCAAAGTGCTCGACAAGATCTTTGGTGGCTGGTTGTTCCGTCCGTTCAACCGCTTCTTTGAAAAGGCCAGCCACGGTTACGTCGGTACTGTGCGCCGGGTCATCCGTGGCAGCGGCATCGCCCTGCTGTTGTATGCAGGCCTGATGGTGCTGACGTTCTTCGGCTTCTCCAGCACCCCGACCGGTTTCGTACCCGGCCAGGACAAGCAATACCTGGTGGCCTTCGCGCAACTGCCGGACGCCGCGAGCCTGGATCGCACCGAAGACGTGATCAAGCGCATGTCCGACCTGGCGCTGAAACAGCCGGGCGTGGAAAGTGCCGTAGCGTTCCCCGGTCTGTCGATCAACGGCTTCACCAACAGCCCGAACGCCGGCATTGTGTTCGTGACCCTGAAACCGTTCGACGAACGTAAAGACCCGAGCATGTCCGCCGGCGCCATCGCCGGGGCCTTGAACGGTCAGTACGCGAACATCCAGGAAGCGTACATGGCGATCTTCCCGCCACCGCCAGTACAAGGTCTGGGCACCATTGGCGGGTTCCGCCTGCAAATCGAAGACCGCGGCAACCTGGGCTACGACGAGCTGTACAAAGAGACGATGAACATCATCACCAAAAGCCACAGCGTGCCTGAGCTTGCGGGGCTGTTCACCAGCTACACCGTGAACGTGCCGCAGGTCGATGCCGCCATCGACCGCGAAAAAGCCAAGACCCACGGCGTGGCCGTCAGCGACATCTTCGACACCCTGCAGATTTATCTGGGTTCGCTGTATGCCAACGACTTCAACCGCTTCGGGCGTACCTATCAGGTCAACGTTCAGGCTGAGCAACAGTTCCGCCTCGAATCCGACCAGATCGGTCAGCTGAAAGTGCGCAACAACAAGGGCGAAATGATCCCGCTGGCGACCTTCATCAAGGTCAGCGACACCTCGGGCCCGGATCGCGTGATGCACTACAACGGTTTCATCACCGCAGAAATCAACGGTGCGGCAGCCCCCGGCTACAGCTCCGGCCAGGCCGAAAAAGCCATCGAGAAACTGCTCAAGGATGAACTGCCGAACGGCATGACCTACGAGTGGACCGACCTGACCTACCAGCAGATTCTGTCCGGCAACACTGCGCTGTTCGTGTTCCCGCTCTGCGTACTGCTGGCGTTCCTGGTGCTCGCCGCTCAATACGAAAGCTGGAGCCTGCCACTGGCGGTGATCCTGATCGTACCGATGACCCTGCTGTCGGCCATCACCGGGGTGATTGTCTCCGGCGGCGACAACAACATCTTCACCCAGATCGGCCTGATCGTACTGGTGGGCCTGGCGTGCAAGAACGCGATTCTGATCGTCGAGTTCGCCAAGGATAAACAGCTGGAAGGCCTCGATCCGCTGGCAGCGGTACTGGAAGCCTGCCGCCTGCGTCTGCGGCCGATCCTGATGACCTCCTTCGCGTTCATCATGGGTGTGGTGCCACTGGTGTTTTCCAGCGGTGCCGGTGCCGAGATGCGTCACGCCATGGGTGTGGCGGTGTTCTCCGGGATGCTCGGGGTGACCTTCTTCGGGTTGCTGCTGACGCCAGTGTTCTACGTGTTGATCCGTAATTTCGTCGAGCGCGGCGAAGCCCGCAAAGCGGCCAAAGCGCACGCTCTGCAAAAGCCACTGGAGGCGCAATAATGAGTCTGAAAGTCTTCCTGCCGAGTCTGCTGGTGCTGGCGTTGAGCGCCTGCGCCGTCGGCCCTGACTACAAGACCCCGGCGACGGAGGCGGCCAACATCACGACCGCCACCGACGGCGCTGCCGGTCAGAAGAACTTTGACCGTTCGAAATTCGAAGGCATCTGGTGGCAGCAGTTCGACGACCCGACCCTCAACCAGTTGGTCACTCAATCGCTGCAAGGCAACCGTCAACTGCGCGTGGCGTTTGCCCGCTGGAAAGCCGCCCGGGCGATCCGCGACGACGTCAGCAACGATGCGATGCCGACCATCACCAGCCGCGCCAGCAGTGATCTGGCCAAGGGGCAAATCCCCGGCCAAACCACCAAACGGGTCAATAGCGAACGCTACGATCTGGGTCTGGACATGGCCTGGGAACTCGATCTGTTCGGGCGGATCCAGCGCAATCTGGAAGCCAGCGACGCCGACCAGCAGGCGGCCGAAGCCGATCTGTACCAACTGCAAGTCACCATGATTGCCGAACTGGTGGATGCCTACGGTCAACTGCGCGGTGCGCAATTGCGCGAGAAGATCGCCGTGGCCAACCTGGACAACCAGCAGGAGTCGCGCAAGATCACCATCAGCCTGCGTGACGCCGGCGTTGGCGATCAGCTCGACGTCGAACGGGCCGATGCGCGTCTGGCCTCGGTCGAAGCCAGCGTGCCGCAATTGCAGGCCGAACAGGTTCGGCAGAAAAACCGAATCGCTACCCTGCTCGGTGAGCGTCCGGATAAGCTGACCGTGGATCTGAGCCCGAAAGACTTGCCGGCAATCGCCAAAGCCTTGCCGATCGGTGATCCGGGTGAGCTGCTGCAACGCCGGCCGGACATCCTCAGCGCCGAGCGCAAACTGGCCTCGGCCACCGCGCGGATCGGCGTGGCGAAAGCTGATCTGTTCCCACGGGTCAGCCTCAGCGGGTTCCTTGGCTGGACGGCCGGGCGCGGTTCGCAGATCGGTTCCTCGGCGGCCAACGCCTGGGCACTCGGCCCGAGCATCACCTGGGCGGCGTTCGATCTGGGCAGCGTGCGCGCGCGTCTGCGCGGCGCCGATGCCGACGCCGAAGGCGCACTCGCCACCTACGAGCAACAAGTGCTGCTGGCGCTGGAAGAATCGGAAAACGCCTTCAGCGATTACGGCAAGCGTCAGCAACGGCTGATCTCGCTGATTCGCCAGAGTGAATCGAGCCGTAAGGCTGCGGATCTGGCAGAGATCCGCTACCGCGAAGGCACCACCGACTTCCTCGTGCTGCTCGACGCCCAGCGCGAACGCCTGAACGCCGAAGACAGCCAGGCCCAGGCCGAGGTTGATCTGTATCGCGGCATCGTCGCGATCTACAAGGCCTTGGGTGGTGGCTGGCAGCCGGAAACCGTCGCCAGCAAGTAAGCGTCTCTACAGAGCTCCTTTGGTTGGCCGCAACCAACCAATTTTTTGCCCCGCGTATCATTCGGTCGCGGGGCTTTTTTATGCCCGCCCCTGTAGGAGCTGCCGCAGGCTGCGATCTTTTGATGTTGCTTTTAAAAAACAAGATCAAAAGATCGCAGCCTGCGGCAGCTCCTGCAGGTCAATTCGCAAGCACGGGTTTGACTCATGGCCTTCTCTGACCGAAGCTTGCCCCTCTGCTATAGAACGTCAGTTCACGGAAACCTGCATGCCTCAGTCCCGCCGCTACCTGCTCATCAGCCTTGGCCTTGTGCTGCTCGTCGTCATTGCCTGGTTATCCCTGCGCAGCACCGCGCCGGTGGTGCCGGAAGCGATCAAGCGCGGCTACAGCGAAGCCCTGACGGCGGCCCGTTCCGGTCAGCCGGGAGCCGCGCGGCAGTTGTATCAGCAGCTGGGACGCCCGGACCTGTCGGTTAAACGCAGTGTCTGGCTGCTGGCCGAGCTGCCCAACTACCCAAGCCCGCAAGCGCTGAAACTGGCCGACGCTCACCTGCAGAATGAAGCCCCCGAAGTACGGCTGGCGGCGATTCAAAGTGTGGTCGGACTGGTGCCCGGCGGGCAACGCAGTCTGTTGCTCGGGCCGATGCTCGACGATGAAGACCAAAGCGTACGATTCGCTGCGATCAACGCGCTGCTCGGCCTGACGCCGGATGAACTCGGTCTGTATTTCGCCCCGCTGCAGCAAGCCATCGATGGCTGGGAACAAGCGCTCAAGGGGCAGCCGGAAAGCGCCACCACCTATGCACAACTGGCGCGCCTGTATCTGCACAACGCCGAACTCAAACAGGCCCAGCAAGCGCTGGACAACACCCTGCGTCTGGAGCCGGGCAATCTGCCGGCGCTGGTAATGCAGATCGATGTTCTCGACCGTCAGGGCCAGAGCGACGCCGCTCGCCAGTTGCTCGCCAAACAACTGCAGGCGCAACCGGACTCCGCCTACCTGCAACACGCGCTCGGGCTGTGGCTGTTGCACCACGGCCAGCGTGAGTTTGCCCTGCTCGGGTTGTCCAAAGCGGTGGAACTTGAGCCGGACAACAAGGATTACCGCTACGACCTCGCCACCACCTTGCACGCCGCCGAAGAACTGGAAGCGGCGCAAAAGCAGTTGCAGGAAGTCGTCCAGCGCCACCCCGCCGACCGCAAGGCACGGGTGCTGCTGATCAATTACTGGAAGGAAAGCGGCCAGTTGCAGAACGTGCAGATTCTGCTGGCGCAACTGGAGCAGATGAACCCTGATGACCCGGCATTGCAGCAGGGCCTTTGAGCCTTTACCCGCTGATTCAATGACATTTTGATATCGAAACCTCGGAACCGTCATGACTGGCAGCGGTCAAGTAATCAGGTAGAGCACAACGGCTGATACAGCCTGCTGCCTCGATTCCCCTAGTCATGAGAGGGCATTCTTTGTCTACGTCCAACGAGTTGATCAGTGCAAAAGCCGCCACCGGCATCATTGGCCTGGATGACATCCTTGCCGGTGGTCTGTCCCGAGGGCACGTGTTTTTGCTCGAAGGTGAACCCGGTACAGGCAAAACCACCGTCGCGTTGCATTTCCTGATGGCGGGCGCCCGTGCCGGCGAACGCTGTCTGTACATCACGCTGTCGGAAACCGAGCGTGAATTGCGTCAAGGTGCGGCCTCCCACGGTTGGGAGCTGAACGAAAACATTGAAATCTTCGAGCTGACGCCGCCCGAAAGCCTGCTCAACGCCGAGCATCAGCAAAGCCTGCTGTACTCCTCCGACCTGGAGCTGGGCGAAGCCACCAAGCAGATTTTCGAAGTGGTCGAGCGCTTCAAGCCGACCCGCGTGGTGCTCGACAGCCTGTCGGAGATCCGCCTGCTGGCGCAGAGTTCGCTGCGCTACCGCCGGCAGATTCTGGCGATCAAACACTACTTCGTGCGTTATGACGCCACCGTGCTGCTGCTTGACGACCTGACCACCGAGTCCCTCGACAAGACGGTGCACAGCGTCGCTCACGGGGTAATCCGCCTCGAGGAACTGACGCCCAATTACGGCGCCGAGCGCCGCCGCGTGCGCATCGTCAAGTATCGCGGCCAGAAATACCGTGGCGGTTACCACGACTTCACCATCATGGGCGACGGCGTGCATGTGTTCCCGCGACTGGTCGCTGCCGAACACCGTGGCGACTATCCGCGCCTGCAATTGACCAGCGGCATCAAGGAAATGGATGCGCTGCTCGGCGGCGGCATCGAAACGGGTTCCAGCACGCTGATTCTCGGCCCGGCCGGTACCGGCAAGTCGCTGATCTCGATGATCTTCGCCGCGGCTGCCGTAGCACGCGGCGAAAAAGCTGCGCTGTTCATCTTTGATGAAGAGCTGGGCCTGCTGTTCGAGCGGATGAAAAATATCGGCATCGACCTCAAGGCCCTGCAAGCCACCGGCAACCTGCTGATCGATCAGGTCGACGCCGCCGAGCTGTCCCCCGGCGAGTTCTCGCATCGGGTGCGTCGTTGCGTCGATGAAGGCAACATCAAGACCGTGGTCATCGACAGCATCAACGGTTATCAGGCCGCAATGCCGGAAGAAAACGCGCTGGTGCTGCACATGCACGAGCTGCTGCTGTATCTGAACCGCAAAGGTGCGGCGACCTTCATGACGGTTGCCCAGCATGGCCTGGTCGGTGACATGCAGGCGCCGGTCGACATCACTTACCTGGCCGACACGGTGATCCTGCTGCGCTACTTCGAAGCCATCGGCAAGGTCCGCCGAGCCATTTCCATCATCAAGAAACGTACCGGCAGCCACGAATCGACCATCCGTGAATACCGCATTTCGGGCCAGGGCATGACTATCGGCGAACCGCTGGAAGCGTTCCAGGGCGTGCTGCGTGGCGTGCCGACTTACCTCGGCGCGAGCAATCCGCTGTTGCGGGAAGAAACCTTGTGACAGCTTCCGTATCACTGCCGGAACGGGCGCTGATTCTGGCGCCCATGGGTCGGGACAGCCAAGTGGCGCTGATGATCCTCAATGAGGCGGGTTATGGCGGCGTCATCACTCCGGATCTGGGCGCACTGTGCGCAGAACTGGAGCCCGGTGCCGGGCTCTTGTTGATTGCCACCGAAGCCCTGCGCGGTCCCGAGCTGGAAAGTCTTCTGCACTTTCTGGAACAGCAGCCGGCCTGGTCGGATCTGCCGATCGTCTTGCTCACCCATCACGGCGGCCCGGAACCGGGCCCCTCCTCGCGCATGAGCAAACTGCTGGGCAACGTCACCTTTCTTGAGCGCCCGTTTCATCCGGCGACCCTGGTCAGTCTGGTCTCGACCGCCCTGCGCGGGCGACGACGACAGTACGAAGCCCGCGATCGCCTGATTGATCTGAGTGAAAGCGAACGCCGACTGCAATCGACCCTGGAAACCCTTGAGCAGCAGGTCGAGGAACGCACCGCGCAACTTCGCCACAACGAAGAAGCCTTGCGTCAGTCGCAGAAAATGGAAGCGGTCGGTCAGTTGACCGGCGGCATCGCCCATGACTTCAACAACATGCTCACCGGGATCATCGGCAGTCTGGAACTGCTGCGCCGGCGCCTGGCCCGTGGGCGTACTGAAGACCTCGACAGCCTGATCGATCTCGGTGTCACTTCCGCCAACCGCGCGGCCGGCCTGACCCACCGTTTGCTGGCGTTTTCCCGCCGGCAATCGCTGGACTCCAAAGCCGTGCAGATGAACACGCTGGTGCTGTCGATGGGCGAGTTGCTGCAGCGCAGCCTCAACGAAAGCATCCAGCTGGAGATGCGCCTTAACGACCAGTTGTGGATCGCCGAAGCGGATCCCAATCAACTGGAAAGCGCCCTGCTCAACCTGGTACTCAACGCCCGTGATGCGATGCCCGAGGGCGGCAAACTGGTGGTCGAAACCAGCAACCAAGTGCTTAAGCCGGAGTTCACCGAGGCCTACCCGAATCTCGAACCCGGCGACTACGTGATGCTCAGCGTCACCGATAACGGCAGTGGCATGCCGCAAAGTGTGGTCAGTCGCGCGTTCGATCCGTTCTTCACCACCAAGCCGATCGGTCAGGGTACCGGGCTGGGCCTGTCGATGATCTACGGCTTCAGCAAACAGTCCCGTGGTCATGTCTCGATCGACAGCGAAATCGATCAGGGCACCACGGTCAAACTGTACCTGCCGCGCTTTCGCGGCGAAGAGCTGGAGCATCCGGTGTCCGATGTTCAACAGGCCCCGGAAGCGCTGGACGGCGAAACCGTGTTGATCGTCGAGGACGACCCCGCCGTGCGCGTACTGGTCAGCGCGGTGCTCAGTGAGCTGGGCTATGCGTTTGTCGAAGCCGGCGATGCCGATGGTGCAATGCCGATCCTCAACTCGACGCAGCGCATCGACCTGCTGATCAGCGACGTCGGCCTGCCAGGCATGAACGGCCGGCAACTGGCGGAAATCGGCCGGCAGTACCGGCCAGGGCTGAAGGTGCTGTTCATCACCGGGTATGCCGAGCACGCCGCGGTGCGCGGTGGGTTCCTCGACCCGGGCATGCAGATGATCACCAAGCCGTTCACTTTCGATCTGCTGACCGCCAAGGTCCGCGAGATGATCAAGAACTGATCCCCCAAAAACGACTGCAGGAGCTGCCGAAGGCTGCGATCTATTGATCTTGTTTTTTTAAGATCAAAAGATCGCAGCCTTCGGCAGCTCCTACACGGGCATTTCAGTGTTTCTTGATCAGGCCGGCAATTCCTGAATCTTTTCCTGCAGCACGTCCAGGTCGAACGTTTTCTCCAGCATCGGTGCCTTTTGCGCTATCGGCTGCGGGTCTCACGGGTTTCGGCATGCAACACGCGACTGCCCTGCCCCCGACAGATAATCCAGATATTCGAAGCTGAGGTCTGAACACAGCAGACCACCTGAAGTTCACTTGCGCCCAACTGCTCAGCATATATCGCTGTTTAATGGCTGAAACCTGTCAACTCTGACAGCTATACAGCTGCCGTCATCCCTTGCTTGAATCGCTGCGAAAGGCGCTCCGTTCCTGTCGCTGGGAAGCCGTGCCTACCTGACGTATGGCGAAGCGAAGAGAGGGATGATGAACAGAAATCTTGCACTGATACTGATGTTGGTGGTGTCGTTGGCGGGGTGTTTGCCTCCCGAACAGGCGCAGGTAAAAACCGCCAGTGACGTCGGCGTCGCCAGTTCGACATCCGGCACAGCATCCAGTACGGCACAAACTGGCCCGCAGGTCGCGGCGGACCTGACGGCGCACTACAACGATGTGCGGGTCAACTGCGGTTCAGCTTCGATGCCGGCGTTTCTCTGTCGCGGGATCATGCTGCGCTCAACCGTTCCTTCCACGGCTTACAAGGCCTGGAACCCCAGCCCTCATTCTCAAACCAGTGGCGGCGTGTCCTTTTCATTCCTGAGCAAAGACGCCAAGTTCACGGGACTCGTTTTTGGTCAGAAGAACGGCTTCATTTTTTTCCCCGTGCTATCGCGCCCCACCGGCACACGGCAAATTGAAGTGCTTTGCTCCTATCCACTCGATGGCGCCACGCAATTGAGAATTGCGCCCGGTTGTGGCGCACACCCCTACTCACCCGATCGCAGTCGACGCTGCCAGACCATTGGCATAAGCACAGCCGAAGGCTGGCTAGCCAATCGTCGGGCGAATAGCTGGAATATTTGCAGTTTCAATGTGCGTGACTCCATGAATCACCTGGGCGCGGACTCTTTTTACCAGACCATTCGTGCTCATCAACTGGGCGGTTTTTTCGCCGGTCAACATGACTATATCGAGTTGATTCTGGCGACCTGGCCGCAAAACATTCCGACAGAGCTGCCAATTCAGGCGTTCTTTTATCTGGAGGGAGGATTGGCCGGGGCGCAGTTTGACCAGAAGGATTTTTTCAATTCGACGGGCGGCAAGGTAGTGCCGATCATCAAGATCGTTTTGCCATCCACGCCGTCGGCGGATGCCACGTTCAGTTTCAATCAAGCGGATCAGCTTTATTAGATCTGTCCCCAAAACAATTGTAGGAGCTGCCGCAGGCTGCGATCTTTTGATCTTGTTTTTTAAGATCAAAAGATCGCAGCCTTCGGCAGCTCCTACACGGGCATTTCAGTGTTTCTTGATCAGGCCAGCAATTCCTGAATCTTTTCCTGCAGCACGTCCAGGTCGAACGGTTTTTCCAGGATCGGCGCCTTGCGCGTGATCGGGCTGCCGGTCTCGCGGATTTCCTGCGGATAGCCGCTGATGAAGATCACCTTCAGATCCGGGCGCAGTTTTACTGCCGGCTCCGCGATCTGTACGCCGGAGATCCCGCCCGGCAGACGAAAATCAGTGATCAGCATGTCCAGATGCGGCTTGCTCGCGAGAATCTCGAACGCCTGCTCGCCGTTTTCGGCCTGCAACACGCGGTACCCCTGCCCCGACAGGTAATCTGTCAGCACCATCAAGATAACCGGTTCGTCCTCGACGACGAGTACTACATCTTGTGCATCTACGCTCATGGGAAGCCTTTGTTCGGTCAATAGCTGCTGATACGACCGTGCGGTCACTCAGAGGTTGCGTCGGATATGCCGTTTTCCTGGATTGGCAGACAAACGCGAAACAGGGCGCCTTCGTTGATTTGACTCTCGACGACGATGGAACCGCCATGGGCGGCGACGATCTGCTCGGAAATGAACAGACCCAGCCCGAGACCAGCCACTACCGTCTTGGCGGAAACCCGTTCGAACTGTTGGAAAATACGCTTCTGGTTCTCTTCGCTGATGCCGATGCCCCGGTCCTGAACCTCGACCCGCGCCTCGTCGCCCTCACGGTACACGCGCACCTGAATCGGGCTGCGACCGCCGTAGCGCAAGGCATTGGTCAGCAGGTTGGACACCACCTGCTCGATGCGAAATTCGTCCCAGTAACCTTCCACCGGCTCCGGCGCGGTGAACGACACTTCGGTCTCGGCGGCCTCGATCTGCTGCGCGAAATTCTGCAGCAGGTTACTCACCAGTTGCGTCAGGTCGAAACGATTCGGCCGGATCGACAGCTTGCCGGTACGAATCCGCGAAACGTCGAGCATGTCTTCGATCAGCCGGATCAGGCTTTTGATCTGGCGTTCGTCGCGATCAACCATCGCGTGCATCTTGTCGAGCGTGAACGCCGCGGCGTTATCCCGCGCCAGGTGCATCTTGCGCAACTGGGTTTCGAGTATCAGGCCATTGAGCGGTGTGCGCACTTCGTGGGCGACGATTGACATGAAGTCATCGCGCATACGCACCGCCTGCTCCAGCTCCAGCTGCGTACTTTGCAGTTGCTGCAGCAGCGCTTCCTGCTCGCGACGCGCCTGCTCCAGAGCTTCGACCTGTTGCTTCATGGCCTTGCTCTGGCGGTACAGGTCGACGAACACATTGACCTTGCTCTTCACCGCGTGGATATCCAGCGGCTTGTGCAGAAAGTCCACCGCACCGCTTTCGTAACCCTTGAACGCATAGTTCAGTTCACGACCGGCGGCGCTGACAAAGATGATCGGAATGTTTTTGGTTTTTTCGGTGCCGCGCATCAACTCGGCGAGTTCGAAGCCGTTCATCCCCGGCATCTGCACGTCGAGGATGGCCATGGCGAACTCGTGTTGCAGCAGCAGCGAAAGTGCTTCGTCCGCCGACAGCGCCTTGTACACCGTGCGGTCCTCGCGCTTGATCAGCGCTTCGAGGGCCAGCAGGTTCTCCGGCAGATCGTCGACGATCAGCAATTTGGCCTGGATATTACTCAGCATGCGATTCGTTCCAGCTCGACAAGCAGACGGCCGATGCCGTGAATGGGTAGGACATGGTCGGGCTGCTGAATTTTCAGCGCAGCCTGAGGCATGGTGGCGACCTGTGCGTCCTGCGGGTCTTGAACAATGGTCAGTCCGCCGCGTCGCTTGACTTGCGCCAGGCCGCGAGCACCATCGTGATTGGCGCCGGTCAGCAACACGGCAGCCAGGGTTTCGCCGTAAACATCCGCGGCAGATTCAAACAAGTAATCAATGGCCGGACGGGAATGGTGCACGCGGTCTTCAAGGCTCAGCGACAGGCTGCGATCCTGTTCCACCGACAGGTGATAACCGGGGGTAGCGAAGTAAACCGTGCCGGGCATGATGTCTTGCTTGTCGGTCGCCTCTGCCACCGGCAGCATCAGCCGCCGGGAGAACACTTCGGCCAACTGGCTGCGCCGCTCCTCCGGCAGGTGCAGCACAACAATAATCGGCAACACGTAACCCTGGCGCAGCGGTGC
This sequence comes from Pseudomonas sp. HOU2, assembly GCF_040729435.1. NCBI lineage: Bacteria > Pseudomonadati > Pseudomonadota > Gammaproteobacteria > Pseudomonadales > Pseudomonadaceae > Pseudomonas > Pseudomonas sp. HOU2. Next base: position 105,903 of record NZ_CP160398.1, on the reverse strand, counting down.
GAGCAGGGTCAGCAGGGCCTCGACCCCACCGGCCGAAGCACCGACCACGATGGCCTCGACGCGAGGCAAATCCACGGCATCGTTCATAATTTGCGGTAGATCCGTTCTTGTTTGACCAACGGTTCGAACTGATTCGAATAACCGGAAAAATCCAGCGTTTCCTTGCTGCCCAGCACCAGAAAGCCACGGTGGCACAGCGATTCGTGAAACAGACCGAAGGCACGGTCCTGAAGTTTCTTGTTGAAGTAAATCAGTACGTTGCGGCAGGAAATCAACTGCGTTTCGGAGAACACGCTGTCCGTCGCCAGGCTGTGGTCGGCGAAGGTCACGTTCTCACACAGGCTCTTGTCGAAAATCGCGTAGCCATAGGCCGCGGTGTAGTAATCGGCAAAGGAGCGCTGGCCGCCGGCCTGCTGGTAATTGGCGGTGTAGGCGCGCACATTTTCCATCGAGAAAATCCCCTGCTTGGCCTTGTCCAGCGAGCGCGGGTTGATGTCGGTGGCATAGATGATGGTGCGGTCGAGCAGGCCTTCTTCGCGCAGCAGAATCGCCATCGAATACACCTCCTCCCCCGTGCTGCACCCGGCGATCCAGATCTTCAGCGACGGATAGGTGCGCAGCAGCGGCACCACTTCCTTGCGGATTGCCAGGAAGTGCGACGGATCGCGGAACATCTCGCTGACCGGGATCGTCAGCAACTGCAACAACTGCATGAACGCGGTGGGATCGTGCAGCACTTTCTCCTGCAACGCCGAAATGGTCGCGCATTCGAACTGGCTCAAGGCGTGCTGCACCCGACGCTTGATCGAAGCGCCTGAGTAATCGCGAAAATCGTAGCTGTACTTGAGGTAGATGGCCTCAATCAACAGGCGTAATTCGATTTCGCTGTTGCGCTCCGCGGAGTGACTGCTATCCACTAAATGCGTTCCATCTTCGGTAACCACACGCGAATCAACGAGAACAAGCGATCCAGATCGATCGGCTTGGCCAGATAATCGTTGGCGCCCGCCTGCAGGCAGCGCTCCTGATCGTCCTTCATGGCCTTGGCCGTCACGGCGATGATCGGCAGTTTGCGCCAGCGCGGATCCTTGCGGATTTCGATGGTGGCTTCAAAACCATCCATCTCCGGCATCATCACGTCCATCAGCACCAGATCAATGTCCTCGACTTCATTCAACTTATCAATCGCTTCGCGACCATTACGGCCGATCACCACGACTGCGCCCTTGTGCTCCAGCGCACTGGTCAGGGCGAAGATGTTGCGCACATCGTCGTCCACCAGCAGCACCTTGCGGCCTTCGAAGACCTTGTCGCGACTACGCGCAGTCTTGAGCATCTTCTGCCGTTCATGGGACAACTGCGATTCGACTTTGTGCAGAAAGAGTGTCACCTCATCCAGCAGACGTTCCGGCGAGCGCGCGCCCTTGATAATGATCGAGCGTGAATACTTGCGCAGCTCGGCCTCTTCATCGCGGGTCAGGTTGCGTCCGGTATAGACGATCACCGGCGGGAACGAGCAGATGTCCTCGGTCGACATGCGCTTGAGCAGATCGTTGCCGAGCATGTCCGGCAATTTCAGGTCGATCACCATGCAGTCGTAAATCGTCGTGCGCAGTTTCTCCAGCGCGTCTTGCGCCAGACCGACGGCGGTGATTTCGATGTCCTCGTCACCGATCAGGCGGGCAATGCTTTCGCGTTGCAGATCGTCATCTTCGACCAGCAGCACGCGCTTGACCTTTTGGGTCAGCTTGGCTTCGAGACGGGCGAACACGTCCTTGAGTTCTTCGCGGGTGGTCGGCTTGACCGCATAACCGATCGCGCCCATGTGCATCGCCGCTTCGACACGGTCTTCGACCGAGATCACATGCACCGGGATGTGCCGGGTTTCGGCGTGTTCTTTCAGGCGTTGCAGCACGGTCAGACCGGAGTGATCCGGCAGACGCATATCGAGCAGGATCGCGTCCGGTACGAACTCGCGGGCCAGGTCGTAACCTTCGTCGGCACCGTGGGCCACCAGGCACTGATAGCCCAGTTCGTGGGCCAGGTCGTAAAGGATGTGGGCGAAGTTCGGCTCGTCTTCCACCACCAGAATGCAGCGCGTGGCGAACGGCGCCTTGCCACGGTCATCGGCAAACCGCGGGATGTGCACCGGCGCCAGTGGCGACACCGCGATCGATGGCGGCTGCACCACCGGCGCCGGAGCCGATACCGGCGCAGTGAAGGTCAGCGGGATCGCAGGGCTGTCACCCGGCTCGCTGTATTGCTGCGGCAACACCAGGGTAAACACACTGCCCTGCCCCGGCGCGCTGCTGACGCTGATCGAGCCGCCAAGCAGGGCTGCCAGATCCCGCGAGATCGACAACCCCAGACCGGTGCCACCGTACTTGCGGTTGGTGGTGCCGTCAGCCTGACGGAACGCTTCGAAGATGCTTTCCTGCTGATCCGCCGCGATACCGATCCCCGAATCACGCACGATGAACGCAATGCGTTCGTTCGGCTGGCCGGCGATGGTCAGGCTGACCGCGCCGTGTTCGGTGAACTTCACGGCGTTGGACAGCAGGTTCTTGACCACCTGCTCCAGACGCTGGCGGTCGGTGTACAGCATGATCGGCGCATCCGGCTGCAACTCGACGCTGAACGTCAGTTGCTTGTCCGCCGCCAGCGGCTCGAACACGCTGCGCAGGCCGTCGGCCAGCCGCGCGACACTGGTATTTTCCGGGATCACCTCGAGCTTGCCGGCCTCGACCTTGGAAATGTCGAGAATGTCGTTGATCAGATTCAGCAGATCGTTGCCCGCCGAATAGATCGACTCGGCGAACTTGACCTGCTCGGCCGTCAGATTGTCCTGCGGGTTCTCGGCCAGCAACTTGGCGAGGATCAGCGAACTGTTCAGAGGTGTGCGCAATTCGTGGGACATGTTGGCGAGGAATTCGGACTTGTACTTGCTCGAACGCTGCAGCTCTTCGGCGCGCTCCTCAAGTTGCACCTGTGCCTGATTGAGTTCGGTGTTCTTCTGGTCCATGGCGTCGCGCTGCTCGGCCAGAGTCTGCGCCTGCTCGGCCAACTGCTCGTTGGTCTGCTCCAGCTCGACTTGCTGGGTTTCCAGATGCGCCTGGGATTCCTTGAGAATCCGCGACTGTTCTTCCAGCTCTTCGTTGGCGGTTTTCAGCTCTTCCTGCTGCACCTGCAACTCTTCGTTGAGCTGTTGGGTTTCGGCCAGCACTTCCTGCAGGCGCTGGCGATAACGTGCCGCTTCGATCGAGGTGCCGATGTTGCCGGCAATCAGTTCCAGCAATTCGACATCGCGCTGAGTCAGCGGGCGCAGGAAGCCCAGTTCGATCACGCCGTTGACCCGGTCATCATCACTGGTCGGCACCACCAGCACACTGTGCGGCAGGCCCGCGCCCAGGCCGGAGCTGACTTTGAAATAGTCGGCGGGTACCGAATCCAGACGAATCAGTTGTCCCTGCTGGGCAACCTGGCCGACGATGCCTTCGCCGCTGTAGATCTGCTGATCTTTTTCTTCCTGTTCACGGGAGAACCCATAGGACGCCACGCGTTTCAGGCCGCCGTGCTCTTCGCGCACGTACAGCGCCGCCACCGCAGTGCCGAGGTATTGCGCGCAGAACTGCAGAATATTGCGCCCCAGCAGGTTCAATGTCAGTTGCCCCAGCACCTGCTCTGCCAGCTCGGTCTGGCCGCTGCGCATCCACGCCTGGCGCTCCAGACGCTCGGCACTGGCCTGCTGCGCGGCGAGGTTGGCGCTGTAGCTGTCCGACAGGCTGACCAGATCGCGGCGACCGACATAGGCCAGCAAACCGCTGATCCCGGCTATAAACAGCAGGTACAGAGTGATGCTCCAGATCGTCGTGCGGCGCACATCTTCGTTGCGCGTGGTGCGCAACTGCTGCTCCATGTCGATCACGTCTTCGAACTGTTTGCGGATCTCATCGGTCAGGCGCTTGCCGCGCCCGGCCTTGACCGCCGCTCGATAATCGCCGCTGGAGCGCTGCAGGTCGATCATCGATTGCGCGTAATTGCTCCACTCGGTCTGCAATGCCTGCAAACGACGCAGACGATCGGTCTGCACCGGGTTGTCGGCGGTCAGTTCGAGCAAGGTGTTGAGCGCCACGTTGATCCGCGGCTTGGCAGTCTCGTACGGGTCGAGGAAGTGCTCGTCGCCGCTGAGCAGGAAGCCGCGCATGCCGGTTTCCAGGTCCACGGTGAGTTTCACCGCTTCGTTGGCGTTGTTGATCACCCGGTCGGTGTGTTCCACCCACTGAATCACCGAGAGCAAATAGGTGATCAGCGAAATGAAAAACACCGCACTGATCGCGCCAACGCCCAAGGGCAGACTGATGTTGCGCGTCAGGAGTTTACGGAACCGTGCTTCGTCAACTGTAGACCGAGTGGACATGGGGCAGCCTTGTCGAACTGTCGAAACCCGGGAGTTTGCCCCAAAACGGTACTATGGATCCATTTTTCTCACTGCCATGATGGCAATTTCCTACATTTGCTGCACTTCCCGATCAGGCAACGGTTATCCTTGCCGCCCCGATTTGCGGCTAATCTTTTTGTACCCGCTCGGGAACTTGTGGCCATGCGCCACTTACTCATGCAAGAGCCCGGCATTTTCGACCGGTCGCCGTTCCGTTTTCCTTTCTTGAGAGCACCAATATGTCCACCCCAGCGTCCACCATCCTTGTAGTAGAAGACGACAACATCGTGCGCATGCTCATCGTCGATGTGCTGGAGGAGTTGGAGTTCAGCGTGCTGGAGGCGGACGACGGCGAATCTGCGCTGGAGATTCTCGGGAATCAGAGCAACAATATCGACTTGATGATGACCGACTACGGCCTGCCGGGCATGACAGGCAGTGAACTGGCCGGCAAGGCACGTGAACTGCGCGCCACCCTGCCCGTCCTGTTCGCCAGCGGTTACGCCGAAAACATCGAGGTACCCGCCGGCATGCACGTGATCGGCAAACCCTTCTCGATCGATCAGTTGCGTGACAAGGTCAAGGGCATTCTGGGCCAGTGATTCACCTTGATCCGGCAGCGGCTGCAGATGTGCTCTAATTGCGCGCCATTTTCAGCCGCCTGCCTGCAAGGAACACCCGTCAATGACTGCATCACCCGCCACCAAAGTTCTGGTCATCGGTTACGTCTGGCCCGAACCGCGCTCTTCGGCAGCCAGCGGGCATGTGATGCAGATCCTCGATACGTTCCTGCAGCAAGGCTGGGACATCACTTTCAGCAGCCCGGCCGGCCCGGGCGAGCACAAGGCCGATCTGACGGCTCTGGGCATCCGCGAGGTGCCGATCGAACTCAACCGCAGCAGCTTCGATAGTTTCATCAGTGAACTGGCCCCGGATATCGTGCTGTTCGACCAGTTCATGATGGAGGAGCAGTTCGGCTGGCGCGTCGAAAAGCAATGCCCGAATGCCTTGCGCGTACTGGAGACTTCCGACCTGCAGAGCCTGCGCCACGCCCGCCACCAACGGCTCAAGGAGCGCCTGAAAGACGACCCGGACAATCAGGATTTCAGTGCCCTGTTCGCACCGGCGCTGCGCGAAGAGTTCGCGTTGATGGCCGATACTGACCTGGCCAAACGAGAAATCGCCGCGTTGTATCGCTGCGATCTGAATCTGATGATTTCCGAAGTGGAAATCCGGTTGCTGGTCGAACAGTTTCAAGTCCCTGTGGATCTGCTGCACTGGTGCCCGCTGATGCTCGAACCACCGCGCGATTCGTTCGTACCCTTTGAACAGCGCGCGCACTTTCTCAGTATTGGCAACTTCCGTCATGCGCCCAACTGGGACGCCGTCCTGTGGATGAAGACCGCCGTCTGGCCGCTGATCCGCCAGCAATTGCCCGGCGCTCAACTGCATGTCTACGGTGCCTATACGCCGCCCAAGGCCACAGCCCTGCACAACGCGGCGCAGGGGTTTCATGTGATGAACTGGGCAGAAGATGCGCTGCAAGTGATGTCGCAAGCCAGAGTTTGCCTGGCGCCTTTGCGTTTCGGCGCGGGGATCAAGGGCAAGATCGTCGATGCGATGCTCTGCGGCACGCCCAATGTCACGACGCCCATCGGCGCTGAAGGCATGGGCGGCGCAATGCCCTGGCCCGGTGCGGTGGCTCAGTCGGCCCAGGCCTTGGCCGATGCCGCTGTGGCACTGCACGAAGACAGATTGCGCTGGGTTGACGCACAGCAGGCCGGCGTCGCGTTGTTGAATGCGCGCTATCGGCAGGATGATCACGGCCCGGCGCTGATCAATCGCCTGCAACATTGTCGCGACAACTTGTCAGCATTACGTCGCGCCAACTTCACTGGCAGCATGTTGCGTCACCACTTGCATAAAAGCACCCAATACATGGCGCAGTGGATCGAAGCAAAAAATCAGAAAAGTTGACAACCAAAGTACAAGAGCACATTACCAATACTTTGCAAAGAGTGCTGGCTTGTAGTTTTTCCGTTTGCACCAAAGAATAACTTCCGAACTGACCAAACAACTTGAACGGTCGGAAAATTAAACTTTATCTGCAACGGAATGCACCATGAACAATTACCCTTTCAAAAACTGGATGGCGGCTACGCCGGATATGGACCGACTGACCCTTGGCGAAGTGGTCTGGCCCGGCGCTCATAACTCCGGGCTGGATTTTGATTTCCCGTACCCGGCTTATCTCCAACCGGCCCAGAACTGGTTTGTCTGTCAGGACGGTCCATTCATTCAGCAACTTAATGAAGGCGTGCGCGCCTTCGACTTGCGCCTGCATGCGGATGAACACTGGGTGGGCATCAAGAAATTCCATACGTTTCATGGCGTGAAACTTTTCCAGGGACGCTCCTTGAGCGAGCTGGTAAAAAGTCTCAATTTTTTCCTCAACGAGAATCCGAACGAGTTCATCGTGTTGGACTTGCATGAACTCAAGGGCACCAACGATCAGCCATTCGATTACAAGGGTTTTCATGAAGTCATCACCACGGAACTGGCTTCGCGGCTTATACCCCGGAGCAACAGTCACCTGACAATTGAGCAACTTAAAAGGACCAGTTCGCTGCAACGCGTGGTATTGGCAAGCGACTCGCACCCGGACTTCAGTTCACCCCTGTACTGGCCGAAAATCCGTCATGAATGGAGCGGTTCGGATATCACTTCTCCCGAGCAGCTCAAGCAACACATCACCCGAACCCTGGCCAACCCACCGGCATCCGGCAACCTCTGGTCGTTGTCGGCCACCAGCTACGGCGAACTGGCCGGAGTCAAACGGATCACCGACGAGCTCAATCAATGGTTTGGCCCGGACTCGGGATGGGCACCGAAGTGCAGCATCATCAATGCCGACTTCATCGGTGGCACTCCACTGATTGGCCATTGCCAGCAGGTCAACCAGTCCAAAGGTCTCAGAAAGACCCGAGGCTGAGGCGCTGGAACTGTCCTTGGCGCGCGTGCATGATGGGCATCTGAACACCACAACAAGACGCATCGGACATGACCCGGGCCACCAGAATCACTGATCCCTCCTACGAACTGATGGACGACCATAACGGGCTGTCCATCATCTACCGTCAGCATGGTTTTCCGTGCCCGCTGGTGCGTTGGCATTTCCACAAGGAATACGAACTGCATCTGATCGTCGCCAGTTCCGGCAAAGTGTTCATTGGCGACTACATTGGCAACTTTTACCCGCAGACACTGTTCCTCACCGGGCCCAATCTGCCACACAACTGGATCAGCCAGGTGGCCGAAGATGAAGTGGTGGAAAAGCGCGACATGCTGGTGAATTTCACCGACGAGTTGTTCGAAAGCGGCCATCAGGTATTTGCCGAACTCAAGACGTTGACGCCGCTGCTGGAACGCGCGCAGTACGGCATCGAATTTCGCGACAAGGACACGATCCGCGAGGCGCTGAAACTGATGCAGCTGATTGCCGACAGTCGCGGCATCACTCGTCTCGGGCACTTTTTCATTTTGATGGAGCTGCTGGCGGCGACTGACGATTATCAACTGTTGTCCGGCGCCACCAACACGCAACTGGCCGACGAACACAACATCGACCGCACCAACCGCGCGGTCGATTACATCTTCAGCCACTACGCCCGCGAGCTGACGCTGGAAGAAGTTGCCGAGCATTTGGGCATGAAGCCGACCTATTTCAGTCGCGTATTCAAACAAGCCACCGGGCGCAACTTCATCGAGTTCGTCAATCGCCTGCGCATCAGCAAATCCTGCGAACTGCTGGCCGATGGCGACAAACCGGTGACGGAAGTGTGTTTCGAGTCGGGGTTCAACAATATTTCCAATTTCAATCGACGCTTCCAGCAACTCAAGGGCATGACACCGTCGCACTATCGGCGCCTCGCGGTGCAACGTCTGACCGAACAGAATCACGCTTAACCGCCACATCAAAAGATCGCAGCCTGCGGCAGCTCCTACAGAAATCGGTGTAGGAGCTGCCGCAGGCTGCGATCTTTTTGATTTTTGCCAGTGCAAAAAAGTATCGGTTCAAGTGCGACGGATGATTTGTCAGTCTGTCGATTGAGGGCTGTAATCAACACACATTCTTCCTGCACCGGAAGACACAAAAACAATAACTGTCCTTCTGCCCCCCAACGGCGCAGAAAAGGAGTGCACGATGCAACCCACTGCAAAAGCTCTGCTAGCCCTCACCTGCATGACCCTCAGCAGCGTCAGCCTTGGCGCCCAGACCCTGACCATCGCCACCGTCAACAACAGCGACATGATCCGCATGCAAAAGCTCTCGAAAACCTTCGAGTCCGAGCATCCGGAAATCAAGCTCAATTGGGTGGTGCTGGAAGAAAACGTCCTGCGCCAGCGTCTCACTACCGACATCGCCACTCAGGGTGGCCAGTTCGATGTGTTGACCATCGGCATGTACGAAGCGGCACTCTGGGGCGCCAAGGGCTGGCTCGAACCGATGAAGGATCTGCCGGCCAGTTATGCCCTCGACGACGTGTTCCCGTCGGTGCGTGAAGGCTTGTCGGTCAAGGGTTCGCTGTACGCCCTGCCGTTCTACGCCGAAAGCTCGATCACCTATTACCGCACCGACCTGTTCAAGGACGCCGGGCTGACCATGCCCGAGCGCCCGACCTGGGAACAGATCGCCGGTTTCGCTGAAAAACTCACCAACAAGGACAAAGAGCAGTACGGCATCTGCCTGCGCGGCAAGGCCGGCTGGGGCGAGAACATGGCATTGATCACCACCGTCGCCAACGCCTATGGCGCGCGCTGGTTCGATGAAAAATGGCAGCCGGAATTCAATGGCCCCGAGTGGAAAAACGCGCTGAATTTCTACGTCGACACCATGAAGAAATCCGGCCCGCCCGGCGCCTCCAGTAACGGTTTCAACGAAAACCTCGCACTTTTCAACAGCGGCAAATGCGCGATCTGGGTGGATGCGTCCGTCGCCGGCTCGTTCGTCACCGACAAGACCCAGAGCAAGGTTGCCGATCACGTCGGCTTTACCTTCGCCCCGCATCAGGTCACCGACAAAGGTTCGGCGTGGCTGTATTCGTGGGCACTGGCGATTCCGACCAGTTCCAAGGCCAAGGACGCCGCCAAGGCGTTCAGCGCCTGGGCCACCTCCAAAGAGTACGGCGAACTGGTAGCCAAAACCGACGGCATCGCCAACGTACCACCGGGCACCCGCGCCTCGACCTACAACGATGCTTACATGAGTGCGGCGCCGTTCGCCAAGGTCACGCTGGAATCGCTGAAAGCCGCGGATCCGAGCAAACCGACGCTGAAACCGGTGCCTTACATCGGCATTCAACTGGTGACCATTCCTGAATTCCAGGGCGTGGGCACCCAGGTCGGCAAACTGTTCTCGGCAGCGCTGATCGGCCAGACCACGGTGGATCAGGCCCTGGCTGCGGCGCAGCAAACCACCGAACGCGAGATGAAGCGCGCCGGGTATCCCAAGTAACCGCTGCCTACTTCAATTGTGGCGAGGGAGCTTGCTCCCGCTGGGCTGCGAAGCAGCCCCAGACACTGCCGACACGGTCAATCAGATAGACCGCGTTTGCCGGGTTCACGACTGCTACGCAGCCGAGCGGGAGCAAGCTCCCTCGCCACAGAGAACTCGCTGTATCTCGAGTAAGTGATCACTGTCATGAATACTTCAACTGCCAAAGCCCACCTCGACCTGTCGCAACCCCAGCGCAAAGTCCGCGTACGCAATCCCGGCTGGTTTCTGGTCAGCCCTTCAGTGGCCCTGTTGCTGCTGTGGATGATCGTGCCGCTGGGCATGACCATCTACTTCTCGATGATTCGCTACAACCTGCTCGATCCGGGAGTAAACGAATTCGTCGGGCTGGAGAACTTCACTTACTTCCTCACCGACTCCGGCTTCCTGCCCGGTGCCACCAACACCCTGTTGCTGGTGGGCAGCGTGCTGTTGATCAGCGTGGTGTTCGGTGTGCTGATCAGTGCGCTGCTCGAGGCCAGCGAATTTCTCGGCCGCGGCATCGTGCGGGTGATGCTGATCTCGCCGTTCTTCATCATGCCCACGGTCGGCGCGCTGATCTGGAAGAACCTGATTTTCCATCCGGTGTCGGGGATCCTCGCCTACGTCTGGCGGCTGTTCGGCGCCGAGCCGGTGGACTGGCTGGCGCACTACCCGCTGCTGTCGATCATCATCATTGTCTCGTGGCAATGGCTGCCCTTCGCGATCCTGATCCTGATGACCGCCATGCAGTCCCTCGACCAGGAACAGAAGGAAGCCGCGCGCCTGGATGGCGCCGGCCCCGTCGCGATCTTCTGGCACCTGACGCTGCCGCACCTCGCACGCCCGATTGCCGTGGTGGTGATGATCGAAACGATCTTCCTGCTGTCGGTGTTCGCCGAGATTTTCACCACCACCAACGGCGGCCCCGGCTACGCCTCGACCAACCTCGCCTACCTGATCTACAACCAGGCGCTGGTGCAGTTCGACGTCGGGATGGCCTCGGCGGGCGGCTTGATCGCCGTGGTCATCGCCAACATCGCCGCGATCATTCTGGTGCGGATGATCGGCAAAAACCTGACTGACAAAGCCTGAGGCCCGCCATGACTCTTCAACAATCCCGCCGGCTGCAAAGCCTGCTGCTCGGCACCCTGGCCTGGGCCATCGCGATCGTGATTTTCTTCCCGATCTTCTGGATGGTGATGACCAGTTTCAAGACCGAAATCGACGCCTTTGCCACGCCGCCGCAATTCATCTTCACGCCAACGCTGGAGAACTACCTGCACATCAACGAGCGCAGCGACTACTTCAACTTTGCCTGGAACTCGGTGGTGATCTCGTTCAGTGCCACGGCGTTGTGCCTGCTGATCGCGGTGCCCGCCGCTTACTCGATGGCGTTCTACGAAACCCAGCGCACCAAGGGCACGCTGCTGTGGATGCTCTCGACCAAGATGCTGCCACCGGTGGGCGTGCTGATGCCGATCTATTTGCTGGCCAAGAGTTTCGGCCTGCTCGATACGCGCATCGCACTGATCGTGATCTACACCCTGATCAACCTGCCGATCGTGGTCTGGATGGTTTACACCTACTTCAAGGACATCCCCAAAGACATCCTCGAAGCCGCCCGCCTCGACGGCGCCACCCTGTGGCAGGAAATGGTCCGCGTGCTGCTGCCGATCGCCAAGGGCGGCCTCGCCTCCACCGTGCTGCTGTCGTTGATCCTGTGCTGGAACGAGGCGTTCTGGTCGCTGAACCTGACCTCGTCGAAAGCCGCGCCGCTGACCGCGCTGATCGCCTCGTACTCAAGCCCCGAAGGCTTGTTCTGGGCCAAGTTGTCGGCGGTCTCGACCCTGGCCTGTGCGCCGATCCTGATTTTCGGCTGGATCAGCCAGAAACAACTGGTGCGCGGCCTCTCGTTCGGCGCCGTGAAATGAAGATTGAAAAGCAAAAGATCGCAGCCTTCGGCAGCTCCTACAGGGGCACTGTGTAGGAGCTGCCGCAGGCTGCGATCTTTTGATCTTAAAAAACAACAAAGCGGAGGCCCATCATCATGGCCAACCTGAAAATCAAGAATCTGCAAAAAGGCTTCGAAGGTTTTTCCATCATCAAGGGCATCGACCTTGAGGTGAACGACAAGGAATTCGTGGTCTTCGTCGGCCCGTCCGGCTGCGGCAAATCCACCCTGCTGCGGCTGATCGCCGGGCTGGAGGAAGTCAGCGGCGGCACCATCGAACTCGATGGCCGCGACATCACCGAAGTCAGCCCGGCCAAGCGCGATCTGGCGATGGTGTTCCAGACCTACGCGCTGTACCCGCACATGACCGTGAAAAAGAACATGTCGTTCGCCCTCGATCTGGCGGGCGTGCCGAAAGCCGAAGTCGAGAAAAAGGTCGGCGAAGCGGCGCGCATTCTCGAACTCGGGCCGATGCTCGAGCGCAAGCCGAAACAACTGTCCGGTGGCCAACGGCAACGGGTCGCCATCGGCCGTGCCATCGTGCGTAATCCGAAGATCTTCCTGTTCGACGAACCGCTGTCCAACCTCGACGCTGCCCTGCGGGTGCAGATGCGTCTGGAACTGCTGCGTCTGCACAAGGACCTGCAAGCGACCATGATCTACGTGACCCACGACCAGGTCGAAGCGATGACCATGGCCGACAAGGTCGTGGTGCTCAACGGCGGCAAGATCGAGCAGGTCGGCTCGCCGCTGGACCTCTATCACAACCCGGCCAACCTGTTCGTCGCCGGTTTTCTCGGCACGCCGAAAATGGGTTTCCTCAAGGGCAAGATCGCCCGCGTCGATAGCCAGAGCTGCGAAGTTTCGCTGGACGCCGGCACGCGCATCACCCTGCCGTTCAACGCTGCCAACCTGAGCGTCGGCAGCGCGGTGACCCTGGGCATTCGCCCGGAACATCTGGAACTGGCGCAACCGGGCGACTGCACCCTGCAAGTCACCGCCGACGTCAGCGAGCGCCTGGGCAGCGACACCTTCTGCCACGTCACCACCAACGCCGGCGAAGCCCTGACCATGCGCGTACGCGGTGACCTCGCAAGCCGCTACGGCGAACAACTGAACCTGCACCTGGACGCCAGCCATTGCCACCTGTTCGACGCCGACGGCGTGGCGCTGACCCGCCCGCTGCGTGCGGCGGCCTGAATTTCGAGACTTGCCCGATGAAACTGAATGAACAAAACCTGCATCGCCTCGCGCCCGAGGTGCAACTGCCGGCCTACAACCTCAGCGACACCCGTCAGGGCATCGCGCACATTGGCGTCGGCGGCTTCCACCGCGCGCATCAGGCTTACTACACCGATGCGCTGATGAACAGCGGCCAAGCGCTGGACTGGGCAATCTGCGGCGTCGGTCTGCGCGCGGAAGACCGCCGCGCCCGTGACGACCTCAAGGAACAGGACTACCTGTTCACCCTGTTCGAACTCGGCGACAGCGACGACACCGAAGTGCGGGTGATCGGTGCGATTCGCGACATGCTCCTGGCCGAGGATGGTGCACAGGCGCTGATCGATAAACTCGCCGATCCGCAGATCCGCATCGTCTCGCTGACCATCACCGAGGGTGGCTACTGCATCGACGACAGCAACGGCGAATTCATGGCGCACCTGCCGCTGATTCAACACGATCTGGCCCATCCGCTGGCGCCAAAAACCGTGTTCGGCTTCCTCTGTGCAGCCCTGGAAAAGCGCCGTGACACGGGCACGCCAGCGTTCACGATCATGTCCTGCGATAACCTGCCGCATAACGGCGCAGTGACCCGCAAGGCGTTGCTGGCCTTCGCCACCCTGCGTGACCCGGGGCTGCGTGACTGGATCGCGCACAACGTCAGTTTCCCCAACGCCATGGTCGACCGCATCACGCCGATGACCAGCACCGCGCATCGCCTGCAACTGGCCGACAAACACGCGGTCGACGATGCCTGGCCGGTGGTCTGCGAGCCGTTCGTGCAATGGGTGCTGGAAGACAAATTCGTCAACGGTCGCCCGGCCTGGGAACAGGTCGGCGTGCAGTTCACCGACGACGTTTCGCCCTACGAAGAAATGAAGATCAAACTGCTCAACGGCAGCCACCTGGCGCTGACGTATCTGGGCTTTTTGAAGGGCTATCGCTTCGTTCACGAAACCATGAACGATCCGCTGTTCGTGCGTTACATGCGCGCCTACATGGACCTCGACGTCACCCCGCAACTGGCACCAGTGCCGGGCATCGACCTGACCGACTACAAGAACACGCTGGTGGCGCGCTTTTCCAATCAGGCGATTGCCGATCAGCTGGAGCGGGTGTGTTCGGATGGCTCGTCGAAGTTTCCCAAGTTCACTGTACCGACGATCAATCGCTTGATTGCCGATGGTCAGCAGACCAGGCGTGCAGCGTTGGTGGTGGCGGCCTGGGCGTTGTATTTGAAGGGCGTGGACGAGAATGGCGACACCTATTCGATTCCTGATCCACGGGCGGAATTCTGTCAGGGACTGGTGGCCGATGATGCGTTGATCACCCAGCGGTTGTTGGCGGTTGAGGAGATCTTCGGCACGGCGATTCCGCGGTCGGCGGCGTTCGTGGCAGCATTTGAATGGTGCTGCAACAGCTTGCGTGAGGTGGGTGTGACGCGCACCTTGGAGCGGGTTCTGGCCTGAAAAGCCCCTCACCCTAGCCCTCTCCCGGAGGGAGAGGGAACTAACCGAGGTGCCTGCAGGAGAACCTTTGGCCAAAAAAACCGAGTCGAACTCAAGTGTTGGAAAAGTACCCAAATTGGCTCCCTTCCCCCCTCTCCCCCTTGGGGGAGAGGGTTGGGGTGAGGGGGTGGCTTTTGATCTTCAGCGCAAACCGACAGGCTCACACATGACCACCCGACAACTCTTCCTCGGCATCGACTGCGGCACCCAGGGCACCAAGGCGATCATCCTTGATGCCGCCAGCGGTCAGGTGCTCGGCGAAGGCGCCGCTACCCACACGATGATCAGCGGCGCCAATGGCCGGCGCGAGCAGGACACTCAACAATGGCTGGACGCCTTTGCCCTCGCCACCCGCCGCGCCTTGCTCGCAGCCAATGTCGACGGTCAGGCGATCCTCGGCATCGGCGTCTCCGGCCAGCAACACGGGCTGGTGCTGCTCGACGATCAGGGCCAGGTGCTGCGCCCGGCCAAGCTTTGGTGCGACACCGAAACCACCGATGAAAACGACCGTTTGCTCAAACACCTCGGCGGCGAAAGAGGATCGCTTGAGCGCCTCGGCGTAGTCATCGCGCCGGGCTACACCGTTTCGAAATTACTCTGGACTAAAGAACAGCATCCTGAGGTGTTCTCGCGCGTCGCACGCATCCTGCTGCCCCACGACTACCTGAACTTCTGGCTCACCGGCCGCGCCTGCAGCGAGTACGGCGACGCTTCCGGCACCGGTTATTTCAACGTGCGCAGCCGTCAGTGGGACTTGCAACTGTTGCGCGATATCGACGCCACCGGGCGCCTGCAAGCCGCGTTGCCGGAGCTGATCGACGCTCATCAGCGGGTCGGCACCCTGCTGCCGGCGATTGCCGAACAGCTCGGCCTCAACCCGCATGCGCTGGTCGCCAGCGGTGGTGGCGACAACATGATGGGCGCCATCGGCACCGGCAACATTCAGCCGGGAGCGATCACCATGAGCCTCGGTTCCTCCGGCACGGTGTACGCCTACGCCGAGGCACCCAAAGTCAGCGCGGACGCTTCGGTTGCGACGTTCTGCTCGTCCAGTGGCGGCTGGCTGCCGCTGATCTGCACCATGAACCTGACCAACGCCACCGGTGCGATCCGCGAACTGTTCGACCTCGATCTGCAGCAGTTCAATCAACTCGTGGCCGAGGCGCCGATCGGTGCCGAAGGCGTGAGCATGTTGCCTTTCCTCAACGGTGAACGCGTCCCCGCCCTGCCCCATGCCACCGGCAGCCTGCACGGCCTGACCCTGAGCAACCTGACCCAGGCCAACCTGTGTCGTGCGGTGGTCGAAGGCACCACCTTCGGTTTGCGTTATGGACTGGATCTGTTGCGCCACAATGGTTTACAAAGCCGCAGCATTTGCCTGATCGGCGGCGGTTCGAAAAGCGCGGTGTGGCGACAGATCGTCGCCGACATCATGAACACCCCGGTGATCTGCACCGAACACAGCGAAGCCGCAGCCCTCGGCGCGGCGATTCAGGCAGCGTGGTGCAAGTCATGGTCGAACGGCCACGAGGACACTTTGGCCGATCTGTGCCAGCGCTGCGTGAAACTCGATCTGCACAGTGAAACCCTGCCGGTTGCCGCCAATGTCGCGGCGTTCCAGCAGGCCTATGAACGCTATCAACAGCATGTCGCAACCCTATAAAGAGCAAACAATCATGTATTTGGTGTGTGGCGAAGCCCTGTTCGATTTCTTCAGCGAGGACGATGCCAGCGGTCTGGCGTCGAAGGTCAATTTCAAGGCGATTGCCGGCGGCTCGCCGTTCAACGTCGCGGTCGGGCTGCGCCGTTTGGGGGTGGATTCGGCGCTGTTTGCCGGGCTGTCCACCGACTATCTGGGCCGGCGTTTGCAGCAAGTGCTGCAGGATGAAGGTGTGCGTGCGGACTACCTGATCGACTTCGCCGCGCCAACCACCCTGGCGATGGTCGCGGTCGGCGCCAACGGTTCGCCGCATTACAGCTTTCGCGGTGAAGGCTGCGCGGATCGCCAGTTGAGCGCTGCGCATCTGCCGCAGCTCGGTGCTGACGTGCGCGGTCTGCACATCGGCTCGTTCTCGCTGGTGGTGCAGCCGATCGCCGACACCCTGCTGACCCTGGTGCAGCGCGAAAGCGGCAAGCGCCTGATCACCCTCGACCCCAACGTACGCCTGAACCCCGAGCCAAATATCGACCTGTGGCGCGAGCGCGTGGCGACCCTGGTGCAACTGGCCGACATGATCAAGGTAAGCGACGAAGACCTGAGCCTGCTGTATCCCGAGCAGGATCCACAACGGGTGATCGAAGGCTGGCTGCAGCATCGCTGCCAGTTGGTGTTCCTGACCCGTGGCGGCGAAGGCGCGACGGTGTTCAGCCGCGCCCACGGCTCGTGGTCAGTACCGGCGTGCTCGGTGACGATCGCCGATACTGTCGGCGCCGGTGATACCTTTCAAGCGGCACTGATCACCTGGCTGACCGAACAAGGTCTGGACTCGGTTGAGGGCGTGCAACAGCTCAGCCGCGAGCAGATCGACGCGATGCTCAGGTTTGCCGTACAGGCGGCCGCCCTGACGTGCAGCAAGACCGGTCCGGATTTGCCCTATCGTCACCAGTTGAGCTGAGCGCGTAGACTGTCGGCCTTTTTGCGCGCATGGGGATGACGGTTTGATGTCGGGGCGGACGGCGGGACTTTTGATACTGGCGGGATTACTCAGCGGCTGCGGCACCTCGCCACCGCGTTCGCCGGAAGACATCTGCGCGATCTTCCGCGAGAAAAGCGACTGGTACGACGCCGCGCAAGTCACGCAGAAACGCTGGGGCGTGCCGATCCAGGTGCCCTTCGCGATCATGTATCAGGAGTCCGGCTACCGCTACGACGCCAAGACGCCGCGCAAGTACCTGTTGTGGGTGATCCCGTGGGGCCGGGTCACCACGGCCTCGGGCTATGCCCAGGCCAAGGATGAGGTCTGGTCCGATTACCAGAAAAGCACCGGCCGACACGGCGCCGACCGCGAAGACTTCGACGACGCCATCGACTTCGTCGGCTGGTACATGGACAAGACCACCTCGATCAATGGCGTGTACAAGTACGACGCCTACAACCAGTACCTCAACTACCACGAAGGCTGGGGCGGTTTTCGCAACAAGACCTACGCCAGCAAAGCCTGGCTGATGCCCACCGCCCGCAAGGTGCAGGCGCGCTCCGACGTGTATGCGCGGCAGTATGCCGGGTGCAAGGAAGACCTGAATCGCGGCTTTTGGAGCCGGTTCTGGCATTGGTTGTAGCCCACCGAAGCCCCCTGTAGGAGCTGCCGCAGGCTCGGGCCGCGATCGGACGATCTTTTGACCTTGTTTTTTACAATCACGATCAAAAGATCGCAGCCTGCGGCAGCTCCTACAGGGGGTGAGGTTTACAGGACGGAGAAGTTGTAACTCACAATCAACCGGGTCTCATCCACATCCCGGGCAAATTTTTCATAGTTGGTGCGGTACGTCGCATTGCGCAGACGCAGGCTGACATCCTTGAACGTGCCCGTCTGGATCACGTACTTCAACTCGCTGTCGCGTTCCCACTCTTTGCCCTCCTGATCACTGCCCGGGACCTTGATGTGATCACCGCTGACATAGCGGGTCAGGAAGCTCAGGCCGTTGATGCCGATGGCCTTGAAGTCATAGTCATAACGCAGCTGCCAGGATCGCTCCTGCGCGGCGGCGAAGTCGTTGACCTGCACGTAGTTGACCAGATACGGATTGCTGCCATCGAGGTACGGCATCGAGTTGTCGCCGTTCATGCGCTGCCAGCCGGCGCTGAAAGTGTGGCCGCTGATGCCGTACGAGAGCATGCCGCTCAAGGCGCGGTTGTCGATGGAGCCGGCCTTGGCATCACCGCTGTCGGCGCTTTTCAGCAAACGCAGATCGGCCTTCAGCACGCCGTCACCCAGCGGCTGGTTAGCCAACAGACCCACAAAGTGCTGGCGATAGATATCTTCCAGTTCCGCGTAGTGATACTGCGCGGTCAGGCGATCGTTGATCTTGTAGTCGAAGCCGTACATGTCGAAATGGTCGGCGGTGGTGTTGCAGGCGTAGCGCTTGTTCTTACAGTGCACGCGGATGTCTTGCGAATCGGTGGAATCGCGCGCGGTGTACTTGTCCAGACGCGCGGCCATGAAGGTCAGATCCTTCACTTCCCTGGAGGTCAGCATCGCACCGTTGAACAGGGTCGGCAGCAAGCGGCCGTCGTTGTACTTGAGCAACGGCAGATCCGGCAGCAGCGCGCCGTACTTCAACACCGTGTCCGAGACCTTGACCTTGGCGGTCAGGCCCATCTTCGCGTACTGGCCCTTCGAGCCGCGCGGGTTCTCGCCGCTGGACGGCAGCAAGCCGCTGTTGCTGCGATCAGGGCTGGAATCGAGCTGAAAGCCGAGCATGCCCAGCGCATCGATGCCGAAGCCGACCGTGCCCTCGGTGTAACCCGACTGCAGATTGAGAATAAAGCCTTGCGCCGACTCTTCACGCTTGGAAGCGCCCTGGTCGCTGGAGGTGTGCCCATCACGGAAATCGCGGTTGAAATACACCGTGCGCGATTCGATTTTCGCCGTGGTGTCTTCGAGAAAACCGCTGGCCTGAACCTGCGCGGCAAAACCGGCGCACAGCAAAACGGCTCCGAAGCCAAACGACTGGCGCGGGGTGATGAGAGGGAATGGGGGACGCATGAAAAACTCCAACAGTACAGCGTTTGCGCCAGAGCGCAGTCAGCCAGAAAAATAGCTCCCGTCCCGGGTCAAAAACAGCCGGGAAGAAGTGGACACGCAGGGGTGAGTTGCAATGATGGCAGATGGCTTTGACGGGCTGAAGGCGACTTTAGTCTGAAACTGACTGGCGATTCTTCGGTTTGCGATGGGCTCAAACCGCGTGCAGCCCTGTGACTCACGGCAGCGAAGCCCCCGTTTTCATTGGGTGTAAACGCTGTCATAGGGGTTTTCCCTATACCCCACGGCCCCCGTCCCTACGGCATTTGCGCCTTGAACGAGGCGGTTTAATCCTCCATCATCCGTCACCTGCTTATTCAATGGACGGAATTCAAGGCATGCTGGACGCCAACGCTACCCACATTACCCTTACCCTCGAAGGCGCTTCCGCCGACCTGCAAGTGCTCAGCTTCACTGGTCGCGAAGCCCTCAACGAGCCTTTCCGTTTCGACCTCGAACTGGTCAGCGCCCGCCCCGACCTGAAACTCGAAGAGCTGCTGCACAAGCCCGGCGTCCTGACCTTCGGCGCCACCGGCGAAGGCAAGATTCACGGCCTGGTGTATCGCATCGAGCAAGGCGACTCCGGCAAGACCCTGACCCGTTACAGCATCAGCCTGGTGCCGCAACTGGCCTATTTGCGGCACAACCATGACCAGCAGATTTTCCAGAACCTCACGGTGCCGAAGATCATCGCCCAGGTGCTGGAAGATCGCGGCATTCTGGCCGACGCCTACAGTTTCCAGCTCAACGCCGAGTACCCGCAGCGCGACTACTGCGTGCAGTACGACGAGTCCGACCTGCACTTCATCCAGCGCCTGTGCGAAGAGGAAGGCATTCACTTCCACTTCCAGCACAGCAGCAGCGGACACAAACTGGTGTTCGGCGACGACCAGACGGTGTTCCGCAAACTCAAGGCCGTGAGCTACCAGCAAGACTCCGGCATGAGCGCCGACAAACCGGTGATCAAGCGTTTCAACCTGCGCCTGGAAACCCGCACCACCCGCGTCAGCCGCCGCGACTACGACTTCGAAAAACCGCAGATTCTGCCCGAAGGCGCGGTCAAATCCGAGTTCGCCCCGGATCTTGAGGACTACGATTACCCCGGCCGCTTCACCACCCGCGAGCGCGGCAAATTCCTCTCGACCCGCGCCCTCGAACGCCATCGCAGCGACTACAAACTCGCCGAAGGCAAAGGTGACGAACCGACCCTGACCAGCGGCCACTTCCTGACCCTGGCCGAACACCCGCGCGCTGAATGGAACGACTTGTGGCTGCTGCTGGAAGTCTTCCACGAAGGCAAACAACCGCAGGTGCTCGGTGAAAATGTCACCAGCGACGTCACCGACAACAAAAGCGATTTCCACCAGGGCTACCGCAACAGCTTCCTCGCCACCCCGTGGGACGCGCACTACCGCCCGGCCCTCGAACACCCGAAACCGAAAGTCCTCGGCAGCCAGACCGCGGTCGTCACCGGCCCGGCCGGCGAAGAGATCCACTGCGACCAGTACGGCCGCATCAAAGTCCAGTTCCACTGGGACCGCGACGGCCAGTCCGACGACAAAACCACCTGCTGGCTGCGCGTCGCCAGCGGCTGGGCCGGCGCCGCCTACGGCGGCATCGCCATCCCGCGTATCGGCATGGAAGTGCTCGTCACCTTCCTCGAAGGCGACCCCGACCAGCCACTCGTCACCGGCTGCCTGTACCACAAGGAAAACGTCGTCCCCTACGACCTGCCGGCAAACAAGACCCGCAGCACCTTCAAAACCCTCAGCTCTCCGGGCGGCAAGGGCTACAACGAGTTTCGCATCGAAGACAAAAAGGGTGTCGAACAGATCTACATCCATGCGCAGCGCGACTGGGACGAGAACATCGAGCACGACCAGAAGATCCGCGTGGGGAATGAGCGGCATGACACGGTTGAGGCCAACACCCTGAGCGAGTTCAAGGTTGAAGAACACCGGATAACCCATCTGGATCGTGTCAGTGAAATGCGCGCGGATGATCACCTGACGGTGGGCGTGACGCAGCATGTGAAAGTCGGTACGGCGCAGTTTGTCGAGGCCGGGACCGAGATTCACTATCACGCGGGTGAGAAAGTGGTGATCGAGGGTGGCATGGAGCTGACCGCCAAGGCGGGTGGGAGCTTTGTGAAGGTGGATGCCGGTGGTGTCACGATCAGTGGCGCTGAGGTGAAAGTGAATACCGGCGGTGCGCCTGGGGCCGGTACCGGCATCCAGATCCTCGCACCGTTCATTCCTGGGCTGGCCGCGATCGATAATGCCGGACGTTTGATGCAAACCCGCATCAATCAGATGATGCAGGCTGAATCGTTAGCGGTAACACCGAAGCTTCAAGCGCCCAAAGGCATCTGCGTTGAATGTTTGAAGAAAGCCATGCGAGAAAAACTGGCGCTGCAGTCGGGGGCCAATTGATGACGAAGAGTGATGCCGCGAACGCCTGGAGCGAAGCGCAAAAGAACGCTCAGTCGCTATTCGCCATCGTTGAAATCGGTCTGCTGGCAGAACCCGCCCGGTTGCAGTTTCTCAATCCCGATCCGTCACGCCGACCGTTGATGGTGCAACCGGAGTTCGCCGAACTGCGCAACTACGGCCCGTGGCTGGTCGACGTCAGCCACATGGAGTTCGAGGCCTTTCTCGCTCACGAATACTTCACCGGCTGTACCGCTATGGCTAGCTGGATTCGCACCGCATGTACCGCCGACAAGCTCGCCGCTCATCTGAGTGATGCGTTATTGGCAAAAAATGAGGCGGGCGAAGTGCTGATGATCCGCAGTTACGCACCGGAAGTGCTGCCGATGCTGTACGCCCGTGACGATCTTTCCTGGCATGCGTGGCTGTTTGGTCCACTGCAAGAATGGTGGGTGCCCGCAGAAGAGGATCAATGGGAGTGCCTGAAAGGACTCAACCTCGAACAACCCGGCAAATACGATCCGATCTTTCTGGACGGCAAGCTGTGGACGGACATGGAGATTGATCCCCTGCCCTACAGCCTCACCACCGAACTGGAAAAAGAAGCGCCGGAAGTATTCAGCAGCACCTGCCACGGTGCACGGCTGAAACAGGTCAAAGAAGCGTTGGACGCGGGCCGCGAAGAAGGTTTGACCGACCCCGAGGACGTCAGCCTGTTTGCCAGCCTGCAACTGATGGATCGCGAATTCCCAGGAAACTGGCCGATGTGGGAAAAGGCCAAAGCGCGAGCGGTTGGAGAGAATCTGCCGCTTGGGGTGGTGATGAGAGAGTTGTCGGAGTGAGTTGGGTGATGAACCTGCAAATCAGTCATTCTGTTTGTCCCACACTTTTTGAATATTCAAGATGCATTGCTGGATGAAGGATTTTCGTAAATGACCATGGCCATGAATACCAAGCGGCAAAAAATCTGGCGACGCCGCAATCTTGCCATCGGGATATTCGTATTACTGATGCCTTTTATAGGTTCATTTCTTTATAACCAGTTTCGTACACCGGGCGCGATGTTGACGTCTGAAAACTATATGGATAGACCGATTTTCAGTTTTTGGGTGAATGATTTTTGGGGCGGAAACTTAGCTGCCATGGGTACCGGAGGCATTACTTGCTGTCAAGCCATTAAAGGCCCCACCGTAAAGGTATCTTGGATACTAAGTATCACAGAAGAACAATCAGAGCAGGGTCTAAAGGAAGAGACTCATGAGGCAACACTGGCGCTACCGAAACAGGATCGAAGCGACCGTTATCTCCATGTGCGCTTTCTCCCGGGAAATGTAGTGGAGATAAAATGGAGTCAAAATCTTGATAGCCCTTTTGATACGAATTCAGCACTTGGATCGACCACTGGACAAGGAAGTATTAAATGACCAGCACAAACAATTTGGATCGAGCGCAATCGGTTAGCGCCAAGACATGTGCTAATACAGGCACTGAAAAAAATCCTGTTCTGCCTTGCGAATCTACGCTTCATGTTGGGTTCTTTTTTGACGGCTTTAGTCGAAACTTGATTGACGACCTTAAAGAAAGCCGACTAACCAATGTTGCTCGACTATTTTTGGCGTACGCCATTAACCACAGCAAGTCAACCGATCCCTCCAATGCACATTACCGAAAGTTTTATATATCAGGCTTAGGGTCGAAGTTCGACGAAACGTTGGGTGGTAGTGCTGAACTAAGCAACACCGGCTTAGATGGTGCCTTAAATAGAGCCAAAGACAGCGCCCTCAAATCTCCTGAAGATACGATGAAAAACAGCCCACTTGATGCGGTAAAGGACGTCATTTCGGGTAAAAAATGGTGGGAAAGCGCAGTCAGCAATTTGAAAGCTGGCAGCATTGTATCAAGCATTGCCAAAGCCGTGGCCCCAGCAACACTGGACATTTTTGGAGCTACTCGCGATAACGAAGCTGCAGCAACCTTTTTCAAAACCGGCGTTGATACAAGACTCGAAGCCGCATTCAGCGTATTGGAAGACACGTTAACCAATATTAAAAGCAAATCCGAAGTTCCGGTAAAACGAGTTTCGGTTTCAGTTTATGGCTATGACTTTGGCGCTACGCTGGCCCGTGCCTTTACCCATAAGCTATTTGAGGAGTGCGATCCGGCGACAACGAATTTTAAAGGCGCAAAGCTTGACGTCAATTTCGCTGGTCTCTTCGATTCAGTGGATCGCAGTGGTGAAAACTCCATCATCCTTGAGTATTTGATACCATTTGTAAACGTCGTCGATGACGGTGAGTGCCTTGCAGGTCCCGTAAGGTCAGCTCTTCATCTCGTAGCAGCTCACGAGTGCCAAGACTCTCGGCGGTCAAGATTGATTGGCACAGGTCCATCAACGCCAAAATGGGAGGAACGACTAGTTCCAGGCACATCTTATGATGTTGGTGGAGGCTTGAGAAAAGACGACGTACAACATAGCTCTGAACTCCACTTAGCAAGTCTCCATGAAATGTACCAAGCATCGCTTCGTGCCGGGGTACCGTTCCCAACGCTTAATGAACTGAGGAAAATCGACCTCGGCGTCGCGAAACTATTCACATTAAATGATCATATAAACGGTATTAGCGCTATCGGGGCTAGCAGTAACTACATGAGCAAAGCAGGAAATAAAACAATTTCTGCTGAGGCTTTCCTTGCTCATCGTCGTTTGTATATCCAACGCTTGCGCGGTCTATGGGAACTATACCGGGGCCAGCACAAAGCTTACGACGACGAGGAAGAGCGCCTTCAACGTCCTATTCTGGGCAAGCAAGGATCAATCGCCCGTGCGTTTGGGATGAGTAGCGAAAGCGAGGCGCAAGCAGCAAAACGCGATCAAGCGCTCAAGCAAACCCAGCAAGGCAAGGCCGCCCTTCGTGCCGAACTCAGTTGGCTTGAAGACGTAGATCGGGAAGCCTGGAGGTTGAAAACCAGCTTTCCTTCCGCCCCGGTAAAAGCGCTATTGGACGAATGGTTCGCTCCCGTCCCCAAAGGCCTCAGCTTTGACGTGGAAGATCTGCTCGAATTTTACGTAAACGATCAATACATGATCCAACAGATACCTAAAGGCACGGGTGCTCCAATACCAAAGTATTTCCGCGTTCGGGAATTCGACATGCCGAGCCTGAATAAAACCAAAGGGATGGCTCCTGACTATCTGGAGCAGATGATGCGCAAACCTTCAGCAGAGTCTTCAGGTGCATCGACCTAAATCAAGGCAAATCTCATCGCGGGCTCAAAGTCTGGGCATCGCTCTCTTGATAGGGATTTCAATCGCTTGATAGATATTGCTGCGGACGCACGCCGGCGCAGAGCCTGGCGACGAAGACGGATAGTCCTGGCTTTGGTGGCTTTGATATTTATCTACGCCGCCCCGAAAATTCCGGGGTTATTTCGCACACCCGGCGCCATGCTGACATCGGAGAACCACACGGATCGGCCAATTCTTAGTTTTTGGGTCAATGATTTTTGGGGTGGCAATTTGGCTGCAATGGGCGGTGGCGGAATTATGTGCTGCCAGAAAATCGAAGGGAAAACGGTTCAGATCAAGTGGATACTCAGCCGTACAGGCGAACAGCTCAGGCAAGGAGTCAAGAAAGAAAATCATGAAGCAACCGTGCCTCTCCCTCGTCGGGAACGCGGTGATGATTATCTTCACGTCCGTTTTTTGCCCGGAAATGTTGTTGAACTGAAATGGAGCCCTGGCTTGATTAGTCCATTCGATCCTGTCCCAGATGAAACTCCCCGTCTCTGAAAACCCTCGAATGGCATCCGCCTAAGCACGGGCAGATAACTCACCTGCCCGTGAATGCTTAACCGTCAGGCAAATCAGCAAACCGGCGCCTTCCAATCCAGCATCTGCTGCTGAGCCACCTGCAGCAAATCATTGCCATCCTGCGCCAGCAGGTACAGTGCATGGGTAATGTGGGGAATGTCCTGAACATCGCCATGCCGGAAGCACATGCAGTGCAGGGTTTCGAGCAGGTCACTGCAGGCGCGGATGCGCTGGACGGCGGACTCGAGGATGTCTTGGGGGTTGGCTTGGGTGTCGATGACCATTGGCGCGCTGTCGGTGACGCCGCTGTTTAGCGGGTGATAGCGGTTTGGGAGCGGATTTAGTATTGGCATACTGATTACTCAACTGTATTAGAGGGTAACCGCCAACACCGTGACCAAACGGTGGGAGGCGGCCGTGTACAGGCTTGGTCAACCGAGAACAGTTCAAACTCAGCTCGCCCGAAGGCGTCCTGCACACAGCCGCCACAGCAGTGCACTTTACGAACATGAGTGTCCGTAGTGCAAATGAAGGCACATATGCAATGAACTCTTCTCAGGTGACCAAACCCGAATCGCTGATTTTGCAGCGACGCCAAACCATACCCGCCCCGTTCCCGCCGCCGAAAGCAGACAAGGCATCACCTCTTGTAGGAATCGGCACCGCATCCCCGAGAAATCATCCCTCTGCCAGACAGCCGGCGTTCAGCCAGGTTAACCATCGCTTAACGCCGCAGTCCAAGACTGTACTGAACCGCACACCTCAGCCCCTGGCTGACGCCGAGTGCGGCAGGTTCGGCCGTATGGCGCCGAACGCTTATTCCGTCGCACGGGAGTCCGATTCATGAACATTCGCACGCTATTGCTCACCTCCGTCCTCGCCTGCACCGCATTCGCCGGGCTGGCTCAGGCCAATGACACCACCGCCACGTCCAAGGCCGTTCCCTATCAGTACGGTATGCCGTTGCATGTGAACAAAGTGATCTCCATGACCGAGCAGCCCACGCGCCAGTGCAAGGTCGTGAGCGCTGATATGAAGTACATCGACAATGCCGGTAAGCCTGAGGAAATCACCTACCGGAAAATGTCTGACGCTTGCAGCGAGCAGAACTGACAGAAGGCTCTGATTTGCGGCTTTGCGGTAGGCGGTGAAGGGCTCGCGGGTTATGCTCGGGGTCACTTCTCACTGCCGCAAGGACTCGCCATGCAGTTGTCGTTTCGCACGTTGTCGATCATCACGGCTTCATTGTGTTTTGTACTGGCGCTCGTCTGGGGCTTTTTCCCGGAAGTGTTGCTGGCGATCTGGAGCATTGAGTATTCGAGCGCGGTAGGGTTTGTTGCGCGACGCAGTGCGGTGCTGTTTGCGGCGTTGGGGGTGATGTTTTATCTGGTGCGCAGCGCGCCGCCGTCGCTGGGTCGCAATGCCCTGAGTAACGGGTTTATCGTCGGTTGTTTTGGTTTGACGGTACTGGGTTTTGGCGAATGGCTTAACGGCCATGCCGGCCCCGGGATTCTGCTCGCGGTGCTGGTCGAGTTCGCGCTGGGCCTTGGCTTTGTGCAGGCCCGGCGCGTGACGGTCGAACTGGGTGAAACGGTAAGTTAAAGCGCTCTGGAGCGGGGACTGTAATGCTGTGGCGTGGTTTGTTGCGCCAGATCCGAACGCAGGCCGGCAATCAGTTCGTTGATCTCGCGACAGCCGTTGAGGTGGCTGGCGTCGATACCACTGACGTGCAGATCAACCTGGTCAGTCTGGTGGTCGCCGAAGACCTTGACGGTCATCGACAGGTCTGGCGACAGCGTGCACTGGCAGCGTTTAGGCAAAAAACTGCTTTCAATGATATTGCGTAGTTCCAAGGCAGACAGAAACATGGTGAACCTCTCCTTATTGATGAAACTGCCAATCAACTCTTCACGTTGACCGCTTTTGCTGCCCCTGCACGGGTGTGTCCCCGCTGATTCCCTAGTGCGGCAAACGGTTGTACTGCGAAATGCCCATTGGAGTGTAGGCGCCCGAAGACGGTGCGCTGCACCAAAGCGACGCATAAAACGTGCCTTTCATCGGGTCATTTCGACCCTCATGAAATCAAGCACTTGGCGCGGTGGCCAGCAGTTGGCCAGTTGCAAAATGCAAGATCGACTCTCCTGAGCACTGCAATTTGCAAGTCGACGCCGGTTTGCATTCATCGCTGATGACAGTGAGAATGCCCGACATCCACCCTACACCCGCCAGGAGGCTTTCATGGGTTCTTTACGCGCTCGCGCGACAATCGGTCTGCTCGTTGCTGGCCTGTCTACCCTCGCCCACGCGGCCAGACTCGAAGACGTCGCGCCGTATCCCAAGGCGGAAAACGGCTTCACCCGCCAAGTCATCTACCTGCCCAAACAGGATCAGGAGGAGAACTTCCAGGTTGAAGTCCTCGCCGGCAAAACCCTGGAAGTCGACTGTAATCGCCAGCGCCTGGGCGGCGCTCTGGACGAGAAAAACCTCGAAGGCTGGGGCTATCCCTTCTACCGCCTGGAAAAAGTCATTGGCCCGATGAGCACGCTGATGGCCTGCCCACCCGGCACCGCGAAGAAACGCGCCTTTGTCCCGGTCGTCGGTGACGGCTTCATGCTGCGCTACAACAGCAAGCTGCCGCTGGTGATCTACGCCCCGAAAGATGTCGAGGTGCGCTATCGCATCTGGTCGGCTTCGGACAAGGTCGGCACCGCCATTGCGGAATGACCTGAACAGGGAGCGCCAAACGTGATTACCTGCCATGTGCGATACGTGATCGATCCGTACCAATTGACCGAGTTCGAGGCCTACGCCAAGGCCTGGCTGGGCATCGTCGAGCGCTTGGGCGGCACTCATCACGGCTATTTCCTGCCCTCCGAGGGCGCGAGCAACATCGCTTATTGCCTGTTCAGCTTTCCCTCGCTGGCCGATTACGAAAGCTACCGGCACATCGCGCTGACCGACCCGGAAAGCACGGCGCTGGTGGAATCACTGGTGCAGAAGAAATTCATCGTCAGCTACGAGCGCAGTTTCCTGCGCCCACTGCTGCCCTGAGCGGTATCACGCCGGGACGCCGCATACCGCGGCGCGCTCGGCGACGTGGCGCAGGCTGTCGAAGTTGATATTGGCGCCGGAGTCGATCGCGACGAAGGTCTGCTCGCGAACACCACTGCGCGCCACGTACTGCTTGATCCCGGCCACCGCCAACGCCCCGGAAGGCTCGGTGATCGAGCGGGTATCGTCGTAGATGTTCTTGATCGCCGCGCAGAGTTCGTCATTGCTGACGGTGACCACCTCGTCCACACAAAACCGGCACACCTCAAAACCATAATCGCCGATCTGCGCCACCGCCACGCCATCGGCGAACGTTCCGACACTGGGCAACACAACGCGTGCATCCGCTTGCAGCGCCGCCTTCAGGCAGGCCGAGTGCTCCGATTCAACTCCAATGATCCGTACCTCCGGCCGCAAGTATTTGACGTACGCCGCGATGCCGGCGATCAGCCCGCCCCCACCGACCGGAACGAAGATCGCATCCAGCGGGCCCTGATGCTGACGGAGGATTTCCATGGCTACCGTGCCTTGGCCGGCGATTACGTCTGGATCGTCGAAGGGAGAGACAAAGGTGCACCCGGTTTGCTCCGCGAGTTGCAGCGCATGGGCCAGGGCAAACGGAAAACTCTCGCCGTGCAGCAGCGCCACGGCGCCCCGACTTCGTACCCCAAGCACCTTGAGTTCGGGCGTGGTCGAGGGCATGACGATGGTCGCCGCGATTCCCAGCTCCCGCGCCGCCAGCGCTACGCCTTGGGCATGATTGCCCGCCGAAGCGGTGATCACCCCGCGCGATTTCTGCGCATCGCTCAGTTGCACCAGCTTGTTGTAGGCGCCACGAATCTTGAAGGAGAACGTCGGTTGCAGGTCTTCGCGCTTGAGCAGGATCCGGTTGCCCAGCGCTTCGGACAGCGCCGGTGCCGCTTGCAACGGCGTACGCACGGCAATGTCGTAGACCGGCGCGGCGAGGATCTTTTTCACGTACTGCTCAAGCAGGGCTTGCTGGTCGGGGCTGTATTTCATCGTCATCTCCGGGCGCCGTGTTGGAGCTGCCGAAGGCTGCGATCTTTTGACTTTGTTTTTCTCAAATCAAAGCAAGATCAAAAGATCGCAGCCTTCGGCAGCTCCTACGGGGAGCCATCGTTGTTAAAACCCTGGAGACAGAAAATGAAAACCCGCCTCTAGGGCGGGTTGGGTGCTGCAGTCGTGAGCTAGCCCGCCAAATGAGGAATGGCGGTAATAATGCTTGGCTGGCAGCGCAATACAGTGGAAGTCATGGGCCTGAAATTAGCCCGGCGGCGGCCGGCGAGTCAATGGCTTATTTGCGGATGCCAAGGTAGGCTGGCGATTCTGCTCATCACCCAAGGAAGGAATGCATGATGTCTGTCGCCCTGCCCCTCACTGCGTTGATTGCGTTTACCGGCTACACCGTATCGGTGATGCTCCAGGCCGAACAGTCGCTGATCGACTTCGGTATCAGCCTGATGTCGCGTCCGGACACGGCGCAGGTGGTGATTGATCTGTATCTGCTGGCGACGCTGGCCGGGGTATGGATGGTCAAGGATGCAGGCTCGCGAGGGATGTCGGTCTGGTCGGTGGTGCCGTATCTGTTGCTGACGGCGGTGTTTGTGTCGATCGGGCCGTTGTTGTATCTGGTGGTGCGTGGGGTTCGGGAAAAGAGGAAGTCTGCTGAGGAGGCTCAAGCGAGCTAAGCCGGATTTTGCTGCTGAAATAGCTATCGCTGGCAAGCCAGCTCCCACAAAGTCTGGAGTTGCCCGCGAGGTTTGCGGCACGCCCAAAACCTGTGGGAGCTGGCTTGCCAGCGATGGCGTCGGCCAAGTCACCACTGATTATTTGGCCAACCGCCGCAACCCGAACAACATCCCCCCTGCCCCCAACAACATCACCAGCAGAAACACCGGGTAGGAAATCCACCACGGCGTACCCGCCGTCATCATGCTGAATTCCGACATCCCGCCAATGCTCGCAATCAGGTTCAACGGCAGAAACACCACGTTGATCAACGTCAGTTTGCGCAGCAGGTTGTTCATGCTGTTATTCATCAAGTTGCCGCGCGCATCGATCAGCCCCGAGAACACCGTGGAGTAGATCTCCGCCTGCTTGTAGCACTGGTTATTTTCGATGATCAGGTCGTCGATCAGCCCGATCGCCTCACTGCCGAAATGCTGCTTTTCCGCATGATTGCGCAGCCGCGTCAGCACCGCGCCGTTGCTGTGCAGGGCATTGATGTAATAGATCAGGCTTTCGCTGAGGTTGAACATCTGCACCAGATGCTGGTTCTGCATCGAGGCGTTGAACTTCTGTTGCAGCTCGCGGGCCACCAGTTTGATCACCTTCAGATGGCCAAGGTAATGGTGGATGTTGTTGAACAGCAGATCGAGCAACACATCAAGCGGTGCGTTGAGCGGCTGCCGGGTGCCGATGCCGTGCAGCGGCGTGTCGTCGGTGGCGATCACCAGCAATTGGCCGGGCGCAAACAGCAGGCCGCAAGATGACACTTCAAACGCCAGGCTGCCTCCGCCGGAATAGTTTTCCGGGCGTTTCCAGATCAGGAACAAGTGATCGGGGTGAAACTCGATTCGCGAGACCTCGTCCGGGTCCAGCGCCGAGGCCAGCGCGTGTTCGTCGACCTTGTAGTGGCTGTGGAGCAAATCGCGCTCGGCGGCATCGGGATTGCTGAACAGCATCACCTCGGCGTCCAGCCGCTCGACCCGCTGCAACGCGCCATGACTCAATGCGAAACTGCTGATCATCGGCGCGTCACCAGGCTTGGCCGCGACGCTTGAGTTCCAGCCGTCGCACGAACTCCTCCAGCACCAGTGAATACAGATCGTCCTGCAAGTAGGCATCTTCGATGCCGGCGTCGAGGTTCGGGTTGTCGTTGACCTCGATTACAACCACTTTGTCGCCGGCCTGTTTCAAGTCCACACCGTAGAGGCCATCGCCGATCAGGTTGGCGGTCTTCACTGCCAGTTCCACCACCGCTCGCGGCGCCTCATGAACGGCCAGGGTGCGACACTCGCCGTTGATGTCCTGGCCCTTGGCTTTGTGGTTGTAGATTTGCCAGTGGCCCTTGGACATGAAGTATTGGCAGGCGAAGATCGGTTTGCGGTTGAGCACGCCGATGCGCCAGTCGTACTCGGTATAGAAAAACTCCTGAGCCAATAGCAATACCGAATGTTCGAACAGTTCAGCGGTGGCCTCCAGCAACGCCTGCTGACTTTCGACCTTGATCACTCCGCGAGAAAAACAACCGTCAGGGATCTTCAGCACCAGCGGAAAACCGAGGCGTTCGCCGACCCGTTCGAAGTCTTCCGGTCGTTCCTTGTAGAGAATTTCCGTGGCGGGCATGCCCAGTTGATGGCTGTTGAGCAGGTCGGTCAGGTAGACCTTGTTGGTGCAGCGCAGGATCGACGTCGGGTCGTCCATGACCACCAGTCCTTCGCTCTCGGCTTTTTTTGCAAAGCGATAGGTGTGGTTGTCGACGCTGGTGGTCTCGCGAATCAACAAGCCGTCGTACTCGGCGATCCGTGCGTAGTCCTTGCGTTCGATCAGCTCGACGTCGATGCCCATGCGCTTGCCGACTCGCACGAAGTTTTCCAGCGCCTTGGCGTTGGATGGTGGCAAAGCTTCCTGCGGATCGTGCAGGATAGCCAGGTCGTAACGCGCCACTTGTGGCGAGCGTGGCGCCCGCCAGACTTTACGGCTGAAGCCATCCAGCGCATTGGCGAACTGATCTTCTTGGTCATCACGCAACTTGTGCAGCGCGCCGGACTTTATGCCTTCGATGTGCCAACCGTTAGTTCGACAAAACTCAACTAACAGGATCGGACACGGAAACACTTCGAACAACTGTCGAGCCAGATCCTGCAGCGGCTCGATATGCGTCTTGCCGAAATAGAGTGTGAGGGTAAAACCTTCGGTATCGCTGTACAGATGATGACTGAGGGCTTTTTCCAGAGTTTTATCGAGGTCGTCCAATGCCAGACCATACAGTGATTTTTTCGTCAGTTCGCTGATGGTGCGTACCGAAGGAATCACCTTGTGGCCTCGGGCTTCAGCCAGTAGTGAGCAGTAGTAACCGTGCCCCAAATACTTGTAGCTGCGGCACAGGTTGATCACCTGCACCCGCTTGCCCGGCTCGCTGTCACGGGTTTGCTCGAGGTATTCCTGAGCCGTGACGATGTCCTCGCTGGGAAAGTACGAGGCCCAGTCTTCCTTGCGTTCGACGATAATCAACACTTGACTGGAAGTTCTGATGGCTGGATTTAAAAAAGTTGCCGCCGGCAAACTTTGCTCGGATACTTCGCGCCAATGACCCTGTACCGCTGACATAGAGATTGATCCGTTGGAGAACAAGACCATTTCTATTAAGCACGAAGTTTTTCGAAAGTCCCGTTTCGTTACGCAACTTTTACGGTGGTCATATGAATGCTGTTTTTCGTTTGGCGGTAGTTGAAGATCTGCCAGCGCTGCTGGCCCTGGAAATGCAATGTTTCACCACCGACCGGCTCACCAGCCGCAGCTTTCAATGGATGATCACCCGCGCCCATGCGCAGTTGCTGGTCGCCGAGCTTGACGGTCGATTGCTCGGCTACGCACTGGTGCTGTTTCATCGCGGCACCTCGCTGGCGCGCCTGTACTCGATCGCCATTGCCGGGGAAGCTCGCGGCAGCGGTTTGGGCAAACAGTTGCTGCAACGTATCGAGGCCTGCGCCGTCGAGCATGACTGCGCGTACCTGCGCCTGGAAGTGCGTATCGACAACCCCACCGCCATCGCGCTTTACGAGCGCAACGGCTACCGACGCTTTGCGTTGATTCATGATTACTACGAAGACCACGCCGATGCGTTGCGTCTGGAAAAGCGCATTGTTCAGCACCGTGATTCGCGCAACATCAAGGTGCCCTATTACCCGCAAACCACCGAATTCACCTGTGGCCCGGCTTGCCTGCTGATGGCCATGGGCGCGCTGCAACCTGAGCGCTTGCTGGAGCGGCGTGAGGAACTGCAGATCTGGCGTGAGGCGACCACGGTGTTCATGACCTCCGGCCATGGTGGCTGCAGCCCTCAAGGCTTGGCACTGGCGGCCTGGCGGCGGGGTTTCCGGGTGCGTTTGCAACTGAGTATGGCCGGGCCATTGTTTCTCGATGGCGTGCGCGATGAGCATAAAAAAGACGTCATGCGCCTGGTACACGAGGAGTTCAGCGCCCAAATGCAAGAGACCGATATCGAGCGCAAGATTGGTACCCACCTGGATTTGCCGCGCCTGCTGCAGGCTGGCGGTCAGCCTCTGGTGCTGATCAGCAGCTATCGCCTGACCCGCTCCAAATCACCGCATTGGGTCATGGTGACCGACTGCGATGAAGACTTTGTTTATCTGCACGATCCGGATGTCGATCACAGCCAGCATCGCCAGCCGATGGACTGCCAGCATGTGCCAGTCAGCCATGGCGAGTTTGAGAAGATGAGTCGGTTTGGTCGGGGGAAATTGCGCGCGGCGGTGGTTTTGTATGCTCGCGCTACCCCAACTATCGTTACGCTCTAGAGACTTTTTTGTGGCGAGGGAGCTTGCTCCCGCATGAGTGCGTAGCGCTCACAAGATTTTGGGGCTGCTGCGCAACCCAGCGGGAGCAAGCTCCCTCGCCACAGGACATCTTTGAACATTTGAAGTGAAGTTACTTCAGGCCGATCTTGTAGAGCGCACCGTTCTGCTCATCCGTCAGCACGTACAGATAGCCATCCGGCCCCTGCCGCACATCCCGAATCCGCTGTTTCAGCTCACCCAACAGCCGCTCTTCGTGCACCACCTTGTCCCCGTCAAACTGCAAGCGAATGAGCTCTTG
Organism: Pseudomonas sp. HOU2; assembly: GCF_040729435.1. Taxonomy (NCBI): domain Bacteria; kingdom Pseudomonadati; phylum Pseudomonadota; class Gammaproteobacteria; order Pseudomonadales; family Pseudomonadaceae; genus Pseudomonas; species Pseudomonas sp. HOU2. The sequence goes on along the minus strand of NZ_CP160398.1, from coordinate 71,354 downwards.
ACTGACCAGCGCGCCGATAAACAGGTTCTGCTGCCAAGGCTTGAAACGATCAGCGTCATAGAACGCCATACCGCTGACACCGGGTGATTTCTCCCAGACATGATAGGGGTCAACCGCACCTTCGACACTCTTGCCCTTGGCTTCGGGGATCGGTTGCAGCGAATAGTTGATGCCGTGGGTCGCCAGCGGCCAGCCATAGTTTTTTCCGCGCTCGATGATGTTCACCTCATCGCCGCCACGGGGGCCGTGTTCGTTCTCCCAAATCGTCCCGTTCCATGGATTGAGCGCCGCGCCCTGCGGATTGCGCTGGCCGTAGGACCAGATTTCCGGACGCACGCCGGATTGGCCCACGAACGGGTTGTCATCCGGCACCTTGCCGTCGGGGAAGATCCGCACGACCTTGCCCTGCAGCTTGTCGAGATCCTGCGCGGTCGGCCGGTCGTTGTTTTCGCCCAGGGTGATAAACAGGTAACCGTCGCGGTCAAACACCAGCCGTGAGCCGAAGTGGTTACCGGTCGAGAGTTTCGGCTCCTGACGGAAGATCACTTTGAAATCACTGATTGTCTTCAAGTCGTCTGACAGTCGGCCGCGCCCCACCGCCGTTCCTGCCTTGTCCCCGGCGCCACCGCCCTCGGCGTAGGACAGGTAGACCAATCGATCCTGTTTGAAGTCTGGCGACAGCACCACATCGAGCAAACCACCCTGGCCCTTGGCCCAGACCTTGGGCACGCCGCTGATGGGCTCGGAACGCTTGCCGTCGGCTGTAATCACCCGCAGGTTGCCCGGGCGCTCGGTCACCAGCATCCCCTGACGATCCGGTAGAAACGCCAGCGCCCAGGGATGCTCAAGGCCTTGGGTGATCGTGGTGACTTCAAGGGTGCCCTGCTCGCTTTGCAGCGCTTGGGGGGCAGCGGCGAACGCGGGAGCGCTGATCAGCGCGCCGGCACACAACGTGGCTAGAAGGGGTTTACGCAACATGCACGATTCCTTTTGTTCATTTCAAAGGCTGACAGGAACGCAGTCCCGCCGTTCAACGGTTGCTGTCTCCATCGCGTGGCGGTGGGTTGGGAATGAATCTGGGCGGCGTACTCGGTACCGAGCGTTGCTGCTGACCGTTGCCGATGCCGCCATTGCCAACGGTGGGCGTACTGGGCACCGGCACTGTATTCGGCCCGCGAATCACCGGCGCGCTGGGCTGCGTGCCCTGCATGCTGTTGGGATTGGCCCGGCGGATCGGGCTGTTGTAGGGATTGTTGTTGGTGCCGGCTGGGTTCTGCGCCAGTAACAGAGGCGCGGACGGTGCCGCGACGTCGGCATGCGCCAGACCGGCCCCAAGGAGCAGAACAATAATGCCTGGCAGTATTCGGTTCATGGGGTGGCCTCTCGATGCACAGGTGATAAAGCCTTCGAGTCCACGCTACGCCCCGGGTTCGGATTTGTTAACCCGTCGCCCTTAAACAAGATGTAACACGGCTTGACCGGCAACGCTGCGCGCCACGCAAATGCCGGAAACTTTCACACGGCGCCACAGGTCACCTGAACATCACTTGGAGAACTCACCATGGCTCGGGCAATCTGGAAAGGCGCGATCAGTTTCGGACTGGTACACATCCCTGTCGCGCTGGTGTCGGCAACCTCTTCGCACGGCGTGGACTTTGACTGGCTCGACAACCGCAGCATGGATCCGGTGGGTTATAAACGGGTAAACAAGGTCACCGGCAAGGAAGTCACCAAGGAGCACATCGTCAAAGGTGTGGCCTATGAAAAAGGCCGCTACGTCGTGCTCAGTGAAGAAGAGATCCGTTCGGCGCACCCGGTGTCGACGCAAACCATCGACATTTTCTCCTTCGTCGATGCCGAGCAGATCCCGCTGCAGAACATCGACACGCCTTATTACCTGGCCCCGGACAAACGCGGCGGCAAGGTCTACGCCTTGTTGCGTGAAACATTGAGCAAAACCAACAAGGTCGCCCTCGCCCGCGTCGTCCTGCACACTCGGCAATACTTGGCGGCACTGATGCCGCTGGAATCGGCGCTGGTGCTGGTCAAACTGCGCTGGCCGCAAGAGGTGCGCGGCCTCGACGAACTGGAACTGGGCAGCGAAGTGACCAAACCGCAACTGGCCAAGGGCGAGTTGGACATGGCTAAACGTCTGGTGCAGGACATGAGTGGCGACTGGAGTCCGGAAGACTACAAGGACGAGTTTGAAGACAAGATCATGGCCCTGGTCGAGAAAAAGGCCCATGAAGGCAAGATCGAGGATGTCGAGACCGTGGGTGGCGAGGAAGAGCGCAAGTCTGCGGATGTTATCGACTTGACCGAGTTGCTTAAGCGCAGTCTGGGCGGTAAAGCGCCGGCCAAAGCGAAGGCAAAAGACAAGCCTGCCAGTAAGGCAGCTCCGGCGAGAAAGACCAAAAAGGCTTCGGGGGCGTAATCAGATCCGTTTCCTGTCAGGAAGCTGACAGGTTGGCTTTGAGAGACTCATCGCCAGCAGGTGGCTCCAAACAGTTGGAATTCGTTCTTTGCCGAACACACATTCCACTGCAGGAGCCAGCCTGCTGGCGATGCCATAAACACGCGCGGTACAGCAGTCAGATCAGAATGAAGATTGCCAGCAAACCGCCAAAGATCGCCCACTTTTCCATGTAGTAACGCGCGCGATTACGTTTTTTCAGCTCTTTACCACGCAGGCGAACCTTGTAGATTTTGGTAAACAGGCGATTGATCCCGCCAGTGCGGTCGCCAGCATCGTTTGGCGCACCTGCTGCGGACATCACGGTGCGGCTGAACCAGCGGTTGAACGCCGCCGCCCAGCGATATTTCATCGGGCGCTCGATGTCGCAGAACAGGATGATGCGGTTCTTGTCGGTGGTGTTTTCGGCATAGTGGATGTATGTCTCATCGAACATCACCGCTTCACCGTCGCGCCAGTGGTAGCTCTCGCCGTCGACATTGATGTAGCAACCGGCATCGTTCGGCGTGTCGAGACCCAGGTGGTAGCGGTACGAACCGGCATACGGGTCACGGTGGCGAACCAGTTTCGACCCCGGTGGCAGCTCGGCGAACATCGCGGCCTTGATCGAACCGATGCTTTGCACCAGTTCGGTGGTGCGCGGGCACAGCTTCATCGCCGACGGATGGCTCTCGCCGTACCACTTGAGGTAGAAACGCTTCCAGCCGCTTTTGAAGAACGAGTTGAAACCGACGTCATCGTACTGATTCGAGCGCTTGATCTCACCGGCACGCAGCAGATCCTGCCCTTCCTGGCGAATTTCTTCCCAATGCGCCTGCAACGGGCTCAGGTCCGGAAACTCGGACGGATCGAGATACGGTTTGTTCGGCTTCTTCGAAAACAGATAAAGGAAGCAGTTGATCGGGGCCAGAAACGTCGAGTGATCGCTCAGTTGACGGCCCAGTTTGTGACGCACACGTCCACGAAGGTGAACGTATGCAATCGAAATGACATAAATAGCGGCAATGATGAGTTTCACGGAAATCGTCACACGTCAAAAGTGAACAAACTGCGCGCCTGCCGGCCGGAGGCCCAGGGTCTGATGCAGTGGCATGAATACAAATACTATCCCGGTGGCACTTCCTTGAGCCCATGCCGTTAGCGGCTATTGGGTAATCGGATGGCATTTTAGCCATACTTTGTAACCAATAGTGAACCTGATCTGTGAAAAACTGTCCGCTGAATCTGCCAAACGGCGGGCGCGACGTCATCGCCCTATCGTTTAAAGAGCCAGACCAGTACAATCGCCGCCAAACTTTACGCGCCCCCCTTGGTTGATGACGGGACTGTCCCGACTCAGCGCACTTTGACTCGGGCCAAGCGCTCCAGCCGCACCCTCGCTACTCAGCATGCTTCGCAGGAAAAACCTTTGATTTCTACAGCTAACATCACGATGCAGTTCGGCGCCAAGCCGCTCTTCGAAAACGTTTCGGTCAAATTCGGCGCGGGTAACCGCTACGGCCTGATCGGCGCCAACGGTTGCGGCAAGTCGACCTTCATGAAAATCCTCGGCGGCGACCTCGATCCGTCCGGCGGTCAGGTCATGCTCGAGCCGAACGTGCGTCTGGGTAAATTGCGCCAGGACCAGTTCGCCTACGAAGAATTTACCGTGATCGATACCGTGATCATGGGTCACGAAGAGCTGTGGAAGGTCAAGGCCGAGCGCGATCGCATCTACTCGCTGGCGGAAATGAGCGAAGAAGACGGCATGGCCGTGGCCGAGCTGGAGACCGAGTTCGCCGAGATGGACGGCTACACCGCCGAATCCCGCGCCGGTGAACTGCTGCTGGGTCTGGGTATTCCGCTGGAACAGCATTTCGGCCCGATGAGCGAAGTCTCGCCAGGCTGGAAACTGCGCGTATTGCTGGCGCAGGCGCTGTTCTCCGATCCGGAAGTGCTGTTGCTCGACGAACCGACCAACCACCTGGACATCAACACCATTCGCTGGCTGGAAAACGTCCTGACCCAGCGTAACAGCCTGATGATCATCATCTCTCACGACCGTCACTTCCTGAACAGCGTGTGCACGCACATGGCTGACCTGGATTACGGCGAGCTGCGCCTGTTCCCGGGCAACTACGACGAGTACATGACCGTGGCGACCCAGTCCCGCGAGCAACTGCTGTCGGACAACGCCAAGAAGAAAGCGCAGATTTCCGAGCTGCAATCGTTCGTCAGCCGCTTCTCGGCCAACGCCTCGAAAGCCAAACAGGCGACTTCCCGCGCCAAAGCGATCGACAAGATCCAGCTGGCCGAGGTCAAGCCTTCCAGCCGCGTGAGCCCGTTCATCCGCTTCGAGCAGAACAAAAAGCTGCACCGCCAGGCGGTCATGGTCGAAAAGATGGCCAAAGGTTTCGACGGCAAGCCACTGTTCAAGGATTTCAGCTTCCAGGTTGAAGCCGGCGAGCGCGTAGCGATCATCGGCCCGAACGGTATCGGCAAAACCACCCTGCTGCGCACCCTGGTCAACGAACTGACCCCGGATGCCGGTAGCGTCAAGTGGACCGACGCCGCGGAACTGGGCTACTACGCTCAGGATCACGCGCACGACTTCGAAGACGACGTCACGCTGTTCGACTGGATGGGTCAGTGGACGCAGGGCGAGCAGATGATTCGCGGTACCTTGGGCCGCATGCTGTTCTCTAACGACGAGATCCTCAAGTCTGTCAAAGTGATTTCCGGTGGTGAGCAAGGCCGCATGCTGTTCGGCAAGCTGATCCTGCAAAAGCCGAACGTGCTGATCATGGACGAACCGACCAACCACCTGGACATGGAATCGATCGAGGCGTTGAACCTGGCGCTGGAAAACTACCCGGGCACGCTGATCTTCGTCAGCCACGACCGTGAGTTCGTATCGTCCCTGGCCACGCGCATCATCGAGCTGAGCGCCAATGGCGTGACTGACTTCAGCGGCACTTACGATGACTACCTGCGTAGTCAGGGTGTGGTGTTCTAAATTGTTCCAGTTTTGAAGAAAGCCCTGTCCATGTGACGGGGCTTTTGCATTTCAGAGGCCTGAAGATCAAAAGATCGCAGCCTTCGGCAGCTCCTACATGGTCAGCTTTTGAACTGTACAGGAGCTGCCGGAGGCTCGGGCTGCGAACGGACGATCGTTTTAATAGTTAGCCTGCTTCCTTTTATTTCAATGCCAAGCCATGATGCCGACTCTCCCACCGCCGCCCGCGAACGAGTCCACATGTCTGCGCAGCAACCGCCTCCGCAAAGCTCCCTGGCGATCACCCTGCAGATCGTCTCCATCGTGTTCTACACCTTTGTCGCCTTCCTGTGCATCGGCCTGCCGATCGCGGTGTTGCCCGGTTATGTGCATGAGCAGCTGGGTTTCAGTGCCGTTATTGCCGGGCTGGTGATCGGCTCGCAGTATCTGGCCACCCTGCTCAGTCGGCCGATGGCCGGGCGCATGTCGGATACGCTGGGCACTAAACGGGCGATTGTTTATGGCTTGTCGGGGATTGTGCTCAGCGGGCTGCTGACGCTGACTTCGACGCTGTTGCAGGACTTCCCGTTGCCGAGCCTGATCATTCTGATCATCGGTCGGCTGCTGCTCGGCGTCGCACAGGGCTTGATCGGCGTCGGCACCATCAGTTGGTGCATGGGCCAGGTCGGCGTCGAACACACGGCAAGGTCGATCGGCTGGAACGGCATTGCCTCCTACGGCGCGATTGCGATTGGCGCACCACTGGGCGTGGTCATGGTCGCCGACTACGGCTTTGCCAGCCTGGGCATCGCCTTGTCGGTATTGGCCGCGGGCGCCCTGGTGTTGATCCGCAATAAACCTTCGGTGCCGGTGGTGCGTGGCGAACGGCTACCTTTTTGGGCCGTGTTCGGACGGATTGCACCGTATGGGGCCAGTTTGAGTCTGGCGTCGATCGGTTACGGCACGCTGACCGCCTTCATCACCCTTTATTACCTCAACCGAGGCTGGAGCGGCGCCGCGTATTGCCTGACGGTATTCGGCGTGTGTTTCATCGTGTCGCGACTGCTGTTCATTTCGGCGATCAGCCGTTTTGGCGGCTTCAATTCGGCGATTGCCTGCATGAGCATCGAGACCGTCGGCCTGGTGTTGCTGTGGCTGGCACCCTCCACCGCGTTCGCGTTGATCGGCGCGGGACTGGCGGGGTTTGGCTTGTCGCTGGTGTATCCGGCGCTGGGGGTCGAGGCGATCAAGCAGGTGCCCAGTTCCAGCCGTGGCTCGGGGTTGGGGGCGTATGCGGTGTTCTTTGATTTGGCGCTGGCAATTGCCGGGCCGCTGATGGGCGCGGTGGCATTGAATCTGGGGTATGCGTGGATTTTCTTCAGTGCGGCGCTGTTGTCGGTGATCGGGTTAGGGTTGACCTTGCTGCTCAAGCGCCGGGCGATGAGCTGAAAGACCAGATCAAAAGATCAAAAGATCGCAGCCTTCGGCAGCTCCTACATTGGAATGCAATCCCCTGTAGGAGCTGCCGAAGGCTGCGATCTTTTGATCTTTGATCTTTATTGATCCGCAGTCTGCATCCCCGCCCGGCTCGGCTTGCCCAGCGTGCGCGAGAAGAACTGCCCGGCTTCGGAAATCAGGTTGCGATGGATGTCTTCGCGGTCCACCCCGTCAGCGTCGGTGCACAGCGCCGGCATGGCGCGGATCTGCTCTTCGTTGCATGGCGCCATGAACACGAAGTGCCCTGCCCCGGCCAATAACTTGAAGTCCGGCGCGGTCGGCAGTTTGCGCGCCAGAGCGGCGGCGTTTTTGTCGAAGGCCACCAGTTTGTCGCCATCGCCGCTGTACAGCAGCACCGGCACATGCACATCCGCCAGAGTGCTACGGCCGAATTTCAGGCTCAGCGGCGCCATCAGCAGCAACGCATGCACGCGCGGATCGGCCACTGGCTGCAAATCATCGCGGTCGACGATCAGTTCACCCTGGGTATTGCAGGCATCATGGTCGTCCGGACGCTCCTGGCAGTAACGACGCAGACGATCCAGATCCGGCTGCGCCCCGGAGAGGATCAACGCGGTTTCGCCACCGGCCGAATAACCAATGACCCCGACCTGATCAGCGTTGACGAACGGCGAGAGCATCGGGTCGCCCAGGGTGGCGGTGATCGCTTCGGAAATCTGGATTGGCCGGCCATACAGATTGCTCAGGGTGCCGAGGCGGCTGTGGTCTTTGGAGTTGTCGCCGGGATGAATTACTGCGACCACCACAAAGCCCTTGCGTGCCAGCGAGGTGGCGAGGTCATGCAGTGCCAGCGGCGTGCCGGTGTTGCCGTGAGACAGCATCAGCATCGGGAAGCGGCCGATGGCCACCTTGGTGTCGGCGCCCGCCTCGACGGTGTAGCCCTCAAGCAGGCTGGTGTGTTCGCGATCGCTAGAGGGATAGAAGGCGATGGCGCGCATCGGCTGCAGATCCAGCGGATCGAGGAAGGTCATCTCGTGGTAACCGACACTCCAGACAGGGTGTCGCCCGGGCGCGGCATGCACTGAACCGAGGCTGCCAAGCAGGCAAATCAGTAACGTTGCACAAAGACGCATCATCGGATGGCCCACCCTGTGTTACTCAATCGAAAGATCCTTTGTGTTCCGACACGCCCCAAATCCCGAGGTTCGGAGATTCGGCACAGCGGTGCACTCAGACGTTGATCGTTTGACTGCATAACCCGGGCCAGATTATGCAACAGTCAGAAACAAAAAACTCTGCATCCGGCCCTTGCAGAACCAGAATACAGAGTTTTTGAGGCGCTACCTGAACGGCAGCTGGTCTTTACGCAATGCTTACGCAGCGGCGAACAGCTGCTCGCTGATCTTCGCCTGAGCAGCGCTCATCGCGTTGTTACGTACTTCTTCGCCATAAGCCAGGCCTTCGGCACGGACGATTTCGATGTCGGTGATGCCGAGGAAGCCCAGTACCAGCTTCAGATATTCTTCGTGAGCGATGCCGCTGGCCTGACCGGCATGGATGCCGCCGGAGGTGGAGACGATCACCACTTTCTTGCCACCGCACAGGCCTTCAGGGCCGGCTTCGGTGTAGCGGAAAGTCTGGCCGGCCACGGCGACGCGGTCGATCCAGGCCTTGAGCTGAGTCGGTACGGTGAAGTTGTACATCGGCGCGGCGATGACGATGGCGTCGGCGGCAATGAATTCGGCCAGGGTCGAGGCGCTCAGTTCGGCTTCATGCTGTTGTGCGGCGTCGCGCAGTTCAGCGGTGGTACCGGCAGCCACCAGGGTGGTCGACGAGAAGTGGCTGATGGCGTCGGCGGCCAGGTCGCGGTAAGTCACCACGGCGGTTGGCTCGGCGGCTTGCCAGGCTTTGACGACTTGGCTGCTCAACTGACGGGAAGCGGAGTTGTCGCCCAGAATGCTCGAATCGATGTGCAGCAGTTTCATGTGGAATCTCCTGGAAAGAATCGCCGGCGGCGACGGAATGGAGACAATCCTACGGAAGAAACCAATAGCTGATTAGCCGCCGACAATGCGATAGTTCGTCCCACTGATAGAACGGTGGACTTTTGATGCAGGATCTCAACGATCTCTACTATTTTGCCAAGGTGGTCGAGGCCGGTGGCTTCGCGGCGGCCGGGCGTTTGCTGGGCATTCCCAAGTCGCGCCTGTCACGACGCATTGCCGAACTCGAAGAGCGCCTCGGCGCCCGTCTGCTGCAACGCACCACGCGCCAGTTGAACCTGACCGCTGTTGGCGAACGCTACTTGCGTCACTGTCAGGCGATGTTGCTGGAAGCGGAGATGGCCGACGAAGCGGTCGCCAGCATGTCCAGCGAGCCACGCGGCCGCTTGCGCGTGTCCTGTCCCACTGGTCTGGCGCGAGAAATGTTGCCGTGGGTGATCAGCGAATTCCTCGGCAAATTTCCTCAGGTGCAACTGGAGGTGGTGCTGCTCAATCGCCGGGTGGATCTGGTCGCCGAAGGCTTCGACGTGGCCCTGCGTGTACGCGAGCTGGGCGATGAAGATCCGTTGCTCGTGACTCGACGTCTGCGCCAGGCACAAATGGTCGTCGTCGCCAGCCCGGCCTTTGTCGAGGGCAAAACCATCACTCATCCGCAGGATTTGAAGAACCTGCCGGTGCTCGGCGCACTGGAGGCCGATCGCATGGTGCATGTGCGCTTGCTGGACGAGCAAGGCAACAGCGTCGAACTGAACATGGAGGCGCGGCTGGGCATCGATGACTTTATCGTGCGCAAAGCCTGTGTGCTGGCCGGCCAGGGTTTCACTCTGCTGCCGATGATGTATTGCGAAGCTGACCTTGAGAGCGGCGCGCTGGTGCAATTACTACCCGAATGGTCATTGCCCGGCGGCTGGTTGCAGGCGGTGTATCCGCATCGGCGCGGGGTAATGCCGGCGGTGCGGGCGTGGATCGATCACCTGGTCGAATCGTTCAATGCGTGCGGGGAGCGGTTGTTATGAACAAGGGAAAAATGAACGAAGCGGACGTCGCCGCCTTTTGCCTGGCCTTGCCGGGCGCGCGCGAGGATTACAAGTGGGGCGGTGTGCGGGTGTTCTCGATTGCCGGCAACAAGATGTTCGCCCTGCAAGGGTTGCGCGGGGACTCACTGGCGTTCAAGGTCGACAAGGATCTGTTTCTCGGCCATTGCGACCGCCCGGGTATTCACCCGGCCCCTTATCTGGCGCGGGCGCAGTGGATCATCATGCACCCGCCCTACCCGCTGGGCGCCGAGGAACTGCAGGGATTGCTGACGCGTTCGCACCAGTTGGTGGTGAGCAAGTTGCCGAAGAAAACCCAAATCGGATTACTGCTCTAACCCCCCCCCTGTAGGAGCTGCCGCAGGCTGCGATCTTTTGATCTTGCTTTTTAAAAGATCAAAAGATCGCAGCCTGCGGCAGCTCCTACAGAGGGATTTGTGGTGATTCAGAACAGTGACAGCAGGTTCGAACCGAGAAACAACTGGTCGATCCAGAACACCTGATGCAACGCCACAATGACCCAGAACAGAATCTGAAACGACACCTTGCGCGTCTTGTGCCGGAACACCTGTTGGGCGATCAGCGCACCGGGCCAGCCGCCGGCCAGTTCGAGTGCATGCAGGATGTTTTCCGGCGTGCGCCAGGCATCGGCGCGGGCCTTGCGCTTGTCTGCCCAGTACATGAAAAACGCCAGCACGCTGACCACGCCATAAGCCGTCAACGGCACTAGCGAGATGCCGCGCAGCCACATCGACAGAGAGCCGAACAGTGGCAGCGCGCAGACGATCAGCAGCACTGCGAGTTTCAGTTTCAGATGCTGAACGCCGCCACCGGATGGGCGTCCATCCGGGCGGCGCGCGCGGGAATCACTCATGGTTTGACCGCCGACCAGTCGACCCAGCCGAACTGCCAGGTCGCCAGAATCACCAGACCAAAAACAATCCGGTACCAGGCGAATGCCGCGTAACTGTGGCTGGCGATGAACTTGAGCAGACCGCGCACAGCAATCATGGCGAAGATGAACGCGGTGATGAAACCGATGGCGAACACCGGGAAGTCCGCCGGCACGAACAGCTGGCGATACTTGTAACCGGAGTACACTGCCGCACCGACCATGGTCGGCATCGCCAGGAAGAACGAGAACTCGGTCGCGGTCTTGCGCGACAGGCCGAACAACAGGCCGCCGATGATCGTCGAGCCGGAACGCGAAGTGCCGGGAATCATCGCCAAACACTGCGCGAAACCGACTTTCAGCGCGTCCTTCCAGGTGATCTCGTCCACGGTTTCGGCGTGCACTTCATGCTGGCGGCGTTCGGCCCACAACATGATCACGCCACCCACCACCAGCGCGGTCGCAACGGTGATCGGATTGAACAGGTATTGGTGGATCAGGTCGGCAAAAATCACCCCCAGCACCACCGCCGGCAGAAACGCGATCAGCAGGTTGGCGGTAAAACGCCGCGCACTCGGCTGGGTCGGCAAGCCGATCACCACGTCGAGAATCTTGCGGCGAAACTCCCAGACCACCGCGAGGATCGCGCCGAGCTGAATAATGATGTTGAACGCCATGGCCCGTTCGCCGCCGAAGTCGAGCAAGTCGGCAACAATGATCTGGTGTCCGGTACTGGAAATGGGCAAAAACTCCGTCAGCCCCTCTACAACTCCAAGAATCAGTGCCTGCAAGGCGGTCCAAAGATCCATCAGTCCCCCAAAGAGCGATACACGGTGGCATGCCCCGATAATATTTTTTACGTTCACTGCGATCAGCGTAGCTGTTTGTTGCTGTACCGATTCCGCGCACACAGCATCCACACGAAACGGTCAAAATTCCGTGAAATATCAATTTGGATTCAGGTTTTCACGCGCGGGGCCGAAATCCTAACAGACAAGCCTTAATAGTGCTGCGGCGTTATTCGACTTGGGTCGCGTATGCCTGACCACCCAAACGTGGTTGGATGCTGGCGTTGATTTATTACAAGAAAAAGAAATCGGAGTGACAGCGTTATGAACAGCTTGCGCAGTGTGTCGATCAGCCGACGCTTGTGGCTCATTTTGATTGTGGCCGTGGTCATGTTGTTGACCTTGGGCGTGTTGATGCTCAAGCAGATCCACGACGACCTGTACCACGCCAAGGCGCAGAAAACCCAGCATGTGGTGCAGACCGCCAGCGGCCTGCTGACCTACTACCACGACCTGGAAACTGCCGGCACCCTGACCCGCGACGCTGCGCAGAAACAGGCGCTGACCGCGATTCGCGGCCTGCGCTACGACCAGAGCGACTATTTCTGGATCAACGACCTCACCCCCGTGATGGTCATGCACCCGACCAACCCCAAACTCGAAGGCCAGAACCTCTCGGCGATCCGCGACCCGGACGGTTTCGCGGTGTTCAACGAGATGGTCGCGATCGCCAAAAGCAAAGGCGCCGGCATGGTCGATTACCGCTGGCCCAAGCCCGGTGCCAGCGAACCGGTGGCGAAAACTTCCTATGTAAAATTGTTCGAGCCGTGGGGCTGGGTGCTCGGTTCGGGCGTTTACGTCGATGATGTGCAGAGCGAGTTCCGGGGGCAGTTGATCAAGGCTTCGGTGATTGGTTTGGTGATCGCCGTGATCATGGCCTTGCTGGTAATTTTGATTGCCCGCAGCATCGTCCGTCCGTTGCAGGAAACCGTGAACGCCATGGCCAACATCGCCAGCGGCGAAAGCGATCTGACCCGCAGCCTCGACACCCACGGTCAGGACGAAGTCACGCAACTGGCGCATCACTTCAACGCCTTCACCGCCAAGTTGCGCCGGGTCATCGGTGACTTGCAGGTTTCGGCCAGTGCGCTCGGCCAGTCGTCCAGTGAACTGGGTAACGACGCGACCCAGGCCCAGCAGCGCAGCCAACAGCAATCGCAGCAGATGGAACTGGTGGCGACCGCGATCAACGAAGTGACTTACGGCGTGCAGGATGTGGCGAAGAACGCCGAACATGCTGCTGCGGAAATGCGCGATGCCGAAGCTCAGGCGCAGCAGGGTCAGATCAACATCGACGGCAGCCTGCAACAGATCGACAAATTGTCCGGAACCATTGATCAGGCGGTCGAAGTGATTCGCACCCTGGCAGCCGAAAGCACGCAGATCGGCAGTGTGCTGGAAGTGATCCGTTCGATTGCCGAGCAAACCAACCTGCTGGCACTCAACGCGGCCATCGAAGCGGCCCGCGCCGGGGAACAGGGCCGGGGCTTTGCGGTGGTGGCCGATGAAGTACGGTTGCTGGCGCAGCGCACGCAAAAGTCGACGGCGGAAATCCAGAGCATGATCGAACGCCTGCAGAATCATTCCGAAGCGGCGGTGAAAGTCATTGGCGACAGCAGCAAGGCCTCGCAACTGACCATCGAACAGGCGGGATTGGCCGGCGCGAGCCTGAATGCCATCGGCCAGGCCCTGCGCAATCTCAATGGCCTGAACGCCTCGATTGCCAGCGCCACGCTGCAACAGGCGCATGTGGTCGAGGACATCAATCAGAACGTCACCCAGGCGGCCGGCCTGTCTCACAGCACGGCGCTGGCGGCCGAGCAGTCGAGTGCGGCGAGCGTCAAGCTTGGGCAGTTGAGTGAACAGCTGAACCAATTGCTGCGCCAGTTCCGCGTCTGACACCGTTCCCCTGTAGGAGTGAGCCTGCTCGCGATAGCGTCGTATCAGTCAACCACAGAGTGGCTGACCCACCGCCATCGCGAGCAGGCTCACTCCTACAGGTTTTTCGGTACAATCCGCTCCCTCGTCAATTCCCCCAAGGAACCCCCATGTCCGGGCTTGAACTGTTTGCCGCCGCCCTCGGTGTGATCGCCGTGTGGCTGACGGTCAAACAGAATCCGTGGTGCTGGCCGATCGGCCTGGTCATGGTGTTGCTGTACAGCTGGATCTTCTATGACGTGAAGCTGTACTCGGACATGTTGTTGCAAGTGATTTACGCCGCGCTGCAAGTCTACGGCTGGTGGCAATGGACCCGCGCCGGGACGATGCATGACGGGCGCGACGTCACGCGTCTGGATCGGCGCTCGATCCTGCTCGGTCTGAGCGTAGGCGCCCTCGGCAGTCTGCTGCTCGGCGCGGCCATGGCGCACTGGACCGACGCGGCGCAGCCGTGGCTCGATGCTGCGCTGACGGCGTTCAGCCTGGTTGCGCAATTGTGGATGGCGCAGAAACGTCTGCAATGCTGGGCGCTGTGGTTCGTGCTGGATGTGATTTTCGTCGGCCTGTTCTTGTACAAAGGCCTGTACCTCACCGCCGCGCTGTATGCGCTGTTCACCCTGATCGCCTTGCAGGGCTGGCGTGAGTGGCGTGCCGATCCGGCGTTGCAGCGATGAAGGTGGTTGTCCTCACCGGCCCGGAATCCACCGGCAAAAGCTGGCTGGCCGCTGGCCTTCAGGAGCGCTTTGGCGGGCTGCGGGTGGACGAATACGTGCGCTGGTTCATCGAGCAGAATCCACGCGACACCTGCCTCAACGACATCCCCGACATCGCCCGTGGGCAGTTGCAGTGGGAGGATCAGGCTCGGGCGCAGCAACCGCCATTGCTGATTCTCGACACCCATTTGCTGAGCAACATCCTGTGGAGCCAGACCCTGTTTGGCGATTGCCCGGCGTGGCTGGAAACCGAACTGCTGGCCCGGCATTACGACCTGCACCTGCTGTTGTCGCCGGAGCAGATCGACTGGACTGACGACGGCCAACGCTGTCAGCCGCAGTTTAGCGAACGCATGGCATTCTTTCAGGCCACCCGCGACTGGCTGGAACAGCACGGGCAACCGTTGCAGATCATTCAGGGCAACTGGGATGACCGGCGGTTTCAGGCTTTCGAAGCAGTCGCGCGTTTGATGGCTGATTGACTTGGCAAACAGCTCCTTTCGGGACCCAAGTGTCCATTCCTGAAACACCCGATGCCGCGCAAAGCAGCCGTTTAAATGGCCTTCATCATTCTGCAAGAACATCTGTTACGCCATTGAAACAGTCCCCGGCAAACCCTTGTTCCAGAGCTTTGCGCCGCCATTGACCCTGTGGGTGTCCGGGTGACTGTTTCAGCGCTGAAACAGCATTTGTATCAGCGCTGCGCGGCCCATCGCCAACCTGTTGAAAACCAACAACAACTTAAAAGCGGCACAGCTTTCGCTCTCTCCTTCCCAACGCTGACAAGAGCCAGCCCACTGAAGAAGGAATTGCCGCCGTGGGGAATATTAATAAAGGCCTGACCTGCCTTCTGCTGATTGGATCAGCCGCCAGCACATTCATCAGTTTCAACGTTCAGGCCGAAGGCAATGGCGTGATCGTTCTCAACCGCGATGTCCAGCCCATTGCAATCGGGCGCAGCGGTGGCAAAGACCCGTATCCAACCACGGTCAATGCCAACCCTTCCGATCGAATCCATCAAGCGATGACCAGCACCGAACTCAGTGACGGTGACTTTGCCAGCGTAGCCAGCGGCGCTTCGATCCGCAGCAACATAATCACGCCGAACTCGGACATGCCCGGCATGAACGTGCTGACCAACCCCAACGGCCTGCCTGGCATGAGTGCCGGTCATGGCGGCGGCGGTGGCGGCACGATTTCCAACACGATCAATCGCTCGCTGAGCACCGGTCTCGCGCCATTGACCCGCATGGCTGGAGGTCAATGAGATGAATCGTTCCCTTCTGCTGTTTGCCCTCTTCAGCTGTGCCCGCGTCATGGCCGATCCGAGTTCCGTGAACAACGCGGACATTCAGGATACCGGTGTGCAGTACCGCGGCAACTTCAACGTCAACCAGGCCGCCGGCGACCAGATGCAACAGACCAACACCAAAGCGATCGCCATTGGCACCAATGCCAGTGCCACCACCATCGTCAGGCAAAAGCTGGACACCCCTGCCAACCCGTCGATGAACGCCAGCGCCACCATTGGCGGCACCTCTTTCAGTAACGGCAACGGGATCCTGGGCGTGAACCAGGGCGCCGGTGCCAACAACCAGATGGCCAACGTGACGCGCGTCAGCATCAGTGCTGCCCCGCAAAGCGTTGACGACAGCGCCCTGTCGCAACAGAACGTGGCGCTTTTACCGAGCTCAGGAGCAACTGGCACCTCACCCGGCAGTCGCCAGGTCACGACAAGTGATCAGGCCTTCACCGGCAGCCGAGGGGTGATTCAGGTGAACCAGAGTGCCGGGGTGGGGAACCGTATGGCTAACACCCTGAGCATCCGGGTCGCTGACTGACCCAAACAACAAAAGCAGTGCAATTAGAAAGTACCAACACTTAACCAACTAATAAGCACGATGGAGAAACACCATGAAAACTACAATGGCTCTCAAACCACTGGTTTTCGCACTTGCAGCAGTAATGGCAATGGCGGCTCAAGCAGGCGGCAACGATCATGGTAACAATGGTGGTCACGGTCACAACCCTCCTCCACCAAAAGGCCCTACCCTGGAAGAACTGCTGCAAATCGGCGCAGGTGCCGGTGCTGCGGTACTCGACGTGCAAAACAACGGCGGTAACACCGTCCTCAACCAGGGCACCCAGAACAACGCCGGCATCAGTGGCTCGCTTAACGGCGCCAACGGCAACGTCGGTGCCAACAACGTGGCCGGTGACGGCAACCAGCAAGACAACGCCGCGGCTCTGGCTACCGCCGACGAAAGCTTCATCTTCGGCTCTGCGGTGTCCGCTTCCAGCGCCACTCAAGTCAACAGCAACAACACCGTTGGCAACTACTCCAGCAACAACAACGCCAACATGAACAACGTTGG
Source organism: Pseudomonas sp. HOU2 (assembly GCF_040729435.1). Lineage (NCBI taxonomy): Bacteria > Pseudomonadati > Pseudomonadota > Gammaproteobacteria > Pseudomonadales > Pseudomonadaceae > Pseudomonas > Pseudomonas sp. HOU2. The sequence continues at coordinate 54,646 of NZ_CP160398.1, read as the reverse complement.
CAACAGTGGCTCGGGTAACATCGGCGTGAACAACGCTGCCGGCAACTTCAACCAACAGAAAAACAACCTGGCAATCGCTGTGTCGGGTGGTCGTGTAGCGCAAGCCGCTGCTGCTGCCAACCAAAGCACTACCGGTCTGCAAGTCGGCAACAACGGCACTCAGACCTACAAGAAAGACACCCTCACTGGCACTGTCGCCGCCGTCGGCGTATTCGGCGCCGTGGGCGAAGCTACCATCAAAGGTGACAGCCACGGCGGTGGCGGTTATGGCAACGACGACAAAGGCCATGGCGGCAATGGCGGCAGCAAAGATCAGAAAGCCACCTTCGAAGCTGTGGGTGCCTTCGGTCTTGCTGGTGTAACCACGCAACAAGTGCTGACCCCAGACGGCTGGAAAAACCCTGTCACCAACACTGCCAGCATGACCAACGTAGGCAACAACTGGTCGGGTAACGGTGGCTTCAACAACGCTTCCGGCGTTGGCAACCAACAAAGCAACTCGCTGTCCATCGCTGCAGGTTGCAAAGCCTGCATGTAATCGCGATCGAAACGAAAGCCCCGGAAACGGGGCTTTTCCTCAGTCCGCAAAGGCGTATCGATCATGCGTAAGACTGCCTTTATCGCCCTGCTTTGCCTGTCCGGCCTGACCCAGGCTGCCCAGATGCCTGTCGCTGCCCTGCCCGGCGGCGTACTCGTCTACAAGAACGTGCAAAGCATCCGTGAACGCAAGTTTGCCGACATCGTCGAACAGAAAACCGATTTCAGCTGCGGCGCCGCCGCACTGGCCACGGTATTGCGCCAGGCTTATTGGCTCGACGTCGATGAAGAGCACATCATCAAAGGCATGCTGGTCAACGCTGACCAGGACCTTGTGCGTACGCAAGGTTTTTCCATGCTGGACATGAAACGCTATATAGAAAGCATCGGCATGCGCGCCAGGGGCTACAAGATTCCACCGGAAAAACTCGACGACGTAACAATCCCGGTGGTGGTACTGATGGAAATTCGCGGCTACAAGCATTTCGTGGTGCTGCAGCGTTCGGACAAGGATTGGGTTTATATCGGAGATCCCGTCTTAGGTCACAAACGCTACGCCCATGATGACTTTGTCAAAGGTTGGAACGGCATCGTCTTCGCCATCGTCGGCCCCGGTTATGACAAAACCAATGCATTGCGCATGCCACCGACCCCGCTGACCGCGAAGAACAAGCTGGATAACTTCAACCCTGTCAGAGATGCTGAATTGATGGACTTCGGGTTCATACAGAGCGACTTCTTTTAATCGCCGATTATAAAGAATGGGACTGGATGTCCCGGGAGCAGCAGATGAAAACCTCATACTGGCTGGCCGCCGCCTGCCTGGCAGCGAGCGTGTCAGGCTATGCCAATGCAGGATTCAAACCCATCGAAGTTCAGGATCAGGAGCTGTCCCAGCTTCGTGGTCGTTACGTCATGCCGGGGCGGATCATCAGCTTCGGCATTGTCATGAGCAGTACCTGGCGCAACGCCAGCGGTGATCTGATCGGCGCTGCGACGTCGATGCAAATCCAGGCCGCCACGATCAAACCGGAATTCTATGTCTCGACCATCAAGGAACAGGGCAACGGCAGCACCCCGACTCCGGGCACTGGCAATGTCATTGGTGGCGCGGCGCTCAACAGCAGCCAAGGCGTGACCCAAAGCGTACGCGCCGCTGGCGACGGCAACACCGCCAACAACAATGTGGCGATCAACGTAAAAGAAGCCAACACCCCTCCTCCGCTGGCCCCCGCACAAGGCCAGGCGCTGATGGCCGGGCAGACCATCGGGGCCAGCAATGCCGCCGGCAGCGTCGCCGTTTCGGCCAGCAACAGTGGCGTGCAAATGGCGATTCAGGCCTCGGGCAATCAGGGCACTGCCCTGCAACAAGTGGCCCAGGGTGGCCTGCTGCAGAACACTCGCCTGCTGGGCAGCGCCAACGTGGTCAACAACATGACCCAACTCAATGTTGTGCTTAACAATAACGGTATCAGCCCCGGCGCACTGGACTGCAACCTGACTCAACTCAGGGCACTACGCAATATCGGATATTGAACTACGCTGAGTCTCGATCATTGGGCTTAAAGGGACGGCTTATTCATGTATCGATCAGTATCACTGCGTGCCGCTGTATGTTTGAGCACTCTTCTACCCGCAGCCATGCTGCAAGCGGCACCGGACGCCGACGTAGAAGCCCTGAAACAGGAGCTTCTGGAGCTGAAGCAACGCTACGAAGTACAACAAAAGGCCCTGGCGGTGCTCGAACAACGGGTCCGTCAGGTCGAAGATCAACCGGCAGCCCCGCAACCCAAACGCCTGGCCAAGTCGCCGTCTGACATGAAAGGCAATCCAAAAGTCGCAACCAGCACCGGGGCTCCTGGTGTCGGGGCAGCCGCAGCGTCGGGGGGCGCAGCCGGGGGCAGCGGCGCGTCCTACGGCCAATCGCTGGCCGATGATTCGCAACCGGCGCAGAGTGTGTCCAACCTCTACGACGAGGCCAGCGGCTTCTTCGGCGGCGGTAAATTCAGCTTTGAAACCGGTGTGACCTACTCGCGTTACGACACCCGACAGCTGATCCTCAACGGTTTCCTCGCGCTGGACTCGATCTTTCTGGGCAACATCAACCTCGACCGGATCAAGGCCGACACCTGGACGCTGGACCTGACCGGGCGCTACAACTTCGACAATCGCTGGCAGTTCGACGTGAACGTGCCGGTGGTTTACCGCGAATCGACCTATCAGTCCGGCGGCGGCAACGGTGGTGCATCGAACGTCACGACGGAACAGGATGTTTCGCGCGACCCGACCATCGGCGACGTCAACTTCGGCATCGCCTACAAATTCCTCGACGAGTCGGTCAACACGCCGGACGCGGTGGTCACCCTGCGGGTCAAGGCACCCACCGGCAAGGATCCGTTCGGTATCAAACTGCGCCAGACCGACGCCAACTCCAACCTGTTCGTGCCTGACACGCTGCCAACCGGCAACGGCGTCTGGTCGATCACCCCCGGCGTCTCGCTGGTCAAGACCTTCGACCCGGCTGTGCTGTTCGGCAGCTTGTCCTACACCTACAACCTGGAAGAGTCGTTCGACGACATCAGTTCGACCGTCAACCAGAAAACCCCGGGCAAGGTCAGTATTGGCGACAGCTTCCAGATCGGCGCCGGTATTGCATTTGCACTGAACGAAAAGATGAGTATGTCGTTTTCGATGTCTGATCTGGTGCAACGCAGGAGCAAACTCAAACCCGATGGCGGGGATTGGCAATCTGTGGTGTCCAGTGACGCCAACGCAGGTTACTTCAACGTCGGCATGACCATTGCTGCCACGGACAACCTGACTATCGTGCCCAACCTGTCGATCGGCATGACCCCGGATGCCCCCGACTTTTCCTTCAGCCTGAAATTCCCGTACTACTTCTAAAGAAAAAGATCGCAGCCTGCGGCAGCTCCTACAGGGTTACAAATGTAGGAGCTGCCGCAGGCTGCGATCTTTTGAGCTTTGGTCTCTAGCGAATCTGATGTTTGTGCAGCAGCCGATAAAACGTCGGCCGCGACACTCCCAGCACCTTCGCCGCCACACTGAGGTTGTCGCTGTGGCGGTTCAACACATCGCACAGCGCCTGGCGTTCGGCGCGGGTCTTGTAGTCTTCCAGCGTACCCATCGGCGTAGAAACCGTGTGCTGGCTGAGCAATCCCAGATCGCGGGCTTCGATCTGTCGACCTTCGGCCAGAACCAGACCCCGTCGCACGCGGTTGGCCAGCTCGCGCACATTGCCCGGCCAGTCGTGCTTGCCCATGGCGATCAACGCATCCTCACTGAAGCTGCGCGGACGGCGGCCGGTTTCGTGGCTGTAGAAGTGCGAGAAATGGTTGGCCAGCATCGACAGATCACCATGGCGCTCGCGCAATGGCGCGGTCACCACCTGCAGCACATTGAGGCGGTAATACAGGTCTTCGCGAAAACGCTTTTTCTCGATGGCGGCTTCGAGGTCGACGTGGGTGGCCGCCAGCACGCGAACATCAACCGGAATCGGCTGACTGCCACCGACGCGTTCGATGTGTTTTTCCTGCAGAAAGCGCAGCAGATTGGCCTGCAATTCCAGCGGCAGATCGCCGATTTCATCGAGAAACAGCGTGCCGCCATTGGCGGCCTCGATGCGCCCGACCTTGCGCTGATGCGCACCGGTAAAGGCGCCTTTTTCGTGGCCGAACAGTTCGGACTGAATCAAGTGTTCGGGAATCGCCCCGCAATTGATCGCCACAAACGGCTTGCTGTGGCGCTGGGACTGGCGGTGCAGCGTGCGCGCCACCAGTTCTTTACCGGTGCCACTTTCACCGCGGATCAGCACCGGGGATTCGGTCGGCGCCAGTTTGCTCAATAACTTGCGCAGCTCGCGGATCGGCTTGCTGTCGCCGAGCAGTTCATGTTCCGGCTGATCGACGTGAATCGTGCCTTGCCCGCGCAGACGCGCCATGCCGAATGCGCGCCCCAGGGTCACCTGGACCCGTGAGACATCGAATGGCAAGGTGTGAAAATCGAAAAACCATTCGCAGACGAAGTCACCGACGTTCTGCAACCGCAGGACTTCCTGGTTCAACACGGCGATCCACTCGGTGCCGCTGCGACTGATCAGTTCCTTGACCGCTTCGGGACGTTCAAGGTGAAAAGGTTGCAGTCGCAGCAGCCCGACATCGCATGTCCGATCGGCGGCATTTTCCAGGGTACAGCTGTCGACATCCCAACCTACCGTGCGCAATCCGGGTAACAGGCGATGGCAGTCGTCACAGGGGTCGACTACCAATAAACGTCGTAACGCTGGCGCTTCGATCATGACTGTTCCTTGGCGCCAAATTTAAGGAAATTATTGTAAAAACAGTCATTTGGCAGACCCGACTGTAACATTAGCAAGAAATTGACAGGGCCTTGTATCGATTGCTTATAGGTGTACAAGCTAACGAGTTATAAGAAGCGAATTTATTAGTCAGCTATCGAGTTGCTATCTTTCACCAGGCTTTCAAAAACGTTCGGAATGTTGAGCCTGAGCAATTAAGTTGAAATTTCTTTGTTTCGTGTGTGACCTGCCACGGGGTTGCGTGCATCAGTACAAGTAACCAGCCGAACGGTAAGCCCAACCGACGGCACATCACTTGATTGGGCACGACAGAGAGAAGACCCCAATGACCGCCCCGCTCCGTATCAACGAAGCTCTTTTGATTGCCAACCACGCGTTCAAACCCTTTCAGTGCGTGGCCTGGGCCCCACAAGACGGCAACGGCGAACTGAACCTGACCGTCATCGATCGCACCAACTCGCACATTGGTCGCCAGCAGATCCCGAGCAGCGCCTACTCCGATCCGGCGCAACTGGAACTGCTGTTGCAACAGGCCCGCGCCGAATTGAGCAAAGAAGGTTACCTGCTGCAATCGTGGTCGATGCCACACTGATCAGAGGATCATGCGGATGCCGCTCAGGTCATCCGCCTTCTGTTCTTTTAGTTACCTGCGGTAGTTCGTCTCCAGTACTTTTGTACAACTTTCCTTAAAGCATCAGGCGCCACTGCTTGGCATGCTTTCATTTGGTTCAAAAAGACACTGTTATGGCACAGTGCGACCCTCCACCTGTTAGTTCTGTCAGTTGAACTTGCGTGTATTCAGGGATTGAATGTTCCGCTCATGCAGTTACCCGCCCGATTCGGGCCTGGTCAACTTGCAAGGAGAAGCATGCATGTCCTCCGAGAACGCCTTTGCGCGACCGGCACTACTCAATCGCTGCGGACAACTGGACAGACAATTCGCCAAGACTGGCGTTGCTCAGGTCTATTTCGCTGGCAGTGTTTCCAGCATGACCCAGGGTGTTGCGCTCGATCGAGAGGGGCGCGTGCTGGTCGCGGCCAAGATCGGTACTGCCCGAGGCAGCCGGTTTGGTCTGGCGCGAATACTCGCTGACGGTTCGGCCGACCTCGCGTTCGGCCAGCAAGGCAGCGTCATCGGCGAATTCGAACCTGGCTTCGAAGCCACCGCTGGCAAGGTTCAGGTGTTGCCCGATGGGCGAATCCTGCTGGCCGGTCTGCATTATCAAACCGCCCACCGCACCCTGCCCGCCCTGGCGCTGTTCAGCGCTGACGGAATCCCCGACCCCGGCTTTGGTGAAAATGGGTGCAAAGTGGTGCGCTTGCCCGGCGACCTGTCCATCGGCTCCCGCGATGCCTGGCTGCCGCCCGGCGTGCCTGGCGCCGAAGCCTGCGACATTGCCGTGCAGGACGACGGGCACATTCTGCTGATCGCCAATCATCATTTCGAACTCGCCGACCATGCCGGCATGCTGATTCGCCTGATGCCGGACGGTGCGCTTGATCCGAGCTTCAATGGCCGCGGCTTCGTGATGATTCGTCATTTGCTGCTCAACACCTGGCTCAGCAGCCTTGCACTGCAGCAGGACGGGCGGATCCTCGTCGCCGGCTCCATCGACTTCCCCCAAGAGGGGCTGGTGGCGCGCTATCTGCCGGACGGGCGTCTGGATGAGCGCTTCGCGGTGGATGGTTTCCTCGCCTTCAAGGCCCACGGCCAAAGCGCCATGGTCAGTCAGGTCATCGAGTCGCAGGAGCATCTGCACTGCTTTGGCAGCAGCCGCGATCCGATCCGCTGTCTGGCACTGAGCCTGCACAACAACGGCCGACCGGAGTTGCGCAATAACGCCGGTCATCCGCACCTGCTGGAAATCGGCCCCAGTGGTTGCCAGTGGAGCGCCGCCCAGTGCATGGCCGATGGCCGCATCATCGCGGTGGGCGCGACCATTGGCGGAATCGAGGCGGATTTCATCGTCGCGCGCTATTTGCCTGATGGCCAACTTGACCACGAGTTTGGCAACGGCCACGGCTGGCTGCGCACGCGGCTGGGACGCAGCCTCGACACCGCCAATTCCCTCGCGGTGCAGGCGGACGGACACATATTGGTCGGCGGCTATTCACTGGACGGCAACTACCGCGCCATGGTCGCGCGCTATCTGAATCAATAATTCCCCCCAGACTTGAACTTGCCAGGCACTTGCGGCAACTTGCGCGCTTCTTAATACAAGGAGCAACCGATGTCCGGTTCACTGGCCCAGGCGTTCGCGCATAACTTCCTCGGGCATTCGCCCCGCTGGTACAAGGCGTGCATCGTCGGGTTCCTGATCCTCAACGCCGTGGTGCTGTTCACTGTCGGCCCGGTCGCCGCCGGCTGGTTGTTGGTGATCGAGTTCATTTTCACCCTGGCCATGGCCCTCAAGTGCTATCCGTTGATGCCCGGTGGCTTGTTGCTGATTGAAGCCCTGCTGCTGAAGATGACCACCCCGCAGGCACTGTACGATGAGTTGCTGCACAACTTCCCGGTGATCCTGCTGCTGATGTTCATGGTCGCTGGCATCTACTTCATGAAGGACCTGCTGCTGTTTTTGTTCTCACGGTTGCTGCTGGGCGTGCGCTCCAAGGCGCTGCTGGCGCTGATGTTCTGCTTCCTCTCGGCCTTTCTGTCGGCGTTTCTCGATGCCTTGACCGTCACCGCAGTAATCATCAGCGCGGCGGTCGGCTTCTACTCGGTCTACCACCGTGTGGCCTCGGGCAACGATCCGCGTCAGGACAGCGAATTCAGCGACGACCGCCATCTGCCGGCCCTGCACCATGAAGATCTGGAGCAATTCCGCGCATTCCTGCGCAGCCTGCTGATGCACGGCGCGGTCGGTACTGCCCTCGGCGGGGTCTGCACCCTGGTGGGCGAGCCGCAGAATTTGCTGATCGGTCATGAAATGGGCTGGCACTTCGCAGAATTCTTCCAGAAAGTCGCGCCGGTTTCGCTGCCGGTACTGGTGGCCGGCCTGGTGACCTGTCTGCTGCTGGAAAAACTGCGCTGGTTTGGCTACGGCACCCTGCTGCCGGACAACGTCCGCGCCGTACTGGCCAATTACGCCGCCGAAGACAACGCCGAACGCACTCCGCGTCAGCGTGCCGCCCTGCTGGTGCAAGGCACTGCCGCGTTGATTCTGATTGGCTGCCTGGCGTTTCACGTTGCTGAAGTCGGCTTGATCGGCCTGATGGTGATCGTGTTGATCACCGCGTTTACCGGCATCACCGACGAGCATCGCCTCGGCAGCGCGTTCAAGGACGCCATGCCGTTCACTGCATTGCTGGTGGTGTTTTTTGCCGTGGTCGCGGTGATTCACGATCAACAACTGTTCGCCCCACTGATCCAGTGGGTGCTGGCGCTGCCGGCGGAGCAACAGCCGGGCATGCTGTTCATCGCCAACGGGCTGCTCTCGGCGATCAGCGACAACGTGTTCGTCGCCACGATCTACATCACCGAAGTGAAACAGGCCTTCCTGTCCGGGCACATGAGTCGCGAGCACTTCGAGACCCTGGCGATCGCGATCAACACCGGTACCAATCTGCCAAGCGTGGCGACCCCGAATGGTCAGGCGGCGTTCCTGTTCCTGCTGACCTCGGCGATTGCGCCGCTGGTGCGCCTGTCGTACGGGCGGATGGTGTGGATGGCGTTGCCGTACACCGTAGTGATGGGGTTACTGGGCTGGTACGCCGTCAGCTACTGGCTCTGACAACAACCACGTGTAGGAGCTGCCGAAGGCTGCGATCTGTTGATCTTGCTGCATAAAAAAACAAGATCAAAAGATCGCAGCCTGCGGCAGCTCCTACAGGTGTTACTGGAGGATGTATTTTTCGATCGCCTGCGCCACGCCGTCTTCGGTGTTGGGGGCCGTGACTACATCAGCCTGACGCTTCACCGCCTCTTCCGCCTGCCCCATGGCAATCGACAATCCCGCGCAATGGAACATCGCCGGGTCGTTGCCGCCATCGCCAATCGCCGCCGTCTGCTCCAGCGGGATGCCCAGATGTGCAGCAATCGTCGTCAGTGCGGTGCCCTTGTTGGCTTCCAGCGCTGTCACGTCCAGATACACCGGTTGCGAGCGCGAAACCTGCGCCATGCCGTTGACCCTGGGCAGCAGACGCGCCTCAAGCTCGATCAGCAGATCCGTGTTGTTGCTGGTGGCGACGATCTTGTCGATGCGCTCCAGGTACGGCTCGAAACTCTCGACCACCACCGGCGGATAACCGAGGCCATGCTGCTCGCGCGGCACCATCGGCCCGTGCGGATCCTTGAGCAACCAGTCACCACCGCTGAACACCCAGATCTCCACATCCGGCTGGTCAGCGAACAACGCCAGGGCAATCAGCGCCGTCGGCACCGGCAGGTAGTGCGCCACCAACAGGCTGCCATCCGGATTGACGATGGTGCCGCCATTGAAGGCGGCGGTCGGCAGATCGACACCCAAGGCTTCGATCTGCTGCAACATGGCTTTGGGTGGACGCCCGGTGGCCAGGCTGAACAACACGCCGGCCTCGCGCAGCGAACGCACCGCGTCGATGGTGCGCTGGCTCAGGCTGTGATCGGGCAGCAACAGCGTGCCGTCCATGTCACTCAGTAAAAAGCGGATCGAGTCACTCATCCCAGACCGTGCCAGACGCGACCATCGCGAGTCAGCAGATCATTGGCGGCTTGCGGGCCGTCTTCCCCGGCAGCGTAGGTCTGCACGCTCGCATCCTGTTGCCAGGCATCGAGGAACGGTTGCACTGCGCGCCAGCCGTTCTCGATGTTGTCGGCGCGCTGGAACAGCGTCTGGTCGCCGGTCAGGCAGTCGTAGATCAGCGTTTCGTAGCCGGTGGACGGCTGCATTTCGAAGAAGTCCTTGTAGGCAAAACCCAGCTCGATGTTGGCCATGTTCAGCGCCGGCCCCGGCCGCTTGGCCAGCAGGTCGAACCACATGCCTTCGTTGGGCTGGATCTGAATGCGCAGATAGGTCGGCTGCAACTCGTCGACTTCGGTGTCGCGGAACTGCGCGTACGGCGCCGGTTTGAAGCAGATGACGATTTCGGTGTCGCGCACGCTCATGCGCTTGCCGGTGCGCAGATAAAACGGCACGCCGACCCAGCGCCAGTTGTCGATCATGACTTTCAGTGCGACGTAGGTTTCGGTGTTGCTGTCAGGCGCCACGTTGGCTTCCTGACGATAGCCATTCAACGCTTTGCCACCGACCTCGCCGGCGCGGTACTGACCGCGTACAGAGTTGGCTCGCGCCTCTTCAACGCTCCACGGGCGGATCGCGCCGACCACTTTGGCCTTCTCGCCGCGCACGGCGTCAGCGCCGAATGCGGCCGGCGGTTCCATGGCGACCATCGCCAGCAACTGGAACAGGTGATTGGGCACCATGTCACGCAGCGCACCGGTGTGCTCGTAAAAACTGCCGCGGGTTTCAACACCGACGGTTTCTGCGGCGGTGATTTGTACGTGGTCGATGTAATGGTTGTTCCAGAACGCTTCGAACAGACTGTTGGAGAACCGGCTGACCAGAATGTTCTGCACGGTTTCCTTGCCCAGATAATGGTCGATCCGATAGATCTGTTTCTCGGACATGACCTTGAGCAGACAGGCGTTCAACGCTTCGGCGGTTTGCAGATCGGAGCCGAACGGCTTCTCGATCACCACCCTTCTGAATGCTTCGGGAGTTTCCTCGAGCAACTTGGCCGCGCCGAGACGGCGTACCACTTCACTGAAGAAACGTGGCGCGGTGGCCAGGTAGAACACCGCATTGCCAGTGCCGCTATCGGCAATTTTTGCCGACAGCGCGGAATAAGTGCTGTCGTCCAGGAAGTCGCCCTGGACGTAGCTGATACCTCTGGCGAGCTTGGCCCACAAGGCCGGATCAAGCATCTGATCGCCCTTGCCGACTTTTGCCGCCACTTCGGTACGGATGAAGTCTTCGAGCTTTTGCGCGAAGGCTTCATCGGTAATGGCGTTGTGATCAACGCCAACGATCCGCAAATTTTCGTCAAGCAAGCCGTCGCGACTGAGGTTGTACAGCGCCGGCATCAGCAAGCGCTTGACCAGGTCGCCGTGGGCACCGAACAGAAACAGCGTGGTCGGTGGTGCGGGTTCTGCCTTGGATTTTCTGCGGATCGTATGGGTCATTTCTTCGGAGTCTCCACGTGGCCGCCAAAGCCGAAGCGCTGGGCCGAAAGAATCTTGTCGCCAAAAGTGCCCTGACCGCGCGAGCGATAGCGCGAGAACAGCGAGTTGGACAGCACCGGAACCGGCACAGCCTGCTCCATCGCCGCCTCGATGGTCCATTGACCTTCACCGCTGTCAGCCACCGAACCGGAGAAACCGTCCAGTTTCGGATCGCTGGCCAGTGCATCGGCAGTCAGATCGAGCAACCACGAGGAAACGACGCTGCCACGACGCCAGACTTCGGCGATGTCGGCCACGTTCAGATCGAAACGCTGATCTTCCGGCAGACGCTCGCTGGACTTGGTCTTGAGGATGTCGAAGCCCTCGGCGAACGCGGCCATCATGCCGTACTCGATACCGTTGTGAATCATCTTCACGAAGTGCCCGGCACCGGCAGGACCGGCGTGAATGTAGCCGTGCTCGGCGCGGTGATCCTCGGACTTGCGATCCTTGGTGCGCGGAATCTCGCCCATGCCCGGCGCCAGAGCGGCAAACAGCGGGTCAAGGCGCTGCACGGTCTCGGCATCACCGCCGATCATCATGCAATAGCCGCGTTCCAGGCCCCAGACGCCGCCGGAGGTACCGACGTCGATGTAGTGCAGGCCCTTCTCCGACAGAGTCTTGGCGCGGCGGATGTCATCCTTGTAGTTGGTGTTGCCGCCGTCGATGATGGTGTCACCGGCTTCCAGCAAGTCGCTCAGAGTGTTGATGGTGTCTTCGGTCGGTGCGCCGGCCGGCAACATGACCCATACCGCACGCGGCTTGGCCAGGCCTGCCACCAGGGCCGGCAAGTCGGCAACGCCGGTGGAGCCCTCGGCGACCAGGTTATCGATGAAAGCGGTATTGCGGTCGTAAACAACGGTGGTGTGACCGTTGAGCATCAGACGTCGCGCAATATTGCCGCCCATGCGGCCCAGTCCAATAATCCCGAGTTGCATGTGCTGATGCTCCTTACTACAAATAAATGTGTGTCATTGGTTATAGCCCAACGCGACTGATGGAGGTTAGTCCAGAGCGTTGCGATGAAGTTTCCGGGCATTGTGCCCGATCCAGACTGATAACGCCCCGAATCCTGCCGAAGACACACCGACCATGAAAAATAAAAAAGTTCCATTCATGGGCAAAAGAAATCAAAATTGGCGCCGATAGCAAGTCAGTAGCCCCGACGCGGGGACGATTTGCAGTTGAGACACGCCATTTGCGAGGTGAGCAATGGGCACAGTACACACAGCAATGCCGCCACAAACCCTGTACGTCACAATCCGTCGCGATGAATTGCGCCAGTTGAAAGACGAGCGCGACCAGTTGAAGCAGGAGCTGGCGCAGCTGCGCTCGCTGACCCAGGGCGCTCAGCCCAAACCTCTGCCGGTGGTCCAGCGCCATCCGCACGCCTGACCTGCCCCGCCAGCTTCGGGAACGGCGCCTGTCGTTCCCGACATGATGCTCCCCTGCCCCTGATCAGCAACTAACGAAGTTTTCACATTGCCTTGGTGATACTCCGGCCCATTCTGGCCGTGCGTTTGCGCGCGGCTTCCGTTCGTCGGTTTGATGTAGCGTTCCGGCGGTGGTTAGTGACGATGAGCTGGAGTGCTGAATGGCATTGTTCAAACGCAGCAAAACGACTGCGACAGGTTTCGACTGGGCCGGGGTTCTCTGGCTGTTCGCTTTCTTCTGGTATTTCTCGGGCATCACCCAACTGTTGATCCAGCTGACCGGAACCTCCGGTTTCAGCGGTTTCCGTCAGGCTTTCGTGATGAGTGCGCTGTGGCTCGCCCCGATGCTGGCGTTCCCCAAACGCACCAGACTGCTGGCCGCGCTGATCGGCGTAGTCCTGTGGGCCTGCTCCATGGCCAGCCTGGGCTACTTCTTCATCTATCAGCAGGAGTTCTCGCAAAGCGTCATCTTCATCATGTTCGAGTCGAACATCTCTGAAGCCGGCGAATACATGACGCAGTACTTCGCCTGGTGGATGATCCCGGCGTTCCTCGCCCATACAGCCTTCGCCTATTTCCTGTGGACCCGTCTGCGCCCGGTGTACATGCCCCGAGGCCGTGCGTTCGTGGCCGCAATCGCGATCGTCTTCGCCGTGGTCGGTTACCCGCTGATCAAACAGACCCAGCGTACCGGCAGTTTCGCCGGCGGTTTCGAGAAGTTCGAAGACCGCATCGAGCCAGCCGTGCCCTGGCAGATGGCAGTGGCTTACCACCGCTACCTCGACACCCTGGCCGGGATGCAGGACATGCTGCACAGCACCAGCAAGGTTCCGCCGCTGCATAACCTGAAAGTTGCCGACGCCGATAAACCGTCGACCCTGGTGCTGGTGATCGGCGAGTCGACCAACCGTCAGCGCATGAGCCTGTACGGCTATGGACGCAAGACCACTCCTGAGCTGGACAAGCTCAAGGATCAGCTCGCGGTGTTCGACAACGTCATCACCCCACGCCCCTACACCATTGAAGCGCTGCAGCAGGTCCTGACCTTCGCCGATGAAGAAAACCCTGATCTGTACCTGTCCACGCCGTCGCTGGTCAGCATGATGAAACAGGCCGGTTACAAGACGTTCTGGATCACCAACCAGCAGACCATGACCAAGCGCAACACCATGCTCACGACCTTCTCCGAGCAGGCCGACGAGCAGGTGTACCTGAACAACAACCGCAACCAGAACGCCGCGCAGTACGACGGTGACGTGATCGAGCCGTTCAACAAGGCGCTGACCGACCCGGCGCAGCGCAAGCTGATCGTCGTGCACTTGCTCGGTACTCACATGAGCTACCAGTACCGCTATCCGCCGACCTTCGACAAGTTCCAGGACCGTACCGGCGTGCCGGCCGGCGTGCGTGACGATCAGGTGCCGACCTACAACAGCTACGATAACGCCGTGCTGTACAACGATTTCGTGGTGTCGAGCCTGATCAAGGACTACGCCAAGTCCGATCCGAATGGCTTCTTGCTGTATCTTTCCGACCACGGTGAAGACGTGTTTGACTCCGCCGGCCACAACACCCTCGGCCGTAACGAAAACAAACCGACCGCGCCGATGTACACCATTCCGTTCATGGCCTGGGCTTCGCCGAAATGGCGCGAGAGCCACGACTGGAACTTTGCCGCCGACCTGGGCCGGCCGTACAGCAGCTCGCACCTGATCCACACCTGGGCGGACCTGGCCGGTTTGAGTTTCGATGAACTGGACCGCAGCAAGAGCCTGGTCAGCGACAGCTTCAAACCGCGTCCGCTGATGATCGGCAACCCGTACGAACGCGAGCAGCGCGCCTTGATCGACTTCAGCCTGATGAAGCCGAAAAAGGTCGACCCCACCGCTGCGAATGTCGTGCAACAGTAACCGCTCGGAAGGCGCCGGTTTCGAGAGATCGCAACCGGTGTAACGCATAAAGAAAAAGCTCCGTATCTTGCGATACGGAGCTTTTTTCGTTCTGGGCGAACAGGTAACCCGCTTTAACGGGGCTCTGCTGCGCCGCCTGAGGGAAATCGGAGCGGCCAGCATGCTCGCACGTACCTTCCTCCCTGAAAAAGCAGCCAGTGCGCTCAGAGGGCGACAGTCAATCGCGCCGCCGGGCTCAAGGCTTTTCCCGGCACAAAAACAAACGCCCCGAACAGGTCGGGGCGTTTGTGGGTACATTCGCTTGGGTGCTTTCACACCCTTCACGCTGCAGATCCGGCGCTATCAGTAAGCCTTGCCGGTCTTGTAGAAGTTCTCGAAGCAGAAGTTGGTCGCTTCGATGTAGCCTTCAGCGCCACCGCAGTCAAAACGCTTGCCCTTGAACTTGTAGGCCATGACGCAGCCGTTCTGGGCCTGCTTCATCAGGGCGTCGGTGATCTGGATTTCACCACCCTTGCCTGGCTCGGTCTGCTCGATCAGGTCGAAGATGTCCGGGGTCAGGATGTAACGACCGATTATCGCCAGGTTCGACGGCGCGTCTTCCGGCTTTGGCTTCTCGACCATGCTGTGTACGCGGTAGATGTCGTCGCGGATCATCTCGCCGGCGATCACACCGTACTTGCTGGTTTCCTGCGGATCAACTTCCTGAATGGCGATGATCGAGCAGCGGAACTGCTTGTACAGCTTGACCATCTGGGTCAGAACGCCGTCGCCTTCGAGGTTGACGCACAGGTCGTCCGCCAGTACCACGGCAAACGGTTCGTCACCGATCAGCGGGCGACCGGTGAGAATCGCGTGGCCCAGACCTTTCATTTCGGTCTGACGGGTGTAGGAGAACGAGCACTCATCCAGCAGTTTGCGGATGCCGACCAGGTATTTCTCCTTGTCGGTGCCTTTGATCTGGTTTTCCAGCTCATAGCTGATGTCGAAGTGGTCTTCCAGAGCGCGCTTGCCACGACCGGTCACGATCGAGATTTCAGTCAGGCCAGCGTCCAGTGCTTCTTCAACGCCGTACTGGATCAGTGGCTTGTTTACCACCGGCAGCATTTCTTTGGGCATGGCTTTAGTCGCTGGCAGGAAGCGAGTACCGTAACCGGCTGCTGGGAACAAGCATTTCTTGATCATATAAGTCCTTGAAAGGGCTGTGTGTACGAGTTTCGGCGCAGTCTAATCAGGCGGCGCGCACCTTACAATGCCCCGCACTGGCTAACCGATGCCAACATAGAGAAATATTCTCGCCGATAGTTCCGTTGGCGACTTTGCCCAGCCGAAACAGAGTAGCTCAAACACGCAAATGCGCTGCATCACCATACGCTCATCATCCCCCAATGTGAGGATTTGTCGGTATCATGGCGCCTTTGATCCAGCGAACGAGACAGATAGATGGCCGCGGTAAAAATCATCAACGGGTATGTGATCGACAAGAAAGACGGCAAGTGGAACCTGACCACTACCAATGGCGAACACATCGCCGGTCCTTTCGACAGCGAGCAGTTGGCGACTGATGTAGCGTCGGTGTTCACTGACACCCCTGCATCGTCCAAGCGACGTGGCAAAGATCAGGACTGATCGGTTGCGACACACGCCGAGCCCTGCCTTTGTGCAGGGCTTTTTTGTGGCCGCTCGCAGCGCGATGAAAACAAGTGGCCAATCGCTATAACCTTTTCATGCTGGCGCTGTCAGAGCGTTTAGCCCCTCCCTCGCTGAAGACGACACACTTATGAACATGAACAGAATGCTGCCGCTGCTCGCGGTATTGGCCCTCGGTGGCTGTGCCACCTCGGAAACCACCTACCTGAACAACGGCGAACAGGGCTTGAGCATCGACTGCTCCGGGGAAGCCAACTCCTGGGCCACCTGCTACGAAAAGGCTGACGCATCCTGCGCCGGCACCGGTTACCGCATCGTCGGTACCGACGGCACGCCGGCGCCCAAGGAAAGCGACAAGACCCTGGGGGTCGATGTCGGCAACTACAAGAACCGCAGCGTGGTGGTAGTCTGCAAATAGACCCTACATGTGGATCTCGGCGAATTTGATCCCGAGCCCGCGCACGACCTCGATCAGGTCGTCGAGCCGGGCAAAGGATTCGACTTCGTCGTTATCGTCCACCAGAAAATAGCTGCGACCGGCGCTCTTCTTGAAAAACACGATCCACTCGCCCGAGTTCGCCGGATTTTGAATCACATGCGTGGCAGAGATAAGGCCCTCTGCATGCCGTTCCCGTACTTGCTCTCGCTTCATGCGCGACTCCAGAAATGAAAATGCCGTCACAGCATCACTGTGACGGCATCGGTGCTGATGAGCGCTATTCTATCAGCCGGAAATACAGGCATTGGCGGCGTTTTGCACGTCACGGGGACGAATCGGCACATTGGACATCCGCTCATGCAGCTTGATGCTGCTGCCGCCGGAGCGGTCTTCGATATCAAACACCGCGGCCGCGCCGGTGGAAAATTTCCCGGGAACAATCACTCGCACGCCATCCTTGTGCGGCTGCATCTGCAGCGCGCCGCGGCTGTTGGCAAGCTTGTCGGCCAGGCACTGAGCATACTCATGGGGTTTCTTGCCGGAAATCACGCTCATGGTGGGCAAGGTTTCGTTGATTTCGGAAACACTCGCGCAACCACCCACGACCAACATCAACGGCAGACACACCACACCCCACTTCATACAAATACCTCCCATAAAGACCCTCGGACAGCAGTAATGCCATTTTTCTCCGAGGCTTACTCCATTAAACCCGCATGGAATCGCGAATAACTGTTTTTAATTGTCAAAGCAGCGCTCGACGGCGGGATAATAACCCGTTCGGGCTGATAAACTGCGCCAATCGCACATGCTATCGTTTTGATTTAGTAGAAAAAGCCCTTCTGGAGGCGCCCATGAAATTCATTCACCAGCGCGAGCACCTCAACGAAGACGACATCGTCGTCATCCAATGCTCGCAAACCTGCAACATCCGCTTGATGAACGACGCCAACTTCCGCGCGTTCAAGAATGGCGGCCGCCACACCTACCACGGCGGCGCTTTCGACACGTTTCCTGCGCGCATCACCGCACCGAGCACCGGTTTCTGGAACATCACCATCGATACCGTCAACCGTCGCGCCATCAGCGTAACGCGCAAACCGACCCTGACCCACTCGATCAAGATCATCCGCCGCTCCAGCTCCAAACTGAGCTGAGTCGCCCCTGACGCAAAGGTAAGCACGACCGTGGCCCAAACGACCAAATACGTCATCAAATACAAGCTCAACGGCGAGCGCCGTTTCGAGTTCGCACAACTGGAAAACGGCACCGAGGAAGAAGCCAAGGCCGCACTGGATGCCATCCACGGCCAGACTGATGATGTAATCAGCGACATCGCCGTCAGCAAAGCCCTGTAACGCAACATCCGGGGATTCGACCGCAAGCGGCGGAGTGTCCTGCCGCCGGGATTTGCCCAGACTGACAGTCTCGACCAAAGGGTTCAGGAGTCAGAATGTCAATGTCCCCGTCTCGGCTGGATGCGCTCGATTGGGCAAGCCTCGAACAGCATCTGGATCAATATGGCTATGCCATCGTCCGCTCGTTGCTGTCGGCGCAAACCTGTGAACGCTTGAGCGCCCTGTATTCGCAGACCGAACCGTTTCGTTCGCAGGTCATCATGGCCCGCCACGGTTTCGGTCGCGGGGAATACAAGTACTTCAGCTATCCCCTGCCGACAGCCATCGAACGTCTGCGCACTGCGTTTTACCCACGCCTGGTGCCACTGGCCAATCGTTGGTACGAACGCATGAATCTGCCCGCACGCTTTCCCGCCACCCATACCGAGTTTGTGCAGCGCTGTCAGGCTGCCGGCCAACTGCGGCCGACACCCCTATTGTTGCGATACGGTCCGGAGGACTACAACTGCCTGCATCAGGATCTGTACGGAGAACTGGTTTTCCCACTGCAAGTGGCGATTCTTCTGTCGGAGCCCGGAGAGGATTTTACCGGTGGCGAGTTCGTCCTGACCGAGCAGCGCCCACGCACGCAGTCGCGCCCGCACGTTGTGGATCTGCACAAGGGTGACGCGGTTATATTCGCGGTCAACCAGCGCCCGGTCAGCGGCACACGCGGTGATTATCGAGTGACCATGCGTCACGGCGTCAGTCGCCTGCACAGCGGAAATCGGCATACTCTGGGCATCATCTTTCACGACGCATCATGAACGCCATGCACCCGACCACCTTCGACCTGTTCGCCGACCACGAACCCGAGCAACAACCCCGCGCCGAGCAGATCGGCGAACAATCGTGGGTGTTGCGCGGCTTCGCTTTGCCGGTGATCGATCAACTATTGCCAGCGTTGGAAGCCATTCTCGCCGCAGCACCGTTGCGCCACATGATGACGCCGGGCGGCTTCAGCATGTCGGTGGGCACCAGCAGTTGCGGAACGCTGGGCTGGATCACCGACCGTAGCGGTTATCGCTACAGCTCCGTGGATCCGCTGACCGGCAAGCCCTGGCCGGCGATGCCAGAAGTACTGTCAGAACTGGCGCGCCAAGCAGCACAGCGCGCAGGATTTGCCGACTTTCATCCAGACTCCTGCCTGATCAACCAATATGTCCCCGCGGCCAAAATGTCTTTGCACCAGGACAAGGACGAACATGCCTACGCGGCGCCGATCGTGTCGCTGTCATTGGGATTGCCGGCGATGTTCCTGTTCGGTGGTTTTGCCCGCGGCGACAAGAGCCAGCGTATTCCTTTGCTGCACGGCGACATGGTGGTCTGGGGCGGGGTCGATCGCTTGCGTTTTCACGGCGTATTGCCGATCAAGCCCGGCCAGCATCCGCGTCTGGGCGAGCGGCGGATCAACCTGACCTTGCGTGTTGCCGGGTGATCTGAAAAATTTGACCGCAAGGCCCGGAGTGTTACCGACATTGCTGCTGGTTAACCTGAATCAAACAGGTCAACGGACTACTCGCCATGAAAAAGCTTTCGCCCATCATCAACGTTGAAACCGATCCACGCTGGGCCGCTGTCGTTGCACGGGACCCACGGGCCGACGGGCAGTTTGTCTACGCGGTGAAAACCACCGGTATCTATTGCCGCCCCAGCAGCCTTTCACGTTTGCCCAAACCGCAGAACGTCGAGTTCTTCGAAAGTGCTCAAGCTGCCGAAGCGGCGGGCTACCGCCCAAGCAAACGCACGAGCAAGGATCAGACTGAAGTCGCCAGCCAGCACGCCGCGACCGTGGCGATGGCCTGTCGGCAGATCGAGTCGAGTGAAACAGTGCCCGCGCTCAATGAGCTCGCCGAGGTCGCCGGCCTCAGCCCGTTCCATTTTCATCGCGTGTTCAAGGCGGCTACCGGCCTGACGCCCAAAGGCTACGCAGCGGCGCATCGTTCGCGCCGGGTGCGTGAACGGCTCGCAGACGGCGGCTCAGTGACCGATGCGTTGTATGACGCGGGTTTCAATTCCAACAGCCGCTTTTATGAGTCGGCCGACAAGCTGCTGGGCATGAAACCCGGCGACTATCGCGCTGCCGGACGCAACAAAGACATTCATTTTGCTGTCGGGCAATGCTCACTCGGGGCGATTCTGGTGGCGCAAAGCGAACGCGGGGTGTGCGCGATTCTGTTGGGCGACGATCCGCATCAACTGGTCTGCGATCTGCAGGATCAGTTCCGTCAGGCCAACCTGATTGGCGCCGATGCCGGCTTCGAACAGTTGATTGCCAAAGTGGTGGGTTTCATCGAGGCGCCAGCGCTGGGCCTCGACTTGCCACTGGATGTGCGCGGTACGGCTTTTCAGGAACGGGTGTGGCAGGCACTGCGGGAAATCCCGGCGGGCCGCACCGCCAGTTACGCCGAGATCGCTCAGCGAATTGGCGCGCCGACCTCCATGCGCGCCGTGGCGCAAGCCTGCGGCGCCAACCGTCTGGCCGTGGCAATCCCCTGCCATCGCGTGGTGCGTAGCGATGGCAATCTGTCGGGGTATCGCTGGGGCGTAGAGCGTAAGCGCCAGTTGCTGGAACGCGAAACCCAGTCTTAGCTCACGCCGATGTAGACCGACACGGACTCGGGGCCGGTATAGGCCTCGAAGTCGGTAGCGTAACGGCGCTGAATCTGCGGATTGGCTGCAAAGAAGTCCCAGATCTTTCCCCAGGTCGAGATGACCGCGTCTGGCAACGGCCCCTGCGCTTCGAACACCAGATACTCGCCCGCTTCGATCCGCACGGACTCGAAGTCTTTGACTGAAGCATTCACGGCAACGCCAGCGGTAACGTCAAACGCCCCCGAAGCATCCGACTCGTAAGCCGAATACACGCCATAAATCGGCGAATGGGCTGACTTGCCGGGAATGGTTTCGGCCAGTTCCTTACCGAAGAACTGCCCCCACATCGGGCCGATTTTCGCGGTTTCAGCTTGGTGCTCTGCGGCGTTGGTGGTGCGAACGCGCAGGCCAGCAACGGTAAAGGCGTCGATTTGCTGTCGTTTCAAATCCATCGAAATTGCGGCTCCCTGAATAGAAGTGCGGCCACACAGGGCCGCAATGCCGCCTACTTTGTCAGCGATTGACGTCGACCACAACCCTGCCGCGAAGCTGTCCGGCGAGCAGTTTTGGCGCCGCGTCGATGGCTTCGCTGAGGGCGATTTCATGACTGATCAATGGCAACAGGGCGAAGTCCAGATCCTTGGCCAGACGCGCCCAGGCCTCGATCCGCCGCGCCTTGGGCTGGGTCACGCTGTTGATTCCGGCCAGGGTCACACCGCGCAGAATGAACGGCGCCACCGACGCCGGAAAATCCATGCCCTGGGCAAGACCGCAGGCTGCCACCGTGCCCTCGGCGCGGGTACTGGCGCAGGCGTTGGCCAAGGTGTGACTGCCGACCGAATCGATCACTGCGGCCCAGCGTTCCTTGGCCAGCGGTTTGCCTGGTTCCGACAAGGTTGCGCGGTCGATGATCTCGCTGGCGCCCAATTGCTTGAGGTACTCATGCTCCGACACCCGGCCGGTGGACGCCACCACGCGATAACCAAGCTGGCTGAGCAAGGCGATGGCGAAACTGCCCACTCCGCCATTGGCGCCGGTCACCAGCACTTCGCCCTGATCCGGCGTCACGCCGTTACGCTCCAGCGCCAGAATGCACAGCATCGCCGTGTAGCCGGCGGTGCCGATGGCCATCGCCTGCGCTGCGGTAAATGCCTTGGGCAGAGGAATCAGCCAGTCGCCATTGAGTCGCGCCTTCTGCGCCAGCCCGCCCCAGTGACTTTCGCCCACACCCCAGCCATTGAGCAGCACCTGATCACCAACTTTATAGTCGGGATGCGAACTGGCTTCGACCGTACCCGCCAGATCGATCCCCGGCACCATCGGGAACTTGCGCACCACCGGGCTGCTGCCAGTAATCGCCAGACCGTCCTTGAAGTTCAGCGTGCTGTACGCCACCTTCACCGTCACGTCGCCTTCAGGCAACTGCGCTTCGTTGATCTGCTGCAGGCTGGCGCGATATCCGCTGTCGTCTTTGTCGATCAAAATGCCGTTGAACATGGCTGCCTCTCAATGGGTTCAAGTCCTCGTGCCCTGAAATAACACAAAGCAACACATTGCCCCACCCGACTTTGCGCTAATTCGCAAATCCATCCAGTAATTCCGGAGCGGGCGGCTATGCTTTTTCGACGGTCGAACTTTCGCTGCCATCCTGCTGAAAGCGGCCCTGTCGATGGAGTTGACAATGTCTTACCCGCGCTCGTTGCTTGCGATACTGATGCTGTGCCTGCTGACCGTTGGCGATGCCTGGGCAGCGTCCACCCCGGCGACCAAAGCCACTGCGGCCGACACCGCCCCTAGCGCGCCGGCGTGGCCGCAAGTGATCAGCAGCGGCAAGGCCAAACTGACCGTGTACCAGCCGCAACTCGACAGCTGGGATGGCTACACCCTCAATGCCCGGGCTGCCGTCGAAGCCACCGGCGCCGACGGCAAACCCACTTTCGGCATCGTCCAGTTCAGCGCGCACACCCTGGTCGACAAAGCCACGCGCTGGGTCGGACTGGATCAGTACAAGATTATCAAGGCCGATTTCCCCGCCGACGCCAGTCAGGCAAACGTCTGGCTCAGCGCATTGCAAAAAGATGCCGAAAGCCGCAAGAAAACCATTTCCCTTGATCAACTCGAAGCCGCTGTCGGCGTGCTGTCGGCCGAGCAGAAAGCCGACAGCGCACCACTGGAAAACACCCCGCCGGCGATCATCAGTTCCGACGTCCCGGCCCTGCTCGTCTACATCGATGGCGACGCCGTGTACCGTGCGGTCGACGGCACCGCGTTGCAGCGGGTGATCAACACCCGCCCGCTATTGCTCAAGGACGCCGAGGGCAAGCACTACCTGCATGTGTTCGATGGCTGGATGGTCGCTGACAGCCTCAGCGGCGAATACACTCGTCTGAGCACACCACCGGCCGATCTGGAGAAAGCCAAACAGGCGGCGATCCAGAGCCGTCAGGTCGACCTGCTGACCGGGCAGAGTGATCCGAAAGACAAAATCCCAAATCTGGCCAAACCGCCGCAGCCGAAAATCTTCATCGCCATCACGCCCACGGAGCTGATCGTCACCGACGGCGCAGCGCAGTGGCTGCCGATTCAAGGCACCAGCCTGCTCTACGTGAGCAACACCACTGGGCATATCTTCAAGGAAATCGGTGACCAGAGCAGTTACGTGCTGATCTCCGGGCGTTGGTTTCGCGCCGCCGACATGCGCGGCCCATGGACGTTTACCCCGGCAGACAAGCTGCCGGTAGATTTCGCCAACATCCCTGACGACAGCCCGAAAGAGAACGTCAAGGCCTCGGTCGCCGGCACGCCACAGGCCAGGGAAGCCGCGATCGCTGCGACCATCCCGCAAACCTCGGCGATCAAGAAGAGCGCTGTGAAAATGACCGCGCCGCAGTTCGATGGCGAGCCGCAGTTGAAGGCGATCAACAGCACGCCGTTGCAGTACGTGGTCAACAGTGCCACCCCGATCATCCGGGTCGACAATGACAGCTGGTATGCGGTGGAAAACGGTATCTGGTTCAACGCCACCTCGGTGAACGGAACATGGAGCGTGGCCAGTTCGGTGCCGGCGGTGATCTATTCGATCCCGCCGAGTTCGCCGATGCATTACCTCACCTACGTCAAAGTCTATGAATCCAGCGGCGACACCGTGGTGGTCGGCTACACCCCGGGTTATCAGGGTTCGACGCTGGATCCGGCCACCGGTGTGGTGGTCTACGGCACCGGTTATCCGTACACGCCGTGGGTCGGCAGCGTCTGGTACGGGCCACCGGTGACCTACGGTTTCGGCGTCGCCATGCGCTACACGCCGTGGACTGGCTGGACATTCGGCTTCGGTTTCGGCTGGAGCTGGGGCGGCAACACCGTAGCGATGGGTTGGGGCTGGGGTGCTTATCCGTGGTGGGGCAATTATGGCTGGGGTTACGCCTGGGGACCGCGCTTGTACCCCGCGCCACTGGCCTGGGGCGGCGCCGCTTATGGTTATCGCGGCGGTGCTGTGGCCTGGGGCCCCGGTGGCTGGGCCGGCACCACCGGCAACATTTATCGGCAGTGGGGCGATCGCGCGACGGTGAGTCGTTATGGCGCCGGCTACAACGCCTGGACCGGCAATCGCTGGGCCGGTCAGGTCGGTTCTTCCTACAACTCGCGCACCGGCATTGCGGCGGCGGGCCAGCGCGGTGCCGTACACAATGTCTATAACGGCAATTATGCGGCCGGGCGCAGCGGTGAAGTGGTCGGGCCAAACGGTGGCGCCATCGCCGGTGGACGGGTGACCGCAGGCAACGCTCGCAATGGCACCCAGGTCAGCGCCAATCGTGGCGCGATATACAACCCCAACACCGACAAGACCACACAATATGGTGGCGTCAAGGGACGCAACGGCGGCGCCGCACGAGTGGGTGACAACGTCTACGCCGGGCACGACGGCAACGTCTACAAGAAGACCGACAATGGTTGGCAATCGATGGTCAAGGGCAGCCCGAACCGCACGGCACCGGTCAACAACAACGCGCAGTTGCAAAACCTCAATCGCGAATCCGCTGCACGCAACTTCGGCAATCAGCGAACCAACATCTTTCACGATTCCTCGCGATTGATGAACCACTCCTTTGGCGGCGGGGGATTTCATCGACGTTGAGGCCGCGCGATTGTCCTTGATCTGAAAAATTCGCACTGGCCCTGGGTCCGGTTTTGCTGTTAAAAAACCGGCTCTGCCGTCCCTGCCCCGTTTCATCGTTCGGAGAAGCGCTTCCATGAGCCAATGGCCTGACACTCGCATTCTTGACCTGCTCGGCATCGAGTTGCCGATCATCCAGGCCCCGATGGCCGGTGCCACGAACTCGTCCATGGTGATTGCCGTGTGCAACGCCGGTGGCTTGGGTTCGATGCCGGCCGCAATGCTGAGCATCGAGCAGTTGCGCGAAGAGCTGAAGACCATTCGCGAGCACACCCGCAATCCGTTCAACGTCAATTTTTTCTGCCACCAGCCACCGGCCGCCGATGAACAGCGCGCGCGAGACTGGAAAAACCTGCTGGAGCCGTATTACCGCGAGCTGGGCGTCGATTTCGACGCACCGACCCCGGTTTCCAATCGGGCGCCATTCGATACGGCAGCGTGCGCCGTGCTCGAAGAGTTTCGTCCTGAGGTGGTGAGCTTTCACTTTGGCCTGCCGGAAAAATCCCTGCTGGATCGGGTCAAGGCCACGGGTGCGAAAATCCTCTCGTCCGCCACCACCGTCGATGAAGCGCTGTGGCTTGAGCAAAACGGTTGCGACGCGATCATCGCCATGGGTTACGAGGCTGGCGGGCATCGCGGGATGTTTCTCAGCGATGACCTGAGCAGCCAGGTCGGCACCTTCGCGCTGGTGCCGCAGATCGTCGATGCGGTGAAGGTGCCGGTAATCGCTGCCGGCGCGATTGCCGATGCGCGCGGAGTGGCTGCGGCATTGGTGCTGGGTGCGTCAGCGGTGCAGGTCGGTACCGCGTACCTGTTCACCCCGGAAGCGAAAGTCAGCGCCTCCCATCACCAGGCGCTGCGCACCGCCAAGGAAAGCGAAACCGCGATTACCAACCTGTTCACCGGGCGCCCGGCTCGCGGCATTCTCAATCGGGTGATGCGCGAAATCGGCCCGATGTCAGCGAAAGCCCCGGCCTTCCCGCTGGCCGGCGGAGCGCTGATGCCATTGCGCACCAAAAACGAAGCGCAGTTCAGTAACCTTTGGGCCGGTCAGGCGTTCCCGCTGGGCCAGGAACTGAGCAGCGCCGATCTGACCCGGGAACTGGCGCAAGGCGCGCTGGCAAAACTGGTCCGACACTGATTCGATTGAGGATGAGGCATGGCACAGCCTCATCCTGTATACAACAGCACTTCCTGTTTAGCGGCATTTCGCTATATATTTCGCTATATAGCGTTTCACCCCCTCGCATCGGTGCAGTCCACCCCCAACAATAACTGCCCTCTGCACACGCCAACAACGGAGCTGTTACATGACCATTCGTGCCTCACGTTTTGCCCCAACCTGCCTGGCCACCCTGCTTGCGGTATTCGCCTTCGGCGCCGCTCAGGCTGATGAAGTGCAAGTGGCTGTTGCCGCCAACTTCACTGCGCCGATCCAGGCAATTGCTGCCGATTTCGAAAAAGACACCGGGCACAAACTGGTCGCCGCTTACGGTGCCACCGGCCAGTTCTACACCCAGATCAAGAACGGCGCGCCGTTTGAAGTGTTCCTCTCGGCAGACGACACCACCCCGGAAAAACTGGAAAAAGAAGGCGACACCGTCAAGGGCTCACGCTTCACCTACGCCATCGGCACCCTGGCCCTGTGGTCGGCGAAAGAAGGTTATGTCGACGCCAAAGGTGAAGTCCTGAAGAAGAACGAATACCAGCACCTGTCCATCGCCAATCCGAAAGCCGCGCCGTACGGTCTGGCCGCCACTCAAGTGCTGGAAAAACTCAAACTGACTGAAGCAACCAAAGCCAAGATCGTCGAAGGCCAGAACATCACCCAGGCCTACCAGTTTGTGTCCACCGGCAATGCCGAACTGGGCTTCGTCGCGCTGTCGCAGATCTACAAGGACGGCAAGGTCACCAGCGGTTCGGCGTGGATCGTTCCAGCGAGCATGCACGACCCGATCAAACAGGACGCAGTGATTCTGAACAAGGGCAAGGACAGCGCCGCTGCCAAGGCTCTGGTTGAATACCTCAAAGGCCCGACAGCCGCTGCGGTGATCAAGTCCTACGGCTATCAGCTCTAAATGTCGCTGACGACTGCCGACTTCGCGGCGATCTGGCTGACCCTGAAACTGGCGTCCCTGACCACCGCTATCCTGCTGGTCGTCGGCACGCCGATTGCCCTGTGGTTGTCGCGCAGCCGATCCTGGCTGCGCGGCCCCATCGGCGCAATCGTCGCCCTGCCCCTCGTACTGCCGCCGACTGTGATCGGCTTCTATCTGTTGCTGGCTATGGGCCCCAATGGCTTTCTCGGCCACTTCACACAATGGCTGGGCCTGGGCACTCTGACCTTCAGCTTTACCGGACTGGTGATCGGTTCGGTGATTTATTCCATGCCATTTGTGGTGCAACCGTTGCAGAACGCGTTCTCTGCCATCGGCACCCGCCCACTGGAAGTGGCCGCAACCTTGCGCGCCAATCCCTGGGACACTTTTTTCAGCGTGATCCTGCCGTTGGCCCGCCCCGGTTTCGTGACGGCGGCGATCCTTGGGTTCGCGCATACCGTCGGTGAATTCGGCGTGGTGCTGATGATCGGCGGCAACATTCCCGACAAGACCCGCGTGGTCTCGGTGCAGATCTACGACCACGTCGAGGCGATGGAATATGCCCAGGCCCATTGGCTGGCCGGGGCGATGCTGGTGTTTTCGTTTCTGGTGTTGCTGGCGCTCTACTCCAGCCGCAAGACCCGCGCGGGTTGGAGCTGACCGATGATTGATGCACGTCTGAAAATCGCTTATTCGGGTTTCAGCCTGGATGTCGATCTGCACTTGCCGGGACGCGGCGTGACCGCACTGTATGGTCATTCCGGGTCGGGCAAAACCACTTGCCTGCGCTGTATCGCCGGGCTTGAGCGCGCCGAGCAGGGTTTCATCCAGATCAACGACGAAGTCTGGCAGGACAGCGAACGACGGATTTTTGTCCCGCCGCACAAACGTGCAATCGGTTACGTGTTCCAGGAAGCGAGTCTGTTCCCGCATCTGTCGGTGCTGGCCAACCTGCAGTTCGGGCTCAAGCGCATTGCCAGGGCCCAGCGCCGGGTCGACATGGCGCAAGCCACCGAACTGCTGGGCATCGGTCATTTGCTGGAGCGTCATCCGCAGCATCTGTCCGGCGGCGAACGCCAACGTGTCGGCATCGCCCGCGCACTGCTGACCAGCCCGAAACTGCTGCTGATGGATGAGCCGTTGGCTGCGCTCGACAGTCAGCGTAAAAACGAAATCCTGCCGTACCTGCAACGGCTGCATGATGAACTGGACATTCCGGTGCTCTATGTCAGCCACGCTCAGGATGAGGTCGCGCGACTGGCCGATCATCTGGTGTTGCTCAGCGACGGCAAGGCCCTGGCCAGCGGCCCGATTGGCGAAACCCTCGCGCGCCTTGACCTGCCAATGGCGATGGGCGACGACGCCGGGGTGATCATCGAAGGTCAGGTCAGTGCCTACGACGCCGATTATCAGTTGCTCAGCCTGCAACTGCCGGCCACCGAAATGAACATCCGCGTGACCCACGCACCCATGGCCGTGGGCCAGGCTTTGCGCGCCAAGGTGCACGCCCGTGACATCAGCCTGAGCCTCCACGACAGTGTGGCCAGCAGCATCCTCAATCGGTTGCCGGTCACTGTGATCAGCGAGCAGACGGCGGACAATACCGCGCATGTGCTGATTCGTCTGGACGCTGGCGGCACACCGCTGCTGGCGCGGATCACGCGGTTTTCCCGGGATCAGCTTGGCATCCACCCGGGCCAGCATTTGTGGGCGCAGATCAAGGCCGTCGCCGTGCTGGCCTGAATTGGTTGGCACGACGGCCACGGCGCGCGGTCAATCGCTGTAACAGAGCGATTCGCCAAGGACACCGCCATGCCCGACACCGCACTAGCCGACGTCTTACCGCCCGACCTGCATTACGTCGACGATACTCAACCCGGCCTCACCCGTAAAAAGCTGCGCGGCAAGTTCGTCTATTTCGATCCGGCCGGGCAGCGCATCACCGACCCTGATGAGATCAAACGGATCAATTCGCTGGCAGTGCCGCCGGCCTACACCGACGTGTGGATCTGCGCCGATCCGCGTGGCCATTTGCAGGCCACCGGCCGCGATGCCCGGGGCCGCAAGCAGTATCGCTATCACCCGCGCTGGCGCGAGGTGCGCGATGCCGACAAGTACTCACGCTTGCGTGAGTTCGGCCTGGCGCTGCCAAAGTTGCGCAAACAGCTCGAAACCCTGCTGGACGCACCCGGCTTCAGCCGTGACAAGGTCATGGCCACGGTCATCACGCTGCTCGACGCCACGCTGATCCGCGTCGGCAACACCCAATACGCGCGGGACAACCGCTCCTATGGCCTGACCACCCTGCGCAGCCGGCATGTCGAGGTCAACGGCAGCGCGATCCTGTTCCAGTTTCGCGGCAAAAGCGGCATCGAACACCAGATCACCGTCAAGGATCGTCGCCTGGCGCGCATCATCAAGCGCTGCCTGGAAATCCCCGGGCAGAATCTGTTCCAGTATCTGGACGAAAACGGCGAGCGACATACCGTCAGTTCACACGACGTCAACAGCTACCTGCAAACCCTCACCGGTGCCGATTTCACCGCCAAGGACTACCGCACCTGGGCCGGCAGCGCACTGGCCCTGGCGGTATTGCGCGAACTGCAATGGGAGTCGGAAGCCGAGGCGAAACGGCACGTGGTGGAGATGGTCAAGAACGTGTCCAAACAGCTGGGCAACACCCCGGCGGTGTGCCGCAAGTGCTACATCCATCCGGCCGTGGTTGAGCGCTTCCTGCTCGGTGCACTGGCCGAACTGCCTCGTCCGCGAGTGCGCAAGGGCTTGCGCTCCGAGGAAGTGGCGCTGGCGATGTTTCTCGAGCAAATGATGGATGCGCCTTGATCGCGGCGGACGGGTGATCTAGGCTAGCTACCTCTCCTCCTTCTGGACGACCGCAGACAGTGAACAATCAAGCCTTCTGAAAATGTAATCGCGATAAGCGCTGAATAGCGCCTGTCAGTCTTCACGACATTTTTCGGAGGTGCCGATGACTCACGTCTCGCGTACGCCTGCCCTCGTCTCCCTGAATCAAACCAGTTTTCAGTTCGCCAATGGCGAGGCGATTTTCAACGACCTGAATCTGCATTTCGATCACATCCACACTGCCATCGTCGGACGCAACGGCGTCGGTAAGAGCGTGCTGGCCAAGCTGATTGCCGGACATTTGCAACCGACTGCCGGCAGCGTCACCTGCTCGGTTCCATTGGCCTATGTGGCGCAAACATTCACCGCCGATGCGGCGCAGACCGTGGCCGATGCCACCGGCACCGCTGCCGCTCTTCGCGCATTGCAACGGCTGCAGTGTGGCGCGGCGGCGGCGGAAGACTTCGACATCCTCGGCGAGCGCTGGGATCTGCCCGAACGTCTGCGCCAATCGCTGGATAACGCCGGTCTGCCAGACATTGCCGCCACGGATCTGACCCAACCACTGAGCGGCGGCCAGCAGGCGCGGCTGGCGTTGATCAGAGCGTTTCTGAGTCCGGCGCGCCTGTTGGTGCTGGATGAGCCGACCAATCATCTGGACGGCCCCGGCCGCGACTGGTTGATGAACCAACTGGAACGCTGGCGCGGCGGATTGATCGTCGTCAGTCACGACCGGCAATTGCTTGAGCGCATGCAACGTATCGTCGAGCTGACGCCGCTGGGTGTTACGGTGTACGGCGGCAATTTTTCCGCTTACCAGCAGCAACGACAGATCCATCAGGCGGCGGCGCAAGCGACGCTGGATCAAAGCCGAACCGAGCGCCGGCGCGAGCAGCAGCGCTTGCAAAACGAGCACGACACCATCCAGCGGCATGCCGCCCGCTCACTGCGCAATGCCAAAACCGCCAACGTCTCCGGTTTCGAGCGCGCCGGCCTGAAAGGTGCTGCGAGGCAGATCATGGGCCAGGTGCGTCATGGTCATCAACAGCGCAAATCCGAACTCGATGCACGGGTGCGCGATGCCTACGCCAAAGTTCTCGCGGACGAGACCGTGTTGATGAACCTGCCCGGCAGCGCAGTGCCCGCTGCGCGCAGGGTCTGCTCGTTGATTGATGCGCGCCTGCCATGGCTGCCGGCGCAACCGGTCAATCTCGCGCTGAGCGGTCCTGTGCGCGTCGCCGTCAATGGTCCGAATGGCTGCGGCAAATCGACGTTGCTCAGAGTCCTCGCAGGTCAACTGCAGCCCGACAGTGGCGAGTGCATCATCCATGTTCCCGTGGCTTATCTGGACCAGCATCTGAAGCTGCTGGATGACCGCCTCAGCGTCATCGAGCAACTGTTGGCGCTGCAGAGTCCGTTGAGTGAAAGTACATTGCGCGGCCATCTGGCTCATCTGCAACTGGACGCGCAACGGGTCACCCGACCGAGCGCTTCACTCAGTGGTGGCGAACGCTTGAAAGCCGCACTGGCGGTGGCCTTGTGGGGCAAGACACCTGCGCAATTGTTGCTGCTCGATGAACCGAGCAATCATCTGGATCTGGCATCGGTTCAGGCTTTCGAACAGGCATTGCAGACGTTTCCCGGCGCCATTGTCGCGGTTTCCCACGATTCTGAGTTTCTACAAGCATTGAAACCGACGCATCATCTGGATTGGCATGCCACAGAATGGCGGCTGCAACCGACGAACTGACTGGCTATTTTTTGCACGATCGGCCAAGGCTTCTATAGTTGATCTGACACCCATTTGCTGTGGTGACGCCATGGAAGACATCTTTGTCGTGAAGCGCTGCAACAAAATCATCATTCACGGCCGCCGCGCCGGGGAAAGCCAGCACGAGCCCGCCGAGGCCAGCAGCTGGTTTCGGATCAACGACACGCGCACCGGCGGCTTCATCGGCGATGGCTACGATCTTGAGGAGGATGCCCGACGCGAATGCCGACGGCTCAATGCGGCCAGCTCGCCGCTGCCGGCGCGACAATCGGCCGGCTGATGCAATTGACAGGCGGGGTCTATACTCAAAGCAGCTGACGACCAGCGCCCCAACGGCACAGAGCTCGCAGCCCGCGGGCTCTTTGCTGCCTCTCAACGGTTTTTCTGAACGGAGGTGTTCCATGTCCGAAAAAGAGTCCATCACCACCCTCCTCACTCTGCTCGACTCCCGTCAGGCTCGGCTGGCTGCGGCCTGCAAGGAAATCGCCGACTGGGTCGATCATCAAGGCGGCCATCCGACCGCCCTGCGCATCCGCGATCGTCTGAACGACATCGAAAAAGACACACCGCTGATCCGCAGCACCCTGTCGTCGCTACAACCGGTCGAGCGGCCACTGCCACGTTTCAGATGACTGCGCAGCGATAAACGACAGTCTCCGGGCGCACCACTGGGCCGATCCGGCGAACGCCTGCGGTCGTGGGAGGTCAAAACCTGTACACGTCACCCAGGAGACTGTTCATGGTTATCCATTTCAAAACAGACGGACATCTGGCTTGTGGTCACAAGGGCAACAACCTGGCCTCCAGCCTGGAACTCAATCGCGTCAAATGCCGCAGCTGCCGCAACACCGACGCCTACAAAGAAGCACGCAAGGCCCAGCGCAATGCCGCACGCCGCGCGGCGCGCCACACCAAGGCTGATCACGGCGCATCGAACTGGCGTTCGGAGTGGATCGAACGCCTGACCGCACTGGCCGGGCCGCAGCGTCTGCCAAGGGGCTTTTTCGGGCAAGCGTTTGTATAACCGCCTGATGTCGTGTTTTTAGTCCATCACTCGATGTGAACTGCCCCGAATTCAGCGCTCGAACCCATCAATGCCCTGGCCTGAGCGTCAGGGCTTTTTGTTGAAAATACCGGATCGAGCCGTCCTTATCCCTGAGTCAAGCTTGCAAATAGCCAACGCGCCCTCATAACCAGCACCGTACCCACAGTCACCGAGAGGCAAAAAAGATCATGACCGGACAAACCGAAACCGCGATTCTCGCCGGCGGCTGCTTCTGGGGCATGCAGGACCTGCTGCGGCGCTATCCCGGCGTGCTGCAGACGCGAGTCGGCTATAGCGGCGGCGATGTACCGAACGCCACCTACCGCAACCACGGCAACCACGCTGAAGCCATCGAGATCATTTTCGACCCGGCGGTGATCAGCTACCGGCAGATCCTCGAGTTCTTCTTCCAGATCCACGATCCGAGTACGCCTAACCGTCAAGGCAACGACCGTGGCCCCAGCTACCGTTCGGCGATCTATTACCTCAGCGAAGAGCAACGCGACATTGCCGAGGATACCGCCGCCGACGTTGACGCTTCCGGTCTCTGGCCGGGCCGAGTAGTCACCGAAATCGAACCCGCCGGGCCGTTCTGGGAAGCGGAACCTGAACATCAGGACTACCTGGAACGGATACCGAATGGTTACACCTGCCATTTCATCCGCCCGAACTGGAAGCTGCCCAAGCGCAGCTGAAACACACTTGCGTAATCACTCCACGCACAGCGCCGGCCTTAACTGAAGACCGGCGCTTGCGCACCTCTGGAATCGATCATTTCCGCGAGCCCTCCGTAGCACAGTTCAAGCGCCCGAGGATGAACATACGTTCATCGCAAGCATGGCTCAAAGCGTCTAGCCTGCGGGTTCCAACATAGTGCCTACAGGAGTACCCCACCATGTTCTCGCACGAAAGCCTCCCGCTGATTGCCATTTTCATCATCTTGCTGCTGTGCGTACTTGCGGCGTTTTTACACCCGGTTCACGCTTTCTATAGCTGGCTTCGCCGGCGCAGGGAAAAAGCGTCGGCCCGGACACAGGAAGAAGTAAATTCTCGCTGAGGTTAGCTCTGAGAAGCCCGGATACGTCCGGGCTTTTTGTTGTCCGCCAAAAACATAAGATTATTCAAGATGGTGAAGCAGGCTTGGTTCCGTAGCCACTTCGACCCGAGTGATTCCCATCACTTCCGCCTGCTGGAGAATCTCTTCAACGGTGGAGTCCGCAGTCGGCATGATCAAGCTGTTCTCACCATCGCCAAAATGTAGCTCGAGTAGATGCATTGCAGCATCCGCGACCGAAAGTTCCGACTGATTCAGCTGGAGCTGATGCGTACGGGGTGTGTCGTTGAACAAATATTGGATCGTGTAGTTGCGCATGGATGACCTCTGAATGAAGGGACGACTCATCATCCCGACTTACCGGTCAACTTTTAGTTCAAGGAATCGGTGTCTGGCAGACGACGTGCGCTCGGTCGAATGGCGGGCACAAAAAAAACCCGGAGCTCAGCCGGGTTTTCAATTGGTGTGTGATTCACGTTATCCATGCTCCCGCTCTGATGCGCTATGCATCTTCCCTTGAGATCGTTTCGACCCAGTGAATTGCATAGAGCGCCCAACAATTGCAGGGTACAAATGATAAAGGCCTGCATGAGAAATCTCATGCAGGCCTTTGATATTCATGGTGCCCGAAGCCGGAATCGAACCGGCACGCCCTTACGAGCGGGGGATTTTAAGTCCCATGCGTCTACCAGTTTCGCCATTCGGGCGGTAGCGCTGTTGTAGTGCTCAAATCAGTCGACCAGAGAATCTGTCTGTGTTGAGCCTTTGAAGCAGAGCGGGAAATATATACATCACGTCCCGGTGAAGCAAGTTCACAGTGGCTGATTTCAAGACTAAATCTTGCAGCACACTGAAAATAAAAAAGCTCCGTAAATCATGGATCTACGGAGCTTGTTTATAAAGGAGGCCGAGGTCGGAATCGAACCTGCGTAGGCGGATTTGCGATCCACGCTACAAAGCTAAGTAGATCAATAGGTTAGCACGCATTTTGTTCCGCAAGCTACTGATTTCTGAAGCCTTCTAGGGTACGTCCCATCCAAAGGGAAATATCGTTGCGGAAATCTTTTCACGCCCCACCAATCGCGAGACAGGTAAACTCCTGGCTCGGTTGATAACTATCTACCTGGTAGCTTGAACCCATTTTCAACACCGTTTCCTGATGACCCAGCGGCGCAATGCGGACTCGACAACTGGACGACTCGACAACCCCGAGCGAACGGCAGGCTTCGACGTGGCTATAGCCCTGATCAAGCACGAGGCCTGCGGCCTCGCGTTGAATTCAGCAAAAGGAACGACGTTGCTTGGTCATCAGACACCTCCAAATGGCGAGCATTCTCGCCTAAATGGGTGTCCGGTTTCATTAGAGCACTACACAGTACGTGCGATTTACTGGCGATCAGGGTGGGAGGCAAGACAGAAGAGGCCACAGATCTGTGGCCCCATATTCAAATGTCTAAAGCCGGGTTTCCAGGATTGGCAATCACCAGGCGTCCCACATGGTAATCATTGCCATTGCTGTCATTTTCATGACTGATCACCTCCAGATTTGTCGGCCCCGCTCCCGCGGTGAAGTTCCCTGTTATTGTCACCCACTCATCTGTAGTTATCAGCTCTACCACGCCACTGATGTCTTTACCGTCAACGCTCAATGAGAGCTTTGGTGTACTAAACTTCCCGATCACCCGCTTGGCGCGGATCAGAAACGAATACTCTTGCCCTGGTTCCAATCCAACCAGAGTTTTCTTCAGGATAGTGCCGGCATGCGCTTTGTTCGCAGCTGTTTTAAAATAAAGACCTTTAGTTTTTTGCTTCGCGTAATCGACAAGTTGACAGTCATGTCCGACGGGCCCGGCTTCCCAGTGGTTCCAGTCGCCATCAGTAAACATCGTTTTATCGACGAATTCGGATACCTGGGGCTGCTCTTCCACCCCGGAGTTACTATTCCCAGGTTGCTCAGCACTGTTATTCCCAGTGTCTTTTTTCGCATCATGTTCATGACAACGACAAGCGTGTTTTTCTCCTTTGCTGCTCGGGGCGCAGGACTCAACCAGACCTTTCAGTACGTCGGCCAACGTATTAACCGCTTTGACAATCTCGGGGAGTTGCTCGCAGAGATTACTATTTCCTGAAGCGGTATTATCTGGCTTATCGACAGGATCTTTACCTTCCAACTTATCGGCCTCTTCTTTCTTCTCTTCGACACTTTCCTGATGGGGTACCTTGCTGGCGCAGATAGCGTTTTTCAGTACTTGGGAGAAATCAGCAATGCCTTTGGTGTAAATATAATGTTCACCGCCGGTGCGTAATGCAAAACGCTTGTACTCCTTAACCATGGCCTCTTCATCAGCAGGTGTAGGGTAAGGCAGAGTATGGTGCGGAGTTCCCAGATAGGAGTGAACCTTGACAGTATGGGCCAGTGCGGTGTCGATGGCATCATCACAGGCTTTAATGCGCTCTGCATTCAGTACCATCTCTCCGCCGTACAGGCTTTCATCTCCCAATACGAAGAGATTTCTTTCCGCTCCTTTGCGCCAGTCGAAATATTTGATGATGTCTTCGGCAGCCGGCGCTACATCCTCCTGTGCCGGATTACCGACGGCACTGGCTTTTCGGCCTTTGATCTTACCGTCGTCGACCCCAAGCGTCCCGGTAAGATAGCTACGTGCGCTCTTATCAAATTTTGAATTGCCAAAAGTACCCTCAATACCAAGAAACTCAACACGTAAATCCGAAGGACAAGCTTTACTTGCCTCCTCGATTGCCGCATTAAGCCTTGCACTGAGCGCGGATGCTTCATCCTTCATTGAGTTACTAGAGTCAATTAAAAAGACTAGGTCGACCTTTTTCGTATTATCAGTGGTGGTCACTTGCACGCTCCTTGAAAAATTAAAATTTCCTTCCTCTTCCGGGCTATCGCTCAGCTGCATCACTATGAACCCGAACGCGCAAATTAGATTAGGCCAGCGACGTAGTTGCACAACCCTTTAATTGAAATTGTTAGATAACGTCAGGTTCAAGGGCTCGCTTGTAGCAGCAACGTATTTCATTCTGAAATCGTTTCTTGACAGCCACCTGACGTTAACTCAGCAGCACCACGAAAAAACCTAAAGCCCCAATAAAACCACGTAGCCAGTACGATAGGTTGCGGAACACCCTCAAGAATTGCGGAACACCCCACTTTTTCGCAGGCAATAAAAAACCCCGTAGATCATTGATCTACGGGGTTTTTAATAGTGGAGGCCGAGGTCGGAATCGAACCGGCGTAGGTGGATTTGCAATCCACTGCATAACCATTTTGCTACTCGGCCTCAAACGATCGCTGTTTAGTAGCACAACAACAACCGCGTACAAACTGGAGCGGGAAACGAGACTCGAACTCGCGACCCCGACCTTGGCAAGGTCGTGCTCTACCAACTGAGCTATTCCCGCTTGGTGTGGCGCATTCTATAGATTTCAGATGCCCCGTCAACCCTTTGATTCAAAAAAGTTTTATTTCTTTTC
Organism: Pseudomonas sp. HOU2; assembly: GCF_040729435.1. Taxonomy (NCBI): domain Bacteria; kingdom Pseudomonadati; phylum Pseudomonadota; class Gammaproteobacteria; order Pseudomonadales; family Pseudomonadaceae; genus Pseudomonas; species Pseudomonas sp. HOU2. The sequence continues at coordinate 17,644 of NZ_CP160398.1, read as the reverse complement.
AACGTCGGTTTTCAGATGCGGCCAGGCGGCCCGCAGGTATTGAACCATCGACCACAATGTCAGGCCTGCCGAGATCATCAGCAAGGAGTAACCCAGCAAGACCCAGAAGCTGAAGTCGCGGGGATTGGCCAGCAGGATCACCAGCGCCAGCATCTGCGCTGCGGTTTTCCACTTGCCGAGATTGGACACTGCTACATGAGCGCGGGCACCCAGTTCGGCCATCCATTCACGCAAGGCCGACACGACAATCTCGCGGCCGATGATGACGGCTGCGGGAAGTGTCAGCCACAAGTTGCCGTGTTCCTGCACCAGCAATACCAGGGCGACCGCCACCATCAGCTTGTCGGCAACCGGATCGAGGAATGCGCCAAACGGCGTACTTTGTTCCAGGCGGCGGGCCAGATAGCCATCCAGCCAGTCAGTTGCCGCCGCAAAGGCGAATACCGAGGCGGAGGCCATGTAGCTCCACTGGTAAGGCAGGTAAAACAACAAAATGAAGATCGGGATGAGCAGGACGCGGAGAACGGTAATCAGATTAGGGATATTCATCGGCACAACTGGCTACGAGGTGAGTTGGCATTCTACTCGCTATGCAGGTTTGCATAAATCGACTCTGCGAGCTTTTTACTGATCCCCGGTGCTTTGGCGATCTCTTCGATGCTTGCACGAGACAGCTCCTGCAATCCACCAAAATGTTTCAACAAGTCCCGACGCCGGGTCGGCCCGACACCCGCAACGCCTTCCAGCGTCGAGGTGCGGCGGGTCTTGCCGCGCCGCGCACGGTGGCCGGTAATTGCGAAGCGGTGAGCTTCGTCACGTATCTGCTGAATCAGGTGCAGTGCCGGTGAGTCACCGCGCAGGGTGAACTCATGGGCGGCATCATTAAGATACAAAGTTTCGAAGCCGGCCTTGCGTGTTGCGCCCTTGGCCACACCCAGCAGGATCAGATCCGGCACCGCCAATTCATTGAGCACGTCACGGGCCATCGACAACTGACCTTTGCCGCCGTCGACCAGCAGAATGTCCGGCAGCTTGCCCTCCCCGTCCTTCAGTTTGCTGAAGCGCCGAGTCAACGCCTGGTGCATGGCCGCATAGTCATCGCCCGCCGTGACGCCTTCAATGTTGTAGCGACGATAGTCGGACTTGATTGCGCCTTCCGGGCCGAACACGACACAGGAAGCGACGGTGGCCTCACCACTGGAATGACTGATGTCATAGCACTCAAGACGCTGTGGCGGCTCATCCAGATTCAGCACTTCAGCCAGCGCATCGAAGCGCGCTGCCGTGTGTTGACGGTTGGCCAGGCGTGCGCCCAGCGCTTGCTCGGCATTGGTGACCGCCAACTGCTGCCAGCGCGCCCGTGTGCCTCGCACCCGAAGGCTGATGGTCAGTTCACGACCGCGCAACTCGCGGATGGCTTCGATCAGGGCTGTAGCGTCTTCCGGTACCACATTGACGATCAACTCGCTGGGCAGGTCGCGCTCCGGACTGCTGATGTAGTACTGACCGAGAAACGCCGCCATGACTTCGGCAACTTCCTCCTCGATACCAACCTGCGGAAAGAAGTTCTTGCTGCCCAATACACGACCGCCACGCACGCTGATCAAATGAACGCAAGCGCCGCCCGGGTTGACGAAGGCTGCAATAACATCGATGTCGCCCGTGCCACCTTCCATGCTTTGCTGGTCCTGGACCCGGCGCAGCAAGGCAATCTGGTCACGCAACTCGGCAGCACGCTCGAATTCCAGATTGATCGCCGCCTCTTCCATCGCGGTTGACAGCTCATTGGTCAGGGCGTGACTGCGCCCCTCGAGAAACATCACCGAATGGCGTACATCCTCGGCGTAGACCTCAGGTTCGACCAGGCCGACACAAGGCGCCTTGCAACGCTTGATCTGATATTGAAGACACGGGCGCGTGCGATTCTTGTAGTAGCTGTCTTCGCACTGACGGACGAAAAAGGTCTTTTGCAAGAGGCTGAGGCTTTCGCGAATGGCCCCGGCGCTCGGGTACGGGCCGAAATACCTGCCCTTGGCCTTCTTCGCGCCACGGTGGATGCTCAGACGTGGGAATTGGCCATCAGACAGAAGGACATAGGGATAGGACTTATCGTCGCGCAACAGAATGTTGTACGGCGGACGCCACTCCTTGATCAGCGTCTGTTCAAGCAGCAACGCCTCGGTTTCGTTGGCGGTGATGGTCGTTTCGACCTGCGCGATACGCCCGACCAGCGCAGCGGTTTTCGGCGCCAGCCCGGTCTTGCGAAAATAGCTGGCAAGGCGCTTCTTGAGGTTCTTGGCCTTACCGACATACAGCAGGCGCGCCTCGCTGTCGAACATGCGATAGACGCCGGGACGCCCACTGACTGTCGCCAGAAAGGCGCCGGAATCGAATGCTTCAGTCATGATCAGGCGCTGGCATCAACCATGCCGTGGCGTACTGCCAACAGCGTCAGCTCTACGTCGCTGCTGATCGACAGTTTTTCGAAGATCCGGTAGCGGTAAGTGTTCACCGTTTTCGGCGACAGACAAAGTTTGTCGGAGATGATCTGCACTTTCTGGCAGCCGACAATCATCAAGGCTATCTCGATTTCCCGTTCGGACAAGGCATCGAAAGGTGAATCGTTGGTTGGCTGGAACGATTTGATCGCCAGTTGCTGGGCAATCTGCGGGCTGATGTAACGCTGCCCGGCAAATACCAGGCGGATCGCCTGAACCATTTCCGGCAATCCAGCGCCCTTGGTCAGGTAGCCGGCGGCGCCTGCCTGCAACAGACGTGTAGGAAACGGATCCTCCTCACACACCGTGACAGCGACAACCTTGATATCCGGATGACTGCGCAACAGTTTGCGCGTGGCCTCGAGACCACCGATACCGGGCATCTTGACGTCCATCAGAACCACATCGGGTTTCAACTCACGAGCCTTGATCAGGGATTCTTCCCCGGACTCGGCCTGTCCAACCACCTGCAAGCCATCGATATCGGCCAGCATACGTGTAATGCCTGTACGAACGAGATCATGGTCATCGACCACTAGCACCCTAATCAAGCAGACACCTCGCGATATGGTCTTATTGGGATGCCGGACACCTTAGCAAAAAGTGCCGGACAGACCTAGCGGCAAGCGTCATTTAAAAAGTTTCAATTCATCATCGAGGGCTTGCCGGCCGTGGGTTTCAGAGCACAGGTGTACCGAAATCGAGCTGCATCCTCAGGAAACACTCGTCCTCGCCACACACCTTGAAGCCTTTTCTCTTATACAGACTTTGCGCCGGATTATTTTTGAATACTGTCAAACGCAGTGCCTGGAGTTTTTCGCCACAAGCCAGGGCGACAACCTGATCAATCGCCCAGGATCCTGCACCCTGCCTGCGAGAGGCCTCGGCTATCTGCAGCTCGCGTATGTACAAGGCTCGGCGATCGCGACTGAGACTGAAAAATCCCACAGGAATTTCACCAAGTAGGATCAGCCAGTTGTCCCGGCCTTCCCAGGCAACGTCGAATGCTTCGTCCTGCCACAGCAGATCATGGGCAATGTAATAGCGCAGCATGTTCTGACACGTCAGCTCTCGGGCAAATACCCGATCAGACTGTTCGGCGCGACGCAAACGGTAAGTCATTGCCCCACCACCACGGGTACTACCCGTCCCTGCCATTCGCCGGCATCACGTCGCGCGACGACCAACAGTTCACCAGGGCCTGGCGCGGCGGCGACCAGCGTGCCATTTTCAGACCAGACTGCACTGCGACCCGCCGATTGCCATCCACCCGTGAGCCCGGCGTGATTGGCCATCAGCACCGCCATTAAGTGGTTTTGGGCATAGCCCTGCAATATTGCGCTATCTACGCCATAACCTTTCTCGCCAATCAGCACGCCTGCTGCGTACAGGTCGGCGCCAACCTCGGCGGCCGCTGCCGCGTGACTGGCGTGGGAAAAATCAGCACAGACCGCCAGCGCGACGGTATCGCTGGCTATCCGCAAGGTAGAACCACCAGCCCCAGAGGCATAAAAGAGTTCTTCGCCACTGTGCAAATGTTGTTTGCTGTAAACCTTGAGAGAACCGTCCCCGGCTAACGTCAGCGCGCCGATCAATACCTGCGCACTGTCCTCGTGGCGAATCGGCATGCCGACGACAGCTGTGAGGCCCAGCTCGCGAGCGCGATCGCGCAAGCGTTGCAGCACCGTGCCCTGCGGATCGATTGCCAGGTCGGCGGCCATCTGGCCTTCGTAGCCTGTCAGCGACAGCTCCGGGAACACCAGCAGCTCGACGCCCTGCTCAGCCGCCACGGCCATGAAGCGCAAATGACGGGCGATGTTCGCCGCCAGATCACCGGCAACGGAAAACGATTGGGCTGCAGCAATGGTGAACGTCGACATTATTCATCCTTGGGCTTGCGCAAAATCTCAGTGTGTCACAACGTCCGAGGCACCAGAACGATAGGTAACGCCTTGAATGATCGATAGCAATTTCTGATTGCTCAGGCGTACGGGCCTCTAGTAAGCTCGGCGCATTCATCGGAGACAAACCATGTTCAACGCCCTCTCACAGCTTCGTTCCGCCAGCGCCCTGCGCTCGGTTGCGGCTGCCCGGGCGAATGACGTGTGCGCTCCAGCAAGCTTTTATTTTGGGTATTGGTTTAGCCACTGGCGCGCCTGATACCCACACGGCGCCCATGAAAACGGGTCGCCTACCAGAGAATTCTCAACCCCCGGTCGGCCTCCCGACCGGGGGTTTTGTTTTTTCAGGCCCGAAATTTTTCAGCAACACACCAGACACTTTGAGGAATCACCACATGAACTACGCCACTTATTACCGTTACGACACTTTTACCGCCTGGCGATTTAGCAGCCTCCGCTCGGGACAGCCTGCCGCCTCCGATCGGTCACCCACAGGTGGCAAGCACTCACACGCAGCCAATACGGCCAATTGTCGAACACCCCAGTAGGGCCGAGTGAGCGGGAAGCACCCGCCGCCAGCCCAGGAATTCCGAATATGAACTCGTCTGTTTCTGCTCTGCCACTGACCACCCTGAACTCTGCCAACGAAGCACTGACCCTGCGTCTGCCCAGCTCGTTACAGCTCAAACAGCAATTGCCCCTGAGCAATGCCCTCGCCCAGCAAGTCGCAGCCCACCGCCAGGCGGTACGCGCGATTCTCAATGGCGAAGACCATCGTCTGCTGGTCGTCGTCGGCCCTTGCTCGATTCATGACCCGCGTTCCGCACTCGAATACGCCGAAAAACTTTCCCGCCTGGCCCATGAAGTCAGCGACGAGATGTTGCTGGTGATGCGCGCCTACATCGAAAAACCACGCACCACCGTCGGCTGGAAAGGCCTGGCGTACGACCCGCACCTCGATGGCAGCGATGACATGGCCGCCGGCCTGACCCTGTCGCGTGAATTGATGCTTGAGATGATCCACCTGGGACTGCCCATCGCGACCGAGCTGCTGCAACCAATGGCCGCCGGCTACTTCGACGACCTGCTCAGTTGGGTTGCCATCGGTGCACGCACCACCGAGTCGCAGATCCATCGGGAAATGGCCAGCGGCCTGAGCATGCCCGTTGGCTTCAAGAACGGCACCGACGGTGGCGTAACCGTGGCGGTCGATGCCATGCGTTCGGCAGCCCACCCGCATCGACACTTCGGCGTCGACAGCCAAGGGCACCCGGCAATCATTCAGACGCCCGGCAACCCCGATACGCACCTGGTACTGCGCGGTGGTCATCAAGGCCCGAACTACGATCGCGAAAGCGTCGCCCGGGTACATGCCGACCTGAACCGCCTGAAGATACCGAGCCGTATCATGGTCGACTGCAGCCACGCGAACAGCGGCAAGGATCCACTGCGCCAGCCTGACGTGTTCAACGAGGTGCTCGAACAACGCCTGCAAGGTGATCGCACCTTGATCGGCATGATGATCGAATCCCATCTGTTCGAGGGCTGTCAGCCTTTGAGCCCTGCCCTGCGCTATGGCGTATCGGTCACCGATGGTTGCCTGGGGTTCAGTGCAACGGAGCAGTTGTTGTCGAACGCGGCCAAACGGCTTAAAACCTGACGGTCAGAACCGCCTTTGCGGGTCGAATCAAAAACCCGCAAAGGTCGAACCATCGCTCAATCCAGGGTTACGCCCGCACCCGAATGCGGGTAATACCGGAAGCCTGACTGGCATCATCCAGTCGCTCCACCAAATACGATACCTGCACTACGGTTTCCCGATGCTCGCGCCAGAAGCGGTACGGCACGATGAATACCAGAGGTTGCCCGGCGTTTTCCCGAGTGATGTCCCGGTCATCGCGATGACTGAAGTACTCTCCATCGCATTTCAGGTACACCAACTCTCCTTCCTCGGCCTGGGCATCGCCAATCACCACGGTAACCCCGTCCACGGTGTCTGCAGCCTCCAGCTCACCGTCTTGTGCTTCCAGCACTTGGGGTGCCGCAAGATCTCCTCGAATCAACGGTGCGATCAGAACTCGCGAGCTCACGGAGTTCCTCACCTGCGCCGCTGCTGATTCAACCCGGTAACTGACGCTCACCTCTTGTGTGGAATGAGCCGAGATGCGATCGGCGGTTATCCAGAAAGACAGCGCCTGACCAACGGCAAACGGTTCTACGATTAGCACATCATTGAACACCGGCATCCCCTCGGCGCCCTGCCAGGACAGGCTGATGCGGTCACCGGCAGCCATCCGGGCATAGGGCCGGACGATGACACTTGTCCCCTGCGGAACACGGGATGGGTCGAGCGTTCCACCGACTGTTTCTTCAATGATTGGTGCAAGCAGCCCAGGCTCGGGATCGCCCACATCCAGCTGCAGGCGACGGGATGACACCGGTTGGGACAGTGCAACGCTGTGTAGCGTCCAGTAAACCTCCAGTGAGCCACGCTCCAGCGCCGCAACGTGCTGACCTTTTATGACAAAGACGATTTCCGCGCCCACCTGACCTTCGCTTACCGAGCGAGTGGCTTCATGACTATAAGCCAGTCCTTCATCGTCGAGCCCTTGCCAGCTCAGCACCAGTTTGTCGCCGCAGAGCATGTTCGGATATGGCGCAATCCTGACGAATGCGTTGCTCAGAGAAGGATCAAGCATCCCGCCCTCCAACACTTCGATCACCGGGGCAGACAGGTACAAGGCTGGCGATGACGCCGGTGCAGGTATCGGCCGATAGTTGAATTCGAGATTTTCACCGTCCACCTTCAGGCTCAGATGACCAGCCCCCTCGGTGGCAACCGACAAGGGGAAGGCATTTTCTGCCGGCATTGCACAAGACTCGCTAGTGACTTCGTAGATAGACATTCGCAGCTCCATTCCTTGGATAGAACGCCACCATCAAGGCAGCGTCGAACGAATTCCATTGAACATCATCCAGCGAATGGGCGAAGTCAGCCCGAAGCCCCGCACCCCCGAGGTAAACACGCCGCACGACGTAGGCAGACGGCAGCGAATCGGTCCATACGCGGCAAAAGATTGCCAAATGTTCCGACTAGCCCCTCAAGCAGAAACGAAAATTCGCACCATTTTTAGTCCAGATTCCCCTCCACTCCGAGGATTTTTCAGACATCGCCAACCCGCAGGCCTGTTTTACAGTGGCACGCACCAACCACTGACCAGCATCAGCAAAAGAGGCAGGAACATGCAACGGAATGCGACAACTCGCTACCCCATCCTTTTGGTCCATGGCCTGTTCGGGTTTGACCGTATCGGCCGTTTCGAGCTTTTTCATGATGTCAAGCAAGCGCTGAGAGCGGCTGGCGGACAAGTGTTTGTGCCGCAGCTGTCTGCGACCCATGACAACGAAGTACGCGGCCAGCAATTGATGTCGCAGATCGAACGCGTTCTGCAAGGAACAGGCGCCGGCAAGGTCAACCTGATCGGACATAGCCAGGGCGCGTTGGCCTGTCGTTACGCCGCTGCGCTGGCGCCGGAAAAAATCGCTTCGGTCACCTCGGTCAGCGGCCCCAACCACGGCTCGGAACTCGCTGATGCATTGCGCCGCGCATTGATTCCGGGGAGCCTGCCGGAGCAGGTGGCGGAACAACTGGCAAGCCGATTCGCGGACCTCCTGTCGCTGCTCAGCGGTCAACATGCCCTGCCACAGCAAGCCGTGGCGGCACTCAACGCTCTGACGACCACAGGTGTCGGCCAATTCAACAGAAAGTACCCGCAAGGTCTGCCTGCGACATGGGGCGGTCAAGGTGCGGAGCAGGTCAACGGCGTTCACTACTATTCCTGGAGCGGTACGCTGCAAGACGATTTGTTACAGACAATGGATCCGGTACATGCCGTCTGCCGGGCACTGGCGGGCCATTTTGTCATCGAGGCCGGACAGAACGATGGTTTCGTCGGCCGCTACAGCTCGCATCTGGGCCGGGTCATCCGCTCCGACTACCCCCTCAATCATCTCGCCAGCCTGCGTCGTCCAGACGGTTTGCGCAAACCCGGTCTTGATTCCATCGGACTCTATGTCGAGCACGCGATGCGCCTGAAGGCAGCGCAACTGTAGATGTACGTCAATGTACCGAGTGGAACTTTGCCGAGAAATCGCTTACTGAATCCGGTAGGCTCCACACTTTACTGAAATAGATTGGAGATTTTCCCCATGGCTAAAGCCACTGCCCGCCACATCCTGGTTTCCAGCGAAGACAAGTGCAACGAACTCAAGGCCCAGATCGAAGGCGGTGCTGATTTCGCCGAAGTCGCCAAGGCCAATTCCACCTGCCCGTCCAGCCGTCAGGGCGGCGACCTGGGTTCGTTCGGTCCTGGCCAGATGGTCAAGGAATTCGACACCGTGGTCTTCAGCGCGCCGATCAACGTCGTGCAAGGCCCGGTGAAGACCCAGTTCGGTTATCACCTGCTCGAAGTCACCAGCCGCCAGGACTGATCCCGCGTCCGGTCTGCTGTGCAACGGCCCGCCTTTTGGTGGGCCGTTGTGTTTTGGTTACAGGATACGGCTGGCGACTGACGCGCCGCTCGCGTACAAATTGCGCTTATCGATCACCCGGCTTTAAGGCTGACAATGCGACTGGCTTTCCCGACCTTGCTGTTCACTGCCGTGGCCCTGCTGTTGGGCGCCGCTGGTGTGGACGCTGCCCCGCAACACGCGTTGACCGTCTATGGCGAACCTGCCAAATACCCGGCCGGTTTCAGCCACTTCGACTACACCAATCCGCAGGCGCCCAAGGGTGGCACCCTGCGCCGTTCGGCGATAGAGATCGGGCATTTCGATCACATCCTGCCTTATATAGACAAAGGCATCGGCGTCACCCAGATCGACGGCATGCTCTATTCGCCGCTGGCCCAGCGTTCGATGGACGAGCCTTACACCGTCTACGGCCTGGTGGCACAAAAGATGGAGCGCTCGGAAGATGGCCTGTCGCTGCGCTTCTTCATCGATCCCAAGGCACGCTTCGCTGACGGCAAGCCGATCACTGCCGAAGACGTGCGCTACACCTATGACCTGCTGATGACCCAGGGCAGCCTGCGCTATCGCACGCAGTTCGCCGACGTCAAAGGCGTGGAAGTGGAAGCGCCGCTGACCGTGCGCTTCGACTTCAAAAGCAACGAGAACCGCACCTTGCCGCTGGACATCGCCACCCTGCCGGTATTCCCCGAGCACTGGTGGAAAACCCGCGACTTCGCCGGCGGCGGTGGCTATGAACCACCACTGGGCAGCGGCCCGTATCGGGTCGGCAAGGTTGACTCCGGGCGCAGCATCACCTTTGAGCGCAACCCGGACTGGTGGGGCAAGGATCTGCCGGTCAGTCGCGGCCTGTACAACTTCGATCACTTCAGCATCGAGTATTTCGGCGATACCGATGTCGCCCGCCAGGTATTGCGCGGCGGTGCCTATGACTACAACCGCGAGTTTTCCGCCACCGGCTATTCGATCGGTTACGACAGCCCTGCGCTGAGTGACGGTCGTTTGCAGAAGGCCCATTTGGCCACCGAGGCTCCGCAATCAGCTCAGGGTTTCGTGTTCAATCTGCAGAAACCGATGTTTCAGGACCGTCGGGTACGCCAGGCGCTCGCGATGCTCTGGGATTTCGAGTGGAGCAACCGGCAGATGATGCGCAACATGTACATCCGCCAGCAAAGCTATTTCTCCAACACCGCACTGGCCGCCCGCGAGCTGCCGGATGCCGCCGAACTGAAAATCCTCGAGCCGTTGCGCGGGCAGGTTCCCGACGAGGTCTTCACTCAGGTCTTCGAGGCGCCGAAAACCGATGGCAGCGGCCTGATCCGCGACAAACAGCTGCAAGCGCTGCAGTTGCTCGAACAGGCCGGCTGGAAACCTGATGGCGATCAACTGGTCAACGCCGAGGGCGAGCCGCTGAGCTTTACCTTTCTGGTCAGCCAGAACGGCATGGATCGCCTGCTGCTGCCTTACAAACGCACGCTGAAACAGATCGGTATCGACCTGAATATCCGTCGCATCGACTCCTCGCAATACGTCAATCGCCTGATGAGCCGTGACTACGACATGATTGTCACCGGCTACCCGGTCAGCACGTCTCCGGGTGGCGAGTTGCTCAACTACTTCGGTTCGATATCGGCTAACGATCCCGGCGCCAATAACTACATGGTGCTGAAAAATCCGGCAGTCGACACATTGATCAACGGCCTGATCCGCGCCTCGACCCAGAGCGACATGCTGCACTACGCCCACGCCCTGGACCGGGTGCTGCAATGGAACTACTACTGGATTCCCAACTATTACCCGCCAGGCACCTCGACCGTCTGGTGGAACCGTTTCGGCATGCCGGCGATCCAGGCCAGCAATGACGAAGCCATCGAGAGCTGGTGGGAAATCAGCAGCACGCCGTTGACCAACCAGCAGATGACCGCCGAAAAAATCGGCCGTGGCAGACCCGGAGGACCGCACTGATGTGGGCATACATTCTGCGGCGCCTGCTGCTGATCATTCCGACGCTGGTGATCATCCTGCTGGTCAATTTCGTGATCATTCAGGCGGCGCCCGGTGGACCGGTCGAACAGGCCATCGCCCATCTGCAAGGGATCGGCGGTGCGAGTGTCGGTGGCAGTGCCAGCGAAACCATGAGCAACACTTCGCGTGCCAGCCGTGGCCTCGATCCGCAACTGATCAAGGACATCGAAAAGCAATACGGTTTCGACAAGCCGGCGCATGAACGCCTGTGGCTGATGCTCAAGAACTACGCACAGCTGGACTTCGGCAAAAGCTTTTTCCGCGGTGCGACGGTCACCGACCTGATTCTGGAAAAAATGCCGGTGACCATTTCCCTCGGCTTGTGGGCGACGCTGATCACCTATCTGGTGTCGATCCCGCTGGGTATCCGCAAAGCGGTGCATCACGGCAGCCATTTCGACATCTGGAGCAGCACCGCGATCATCATCGGCTACGCGATGCCGGCGTTTCTGTTCGCGATGTTTCTGATCGTGGTGTTTGCCGGTGGCACGTCATTGAACTGGTTCCCGGTGCGCGGACTGGTATCCGACAACTTCGAATCGCTGTCGACCCTGGGCAAGATCGCCGATTACTTCTGGCATCTGGTGTTGCCGGTGACGGCACTGGTGATCGGCGGCTTCGCCACGCTGACGATCCTCACCAAGAACTCGTTCCTCAATGAAATCACCCGCCAGTACGTGGTCACCGCCCGAGCCAAAGGCTTGAGCGAACGGCGCGTGCTTTACGGCCACGTGTTCCGCAACGCAATGCTGCTGGTGGTCTCGGGGATTCCGCAGGCGTTCATCAGTGTGTTCTTTGCCGGCTCGCTGCTGATCGAAGTGATCTTTTCCCTCGATGGTCTCGGCCGCATGAGCTACGAAGCGGCGGTTTCCCGAGACTATCCGGTGGTGTTCGGCTCGCTGTTCATCTTCACCCTGTTCGGCCTGCTGATAAAACTGATCGGCGACCTGTGCTACACCCTGGTCGATCCGCGTATCGACTTCGCCGCGAGGAATGCCTGATGTTCAAGCTCTCGCCTCTGGGCCGCCGCCGTTTTGCCCGATTCAAGAAAAACCGCCGTGGCTGGTGGTCGTTGTGGCTGTTTATCGGACTGTTTGTGGTGACGCTGGGCGGTGAACTGATTGCCAACGACAAACCACTGCTGGTCAGCTATCAGAACCAGCTGTACTTCCCGGTCTTCAAGCGCTACACCGAACAGGAATTTGGCGGGCAACTGCCGTTCCAGGCCGATTACCGCAGTGATTATGTGCAGAACCTGATCCGCAAGGACGGCGGCTGGCTGCTGTTCCCGCCGATCCCGTTCAGCGATGACACGCCCAATTACGACCTCAACCAACCTGCGCCGAGCCCGCCCTCAAAGGTCAACTGGCTGGGCACCGACGATCAGGCGCGTGATGTGTTGGCGCGGGTGATTTTCGGTGCCCGGGTATCGATCCTGTTTGCCCTGATGCTGACCGCCGTCAGCGCGCTGATCGGCATCGCGGCCGGCGCCCTGCAAGGCTATTACGGCGGTTGGGTCGATCTGCTCGGGCAACGTTTGCTGGAGGTCTGGAGCGGATTGCCGGTACTGTACCTGCTGATCATCCTGTCCGGTTTCGTCGAGCCGAATTTCTGGTGGCTGCTGGGGATCATGGCGCTGTTTTCATGGCTGGCGCTGGTGGATGTGGTGCGCGCCGAGTTCCTGCGCGGGCGTAATCTGGAATACGTCAAAGCGGCGCGCGCGTTGGGCCTGAGCGACTGCAAGGTGATTTTCCGGCACATCCTGCCGAATGCGATGAACGCGACGCTGAGTTACCTGCCGTTCATTCTGACCGGGGCGATTTCCACCCTCACCGCTCTCGACTTCCTCGGTTTCGGCATGCCCGCCGGCAGTGCCTCGCTGGGCGAGCTGATCGGTCAGGGCAAGCAGAACCTGCAAGCGCCATGGCTAGGGCTGACGGCGTTTTTCACCCTGGCGCTGATTCTTTCTTTACTGGTGTTCATCGGCGAAGCGTTGCGTGACGCGTTCGACCCTCGATCCTGAAGTGTGACCATGACTGATAACCTGATCGAAATCCGTGACCTGAACGTCGCCTTCCATGGCCAGCCGGCGGTGCGCAACCTGTGCCTGGACATCCGCCCCGGCGAGTGCCTCGCGCTGGTCGGCGAGTCGGGCTCGGGCAAATCGGTGACCGCGCATTCGATCCTGCAACTGCTCCCCGAAAGCGATGCGCAAACCAGCGGCAGCATTCGCTATCGCGGCCAGGAATTGCTCGGCGCCGATCCAAAGGTCTTGCGTGAGCTACGCGGCAATCGGATCGCAATGATCTTCCAGGAGCCGATGACCTCGCTCAACCCGCTGCACACCATTGAAAAGCAGATCGGCGAAACGCTGTTGGTGCATCGCGGCCTGGGCGGTAAAGCGGCGCAACTGCGCATTCTTGAACTGCTGGAACTGGTGGGCATTCAGAAGCCCAAAGAGCGCCTCAAGGCCTATCCGCATCAGCTGTCCGGCGGCCAGCGGCAACGGGTGATGATCGCCATGGCCCTGGCTTGCGAGCCGGAACTGCTGATCGCTGACGAGCCGACCACGGCGTTGGATGTGACGGTGCAGCGCAAGATCCTGCTACTGCTCAAATCCTTGCAACAACGCTTGGGCATGTCGCTGCTGCTGATCAGCCACGACCTCAATCTGGTGCGCAGCATTGCGCAACGGGTGTGCGTGATGAAGGCTGGCGAAATCGTCGAGCAGGCGCCGTGCGAAACCCTGTTTACCGAACCGAAGCACCCTTACAGCTGCGTGCTGCTGAATGCCGAACCGGAGGGCGAAGCCCTGCCCCGGGACGAGCGCGAGAACGTGCTGGAGGTGGCTGATCTACGGGTCGAGTTCATCGTCGGCGGCGGTCTGTTCCAGCGCAAACAATACTTGCGTGCGGTGGACGGCATCAGCCTGAATATCCAGCGCGGTAAGACGCTGGGCATTGTCGGTGAATCCGGCTCGGGCAAGTCGACCCTGGGCCAGGCGATTCTGCGGTTGCTCGACTCCGAGGGCAGTATCCGTTTTCAGGGCACCGCCCTCGACGGCCTCGATCAGAAGCAATTGCGACCGTGGCGTCGGCAGATGCAGGTGGTTTTTCAGGACCCGTTCGGCAGCCTCAGTCCACGGATGTCCGTGGCGCAGATCATCAGCGAAGGACTGGAGGTGCATTGTCAGTCCAGCGCCGAAGAGTGCGATGCTCAGGTGATCCGTGTACTCAAGGAAGTTGGCCTGGATCCGGAAAGCCGTCATCGCTACCCGCACGAATTTTCCGGCGGCCAGCGCCAGCGCATCGCCATCGCCCGGGCGCTGGTGCTGAAACCGGCGCTGATCCTGCTCGACGAGCCGACCTCGGCCCTCGACCGTACAGTGCAGAAACAAGTGGTCGCCCTGCTCCGCGACCTTCAGGAAAAACATGGCCTGACCTACCTGTTCATCAGCCACGACCTGGCGGTGGTGCGAGCGCTGGCGCATGACATGATCGTGATCAAGGATGGCAAGGTGGTCGAGCGCGGTGCCAGCCACGAGGTGTTCGACTCGCCGCAGCATCCTTACACCAAAGAGCTGTTGGCGGCGGCGCATCCGGGGTAGGCATAATCGGCGCTTGCCTTGATACCGAGTCGCGACTTTCGCTGGCAAGCCAGCTCCCACAGGGATTTGGGTTGTATCCAAATATGGGGTACACCAAAGAAACCTGTGGGAGCTGGCTTGCCAGCGAAGAGGCCCGAACAGACAACCCAAACTCCGGACCAACTCACGCATGAACACCTCCGAAAGCCTCAAGGACTACCAACGCGTGCGCACGCTGGCGATCCGCTCGCTGTTCGAGATCATCGAGCAGTCCAGCGAAGGCACGGTGATTGTCGATCGTGATGCGAACATCGTCTGGATGAACGAGCGTTATGCCCGGCGTTTTGGGCTGGAGTCGGCGAAAAAAGCCATCGGCAAACCCTGCGAAAGCGTGATCCCCGGCAGCCTGCTGCGTGAAGTGGTGCGCACCGGCCGGCCAATCCTGCTGGACATGCAGGACACACCGAAAGAGCCGCTGGTGGTGATGCGCCTGCCAATCCACGACGACGCCGGGGCGGTGATTGGCGCCATCGGGTTTGCCCTGTTCGATGAATTGCGCAGCCTGTCGCCGATGCTCAAGCGCTACCTGAGCATGCAGGAAGAACTGGCCTCGACCCGCTCCCTGCTAAGAGCGCGGCAGACCAAATACAACTTCGCCCATTTCATCGGCACCAGCAGCGCCAGCCTCGAGGTCAAGCGCCGCGCCCGCCGCAGCGCCAGCGCAGAATCCCCCGTGTTGCTGCTCGGCGAAACCGGCACCGGCAAGGAGTTGCTGGCCCAGGCGATTCACAGCGCCTCGCCCCGCGCGCACAAGGCGTTCGTCAGCATCAACAGCGCGGCGATTCCCGAAGCGCTGCTGGAAGCCGAATTCTTCGGTACTGCCCCCGGTGCGTTTACCGGTGCTGACCGCAAGGGTCGTACCGGCAAGTTGCAGATCGCTCAGGGCGGCACGCTGTTTCTCGACGAAATCGGTGACATGCCGTTGCCGCTGCAAAGCAAGCTGCTGCGGGTGCTGCAGGAAAAGGAGTTCGAACCGGTGGGCTCCAACGACGTGATCCAGAGCGATGTGCGAGTGATCGCGGCGACGTCGACCGATCTGCAAGCCGCGATCAAGCGCGGCGAGTTCCGCGCCGACCTGTATTACCGCCTCAACGTGCTGCCGATCCAGGTCCCGCCACTGCGCGAGCGCCTCGACGATCTGCCAGCGCTCAGCGAGGCGATCCTTGAAGAGCTGCGCAGTCAGCATGAGCTGAGTCGCGCAGCGCTGGAATTGCTCGGACAACATGCGTGGCCGGGCAACATCCGTGAGTTGCGCAACGTGCTGGAACGCGCGGCGCTGCTCAGCGATGACCTGATCCTCACCGAAGAGGATATTCACGCTGCGATCGGCACCTTCACACCGGTTGAACGTCCGTCTGCAACCACGCTGGTACCGTTGGCGGAAGAGACTTTTGCCCAGGCGCGGCAGCGGTTTGACCGGCAGTTGATCGAATCTGCCCTCGCGCAATGTGCGGGCAAGGTGCCGGAGGCGGCGGCTCGGCTGGGGTTGGGGCGGTCGACGTTGTACAAGAAGATGGTGGCTTTGGGGATTGCAGAGTCTCAATAATGAGACACTGTCTTTCTAAAGAGACTTTAATTTCAAGATCAAAAGATCGCAGCCTTCGGCAGCTCCTACATGGAATTTCCGCATCAACCCTGTAGGAGCTGCCGAAGGCTGCGATCTTTTCGCTTGAAAGAAGTCTCACTATCGAGACAATCCTTCAAACAGCTTAACGCAGAAACCAATATAACCTATATATTTCAACGCGTTACAAAGCTGGCACACATCTCGCTATAGCTCCCTCCTACCTGGCAACACCCACAAAAATAACAATCCCTGGAGACACTCCATGAGTGTGATCATCGCCTTGGCAGCCCTCGCGCTGCTGATGCTTGCCGCCTACCGCGGCTACAGCGTCATCCTCTTCGCCCCGATTGCCGCCCTCGGCGCCGTTCTGCTCACTGACCCCTCCGCCGTCGCCCCCGCCTTCACCGGGGTGTTCATGGAGAAAATGGTCGGTTTCATCAAACTGTATTTCCCGGTATTCCTGCTCGGCGCCGTGTTCGGCAAGTTGATCGAATTGTCGGGGTTCTCCCGTTCGATCGTGGCCGCAGCGATTCGCCTGCTCGGCACTCGCCAGGCGATGCTGGTGATCGTGCTGGTCTGCGCCCTGCTCACCTACGGCGGCGTGTCGTTGTTCGTGGTGGTGTTTGCGGTGTATCCGTTTGCCGCGGAAATGTTCCGCCAGAGCAATATCCCCAAGCGCCTGATCCCGGCAACCATCGCCCTCGGCGCATTCTCGTTCACCATGGACGCCCTGCCCGGCACGCCGCAGATTCAGAACATCATCCCCAGCACCTTCTTCAACACCACCGCATGGGCCGCGCCGTGGCTGGGGGTGATCGGCACGATTTTCGTGTTCTGCGCCGGCATGCTGTTCCTGCAGCGCCAACGCAACAAGGCCCAGCGCGCCGGCGAAGGTTATGGCACCGAGCTGCGTAACGAGCCGGAAACTGCCGAAGATCTGCAGCTGCCAAACCCATGGATCGCCCTGTCGCCACTGCTGGCAGTGGGCATCATGAACCTGCTGTTCACCCAGTGGATTCCGCAGTGGTACGGCAAGACCCACAGCCTCGCACTGCCGGGGATGGCCACGCCGGTAACCACGGAAATCGCCAAGCTCACGGCGATCTGGGCGGTGCAGGCGGCATTGCTGATCGGCATCCTGATGGTGCTGGTGTTCGGCTTCAAGGCGATACGCAGCAAGCTCGCCGAGGGCAGCAAAAGTGCGGTCAGCGGTGCGTTGCTGGCGGCGATGAACACCGCTTCGGAATACGGCTTCGGCGCGGTGATTGCCTCGCTGCCGGGTTTCCTGGTGCTGGCCGACTGGCTCAAGCAAATTCCCAATCCATTGGTCAACGAAGCGATCACTGTCACCTTGCTGGCCGGCATCACCGGTTCGGCGTCGGGCGGCATGAGCATTGCGCTGGCGGCGATGTCCGAGCAGTTCATTGCGGCGGCGCACGCGGCGAACATTCCGCTGGAAGTTCTGCACCGCGTGGCG